>NZ_CP159583.1:0-4003569 GCF_050917435.1 Methylobacter arcticus
CTGCCGCTTCACCTTCAGGTGCAGCAAAAGCAGAAGATGAAATTGCAGCCATAGACATTGCCATAACAAGAGAAATTAAGATTTTTTTAAAAACTTTCATCAGATTAAACCTATATTGTTGATATTTAATGTATTCAGCATAACTATTAAAATGTGATTTTTTGCGAAAAAGTAAAAAATCAACATAATGAATGGCTAATACCGCAAGTTATTCTAGCACATAAAAAAGTGAATTCGAGGTTAATGAGAATTATTCATCATCCCGCTTAACATCAATAAAAATTTCTCCTGCATGATCTTCGGACACAATAAATAAAATCGGCGCACAGCAAACCGAACAGTCTTCGTAATATTGCTGCGGCCCGGAACTGGTGTCTACCAATACATCCAGGGATTCACCGCAATACGGGCAAACGATAATAATTTCAGCTAAATCGTGCATTATTGAACCTTTTTGAGCAAAGCGTCCAGCCAGGACATGGGCAGAATGCGTTTAAGAACGGCAAATAGATAAGTCGGAAAAGTAACGTAATAACGCATTTTAGGATGCTTCGCTTCCAGTGCGTGGATAACTTTTTGGGTAACGGCAAAAGCCGGTAGGGTAAAAGGTGCTGCGGCTCCTTCTTTTTGTAAGCGTACTTCCATGATTTTATAGGTTTGATTATGGTAGCTGTGCGTTGGGTCTATATTTTTTTTATATAGGGCAAAGGCATTTTTTCTAAAGTCGCTTAGGATTGGCCCGGGTTCAATCAGCGAAATATGAATATTAGTGCCGTAAAGCTCCAGGCGTAAGGTATCAGCCAAACCTTCCAGAGCAAACTTGCTAGCATTATAAGCTCCCCTATAGGGCATCGCGACAAGTCCCAAAATTGAACTGTTATAGATAATCCGTCCATGCCCTTGTTTACGCATCAGGGGTATGATCAGATTGGTCAGTTCATGGGTGCCAAACAGATTGGTTTCAAACTGAAATCTGAGTACATCGCGCGTTAAATCCTCAACAGCACCGGGTTGACCAAAAGCACCATTGTTAAATAAGGCATCAATTTTTCCAGCGGTTAATTGAACTGCCAAATTAACCGCTTGTTGAATGCTGTTACTATCAGCCAAATCCAGTTGTATTGCAGTAAAACCTTGCTGTTGTAAATGGGATACATCGTCCTGTTTTCTTGCCGTAGCAATAACATTGTAACCACGGTTTTTTAATTCTATAGCAGTAGCGTAACCAATGCCGGTAGAGCAACCGGTGATTAATATTGTTTTAGATGGGTTCATTTATGTCATTAAATGTGATGAGCCGGTCGAATTACTTAACTAATTCATGTTTGGTAAAGACAAGCAGATTAAAAGAACAATTCATTATAAATTAGATACTTAAGATTTCCTACTAAGCCTTGATAAGCTATAAGTTACTGATTTAAAAAAAATTAATCATAGCGACGTTGTTGATAACAGATATTTTGTTTGAATTAATAATAACAAATTAAAAATATTTAAAAGCTATTATTACTATTAAGCCAGTATGGTCTTGTTGATAAGTCATTTTTTAATAATTAAATCAATTTGTTATAGGGAAGAGTAAAGTGGGTTTAAGGTTATCCACATGCTGTGGATGGATTGTGGATAACTAATGAATTAAGGTTATCCATAGCGTTATCCACAACTTATTAAGAGTTTTTTAACAGATTTACCCTATGTTGTCTTGGCCAATAACTGTATAAAATAGGCAACCTTTTGTTGAAAAGATGATTTACAGATAATAAATTTGGTCAGATAAAACCCCGTTTAGTGCTTAATGTATAAAGCATTCGCACTGTTCTTAAGATTAATAACTTCATCATGTCAGAACAATTATGTTAGAAAAAAACGGCGATAAAAATACCGTTCAACCGGCATTAATCCGGTTGAAAAACTATATTAATCAAGAAATTATAGGGCAGGATGTGCTGGTCGAACGGATGTTGATTGGTCTGTTGTCCGATGGTCATATTCTGGTTGAAGGCGCTCCGGGTCTTGCCAAGACCCGAGCGATTAATGTGTTAAGCAAAGGCATACAGGGAGACTTTCATCGGGTACAGTTCACCCCCGATTTATTGCCTGCCGATTTAACCGGCACTGAAATTTACCGTCCCCAGCAAGGTACCTTTGAATTTCAAAAAGGGCCTTTGTTTCATAATTTGATATTGGCTGATGAAATCAACCGATCACCGGCGAAAGTGCAGGCGGCGTTGCTGGAAGCGATGGCCGAGCGGCAAATAACCGTAGGTCAGGCGACTTATCCTCTGCCGAAATTATTTATGGTGATGGCAACGCAAAATCCAATTGAGCAGGAAGGCACTTATCCGCTTCCGGAAGCGCAACTGGATCGTTTTTTGCTGCATATAAAAATTGATTATCCGAAAGCGGAACATGAAAAAAATATTTTGCATTTGGCTAGAACCGAAGCGCGTTCCGGCTCGGTAAGAAATGGCGATCAGTTCGAGCCGCTTGAGCAAAAGACCTTGTTTGCAGCGCGCAATGAGGTGCTGGATTTGCATATGGCAGAAAGCCTTGAAAACTATTTGCTGCAAATTATTTTAGCTACCCGTAATCCTGCGGCTTATGGAGAGGATCTGGCCGCCTGGTTACAATATGGTGCAAGCCCTAGAGCCAGCATAGCGTTGGATCGTTGTTCCAGAGCTAAAGCCTGGTTGGCGCAACGCGATTTTGTCAGCCCGGAAGATATTCAGGATATGGCCTTTGATGTATTGCGGCATCGGTTGATATTGTCATATGAAGCCGAGGCGGAAGGCATCACTACGGATCATGTTATTAAAGAATTGATTGCCAGAGTTGCTGTACCGTAATGTTTTTTGCTAAACAAGCAGGACTAGCCAAGGCCTTAGCCAGTGAATTGGTTTCAGTGTCGTTAAAAACGCTGATCGATTTGGCCAGACCGGCAGCCGGATTAAACTTGAAACATTCAGCCATACGTTCCGGACAAAGCGGCGGTTATGTGTCCCGGTTTAAAGGTCGCGGCATGGAGTTTGAAGAAGCCAGGATTTACCAAGCAGGCGATGACATCCGCAGCATCGATTGGCGGGTCACCGCGCGCACCGGAAAAACCCATACCAAGGTGTTTCGGGAAGAGCGCGAAAGACCGATATTTATTTCTGTGGATAACCGCCTTGCGATGCATTTTGCAACACGCGGTGTTTTTAAATCGGTACTGGCAGCCAAGCTAGCCGGTTTGCTGGCATGGGCGGCTCAGCATCATGGCGACAGAATTGGCGGACAGATATTTACCGACACAATGTGCCGGGAATTAAAACCGCAAAATGGCCGACATGCCGTATTGCGGTTTTTAAACACAATCAGTAACCAAGGTGATGATGACAAAGTTACTTCCACAATTACGCTGGAACAGGTGGTGGCACGGCTTATGTTCCATGCCCGCCCCGGCAGTCGGGTTTATATGATCAGCGATTTTCGTGGCATTAATGATCAGGTTGAAAACTATCTGGCAAAGCTGTCGCGACATTGCGAGGTGGTGTTAATTTTTGTTTACGATCCGCTGGAGAATCATTTGCCGGAAAAAGGCCGCTATCGATTTATCGCCAAGGATGGTGTGTATGCCGCAAGCCTGTCGGGAACAGGCGCGGCGATCGACGAGCAGCGTGATGTGGTAATTGA
Source organism: Methylobacter arcticus (assembly GCF_050917435.1). Taxonomy (NCBI): domain Bacteria; kingdom Pseudomonadati; phylum Pseudomonadota; class Gammaproteobacteria; order Methylococcales; family Methylococcaceae; genus Methylobacter; species Methylobacter arcticus. Next base: position 3,673 of record NZ_CP159583.1, read on the forward strand.
TACCGGCGATAGGCAGCGACTATTAAAATATCAACAACATTTTACCCAGCGGCTGTATCAGCTGGAGCAGATAGCAAAAAAATTGGGTCTGGCGTTTATTCAATGCAGTACCACCGACGATCCGATACAACGTTTACGATAAATGAATCCTACTCTTCTTGATTTAAAAGACATCCACGAACCCGAAGTCATAGCCTGGTGGCCTCCGGCTATCGGCTGGTGGATCTTGGCGGTATTAATTCCGTTGCTGATTATTTTCTTTATCTGGCTATATAAAAAGTTGACCCGCAAGACCGCGCTTAAAACCGCCAGAAAAATACTGATTCAAATCAAACATGACGCTACGCGGGATAACCTTCAAAAATTATGCGCTGTTTCGGTACTGCTCAGGCGCGTAGCCATCAGCGTATCGCCGCGGGCAAAGGTCGCCGGATTGACCGGACGACAATGGTTGGAATTTCTCGACACTTCGGTAAAAGGGTTGCCGTTCAGTGAGGGCGTCGGTCAACTTTTAGCTGACGCGCCCTATCGAAAAATGCCGCCCACAGAACTGGAAATTTCCCAATTAATCGAGCTATGCGAAGACTGGCTTAAATCCCAGGCAAAATCATGATTCACTTTGAATGGCCCTGGCTGCTGGCCGCCTTACCGTTGCCCTTATTAATCCGCTGGCTGGTTCCGGCCAAGGTGCCTGTGGAACAGGCGGCATTAAAAGTCCCGTTTCTGGAAGATTTTTTCGATGGCGAAACCCGGGCTGTTGCCCAAACCCAAGCGTGGCCGTTATTGCTGGCGGCGCTTGCCTGGTTGTTATTGATCATCGCCTGCACCCGGCCGCAATGGCTCGGTGAGCCGATTGAGCAGGCGATCAGCGGTCGGGATTTAATGTTGGCAGTGGATTTGTCCGGCAGCATGGAAGAACAGGATTTTGTGATTAACAAGCGCGCTGTAGACAGGCTGACAGCTGCCAAAGGCGTTGCCGGAGATTTTATCAACCGGCGTGTCGGCGACAGGGTGGGTTTGATCCTGTTCGGCACCCAGGCCTATTTGCAAACGCCGTTAACCTTCGACCGAAAAACCGTGATGACCTTGTTAAACGAGGCGGTCATCGGTCTGGCCGGTGACAATACCGCGATTGGCGACGCCATAGGATTGGCGGTCAAGCGCCTTAAAAACGAGCAGGCCAACAGCCGGGTTTTGGTGTTGATGACTGATGGCGCCAATACCGCCGGTGAAGTCTCACCGTTAAAGGCCGCCGAATTGGCCGCCGCCAATCATCTGAAAATTTACACGATCGGCATAGGCGCGGATGAAATGATCGTGCGTAATTTTTTCGGTAACCGCAAGATTAATCCGTCCGTCGACCTGGATGAAAAAACCTTGATCAAGATCGCCGAAAGCACCGGCGGCCAATATTACCGGGCCAGAAATACCGATGAGCTGAATAATATCTACATGAGGCTGGACGAGCTGGAACCGGTGGAAAAAGATAAACAATATTTCAGGCCCCGTAGCGAATTGTATTTCTGGCCGTTGTCGCTGGCATTGGGTCTGGCGGCGGTCATTGCTTTGTCGAAGGTGCGATTATGATGAACCTAGCCGAGTTTCATTTTATCAGGCCATACTGGTTACTGGCCGGCTTACCTTTTCTGGTGATCGTGGCGTTAATGCTCAGAAACAAGTTGGCTCAAGGCAACTGGTCGGCCGTATGCGACGCCGCATTGTTGCCTTATATCTTGCAGGAAAAGCAGGGCAAGCAAAGCCGTTGGCCGTTAACAGTCGGTGCCATCGCCGCCCTGTTGGTGATTATTGCGTTGGCCGGGCCAAGCTGGGAACGACTGCCATCGCCGGTATTTAGAAACGATTCGGCGTTAGTCATTGTTCTGGATTTATCCCGTTCCATGGATGCGGCCGATATTAAACCCAGTCGTTTGATTATGGCGAGATACAAAATTGCCGATATGCTAAAGCAGCGCAAAGACGGCCAGACCGCGTTGCTGGTCTATGCCGGTGATGCCTTTACTGTTACGCCGCTGACCGATGATACCCAAACCATAGACAGCCAGTTGTCGGCATTAAATACCGACATTATGCCCAGCCAGGGCAGTAATACGGTGTCGGCATTGGACAAAGCCGTTGAATTATTCAAGCAGGCCGGTCTGCAAAAAGGCCAGATACTGTTGGTTACCGACGGTGTTGATGTCGATAAAACCTTGTCCGCAGTAAAATTATTGGATAAGTACTCGCTGTCAATATTGGGTGTCGGGACTGATGACGGCGCACCGGTAGCGTTGCCTGAAGGCGGATTTCTTAAAGACGGGCAAGGTAATATAGTGGTGCCTAAATTAAATTCCCATGAGTTATCGAAGTTGGCTCAGGCAGGTAACGGCACTTATCAAACCATAACGACAAATGACACTGACATGCAAACCATACAGGCAACCCTGGATAGACCGGTAAAGCAATCGGGTAAGGAAAACAATACGTTATTATTGGATCAATGGGCGGATAAAGGCCCCTGGTTGCTATTGCTGGTCTTGCCGTTGGCCGCGCTGACGTTCAGGAAAGGCCTGTTATGTTTTGCCTTATTGCTGATCTTGCCCTTGCCTAAAAACAGTTATGCGTTGGGCTGGCAGGATTTATGGCAGACCAAAGACCAACAGGCGCAGCAGGCTTATAAAAAACAGGATTATGCCAAGGCGGCGGAGCAATTTGCAAACCCGGACTGGAAAGCGGCGGCGCACTATAAAGCCGGTGAGTATGACAAGGCGCTGGAAAGCCTGAAACGCAGCAAGTCTACCGGCAGCGCTTACAATCAGGGCAATGCGCTGGCGAAAGCCGGTCAGTTGGAAGAGGCTATAAAAGCCTACGACAAAGCACTGGCTATGAATCCTAACGATAGCGACGCCAAATACAACAAGACTGTCGTAGAAAAAGCACTGGAACAACAAAAACAGCAAAAGAACGAGAAACAGCAAGCCAAAGGCGATTCTGAGCAAAACAAAGAGGGCGAAAAACCGGAAAAATCAGACGAACAGAATCCGGATCAAAATAAAACCGAGGAAAAGCCCGAACAAAAACCTGAGCAGAAGCCATCGGATCAACAACAGTCGGAAGAAAATCAACAGCAAAATAAAGCCGAGGAACAAAAACCGGAAGCCTCACAACCTCAGCAAACCGAGCAAGGCAAAGACGAAGCTAAGCAGCAAGACAAAGAGCAAATACCTGCTACGCCCGAGCTATCGGATGAGCAACAGCAAGCCAACGAACAATGGCTTAAAAGAATTCCCGACGATCCTGCCGGCTTGTTAAAACGTAAATTTAAATATCAATATGGGCAGCGAGGTCCTCAAAACAGAGGGTGATGCCGACAATTGGTAGGCAATTTTCTCAAAATATCGGTCGATTAATCTAAACGATGAACATGAACGCTATAAAAAAAATATTCTTTCTTCTGTTACTGTTGAGTTTCGTGCCTGCCAATGTACTTGCAGCGCAAATCAGTGTGTCGTTCGATCGCAATCCGGTTAGTCTTAATGAATCCTTTCAGATCATTTTTACGGCCAATGACGCGCCGAATAAAGACCCCGATTTCACCCCGCTGGAACAGGATTTCGAGATACTCGGTCAAAGCCAGAGCAGCAATTCGTCATGGATTAACGGACAGTCCAGCAGGACTATACAGTGGACGCTTAACGTGATGGCTAAACATTCCGGCAGTTTGATTGTTCCGGAGGTGAAGTTTGGCGATGATGTCAGTCAGCCAACACCTATTCTGGTTACTGAGGCGACGGTCAATAAAGCCGTCGATACCGACGATGATTTGTTTCTGGAAGTTGAGGCGACCCCTGAAAGCCCTTATGTGCAATCCCAAGTTCTGTTTAGTGTGCGCTTATATAGAAGAGTCGATATTACTCAGGCCGCGTTGAATGAACCGGAACTGGGTGACGCGGTGATTGAAAAGCTGGGTGATGACAGTAATTACAATACCCAGATCAACGGAGTGAATTACCTGGTTACCGAGCGTAAGTATGCGATTTTTCCGCAAAAAAGCGGTTCAGTTAGTATCAAGCCACTGGTATTAACCGCCGAGGTTGTGGCTAATAGCCGCCCGGATTTTAACGGCTTTTTTAGCTCTCGGATGACCCGAACCAAAAAGGTTTTATCCAAAGCGGTGACGCTTGAGGTGAAGCCTGTTCCGGCAACGTTTACCGGACAGCATTGGTTGTCAGCGGAACAACTGGTGTTAAAGGAAGAATGGTCGGGCGATAACCAGCAAATGAAAGTCGGCGAACCTTTGACCCGAACCTTGACGCTGTTGGCAAAAGGCACGACAGTCGGCCAATTGCCCGAGTTAAATGCCGGAAAAACTGACGAGCAGCTGAAAACCTATCCCGATCAGCCGGTATTGCGCGAGCAGAAAAAACCGGATGGGTTGATTGCTTTCCGGGAAGAAAAAATTGCCGTCATTCCATCTAAAGCGGGATTCTATAAATTACCGGCGATTGAAATCCCCTGGTTTAACAGTCAAAGCCAGAAAATGGAAATAGCCAAAATCCCGGAAACCACGATCACGGCGCTTGAGGCGGCGGGAATCCTGCCGGACATGGCCGTTCCCGTAGCCCAGGCGACGGCGCAACAACAGCAAAAAGTCGAACAAGCCACGCCGATTATCAACCAGCCGCAACAGCAAAATATCTGGCTATGGGTATCGGTATTTCTAGGGTTAGGCTGGTTGGCGACATTGATCTATTTTCTGGTTAAGCGCCCGGCTAAAAAACCGGTTGTGGAAAAAAGTGAGCGGGAAATTCGTTTGGAAGATAGTGTAAAAAGCCTGAAAAAAGCCTGTGCCGATAATAACGCCGTAGCGGCCAAAGATGCCTTGTTGGCATGGGGACGACAAAAGTCTGGTGCGGCCAGCCTGGGTGCAATCGCCGCAGAAAGCGATGCCAGGTTAAGGGATGAAATCCTGCATTTGAATCAGGTTTTATATGGCAAGGGCGTAGAGCAGTGGCAGGGGAAAAAGCTGTTTCAGGCATTTGTTGAAAATAAAGCCAGAGAAAAAATAGCCGTTACCGACGATGATAAATTAGAGCCGCTTTATCGTTTGTGATTAGAACGACCAATGCAAGTTTTGCCTTCCTCAACATCATTGCTTCGGAACAGGTGTAGGTCGAGCGTTGCCGGCGAATTACGATGCCTTAAAATATTCCAGCGCCATAAACAGCGCGGCAATTGAACGGGCTTCGGTACATTCGCCGGTAGCTAATAATGCATTGATATTGTTTAGTTTCCAGGGAATAACTTCCAGTTCTTCCGGTTCGTCGCCTTCCAATTTTTCGGCATATAAATCCTGGGCAAGCACAATCTCGGTCATGTGTTCCAGATAGGACGGTGCGATCGAAAAAGTGCTTAAATGATGCAGGCGTCTGGCGCCAAAGCCGACTTCTTCTTTCAGTTCCCGGTTTGCGGCATCCAGAAAGGATTCTCCTGCATCGGTTTTACCCTTGGGCAAGCCCAATTCATAACGATGTACACCGGCGGAATATTCCCTGATTAGCAATACCGTTTCCGCATCCAGCATCGGCACAATCAGTACCGCGCCGCTGCCGGAATTACCACGAGCCAGACGTTCGTAGTTGCGCAGCTCGCCATTGCTGAATTCAATATCCAGCGATTCGATGCGGAATAACCGGCTGGTAGCGATGGTGGTTTTGTTAAGAATGGTCGGTTTTTGGCTCATTGTGGTATTTTATGAAATATTTTTTTGCAAATATAACGTACTCTGATGATTGATTGGAAAAAAGTTGATACTGTTTTGCTGGATATGGATGGCACGCTGCTGGATTTGAATTTTGACAATCATTTCTGGAAGGAGTTTGTGCCGCTTAAGTTTGCCGAAAAACAGGGCTTGTCGATAGAAGCCGCAAAGCGGCAGTTGGAGCCGCGCTTTAAAAGTATGGAAGGCAAACTGGAATGGTATTGTCTGGATTACTGGAGTGAGGTTTTAGCGCTGGACATTGCCGGATTGAAAGTGGAGATTTCCGGGTTAATCGCCGTATTGCCGCATGTCACGGAGTTTCTGGAAAAAGCGCATCAATCGCCCAAAAAAGTGTATTTGGTCACCAATGCGCATCGGGGCAGTCTGGGACTTAAAATGGAAAAAACCTGCTTACAGCCGTTTTTCGACGGCATTATCAGCTCCCATGATCTTGGCTATCCGAAGGAACATGCCGATTTTTGGCGCTTGTTGCAACAACGTGTCTCGTTTGAAAAACAAGCTACGCTGTTGATCGATGATAGTCTGGCGGTACTTAATTCCGCCAAGCAGTTCGGTATAGCGCATTTAATTTCGGTGAGCAGGCCCGACACCCAGCAGCCTAAAAAAGAAATAACCGCTTATCCTGCTATTGAGGATTTTCGGGAGTTGATGGCTGGACTGTAGGTTTTAAGATATTCCAATACGAAGCCACCAAAAGAGTCGTCCACGAAAAGCGCCATAACAGGGTTGTTTCGATTGTTTTTTTGTGAATTAACTGCTTTTTCTAGGTTGATTAGGACGTTTTCCTTGATAGTCGGTTTTGATTCTTTCAGGTCTTTTTTCCGGGTTTACAATGTCAGCCAACAGGTCGGCTGTAATGGGTAACACCGGAATTTTCTGGCCAATATAGTCTTCTATATCCGGCATTGAATAGGCGTATTGTTCACAGATAAAACTGATCGCGACACCGCTGGCACCAAAACGCGCGGTGCGACCGATCCGGTGTACATAATCTTCCACATCCTGCGGTAAATCGTAATTAAAGACATGAGAAACATCGGCAATATGCAGGCCTCTGGCCGCAACATCGGTCGCAATCAACAGGGTGATTTTGTTTTCCTGAAAATCGCTTAACAAGCGCTGGCGTTTGTCTTGCGGTACATCACCACTGAGAGCGGCAGTTTTGTAGCCGTTAGCATTGAGGGTGTCATCGAGTCGTTCGGCACAGCGCTTGGTGTTAACGAAAATAATGCTGCGCTGCGGCTTATGCTGATTCAATATGCCGACCAATAAAGGGATTTTTTGCTCATTCGAAGGACAAAATGCGCTTTGTTCTATGGCTTTAGAGGTGACTTCTTCGGTTTCGATGCGTATCAAAACCGGATTGTTCATGTGCTCATAAGCCAGCTCGGTCACTTTGTAGGATAACGTCGCCGAGAACAGCATATTTAAGCGCTGATCCGGCGGCGGCATACGTCGCAATAAAAAACGGATGTCTTTAATAAAACCCAAATCGAACATACGGTCGGCTTCATCCATCACCGTGACTTGCACATTATCCAGGGTGAAGGCATTTTGCCGGTAAAAGTCGATGATGCGACCCGGTGTGCCGATGATAATATCGACAGTAGACTTTAGACTGTCCAGTTGTTTTTGGTAGTCCGTGCCGCCGTAAATGAGCGCCAATTTAAGATTAAGATGCTTGCCCAGTTGTACCGCATCCTTGTGGATCTGAATGGCTAACTCGCGAGTTGGCGCGAGAATAATCGCTCTGGGATAGTTGATTTGTTTGCTTTTGGCAGCGACTTTGGGAGCTGGTTTTTCTGTATCAAGATCATCGTCGGCTTGCACCTCTGTTTCTGCATCGTCCTCGGCATCATTGATTAAATGCTGAAAAGTAGCCAGCAAAAAAGCGGCGGTTTTGCCGGTTCCGGTTTGAGCTTGCCCCGCAACATCCATACCTCGTAACGACAAGGGTAGGGCTTTTTTTTGGATCGGGGTGCAGTGATCAAAACCGGCGTCTTGTAAACTGCGTAAGATAGAATCAGACAATTCAAGATTGCTGAAGCGGGTTTGAGTTAAATGTGTATTATTCATAGTGCATAGCATAGCGTAAAAATCAAATCAGCTGAAATTGATTGACTCCCAGCTTCATCCCTCCTATAGTTTTGGTTTTCGGCAACCGCTCCCTGCGTTGCCCTACCTTCTGCATCCGTGCAGTCGTAATTTTTAGGAGACATAATGTGAGTGATTCAGTCCTTCATGTAAGCGATAGTGAGTTTAACGAAACTGTTATTAAAGCTGCGGGTCCCGTCCTGGTTGACTACTGGGCTGAATGGTGTGGACCGTGCAAAATGATTGCACCGATTCTGGATGATATCGCCAAAGAATATGCGGGCAAGTTGACCGTGGTAAAATTGAACATAGACGAAAACCCGGAAACTCCTCAACACTACGGTGTACGCGGCATTCCCACGTTGATGCTGTTTAAAGACGGCGAAGTGGAAGCGACTAAAGTCGGTTCATTGTCAAAATCGCAACTTGCCGCCTTTATTGATAGCAATATTTAAACTTATCAGCTCCATGGACAGTATTTGCTCCTTGGAAATTGCTCCTGCGTCGCTTTAGGCGATATAGAATGATTGCCGGGAGAAATCGAATCGCTGCCTCATTACTCAGATTGGGCTCAGGCCTGTCACAAAAGGTTGGACGGGGCTGAGCACTTGAGTTACACTTATGCAGTGTGCTAATCACGCGCACCCAATCATATCGTCCGATAAACTACACCCCTGAATTATAATCCTGTCCTAGTCATTGCGGTTAACACCGTAGTTACTTTTCCTTGAGTTGTCCTTTTATGAATCTAACTGAGTTAAAACTAAAACAAATAAGTGAAGTTATTGAAATCGCCGAGTCCCTTGGGCTTGAAAATGTAGCCAGATCGCGAAAGCAGGATTTGATTTTCGCTATCCTGAAAAAACAGGCAAAAGCCGGTGACGATATATCAGGCGATGGTGTGCTGGAAATTTTACAGGATGGTTTTGGTTTTTTACGTACGCCGGGCTGCTCCTATTTAGCGGGTCCAGACGATATTTATGTTTCACCCAGTCAAATCAGGCGATTTTCTTTAAAGACCGGCGATACGATTAGCGGAAAGATTAGACCGCCCAAAGATAACGAACGTTATTTTGCGATGCTCAAAGTTGACCAGATCAATTTTGAACCTCCGGAAAATACTAAAAACAAAATCACCTTCTCAAATCTGACTCCCTTATTTGCCAAACAAAGATTCGTCCTTGAGCAGGGCAACGGTACCAGCGAAGATTTGACCGGGCGGATGATAGATTTAATAGCCCCCATCGGCAAAGGCCAGCGCGGATTGATCGTATCGCCGCCTAAAGCCGGTAAAACCATGATCCTGCAAAGCCTGGCTCAGGCGATTGCAGAACAAAATCCTGAATGTTATCTGATTGTGTTGTTGATCGACGAACGTCCCGAAGAAGTCACCGAAATGGAGCGCTGCGTTCGCGGCGAAGTCATTTCCAGCACCTTTGATGAGCCGGCAACCCGGCATGTACAGGTTGCAGAAATGGTGATCGAAAAGGCGCGTCGATTGGTCGAGCATAAACACGATGTAGTCATTTTGTTAGACTCGATTACGCGTCTGGCCAGAGCTTATAATACTGTTGTGCCATCGTCAGGCAAAATATTGACCGGTGGTGTTGATGCAAATGCGCTGGAAAAACCGAAACGGTTCTTCGGGGCGGCGCGAAATATTGAAGAGGGCGGCAGCCTGACCATTATTGCCACTGCGTTGGTTGATACCGGATCGAGAATGGACGAGGTTATCTATGAGGAATTCAAGGGTACCGGCAACATGGAGTTGCATTTGGATCGCAAGATTGCCGAGAAAAGAATTTACCCGGCGATTAATATCAATCGTTCCGGTACGCGCCGCGAAGAGTATCTGATTGATCCTGATACCTTGCAAAAAACCTGGATCTTGCGCAAAATTCTTCAGCCCATGGATGAAACGGCGGCTTCAGAATTTTTGATCGGCAAGCTTAAAGATTTTAAAACGAATGCAGAATTTTTTGATTCGATGAAGCGGTAGTGTTTGAGCATCATCTATAAAATCTCTTAAAATATAGCATCTTTGCTGTTAGATAAGACGGTAGCCGAGCTATGCTAACAATTGATCGAAGCCGTCGATGCGTAAAAAAGCGGTTTTAGCTTATGCCCGATTGCTGGCCGGGTTGTGGCTATGTATTTTTGCTTTTTCCGCGCAGGCGCTGGACGTATTGCTTGCTAATAGCTGGGATGAGCATCTGGAGCCTTCGGCATACTGGGTCAGTGAAAAGCTGGATGGAGTGCGTGCAGTATGGGATGGCGCACAGCTGCGCACGCGCAACGGCCACTTAATTCATGCGCCGGCCTGGTATATCGCCGGTTTCCCCAAGCATGCCATGGACGGCGAACTCTGGATGGGCCGCAACCGCTTTGAAGCCGTTTCCGGCGCAGTGCGTCAACAGGCGCCAAATGATGTTTTATGGCGGCAGATCCACTATCGTATTTTTGAGCTGCCCAATATGCCGGGTGATTTTTCTGCGCGTATTGTTGAGATGCAGCGCATCAGCCAAGCAGCCAGTGTGCCGTGGCTGACGCCGGTTGAGCAGTTTCGTGTCGGTAATGCGGATGCGTTGCGACACAAGTTCGATGCGGTGGTAGCCGAAGGCGGGGAAGGCTTGATGCTGCATCGCGCCGATGCCGGTTACCAGACCGGTCGCTCAAACGCGCTACTCAAGCTCAAACCGTTTGACGATGCCGAAGCTCGCGTGGTGGCGCATAGACCGGGAACGGGGCGCAATGCCAAAAGATTAGGTGCGCTTCAGGTTGAAACGGCGGCCGGGTTACGCTTTCGCATCGGTAGCGGCTTTAGCGATAAGCAGCGTGAAAACCCTCCGCCAATCGGCACAGTGATTAGCTATCGCTACAACGGCCTGACCAATAAAGGATTGCCTCGTTTTCCTCGTTTTCTTCGTGTTCGTCCGTTGGAATAATCCGTAACGACTTTTTAACATCATCAGTCTTTCGGCGGTACATAGCCTTCCGGCATGTCATTGTTATCTTCAAACAGAAACTTGGTTCGCTCTTCTGCCAAAAATTCCCTCGCTTTCGGGTCAAAACTGGCCAATTTCCCCTCATTAATCAATATGGTTTGTTTGGCTAACCATTCTTTCCAGGCTTGTTTGGATACCTTTTCAAATATTTCCTGACCTTTAGGTCCCGGAAATGGCGGTGCATCCAAGCCTTCGATTTCTATTCCCAATTTTACGCAATTAACCAGTCTAGTCATTTTATTCTCGTGTGTGATTGCAACAGCAGCTTAATCGGTGCGGCTAAGCCAAGTTTATTAAGCTGCCCAACTTTATACCAGACAGTTTGATTGGCTTCCATCACAAAATTAATAGGGTTATCTGAGCATTGGACTAATAGCGGCGTGTAGTCCAAATGATAATGGGAAAAGGTATGACGCCGGGTTGCCAGTGTCTGCTGATCGGCAATAGGAATATTGTGGCTCAAGCACCAGTCGCGTGCAGCGGTAATGCTGTCGAATTCCGGTAGACTCCACAAGCCGCCCCAGATGCCGGTTGGCGGTCTTTTTTCCAGTAATATCTGGTTATCGGTATTGCTCAGCATTAAAAAGGTGAGTTGCTTAACGGGTTGGATCTTGGCAGGTTTCTTGGTTGGAAAAGCCGAAATATTATCGCTGCGTCTGGCCAGGCATTCGGTATTAAGCGGGCAGACCTCACAAGCCGGTTTGCTGCGGGTACAGAGGGTTGCGCCCAAGTCCATGATGGCCTGGGTATAATCCGCGACACGGTTTATCGGGGTCAGCTTGGCGCTGATTGCCCAGAGTTCTTTGTTGACTGCGCTGTTGCCGGGCCAGCCGTAAACGGCTTTAAATCGGGTCAGTACTCTTTTGACATTGCCATCAAGTATCGGCTGGCTTTTATTAAACGCAATGCTCAATATGGCTCCCGCCGTTGACTGGCCTATGCCGGGTAATTCGAGCAGTTCATTCAGCGTATCGGGGAAGCGACCTTGTTCGGCAATAAGCTGTGCCGTTTTATGCAGGTTACGGGCGCGTGCATAGTAGCCCAAGCCGGACCAAAGATGCAGAACCTCATCAACGGGGGCGTTTGCCAAACTCGCTACATCGGGGAACTTTTCTATAAAAGTATTGAAGTAAGGGATAACGGTAGCGACCTGGGTTTGCTGCAACATGGTCTCGGAGAGCCAGACGCGGTAAGGTGTTAGTTCTTGTTGCCAGGGCAGGTCTTTACGGCCGTATTGATCAAACCAGGCGAGAATGTTGTGTTGAAAAGCGGATGGACTCATAAGGCTTAAAAGACGAAAGACGAAAGATGAAGGGCGAAGAGTGAAGGACGGCGTAGTTTAAGGGCTGCTTTTTTCGCCCTGTGCCTATCACCTACTCTCTCTTTTTAAAAAGTTTTTTAACAAATCACCGACACCAGGGCCTAATTTTTTGTCGATTTTATTGATCAGCTTATCAATTTTAGCTTTATTTTTATCGGTTAATAATGAGGTTATATCTATCGAATAGGACGGCTTGCTGAGCGTTCCGGCAATATGGATGGTTGCCGCACCTTTAATTTGTTCCGGCTCAGCGGCAGTCGCGTCAGTATTGAGTAACTTGGCATCGATTTTATAGTCTAGCGCTTCAGAGACTAAATTTATGTTGCCCTTGCCATCGACCTGTAATTTGGAGGATTTGGCAACAAAGTCGTTGTTTTGGACGATGCCATTAGTGATGGTCGCGGTACCGCTCATAGCTGAAAATAATGTCTGGTCGCTTTTATGGTCCGTGGGCAAAGCAGAGCCTTTAATGAGTGCTTTGCCGCTATCGATGATGTGTTGCAGATTAAAACCTTTAATAACGGAATCGTTAACCAGGAAATTCAACCGACCATTGAGCGATGATTTAAGTTCTTTAGTTTTATTACCTCGTCCTTGCAGCTGAGTGGATGCGTTTACGATACCGCTCATTCGAGCCTCACCTCGATAGTCTTTCAGCAAAGGTTCAAGTTGCACATGATCAATTTTCTCGTTTACAGTCAGTGTCGGCTTGTCGCCGTGCGTATTCAGGGTGAGATGGCCAAAATAGCCTCCCTGGTAAAACCGATTAACCGATTGTTGGGTGTTAATCGTGCCGTTTTTTGCCTTGAGTTTGAGCTGGATATCCTGCATAACCAAGTCGTTGACTTTAAGTTTGTCCATTGACACGGTGCCTTCGGCATTGAGTTTTCTCAAGGTTTCAACCGGCAGAGCGTTTGCGCCGACCGCTAAGGCGATGGCCGGAGTGGTAATCGGTTTGGATGCTTTATCGGCAGGAGGCAAATAACGGTCAAGATCAAGGTTATCAGCCTGTAAAGTAAATACGATAGCGGGTAAGGCAAAGTCTTTAATGCCGACGGAACCTTTAATTTGGGTATCGTCCAGCGACAATAGCAGATTTTTCAGATCCGCCGATTCAGCCGTGGCGGCCAAGTCAAAATTGATCGATAGCTTGCTTAGGGCATTGGCATCCTGTCTCGCTGGCAAAGCGATGGCCAATTGCTGCATAACGTTGGCGGGACTGAACGGAGCAATGCTAACAGGGCCTTGAAAAGCCGGTTTATCCTTAATGGCGGTGCCGGTCAGTTCGGCTGACAGCATCACCTCGCCCGATTGGAGCTGCAATCCGGAAATTTTCGCCGTTTGTTTTGCCAAATCCAGGGCTATATCGGCGACAGTTAATGCTGTGGTTAACGCTTTTCCTGGCACTGTTTCCCCTGTCGTAGTGACCTGTAGGTCGGTATGGCGTAATGCAAAAATATCAAGTTGTTGATTAACGCTTAATTCGGTATTAAGTTTGATGGCGAGCGTCAGCTCGGATTCGGTATCTACAGCGATCAGGGAAACGGCGACACCTGCCGGTTCATCAAAGGTAAATTTATCGGTATTCAGGTTAAGGTCTGTTATTTCGGTGCGCTGTTCGGTTTGCCGGTCGTTCCAGTTAATCCGGGCATTTTCTATAGTAATGCCGCCGATAGCAAAAGCTGCCAGCGCGGCACTGGGTGTTGGCTGTTCATCCTGTTTGCCGCCGTCCTCAGTCGGGGCGGGTTGCATCTTCCCGGATCGGGTTAGATCATCCCAGTTGCTGATGCCTTGTTTGTTTTTGGCAAGGTTTAAAACCAAGCCTTTTAAGACTATGCGGCTGACTTCTATTTTCTTAGATAACAGCGGCAGTAACCGCACTTTTACATCGCTTTCTTCCAGGGTTGCAAAGGCTTGGTCTTGAAAACCCGATGCATTTCCCAGTGCAATTTTTCCGGTTGAAATACCGATCCAGGGGAACAGAGAAAGTTTTAACTCGCCATCCAGTACCAGGTCACGGCCGGTCTTATCCTTAACGGCGGCGGCAATTTCAGGCTTAAAATCATTAGGATCGATAATCAAAGGCAGGATGCTGATGGTGGCAATCAGCAGCAAAACCAATGCAGCCATTGTCGATAAGATGATTTTAAATGGTTTGCCCACAATAGTTTCCTAGTGTAAAAAAATGTTGATGATGATCAATTATGGAATATGATTATCCGCTTATATCAGTTGTGTAGCTTAGGTTATCGTCTTTCTTGTCAGTTAACATTTATGTCTTATGGCTTTGTTAAGTTTACGATACCAACTTTAAGCAAAGTTATTCGCTGAGTCTACTCGACGGTAAGTTTATTATAATCAAAAATAAGGTGTAAAAATGTTGCATTTGGCTAGATTTGCTGCGATTGCAGTTCTTGTATGGTTTTATATGACCGCAAAGGAAAAAGGGGAATCACCTATTAACTGGGCTATCACCGGATTGATTGGTTATTGGATCACTTGGTGGGTGGTTAAGCTGGCAGTCATTCCTACTTTAATGGGAATGGTTGCTAAAAATCCCACAGGCGCTTTTTTGGTTTATCAGATACCCGCTCTATGCGCAATCGGCGCGGCTTTTTTTATCAGAAAAAAAATGTTGGCGAATGCGGCTGAAAAAGCCAATTAGAGGGCGCTTTACGTTGAGAATAGCGACACATTAGCGAGTACAGTTCAATAACAACATGAATCTAAAAAAACGGCTGGAAATTTTCGATCGACTGGCCGTAGCCGTACCTGAACCGACTACGGAGCTGCATTTCACCAGCCACTTTGAATTATTAGTTGCGGTGGTTTTATCGGCTCAGGCGACCGATAAGGGCGTTAATAAAGCGACCGCTAAATTATTTCCCGTCGCCAATACGCCCGGCGACATTTTGGCGCTGGGCGAGACCGGCTTAAAAGAATACATCAAGACCATCGGCTTATTTAACAGCAAGGCGGCTCATATCGTTACGCTTTGTCAGCAATTGCTCGATAAGCATGCAGGCCAGGTGCCGGAAACGCGGGAAGAGTTGGAAGCGCTGGCGGGGGTTGGCAGAAAAACCGCCAATGTGATACTCAATACGGCTTTTGGGCAACATACGATTGCGGTGGATACGCATATTTTCAGGGTTGCCAACCGTACCGGCATTGCACCCGGTAAAAATGTGCGGGAAGTGGAGTCTAAACTAGATAAATGGGTGCCTAAACAGCATAAAAAAGATGCGCATCATTTATTGATTCTGCATGGTCGCTACACCTGCATGGCCAGAAAACCACGTTGCCAGAGCTGTGTAATTGAAGATTTGTGTGAGTTTAAGGAAAAGTCGGCGTAAATACAAAATCTAGTTATGACTGCATGGGGAGCTTTTTGCTTTCTGAAAAACCGGCATCCCTGCAGTCGTAACCCAACTAACGCCCACAAATAGGAGGATATTCATTCATTATTCAGTCGATTTTGATATGATAAGCGGTATTCGATACCTTTTAGATATCGAGATATTTCTTGGCCTAACCGCTGGGAACGGATTGAAATTTATACTAATACTTTGGAGTCAAAATACATGAAAAAAATTAATAAAACCCCTTTAGCTGCTGCAATGGGCGTTGCTTTTTTATCAACTTTTGCTGTAACCGCAGTTAATGCCGAAGTTAATCCTTTCGGTATGACTGAAATGTCTGCCGGGTATATGCAAGTGGCTGCTGCCGATAAAGCGGCTGAAATGGCTTGTGGTGCGGCAATGGGTGGCATGGACAAGCCTAAGACAGCCGAAGGCGCATGTGCGGGCAACAAAGCAACAACCGGCAGCGCAAAATCTGCTGTAAAACCGAGCGAAGCTTCATGCGGCGCGATGATGAAAGACGGCAAAATGAAACCGGGCATGGAAGCAGCTTGCGGCGCGATGATGAAAGGCAAAGAAGGCGCTTGCGGTGACATGATGAAAGGCAAGGAAGGCGCGTGTGGCGCTCAATGCGGCGAAGGCATGAAAGCTTGCGATGCGGCCAAAACTAAAGAAGGCGCTTGTGGCGCCATGATGAAAGGTTGCGGCGAAGATATGAAAGGTTGTAGCGAAATGACCAAAGGCAAAGAAGGCGCTTGCGGCGACAAAATAAAAGCTAAAGACGCAGCGGGCAAATAAGCTTAAGACTCGTTATTAGTATAGAGAGGGCATGATAATCATGTCCTCTCGTTCCCATCAAATCAGATAAGGTGTTCATATGGACACAACCCAAAATCTCGTTCACGGCGCCGGTTTAGGTCTACGGCGGTCTTTTTTAAGTCAGATTGTTGAATCGCCTCCCGAAAATGTCGGCTTTTATGAAGTTGCACCGGAAAACTGGATCACCATCGGCGGAAAATACGCTAAACAATTCCGCGCGATGACCGAGCGCTTTGATTTTATCTGCCACGGTTTATCGCTGTCGATAGGCAGCACCGATCCGCTGGATGAAAAATTTGTCCGCGAAGTCAAACAGTTCATGGCCGAACATCAGATCAAGTTTTACAGCGAACATTTAAGTTATTGCAGCAAGGACGGGCATTTATACGATCTGATGCCGATTCCGTTTACCTCGGAAGCGGTGACTCATGTTGCCGGAAGGATCAGGCGCGTTCAGGATATTCTTGAGCAAAAAATAGCCATCGAAAACGTGTCCTATTACGCCGCTCCCGGCCAGGAAATGGCTGAAATCGATTTTTTCAATGCGGTTATCGAGGAAGCCGACTGCGATGTGCTGATTGATATCAACAATATTTACGTTAACAGCGTTAACCACGGCTACGATGCCGAAGCTTTTTTAAAGGCCATGCCGGCACACCGTATCGCTTACGCACATATCGCCGGACATTATGTGGAGGCGGAAGATTTTCTAGTCGACACCCACGGTGCCGACGTAGTCGATCCGGTCTGGAAATTACTGGGAAAAGCTTATGAACTTTACGGCGTGTTTCCGACGCTGTTGGAGCGGGATTTTAATCTCCCGGCGGTGGATGAATTAATCAGAGAAGTGAACACCATCAGCGCCATACAAACCGCTTGGGGCGCACAACATGCACGACAATTTGCCTGAGGCCCTATGAGCGTCGACTTTAAAGCTAAACAGCTGGAGTTTGCAGCCTATATCCGGGATCCTGAAAACAATCCGCCGCCTGCCGATGTTCAGCCACAGCGCATAGCGATGTATCGTGAGCTGTTTTTTAATAATATCGACAGTTTTTTGTCGGCTAATTTTCCGGTGTTGCAGGCAATATTGGATGACCAACAATGGTTTCAGCTAGGGCAGGATTTTTTTGCCAAGCATGCCTGTCAATCGCCGCATTTTTCAAAAATACCGGAAGAGTTTTTGGATTACCTGCAAAACGAGCGGGATAGTTCGAATGATTTTCCGTTTATGCTGGAACTGGCGCATTACGAATGGGTGGAAATGGCCTTATCCATCGCCAAGAAAACCGTACCCGCCTATCACCAGAACCCGGATAACCTGCAAAATTTGCGCATCCGGCTGTCGCCTTTGGCTTGGCCGCTAGCTTATCAATATCCGGTGCACAAAATATCGCCCGATTTTTTACCTGAAGCCGCGCCGGAACAAGCTACGTTTCTGGTCGTTTATCGCAATCCGGATGACGAGGTTAATTTTATAGAAATCACCCCGATCACTTACCGATTGCTGGAAATAATTCAGGAGCATGAACAGGTATTAGTGACGGATTGCCTAAAGCAGGTTGCCGAAGAAATGCATCATCCCAATCCTGAAATGATTATGGCAGGCGGCTTACAGATTCTAAAAGAACTGGCTGAAAAGACGGTTATTACGGTTGCTGACTTGGGTAGGCCGAAATAAGTCGATGGGTATTGCCGGAAACGCCTGTTCTCGCTGTCGCTCGAACAAGCTTATTCCGGGAAATCGGTCTTGCCTACTAATCAATTAACCTGAGGTGCCCTGGAAAAGTCAGGTCCTTTAGGATGTGTATTCTGTTGCAGGCAATGATAAGCCGCATTTTCATACTTGATAACTAAAGACTGGGCATTTTTATGCTCGCCGATGAATTTTTCAGCTTCTTCCGCGGTCAAATCTTTCATCAAAAATGTGGCGATACACAGGCAAGGCTGAGTATATTGCGCAGCATCAGTCTCTTTATTAGATGAATGTTTCAGTTCTCTTTGTACGCATTGCTTGGCAAAATCATGCTCAAATTTATGTTTTTGTATATCGGTCACTGGGGTGTCGTGGGAATGATCGAATGGATTATGTACTGCGGTAGTCGTCTCAGGTTTCGCGGCTAGTGTTTTTTCTTTATCATCCGAGCAACCGGTAATTGATAAGGCGATAATCATGCTGATCAATGCAGTAATAAAGTTTTTTTTTGTCAATGCGGACGTTTTCATAAGATTTCGTAAATAGTTTAATTAAGATTATTCAAACTTTATCATTTTATCAAGAAGCGTTCTACCCATCTTCGTCGTTGATCAAATTTCATTGCTGGTCTGAAGGCTCTCGTTTCAGGGGGATTATTTGGGATTGACAAAGAGGCACCCGCATCGTTATCCTTTTTGGCAATCTCCTCGTTTACGGGGAGGAACAATCCGCCGACCTCTATCTGTCGGCGGGTGTCACTCGATGGATGAGGTCGGGTGTGGATTGAAACATTGATGATTTTCGCCCATGTCTTTTATTAAAAATCTTGAAGCCGAATGTGCTTCGCTACCGGATCAGTTAACCGCAACGGTCATCGATTCGCTGACGAAATGGGATGAACGGGTTAAGGAGCTTAAGCTTAATTTTACGCAAACGCCTGAGTTTAACGCATCGATTGCCAAGGTTTGGTGTTCCAGTCGGTTTATTGCCGAGAGCTGCATCCGCAAGCCTGAGTTGCTGGTCGATCTGGTTAATTCCGGCGATTTGTCGGCTATCTATGGCAAAAACAGTTATGTCGAAAAATTAGCGCCATCGCCTGTCGAGTCACAAGCCGAGTTATCGCCAGGGATGGTGTGTATGCCGCAAGCCTGCCGGGAGCAGGCGTGGTTAATGATCAAACTGCGCGACTTTCGGCGCAGGGAAATGGTCAGGATAGCGTGGCGGGATTTGGCCGGTTGGGCCGAATTATCGGAAACGCTAACCGATTTATCGCATCTAGCCGATGCCTGCATTCAATATGCGCTCGATTTTCTTTATCAGGAGGCCTGCGAGCTGCGAGGCACTCCATTATTAGCCGACGGCACGCCTCAACAGATCGTGGTGCTGGGCATGGGCAAATTGGGCGCTTACGAATTGAATTATTCTTCCGACATCGACCTGATTTTTGCCTACGCTGAAGACGGCGTGTTGCCGGACAGGAAAGAAACCACCTATGGCGAGTTTTTTACCAAGCTATGCCGCAGCCTGGTTAAAGTTCTGGATGAGAGCACCGTAGACGGTTTTGTATTTCGCACCGATATACGCTTGCGGCCTTATGGCGACAGCGGTCCTATCATCATGACCTTTGACGGTATGGAAAACTATTACCAGACCCAGGCCAGGGAATGGGAGCGTTATGCGATGATCAAAGTGCGTCAGGTCGCGGGCGACTTTACCGTTGGCGCACAACTGATGGCCATGTTCAGGCCTTTTGTGTATCGGCGTTATCTCGATTACGGCGCGTTCGAAGAATTGCGCTCGTTAAAGGCGCAAATCACCCAGGAGTTGCGGCGCAAAGACCGCATGGAAAATATCAAGCTGGGGCCGGGCGGCATCCGCGAAATCGAATTTATCGGCCAAGCTTTTCAGCTGATACGCGGCGGCAATGAAAAAGCCTTGCAAACACCCGGTATTCTGGATGTTTTGCAACTGCTGGGCGAGCTGGAGTTATTGGCGCAACCCGATGCCGATCAATTAAAACAGTCATACCGTTTTCTGCGCCGGGTGGAAAACCATATCCAGCAATATCAAGACCTTCAAACCCACGATTTGCCGTCAGACCCTTTAGTGCAACAGAGTTTGGCGTATTCGCTGGATTATTCCGACTGGACCAGCTTTAAGCAGGATCTGGAGAAGGTAAGAGTGCAGGTGCACGAAGTCTTCGACCACGTTTTTTCGCTATCAAAACAGGATGGTTCGACAGGCTCATCACGAACGGGAATAATTTGGGCTTGCGTGGCGGATGAGTCGGAGTTGATGGGGCATCTAAAAGAATGCGGCATTCAAGACACCGGCAGCATACTCGCCGCGATTAAAGACTTTAAAAATTCCGCCGCCGTGAGAAGAATGACGACCAAAGGTGCGGGCGTGCTGGATCGGTTGATGCCGCAATTAATAGAAGCCGTGCAGCAGGTTGATAACTCGGATGAGACCTTGTTGCGGATACTGGTTTTGTTTGAGGCGGTAGCGGGGCGGAATGTGTATTTATCATTATTGTCTGAAAATTCGAATGCGCTGTCTCAATTGATCAAGCTGTCGTCGGCCAGTCCGTGGATTTGCGCTTATTTAGCGCAGTATCCGGTGTTATTCGATGAATTGCTCGATACTCGCTCTCTTTACGAGCCGCTAAAAAAAGCCGATCTTGATCAACAGCTTGATATTTTGCTGGCTCAAATTGAGATACAGGATTTGGAACAGCTGATGGTGGTGCTGCGCCAGTTTAAACAACTGAATGTGCTAAGAGTGGCCGCCGCCGATATTATGGGCGTCATTCCGCTGATGGTGGTCAGCGACTATCTGACCTATATCGCCGAAAGCATAGTGGATCATGTTGTTGAACGTGCGTGGCTGATGCTGACCGACAAGCACGGTTTGCCGCCCACGCCGGGCCAGTTCCCAACTGGCTTGCGGCATACACACCATCCCCGGCGATATGCCGATAATGCTTCCATAGGCTTTGCGGTCATCGGTTTCGGCAAATTGGGCGGTATCGAGTTGGGCTACGGTTCCGATCTGGACCTGGTATTTTTGTACGATTGCCAGGACGGCAATGCGATGACTGACGGCTATAAGCCGATTTCCTGCGCCCAGTTTTACGGTCGGTTGGGCTTGAAAGCCCGACATATTCTGGATACCAAAATGTTGTCAGGCGTACTTTACGAAGTGGATATGCGCTTGCGCCCTAATGGCGACTCCGGCTTGCTGGTCAGTCATATTAACGGCTATGAGGACTATCTGAAAAATCAGGCTTGGACTTGGGAATTACAGGCGCTGGTTAGAGGCCGGTTTGTTGCCGGTGATCCGCAATTGAAAGCTCGGTACGAGGCTATTCGCAGCCGGGTTTTGAGTTTGCCTCGGGATACTGAAAGCTTAAAAAAAGAAGTCCGCGAGATGCGCGAAAAAATGCGCGAGACTTTGGCGGCCAATAAAAACCAGTTTGACCTTAAACAAAGCAAAGGCGGTATTGCTGATATTGAGTTTATAGTACAATTTGGTGTTTTAGATCAGGCAGCTTTTAATGTAGCGTTAACGACCTACACCGACAATGTCAGATTGCTGGAAGGCTTGCAACAGCAGGGTTTTATGTCCCAAGCCGATGCGGAAACACTTAAAAATGCTTACTGTACTTATCGGGATTTCGGTCATAAACAGGTTTTACAAGGGGATAAGGCGGTTATCGCCGAGGTCGAAGTGGCCAAAATAAGCGCTCAAGTCGAGCAGATTTGGCATGAATACATGGAGTAGGGGCGATCCGGCAGATCGCCCCTACAATAAATAAACTTAATATTGGAGAAACAATGATGACGATGGACGACAGAGACGGCGTTATTTGGCTGGATGGAAAGTGGGTTGAGTGGCGCGAAGCTAAAGTCCATGTATTGACGCATACCTTGCACTATGGTTTGGGGGTGTTTGAAGGCATAAGAGCCTATCACGCGGAAAAAGGCACGGCGATTTTCAAGATGCAGGACCATACGGATCGCCTGTTCCGTTCTGCGCATATCATGAACATGAAAATGCCTTATGGTAAAGATGAGCTGAATCAAGTTCAGCGCGATGCGGTCGCCAAGAACAACCTGGATAGCGCCTATATCCGCAGCATGTGTTTTTTAGGCTCCGAAGGCATGGGTTTGAGGGCCGATAACCTGAAAGTGCATGTGATGGTTGCCGCATGGTCTTGGGGCGCGTATTTGGGCGCGGACAGCATCGAACAAGGCATCCGCATACGCACGTCGTCTTATACCCGCAACCATCACAACAGCACCATGTGCAAAGCCAAAGCCAACGGCAATTACATCAACTCCATTCTGGCGTTACAAGAAGCGCGCGCCAATGGTTACGATGAAGCATTGATGCTGGATCATGAAGGCTTTGCGGCGGAAGGCAGCGCCGAAAACCTGTTTATCGTGCGCAACGGCAAAATTTACACGCCTGAAACCACCTCCGCATTGGAAGGCATTACCCGCGATACGGTGATGACGGTTGCCAGAGAGCAAGGCTATGAAGTGATTGAAAAGCGCATTACCCGCGACGAGATTTACATTGCCGATGAAGCCTTCTTCACCGGTTCTGCGGCTGAAGTGACGCCGATCAGGGAGTTGGATAATCGCACCATAGGTTCCGGCAGTCGGGGGCCGATCACCGAGCAATTGCAGTCGTTGTATTTCGACTATGTGCATGGACGCCGGGACGATCATGCCGACTGGTTGACTTACGTTGCTTAAAGGATTTAAAAAATTTAACCACGAAGACACGAACGACTGCATGGATGCAGGAGGTAGAGCAATGCAGGAGCAATTGCCGAGGACACGAAGTTTTATGTTTCTTTCTTTGTGATCTTCGTTGTGAAAAAGCAAGGCGTCGGTATTTCAACAACGCGTCATCCCGGCAGGGAATCACGTCAGGCTATCCTGCCTGGCGTCCTTCGGATTAATGCAAATCTGTTCCAGGCAGATTTGTGCCGGGATCCAGTTGCCATGGATGGGGTAACTTCAGATTTCGCTAATCGTTTTTAGCTACATGAAGACACTTTTTGATCTGTTTCTAATACCTGCCGGAATGACGGCGAAATGACTAGCGTAAATACAAATTCCCCCAAAGGCACAAAAAAAATCCTAGTCGTCGGCCCCTCCTGGGTCGGCGATATGGTGATGGCGCAAAGCCTGTTTATCGCCCTGAAAAATACCCACCCCGATTGCCGAATTGACGTGCTGGCACCGTCATGGACCTTGTCGCTGCTGAAAAGAATGCCCGAAGTAAGCAATGCCATCGCGATGCCTTTGCCGCGCGGTAAGCTCGGCTTGATGGCGCGCATCAAGCTGGGTTTGAGCTTACGCTCGGAAGGCTACGATCAGGCCATATTGCTGCCGAACTCCTGGAAATCCGCAATCCCGCCGTTTTTTGCCAATATTCCGGTTCGTACCGGTTATATCGGCGAATGTCGTTGGGGTCTGCTTAACGATGCCAGAAAGCTGGATAAAAACCGGCTGACTATGACCGTGCAGCGGTTTGTTGCCTTGGGCCAGTCTGTTGATGTCCCTATGCCGCCGGTGTGCCCAAAGCCTGCGCTAACAATCAGCAAAGACCGGCAACAGGCGGTCATCGATAAATTCAAATTAACACCATCAGCCGCCGAGTCTGTTCCCGACAGACTTACGGCATACACACCCTCCTTGGCGATAAAAATTCTTGCTCTATGCCCTGGCGCCGAATATGGCCCGGCAAAGCGCTGGCCGATCGAGTATTACGCCGAAGTCGCCCGGCATAAAATCGACCAGGGCTGGCAGGTCTGGCTGTTCGGTTCCGATAAGGATAAAGCCGACGCCGCACAAATCAACCGGGAAACTTCGGGATTTTGTACCGACTTCACCGGCAAGACATCGCTAGCCGAGGCGGTCGATTTGATGTCCCTGGCCAATACCGTGGTCAGCAATGATTCGGGCCTGATGCATGTCGCCGCCGCGTTGGACAAAAAAATCATCGCCATTTACGGCTCGTCGGACCCGGGATTTACGCCGCCGCTGAATGCCAAGGCCAAGATTGTCTCGTTGGATCTCGATTGCGCTCCCTGCTTCAAGCGTGATTGCCCGTTAGGCCATACCCAATGTTTGACCGGCATCAGGCCTGAGCAGGTGCTTGATGCCATTGACGGTTAAGTTATCGTAGGGGGCAATGTAGGGGCGATCCGGCAGGTCGCCCTTTTACAATCAATGTTTGCACAAGGGCGACCTGCCGGATCGCCCCTACGGCCCAAAGTTAAAATGTTTTTATGAAAATTGCGATCGTAAAACTCTCTGCTCTGGGAGACATCGTTCATGCGATGGTAGCTCTTCAGTATATCAAAGCGCATTCCCCGGAAATTCAGATCGACTGGATTGTTGAACAACGCTTCGCCGACGTTTTAAAATACAATCCCGACATCGATAACGTTTTAACGGTTAACCTGAAAGCTTTAAAAACCAACAAGGCCGGAATTTTTCAGCAGCTTAAAAAAATGCGCAGCTATGCAAGCAACAACTATGATCTGGTTATCGATGCCCAGGGACTGATTAAATCGGCGGTTACCGCCAAGATTATAGGAAAGCGCATCGCCGGATTCGATGCCGATTCGATCAGGGAAAAAGCCGCATCCTGGTTTTACGATGTCAAAGTGGCCTGCGCTTACGATGCCAATACCCTCGACAGAAATGCGTTGATATTGTCCAGTCCCTTAGGAATAAATATCAGCACCGAGCAAATCCTGAACAAACAGCCGTTTTTGTTTTTCAGCAACGAAGATCCGCAAATATACGATTTCCTGTTAAAAGACCGGCTTAATATCGTGCTGGTGATAGGTTCAACCTGGGACAGCCGCAATTATCCGGCCGCCAGGTTTGTAAAAATCGCCGAGGCCTTGCAGCAAAACTGCCTGGTCGTCTGGGGCAGCGATCAGGAAAAAGCCGCAGCAGAGTGGATGGCGACGCAATCCGACCGGATCAAAGTCATGCCCAAGCTGGATTTGAACAGCCTGAAAGCGCTGATAGCCAAGGCCGATTTAGTGATCGGCAACGACACCGGACCGACCCATATGGCTTGGGGGCTAAATCGACCGTCAATCACCATTTTCGGCCCGACCCCGGTCAGCCGGGTTTATCAAACTGACATGAATAAAGTGGTCAAGTCTGCGTCTATCGTCAATCCGTATAAGCTCAACAAGCAGGATTATTCGATTAAGGACATTGATGAACAGGTCATTGTTACGCAGGCGAAGTTGTTATTGGGATTGTAAATAAAAGGGTAAACTACGGTTTTTTGGTGTCATCAATGTGTTTAAGCCGGGTTTAATCGTCAATCTGTATAAATGGACTATTCGATTAAGAACATCAATGTTGCAGGCAACTATCGAGTAGGAAAATTTTTTAGGGTTGTTTTCAGCAAAAAACAGTATTTTAGCGCCACAACAACACAGCCCAACTGAAAAGCAGAAAATCTTGATCCCAAGAAAATCGATTGGAATTAAAAAATACTGGGGGCTTTGTTAATATAAAATGTTTGGCTAAACAACAGAGTCATCTGATAAGTGATAGCACTTATTGATTGAATAAGTTGAACGCTCTAACCTACAGACACTCACTACACTATCAACCGGTTTTTTTGAAAAAATGGCATATGAATCGTTGCTAAGCGTTTTGCAGGATAAGCATAAACTTTCTGTTGCAGAATTGAAAAAAGTTGAGCGCGTGCAAAAGACGTCGGTTTCGGAAACTGTGCCGCAGTTGCTGGTTAAGCTTGGCTTGTGTTCGGAGTTGGATGTGGCTGACGCTTTTGTTGAATCGGGCCGGTTTGAAAAAATTACGCCGGAGCAGTATCCGCTGGAAGTGCAACTGCCGGAAACGGTGCCGCTACGGTTTTTAAAAAACTACCATGTCATCGGTTTGAGTCAAAATGACGATATTACCGTTGCGCTGATGGACCCCGAAGACCGGTTTGTGATTGATGCGTTAAAGCTGGCGACCGGAAAAAACATCATCCCCAAAGTCGGCCTGCTTTCGGAAATCGATGCGGCGCTGGAAGTGCAGTATGGCGAAGGCCGGTCGCAAATGGATAAACTCGTTGACGATCTGACTGTCGATGATTTGGGCGAAGAAGACCTGGAGCATTTAAAAGACCTGGCCAGCGAAGCGCCGGTGATCAAAATGGTCAATCTGATCATGCAGCGGGCGATTGAAACCCGGGCCTCGGACATTCATATTGAGCCCTTCGAGCAATCGCTAAAAGTCAGGTTACGCGTCGACGGCGTGTTGAAGGACATCAATGCGCCTTCGGTTAAATCGACCGCAGCAGTGATTTCACGTATCAAGATCATGGCCAAGCTCAACATCGCCGAACGCCGTTTGCCGCAGGATGGCCGCATCAAGGTGCAAATGTTAGGTAAAGAGCTGGATTTGCGGGTTTCGACGATACCGACCATGTATGGCGAAAGCGTGGTGATCCGCTTGCTGGACAAGGAAAATACCGTGCTGGATTTTGCCGCGCTGGGTTTTTCCGGAAAACATTTACAGCAGTTTATCAATGTACTGGCTCAGCCGCACGGCATTATCCTGATTACCGGTCCGACCGGAAGCGGAAAATCTACCACGATGTATGCCGCGTTAAAACAGCTCAACACCTCCGAGCGAAAAATCATTACCGTTGAAGATCCGGTCGAATACCAGATGGACGGAGTCAATCAGATTCAGGCAAAACCGCAAATAGGCCTGACCTTTGCGTCGGCGTTGCGTTCTATCGTGCGCCAGGATCCCGATGTGATCATGATTGGTGAAATGCGCGATCTGGAAACGGCAAGAATCGCTGTGCAATCTGCATTAACCGGACATTTGGTGTTGTCGACGCTGCATACCAACGACGCCGCCGGCGGCGTCACCCGATTGCTGGACATGGGTCTTGAAGAATATCTGCTCACGTCCACCGTCAACGGCATTTTGGCGCAACGTCTGGTAAGAAAGCTGTGTCCTGAGTGCAAGCAGCGCTATACGCCGACCCCGGACATTATCGATGGCATGAGGTTAAGACGGTTTACGCCGGATATTGCCAGGGATGATGTCTATGCCGCAAGCCAGTCGGGAACTGGCGCGGCGGGCGATATTGTCTTATACAAACCGGTTGGCTGCGCGTCTTGCGGGGGCTTGGGTTACCGTGGACGGTTGGCGATTATTGAGTTTTTGCAAATGACCGATCCTCTGCGTAAATTGATTATGGCGCATGAAGAAGCCGGCGCTATTCAGCGACTTGCTATTGAAGAAGGGATGACCACGATGTATGAAAACGGCCTGATTAAAGCCCTGCAAGGCATTACCTCTTTGGAAGAGGTGCTGCGGGTCACGTCGGAAACCTAATGTTATTTGCCTATAAAGCCGTTAATAGTCTGGGCGAAACCGAAGAGGGCGTCAGGGACGCGGTTGATGAACAGCAGTTGATTGCGACTTTGCAGACGGAAGGCTATATCCCTATTCGCGTCGTGCCAGCCAGCGCCAAATCGTTTCTGGGTTTAAGGCTGGGCATAAAGCAGTCCAAATTATCGCAAAAAGACATCGCCTTGTTCACCGGCGAATTGGCCACCTTGCTGGAATCCGGCCTGCCGTTGGATAAATCCCTGCTGGTGTTGATCGACTTGACTGAAGACAATGAGCGGGTGAGCAAGTTGATCGGTCGGGTTCTGGATAAAGTAAAAGGCGGATCTACGCTGGCCGATGCACTGGAAAAACAGTCCGGTATTTTCAGCAAGTTTTATCTGAACATGATCCGCGCCGGTGAGGCGGGCGGCAGTCTGGGCGAAGTATTGACGCGCTTGTCCGAATATCTGGAGCGCTCTCGGGAATTAAAAGAAACGGTCAGCACCGCGATGATCTACCCGGCCATTTTATTGATTATGTCGCTGGCTTCGCTTTTTGTGATGCTGACCTTTGTGGTGCCGCAGTTTTCCGAAATGTTTGAAAGCGCGGGCAAGGCGTTGCCGGTATCGACCCAGATTGTAGTGGGACTGGCAAACTGGTTGCAAAGCTATTGGTGGATACTGACTTTAGGCATTGTCTTGATTACCGGATATATGAATCTTCAGCTGGCCGATCCGGTCAAAAAGAAGGTTTGGGATGGCCGTTTTTTGAAACTGCCGCTGGCCGGGACGATTATTTTGCATAAGGAAACCGCCAACATCAGTCGTACACTGGGCACTTTATTGGGTAATGGCGTTTCGATACTGGCGGCTTTGGTTATCGTGCGTGAAACGGTAGACAATCTGGTTTTGGCGGCGGCTATTCAAGATACCGAGGAGCAGTTAAAGCAGGGTAAAAATATGTCGGATGCTTTGCTGGAGAAAGGCATATTTCCCAAAATGGCCATGCAAATGATAAAAATGGGCGAAGAAACCGGACGCCTGGAAGAAATGTTGTTGCGTGTGGCGACTATTTACGATAAACAGCTCAGGGTGTCAATACAGCGGATGCTGGCATTGCTGGAACCGGCTTTGATCATTACCTTAGGCTTGATGATTGCGGGCATCATTGTGTCGATTTTGCTGGCTATCCTGAGCGTTAATGATTTGGCTTTTTAAAACTAGGAAAACATCATGAAACAGTTATTAAGATTCAAGGCGAAAGGCGAAAAACGAAAGGCGAATAATGTCGGCTCGCCGCATCAGCGCGGATTTACCTTACTTGAGTTATTGGTCGTGTTAGGCATTATTGCGATGTTGGCCGGGATAGTCGGGCCGCAGGTCATGAAGCATATGGGCGAATCCAAAACCAAAGCGGCAAGGGTGCAAATTGAAGATCTGGCGGCCGCTCTGGATATGTATAAACTGGACTTGGGTAGCTATCCGACTTCCGAGCAAGGCTTGATGGCCTTGATTGAATCACCCGATAAGGCTAACCGCTGGAATGGCCCTTATTTGCGTAAATCCAAAATGCCGTTGGATCCATGGCAACAGGAATATCGTTATGTGGCTCCCGGCGAGCACGGAAAATTCGATTTGTATACCTTAGGGGCGGATGGCAAGGAAGGTGGCGAAGGCGAAGATCAGGATATTGCTAGTTGGGAGTGATTGATAAGACGAAAGGCGAAAGGTACAAGGCAAAAAGCCATGCGCAGCACGGCTTTACTCTGCTGGAGCTGGTCGTAGTCCTTTTTGTCGTGGTACTGGGTTTTTCCGTCATCGGTCTTAATCTGTCGTCAGGCAGTGACTCTACAGAAATCAGGGCGGCGGCAAGGGATATGGTTTCAGCCTTACGCTATGCCCGAGGACAGGCTTTAATGACCCGCGAAGAAACCACAGTGGCTATGGATCTTAGCAACAAAAATTACACTGTCAGCGGTAAGAGTAAACTGTATAAAATACCCGAGACTATCGATATTACTGTGGTCACTGGGCAAGCCGAATTAAGCGGTGAAGGCTCGGCGAGCATTCGTTTTTTTGCCGATGGCTCCTCAACCGGAGGAAGAATCACGCTGGAACGAGGACAGACATCGTGGAAAATCGATATAAACTGGCTAACCGGGCAAATTGAGCTTGAAAGCAAATAAACAAAGCGGCTTTTCTTTACTGGAAATCCTGATTGCGTTTTCAATCCTGGCGCTTGCACTCGGCATTTTGCTGAAAATATTTTCTGCCGGTGTGAATACTGCCGCTGTTGCCGAGGAATATACCGCCGCCGTGCAAATTGCCGAAGCGTTAATGGCCAAAACCGGTGTAGAAGCGCCTTTGAAACCAAGCGAAGCTACCGGGCTGGAAAATGAAAAATATCATTGGCGGGTGTCGGTCAGTCCATTTCAATTCATGGCTGAGAATGTGGATGTCACGACCCTGGCGGCAGAGCTTTTTAAGATTAAGGTTACAGTAAGCTGGGGTGATAATAATGCCCGCGTTGATGGCAGGCAGGTTGAACTCATCACCTTAAAACTGGTTAATAAAACGTCATGAGCGGCAAAAGCCAAGCGAAAGGCAAAGGGCGAAGGGCGAAGTACCCTGTTCTCATTGGCGCATCAAGACTGAAAGCCGCGGCCGGTTTTACGCTGATTGAAGTTTTAATCGCCATGACGCTATTAAGTATCATGGTGGTGTTATTGTTCAGCAGCTTGAGTATTTGCGCCAAAAGTTGGGAGCAAGGAGAAAGCAAGATAGCCGAAGTGAATGAAGCCGCAGTCGTTTATAATTTTTTTCAGCGGCATTTATCCTCGGCCATTCCTTTATGGGACGATTTTACCGCTAGGGATGGTGGGTATGCCGTAAGCCGGCCGGGAGCTGGTGCGGCGGTCGCCAGGGATGATACGAATGCCGCAAGCCAATCCGGAACTGGCGCAGCGACTGAAAACAAGGATAAAACGTTCTCTTTCCAGGGTAAAAAACAGTCCTTGCAGTTTGTCTCGGCTTTTCCCGCAAGTGCCAGGAGAACAGGTATGCAGCTGTTTTCGATAGAAACTCAGCAACAAGATGGCGAGCAGGATATTAAGGTGACGTTAACGCCGTTTTATCCGGTGGCTGAGGGTGAAGAATGGCATCAAGAAGAGGTGGTTTTATTAAAACATATCAACGATTTCGAGTTGGCTTATTTTGGTGTTGATGATTCAGGCGAAGGGGCTTGGCAGGATGAATGGCTGGAAAAAGACGTTCAACCCCGATTGGTCAAAATCAGCATCAATACTGACAATGGCATTTATTGGCCGGACATGATCATCGCGCTTAAAGTGGCAGGCGCAGGCGCTGAAACCGATACGGCAAATGGTGCCGTATCGTCACCGGATAGCAATTGATCAGGCAAAAGGGCTTCGCCCTGGTTCTGGTTTTATGGGTGTTGAGCCTGTTAACTATCATGGCCGGGAGTTTTGCTCTGAGTATGCGGCGGGAGGCGGCTATTGTGACTGGCAGCCGTACTAATGCTCAGGCTATGGCTGTTGCAGAATCGGGGCTGGCGATTGCCGAGCTGATGTTATTGAATCCCGATCAGCGTCAACGCTGGCATACCGACGGCAGTATTTACCAAATTGATTATGCAGAGTCTGCAGTCAGAATCCGGTTGTTAGCTGAGACCGGTAAGGTGGATATAAACAGAGCGGATCAGATACTGCTGCAAGGGCTTATAGCTTACGCACCGGTGGAGACTGAGGCACAAACCAAGCTGGTCAATTCGATTCTCGATTGGCGTGATGAGGATGATCTGGTGCGCATAGAGGGCGCGGAGAAAAAAGAATATAAAGAGGCGGGATTAAGTTACCAGCCTCGCAACCAGCCGTTTCAGTCCATTGAGGAATTACAGCTGGTATTGGGCATGAATGAACAGGTCTACCATTGGCTTGAAAGTTTGGTCACGGTCGACTCGGGACAGGCTAAGGTTGATTTGACTCTGGCGGCCAAAGACGTTTTGCAGGTGTTACCGGAAGTAGATTCCGGGTTAATAGAGGGTTATATTGCAGCCAGGCGGGAAAACGCGATAAACCGCTTACCGGCCCCGGCAGTTCCGTTAGCCTCTAATTTAGGTATGGCATCCGGGCAAACGGGTCAGAGCCTGCCGGTAACAGCGGTTAATGACGGGGCAGAACAAAAAGGTGCGATTACGGTTGTTACCGAAGCACGGTTGAATGATGGTACAACGGCCGTCATCAAGGCGCTGATAAAAAAATCGGATAGTCAGGTGTCGACACCTTTTCAGGTTTTAAAATGGCAGCGCAATGCCGATGGCGATGGTTCATTATTTACAGACGAAAAAGATGATTTACTAGTGGGACAGTATGGCGAACCTGAATTCAACAATTAATCTGGATGTTAAAAAGTTCTTCCGCTGGTGGCTGCGCGAACTTGACTTTCTGGTGCCTGAAAAAATCAGGCAGCTGGTTAATGAGAAGCAGGGTTGCATTATCGTTCGTCCCGAAGACAATCGGTTAGCGCTGACTTATGTTACCGCCAGGGAAGGTGGGTATGCCGCAAGCCAGTCGGGAACTGGCGCGGCTGACGGACAAATCGAGCCTTTGGCAATACTGGAGCGCAACGCATCGGGTATAGCGCAATATAAAGCCTTGCTGGCCAAAGATGGAAGACTGGCTAAAACGGATTTAATACTCCGGCTAACGGGGCAAGAAGCTATTCAAAAGGAGCTTGTCCTGCCTGCTGCGGTTAAAGAAGATCTATCCCAGGTTGTCACCTATGAACTTGATCGCTACACTCCGTTTAAGGCGGAACAGGTTTATTTTTCGGTTAAGCAGCTGGAAGCTGAGCATGAACCGGGGCAAATCCGAGTCATGCTGGTGTTAACGCCCCGAGAAACGCTTGACGCGTTGTATGAAGACATCAAGACCATGGGCATGTCACCGTTATTCGTTGATTATGAAGCCACGCCAAATGATCTTGAGCAGCGCTATGATGCCTATAATTTATTACCTGAACATCTACGGGAAAAAACCGCAAATACACCGCGCCTGATTTATACGGCGCTGAGTGCGGCGGTATTTTTACTGTTGGCTGCAGTGCTGGTGTTGCCGGTCTGGTTTGAATATCGGACAGTCAACGCGTTGCAGGAAAAAATCGATACCCTAGAAAAAGATGCCAAGGAGGTTAAGGCTTTGCAGCTGGAGATCGATGCGATGATAGACGAAACACGACTATTGATAGCAGAGAAAAGTGCGGCTCCGACGGTCGTCGATATGTTGAATAGCTTAAGCGCGATCATAAAAGACGATACCTGGTTGTCCTATGCGCAATACTCGGAGGGGAATCTGCAAATACAGGGCGAGTCTCCGGCGGCTTCAGCATTGATCGGTGTTCTGGAAGACTCTGAATTGTTTGTCAATGCCCGGTTCGTCTCACCGGTCACGCAGGATAAAATCAGCAAGCAGGAGCGGTTCCAGATTACCGTTGACGTTAGCCCTGCAATTGCGACTGCGACTGCACCCACACAGTCGAACGGGAGGCGCAAGTGAACAAGATCAGTAGTCAGCAAATGCAGCGATGGTTAGCAGCAGGCCTGTTGGTTGCAGCAATACTGATAGTCGGTTTGGTTGTTATTGTGCCGGTGGTTAACAAAGGTTTGGAGCTGCGCGAGTCCAAAAATAATCTTGTTTTCAGGCTACAGCAATATGAGCGGATCTTGGCAGGAAAAGATGCCGTCATTGCAAACATGAATGCGATAAAAGAGCAGTATCAACAGCGCGGGCTTTTGAACAGGCAGGGTACCGGCGCTTTAGCCTCTGCCGAGGTTCAGGAGTTCATTAAAAAAACCATTGTGGAGGCAGGCGGACAATTGAGCAGCACCCAGGCGCTACCTGTCAGCACCAAAAATGAATTTAACCGGATAACCGTCAGCGTAAGAATGACGGGCAATAGCGAAATGTTGCGGGCGGTACTGTACAAGATAGAAACATCAACCCCGCTGATTATTATTAATCAGCTAGATATAAGGCCGATGCGCGGCGTAAGAAGCAGGATAACGCGACAGATTGAACCGAGTAACGAATTAAATATAAATTTTCAGGCCGTTAGTTTTATGAGAAAGCAATCGTAATGAATACAAAACTCATAAAATTGCTGGTATCTGCCTGCATCAGCTTGTGCTTGATCATTGTCGGGGAGTGGTTGTATGCAAGCTATATGCGGCACCGTTTGTTAACGTCAATAAGCTCGGAAAAACCGCAAGATTATAAAACAGATGAGTTGCCCGTAATAGAACTGGCAAAACTGCCGGAAGACAGTTATGTCGACCTGGTTGCCAGGCCGTTATTTATTAAAGGCAGAAAACCTGTCGATGAGCCGAGTTCCGAGGCAGAGCAAGCGGCCGCTAAATCGGGAAGTTTTGATTGGGAGCTGACCGGCGTTTACGGTACTCAAAAAAACGTATCGGGACTCTTTAGCCGGTCTAAAGCAAGAGTTGCCAAAGACAACTTTCGAAAAATAACCGTAGGAGACGAGGTTGACGGATGGAAACTGACCGAAATAAATAAGGACAGAGCTATGCTCAAACAAGGCGATAAAGAGAAAGAACTGCTGCTTCGAAAACCAAAATTAAAAGCACTGCCACAAAGGATAAATGGTGCAATACCGGCTACACCTGCTCCTGCTCCGTCGCCTTTTTCTACTCCACCCGTTGCGCCTGAACCTGCTGAAAATACCAACGAAAGCTCACCCGAGAATCAAGAATAATGACTAATGTAAAAAAAATATCAACAGCATCTTGCTTCGTGATCATGGGTTTAACACTATCAAGTTGTGAATTACTCGGCCCGAAGCAGGTCGCTAAATTACCATTGACGCCGGTGAAAACCGAGCAAACCGATGTGATTTATAAAGAGCTGCAAAACAAAGCATCGGTTACTGAAACAGCGCAGGCCAAGCCTGAATTGTTTCCCGGTACCAACCGGTTTGTACCGGACACGACCCTGCAGCATAGAAACACAAAACGAGGCGGCGAAGGCACCTACAGCCTGAATTTTGATGAAGCGGATCTTGGCGAAGTGGCCAAAGTTATCTTAAGCGACATACTGGGGCAGAACTATGTGCTCAGCCCCAAAGTGGCAGGCAAAGTCACTTTGCAAACCACCGACCCCCTAAGTAAAGACGAGCTAATCCCTACGCTTGAAATGCTGTTGCGCATGAATAATGCGGTGCTGATTAAGGACGCCAGTATTTACCATATCGAACCTGATAGCGAAGCCCTGTACAGCTCCAGTTTTGCAGCTCCCGGTGCGGCCGGCAGGACGGGCTTTCAAGTCAGGGTTATCCCGATCAGAAATGTCGCGGTACAAGACCTTATCGATGTGATCAAACCGCTGGTGCAGGAAAAGACCATACTCAATGTTGATGGCGCCCGCAATATCATGATCGCTTCCGGCACTCCGGATGAACTGGCGCGGGTCATGGATATGGTCAGCACCTTTGATATCGATGTGTTGAAGGGGCGGTCTTTCGGTCTGTTTCCGTTGACGCATGTTGATGCGGAAACCATTATTAAAGAATTGGAAGAGGTGTTTAACAAAAAAGCCAAAGGGGATGAGACTGAATTTTTTCGCTTTATTCCTATCGAACGTTTGAATGCGGTCATGGCGATCACTCATCAGGCGCGGTATTTAAAGGATATTGAAAGCTGGGTCCTCAGGCTGGATCGTGCCAATACCGCTTCCGGCGGTGGTGTTAATGTCTATAAGGTTCAGCATGTTGATGCCGTGGAACTGGCAGATACCTTAAATGAAATTTTTGCCGGTGCGCAAAAAAAGGATAAATCGGCGAAAGTTGCACCGGGAACAAAAGCGGTTGAAATAACCACAAAAAAACAAACGGATACCAAAAAAACAAGCGCCGGTAATACCGAAACCGGAGACGCTAAGGTATCTGATGTCGGCGAGGTCAGAATAATCGCCGATGAAGCCAATAACTCGGTCATTATTGTCGCCACCGCTCAGGAGTATGAAGTGATCAGGCCGGTTATCAAACAACTGGATTCGATGCCGTTGCAGGTGTTGATTGATGCGACCATAGCCGAGGTGACACTAACGGATAACCTGGTATACGGAATCCAGTGGTTTCTTAAAGAAGGCAATACCAGTATTGGCAGTGGCTCATCTGGAGCAAAACTCAGTGATCTTGCCATTACAGCTGCTGCGGCCTCTGCAACAGGCGGGCTGAGTTTGTTGCAAAACTCGGGTGCTATTAAGGCCTTATTAAGTGCCGAAGCTACCGATGGCAATGTTAACGTGATTTCCTCGCCGTCGTTGATGGTGTTGAACAATCAGGAGGCCAATATCCAAGTCGGTGACGAAGTGCCTATCAGAACCTCCCAATCATCCGCCATTCCCACAACAAGCGACCCTATCAATGTCAATAATCTTCTGCAAACCAGTTCCATACAACAGCGTAAAACCGGGGTGAAATTAACGGTTAAGCCCAGAGTAAACGCCAATGGTTTAGTCATTATGGAAATCGAACAAAGTGTCGAGAACGTTAAAGAACAGGGTAGTGGCAGCCGAATTGACTCGCCCACGATAGCAACTCGGGAAATTACCAGTTCCGTTGCGGTGCAAAGTGGCGAGACTATTGTGTTGGGCGGACTGATTAAGGATGACGACACCTATAATAAATCCGGCATTCCTTTTTTGCATGAATTGCCGGTAATCGGGCCGTTGTTTGGCAGCACCACTAAAAAAAGGAATAAAACTGAATTAGTGGTATTGATTACCCCGCGCGTGGTCGGCACCCGGCAGGATGCCCGGCTGATTACCGACGAATTCAAACGCAAATTAACCGGAATTTATGAGGATAAAGCCGTTGTTTCTGGAGCTTCAGCAGCAGAATAGTTGGAAGGGCAGGAATGAGGGGATGGACAGAAAGTTTGCCTAAAGCGGCTGCTTTTGTGTCCCGCTAAACGCCATTCATGGCATTATGGCGGAGCACAAGCCGGGGCATTGTTGCCCCGGCTTGCCGACTATTTTAAAGCGTAGCGACTTCATTCCCTTTGCCGATTAACACCACATCGGCAGGACGCATCGCAAAAATACCGACGGTAACTACACCGGTAATGTTGTTGATGATTTGTTCCAGTTTGATCGGATCGACAATATTCATATTATGCACATCGAGAATTTCGTTGTGATTATCGGTAATAAAATTTTCCCGCCACACCGGTTGACCGCCTAATTTAACCAGTTCTCTGGCAACATAACTTCTGGCCATCGGAATGACTTCAACCGGCAGCGGAAAGGCGCCCAGCACATCGACACATTTGCTTTCATCAGCAATACAGACGAATTTCTTGCTGGCTGCGGCAATAATCTTTTCGCGAGTCAATGCGCCGCCGCCGCCTTTAATCAGGTATTTGTGCGGATTGACCTCGTCGGCTCCGTCCACATACACATCCAGCGTACCCACTGCATTTAAATCAAATACCGGAATACCGATTTTTTTTAAGCGTTCGGTACTCGAGATTGAACTGGAAACGGCTCCCTCAATATCGGCCTTAAAATCGGCCAAACAATCAATGAAGTGATTAACGGTAGAACCCGTGCCTACGCCGACTATGGCAACGTCTTTAATATAGAGTAAAGCGGCTTGAGCCACTTTTTGTTTTAATTCATCTTGAGTCATAAGGCTATCTTGATTTTGGTTAAGGGTAAGTAAAGGGTATGTGATAATACCGTAGAACCAAAAATTACTCAGCTGATTTTTAACAAATGCCGTAACCGTATATGGAAAATATTCGGCACCGCTATTTTGGGGAATTGATAACCCCGTTATCACTGTGGAGGCCGTAGGGGCGATCCGGCAGGTCGCCCTTATTTAAACATTATGCATTGTCAGGGCGACCTACCGAATCGCCCCTACGATAAATTAAAATCCCCATGTGCATCCTGCACAGCTCCAATAAAACCGAAAACCTGGTTGCTCACCTGACCGCAGTCATTAAAAACGCGCTGCTGGCATCGCCTTTCGCCAAGGACGTTTTTTTGATTCAAGGTTCAGGTTATGGAGCGGTGGTTATCACAGCAGCTAGGCAGTCAATTTAAGGTTTGGGGCAATGACGAGTTTTATTTCCTGGCAAGCTTTTCAGTTTTCTGGCGCAGAATATTTGAGTCGCAATGTTTGATCCTTCTGCAACCGGTTTGGGATGCACTCCAACCCTGATATAAGAGTGGAGTGCAAAGCTATACGGCAAACAGTCCGGAATAAGGCCATTAACGCCAACTCAGATCCGAAATGGCATCCATAACTAGCCCCGTTCCAATCGTGATTAACAAAATGTCGTCCGCCACCCGCACATAACGGTGCCTGGGCGGAGGCGGCCCCAACTGCATAAGGATTGTCGGCGGCAGATCGTAGTAAATGACGTTACGCGGTAGCTGTCGACCTACAGTCCACTGTTTTGCCTGTCCGGGGGGCATGCAACCGTTGTGTTTCTTGGCAAGCCCTGGCGGACAGCGACCGCTACTGAACTGTCCGGCATAGTAGTCATGAATTACGGCTCGGTGCCGGTCACCAAAATAGTGCTGATCTCTAAAGCCATTTGAGCCTTTTTTAGAAAATGACCGGTCATCGTGACCTCGATCAGAGCTACGTTTTTGACTTTCTTGCCGCTGGTGTTTGTCGGCTTTACCATGATCGCCCCGTGAAGGCTTGTCGGCAAGAGCTGACCCGGTCGCTAACATTGCCGCGATAACAAAGGCGATGGTTTGACCTGTTTTTAAAGTAAATTGCTGCATAGCTTATTTCCAAATAATAAAGTTAACATTCGTTCACTGTTTGCATGCAATGCGTATACACATTTATGTCTGCCATGGCAATGTTGCCCAACTTAAGCCGGGGTATCCGATTCTAAGGTAGCCGGTTTTTTATAGTTTTCGACAAAAGCGTTTAATCCTTTTTGTACTAGCTCATAAGTCGCATCAATATTACTGCCGATATTGCCTTCTTTTAATACGTTAAGACCTTCTAAAATATCTCGAGCTTCTTTAAAGCCCTTATCAATGCCGCCGCCAATTAACGCGGTAAATGAGTGCAGGGCATCTTCAGTGCTTTGTTCGGGATGATTAGCCTGATACCGATCAAAAAAAGCCGTACTCAGTTGGACAATTCGATCGGCAGTGGCTTGCGGCGATACATCGAGACCCGAAGCATACGATTTTTGAATGGCATTGGTGCCCAGTTCACCGGCTAAAGCTTTATTAACACCCTCTAGTGCAGTCTTGAATAATAAGGCTGCCGGATTATTACCGGCGCTCAGGCTCACCTCCATAGATGCCTGCAAGATACTTTGATTTAATTGTTTTTTGGCTGTTACTGCTGCCGAATCCTGCACACTATCGGCTTTTTTTGCCTGCGCCTGTGGCGATACCTGCATGCCGAAAGGCGTGCGATCCTGTACCGCTTCATTTTTTTTCTCGTGCGCTTGTTCAGATACTTGCGTACCGAAAGAGGCATTTGCCGACTTGGGTGTTTTCGCTGAGTAGTTTAACGGTTGTTCTGATTTAATTTCCATGAACAGGCTCCTAATCAAATATGAGTTCTAAAGTTATCAGTATTTAGTTTTTTGTTAAAAGAAACTAAGCCCTAACATTTAGTTAGCGGCTGTTAACGTTCGGACTTTACATCACAGCGATTTTTGTGCGGCAAACAGCACGCGCATATGCCGATAGGCCAGCCATTTCAGGCTGGAAAATAACAGCAGGGTAGGCACGGCGTAAGCCATAGCAACACCAGTTGAACCGTAGCGAGCCCCTAGAATAAAACTCAGGGCTATCATGCTAAGCGCAGCCAGTGACATTAAACTAACGACTAAACGATTGCGCCCCATAAATTGCAAATAATACGGAGAGTCGGAAAATAGGGTGCTAAATGCGGCTCCGAATGCGCTGATAAATAAAGCCTGATAGCCTTGAGAATAATTGGCACCAAACAGATCAATTATTTCCTGTCCCCAAATACCGATAATACTCAGGAAAACTGCGATGAAGCAGGCAATCAAACGCATGCGTTTACCCAGTAAAGCCTTGATAGCATCCTGGTCGCGACGCTCGAGTAAAACTACCAGCATCGGCAGATAATAACGATTGGTCGAGGTGCCGATCAGAGAAATCAAGGCTACTGTGTTCATCGCAACAGCATAAGTTCCGACTTCCGCTTGTGAGGGATATAATATTTCCAGGATGATAATGCCGCCGCTGGTGAGCAAGGTCATCATTAAGCTGCTTATCAACAATGGAAGCGAGTTTTTCAGCCACCAGCGCCGACCTTTTGAGTTGGCTTTTGCCTGTCTAAGTTCTCTTGGACTGGCAGCTCGCGCCGTAATCAGCATTAGTATCAGCGTCAAACACCAGGCCGTGCCAAAACACAGCACCGCAGAAACGGCGCTTACCTTAAGCTGAGCATAGGGTAAAGCGATAATCAACAGCAAAAATACTGAAGGCAGAAAAAAACGATACAAAGCCAAAGCCAGGATTTGTACACCGTAGACGGTAATGACTTCAATCAAAAACAAACACAGCGCAATCACCGGCAAAAAGCCGGCGTAAATGACAATTGCGATGTGAAAATCAGCCTCTTGCAAGGCCAAAAAGGTTTCCAATCCCAAGCCGAGTATGCCCAGCAACAGCATGCTGAACAGGAAGATAGCCCGCATTGAAAACAGCAAAAATCCACGCAGACGCGGCCAGTTTTCGCGCTCGATATACAGGGCGATCAGACGCAGGGCGTACTTTTCCAGTCCCATGGTTGCCAGCGTCGACAGCAGCGTGACAGTGGAAATAGCGACATTGTAATCACCAAAAGCGTCGATAGCCAGATGCCTGGCCAGAAAAATATTAGCCCAATACATCAGCGCATAATTACAGAGGCTCAAGCCAAACAGCGTCATGGAACTGAAATTAGTGGGTTGGACAGAAAATTTTGGGTTCAATATAAATCCATTAAATTGATGGGTAGTGTTTCAGGGTCGGAATGTGAAAAGGCCCGAAGCACATTGTTAATGATGGATGTCTAGTGATGCCATATATCTTAAGTGTTAATTCGTTCATTCAGCACCAATAGAGGCTCTTATGTGTGTATCTTTTCTTTACCGTATAAATCGATGACTTCAACCGTAATGTTGTCATTCGGTGCGGTGACTAGAAAATCCTCAATTGTTTCCATAATGACATGATCGATAAATTTGGCTTTACTCGCAGTAATGCTGCTGTTTGCCTCAATGGTATTGCGACCAAGAACACCAGGATTCCGGAAGGAATATCATATTTAGATGACAGTAGTCGTATTGAGCGTATTTGTGTATCGCGTTAATAATCCTTTAGTTCTAAAGAGGGCGTACATTGATGCCCCGGGTTATTCTTGAAGGGGTAGTGAGTCTTTGGCCGGCAACCATTA
Organism: Methylobacter arcticus; assembly: GCF_050917435.1. Taxonomy (NCBI): domain Bacteria; kingdom Pseudomonadati; phylum Pseudomonadota; class Gammaproteobacteria; order Methylococcales; family Methylococcaceae; genus Methylobacter; species Methylobacter arcticus. Next base: position 44,646 of record NZ_CP159583.1, read on the forward strand.
AATACCATCATCCTAGCCCCTTAAGCTTTCAATAACCTTTCACAATTTTTCGAGTACGTCATGTTGACGCAACGGCTCATTCTAGCTATAGATTTTTTGTTGTTGAAAAGAGAATAAGTAACGTGCTGTTTTTTTACTAGGAATCACAATAAAGCCGAACAATGAATTTTGGATTGTTGTAGATTTGCAAATTATTTGATGAGTTGTTGCTCTGTAACAAAACTGTAACAAAGTTGTCATTAAGCTGTCATTTAATTTTCTTATTCTTGCCCCCGACCTTTTCGACAACAACCAGAGAAAAAAATGAAAATATCTAAACTTACATTGGCAATCGCTACCGTTTTAGGTGCGAGCGTCACATCCGGCGCTTTTGCCATGGATCTTTATGTAGATACCAAAACCAAGCAAATTTTTGCAGAACCGGGCCGTGGACGGGAACTGATGGGTGCTTTCGAGAAGGTTCAGGATGCTCCTGCGAAAATAGCCGAGAAATTAGATGAAGCGGAAATTAAAGCGATTCGCGAAGATTTGGCCTTAAAAGATAATGCGATTAAAGCATTACAAGAGCACAAAGAAGAATCTACGGGGCCGAAATCAGTGAATCTCAAGCTGAATGAAAAAGGCATACAGTTTGAGACGGCGGATAAAAACTTTAACTTCAGATTGGGCGGCCGTATCCATGCCGATGCCTCATACAGCAGCGATGATAATTTGGTTAAAAGAGGCACAAGAACCCATGTTGAAGCCAATGACGGCACAGAAATCCGCCGTGGACGTATGGAGTTCTTAGGCACTTTCTATAAAGATTGGGAATTTAAAAGTCAGCTTGATTTCGCCGATAATAAAGCGACGGTTAAGGATATGTTTGTGCAATATAACGGCTTAAATGTTGCGACGCTTCCTTTTGCGATCACTTTCGGTCAACAAAAGCAGGCATTTAGCCGTGAGCTGCAGGAAAGTTCGAACGATTTGATGTTTATGGAGCGCTCGTTAATGAATGTGCTTAACGAACCGACCGTGGATCGTGCGATCGGTCTGAATATCGCCAGTCTCAACAAAAACTGGACAGGCCAAGTGGGTATTTATGGCGATACAATTGCCCCTAATGCTGAAAATAATAAAGCGGACGAGGGTTGGGCAATTAACTCCCGTTGGACGTATGCGCCGATCAATCAAAAAACCAAGGTTATACATTTAGGGGTCGCCGGTAATTACAAGGCTCCGGACGCTAAAGATCAGGTCAATGACAACGATTTAAAATATTCCTATGAAACTTCTCATATGTCTAACCTGAAACTGATTGATACCGGACATATCTCGAAAATTAATAACATCAAAATGGTGGGACTGGAAGCTAACGGTCTGTATGGACCTTTTGCATTGGGCGGTGAATACACCCATACCTGGCTTGATCGAAAAGATGGCGCTGACAATCTTGAACTTGATGGCTGGTATGGAGAAGCCTCATGGACAATAACCGGCGAATCGCGTAAGTACAAAAAAGGTAAATTCTATAAAGTGGAGCCTAACAAGAATTTCAGTTTGAAAAATGGCGGATGGGGCGCATGGGAAGTGGCGACGCGTTATGGGGAAGTTGATTTAAACAGTGGTGCTGTTAACGGCGGACAGATGAGCAATGTTACTGTTGCGCTTAACTGGTACGTAAACAATAATATCCGCTTTATGGCAGACTACAATAAAGTGTTAGATATTAGCCAGTCTCCATTAACGACGGTTAGCGGTGGAAAGCCGGATAGTCTGGATATGTTCATGGTTCGCGGACAATTGGCATTCTAAAGCCCGGTTTTTAACCTATTACATTAACGAGTACTCAGTCAACTTTATTCTGATAGTTAAGCAACTGGATGTGGGGGCGACTTCAGTCGCCACTGGGCGGCTAAAGCCGCCCCCACAGTTACAGGCATCGGTCATTTCTAAATTGACTAAATACTGGAAAGCCGCACTGATTTATCAGTGCGGCTTTTTTTATGGATAAGATTTCGTATATGATGGCTGATTTTATGATAGATAGATAAAATATGTTCTTAAAGAGAGTCGTATTAAAAATGAGCCGCATCATGAAATGGGTACCGGTTTTATGCCTGGCGGGATGCACATTGGCTCCTGTTAACTCCACTAGCCATTGGAGCATAGAGCCGGTCAGCCATTACGATTCGGGTTATACAAAAGGCACGGAAATCGTCAGTGTGCAGCAATCCACGTTGCGGGCGGTGCTCAGTAACTTCGAAAGCGGTGAAGTGGATGTGCTGGATGTCAGTCATCCTCAGCGCCTGCGCAGAAAAGCGCGTTTCAATCTTAAACTCAGCCAGGGCGAAGAGCTGACCTCGGTTGCCTTTCATCCTTCTCTGGATCTGTTTGCTGCGGTTATCGATGCCGGCAACCGTCCCGGCAGGTTGGAGATTCGTTCGGCAACCACGGGGCTGTTGGTGGATCGTATCGTCATCGGCTTTGGGTCGGATGCGGTGGTTTTTTCCGCAGACGGCAAGCTTGCGATGATCGCCAATGAAGGCGAAGATTTTTTGTTTGAGCCGTCAAGCAAGCAATTTTTTACCCCGGAAGGCAGTGTTTCAATCGTGCGGCTGAGTCAATCCGGGCATATTGTGAGCCACAAAAACCTGGAGCTGGCTAACATGACCAATCAGGAGGGTTTTGTCATCACCGAAGGCGGACGCTTCCTGGAAAGGGAAATCGACTGGAATGGCGATGGCATCATCAGCAAGCGCATGGATTTCGATGGTAATGGAGTTATTGAAAATAAAAAAGTTACCCTGGGTTATTTTGAAGGACACGATGTGTTTGGTACCGAAACAAAGGGCGAAAAGAAAATATTCATTCCGATAAAAAACCGTTCGCCAGCTTTATTAGAGCCGGAATATATTGCCATTACCCCGGATTCAAAAAAAGCCTATGTAACCTTGCAGGAAAATAATGCGGTGGCAGTGGTGGATTTAGTCAACGAGCAGGTTATCAGCTATTACGGCCTGGGCGTGACTGAACATAAAACCGATGCCCGCTATGACGGCTGGATAAATTTTGATGACTCGATGGCGGGCTTGCGTGAACCCGATGGAATTACCACGGTGGGCAATGGCCGTTATTTTGTCACCGCCGATGAAGGCGACAGCGATTCGGATATTTCTATGCCAATGGACGGCCAGCCGACCGGCGGCGGTCGTTCGGTCAGTGTTTTCGATGCGGCGACAGGAGTCTTGCTAGGCGATACCGGCAACCAGCTTGATGAGTTTGCCTTCGCTAATAAAGTTTACCCAGAGCTTCGCAGCAACAAAAAAGGCTCGGAACCGGAAATGCTGGTTGCTTTCGATCTGGACGGCATACCGTATGTTGCCGTTGGCATGGAAAGAGCCGGTGCGGTTGAATTGATTTCCTTGGCTGATCCTGTTCATCCTAAAGTCGTCGCTTTGGGCAAGATTAGCGGCGATGAAGACAAGTCGCCTGAAGGCATCGCCCATTTTGTCGTGGATGGCGAGCATTATCTGCTGACAGCCAATGAAATGAACGGAACGGTTGAGTGTTTTAAAATCGTTCGGCAAGGCGCTGATTAGGGATGCCGGAATAAAAAGCCCGTCCCGCTTGAGCGTAGCCGAAGGGCTCTGTACGAACTGACGGCCCATTCATGGACGCCGCAAGCACTACCTACGCCCCTCCATTCTTCAGCCAAGCGACCAGTTCCGGCTCGGTAATATTACCTGCCGCCAACTGTTCAAATATCCGCACTCGATTGTCCGGTGTACCTGGCATATCGTTATCGTGCAGTTTTAAAAATAATCGGGTAACAACATATGCAGTGCGCTTGTTTCCATCGTTAAACGGGTGGTTACGCGCAATGCCAAAACCATAAGCCGCCGCTAAAGCATATAAATCATTTTCGCCATAAGCATGTAGGTTTTGCGGACGAGCCAGAGCGGAATCCAATAAGCCTTTATCTCTAATGCCGGACAAGCCGCTATGTTCCGCCAGCTGTCGTTGATAAATAGCCAATGCTAATTCTGCGCTAATCCATTGCCAGGACATTTACTTTGCCAGAGCTTTTAAGATGTCACGGTCTTCACGCATGATGTCTTCAGCGACACTCATTTGTTTAGCAAATTCTTCGTTGTAGGGCGTTAATTTATAACCGTCTTCTGTTTCCGTTAAATAGAGTTTATCGCCCTTATCGACGCGTAAACGATTAAGTACTTCTTTGGGGAGAACCACGCCTGCCGAATTACCAATGCTGCGAATCGCTAATTCCATAAATCACCTCGGGAATGTTATTACAATTGTTACCACTCAGTATAAACTACTTATTGTGATTAATGAATGAAAGCCAGGAAGACAGAGTTCGTGGTGTAAATGCCGATTGGCTATCTACAGAACCGCTATTCTCAGTCATGGCCCATTACTTTTAACTGAGCACGCAGGTTTTCAAGTTCTTCGATCAAGTCCAGAGCCAGCGCGATACCGGCCAGATTAACGCCCAGATCATGCTGTAACCTTAGTGCCGAACGTACCCGCACCAGGCTGGCTCCTGAAAAACGCCATAAATGCACGTCATCTCCTTGCGGCTCGATAATGCTTTCTTCAACCAGGCTGATAACCCATTCTGCATGCACGCCGCAAGCCTGGCACAATTGTTCCAACGTCAGACTGTCATCTTCAATGACGGTTCCGGTATGCACTGGCAATAAGTCATGTGAATTCATTGGCGTTATACCCCCAGAGATAGACGCGGATTAAAATCAAGTTCTTGCTGCATTTTTTGGTAGATGACTTTGGCGCGCTCGGTGTTGGCAGGCGGCAGCGCGATTTGCAGCACTACAAAAAAATCGCCCGGTGTTTTGGCTGGAAGCCCTCGACCTTTTAAGCGCAGTTTTGTGCCTTGCCGGGAATTGGGCGGTATTTTCAGGTCAACATTCCCTTCCGGTGTCGGTACTTTAATTTTAGCGCCTAAGGCCGCTTCCCAGGGCGTGACCGGCAGATCCAGATAAATGTCGGTTTCTGAAACCCGATACAGCGGGTGGCTGTTAAAGGCTATTTCAAGCAGTAGGTCACCGGCTTTACCGCCGCCTGAGCCTGGGTCGCCCTGACCTGACAGGCGTATGTGTTGTCCGGGTTTAATGCCTTTGGGGATTTTGATGTTCAGGCTGCGGTGCTTAACCTGTACATAGCCTTGCGCATCCATTCCCGGGGTGCTGAGGGAAATATTGCGCGTCGCACCCTGGATGCTGTCTTCCAGATCGATATAAATTTTCGCATGGCTGTCCTGCCCACGCTGATCGAAACCACGTTGCCCCTGAGCGGATGGGCGGAACCCGCCGCGACCGAACAATTGTTCAAAAAAATCGCTAAAGGCGCTGGCGTCGCCGCCGGTAAAGCCGCCGCCTTTGAATTCGAAGCCTTCATCCCAGTTTGGCGGCGGTTTGAATTCCTCTCCGGCTTTCCAGTTGGTGCCCAGTTTATCGTAAGCGGCTCTTTTTTGAGGGTCTTTGAGTACTTCGTAAGCCTCGCCCAGTTCCTTGAATTTTGCCTCGGCATCCTTTTCCTTGCTGACATCGGGATGATACTTGCGCGCCAGTTTGCGATAGGCGCGCTTGACTTCGTCCTGAGTGGAGTTTCTGGATAGCCCCATGATCTTGTAGTAATCTTTATAGTGCATGTTGCCCGTCCGATGACGCGAATTTGCCAGGAAAATTATATTTTTACCTTACCATAAATCGCTTAATGGCAAGCTTTCAGCTTAGGCGACTGGCCCGATAGGCGCGCATTAAGGCGACAAATGCCAGAAAATCGTACAAGCCGTGAATCACTATGGGAATGAATAAGTTCCTGTCGCCGCTATAATTCATCGCCAGGCTTAAATAAATCCCTACTAAAGTCGCCAGTACCGCATAAAGCGGGGTCACGGCATGCGCCAGTCCAAAAATAATATTGCTGCCGACTAGGCCGACGGTCATTCCCCAGGACGATTCTATCCAGGGCTGGATAACGCCGCGAAACAGAAGCTCTTCGGAAAATCCCGCAATCGATGCCAGCATCAATAAATCAGCCCAGTGATAACGCTGCAAGCTGGGGCCTAAGGTTTCAAACAGCAGGTTTTTAATCTTGATGACCGAGTCTATCCGCATCTGCTCTAGGGTTAAAAATAATAAAAATAAAGGTATAGCCCCTATTACGCCGTAAGCGATGGCGGTTTCTGAAAAATGCAGGTCAGCGAAAGGGTTGATGTTGGCGAGCCAGCCTAACGCTATCGCAACCGGAATCAGCGTCGCTTCAAAAGAACAGGCTTTTTTAAAAAAATCGTCGGGGTTGAACGAAGATTTATCCATGGGTTTTATGGGGGCAGTCAGCGCAGTAAGAAAACCACATTCTAATCAAAAATGGTTAAAATAGCCGTTTTGATTCATTACTGCGATTGAGCCTATGCTGTGTTTTATTTATAAAAGCCTGAAAAAAGAACATCTTTATCTGTATGTCGATAAAAAAGACGATTTTTCGAAGGTGCCGGAAACGCTGTTCAACAGCTTTGGCAAAATGGAATTTGTGATGGATTTGGAGTTGACGCCGGAACGCAAACTGGCCAAGGAGGAAGCCGGAAAAGTGATTGACAGCCTGATGGCGAAAGGTTTTTTCGTGCAGCTGCCGCCGGTTCACATACCGATGCCGTTGAAAATCCAGTAATTCCGATAAAAGCGTATAACCACGGAGAACACGGAGTTTTTTAGCTTCGCTTTTCTCCGTGGTTAATTAATCCCGCTTAGGCTTTCGGCAAGGTTACGCCGGTCTGGCCCTGATACTTGCCGCCCCGGTCTTTGTAGGAGGTTTCGCACACTTCATCGCCGCCGAAAAACAGCATTTGCGCTACGCCTTCATTGGCATAGATTTTTGCGGGCAGCGTCGTGGTATTGGAAAACTCCAGGGTCACATGGCCTTCCCATTCGGGCTCCAAAGGCGTTACGTTCACAATGATGCCGCAATTGTGGACAAAAACCCCATCTTCTAAGGCAAAGTTACCGGCCTCCGGTACTGTTAAACAGTAGACATCATGATCACCTGCCACTGGGCGTACTGCCACGACTTTATGGTTGTGTGGAGCCGCCCCTGTTTGCATGGCCTGTCCACGGAATGCGGCTAATACATGAGGAAAACGTCTAAATACGGCACGGTCGCAAGCTAATAAACGCGCTGCTGCACGGATAGAACCGGTTTGATGTAGCGCCTCACTCACTACTTCATCGGTAATTTCAGCACGCAAACGTAAGCTTCGTGCAATATCAGCTTGGTTCTGCCGCCGTTCGGGACTGGCCTGTTGCCATACCGACTTCATCCGTTCACCTTGCCGAACCCGTTCGGATTGGTCACGGTAACGGGCAAGCATGGCCTCGCGGTGCGCTTGGCGGGTTGCATCAGAAGGATTTTGCCGATTTTCCAGTAACTTGGCACGTTCCATTGTATACGCATCATCATGCCAGAAACGGGTAGCGCGTTCACTTTGCAATACCGAATAGTGGGCCGCCCATTCCGGGTCTTGCATACGCTGATAAAGCGCTTCGCGGATCGACGCACTATGCTCATCGGGGTCAAAATCATCAGCATAATTTTTCGCATTATGTAATGCAATATGAGCACCGGCGTCCATACGGACGATATTCCACGGATTATTGTTCAGACGGTCAATATCCACATGGTGACGATGGGTTCCGGGCATATCCTCATATAAACCATGACGCAAATTCCACTCATCCGCCAACCGATGCGTCGGATACAAATGGCCGCTCAACGGCTGATAAACCATTTCATAGCCACGCGCCAAATTTCGGTATAACGGCATCAATGAACTGCCCGGGGATAACTCACTGGCCGCTTGCCAACGTCCGTCACGCAGCATGAATTGATGATCTGGGGTAGCAAAAATACTTTTATCGTTATCCAGCTGTACCTCCACCAAGCTGTCGCGGCCTATATAACGCGGCGCTTCTAACCGGGAAACAATCAATCGGCCATTTTCACCGATACTGTAACCCCAAAACAATTCGCCCTGGTCTGCTCGCTTTGCCATCTCTTCGAGCGTGGGAGCCGTTCCATCAACTAATGCGACCCGGGTATCGCCCCGGAAACAGCGGGCATACGTACTTTTCCCCAGACAAATTGTCAATACGTCGCGCGGAATGCGGAAGTATTCGACCGTTCTGGCCAAGGCGAATGAGTTCGGCGGAATAATGCAGACATCGGACTTCACATCGACAAAGCTGTTTGAATCAAAGTCTTTAGGATCGACGATGGCGGAATTGATATTGGTGAAAATCTTGAATTCGTCTGAACAGCGGACGTCATAGCCGTAACTGGAGGTACCGTAGGAAATGACCCGGCCGCGTTCCGAATCCCTGACCTGGCCGCTTTCAAACGGCTCGATCATGCCCTGTTGTTCCGCCATGCGGCGTATCCATTTGTCCGATTTAATGCTCATGCTGTACTAACTACTCAGTGTTAAAACGGTCAATTCTCACACAGAGATTCGATAGGCACAAGGCGAAAGGCGAAAGACAACGGCTGCTGTGTTTTCCTTGTGCCTTGAACCCTTGCGCCTTGCGCCTGTTTTTCAGGTATTTTGCACGACGATAGTGGGGAATTTGGTGGTGAAATCCTTGGCCTTTAACGCCAGTCTTGCTGCTGTTTTACGGGCAATTTGTCGGTAAATTTGCGCAGCTCGACCGTCAGGGTCAGCAACGACAGTCGGTCTGCCGGAATCGGCAAATTGTCGGATGTTAATGTCCAAAGGCAGGGAGCCAAGAAACTCGATCCGGTTGCGCTCTGCCATCGCCAGCCCGCCGCCTGCACCGAAAATGGCTTCTTCGTGACCGCAGTTGCTGCAAATATGCATGCTCATGTTTTCAACCAGACCCAACACCGGCACGTTGACTTTCTCGAACATCCCTAAGCCACGCTGGGCGTCGATCAGCGCAATATCCTGCGGCGTGGTGACGATAATTGCGCCGCTGACCGGAATCTGTTGCGACAAGGTTAACTGAATATCGCCGGTACCCGGCGGTAAATCGACAATCAGATAATCCAGATTGTCCCAGTTGGTGTCTTTAAGCAGCTGCTGCAAAGCGGTGGTGACCATCGGGCCGCGCCAGATCATGGCTTGATCGGCTTCCACCAGATAGCCGATAGAAATGGTCTGTATGCCGTATGCAACCTTAGGCATCATGGTTTTCTTGTCTTTACTTTCAGGATAGCCTGAAAGACCCAGCATCATCGGGATGCTCGGGCCGTAAATGTCCGCGTCCAGAATACCGACATTAGCGCCTTCTGCAGCCAGCGCCAGAGCCAGATTGACCGCCGTCGTCGATTTGCCGACGCCGCCTTTGCCGGAGGCCACCGCGATAATGTTTTTGACGTTGGGCAGCGGTTTCAATGCCTGTTGCACGGCATGGGATACGATTTTTACGCTCACTTCAACATTGACATCGCCGATACCGACCAAGGTTTTCAGATGCTCTTCAACCTCGGCTTTAAGTTGGGCCAGGTAGCTTTTGGCGGGATAGCCCAGCTCCAGCTTTACGCTGACATTGTTGCCCTCTATGGTGATGGCTTTAACCGACTTTGCAGAAACCAGATCGGCTCCATTGTGGGGGTCGATAAATGTTTGCAGTAGATCTTCTACAGCTGTTTTTTCGATGCTCGCCATGCCGATGTTCCCTAAAGGTAAATAAAATACGCCTGGTTAATAACCAAGTATTAAACTCAAGATATAAATCATTTTACCGATTTCAACACACTATTGCACTGATTAGCGGCTTGATAATCACTGATTGCTTTTATTTTATGCCATAATACAAAGCTATTTTTGCCTTCGAATTGTTTGCACTTTACACTATGTCAGCTAGAAAAATTCTCGTTACCAGCGCACTGCCTTATGCCAACGGCCCGATTCATCTCGGCCATCTGGTTGAATATATTCAAACGGATATTTGGGTACGTTTTCAGAAACAACGCGGCAATCTCTGTTATTACGTTTGCGCGGACGACACTCACGGCACGCCGATCATGCTCAGGGCGGATCGCGAAGGCATTACCCCGGAACAGCTGATAGCTCAGGTCGGCAAGGAACATTTGGCCGATTTTATCGAATTCGGCATCGCGTTCGACAATTACCACAGCACCCATTCCGAAGAAAATAAAGCCTATTCAACGCTGATTTACGAACGGTTGCGCGATGCCGGGCATATCAGCTCTCGCAGCATTACCCAGGCTTTCGATCCGGTTAAGAACATGTTCTTGTCCGACCGTTTTATCAAAGGCGAATGTCCAAAATGCGGAGCACTCGATCAATACGGCGACGGCTGTGAGGTTTGCGGCGCGACCTACTCGCCGACCGAACTGAAAAATGCGGTTTCTGCCATTTCAGGCGCAAAACCGGTCGATAAAGATTCGGTACATTATTTTTTCGATCTGGCTAACTTTAGCGACATGTTGCGCGACTGGACTCACGCCGGTCATTTGCAGTCCGAAGTCCGTAATAAACTGGCCGAATGGCTGGATGGCGGTTTGCAGCAATGGGATATTTCGCGCGATGCGCCTTATTTCGGCTTTGAAATTCCCGATGCGCCCGGCAAGTATTTTTATGTCTGGCTGGATGCGCCGATCGGTTACATGGCCAGCTTTAAAAACCTGTGCGATAAGCAGGGGCTGGATTTCAACGAATTCTGGTCCAAAAACAGCGACGCCGAGTTGTATCATTTCATCGGCAAAGACATCATTTATTTTCACGCCTTATTCTGGCCTGCGATGTTGAGCGGCGCGCATTTTCGGACGCCCAGCGCCATTTTCGCCCACGGCTTTTTAACCGTGAACGGCGAAAAAATGTCCAAATCGCGCGGCACCTTTATTAAAGCCAGAACCTATCTGGATCACCTGAATCCCGAGTACCTGCGCTATTATTTTGCCGCCAAGCTGAGCGCCGGGGTCGATGATCTGGATTTGAATTTCGACGATTTCAGCCAGCGGGTTAATTCCGATCTGGTCGGCAAGGTGGTCAATATCGCCAGTCGTTGCAGCGGATTTATCGCCAAACGCTTTGACAACAAGTTGTCCGAACAGTGTTCGGAACAGGGCTTGTTCGGTGAATTTGTCGTTGCCAACACCCACATTGCCGAACTTTACGAAGCACGCGAATTCGGTAAAGCCATGCGCGAGATCATGGCGCTGGCCGATAAAGCCAACCAGTATATCGACGAGAAAAAACCCTGGCTGATCGCCAAGGAAGAAGGCAAGGACAAGGAGCTGCATGAAGTCTGCTCCATGGGACTTAACCTGTTCCGGTTACTGGCGGTTTATTTGAAACCGGTACTTCCGGTTTTGGCAGGCAATGCGGAAAGCTTTTTAAATATCGAAGCTCAAGCCTGGCCGGTGGGTACTCAGCCATTATTAAGCCATGCGATCAATGAATTCAAGCCGTTGATGACACGGGTTGATGCCGAAAAAATCGCGGCGATTGTCGACGCTTCCAAAGAAAACCTGGAAAAAACGGCCGCAGCGCCTACAGAAAGAAAATACGAACCGATTGCCGACACTATCGAATTTGACGATTTTGCCAAACTGGATTTGCGTATCGGTAAAATCATTAAAGCCGATCACGTCGAAGGCGCAGACAAGTTATTGCAGTTGACCGTGGACATCGGCGACGAAACCCGGAACATCTTTGCCGGGATTAAATCCGCCTACAAACCGGAAGAGCTGGAAGGCAAGTTAACCCTGGTCATCGCCAATCTTGCGCCGAGAAAAATGCGTTTCGGCCTGTCCGAAGGCATGGTGCTGGCGGCAGGTCCGGGCGGCAAGGATATTTGGGTTTTGAGTCCCGATGAAGGCGCTGAACCTGGGATGCGGGTTAAATAATTACTGATGCTCGCAAGCCTCATCTAAACCACGAAGAATACGAAGAATGAAACATAAAACTTCGTGTCCTTCGTGGTAAGAATTTCTTTGCTTGCCCAATCGCGAGACTAATACCCAGAACATGCCTGTTGCACCTAAATCCCCTACCTTAATCGACCGAATAAACACGTTATTGCCGCAGACCCAATGCGGCCAATGCAGCTTTCAAGGCTGCCGCCCATACGCCGAGGCCATAGCTTCCGGTGCGGCGGACATCAACCAATGCCCGCCGGGCGGTGACCAAGGCATAAGCGATCTGGCCGAGTTATTAGGCGTCCGCTTCAAACCGCTGAATACCGAATTCGGTCAGCACAAGCCTGCAAGCGTTGCGTTTATTATTGAACAAGACTGTATCGGTTGCGTTAAATGCATCGCAGCCTGTCCGGTCGATGCGATATTGGGCGCGGCAAAATTCATGCATACGGTTATAGCCTCCGAATGTACCGGCTGTGAATTGTGTGTGGCGCCTTGCCCGGTCGATTGCATCGTCATGCAGCCCGCACCGGTCAACCCTACCGAAGTCCTAAGGACGCAAAAATCCGCACAGGCAAAACGGCGCTACGATGCGCGCTGTTTGCGCAAGGAAAAACAAGAGGCGGAGAAAGCAGAGCGCGCGAAAAAGAAAAAACTGGCTTTGCTAAAGAGTGCGGTTGGACTGGGGAACTCAACCTAACATTGATAGCGTCAATCGCTGCGTTATTTTAGTTAAGCAAGCCGGTAGAAACTGTAATAAACTAACAGCAGTTTTTATTTTTTTAATGAGTCACTGTATGCGACATTTTATTCTACTGTGTTTGCTGGCCTTTCCGGTCTATGCTGTCGACGAGCAACCGCCGACACTTGAGGCTGTGCCGGAGGTGCCGAAACCGCCCATGCCTGTGCAAAACGGCGAAACCATGGAGCCGGACATTACCATTATTCGTAAAGGTAAAGACACCATTCAGGAATTCCGCCGTGGCGGCAGGCTTTATATGATTAAAGTAGTACCGGCCATCGGCCCGCCTTATTATTTTCTCGACACCAATGGCGACGGCAAAATGGATGTACGTCGTAGCGATCTGGATAAAGGCTCCGAAATCAATATGTGGAAGTTGTTGGAATGGTAGTCGCTTAAGCAGTGTCTGTATTTACCCGCATAACCCGTCCGCAATTCGATCAGTTCTTTAGTGCTTATACCCTGGGTGAAGTCATTAGTTTTGAGGGTATAACGGACGGCATAGACAATACCAATTATGTTGTAATAACCACGCAAGGCAGCTTCGTTTTGACCCTGTTTGAGTCGCTGACTTTCGATGAATTGCCGCATTTTTTAAAATTACTGGCATATCTGGGCAAAAACAGTCTGTTATGCCCCAGTCCTCAAAGCGACCGGCAGAAAAATGCCTTACGCCAGCTTCATGGCAAGCCTGTTGCGATATTTAAACGATTATCCGGCTTAGCCATCGCAACGCCATCCATTTTACATTGTCAGGAAATCGGCTTGCAGCTGGCAAGTTTGCATCGTTGCACACAAGACTACGTGTTCCCGATAAAAAGCGGCAATGATTTAAGTTGGTGCAAAACGGTGCTGCATAAAATCGACGCTCATTTATCGGCAGAAGATCGTGAGTTGATTGATGATGAGCTGGCTTATCAAACTAAAAACAGTCAGGCCGATCTGCCGCGAGGCGTTATTCACGCCGATCTGTTCAGGGATAATGCCTTGTTTGTCGATGACCGTCTCAGCGGACTATTGGATTTTTACAGCGCCTGTACCGATACCTTATTGCTCGATGTTGCGATAGCGGCTAACGACTGGTGCTGTGATAACGGCACCGTTAATGATCAAAAATTTGCGGCGCTGTTAGCGGCTTATGAAAGCCTGAGGCCATTGGAACCGCTGGAAAAACAACACTGGCCGACCCTGCTTAGGGCGGCGGCATTACGTTTTTGGCTATCCCGATTGGAACATCAATATTATCCGCGCCCCGGCGAAATGATCCAGCAAAAAGATCCGTTGGTGTTCCGGCGTATACTAGGGCAGCATCGACAATCGAGCTGTTTATCGAGCCACATAAATACCGTTAACCTCAGGAGCACCGCATGATTAAAATACTTCATCTCACCTTTATTTTATTGTCTATTACCAGTTTTGTGGTCAGGGTCTTTCTGGCAGAAAAACGCCCTGAAGTACTGGAGCAGAAATGGATAAAAATCGGGCCGCATATCGTTAATACTTTTTTGCTGATTACCGGTTTTATGTTGATATTTCAAGGGCAATGGTTGTCAGGCGAGTTCGGCTGGATTGTGGCTAAAATAATAGCGCTGCTGGGCTATATCGGCTTGGGTATGGTGGCTATCAAGAGCCAGGGTGCTCTGCGTTGGCAAGCTTTTGCCGGTGCACTTGCCTGCTTTATTTATATCGGCATAGTCGCGGTCAGCAAGAATGCCTTTTTCTTTTTATAGCTCGCTATAAAGAAAATTCAATTTTACTGATTTGTTGATTCAGCCAACATAAAACATCCTTGCCTTTGTGAAACGAGCTTTGATCAAATTCAGGGATTGGGGTCTTGGTTAATACCGTCCAGCGGGACAGTTGGTTTTTGAGCTGTCCCCGTTCGCTGCCGGTAAAATGATAGCGTTGTAGCAGCTGTGCAAACAGCTTGGGTTCCGGCACTGTCACCAGCTTGGCCAGACGGCTTAACTCCGCCAGCAGGGCTTCAATCGTTACCATATGCGCGGCTATTAATGCCGCAACCTGCTTTGGCTGGATGTCCCCCGCCGGGGATAATTCATTATCTGAAATGACCTTCAGGCAGTGGATTAATTCACCGGTCGAAAAGCGCACCGCCGTTTCATAAAACGCAGACGCTTCCATATCGCACAGATGTTCCTGGCTATAAACCAGCTGCGGCCTTGATACTGTTTGAATGCTTGCCGAGGAGCAAGGCGGCGTAAAAACCAGCGGCGGATAATAGCTTTTCCGGCTGTCGACATCGGTAATTTTATCGATTAAAAACAGGCTGCCGACTGTATGGTCTTTATGTCCGGCGATACCAATATTGAGCAGCACCGGCGGGTTAATCGCAGCAAACAAAGCCTGGGTGTAAGCCACACCGGCAGCCATCGCGCTTTTCCCCAGCCCGGTGACTGTCAGGCAGGTCTCCTTATTCAAATAAACCGCAAACGGCTGAACAGTCGTATCTTTCTTTAAATTGAAATGTTCGACCAGCGGCTTGGCCTCGCAAGGCAGAGCGGCATAGATAAAAATTTTAGGCGGATTTTGTTGCATAGTTTACGGTTTACCTACAGATAATGTTGACAGGCCGATGTTAGCGTCTAAGCTGGCAGCATCAGCCAGGGTGTATTTGTCTAGCACCGTCATAAATGCGCGTTGCGCTTCATATAAAGTGGCCTTGAGGAAGCAGTTGCGGATCAGGCGGCACTGGTTATTCGGGGTATCGAAGCACTCAACCAGATTCATGTTAAGCTCGGTTTTTCGCACGACTTCACCGACACCAATGGTATTGGCGGGTCGGGCCAACTGGATGCCGCCGCCCTTGCCTCGGGTTGTCATAATAAAGCCTTGGTTGGACAGACTGCTCGCTACTTTCACCAAATGGTTACGGGAAACTTGATGATACTCGGCGATTTCTGCAATGGTCGCCATGCCCGGTTCCGGCAAGCGGGCAAGATAAATCAGCAGACGCAGCGAAAGATCGGTGAATTGCGTAAGTTGCATAATTGATACTCCTTTAAAGTTATCGGTATTCCATTTTAAACTTTAAAATTAATAGATAGGGCTTGACGATTTAATCATCACGCCATAAGATGTATTTCAAATGCATCTTATTATCAAGGCCACTGAAAACCCGGTATATTGAGATGTATTTTAAACACCTTTTCATTATTTGGAGAAAAATATGTCAGAACAATCTTTGTTTGAGAAAATAGGCGGCGAAGCCGCTGTTGATGCCGCCGTTGATATTTTTTACCGCAAGGTATTGAGCGATGACCGCATCAGTGCCTTTTTCGAAGGCGTAGACATGGATAAACAGGCCGCAAAACAAAAATCATTCCTGACCATGGCTTTCGGCGGACCGCATAATTACACCGGACTCGATATGCGTCTTGGCCATGCCCATCTGGTCGAACGCGGATTGAATGATTCACACGTCGATGCGGTGATCGAAGACCTTGGCGCTACCCTCCGCGAGTTGAACGTAGGTGAAGATCTGATCGCTCAGGTTGCGGCCATCGCCGAAAGCACTCGAAACGACGTGCTCTGCCGTTAACTCCCCTCTTTGAATCAGGTACGCCGCTATGGTTACTATTCGTTATGCAAAAGACAATTTCGAGCTGAATGAAAACCAATCCGTTCTGGATTGTTTGACCGGTCACGGTGTACCCGTTCCTTTTTCCTGTCGCAGCGGCGTCTGTCAGACCTGTCTGATGCGCGCCACGGGCGGCACGCCTCCTGAAATTTCGCAACACGGTTTAAAGGATAGTCTCAAGCTTCAGAACTATTTCCTTGCTTGCGTTTGTCATCCTAGCGCAGATCTTGAAGTCGCCCTGCCGGATGACGATGATATTCAGGCGGTGATTCCCGCTACCGTCAAAAGTTTGAAATTGCTCAATTCAGACATCATGCATGTGGTTCTGGAATGCCATCTGCCTATTGATTACAGAGCGGGACAATTCATCAACCTGTTTCAAAATCAGGCGCTAGGCCGCAGTTACTCACTCGCCAGCGTGCCGCACGAAGATGAGTATCTTCATCTTCATGTCCGCCGTTTGCCGCAAGGCCGGGTAAGCGGCTGGATACATGAGGAATTACGTCCTGGCGAGACCGTCGAGATTCGTGGGCCCGGCGGCGACTGCTTTTACATACCCGGCAATAGCGAACAGGGCTTGGTTCTAATCGGTACGGGCTCCGGGCTTGCGCCTCTTTACGGCATTATCCGCGACGCCCTCAGTCAGGGCCACACCGGCCCTATCCATTTGTTTCACGGCAGCCGTGATTTGAACGGGCTTTACCTGACCGGAGAACTGCACGATCTGGTTCAGCAATATTCGAATTTCAATTATGTGCCCTGTCTGTCCGGTGATGACGTGCCCCACGGCTTTGCTGCGGGACGAGCCGATGATGTGGCTTTTCAACAGATCCCCAATCTCAAGAACTGGCGCATGTTTCTCTGCGGACATCCTGAAATGGTCAAAATAGCCAAGAAGAAGGCTTTTATGGCCGGTGCATCGATGAAGGATATTTATGTCGATGCGTTTAATGTCAGTCAGTCTTCGTGACTTGCTGTAAACCAAGCAGATGCGTTACCGCCAACTGGAAAACTAAGAGCGGAAGGTAACCTTAAACTTCACCGATGGAGATTGCCTGATGCCGCGCGTCGTTGCTTTATATCGTTATCCCGTGAAGGGTTTTACGCCCGAACAGTGCGAAGTTGTCAATATCCTTGATGAAGGGCGAATTGTCGGCGATAGAGTTCTTGGCGTCCGTTTTTCCGACTCAGGTGTGAGCGATGATGCCTGGAGTAAAAAACACCAGTTTGTTGCTTTAATGAATACACCCGGCATAGCAAGGCTTCAGCTTCGGTTCGATCATCAGAAGCGTAGACTATGCATCGGCTTGGAAGGTGAGGTTTTGGTTAATGAGGTATTGGACGAGAAGGGGCGCAGCAAAATTGCCGCTGCAATTGAAAATTATGTACTCAAGCTGGATGAAAATCCGCTTTCCTCTCACCCGGAGCGGCTGCCGTTACGATTGGTGGGTAACGGGATTACGCCCCGTTATCAGGACAATGAGGCCGGGCAGATAACCTTGCACGGCCGCGCAAGTTTGGCGGCTGTCGGTGCCGCTGTCGGCGATAATGATCTCAATGAACTTCGCTTCCGCTCAAATATCGTTATCGATGGTCTGGAGGCATGGGAAGAGCAAAGTTGGGTGGGGCGCAGGATTTGTATCGGTCAGGTTAATTTCGACGTGGTCATGCCGAAAAGCCGATGCCTTGCCACGCAAGCGAATCCCAGCTCCGGCAAACGGGATTTGCCGATTCTTAAAACGCTAACCCGTGTGTTTAATCAGGAAAAGCCGACTTTCGCCGTTGCGATGCTGACCCGCGGTGTTGGCGGGCCGATTCAACTTGGCGATAAAGCCAGTCTCATTGATTCGATGCACCTTGCCGATTGAGCAAAACAATCGTCATATCCTGCTCAGGATACGCAGCTATCTACACAAGTTAAATTGTAGGGGCGATCCGGCACGACTGCATGGATGCAGGAGGTAGAGCAACGCAGGAGCAGTTGCCGAGGTCGCCTATTATCACTATGCTCAGGATGACAAAGGCACACCAGAAAATAGTTTTGCTTTTGCAGGATGTCTTGAAGACTGACTTGGGCAAAGACAGGTGGAGTGTTATCAAGACTGCGTATTTGGCAGGCTTGGACGGCAACCTATTAATAGGTCTTCCTCCACCTGATATTTCAGTTATTTGCCCAATACATCATTGCGCGTGCTTTCGGCAATCGCGGCAACTTGAGCGATCAGTGCTGACGGCACATTTAACTCGGCTAAGGTTGCGCTAAGATGCTCCATGACCGCATCAAAATGGCTAGCGTTCAAGCCCATTTTGACCAGGCGGGCATGAGCAGTGCGCATATCTGTTCCGCTGTAATTATTGGGGCCGCCAAAGGCCATGGTCAAAAAAGCTTTTTGTTTGGCCGCTTGTTTTTCCATGTCGGAATTGTCGAAAAAACGGTTAATGCGGTAATCCGCCAGCACTTTGCGATAAAAAATATCGACAGCCGCATCAACAGCCGCTTCGCCGCCAAGTTGTTCATAGAGTGTTTGGGTTGAAGCTGTTTCTTGTGATTCGCTCATTATTGTCTCCAGTAGTATCTAATTATTTTTATTTAAGCAAACTCGCTCAAGCGGAAGTTTATAACAGCAGATGAATTTTTGCTATAAAACAGCGGGACGAAAGCTGGTTTTTTGTCCTTTGTCTTTAGCATTCATATTTTTCAATCAGCCGTTGATAACAGTCAGCCTCATCCGTTTTGCCTCGTTTGGTAGCGCCGTTAAGATAAATACCGGATTTTTTTAGCAGCATGTTGACTGCCGCCTGCCGGTTTTTCTCAGACAATTGACCGGCATCAATGATTTTTTGCAAGGCGCTGATTCGAAACCGATCCATACCCCAATATGCACAAGATAACTGGTCTTCATGACCGCCATGCTTGTTTATTTGCGGCTGTTCAAGCAATAAAACCGGATAATTTGCAGTGATTCTGAGCCACAGGTCGTAGTCTTCACAAGCGGGCAGTTGCGTATCGAACAGGCCAATAGCGGCAAATACCGAGCGGTGTATCAACACCGTGGACGGCGACATCGCGCAGAGCGGCAAGCAATGGGTAAAAATCCAGCCGCCGGTTTTGGCGTATTTTTTGGGTACGTTAACCTGAGTTCCATTGCGAATCCAATTTTCTTCAGTGTGGCAAATCTGGTGTTCAGGGTGATCCGTCAGTGCCTTCATCTGTTTAGCCAGTTTTTCCGGCAGCCATTCGTCATCGGAGTCCAGAAAAGCCAGCCAGTCGCCGGTCGCTTGTTGAATGCCGAGATTGCGCGCCGCGCTGACGCCGAGATTTTCCTGATAGCGATAATTTACCTGAGGAAATTCTTGTTGGAGCATAGCTTCCGTGCCATCGGTAGAGCCATCGTCAATGACCGCAACTTCTGTCGGTAATAAGCTTTGGGAATAGACGGATAATAGCGCTCGTTTCAGCAGATCACGGCGATTGTAGCTGGGGATGACAACCGAAATATTCATATAATGAACCTTGCATTCAACTTATAAGCCAATGGAGTATTCATATTAAATTGCTTGCAGGTTAGATAGCGCATAACGGAAAGCTGAAAAAACAAAACCGGATTATAACCGCGCTCCGGTTGAGCGTTGTGTTGGGCTTTAGGATATGCAAACTAAAGCCAAAACATCAAGAAGCAACTAAATCAATCGAGTCTGACTCCAATACTGCTACCGTAAAAATAAAACAAATAAAATCAGAGTATTAAGCATGCCTCGTTTCTTGGCACCGTTAGCAAAGGAAAGGGTTTTGGTCGGCGCTTGACAGCCCTTGGTCGGCTCTTGCGTTTTTGTTTTCCAATGGGTGTTGATACCATCGCCTTTAATAATGCCTGCAAGGCGTTTATAAGCCGGCCCCCTGTTAAGTCGACGATCTGCTTGGAAGCTTGAATTACAAGCTGTACTGCCGATCTGAAACTAAGTTGGCGTGGGATCTTTTCATGCAGACTGGCGGCCTGTGCCAAATTCCCACGAATTATGTTATATGCCAATAGGGGGATGGCTATTTCCTTGTTTACCCTGTCCGGCGTTTTACACCGCAACATTTCCATGCCCCTATTGGTTTTGATCGAACGAAAATCCAACTCGATCGTCCAGCGTTTTTTATAAAGCCTGGCAAGCTCTTGCTTATGAAAGCTCTTTGCATTCAGCCGTGTTGCCACATAGACCCTCCCATTCACCGCAAACTCGCGGACGGTGATCGTTTCCGGCAAGTCGGCGTATTCTTGCTTAGACATCCAGACAGGTTTCCGTTTGGGTTTCGTCCAGTCCATTAAATGATCTCTTATACCCAGGCGGATACCTTGACTGAAATCCACCTTTTTCCTGGCATGTATTGGAAATAGCACCGGAACTTCAAGAGCCTGCATGAGAGCGATAATAGCGAAAGTGCAGTAATATCGGTCTGCCATTAGTAAATCCCCAACTGACAGACTACCCAATAGTTGGCTGAGTAGCGATGTTTCCCCTGATCCCTTACCTTGATAGGCTCCCAGACTATAGTCCATCACGGTTCCTGCCGCCAAGGAGATCAGTACAACCCTACGTGCAATCGGAAAGCCTAAGCCAGGTTTTTGACTGTCTAGTTGAGGGTAGTTCGCTTGGTTCTCAGGTGTATCTGGCATCTGTACCGTTGCTCCATCGGTAAGGACAACGTTATAACCCTTCCATCGCCATGCTGCGAGAGTCTGTTGGTGGAGGCGAAAACCAGCTGCTGTGGTAGCTTCCCTTGGTTCCTTCAGCGGTAGGCGTTGCCGTGCTTTACAGTAAGGCCCCGTGTTGACCGTATTGGCTGATTGTCCATCGACGATGCGGCCAACCAATACGCCTGCGACTGCCTGTTTGCAGGAACCGTCATCACTTAATACTTGGAAAATAAAGGCTTTAAGTGTGACTAAGGGCAAGAATACCGAGGATCGTTTGTGCGGGGTATTGGCGATAATGTCGGCAATACTGTTGGCAGAAAAAAATCCTCAAAGGCTAAGCCTTGGGGCTGTAAAAAGGACTTTTTGAATCGGTCGATTTGCTGCTTAATGCGGCTTTTCATAAGAGGTGGCAGGGTTAAGTTATTCATCGGGCAAGGTAATGCCCTGTACTCTATCAGAATAGAGCCTGATCTTAACCTTAATCTTAATCTTATTCTTGTTACATCTAGTTGTAATTTATAGATTAATTACATTTGCGGTAGCAGTATTGGAGTCTGACCCCATTGGTTTTGCCATTGAGTTAATTTGAGTCTGTGTTGAATGATGGGTTAGAACTCGCTTTAAGCATGCTGACCAAAAGCAATTTGCCAGCGTTTTTTTGGATTCCAGAATTTCACTTCACAGGGGTCAAAGTGCTCCGGCTTATAAGGAAAGTAGCTTTTTGCATGGCCTTTCAGCCAAGCATTCATGTCTTTACATTCTTCTGTGCGTGGCTTGACGAGAACATTCAGTAATGTTTCATATCCGGGAATGCCTCCGCAGTCCTCGGGTGGACAGGCTCGCTCTCCAGTGACGCACACGGGATATTTGACAGAGGATTCTTTGAGGAGGATACCTTCGAGCAAAACCTCGTGGCACCAGCCGTCGCCAAAATCGTAGTCGTAAGCTGCGGCAACACCCGGAGTAACAAAGTATTCTGATATTGGCACTTCCCACCCCGCTATAACACTATGGTCTGTCTCAGTATCTGGAATTCCTATTACGTCTACTTTGCGACTTCTTGGCTTATTCACTCGAAACTCGTGCAGGTGATAGTCAAGCCAGCCCATTGAGTCTTGGATTGCTACGTGCAAATCCCAGAAAGAGTAGTCGGCGGGTACCTGAATTCTTCTCCAGATCGGAGGGGTGATCTCCAGAAGGGTTACACGGAACTGATAGATTAACTTGTTGGCCATAAGGATTACCTGAAGAGTTCTAACGTAAAGCTAAGCCGACCGGTGGAGCGTAGTGGAACCGGTTCGGCTTGAGCGCAAAATGTCGGGTTACGCTACGCTAACCCGACAAGACTATTTTTTAATGGGTATTACTCTAATGTAAAAACAATCCTTCAAAACTGCCAACTAGCGGCGAAACTTTACTCACGGCAGAGAAGCCCAAAAAACTGACCGCAAATACCGAGACTTACGCAGGCAAACCTAAGCCGACGCAGCCATCCCTATAACGTCTAACGTAAAGCTAACTGGGCGCGGCACGGAAAGCTGAAAAATAAAACCGTAGTATAACCGCGCTCCGGTTGAGCGCCATGTTAGGCCTTTAAAGCAACTTAACTAGTGCGGCAACTATGCCAATGGCTAATGCTATCAGTGCGCCTAGCTTGATGATAAGACGTTGTTCCATTTCGCGCATATCACGACGTACGTCTTCAATATCGCGGTGAAGCTCATTTTTAACCGACAGTAAATCTTCTTTAGTGACCAAGTCCTTGAGATTTACTTCCAGAACTTCGGACAGTGCCACGGCCTCTGCTTCTGCTTGCGCAAGAGGAACTCCGGCAGCTTTAAGAGTGTTGGCATATTTTAAGGTATCAAATGTAACGGCGGTCATAGCTTTACTTCCTGTTCTTGATTTAATGGTCAGTTTACCATGTTCAACAACCGCCCCGCCACTTCGGTGGTGGAGCATAACGTGGAGCTAAGGGGTTGCGCGCTTTCACGCAGTCCCGCTTGAGCGTAGGGTTAGACATGGCGCTCAATGCCCCACTGTCGTTGAAGAGAGATTTAGAACCACCACACCCGAAACTATTAGTGCGATGCCGACAATCGCCCCTGTACTCAATGATTGATGATAGATGACCCAACCAATTATTGAAACGAACGCCACACCGACACCAGACCAAATGGCATAAGCGATGCCGAGTGGAATGGTGCGTAGGGTAAGCGAAAGAAAATAAAATGCCGAGGCATAGCCAATAACGACTAGTAACGAGGGCCACAGCCGAGTGAACCCTTCGGCGGCCTTGAGAGCGGAAGTGGCAACGACTTCCGACATTATTGCGATAGCTAAATAGAGCCAGTTCATAATTTTGAATGTTTAACGTTACGGTAAGGGGCGCGCCGCTAACGAAAGCCAAGCGAAGCCACCGAACTTTGATAAAAACAAAACTTCAAAACCGCCAACGGGCGGCGCGTCTCTTTGACTGGCTTGTTGGACTTGGAAATACAGCCAAAGCTCAACCAACCTTGGATTAAGCACAACAACTGCCTTGCTGCTGGATAGGTGGACAAGGCACTGAACCGTAAGAGCAAAACACGCAACAATGGCCTGTATTGGGACGCAACAACTTGTGACAACCAGAACACTCATAGAAAAACAGGCAACTGTCGGTAGGCATAAGTTCTTTTTTAGCAGTGCCGCAATGCGGGCAAGTAATAACAGACTCAAGAATAACCGCTTTTGCTTTGCTGGGTTCACAGGCTTTACATTGTTTAGTAGCACGATGGTTAAGAACCGAAGCGACCAAAAGGCCAGCCAAGCCGCCATAAATCAAGATGGCCTGACGAAATCCATGATAATAAGCCAAAATGGCGACAACTGCACCAAGCATAACTAACAAGGGGAGAAGCTGTTTATGGCGGCGAAACGCTACAACGGCTCCAAAGAGGGCTAGGAAGGCGAAGCCCTGAAAAACCCACTCCGAAACAGACTGGTAGGGCATAAGGAAGCTGAGGCCGAGAGACGCACCCGCCGTAGCGAGCAAAGGTAGGCAACATGGAGTAGCGGCAGCAAAGGCGGCAAAAATACTGCCGATGCTGCCGACTTTATCAAGATGGCTAAATTGTTCTGACATTTTTTGAACTCCTACAACTGGTGGGGATGTTGAGAAGCTTAAACGTCGTACCTAGGTGCTGAGTCAAGTTACTTTTTTGAAATGACAGTGATGATGGGGCAGCCTTGATGGGTTGAATTAGATTCACAAGATTGGATGAGTTTTTCTAATGTGCTTGCTATAGCTTGCAAATCGTGAAGCTTGCTTTTGATTACCTCTAGCTTATGAGCCGCAAGCTCTTTTGTTTCGGCACATCGACCATTACCCAAGGCTAAAAGACTGGCACAATCAGCAAGGCTGAAACCAAGCTCTTTAGCGCGTTGAATAAAAAGCAACCTTGTAACAATGCCTTCAGAATAAATACGATAGCCAGACAGCGGTTTTTCAGGTTGTTCAATAAGCCCAATGCGCTGATAGTAGCGTATTGTTTCAATTCCGACACCTGATTTTTTTGCTACGACATTGATGGTTAATGGCTTTTTAGACATTGCAGCGATTTCATGGATTTGAATGCCTAATTTAGAAGCTAACCGGGCGCGACCCGGAAAGCTGAAAAAACAAAACTGCATTATAACCGTGATCCGGTTGAGCGCCATGTTAGGTTTGCGATGCCTTCCATTCGGTGATGGACGGATAGCAAACTTCCAAAATATTACCTGATGGGTCACGAAACAAGATTGTTTCACCACCACGTTGCTCTTTAGGGCCAGAAACAATTTCAAGGCCGTAGCTTTGAACCTTTGTGACCACATTGGGGAAATCGGGTTTACCGCAGGGGAAAGCAAGATGCGCCATTGTGTATGTGCGGTAATCATAGTTTGGTATTTCCATCAGGCCAAGTACGATGCCATTGGCCCCAATGAACGCTTGCTTTAGGCTATCCCATTTCTCAATAACCGAGAAGCCGAACATATCTTGGTAGAAGGCAATGCTTTTCTCCAAATCTGCAACGTTCAATCCTACGTGGTCGAGTTCTTTTCTAATCATAACGGTACCGTGGTTTCAGCAAGCCTAACGTAAAGTTAAGGGGCTCGCCCGCTTCTGGGCGAGTCCCGCTTGAACGACGGGTTGGGCGTCATTGCTCACGGGACTACGGTAGATAGGGAGCAATATTCTTCATTGCGCGGGAAACATACTCTTCCTTCTCGCCGACCGGCGCGACATAGTGAAGTGCATTTCTCGCGGCCTCTTCGCCCTCGGTGCGCGCGATGATCCAAGCGGCAAGATACTGCGACGCAAAGCAGCCACCTGCGGTTGCAACGTTACCTTGAGCGTAGAAAGGCTGATCGAGAACCTTGATGCCAGCGTCCTGTACCCAAGGCTTCGTTGTGAGATCAGTACACGCAGGAACGTTACCAAGGAAACCGAGCTTCGCCAGAAGCAGCGTGCCGGAACATTGGGCGCCAATTAGCTGACGTGCAGGGTCTAGCTGGAGCTTTGCCATCAGTTCTGGGTTGTTTACGATATCCCGGGTTTGAATGCCGCTTCCGATGATGACCGCATCCGCCGCGCAGGCTTCGGCCAACGTTGACTGTGCATGCACGGTTACGCCGTTCATCGAGGTGACAGACGGCGCTGGGCATGAGAGCGTTACTCGCCAGCCAGGTTTCTTGATGCGATTGAGTACCCCCAAGGCGATTAAGGAGTCGAGTTCATTGAACCCTTCGAAGGTGAGGATGGCTATGTGCATGGCAATATTCCGTATGATGCCCAACGTTTGAGGTAAGAGGCGCGCTTTAGCGCGTCCCGCTTGATGGATAGGTTGGGCTTTTATTTGCTGGATGCAAGGCGCAGCCCTAAAAAGACAAAAAGCGCACCCGCACTACGATTAAGAAAGTGCATGAATTTAGCATTGCCCCGAAACTGATTGCCGAGCAATGAAGAAGACCACGCCAGAAACAAATACCACAATAGGCCGATGCCGACGTAGCACAAACCTAAGGTGATAAATGCAGCAAACTTGTTAGAACTTGCAACATCAATAAACTGCGGCACAAAAGCCAGAAAGAAAAGAGCCACTTTAGGGTTAAGCACATTAGTTAATAGCCCCTGCTTGAAAATTTCTGCAAAATCTGCAGACGAGAAACCTGTTGGAAGTGCGCTCGCTGAACTGCGAGAAAAGAGCATTTTTACACCGAGATATACAAGGTAAGCAGCACCCGCAAGCTTAACGAAAAGAAAAGCCGATGCTGATGCCGCCAGCAAAGCTGAAAGCCCCAGCGCAGCCGCAAAGGTATGAATGACAGAGCCGCAGGAAATACCAATGACAGAGGCAATACCTTTGCCTCGCCCTTGCGCCACACTACGTCCGAGGATAAACAGGGTGTCTGGTCCAGGAATCAACGCCATAACAATGCTGGTTGCGAAAAACACATCAAAGTTGTGAATGCCATAAAAATTATGAATAGGAAACATCTGTGGATACCTAAATTAACTGTAGCTTACGCATTATGATTGCCCAACGTAAAGTTAAGGGGCTCGCCTTCACGGAAGATTGGCGAAGCCACCGAAGCCGGAAAAATAACAGACCTTCAAAACCGCTACGAAAAGGCGCGTCCCCCTTGAGCGTAATGTTAGGCAGCCGACTATTATTTGGTGAACCTTTTATTCATGCTTCCATCTTCGGCGGTAAGCCGAGAATATGTTCGGTACTTACATTACTAACGTGAATCGGTTGCTCCCATGGCCAGCGCCAAGAAAGCGACATACCTTTATCAGGCATATCGCAAGCAGGCGGCTCTGCCGACATAAATGCAGACATTAGTGCTGACTCCAAGCGCTGCCTTATACGCCTATCTACGTCCGCGCGCGCAACGAAAACACGATATCCGTCGAGCCATCGATTGGTTGCATCTTCAATCTCAGCAGTCCGTTGGAGAAAGTCATCAACCATTTCGGGTGAGCGTGGCCTCTTTGACCAGAAACCCGTCCATACCTTTACGCGTTTGCCGACTGCAAATTCCCCTTGATCAAAGATGGTATAAGTTCCATCCCGGTAAAGCTTGTCATGTTGACGAAATCGCTTGCGAAAGTGGGATGTGTAGCCTGCGCAATAGACCAGGTATCCGGCCTTGTGCTCGACTGAGAAAAGGTAAACGCCACCGTGCTCAAGTGCTTCCACGCGTGGTTGCCTGCCTGCTCGTGGCCAGCGGTGAGGTCCAGACCAACATAAAGTCAGCGATTCGATAATTATATTCTCCAAAATTGGCCTAACGTAAAGCTAACCGGGCGCGGCACGGGAAGCTGAAAAATAAAACCGTAGTATAACCGCGCTCCGGTTGAGCGACGGGTTAGGCCGATAAGCAGAACTACCGCAGCCCCAACCGAGACCAACCCCAAAGCTTAAAAATTATGCCGATAACCGATAAAAACACCGACTTTGCGGCTTGCATCATGCGCGGCAAACCAACCCGGATAAAAGCATAACAGCCACGGCCCGCGCATGACGCAAACGCATGAAACTACGCAGCCCGAACCGCTCACCCAAACGCCAGCGACCTTCAAATAAGCAACCATTACAAAACATCAAACTAAAAACGCCTAACTAATATTAGACAGCCTAATAGACGCAAAACATTGCGTCAAACGATTGTCTAATGATTTATAAAAATATAAAATCGTTTTAAATTCATTTAAGTAGCGAAATTTAGCACACCCTAAAATAAATGTAACACCCATCAGAAAATTTACCTAACCAAAAACCTAAGCTGCTTGATTAAGTCAGGGGCAAAATTCGTTTGAAGCATTACAGCATCCGCACCGAGCAGGCTGATACGGACTGGATTAAACGCTTTATTCTGCATTTTGGCAAGAAACATCCTCGTGACATGGGCGCCGCTGAGGTGGAGCAGTTTTTAACGCATTTGGCGGTTAATGGCCGAGTGGCGGCTTCTACGCAAAATCAGGCCAAATGCGAGTTGTTGTTTCTTTATAAAGAAGTGTTGGCAATCGAGTTGCCGTGGCTGGATAACGTGGAGCAAGCCAAAGTACCTAAGCGTTTGCCGGTGGTGTTAAATCGCGATGAGGTTCAGGCGATTTTATCGCGGTTGACCGGTACGCATTGGCTGATTGCGAGCCTGTTGTACGGAACGGGGATGCGGATTATGGAAGCTTTGCGTTTGCGGGTGCAGGATGTTGATGTTAAGCGGCATGAGATTTTAATTCGTGACGGCAAGGGTTTTAAAGATCGAGTGACGGTGTTGCCGGTATCGTTGTTAGCACCTTTACAGGCGCATTTATTCAAGGTACGAGAACTGCACGAGAGCGATTTAACGCAGGATTTTGGCGCGGTCTATATGCCTTATGCGTTAGAACGTAAATATCTTAATGCAGCAAAAGAATGGGGTTGGCAGTATGTGTTTCCTGCGGCTAAATTATCGACAGATCCACGTACCAAAGTGGTGCGTCGCCATCAGGTACAGGAACAGGCGATACAACGGGCGGTTAAGCAGGCGGTGCGTGATGCGGATTTGACCAAAGCGGCTACGCCGCATACTTTTCGCCATTCGTTTGCGACCCATTTGCTGGAAGGCGGTTACGATATTCGCACGGTGCAGGAGTTGCTGGCTGGGTCATGCCGATGTCAGTACGACGATGATTTATACCCATGTGCTGAATAAGGGCGGTAAAGGCGTGACCAGTCCTTTGGATCAGTTGGTGTGAGTATTGTTGTCGGAAACGCTGGGTTTCGCTCGCGCTTTACCCATCCCCCGATGTATAATGCGCGGTTATTTTCACTGATATATAAGGTGTGGTCTATGCAAATTCTTCAGGAAGCGCTCACGTTTGATGACGTTTTATTAGTGCCTGCGCACTCGACTGTGCTGCCACGCGACGTAGAGATGAAGACTCAGCTGACGCGGGGCATCACGCTGAATATCCCGTTGGTCGCTGCCGCGATGGATACGGTTACCGAAGCTCGACTGGCCATTGCGATTGCCCAGGAAGGCGGTATCGGCATTATTCATAAGAATATGACCGCTGAGCAGCAGGCGCGTGAAGTGCGCAGTGTTAAAAAATACGAGAGCGGGGTGATTAAAGATCCGATCACGGTGACGCCGGATGTGAGTATCCGAGATGTCATCAAGCTGACCCGCTCTAAAAATATTTCCGGTGTGCCTGTAGTCAACGGCGCCGAGTTGGTCGGTATTGTGACCAGTCGCGATTTACGCTTTGAGACGCGCTTTGATGAGCCGGTTTCAAAAGTTATGACACCCAAAGAGCGTTTGATCACGGTTACTGAAAGCGCCGATCGTAAGGAAGTGATTGCGCTGCTGCATAAGCATCGCATTGAAAAAGTGTTGGTGGTTAACGATGCCTTCCATTTGTGCGGCTTGATTACGGTAAAAGATATACAAAAAGCCAAAGATTACCCCTTAGCCTGTAAAGACGAACAGGAACGGTTGCGGGTCGGTGCGGCAATCGGTACCGGACAGGGCACGGAAGAGCGTGTCGCTGCTCTGGTTGCCGCCGGTGTGGATGTGATTATCGTTGATACGGCGCATGGCCATTCGCAAGGTGTGCTGGACAGAGTCCGGTGGGTAAAGCAGAACTATCCGCAGGTGCAGGTCATCGGTGGCAATATTGCTACCGCAGCGGCGGCACTGGCCATGGTTGAGGCGGGCGCCGATGGCGTTAAGGTGGGTATAGGTCCCGGTTCTATTTGTACGACTCGGATTATTGCCGGTGTCGGTGTGCCGCAAATTACTGCCGTCAGTAATGTCGCCGATGCGTTAAAGGGAACCGGTGTGCCGGTAATTGCCGATGGCGGTATACGCTATTCCGGCGATGTCGCTAAAGCGCTGGCTGCCGGTGCGCATGCGGTGATGCTGGGCGGCCTGTTTGCCGGTACCGAAGAAGCGCCGGGCGAGGTTGAACTGTTTCAGGGCAGGTCTTATAAATCCTATCGCGGCATGGGGTCTTTGGGCGCGATGTCGCAACAGGAAGGTTCCAGCGATCGCTATTTTCAGGAAGAAACCGATTCGGCTGAGAAATTGGTGCCGGAAGGTATTGAAGGCCGGGTGCCGTATAAAGGCAGTTTGTTGGCTGTTCTTCATCAGTTGCTGGGCGGTATTCGTGCCAGTATGGGTTACACCGGCAGTCAAACGATAGTCATGATGCATGAAAAGGCGCAGTTTGTACGGGTGACTAGCGCCGGTATGCGGGAAAGCCATGTACATGATGTGACTATTACTAAAGAAGCGCCTAATTACCGGATGGAGTGATTTTTTTAGGCGAAAGGCGAAAGATGAAAGGTGAAAAACCTGGATGTTAATACAATCGCCTTTCGCCTTTCGCCTTTAACCTTTTGCCTGATCTTAAAAGAGCTCTATCGTGAAACAACAATCCTTAAACATTCATACTCACAAAATCCTTATCCTGGATTTCGGCTCACAATACACCCAACTGATCGCGCGTCGCATCCGTGAAATTGGCGTTTATTGCGAAATTTATTCCTGTGAATGCAGCGCTGAACAAGTCGAAAAATTTGCACCCAACGGCATTATTTTATCCGGCGGACCGGACACGGTAACCAGCGGCGATACGCCAAGAGCGCCGCAAATCGTTTTTGAACTGGGCGTTCCTGTATTGGGCATATGCTATGGCTTGCAGACCATGACAGAACAATTGGGTGGCAAGGTTGAAAGTTCCGATCATAGGGAGTTCGGTTACGCGCAAATCAGGGCGAGGGGTCATTCAAAATTGCTGAACGGCATAGAAGATCATTTGTCGGCGGAAGGCTTTGGCCTGCTGGACGTCTGGATGAGTCACGGCGACCGCGTGGTTGATTTGCCGGTCGGCTTTACGCTGATCGCCAGCTCGGACGGCGCGCCGATTGCCGGTATCGCCAATGAAGACAAGGGCTTTTACGGCTTACAGTTTCATCCCGAAGTGACCCATACCAAACAAGGCGGACGGATATTATCGCGCTTTGTACTGGAAATTTGCGGTTGTGAAGCCTTGTGGACATCCAGCAATATTATCGAAGACAGTATTGCGGCCGTTCGCAAAATGGTCGGCAGCGATCATGTGATTTTGGGGTTGTCCGGCGGCGTCGATTCGTCGGTCGTTGCCGCATTGCTGCACAAAGCGATTGAAGACCGGTTGACCTGTGTTTTTGTCGATACCGGTTTGCTGCGTTTGCGCGAAGGCGATCAGGTGATGGCGACGTTTGCCGAACACATGGGCGTTAAAGTGATTCGGGTAAACGCTGAACAGCGCTATCTGGACGCCCTGAGCGGCATCACCGATCCGGAACAAAAACGCAAAATCATCGGCAGTCTGTTTATTGACATCTTCGATGAAGAGGCCTCAAAAATTACCGATGCCAAATGGCTGGCGCAAGGCACGATTTATCCGGATGTGATTGAATCGGCCGGCTCCAAAAGTGGCAAGGCGCATTTGATCAAATCGCATCACAATGTCGGCGGTTTGCCGGAAAACATGACTTTAAAGCTGGTCGAGCCGTTGCGCGAACTGTTCAAGGATGAAGTCAGAAATCTGGGCGTAGAGTTAGGTTTACCGGCGGATATGGTGTATCGCCACCCGTTCCCCGGTCCCGGTTTGGGCGTCAGAATTTTAGGCGAAGTGAAAAAGGAGTTTGCCGATTTATTGCGCCAGGCCGATGCGATTTTTATCGAAGAGCTGTATCGCCATGATCTTTACGACAAGGTCAGTCAGGCGTTTGCGGTATTTTTGCCGGTCAAGTCGGTCGGCGTGATGGGCGATGGCCGTCGCTATGATTACGTGATCGCGATACGCGCTGTCGAAACCATCGATTTTATGACGGCTCGCTGGGCGCATTTGCCGTATGAGTTTCTGGATTTGATTTCCCGTCGCATTATCAATGAAGTCCCTGGTATTTCCCGCGTGGCTTACGACATCAGCGGCAAGCCCCCCGCAACTATCGAGTGGGAATAGATTATTTGTATATCCTGTAATGCTGAGCCAAAGCTAGACTGAAACTTTATGGATTCAATCTCTTTAACCTCAGTACTGCCATATTTTTTCCTAATTACCCATAAAGAACAGCCAATGTTACAAGAATGTCTATACTGACAGTATCTACCATACGGATGGGATAACGTCATGAAAAACAAAGTTCAATTTCAAAAAGGCTATAGCCTGGGCGAGTTCATGAAAAATTATGGGAGTGAAGGGCAATGCCGAAAAGCCTTGTTTCAGTGGCGCTGGCCTCAAGGCTATGTTTGCCCTGAATGCGGTGGGCAAAGCTACTGCTCCCTGAAAACACGAGTGGTTTATCAGTGCAATCACTGCCACCATCAACATTCCCTCATTAGTGGCACCATTTTTTCTGCGACGAAACTCCCGTTAACAACTTGGTTTCTCGCGATCCACTTGACCACACAAGCAAAAACTGGCGTTTCTGCCCTTTCACTGCGCCGTCAATTAGGTGTTTCATACAATACCGCCTGGAGCATCAAACAGAAGCTGATGCAAGTAATGAAGGAGCGTGATGATAGTAAGCCGTTATCCGGCGTCATCCAACTGGATGACGTGTATTGGGGCGGCGAACATCGGGGAGGCAAGCGTGGACGGGGTTCACCCAACAAAACACCTTTTGTGGCGGCTGTGTCGGTCAACGAAAAAGGACATCCTATTGCCATGAACATGACTGTGGTCAACGGGTTCCGCTCCAAAGAAATCACTCGTTGGGCGAAGCGCCATCTTAGCACCGATAGTCACGTGGTCTCGGACGGACTGGCCTGTTTTGCCGCTGTTACCAAGGCAGGATGCCAGCATACCAGCATCGTAACCGGTGGAGGCCCTGAATGTGTCTCGCTGGAACCCTTCACTTGGGTCAATACGATGATAGGTAATGTCAAAAGGTCGATTGACGGGACTTATCACGCTATCAATCATAAACACCTTCCGCGCTATTTGGCAGAATTTTGTTATCGCTTCAATCGGCGATTTGTCCTTGAGGATATGCTGCCCCGCCTATGTTACGTTGCAGTCAGAACACCACCTATGCCTATGCGGCTACTGAAGATGGCTGAGGATTATGGGTAATCAGGTATTTTTTTATTATGGGGTTATGTTTCTTTTTTGCTAATAACATCCAATGGTTATTGCCCGAAAGATATTATCTGGAGTCATCAACACAAAGACATCAAGGCATTAATGGCATCAGATCTATTCTTGCCCTTAGTGTCTTCATGCATCATGCCGTGATTACCTATTATTTTTACCAACATGGGCGTTGGGAAGTGCCGCCATCAAGTTTTTATACGCTTTTAGGGCAGGTGCCTGTAGGAATATTTTTCTCAATTACCGGGTTTCTATTTTGGGAAAAAGCAATTCATAGTGCAGGGCGGGTGTCATATAAAAAACTCATGATATCTCGAGTAAAACGAATTGCTCCGGCTTACATGCTTGCGGCAACTATTATTTTGGGAATAGTCGCATGGGAATCAAAGCTAACGGTAGTTGTTTCTAATGGGGAATTAATTGAAAAAACCCTTGAGTTTCTTTTTGGAATTGGTTTTTTGAGCGTTCAAACTGTTAATAATATTCATACGGCGGTTTTTGGATCAAGTGTATTTTGGACATTGCGCTATGAATGGAAGTTCTATATCGCTCTTCCGTTGATTGCCATTTTTTTACGCAATATTATCCTCAAGCGTACGGGCTTTGTGCTGTTAGTTGCTTATTTCTTATACAAAATATCATTTTATTATTCTTCAATGCCCATGATTTTCTCGTTTCTTCCTGGAATGATCAGTGCGCATTTATATAATAACAACGTTACACGAAATATCTTAAGCGAAAATCGATTCTTGCCATTCATAGGGGCCGTCGCGCTAATTTGTATTTTTACCTTCAGTAGTACTATGTATAACTATTTTTCTTTGTTTTTTATGTGCATTTTTTTTATATCGTTAGTACACATGGAAACAGGAAGTTTGGTCTATAAGTTATTGCAAACCAGATCCGCAAAACTTCTTGGCAGCATTAGTTATTCAACATATATCATCCATTGCATAATTCTCTACTTGAGTTTTTATATGATGAACATGATTTATCCAATCAAACAATTTAATGAGTTGCAGTTTTGGATGTTTATCACTTCCATAGCCCTTTTCCTGGTTGCTGTTTCTGCATTAAGTTATAGGTATGTAGAATATCCATTTTTAAATGTTAAAAAGAAGTTCGATATTCAACATGCGTGAGATTTTGCATTTGAGTCATTCAAAAATGCAGTAAAAACTTGCTTGCCAATGCCTTAAAATATCTACTGCCGCATTTAGTTCAACTTGGCTTGGTGATTTGTTGAAGTCTTTTCGTTGTTACAAGCTTACTATTGCTCATGAAAAACTCAATAACTTATATGGAAAAAGCCGTCGAATGGAAATAAGCCAAGCAACGGATGAAGCATGGATGCGCTATGCGATCAGGCTGGCGCAACGGGCCGAGCAGCAGGGCGAAGTCCCGGTCGGCGCTATCGTGGTCAGGGACAATCGATGCATTGCGGAAGGCTGGAATATTCCGATAACCAGCCATGATCCGACTGCCCACGCCGAGGTGGTTGCCATGCGAGGCGCCGGTGTTCATGTTGCCAATTATCGGCTGACTGATGCGACCTTGTACGTGACCCTGGAGCCTTGCGTGATGTGCATAGGAGCCATGAGTCATGCGCGAATTAAACGGTTGGTTTTCGGTGCGTATGATCCAAAACGGGGCGCAGTATGCAATGCATTAAGCCTGACCGACGCCAGTTTTTTAAATCACAAGATCAGCTGGGACGGCGGCGTGCTGGAGACGGAATGCGCGGAAATGTTGAGGGCTTTTTTTAAAGCCAGACGGTGAAAGCCGTTTAAAGCGCGGCCGGATCAATAGTTACTGCTTCATTCTCGGGCTTTTTACTGTCGACTTCCATGGCATTTTTCTTAATTTGGTTTTCCTCGGTCAACCAGACCAGTAAGTCGTAATAGCTGCGTATGTTTTCTACAAATATAACCGGCTCCTTGCCTCGGGCATAGCCGTGTTTGGTCTGTTGATGCCACTTTTTCTGGGTGAGTAATGGCAGATGCTGTTTGACATCCATCCATTTATCGGGGTTTCCGCCTTGCTTTTCAGTTAATACTCTAGCGTCTTCAAGATGACCCAGGCCAACATTATAGGAGGCTAATGCAAACCAGGTACGATCCGGTTCTGGAATCTGCTCGGAAATTAACTGGATTCTTTGTTGAAAATAGCGTGCGCCGCCATCAATACTTTGACTCGAATCGGTTCGATCTTGAATGCCGAGTTCTGCGGCGGTGGTATTGGTTAGCATCATAATACCCTCTACGCCGGTCGGGGAAACGGCTTTATCCAGCCAATGGGATTCCTGATAGCCGATTGCAGCCAACAAACGCCAATCTATATTGTATTGTGCGGCCGCCAAATTAAAATATTTTTGATGCTGGGAAAGTCTGCTTTTTATTTGCTGGCGGAAGGTGCAGTTGCCGATATAGCTCAAGCTGCTGGTATGTCCGTAATGTTTTTCAAGGAGTTGATCGAGGGTTTTATCTTTTTTTATCCGATTGAAAAAACGGACAACTTCATCGTATAAACTGTTGTCGTCCGATGGGCTTAATGCCCAAGCCAGTTGGCGTGGTTCGGAAATGTCGAAGGCAATGTTAAGTTTGGGGTAAAAACGACGAATTAATATGGCCTGATTCGAGTCCGCTACGGTGTAATCGATAAGTCCTTCATTAACCAGATACAGCAGGCCATTGGTATCGAGCTCGTCGTTAACATTCCAGTCCAGTTCAGGCGTATCCTCTTTTAGATAGGCTAGGCTATCGATATGGCTGGTGTTTTTGGCAACTTCAATAATTCCTTGAGTCAGGCTGATGATGTTATTGGGGCGGCGAGTGCCTGAGCGGTAAATAAGCTGTTCAGTTATTTCATGGTAGGCAGGGGCAAAGCGCATGCTTTTGTTGCGCTGTTCGGTAATGGTCAGTCCGGCGGCGGCAATGTCGGCTTTGCCTTTGGAGATGCGTTTTAGGATGTCAGCAAAGGTACTGGGGGTTTCAAACTTTGCTTTAACGCCTAATTGCTCAGCGAAAAGCATAACCAAGTCATATTCAAGGCCGGTATATCCTTCCGGACTTTCATAGTAGGTTGTCGGGTCATTTCGGGTTAATACGTGCAGAGTTCCTGCCCGTTTAACTTGCTCCAGCTTGTTAATCGATAGGAATCCGCTGTCGCAAGTCGTCAGGGTGGCGGCAAGTAGTAAACCGATAATCAGTCTGGATAGGAAAATCAAGATTATCGGTTGCATCGGTTCCCGACTGATTGCGATACTTCTGACCGCCATGGATGGAGGAAATGCCGGCGACTGCCGGGAGCAGTCGCGGCCGCCATCCCTGGCAGTCGGTCGCATCGGTTCCTGAGCGATTACGACACTTCCGCCATCCTTGGCAGTCGTAATTGTTTGTAGGTATTAATCAATGCATTGGTTGAAGAATCGTGGCTGTCGATTATTTTGTCGTTTTGAAGTTCTGGTAAGATGACTTTGGCTAAGGTTTTTCCCAATTCGACACCCATCTGATCAAATGAGTTGATATTCCAGATAACCCCTTGAACATAAATTTTATGCTCATAAAACGCAATCAGTGAGCCTAAGGTTTTGGGCGTCAGTTTACTAAATAAAAACGAATTAGACGGTTTATTGCCGTCAAATATTTTGGAGGCGACCAGTACCTTATCGGCTTGGTCTTCAGTCGACAGCTCCTGCTTAACTTCTTCGGCTGTTTTACCTTTCATCAAGGCTTCCGGCTGGGCAAGAAAGTTTGAAATCAAAATATCATGATGCTCGGGTAATTTGTAGTGACTGTTCGCGGCGGCCAGAAAATCACAGGGTATCAGTTTGGTGCCTTGATGGATAAGCTGGAAAAAAGCGTGTTGACCATTGGTGCCGGGTTGCCCCCAAATAATCTGGCCGGTACTGTAATCCACTTTGTCACCGTTAAGGTCTATGCTTTTGCCGTTGCTTTCCATGTCTCCTTGCTGAAAATAATCAGCAAAATAAAGCATCGACTGGTCGTAAGGTAAAAGAGCATGGGATTCGGCATTATAGAAGTTGTTATACCAGATGCCCAGCAAGCCCATGATGACCGGGATATTTTTTTCAAAAGGCGTGGCGCGAAAATGCTCGTCAGCTTCATGAGCACCTTGTAAAAGTTCTTCAAAATTATCCATACCTACATATAAAGCAATAGATAGTCCTATGGCTGACCAGAGTGAATAGCGTCCGCCGACCCAATGCCTGAATTCAAACATATTATTGGTATCTATGCCGAATTCGGCAACATTCTTGGTGCTGGTAGAAATCGCAACAAAATGCTTGGCAATGGCCTGTTGATCTTTCGCGCTCTCAAGAAACCAGCTTCTTGCCGATTTTGCATTGGTCATGGTCTCTTGCGTCGTAAATGTTTTGGACGCAATAAGAAATAGTGTCGTTTCAGGGGATAAATGCGTTAGGGTTTCAACAAGGTCGGCTTGGTCGATATTAGAGACAAAATGAACTTTTAATGACTCAGAAGCATAGGGAGTAAGAGCTGTTGACACCATCTTGGGTCCCAAATCGGAGCCGCCTATGCCAATGTTGACGATGTCAGTAATAGCTTTGCCGGTATAACCCCGCCATTCGCCAGAGCGAACACAGGTGCTGAAAGTCCGCATTTGGGCGAGAACGCTGTTAATTTGCGGCATCACATCCTGTCCGTCTACATAAACAGGTTGGTTGCAGCGATTGCGCAAAGCGGTATGCAAAACGGATCGGTGTTCGGTCTTATTGATTTCTGCCCCGGAAAACATGGCCTTGATTTTTTCGTCTAGCCCGGCATGTTTAGCCAGATCAATCAGTAAGGGCAGAGTTTGATCCGTTATTCTATTTTTGGAGTAATCAAAAAGAATGTCATTAAAATGGAGAGAGAATTTGATGTGGCGATTGTTATCCGCATTGAAACTGTCGCGTAGGAGAATGTTTTTAGTTTCGTTGTGATGCTTTTTTAAAGCTGTCCAGGCCGTAGAAGAGGTCAAAAATGACATGCGGTAAAGCTCCGTTTGAATGAAATTAGTTTAAGTCTACGAAAAGCTGGGAAGGCTAGCAATAGTACTGCAGCGCATTACTTTTATAACGGCATTTGTAGGCTAGTCTGCCATCAATTCCTTTATTTGGCCAAATTGATGTGCTAGAGTAATCCATTGCTATTAATCAAAAATACAGTGAAAGATGCTTGTTTGTGATGAGTTCAAGCTATATTGATAGCATTTACATTTTTCCCATAATAATAAATTGATAAAAACTAGAAGGCATTATGAACAGTATACACATTTTAAGAAAGGGTTCCCTGGTACTTCTGGGATTGTTATTTTCTGCATCATTATGGGCGCATGGTGGGGCCGCAGGTACCGATACCGACCAATGTAAATTTGAATTGGAACCTACTCATTGGTTGCATTATACCGCCTATCAGCCTAACGCGTTTCCTGCTGAAGATTTTTGCGCCAATATTCCACGCGCTAACGAACTGACTTTACTGGTATTTGATTATCAAGATATAAAGTATAGAAATATGTCTGTTGAGTTTGAAGTGACTAAAGAGCCTGAAGGCACTAGCGTATTCAAACTGCCGGCGGCAAAACATAAAAAAGGCTCGGTTGAATTGAGATTGCCAAATGGCGTGCCGGAAGCAGGTAATTATCTGATTCATATTACTCTGGTTCCCGATTCTGGCGATAGATTGGATGCGCACATGAGTTTTAAAGCCGGTGGCGGTCAAGCAGTGACCAGAAATAATATGCTTTTGTATGCTCTTTTTGCATTTGCCGGTCTCTATGTCCTTTATCTGTCTCATGCTGGATTTAAAAGCAAAGTGGATGAAATAATAGCGAAAATTAAAAGCTAAACAGGCGAGATTGTTGCTAGGTGTGTGTTGATGCCATTGCGCCGTGATGGGTAATGGCATCGCCTAAAGCGCCTACTTTTGGTGGTTTTATTGAGCAACGGGGGAAATGAGTAATGGTGAAGTTATTATCGGCAGGGGCATTGATTTTTCTTTTTTCTGCGCCAGTATTGGCAGTGGAGTATGAAGATCATAGCGGTATGCTCATGGATCACGGTGATGGGCATTTAATGGACATGGCCGGTGGTATGGTTATGGGGCAGAATGCCAGTACCTTGCCCGGTGGCTGCGACAGTATTTCTGAGACCAAGGAAATTACTGTGCATGCCGGACATAAACACGCTGAGAAATTTCCCGGTAGAATGTTTGCGTTTGATACTCAGGAATTTAAGTTTAAACCGTGTACTAAATTGACGGTTAATTTTGTTAATGATGATCATATTCGTCATCAATGGATGATGCACGGCTTGCCGAAATATTTATACCCAAAAGGCATGTTTCATTTAGAGGTAACCGGCCCTGCAAAAATTTCAGGAACATTAATTCTTCCTCCCGGCGATAAAACCTATCTAGTACATTGTGACATTGCCCAGCACATGGAAAAAGGCATGAAAGCACAGTTGAAAGTCGGTGACGGTGATGGGGATTTGCCTAGTATTCCCGGCGTGACGGCTTACGTCATACCCGATGACTACGAGGGAAGTTTGTCGACAGTAATGGCTGATGTTTTGGCCGCAGCGGAAATCGCACCAATTGTTGGAGCAAATCCGACAGCAGCATCCCAACTCAAGACACCAAAAGAAGATTCTTTTATTTCAGGTGTTACTGTGATTGGTTTAGCGATAGGCTTGTTGCTAGCGCCATTTTTAGCGAAAAAATTTAAAGGTATGAGCGCATCAGAAGTGATCGCTACTATTTTTGAGTTGTTAAGAACAGGAATTGAACTTATTATAAAGCTGTTGTCTGGTTTGGTTAAGCTAATTATGTCTAACAAAAACAAGATATTGCCTGGAAGTTAAGTTCTGGTAACGTAAAAACCCCCTGCTCTCTTTGAGTGCAGGGGTTTTTTTTGAGAGAAAAAGTGCAAAATATAGGATTTGAAATAGGCGGGCTGTTTATCAGCGCATTTATATCATCAACGATAGCGCCTGGGGGCTCAGAAGCCATTTTGGCATATATGGTTGCGGCAGGACATTATCAGGTTGAGCTTTTGGTCATCGTTGCCACGATAGGTAACACGCTGGGCGCCATGACAACATGGGGCTTGGGTGTATTGGCAGCAAAGAAATTCCCCGTATCTACGCGTTTATCAGAAAGAAAACAGAAAGCGCTGGATGTAGTCAGAAAAAAAGGTCTCTGGACGCTGTTTTTTACCTGGTTGCCGTTGGTCGGCGATGCCTTGTGTTTTGCGGGCGGATGGCTAAAACTACCCTTCTTTCAGGCTTGTTTAATCATATTGCTGGGTAAGTTGGGTCGATATGCGATGATAGCCTGGGTGTTCATATAGTGTAGGCTTTGGCCACAACCGTAGAGTTAAAATCAATGAAAATCAAAAAGAGGTAATTGTGTTACGCCATTTTCCACAAGTTAACGTTGCTTATGCTCATAATAAACGCGATTATTTTATAGCAGTTTTCACTTTTCTTTGTGTGGCTGTCTGCTTAATGAGTGATGCCAATGCGAGTTTAGAAAAGCAAAATGCCCTCGGCGTTTGCGGCTGGGTGTTTTT
Source organism: Methylobacter arcticus (assembly GCF_050917435.1). NCBI lineage: Bacteria > Pseudomonadati > Pseudomonadota > Gammaproteobacteria > Methylococcales > Methylococcaceae > Methylobacter > Methylobacter arcticus. The sequence continues at coordinate 85,355 of NZ_CP159583.1, forward strand.
GACCGGATGGTTGCTAGGAGAAAATAGGGAAATAAGAATGCAAGTTGTCATTGCCGTCATTTTTGCTACTATCGGCGAACACTTTGCCTCGCCTTTTATGGGCGGATACACTTACCGGTTTGAGAACGTGCCGGCCTATGTACCGCCCGGACACGGCATGGTCTATTTAACGGCTGTTGCGCTGGGTCGATCCGGATTATTCCTGCGCTATGCCAGGCAAATCGCTGCCTTTGTCGTATTAGTGTGCGGTGTGTGGTCAATTTGGGGTATCAGCGGCTATGCTGAGCAGGGAGATTCAGTCGGAGCCTTACTTTTTTGCGTTTTTTTGGGGTATCTTTTTAAAGGCCGCTCACCGATGGTTTATCTGGCGGCGTTTTTTATTACCACATGGTTAGAGTTAATTGGCACAGCCGTCGGAACCTGGACATGGGCGGCAATAGATCCGGTTCTTGGGTTGCCTCAGGGGAATCCACCCAGTGGTGTCGCTGCTTGGTATTGTCTGGTTGATGCGGTAGCCATGGGTGGCGCCGCACCGGTATTAAAAAATTCGAAGAATGCCCTCGACTGGTTAAAGTCTGGCAAATTGCGAAAAAGTGCTTATCAAGCTTCAGGCAATAAATAAGTTGAAAAAATAAAATCATGTAGAGCGGCTAATTTAAGCAAAGCAGCTCTGCCATAAACATATGTGTAATCAGCAAGCAAAAAAGGAAAATAGTATGGAACGTCGTGATTTTATTCGATTAAGTGTCGCAAGTGTTGGTGCCGGTATAATAGCGCCAACAATCGCACTGGCTAACACTAGCAAACCGGCAGTGGGCGCGGACGTCTATTATACAAAAGAAGCGCCCGGTCGCTGGAGCGGGAAAGTTGCAACACACTCGCCCAGCATTGAAATAGAAAAAGCGGGCGGCAAGGTCACTGTAAAAATCGTAACAGCGCACGAAATGAAAGGTTACGAGCACTATATTGTTAAGCACGTTTTGCTGGATCAAAACTATGCGTTTATAGACGAGCAGCTATTTGACCCGACCAAGAATCAAGCAGCAATATCAACATTTACACTGCATGACTACAGTGGCCCGATTTACGCGCTGAGTATGTGTAATAAGCATGACCTCTGGTTGAATGGTGCAGAAGTGTAAGGAAGATTTTCAGATTATTATGTTGGCGTTGATTTTATGGTAAGCGGCTTATTGGATCGCTTTATATCCGATGAGTTGCTTAGTAGTCACCTGAACATAATGTAAGCAATGAATAGCCGCCAATCATTACAACCGAAGCCGACAAAAATCCTGGTAATCGCAATGCGATACCTCGGTGATGTGTTGTTGACTACGCCCTTATTGCATTCGTTGCGACAGGCTTATCCTGATGCACGGCTGGATGTGTTGGTGTTTGCTAATACGGCATCCATGCTCGAAGGTAATCCTGACATTAATCAGATTATTACTGCGCCTAACCGCCCTAAGTTTGCCGATAATTGCCGATTATTCAGGCAATTATTTCGGCGCTATGATCTTGCCGTTGCAACGCAGGCAGGGGATCGCCCCTTTTTGTATTCATTAGTTGCTGCGCCATTTCGGGTTGCCGTCGTGCCGCCGAAAAACGCCACCGGCTGGTGGAAACGGTTTTTTGTGCAACGCTGGACAGAGTTTGACAGCAACATGCACACCGTTTTGCAACACCTGAAATTGCTGGATTTGGTTAATGTTCCACGGTGTTTTTCACTGGTTCCGCCACAACTCGCTAATGCGCAACAGTTAATACAGCAGTTTTCTTTTTTATCGGATAATACCGGTTATGCGGTGCTGCACCCGCATCCGCAGTGGACATACAAGCAATGGACTGTAGAGGGCTGGATAGAAGTGGGCCTGTATCTCAAAAAACTGGGATTAAGACTGGTGCTTTCGTGTGGACCTGCGCAACAGGAAATCGATTATGTCGCCAACATTCAGCGGCAACTGCCCGATGATACCATCAATCTGGCAGGCCAGGTTTCGTTGGCTCAACTGGCATACATTATCGCCCAAGCAAAATTGTATATCGGCCCTGATACCGGTATCACCCATCTAGCTGCTGCCACCGGAATCCCGGTGATCGCGCTTTATGGGCCGACTAATCCGGTAAAATGGTCGCCGTTTCCTTTTGGCTATCAGGAAAACGTTAATCCTTTTGCTAAAACAGGCAATCAACAGGTTAATAATATTTGCTTCGTACAAGGCGCAGGCGATTGTGTGCCGTGTGATTTAGAAGGCTGTGATCACCATCAACAAAGCCGTAGCCGATGTTTGGATAATGTGTCACCGGACGTTATTAAACGTTTAGTGCGGCAATTGCTACACAAATGAAGGCGTAATATTCTAAATTGAGTTTGTCACAGCCGATTAATTTAAGATTTTGAAATTATGAGCATAGCAAAAAATACACAACTTGATCATATTTACATTCTTAACGTTAAAAAATTTACCCGACGTCGCGCTTTTATGGAAAAGCAGCTTGCTGAGGCGGGATTGGAGGCGGAGTTTATATTTGATTGGGATGCTGATGAGTTGACGGATGACATAGTTGACCGTTATTTTTCGAAAAATAATACTTTATCAGCTGCACAAAAATCCTGTGCTCTCAAGCATATTACTGCTTTACAAAAAGTCGCGGCAAGTAACAGTTCGTTCAATTTGATTTTGGAAGATGATGCGGTTCTGGCCAAAAATTTTAGTTTAGGCTTGCAACGCGCAGTAACACAAAGTGAACAGTTTTCTGGTGATAAAGTCATTTATATAGGCTCAGGGGGGAATTTTTTTACTCCGAAAAGCCAGCGCAAGCCGGGACAATATTTATATCTCGGTGTACGTGGTCGATTTGCAGATTCCTATATTATTGATAGCATCACTGCAGAAAAAAGGCTGGATTGGATTATTACCCATAAAGTGAATGATCCTATCGATAATCAGTTTGAACAAATCGATAAGCAACTTGGTATCAAGATAGTGTGGTTAGAAGATCCTGTTGTTGAGCAAGGTAGTAAAAATGGTTTGTTTGACAGTGCCTTAGAATCGGCCCCGCCAACTTGGTTACAAAATTTGTTATTTAACTTTGAAAAGTTAAAACGCAAATATATTTATCAATTATGGCGTTAATTAAAAAACCTATGTTTTCTTATTCTGTTGTTGCTGAAAAATCCCTATTAACTTGCCGCTATTTGGCGATAATTGCCGCTATTGCAGCCCCTGCCTCTACGGCTGTTACCAGTGCGGCTTGTATTGCCATGTTAATAACATGGCTTATGTCAGGGCACGTTTGGCAGAGCCTGAAAATATCGGCGGGGCAGCCGGCGGGGAAAATACTGCTACTGTTTTTTGCCTGGCTTATTATCAGCAGTTTGTATGCGGACACGGATTGGACGGATAAAATTAGCACGCTGTCTAGCTGGAAAAAGTTATTTTACACTTTTGTGTTATTAGGTCTGTTTTACCCAACGCAATGGAAGGCACGTTTTGTTTATTATTATTTAGCCGCGATGTCTCTGGCCGCTGTTATGGCCGTTACTTTGTGGTTATTGGATATTCAGCTAAGCCCGAACCGAGAGATTGGCATTTTTATGAGCAATCACTCTTCGCAAAGTTTAGCCTTTGTCGTTGCCGCCTTATGTTGTATTTTTTTGCTTAAAGAATCGCTTAGCCTGTGGGAAAAGCGTTTGTTAGTAGTCATGTTGGCTTTGTTTTTATTTAACATTTTCTTTATCAGCCCGTCTCGTAGCGGCTATCTTGCTTTGCCTGTCGCTGCTGTTTTTGCCATTGTTAATCTTTACGGTTATAAAAAATTACCGCATATTTTGGGGATTACGGCAACAGCACTTTTACTGGCGGTATTGACTTCCAGCACCTTACAACAGCGAATTAAATTGGGTTGGGAAGAAAAGACAAACTATCAAACCAGTGAAGATATAACGTCTATAGGAATTCGGGTTATTTTTGCGCAAAATACGTTGGAATTAATTCAACAAAAGCCCTGGCTGGGTTATGGAACATCTTCCTTTAAGAACACTTACAGCGCCCATGTCGCTGCCAAATATCAAGACTGGCGCGGCGCTCCAGCATCCGATCCGCATAATCAATATTTATTTGTCTGGTTGGAAAACGGTCTAATCGGCTTGTTGATATTTTTAGCTTATATTTACACGGCTATCAGGCAGGGAGCGACTCAGCAACCGTACGGAGCAATGGGTGCCAGTGTACTGGTTGCAATTGCAGTCGTTAGTTTGTTTAACTCAAACTTTAAAACCTTTCCAGAGGGACATTTGCTGGCTTTTTTTGTGGGTTGTTTATTGGCTCAGCAGTCGGCAAACAATACGGAGAAAGACAGTGCTTAGTGTGATTATTATTACTAAAAATGAAGCTGAACACATCAGCCGCTGTTTAGCTTCTGTAAACTGGGCCGATGAGATCATTATCCTGGATTCCGGCAGTAGCGATAACACCGTTGACCTTTGTAAAGCTTACACCGATAAGGTTTTTATGACCGATTGGCCGGGCTTTGGTAAACAAAAACAACGTGCATTGGATAAGGCGCAGGGAGACTGGGTTTTGTCGATTGATGCCGACGAAGTTGTCACTTCGGAATTAAGGGTGGAAATTGAAAAAGCGCTTCAGCAGGAACGATATCAGGGTTACGAAATCCCCCGTCTTTCCAGTTATTGCGGCAGGCAAATGCGTCATGGGGGCTGGTGGCCAGACTATGTTTTAAGATTGTTTCGTCGTGATTGCGCTCAATTTACTGATTCAGTCGTACATGAGCGTATTATTGTTCAGGGACAAATCAGTCAGTTAATCACTCCGCTGCTTCATGATGCTTTTGTAAATTTGGATGAAGTCTTGCATAAAGTAAATAGCTATTCAGCTTTGGGTGCAGAAATGCTCTACCAACGAGGTGTTCGCTCATCTTTGGCCAAGGCCATCTTAAAAGGACTTTGGACATTCATTCGCACTTATTGGCTTAAAGCCGGTATTCTGGATGGGCGACAAGGGTTGATGCTGTCAATTTCTAATGCGGAAGGTGCTTATTATAAATACCTTAAATTGCTGGAATTGCAAAACCGGGAGTCGGTCGCATCGGTTCCCGGCCGATTGCGACACTTTCGCCATCCTTGGCAGTCGGTCGCATCAGTTCCCTACCGATTACGACACTTTCGCCATCCTTGGCAGTCGAAATAATGAATCTAATTTCTGTTATCGTCACCACTTATAACTGGCCTGCGGCATTAGAACTTTGTCTTGATAGTTTATTTGCCCAACATGACCAGGCGTTTGAAATTATCATCGCTGACGATGGATCTGCGTTCGAAAACAAGGTGCAGGCCCAAGCTTATTGCGGTAAAAGTCCGGTATCTATTCAGTACGTGCATCATGATGATCAAGGATTTAGAGCGGGGACTATCAGGAATAAAGCTGTTGCGAGCAGTCAGGGTGAATATTTGCTGTTTATTGATGGCGACTGTGTTTGTGGCGCTGATTTTATCGCCCGGCATCGACAGCTTGCGGCGCCCGGATGTTTTGTGCCCGGGAATAGGGTGTTATTGAGCCAGGCGTTTACTCGGGAAATCATTGAAAAACAGATTCCACTGCATCAAAAGCCGCTAAGTTATTTTGTTGCCCTCTGGCTACAAAATAAAATAAATAGAATTTCGCCTTTTATTCGACTGCCGTTGGGTTTTTTAAGGAAATTGCAGCCCCAAAAGTGGCAAAAAGCCATGACTTGTAATCTGGCGTTATGGAAAAACGACTTTTTACGGGTAAATGGTTTTGATGAGCTTTTTGAAGGCTGGGGTTTTGAGGATTCCGATCTGGTTATTCGTTTGATACATGCAGGCATTAAACGCAAGGAAGGCCGATTTGCTGTGCCTGTGTTGCATCTATGGCATCCTCATAATGACAAAAGTAAGCAAGATCTTAATTACCAGCGATTGCTAGAACGCTTAGACAACCAGGATTTTATGGTCGCAAAAAAAGGCGTTTCCCAGTATCTTTGTAGGGGCGACCGGTTGGTCGCCCGCCGTTAATGAAATCTTCAAAAATATGAACAAAACATCCAAAGCAAGCGCTCAAATATATAAGCGATTATTGGCCTATGTAAAACCGCATCGTGGTCTTTTTGCCATCAGTATTGTCGGTTTTCTGATGTATTCAGGTACTCAGACCCTATTCGCGGCATTGATTAAACATATTATTGATACGCTGCAAACTGAGTCACGGGAGGGAATGTATTATTTACCGTTATTGTTCAGCGGTTTAATTGTAGTGCATGGCATTGGCGCTTATTTGGGCAACTATTTTTTGGCCAAAGTATCGACCAATGTCGTGCATACCTTGAGGTGTCAGATCTTTGACCAATATACCCGATTGCCAACAGCTTATTTTGATGGGCATAACAGCGGTTATATGATTTCAAGGATAACCAATAATGTAGGACTGGTTACTCAGGCCGCTACGGATGCGGTGCGTACCATTGTGCGTGAAGGGTTTACCGCAATAGGCTTGCTAATTTATTTGTTTTATTCAAACTGGATGTTGTCTTTGGTTTTTGTTGCTATCGCGCCGATTATTGTGGTGTTGGTAGGTTATGTGAGTAAGCGTCTCCGAGGGATCAGTAAGAAAATCCAAGAATCGATAGGCGACATGACCCATATTACCTCGGAATTGGTCGGCGGGCATCGGGTAGTGCGCAGTTACTGCGGGGAAGAATATGAACGGCGGCGATTTTTGGATAGCAGTTCATTTAATCGGCGGCAATCGTTAAAACTATCAACGACGATGGCGATACACAATCCGATCATGCAGCTTATTATCGCCATCGCATTGTCATTTCTAATGTATATGGCCTTATTTTTCATGAAGCAAGCCAGTGTCGGCGAGTTTGTCGGCTACTTGACGGCGGCATTTTTATTGCCGAGACCCATCAGGCAGTTGAGTGACGCTAATGGCGATATTCAAAAAGGCATCGCGGCCGCCGAATCGTTATTTGAAATTTTAGATGAGCCTGGCGAGTCTGATGAAGGCACTTATCAGGTCGAAAGATGTAAGGGGGCGTTGGAATTTAAAAACCTATCGTTTCGATATGCGGGTTCAAATGAACCGGCGCTTATTGACATCAACTTTAAGGCCGAGCCGGGACAGACCATTGCGCTGGTAGGAGCTTCGGGCGGAGGCAAAAGTACGCTCGCTAATTTAGTCTCACGTTTTTATCCCCATAGCACCGGTGAGATATTGTTGGACGGTGTTGAAATAAATACTTATGAATTGGCAAACTTGAGAAAGCAGTTGGCATTGGTCAATCAGCAAGTCACTTTATTCAATGATACGATAGCCAACAATATCGCCTACGGGGCGCTTGCAACGGCAACCCGAAGTGAAATAACCGCTGCTGCAACAGACGCCTATGCGATGGAATTTATCGCCAAACTGGACCAAGGGTTGGATACGGAAATAGGTGAGAATGGCGTCAAGTTGTCTGGAGGGCAACGACAAAGATTAGCTTTGGCGAGGGCATTACTAAAGGATGCGCCCCTATTAATACTGGATGAGGCAACATCGGCGCTGGATACAGAATCGGAGCGGTATATACAGGCGGCGTTGCAAAAAGTAATGAGCAATCGGACGACTCTGGTTATTGCTCACCGGCTATCGACCATTGAAAACGCTGATATAATTTTAGTTATGGATCATGGACGTATTGTTGAAAGAGGATCTCATCGGGAGCTTATTGCAAAAAATGGAGTCTACGCACGATTGCATTCCATGCAATTTAAGGAGCATCCTGAAAAAATTAACAGTCTCAGTTCCCCGCAACAGCTTGGAAGCTTAGATGACGTATCAAATTAAGACATTGTTTAAGGGGTATAATTTTGAAATCATTTATTGCCGAGCTTGATGCGCATCAGGCAACGATAGCGCGGTTAGCGGATTGTTCCGGTGCTATTGAAGCGGCCGGAGAGTTGCTGATTGAAACATTAAAACAAGGTGGAAAAATTTTATTGTGCGGTAATGGCGGCAGTGCCGCGGATTGTCAGCATATCGCTGCAGAACTAGTGGTGCAATACCAAAAAAACCGGAAGGCATTGGCTGCAATAGCATTGACCACCGACAGCTCGATTTTAACGGCGCACAGCAATGACTTTGGATTTGAAACTGTGTATGCCCGGCAGATTGAGGCTATCGCCAGTGAAAAAGATTGTTTGATAGCCATTTCCACGTCAGGTAAAAGTAGCAATATATTAAAAGCGGTTGATGCTGCAAGGTTGAAAGGCATGGCTGTTATCGGTTTAACCGGGTGCGAAGGCGGCAAATTGAAGAAGCACGTTACGCATTCGATTATTGTTCCCTCGGATGTGACGGCAAGAATCCAAGAGGCGCATATATTGATAGGCCACTGGTGGTGTGGCGTGATTGAGGAGGCATTAAGTGTTGGCGATTATTCCTGAATTTACCAAGGCTCGCATCATAGTCATTGGTGACGTGATGCTGGATCGATACTGGTCCGGGCAGGCGGCGCGTATTTCGCCGGAAGCGCCGGTGCCGGTGGTGAGAGTTAACACAATTGAAGATCGCGTAGGCGGTGCGGGTAATGTCGCACTCAATATAGCTAAATTAGGCGGCAAGGTCACTCTGCTGGGCGTCGTTGGTGATGATGCCGAGGGTGACATATTACGACGATTACTGGAAGCTGAAGGCGTCATCTGCGATTTTGTTGTCGAGCAGGAAATTCGCAGTATCTGCAAGTTGCGGGTTATGGCACAGCATCAGCAACTCATTCGTATCGATTTTGAAGAGTCGGCTCTTAAGTTTGATTCGGATGTCTTGTTGGCGAAGCTGGCTAAGCATCTGCCTGAAAATAATACGGTTGTTTTTTCGGACTATGGCAAAGGAACCTTGGCGAATGTTTCAACTTATATTCTTGCAGCCAAGCAAGCTGGCATTAAGGTTTTGGTCGATCCGAAAGGCGTGGATTATCAGCGTTATGCTCATGCAGACCTGATAACGCCAAATTTGTCTGAATTGCAGGCTGTCGTTGGCGTTGCTGAAAACGAAGAGGATTTGCTGGAAAAAGGACGTGGGCTGTTAAAGCAACATCAAATTCCGACACTTCTGCTGACTCGTGGCGAAGCGGGTATGACCTTGATACAAGAGACTCAGGTGCATTCATTGCCGGCTCAGGCCAAGGATGTTTTTGATGTGACCGGAGCGGGTGATACGGTTATTGCGGTAATGGCTCTGGGTGTGGCGTTGGATATGGTTTTGGATGATACGATGTATCTGGCCAACTTGGCGGGCGGCATTGTGGTCGGCAAACTGGGAACATCAACGGTATCAATGCAGGAGTTAACTCGGGCCATGCACGGCGACCGGGATTCCCGATACGGTATCGTTTCAGAGCAGGAGTTAGCGCAAATATTGGTCGGAGCTAAAGCCCATGACGAGCGTATTATCATGACCAATGGCTGCTTCGATTTATTGCACGTCGGACATGTGACTTATTTACAGCAGGCAAAGGCACTGGGTGATCGCTTGGTGGTGGCGGTAAACTCCGACGCATCGGTCAGGCAGCTTAAAGGAGAGACTCGGCCTATTAATGGTTTGCAGGAACGAATGACGGTTTTAGCGGCATTGGCCTGCGTGGATTGGGTGGTTTCATTCGAAGAGGAAACCCCCGAAAGACTGTATTGCCGACTGTTACCGGATGTCATCGTCAAGGGCGGCGATTACAGTTCGGAGCAAGTCGCTGGTGGCGATTGTGTGATTCGTGCGGGTGGCGAAGTAAAGATATTACAGTTTGTTGACGGTCAGTCGACAACGGCGATGATTAAAAAAGCGAGGGGATTAGAATGATTGTTGTGACGGGAGGTGCCGGTTTTATTGGCAGTAATCTTATTCGGGCATTAAATCAGCGGGGCGAACGCGATATATTGCTGGTGGATCATCTGTCTAATGGAAGAAAAATGCACAATATCGCCGATCTTGATATCGCCGATTACATGGACAAGGAAGAGTTTATAGAGAAAATCGGGGTGGTTCATTTTTTTGATGGGGTACGGGCAGTTTTCCATCAGGGAGCCTGCTCTGCAACCACGGAATGGGATGGGCGGTATGTGATGAGGAATAATTATGATTATTCCAAACGTTTATTGCATTGGTGTATCTCAAAAAATGTCGCTTTTATGTATGCGTCCTCGGCTTCGGTTTACGGGGATGGCAAACAGGGGTTTCAAGTTGATCGCAGTTGCGAGCAGCCTATCAATATGTATGCCTATTCGAAATTTCAATTCGACCAATATGTTCGGCCTTTATTAACTAGGACAAAAAGTCCGATTGTCGGTTTCCGTTACTTTAATGTTTACGGACCAAGAGAGCAGCATAAAGGCTCCATGAGTAGTACTATATTTCACTTTAATCAGCAGGTTCTAGAGCAAAAAAGAGCGAAATTATTTAAGGGGTGTGATGGCATGGCTGATGGTGAGCAAAAGCGGGATTTTGTTCATGTCGATGATGTTGTTAATGTAAACTTGTGGTTTTTAGACCATCCTGAGCAACGCGGTATTTATAATGTAGGAACGGGACGGGCGGAAACGTTTAATGCAGTCGCTCAAGCTGTAACTGATTGGCATACAGAAGGGGATATTGAGTACATTCCGTTCCCAGAGCATTTGAAAGGGGCTTACCAGAGTTATACTCAAGCGGATATTTCCGGGCTAAGAGACGCGGGCTATGCAGAAGAGTTTTTAACGGTTAAGCAAGGCGTCGCAAGATATTTAGATTGGTTGAATAAATAACTGCTTGACCTTATGAAAAGGCGTTGTATAATACGCAGCTCTTCCGGGGTAAACGCCCTGGCAGAGACGTAGCAAGAAATAAAAGTTAACAGGATGTTGACAAGCGGACGGGATAGGTTACAATGGTCGGCTTCTTCGGGGTTCGGTAAACGACTTCGACAAGGACGGCAAGAGAAATAAAATCAACAAAGTGTTGACAAACTGAATTGGATCTGTATAATTGTCCAGCTCAACCGGGGTTTACTCCGACGCTCTTTAAAAATATGATCAAAATAATTTGTGTGGGTGCTTGTGACGAGCTATTTACGTTTGTAATAAATAGTCGACATGAGAACTTACGTAGATAAGAAATTATAAACGTTTGAATCTGTAGTCGAGCCAAGATTGGCTACTCATCTTATTGAGTGGCAAAATGATATAAACTGAAGAGTTTGATCATGGCTCAGATTGAACGCTGGCGGTATGCTTAACACATGCAAGTCGAACGGTAACAGGCCTTCGGGCGCTGACGAGTGGCGGACGGGTGAGTAACGCGTAGGAATCTGCCTCATAGTGGGGGACAACGTGGGGAAACCCACGCTAATACCGCATACGCCCTACGGGGGAAAGGAGGGGATCTTCGGACCTTTCGCTATGAGATGAGCCTGCGTTAGATTAGCTAGTTGGTAGGGTAAAGGCCTACCAAGGCGACGATCTATAGCTGGTCTGAGAGGACGATCAGCCACACTGGGACTGAGACACGGCCCAGACTCCTACGGGAGGCAGCAGTGGGGAATATTGGACAATGGGCGCAAGCCTGATCCAGCAATACCGCGTGTGTGAAGAAGGCCTTAGGGTTGTAAAGCACTTTCAATTGGGAGGAAAACAGGCAGGTCAATACCCTGTCTCTTGACATTACCTTTAGAAGAAGCACCGGCTAACTCCGTGCCAGCAGCCGCGGTAATACGGAGGGTGCGAGCGTTAATCGGAATTACTGGGCGTAAAGCGTGCGTAGGCGGTTCGTTAAGTCAGATGTGAAAGCCCTGGGCTCAACCTGGGAACTGCATTTGAAACTGGCGGACTAGAGTTTAGTAGAGGGGAGTGGAATTTCAGGTGTAGCGGTGAAATGCGTAGATATCTGAAGGAACACCAGTGGCGAAGGCGACTCCCTGGACTAGAACTGACGCTGAGGTACGAAAGCGTGGGTAGCAAACAGGATTAGATACCCTGGTAGTCCACGCCGTAAACGATGTCGACTAGCCGTTGGGCCTATATACAGGTTTAGTGGCGCAGCTAACGCATTAAGTCGACCGCCTGGGGAGTACGGCCGCAAGGTTAAAACTCAAATGAATTGACGGGGGCCCGCACAAGCGGTGGAGCATGTGGTTTAATTCGATGCAACGCGAAGAACCTTACCTACCCTTGACATCCAGAGAATCTGTTAGAGATAGTAGAGTGCCTTCGGGAGCTCTGAGACAGGTGCTGCATGGCTGTCGTCAGCTCGTGTCGTGAGATGTTGGGTTAAGTCCCGTAACGAGCGCAACCCTTGTCCTTAGTTGCCAGCGGGTAATGCCGGGAACTCTAGGGAGACTGCCGGTGATAAACCGGAGGAAGGTGGGGACGACGTCAAGTCATCATGGCCCTTATGGGTAGGGCTACACACGTGCTACAATGGCCGGTACAGAGGGCTGCGAACTTGCGAAAGTAAGCAAATCCCAGAAAGCCGGTCCTAGTCCGGATTGGAGTCTGCAACTCGACTCCATGAAGTCGGAATCGCTAGTAATCGCGAATCAGAATGTCGCGGTGAATACGTTCCCGGGCCTTGTACACACCGCCCGTCACACCATGGGAGTGGGTTGCAAAAGAAGTGGGTAGTCTAACCTTCGGGAGGGCGCTCACCACTTTGTGATTCATGACTGGGGTGAAGTCGTAACAAGGTAGCCCTAGGGGAACCTGGGGCTGGATCACCTCCTTACAAATTGCAACTGAATGTTGTCATGAGTACTCACAACAAATTATTTTGATCACACGCAGTATGAGCCTAGGGCCTGTAGCTCAGTTGGTTAGAGCGCACCCCTGATAAGGGTGAGGTCGGTGGTTCGAGTCCACCCAGGCCCACCACCTTGCCGTGATGGCAAACGTGATGTGGCTAAGGGGACTCAGCAAACACTGGGGCTATAGCTCAGCTGGGAGAGCACCTGCCTTGCACGCAGGGGGTCAGCGGTTCGATCCCGCTTAGCTCCACCAATTCTATAACGTCTCGATTCTAAAAAAGAATCGGCAGAGACCTTATAGAATTGGTGCATGAAATTGCATTAATAGCTCTTTAACAAAATGGAAATCTGTAACAAAGAAACTTCATGGAATAAAACCATGAGGCGACTTAAAACGAGTTCGAGTCAACCGAGGTTACAACAAAAAGCAAGCGAAGTCGATAGTGCCAAGCAATTAGCAAAGAACACCGAGTCAGCAAAAATGTTGAAACCGAAGTAAACAAGAATGAGTTCTCAAAAGCAGAAAAAAGCGATTAAGAAAGCTGATCGATATAACACAAGACATCTCTTAATCATTATTCAAACGAATAGTGAAAAAGCAGACTTATTGGGGTTATATGGTCAAGTGAATAAGCGCATACGGTGGATGCCTAGGCAGTGAGAGGCGATGAAGGACGTTGTAGCATGCGATAAGTTTCGGGGAGCTTGCAAACTAGCTTTGATCCGAAAATTTCCGAATGGGGAAACCCGGCCCACATCAGTGGGTCACATTACAGTGAATACATAGCTGTATTGAGCGAACCTGGGGAACTGAAACATCTAAGTACCCAGAGGAAAAGAAATCAACCGAGATTCCCTTAGTAGCGGCGAGCGAACGGGGATTAGCCCTTAAGTTGTACAGTTGTTAGTGGAACAGTCTGGAAAGTCTGGCGATACAGGGTGATAGCCCCGTACACGAAAACGCTGTGCAGTGAAATCGAGTAGGTCGGAGCACGTGAAACTTTGACTGAACATGGGGGGACCATCCTCCAAGGCTAAATACTCCTTACTGACCGATAGTGAACCAGTACCGTGAGGGAAAGGCGAAAAGAACCCCGGAGAGGGGAGTGAAATAGATCCTGAAACCGTATGCGTACAAGCAGTGGGAGCATACTTGTTATGTGACTGCGTACCTTTTGTATAATGGGTCAGCGACTTAATCTCAGTGGCAAGCTTAACCGAATAGGGGAGGCGTAGCGAAAGCGAGTCTTAATAGGGCGTTTAGTCGCTGGGATTAGACCCGAAACCGGGCGATCTATCCATGGCCAGGCTGAAGGTGGGGTAATACTTACTGGAGGGCCGAACCCACTTATGTTGAAAAATGAGGGGATGAGCTGTGGATCGGAGTGAAAGGCTAATCAAGCTCGGAGATAGCTGGTTCTCCTCGAAAGCTATTTAGGTAGCGCCTCGTGTATAACTGTTGGGGGTAGAGCACTGTTTCGGCTAGGGGGTCATCTCGACTTACCAACCCGATGCAAACTCCGAATACCAACAAGTTTGAGCACGGGAGACACACGGCGGGTGATAAGGTCCGTCGTGGAAAGGGAAACAGCCCAGACCGTCAGCTAAGGTCCCAAAATCTATGCTCAGTGGGAAACGATGTGGAAAGGCACAGACAGCCAGGAGGTTGGCTTAGAAGCAGCCATCCTTTAAAGAAAGCGTAATAGCTCACTGGTCGAGTCGGTCTGCGCGGAAGATTTACCGGGGCTAAGCATAGTACCGAAGCTACGGGTCACACTTTTAGTGTGGCGGTAGAGGAGCGTTCTGTACGCCTGCGAAGGTTCATTGAGAAGTGGGCTGGAGGTATCAGAAGTGCGAATGCTGACATGAGTAACGATAATGGGGGTGAAAAACCCCCACGCCGAAAATCCAAGGTTTCCTGCGCAACGCTAATCGACGCAGGGTTAGTCGGTACCTAAGGCGAGGCCGAAAGGCGTAGTCGATGGAAAGCAGGTTAATATTCCTGCACCAGTGGTAACTGCGATGGGGTGACGGAGAAGGCTAGGTCAGCTGTCTGTTGGAATAGGCAGTTTAAGCGAGTAGGGAGGGTTCTTAGGCAAATCCGGGAACCTCTATTCTGAGACGTGATGACGAGTTGTTCTTAGGAACGACGAAGTGATTGATGCCATGCTTCCAAGAAAAACCTCTAAGCTTCAGGTTACCAGTGGCCGTACCCCAAACCGACACAGGTGGATGGGATGAGAATTCTAAGGCGCTTGAGAGAACTCGGCTGAAGGAACTAGGCAAAATGGTACCGTAACTTCGGGAGAAGGTACACCCCAAGTAGGTGAAGGCACTTGCTGCTGGAGCTGAACGGGGTTGCAATAAATTGGTGGCTGCGACTGTTTAGCAAAAACATAGCACTCTGCAAACTCGAAAGAGGAAGTATAGGGTGTGACGCCTGCCCGGTGCTGGAAGGTTAATTGATGGGGTCATCTTCGGAGAAGCTCTTGATCGAAGCCCCAGTAAACGGCGGCCGTAACTATAACGGTCCTAAGGTAGCGAAATTCCTTGTCGGGTAAGTTCCGACCTGCACGAATGGCGTAACGATGGCCACACTGTCTCCAGCCGAGACTCAGTGAAATTGAAATTGCGGTGAAGATGCCGTATACCCGCGGCTAGACGGAAAGACCCCGTGAACCTTTACTATAGCTTTGCACTGGACTTTGAACCTATTTGTGTAGGATAGGTGGGAGGCTTCGAAGCAGGAACGCCAGTTCTTGTGGAGCCAACCTTGAAATACCACCCTGGTATGTTCGAAGTTCTAACCTAGGTCCGTTATCCGGATTGGGGACAGTGTATGGTGGGTAGTTTGACTGGGGCGGTCTCCTCCTAAAGAGTAACGGAGGAGCACGAAGGTACCCTCAGCCTGGTCGGAAATCAGGCGATGAGTGCAATGGCATAAGGGTGCTTGACTGCGAGACGGACAAGTCGAGCAGGTACGAAAGTAGGTCATAGTGATCCGGTGGTTCTGTATGGAAGGGCCATCGCTCAACGGATAAAAGGTACTCCGGGGATAACAGGCTGATACCGCCCAAGAGTTCATATCGACGGCGGTGTTTGGCACCTCGATGTCGGCTCATCACATCCTGGGGCTGAAGCAGGTCCCAAGGGTATGGCTGTTCGCCATTTAAAGTGGTACGCGAGCTGGGTTCAGAACGTCGTGAGACAGTTCGGTCCCTATCTGCCGTGGGCGTTTGAGATTTGAGGGAAGCTGCTCCTAGTACGAGAGGACCGGAGTGGACGAACCTCTGGTGTTCCGGTTGTCACGCCAGTGGCATCGCCGGGTAGCTATGTTCGGACAGGATAACCGCTGAAAGCATCTAAGCGGGAAGCCCCTCCCAAGATGAGATCTCACTGGGACTATAAGTCCCCTGAAGGGCTGTTGAAGACTACAACGTTGATAGGCACGGTGTGGAAGCGCAGTAATGTGTGAAGCTAACGTGTACTAATTGCCCGTGAGGCTTGACCATATAACACCCAATCAGTTTGAAGGTGTTATCAACTAAGGAAACTTAGAGACAGCTTAACATCGCAAATTTGAGCATAGATTAAAGAGAAGTTACAGATTTCCATAAAAGCAGGTGCAAGGCGAAAGGCTGAAAAGCCACCGCGTATCGTACCTGTTGCATGACAGTTGGTGCAAACCGACTATACCAGTTTGCTTGGTGACCATAGCGAATGTAAACCACCCGATCCCATCCCGAACTCGGAAGTGAAACCATTTAGCGCCGATGATAGTGTGGCAGTTTGCCATGCGAAAGTAGGGAATTGCCAAGCGCTTAAATTAAAAACCCAAGTCTCTGCACTTGGGTTTTTTTTTGCCTGAAATTGCTCTCTACTTGTTGCCGAATTATTTTAGTTCCGGGATTCCACATACCTTCAGTCACTTCCAGAATATATAACCTCATAGCGCCACCCCAACAATTGCAGTAAGGCGACCTGATGATTGTTCAAATTCAATACGAGTGTCTGCATTTGATCAATGGCAAAGACATGAATGTCGCTAAAGAACTGAAACATCCAACGCACGGTGAGCTTCCTTTTTAATTAGGAAAGGTCTGCTGATGAGTCTTTAGCGCCTCTTGAGTGCGGTATCCAGTGCAGTGTAGACCAGCAATCAGAGGGTCATTACCATCATCAGCGGCATGATGCGTTTGGGAGATTTGGGACATAGGGTTAATGCCATGGACAGAGGGTCTTTGAGAAAGCGAAAGCCGCACTCAACCTTTTGTTGATCTTTGTCGGCGGCAATAAGCGCTTCGTCGGTCAGTTCCTTGCAATCCAACTAATTACTGGCGAGGATAAAGGAACTTTTACGTTCCAATCTGTGAGCCCTTATTTACCGCAGGGTAACCTAGTCCACCCTTCAATACGATAAACATAAAAATCCGGCTCACGATTCTGTGCAGGGCAGCCTTTTTCTTTGAAGCGTGACAACGCCTTCACTTGCGGCTCGTCCTTTATCGACAGCTTTGTTTTCGAGTATCTATGCTTTTTTCAAACTTGAACAACTCAAGCTTAAACATCAGCTCAACTATTTCGCGTTTAGAAGTAAGCTTTACCTCAAAGCCTTACAATCCAGTTTTGCCGAACTGCAACGACTCGGTGCGCAACATCAGTTATTAAGTTAAAAAATGGATGACAACCTTAGGTCAGTATAGAAAAACCTTAATGTATAGCAGCTCGAAGTATAAATTCAAGATTTGAAATAGATTCAGCACCGCCACGGCAAAGATGAATAACCCGTGTCATTGCTAACAGTCAATTGATTTTGTCTGTATCAATTAACGCACCGGCATCAATATTTTTTTGATCCAACTCTAACGTAGGATCTTCACCGACTATAATAACTTCGACACGTCTGTTTTTTGTTCGATTTTCTGCTGACGTATTCGGCGCTAAGGGTTGCGTGTCAGCATAACCTTGTATGACGACTCGCCCTTTATCGACAGCTTTGTTTTCGAGTATCTGCTGAGCGACTGTGACTGCCCGTGATGCTGATAAATCCCAATTCGAACGATAATTGACATTGGCAATAGGAATATCGTCAGTGTGTCCCGCAACCTGAACTTTGCCTTTCGCTTCGATCACAGCAGTGGTGATTTTATTCATGACTGCCGAAAACCCGGGTTGAAGATCAGCACTACCGGAAGCAAATGAGCCTTTTTCCTGAATTCGCATGACAATTGTCAAATCAATGGTTTCTACCATGACTTGGTCTTGTTGTATTTCTTCTTTCAATAACGCTTTAATTTTCTCAGCTTCCTTTGCAATTTCGTTGAGCTTGATTTCCATGAGCTGTTTTTTTGCTTCTTCGATATTAGCACCCAGAGTTGCTGATTGCTGGATTGTTGTCTGTCTGCCTTCATCCATTATGGTGGCTTCTGTTTGTGCAGGAGACAATTCCTGGGCGATAACGCTGGTACCCATCGGCGTATCAGGTTGGGTAATTTCGTTTTGCACATCGAATGCCATTTTCATAGAGCTGGCTACTTGCTTGAATTTTTGCGCATCCTGGGTTGCTGTTGACAGCATCAATACAAAAAAACACAGCAGCAAAGTACACAGATCTGCAAACGTTGCCAGCCAAGCCGGTGCGCCAGGTGGAGGGCACTTGGGACATTTATCAGACATGTTGCATTATTCGTCGTCTTTTTTGCGTTTTTTATTGGAAATATAGGAGGTTAATAATGTTTCCAGCATTTTTGGATTCATACCCTCCTGAATGCCATTAATGATTTCAACAATCAGTTCCATATTGGTTTGCTCATATTGCAGTACCGAGGCCAGCTTATCGATAATCGGTATGGCGAAACAGTTGGCTATCATAGCGCCGTAAAGCGTGGTTAACAGCGCTATAGCCATGGCGGGGCCGATGCTGGACGGGTCAGACATATTGGCCAGCATCTGCACCAAACCCACCAAGGTTCCAATCATACCCATCGCTGGAGCCAGATCGGCAACGCCTTTCCATAATGATTGCCCGGATTCATTGCGGGAAATCATTTGATCTATTTCTTTGTTAAGCATTTTCCTGACTAACTCAGGGTCATGTCCGTCAACACAGAAGCTGATGCCTTTTTTTAAAAAAGAATTGGAAATTTCTTCATTGTCCAGTGCCAGCAAACCGGTTTTTCTCGCTACCACGGAAAGACGTACTGCATCTTCAATCAGGAGTTGGCGGTCTTCTCTTTTATTGAAAAAAGCTTTTCCTACCACGGAAAATGAACGGGAAAATTCATTAAGCGGAATACGCATTAGCGACGCGCCGAAGGTACCGCCAAAAACAATCATGACAGAAGGCATGTCGACAAATAACATGATGTCGCCACCGCTGGCAATGGCGGCAAAAATAATGCCTACGCCCAGGAAAAAACCAACTAGAGAAGCGATATCCATTATCGGTTTCCGTATGTTATTGAATACATAAAGTCAGTGTCGTTTTTTAAAAATTTTTGCCCATATTGCTTCTCATTAACGAGAATAAAACCATCAATAGACATGACATAGAGTGAATTCATCAAAAATAATCGTGATAACAAGCAAGTTCGGGTAACAAAGTCTTGTGTTGGCTGAAATTCAGCCATGAAAGTCCAGCCACCAAAGGCCGATCAATTATACTGCAAATAGGTTAATCAATCTTCCTTGCTGTTTAAACCTCGGCCTTTAGGCCGAAAAGAGCGCCCCCAACAAGCGAAGCGATGTTGCTTTATCGGGCGCGGATTGGGGAGGGGATGCATAGCCCTTCCCAATCGTTGGTTTCATCCCAACGGGATGTTTGCTTCTTGCTGGAAGTTTTGCCGGCTTCGTCAAAAATTACCTTCGCGTAAACGTTTGTTCGATGATGCGAAGGCACTGACGACGTACTTGTGCTTTGATAGCTGGGAGCACCTGCTCGATTTTATGCTGGAAAGCTGGCCTCATACGCGGAAAAGCCGAATTATTCGACCTCCCAAGCCTGGAATCGGATAGATTTTGGTCATAATGAGAATTGCTGACCCGCAGTGAGGCGGGGCAAAAGCGGAAAGTGCCGAGATACTTTTGCCAGTTTAAAGAAAACCTGTCTAAAGCATAGGCTTTCATTTTGGCATTATCTTAAAGATAGGCTGCTGGGTGGGTGAAGGCAACATTCCACCACTATCCGATATCCGATTTAATTCGGGCTGCGGTTACCTGTGGGTAATGAGAGGTTACGAAATCGGCTATGAGGAAAAAATTACAGCCAATCGTCTACTGTGTGTTAGAGCCATTCAGCTCAGTTCGGTGATGTTATAAATTTCTTTGGTTTTTTTAACATGATTGAATATTTCACCTATTTATAAGGAACGGTTGATGAATAAGCCACAGCTGATCGAAGCCGCGAAAACGGACGACCTTAATCGGGTGCATGCCTTGATTGAAGGCAGCGATGATTTGGAGCAAAAGGACGATTACGGTTGGACGGCATTGAACTGGGCAGCCGGTCGTGGCGACTTGGCTATCGTCCTGCTTTTGCTAAAAGCCGGAGCCAATGCAGTCAATAGCGGTCGCGATCTCAGGACGCCTTATCAAATCGCCTTGGCGGCCGCGCAGGTGGAAGTCGCAACTCTGTTGCAGCAGGCAGAGCAAAACAGCGGCATCATGTCAAAGAGGCCTGTCCTCCCGTATTGCAAAGCCTATCCGGTCAAAGCATTCGATCACAACCCGGCTGGCTGGCTGGCGCGGCAAGCGTTGGCGGCTGACGCCGTGGTCTATTTGCATCAGGATTTTAGCGTCACCGCGTCGATGTGGTACGGGGAGGACGTGGTGTTTGACCGGGTTTCGGAAGACTGGCGAAATTATTGCCGGGACCGGCTGGGTTTTCATGTGCCGACCGATTTGGAACTTGCCGCCGATTATCGGCAACGTAGGCCGGAATAAGACTACCCAAGCGTAGCGACGGTGGCGTTTCCGGCGAATTCGGGTAGTGCGCCGGAAACACCCGTTTTCGCTGTCGCTCGAACCGGCTTATTACGGCCTACAGGACTGCAATTCAAGACAATCTCATTCGAAGATAGATGGTGGAGCAGATATGTTAAATAAACAGCACAGCCTTGGCAGACTCAATGAGGATACACTGATCGACAACGCCGCATCACTGGTTGAATTATTGCAGTTGCGGGCGGACCGGCAAGCTCATCGTACGGCCTATACGTTCCTGGAAAACGGCGAACAACCGACTAAGTCGATGACTTACGGAGAGCTGGATTTGCAGGCCAGACAGCTGGCCATGCAGTTGCAGGCGCTGGGGTTGCAGGGCGAGCGCGCTATTTTGCTGTATCCGCTGGAATTGGACTATATCGTGGCGTTTTTCGCCTGTCTTTACGGAGGTTTGATTGCGGTGCCGGCGTATCCGCCGAGCAACGGCCGACACATGCCGCGTTTGCAGGCGATCATCGATGACAGTCAGGCGGCGGTGATACTCAGCACGCAAAGCGTCGCCAATGCAGTGCGCCAATTTGCAGTCGACAGTGCCGGTTTGTTAGACAAAAACTGGCTGATTACCGATAATCTTGTCGCCGTCGATGCAAGCGCCTGGCGTTCGCCGACATTGCACGACCATGATCCGGCTTTTTTGCAATACACCTCGGGTTCCACCGGCAATGCGAAGGGCGTAATAATCAACCACGGCAATTTGATGGCGAATCAGCAGCTGATCAAGCGGCGCTTCGGCCACAATGCCCATTCGACGGTAGTCGGCTGGTTGCCGCTCTACCATGATATGGGTTTGATCGGCAATGTCATGCAGCCTTTGTATTGCGGGGCCAGCGCTATTTTAATGTCGCCGATGGCGTTCCTTGAAAAGCCTGTCCGCTGGCTGCAAGCGATCAACGATTATCGCGCTCATACCAGCGGCGGGCCGAATTTTGCGTTTGAACTATGCGCACGGAAAATAACCGCCGAAGAAAAAGCGGGGCTGGATCTTGGCAGCTGGCGGCTGGCTTTCAACGGCGCAGAACCAATCAACCCCGATACTATGGAACGTTTTTCCGCCGCTTTTTCAGAATGCGGATTTAGTCGTAAAGCTTTTTATCCCTGTTACGGCTTGGCGGAAGCAACCTTGCTGGCGACCGGCGGCGATAAAAATGCCGAGCCTACGGTGGCGGCTTTTTATAAGGCCGGTCTGGAACACGGCAAGGTGCATCCGGCCATAAACGGTGACGACGAGATCCGACAGCTGGTTGGCTGCGGCGGCATCGATGTTGACGCCGCGCAACGGATTCGGATTGTCGATCCGGAGTCCGGCGAGCTGTGTAGGCACGATCAAATCGGCGAGATTCAACTCGGAGGCCCCAGTATCAGTCCAGGCTATTGGCAGAATTCGGCGGCCACCCAGCAGGCTTTTGTCGGCGATGCAAACGGTAAAAACCGCTGGCTGCGCACCGGCGATTTGGGTTTTATTGAAGGCGGCGAATTGTTCGTTTCAGGACGGTTGAAAGATCTGATTATCATCCGCGGCCGCAACTATTATCCCCACGATCTGGAATATGCAATCGAAGCGGCGACCGATGCGTTAAATCCAGGTTGTGCGGCCGCCTTTGCGGTGAGCGGAGACGACGGCGAAAAATTGGTTGTGTTGGCCGAACTGAAGCGCAACCGATTAAGGCAGCCCGATTACCGAACCGAGTTTGTCGCGATACGCACTAGGCTGGTCGAGGAATGCGGCATACAGGCCGACACCGTGATGCTGTTGAAACCGGGGGCGATCTTGAAAACCAGCAGCGGCAAAATCAGGCGCTCGGCTTGTCGGCAGGCCTTCGAGCAGCAGCAACTTAAGGCTGTTGCCGTCGATATTCGGGACGGCGAAAACCTATGCAGCAACGATTCGGCGGCTAAACCGGCGACTAGCCCGGAGCGGACTTTAACAAGACAAGCCTTGCTGTCGGTTGCCGATGTCGAGGGCGCATACTTACTGGCGCAGACTCTGGCTGGAAAAGTGGCGGCTTTGTCCGGCTTGACGGTCGACACTATCGATATAGCGCAATCGTTGCCGAGTCTGGATCTGGATTCGCTAAAAGCGGTGGAACTGAAATACTTTATCGACGAGTTGCTGGCTATCGATTTGCCGGTGGTGCAGCTGCTTGGCAATCATTCTCTGGCGGTGTGCGCGGAACAGGCGTTGAAGTTGGCGAAAGTCATCCAAGTTCAAATCGCGCCGGTGGCTGCGACAGAAGACTACGAGCAGCCGTTATCGTTCGGACAGCAAGCGCTGTGGACTGTCAACCGGATAGAAAAAGACAGTCCGCTATATAACATGCCGGTTGCAATGCACATTCGCGCCAAGCTCGATAAAACCGCATTGCACGGCGCACTGGCTGCTTTGTTTGAGCGTCATGCACAATTACGTAGCGGCTTTCGGCTTAACCGGCAAACCCGGACCGTGCGTATCCCGCTGGCGGAGGTTCAGCCCCGGCATCGATTGGTCAGCGTGACTTGCTACGATGAGCGGCAACGCAGAGAAGCTATCGCCGCTTTCGTGCGCAAACCGCTCGATTTAGAGAAAGGTCCGTTATTGCGAGCCGCCTTGTTCAGCTGTGCTGACGATGATCATGTTTTGGTATTTTGTGCGCATCATATCGTCGTCGATTTTCGCTCGTTGTCGACTCTGCTGGAAGAGTTTAAGGCGCTTTATCTAGGACATGATCTTGATTTGCCTGAGCCTGCGGCGAGTTATGCCGATTATGTGGCTTGGCAATCGGCCTATCTGATAGATCAGCGCGCCGAGCAGGATTGGCAATACTGGCAGCGGCAGTTGTCCGGCGAGCTGCCGAAACTGGTTCTGCCTATCGAAAGTCAAATGTCCTGTTTGCCGTCATGCCGGGGCCGTGCGGAAACGCTGAATATCGCACCGGATACCCTGCAAAAGCTCAAACGACTGGCCGCCGAGCAGCACACAACCTTGTATACGCTGTTGCTGACCGTGTTCAAAACCCTGCTTTACCGCTACAGCGGCCAGCAGGACATCATCGTCGGCTCGCCGACACTGGGCAGGCCGAAGCGGCAGTTTGCCGATACCGTCGGTTATTTCGTTAACCCGGTGGCGCTACGTTCGCACCCTGCCGCCGAGCAGCGCTTTAGCGATTATCTGGCGGAGGTTAACACGACTGTGCTGGATGCGCTGGCGCATCAGCATTATCCGTTTTCGCTGCTGGTGGAAAAATTGCAGCCCGAGCGGGAGCAGGGGGCTTCAGCGTTTTATCAATCCTGGTTCGTGCTGCAAAGCGGCGGCGCATCCGGCGCTGCCGAGCTGGCTTTGGGCATACCGGGCATCGCACTGGATTGGGCAGGTTTGTCGGCCGAAAGCTATGCGCTGGACGATGTCGCCGTGCAATTCGATATGACCTTGCTGATGGCGGAGACTAAGCAGGGTCTGGCCGCTTCGTTTCAGTACCGCAGTGATTTGTTGTCCCGCACCACGGTGTTAAGATTTATAGCCCATTTCCAATGCCTGCTGCACGGCATCCTTGCCAATCCCATAGGCCGCTTGTCGGAATTGCCGCTGCTGACCGTGCCCGAGCGCAAGCAGTTGACGGCATGGAACGCAACCGGCGTCGATTACCCGTGCAGCAACACGATACACGGTCTTTTCGAAGCCGTTGTCCTGCAACAGCCGCAAGCCATCGCACTGGTTTATCAGGAACGGCATATTAGTTATGCCGAGCTTAATGCACAGGCCAACCGCCTGGCGCATAGTTTACGGTCGCAAGGCGCAGGGCCGGAAAAGCGCGTTGCCCTGTGCATGCTGCGCTGCCCGGAACTGGTGGTGGGGATCCTGGCTATACTCAAAGCCGGTGCGGTTTATGTACTGATCGATCCCGCTTATCCCCAAGAGAGACTAGCTTATTTGATGCAGGATGCCGGTTGCGAGTGGCTGTTGACCGGCGCCGCACTGCTGCCAAGTCTGGGCTGCGCGGATACGGCGACGCTATGCGTGGATGATGTTGACGCCTATGCCGATTACAGCAGCGATAATCTGGAAATACCGCTCCAGGCAGACCACGCGGCCTATGTCATTTACACCTCGGGCTCGACCGGTAAGCCTAAAGGCGTGGTGGTCAGCCACGGCAACCTGATGCATTCCACCCGGGCCAGAAATACCTATTACCAGGAGCCGGTCGGCTGCTATCTGCTGCTGTCATCGTTTGCGTTCGACAGTTCGGTGGCGGGAATTTTCTGGACGCTGAGTCAGGGCGGCTGTTTGTGTTTGCCGGAGGATGACCAGATTAAGGATCCGGCCGCTTTGGGCGCACTGATCGAACGCCGTCGGGTAACGCATCTGCTGGCGCTGCCGTCGTTTTATGAACTGCTGCTGGAGCATGTGCCGACGGTCGCGCTCAAAACCTTGAAGACTGTTGTCGTTGCCGGTGAAGCCTGCACCAACCCGCTCACTGAGCTGCATTTCAAACGTCTGCCGGATGCGGCTTTGTTTAATGAATACGGTCCCACCGAAGCCACAGTGTGGAGTAGCGTTTACGCTATTACGCAGCCGCAAGGCGAACACGCCGTGCCGATAGGCAAGCCGATCGGCAATATGCACATCTATGTGGTGGACGATGCACTGCACAAACTGCCGGTCGGCGTCGCCGGGGAATTGCTGGTCGGCGGTGCCGGTATCAGTCGCGGTTATCTCGATCAATCCGGGCTGACCGCGGAAAGATTCATCCCCGATCCGTTCGGCGCGGTCGGCGGCAGGCTATATAAAACCGGCGACCGGGTGCGTTATTTGGCCGACGGCAATATCGAGTTTTTAGGCCGCCTCGATCAGCAGGTCAAAATCAGGGGTTACCGGATAGAGTTGGGCGAAATCGAAGCCTGTCTGCTGCGGCATTCCTCGATAAAAGCGGCAGCTGTACTTGTTCGCGAGGACGTGCCGGGCAATAAGCGCCTGACCGCTTACCTGGTCGGGGAATCCGGCAATACTACGGATACGGACGCTTTAAAAGCGCACATCAAGCGCTGTTTGCCGGAGTACATGCTGCCGTCTGCCTGGCTATGGCTGGACGCGATGCCGTTGAACGCCAACGGCAAGCTGGATCGCAACGCATTGCCCGCGTCGGCAACCCAAACCGACAACGCAGCGTCGTATGTTGCGCCGCGCGATGAGGCGGAACAAGCGGTGGCCGACATTTGGCGGGAAGTGCTGGGTGTTCAGCAATTGAGCATTCATGACGACTTTTTCGAGCTGGGCGGCCATTCATTGTCCGGCGTGCAGGTGACGGCAAAAGTGCAGGAGCTGTTCAATATCGAGGTGCCGGTCAATATTTTGTTCGAGGCTGCGACCGTCGCCAAGTTTGTCGACCGGATGGCGGAATATCAGGCGATAGAGCCGCTTGAGGTTGTGCAATGAGCGGTATATATAAATGGCCGGGCATATATAGGTTGAATTGCATTTTTTGCAATCCAACGCTTGGTGCTTCGATGTGTTTTCTCGTTCCCACGCGCCGCGTGGGAACGCAGTCAAGGCGCGCTGCGCCGTGAGTCACTGTTAGCACATCGAAAATGCAGATCGGACAAATCGGGACGCAGCGCGTCCCGCAATGCATTCCCACGCAGCGCGTGGGAACGAGGCCAAACAACCGAATAATTGCAATGATTGGAGAACAACATCATGAACAATAAAACCCTGTACCGTCTGGCCGACTCCACTGCGGTGGAGGCACTGGTCGATAACTGGGTGGCCTGGCCGCATACTTTTTCGCCGGTGCCTTACAGCCTGCACATGCTGAACTATCAGAAAAAAAACCTGAGTTCATATCTGCAAAACCCCGAGATTCATGTCAAATCCAGCGCCAATCCCAAGTTGCTGGGCGGGCCGTTTGTCAATATTCCGGTCGAGCGAAAAGCGGAAGTTGCAGAGATGCTGGAACGGATGGACAGCGAGCACGGAGGTAACTTGAAAATGGCGCAAGATTTGATCGATTTTCAGAACCTGCTGGATCGGGAGGCCGCAGGGCAAAGCCTGGAGCCGTATTACGCAATGCTGCCGGAGTCGATGCGCGGCTATGTCGAATTGCTGTACGACTACCATAATCGACCTATCGTGCGTTGCATCGAAAGCCTGTTTTACAAAAGTCCGCATTACAAAAATCATCTGCAATCGTTGCGCTTGTTTACCCAAACCCATGATCGCGCACGGCCTTATTACATGAGCACACCGCGCCTGCCGGAAAACGACAGTATCGAATGGACCATACCGTTTGCCCAAGCGCAAATTGACGAACTGTTTAAATTGGACAGTCATCCTCAATCTTTGTCTTACATACGCGAGGTGTTGAGGCTTGATGCCGGTGATGGCACAAAACTGATCAAGCTGCTTACCGACCAACCGCCGCGCATGGCCGAAGCTTGGCAAGGCAGTGGCGTGAGGGTTCGCTATCTTGGGCATGCCAGTGTGCTGATCGAATACAACGGCGTTGCGATTTTGATCGATCCTTTTATTGCGGTGCAGTCCAGCCAGGGCGGTATTGACCGTTACAGCTTCCATGACTTGCCGCCGCATATCGATTATGTGCTGATCACCCATGTCCATCACGATCACTACGTGTTTGAAACGTTGCTACGCCTTCGGCACAAAATTGGTTGCTTGGTAGTGCCGAAAAGCTCGGGCATTTTTTACGGCGACATTTCAATGAAACTGCTGGCCCGCGAGTTGGGTTTTACTGATGTGATCGAAGTCGATCCGCTGGATACGATTGTGTTTCCCGGCGGCGAAATCATCGCCGCTCCGTTTCTCGGCGAACATAACGACCTGCCGTTTGCTAAAAGTGGCTACCTGATCAGTACCGGTCAGCAACGCATGCTGTTTGCCGCCGATTCCAACTGCCTGGATAAGCGCATGTACGAAAATCTGTGCGCGGAGTACGGCCCCATCCAGACCGTATTTTTGGGCATGGAATGCATAGGCGCGCCGTTGTCCTGGGTGTACGGGCCATTGCTGCCGAAACTGCCCGAGCACAAGCATTGCCAGTCGCGGCGTTCGAAAGGCAGCGATGCCGATGCGGCTTTGAGCCTTTTGGACACGGTGCAAGCCGAGCGGGTTTATATCTATGCCATAGGCCGCGAACCCTGGCTGCAATATTTCATGGCCTTGGAGCCGGAAGACGACGATGCCTATATCAAGGAAATCGGCAAGGTGCTGGAGGCCTGTCAACGCAAAGGCTTTGCCGATGCGCGGAGGCTGTACGGCCGGGACGATATTCATTTGGGCGGCGAGTAAGTGATGCGCAAGTCCTCGTTCCCACGCGCTGCGTGGGAATGCAGTCAAGGTGCGCTGCGCCGCGAGTCACGGTTAGCGTATAAATTCAGGCCATATCAATACGGGACGCAGCGCGTCCTGCAATGCATTCCCACGCAGCGCGTGGGAACGAGGGTAAACAAATCATGACCGATACAACGATACAGAACAAGCAACAGCAAGCTAATCGCACACAGCTAATTGCCAGACTCAGGAAAGGCAATACCCCAGCCGACGGTGTTATTGCCAAGCGCAACGGCGACCAACCGGTACCGTTGTCGTATTCGCAGGAACGGTTGTGGATCATGTTGCAGCTGGAGCCGGACAATCCGATCTACAACGTCGCCGGTGCCGTGCAGTTCGACGGCTTGCTGAACACGAAAGCCTTGCAGCACAGTCTGGACGAGGTGGTCAGACGTCACGAAATCCTGCGCAGCCGGTTTGTCGCTGAGTGTCAGCAACAAGTATTGCCTGGCAGCGAATTGGCTTTGTCTTGCCTGGATCTTGCCGAGTTCACTCAGGAACGGGCGATGGAATTGTTCCAACACTGCGCCGACGATTTTATCCGTCGACCATTCCGGCTTGCCGAACAGCCCCCGCTACGGGCGCTGCTGGTCGTATTGGGCGAGCGGCGGCATATTCTGCTGTTGACTTTGCATCATATCGTTTCGGATCGCTGGTCGGTCGGCGTGCTGATGCAGGAGGTTTCAGCGCTATATGGTGCATACAGCCAAGGCAAGCCGTCGGCGTTACCGGAACTGCCGATTCAATATGGCGACTATTGCGTATGGCAACGCGGGCAGCAGGAAAAATGGGTCAAGCATTTGGATTATTGGCGGCAGAAACTGACAGGCGCGCCGCCGCTGTTGGAATTGCCGACCGATTGGCCACGGCCGCCGGTGCCCAGTTATCGTGGAGATATGTACAATTTCGAATTTTGCGTAGAGCTGAGTCGCGAGTTGAAAGAGCTGGGCAAACAATACAACGCCACGCTGTTCATGGTGATAGCCGCCGCCTTCAACACGCTGCTGTATCGCTATACCGGCAGCAAGGATATCTGCATCGGTTATCCGGTGGCCGGGCGCAGCCAAAGCCAGATGGCGGCTTTGATAGGCTTTTTTGTCAACACGCTGGTGCTGCGCTGTCAGCTGGAACCGGATCTGCTGTTTTCGGAACTGCTGCTGCAACTGCGTGAACAAGCTTTACAAGACCAGAACCATCAGGAGCTTTCCTTCGGCCAATTGCTGGAAGCGCTGAATCCGGTTCGTAATACTAGTCATACTCCTTTGTTCCAGGTGATGCTGGCGGTGCAGAATGTGCCGATGCCGGATTTTCGGATGCAGGATGTGTCGGCCGTGCCGCTGACCATGAACAACCGCATAGCCCAATTCGACCTGAGCTTGTTTATCGAGGAACGTGATGGCAAGCTGCTAGGTAGTTTCGAATACAGCACCGATTTATTCGACGCCGAGATTATCGGCAGAATGGCCGGGCATCTGCAAATGTTGTTAACGAGTGTTGCCGATAATCCGTCCACGCCTTTAAAACGGTTGGAAATGCTGCTTGCAAATGAACGGCAGCAGTTGCTGGACGAATTCAACAGTACGGCAATCGATTATGTAGGGGAAAAACTGATTCACCGTTTGTTCGAGCAGCAAGCCGAAAAAACACCCGAAGCCTGCGCGTTGGTTTTTGACGGCCAAACCATCAGTTACGAGCAATTGAACCGGCGTGCCAACCGCTTGGCCCATTACCTGCTGGCGTTGGGGGTGCATTGCGAAGATCGCATTGCTATTTGTTTGGAGCGCGGTTTTGAGATGGTGGTCGGCTTATTGGGCATTCTTAAAGCCGGTGCAGCTTATGTGCCGCTCGATCCCGATTATCCGGACGAACGTTTGGAATATATGTTCGGCGACTGTTCCGCAGCGGCGCTGATTATCCAAAGCAGTTTGCTGGGTCGACTGCCTCCGGCGGATGCAGGAATGATACCGGTCATGGTATTGGATAATGAGGACAATATTGCCGCTATCGGCAGACAGCCTGATTACAATCCCGAACCGTTGGCACTTGGCCTGACGTCCGACCATCTCGCCTATGTGATTTACACTTCGGGTTCGACAGGTCGGCCCAAAGGGGCGATGAACCAGCACGGCGGCGTAGTCAATCGCCTGCTATGGGCGCAAAGCGAATATCGCCTGACAGCCTCTGACCGGGTGATGCAAAAAACCCCGTTTAGTTTCGATGTGTCGGTATGGGAGTTCTTTTTACCGCTGCTGGCGGGTGCCGGATTAGTCTTGGCAAAACCTAAGGGGCACCAGGAACCGCAATACCTGATGGATTTGATCGAACAGACCGGCATTACCACGCTGCATTTTGTGCCGTCGATGCTACAGGTATTTCTGGAACACATCAATACGGAAAAATGCCGCCCCTTGCGCCGGATACTGTGTAGCGGCGAAGCCTTGCCGTATGCGCTGCAAGTCCGTGCGCAAAGCTGTCTGCCTGCTGTCGCACTGCATAATTTATATGGCCCGACCGAAGCAGCGGTCGATGTCACTGCGTGGCACTGCCGCAACGACGCGAATCCGGGGATCGTCCCTATCGGCCATGCTATTGCCAACACCGCTATCTATATTCTTGATCCATGGCTGGAACCGGTGCCGTTAGGCGTTACCGGTGAGATTTATATCGGCGGGATTGCGGTCGGTCGAGGTTATTTCAACAGGCCGGAGCTGACGGCGGAGCGGTTCATGCCCGATCCTTTCCGAAAGGCCGCCCGCATGTACAAAACCGGCGACCTGGGCCGCCGGTTGGCGGATGGCGCTATCGATTACCTAGGGCGCAACGACTTCCAGGTCAAGATTCGAGGCTTTCGGATCGAATTGGGTGAGATTGAAAACAGGCTTAGCGATTGTATCGGCGTGCGGGAGGCGGTTGTGATTGCCCGCGAAGACGGCCTTGGCGGTAAGCGGTTGGTGGCGTATCTGACCAAAGACAACGGCAGTGAGCTATCGATTGCCGATCTTCGCGCTGATCTGTCTGTGACATTGCCCGATTACATGCTGCCCAGTGCCTTTGTCATTCTGTCGGCCTTGCCGCTGACAGCCAACGGCAAGCTTGATCGCGGAGCGCTGCCGGTGCCTGACGCGGATGCGGTGATCAGCCATCGTTACGAAGCGCCGCAAGGATCGATAGAAATTGCGCTGGCCCGTATTTGGCAGGAGCTGCTGGAACTGGAACGTGTCGGCCGTAATGATCATTTTTTCGAGTTGGGCGGCCATTCGTTGATGGCGCTGTCGCTGGTCGAGAGTCTGCGCCAGGAAGGCTGGGCATTGGAAGCCAGAGCGGTATTCGCCAGTCCGACACTGTCCTCGTTGGCGGCAACGATAGCCGATAATCAGAGCAATAGCCCCGCGTTGGAAATGCCCCCCAATTTAATACCCGATTATTTCGGTCAGTCGTTAAGCAACCCGGTTATTGAGGAGTTTCGGTTATGAGTTTGCAGGAAGTCTTTGCATCCATGCAAGAAAAAAATATCGTCGTCAGTGAGTTTGACGGTGAACTGATCGTTCGTGCGCCGCAAGGCGCTATGGATTCGGCATTAATGGCAGGACTGAAAGTTCATAAGCAGGATTTGCTGACCGCGCTCAGGAACGGTTGGGTTATGGAAGGGCAGGCGGCGATACCGCCGAAAATAACCCCCGATATGCTGACACTGGTCAGTTTCACCCAGGACGAGATCGATCTAATCGTCGACAGCGTGGCGGAGGGCGCAGCCGGTATTCAGGATATTTATCCGTTGGCGCCGTTGCAGGAAGGCATTCTGTTCCATCATTTGCTGGAAACGCAGGGCGATCCGTATATCACCCGTTCCATCATCGTGTTCGACAACCGCAAGCGTCTGGACGCCTTTCTGGGCGCATTGCAGACGGTGATCGACCGGCACGACATCTTGCGCAGTTCCATGCGTTGGAACGGCTTGCCGCAGCCGGTGCAGGTGGTGCATCGCCATGCCGTGCTGCCGGTTGAGGAGCTGGCCCCGGCAGCCAAAGACCGGATAAAACAGCGCCTGCTGGAACGCACCGATCCGCGTCGGCTCAGGATGGATTTGCAACATGCGCCGTTGCTGGCCGGCTATGCGATTCAGGATAGCCATTCGGAGGAATGGGGGTTGGCGATGCTCAATCATCATTTAGTAAACGATCACCATACGCTACAGCTTATTTTGTCGGAAATCCGGCTGTTGCTTGACGGCCGGGCCGAACTATTGCCAACCGTGCAGCCGTATCGGAATTTCATCGCCCAAATGCGGGCGGTTTCCCCGATGGAACATGAGAGCTATTTCCGCCGGCAGTTCGGCGACATCGACGAACCGACTGCGCCGTTCGGGTTGCTGAATGTGCAAGGCAGCGGCGGACAAGTCGGCGAAGCCGTCCTGTCATTAGAGCCTGATTTGGCACAACGCATTCGTAACAGCGCACGGCAACACAGCGTTACTCCGGCGAGCTTATTTCATGTGGCATGGTCGTTAGTGGTGAGGCTATGCAGCGGCCGCGATGATGTAGTCTTTGGCACGGTATTGTCCGGTCGCTTGCAGGGCGGCAGTGCGGGAGCGGATAAGGCGGTGGGTATGTTTATCAATACCTTGCCGATACGAGTTTCGTTGCGCGGCCGGACGGTGCAGGAAATGGTCGGTATCACTCACAGCAACTTGAACGAGTTGCTTATGCATGAACAAGCCTCTCTTGCGTTGGCCCAGCGCTGTAGCGCCGTGCCGACCTCGGTACCGTTGTTTACTTCGCTGTTAAATTACCGGCACTCGACCATAGCTGCTACGCAGGATCAGTCGGTGTTGCTGGAATGGGAGGGTATGTGCGTGATTAGCAGCGAAGAACGTACCAATTATCCACTGACGTTGTCGGTCGATGACTTGGGGCAGGGTTTTGGGTTGACCGTACAATGCGCGGGTGGGATTGATCCTGCACGAATTACCGTTTATCTGCGTACCTCCATGGAAGGTTTGGTCACAGCACTGGAGAAAAACCCGCAGCAGCTGGTTGATACCATCGGCATCATACCGATGGTTGAACGCCGACAACTGCTGTTCGATTTTAACGTCACTGCCGCCGATTATCCGGCCGAACAAAGTTTGCATTCACTGTTCGAAGCGCAAGTTAAAAAAACGCCGGACGCAGACGCGGTGGAGTTTGCCGGTCGGGTTTTAAGCTACGCCGAACTCAACGCCAAAGCCAACCAATTAGCCCATTATCTGCGTTCCAAGGGCGCCGGCCCGGATGCGCCGGTGGGGCTTTATGTTGATCGGTCGCTGGAGATGGCGGTCGGCATGTTGGGCATACTGAAGGCCGGCGGCGCTTATGTGCCGCTCGATCCTAATTATCCTGAAGAGCGCATCGCCTACATGCTGAAAGACGCACAGATTGCCGTGCTGCTTACCCAACAAGGGTTGGCAACGGCATTGCCGCACAGCGCGAAAGAAACGATTTGTCTGGATAGCGATTGGCAGGCTATTACGCAATGTCCTGCAGACAATCCGGCACCCTGCAATCACCCGCTTGATCTGGCCTATATCATTTACACCTCCGGTTCCACCGGACTACCCAAAGGCGTGATGGTCTCGCATCGCAACGCCGTGCATTCGACAACTGCGCGGTTTGCCAACTATCAGGAACCGGTAACCGCCTATTTACTGTTGTCTTCGTTTGCTTTCGACAGCTCGGTGGCTGGACTGTTTTGGACGCTGGGGCAGGGTGGTTGTCTGTGTTTTCCGACTGATGCCGCTGTCAAAGATCCTGCGGCCTTGGCTGAAATCATCGTCAGTCGGCGGGTATCGCATCTGCTGGCGTTGCCGTCCTTTTATGCGTTGCTGTTGAAACAAGCGGGAGCTCAGCTGCAAACGTTGAAAACGGCCATCGTTGCCGGAGAAGCCTGCTCGACCGAAGTCGTCAAGCAACATTACGCGGCGTTGCCGCAGGTGCCGCTATACAACGAATACGGCCCGACCGAAGGTTCGGTTTGGAGCAGCGTTTACTTAGCGGGTCGGGATGATCTGGGCAGGCCGCTATCGATAGGGCGGCCTATCAGCAACGTCCGGCTTTATATCCTGGATCGCACCGGCAACCTGGTGCCTGTCGGCGTGCAGGGCGAACTCCATATCGGCGGTGCAGGCGTGGTGCGCGGCTATTGGCAGCGTCCCGAACTGACGGCGGAAAAGTTCATCCCCGATCCGTTCCTGCCCAACGGCGGCAGGCTGTATAAAACCGGCGACCTGGCGCGTTATCGCCCGGATGGCAACATCGAATTTTTAGGCCGCATCGATGATCAGGTGAAAATCAGAGGTTTCAGGATTGAGTTGGGGGAAATCGAGACGCGGCTGGTGGCGCATGCCGATGTCGATGAAGCTGTCGTTTTGGCCCGGGAAGATCAGCCCGGAAACAAGCGCCTGGTTGCTTACGTGACTAGACTCGATAACGCGGCGTTAACGGAGGATGCCCTGCGTGACGCGATGAAAGAAAACATGCCGGACTATATGCAGCCTTCGGCCTATGTGCTTTTGGACGGTTTTCCTTTGACAGCCAACGGCAAAATCAATCGAAAAGCACTGCTTCCAGCCGACTGCTACAGCGAGGCTATTGATGAACAGGGCAATATGCCCGGCGATCCCATAGAACAAGCCTTGGCGGAAATCTGGATGGAAATACTCGGCATGACGACTGTAGGCGTTAACCGGGATTTCTTCGAATTGGGCGGTCATTCGCTGTTGGCTATCCAGGTTGTATCGCGCATTCAAGAGCATTTCGGTATTGAGCTTGCCGTAGAAGACATTTTCCAGAAAACGACAATTAAGGAATTGGCGGGATTGATTATGCAAACGCAGCTTGAGCAATTGACTGACGGCGAGATGTCGACGCTATTGGCGGAACTAGAGCAGTTCAGCGATGAAGAAGCGAGCCTTATGCTTAATCGTTAGTTCATAGATAACCAACAGCCCGTTACAGGACATCCAGAAATGCACAGCACTGTCACAAGAATCGAAAATCTATCCGCCGAGAAGCGTGCGCTTCTTTCCAGCCTGCTAAAGAATACAAGTAGAGTCGATCCGAAAGCGATTCCGAAACGGCATAGGGAAGGCGGCTTGCCTTTGTCCTTTGCCCAGCAACGCATGTGGTTTCTGGCGCAACTGGACCCTGAAAATCCGAATTACAACGTGGCGGGAGCGATACGAATTTCGGGTAGGTTGAATATTTTGCTGCTGGAGCAGTGTGTCAACGAAGTTGTGCGCAGGCACGAGGTATTGCGTACAACATTCAGCAATGTAAATGGACAAACCGAACAAATCCTATCAAATAATAGTCGCGTACCTTTAGCTGTGCTGGATTTGAGCGATTTGCCGTTGCCTGACAAGGATGCCGAACAAGACAAGCGGATAAAGCGGGAATTGCAAAAGCCGTTTGTGTTGGCAGGAACGGCGCCTTTGTTGCGGATGACGCTTTTGTTGCTAAAGCCGCAGGAATTTATGCTGCTGCTGAGCATGCATCATATTGCTTCGGATGAATGGTCGCTACGAATCCTCATCAGCGAAATCGGGCAGCTCTATCAAACATTCATTAAGGGTGAACCGTCACTTTTGCCGGAACTGGCTATCCAGTATGCCGATTACGCCAGTTGGCAACGATCGGGATTAGAGGGTGAAACAAGGGATAAACAACTCGGCTATTGGTTGAACTTACTTGCCGACGCCCCCCCACGTTTTAGATCTGCCGTCGGATCGGCCCAGACCGTCTATCCAGACCAATCGGGGGGCGATTTATGCGATGGTTTTGCCGCAGACATTAGGCGACGGCATTATAAGGCTCAGCAGGGCACTGGATATGACCTTATTTATGACGTTGATGGGGGCTTTTTCCCTATTGCTGCACCGCTACACCTCTCGGAACGATGTATGCATCGGCTATCCCGCAACGAATAGGAATAAACCTGAGCTGGAGAAGCTGATTGGCTTTTTTGTCAATACCTTGGTTATGCGTTCGCAGCTAGCGGACAATCCAAGCGTTGCAGATTTTTTAACTCAAGTGCGGCGCAATCTTCTGGATGCGCAAAAGCATCAGGATTTTCCTTTTGAACAATTGGTTGAAGAGCTGAATCCTGAACGTGCCTTAAGTTACCATCCTTTATTTCAAGCCATGTTTGTATTCCAGCATGCATCGATGGAGTTTCCTGAAATCTCCGGTTTGGGTTTCGAATTAAATGAAGGGGAACACACAACCTCAAAGTTCGATTTAACCTTATCGGCGGTAAAGACTGAAGACAGCATTATCTGCAAGTTTGTATACAACACTGATATCTTTGAAGAAAACACCATTGTCCGCATGTCCGAGCATTTCAAAATTTTGCTTGAGGGAATTGCCCGCCAACCGGAAACTCGGATTTCCGAACTACCTTTGCTGACTCCGACTGAGCGCCAGCAGATACTCATCGACTGGAATACGACTCAAGCCGATTATCCTAAACAGAAGTGTATCCATCAATTATTCGAAGAGCAGGTGGAAAAGACACCGGGTGCTGTTGCGGTTGTGTTCGAAGAGCAATCGTTGACTTATGCGGCGCTTAATATCAAGGCCAATCAGTTGGCGCGCTATCTGCGGTCTAAAGGTGTGGGACCGGATGTATTGGTGGGACTTTGTGTTGAGCGGTCATTGAAAATGGTGATTGGATTGCTTGGGATTCTGAAGGCAGGCGGGGCTTATGTGCCGATAGACCCTGGTTATCCTCAAGAACGTATTATCTATCTGGTAGAAGACTCAATGGCGCCGATTATTTTGACGCAAGCGCTTCAGCTGGACTATTTGCGCTCTTCAAAAATAACGAATATTTGCCTGGATAAAGATTGGCCAGAAATTAGCAAGCAGAGTTCGATGAATTTATTCGTTGATATGGATAGCCGACATCTCGCCTATGTGATTTACACGTCCGGTTCAACCGGAAAACCTAAAGGCGTAATGATTCAACAGGGTTCTGTGATAAACCTGAATAAGGGCTTGCTTAGCGCAATATTTCACAATGAGGAAAAACGCCAACTCCGCGTCGCGTTAAATGCTCCTATTGTCTTTGATTCTTCAGTCAAACAACTTATATCCCTGTTGAACGGCCATACTTTATGCCTGATTCCGGAGGAAATCCGTCTGGATGGCATGGCTTTTCTAAATTACCTGAAATTAAAGCAAATAGATGTGCTTGACTGCACTCCTGCACAACTGAAAGACCTGGTTTCAATATCGCTACTGGCTCATGTAGAGCTGTATCCGAAAATAGTATTAGTGGGCGGCGAAAGTATTGAGTATTCACTTTGGCGAAATTTATCCAAGATGCCGAAGACACGATTCTTAAACGTTTATGGGCCAACGGAATGTACGGTGGATTCAACTCTATGCGAAATACGCGATTTATATCCGCAGCCCTTGATTGGGAGGCCATTGATAAACACCGCTATTTATCTGTTAGCAGGGGATGGTTCTTTGGTTCCTGTTGGAATAGCAGGGGAAATACATATCAGTGGCGTCGGTCTGGCGCGTGGCTATCTCAACCGTCCTGATTTGACTGCGGAAAAGTTCGTGCCCAATCCATTTGGAGAGCCGGGCAGTCGATTGTATAAAACCGGCGATCTGGCCCGTTATCGAGAAGATGGAAATATCGAATACTTGGGACGTATCGATCATCAGGTCAAGATCAGAGGATTTAGAATTGAGCTGGGTGAAATCGAAGCCTTGCTTTTACAGCATCCTGCGATTAAAGCGTCGGTTGTATTAGCCAGAGAAGACGTAGCAGGCGAGAAAAAACTGGTTGCCTATGTTGTGAAAAGCAACCATGAATTAAAAACAGAAGCATTGCTGGTTTATCTCAAAGAAAATCTTCCCGGTTATATGGTGCCGAGTGATTTTGTGTTGCTCGAAGCAATACCTGTAAATTTTAATGGAAAAATTGATGTAAAAGCCTTGCCGATGCCTGGCATAAGAACGGGTATTAAGGATCAATATGTTGCACCGCAGACACCTACCGAGACAATGATTGCCGATATTTGGGCCAAATTGCTAAGGATAGAACGAGTCGGAATCCATGACGATTTCTTTTATTTAGGCGGGCATTCTTTATTGGTAACGCAGTTCCTGTTTCTCGTGCATAAACGATTGAACATTAATTTGACGGTTAAAGGTTTTTTCGAAGCCCCGACTATTGCGGTACAAGCGAAAATAATCGATACAGGCGGCACCAGTGCAGTCAATGATGTTGTATCCATTGACCTTGAAGCGGAGGCCATTCTCGATCCGGCGATAATTCCTTTAAAACCCTATGAAAAAAGCAGCGCCAATACCCATCGTCTTTTCCTTACCGGTGCAACCGGTTTTCTGGGCGTATTCCTGCTATGCGAGTTGCTCCGGCAAAGCCGGGCGGACATCTATTGCCTGATTAGAGCGGAGAATGAAGGCGAAGCGATAAAGAAACTGCAATATCAACTTTCACGGTATGAACTGTCTGGGCAGATAGACTATAAAAGGGTGATACCGGTATGCGGAGACTTATCGAAACCTCGCTTAGGACTCTCGGAAATTCAATTTGAAAAACTGGCAATGGACATTGACGCTATTTATCATAACGGCGCTCAGGTTAATTTCGTTCAGTCATATCACACGCTTAAGTCAGCCAATGTTTTAGGCACCCAAGAGGTTTTGCGCCTGGCATGCGCCGGATGGACTAAACCTGTTCATTATGTTTCAACGGTATCGGTTTTTGGCGATAAGTACTCGCCGAAGCATAGCGGTTTTAATGAAAATGATAGTCCCGACGCCAAGGCAAATTTCAATGGAGGTTATGCGCAAAGCAAATGGGTAGCGGAAAAGCTGGTTAAAATTGCCGGCGAACGCGGTGTCCCGGTTTGCATATACAGACCGGGAAGAATATCCGGCGACAGTCAATCGGGGGCATGGAATCATGATGACTTTGTGTGTCGTGCAATAAAAGGTTGTATTCAGCTGGGTTTGGCGCCTGAAGAAATCATACGAATGGATATGGCTTCTGTAGATTATGTCAGTCAAGCCATCGTTTCTCTATCATTTCACCCGGAATATTATGGTCGTGTTTTCCATTTGAATTCCTCGAAACCGCTCTATTCAAAAGATTTACTCGATTGGCTCATTTCATCCGGGTTCCCTATAGATAGGGTTCCCTATGATTTATGGCGAAGCCAATTAAGCGAAACAGCAACAAGCATGCAGGATTTTGCCTTGTCTTCTTTGGTCGCGGTGTTTCCAGAAAAAGTCCCCTCAGAAAAACCGACAGACCGTGACAGCATGAAGCGCTATGACTGTCGCGAAACGCTTCAAGAATTAGCCAAATTCGGTATTGAATGCCGGCAGATAGACAAGGCCGTGTTGAATCGTTACTTGGCATATTTCAAGCGCAGCGGTTTTCTTGATGCTCCTGCCATTATTGCGGCAAAGATAAACCAGTAACGGTAATTTTTCATTGATCGAGTCAGATCGCTCGAAAAGATTTTGCTATCGATGTTTTCGGATAAAAACCGAGTGGTCAGCTATCTATTAACGCGCTATCAAGCCTATTTTAGACGCAATCGTTTTGTTCTGGAGTCGGGCATTACATGGATAAATTTATTTTAACCAAAATGGTTTTTTCGGGTGGGGTGGATTTTGAGCTTGCTCGTCTACTTGTTGTAAAGGTATGGCTTGTACTGACAACGATATCTGCAAGTATTAGGTTCTTTTTTATTAAGAACTTACCGTGAGCACGAAATGACTAGGAAAACTCCAGAATGGCTAATAATAAAAAGAACAACTTTTTGTCCGGTGAAATGCTGACTCATCCAGGAAAAAAGCTCAGGGCTTGCTTCATACAAGGGGCTTTTGTTTTAACGTTTCCTAATTACCCATAAAGAACAGCCAATGTTACAAGAATGTCTATACTGACAGTATCTACCATACGGATGGGATAACGTCATGAAAAACAAAGTTCAATTTCAAAAAGGCTA
This sequence comes from Methylobacter arcticus, assembly GCF_050917435.1. Classification (NCBI taxonomy): domain Bacteria; kingdom Pseudomonadati; phylum Pseudomonadota; class Gammaproteobacteria; order Methylococcales; family Methylococcaceae; genus Methylobacter; species Methylobacter arcticus. Next base: position 125,500 of record NZ_CP159583.1, read on the forward strand.
TAGCCTGGGCGAGTTCATGAAAAATTATGGGAGTGAAGGGCAATGCCGAAAAGCCTTGTTTCAGTGGCGCTGGCCTCAAGGCTATGTTTGCCCTGAATGCGGTGGGCAAAGCTACTGCTCCCTGAAAACACGAGTGGTTTATCAGTGCAATCACTGCCACCATCAACATTCCCTCATTAGTGGCACCATTTTTTCTGCGACGAAACTCCCGTTAACAACTTGGTTTCTCGCGATCCACTTGACCACACAAGCAAAAACTGGCGTTTCTGCCCTTTCACTGCGCCGTCAATTAGGTGTTTCATACAATACCGCCTGGAGCATCAAACAGAAGCTGATGCAGGTAATGAAGGAGCGTGATGATAGTAAGCCGTTATCCGGCGTCATCCAACTGGATGACGTGTATTGGGGCGGCGAACATCGGGGAGGCAAGCGTGGACGGGGTTCACCCAACAAAACACCTTTTGTGGCGGCTGTGTCGGTCAACGAAAAAGGACATCCTATTGCCATGAACATGACTGTGGTCAACGGGTTCCGCTCCAAAGAAATCACTCGTTGGGCGAAGCGCCATCTTAGCACCGATAGTCACGTGGTCTCGGACGGACTGGCCTGTTTTGCCGCTGTTACCAAGGCAGGATGCCAGCATACCAGCATCGTAACCGGTGGAGGCCCTGAATGTGTCTCGCTGGAACCCTTCACTTGGGTCAATACGATGATAGGTAATGTCAAAAGGTCGATTGACGGGACTTATCACGCTATCAATCATAAACACCTTCCGCGCTATTTGGCAGAATTTTGTTATCGCTTCAATCGGCGATTTGTCCTTGAGGATATGCTGCCCCGCCTATGTTACGTTGCAGTCAGAACACCACCTATGCCTATGCGGCTACTGAAGATGGCTGAGGATTATGGGTAATCAGGTAACGTTTTGTCACGCAGTACCGGCGTTATCGGCAGAAGACAAAGCCCAAAAAACTCAATTCGACCTGCCTTCCAGTGACTTGGCTTCGGCACTGAATAGTTTCGCGGAAAAAACCGGTATGGAATTAAGCTATCCGGCCTCTATGGTGGCCGGCGCAAAATCCAAGCCGCTTAAGGGCAGTTATGGAACGCAACAAGGCCTGAATGAACTATTGCGCGGAACCGGCTTGGCTTACCGCTTGACGGGGGACAATAGCGTAACGTTGGAGAAAGCGGCGGTTGCGGAGCCGCAACCGCGTCCTACCACCTTGAAAGCGATGACGGTAACAGCTAAAGCCGGCGCAACGGATGCTTATCAGGTCGAAACCTCGACTGCCGGAACAAAGATACCCGTTGAAATCACCCGTGTTCCGCAAAGTATACAGGTGATTACCGGAGCGGCGATCAAGGATCAAGGCGCTTTCAGTATTGGCAATATCTTGAAACAGGTGCCTTCGGCCACGGTGATCGGAACGCGATTTAGCCGGTTTCCAAGAATAAGTATTCGGGGGTTCAGAGCCGACCAGACGCGTAACGGAATCAGGCAGATTTTTGGAGGAGATGGCGATTGGTCTGCGCTAAGCCATGTTCAGAATGTGGAAGTATTGAAGGGGCCGGGAAGTACCGTGTTTGGGCAGCAATCAAATGATGGCGGTGGGGTTATCAACGTTACCACTAAGCGTCCGCACGACACCTTGGCCTCAGAGATTAGTTTTACTCGGGGGGGATACGACCAATTTGACGGTGATACCACCAGTGGACAATGGGATTTTAATGGACCCTTGATGGCTGATGGGGCATTGAAAGCACGCTTTACCGGAGAAGTAGAAGGCTCTAAAAGTTTTATCAATTTTCAAGATCTGAATAGAGAAAACTTCGGCTTGGCGCTCTCCTGGGACGATGGCGGACCGGTGCGCGGTTTCGTTAATGCCGAATACCAGAATCGTCGCACCTTGCCAAATCCCGGATTGCCGGTTTTAGGAACCGTACGCGGCAGCGGATTGGGAAATATATCGCGCGACACTTATCTTGGCGAACCCAAGTTAGATAAGCTTGAAGCCGAAACACCTTTGGTTCAAGCATGGCTAGACATTGATGTGGCGGAAAATTGGAAAATATCGCCACGATTTCAATACGACGAATTCAATGTTGACCAGAATCAACTTTTCCTTGGTGCGTCAACGCTTGATGCCGCAAATGGGCGAGTCAATGTAGCACGTAGCGGCAGGACCGGTTTCAAAGAAAGGGATAGAAACTTTATCGGACAAATCGATATTACCGGCAAAGTGAAGACGGGTTTCTTAAGCCATGATATTTTTCTGGGCGGCGATTACACCAAGGGACATTTTGCAACCAGTTGGATGAACCTGACCGGGGTACCCAGCATTGACGCACTCAACCCCAGTTATCTCGATACGCAACCTGCGCTAAATCCGGTGGCGCAAGGCACCAGTGGGACTTCTGAACTGGGCTCGTTTGCGTTCCAGGATATTATTGCGATTACCCCGAAATTCGATCTGACGGGCAGCGTGCGTCATTCCCTGTTTTCTGCAAAAAATTTAAATCCTAGAACCCGAATAACGTCGGAAATAGATACGGATAACACTTCTTTTCAAGTCGGCGGCACTTTTCATGCGACTGATTACGTCCATGTTTTTGCGGGTTTCGGAGAAGGATTCTCTCCTTCCCCGGCTATTGCCATATTGGGCAATGGCAAATCACTTGAACCTGGCGAATCGGAGCAAGTGGAAGCTGGCGTTAAAGTCAATTTCCCTATGGGGCTTACCGGAACGGCGTCATATTTTGATATTACCCGAAGCAAGGCGACCTGGTGCTCACACCGCTAGAACTTATAAACAAGCTTGCCGCCTTGGTGCCACCCCCCAGAACGCACCGGCATCGCTACTTCGGCGTGCTGGCCCCCAATTCACCCCTACGCGGCGCTGTGACCGCGCTGACATCGCACCCTGACAAATCGGCAGGAAAGCCGATTTGCACGGCGATAGCCGCCCGAAGGGTGCCGGGCATGGATGCCCGGCATGAACCAGCTCCCCCGTCACCGGCAGACCGGGAATTCCAGGCCGACACACCAGAAACGGCCAGGCGCTCACCCGCACGCTATCTATGGGCAGCGCTCATCGCCCGTATTTATGAAGTTTTCCCCTTGATCTGTCTGCACTGTGGCGGGGAAATGCGCCTGATCGGGTTTGTCAATGAGGGTGCAGACATCAAAAAGATACTCGATCATATCGGTGAACCCTCGGTGCCACCGAAGATCAGCCAGGCGCGTGGCCCACCCTTGTGGGATACCGGTGATGCAGCGCAGAGTGAGGTCTTTGATGCTGGGCCGGACTGGGCTATAGAGCGGCAGATCAGCCCTGATGTGCAGTTTGATCAAAGCGTGAATTGGTAAAGTTGGGTGAGGGTTTTTGACTCGCCCTGGGCAGGTTTGTGCCGATGAATTTTGAGGTTATGAATCGGGCCACAAAGGGCTGATTTTTGGTTCACAATTGGATCGGGTGAGCGTGGCAAACGTTCGGTGAGTGCCGAAAGAGTGAAAAATGGCGCTTGTGATAATGGATTTAAGGTGGGATACTTCGGTTGAGGCGGTTGAATTTCCTATCCGTATTTCCTATCCGTAATGTCTCTTCTTGCTGGGTGTGCCGCTTTAGTTGCTGCACCAACGTTTTGATAGCTTCATGTCCACCAACGACATCAAGCGTATGGGATGAATAATTTCTGGCGAGTAGTTCGTCGGGAAGCAGGTTATCCCATTTTTCCAGCCACTTGTTCATAACATGGCTGACCAGTGCAGTAGAATCAGGTGGCGGCGATAATGCCAAATTACGCAGAGCAGCCAATAAAACTTTGGGTGTGGCTGCGACTTTCAGATAAAGCCCTTGGTTCTGGATCTCTAAGCCTTGATGTTTAAGCATCAATTCGATAGCGTTTATGACACGATCACCACGCCACGGAAACATTAGAGCGTTATTTCCATTAAACAAGATCAATTCCTTATCCAATCCCATTCGATAAAACGTTGCCCGTGCTTCTCTCAGCAATTCGGTTGCCGTTGTGTCTAAAAATGGACTAGGGTCGGTTTCTGCTAAAATTCGGCGCATTTCTTCGCGCACGCCGTCATCAACCAAACCAGAATTCCCGTTGAACATCGGCACTTTACCACCACGCGCGGCGGTAACTTGAATCAATTTCTTTTCCCTATCGAGTTCTTGAACCCGCCAACGTTTCCCGGCAAAAATCAGGTACGAACCTTTTTCAACAGGTTGACTCAGGGGTAAGGTTCCCAAATTTTTGCTGCCATACACCAGACGAAATTCTTCAGGCGAAGCAAACGCGGCATAAAATGAATAATGGTTGACCAATTTTTCACCCACAGCTCCATGCAACAACAGGCCGTTGGTGGTTTGCATCAAAATCTCTTTCGCGCCCAATTCGCGTAACAACGCGATAAAATCTGCTTTGGACACATTGGTAAATGCACCGTTGCTACATAGCAGCTGCCAAGCCTTTGTCGCATCCAATCCCCCGTATTGGGCAATCACTGAGAGCAATTGTTGGATCAGCGTCGAAAAATGCAGGCCGTTGATGTGCGGCGGTTCGTACCAACCACGAAGTAGCAGACGAATGTGCGCAATCGACTGGATTAAGCCTTCACGCAATTCGTCGGAGATTGTCGCTTGAGATGTAATTTCCGCTTCCAGCGCGTAGCAACGCAAAATAGCGGGTTCACCCAAGCGGCGACCAGAACGGCCTAAACGTTGGCGTAAACTGGCAACCGACGGTGCGCAGCCAATCTGGGCAACGCTCTTAACCTCGCCCAAATCAATCCCCAACTCCAACGTAGTGGTGCAAACTGCGGTGGCAGGCCGCTCCTTTGATTTTAACGCCACTTCGGTCTCTTCGCGAATGTCTTTGGCAAGGCTACCATGATGCGGCCAGAACTCGTTAGGGACACCGAGTTTTCGGCAACGGCGGCGCAGGTCATCGGCGTAAAACTCGACATTGCCGCGACTGTTGGGAAAGATCAGATTGTTGCTGCCGCGCAGCGTCTTGAACAGATGTTCACCAATGTCCAGCATACTTTGCGGAGGCTGTTCATTTAAGACTGCCGTAGCGGATTCGGTCATATTTGCGGGGTCAATACGGGGTATTATCTGAACGTAACCTTTAATCATGACCTTAATTTCTTGACCAGCATCACGGCTGATGATGGTTTCAATGGGATATGCCGCATTTGGGCGCAAAAATACTTCAGCTTTGCCCATATCGCCCAAGGTTGCCGATAACGCGATACGCGGCGTGATGCGGTCAAGTGCGACATCAATACGGTGCATGAGCGACTGAAGTTGTTTGCCGCGTTCGGTGCCGATAAACGCATGAAGTTCGTCGATAACCAAATAACGGAGTTTGCCGAATAAACCCTGCAAGGCATGACCGTTGGACATCAGCAAAGCTTCCAATGATTCGGGTGTAATCAACAAGCATCCTTGCGGTGATTTGAGAAACTGGCGTTTTTTGGTACTGGAACTGTCGCCATGCCAAGGCGTTACGCGAATTTCCAGTTTTTCACATAAGCCTTCCAAGCGCCACCATTGATCGTTAATCAGTGCTTTGAGCGGGCTGATATACACAACACAGCCCATTTCAGGTTCTAACAGTAGCCGCGTGAGAATAGGTAAAAAAGCTGCTTCGGTTTTACCCGATGCGGTAGCTGCCGCGATAATAACATCTTTCTTGCCCTCTAAAATAATAGGAATGGCTTGTTCTTGGGCATCTTTGAGTTCTGACCAACCCGACTGCCAAATCCAGCGTTGTATGCGCTCATCAAGTAGCGAAAAACTATTTGATGTATTGTTAGAGTTTGAAGCTGGCAAGTTCATCTTCCTCATCTTCTGCTGCTGAGTCTTCAAGCAGTGTTAGCGAGTCGCCCTTATCAACAGCGACATTAACAGACCCAAGCAAAGCATGCCAATCTGCATTCGAATTTTGTTCTAAGACAGCAAGCAAATTAATAAAAGCGGTAATGGTGTTTCTAGGCGTTTGAAAGTACGCCTCCCCGATGTGCTTATGACAATGCGTCATAAATGCGTGTATTGCTTCATCAGGCAGAAGATATTTAGCAGGATCACCATAAGCATAAACGTGGCGTATTTTGTCCAACAACACAAAAAAATCTTCTGGAGAAAGACGGGCAAGACGAATAACTGGCCCTGAAAAATCAACATAACCGTCTTTGGCAAAACTGTTTTCCGCTAAACGCGACTGTAAAGCAGGATAACTGTAAAGACCGCGCCGGGTATCAAGTAGGAATTCTGGTGTGCCACCTAAAATAAATCCCAAACCTTCGGCAGAACCTTGTAAGGAATCATTTAGAATCCGTAAAATCTGTTCGTAGTTGGCATTACGGGCTTGAGTATTGGCAAGTTTGTAGAGATTAACCATTTCATCGAGGCATATCAATAAACCGCTATAACCTGCCAGACGTACAAAACGCCCCATTAATTTAAGTTGATCGTAAAATGAAGCATCGTCCACAATTGTTCGTACACCCAGTGCGGTTCGCGCTTCTGTTTTAGTCGTAAACTCACCGCGTAGCCAGCGAATGGCATCCGCTTTGAGCTGTTCATTGCCTTGCTCGAAACCCTGCCAATACGCAGCAATCACAGCCGCAAAATCATAGCCGTTAACCATTTCAGTTAAATGCTCAAGTTTTTGATGAATGGCTAGCTCTGGGCTAATGCCAGCAGCCTTAGCTTCAGTTATCGTTGAACTGACAAATTTCTCCACAACACCCGCTAATGCGCCGCCGTCTGGTTTCACCCGCGTAGCAAGATTTCTCATTAATTCGGCATACAAGGAACGCGACTGACCACCCGTTGCATGAAGACGCCGATCTGGATTCAAATCTGCACTGGTAGTCACCACTTTTTTCTCCATTGCCACGCTACGCACCAGATTGAGAAAAAATGTTTTTCCTGAACCGTATTCACCTGTAACCAAGCGAAAAGTTGAGCCGCCATCCGCTACGCGTTCAATATCCTTAAGCAGGGCTTCAATTTCTCGCACTCGCCCAACCTGTACTAAATGTTGACCTGTTCGCGGCACGACACCTGCACTCAGCGATTGAATCACGGCATCCCGGTCTTTAGATCGGATCGTTGTCATTTAAGTAGTTCCTTTAAAATATCCTGGTTAATGTCAATTGGGTCATCCCCTTCAGTAAGTGGTGCGTCAAAAGTGTCGTAAGCTGCTTCATTGATATGTTCTAATGCACCATCAAGCATCATGCCGCCATCTGCGGCAATTTCCTCAAGCTCGATCCTAGACCAATGAACACGCACGCAAAGCAATTTTATAAAATCACTATGCACATTATCCAAGCCCATCAGATTTTCATTATCATCGATCACAGGCTCGGATGCTTGTATTTGAATGGGTATTAAAGTCTCTGTAACTGCATCTTGCTCAAATATGGCAACAAGCATGTCGGTGACTTTTTTGGATTCATTTTTAAGTGTGGCTACTCGATTCATGTCCAGTTGAAAGCCAGTGTCAGGTTTTGGGGGATTAGGAATGGAAAAGCCGCCTGATCTTGAAAGCGGTGGGCGCACCGTCACAGGTTCATCTGAGCCGGTTCCATGCAATTTTCCATAAAGGGACTGAACATTAAGATTGAGTGCCTTATAAATTTTTTCCAGAACTTTTACTTCATTTGGCGAAATTTTATTGTCAGCGAAAGCGACCAGCACTAAAAAATCAGCCAATACTTCTCGTGCCGACACGGGAAGGATTTCAACCCGCTTTTTGATATTCTTAAAATCTGGCCGTTCTGAAAGTAACCAGCGTAAATGGGCATGAAGTCTATTTTTTTCGACCGTTGTCAAATGCAGCCAGTCTTCAACTTGCTGAATCAATAAGTCTCTTTCAGCCCTGCCAACCTCGCCATCAGCCAAGGAAACAACAACTGCAAGATGCAATGTCAGCGCAGCAGTGGTATAGCGAGGAGTAGGGGCGCACAATGAACCATCATCAATAAACAGCACAACTTTTGTATCAGTGCTTGGCATGGCTCCACCAAATCGAGGGTCGGGTTCCATGCCTAAGCCAGCCTCCGCTAGACGATTGATAAACGCGGCTACTCTGGATTTTGTTATGGTTCGCCATTCTGGCAACCATGCCTTTAATCGGGTAAATTCAATCGCGACAGGAACTTTAGTTGTTTCAAGCGTGCGCTTGATCGTCTGGATATGTTGTTTTTGCTGTTCTGACCAAAGCGAATACGGTAATTCTAATAATGCGTCTAGCGTTCCTTCTAGTCCAGGATTACGTCCTAAGAATCGGCTGTATGTGTTTAGCGTTCCTGTGCATTGGTCAGCTAAAGCTTGTAATTTCTTAATGCGGCTGGTTAAAACAGTCACATCAGGAATATCTAATTTTCTTTCTATTGTTCGATTGGGAAAGAATGACGCACTGGCAGTGCTATAGGAAACTTTAATTTTGGTTTTATTAACAGGTAAGCGCATACCCTTACCAAAGGACTCGCCGTATTTGCTCATAAATAATTTTTTAAATTCAACAGCACAGCGTTTTGCCGGGGTGTTTAACCGAATCTTTGAATTTGTCATGAACCAAACATAAGCCCAGTCAGCTGGAACGGGTTCATTATCCATGGCAAGTTGCCCTAAAACCAATTTTAACGACATGGGCAAAATGCCTGGTATGAAATCTGAAGGGGAAGCAAGATACTGCTTTGGCGCAAAGCTTTCCGCGCAATCCAATTTAAGCACATCTAACAATCCAGAAGCGTAACTACGAAATGAACCATTGCCATGATATATCTCAAGTAATCGTTCAACTTCTTGAATAATTTTAGGTAATTCGGCTTTTGCAGAGACATCTGTTTTAGCATCCTCTAAAGCCCTGCGCTCAAGTCCATAAAAATACAAAAAGACATAACCCACATCTGCCAAGGGATCGTTACGTCCTTCTATTAACCATTTAATGTAAGCGGCTCTGGCATCGGGTGAGATTTCAGAATAGGACGACCAGTAAGTAAGAAGACGCTGTTGGTAATTTGCTGATGCTAGCTTGCCAACAGAAAGTTTTGGATCAACAAGTGCGGGTTCTATTTGTGAGCGCGATCCAATACTGCATAAATCTGAACCGAAATAAAGAAAGCCGTTTTCAATAACAACATTGGCAACTTTTACTGAAGTACCTTGATGTTTCCAATAGCCACTTAAATTGCTGATATTCGGTTCACCTGCCGAATTTTTACCTGTGAATAGCTGCTTAAATATGCGCTGCAAAAAACTTTGGGATGTTAAGCCAGTTGACGGTTCTACAGACTCTTCCGTTATGGCCAGTTGGGCGGATAGCTGTTCTACAGGCGGCTGCGTTATGGCAAGTGGTTCGGTTATCGTGCCACCAAAATATTGAACTAAAGAATCTAAGCCACCATTAAAGCCTTGACCCGTAGCGCAAACACGCCAACTACCTTCCTTGCGATAAATCTCTATTAACATCAATGTCTTCTCTGCCGCAAAATCGTTGCCTGCAAAAGCAAAAGTTGCCGCTTCGATATTGCTTTGATACAGCGTTACCGCCCCACTTATAAGTTGTGACATCGTGCCATCACCATCAATAGCGGCGGTAATAACCAAACGATCAATGTGGATAGGTAGTTTTTGCAGATCAATGAGAAAAACAGCCGTATTATTGATAGAACTCCCAAACCGTACTGCGCTACACGGCGTTACCGGCTGATTGAAAAAGCTCATGTAGCGTTCATCGGAAAGCTTATTGCTCACATCCAACCCAAAACAGGAAAAATCAACACTCAGCTTAGGCGCATTAACAACAACTCTTATTGTAAATGGCAAGCTATAGCTAATTAAATCGGAGAGTTTTGCTCTTTGTCCGCGTAGTAAATTCATGTGTATTAGTTCAAACTTAAGGGGCGACAAAAAACTAGAAAAATGGCGTTATTGGGTCTAACAATCAGCTTGTTTTAAGTTTTCCGTAGCTATATTCTGGCGTTAGCCGGTATTTAACACTATTTTTCAAATTTTGCCCCAAATAAAATCATAACCAACCACAGGCAGTTCAGAAAAATTCGTCATTCATACGGAAAATCAGTGAATAGAGCGGAGTCTCAGGTCTTGCGTTGACACATTTTCTGTATTGCCGTAAACGGAACACATAGATAATAAATCCAAAGATTAATAAATAGACCATGACTAAAAAAATAACTATTTCAGCTGACGAAGACATTACTAAAGAACAAGGCAACTCGTAACCCGCATAAATGACTACGTAGGGTGCATAAGCGTGAGCGTCATGCACCTGAAACGTTGTGGAGCTTTAATTTGACAAGGGTGATTGCATTCGGGGTCTTGAGTTTCAGTTTATTCAGCCAGTTGCCGAAAAAAGCCGTGTTCAAGGCGCGGGAAGAATACGATGTGCTCAGCCGCGGTTTTCGGGCGTTGACGGAAGGCGTCCGTGAGTTGAAGTTACACCGGCAGCGTAGCGATGCGTTTATGGCGCAGTCGTTGGCGGCCAGCGCCGAAGCCTATCGCGGGCATTCTTTTCGTGGGGATGTGGCTTATTTGTTGGTCAATCAGTGGGCGCAGCTTTTGTATTTCCTGGTTATAGGCGCGATTCTCTATGTTTTTCCGGTGTGGCAGGTTATCGATCGGGAGGTGATCGGCGGCTATGCGCTGGTGTTTTTGTTCATGATGTCGCCGCTGAGCATACTCACCACCGGTTTGCCGGTTTTTGGCCGCGCCAAGGTGTCGTTACAAAAAATACGGCAACTCGGCGACCAGCTCAAAGAGCAGGCGGTTCAGGCCGATGCGCCTGATAAAGTCGAGGTTTGCGCAACGTTTTCAGGGCTGTCGCTGCAAGGCGTGACGCACAGTTTTCATCGGGAAAAGGAAAACCGCAACTTCACCTTGGGGCCTATCGACCTGGACTTTAAGTCCGGCGAGCTGGTGTTTTTAGTCGGCGGCAACGGCAGCGGCAAGACGACGCTGGCCATGCTGCTGATCGGACTCTACACGCCGGAGCAGGGGGTTATTCGCTGGAACGGCGAGGCCGTCGATAACGGTAACAAGAATGATTACCTGCAAAACTTCTCGGTGATTTTTTCGGATTTTTATTTGTTTGACGAGCTGTATGGGTTCGATAACGAGGAAAACCATGCACTTATTGCCGATTATTTGCAGCGTCTGCATTTACATCATAAAGTGCGGGTCGAGAACGGCCGGTTTTCCTCGGTGAATTTGTCGCAAGGCCAGCGCAAGCGTCTGGCGCTATTGGTCGCTTATCTGGAAGATCGGCCTTTTTACGTTTTCGACGAGTGGGCGGCGGACCAGGATCCTGAATTCAAGCATTTATTCTATACGGAACTGCTGCCGGCCTTGAAAGCCCGAGGCAAAACAGTCTTGATCATCAGCCATGACGACCGCTATTTTTATTTGGCTGATCGCTGTATTAAGCTGGAAGAAGGGCAGATTGTCGGCATGGAAAAACCGGCAACGGTAGGCAAACAGGTGCAGCCGAATGAGGATGCAGTACACGTCTACAGTTAAAGGCATATTGCGCAATCGGTAAAACAACAGGATGGCCATGGCAAATATTCGAAAAATTATTTTTTTTGGCGGCTTGACGCTGGCGAGCGTGGCGGCGATAACCATAGGCGGCGGTTTTTGGCTTTTGCATGACTCCATGCCGCAACTTGATGGCACGGTGAAGCTGGACCGGCTGACGGCGGAGGTTCGCGTACAGACCGACTCACACGGTATTCCGGCCATTGAGGCGGCTAACCGTGTCGATGCGGTTCGGACGCTGGGCTATGTCACCGCGCGCGACCGTTTGTTTCAGATGGAGCTGATGCGGCGTAAAAGCGCCGGGCGCCTGGCGGAAATTTTCGGCGGCATGGCGCTGGACAGCGACATCAAGGCCCGCACCTACGGTTTTCATCGGGAGGCAAAAGCCATATTGGCAAAACTGCCGCCGGACCACCGGCAATATCTGCAAAGCTATGCCGACGGCGTCAACAGCTATATGACAGACTCCGGCAAACTGCCTTTCGAGTTTACCGTATTGGGCTATCAACCGGAGCCTTGGACTCCCGAGGACAGTCTGCTGGTGGTATTGGGCATGTGCGAGAACTTGACGGCCTGGGTCGAACGCGGCGAACGCATGCTGAGCGTGATGGAAAAAACCTTGCCGGAAGCCGCGATGCGTTTTCTGACGCCGGATACCGATTTTTACACCGAACAGCTGCAAAAGCAGGCCGAATCCTTGCGCCCGGCGCAGGCGATTCCTGTCGAGGCTTTGGCAACCGCATTAGCCGATCAGCCAGCGGATAAAACGGTGCCTGGTCAACTGGCGCAGTTGGTTCAGCAATCCGACTTTATGGCCGGTTCCAATGCCTGGGCGGTCAGCGGCAAAAAAACCGGGGACGGGCGAGCCATCCTGGCTAACGACATGCATTTGGGCATATCGGTACCCAATATCTGGTACCGCATCGAGTTGAATTACGGCGATACCCATGCCGCAGGCTTGACCTTGCCCGGCACGCCTTTGTTGATTGCCGGCAGCAACCGGCACATCGCCTGGGGAGTAACCAATCTTTCCGGCGATTTCCTGGATCTGGTGCGGCTCGACATCAATCCCGCTAATCCCGATCAATACCGGGTAGGCGAGCAATGGCGGCGCTTCGACGAATACCCTGAAACCATCATCGTCAAAGGCAGTGCAGCCAAGCAGATCGTGGTCAAGCAGACGCTCTGGGGGCCGGTCGCCAACCAGACGTTGCTGGATCAGCCGGTGGCGATTCATTGGGTGGCGCTGGATGCCGATGCCATGAACCTGAATTTGTTCGATTTGGAGCAAGGCGAAACCCTGGAGCAGGCGGTAAAAATCGTTAACAGCAGCGGCGGCCCGCAGTTGAATGTTTTGCTGGCCGACGACCAAGGCCGCATCGCCTGGACGTTGATGGGCAAAATCCCCAAGCGCTTCGGCAATGACGGCTTGGTCAGCCGCTCCTGGGCGGATGGCAGCGTGGGCTGGAACGGCTATGTCGAGCCTGGGGATTTGCCGCGGGTCATCGACCCGCCCGAGGGTATTCTGGCGTCGGCCAACGACCGCCGTCTGGGCAAAAATTATCCGTATGTGATCGGCCACCAGTTCGGCAACGGTTATCGCGCCTACAGGATTACCCAACAGCTCACGCAAATGCCCAAGATCGGCGAACAGGCGATGTTCAATCTGCAACTGGATACCGAAAGCGAATTTTATGTCTATTATCAGCAGCTGGCCTTAAGTATTTTGACCAAGGAAGCGGTTGCGCGGCAGCCGGAGTTGGCCGAGGCGCGCGATTATCTGCTGGCCTGGGACGGCCGGGCCGATGTCGATAGTCTGGGATTTGCGTTGCTGGTCGAGTTCCGCAAGCAACTGGTCGAGGCGGTATTTACGCCGCTTTTGTCGGCCAGCCGGGACGCCGATAAAAATTTCAGCTATTCGTGGACTTATATCGATACGCCGTTGCAAGCCCTGCTGAACGAAAAACCGCCGCACGCACTGCCCGATGCGGCGCATTATCTCAACTGGGACGACTTTATTCTAGGGCAATTGAAACACGGCGTGCAGCAGGTGCAAGCCCAACATCCGGGGGTGGCGTTAATGGAATTGAACTGGGGCAGGCTAAATAAGGTCAAGCAAGCGCATCCGTTTTCCAAGGCCTTGCCGATACTGAGCGATTTGCTGGATATGCCGAGCGAAGCCTTGCCGGGTTGCGCTTTTTGCGTTCGCGCGGCGGGGCCGGGTTTCGGTGCCAGTGAGCGTCTGGTGGTCTCGCCGGGCCATTTTGCAGACGCCATTCTGCATATGCCCGGCGGCCAATCGGGTCAGCCCTTGTCGCCTTATTACCGGGATCAGCAAAACTATTGGCTTAAGGGCTTGCCGATGCCATTGACGGCGGGAAAATCTGAACACACGCTATTGCTACAGCCGCATATCAAGTAAAAAACAAGCGGATATAATAAGTTTTTTAGGTAGAATGAATATTATGAAACGCTACTATTCAGCCATTTCTATGGCTTTTGATAGAATCGGTTCGCCGGTTGCGTTTATCTACGGCGAGCTTGCTTGCAGAAACTGAGTAGTTACTTATGAAACAGAAAAACGAGGCGAACAGTGTGGAATCCGAACTGAATAACGACATTGACGAACAAGCTGTGGCCTGGTTTATACGGTTACAGTCCGACAATGTCACCGGTGAAGAAAAAGCGTCATTTCTTTTATGGCTGAATCAGGCTGATGCGCATCGCGACACCTTTAATGAAATCAGCAAACTGTGGGGTGATGCCGACCTGCTGCAAGCATTGACAGACACCGCCCAAAAACACCGAATAGTACCCCACAAAAAAATCACCCTTGCTCGTGTCAAGTTGCCGCTGGCGATGGCCGCCTGTCTGGCCTTAACCTTGCTGTTTAGCAACGAACTTGCGGTCTTGATGCAAAGCGATTATTCGACCGGGGTAGGTGAGCGCAAAACCGTCTATTTCGATGACGGTTCCACCGCCATGCTGAATACCGACAGTGCGATTGCGGTTAGCATGGATGGCCCGCAACGCCAGGTTGAACTGTTAAAAGGCGAGATTTACTTCGAAGTCAAACCCGACCCCAGCCGACCGTTTATTGTCCAGGCCGATCATTCGACGACCCGCGTATTGGGAACCCGGTTTTTCGTGCATGAAAAGCGCGGCAGCGATGAAGTCAGGGTCGTGTCCGGCCGCGTTGAAGTGACAGATCGGCGTACCTTGAAGCAGCCGGTGATTTTGCATGATGGTGAAGCCGTATCGGCTGACGCCAGCGGGCTTGGCGAAACCCTGTTGTTGAATTCGACGTTGTCAACCTCCTGGGTGAACGGTTTTCTGGTATTTGAAAATGCCCCGCTGGAAAGCGTTATTAATCAAATTCGTCGCTATAGAACCGGTGTGGTGGTATACAAAGACAATACCCTGCGAGGACTTAAGATCAATGGCCGCATCAATTTGCGTGAGTCTGACGACATGCTGAAAGTTCTGGGGAAAAATCTGTCGGTAAAAATGACCTATCTGACCGACTGGCTGGTAATTGTCGGGTAATATGGGTTTTAAGTTGACCACCGGCCTGATGCTTGGGCTTAATAAGCGCTCCAACATAAACGACTATTGACGACTCAACTTATTGCCGGAAAATTGAAGCAATCTGGCCGTATCTGGGTATTGCAGCCAATCTCTATAAAGTCAACTCGCTGGCTGTTCAATTGAAACCGGCACAGATCCCGTACAATCAGCAAACAAACATTAATTAAAACAATAAATTAAGTTCATTTTTTCAATCGGCAAAAGAATCGGCAGAATTTGAAGCAAATAGTATACTTCATCTTCTAAAAACAATATGTTATGAGATTAGAAGATCGGCATGCCACTACCCATTGAAACCCCTTATCGAATCGAACCCTGCCTGCTTGAAAACATTCCGATCGGAATTACAGATCTAATCGCAAATCTAACAACGTCGTCAGAAAGAATTGCTAGCCGGTTACATCCGCGCACGGCCGCTAGTCTAGCTGAGCTGGTTAGGATTATGAACTGCTATTACTCGAATCTTATCGAAGGGCATAATACTAAGCCAAGGGATATTGAGCGAGCCTTGGCGGATGATCTGGAACAAGACGAGTTGCGGCGTAATTTCCAAATCGAAGCACGTGCTCATGTCAGGTTACAACGAACGATTGATCGGCTCTATGCGGAAGGGCGTCTGCCAGAGCCGGCGTCGACCGAGTTCTTGCGCTGGTTGCACAGTGAGTTTTACCGTGATGCGCCGGAATCCATGCTTTGGATTGACAATGGAGATTGTGGGTTTCGAATGGAGCCAGGGGTGTTTCGTTCCCGGTCTGAGCACGATGTCTCGGTAGGAAGGCATATTCCGCCTCGTAGCGAGCGTGTTGATGAGTTCATGCGCTACTTCGAGCAACGCTATCGATTGGCTTCGAAGGGCAAGGGTGAGCAGATTATCGCCATGGCCGCCTCGCACCATCGCCTAGCTTATATTCACCCATTTCCTGACGGAAATGGTCGTGTCAGTCGATTAATGAGTCATGCGATGGGGCTAACCGCAGGAATCGGTGCATCAGGGCTTTGGTCAGTGTCACGCGGCCTCGCTCGTGGCCTGGAAAGCCGACAAGATTATAAGAATAAGATGGATTATGCCGATACGCCGCGACAAGGCGACTTGGATGGCCGTGGAAACTTATCCCAAAAAGCATTGATCGAGTTCATACACTGGTTTTTGGAAGTGTGCCACGATCAGGTGAACTTCATGACCGGACTATTCGAATTCGACCGGTTAGCTAAGCGTCTCAAAGGCTATGTGGAAAGACAGGGTTTAAAACCAGAGGCCTTTTTTATTTTGGAAAGGGTACTCATTCAGGGCGAGATGCCTCGTGGCGAAGCCGAACGCGTCACTGGATTGAAAGAGCGCAGTGCCCGCATGGTTCTTTCAAGTTTAATCAATGATGGAATCCTACAGTCTGAAACACCTAAAGGCCCCGTATCGCTCCACTTTGGCAGTGAATCGGTCGAATTCCTATTTCCAAGGCTATTTGCGGAGAATTAAGCTTGGGATTTTGGGATTTTTTATATGACCGTTCGTTTTCGGACAGGCAGTGCAGGACTACGTTCGAACTCAGATTTACACCTCCCGTAATGTTGCTAATTGTTTTAATTCTTAAGCTAATCATCATCTCTTAATGTTTAAATTTGCCTGGATCTTTTGATCCTTCTCTTGGTTCAAAACACTCAACCCGCTTTTTGCGGGTTTTTTTTGCTTCAACTGTCAGTGCTCCACACCTGATTGGGCCGTTTGATATCGACGCCTCTGAACAGATAGGGACAAGTTGTGTACTTATTTTGAATGCAAAATTGAAGAGCTAGTAGAGCATATTCCAGATGACAAATTGAAGCATCTTGAAGAACAGAGAATAGCTAAATGAAGTCTGTCTTTAGTCACCAAGGGCTAAGGTCAGATTCTTAATTGAAGAAAATGCATCTAATAACACTTGGCCATCAAACTTAGATTAGGCAAGCATAAAGCGGGAGGAAGTGAGGAAGAATGGTGCGCCCGAGGGGATTCGAACCTCTGACCACAGCCTTCGGAGGGCTGTACTCTATCCAGCTGAGCTACGGGCGCATGAGGCGTATTCTAACCGATCATCGCGGCAATTACGACAACATTGTTTTCAAGTGCGCCAGACTGGCTTTGCCGCGTTCCTTGATAACTTCCGGGGCCAGCTGTTTTTTGTTGACCCATTCCAGATCGTCTTCGGGCAGTTCGCTTAAAAACCGGCTAGGCTCGCATTCGGCAATTTCGCCGTAACGTCTGCGATGGGTGCAGTAGCTGAACGTACAGGTGCGCTGGGCGCGGGTGATGCCGACGTAGGCCAGGCGGCGTTCTTCTTCGATATTGTCGGTTTCGATGCTGTTTTGATGCGGCAGGATGTTTTCTTCGATGCCGATCAAAAACACATGCGGAAACTCCAGTCCCTTGGCGGCATGCAGGGTCATCAGGCTGACCTGATCGCTGGCCTCGTCTTCCTGGTTGCGTTCCATGATGTCCATCAGCATGATTTTGGCGACGATTTCCGCCAGAGGTTTTTGACCGTCGGTTTCCTTGTCGGCGATGCGTCTCAGCCATTCAACCAGTTCGTAGACATTTTTTAGTTTGCGGTCGGCGGATTCCTTGGTTTTGCTTTCTTCCTGCAAATGCTGCGAATAACCGATTTGGTCGATGAATTGTTCGATGACCGCGAAGGTATCGCCCCGATCGATGCGGTCTGCGGTATCGATAACCCAGTCGCGGAATTTTTCCAGTCGGTGCATGGCTTTTTCGGACAGCTTTTGGCTCAGGCCGAACTCGGTGCTGGCCGCAAACAGGCTGATATGTCGCTCATTGGCATAGGCCCCGAGCTTTTCCAAGGTGCTCGGGCCGATTTCCCGCTTGGGCGTGTTGATGACGCGCAAAAACGCCGCGTCGTCGTCCTGATTAACAAACAAGCGCAGGTAGCCGAGGATGTCCTTGATTTCCGAATAGGCGAAAAACGAGGTGCTGCCGCTGATGAAATAGGGGATGTTGTTTTCCCTTAAACCTTTTTCGAACAAGCGGGACTGATGATTGCCGCGATATAAAATCGCATAGTCCTGATAATTGCCGCCGGTCTTGAATTTATGATGGATGATCTCAGAAACGATCTGCTGGGCTTCAACCAGTTCGTCTTTATGGCTTAAAACCCGCAGCGCATCGCCGTAACCCAGCTCGCTCCACAGCCGCTTTTCAAAGGCATGGGGGTTGTTGGCGATCAGCTGGTTGGCGACTTTCAGGATGCGTCCGGTGGAGCGGTAATTTTGCTCCAGCTTGATGACTTGCAGGCGGGCGTAGTCTTTTTGCAGTTGCGCCAGATTTTCCGGCTGCGCGCCGCGCCAGGCATAAATGGACTGGTCGTCGTCGCCGACCACGGTAAACCGGCCCAGGTTACCGGCAATCAGGCGCACCAGCTGGTATTGGGTGATATTGGTGTCCTGATATTCATCGACCAGCAGATAGCGGATCTTGTTTTGCCACTTTTCCAGAGTGGCCGGGTGTTGTTGAAACAGCAGCACCGGCAGCAGAATCAGGTCGTCGAAATCGACCGCATTGTAGGCTTTTAAGCTGCGGGTGTAGTCGATGTACAGATTGGCCGCCGGGTATTCGGTGGCAGCCGCCAGGGTTATAGATTGTTCCGGGGTGACAAAGGCGTTTTTCCATTGGCCGATTTGCCGGGCATAGCTATCGATGTTGTCGATGTCGCAATCCTTGGCGCCGTGGCTGATCAGGTTGCGCAGCAGGGTATGCTTGTCTTGTTCGTCGAACAGGGTGATGCCGGATTTATAGCCCAGCGTTTTCGATTCCGCCCGCAATATATCAAGCCCGAGGGAATGGAAGGTGGACACCCGCAGGCCGCGCTGTTGATTGCTGTCTAATAATTTGGACACCCGGTTTTTCATTTCCCGCGCGGCTTTGTTGGTGAAGGTCACCGCCGCAATATGCCGCGCAGGCAGGCCTTGCTTGACCAGGTAGGCGATTTTTTCGGTAATCACCCGGGTCTTGCCGCTGCCTGCTCCGGCCAGCACCAGTAAGGGATGATCAATCGCTTTAACAGCGGCTTGTTGTTGGGGGTTTAGTTTGGACATTGATGGTTTAAAAAATGAAAAACTTTGTTGGCTTTAGTTTGTTAGTTACGCTGCATTCTTCATAAGGCCAGTGACGCGAAATCCTCTACCGCAACCTGCATAATACGCTGAGGCTGCCTTTGCTGATTATTGATTGCCTGATAATCGTTTTCGATTCTTTCTAAAACCCGCGCGTCGAAATATTGCTCGCCGCAAAATGTACATTCAAGGCAGGGCACATGTTCAATCACTAGCATTCGCCCATCTTTTTGGTAGATATAGCGTGTGGTTTTGCTAATAAGGTGTTTATGACCACAGAATACGCATTGTTCGGACATATTAAGTACCTCGTTCAAAAGGATTTGTGAATTTAGGCGGCATAGGGATATAGACGGTAATAATCACCAAGGTCTCGCCCATGCAGCCACACACGATATGGATGGGAATACCGTTATCGGTAAACCCTGCGGCTAAACAACTTACACCACGCCCCGTATCGGCATACTGTTCGAGAATACGTCCATTGACCAGAGCTTGCGCCACTTCGGCCAAAGTTAAGTTATCGTTCTGCCGCTCTTGGTCGCCATGTTTTGAATAGCGATAAGCTTTATCTCGTACGGCTTGTTTTATCGATTCTATTTCTATCATAACGCATTAAATTTTTCGATCCAGCTTGCGATAACTGATCGCCTCGCTTAAATGCGCGGTTTCTATATTTTCCGACTGGGCAAGATCGGCAATGGTGCGGGCCAGTTTCAAAATCCGATGATAAGCTCGATGCGACAGGCCGAACTTGTCCATGGCCTGCTCTAAAATCTGATGACTTTGTTCGGATAATACGCACAACTGCTTGACTTCCTTGGCCGACAACGCCGAGTTGGCTTTGCCGCTACGCGTGACCGCAAGGTTACGCGCCGCAACCACGCGCGCCCTGATTTTCTCGCTGCTTTCTTCGCCATCCGGCGAACCTTTGCGCAACACTTCATGCGAAATTCTGGGCACTTCCAGATGCATGTCGATACGATCCAGCAACGGGCCGGACACTCTGGCGCGATAGCGCATGACTTGCTCGGAGGTGCAATGACAACGCCCCGAAGCATCGCCCAGGTAACCGCAAGGACACGGGTTCATCGCCGCAATCAGCTGAAAGCGCGCCGGAAAATCGACTTGCCTTGCGGCGCGGGAAATGGTGATGTGTCCTGTCTCCAGCGGTTCCCTTAATACTTCCAACACCTTACGGTCGAATTCCGGCAACTCGTCCAAAAATAAAGTTCCGTTATGCGCCAGCGATATTTCTCCGGGCTTGGGATTGCTGCCGCCGCCGACTAACGCCGCCGCCGAAGCGGTATGGTGCGGGGCTCTATAGGGCGGCTTGAGCCAGTTGGCGACATCCAGGCCCTTATCGCTGATTGAGGCTATCGCGGCGGTTTCCTGCGCCTGCTGCTCGGTCAACTGCGGCAAAATAGTCGGCAAGCGCGAGGCAATCATCGATTTGCCGGTGCCGGGCGGGCCTAACATAATCAAGTTATGGGCACCGGCAGCGGCAATCTCAAAGGCGCGTTTAACGTGATATTGGCCGTGAACATCGGCAAAATCGACATCGGTTACCGGAATAGGCGGCTCTTCCTGCTGGAATTCGATCTGAATCAAATGCTGCCCGGTTAGGTGGGCGCAAACGTCGAGCAGATGCAGGGCAGGGATGATTTCAATATCCTTGACCAATGCCGCTTCAGCGGTATTTTCCTTGGGCAGTATCAGTTTCCGGTGATTATTCCGGGCTTGTATCGCAATCGGTAACACGCCGTTGATGGCACGCAGTTCGCCGCCCAGCGACAACTCGCCGACACATTCGTAATGATGCAGATGCGCGCCGGGAATCTGGCCGGATGCAGCCAGAATGCCTAAGGCGATTGCCAGATCGAAACGTCCGCCTTCTTTGGGTAAGTCGGCAGGCGCGAGGTTGACGGTGATGCGCTGCATCGGAAACTCAAACTTGGAGTTTAATATCGCGCCGCGAACCCTATCCTTGCTTTCCTTAACCGCCGTTTCCGGCAAGCCGACAATATTCAGCGCCGGCAGGCCATTGGAAATATGAACTTCGACAGTGACCAAAGGCGCTTCTATGCCGGAGCGGCCGCGACTGTAGATAACCGCTAAGGACATGACAATTTGTACCTGCCTACGACTGCCGGGGATGGCAAAAGCGCCATAATCAGTCGTGAGCTGATGGGGTCAGGTCTTCTTTAGGTAACAGGTGCGGCTCCATTTCGGCGACGCGTTTTTCCAGGTCTTCGAGTTTTGAACGGGTTTTTGCCAACACCAGCTTTTGCACTTCAAACTCTTCCCGGGTTACCAGGTCCAGCTTGCCTAATGCGCCCTGCAAAATGGCATGGAAGCTTTTTTCAAGATCGTTTTTCAGGCTGTTTAAGCCGGGAGGTATGGCGCCCGCCAAACGGCTGGCAATATCATCAAGAGCTTTAGGATCAAACATTAGAGTAATCTCGTATTATTTAAGAGCTGTAGGGTTATAGTTTGGGTTGCGAAAAGAGGCAGCCCAAACTGCTTACAAATTAAACGCTTTTTTAAAAAACTCAGGCTGAGCCAAAGCCGCTTTGTGTATATCGGCATTATAGTAAGTCGTATCGAACGGCTTGTTCGCACAATCTTGTTCCCTGAACTGGCTCAAATCGCCTTTGCCGGCAATCGTTGCGCTCCACCAACCGGAAGGATACAAGCATTGCGGAAAGAATAAGGTCTGCAAATTTTTAAAGCCGGAGGTGCTCATCGCGCCGCGCATTTCGCCGATCAGCTTCATGTGGAGCAGCGCCGATTCGCTTTGCTGCACCACCATGCCGTTTTCCGACAGGCAGGCAAAGCAATCGCGGTAAAAGTCTTCGCTGAATAAACCTAACGCCGGGCCAATCGGGTCGGTACTGTCAACAATAATAATGTCCACCGAATTCGGCTCGGCATCTTTGACCCATTTAATGCCGTCGATAAATTTCAAATCGGCTCTGGGGTCGTTATTGGATTCGCACAACTCGGGGAAATAAATTTCCGCCAGACGCGTTACCCGCTCGTCAATGTCAATCTGTACCGCCTGTTCTACCGAGGGATGCTTTAACACTTCTCTTAACGTGCCGCAGTCGCCGCCGCCGATAATCCACACTCTTTTTGGCTCGGGATGGGTGAACAAAGCCGGATGACTGATCATTTCATGGTAAAAAAAGTTGTCACGGGTCGATACCATCGTACAGCCGTCAATCACCATCAAGTTACCGAAGGTTTCGGTTTCATAGATTTCAAGATGTTGAAACTCGGATTGCTCCTCGTGCAACTTTTGTTTAATTTTTAACGAAAAGGCCGATCCAGCCTCTGGGACTTGCTCGGTAAACCACTGGGAGGGATTTAGCATGATGTATTCCTGAAGAAACCAATAAATAGCTGGGTATTATAGTAGAACTCGGCATTTTTTAGGCATAAAACAACCTTTGCTGTGCTGGGTGCAGCCCAGGTGTCGTTTTTTTATCTGGGATCGCGGGCGTCTCGACCGCATTTGTTGCGGTCAGTAGACCTACGCGTCGGGCGGCTTATCTACACAAGTTATTCGCTCTCCCGTGGCACTGCCATTAAGTTAAACTGAAAAGACGGTGATGACTGAACAGCGTAGACGCGAATTTATTCGCGCAGTGACAGCCAAATGCGCGAATAAATTCGCGCCCACCTAATGCCAAGCCCTTAACCTAATAGCGGGCAAACTTTCGTTCGTAGGTACGCTATCGTACAGACGGACGAGGTGCCCTGCTTTACATTCATTTCCTGAGTAGAGGTATCAAGCCGGACGAAAAATATCTTCGGATTTATGTGCAGCAGCAAGTTGAAGGCACTGGAAGCCAAGGTTATATCCTACTTCTTATCGGATCCAACGACCCGAGTCTTTATCATTAACAGAAATGGGCGATTAAGCTCATTAAATGTCTAATTTTTGGGAGAGCAGCTATGACTTTGGAACAAATCAAAGATACATCGACAGAATTAAAAGGGAGATTACTGAAGAACGGACAGGGAAGCGCTTCCGACCAAGCCGCAGGGCAGAGACGCGTAACCCTGAGACCATTCTTGGCTGTTGGCGTGATGAGTCTCGTCGTTGGGCTCAGTGGATGCATGATCGTCGATTCGCCGATCAAAGGGGTTATGGGGACCGAAGTTATCTGAGGTGATATAGCGACAGGGGAAACGGCTCCCTCTGGTTCGTTGAAGGAGGGCAAAGCCTGTGCGGAATCCATTCTGGGCTTGCTGGCGCGGGGTGACGCCAGTGTGCGCGCGGCAAAGGCAAACGGCAACATCAAAGAGGTCGTTTCGGTGGATCACTCGGCGAGGAACTTGCTCAACATTGTCGGCGAATGGTGCACGATAGTGAGAGGCCGCTAAGCGCGTTGTTGCCGATTCACGCGACAGCAAAGAAAGAGGGGCGGCGGGCGTCTTATAGGTTGATCGGGAGCGCAAGCTCCTGAAACAGGTCCGGCTAGCGTTATCGAAGCGGAGCAACCTGTTCTGGCTGAACTTCATCAAATGGATTGCCCTGCGGGTCAGGCGATAGTTGTTTCGGCTATACATCTTTGCCGAGTAGGGTCGGCGCTTGGGTATGCGCATGTACCCATTGCTGCTGATCACGCAATAATTCAGCAAACTCTTGCGCGGGTATAGGGCGGCTTTTGATATAACCCTGATACATATCACAGCCTTTTTCCCGTAAAAATGCCAGCTGCTTTGCCGTTTCCACGCCTTCGGCCAAAACTTTAAAGCCAAGAATATGTCCCATGGCAATAATGGTGGCGGCGATTTCCATGGGTAGCAATCCTGTCTTGCCAAGGTATCGCCATTGGAACAGGTGGCGGTGGTTTTTAATCCAAGATCAATGCCTATTTGACCGCCTTCCGCCTGCCTTATGTCAGCGTCAACATGAACGACAATATTGAAATACCATCGACCGCGTGCATCCTGGCTAAAACAACCGGAACGAAAATCAAAGTTACTTAGTCCGTAGCTATCCCAAATTTTGAAATAAAGTCCCGCGTATCTGACCTGACCATTGACCCACTTAGCAGCACCCGATTTAAACGGAACCCAGCCTAGTGCTTTTTTAGAGCCGCCGGAGCAGCGCCAATGCAATTTGTTTTTCTTGAATTGCTTTCTGGCTTTGGCATGAACGGCAATGGTTTCCTGAACCGCCGTCGAGTCGATTATCATGCCGCGTTCTTTGCGGATGCCTTTTAAGTCTTTCATCAACTCAAACGCCGAGGTGCCAAAATTCATGTAGCCAACTTCCGGCACCGGAACCCAAGAAAATTCATCCGAATACGCATTAGCGGCGTTCCAGACTTGATTCACGTCAAACGCCATACGATTTAACACGCTGGCGTGTTTATCGTGGACTCTGACTGACAATGTTTTAATTATGGGTTTCATCGCACCCAATGGTACGCCATTCATTTTATGGCCAAACAGCTTAAGCGGTTTCACATTCGGATGACCCCCGAACTATTCTCAATATGACATGACAAAGCCCAGCGAAGATCAATTTCAATAGCTAAGTTGATAACATTAGCATTAACGGAATGGCTGGAAACAAAATAGGTCAAGATCATCTTTACATCCCCCACCTGAAGGAAGTGGCTTTACGGACTCTTTGGTAAAGAGTTCCCGGTTATCAGTCCTTGTCGGAATGCTCTTCTGGCGAAGATGCCAGTAAGGTAAATAACCTCTCAAAATCTACCGGCTTGAGTAAGTAATGGTTGAAACCCGCAGATTGAGCAAGTTCAAGATCTGCTGGTTGTCCGTAACCTGTTAAGGCGATCAGGATCGCATTCTGGGTCTCCGGTAATGTGCGTAGCTTTTTGGCTACCTCATAGCCGTTCAAATCGGGAAGACCAATATCGAGCAGCACCACCTGCGGGTGGAAAGCGGGTGCTTGTTCAATCGCTTTGATGCCGAAGTTGGCTATTTCCACCTGATGGCCTTCCGCTTCCAACACCATCATCAGACTTTCGGCAGCATCGTCATAGTCATCCACGACCAGAATGCGGTATCTTGGCGTCAGTAATACGGATTCAGTTATCTCGACTTCAACACCTGATGAAGCCTTCGATACAGCCGGTAGCCGTACCGAAAAGGTGCTGCCATGGCCGATGCCGGCACTCGCTGCGGTGACCGTGCCGCCATGCTTCTCAACCAGTTGACGTACCAACGTCAAGCCAATGCCCAGACCGCCCTGCGAATGGGCTAGGGAGTGGTCGGCTTGGGTGAAAAGATCGAATATCTGCGGCAGGATCTCGGGAGCAATGCCGACGCCGGTATCCCGGATATCTATGACCACATCAGAGCCTTCCTGTGTCACGCTTAGCGTGATTTTACCGCCCTCGTTGGTGTACTTAGCGGCATTATTCAGCAAGTTGGACAGCACTTGCGCTAACCGAACGCGATCGCCTTGGATCCATTGCGGCGTCGCAGCCTGAGCAATGATTAACGCCTGTCCACGCGATTCAATCAGGGGATAGCTGGTTTCTACAGCATTATTGATAATGTCAGTAAGCTCAAGGTGCTCGACTTGCAATCGTATTTTACCCTGGATGTAGCGAGCTACATCCAGCAGGTCGTCAAGCAGCCGTACCATATGAGTCACCTGACGGTCGATAACATGACAAGCCTTTGCCAGAGTGGGATCTGTGATTTTCTGCCTGTTCAGCAATTGCACAGTATTGCGGATGGGTGCCAGCGGATTACGGAGTTCATGGGCCAGCATCGCCAGAAATTCGTCTTTACGTTGATTGGCCAAGCGGAGTGCTTCCGCAGTACGTTTGCTGTCGGTCATGTCGGTCGCCACAACCAGCACTTTGTTGCACTTATTGTTGTCGATCAGCGGAATTTTGACCGTATTGTACCAATGCACAGAGCCATCGGCATGGGTGACTTTTTCATCCGGGATGAACTGGGGCATACAACTATTTATAACGAGGAGGTCATTTTGATAGAAGCGAGTCACTTCATCGACATTGGCATTAAAGCTCTCCTCAGTTAGCCCGATTAAACCCTCAGTGCTTGTGCCATAGGACTGGGCTAAAGCCTCATTGCCTAAAAGAAACCGCCCCTCCCGGTCTTTGACAAAAATCACATTGGGTACCGCATCGATGACTTGTCTGAGGAAGGCGCGTTCATGTTGCAATGCCTCCTGACTGCTTTTGATCTCGGTAATATCTTCAGTCGTACCAAAACCGCTGAGCAGAGAGCCATCATCATCAAATTCGATTTCAGCCTGTTCGCGCACCCATTTAATCTTCTGGTCTACGATAATTCGATGCTCAATATCGTAAGGTTTTCCGGTAAGTGCGAACTTCCATGCTGCGTCAACTAATTGCCGGTCTGCCGGGTGGACACAATCAAGAAATAATGGGTAGGTTAAAGGGGCGCCTTTGGCTATGCCGAAAATTCGAAAAGTTTCGTCAGACCATTCCAGCTTATTATTACTGAGATCTATACGCCAGCTGCCGATATGAGCGACTGCCTGGGCATGATTCAGATCTCTCTGACTCTTACGCAAAGCCTCTTCGGCGTGCTTGTATTTGGTGATGTCGGTCAGTGAGATATGCATCGCCAGTGCATTGACCTCAGTGGTCACCCGCTGACAGTTAAGCAGCGCATGAAAATCAGCATTGTTACTGCGCCGGAGCAGCAGTTCGACAGCATGCTTTTCTTCTTCGTGCCGCATCAATTTCTTGAACAGAAGATACCATCGGTCGGTGTCTTTGGGGGCGACGATGGCAGAAAAATGACAGTCAATTAGCTCTCTTCGCTCTATGCCAAGAAGCGCGGCACCGGTGAGGTTGATTTCGTGGATCAGGCCTTCGTGGGTGAGGGTGAGATAAGCAACCGGAGCAAGCTCATAGAGGTTTAAGTAACGAGCACGAGATGCTTCCAGGGCAAGATGGGATTGGCGCAACGCCTCGTTCTGCATTTCCAGTTCGACTTGGTGTATCTGGAGTTCATGTAGCAATGCGTCGACGGGGGGAGCCACTAAATCCGTTAAAGAATCCTTGGTGGGTTGCGCGTCAGCTTCAGTTAGTGATGCATTTAGATTAATTAGTGCGTTATTCATACGTCATCACCTAACTATATGGAGTAGTATTTTTTTGTAAAATTATACTACTTTGGGTCGTGAGTGAAATCTGTAATTTTCAATAGACTTGAGGTGACGACATGGCAAGCAAAATCCATAATATTGCCCTGACAAGCCGTTTCGATTCACCCCGAAATCTGGAAGAGACCTGGTCACGCTATGTCCTGCTATAATACGATCACTTGATCCCGCACTTATCATCAGGCGGGACTTGATTATTTTTCCTGAACTCGAAACCTTGTGAAACGTACGTAGGAGCAGCCGCACCATGACTTCCGAACTCTTGATTAACTTTGCGGTGCAGCTTCTTGGCACCGGGGCCGCATTCTTCCTCGCCTATCGGTCCTTCCAAAAACGCCGCATTCAGTTAGGCGCTGAACCGACGCTACCCCAATACTTTATCCGCAGAAGCACCTACTGGATAGGAATTGCAACGTACTGCACATTTATGGCAGCGCTTTATGGCTTACTGACTTGGCTGTGGCTGCCCTTGGAACCGCTGGTGACGCTGATCGTGAAGAACCTTGGCGCTGGAGAATTAGTGAATCTTCTGAATGGCTTGGACGGAAACACGATCATACCGTTGATTGCCGCCGGGCTGTTTCTATTTTTTATCGCCTGGGAAAGCCGGTTTAACCCCTTACTTATATTAAGGGACAGCATCCATGACGCTTTCGCCATTCCGACAAAAGCGGTAGAGGTCTATAACGCGCTCATTAGCTCAAGATTATCGGCGGTTGACGATAGCTTAAAAGCACAAATCGGCAATCGCCTGCTGGTGCCGAGCATCGACCCCGGCGATTTCGAAAAATCCAGCGCTACGGTCGAGTATAAATGGGCTCATAATTGCCTTCTTTTTGACCAGATGCAGAACTACGCCAACCAATCGTCCTTTCGTCGTCTTTTCAACGAACCCTCTCTGAAATGGGGGGAAATCTGTATCTCTTACAATGCGATGTCGGAAAAAGTGACCGTCTGGAAAGAAGCGGAACCCCACTATACCAAGACCGTTAACCTGATCAAGGAGCTGGATCAGCTCACCGGCCTGCTGTGTCGCTTACTCGCCGCTCTGGTCGTGTTCGGGAGCGCAAGCGAGAATGAGATATGGGCAACCGTGAAGCAGCTCGGCGGCAACGTCCACGAGGCCCGCCTGAAACACACCTATAAATATGTTCTGCTGTTCACGGCGGCCACCGCCATCGGAGTCATGTTGGGTCGGGAGATTTCGGTCTCGCTGCACAATGCTTTCCTGTTTCCCGATCAACCGCTGGCGCACTTTGATTACACTACGCTCCGGTGGATCGTCTATGCCATTGCGATCTATGTCCTTCCGATCGCGCTGGTCTTTATTTCACGGACGCTCGCCTTCAGACATCAACGGGGACAATCCGATCGATACTATGGGTTCTATATGGCCGTGATGATAACGGGGTTCATTGTCAGCACCACAGTATCCGCGCTTATTCTCGAGTTAGCTTACTACAAAGGTAATTTCAGCTTTCTGGAAAGCTTCATCCAACATATGCGCTGGGGAATTTTGCCCGCGCTGATGTGCGGTTTTGTGGCTTATCGAATGGACACGCCGGTAAGCGAATCGGAAGATCCAGGTAAACTTATTATGGCCGCTGGGTTGCGTTTTCTCGGCTGGGGATCGGTCGCTGTTATTATCATGCTTTATGCTACCGGCGACCTGATTATCCAGGAAACGAATCTACGATTCACCCTTGTCGGTACGGCTTTTTTCGTGGTCGGACTGTTAGGAGCGGCTGCCCGTTTCAAAACCGCGAAGTAAGATGATTAGCTATTCCATTCCGTGATAGTGCTTAGTTTGAGCAACTAGAGTTGCTGTCAAAATAACTTTTCACGGGCGTTGTCTAAAATGGCGGTTACGGCGGGATGCTTCAGCTTCCGCCGTGCGGTAATGGCATAAAAACGTTCCTGTACCGCATCAATCCGGCCGACAACCTCGACATCGTACTGACGTTGGATTTCGGCCTCCACCGGGGTTGGCGCAACAAATAAACCCACGCCGCCGCTGCCGAAGGTCTTAATCAGCGCACTATCCTCAATTTCTGCCTGGATTTTCGGGCTGATACCTTCGGCATCGAACCACTGATCCAGCGAGCGCCGCAGCGCAGTGTTGCCGGTCGGCAATAAAAACGGCGCACCGGTCAGCGAGCGGGGGAAATCAGCACGATAAACAGCGGCCAGTTGCGCTGTACCAAACACAGTAACGGGACATTCGCCTAACAGGTGGTTAAAGGCCTTGGCGTCGCTATTTGGCGTCAGTGGCGCGTCCGACAACACCAAATCGACGTTCTGCAAGGATATTTCCGCCAAAAGCCGCTCCGCCTTGTCTTCATAGCAAAGAATTTGCACCGGCTCCGGTAGCCGGAACGCCGGTTCGATCAGGCGATAAACGACCAGCTTGGGCAAGGCATCCGCCACCCCGACAATCAACCGCAACGGCCCGCCACTGGGACGGCCTTTCAGGGTATTGGTCAGTTCCCGGCCCAGAGAAAAAATCTCATCCGCATAATGAAACACAATGCGCCCAGTGTCGGTCAGCACCAGTTTGCGCCCGTTCTTGTAAAACAGTTTTTCCCCGATCGCTTGTTCAAATACCGATAGCTGGCCGCTAATAGTGGGTTGCGCTAAGTGCAGTTTTTCGCAGGCACGGGTGATGCTTTCTTCGCGCACCACATTCCAAAAATAAAACAAATGCTGATAGTTGATACGTTCCATAGTCGCTGAATACATCGTAAATTTCGATACTTTCATTCTAAACATTCTATTTAACAATAACAAGTTTCAGCGCTATGCTAAAGCGCATGAATAAGGTGATTGCTATCGTTCTCACACGGGAACGTCGCTGCCATTGCGCTAAGCCGAAAATAGTTAGGCTTTAATGCTAACTGAATGGCAGTGAAGCTTGTGCCTTTGCCTAATTTTTTTTAACTAACCGTAAGGAAACCCGCTAATGCCTCCCTCATCTGATGACAAAGTGCTCCGCCACTCGATCCGCCTACTCGGATCGGTGCTGACACGGGTATTGAAAGCACAGGCGCCGACCGAAGTCAGTGCCGCCGTCGAGCGCCTGCAACGCCGGTTCACCGGCTTGCTGCGCGATAGCAGTCTGCCGAAACGGCTGCATTTACAGGAGGCTGTCGATGGCCTCAGTCCTGACGCTATCGGCGATGTAATTCGGGTATTCAATCGCTATTTCAGCCTGCTCAATATCGCGGAGGAATCCTATTATTTGAAATTGCGCAGACAGCGGCAGACCGGGCACTATTGGCCCGGATCCTTCCACGATACCTTGCTGGCGCTCAAGGCTTCCGGGGTAACGGCGGATAAGCTGCAGATACTGCTGGACGAATTGTTGTACCTGCCGGTGATGACCGCTCATCCGACCGAAGCCAAACGGCGTACCGTCAAAAGCGCCTTGCGCAATGTATTTTTAAGCCATGATGCGTTGGCCGATAATCGTCTGAAGGGGTATTCCCGCCGCGACCTGCTCAACCGTCTGCAATGCCAGATTCAATTGTTGTGCAAGACCGACGAAGTGCGCACCCGAAAATTATGCGTGGCCGATGAAATCGATGCCGGATTGTTCTATTTTTCACTGTCGCTGTTTCAGGCGACGGGGCAGGTTTACCGCAATTTTGAACGTTCCATCGTTGATGTGTACGGTGAAGAGGCGGCCTTGTACATCCGTGTGCCCAGTTTTTTGCGCTTCGGCTCCTGGATCGGCGGCGACCGCGACGGCAATCCCAACGTCACCCCGGATACTACGGTGCTGGCCTTGCGCCTGCAAGCGCAGACCATTTTGCAAGAACACATCCGCCGCTTGGGCGAATTATACGAACAGATGTCGCATTCTCATGGCTTCTGTGAATTGTCGACCGAGTTCATGGCCAGCCTGGAAGCAAACCGCAGGGCGCTTGGCGCATCGATAGTGGAGCTGGAAAAGCCCTATCTGCAAGAACCTTACCGGCACAAGCTGGCGCTGATGAAATACCGCATGAACTGCACCCTGATGCAGGTTCAGCAACGCCTGCGCGGCGAACAACCGCCGCCGGATCACCACGCCTACCAAAATTTAGCGGAATTTTTAACCGACTTGCGCCTCATCGACGCCTCCTTGCGCGGGCACGGCGATGCCGCTATTGCCGATTTAGAACTGCGCGACGTCATCCGCTTGGCGGAAACCTTCGGTTTTCATCTGATGGAACTGGACGTGCGCCAGGAATCAAACCGACATACCGACGCCGTAGCCGATATTCTGGCGGCTGCACTGAGCCTGGATTATCACGGCATGGATGAAAATCAGCGTCTCGACCTGTTGAGCGAAGCTATCGCCGTACCGGGCGGGCTGATTTACGATGACGGCGCCTTGTCTGCCGCCAGCCGTGAAACCCTGGAACTGTTCGCGGTGATGGCGCGGATGCGGCGGGAAATCGGTGCGGATTGCTTCGGCAAGTATGTGGTCTCAATGACCCACTCGGCCAGTCACGTTATGGAGGTCATGTTGCTGGCAGCGCAAAACGGTCTTGTGGGTCGTGTTGGCGGCCATTGGTATTGTCATATCGACGTCAGTCCGCTGTTTGAAACCATTGACGATCTCAATCGGATTGAAGACGTGCTCAACCGCCTGTTCGATACCCCGGTTTACCGTGAATTGCTGCGGGTTTCCGGGGACAGTCAGGAAATCATGCTGGGCTATTCCGATTCCTGTAAAGACGGCGGCATTCTGGCTTCGTCTTGGGGGCTGTCGCGGGCGCAACGGCAGATTATCGCGATTACCGAACAGCATGGACTCAAGTGCCGCTTGTTCCATGGTCGCGGCGGTACCGTAGGACGCGGCGGCGGTCCAACCCATGAAGCCATTCTGGCGCAGCCGCCCGACACCGTGCGCGGGAAGATTAAATTCACCGAGCAGGGCGAGGTGCTGTTTTACCGCTACAACAACATGGAAACTGCCATTTACGAATTGACCATGGGCGTGACCGGCCTGCTCAAGGCCAGTGTCAGTCTGGTGCAAGCGGTACAGCGCGACCGTGCCGAAGATTTATTAGTGATGGATGAACTGGCTCGGATCGGCGAACACGGTTACCGCGAACTGACCGAGCGTACTCCCGGATTCCTGGATTATTTCTACGAAGCCACGCCGGTCGGCGAAATTGGCGGCCTCAATATCGGCTCACGGCCGTCGCACCGCAAAAAGGGCGATCGCTCGAAAAATTCGGTGCGCGCTATTGGCTGGGTGTTCTCTTGGGCACAGTCGCGGCAGACTTTTCCAGCCTGGTATGGCATCGGCTTAAGTCTTTCGAGCTGGTGCGCAGGCAAACCCGAGCGCCTGGAAAAATTGCAGGCCATGTACCGGGACTGGCCGTTTTTCCGCAACCTGTTGAGTAACGCGCAAATGGCGCTGAGCAAATCGGACATGAGTATCGCCAAGGAATACGCCGGTTTGTGCGTCGATCCGGAAACCGGCCAGCGCGTTTATGGCTTAATCGCCAGCGAACACCAGCGTTGCGTGGAGTGGATTTTGGAAATCGCCAACACCGACCGGCTGCTGGCGGAAAATCCGGAACTGGCAACCTCGCTGCAGCGCCGCGACGCTTATCTGGGGCCGCTCAATTATCTACAGGTGTTTTTATTGCGCCGGGTGCGGGAAATCGACCCTGAAAATCAGGCCGAAAGCCCCTGGATGAAACCCTTATTGCGCAGCATCAACGCGATTGCGGCGGGGATGCGCAATACCGGTTGATGGCTTTTGTCCGCGAAAAGCACGAATGAATAAAACGTGTGGGAGCGGCCGGGTGGCGTCACCGTCATTAGGTTAAGAGCTTAACAATTAGGTAGGCGCGAATTTATTCGCGCACTTGGCTGTCACTGCGCGAATAAATTCGCGCCCACAAGGTTTAGTCATCACTAGCGTACCAGCAAAAATAGAGAGTAAAACCCATGCAAGAACCTTCATCAAGCCTCATCAATACCGCTGCCGAATTGCTGCGCAACGGCGGTTTAGTGGCGTTTCCTACCGAAACTGTTTACGGCTTGGGCGCCAACGCCTCCGACCCGGTAGCAGTGCGTCGTATCTTCGCGGCCAAGGGACGTCCTGCAGACCACCCGCTGATCGTTCACCTGCACAGCCCCGAAAACCTGGATTTTTGGGCGAAAGATATGACTGCATCAGCTTGGCGGCTGGCGGAACATTTTTGGCCGGGGCCGCTAACATTGATCCTGAAACGGAGAAACGCGCCGTTGACGGTGACCGGCGGACAAGAAACGGTAGGCATACGCATTCCCGATCATCCGGTGGCTTTAGCGTTGCTAAAGGCATTCGACGGCGGTATCGCCGCGCCATCGGCCAACCGTTTCGGCCGGGTAAGCCCTACCCGGGCAAAACATGTGCGCGCGGAACTGGGTGACCGGGTCGATCTTATTCTGGAGGGCGGCCCTTGTCGTGTGGGCGTGGAATCCACCATTCTTAGCTTGGTGAATGACCAACCCCGACTATTGCGGCCCGGGTCAATCTCGCTGTCGGCGCTGCAACAGGTGCTCGGCACTGAAATTATCACCTCGGCGTCAGTCGGTGACATTCGTGCGCCGGGACTGCTCAAATCGCATTACACGCCGGAAACCCGTTTCGAGGTTCATCCAATACATGACCTGAAAAGGCGCCGTGATGAATTGGCGGGTTCCGGCATACGGACGGCAGTGATGTTCATCGGCGCTGAGCACAGAGAACAGCCTGAAAATCCAGCGCTTACGCCGTGCTTTATGCCCGATACCCCGGCGGAATATGCCAGAAAACTGTATGCCGTTTTGCGTTTGCTTGATCGCGCTGAATTTGGCGTGCTACTGGCCGAATCTCCACCCGATACCGAAGCCTGGCAGGCAGTCAATGACCGGCTGAAACGAGCGAGTTGTCGGTAACTGTGAGCAGCGCGGTTTTGCGCACCAAAAAACCGGAATGACGCCCATAAAAAAACCACCCAACCCGGTGAAGGATTGGATGGTTTATTTTTCCCGGCTTAATTAGAATGAATCGCGCCAGTATCAATGTGATGATGACTTTTGGCAGTTTTGATTGCAAATAACAAAGCAATCAATCCCCATAAAACAACAAGTCCCATTCCTAAAAGTGCAGCAATTTCAATGGTCATTTTATTCCCCTTCTTCGTCTTGAATAGACATGAGTAGATGCGAGATGGTTTGGCAAGCTATCCACCAGATAAATGCCCCCAATAGGATTGCCGGACTGTTACTTGAATAGCCCATAAAGCCCAATCCGGCACCGCCAAAATTAGAAATCTTTTTCAATTCATCAGCAATTGATTTTCTAACTTCACGATCAAATTTTAATTTCATGTTAAAGAATATATCATAAAAGCAACCAGCACCCGTAAAAAAACCATCCAACCCGGTGACGGATTGGATGGTTTTTGTGGGATGCGATTTGACAGCTTATGCGCTTAATCGCGTGGGCAGCTTAGCTTTGCCCACATGGCTGATTGTCATTGTTCTGATTGTTCTTAAACAGTTCATCTCGTTTTCAAAGGGACAATTGCTTAGGATAGTCCACGGGCAAAGACTTGCCTAACTTAAGTGCAGGCTGATCGGTCTTCAGTTTTTCTTCTATTCCGGTCAAAATGTTGTACATGTCTTCAGCGGCCTCGCAGGCCAGATTGATCAGTGCGGCATTCTTTTCCCAGTCATCGGGATAATCATGGGCGAATTTGTTGCGCGTATTGTGGATGTTCTGCCATGCCTCTGCATTATGAAGATACCTTAGCTTTTCCAATCGGTTGAGTTTGTCCAGCATTGGGCGCTCTTCATAAGGCTCTTGCAGATATTGCAGTAGTGCCGGAAATAAACGACTGCCCATAGCATCCTGCAATTTTGTAAAACGCAGAATGAATTGATCTAGGCTTTGTACCTGCGCATCGGTCAGATACTCAAAGCCTTTCCCTGTCATCGGCAAAATGGGTGCGAGTAATGTTAATGCGTGACACAAATGATAAATATTGCGTTCGCATTCGCGCCATGCATCTTGTAGCCGAAGTATTGCAACACTGTTATTCATAACAAAATACCGCTTTGTTTGGCAATGGAAAGAATGGGCGGACGAGTTTTACGTGACGGATAATCGATCAATAGGTCTATTTTTTGCTCCCCGAGCTTCATTTGCAGCTTGGTCAGGAAGGAAATCTCAGCTCTGGCTATTGCATCGACATCAATTCGGCTGGTTTCGATTAACAGATTGATGTCTCCTCCTCGCTTGCTGTCATCTACCCTTGAGCCAAACAGCCAGACATTGGCTTCTGGGCCAAAGGTTTCGGCAACGGTTGCGCGAATAAGGGTGCGTTGTCGATCGGTTAATCGCATTGCTATTCTTGGGTCATGCTTTAGATTGGATACTGGTGGAATTCAAGCTATTAGCCTGAGGTTGAGTGTAACGACATTCCCGGATAGCACGAACAACTCCAGAACATAGCAAAGCAAAAATAAAATTTTATTGTAACGTAAATTAGCAAAGCACAATAGAAATCACAATTTAACATAACTGTCATTATGGGTATTTTCAATCGAGTCTGACCCCATTGGTTCGTGTTGCGTGGGCAGAAAAGCGCTGCTTACATGGCTTTTTTGCACCTCTTTGTTTTATTGTTAGCGCTATTAATAGCGCTAATTTGAGTGCTACAATGACTCTTTTTGATGAGGTGCTAGACATGTTAGTGATTACTGCTAATGACTTAAAGCGTAGTGGTGTTTCAAGTATTGAAAGGGCTATGACGGATAGTGATGAACACCAAGTTTTAATTGATGTTCGCGGAAAGACTAAATATATTGTTTTAGATATAGAGGAATTTAATCACTACAGAGAATATCAGTTAGAAAAAGCGATTTATGAAGCAGAGGAATGCCTTGTCAGTGGTCAGTACCGTGTTATTGATGATATAGATGATTTTGCCGAACAATTAAGACAAGAGATTGAGCATGGCGCTTAAGATTATTCGGCCCGATTCTTATATTAAACGAGAAATAAAATTTTTTAAAAAGCATCCAGAGCTAATTAATCAATACGCTAAAGCACTCAAGTTATTATCAATAGATCCTTCCCATCCATCTTTAAGGTTACATGCTATTAAGACAAAGCACTGCCATTCAATTTCTATTAATATCTGATGTTACGCAGCCAGTAATTTTTGCAACTCTTCATAAGCTATCTGGTTCGCTTTGATAAACAGCTTAGTTCTTAGCGCAAAATGATTGGCCTTGTGTTTTATCTTCAGACATTCCAGCTTGAACACCGCATAGATCGACATGAAGACAGGGTTGTTCTGGGTAGTGACCGTACGGGTTGGTGACTTTGCCAACCCCGCATTGGATTTTAATGACTTGTGGAACTCCTCAACTTTCCACCGTTTTTGGTAGATCGTGGCGGCTTGTTCGCCATTGCACGCTAAATCACTGCATACCAGATTCAATAGGCCGATGCTGCCGTCTTTGTTTGTAAAGACCCGGCGGACGAAAAGCACCTCATGAGGAAAACCTTTCATCCAACCGCGCACCGCCTGCTGATCCGCCAATTCCAGCTGACTGATCCGTACAAAACGGCCTTCTTTCTTGTCGTCTTCTGTTAAAGCCACCCAGCGGTTATCCTTTAGGGCGCTGATGAAGTGCTTGTCTTTTTTCAGGATGAACTCAAAGTTTTCCTTGCTGGCAAACCAACTGTCTGTCAACACATAGCGGAACTTGATGGCATTCGCCACACTGGTCGCTATCATCTCCCGCATCAGCTCATTTTTGGTGAACTCACTGGCCCGCTTGACCTTGCGGGTCTTCACATCACTGAACTGGTAAGGCTTGCGCACCACTTCAAAGGCGACGGGAATTGAAACTTCCCCGCTATAGTATAGGGCGTTCAGCAAATTGATTCCTTTGACCGAACGCCCTTTGCAGTGATCATAGTGCCAGCACATGATTTCGTTCTCATCCGTCCAGGCCTTCTCCTGAATGGTATCGTCAAATATCAAGCAACCATCTTCCCGTTCTATCTGGCGTACTGTCGCTTTAACTTGCCCCCACAGGTCTTTGGAGGTAAATGCTTTCGATGCCAGAAAACGCG
The DNA here is from genome assembly GCF_050917435.1 of Methylobacter arcticus. Lineage (NCBI taxonomy): Bacteria > Pseudomonadati > Pseudomonadota > Gammaproteobacteria > Methylococcales > Methylococcaceae > Methylobacter > Methylobacter arcticus. Next base: position 163,052 of record NZ_CP159583.1, read on the forward strand.
TCATCTGGTCATGGCTTATATCCCCTTCCATCATTGCCGACAATCCGGTCGCCGTCGCAAACCCGTTATTGCAGATCAGGTAGTCTGTGTATAATTCTAATTTTATTTTTTCCATCCCGAAATAATACGCTTTTTGAAGGGTGGGTGCGTAACATCAGTTAATATACAGTATCGAGTATTGCTTACATTAAGACTAATGAATGATGGTAAGGTATTATTGATTGATATTGGTGATCATGGTGTTTATTAGTCGCGTAACCCAACATTAATCTTCAAATGTGATGATGAGTTTTGGCAGTCTTGATGTCTCGTTCCCAAGCTGGAGCTTGGGAACGAGACATAAAAGCAATCAGCATCCATAAAAAAACCACCCAACCCGGTGACCGATTGGATGGTTTGTGTGGGGTGCGATTTGACCGCTTATGCGGTTAATCGCGTGGGCAGCTTAGCGTTGCCCTCCTTACATGGCTGGAGCTTGGGAACGAGACAAGAGAGTATCTACTGGCTCACGACATTTGATTATTTGATTACATTAAGCGCCAGTACAAACGGTGGTTGGCCCCATAAATTTTTGTAATGCGGACGATGTGCAAACCCATTTTCCTGTAGCGGCAGTACGCGTTAAAGTAATTGTTTTTCCATTAACAGCTTCAGGACCCCCTACGATTGTAGCGGTAAGAACACCCGCCGAAGTTGCTGTAGTAATCGCAATATTACTGTTAGTATTGCTTGCCTGAACACCAATAAATGCCTCAGTAGTGGCTCCAGGCGGAGAAACAAGTACCGGAGTCAAGCTGTCGTTAAGTGCAACCTCGAAGCCTGTTTTGCCTGGCGCTACTTCAGCTAAAGCCGCACCCCATTTAGCCTTCGCTACATAATCCTGGTATGACGGAATTGCCACGGCAGCCAAAATACCAATAATCGCGACCACGATCATTAATTCGATTAAGGTAAAACCTTGTTGTGCTTTGTTCATGGGTAATGTGTTCATCAGTAAATCCTCTTTAAATTAGAAAAATAAACGCTAACGATAAGATAAAAGCACAGGCCATGCCATATCGCGCGTAACCATGAGTTTTAATTGTTGGCAGGATTGATAATTACCCTTAAAACAAGTCATTAGCCTTTTTTGAGATAAAATATAAGCAAGATTGTTAGCGATAAAATCGCTTATAACATTCAACTCAAGGTATTATTTTATTGAGACTCGCCATAAACCACATTATGCTCAGCAAAAAACCGTGTCATGATAGAAATGACCAGCAAAAAACCGTGTCACGATAGAACTGACCGGCAAAAAACCGCGTCACCCTAAAAATGATCAGCAAAAATCCGCGTCACGATAGAAATGACCAGCAAAAAACCGCGTCAAACGCATTACCTGCATCAACCAAAGGATAGAGCATGCCAAATATCAGTCTGCAAACCGCCGCCACATTAACCGAATGGAGCTTGAGCACCCTAAGACGCCGTCTTGCCGATGGCACTTTACGGTGCGCCTCCAATCATCAGGATAAAAACAAAGCCATGATTTGTTTCGATTCGATCAAAAACGATATTTGCATGGTTCTTGAAGCCGATACCATTGCTTTGATTCAACGTGCCGATACCGGTGATGCCAGTGCCCAAAATGATTTGGCGGTGCTTTTTTTAGCTTACGATAAGCCGCAAAGTGCTATTTATTGGTTAGAGCTGGCGGCAAAGCAGAACTTTGCCGATGCGATGCAGCTGCTGGGGAATTGTTATTTAAAAGCTAAGGGTGTCGCCAAAGACGACAATCTGGCGATGATGTGGGTTGCCAAGGCGGCTTCTTTAGGCCATCCGATTGCGCTGGCGCAGATGCAATCGATACGCCTACTTCCTGATGAGGACTGTGCTTAACATCAGCTAATAAAGTCTGTCCTGAGCGTAGCTAAAGGGCGTAACGCGAAGTGGCGTTTCCGCGACTTAAGGGGATTGGCTGACTATTTTGCTGATCCGGTGCCACATTGCAAGAAATAGCTCGGAATTTTCTTATGATTTGTGTAAATAGCTATGCTGTTGGGGCGCCGTCGTGTGCATTGGGCTATCGCCGCCGATGGAAGTTAGCTATTCTTAGCGCATACAATACGCAACATTGACCCGAATGGAGATAAACAGTGAATAAAACCTGGACGATTAAGCAATCCGCCGAAACCTACGCAATAGACAGCTGGGGGCAGGGCTATTTTTCGATCAATGCCGACGGGCATGTTTCGGTAAAGCCCAGTTCCGATCAGGATGTGGCGCTGGATTTATACGAAATCGCCCAATCGCTAAACGACAAACAGCTGTCGTTGCCGGTGCTGGTGCGCTTTACCGATATTTTAAAAGACCGCGTCACCCAATTGTCCCGCGCCTTTGACAAAGCCTGTGTCAACAATGACTATCAAGGCCGCTACACGCCGGTTTACCCGATCAAGGTCAATCAGCAGCGCAAGGTGGTGGAAGGCATTTTGGCGGCCGACAATATCGGCCTGGAAGCGGGCAGCAAGCCGGAATTGCTGGCGATTATGGCGCTGTCCAACCAAGGCGTGGTGGTCTGCAACGGCTACAAAGACCGCGCTTATATCCGTCTGGCGCTGATCGGCCTGAAAATGGGGCTGAATCTGTATCTGGTCATTGAAAAGCCTCTGGAGCTGGAATTGATTATCGAGGAGGCGGCGCGGCTTAACATTACGCCGCAACTGGGCGTCAGGGTCAGATTGTCCAGCATCAGCGCCGGAAAATGGCAAAACAGCGGCGGCGAGAAATCCAAATTCGGCCTTCATGCCCATGAACTGCTGCAATTAATCGGCCGTCTGAAACAAACCGGTTTGTTGGATACGTTAAAGCTGATGCACTTTCATATGGGTTCGCAAATTGCCAATATCCATGACATCAAAATAGCGCTGAAAGAGGCCGGGCAGTTTTATGTGGAGCTGCACCGTTTGGGCGCACACATCAAGGTCGTCGATGCCGGCGGCGGACTGGGCGTGGATTACGACGGCAGCCACTCGCGACGCGAATCGTCGATCAATTACAGCCTGGATGAATACGCCCAGAATATCGTGCGCAGTTTTGCCGATATTTGCGCGGAAAAACAGATTCCGCAACCGGACATCATCACCGAATCGGGCCGTGCGCTGACGGCTCATCATGCGGTGTTGATCACCAATGTAACCGATATTGAATCGGTTTACACCAATCACGCTGCGCTGCAAGCCCTGCCGGAACCGTATAATCTGGTCGAACATTACCATGATGCGCAATTCGATTTATCCGAAGCCAGAACTCAATTTACTCAGGATAAGCTGAGCCTGACCGGACTGGCCGAAGCCGAGAATAACTATGCGCTGTTGTGTCGCCAGCTCCAGGATAAGTTGAATCCTAATAATCAAAGCGAAGCCGCTATCTTAAAGGAGTTGAACGAGAAGTTGGCCGACAAGGTGTTTTGCAATTTCTCGCTGTTCCAGTCGATGCCCGACATCTGGGGTATCGACCAGATCTTCCCGATCATGCCTATCCACCGGCTGGACGAGCAGCCCACGCGCCGCGCCGTTATTCAGGATTTAACCTGCGATTCCGACGGGCGTATCGACCAGTATATCGACGGGCAGAACATCGAAAGAACCCTGCCGGTGCATGAAATCGACACTAAGCAGCCGTATCTGATCGGCTTTTTTATGGTCGGCGCCTATCAGGAAATATTGGGCGACATGCACAATTTGTTTGGCGACACCCATTCCATCAACATAAAACTCGACGATAAGGGTTACCATTTTTACGACCTGCACGAAGGCGAGCATGTCTCCGATTTACTGGATTATGTGCATATCAACAGCGAAGAGCTGAAAACCGCCTATCGGGAAAAGCTGGCGAACAGCGATCTGAGCGAGCAGCAGCGGCAGGACTATGAGCGGGAGCTGATTGCCGGATTGACTTCTTATACGTATTTAGGGGTTTAAGGTTTTTTAAGGAAATTGCAGATAGCAGGAGTGCAGGCTTCGCCTGCAAGCGCAAGCAAAGCTTGCACTCCCGTTACCCATCCGGGGCATGTTGCCCCGTCCGAAACGTTTGGGTCTAGTTAAGTGTAACGGCTTAGTTCTGGTATCGTAAAAACGTATGGGACGGGGTTGCAAACCCCGTCCCGCTTGAGTTGACGTCTTATACTTATTTGGAGAAATAGCGAGGGGAAGTTGTAGGAGCGGGCCATGCCCGCGATGAAGGGGCTACAACGCTGCAATCGCTGCCAAAATACGCGGGCGCGCCCCGCTCCTACGCTGTCTTGTTCTGCTCTCAATGCTCGCTCAGCCAGTAGAAATGATAAGGTTGCAGCACCAATTGATCTTTAAATTTTGTCGGGCTTTTGCCGGAATACAAATCCGTTAACTGCCCATACATGCTGAATCCCGACGTGCTCAGGGTTTGCAAATCGATATGCTGCGGGTGGTCGCTGAAATTACAAATCACTAAGACTCGTTCGGAAGGACGGCTATGATCGAAACGGATAAAGCCGAACAAATGTTCATTATCGGTATCAAGCAAATACCGGTTGTTAAAATCGGCAAACGCCGAAGTTTCTTTGCGTATCGCAATCATTTTCTTTAATGCGTTAAACACGGTGTATTCGATAGTCCCCTGTTTATGCCTTAATTCCGCTCTTTCCCAATTAATTGTCGGGCGATGAATCCAGCGGCTATCGTTGAATTTATCGACCTGATCCAGATAACTGTAATCATTATAGGTGGCGATTTCATCGCCGTAATAAAGCAATGGAATACCGCCAAAGGCAAAAATCAAACTATGCAGCAACAGAATTTTATCGACGGCCAGATTAATTTGATCCTGATCGCCCCATTGACAGGCTTTTTCGAGTCCGACCAGCGACGCTAAAGAGCCGGCAATGCGTGCGTCCCCGGTCTTCTCATTGCGCATGAAAGGCACGCCGGTTGCCAGGGAACCCTCAAAATTTCCGGTGTAATAATCGACTAAAAACTTTCGGTGCGGGGCCGGTTCATAGCCGACTTTGCGCACATCGTTGTCATCAAAACCCAAGCCAATATCGTCATGGCAACGCGCATAATTCAGCCAGGTGGCTCGCTCCAGTTTGTCGGGCAGGCTCTTTAAGCCCTGATAAAGCAATTTGCTGTTTCGGGTGGCGATGGTATCCCACAACAGCGCCATCAGCGTGGCGTTATAGGCGATTTCACATTCTTTGGCGATAATCGCATCTTCGCCGAAGTACTTAATGATTTCTACCGGAGCGACAATCGCTTCCGCGATAAACAACGCGCCCGGCGCGGTCACCTGACAGCAATCTTTCATCAGCTGGAGGATCAAATGCGCTTCCCGCTCGTTCTGGCAGGTTGTGCCTATTTTTTTCCATAAAAAGGCGACCGCATCCAGCCGGATGACATCGGCTCCCTGATTGATCCAGAACATAATCACGTCGAGCATTTCGATAAACACACTCGGATTGCTGTAATTCAGGTCCCATTGAAAGTCATTAAAAACCGTCATCACCCATTTTTCCATGTCCGCATTCCAGGTGAAATTTCCTGGCGCGGTTTCCGGAAAAATTTCCGGCATACTCTGCTCGAACATGTCGGGAATTTCACGGTTGTCGAAAATGTAATAATAATCCTGATATTTTTTATTGTCGGCTATCGCCTGTTTGGCCCATTCATGCTCATTCGAGGTATGGTTAACCACGACATCCAGCACTAGCAAAATTCCGCGCTTGCTGAATTCTTCAGCGACTACTTGCAAGTCTTCCAAGGTGCCGACCCGGTCGTCGACTTCGCGAAAATTGCTGATCGCATAGCCGCCGTCGCTCTTGCCGATAGGGCATTGCAGGATGGGCATGATATGCACAAAGTTAATGCCGAGCTCTTGAAAGTAAGCGGCTTTTTCGGCAACGCCGCGCAGGTCGCCAGCAAAGCCGGTGCTGTATAAAGCCATGCCGACTAATTGTTGGCTCAAAAACCAGTTATGATCGTTTTCCCTGGCAATATCGAGGTTTTTCAAGGTCCTGGGTCGATTAATGTATTGCCGGGCCAGGGTCTCGACCAAACGCAGCATCTGTTCTTTAAAATCATCCCGCTGACCGTACAAATGATGAAAAAGATTATGAATGGCATAAAAATTAGCGCCCAGGCGGGTATAAAAATGCCTTAAATCCTGTCTTCTGATTTCTGGTTTTAAATCATCGAGGATTTCGTTCAATAAAGAATGTGAAATTTGTTCGTACATGTTTTTTTCTTAGGGAGGTTTTTAAAGGGGAAGGGTGTCGATTACGGCAGCATCCAGGACTGGACAAAAGGCTGATAAAACTCAATGTCCTGTACGGTCGCGCCGCGCCTGCCGACCAGAGCTGAGGCAAAAGCTTGCGCTCGTTCCAGGGTTAATTGGAGTGGCCAACTCAGATGAATGCCCAACATCAATACTGACGCAAATGCATCGCCGGCGCCTACGGTATCGACTATCGCTACTGTTTGCGTCGGCGTGACCACGGCTAATTGTCCCTGCGCATTGATCGCCAGGGCGCCGCGTTCGCCGCGGGTGACAATCAGCCCTTCCAGCTTATGTGCCGTTAAAAACCGGTGCATTGCCGCTTCCAAGTCGGTCGACTCCGGTTGCAGCGCCTGCAACTCGTGATGATTGAGTTTGACCCAATCGGCATCGTCAACTAGAGCCAGAATGTCGGTTTTATTCCACCAGGGTTCGCGAAGATTGACATCCATAAACAGCTTGCCGCGATGCTGCTGTTTTAAAGCCGCCAGCGTCTGCTTTGAAACCTCATGGCGCAGCGCTAAACTGCCATGATAAAGCAAGCCGTCAGGGTTTTTCAGCATCAACTCATTGGCGGCAATAAAGTCATAGGCCTGTTCCGGCACAATCGCATAACTGGGTTCGCCCTGTTCGATAGAGACCTGCACGGTGCCGGTCGGATGCAGCCTATCCCGTTGCAAGCCGGATACATCCATGTGCCAATCCTGCATGGCTGTTTGTACGGCATCGCCCATAGCATCAAGCCCTACCCGACTGATAAAACAAGGCTGCTGCGCGAAAGCCTGCAAATGCCAGGCGACATTGAACGGCGCGCCGCCCAGCACGCAACTGCCGTCGGGAAAATGATCGAACAGCACTTCGCCAAAAATAGAGATGGGGTTAGTCATGAAGCTTCATCCAGTGTCGTGTTTGCGGCAGATAATGGGCAACGCCTTCTAAGAGTCCGGCGCTGTAGTTGCCGTTCATTCCCATAAAACCGCCTTGAGCCAAATACAGCGCATTTTCGGTGTGATGCAACTTCGCCAATTGTTTGGCTTCCTGGCCGACTGCGGCGCTGGCGTTGGCGACCAATACCGATTTGATGGCGCTGGTCATGACCGGCAGGTCATTGCCGCTATCACCGGCAAAAACCGCATGATCGAGATCAATACCCAGCTGCTGCATTAAAAACTCGATCGCATGAAATTTGGTGGCGCGCGCAGGCAACACATCCAATAAGCCGACATGCTCGGACTCGTCGACGCTGTAAATCAACTCCGCGTCGATCGCATGCAACGCCAATAAGCCGCGCATCTTTGCCAGCAATTGGCTTAAATCAATATCCAGCGGCAGGTAATAGCTGAGCTTGAAACGGTTTTGCTTGGCGCTTTCTTGCAGGGTTAAGCCGGATAACTGCGCGAATAATTCATGCAGCTCGGCATGATCTTTACCGGCCCAATCCGGTGCAATTTCATCGGCCCATTGCGGCCATGGCTGCCAACCTTGGGCGTTGACCGCATAGATCGTGGTGCCGACATCGCCAATGACAAAATCGGGCGTCGGCAAAGCGAATTCGGCTATCGCTTCCTCTATCAGCGCCTTATGCCTGCCTGAAACATAAGCCAGCGTAATTTCCGGTCGGGCGACTAACGCAGCAAACAGGAGCCTCGCCTGAGCCGATTCGGGAGCGCTGCCGTTCGGCAATAAGGTGCGATCAAGATCGGTGCAGATCAGTATTCGTTCGGTCATAGCGTCTCAAGCCCTATTAAAAAAATCGTAATGCTCTATGGCTTCAATAATGCCCAGCGCATACGGTTGTTCGGCAAAATAAATCCGCTCCGGTTCAGACAGTTGGGACAGCTCTTCCCGATGCCGGTTGGCCACGACCACCGCCAGGGTATTGCCTTGCATCATATCTTCATCAGCCCCCGAACCGCCGGCAACCAAGATGCGCTCCAACGGAATATTCCATTGCTGGGCAAAATAGCGCAGCGCCAGTCCTTTGGAGGCGCGTATCGGCACAATATCAAAAAACTGCCCAAAAGCCTGGTGCGCATTGACAGCCTGATCTTCCTGCCGCAACAGGGCGTTAATGTCATCAGGACTGGGTGCCCGTTCGGAATCGTAATGATAGGAGATTTTGAAACGGCTTTGTTCGCTTTTCGGCTGTAAAACCAAGCCCGGAATTTCGGCTAAAATCCGGCGTATGGCTTTAGGATTCCAGTGGTGGTCGATATGCCGGGCCCAGGCGGTGTCGGCGGTAATATGCGGAGCATAGTAAATTTCGGTACCCAGGCTGGTGATCAAGACATCCGGCGTCGGCAGGCCGTTTTTCTTCAGAAGGGCTAATGCCGTATCCAGCCTGCGTCCGGTCGCAATGCCGAAAAAAACATTTTTACGCTGGCTACGCAGCTGCTGGACAAATTTTTGCAAGCCTTCAGCATTGCCGAGCAGACTCTGATCGATGTCGGTAAAAATAGCGCGGTCTTGATAACGCAACAAGTTGCGTTCGCGCTTTACTTTATGAATTGGTCTTTGCTGTTCAAGCAGGGGCTTGATTTTTTTTAAATAACTCTTCGCATGGGCCTGCCAGGAATAAAATTTACTGACATTTTGCAAACCGTTTTGAGAAAAGGTCTGCCATTGTTCAGGATCTTTGAGTATTGTTTGCAACGCTTGGGCAATAGCCTGGGTATCCAACGGGTCGACTAACAAACCGTTATGGCAATTACCGATAATATCCACCGGTCCGCCATTTTCAGTGGCAATCAGGGGCACACCGCAGGCAGCAGCCTCCAGCAGCGTTAAGCCAAACGGCTCAGTCAGCGCCGGATTAACAAACACGCCTTTTGACAGCGCCGCCAACCGGTAAATATCCGGTACTTCTTCCTGGTTATGGTGTTTAGGAATGGCGATGCATCCGTACAGATCATAGCAATCGGCCAATAACAGGATTTCGGTCAATACCGATTGTGCGCCTTCGTCCATTTCGCGGATATCGTCGCGATTACCGGCGACGATGACCAGATTGGCCAAGGCCTGCAACTCGGTTGACTCGCCATAAGCCTGTACCAGCGACACGATATTCTTGCGCTCATCGGGCCGCGACAATGCCAGTATCATCGGTTTTTTGGGATGCTTTAAAAAACGTTTCAAACTGCGTTTGAAGGTAACGGCATCGGCCTGGCCATCCGCCGGATGGAATTGTTCCAGATCGGTACCCGGCGGCACTACCACCATGCGTTCGGGATGATAATAATCATACAGTTCGTACTGCTCGGCGATTTCATTGCGGGTGCTGGTAATCACCAGATCCGCAGTGGCAAGCGTATCTTCTTCGGCATTAATGCGCCGCGAGATGTTATAGCGCTGCTCCAGCACCTCGCTATTCAGTCCCATCGCCAATAAGCGGCTGCGTTTGTCTCTGCCTAATGAATGTCCGGTAAAAACCAGCGGGATACCGGTAAGATGCGACAAGCGCATACCGACATAGCCGGCATCGGCGTAATGGCTGTGCAAGATATCCGGCATTCGCGGTTGCTGATTTAGCCATTGCAGCAGATTATCGGTAAAAATATCCAGATAATCCCAAAGTTCCTCTTTTTTAAGGTAACCGTCCGGCCCCGCAGCAATGCGAATAATACGGGCTTGTTCGTTGAGCTGTTCGCAAGGGGTGGCGTAATCGGTGTGGATTGCGGGATCGATAATCTCACGGGTCACCAAGTCAACGCGGGCGACCGCTTTTTGTTGCGCCAAAGCCTTGGCCAGGTCGACGACATATTTGGTTTGACCGCCAGTGTCGGCGTCACGACCCAGTTCCAGATCATGCCCGCGAATTAAGCCGTGAACACTAATCAGCAGTAAGTAAAGCGAATTTGTTTTACCAGTCATATCCATTCCATATTAGGTAGAGGGCGAAAGGTTTTTTCAATGCCGTGTTTTTATCATACCTAATTTTGGCGGGCGGGATTCGGGTTTTTGGGATTTGTTATGCTGCCGGTGAGTAAACAAAGCAGCCGGATTTTGACATAAAATCAGCGGCTCACTATCGGGGGGCTGATAGCTCATCGGTAATAACGGGCTGCCAGATCGTTGGGATCGGCACCGAAAAAATAACGCAGCCGTAGCCGCCACATCAGCAGGATGGTTCTGAAAACCCCCTGCTGCTGCCAGCGCCGCGCCGAGGTGACGACCTTGGCGCCAATGCAGCAAGGTCTGCCCAGCTTTTTTAGGCGTGTACTGATAGCGATATCCTCCATCAGCGCGATGTCCGGAAAACCGGCAACCGCCTGAAAAGCCTGGCGGGTGATGAACAAAGCCTGATCGCCGGTGGCGATGCCGGTCAGCCGCGAACGCCGGTTCATCATAAAGGCGATCAGGCTGAATATCGGCTGCGGATTGTCGAAGCCGATATCGAATCGTCCCCAGCGGTAGCCATCGGCCACCGCCTGCAATATCAGGTTTACGGCGTTATCCGGTAATCGGGTATCGGCATGCAAAAACAACAGCACATCGGCTTGAGCCCCTGCCGCGCCGCAATTCATCTGCCGGGCTCGGCCGCGAGGGCTGTGCAATACTTGATCGACCAGCGGCTTTGCAATTTCCGCGCTGCGGTCGTCGCTGCCGCCATCGACCAGCAGCAATTGACAACGGTTCCGCAGCGTTTGCAAGGCGTGCAGTTTGAGCGCAATTTGTCCGGCTTCGTTGACGACGGGGATGATAATGCTGAGTTGCGGCTTCATCCCGGCTGTTAGCTATAAAGCGCCGCCGCAGCTGCTGCCTTGCCCTGCGGTGCAACCGTAGCAATGCGCGGCCGTAGCAATGGCCGCGCCGTTCAAGGTTTCCAGGCATAGATCGCCGATATGCACACGCGGCTTGGTCGTTGCTCCAAGCGGCATGGACAGCATCTGGTTGAAGTCGCAATCGTAGACATAACCCTGCCAATCGATGCTTATGGTATTAAGACACATCAGCTGGGTGAGATTGTCCGCGCGAAAATGGCTGCGCAATAAGTTTAGATAGGCGTCGAACCGTCCCTGACTGACCAGCATGCTGCCGAAACGCTTGATCGGCATGTTGGCGATGGCATAGAGACGGTTAAAGACGATGCCGTATTGTTCCAGCAAATGCTGTTTATAGGCCTGTTCCAGGGATTGTTGATCCGGCGGCAATACCGCACCTTGCGGGTTGTAAACCAGATTAAGCTGCAACGGGCTGTCCTGCCGACCATAACCTAGTCGATTCAGGCGCTGCAAAGCAGTAATGCTGTCCTTAAATACGCCCTTGCCGCGCTGTTTGTCGACATTTTCTTCCAGATAACAGGGCAGGGAAGCGGTGATTTCTACCTGCTGATTAGCCAGAAATTCTGCCAAGTCGAGATAACGCTCATCCTCCAGTATGGTCAGATTGCAGCGATCGATGACCTTAATCCCCAGGTCGCGGGCGGCCTTGACCAGATAATGAAAATGCGGGTGCATTTCCGGAGCGCCGCCGGTTAAATCCAGGGTATGAATATTGGCCGCCTGAGCCAACGCCAACACCTGATCCAGCGTTTCCAGGCTTATCATTTCGGTGCGCTTGGGCCCGGCGTTGACATGGCAATGCACGCAACTGAGGTTACAAAGATAGCCAAGATTGACTTGCAGAATTTCCAGCGGTTTGCGGGAAATGGCCGGAAAGTCGCTGTTGGCGAGCAGGGGTCGGGTATCGTGCATGATTAATCCTTGGAAAACCAAATGTCGCCGTAAAAGGCGGAAACCTGTCCGCCATTGTTATCCGTATCGGTCATCAGCGCCACTGCATCGATAGCGCGTATGTTTTCACCGAACAGCTGTTGCCAGTCGGCTTTCACATTGCGCTTTTCCTTGTGCCAGACATTCAGCGCCGCTTCCTGACCGCGCAAAGCCAGCATCATCGCATGATCACCGGCAAAGGCATTGGGCCAGACGCTATCCTTTGCGGTGTTGCCGGCCCAGACATAATTAAGCGCCTTGGTTTGCCAAAACGCCAGACCGCCCTTGACCACCACATAAATGCGGGCGGCGTAATCGTCCCCGGTCTTGCTTTGTTCATTAAGGCCGGTCAAGCGGTTGGCAATCCGCCACGACCAATTCAGAAACGGCGTTTGTTCAAGATCGATGCGCTGTTCCTTAAACAGCCCCGACGCTGCGGCTTGGCTGTCGGCCTTTAATGCCGCGACGCCATCCAGAGTTTGCAACCGGTAACGGGTTTCGCCTTTAAAGCTTTTATGTTCCCAGCCATCGAGTCGGTTGCGGCTGAATTCACCGATCATCAGTTTAGGCTCGGCGGCCAGATTTTGTGCGGCTAAAACCGTCAATAATGCGATAAACAGCGGTCTCATGACGGGGTTGACAGGCGCATGTCTAGCGCATCTTGCTGTGTTCATAATCAATGCTCTAAACTTAATTAATGAATGGCAGACCTGTCAATCATGGCGCATACAACAAAGCCCTCTTATAGGTCGATAGCCGAGCAGAAAAGCTAACAAATCATCATAAGGGTTCTTTCTTGATCGTCAGATTGTAAATCTTGAAGCACAGTATCGATGCGGCCAGCAGCAGTGTTATTGCGTTGGCTACGATAATCGCCTTATCGCCAAGATGAATGCCGTAAATAAGCCAACAGAATACGCCTAAGGTAAAGGTGCTGTACATGCCCAATGAAAGGGAGGCGGTATCCCGGGTTTTTATCGTCAATATTGCCTGAGGTACAAATGACGCGGTAGTCAGTGTCGCGGCTAAATAGCCAAAAATTTCGGGAGTTGTCATAAATATTTTAGCCGGTTGCCATTATTTTTTAACGGCCGCTTTGTTGAGTTTTTTAAGGGCACTCTGCCCGACAGCGTTGACAAAATCATCGATATTTTCATAGTCCTGTTCCTGGGCAAAATTGACTATGGCCATGACTATCTTTTTAGTTGCTGCAATTTCAACGTGTGTTCGGCCGCAACCTTCACAGTGAGTTCCTTCGTAAGTACATTTATCAATACAGGGGCTGAATTTCATGGGATTTTCTCTACGTGGGTCTTGTTCGGTTGGCATCTGGGCAAATTCTACCACACCGGAAATAAGCCGTTGTATTGCTGATTTCCATTCCAGTTCAAAGAGGAGATATTCTATCGCTGATATTCAGCAGGGTATTCCTCGTTCCCACGCGGGAGCACTGGTCTTTATACACAAGTCTATCGAAGAGCGTCATTTCGATATGGACGCTGGAATGGCGGATTCGGATGTAGGCCGGAATAAGGCCATCCAAGCGCGTAGCGCGAGGTGGCGTTTCCGGCGAGTTCGGGAGGTATTTGCCGGAAAAGCTTCCGCTCCTCGGCAACTGCTCCTGCGTTGCTCTACCTCCTGCATCCATGCAGTCGTGCTCACGCCCCTTACCTACATCCATGTAGGCAACGCCAGTTCTCGCTGTCACTCGAACCGGCTTATTCCGGCCTACGTCGAGATGTGTATAACGATGAGCGCGGGAGCGTGGGAACCAGAGAAATTTACGCAGTTCATCCCATACTACGCGCTATTTTTCAAACGCCCTGTTTGCTAAGGCCTGCAATCAATAACAAACACTGCAAAATCTTGCTTGGCATAGTAAAATGCCTCAAATCACTCAAATTACTGATGTCAACATGGATCAACGTACTGCGGAAGTAGAGCGAAATACGCTTGAAACTCAAATCAAAATCAAAATTAACCTGGATGGCTCAGGTAAATCCTCATTTTCAATCGGCGTGCCTTTTCTTGAACATATGCTTGATCAGATTGCTAGGCACGGCTTGATCGACATGGACATCACCGCCAAAGGCGATTTGGCCATTGATGATCACCACACTGTAGAAGACGTCGGTATTACCCTAGGTCAGGCGTTTGCCCAAGCCATGACCGACAAAAAAGGCATTGTTCGCTACGGACATGCGTATGTGCCTTTGGATGAAGCCTTGTCGCGCGTGGTAATCGATTTTTCCGGGCGTCCCGGCTTGTTTTATGAGGTTAAATACCCCAAAGCCATGATCGGCCGTTTTGATGTCGATTTGTTTCGCGAATTCTTTCAGGGCTTTGTCAACCATGCCGGCGTAACCTTGCATATCGACAATTTGAAGGGCGCCAATGCCCATCACGTCGCCGAAACCATTTTTAAAGCCATGGGCAGAGCTATTCGCATGGCGATTACCGCCGACCCGCGTATGGCGGGCATCATGCCATCAACCAAAGGCAGCCTTTAAGCCTTTTACCTCGCACCTTTAACCTGTTTTATTTATGTCTACTGTCGCTGTCATTGATTACGGAATGGGTAATTTGCATTCCATCGTAAAGGCGTTGCAACATGCAGCGCCTGAAGTGGATGTTGTCTGCGTGTCCGATGCGGATACCATCCTGGGCGCCGATCGGGTGGTTTTTCCCGGCGTCGGCGCGATACGGGATTGTATGCAGGCGCTCAACCAATCGGGCTTAGCCGCTGTTATCCGGGAGGTTGCCAACACCAAGCCTTTGCTGGGGATTTGCTTAGGGATGCAGGCCTTATTGACCGACAGCGAGGAAAACAACGGCACTCAATGTCTGGATGTTGTTGCCGGACATGCGGTGCATTTTGCCGAAGCGTTAACAGACGGCGATGGCAATGTCCTCAAAATTCCACACATGGGCTGGAATCAAGTCCATCAGCTGCATCCACATCCGCTATGGGAAAATATTCCCCAGGATAGCCGCTTTTATTTTGTGCACAGTTATTATGCGCAGCCGGATGATGCCGCAGCTATCGCGGCAACGACGCAATACCCGAACGCATTTACCTGTGCGTTGGCGCAAGACAATGTTTTTGCCGTACAATTTCATCCTGAAAAAAGTCAGGTAGTCGGTTTACAGCTGCTGAACAATTTTTTGCATTGGGATGGACACGTTTTGTAGGGGCGACCGGCCGGTCGCCCTTTCTAATTAAACGCCGTTGAGGATTTTAGTATTATGTTATTGATACCTGCAATCGATTTAAAAGAAGGGAAGTGTGTTCGTTTGCGTCAGGGACGCATGGATGACAATACGATTTTTTCCGATGATCCGGTTGCCGTAGCAGGCAAATGGGTTGCCGCCGGCGCCAAAAGAATCCACTTGGTTGACCTGGACGGCGCCTTTGCCGGAAAACCCAGAAATGCCGAGGTGATTCACGCCATCGTCGCCGCTTACCCGAATGTGCCGGTACAAATAGGAGGCGGCATTCGTGATGAAGATACTATCCAGGGGTATCTTGATGCCGGTGTCGAGTATGTGATTATCGGCACCAAGGCGGTCAACGAGCCGAATTTTGTCAGAAATATGGCGCTGGAATATCCGCGCCACATCATCGTCGGACTGGATGCAAAAGACGGCAAGGTGGCTATCGATGGCTGGTCGAAACTGTCCAAGCATGACGTCATCGATCTGGCCAAACATTTTGAACAAGATGGCGTCGAAGCCATTATCTATACCGATATTTCCCGAGACGGCATGATGTCCGGCGTCAATGTCGAAGCCACCGCAAAATTGGCGCGCGCCATTCGGATTCCGGTTATTGCGTCCGGCGGCATTACCAATATGGATGACATCATCGCCTTGGGCGCTGTTGCCAGTGACGGCATTATGGGCGCCATCACCGGTCGGGCGATTTATGAAGGCACGCTGGATTTTGCAGCGGCCGAAAAACTAGCGGAATCATTTCAATAAGATGAGCTTAGCCAAACGCATTATTCCCTGTCTGGACGTCGATAATGGCCGCGTCGTTAAAGGCGTAAAATTTGTCGATATTCGCGATGCCGGAGACCCGGTAGAAATCGCCCGGCGTTACGACCGCGAAGGCGCCGATGAAATCACCTTTCTGGATATTACCGCCACCCATGACAATCGCGACACCATCGTCCATGTGGTTGAACAGGTCGCCAGCGAAGTTTTTATTCCGCTGACGGTCGGCGGCGGCATCAGAACCCTGGACGATATTCGCCGCATGCTGAATGCGGGCGCAGACAAGGTCGGCATTAACAGCGCGGCGGTATTTAACCCGGATTTTGTCCGGGAAGCGGCGGAGCGTTTCGGCTCGCAATGTATCGTAGTGGCCATAGACGCAAAAAAAGTCAGCTTACCTGGCGAACCCAGCCGGTGGGAAATTTTTACTCACGGCGGCCGCAAGTCGACCGGTATTGATGCGATTGCCTGGGCAAAAAAAATGGTCGATTACGGTGCAGGCGAAATCCTGTTAACCAGCATGGACCGGGACGGCACCCGCGAAGGTTTCGATTTGCCGTTAACCCGCGCCATCAGCGAAGCGGTAACGGTGCCGGTGATTGCCTCCGGCGGCGTCGGCAATCTTGACCATCTGGCTGACGGCGTCATTGAAGGCAAGGCCGATGCGGTGTTGGCGGCCAGTATTTTTCATTTTGCCGAATATACCATTGAACAAGCCAAGCAACACATGGCCTCACGCGGCATAGAGGTGCGTTTGTGAGCGTATCCTGGCAGGATGAAATACGCTGGACCGACGACGGACTGGTTCCGGTTATCGCGCAACAGGCGGAAACCGGAAAAGTGCTGATGTTCGCCTGGATGAACCGCGAATCATTAGATTTAACGGTCTCTGAAGGTTATGCAGTTTACTGGTCGAGGTCACGCGGTAGATTATGGCGCAAAGGCGAGGAATCCGGGAACAGGCAGAAAATACTAGGTATTTTCCTGGATTGCGATGAGGATGTTATTTTGCTTAAAATTGAACAAGAAGGCGGTATTGCCTGTCACACCGGCCGTGAAAGCTGTTTTTATCGCAGCTTGGTTAACGGACAATGGCAGACCGTCGAGCCGGTTTTGAAAGATCCTGAAGCTATTTATAGAAAATCATGAGCGACGTATTACAACAACTGGCGCAAATTCTGGAACAGCGTAAACTGGAACCAGCCGATAAATCTTACGTAGCCAGTCTGTATGCCAAAGGTCTGAACAGCATACTGAAAAAAATCGGCGAAGAAGCGACAGAAACGGTCATTGCCGCCAAGGACGGCGATAAAAAACAGATCATTTATGAAACTGCCGATTTGTGGTTTCATTGCATGGTGTTGCTGGCCGATCAGGGACTGGGACCGGACGATGTCTTGCAGGAATTGCAACGTCGTTTCGGCTTGTCCGGTCTGGAAGAAAAGGCGCAACGTAACAAGTAGAGGCCTTGTATTGCAAGGTCTACAACAAAAAAGAAGCTGCATTCAACGTCTTTACTGGAGTTTAAAATGGGTCTCAGCGTTACTCACTTATTAGTTGTATTAGTCATCGTCATTGTGGTTTTCGGCACCAAGCGTCTACGCAATATAGGCGCTGATCTGGGCGGAGCCATCAAAGGCTTTCGTTCGGCCCTTAAAGAAGGCGAAGGTAGCGATGATAAACCTGCGGAAGACAAGGGCGAAGCCATCGAAGGCGAAGTTTCCGCTCCTGCTCACACCCCTCGCCCACGTCCTGTAGGCGAAGTCACTTCCAAAAAAGCCGATAAAGATTAAGCCCCGATGTTTGATGTAGGATTTTCGGAGCTTTGCCTGATCGGACTGGTCAGCTTATTGGTCATAGGTCCTGAAAGATTGCCCAAGGTGGCCAGGCTTGCAGGGTTCTGGCTGGGCAAAACGCGAACCATGGTCGCCGCCGTCAAAGAAGAAATCAAACTGGAACTGCAAGCCGAAGAAATGCGTCAGATATTCAAAGAGCAGTCCGGGCTGGAAGACGTTCAGCAAATGCTCGATGAAACGTCCGATACGCTTAAATCCGCAATTAAGCAGCCACCGGTAGATAACGCCAAGCACGATGAATCAAAATAATTTTAATGATGGTGAACAACCCTTTATCAGCCATCTGATTGAATTTCGTAACCGGCTGTTACGCATGGTTTTATGCGTATTGGTAGTATTTTTGGCGTTAGCTTCCTACGCCAATCAAATCTACAGCCTGTTGGCTGGCCCGCTGATGAAGCACTTGCCGAAAAATAGCACGATGATTGCTATTGACGTAGCGTCCCCATTTTTCACGCCGTTTAAACTGGCGCTGGTGTTATCGATTTTTATTTCCGTCCCTTATATTCTTTACCAATTCTGGGCCTTTATTGCGCCGGGCTTATATAAGCGGGAGCGGCGCATGATTTTTCCGCTGCTGGTTGCCAGCACCCTGCTGTTCTATTTAGGCGTAGCTTTTGCCTACTTCGTCGTGTTTCCGCTGGTTTTCGGCTTCCTGACCGCCGCCGCACCCGAAGGCGTAGCGGTAATGACCGATATTGCCAAGTATCTCGATTTTGTTTTGGCCCTGTTTTTTGCGTTCGGCGCTTGCTTTGAGGTGCCGATATTCACCATCGTATTGGTCTGGACCGGCCTGGTAACCCCGGCCGGTCTGGCCGACAAACGCCCTTACGTGATCGTCGGTGCGTTTATCATCGGGGCCGTTTTAACCCCCCCTGATGCGATTTCGCAAACCTTATTAGCGGTGCCGATGTGGATACTTTTTGAGCTGGGCTTGTTATGTTCCAGAGCTTTTGTACCCAAACCTGACAGCGATTATCAAGCGTCCGATGACGCCGAAATGGAAGCCCGGCTGGATAAGATCGAACGGCAGGAAGACGAATAATGTCTATCATTCGGCTGGCCGGAATAATGGTAGCCGCTGGATCAGCTCAACAAATCGACTGATTAAGCCTTGTCCAGAGGTGAATATTTGAAGTCCAGCAGCCGGTTATCAAATCTACTGATGACAGCATCATAAAAAAAACAGTACAATACACCGCGTCAGAAAACAGATGTTGAGTTAAGGGATTCCTAAATTGTTAGGTTGTCCGGTTATCAATGTTGTAGTTCTGTGTTAACCGTAAGTTTTTATTTTAGGAGTTTCAAAATGGCAACAGGCACTGTAAAGTGGTTTAACAACACTAAAGGTTTTGGTTTTATCGCACCTGCTGATGGCGGCGAAGACGTTTTTGTTCATCATTCAGTTATTCAAGGCGATGGCTTTAAAACACTGACTGAAGGCGACACGGTCACTTTTGACATCGAATCAGGTCCAAAAGGCTTAACCGCTGCTAATGTTTATCCTAAATAAGGCATAAACAGAGTTAAAAAAAGCCCTTGTGATCACTCACAAGGGCTTTTTTTTGTCTCCCCGTTTTTAAATGATTATTTTAATGGGCGACCTTTAGCATCTTTATTGATATGTCCGCCAGCAAGTAAAATAAATTCTATAAAAGCCCATAGCATGGCAAACCCAGGCAGTCCGGTTACGTAAAGTATCACTGTCAACGTTAGCTGAAAAACAGCCAGCCCATAAAAACCGAGATAAAATCGATGCGCCCCGGTAAAGCCTAAAAATAATGCCAGCGCAGCAGCCAGATATTTATATTTAACCGCTTTAGGCGGCTCTAAATACGCGCCCACCAAGTCAATGTTGTTGGCAATGCTTCCTTCGGCGTCAAATTTAACGTCATCGCCTTCATCCGGCGGTACATCAGCCACCCAAGCATCCAAATGAAATGTGTAAAGCGCTCCTTCACTTTTTATTGCCCCGGATTGGCTATCGGGATCATAAGTTTCAATCTGTCCAATCATTTATCATCTACCTTTTAAAAGTAGGGCGCCTATGGCGCCCCTTTATTCCCTGTGGACACGACAACGCCGCCACAACCTAGTTTTAATCAAGATCAATCGTCATCGTGTAAGCGTACCGCTAAAACATCGCACTTCGCATGATGCAGTATTCCGTTTGCGGTCGAACCCAGCAACAGGGCGAACCCATGCCGACCATGCGAGCCGACGATAATTAAATCGACCCTGTTTTCTTCAGCAACTCTGATTATTTCCAACTTAGGGCTCCCCGTTTCCATCCACTGACAGTCGTCAGCAATATTGAGTTTTTCCGCCAGCTTGGCCAATCGCTTTTTTGCCGCCGCCATTAACTCCGCCGTTAAATCCAGATCGAAAGGAATCGTCGAGCCATAACCGGCATCGGTAATCAGCAAATTGTCCATCACATGCACAATACTGAGTTTTGCCTGATACTTGTCGGCCAGATCCTTCGCCCTCTCGGCAACGATCTTGCCGTGTTCGGAAAAGTCTGCTGCCAATAATACATGTTTGTAGCTTTCCATGATGACTCCTAGTTAACACCGGCAACCTCAGGAAACAATAACGCTATCACCTGATACGATCCCAGTATGAATAAAAACGCCAAGCCTAAACTAAAAGTCCAGGTTTGTCCCAGCGCATTGCGAATAATATGTCCGGCAACGACCCAATGCCAAATCATTAAGGCAACCGTTACCATAAAAGCCAGGAAAACGCCTTTTCCTGTCATCATTGAGGCCATTCCCGGCAAGGCAATAAAGCCAATCAACGCATCGGTACCCAGCAAGGCGATAGTGGTTTGATAAAACCGCTGCCTCTTTCGGCCGACATATAAAATAAGCCAGCTAAATCCGATAATCAGTAAAGCAGAGACAATAGCCTGTAATAGTGCAGTTAGCCAGTCCGTACTGATGTTTACCATTAGAAAGCTGACCATAACATCAACAACTAGCCATATCCGCAACCACCAGACAGAGGACGGTAAATTTTGCGGGCCTTTTCTAAACAGGCAAATATCAAATAGTCGCTTTATGATTTCAAACATGATTTTTCCCTGTTAGTGGGCGACCGGCCGGTCGCCCCTACACCTATTTAACCGCTTCGATCTTTTCCTCCGCTTCCATCCAGGCCGTTTCTGCATCATCCAGCGCTTTATCGACTTTTACTTTCCGCTCCATCAGCTGTTTTAATTGTTCCTTTGCCGATTCAACATAAATGTCCGGATCGGCCAGTTGATGTTCCAGTTGGCGCTGTTCATTATGATATTTTTCAACGGCAATTTCAGCTTTTTTCAGCGCATCGAATAAAGGCTTATGTTTTTGCCGGCGTTCCGCATCCAGTTTCCGCTGATCTTTGCGCGATACCGTTTGCGCACTATCGACAGCAACTTTTTCCTCGCCCTTTTTCTGTTCGGTCAGCCAGACCCGATAATCGTCAAGGTCGCCATCGAAAGGCTGCACCTTGCCGCCGGACACCAATAATAACTGATCGGTTACCGAGCGCAATAAATGCCGGTCATGGGAGACGACTACTATTGCGCCTTCATAGTCCTGCAAAGCCACGCTCAAGGCATGACGCATTTCCAGATCCAGATGGTTGGTCGGTTCATCCAGCAGCAATAGATTGGGATTTTGATAAACCAGCAGCGCCAATACCAGGCGCGCTTTTTCGCCGCCGGAAAAAGGTTTTACCGCTTCCATAACCTTGTCGCCGCGAAAATCGAAACCGCCCAGAAAATTGCGCAAATCCTTCTCGGTCGCCTGCTTGTCCAGCTGCTGCAAGTGCCACAAAGGACTTTCATCGACGCGCAACTGTTCCAGCTGGTGCTGGGCAAAATAGCCGATTTTCAACGCTTCCGCTTCATTCCTGGTACCTGATAACGGTTGCATATCGCCTGCCAACACCTTGATCAAGCTGGATTTCCCCGCGCCATTCGGCCCCAGCAAACCGATACGGTCGCCTGGCGATATGGACAAGCTTGCCTGCTTGATCACGCAGCTTTGCCCGTAGCCAATATCGACCTTATCCAGCGTTAATAACGGATTAGGCATTTTTTCCGGCTTAGGAAAACTAAAATCAAACGGCGAGTCGACATGCGCCATCGCAATCAATTCCATGCGCTCCAGGGCTTTAATCCGGCTTTGCGCTTGTCTCGCTTTAGTGGCTTGCGCCTTAAAGCGGTCGACAAAGCTCTGCATATGGGCGATTTCCCGTTGCTGCTTGAGATAGGATGATTGCTGTTGCGCCAGCTTTTCGGCGCGCATCCGTTCAAAGGCCGAATAATTGCCGGTATAAATTTCGGCTTTACCCTGCTCGATATGCACGATGTGATCGGTGATGGAATCCAGAAAATCCCGGTCATGAGAAATCAGCAACAAGGTGCCGGGATATTTGCATAACCAGTCCTGCAGCCAAATAACCGCATCCAAATCCAGATGGTTGGTCGGTTCATCAAGCAGCAAAACGTCTGAACGGCACATCAAAGCCTGAGCCAGATTAAGCCGCATCCGCCAGCCGCCGGAAAACGAATTGACCGGGTTGTTTTCCTGATCGGCGGTAAAACCCAAGCCGTTCATTAAGCGCGAGGCTCTGGCCTGTGCGGTATAACCGCCAATGGTTTCCAATGCGGCATGCAATTCGGCCTGCTTTAAACCATCATCGGCCTGTTCGGCTGCGAGCAACTGTTGCTGCAAGCGTCGTAATTGCTGATCGCCGTCAATCACATAATCAATCGCGGAACGGGTCGTGGCTGCGCTTTCCTGGGCGACATGAGCGATTTCCAGTCCCGGCGGCATCGAAAAATCGCCCTCATCCAAATGCAGCTCGTTTTTGACCAGCGCAAAAAAACTGGACTTGCCCGCGCCGTTTGCGCCGGTAAAGCCTACTTTCTGGCCTTTGTGAATGGTGAACGAAGAGTTGGCAAACAACACCCGCACGCCTCGGCGCAGGGCTATATTTTTAAAATTTAGCATTAAGTTTCAAGGTAAAAAGTTTTAGTTCGGTTGCGGTTGAGAGAATGCTTTAATTCCACTAAGGCTGACGTGATTGTTAAAGCTTCAGCGCCCCAGTAAACGCCAGAAATGATAGATTCAATACTGCCAAGCCAATTAACAGGTAGATTGTTATCTGCATGCCTAATACCCGTTTCTTGAAGTCCTTTGCAGGAAGACCCATCGCATGAAGTATTCGCCCGATTAACAATGTAGTGCCCAATATATGGATAAGTATTTTCGGCGCTCCGTTTAATTCCAGCGTTAATAAGAGCATTAGTGCGATGGGAATATATTCCACTGCGTTTGCATGAGCGCGAATTGCTAGCTGCAAAGCTTCATTTCCACCGTCACCGACACTTACCCGGTTTTTTCTACGCAGTTTTATTACCAAAAGCGTAAGTCTCACTATTAACAAGGCTGTGAGTGATGCGTATATTGATGTAATCATGGCTTTTTAACCTGTAAAGAAGATTCGAGAGCATTAGAAGCGACGAAGTCGGTCGGAGTTCTTCGCCACAACGATTTACAAAACCCCGTATTACTATACCCTTAAAAACGATGCTGAATACCCGCCGCTTTCATGATGCTATTGGCCGTGTGCCGTGATTTACAATCATGATTTACGGTAACGGATACGCCTTTTTCTGATGCCCATATTTCATGAGACCCTTTGCCGGTGCGAACCAATCGGTAACCGTGTTTTAGCAATAGCTCTTTGACCAGTTTTTCATAGCCATTCATACTGCAACGGGTGGCTGAAAAAAAGACAAATGCGTTACGGTTTTTACGCGCAACTTTGGCTTATCCAGCGTAAGCAATTCAGGCACTAACTCCCACACTTCTTTTTCCAACTCGTCTAAAGTTTCCGCTTCGACAACCAATCCTTTTAAATCAGGGCTGGTCGCAACATAAACATTCGCTTCGTTATCGTGGATTATTTCAACTTTAATTAAAAGCGATATGCCCATTTCTGCGAAAAATGTTGCACAAGGCCAGCCTAAACGATACATGGTATTCTCCTAACTACGCTTTTTGCAGTCCTGTAGGGTACGCGATGCGTACCTTACCTCTTGAATCTTAAGCAAACCGCTCAATCATCTTTTCCGCCTGCTCGGCAAATTGCTCCAGATTGCCCTTTTTGACGGTTTCTACTGGAATAACCAGCGCGGTACTTAAATTGATATAGATATAAACATAGCGCTTGCCGTATTCCACCCTGACCAAATCGGCCCAAGCCATTTTATGCTTGCCGCTGGGCGATTTTTCCAGCAAATAATTAGCATTGGCAGGATCTATGCTCAGCGTATAAGTACCGAACATATTGACCTTTTCTTTATTGGTATAATTTTTAAGTATTTGCCTGCGCAAATCCAGCATCATGATTTTTGGCGATAGCAACGCCCAGAGTATAGCGATAACGACGATGTATCCCGACGATTTCATATCGCCGTAATAAAAATAATAAAATGAACCGATAATTCCCATGATACCCGGTACTATCCAGCGGTTTTTTCGGATATTGCTTTGTATGTCTTCATTTCTCAGGAACTGTATTTCATTAAAATGGATTAAATCTTCTTCGCGGAATTCGTATTCAATTTCAAACATGGTATTGATCTTTGTCAAGGGTTATAAATAAAGTAACTACGCAAGCGCAGGGTGATAAAAAACGCTAATGCATTTTTATTTTTGCATGAGCGCTGCGTCTGAATAGATTAGAAAGCGTCAACATTGCCGTCCTAAAATAACCGTGTATCGCTACTTGATGCATTTTATACAGGGACAGATAAACCACTCGGGCGATAAAGCCGCCGACACTGACCGAACCCATCAGATTCCCCATCAAATTGCCGACCGTGGTGTATTTTCCCAACGCAACCAGCGATCCGTAATCCAGATAAACATACTTCACCAGATTGCCGCCCTGTAAGCGGTTGACTATCGATTTGCTTAACGTCGATGCCTGCTGATGCGCCGCCTGCGCTCGCGGAGGCACATTGCCATCGTGCCCAGGCCAGGGACAAGCCGCGCAATCGCCTATCGCAAAAATGTCATCATCATTGGTCTTTAAGGTTTCATCGACCACCAGCTGATTGATCCTGTTAACGTCCAGACCGTCCAAATTTTGCATCCAATCCGGCGCTTTAATGCCCGCCGACCAGACTTTAAGATCTGCCGGTATCAAAGCGCCATCGTGGGTATGAACGCCCTCTTTGGTGACTTCAATTACCCGGCGACCCAGCTTAAGATCAATGCCCAGTTTGACCAGTTGTTGTTGTGTTGCATTGGCTAATTTGACTGGCAATGCGGGCAACAATTGATTGGCGGCTTCGATAATGGTCAGTTTCACATCGCTGGATTCACCCAAACCGTAAACCGCCAGCAGATCGGTCACCTCATGCAATTGAGCCGACAATTCGACGCCGGTTGCCCCCGCGCCAATGATCACGATAGACAAGGTCTTATCGGTGATATTGTTTTTACCTACGTGACGTTTAATATAGGATTCAACCAGCTGCCTTTGAAACTTAAACGCCTGAGCGGTGGTATCCAGAAATAAACAGTGTTCCGCCACGCCCTTAATATTAAAAGTGTTGCTGATACTGCCGACCGACATCACCAGCGTATCGTAAGCAAAAGTGCGTCTGGGGATTAATTCTTCGCCGCTGTCGCTCAACGTAGGGCTGACATAAATTTCCTTTTTCTGCCTGTCCAAACCTTCCATTCGTCCCAGCCTGTAGCGAAATTGATTTCGATGCGCCTGGGCCAGATATTCAATCTGTTCGGATTCATCCAGCGTACCGGCGGCAACCTCATGCAACAACGGCTTCCAGATATGAGTCGGTGACGCATCCAGCAACATGACCTCGGCCAGACCTTTTTTAGCTAATTTTTTACCCAGACTGGTCGCAAGCTCAAGTCCTGCCGCCCCGCCGCCAACAATCACTATCTTGTGTTTTTCATTATTGTTATCAGTCATTGCCATCCCCCTCTAAAACATTATTTTCTGCACGGGAGCATTATATCGAATCAACTCCATTATGGCTGATTTTACTAGGCATTGGTTTTTCTTGCAGGAAAGGCTTTCCAGGCGCGGATGGTTTTGTTGCCCAAGTAATTCGGCGGCAGCACGTTGCGATTAACCCGATGGATTAGTTGGAAAACACTCTCATCGTATCGTTAATTTGCTGCTTGGCTTCATGCAGTATATTTAAAGAGCGTTCGGGGGAAAGTGAAAAATTCTTTAATTTGCTCGCCGCAGGTACAGAGGTGACCAGCGGAAGTTCAACGCTATTTTTACGTCCTATTTTCCAATGTAAGCGGGAAAGTACAACTATGTCGGTTAAATTCAGTTTTTCGCTATTGTTTTGATACCAGTCGTCAGCATAGAGCGGAACTTTAAGATATTCCTCGGCAAATCCCCAGTCACTTAGAATTTTGTGCCCTACCGGGCCTTTGACATAAGGTAAGGCGAGTTCGATATCCGATGCCGTGCAATAGTCTTTAGGAAGGTTGGTGGCAAAACTTAAAAAAGGTACGGCGCCAATATTGCTGATAAGTCCGGCGAGCAGTGCCTCTTCAGGATTCACTTGCTTGGTAATCGTGGCCAAAACAAAACTGATAATGGAAATAGAGATACTTTCTTTCCATATTTCATCTAAGTATTTTTTTATCAGCGGTGAGTCAGTTTTGAAAATACGATTGATGCTTAAACTAATGACTAAGTTACGCGTGGCATTTAAGCCGATACGGTTTACCGCTTCACAACACGTTTTTACCGGGATTGCACTGAGGTAGAGGGGGCAATTGGCTAAGCCAATAAGCTTGGCGGAAATAACCGCATCATGCTGAATGATTTTGACGATGCCAGCAACGCCAGCATCGTTCTGCATGGCATTGCGCAATTTAATCGCCACATCCGGTAATGAAGGTATATTAAGTTCTTCATTATTATAATGATGCATAAAACCGGACAACAACTGATTTTTAGTTAATTCCTCTGGAATCACCAGTGTGGAAAACTGGGATAACGGCGCATATTTAGGGGATAAGATTTTTTGTGAGACACGCAGAACACTCACATCAGTTTTAGCGACGGCCGTTGCTGTATGTATGGAACCGCTTGAGATCGGAAATTTGGCTTCTCCAGTTCCAGCCGCTATTTCATAAACTTTGTCATTGTCATCCGCTAAAGAAATCGTCCCTTTTAACAAATACAATGCCGAGTCCGTGTTATCGCCGCAATGAAACAAGATCGTTTGCATAGGATGAATTTCAGATTTAAGGTCGGAGGTAAAAGCCAGCAGCTTTTCTTGATCGTAATTTCTGATCGGAAAGAGGTTTTCAACATCCTTCATTGAAATTTTTTCGGCAACATAACCGCATGTTGTCTTATTTTTTAGCGCCATTTCGTTCGGCAGTTGAGAAATAGGCTTAGGTGTTGAAGCAGGAATATCAGCTGTTTTCGTTGGTAAAGGCTTATTATCAAGTATCGGTTTAGACTTGGAATCTGTGCCATTGCCTGATGGTTGAACCGGGTTTTTTTAAACAAATTCCACGACATAATCGTTTTTAACTTCCAGTGGATTTACATAATAAGTACAACGCGTTTTAACTCGAGTTAGTCGGTAAGTTTTCATCGGCCAAAATAAAAAAGCGACCTATTAACACATTCAACTCTCTAGCTATCAAGGCCAAGATACCATAAGTTAACCCGCAAGACTTATCTTGCTTTCGTCATTTGTGAAGGTGAATACCATTATTGTTCAAATACATTGATATAGCTAAAGTTTCGGATTGAATCCCGAAACTTTAGGATATACATCTCGATAAAGGCGCTGATAAGAGCTATGGCGGGTTGGACAAAAGCAACAAGACGTAATCCCGTATGGGATAATGACTGTTTTTTTATCTGATATCAACATCATGCAATTGCCTATTCATCGCCTGCTTAGTCGGGCAACCTGGCTTAAAATTCATCTTTATCTGGCCTTAAGCGCCGGATTCTTTTTTGCGCTGATGGGCTTGACCGGCAGTATCAGCATTTACCGCGAAGAACTGGATGAGCTGTTGAATCCCAAGCTGGTTATCGAGCAACCACTGGGCAAGCGGCAATCGCTGGATAAAATCATCAGCGCCGTGCGAGCGGCACATCCCAACCGTTACGGCTCCTGGACTATGGAAATGCCCAGGTCTCCGCAAGGCATGATTACCGTCTGGTACGAGAAACCCAGAGAAACCTTCTTCGAGCTGTACGCGCCGCTGATGGTGTCGGTAAATCCGTATACCGCCGAGGTCGTTGCCAGTCGGTTCTGGGGGCAAACAGTCACCACTTGGCTGCTTGATTTGCATACCCAATTACAGCTAAATCGCTTCGGCTGGAATGCGGTGGGCATTTTGGGCTTATTGCTGATGGTTTCTATCGGTACCGGCATTTATTTGTGGTGGCCGGGACTGCGAGGTATTCGGGCAGCGTTCGCTGCGCCTGCTGCCAAGGCATACCAATCCTCTCTGGCATTAAGGCTTCGTCATCATGTCGGCATGATCCAACTGGCCTTCGACCTGCACCGTCTGATCGGACTGCTGAGTGCATCGATCTTATTGTTGCTGGCGTTCACCGGTTTTCATCTGAGTTATCCGTCGATATTGGCAGCGCTGGTCGGCACATCGGGCATGGAGCACGGCGGAACCGGGAAAAATATCATCAGCTCGGCGATTCCGAATAATCACCCGGTCGCCTTGGAATCGGCGGAATTCATCGCACGCGGCCCGTTTCCGAGAGCCGAACTCAGACGTGTGACCACGCCCGCCGGTGACAGCGGAATTTATCGAATTAACTTGCGGCAAGGCAATGAAATCAATCTTCGGCATCCCTACACCACAGTCTGGGTGGATCGCTGGAGCGGACAGATTAAAGAAGTGCGCGACCCGTCGGGATTTAATCAGGGTGAAGTTTTTACCACCTGGATATGGCCGCTGCACACCGGCGAGGCTTTTGGCGCGACCGGCCGGTTGCTCTGGTTTCTTACCGGTATCGGCTTGTTCGTTCTGTATGTCAGCGGCTTGCTACGCTGGCTGCATCGGCGCGGCAACATCAGGGATAGAGAACTGAATTTTGCGGCGCTGCGACCCTTATTTTATCGAGTGCAACAAGCGCTGTATCGACTAGGGATGATGCTTTTTCGGCTGCTGGTATTACTGCTGCAAAGGGCAAAAACCTATGCGCCGTATGTTATCAAGCGCGGAGTAACCTTATTGCAATGGCTGCGTTCGAGGATAAATCAACAAAAACGCTTAGGGAAAAAGTAATGTAGACGGGGCAAGTATCTTGTTGCCTGCAAGCTCCGTCCGGCTTGGACGGGACAACCAGTTAAAATTTGCCGGCACTGATAGCCTATCAATGTGGGAGCGATGCCCTCATCGCGACGAAGGCATCGCTCCCACATTGATCTCAACTATTTTGGTTTACGATTATTCATGTCCGTCCGGCCATAGCCGGTTCGGAGTACAGGCTTTGCCTGTTTGCAAGCGAAGCTTGCACTCCGTATGCCTATTAACACGGCACCTTAAGCCGGCAGCCAAAACCTGGAAGCTACAGCGAATCGCCAATATACTTTTTATAAAAAGGCCAGGTTTTAACGTGCAGGTGTTTTCTGATCGGGGATTTAATGACCGATACGCATAAAGCGATGGAAAACAAGCACCAAACCGCCGCATATTCGTTGGGATCGGTGGTGGTAAGGTCGGAAATAAACGGGCCGATTAAATA
Organism: Methylobacter arcticus; assembly: GCF_050917435.1. Taxonomy (NCBI): domain Bacteria; kingdom Pseudomonadati; phylum Pseudomonadota; class Gammaproteobacteria; order Methylococcales; family Methylococcaceae; genus Methylobacter; species Methylobacter arcticus. The sequence goes on from NZ_CP159583.1 coordinate 192,699, forward strand.
ATGGAAACCCACGAAACGCCACGAGCCGTACATCAGCGGCAGGTAAAAAGCGACGGCGATATAAGTAAAGGCATGCAAACCCCAGTTAAAGCCTAACAGCCAGGCGACCGGATCTGACATCAAACCGTTCAACGGCATTTGCCAGGCGATATGCCAGGAACCGGAGGTGGAACAGATACTCGGTCCGCAAAAACCTTCTATGCCGATGTTGCAAGTTCCTGCCCAGGCAAAAGGGTACATTTTGATCAGCATGAACAGCGTACCGATGCCGCAGATGGTATAAACCGTGGTTTGTATTTTCAGTTTGACGCTTTCCGGGATGAAATACATTGCGACCATGTTGACAAAAAACGGTTGGAACGCGACGTGCAGATAGCCCAAAAGTGTGAGTATCTGATTATTGGGATTGTCGCATAAATCGATATAGACGTAGGTTATCGCCTGTAATAACTCCATTAAGGCAAAATAAGTTAACGGGACCCAGAGTTCTTTTGATTCCCCCTGTTTAAGCGCAACATAAGCTGCGGTACTAAGACCTGCGACGGCTAAAACACCGGATGCTTCACCACTCCAACACATAAAACTGACCTTTTTTAAATTATTAAATACTGTCTACTCTGGAATATAGCTGAGGTAGCAGTAATGTTTTATGGGCTATGCGAGTTGTTAGAAAGTATGTTTCTATTGAAAATCAACAGGTAATATCGTCAGCCAACGCAGCTATAGCCTTGTTTTTATAATCCGCCGGCAGGAACATTTGGTGATCGAAACAAACGGTTGTAAACCGGCCCATTGTATTACAAATAGACCTGAATTGAGAAAGGGTATTGCCTTCTTAATCATCGCCTAGGCGACCGGCCAGTCGCCCAGGGTATTTAATTTGGCTTAAATTCCCTTATAACCGGAAGTGATCGGGTAGCGTCGGTCGCGACCGAACGCTCTGGAGGTAATCCTGATGCCGGGCGGAGATTGTCTGCGTTTGTATTCGTTGCGGTCTACCAGGCTGATGGCTCGGGCTACGTCTTCACGGCTGAATCCGGCAGCAATGATTTGATCGGCAGATTGATCCTGCCCAATGTAACGCTCCAGTATCGGGTCCAGCACGTCGTAAGGCGGCAATGAATCCGCGTCGACCTGATCCGGTGCCAGTTCGGCCGAAGGCGGACGGATAATGACCCGTTCCGGTATCACCTGAGATAAGGTGTTGCGATAACGAGCCAATTGATAAACCAGCAGCTTGGGCACATCCTTGATCGGCGCAAAACCGCCGGACATGTCACCGTACAAGGTCGCGTAACCGACGCTCATTTCACTCTTGTTGCCGGTGGTTAATAACAGCTTGCCTTGCTTGTTCGACAATGCCATTAACACCACGCCGCGGCAACGCGCCTGAATGTTTTCTTCGGTGGCGTCTTTGGCCGTGCCGACAAAAATATCGGCCAACATGCCGGTAAAGGCATTAACGGCGGGTTCTATCGGAATGGTATGGTGGTGTACGCCCAAGGCTTCCGCTTCCAGCACCGCATCTTCGTTGCTCATGTCCTGTGTATAGCGCGACGGCAGCAATACCGCTTCAACCTTATCCGCGCCTAAGGCATCAACGGCCAAAGCCAGCACCAGAGCCGAATCGATGCCGCCGGACAGCCCTAAAATCGCGCCCTGAAAACCGTTTTTTCTGACATAATCTTTAATGCCCAATACCAGCGCCTGATACTCGCTGGAAACCTCAGCATAAAGCGGCGCACACGTATTTTTTAGCGGATGACTGCCATCAAACTCGACTACGCTGATCTGCTCTTTAAACTCCTCGGCACGGAAAACAATGTCGCCGTCGGCAGCAACAACAAAAGACGCGCCGTCGAAAATCAATTCATCCTGACCGCCGACCTGATTGACATACACCAACGGAATCTGTGCGGCTTTAACCTGGCTGCAAACAATGGCTTCGCGCTGATGGATTTTTCCCGAATTAAACGGCGAGGCGTTAAGGGTCAGCAGCAACTCGGCTCCCGCTTGTTTGTTGTCTTCAATAATGCCGGGTCGCCAGACATCTTCGCAAATGGTCAGGCCGATAAAGGTGCCATTGAACTCAAATACGCAGGGCTGATTGCCTGCCGTAAAATAACGCTGCTCATCAAACACACCGTAATTGGGCAGCGCCCGCTTGCGATAACAGGCGGTTATCGCGCCCTGATGCAATACTGCCGCGCTGTTGTACAGCTTGTCGCCGTCGCGTTCGGGAAAGCCGACGATCAGCGCAATATCGGTCACGCGGTCGGCCAGTTGATAAAGCGCATTATTGGCGGCGGTAATAAAATCGGTGCGCAATAACAAGTCTTCCGCCGGGTAGCCGGTAATCGTCAGCTCAGGAAAAACGATCATATCGGCGCCCAATTGATCGCGGGCATGAAGGGCGGCTTTGACTATGTTATCAACATTGGCGCTTATATCGCCGACCAGGAAATTGGTTTGGGCCAGGGCTATTTTTAGGATCATTCGAGGAATTCTTTAGCTTGTTTTGGAAATTTACCAATTAACCACTTTAGTAATTCAACTTGATCCCCACCTTTTGCTCGTCTAACTTGTATGAGTAATTTTTGACTGGATGGGCGGTCAAGAGTTAAGTTTGAAGCCCCTTCGTTACACACAGAACACAATGCCCGTAAGTTTGTAGCACTATCATCGCCGCCTTGTGATTTGTCGATAATATGCCCTATATGTAAGCGTGTTTTTCTTGATGGGTCGTATGGATGAGCTTCTCCGGCAACGGCGCCGCACATTTGACAAGTAAAACCGTTACGATCAAGAACGAAAGCTCTAGTTTCTTTTGAAATTGCACGTTCGAATGCGGGTTGTGGTTTCGGATTTTCTAAGATGTACTGTCCTGGCTTTAGATCGCTACGGTCGTTGTGGGTGAGAATTTGGTAACCTTCTTCTGTTCGTAGCTCACGAACACGCCGCGCCCATTCGCTTTGATTGCTACAAACTTCCCGTAATTCTTCAGAATCCATTACACGACCAATATTATTCAAGAAATGTTCGCGTAATCTTGCTTTTGCTCCAATTAATTTTGCCATTATTAAACTTCTTATCCTGCCATTGCAAATAGTTTTCTAGCTGTTAAACAGTTATGAATTTGTGACGCCACTGCGTGAGCAACCGGTGGCGGAAAAGCGTTACCAATTTGACGGTATGCAGGTGTTTTTTTGCCCAAGAACTTCCAATCATCGGGGAAACCTTGAATACGCGCCACCATTTCCACGGTTAAGCGTGGCATACCAACAAAATCTTTTTCAGGTACTTCATTAGCAATAGTATGACCGTTAACCCCCAATGCCGCCCATGCTTTCTTGGCTCGTGTTGGCCCCAAATCAGGGCCACCGTGTTTTTTAGAGCCGCCCACAATTGTTGGCGCAATATCATCAGCCTCTTTCGCCCACTTTCTTGCTCCACGCCAGCCACCAGAATTCATTTGATCGAGCAACAGCTCACCAACAGTAGGTGGGTTATGATCACGGGGGGTACACCAATTAAAATTAGCGGCCAAATCTTTTTTAATGGCGACGATCACAACACGAGGGCGTAACTGCGAAACACCATAGTCTGAAGCATTCAATAAACGCCAATCGACAACATAACCCATACGTTGCAATTTGCGCTTCAAGGTAATGCGATAGTCTTCAAATACGGCATCAAGAAAGCCACGCACGTTTTCCAACATGACTGCATTAGGCCTGATTTCATCAACAAGCCGCAATGCTTCTGGAAACAAATCACGCTCATCATCTTTGCCCAATTGTTTACCTGCCTTAGAAAACGGCGGACACGGTACGCCGCCAGCCAACAATTGAACACCTTGGTATTTTGTACCGTCGAACTCCTTCACATCACTTTCAATAACATTCCAGTTTGGGCGATTGAAGCGTAAGGTTTTGCAGCAATGACCATCAATTTCAACCAAGGCTTGCGCGCCAAATCCCGCGCGCTCTAACCCCAATGCTTGGCCACCGGCACCTGCACAGATTTCAATACATTCAAGCTCAGACATCATTCATACTCTCATACCTTTATGGTTTGAACGGTTCAATTTTACAAACACCCTTTCATCGCCACGCCAATATCGGTCGGCGAACTCACTACTTCAATCCCCGCCGCTTTAAGCGCCGCGACCTTGCCTTCCGCCGTACCTTTGCCGCCGGTCACAATCGCCCCGGCATGACCCATGCGCTTGCCGGGAGGCGCGGTAAGTCCTGCGATATAAGCAACCACCGGCTTGGTGACGTGGGCTTTAATGTATTCTGCGGCCTCTTCTTCTTCGCCGCCGCCGATTTCACCGACCATGACGATGCCTTTAGTTTGGTCATCAGCCTGAAAACGGCTGAGCACGTCGACGAAGTTCATGCCGTGTATCGGATCGCCGCCGATGCCGACGCAGGTACTTTGTCCCAGGCCTTGCACGGTGGTTTGATGCACCGATTCATAGGTTAAGGTGCCGGAGCGCGACACGATGCCGATGGATCCCGGTAGATGGATGTTAGCCGGCATGATGCCGATTTTGCAGGCGCCGGGGGTAATGATGCCGGGGCAGTTGGGACCGATCAGCAAGGCGCCGGTGCCGGCCATCGCCGCTTTAACGCGCAACATTTGCAGTATCGGTATACCCTCGGTGATACAGACAATCAGTTGAATACCGGCATCGACAGCTTCCAGAATGGCGTCAGCCGCGTAAAAAGGCGGCACGTAAATGACGCTGGCGGTGGCGCCGGTAGCGTTCACTGCGTCTTGTACGGTGTTGAACACCGGCAAGCCCAAATGGGTTTCGCCGCCGCGTTCCGGCGTCACGCCGCCGACTAATCGGGTGCCGTAATCCAGCGCTTGCTGGGAATGAAAAGTGCCTTGCTTGCCGGTAAAACCCTGGCAAATCACTTTGGTGTCTTTGTCGATTAAAATACTCATGCGGCCTCCGCAAATGCTACAACTTGTTCTGCGGCGTGCGCCAAATCATCCGCCGCATAAAGATTCAATCCGGCGTTGCTTAGCAAGGCTCTACCCTGTTCGGCGTTGGTGCCTTCCAGACGCACTACCACCGGTACGGTGACATGAACTTGTTCGACAGCGGCTAAAATGCCCGCCGCGATAATATCGCATTGGACGATGCCGCCGAAAATATTCACCAACACGGCTTTGACGCTATGATCCGACAAGATCAGCTTGAACGCCTCGCAAACTTTTTCAACGCTGGTGCCGCCGCCGACATCAAGAAAATTGGCGGGTTGTCCGCCTTTGAGTTTGACCAGATCCATGGTCGCCATCGCCAGTCCGGCACCGTTGACCATGCAGCCGATATTGCCTTCCAGGGTAATGTAATTGAGCCCGAATTGCTGGGCTTTGTTTTCTTTTTCATCTTCCTGTTCGGCATCTTTCATCGCCCTTATATCGGGATGCGCTTCAACCGCGTTATCGTCGAAATTGATCTTGGCATCCAGCGCTATCAGCTCGCCGCTGTCGGTTTCTATTAGCGGATTAATTTCAATTTGGCTGGCGTCTTTGGCTAAAAACAGGTCGTACAAGCCTTGCATGATTTTTCCTAAGGCTTTGATCTGCTGGCCTTTAAGTCCCAAGGCATAGGCGGCTTTCCTACATTGATAGCCTTGCAAGCCGGCGGCCGGATGCACGGGAACCGAGATAATCTGTTCAGGCGTTTCGTGGGCGACGGTTTCGATATCCATGCCGCCTGCGGCCGAGGCAATAAAAATAATGCGTTCGCTGCTCCGGTCGACCAGAATACTCAAATATAATTCGCGCTTGATCGGGTAAGTTTTTTCTATCAGCAGCGAGTTAATCGGCAGTCCTTCCGCGCCGGTCTGCTTGGTAACCAGGCGCTTGCCCAGCATGCCCCGGCTAAACTCGGCCACTTCAGCCAGAGTTTTAGCCAGCTTTACCCCGCCGACCTTGCCCCGACCGCCGGCATGAACCTGAGCTTTAACCACCCAACCGTCACCGCCCAGTTCCTTGGCAACCTGTTCGGCCGCTTCGGGGGTTGTCGCCTGTTTGCCATCAGGCACCGGTATCGCGTAATGCAAAAACAACTGTTTAGCCTGATACTCATGAATATTCATTGATTGCTCCTGGATTGACCGGTAAGGTCCGGCGGGTATTCTTCACTCAGATGATAACTAAATGTTACGATTAAAGGCGTTACTGAGCATTTTAACCAAGTCCCTGCAAAACGCTATTCTAAAAACAACTATGCCGTCAAATTCCAATGAGACCGTCTTTCCCTGCCCATTCTCTAAAGGCTACGGAATTCCTGCCCAACAAGCCTGGTTATTGCTGAAAGTTTTTTTAGGCTATCGATTAATCCTGGCCGGCCTGTTTGTCAGTTTGTTTTACAGTGACACCAACGCTTCATTGCTCGGTGCGTACGACAGCAAATTATTCACTTACAGCAGCCAAAGCTACCTGATACTCTCAATCATCTCCGGTGTCTGCATAGTCTGGCGACTCACCAGCTACACCGCACAAGCGCAGCTGCTTATTGTTACCGACATACTGATACTTACCTTGATCATGCATGCCTCCGGCGGCGTTAACAGCGGCATGGGCGTATTGCTTGCGGTCTCCATCGCCGCTGGCGGGTTATTGATCGGCGGCCGTTGCGCGATGTTTTTTGCTGCCTTGGCCAGTCTGGCGGTGTTGGCGGAACAAATCCTTGCCGATTATATGCACAGCTTCAATTCGACCTCTTATACCAATTCCGGCATGCTGGGTGCTGCATTTTTTACCATTGCGTTGCTGTCCTATATTCTGGCAAAGCGTAGCGAACAAATATTACAGCTTACCGATCAGCAAAAACGAACTATCACCAAACTGGAAGATCTCAACAAGTACATTATTCAGCACCTGCAATCAGGCATCATTATCACCAACAAAGAGCAAAGCATTCAAATGGCCAATGAGTCGGCCTTGCGGCTGGTAAATTTAGCGGCACTACCGGTTAATTTAAGCGATATTTCAAGCCATTTGTCGCTGGCATTTCAAACGTGGTTAGCTGATTCTGAACAGAATCTGGTGCTGCTCGAATTGCCGGATCAGTCCCAAGTTCATAGCCGGTTCATGCCTTTGCCGACAGGAAATGAGTTTTTTTACATGATTATTCTTGAGGATATTGCGCTTTATAACCAGCAGGTACAGCAAAGCAAACTGGCCTCGCTGGGTCAACTCACCGCCAGTATTGCCCACGAAATACGCAACCCCTTAGGCGCGATCAGCCATGCCGGACAATTACTGGCGGAAAATCCGCTGTTATCCGTTCAGGATAAGCGCTTGACCCAAATCATCCAGACCCATTCAGTTCGCGTCAACCATATTATTGAAGATATTTTACAGCTGTCCAGACGAACCGATTCAAGACGGGAGCAACTTTATTTAAAGCCGTGGCTGGATAATTACCTGGAGAATTTCACGCTCGAACATGCTGTGAATAGGGACGCCTTCGCTCTTTCATATCCTGTTGAATCGGTCTGTGTGCTGATAGATCCCGATCATTTAAGACAGATTATGGACAACTTATGCCGCAACGCACTGAGATACGGCAATCCTGAGGCCGGGCCGATAATTTTACAGGTGTTTTCCTTACAACAGGCGCCCTGCATAGCCATCATCGATAATGGTGCCGGCATTAGCAGTGAACAGCAAATTCACCTGTTTGAACCCTTTTTTACCACATCGTCCAGCGGCACAGGCTTAGGGCTTTATATCTCCAAAGAATTAGCCGAATTAAATCAGGCAAAATTGAACTATTATTTAACCGACGATAAGCGAAGCTGTTTTAGACTGTGCTTGTTGAACGCGGAACAGACATTACGATGAAAAAACCACTGGCCTTGATTGTAGACGACGAACCCGATATTCGGGAGCTGCTGGCAATCACCCTGAATAGAATGAATATCCAAACTTGCGGCGCCGAAAATATAGGCGATGCCAAAGCATTATTGCAACAAAAGTCCTTCGATCTTTGCCTGACCGACATGAAGCTGCCTGACGGCAACGGCCTGGAGTTGGTCGGTTTTATACAAACGCTGTCCGTTCCGATACCGGTTGCCGTTATTACCGCACACGGCAACATGGAGTCGGCTATTCTGGCGATGAAAAAAGGCGCGTTCGATTTTGTTTCCAAACCGGTTGATTTGCCCGCACTTAGGTTGCTGGTAAACAATGCGTTAAAACTTTCCGCTGCCGGTCCCACTAAAGAAAGACGATCCCGGCACACCTTGCTGGGCGACTCATTCATCATGCGGGAGATCAGGGCAAAAATAAATAAACTCGCCCGCAGTCAGGCTCCGGTCTATATCAGCGGCGAATCAGGTTCAGGTAAAGAGTTGGTCGCCAGGTTGATTCATCAGCACAGTTCTCGTAGCGACCATGCTTTTGTCGCGATTAACTGCGGAGCCATCCCGCAGGAACTGATGGAAAGCGAGTTTTTCGGGCATAAAAAAGGCAGTTTTACCGGCGCGGTCAGCGACAAAAAAGGCTTGTTCCAGGCCGCAGAAGGCGGCACTTTATTTCTCGATGAAATTGCCGATTTGCCGCTGTCTTTGCAAGTCAAACTGTTGCGCGCCATCCAGGAAAAAAAGATTCGCCCGGTTGGCGAGCAACAGGAAATCCCGGTCGATATTCGTTTGCTCAGCGCCACCCATAAAAACCTTAACGACATGGTTCGGGACGGCAGTTTTAGGCAGGATTTATATTACCGTATCAATGTCATCGATCTTCATGTCCCCCCCTTGCGTGAGCGACTTGGCGATATACCGCTTCTTACCGAGCACATATTGGCCAAACTGACCGCTGCCGACAAACAGGATCAGCCCGCCTTATCGGCAGCCGCAGCAGCGGCATTACAACGGTATCATTTTCCGGGCAATGTGCGTGAACTTGAAAATGTCCTGGAAAGAGCTTTGGCGCTGTATGACGGCAATCGCATAGAGAGCGATGATTTGAGTCTGCCGGTAGGTACGCATGATCTTACTAAGTCGTCGGATTTTGATCTAGCCTTAGGATCTTTGGAAGAGCATTTGGAAAAAATCGAAAGAAAAGCGCTCTCTGTTGCGCTGGAAGAAACTCAAGGGAATAAAACAGCCGCCGCCAAGCAGCTGGGGCTATCTTTCAGATCGTTACGCTATCGCTTGAACAAGCTGGATATCGGATAGAGCCGGTAAAAGGCGTTTTAAAGCGCAATAAAAAAAGGCAGCCAATCAGGCCACCCTTACAATATTCCTTGAACCTTGAACCTTGAACCTTGAACCTTGAACCTTGAACCTCAAATACCTACTTGATTACCCATAATCCTCAGCCATCTTCAGTAGCCGCATAGGCATAGGTGGTGTTCTGACTGCAACGTAACATAGGCGGGGCAGCATATCCTCAAGGACAAATCGCCGATTGAAGCGATAACAAAATTCTGCCAAATAGCGCGGAAGGTGTTTATGATTGATAGCGTGATAAGTCCTGTCAATCGACCTTTTGACATTACCTATCATCGTATTGACCCAAGTGAAGGGTTCCAGCGAGACACATTCAGGGCCTCCACCGGTTACGATGCTGGTATGCTGGCATCCTGCCTTGGTAACAGCGGCAAAACAGGCCAGTCCGTCCGAGACCACGTGACTGTCGGTGCTAAGATGGCGCTTCGCCCAACGAGTGATTTCTTTGGAGCGGAACCCGTTGACCACAGTCATGTTCATGGCAATAGGATGTCCTTTTTCGTTGACCGACACAGCCGCCACAAAAGGTGTTTTGTTGGGTGAACCCCGTCCACGCTTGCCTCCCCGATGTTCGCCGCCCCAATACACGTCATCCAGTTGGATGACGCCGGATAACGGCTTACTATCATCACGCTCCTTCATTACCTGCATCAGCTTCTGTTTGATGCTCCAGGCGGTATTGTATGAAACACCTAATTGACGGCGCAGTGAAAGGGCAGAAACGCCAGTTTTTGCTTGTGTGGTCAAGTGGATCGCGAGAAACCAAGTTGTTAACGGGAGTTTCGTCGCAGAAAAAATGGTGCCACTAATGAGGGAATGTTGATGGTGGCAGTGATTGCACTGATAAACCACTCGTGTTTTCAGGGAGCAGTAGCTTTGCCCACCGCATTCAGGGCAAACATAGCCTTGAGGCCAGCGCCAATGAAACAAGGCTTTTCGGCATTGCCCTTCACTCCCATAATTTTTCATGAACTCGCCCAGGCTATAGCCTTTTTGAAATTGAACTTTGTTTTTCATGACGTTATCCCATCCGTATGGTAGATACTGTCAGTATAGACATTCTTGTAACATTGGCTGTTCTTTATGGGTAATCAGGAATACCTAAGCCTTATATTTATCCATGGCTTCGAACTTACCTATAGCGTCTTTTATTGTCGCTTCAGTCTCAGTATTCAGTTCATTATTTTTATAGACTTTTTCCAGTAATCCTTCTGCAACCAATGCGTCTTTTATCCAGCGCTTGGTGAATCGGTAATTACTATAGGCCGTAGCAATTTCGGCTGTTTGTGGGTTTTTTAATCCTGCGCTCTTGGCCGTGACCTGTGCGGGGATTTTTTTAACGGTTGCCGGTTTGACTGTCGTTGCCTTGGCTGCCGCAGCTTTAGTCGCTACCTTAGGCGCAGCCGTTTTGGCGGCTACAGGCTTAGGTGTTGCGGCTTTAGGCGCTACCGTTTTAGCCGCAGCCGGTTTAATTGCGACTGGTTTTTCTGTTGCAACAGCAACCTGGGGTTTTGGCAGTTCCACGGCGGCGGCTTGAACTTCAGGTTTTGCCTGTGGCGCTTTGGATTTAGCCGTTGCTTTCTGTTCGCCTATCATCACATAAACAACATAGGCAACAAAAATAGTCGTTAATATAAACAACCCTTCAATCATAATGGCTCTCCACCTTTTTAGGTTAATTTTTTTGTAACTACGTAGTCATCAACATAACAGAACGCGGATAACTCAAAAAAATCTTGTTTTTTATCTTAATTATCAGCGTCGCCTAGAGGCGCCTACTTTTGGCATCTGCGTTCTATTTTTTTAACGCTGAGTCGTTACATTTTTTTGTTCTTTAGTGCTTTATCGTTAAGCGCCATCGGTCAGCAGGCCAAGCAGGTAAACCGTATCGCTAGTGCTGGAATATACCAGAAGCCGGTGTGCAGGCAAAACTCTAATTCGAAAAACGGTAATCCTAGCCGGTACTTAGTACTAAAAACTGGCGATTACCAGCATATTTGCCTTTTTGCCAGTTTAGGTAAATCATCACGCAAGCCCATGGCGTAGTTGTTAAAGTAAGTCTTGGCCAGTACCGAGCTATTAACCAGGTTCATCCCTGCGGAGCGCAAGCCGACTAAAGGCTCGGCAGTTATGCGATAGGTCTTGTTGAGCGCATCCATAGTCGACATCATCATCAGGTTATCGCCTTTACGCCAGCGCTCATAACGACGCAAGAAGCGTGAGCTGGATAGCGGCCTTTTTTCCTGCTTGGTTTGGATGACCAGCTCGGCAATAGCGGCGGCATCTAACAGCCCTGCATTGACACCTTGGCCGGCGAGTGGATGCATCGCATGAGCGGCATCGCCGCACAAGGCAAAACCTTGATCAATATAGCGGTTTGCGTATTGAAAGCGTAAAGGGAATGCAGCGCGCGGACCAACGTCTAGCATCTTTCCAAGAATGCCGCCGGAGGCTTGCTCAAGAACCTGTAGGAAGTCTTTGTCGGCAAGCGCCAGGTATTTTTTTGCCGTTGCTGAACTGAGGGTCCAAACAATTGAGCATTGCCCATTATTTAGCGGTAAAAAAGCCAATGGCCCTTCAGCCAAAAAACGTTGCCATGCGGTGAACTGATGGCTCATTTCAGTGGTTACTGTAGCGACCAGGCCATCCTGGTGATAGTCCCAGCCGGTTACCGCTATACCCGCCATGGCTCTTAATGTTGAATCACGGCCGTCGGCGGCAATAATCAAATCAGCCTCAAGGGTTCGATCGTCTTGCAAGCGCAGTTGCCTGCTGTTTTCGTTAAGCTGCATATCGATAACTTTTGCCGGGGCAATGCAAGTGGCCGAGGGCAGGGCGTCCAGCTGATCCCAAAGGGCGGCAACGGCGACCCTGTTTTCGACTAAATGGCCCAGCTCAGAAAAAGGGGTGTCAGCGCAATCAAAATGCAATTCACCGTCGGCACCGGCATCCCACACGCGCATGTCCCGATACGCGCAAACGCCGCGCTGCAGCATGCCCGGCCATGCACCCAACATTTCCAGGATGTTTTGGGAGGCTTTGGTTAGTGCGGAGACGCGAATATCAATAGGTTCCGGCGGCCATTGTCTTTCCGGGTTAAACCGCTCCAGTAACGCCACCTTGATGCCGCCATGCGCCAAGGCGCAAGCTGTTGCTGCACCCACCATGCCGCCGCCGCAAACAATGACTTCATAATGATGAGTCATTATCCTATCTCCTGCTGCCTAGCCTGGGCAAGCGTCCGGCCAGTCCCATCGCGTGACGGGTCAGTAAGGTTTTTGCGGTAGGAATATGATCCAGTATCGCTAAGCCGACATTGCGAACGGCTGCCAATGCCAGCCAGTCGTTCGAAAAAATCCGCACTAGCGTATCGGTAAAGCCGATGGTTCGGTCGTGATCTTTCTGTCTGGATTGTGCATAGGCCGTTAAGAACTCGGCGTCGCCAATATCTTGATTTGCCTGATGCTGGTTGATGATCATTTCGGCCAGCTGCACAACATCGCGCAGGCCGAGGTTAAATCCCTGTCCTGCAACCGGATGCAGCTGATGTACGGCATTGCCGATAATCACGGTTCGATTCGCTAACATTTTTTCGGCCCGTATCAACGACAAGGGGAATGCTCTTGGAGGAGCGGCCAAGCTAAATTTGCCCAATTTATAACCGAAACACTGCTGAAGCTCGGCTAAAAAATCGCTCTCACTGCCGGACATCAGTGCATCGGCATCTTCACTGCTACGCGTCCAGACCACCGCGCAATGATTGGTATTCACCGGCAACAAGGCCAGCGGCCCGGAAGCGGTAAAACGCTCGAATGCGGTATTGTTATGGGGCAGGGATGATTGGACTGTAGTGACTAATGCGGTCTGTTCGTATTCGGTTATATGTTGCGCTATTTCCAGCAACTTGCGCACTGAAGAATTGCCGCCGTCGGCACCGACCAGCAACCGAGCGGATAAGTTTAATGAAGCATCGCCACGTTTTAAGCTGACATTGACGGCACTATTGCCGGCCATTAAACCCACCAGACGGGCAGGGCAAACCAGTTCTATATTGGCCGCATTAACCAGCTTGGCGACATGGGTCTCAATATCCCGTGCGCTAATCACATAGCCTAGCGCCGCCACGTTTTCTTGTTGCGCCGAAAGACGGACTTTGCCGAAATGACCCTGGTCGGAAATGTGGATGTTTTTAATAGCGGTAGCGGCCTGACTAATACTCTGCCAGATACCCAGCGCCTCCAGCATTTTTACGGTACCGGCGGCCAAAGCCAAAGCCCGGTCGCCGGCAGCAGCGTCATCCAACTGTTCAGCGGTGCTGGCTTCAACTATCGCCATTTTCAGTCCGGTGTCTTTTAACGCCAGAGCCAGGCAGTTACCGGCCAAGCCGCCGCCGATAATCACTAGGTCATAATCATGTTGCATCAGCTTGCCTGCATTAAACTTTCAATGTCTTCAATCGTTTTAGGGACGCCAGCGGACAGAATCTCATAGCCCTGGTCGGTTACCAGCACATCATCTTCAATGCGTATGCCTATGCCTCGCCATTGCTTATCAACGGTCAGACAATCTACCGGGATATACAAGCCCGGTTCTATGGTCAGCACCATACCGGGTTCGAGTAAGCGCCATTCCTTATCGACTTTATAGTCGCCGACATCATGCACATCCATGCCTAACCAGTGGCCGATCCGGTGCATATAAAATTGCTTGTATTTTTCATCCTTGATCAGTTTTGTTACTTTGCCTTTGAGCAGTCCCAGCGCTACCAGGCCTTTGGTGAGCACCTCAACCGACGCATCATGCGCCAAATTCCACGGCAGTCCTGGTTTGATCTGTGCGATGGCTGCGGTCTGGGCATCTAAAACCAGTTGATACAGCAGTTTTTGCGGTTCGCTAAAACGCCCGGAAACCGGAAAAGTGCGGGTAATATCGGCGGCGTAATGGTCGCATTCCGCTCCGGCATCAATCAGCAGTAAATCGCCGTTTTTTAATTTATCGGCATTTTCAGTGTAATGCAGTACGCAGGCATTTTTTCCGCCGGCTACTATCGAAGGATAGGCAACCGCACGCAAGCCATCCTGAATAAAATGATAAATCATTTCCGCTTCTATCTGATACTCATACACCCCAGCCTTGCATTTTTGCATCGCTTTGGCATGGGCGTTGGCAGAAACATCGGCGGCGCGACGCATCAGCTTGAGTTCTTCGGGACTCTTGAACAGGCGCATTTCATGCAGAATATGCTCCAGCGAAACCAGTTCGCCTGGCGCATTGACGCCGGTTCTGGACTGGCTGCGGATATGATTTATCCAGGTCAATAAGCTGTGATCGAGATCGGAATCACGGCCCATAGGATAATAAACCTTGGCCTTGTCTTCCAGCATGCCCGGCAAAATGTCGTCCAGGTCATCAATCGGGAAAGAATCATCAGCCTTATAATGCGTGGTAGCGCCGTCAAGACCTGCGTGGGCGCCCTCCCATAAGGCCTTTTTTTCATCGAATTCGCGACAAAATAAAATGTATTCGCCTTGTTTGCGCCCAGGAATAAAAACGGCCAGGGAATCCGGTTCATTAAAGCCGGTCAAATAATAAAAATCGCTATCCTGTCGGAACGGATAATCCACATCCCGGTTGCGCGTTCGGGTGGCAGCGCTGCCTATAATCGCAATATTGCCGGTGCCGATCTGTTGCATTAATTGCTTGCGGCGTTTTTTAAATTCACTTTGTTTCATTTTAAATCAGGTTCAAGGTTCAAGGTTCAAGGTGAAAGGTTCAAGAACCTTTGTCATTTAATTCGCTACACAGTAATAAAACCGCCGATCTCATATATTCGGTGATTTCCATAAAATCGCTCTCATCTTCTTCCCCTTCAGCCTCGATGTCCAGTTTGGTGAATTCGGCAATGTCTTTTAGTATTTCGGTCGCTTCCTTGGATAAGTCAGAGGCAGTATGGGTAAAGCCCACGCCCAATAAAAAGCCACGGCACCAGCAAGTTAATGCTTCAACCTGATCGCCCAGCAAGTTCTCATCGTCAGGCAACAACAAGTCGAATTCGAATTCATCGTTTGCCAATAAGCTTCGCGTTTCCTCGAATAAATGCACCAATGTTGAGCGGTCTTCATCGGCTGCCGGTATTGCATGCCGAAACAGTTCGGTTAACCATTCGGCGCTCTGAGCCTGCTGATTGGCGCATAACATGCCCGTCGCCATACCGTGAGCTTCTGCGGCCGAGAGTTCGGCATCGCTTCGTACAACTATTGTATTGATTACTTGATAAGTCATAAATTCCACATAATAATTTCACTATCGCGGACTAAAAATATCGCTTATGCTACCATTGATCGTTAATGTGAATCACATTTGTTCATCTTGAATCGCCCGGTAAAGGCGTAAAATATTACGTATTTACTTGCTGGCAATAACCTAGTTACCACCATGATACAATTAGATCAATCTGTAGAGTTAAAAGGCCTCGAAAACAAGCTGGATCAGCTTATCGAGCAATACGACCGCGTAAAAAATGAAAACAGTTCGCTGAAAACCAAGCAGGATTCCTTGGTTCGGGAAAAAGCCAAGCTACTGGAAAAAACCACCCTGGCCAGAACCCGAGTTGAAGCGATGATTTCTCGTCTGAAAGCAATGGAGAATGGTTCATGAACGTCAAACCCCAGCCTGTGTCCCTGACCATTATGGGCAAAGAATACAAAATCGCTTGTACAGTTGATGGCCAAAACGATCTGATCCAGTCGGCACAACAGCTTGATAGGCAAATGCGTCAAATGAGAGATTCCGGCAAAGTGGCGGGCGCTGATAGGATTGCAGTGATGGCCGCGCTTAATCTGGCTCATGAGTTACAGCTGATGAAAAGTCAAAATGCCACGCTCAACCAAAGTTTGAGCGAATGTCTGTCAAAAATGACGCACAAAATAGAAAACGTTTTAGAAAACCAGTAAACACGCTAAACTATTGTCCTGTATCTCCTGTAGCGTTCGAGGGTGTGCTGGGTGTTCCTGAACCTGTTTTTACCCCGGGGGCGGATACCGGTATTGGTGTGCATGCCCGTTTTATACGGGAAGCCTGATTTACCAGCCACGTCCCCACTTGAACCTTCGGTTCAAGGACGATGGCACATTACGGCGCCGGCGGGAGATACATCCTAACAATAGAGTCTTATGCAAAACAAAATCCCCATGAACTACTGGCTGATGAAATCCGAACCTGATGCGTTCGGGATTAACGATCTGTACAACAAGCCCAAGCAGACCGAACATTGGGATGGCGTGCGTAATTATCAGGCCAGAAACATGATGCGGGACGATATGAAGCTGGGCGACTCGGTTTTCTTTTATCATTCCAATTGTGATGTACCGGGCATCGTCGGCATCATGGAAATTGTTAAAGAAGGCTACCCCGATTTTTTGGCTTTCGATCCGGATGATCCGCATTTCGATCCCAAAAGCGACCATGAACATCCTCGCTGGATGATGGTTGACGTTAAATACCTCAGAACCCTGTCGCGCACCATCACTCTTAAAGAATTGAAATGTCACGAACAACTGGCAGATTTGGCGCTGGTAAGGCGGGGCAATCGATTATCCATCATGCCGGTCAGCAAAGACCAGTGGGAGTTTATCCTTTCGCTGGAGTAAGGCTGGTAGTGTTTTTACTCCCGTCTTACGCAGCAAACGTTGAATTCACGGCCTGATTAGCAAGAAACCTCAGCCACAGCTGCCTTGCCGGTATGGATGCGGGTATCCATAGTTCATGAATGGCAATACTCAGCATAAGGCATGCCGCCCCTTTCTTGACTATAACCTTATGGCTAGCGTTAGCATTGGCGATAAGCCGATACGCCGGCGCATCTGATAAAGATTATTTTGGCAATTGAGCGCATAAGGCAAGGCATTTTTTTCACTTAACTATGTTTTCAATATGAAAGTCATCCAAACAGCAATTCCAGATTTACTCATTCTTGAGCCTAAAGTATTTGGCGATCAACGCGGTTTTTTTCTAGAAAGTTATAATCAACAAACTTTTCATGATTTAACCGGCGTCGCTGCGACCTTCGTACAGGATAATCATTCGCGATCCGGTAAAAATGTATTGAGAGGCTTGCATTATCAGATAAAACAACCGCAAGGAAAACTGGTTCGTGTCACCGCAGGGTGTGTTTTTGATGTGGCGGTCGATTTGCGAAAATCGTCGGCCACATTGGGTCATTGGGTTGGCGTGGAGTTAAGCGGAGAAAATCATCGGCAGTTCTGGGTGCCGCCGGGCTTTGCGCATGGCTTTTTAGTGCTGTCCGAGCAGGCCGATTTTTTATACAAAACCACCGAGTACTATGCGCCGGAGCACGAGCGTTGTATCCGCTGGGATGACCCGGACATTGGCATCGATTGGCCCCAAAACTATGTTCCCGTGCTTTCCGCCAAGGATGCCCAAGGCCGGGCTTTTGGCGATGCCGAGGTGTTCGCATGAAAATGTTGTTAACCGGCTGCAACGGGCAAGTGGGCTGGGAGTTAGCCAGGGCGTTATTGCCTTTGGGGGAAATCATTGCCGTCAACCGTACCCAAGCCGATCTTGCCGATCTTGATGGTTTGCGGCACGCCGTGCAAAAATATAATGCGGATGTCATTGTCAATGCGGCAGCCTATACCGCAGTGGATAAAGCGGAAACTGAAAAGGATTTGGCATTTCTGATTAATGCAGAAGCGCCCGGTGTTTTAGCGGAAGCCGCAAAAAAAACCGGTGCCTTGTTGATTCATTACTCAACCGACTATGTTTTTGATGGTACCAAGACTTCTGCTTATACCGAAGACGATGTACCGAATCCGGTTAATATTTACGGACAAAGCAAATTAGCCGGTGAACAGGCTATACAAGCCAGTGGAGTCGATTACATGATGCTTCGGACCTCTTGGGTTTATGCGGCAAGAGGCCATAATTTTCTAAAAAGTATTCTGCGTTTAGCGGCAGAACGCGAAGAGCTGAATATTGTTGCCGATCAGATTGGCTCACCAACCTGGGCGCGACTGATAGCTGAAACAACGGCGCATATCTTACGGCAATCGCTGCTTGAACGGCGCGAAGGCGGTTTTAACTCAGGTCTGTATAACTTAACATCAGCGGGCGAAACATCCTGGCATGGTTTTGCCCGGATGATTGTTGATGTTGCGCAGCAACAGCAAAACCAAGCATTAAAAAACCACACGATTAACCCCATAGCGACTACAGCTTACCCTCTGCCGGCCAAGCGCCCAGCCAATTCGCGCTTGGCAACAGGCCGCTTGGAACAGCATTTTGGCTTGAAAATGCCTGCATGGGATCAAGCTTTAACGCTTTGTATGAAAGATATAGCCGATTCTGTACATCATTAAGGACAACAAACATGAAAATACTTATCACCGGCGGTGCGGGGTTTATAGGCTCGGCCCTTATCCGATATCTACTCACAGAAACAGGACACAGCGTCATCAATGTCGATAAGCTCACTTATGCCGGTAATCTTGAATCGCTTAAGCCGATAGAGAGCAGCTCCCGCTATAGCTTTGAACAGGCCGATATAGGCAATGCGGCTAAGATGGAGCAACTGCTCCGGGAATACCGGCCGGATGCGATCATGCATCTGGCGGCGGAATCCCATGTAGACCGCTCTATTGATGGCCCTGCCGCTTTTATTGAAACCAACATCGTCGGCACTTATGTCTTGGTCGAAGCCGCGCGACACTATTGGCAATCTCTGCCAGAGGCTAAAAAAGCACAATTCCGTTTTCATCATATTTCCACCGATGAAGTTTATGGCGATTTAATCGATGACGATAGCCTTTTTACCGAACAGACGCCTTATGCGCCCAGCTCGCCTTATTCCGCTTCCAAAGCAAGCTCGGACCATATTGTTCGGGCTTGGCAGCGCACCTACGGCCTCCCGGTTGTAGTGACTAATTGCTCCAATAACTATGGCCCTTATCAATTCCCGGAAAAATTAATTCCGGTTGTCATGCTGAATGCGCTGGAAGGTAAATCCATACCGGTTTACGGCAATGGGCAGCAGATTAGGGATTGGCTGTATGTCGATGACCACGCCCGAGCGTTGCTGCTAGTGCTGGAAAAAGGGAAAATTGGCGAGACTTACAACATCGGCGGGCATAACGAAAAAACCAATCTCAGCGTGGTGCAAACCCTTTGCCGCATATTGGATGAACTTCAGCCGGATAAGCCGGGTGGAATCGGTTCTTACCAGGAGCTGATAACGTATGTTAAAGACCGGCCTGGGCATGATCTTCGTTATGCTATCGATGCGACAAAAATTGCCGATCAACTGGGATGGACGCCGAAAGAAACCTTTGAAACCGGCATGAAAAAAACCGTGCAATGGTATCTGAATAATTTGGATTGGTGCCGTCATATTCAAGATGGCAGTTACTGCCGCGAAAGACTGGGACTTGGAGAAGCATGATGAACTGGAAAGGCATTATTCTGGCGGGTGGCGCAGGCACAAGGTTGCATCCGATTACCAAGGCGGTCTCTAAGCAGTTGTTGCCGGTCTATGATAAGCCGATGATCTATTACCCGCTGTCAGTTCTGATGCTGGCCGGAATACGGGAAATACTGATTATCACTACGCCGGAAGACCAGCTCAGCTTTAAAAAACTACTCGGCGATGGTTCGGATTTCGGCATACAGCTCGACTATGCCGTACAAGCCAAACCGGAGGGCCTTGCACAGGCATTTCTGATCGGCGAGGAATTTATCGGAGACAGCAATGTTTGCCTGGTTTTGGGGGATAACATTTTCTTTGGGCAAGGCTTTACTGCCAGTTTAAAACACGCTATGGATCATAACCAAGGGGCAACCATTTTTGGCTACAAAGTCAAAGACGCGGAACGCTTCGGCGTGGTCGAGTTTGATGAAAACAATAAAGCCATATCCATTGAAGAAAAACCGGCGCAGCCACGTTCAAATTTTGCAGTAACGGGGCTGTATTTCTACGACAATCAGGTCATTGAGGTTGCCAAGCAAATCAAGCCGTCAGAGCGCGGTGAATTGGAAATAACCGAAGTTAATCGGGTTTATCTGCAAAATCAAAAGCTCAATGTAGAAATTCTTGGGCGCGGTTTTGCCTGGCTGGATACCGGTACTCATGACAGCCTTATCGAAGCAGGCCAGTTTGTACAAACCGTCGAACATCGACAGGGATTTAAAATCGCCTGTCTGGAAGAAATTGCTTTCAATCAGGGTTGGCTAACCCGGCAGGATTTAATAAAAGCTGCCGAAGCACTGGCTAAGACCGAGTATGGAGAGTATTTATTTGAGCTTGCTGAAAACAACGACGAGTGAAGAATTGGAGGCGGAGCAAAATTTTCCGTGTTTTTTGTAGGCAGTGCGTAACCTCAGTTATGTCAGGTGAAAAAGCATAGGATAGCAGGTTGGGTTAGGCTTTAGCCGTAACCCAGCTTCATGCGAAAAATGTCGGGTTACGCTACGCCCTACCGGCTAAAATGATACGTTTTTTTAGCCGGTGTACGTAACATCAGTTAGGAAAATACTTCTCTATTAATTCAATGCCAAATATGTGAAAATATAAGGTTTGAAATTGTTGTTATCCAGGAATGAAAATAAATACTAAGTCCGATTTAGAAGAAGCCCTTAAACTTTGTAAAGGCGCATTCCTATCCGCAGCCGGTTTCAGTCTACTCATCAATTTTTTGATGATCACGCCCTCTATCTACATGTTGCAGGTCTATGACCGCGTCGTTGCTACCGGTAATAAATCGACATTATTGATGTTGACACTGATAGTGGTCGTACTGTTTATTACCATGGCTTCACTGGAATGGGTGCGTTCGCAAATTCTAGTCAAAGTCAGCAGCCGCCTGGAAATGCTGTTAAATCAGCGCTTATTTCAAGTCGCCTTTAAGCAATCACTGTATTCCGGAGGACAGCGAGCCACAACCCAGCCGCTGGACGACCTGACGGGTTTGAGACAGTTTTTGACCGGCAATGGCCTGTTTGCTTTTTTTGATGCGCCGTGGATGCCGGTATATTTGGCATTGCTGTTCATGTTTCATCCGTGGTTCGGCTGGTTTTCAATATTAACCGCGATCTTGTTGTGCATTGTCGCTGCCGTCACCGAAAAAGCCACGACCAAAATACTCGGCGAAGCCAACAATGTCGCGATGGCGACGCGTGGCGCGCTGGGCAGAAATCTCAGAAATGCCGAAGTTATCGAATCGATGGGCATGCTGGGTAAAATACGGCAGCGTTGGATGATAGGCGCGGTCAAGGTTTTAGAACTGCAAGCCGTTGCCAGTTCGCGTGCCGGTTTGCTAACGGCCCTGTCTAAAGTCATCCGTATTTCTTCGCAATCCCTGATTTTAGGTTTGGGCGCTTATCTGGTCATCGAGCGCGAAATCTCGCCCGGTTTAATGATCGCCGGCTCCATTCTGATGGGCAGAGCGATGGCGCCAATCGATCTTATTATCGGTACCTGGAAAGGCTTTATCAGTGCTCGCGGACAGTACGAGCGTCTTAATACTATTTTATTGCAAATTCCGGCGGAGAAAGACCGCATGCTGCTGCCCGACCCGCAAGGTCGCCTTCAGCTGGAAAATGCGGTAGTGGTGCCGCCGGGCAGTAAATTGCCCATCATCAAGGGCATCAATTTGGTCATTGAAAAAGGTGACATTGTCGGCGTTATCGGGCCTAGCGGCGCCGGAAAATCGACCTTGGCGCGGGCCATATTGGGTATCTGGCCTACCGCCAACGGCGCTATACGCCTGGATGGCGCCGAAGTGTTCAATTGGGATCGCGAGCATCTGGGCGGTTTTATCGGTTATCTGCCGCAAGATATTGAATTATTTGAAGGAACTATCAGCGAGAATATCGCCCGCTTTGGCGACATAGATCCTGATCAGGTGGTCGAGGCCGCCAAAATGGCCGATGTCCATGACCTGATTTTGCGCTTCCCCGAAGGTTACGACACTCTTATCGGCTCCACCGGCGGCAACTTGTCGGGTGGGCAGCGGCAACGTATCGGTCTGGCGCGGGCGCTGTACGGCAACCCGGTACTGGTGGTGCTGGACGAGCCCAACTCCAATCTCGACGAACAAGGCGAAGCCGCGCTGGAAAAGGCGCTGATCAAGCTTAAGGAAAAACAAACGACCGTACTGATTATTACCCATCGTAATAGTGTCCTGTCCAAAGTCGATAAGCTGTTAATTCTCAGTGAAGGCACGCTAGCCGTTTACGGGCCGAGAGATCAGGTTATCGCCCATTTGCAACAACAGCAACAACAAGCGGTCGCGCCTGTAGCGCAACCCGCATAACATAGAAGCATTATGATAGAAAAAACCGCAGTAAATAACCCGTCTACCGTCTTGCATGCCAATGATCGAGGCATACGCAACATCGGTGCGGCCATCGTTTTTGCAACCTTTGGTGTGTTTGGCGTTTGGGCGTTTTTGGCTCCTATGGATAGCTCCGCCTTGGCGCCGGGCGTTGTCGTGGTAAAATCTTACAGAAAAACGGTACAACATCTCGATGGCGGCATTATTGCAAAAATACGGGTCAAAGACGGTGATTTAGTCAAAGAAGGCCAGCCATTACTGTTGCTTGACGATACTCAAATCAAAGCCCAACTGGAAATAGCGCGCGCTCAAAATATCACTCTTGCTGCTCAGGTAGCGCGGCTGCGCGCCGAAAGAGATCGGCTTAAACAAATTGACTATCCCGCATTACTTGATGATGCCAGTGATCCTAGAATCGCCGAGGCAAAATTGGCTGAAAATAATGTTTTTAAGTCCAGAATAAGCGCGTACGAGGGTCAAATCGCCGTGCTGAATCAGCGTGTCGGTCAGATCAACAGCAAGATAAACGGCCTCCGAGGGCAGATAGATAGCAAAAAACAACTGACAGCCTCCTATGCTGAAGAAATTCGCGATCTGAAAGAACTGTTAGCCGAAGGCTTTGCCGACAAGCAACGGTTACGCGATTTGCAGCGCAATCATGCGATGCAAAGCGGTGAAATTGCCCAACTCAACGCGGAAATTGCGACCAATCAAATGCTGATCAGCGAAACCCGACTGCAAATTTTACAAGTACAAAAACAATTTCAGGAAGAAGTCGCCGGCAAACTCAGCGAAGCCCAGGGGCAGCTTAACGATGCCCAGGAACGCTTGGCAGCCAACCAGGACAAACTTAACCGCGTTGTGATCAAAGCGCCGGCCAGCGGCATGGTGCTCGGCTTGACGGTGCATAACGAAAATGGCGTTATCTCTCCGGGGCATCCTATTCTTGACATAGTTCCCCAGGATGCCGAGCTGATCATAGAAGCTCAGGTGTCGCCCATGGATATTGACCGGGTTGCCGTTGGCCTGCAGGCCGAAGTTCGCTTTAGCGCCTTCAAACAATCGAAAACGCCCAAAATGGATGGCAAGGTTATTCATTTATCCGCCGACCGACTGACCGATGAACAAGGTAATGCCTATTATCAAGCCAGAATTGAACTCACCCCGGACAGCCGTAAAAAACTGGGTGATATGCAATTACTGCCAGGCATGCCGGCTGAGGTTTTGATTAATACCGGTGAAAGAACGCTGTTTGAATACCTGGCCCAACCCGCCACCAATTTCTTTGCGCGCTCATTCATAGAAGACTAACCGATATGAATATACACAGACAGGGGCTAATGCTGATCATTTTGGCGTGCAGCCAAATGGCGCAAGCCGAAGATTTGCTGGGTGTTTACGAGCAGGCGTTGCAAGCCGATCCGCAACTGCAAAGCGCTAAAGTCAAAATTGACATTGGTTCGGCGCAAAAAGGCCAAGCCTTGGGTCAAATGTTGCCGCAAATCAGCGCCAGCGGCAACTGGTCTGCCAACAAGCAAACCGTCAGCGGAAGCCGCCAGGATTCAACCAGCAACTTCCACGGTACCCGCTATTACGTCTCGCTGAATCAAACTTTGGTCGATTTTGCCAAATTTTGGGAATGGCGGCGTGCGTCTAAAGTGGAAGATCAATACGCCGCAGAAGCTATCGAGGCGCATAATCAGTTAATGTTCAACGTGGTGGAGCGTTATTTCAACGAACTGGAAGCAGAAGATCAACTCGATTTTGCCAAAACAGAAAAATTGGCCGCGCAAAAACAGCTTGAACAGATACAAAAACAATATGCCAAGCAACTCTTAAAAATCACCGACCTCTATGCCGTAGAAGCGAGGCTTGATCAACTTATTGCTACCGAAATATTGGCCGAGAGCCAGCGGGTGACCGCGCAACAAAGCCTTAGAGAATTAACCGGCGTCAGTCCGGCGGAACTTAACAAGCTGCGGGATGGTGTCGATTATCAGGAAATCCAGGGCGATCTTCAGCAATGGATTGATATGGCGGAAAGCCAAAATCCGGCCATTTCGGCAAAACAAATTGCCATAGAAGCGGCAGAAAATAATGTGACGGTGCAGAAATCCAAATACCTGCCGGTCGCCGATTTGCAACTGAATTATTATGACACCAACACCGGCTATCAAAGCGCAAATTTAGGCGCAAACGTACAAACCGAAGTCGCTGCGATCAACGTCACCGTGCCCCTATTTTCAGGCGGCACCACCACCCATCAAATGTTTGAAGCCAAGCATCGTTTGCAGCTCAGCAAAAACGACAACGAAGCCGCCATTCGCGGCATCACCAAAGAAACCAGCGATGCCTTTCTCAGTGCCAATGCCAATGCGAGGCATATCAAAGCCGCACAAAAAGCGCTGGACTCTGCCGGTAAATCACGGGAAGCGATGGAGCGCGGTTACCATTACGGCGTAGTGACCATCAGCGACGTGATCAAAGCGCAGCAGGATGAATTTTCGGCCAAAAAAGATTTCGCGCAAGCCAAATACAACTACATCAAAAACCGTATCCGTTTCATGCATGCCATCGGCTCGATAGCCGAAGAAAATTTACAGGAAATCAACGGTTGGCTGGAAGCAAATAACCCGTAAATGTGCGGTTTCCCACGTTGTTGTTAATTATTAGCTGCCTTAAAAGTATTGACCTATTGATTTTATTTTTAACATAGCATTTTCAATTTACGATAGTTACTTTTCAAAAAACTCGGATTGCTTCAACCGGGGAGGTTTGGCGGCAGATAGATAAGATGGCTACTACAAAATTGGGTGAAAAGTAAAATATGAGTGCCGTTATCTCAACAATCATTGTTAATTACAATGCGGGTGAGTTCTTGCGTAACTGCGTCGATTCGTTGCGGAATTGTTCGCTGGAAATAGAAATTATCGTGGTTGATAACGCCTCAACTGATGGTAGTTTGGAGTCTTTACTGGGATTGCCGTACGTACAAATTATTAAAAATCCAGCGAATGTTGGTTTTGCGACGGCTTGTAATATTGGGGTTCGTGCCGCTTCTGCTCAGTTTTTGTTGTTCCTTAACCCTGATTGTTTCTTCAAATCCGGTGCGCTGACCCGATTGTTGGAGGCTATGCGTGCGGATGATCGTGCTGGTATGGTGGGAGGCTTTCTTACTAATTTGGACGGAACCGAACAAGCCGGTGGTCGCCGGGCTGTTCCCACCCCTTGGCGTTCTTTTGTGCGCGCATTTGGGCTGGCACGTTTTTCGGATCGTTGGCCGCAGCTGTTCTTTGATTTTCACTTGCATAAACAACCGTTGCCCGATCATCTCATCGAGGTGGAGGCGATTTCCGGTGCCTGCATGATGGTCAGACGTGAGGCGATGCAGGATGTTGGGGAGTGGGACGAAGGCTATTTTTTACATTGTGAAGATCTGGACTGGTGTATGCGCTTTCGACAGAAAGGGTGGAAGATACTGTTCGTTCCGTCGGCGCAAATTACCCATGCGTTAGGGGTTTGCGGTAGAAGTAGGCCGATGTTTGTTGAGTGGCACAAGCACAAGGGCATGATTCGGTTTTACCACAAGTTTTTTCGACATCAGTATCCCGGCGTACTGATGGGGTTGGTTACGGTAGGGGTGTGGCTGCGGTTTGGCCTTATGATTGCTTATTATTCGGCCAAGCGCGCCGGTCAGGCGTTGGGACTTGGGCGTGGCTGATACCGATATTAAAAACCGTGTAGGTGTACTTGGCGCGACCAGTTTAGTGGGGGCATGTCTACTGCCGCTGATGACTGAAGCCGGTTGGCAGGTGAGGGCGTTCTCGCGGCAGGCGGTTGGACGGTCCGGTGATGGCATTGAGTGGCGACGGCTCGATTCCTCTTCCTCGACCCCTCTGAATGAACCGCTAGCCATGCGACGTCGCCGTCAAACGGCAGCCGCCAAATCACGGCTTCTCCCGCTTGCGGGTGAGGGGAGTATTTCGTTTTGGGTTTGTGTTGCGCCTATTTGGGTATTGCCGGATTATTTTGACCTGCTTGATGCGCAGGGCGTGCGGCGTGTGGTGGTACTGTCTTCTACCAGCCGTTTCACCAAGAAGGATTCCACCGACGCTGAAGAACAAGCCATCGCTCTCCGGCTTGCTGATGCCGAAGCGCGGGTGCGGGAGTGGGCGGAAAGCCGTGGAGTGGAATGGGTCATTTTGCGGCCTACGCTGATTTATGGTTTGGGGCGGGACAAAAATATCACCGAGATTGCGCGCTTCATCCGTCGTTTTGGGTTTTTTCCTGTGTTTGGCAAAGCCAACGGCCTGCGCCAGCCCATCCATGCAGCCGATGTCGCGGATGCATGTCTGGCCGCTTTGCAGGCATCTTGCGCGGCGAACCGCGCCTACAACATTTCCGGCGGCGAGACGCTCGCTTATCGCAACATGGTCGCCCGAGTGTTTTCTGCCCTCGGCCGCCGTCCGCGCTTGCTGACTGTCCCGCTCTGGGCTTTTCGCCTGGCGGCGGCTATGCTGCGCCGCCTGCCGCGTTATCGGCAATGGTCGACAGCCATGGCGGAGCGAATGAACCAGGATTTGGTGTTCGATCACGATGAGGCGGCGCGAGACTTGAGTTTTAAGCCCAGGGCGTTCGTGCTGTTGGCGGAGGATTTGCCGACATAATACCCATACCGATCACATTACCGTGGTCCGTGCTACTCGTGTTTGCTTGTCGCATCCTGGGTTAATAAGTCAATAAGTTCTTTTCGCGATAAATTGTTAAGTCTATTCTCTCTCCAGACGTATTCATCTTTAATAATCAAGCCATTTTCTTGGTAAAAACTTTTCAGGCTAGTCAGCATTTTTATGGGGTCATAGCGATCATTAACATAAAGCTCTTTCATGTCTATGTTTTTACGATAAACCAGGTGTTCATGCCAAACCCATGAGCCTGGGCTATTAACAAGGCGCTTGCCGGCTCTTTTCAATGCCATTGATACACCGGCATCTTCAAATACATTGGGATAACCTTCATGTAAAAACAGTGCAGGGTTTACCGTGAACAATGTAGCGCCAATCGGACACCAGTCGCATTCCCTAAACTGAGCGCTTTCCAAATCATAAACACTCTTGCCTTTGTCATAGAGATCCAGGAGTACTAATTGATCATCAAGATATTTAATTTCTCCCCCGCTAAACTGCAAGCTCTCGTCAGGAAAAATCACCTTACAGCAAACTGCGCCAATATTCTGATCGGATGAAGCTCTAACCAATAATTCCTCTAACCAACCAGGCTCAGCAAGCTCATCATTATCAAAGATAATAAACCAATCTCCAGAAGCATAGCGCAATGCCTCTCTCCGGCCAGCGGCAGGGCCTAGATTGGTATCGTTATAAATGACCTTTACATGATCAAAATGACCATCAATATGTAATTTAATAAAATCTACCGTCTCGGCAACGGAACCATTATCAAACAAGATAATTTCATGAGGAATATTGACGGTTTTTTTCAAGCTGAGTAATGCTTCCAGGGTTTGGTCTTTTTTACCGTATGACAACATGATAAAGGAAACGAAATGTGTAAACTTCCCCTTTTTTATGTCCTGGCGCATCCTCGCTTCTGTTTGAATCAGCTGTGTATTGGCAAGCTGTTTGTCATTCATTGATACCGTCGTTTGTTTATTATGCAAGCGATGGCAATACAACTTGTCTGGAATGTGGACAAAAGCTTGCGTTGGATAGTGAAAGGCAATGCGCATAAGCATGTCGTAGTCTTGTGCGGAATCAAAACGCGTATCAAATAATCCAACTTTGGCAAATGCATCCCGATGAATTATTTTAAGATGCGTTGCAAACATCCTCTCGAGATTCTCCAAGAAATAATCCTGCCTTGGCAAATGTTCGAATGAAATCCGGTTAATTTCGACCCCATCCTCATCAATATTAATGCGCCCGGTATGTAAATAAACCGTATCACTTTGCCAGGCATTCAACGCCGCTTCGATTGCGTTATCGGCCAAGTAGTCATCGCAATCCAACAAGGCGATCAGGTCGCCGGTCGACGCAATTAATAACCGGTTTTGCGTAGCGGATATGCCCGCATTTTTATCCGCATATAATAGGTTGAGTTTTGGTCTGCCGCGATATTGATCGAGGATTTCTCTTACTTCAGGATCTGTTGATGCATCGTCACAAAGCACCACCTCTACATTGTCGTACGTTTGTCTTAAAGCGCTATCAATACATTCCCGCAAATGAGTGGCATGATTATAGACCGGAATAATAATGCTGACTTTTAGCTGTTTAGGCTCTTTTAATCGTGATTTATTTTGCACGCGTGGAATAAATAATGCTTTTAAACGATGCTTTACAGTGAAAGGAATAAGCCTGATTAACGGCTGTAAATATTTATTTTGATAAGCCTTAATCAGTGTCAGCCAAACAACTTGCCGCAATGTAGCTATTTTGACAGCGTTTTCCGTCATTACCCGTCGTAAAGCCCTTAAAGGTTTAGTTAGCCGCCACGACAAAGAATTTACTATTAATTCATTAAGCTGTTTGCTCTGCTCCAATTCCCGATTAACAGCCGATAATTGAAGCGTCAGCTGTTGCTTATCCTGATCCAAACCCAGGCGCAGTGACTCTGTCGTTTCCAGAAGCTTACTAACAACCGATAATTGAAGCGTCAGCTGTTGCTTATCCTGATCCAAACCCAGGCGCAGTGACTCTGTCGATTCCAAAAGCTTATTAAGCAACCTTGCGTGCGCAATAACCTCAATAATCTCGGCGGTTGACCATTTATGCCGCCATTTTTCTATAAGCGTATTTAATGCAGTCATGGCACGCGATTCGTTTGAAAACACGCCTTCGCCGGATGAGCCGCTCACTATCCTATAATTTGCAGTGACTTGCTCATTCCAGATAAAATTTCCGTGCGCTTGCAGCTGCAACCAAAAATCCCAGTCCTCGAATAAATCAAGCGCTTCATCAAAACGGCAAGCTACAGAATTATCAATGGCGCTTCGACGAAAAAGCAGCGCATGAACAGGGATATAGTTTTCCAGTTTTAGCGTGACTGGGTTATAGGGCTGATTAAACAGTTTAATTAAATCACCGGTTTTTTGATCGATACATCTGACGCTGGAATAGGCGGCAACACAATCAGCATGCAACGGATTTTCAAGTAATTCGAGCAGCTGTTGGATATGTGCCGGTTCCAACCAGTCATCGTCATCCAAAAAGGCGATATAGGTGCCGGTAGCCTGGTTAAGCCCGGCATTAGCCGCTTTTGACCTGCCCAGGTTTTCAGGAAATTGCAGCGGAATAATAGCGATATCGCCCGTATTAAATGGGCCAACTATTTCGCTAATATCATCGCCACCATCATTCACAACAATGATTTCAATTTTAGGGTAAGTTTGTTTGGCAATAGACTGTACCGCTTCCGCTAATAATATTGGGCGGTTTTTAGTGCGAACAATTAAGCTAACAAGGGGTAATTTTTCGACCTTATTCATGGAGAAATCGTTATTTTTTTGCATATTTGTAGATTAGTAGTTTCAATCCACACCCGACCTCATCCATCGAGTGACACCGCCAATGGATAGAGATTGGTGGATTGTTTCTCCCCGTGAATGAGGAGGTTGCCAAAAAGGATAACGATGCGGGTGCCTCGTTGTCAATCTCAAATAATCTCCCGGAAGCAGGAGGTTTCAGGTCGGCAAGGAAATTTGATGAATTGGATAAAACGCTAGATCGAAAAAATCAGTGTTTTAGCCGTTTTTCAAGGTAGACGCGTAAAGACAGCATTCTTTCCGGCATGCCGCTCCAACTTCCATTATTTTCGGCCTCGACAAAGGCCTCGGCAAATTTGGAGTGCCCGTTTCCAGACAGATAAAGCCCCCGATAGGCAGACAACCCCATGCTGGCAGAAAGATAATCGCAATGTGCGAGAGGCAGCCGATAATGGCTGATAGCCTGCCGTTTAAGGTCGATAACGCTGCTGATGTCAACGACATGAGTGGCGGGAACCGGGCTCCATATCTCGTAGAAAAACAGCCGTTCAGCGGTTTTGTAACGTTGCCAGAGGCTGAAAAGCGTTTGCCCTATGGCAACATGATCGCGGTGATAGTCGAGTACCGACGGCAAAAATAGCCAGTCAGCTTGAAATTGTTGCATGATCTCAAGCGCTTGTCGTTCAAACTTGGGATGATTGCGAAAACTGCCGTCCGGCTCACCCAGAAACAGCCAGTCCTGCACGCCTAAGGCAGTCAAGGCGGCTTTGGCTTCTTGTTGGCGAATGGCTATCGAACCTTCCGGCAAACTGCCGGCCCCGCCGCCATCGGTGACAAAAATCACTTTTATGGTGCAGCCATTGTCTCGAAGTAGTGCCAGGGTGCCGCCGCAGCCCAGGGTTTCATCATCAGGGTGAGGCGAAAAAACCAGCACCTTGCCACCCTTGACCAGTGTTAAGGGCTTGGGCAAAGGACAGGGCTGCAACTTAGCTATTTTGCTTTGCCACCTGGCATGGATAAATTTATTGATAAATTTTTTCATAGTGATCGGCGATGGTTTTGATGTCAGGCCACGATTGGGCTCTTTGCAGACCGCGTTCTGCAATCGCTAGTCTGGCGTCGTTGTCGGTCATTAAGTGCTGGAGAGCGCTAGTAACGGCCTCAAGATTGGCGGCCACCAGTACGCCGCCGGTATCGACAATTTCCGGTACGGCACCGACCGCAGTACAGAGTGCCGCAACACCGGCGGTCATGGCTTCCAAATTAGCAAGACCGAACGACTCTGATGCCGAAGTGCTGACGTATAAATCCGCCGCACTTAAATACAAGCCGATGTTATCGGTGCTTGCAAATTGTATGGGCCGCTTTAGTTTCAGTCGTTTGCCAAGATCTTGCAGCGGCTCATATTCGCCCTCGCCCAAAATAACTAACTGAACAGGCTTAGCGCTGGCGGCTTTTGCGCAGGCCTCAACCAGTAGCGGAAACTGTTTAACGGGGGCAATTCGACCCACGCTAAGTAGGTAGAAATATTCATCGGTCCAGTTAAGTTGTTGGCGAGCCTCTTGTTTTTGATAGCAATTGATGTCGGGCCTGGCATGGTAAATAACATGCCAGGTGTCGGGTATCGATGGGCAGCCGAGATCCTTAGCCAGTTGCAAAGCAGCGCTATGGCTCGGCGTTACAACCCAGGCCGACTGACTTAAGGTATGAGCCTCCCAGCGAGTCAATAAGGACAAAATACGCGGCCCCATGCGCACGCCATCAGCATAGATAGCTTGGCTGTAGCTGCCGAATCCGTGTTCGGTTATTCCCCAGCGGACTTGAGCGGACAGTGAAAGTAACGAAAAAAGGCGATAGCCCGCGGCTATGATGGGGTCATGGCAATGAACATGCGTGTAATGATTTTTTGAGCACACTTTAGCCGCCAGTCTGCCCATGTTAAAACGCTCTAACACCACTGAGAACAGCGTGGCAAAATCGGTTTGGCCGTTTAGCCTGTCCAATAGCCGATGCGATAGTTGTTGTAGTTTGCCTTGCCATAACAATGCCCGTACGCCCAAATCGGCTTGGCAAATAACGTCTGCGTCAATGCCCCTGCGCTTAAATTCGGCAATTAACGGAGTTAGGCTTCGCCCCAGTCCGTAGCGTTTATCCGCCTGTGTCTCGCGGGTGACCATCAAAATTTTCATTCAATCTTTTGGCTTACTGCCGTTTGAGCAGGATTAAGCAGGTCTTGATCTATAAGTTGGGTCTTACGCCAAAACGAAGCTTTGCAGGGAAGTTCTACCCATTTATACGACAACGAGGCGATGGGGAGGGTTAATAACTGATGTTACGCAGCCAGTAATTTTTGCAACTCTTCATAAGCTATCTGGTTCGCTTTGATAAACAGCTTAGTTCTTAGCGCAAAATGATTGGCCTTGTGTTTTATCTTCAGACATTCCAGCTTGAACACCGCATAGATCGACATGAAGACATGGTTGTTCTGGGTAGTGACCGTACGGGTTGGTGACTTTGCCAACCCCGCATTGGATTTTAATGACTTGTGGAACTCCTCAACTTTCCACCGTTTTTGGTAGATCGTGGCGGCTTGTTCGCCATTGCACGCTAAATCACTGCACACCAGATTCAATAGGCCGATGCTGCCGTCTTTGTTTGTAAAGACCCGACGGACGAAAAGCACCTCATGAGGAAAACCTTTCATCCAACCGCGCACCGCCTGCTGATCCGCCAATTCCAGCTGACTGATCCGTACAAAACGGCCTTCTTTCTTGTCGTCTTCTGTTAAAGCCACCAAGCGGTTATCCTTTAGGGCGCTGATGAAGTGCTTGTCTTTTTTCAGGATGAACTCAAAGTTTTCCTTGCTGGCAAACCAACTGTCCGTCAACACATAGCGGAACTTGATGGCATTCGCCACACTGGTCGCTATCATCTCCCGCATCAGCTCATTTTTGGTGAACTCACTGGCCCGCTTGACCTTGCGGGTCTTCACATCACTGAACTGGTAAGGCTTGCGCACCACTTCAAAGGCGACGGGAATTGAAACTTCCCCACTATAGTATAGGGCGTTCAGCAAATTGATTCCTTTGACCGAACGCCCTTTGCAGTGATCAAAGTGCCAGCACATGATTTCGTTCTCATCCGTCCAGGCCTTCTCCTGAATGGTATCGTCAAATATCAGGCAACCATCTTCCTGTTCTATCTGGCGTACTGTCGCTTTAACTTGCCCCCACAGGTCTTTGGAGGTAAATGCTTTCGATGCCAGAAAACGCGTCATCTGGTCATGGCTTATATCCCCTTCCATCATTGCCGACAATCCGGTCGCCGTCGCAAACCCGTTATTGCAGATCAGGTAGTCTGTGTATAATTCTAGTTTTATTTTTTCCATCCCGAAATAATACGCTTTTTGAAGGGTGGGTGCGTAACATCAGTTAATAAACTGGTGATACTAAATAGTACCCACTGAAATAGTACTGGGTGGGCTAATAGAGTTTCTGAATCCATCAAGCGGAACATTTCAGTCGTCACAATATATAGCACAGGAAAATGCCACAGGTAAAAACTGTATGACACTTTACCAAGGAAACGGACTTCCCTGCGATCTAACCCAGGAATTCTTAGCCGGTTTGGAAAGGCGTTAAGCGCAGCAAGCATTATTAGGGCAAAGGCAGACTCTAAAATCCAACCCCAGGGCGTCGTTTCCGGCAGAATCAGATGACCCGCGCAGCAACCCAACCCGCTAATAATCGCGATTTTACCGGTCATGTTTGGCAATCGCAGATAAAGCCACCGACTAACATCAGTCACATACAGGCCAGTCAAGAACATGTACAAAAACCCTGTGCGGGCATTCACATAAAGTGGCGTTGTAACGAAATAGAGCAGCCATGCGCCAAGGAGAAAAAGTGAGGCGACAGGGTAGCGGGATTTGATGGCATATAAAAATGGAAAGGCCATGGCGCCTAAAATCTCGACTTGTAGCGTCCATGTGACTGGATTTATATAGTTTTCAATGAGCAGGATGTTTTTGTAAAATAGTGTCCAATTGACGCCATGTTGCCAATATTCATAATAGGCGCTACTGGCTGCCGGGAATTTAGCCGGTGTATTATAAACCCAAGCCAATAATGCGGCGCAGACGCCTAAACATACCAGCATCGTTGGATAAATTCTCAGCACCCGCCGCAACATAAATAGGGGCCAATAACGGACGGGGTGAATGTTGATTGCCATCATTGATAAGCCAAGCACATGTCCGCTAAGAACGAAAAAAATGGTTACGCCTGCACCACCATTGCCCGGCACGTTAGACGCTTGCTTAAGCCATTGATCGATAGGCGTTGTCAACAGCACCGCTCCCATCGAATGAGAAAGGGCAACCATAAGTGCTGCAAGGCCTCGGATAGCCTCCAATCTGGGTGAAAATTGATGAGTTAATATGATTTGATTCATGTCTATGGATAATTCTCAGGCTTTCCGATTCCTGCGCTGTTAAGCGCATTCCTGTGTTGGTCATTCCAACGGGAACCCTACCGAGGTTAACGGTAGGCAGATACCGCTTAGTTAGCGAAAGTCGGTATCCCCACCCATCAGCCACCAGCGGTTTAGCAACGCACTCGCAGGGAGTCCTGGCGTCCAACGATTATGCGGAATAACGATGTCGGTCGGGGCGATCTCGCCTGTCTCGCCGGCAAATAGCTGAGCGTGTTGTGCAGTGATCCAAGCATAAGCCTGCGGCTTGCCCAGGTTCCAGGTCAGGCGACGCAGGCAATGCACCAGCGTAGCCACACGTTGTGGCGGGGCGATGATGTCCAGCAGTTCTACTGCGTCGTCCAGAATGCGGGTCACGACGATACCAATCGGCGATCCTGTTAGTCGAGACGATACCAGATAAAGCGGGTAATCCACGGTGGGATGATCCAGATAACGCTGTTGCAGATAGGCCCAGTCACGCACGCCGACAACCTGATCCTGCAAGGCATCGGCCATTTCAAGCCATAACCGGTCGACTGTCGCGCCTTGGTTCCGGCTTAGGGGGCGCATGCGAACGCTGTAGCTTGGCCGGGTTTGGAGGGCAGGCCAGGAAACGCGCATCAATTCGCCAACCTGCTCGTAAAGATCCAGGCGTGTACCTAGGCGGTAATGCCTTTCCGATGGGAAACCGAAGGCCAAGGGGAATGCTTTGCCGTGTCCGACAAATCGCTCTAAAAAGCTTGTAGCCACCAAGAAAAGAGGGCCTTTACGTGTCAGGATGCCGCGCTCCTTAGGATGCACCATTACATCGCCGATCTGTGCCGCTGTTGCCGGGGAGCCAAACAGGTGAATAGCGCGTGGTCTCGCGCCATAAAAAGCGATTGCACGATCATCGCGACGTACCAGTGCGCCCAGTGTATCAAGACCCCGGTATTTCCAGCGCCAGAGTTCGAGTGGCATCCGATAGCCGAAAGACGCTTGAAATAAGTTTAGCAGTTCGGCTTCGTTTTCATGGTGCGCCCATTGCTTTACCCATGTCTGCTGCTCAATCGCTATTTTCTTAGAAAGTGACATGATTATCTTTATCGGTTAGGTCTTAAAATTAAACACAATGCCGCTATCAGTCAGGGCCTGCAATGATTGGGGTCTTACCAAGAGCAGATTTTCAAGAATCGGGCGGGGATAGCCGCAGGCTGCTGCCGCCTTAATCGCTGCGTCGGTAATGGCGTCATTATTACGTGTTTTTAATGTTGAGGTGAGCCCCGTGAAATCGAGGTTATCGAGACAATTCAGCTCACGTTTCAGATCGTCATGTACCACCGGCGACCAGGATGTCCCGTTATGCGCGATAGCGATAAAGCCAAAAGACTCCATCCACTTCAGCCATTGCAACGGCTGTACGCCCGCTTCCATCATCGACAGCGGCGAGAATTCGCATAAAATCTTTAGGTTCGGGCTATGCGTCAGCGTCTCGCTTAGACCGCGCAAGGCAAACGCTTCATAGCCTTCAATGTCGATCTTGATGACATCGAGGGGGGCTAGAGCCAAGTCATCGCCGCGACACACCACGACTTCCCTGAAAGATCCATCGCAGCAAATAGAGTCGTAGAGGCGGTGCATGCCAACATTGTCTTTACTGTGAAACAGTTTGGCGGTACCCGATGACTCGCTAAGGGCCGGTGTATGCAAGTGAACACGGCCTTGTTGCTGAAAATCCCGAGTATTGGCGTCCAGTAGTGCGAAATTATCCGGGTCAGGTTCAACGGCATGGACAATGCCGGACGCGCCAACCCAATCGGCAAACAGGACGGTGTAATAACCCATGTTGGCGCCGATATCCAACACCTTGTCTCCCGGTTTTATGAGTTCTCGTAACAATGCGGTCTCAAGGGGTTCAAACATGCCGGATTTGGCGAGTTGCAAACTGTCGGCCCGGTCAACCCAGAAAGGGCGGCCGGTAAATAACTTGAGCAATTGCCAGTTGGCGTCTTTCGGTGCCGAAGTAGGGGGCAATGCCATGCTGTGTCCGACTGACGTATGCCAGTGATGTACTAAATTCACCAAGCCGGGTTCCGGTAGAGGGTCTTCGATCTGCAGCGTGGCTGCGATTTGTACGCTGTCGTAAATATGCACGGCATCCTCGTTGCCCAGATAAGCGGCTACAAGATATTCCCCTTTGCGCAGCGGTAAAGCAGGGAAGTCGATAGTCACTTCGCCTCTGCCGTGTTGGTCCCGTTCGATCGGCACGTTTTCTGAGCGGCTCACTACGCAGGCTACCGTCATCAGCGTGCCGTAACTGATGGTTACGCCGACAGTCGGTGCAGGCAGTTGAGGATCGGATTCGAATTGCAAGCGGATGGACAGATCGTTTTCGTCAGGACGCCCCCGGAGCACAGATCCAATCTCACCATCCAGGCTGACTTCGACATGGCAGAGACGGGCGTAGCCCTCAGGTGCGGAAATGGCTGGCGGAGTTGTCGTTGACGGCGCGGCAGACTCGGTTTTTGCCCCGCCGAGCAGCGAGATGCTGTAGCCCTGCACGGTCTCTTGCGGATTGCCGAATAGCTTGATATCGCCATGATCCAACCACAACACCCGGTCGCAGAAGGCTTCCACCTGATACAGGGAATGCGAACAGAACAGAATAGTCTTGCCCGCTTTTTTCAGGTCGCGGATGCGGTCGAATGATTTTCGGGCAAACTCGCCATCGCCTACCGACAAGGCTTCGTCAATGACCAGAATATCGGGATCGACATTAATCGCTACCGAAAACGCCAGGCGCACGTACATGCCGCTGGAGTAAGTTTTGACCGGTTGGTCGATGAAATCGCGGATGCCGGAAAAATCGACGATATCTTCATAGCGCGCCTCAATCTCCTTTGAACTCAGCCCCATAATCGCGGCGCTCATGAACACATTTTCGCGGCCACTGAATTCAGGGTTAAAACCGGCGCCCAGTTCCAGTAATGCGGCCACGCGGCCTTTAACCGCAACCTCGCCGGAGGTCGGCGTCAAGGTGCCGCAGACCAATTGCAATAGCGTCGACTTTCCCGAACCGTTGCGGCCGATAATGCCCAGTACCTCGCCGGGCATCACCTCAAAACTGACGTCCCGCAATGCCCAGAATTCACGAAAATACTGCCGCCTGCCGCGCCATAAAAACTGCTTTAAACGGTCGTGGGGTTGGTTGTAAAGCTGATAACACTTGCCCAGATTTTTGACGCTGATAGCGGCATTGGGCAATGCTGCCTCTTGCGGTAATTCAATTGGCTTCATATTATCGGTTTTTAAGCTGCCCCGGCAGGGTCAATTCTTCAGGTAGGCTTTCCTGTTTATGTCCCATTCGTGTCATCGCATCTTGACGCAAACGATTGTAGGTTTCCATTAGCATCAAGCTGTATTCTTGCGCCAGTGCCAAGTCCTCGATAAATCTTGTAGGGTCGGTCATGTATTCATGCACTAGGCGGTTACGAAGATTGCGCGCTTCAAGCCATCGTTCCGTGCTGGTGAGTACGCCTAGTCGTTCGGCGCGATTCAGTGTTTCGATTTGACTGCCGGGTACTTCCGCGAGCGCAAGCAGCCAGCGCGGAAATAATTTGTCGGCCATCGTATCTTGCATTCTGCCAAACCGGGAGACGAAGGCTTCCAGTTGCTCGGCACAGGCAGGTTTTTGTTCCAGGCCGATTACCCACTCGACATCAATTGTTTGGTTGGACAGCTTGGTCCAACTATAAGATAGATGCTTGCCTTCTTTTGCGACTATCTCCAGCGTATGCAGAAAGCGCGTTATCGGTAATGCCAAGGTTGAACTCATAATCTTATTCCAGTCATGGAGGCTTGGTCGTGTATTGATTGTCTGGGTGTCGAAGGGTCAAGCACCAGCACATCAATAGGCTGATCGCCGATGCGTAATTGAAGCCTAGCCGTAAGCTGTAGGGTTTTGCGTTCAATTTCCGCCGTGATCGATGGCAGCTCAACGAGCAGATCAATATCGCCGCCATGGGCATAATCATCTATTCTTGATCCGAAAAGCCTTACATTAGCCTCAAGGCCAAAAACTTCTCGAACAGTATCTCGGATAATGTGTCGTGTTTGTTCGGAGAGTCTCATCGTTTAGTTATTCACTGAGCGCAGGTCGTATTGTGTCATGTTTCTCAAAAAGCCTCTTCCAGTTGTTCTGGCCGACATATTAAAGGACATCGGCAAACCCCTTTCTGGTTTTTTCAAACCAGAGCCGCCCAAGCCAGGCGATAAAGAGCGACGTTATGCTGTAAATGGCCAGATAGCTCCAATTCGGGTGCTGCCCCCAGAGCAAAATATTGCGGACTTGTTCGACAATTAAAGTGAGCGGATTCAGCAGCAGGTAGCGGCTTACCGTTTCCGGCAACGCGCTCAACGGGTAAAAGATAGGGCTCATAAACATCAGCACGGTGAGCGCCATGCCGATAATTTGCCCGACATCACGGATAAAGACCCCGATCGATGCCAGCAGCCACGACAAGCCCATAATCAGCAACAAAAACGGCAGCAGCAGCACCGGCAGATACAGCATGGTCCAGGAAAAATCATGGCCCAGTACGGCCAAAAAAATAAACAATACGCCCAGGCTGATGCCGGCATGAAACAGGGCCGAGCCTAGCGCTACCCAAGGGAGAATTTCAAGAGGGAAAACAACCTTCTTGACATAATTGACATTAGCCAGAATCAGCCCCGGCGCCCGTGCAATACATTCGGAAAACAGGTTAAACACAATCAGCCCGGTAAATAGCACCAGCGCAAACTCGTACTTGTCGGTATTGTCTTGCCCCCATCGGGCCTTGAACACAAAACCGAACACGAACGTGTAAATCGTCAGCATCAGCACCGGATTAACGAACGACCACAGCAATCCCAGGAATGAGCCGCGATAACGGCCGATAATTTCGCGTCTGACCATTTGCAGGATCAGGGGATAATTTTTCTGCAAGCTGAGAAATATGTCTAAAAAGGGGGATTTTGTCAGGTTCAAAGTGAAATCAGCGGGGAATTTGCAAAGACTAAAAAATTTATTATCGCAAATAAAAACCCTCGGCGCGACAATTGTTTATCCTGGTGCCGCGTAAAATCCCGCCCTTCAGGCAAGCTAGCGACACAACTTATTCGCTCTCCCGCGCCGTCGCAGTTAGACTGAAAAGACAGTGACGACTGAACATTGTGGGCGCGAATTTATTCGCGCAGTGACAGTCAAATGCGCGAATAAATTCGCGCCCACCTACGCCAGGCCGGATTATTTATCCTGTTCGCCGCTGGCGATATGATTCAAGTAATGAATATTTTTGATCTGCAAGGCGCTGCCGTCGCGCACAATAACGCCATTTGTCTGCAGTTTTTGAAAGACGCGGGTGACGGTTTCCCGGGTGACGTTGATCATGATCGCAATCTCCTGATGGGTTGGCGCGAGGGTAATGACTTGTTCGCCGGAGGGCGTCTTTATGGTTAACTGAATCAGCTGCGCACAGACGCGTTGCAGCGGCGAGGACATCGTTAGCAGGGTTCGTTGTACCAGCGCTTCGCGCAAGCGTCGAGCCAGCCGGGTATTGATAATGGCGGCGACCTGCGGAACCTCGTTAATAAGCTGCACAATGATGTTGGCGGGTACCGTAACAAAACGCGACGGTGCCAACGAGATCACAAATTCGTGCGTAGGCAACTGATCAACAACGGCAAGTTCGCCAAAAAAATCGTTCGGCTCGACAAAATAAAGTCCTGCTTCGCGGCCGTCGAGCGTCATATCAACCCCCTGCAGCCGTCCATCCATCAGCAGTCCAAGCGAGTGAGCGTGTTGATTCTTCTCCATGACAATCTTGCGCCGGGGCACCTCCACCAGTTGAGCATACTGACTGAGCGTACTAATAATTTCAACGGGAACCGGCTTAAAAAGATCAAACTGCTTAAGCAGCAGCGGGTCAACCGACATAATGGGCTAAATCTTTTTTCAAAAACAAGGGATGCCTTTATATTAGGATGAAGAGCTTTAGAGGGGAACTAGAATCTGATAGGTGGCGTTTATTATAGGGCACTCACCGCCTGATCGCCATCATTTTGGGGAATTGAAAAATTCTAGCTTAAGCCTATGCTCGCTTTCGCGCCAGCGTGTCAGCACCCTTAAGTTGACGCATGGACAGGGTTGTGGGGGCGACTAAAGCCGCCCCCACGGCTACCCACTTAAACCGGGACAAGCCGGATAACAGGCTTTGCCTGTTCGCAAGCAGAGCTTGCACTCCGCAGGGCATAGGCTATTCACACTGCCCCGGCTTAAGCATCGCTATCTGCACAAGTTAACTTATGTAGATACTTATGCTCAAGTGAGTAGCCGCCCCCACATTAGCCATTATTTTATCCGGATAAGCTATAGCCAATTGTGATTTCAGGCACAGCGTAAAAATTGACATAAGCCGATAATAGCCAAAATAGAAAAGCTGTTCCAATGAGAAACCAGATGAATGAATCAATAGAGGCGTATGGCTCCACAACGTTTCGTGCCGGTAAAAAGCGATGGCGTGGCCTAGTCGCGGCCGTATTGCTGGCGTTGATCGCGATTCCCCTCAGTGCCAACGAACCCAGCAAGCCGGACGAGGTGGGTCGCGTCACCCTGGTCATTGGCCAAGCGTCGGCCGATAACCGCAAAGGCGAACGGCGTCCGCTAAAACGAGGCGACCCCGTCTACGTTGACGAAACCATCGAAACCGCCGCAGGCGGGCATGTGCATTTACGCTTTGTCGATGAGGGCACCGTCAGTCTGCGGCCCAATAGCCGCCTAAGCATCGAGCTTTATCACTACGACAAAGTGCAACCCAAAAACAGCGCGATCCGCTTCAACCTCGAAGCCGGTGTTGTCCGCAGTATTTCCGGAAAGGCCACCGAAGCCGCGCATGACCGCTTTCGGCTCAACACCCCGATTACCGCGATTGGCGTTTTGGGCACCGATTTTGTGGTGCGCGCCGATCTCGAAAAAACCTGGGCAGGCGTTTATTCAGGCGCTATTGCCATCGCTCCACTGAGTGCGCAGTGCGCCGTCAATGGTCTGGGCGCTTGCGGGGGCGCAACGCACTTATCCGAAGCCATGGGCGGCGTCATGATTGAATTCAGCGGCCGCCGGGAAAAAGAGAAAATTGTGCCGCTGGATTCGGCGATCCTGTCGAAGGCGAGTCATACCGGCAGCGAGCAGCCCGATCAGCCTGCCGTTACGCCGGGGCGGATCACCGTTGCCGAAATGAAAGCCGCCGACATTGCCAACCGTTTAGAGGTCGTCCCGCAGCCGACTCCGCCCATCCAGCCAGATCCGCTCATCCCCCCGGTTCCGCCCATCCCGCCGGTTCTGCCGCCATCGCCCTTTGCCTGGGCGCGCTGGGGCGGCCAATTGCCTGTGGATACCCTGAGTCAGCCCTATGCCGAGGCGCGAACAGGACGGGATGTCATCATCGGCAACAAATATTTCGCGCTGTTCCGTGCGCCATCAGCGTTGACCGGGTTAGAGCCTCGGGCAGGCGCGTACGATTTCAACTTGGCGCGCGATCAGGTTCATTTTGTCGGCAATGGCTCGTCGTGGCAGACCCAGGACAGTCCGTTCGCCAAACTGGACGCGGCGACACTGCGGGTCGATTTTGCCCAGCGCGAGTTTTCTACCCACCTGGAAATGAGTCATCCGCAAGCAGGCGCGGCGGTTCTCGATCTGTCCGGGCCGGTTCAGGATAACGGCATTTTTGCGGCGCAGGATGCGGCCGGCAAAGTGGCCGGTGCGCTGTCAACCGATGGCGCCCATGCCGGCATGCTTTTCGAGCGCGAGGTTCCGGCAGGCACCTTTCATGGCATCACCGATTGGACCAAAAAATGATAACGACCGAGTCGCTGCTCAAAAACCGTCTAACGCCGTTGTTGCTGGCCTCAACCTTAACCCTGATGGCCGGCGTGTTTTGGGCGGAGCCCTTTGCCCGTATTGAAGCCGCTGTCGGCGATCACCTGTGGCAGCTGATCGGCGCTTCCGCCAACCGGGAGCGCCGCGTCGTCGTCATCGATATCGACGAAGCCAGCATTGCCCGTTACGGCGCCTGGCCGTGGCCCCGCGAGCGTACCGCAGACTTGTTCAGAAGCCTGACAGAGCAGGGCGTTGCCCAGCGCATTGTCGACATTGCTTTTCCCGAGTCAGCATCGGGAGACGACCGGCTGGCAACAGAACTACTGAAAACCCCGACGGTGCTGGCGCAGGTATTAGCCATGAATGCCGCCGAGCCGGTGAATAGAGGCCAGCTGCAAGCAGGCATGCCCGGCGGGTTATGTCCGGGGCAATTCCCGGAGGCTAACGCTGCGATAGGCAATGCGCCCGCCCTTCTGGCGGCAAGCGCCGGTCATATCACGCCCCGGATCTCGGCCGATGGCGTCATTCGGCAGTTACCGGCCATCATCTGTTACCGGAACAAAGCCTATGCCGCGTTGGCGCTGGCCGCGATTGCCGCAGGCGCAGGCGTAGCGCCCGAGTTTAGCGTTGTTGCCGGCACCGAATGGCTGGGCCCGGAGGCCACATTGCGCCATCCGGGCTTGCCGGGTTTTGCCGTGCCGATTAACCGCCGGGGCGACATCCTGTTGCCCTGGTGGATGTCCAGAGAGGCCATCATCGCCTTTTCCGCAAAGGATGTGATGGCAGGCAACGTGCCTGCAGGGTACCTGCAAGGCGCTTGGGCGCTACTCGGTGCGACCGCTTTCAGCATCGGCGATACCGTGCCGACGCCGCAGGCGGCAGCGGCAAGCGGCGTCGAAGTGCACGCGCAACTGATCGCCGCACTGCTCGATGGCCGGATACCTTTTCAGCCCCGTGGCGCAATAGGGCTGCAGGCCGCTTGGATAGCGCTGTCGGCGCTGCTGCTGCTCGGCGCCAGCCGTTTTCGACGCGGCGTGTTACGGGTTTATGCGCCGGTATTAACCGGGCTGCTGCTGCTGGGCGCAACCGCCGCCCTGCATGCGGGACTGCTCTGGGCCGCCAGTCTGTGGCTGCCGTGGATGGCAGCGGTGTTTTTTATCCTGTCATTGCTGACGTTTATCACCACGCAAGGCTATCTCAGCAGTCGCGCCGAAGGCGTCTTGCTTTACCGCAACCTGTCCAGCTATCTGCCAGAACACGTAGCCCGGCAGATAGCGGGACAAGAACCCGGCAGCACCCTCAATGCCCATCACGAGCACGTCATTGTGCTTTATGCCGATTTAAGAAACTTCTCGGCCTGGTGCGAGCAGTTACCGGCGGAACAGGCCGGGGCGCTGTTGCATAACTTCTACACCTTTGCCGGTAAAATCATCGAGCAGCAAGGCGGCGTGGTGGAAGAATACGTCGGCGATGCGGTGATGGGCGTGTGGCGTAGCGATGACAGCGATCTGCGGCCGCTCACTGCCGCCAAAAGCATGGTGCTGACCGCAGAGCAGCTGTTTGGCGCCGAAACCGGAATCAACGCCCTGCCGCCGTTGGCGATAGGCATCGGCATCGAACAGGGCAAAGTCCTGGTGGGATCGTTTGGCCCCGCGCGGCGCCGAACCTACACCCTGCTGGGCAAGACCGTGACCACCGCGATACGCTTGCAGGCCATGACCGGCGAACTGGCGCAAGCCATCATTTGCGGCGAAAATATCGCCGGAATCTGGCAACACCGGGCGGCACTGGTGTCGCTGGGCAAGTTTCTGTTACCGGACCGGCGGCAGCCGACAGAACTGTTCGTGCCGGCAATGCGCCATTGCCCAGTAGAGTCGCCGCTAGCCAATCCGCTACCCACGGAGTTGATGGTAGACGACGAGTGAAGCTGAGCTGGAAAATCTTGGCGCTGGCGCTGGCCTGCAGCGTTGCCCCGGTCGCGGCGGCAACCGCTTGCGACCCGGCCTGCAGCCAAAAAGTCGATGAACGGGTGCGCCAAGCCGCCGCACTCAATGCCAGAATGCGCTACACCGAAGCCGCCGATCTGCTGGAACGGGTGTTGATGCAATATCCCGATGTCAGTGCGGCCGCCGAGCAATACCATCGCGCCCTGGCCGGGATAGACAGCCAGAGCCTGACTCAGCCGCAGCAGCAGCCGAGCCAACCGGAAGAAGTGCCGCCGCAACTCTGGCAAATCAATAGCGGCCTGCAAATGCGCGGCGGCTACAGCAGCAACCTTAATCAGGCGCCTAGCCAGTCAAGCATCCAGTTAACCTTGCCCTCCGGGCCGGTCACCGTTGAATTGCAGCCGCAATTTCGCCAACAGGCGGGTTTCGGGGTCGAAACCCAGCTGAGCGCAAACGCGGTGCGAAGCGTCGCCGACAACCGGCAATGGCAAGTGAGAGGC
Source organism: Methylobacter arcticus (assembly GCF_050917435.1). Classification (NCBI taxonomy): domain Bacteria; kingdom Pseudomonadati; phylum Pseudomonadota; class Gammaproteobacteria; order Methylococcales; family Methylococcaceae; genus Methylobacter; species Methylobacter arcticus. Next base: position 237,622 of record NZ_CP159583.1, read on the forward strand.
GAGCTTTTTAACCGGGAAACCGGCTACAGCGGTTACGCCGACTATCAGGGCGCCAACCTGCTGACCTCGCTGATACAACAGGGCGACGGCGGTTCCGAGACCGGAGCCGCGCTGGGCTTCAGTGCGTTGCGTTACGGCGGCGACGTTTACCTGTATACCGTGCAGATGATGTTGCGTCACGCCGGCAAGCAAGGTCGCTATTGCAAGCCGCAGACCGGGATAGATCTGTTGTGGCAAAGACAGCATGGCAACCCGCTGCTGGACAGTCGCTATACCGGGCTGATGGCCGGGGTGCAGTGCAATACCCAGCTGGGTTTATATAATGCCGCGATCAGCGCCGGATGGGATTGGGCCAGCAGCCAGCGGCCGGGCGGCGATCAACAGCGGTTCAAGCTGGAAGTGGCCGGCATCTGGCTGACCGACGTGCTCCTCTGGGGCAGCTTTGTCAAAGCCCGCGCCGACATCCTGCAAAGCAACGACCTGCAAGCCTACAGTCCCTGGCTGAGTCAGGGTGCCGACAGAGACATACGCCGCCTAAGTGCGGGGCTGGATTACGACTGGCCGTTGACGCTGATCGCCGCCAACTGGCGCGCCGTGGCCAGCGTTCAATGGCAGCAGCAGCACAGCAACATCAGCCTGTTTGAAACCGAAGCCCTGGAAGGCTGGCTGGGCGTGAGAGTCGCCTGGTAACGGGTGTTCTTGGCATTGCGCGGGCGCGAATTTATTCGCGCAGTGGCGGCTAAATGCGCGAATAAATTCGCGCCCGCATGCCTCGTTCCCAAGCTGGAGCTTGGGAACGAGATATGGCGCAATAAAGGGTAGGGGCGATCCGGCGGTCGCCCATCGTGTAACGCTATAGTTCAGACTCTGTGTTGCCTATGGTTTTGCTGTATTAACCTGCCAAGCAGAGCTTGAGGGTAGGCGTTCCCAAGCGGGAGCTTGGGAACGAGATAATTGTAGGGGCGATCCGGCGGTCGCCCAATAAAGCCCACGCGTGTAAACTATCGCGTCAAATCCCGGTAGAAGTTCTCATGTGAACCCAGCAACAGCAACAGGCGCGTGCCAGGATCGCACTCGTAGGCCAACAAGGTCAGTTGGCCATTGGATTTGAATTTGTGCACAAACACACCCGCAAGATCCCCCTTTTTTGCCTCCCCGATGGTCGGGTCTCGCACAATGTCGGTCACGGCATCATCCACATCGGCCTTCTGCTTCGGATGCAAGCGCTTATAAGCCCGGCTGAACAGCGCGCTTTGCAGAACCTGGACGGCCTCATCCATCAGTTGCGCTTGCCTTCAGCTACAAAGGGCGTAGCAAGCGTCGGCCCTTCTGCACGGGCAATCAGCAAATCGCGCACGAAATCAATAGGAAGATCTGGATTGTCTAATGCAGTCCGTCCAATCAACGCCCAAAATTCAATTTGCCCGGCAATCGTGCGCCGCTCTGCGTGTGCTTGCGCTCGAGCTTGATCGTAGAGTGCGTTATCTATCCGTACGGGTATTCCCATCATCTCACCTCAAACCGGTTTGCTACAAAAGTAGCTCAATATTACGGCAGCCGGGCTTGAATGACAAGTATTCTTGTCGCGCCCAGAGGTTTTCGCGTGGGCACAAAAGCGGTGCCCACCCTACGCACTGTCTTAACCTGCCAAGCAGAGCTTGAGGGTAGGCATTCCCAAGCGGGAGCTTGGGAACGAGATAGGTCGCGATAAAGGGTAGGGGCGATCCGGCACGACTGCATGGACAGATATTTGCTCCTGCAATATCTGCATTCACCACATCCCTGTGGATTATGCAGGAGGTAGAGCAACGCAGGAGCAGTTGCCGAGGTCGCCCATCGTGTAACGCTATAATTCAGACTCTGTGTTGCCGGTGGTGTTACTGTCTTAAGCTGCCAAGCAGAGCTTGAGGGTAGGCATTCCCAAGCGGGAGCTTGGGAACGAGACAATTAATCGTGATCTGACCCCTTTATTTCTTATTTCCATTATGGGTGACCCCATGTTTTTCCTTTACTGCGCCAGACGTAGCACCGCAACAATTAAACCGCCGATCGCCAGTAATGTGCCGAAACTCCAGCGCATCAACAATTTTATTTCATGATGCAGCCCCATAATCTCCTGATGCTGCTGTTCAAACCTTTTGTCCACCTGGTCAAGACGCTTCTCCACCTGCTCAAAGCGCTTGTCTATCTGCTCAAAGCGCTTGTCTATTTGCTCAAAGCGCTTGTCCATCTGCTTGAAGCCTTCAACCATCAGCTCCCGCTGATGTTTCAACTCTTCTTCCACGCGGATAGTTCTTTCCCGCAAATCCAGCTCATAACGCACATTTGCGTTTAACGTTTCAGGTGTTTCGGATAACACTTTTTTGATCAGCCACTGAATTTGATCAATATCTTCTTGTGCCAAAGCCATTTTTATCGTCCTTTTCTGCCTGCTTCATAAACATTTTTGAACTATAACATGGTTTATTTTACCCCTTTTTTATTTTCGCTTAAATATCATCTGATTTAACATAAAATCATTTATGGGTAACGAGGAAAAATAGGAGATGAATATGTCAATATGTTTATTTTTTAAGGGGTCTGACCCCTTTATTGTGTATTTAAGGGGTCTGACCCCTTTATTGACCCCTTTATTTTTTATTTTTATTTTGACCCCTTTATTTTCTCATTATGGGTGACCCCATGTTTTTCCTTTACTGTGCCAGACGTAGCACCGCAACAATTAAACCGCCGATCGCCAGTAATGTGCCGAAACTCCAGCGCATCAACAATTTTATTTCATGATGTAGCCCCATAATCTCCTGATGCTGCTGTTCAAACCTTTTGTCCACCTGGTCAAGACGCTTCTCCACCTGCTCAAAGCGCTTGTCTATCTGCTCAAAGCGCTTGTCTATTTGCTCAAAGCGCTTGTCTATTTGCTCAAAGCGCTTGTCCATCTGCTTGAAGCCTTCAACCATCAGCTCCCGCTGATGTTTCAACTCTTCTTCCACGCGGATAGTTCTTTCCCGCAAATCCAGCTCATAACGCACATTTGCGTTTAACGTTTCAGGTGTTTCGGATAACACTTTTTTGATCAGCCACTGAATTTGATCAATATCTTCTTGTGCCAAAGCCATTTTTATCGTCCTTTTCTGCCTGCTTCATAAACATTTTTGAACTATAACATGGTTTATTTTACAGCTTTTTTATTTTCGCTTAAATATCATCTGATTTAACATAAAATCATTTATGGGTAACGAGGAAAAATAGGAGATGAATATGTCAATATGTTTATTTTTTATAAGGGGTCTGACCCCTTTATTTTTGACCCCTTTATTGTAGTTTTTGCCTGAAATAATGTTATAGTTAAAATAGCTAATTTAGCCATACGAGGTTCACATGAAAACAATATCGGCAACTGATGCAAAAAATAAATTTGGTTATCTAATGGGAATGGTTAGCGCCGGCCCCATCGCGATCACCAAAAATGGGAAAATAACGGCTTACTTAACGCCTGCTCAAGTCGAAGAAGATCATCCGTTGAGTGTTGAGCAGTTAGATGAGGTATTAAATTCATACTCTTTAGGACATATTTCACGGCGCAATGTTGTCGATGCAACAGGTCTGTGGTTCAGCGATATTCTTGAAGCATTAGGTCGTCGAGGTTTGCGGCTACCCAAAGTAGACACACGAGCTCACTACAATGAGAAACAATTGAATTTATTTAACACTATTTTTGGTGAAAAATGAAAATAACGTTAATTGTAACGGATGCCAGTCCACTGATAACGCTGGCAGTAGCTGACGCCCTTGATACCTTACTCCTGCTTGAAATTAAAGTCATTATTCCTGATATGGTTAATTTCGAAGTGACACGACATAGGAATAAGCCGGGATCTAAAGAGATTCAGGAATGGATTATCTCACACCAATTTAAACAAGTTTTCGTGGGTAACACGGAAGTTTATAGTGAATTCACAATACTTCATGCGTTAAATCCATCCACAAGATCAAACAATCGCGGGGAACAGGCAGCCGCCGAAATTTTAAAAAAGGAACTTGAAAATGGCATAGATGCCGCGATCTTTTTGTTCGAGGATAGTGATATTAAAAAAGCCGGTTTTTTAGTCAGACTTCCGGATAATGTGCTTGTTATGTCAACATCGGCATTTCTGGATGGATTGCAACATATCAATCTTATTGCTAGTGCTGACAAAATATTGCAAAAAGCGGTAAGTATAAGGGGAAATGAAGTTGCTAATAGATCGATCTTACCTATGCCTGGAGTCGAAGATAGGGAAGACTCGTGGTCCTCTACTTTTGTCTAGTTAAAAATCACAGTATCTTTAATAGGTTACCAGGCAATCATTGCCTACAGTTGAGTCTGTTTTATGAAGCAGACAAAATGCCCGTGCTTGTGAGCAAAATCACATCGACCTGGCGCGATTATGCGGTAGACTACCGCCACTCTTGGAAAAAGCCCCGTATTCCCGGAGCGCACATCAGCCCGCCGTCGGCTTACACACAAACTGTATTGGATCAAACGCATTAACGCTGCAGTGCGCTTGATCGAGTGCAGCTTAAAGGCTGACTCGGCTTTTTGCAGAAAGTTTATTTTTTTTAATAACATTATATAAGGTGCCACAAATGGCTATTACATTAGTTACAACTCAAACAATTATTGCCCGTAATGCTGGCGCGCTGTACGGCGTCGCTATCGGCAGCACGCTGATGAACCAGTTAGTGGCTCAGGCTAGCGTATCCACAAGCAGCACCGATGCTTTGTTGAACCAGGTTTATGTCCAAAGCGTCGGTACAACACCTACCACGACTGTGGCGGCTACCTTGATTGCCAACCTGAACATCACCGGTGCGACTGCGATCAAACAAGCGACCGACTATATTGTCGCTGTATTGAATGCCAATTCACCTAGCTTTCGCGGCGCGGCCGTCAACGACCTGCTGGACCTGTTTGTCGGCTTGACCAATGACGCCAATTTCGGCGCTGCGGCTACGGCTTATAATACTAAGGTGGCTAACGCTGAAGCTTATGCGTTGGTGGCGGGTAATGTGGCTAATGTTAGGTTTCCTGATGTTTCTTCAGGTACTGATGTTGGGACTACTTTTACGCTCACTACTGGTATTGATACCATCGTTGGTACTGCTGGCAACGACACAATCCAAACTCTTCAGGCAAACTTTGGCGCATTGGATACAATTGATGGTGGTGCTGGTACAGACACACTTGTTGTTTCAACGACTGGTAACTTGACACTTACTGCTGCGCAAGTTAGAAACGTAGAGAACCTCTCGTTCAATGCAACTGGAGCAACTACTGTTTCGCTGGCTGGCCTGACTGGTGTAACCAGCATCACGAACAATGCAAGTTCAGCGGCTTTGATTGTTGGCGAAACTACAAACGCAGTTGCCGCAGTTGGCGCAGTGAATGTGTTGAATACAGCTCAAGCTACGACTATTGTGTATTCCGATGCAGCGGTTCTCGGCGCGACTGACGCGGTGACACTGACCGTTAGCGGTGTAACAGTTAATGCAGCTGTGAACATTAACAGCACAACAGCTAATGCATCTGGCGTAGAAACAATCAATTTGGTTTCTACCGGCACTGCAAATGCAATCACATTGACGTCTAACGACACGGCTACAACACGAGTTAATATCTCGGGTTCGACTGCTGTGACTTTGGCTCTTGGTGGTAATGTTACAACTACTGCCACAACCATCGATGCTTCTGCAGCAACGGGTGCTGTGACAATCTCTGGCTTCGGTACCGCTGCTCACACTGTTACCGGTGGTACAGGCGCAGACCGCTTTCAGTTTGTAGGGGAACTGGGCGCAACTGATTTGATTAACGGCGGTGCCGGTGTTGACACTTTGTCAGCTAATGCGGCTACGCTTGCTGCATTTGCAACGGCTAACCGTGTAACGAATATCGAAACGCTTGAAATCGCTAACGATGCTACTAATACTGCAACTGTAATTAACGCTGCTATTTTTGGTGCTATCAACAACGTTCGCATTGCTGATCAAGGCGATACCGATGCAGCGGCTATTACTTTTAACGGCCTGACTGCTGCTGCTACTGGCTCTAACAACATCCGTTTTGATGGCGATCTCGGTGCTACTACTGGTTTGTACACCTTCAATATTACCGATGCAACTAATGGTGGTGTTGCGAATGCTGTTACGCTGGACATGCGCGGCGGTGTAACTACAGCAACGTCAACAATTGCCTTGGCTGGTGTTGAGTCTGTAACTATCGATACGACTAACGCGACTGGTGTGCAAACATTCAACCTGACTGACACTGCATTGACTTCGCTCATTGTTACCGGTGGACAAAGTGTTAATGTCAGCGGCGCTGCTCTTGGCACCGTTGTTGGCACTGTTAATGCGTCCGCTTTGACAGGAACAGCCTTCTTGAACGTGGCGTTGAGCCAAGCGTCTGTCACTGGCGCTGTCATCGTTGGTAGCAACGGTGCAGACGTTATTGTGGGTACACAGTTAGCTGACACGATCACTGGTGGTAACGGTACAAACACGATCACTGGCGGTGCTGGCGTTGACACGATCAACCTCGTGCAAACAACTGCTGCAATCGACACAATCAAAATCTCTATTGCTGGCTTGTTGGGTGTTGATCGTGACATCATTACTGGTTTCCGTTCAGGTGCCACGACTGGTGATGTGTTCAATTTCAATTCTGGTGTTGCTACGCTTACTGGTACTGATAACTTTGGTTCAGCGGCATCGCTTCAAACAGTATCGGCGACTGGTAATTTGACAGGGAATGCCGCTGCTGAAGTGATCGCATTTACCGGCGCTACAATTGCTGACGCGACTTCGGCAAACTCGCTGACTGGTACTAACCTGTTGGCAGCAGTAGGGGGCACTATCACAGGTGCTGTAGTTGGTCAAAACAACTTCCTGATTTCTGTCGGTGTTGCTACTGGTGGAACTGCGGTTTACTACGTAAATTCAGCAGATAATGCAATTATCGCTAGTGAAATCACCTTGGTTGGCGTAATGTCTGATGTTGCTGTTGGCAGCTTGGTAGTTGGTAACTTTGCTAACGCGGCTTAATCTACGGCCGTATGTCTCGTTCCCAAGCTCCAGCTTGGGAATGCCTACCCTCAAGCTCTGCTTGGTAGCACTGGGTAAGGTTCACGGATGATCTGAAACAACCGCTCATTCCTTCGGGGATGGGCGGTTTTTTTATGCCTTACGTTTTGTGTCTCGTTCCCAAGCTCCAGCTTGAAAACAAAGGGGTCAGACCCCTTTAAAAAGACCCACTTTCCCACTAAATAACTGGGGTCAAAGATAACTGGGGTCAAACAAAGGGGTCAGGTTACATTAAATCCGGAAGTCAACAGTCAATGGGGTCAAAACAAGTCAATGGGGGCAGACTCGATTGAACCCTGATGTCTCGTTCCCAAGCTCCAGCTTGGGAATGCCTACCTTCAAGCTCTGCTTGGTAGCACTGGGTAAGGATCACGGATGACCTGAAACAACCGCTCATTCCTTCGGGGATGGGCGGTTTTTTTTTGCTCTGCGTTTTGTGTTGGTCGACCGACTGATGATGTGCTGACGACTAAATTGCCTACAGCATGGTTACTCGATCCCGAACAGGCCAAAACAAAGGGGTCAGGTTACATTAAATCCCTAGAAACAAAGGGGTCAAGTTACATTAAATCCCTCGTCCTTCCAAAACAAAGGGGTCAGACCCCTTTATTAACACACACATTTGCATTCCCTCTCCCGCCCGCTGTCTATAATTACTTTCTTTTATGTTAAATCAAATCAAATCAAATCAAATCAAATGAAGGAATAATCGGGTTCGTAATCAATGGGGATTTTTGTTGTGTTATACTTTGATTTTAGTGATTTTTGATGAGTATTTGGTTATGGCTGCAATGACGTTTGATACCTTGAAGTATGCCAATAGGCTAAAAGCGGCAGAATAACTGGGGTCAGGTACACGTTATTTTAGTGAAAAACAAAGGGGTCAGACCCCTTTAAAAAGACCCACTTTCCCACTCGTTTTCTTTCTTCCCTCCCTTTTCCTCAAAACAAAGGGGTCAGACCCCTTTAAAAAACAAAAGAAAAAACAAAGGGGTCAGACCCCTTTAAAAAGACCCACTTTCCCACTCGTTTTCTTTCTTCCCTCCCTTTTCCTTGAAAATAATAACTGGAAAACAAAGGGGTCAGACCCCTTTTTTAACACACACATTGTCTCGTTCCCAAGCTCTAGCTTGGGAATGCCTACCTTCAAGCTCTGCTTGGTAGCACTGGGTAAAAAAACAAAGGGGTCAGACCCCTTTGTTTTAAAAACAAAGGGGTCATAAACAAAGGGGTCAGACCCCTTTAAAAACACACATTTATGAATAACTGGGGTCAGATACGAATTATAGAAATAACTGGGGTCAGGTACACGTTATTTCCATAGTCAATGGGGTCAGACTCGATTGAACCCCGCTGTTTTCTTCCTCTTTTCTCTCTCTCTCTCCTTTCCGTTGCCGATAAGGGTTTTTATGTTAAATTTAAAAGTTGGTTTCTGATAATAGAGCTGTTTTTGTGTTGTGTTATAATCATAACTTTTATAATCATGAGTTTCATTGTGGCAAAGATTGATGGGGTAAAGGCACGCATTGATTGGCTGAAAGAGCTTTTTAAGGTTGTAATCACGGTTATGGTGGCTGATGTTGCTGGTATGTCCAAATTGTATTTGGATAACACGATTGATGTGCTATTTTATCTGGGAGGCTTGCTGTTACCTTTTTTGCTTTATGTTTGTATGGATATAAGCAGAAAGATTGAACGTCACTTTAACGAATTGGAGGAATTGTAATGGCTACGTTGTTTATGATTATGGCATTTGTAGTGATCGCTGTAGTGTTAATTTATCCTGTATTAAAAACACATTAGCCAGGGTAGGGTGGGTACATGCTGTTCGTGCCAAAAAACAAAGGGGTCAGACCCCTTTAAAAACACACATTTATACGGCTGGCTGGCTGAAGTATCTGGCTAAGGAACGCGCACAAAATAACTTCGGCAACTGGCTTCCTCTCCTGCTGGACGACTTGCATGGATGCAGGAGGTAGAGCAATGCAGGAGCTGTTGCCGAGGAGATTTTAAAAGCCGAATTTTGATGTGCAAACGGTATAACAATTGACAGTATGGCATTCTTTCTATATCTTCAGTGATCACTTACTTAACGTTAGGACGTCATAACTATGACCACCATAACCTTCGATACCCTAGAGCTGGTAGACAAACTAAAGTCGGCAGGAATTCCGCAAGATCAGGCTGAAGCGGTGGTGCGGGTGATTGCTGACGCACAAGAAACATTGGTTACCAAGGACTATCTGGATAACCGACTAGATAAGGTTCTGGCACCCATTTATACAGACTTGGTTGTCCTTAAGTGGATGATGGGCGTATTGCTGGCTGGCGTGTTGTCGCTGGTGCTAAAGACGTTTTTTTAAAAAGCTGCAAACGTAAGAATAACTGGGGTCAAGAAAGAGCAAAACAAAGGGGTCAGGTTACATTAAATCCCTTATGTCTCGTTCCCAAGCTCCAGCTTGGGAATGCCTACCCTCAAGCTCTGCTTGGTAGCACTGGGTAAGGATCACGGATGATCTGAAACAACCGCTCATTCCTTCGGGGATGGGCGGTTTTTTTTTGCTCTGCGTTTTGTGTTGGTCGACCGACTGATGATGAAATAACTGAGAAATAACTGGGGTCAGGTACACGTTATTTCAAAAAGAAAACAAAGGAGTCAAAAATAACTGGGGTCAAAGAAGTCAATGGGGTCAGACTCGATTGATTGAACTCCGCTGTTGTCTTCTTTCCCCCCTCCTTTTTTTCCTCTTCCTCCGGCGGCGCATAATGGAGCTTATGTTAAATCAATTGAGCTTTGCTACTTTAATTATTTGGTATACTACAGGCAATTTAAACTTTGCTGGGGTTTGTTATGACAACGATTACATTCGATACCTTGAAATTTGCCAATACCCTTAAGGCAGCCGGTGTTCCACCTGCACAAGCGGAAGCTGAGGCTGTGGCGTTGTCTGAGGTGCTAGAAGTCAATCTCAAGGACTTGGTGACTAAAGAAGACATGCACCGTGAAATGCGTGATCTTGAGCAGCGCCTAATCATCAAACTAGGCGCTCTCATGGCTTTGTCCATCGGTATTGTTGCCGCACTGGTAAAGCTGCTCTAAGAAATAACTGGGGTCAGATACGAATTAGAAATAACTGGGGTCAGATACGAATTATTTAATAATAACTGGAATAACTGGGGTCAGAGTAAAATAAGCTTCTCATAATGGTGTTTATGTTAAATTTAAACTAAAATAAACTCTCAATTCAATTCAATATATTAGGCTATTTTTATGCCAACTATCAGTATGTTTTATGGCATTATTGTTTCGATGTTTTTTGAAATTCAAGAAAAACATCATCTTCCGCATATTCACATTCGTTATCAGGGCTATAAGGCATCAATTGCTATTGAAGATGCTAGGCTGCTAGCGGGTGAGTTACCACCAAGACAATTACGAATGGTGCAGGTGTGGGTCGATTTGCATCGCGAAGAATTGTTAGCAGATTGGGAGCTTGCTACGGAAGGTGTCGAACCTTTTCGCATTGACCCACTTAAATGAGCGGGATTAACATGTTACTAGATATCATCCATGTGAGTGTTCGAAACAAAGGGGTCAGACCCCTTTAAAAAGACCCACTTTCCCGCTCGTTTTCTTTCTTCCCTCCCTTTTCCTTGTCTGCCGCCGCTGCCGATAATGGCGCTTATGTTAAATTTAAAGAAAATAACTGGGGTCAGGTACACGTTATTTCAAAAAAAAAACAAAGGAGTCAAAAATAACTGGGGTCACAAAACAAAGGGGTCAGACCCCTTTAAAACAAAGGGGTCAGACCCCTTTAAAAAGACCCACTTTCCCACTCGTTTTCTTTCTTCCCTCCCTTTTCCTTGTAATAACTGGGGTCAGGTACACGTTATTTCAAAAAACACAAAAAAGGGGTCAGACCCTATATTAAATAAACACATTTACATAAATAACTCAAAACATAATAACTGGGGTCAGGTACACGTTATTTCAAAAAAAACCAATGCAGTCAATAATAACTGGGGTCATAATAACTGAGAAACAAAGGGGTCAGACCCCTTTAAAAAGACCCACTTTCCCGCTCGTTTTCTTTCTTCCCTCCCTTTTCCTTGTCTGCCGCCGCTGCCGATAATGGCGCTTATGTTAAATTTAGAAAATAACTGGGGTCAGGTACACGTTAGGAATAACTGGGGTCAGGTACACGTTATTTCAAAAAAAGGTAATAACTGAAAGTCAATGGGGGGCAGACTCGATTGAACCCTGATCAGACAACAGCACCCATCAAAGAAACAAAGAAATAACTGGGGTCAGGTACACGTTATTTCAAAAAAAGGTAACCAATGAACAGTCAATAATAACTGGGGTCAGATACGAATTATTAAATAACTGTAAATAACTGGGGTCAGGTACACGTTATTTCAAAAAAAACCAATGCAGTCAATGGGGTCAAAAAAAGGGGTCAGGTTACATTGTCTCGTTCCCAAGCTCCAGCTTGGGAATGCCTACCCTCAAGCTCTGCTTGGAAATAACTGGGGTCAGGTACACGTTATTTCAAAAATGAAGCAACAAAGGAGAAACAAAGGGGTCAGGTTACATTAGAAATAACTGGGGTCAAAGAAGTCAATGAGGTCAAAATAACTGGGGTCAGGTACACGTTATTTCAAAGAAGAAAAACAAAGAGGTCAGACCCCTTTAAAACAACAAAAAAAAATAAAAATAACTGGGGTCAAAAATAACTGGGGTCAGGTAAAAGAACAAAGGGGTCAGACCCCTTTAAAACAGACCCCTTTAAAACAACCCACTTTCCCACCAAATAACTGGGGTCAGGTACACGTTATTTCAAAAAAAACCAAAAAAAAAGGGGTCAGGTTACATTAAATCCCTCGTCCTCCAATAACTGGGGTCAGGCAATAACTGGGGTCAGGTACACGTTATTTCAAAAAAAAACAAAGGAGTCAAAAATAACTGGGGTCAAAGAAGTCAATGGGGTCAGACTCGATTGATTGAACTCCGCTGTTGTCTTCTTTCCCCCCTCCTTTTTTTCCTCTTCCTCCGGCGGCGCATAATGGAGCTTATGTTAAATCAATTGAGCTTTGCTACTTTAATTATTTGGTATACTACAGGCAATTTAAACTTTGCTGGGGTTTGTTATGACAACGATTACATTCGATACCTTGAAATTTGCCAAAAATAACTGGGGTCAGGTACACGTTATTTCAAAAAAAGGTAACCAATGAACAGTCAATGGGGGGCAGACTCGATTGAACCCTGATCAGACAACAGCCCCATCAGGTCAAAAAAAGGGGTCAGGTTACATTAAATCCCTTTTCCCCTTTTTTCTTTTTTCCCGCTTCCTCCGGCGGCGCATAATTGGTTTTATGTTAAATTAATAATAACTGGGGTCAAAATAACTGGGGTCAGGTACACGTTATTTCAAAAAGAAAACAAAGGAGTCAAAAATAACTGGGGTCAAAGAAGTCAATGGGGTCAGACTCGATTGATTGAACTCCGCTGTTGTCTTCTTTCCCCCCTCCTTTTTTTCCTCTTCCTCCGGCGGCGCATAATGGAGCTTATGTTAAATCAATTGTAAATAACTGGGGTCAGGTACAAATTATTTTGCTACACCATAGTCAATGGGGTCAGACTCGATTGAACCCCGCTGTTTTCTTCCTCTTTTCTCTCTCTCCTTTCCGTTGCCGATAAGGGTTTTTATGTTAAATTTAAAAGTTGGTTTCTGATAATAGAGCTGTTTTTGTGTTGTGTTATGAATAACTGGGGTCAGGTACACGTTATGTCTCGTTCCCAAGCTCCAGCTTGGGAATGCCTACCTTCAAGCTCTGCTTGGTAGCACTGGGTAAGGTTCACGGATGACCTGAAACAACCGCTCATTCCTTCGGGGATGGGCGGTTTTTTTTTGCTCTGCGTTTTGTGAATAACTGGGGTCAGGTACACGTTATTTCAAAAATGAATAACTGGGGTCAGAATAATTGGGGTCAGAGTAAAATAAGCTTCTCATAAAAATAACTGGGGTCAGGTACACGTTATTTCAAAAAGAAAACAAAGGAGTCAAAAATAACTGGGGTCAAAGAAGTCAATGGGGTCAGACTCGATTGATTGAACTCCGCTGTTGTCTTCTTTCCCCCCTCCTTTTTTTCCTCTTCCTCCGGCGGCGCATAATGGAGCTTATGTTAAATCAATTGAGCTTAAATAACTGGGGTCAGGTACACGTTATTTCAGAAAAATAAACAAAGGAGTCAAAAATAACTGGGGTCAAAGAAGTCAATGAACAAACAAAGGGGTCAGACCCCTTTAAAAAGACCCACTTTCCCACTCGTTTTCTTTCTTCCCTCCCTTTTCCTTGTCTGCCGCCGCAAAAAATAACTGGGGTCAAAATAACTGGGGTCAGGTACACGTTATGTCTCGTTCCCAAGCTCCAGCTTGGGAATGCCTACCTTCAAGCTCTGCTTGGTAGCACTGGGTAAGGTTCACGGATGACCTGAAACAACCGCTCATTCCTTCGGGGATGGGCGGTTTTTTTTTGCTCTGCGTTTTGAGAAGAATAACTGGGGTCAGGTACACGTTATTTCAAAAATGCGGGAAGGGATAACTGGTAAAAAATAATAACTGGGGTCAGATACGAATTATTAAATAACTGTAAATAACTGGGGTCAGGTACACGTTATTTCAGAAAACAAAGGGGTCCAGAAAACAAAGGGGTCCAGAAAACAAAGGGGTCACAGAAAACAAAGGGGTCAGACCCCTTTAAAAACACACATTTATACGGCTGGCTGGCTGAAGTATCTGGCTAAGGAACGCGCACAAAATAACTTCGGCAACTGGCTTCCTCTCCTGCTGGACGACTTGCATGGATGCAGGAGGTAGAGCAATGCAGGAGCTGTTGCCGAGGAGATTTTAAAAGCCGAATTTTGATGTGCAAACGGTATAACAATTGACAGTATGGCATTCTTTCTATATCTTCAGTGATCACTTACTTAACGTTAGGAGGTCATAACTATGACCACCATAACCTTCGATACCCTAGAGCTGGTAGACAAACTAAAGTCGGCAGGAATTCCGCAAGATCAGGCTGAAGCGGTGGTGCGGGTGATTGCTGACGCACAAGAAACATTGGTTACCAAGGACTATCTGGATAACCGACTAGATAAGGTTCTGGCACCCATTTATACAGACTTGGTTGTCCTTAAGTGGATGATGGGCGTATTGCTGGCTGGCGTGTTGTCGCTGGTGCTAAAGACGTTTTTTTAAGAAACAAAGGGGTCAAGAAACAAAGGGGTCAGACCCCTTTAAAAAGACCCACTTTCCCACTAAATAACTGGGGTCAAATAACTGGGGTCAGGTACACGTTATTTCAAAATAAATGTCTCGTTCCCAAGCTCCAGCTTGGGAATGCCTACCTTCAAGCTCTGCTTGGTAGCACTGGGTAAGGATCACGGATGATCTGAAACAACCGCTCATTCCTTCGGGGATGTAATAACTGGGGTCAGGTACACGTTATTTCAAAAATGAATTAATAACTGGGGTCAAAATAACTGGGGTCAGATACGAATTATTAAATAACTGTAAATAACTGGGGTCAGGTACACGTTATTTCAAAAATGAATAACTGGGGTCAGAATAATTGGGGTCAGAGTAAAATAAGCTTCTCATAATGAGCTTTATGTTAAATCAATGCTTAAGATCTCGATAAAAATTTTCATGCGTCCCATAGTCAATGGGGTCAGACTCGATTGAAAGCCATCTTTTGCGCATAATTGGCGGTTATGTTAAATTGACAGGGGTTTGAGAAACTTTTATATTGAATTAGGCGGTGTTGTGGTACGTTCTGTTATAGAAAATTGACCATAACAAAAAATCAATAAGCTGGCTTAGGGTATAAAATGCCGCCAAAAATTAGAGAATTATTGAGTAGTTTAGAGAAAGCAGGTTTTGTTAATCGTGGTGGTAAAGGTAGTCATCGGAATTATGAGCATCCAAGTGGTGCTCGGATTACTCTTTCAGGTGGATTAGGTGATGATGCAAAGCCTTATCAAGAAAAATTAGTCAAACAAAAGCTAGGGGAGGTTTAACTTCATGAAAGATAGAAATAACTGGGGTCAGGTACACGTTATTTCAAAAAAAAATAAAAAAAATAACTGGGGTCAGGTACACGTTATTTCAAAAAGAAAACAAAGGAGTCAAAAATAACTGGGGTCAAAGAAGTCAATGGGGTCAGACTCGATTGATTGAACTCCGCTGTTGTCTTCTTTCCCCCCTCCTTTTTTTCCTCTTCCTCCGGCGGCGCATAATGGAGCTTATGTTAAATCAATTGAGCTTTGCTACTTTAATTATTTGGTATACTACAGGCAATTTAAACTTTGCTGGGGTTTGTTATGACAACGATTACATTCGATACCTTGAAATTTGCCAATACCCTTAAGGCAGCCGGTGTTCCACCTGCACAAGCGGAAGCTGAGGCTGTGGCGTTGTCTGAGGTGCTAGAAGTCAATCTCAAGGACTTGGTGACTAAAGAAGACATGCACCGTGAAATGCGTGATCTTGAGCAGCGCCTAATCATCAAACTAGGCGCTCTCATGGCCTTGTCCATCGGTATTGTTGCCGCACTGGTAAAGCTGCTCTAACGGTCAAAAGACGAAAAGTCAAAGTCAAGAAAGTCAATGGGGTCACAATGTGGTCAGACTCGATTGAACCCCGCTTTTTTCTTCCTCTTTCCTCCTTTTTTCCCTCTTCCTCGTAATAATAACTGGGGTCAGGTACACGTTATGTCTCATTCCCAAGCTCCAGCTTGGGAATGCCTACCTTCAAGCTCTGCTTGGTAGCACTGGGTAAGGTTCACGGATGACCTGAAACAACCGCTCAGAAATAACTGGGGTCAGATACGAATTATTTAATACGAATTATTTAATAATAACTGGAATAACTGGGGTCAGAGTAAAATAAGCTTCTCATAATGGTGTTTATGTTAAATTTAAACTAAAATAAACTCTCAATTCAATTCAATATATTAGGCTATTTTTATGCCAACTATCAGTATGTTTTATGGCATTATTGTTTCGATGTTTTTTGAAATTCAAGAAAAACATCATCTTCCGCATATTCACATTCGTTATCAGGGCTATAAGGCATCAATTGCTATTGAAGATGCTAGGCTGCTAGCGGGTGAGTTACCACCAAGACAATTACGAATGGTGCAGGTGTGGGTCGATTTGCATCGCGAAGAATTGTTAGCAGATTGGGAGCTTGCTACGGAAGGTGTCGAACCTTTTCGCATTGACCCACTTAAATGAGCGGGATTAACATGTTACTAGATATCATCCATGTGAGTGTTCAAGCTGATTTTGTTCTGTTTCTTGATTTTGAAAATGGGGAACGACGTGCCTTTAACATGAAGGCTTATTTAGATCAAAAACCCTGGGCTAGACTCAAGTCTGGGAATGTGTTTCAAGGTGCTTTTGTAGAAAATGGCACTGTAGCATGGCCGGGCAATATAGATATTGATCCTGAAACGCTTTATGAAAGATCGGTGTTAATTAAATAAAGGGGTCAGGTAATAACTGGGGTCTAATAACTGGTAATAACTGGGGTCAGGTACACGTTATTTCAAAAAAAGGTAACCAATGAACAGTCAATGGGGGGCAGACTCGATTGAACCCTGATCAGACAACAGCACCCATCAAGCGGTAAATAGCCCCTAACTTGCCACCGCGTTCAGTGCAGTCGCAGGCGTTAAAACAGGTAGTAACAGCGTTGCCGCAAAGTCTGCTGCCGTCGATAAAGACTCATTACTTAAAAATAACTGGGGTCAGGTACACGTTATTTCAAAAAAAGGAATAACGAAAACAAAGGGGTCAGGTTACATTAAATCCCCGGGGAAAAAAGCGAAACAAAGGGGTCAGGTTACATTAAATCCCTCGTCCTCCGGCGGCGCATAAAATGAGGTTATGTTAAATTGTCAGGGTTGACGATGCTTTTATATTGGTTTAATGGGGGCAGCTCGATTGAAAGTATTACCCTTTATCGAAGGGATGGTTTTTTGTTGTGTTATACTTTAATTTTTAAATCTCGCGGAGTGTTTGATTATGGCAGCGATTACGTTTGACACGTTGAAATATGCTAATAAATTGAAGGCGGCTGGAGCTGAACCTAAATTGGCTGAAGTTGAGGCTGAAGCAATAGCCGAAGCTTTTGCAGAACAACAATTGCAAATCGAAAAACATTGGTTAGAAAAACAAACAGCCACGAAGTCGGATATTTCTGAAATCAGGCTTGAAATTGAACGATTGCGTTTTGAAACACAAAAGTCGATTGCCGAAACACAGAAAACAGTTGTAGAAGCAAAAAATGATATGCTCAAATGGTGTGCGGGTATGCTACTTGCGCAAACCGGATTAATTGTGGCGTTACTTAAAATTTTGCATATCAATTAGGCAAAGAAAAATCAGCAAAAAAAGGGGTCGGGTTACATTAAATCCCTTTTCTCCTTTTCTCCTTTTCTCCTTTTTTCCCGCTTCCTCGCGCGGCGCATAATGAGCTTTATGTTAAATCAATGCTTAAGATCTCGATAAAAATTTTCATGCGTCCCATAGTCAATGGGGTCAGACTCGATTGAAAGCCATCTTTTGCGCATAATTGGCGGTTATGTTAAATTGACAGGGGTTTGAGAAACTTTTATATTGAATTAGGCGGTGTTGTGGTACGTTCTGTTATAGAAAATTGACCATAACAAAAAATCAATAAGCTGGCTTAGGGTATAAAATGCCGCCAAAAATTAGAGAATTATTGAGTAGTTTAGAGAAAGCAGGTTTTGTTAATCGTGGTGGTAAAGGTAGTCATCGGAATTATGAGCATCCAAGTGGTGCTCGGATTACTCTTTCAGGTGGATTAGGTGATGATGCAAAGCCTTATCAAGAAAAATTAGTCAAACAAAAGCTAGGGGAGGTTTAACTTCATGAAAGATAGTGATAGGTACTTGAAAATAGTGGAGTGGTCTGAAGAGGATGGCTGTTATTTGGGCTCAGCTTTAGGTTTAATTGAATATTGTTGTCACGGTGATAATGAAGTAGATGTATTTAAGCAATTGTGTGTTATTACTGACGAATGGGTGGACTTGTTGAATAGTCAGCACAAAGAACTGCCTGTGCCTATTGTTTATCAGCATCGAGCTGCAATGTAGTTAAGTTTCAATAGAAACAAAGGGGTCTGACCCCTTTATTTAATTAGGGAGTTGGAAGGTGCTTAATTCACTTGTTATGTTTATTATGGGTTTGGTATTTGTTGTGTTTATTGGCTATTTGGCGTGGGACTCGTATTATGAGTTTAAGAAACATATGAGAAATCACTAAATCAAAAGAGTCGTTGGCGGTGAAAGGGAATAACTGGGGTCAGGTACACGTTATTTCAAAAATGAATAACTGGGGTCAGAATAATTGGGGTCAGAGTAAAATAAGCTTCTCATAATGAGCTTTATGTTAAATCAATGCTTAAGATCTCGATAAAAATTTTCATGCGTCCCATGCTCAATAAAGGTGAGCAATAATTCATCATCAATATATTCATAGGCAATAAGATATTGTTGAGCATTATGCTTATATTTATGCACTTGGATGCCTGCTAGATCGCCAGTTTTCATTTCACCGATAGATGGATCAGAGATGATATTTTTAACTGCTTTATCAAGTTCTTCTTTTTCAGTACGATGCATTTTTTTAACTCGACGCTTAAAGATGCTGGTTTGTTTCACTATCATCCGAATTTATAATCCGATATATCGCCTGCTTTATTTTCTTCTATACCGGTTAAAATACCTTTAATAAAGGTTGATGGTAAATCTGGATTTTCATCTACTATTTTTCCCATCCTAGCCCAATACTCTATTTGTTTAGGTGCGCTTCGATGCTGCGCCTTGCCATTAATGACAGCATCATTAATCAAACTTTCAGATAATTTTATTGCTTTTGACATTAATTTAACTCCTATTGAATAATGGGTAGTAATTATACATAAAGGGTTTTGTATTGATACCCCTCCCTGGAAAATAACTGGGGTCAGATACGCGAAAAAAATAATAACTGGGGTCAGGTACACGTTATTTCAAAATAGTCAATGGGGTCAGACTCGATTGAAACCCGCTGTTTTCTTTCTCTTTTCTCCCTCTCCTTTCCGCTGCCGATAATTGGTTTTATGTTAAATTTGCAGGGGGCAAAGGTTTATGCGCATCAATTTGGGGCGGTTTTTGTAGTTATGATATACTCCGGCTATGTTTTTACGTGTTATGAGAAACGAAATGACGACGATTACGTTTGATACCCATAAATTTGTACGAAGACTTAAGGATGCTGGTGTGCCTGAAAGCCAAGCAGAGGCTTTCTCAGAAGCGTTTAAGGAAGCGCAGGGCGATAATGACTTTGCAACAAAACGTGATTTGCGCGAAATGGAGCTACGTCTTGAATCAAAAATTGACAAGGTGACATCTGACTTAAAAGTTGACCTGATAAAATGGATGGCGGGTTCATTAATCGCCCAAGCCGCCGTCATTGCTACGTTGGTTAAGCTGCTATAACAAGTCAATGGGGTCAGACTCGATTGAACCCCGCTGTTTTCTTCTTTCCCCCTCCTTTTCTCCTTTTTCCCTCGTCCTCCGGCGGTGCCTAAGAAATAACTGGGGTCAGGTACACGTTATTTTAATAATTGTCTCGTTCCCAAGCTCCAGCTTGGGAATGCCAAAAAAGAAATAACTGGGGTCAAAAAATAACTGGAACAGTCAATGGGGTCAGACTCGATTGAACCCTGATCAGACAACAGCACCCATCAAGCGGTAAATAGCCCCTAACTTGCCACCGCGTTCAGGAATAACTGGAAAAAAAAAGGGGTCAGGTTACATTAAATCCCTCGTCCTCCGGCGACGCATAATTGAGTTTATGTTAAATTAAGAAAAACACATTATTGAGGTCAAAAAAGTTTTTTGTTGCTCATTGGGTTTTTGAAATGTTACGATTTCCACTCTATAGTGGATAACCAGCTATGCTTAAAACATGAACAATAATCAACTTAAACATATTGCAGCTGCATTACATGCAATTGCATTCGCTCAATTTGCTGTATTTGGTTACACCGGTCTGATCATTCAGCCGGTGGCATGGGTGCAATTGATTTTATCTACTATTGGATTCTTTAATATTGAGTGTGTTGCTGTATGGGTGTTGTCTTATGTACGCGATTCGGAGAATTAATTATGACTGCTTCTGTTTTATCGTTACTGGTACTTTTGTTAATTGTAAATTTGATAGGGGCTGGGTTGGTTTGGTATTTAAAAACCCATTCACATCCACCGGGACATAACTAACAAAAGTCAATGGGGTCAAAGTCAATGCGGAATAACTGGGGTCAGGTACACGTTATTCAAAGAATGAAAAGGGGTCATGAAAAGGGGTCAGACCCTAAGAATGAAAAGGGGTCAGACCCTATATTAAATAAACACATTTACATCAATTATATTTTCCTGTTAAAAACAAAGGGGTCTGACCCCTTAATATGTGACCCCTTAAAAATACTATTTTTCCTCGTTACCCATAATTGGCGGTTATGTTAAATTGACAATAAAATCCTGTCAGTGTAGGATTAATTTATGAGTAAATTAGATGAAGTTAAAGAAATTCTAAATACATTAAGGGTGGCAATGAGCTTGTCATTTGGTATGTTGATAATTGTAGTTGGTGGAATAATTAGACGATTTGATGATAAAAATGTAGATTCTATATTTTGGCTGGGTGCATTATTTGCAGTGTTTTTATTGACAATTATTTTTTTATTGATAATTAAGATTTCTCAGAGAACAAAAGAGATTAAGGAGTTATAGTTATGGAAATGGGCTTGGTTGCAATTATTGGTATTGCGGTGTTGATGGCTGCTTTGATGTTGTTTGCTGTTTATAAACTATCGGAAAAATAACTGGGAAAAATAGGAAAAATAACTGGGGTCAGGTACACGTTATTTAAAATAACTGGGGTCAGGTACACGTTATTTAGAAAGTCAATGGGGTCAGACTCGATTGAACTCCGCTGTTTTCTTCTTTCCTCCCTCCCTTTTCTCCTTTTTTCCCGCTTCCTCCGGCGGCGCATAATGGGTGATTATGTTAAATAAATTGAGTTTGGCTCACTTGTTTATTTGGTATAGTATGAGCATTTTAGGGTTTTCTGGAATTTGTTATGGCAACGATTACATTTGATACACATAAATTTATCAGCACATTGATTGAGGCTGGCTTTGAAGCGAAACAGGCAGAAGCGGTTTCAGAGGCTTTTAAGGTCGCACAAAGCGATACAGACATTGCCACTAAGCGCGACTTACGAGAATTGGAGTTACGCTTAGACTCGAAGTTTCTGGAGCTTGAAAACAAGTTGGTTAAGTGGGGCATCGGCTTGGCGTTAGGACAGGTTGCTGTCATTGCGGCATTGGTTAAGATACTTTAGAATAACTGGGGTCAGGTACACATTATTTATGATTCCCATAATTTTGCTTATGTTAAATTTGCTCTTGATGTTATATGTTGATTGGCGGTTTGCTATGCTAAAATTATCAGCATTGAATATCGGGAGAAGAAGATGACTGATGATGAATTGAAGGCACTGGTGGCAAGTCTTGCTGTTGCTCAAGACCGTACTGATGAGCAAATGAAGCTCAATGCCCTTGCGCAAAAGGCGACTGATGAGCAAATAAGGCGCAACGATAAAATGTTGACTGAAAAACTGGACCGTATGGGTATTACGCTGGGTAACATTGGGCAGAATCAAGGCGATGTGGCCGAAGAGTTTTTCTTGCAAAGTCTGTTAAAAGACAATCACCTGGGTAGTATCCATTTTGACGATGTAGTGAAAAACATGGAAAAGCATCGCGGTCAAATTCAGGAAGAATATGATTTGGTTATGACCAATGGTGATGCCATCGGCATTGTTGAAGTCAAATACAAAGCGCATACCAATGACCTGGATAAATTAGACCGCAAGATGAAGCACTTTAAAAAGCTATTTCCCATTTACCAGAACTACAAGCAATACGGAGCCATTGCCTCATTCCACATCAATGACGATGCCAAAAAAGAAGCGTTAAGGCGTGGTTATTTTGTGTTGCAACGCAGCGGCGATCTGGTTCATACCGAAAGTGGCGAGCATTTGACGGTATTGTAATAACTGTTGTAATAACTGGGGTCAGGTACACGTTATTTCAAAAAAAGGTAACCAATGAACAGTCAATGGGGTCAAAAAGTCAATGGGGTCAGACTCGATTGAACCCCGCTGTTTTCTTCCTCTTTTCTCTCTCTCCTTTCCGTTGCCGATAAGGGTTTTTATGTTAAATCGAAACAATAGGGGACAGACCCCTATTAAAACCGCTTTTTTCCCTTTCTAATTATCTGATATACTTCGGCTATGTCAGAATTACCTAAGATTGTTGGTCAAGTATGTGCAATTGAAACCATTGCGGAAGGTAATGGTATTCGTGAACTCCATCAACTTCGACAACGGTACGGACAAGGGACTTGGCGTAAGAAAAAAGGTATTGCAGCGGTTGAGAGCTTCAATGGTGAGGTAGCTATGGCCGAAATACACTGGTATGAAGCGCATGGCATTGGAAAAGTTAAGCTAAAAATAAAGAGGTGGTTATGAAGTTTGTTGTTTGTATGGAGAAAACAGCATTAGGCGATTTTTCTACAGATGACCTAACTATCGGTCGTCTTTATGAAGTCGTTAGTGATATTGAATTGCATGGCATGTTACGGATTATTGATGATTCCGGTGAAGATTATCTTTATCCTGCAAAGTTATTTGAGCAACTCGTTGTCCCTGATGGTACGGCTAAAAGATTGCATCATATTTTTAACCCCTAAGAGACAAGAAACAAGAAACAATAGGGGAATTGTCTTGTTCCCAAGCTCTAGCCGGGTAGGGGTAGGCACCAAAAGTAGGCGCTTTTAGGCGACGCTTTTCGGGACAATAGGGGGACAGACCTCTATTATAAAAGTCAATGGGGTCAGACTCGATTGAACCCCGCTGTTTTCTTCCTCTTTTTTCTCTCTCTCCTTTCCGCCAACCAATGGGGTCAGACTCGATTGAAGGTTAATAAGTCAGCCGTTCATGCATGTGTTTATAATTAAATGGCAAAATTGCTTCGATCACGTACAATTATGCGATGAGAGTTATATCAAAAAAACCATTGCGAGATTTCTGCGAGCGACATCCGCAGTCTAAAACGATGATGGATGGTTGGTTTAAAAAAGCTAGTCAGTGTCAGGCAGATTCGTTTCCAGCACTCAGGCAGACATTCAACACGGCAGATTATGTAGATGGTTTTACTCTTTTTGATGTGGGCGGCAACCAATACCGTATAGCTGCTGTTATCCACTATGATAAGCAACGAATCTATGTACGGGCGGTCATGTCTCACGCAGAATACGATCGAAACCATTGGAGAAAGAAATGAATGCAGTCGTCGATATAGATCAACTTGTTCCAGCATGGCAGTCGCTACAATCAGTTGTAGCTGTTAGCCATATCGAATCAGAATCTCAATATGTCCAAACCACGGATTTGCTTAATGGCTTACTGGATGTTGTGCGTGATAATGCTCAACATCCCTTGTATTCTTTGGTTTCAGTTGTGGGTGATTTGATAGAGGCTTATGAAATTGATCATGATCTGGAATAACTGGGGTCAGATACGAATTATTTTGCTACACTACGCGATAAACAATTCCTTATCAAAATGAAATAGTTAATGGCTCGTCTCCCAAGAATATCGCCCGTTGGCGTACCGGTTCATCTGATTCAGCGAGGTAATAATAGGCAAAGCTGTTTCGGTGCGCCCGAAGATTATAGTGCCTATGTGGGCTGGCTGAAGGAATATTCAAAGCAATACGCTGTGGATATTCATGCCTGGGTGCTTATGACAAACCATGTCCACCTACTTAGTACGCCACAACAGGAGGGAGCGATGAGCCAAATGATGCAATCGCTAGGGCGTCGTTATGTTCAATATTTCAATTATCAGTATCGAAGAAGCGGTACGCTTTGGGAAGGGCGCTACAAATCATGTTTGGTTCAAAGTGAACAGTACCTGATAGAGTTGTATCGATATATTGAGTTAAGCAAAAATGGTGGATGATCCAAGCGAGTATGCTTGGTCAAGTTATCAGATCAATGCATTGGGTAAAATGTCGGATTTATGCACTCCGCACCCTGAATATTTGCGCTTGGGGAAAACACAAAATGAGCGTATGGAAAATTATCGAGCTTTGTTTTCGTGTCATGTAGAAGGTGAGCTACTCGAAGATATCAGATTAAGTACTAACAAAGGCATGGCAATTGGCCATGACCGTTTTAAGGATGAGATTGAAAAATTGACAGGTAGGAGGCTAAGACCCGAAAAAGTAGGGCGGCCTGTTGGGTGGCGTAAGAAAAAGGACGGCATTTAATTTGTATCTGACCCTAGTTAGATGTGACCCTAGTTAGATGTGACCCTAGTTAGATGACCTTAGTTAGATGCTGTTTCTGTTTTGTGCGTGATTGTGG
Organism: Methylobacter arcticus; assembly: GCF_050917435.1. Classification (NCBI taxonomy): domain Bacteria; kingdom Pseudomonadati; phylum Pseudomonadota; class Gammaproteobacteria; order Methylococcales; family Methylococcaceae; genus Methylobacter; species Methylobacter arcticus. The sequence continues at coordinate 262,320 of NZ_CP159583.1, forward strand.
TTTGCTATGTTAAAATTATCAGCATTGACTATCGGGAGAAGAAAATGACTGATGATGAATTAAAAGAGCTAGTGGCAGGTCTTGCTGTTGCTCAAAAGGTAACTGATGAGCAAATGAAGCTTAATGCTATAGCACAACAAGAAACTACCCGTAAGCTTGATAAGCTCGGTGAATTGTATGGCAACATTGGGCAGAATCAAGGCGATGTGGCCGAAGAGTTCTTTTTTCAAAGTCTGATAAAAGACAATCATCTGGGTAGTGTCCATTTTGATGATGTGGTGAAAAACATGGAAAAGCATCGTGGTCAAATCCAGGAAGAATATGATTTGGTGATGACTAATGGTGATGCCATCGGCATTGTTGAAGTCAAATACAAAGCGCATACCAATGATCTGGATAAATTAGACCGCAAGATGAAGCACTTTAAAAAGCTGTTTCCCATTTACCAGAACTACAAGCAATACGGAGCAATTGCTTCATTCCACATTAACGATGCCGCAAAAAAAGAAGCATTAAGACGCGGTTATTTTGTACTGCAGCGTAGTGGTGATCTGGTTCATACCGAAAGTAGCGAGCATTTGACGGTGTTGTAGAGCAATAGGGGACAGACTCCAAGCGGGACGGGGTTTGCAACTCCGTCCTTAACGTTTAGATGGCTTTGGGTAACGGATTACCCTGAAACAACCGCTCATTCCTTCGGGGATGGGCGGTTTTTTTATGCCTGAACAAAAAAGTCAACAAAACCAATAAAAAAAAATGGGGTCAGGTCTTTGATTTATGATTCCGATAAATTGTTTTATGTTAAGTCAAATGAAGGAATAATTGGGGGTAGTTATCAATGGCGTTTTTTTGTTGTGTTATACTTAAAACTTCAAGAGTCTTCAAACTCCGTTCCGTTTGACGATGTAACGAAAACAACCCATTGGGAAGATTTGTAATGCCGAAGTTGGACGAAATTAGGGCTCGACTGGATTGGCTTAAAGAACAATTCAAGATATTAGTCACCATTTTGGTCGCTGATGTTGTTGGGGTTTCTAAATTGTATTTAGATGCGCAGAACGGTCTTTTGTTTTATTCAGGGTTGGTGTTGTTGGTGGTTCTGACGGTTTCGATTATCATCGTTAGCCGTAAGATAGAAATTCATTTAATTGAATTAAGGGATATTTGATATGATTAATTTATTGATGATTTTGGCGTTGGTTGTTGTAAGTATTGCCTTTTTGTATCCGGCGATTACGACACGCTAATCGCTGTAAGCCGCAGAGTCACAGAGTCCAGAGTCAATGGAAAGTCAATGGGGTCTGACTCCAATACTGCTACCGTAAAAATAAAACAAATAAAATCAGAGTATTAAACATGCCTCGTTTCTTGGCACCGTTAGCAAAGGAAAGGGTTTTGGTCGGCGCTTGACAGCCCTTGGTTGGCTCTTGCGTTTTTGTTTTCCAATGGGTGTTGATACCATCGCCTTTAATACTGCCTGCAAGGCGTTTATAAGCCGGCCCCCTGTTAAGTCGACGATCTGCTTGGAAGCTTGAATTACAAGCTGTACTGCTGATCTGAAACTAAGTTGGCGTGGGATCTTTTCATGCAGACTGGCGGCCTGTGCCAAATTCCCACGAATTATGTTATATGCCAGTAGGTGGATGGCTATTTCCTTGTTTACCCTATCCGGCGTTTTACACCGCAACATTTCCATGCCCCTATTGGTTTTGATCGAACGAAAATCCAACTCGATCGTCCAGCGCTTTTTATAAAGCCTGGCAAGCTCTTGCTTATGAAAGCTCTTTGCATTCAGCCGTGTTGTCACATAGACCCTCCCATTCACCGCAAACTCGCGGACGGTGATCGTTTCCGGCAAGTCGGCGTATTCTTGCTTAGACATCCAGACAGGTTTCTGTTTGGGTTTCGTCCAGTCAATTAAATGATCTCTTATACCCAGGCGGATACCTTGACTGAAATCCACCTTTTTCCTGGCATGTATTGGAAATAGCACCGGAACTTCAAGAGCCTGCATGAGAGCGATAATAGCGAAAGTGCAGTAATATCGGTCTGCCATTAGCAAATCCCCAACTGATAGACTACCCAATAGTTGGCTGAGTAACGATGTTTCCCCTGATCCCTTTACCTTGATAGGCTCCCAGACTATAGTCCATCACGGCTCCTGCCGCCAAGGAGATCAGTACAACCCTACGTGCAATCGGAAAGCCTAAGCCAGGTTTTTGACTGTCTAGTTGAGGGTAGTTCGCTTGGTTCTCAGGTGTATCCGGCATCTGTACAGTTGCTCCATCGGTAAGGACAACGTTATAACCCTTCCATCGCCATGCTGCGAGAGTCTGTTGGTGGAGGCGAAAACCAGCTGCTGTGGTAGCTTCCCTTAGTTCCTTCAGCGGTAGGCGTTGCCGTGCTTTACAGTAAGGCCCCGTGTTGACCGTATTGGCTGATTGTCCATCGACGATGCGGCCAACCAATACGCCTGCGACTGCCTGTTTGCAGGAACCGTCATCACTTAATACTTGGAAAATAAAGGCTTTAAGTGTAACTAAGGGCAAGAATACCGAGGATCGTTTGTGCGGGGTATTGGCGATAATGTCGGCAATACTGTCGGCAGAAAAAAATCCTCAAAGGCTAAGCCTTGGGACTGCAAAAAGGACTTTTTGAATCGGTCGATTTGCTGCTGAATGCGGCTTTTCATAATAGGTGGCAGGGTTAAGTTATTCGTCGGGCACGGTAATGCCCTGTACTCTATCAGAATAGAGCCTGATCTTAACCTTATTCTTGTTACATCTAGTTGTAATTTATAGATTAATTACATTTGCGGTAGCAGTATTGGAGTCTGACCCCATTGACTTACCTTGACTTTTGTTTCACTTAGAGCAATTTAACCAGTGCAGCAACGATCCCAATTGAAAAAGCCATTAAGCCGCCTAGTTTAATGACCAGACGTTGCTCCATGTCGTGCATGTCACGGCGAAGCAACTCCACCTCATGCCTTAAGTCGTCCTTAGTGACCAACTCCTTAAGATTAACCTCCAGCACATCTGAAAGCGCCGTGGCCTCGGCTTCCGCTTGTGCGGGTGGAACACCGGCCTCTTTCAGAGTGTTGGCGAATTTTAATGTATCAAACATAATGGTCGCCATTACATTTCTCCTAACTCGTCAAAACAAAATTAAAGTATATCACAACAGAAAGCCCCATTGATAACTACCCCCCGATTACTCCTTCAATTGATTTAACATAACCTCCCATTAGGCGCCGCCGGAGGAAGCGGGAAAAAAGGAGGAAAGAGGAAAAAACAGCGGGGTTCAATCGAGTCTGACCCCATTGACTTGTTTTTTTTAAAATAATTCGTATCTGACCCCAGTTATTTCATGACCCCAGTTATTTCATGACCCCAGTTATTTCCAGTTATTTGACCCCAGTTATTTTTGGGAACCGTCATCACTTAATACTTGGAAAATAAAGGCTTTAAGTGTGACTAAGGGCAAGAATACCGAGGATCGTTTGTGCGGGGTATTGGCGATAATGTCGGCAATACTGTCGGCAGAAAAAATCCTCAAAGGCTAAGCCTTGGGACTGCAAAAAGGACTTTTTGAATCGGTCGATTTGCTGCTTAATGCGGCTTTTCATAATAGGTGGCAGGGTTAAGTTATTCATCGGGCAGGGTAATGCCCTGTACTCTATCAGAATAGAGCCTGATCTTAACCTTATTCTTGTTACATCTGGTTGTAATTTATAGATTAATTACATTTGCGGTAGCAGTATTGGAGTCTGACCCCATTGACTTGTTTTCTACCTAAAGGTAGGCGTTCCCAAGCTAGAGCTTGGGAACGAGACATAGTAGAGTTACGCAGCTCTTTGCGAAGGCTCAAGGGATGACCGTTTGCTAACATACAATATTTCAAACCCCAAAAGACGCCCTTGTTTATCAAAATCGGCGATGATTCCTGGTTCAATTTGCTCGGTTCGCTCAACAGTACCTTCAATTAATTCAAGATATGCTGCATCCGCTTGAGGGTCGAATTCAATTTTCATAAGTCTTTTACCTCATCATCAAAATAGGCAGTTACAATCGCCACAGGGTTAACTGTTTCATTGTAAATTACACGCAATACTCGAAAACCACACTCAGCAACGGGGCGTAAAACATGAACCAAAGCGGCATCGTCTCTATCAGATTCGATTCTTGCAGGATAAGCCAAAGCCTCTTCAATCCAATTAAGGCAAATCCGTCGTTTTGCGATTCGTTTTTTCGCATGATCAGTTAACAAATATTCCATATTAGTAATTATACCATTCACCGTATTGTTTTTTAAAAACAAATCAAACATCATCTAAAAGGCTCAATTATTTTAACATAACACGCATTATGGGCAGCGGCGGGAGATCGGGAAAAGCGGGGAAAGAAGGAAAAAGAGGAGGAAATAGGGATCAGACCCCAATACTGCTACCGTAAAAATAAAACAAATAAAATCAGAGTATTAAACATGCCTCGTTTCTTGGCACAGCTAGCAAAGGAAAGGGTTTTGGTCGGCGCTTGACAGCCCTTGGTTGGCTCTTGCGTTTTTGTTTTCCAATGGGTGTTGATACCATCGCCTTTAATAATGCCTGCAAGGCGTTTATAAGCCGGCCCCCTGTTAAGTCGACGATCTGCTTGGAAGCTTGAATTACCAGCTGTACTGCCGATCTGAAACTAAGTTGGCGTGGGATCTTTTCATGCAGACTGGCGGCCTGTGCCAAATTCCCACGAATTATGTTATATGCCAGTAGGTGGATGGCTATTTCCTTGTTTACCCTATCCGGCGTTTTACACCGCAACATTTCCATGCCCCTATTGGTTTTGATCGAACGAAAATCCAACTCGATCGTCCAGCGCTTTTTATAAAGCCTGGCAAGCTCTTGCTTATGAAAGCTCTTTGCATTCAGCAGTGTTGCCACATAGACCCTCCCATTCACCGCAAACTCGCGGACGGTGATCGTTTCCGGCAAGTCGGCGCTTTTAGGCGATGCTTTTTTGCCCACGCGTTTAAACGCCTCATCTGTCTATCATCGTTTAATCGCTCCCCAATAAACTATCCAGTGTTTCAAGGGATGTCGAATAAATGCCTCGTTCCCAAGCTGGAGCTTTGGGAACGAGACAAATAGTTTGTGTAGGCAGGAATAAGACTACCCAATCGTAGCGCGTGGTAGCGTTTCCGGCAAATTCAGGAGCGCCGGAAACACCGGTTCTCGCTATCGCTTGAGCCGGCTTATTCCTGTCTACGTAGCTGTATTTAGGTAAGATGTCTAGTCTTTCTGAAGGAAGAGGTTTCAGACCAGCAAGGAAATTTGATGAAATGTTGACCATTTTGAGGGACGTTTTTTGCTGTGTTATACTGAGTCTGGCTAATTAGGAGAAATGGAATGGCGGCAATTACATTTGATACTTTGAAATATGCAAACAAACTAAAAGCGGCTGGAGCCGAATCACGGATTGCAGAGGCTGAAGCAGAAGCGTTAGCGGAAGTTTTTGAGCTAAATTTGAAAGAAGTTGCCACTCGTGAAGACTTAAAGCAAATGGAAGACCGATTAAATGAAAGGCTGGATACGCGTTTGCTGCAACTTGAACAACGAATGATTATAAAGTTGGGGGGGCTAATGGTTGTTGCAATTGGAGCAGTTGCTACATTGGTGAAAATTATATAACCTAAAAATAATAAGCCGGGTAGGGTGGGCACCAAAAGTAGGCGCTTTTAGGCGGTGCTTTTTTGCCCACGCGTTTAAAGGCCTCATCTGTATGTCATCGTTTAATCGCTCCCCCAACAAACCATCCAATCCTTGATCCGCTTGGGTGGTTTTTTATGCCTGATGGTGCGTAGGTATCTACACAAGTTAAATTGTAGGGGCGATCCGGCACGACTGCATGGACAGATATTTGCTCCTGCAATATCTGCATTCACCACATCCCTGTGGATTATGCAGGAGGTAGAGCAACGCAGGAGCGGTTGCCGAGGTCGCCCCTTATCACCTTAGTCTGATGTGGTGCAGTATCTCGTTTAGTGGGAGCGACGCCTATGTCGCGATAAAGGCGCGTGCCAACTTAGCCATGAAAATTAATTCACTCATAGCGTTGCACGATGGGCGGCCTGCCGGATCGCCCCTACCCTTTATCGCGGCAATGGGCAAATAACTGGTGTAGATACCTATGCCTCAAGGGAGAAGGGGCAAGTACTTGTGTCGATACTTATGGGCTAAAGGCCGGGGTATTCTGGCGCTTTCACGATCAAAAAACTTTCAGAATCGAGATTTTTTTAATGCACTTTCGTAACATCCTATGGAACTTGGCAGGCTTAGGTCTGCCTTTGTTAATAGCGGCGTTGACCGTACCCAAACTGCTGACACTCATTGGCCCTGAACGCTTTGGGTTTTTAGCGCTGGCCTGGGGTTTGATTGGTTATGCCGGCGCTTTGGATCTTGGCATTGGTCGGGCGATCACTCAGCGAATATCTGTGTTGCGCGGCGGCGCTGACAATGAGCAGATACCCGATGTGGTCGCCACCGCAGTCAGGATTACCTTGGTTACTGGCGGTGTGGGTATGGTGTTGATTGTCATTGCTGCGTTGAGCGGAGCATACCGCCTTATTCACGCTGACATGGTACCGGCTGCAGAAATCGAGCTATCGATGCTGCTGCTCGGCTTGGCGTTGCCGATGCAGGCCATCAGTGCAAGCTATCGCGGGGTCAACGAAGCCTATCTTAATTTTAAGAGCATTAACATCCTGCGCTTGTTTTTAGGCGCTGCCAATTTCGGCGCGCCGTTTCTGGTTGCGTTATACACTAACCAGGTGCATTGGTTAGTGGCAACGCTGGTGCTGTCGCGTTGCCTGGCTTTGGTGTTTTATAGGCGTTGTGCGCACCATTGTATGGTCAAGGAGGGGCATATCAGGCGTGGAAACTACGGCAAGCAGTTCGCCCGGAGTTTATTGCAGTTTGGCGGCTGGTTCACTCTGAGTAGTATGGTCAGTCCTTTCTTGGTGCAGGCAGATCGTTTTTTTGTGGGCGCTTTGATATCCGCTTCGGCCGTTACACTCTACGTGATCCCTTATGAGGTGACGGTGCAGACATTACTGTTTGTTGGCGCTGTCACCACTGTCGCTTTCCCGGTGATTACTCATTTGATTCATAGTGCGCCGCAGCAAGCGGCCGCCACTTTCCAGCTTTGGTTATATCGGGTCACGGGGTTAATGCTGATGTTAATGGCGGTGTTGGCGTGGGTCATGCCTTATCTTCTGCATTTATGGATCGGTCCGCAGCTGACAGAAGCATCGGTGCGGGTAGGGCAGATACTGTGTATCGGCGTATTTTTTAATGCGATTGGCGCGATGTATTTTGCTTTATTGCATGCCTACGGCAAAACCAAGATGACGGCCATGCTTCACCTGGCGGAATTGCCTTTTTTTATTGCGGCTCTGTATGTCTTGATCAGTCATTATGGCGTGGCGGGGGCGGCTATTGCCTGGGTGTTGCGAATGGCCGTTGATACTCTGGCTCTTGTGGTGATGGCGAGAATAATAAAGCAACAAAAATTTATCGGGTTAGGTGAGTCGACATTGCGAGGTACGCATGAATGATTTCATCATCTATGTTAGCGTCGGCATGTGTCTGGTTATGGCGATTGCTAATGGGCTGTTGTGGCGCGATATTAAAAGTCCGGCCGTTCTGCATTCTTTACTCTGGGTCACCATTATTCTGTTACATAGAGTTGTGCCTCATGGGATGGAGGTATTAATCGTTGAAATATATTTTATTATTTTCATTTCAATGTTTTTATTTTCTTGTGGCGCCATACTCGGAGTCAGTTTGATCGGGAAAAATAATGCGGCATCAAGATATATGACTGTTTTGCCGGACCAAAAAATAGTAAGCCTGTATTTTTATGTTGCGCTGCTTGGGCTTCCCTTTTTGATACTGAGAGCTTTGGATTTAGCAAGCCATGGAACGACGGATAATTTTTTCGTCAACCTGAGATTGTCAATCATTGATGAGGAAAATCCGCAGGGGTATGGCGTTATCTCGTATTTTTTGCCGATTGCGTTTTCCTGTTTTTTCCTCTGTCTGCTGGATAAGGATACATCGCTTAAGTCGACAAAAATAGTGTTTCCATTGGCGATTTGCCTCATCTATGCGGTCTTTAGTACGGGAAGAACGTTCTTGTTTTTATTGTTTATTCCGTCTTTGTTTATCTTGTCGCTGACGAGAATGGATTTTTTTACCCTAGGCAAGGCTTTAGTTTTTTTTGGCATACTCTTGCTGGTATTTTTTGTTATTGGCAGTTTTCTGGGTAGATTCGATGCCGAGGCAGAAGACGTTTCCGCTTTTTGGCTATATTTGCTGGGTGGTATTACGGCTTTTCAAGAGATTTTTTCGACCAGTAAGCATTTGGACTATGGTGATAACACCTTCAGGACGATGTATGCAATACTTGCCGCACTTGGCTTTGATGTTGAGGTAAAGGGGATGCTTCAGGACTATGTTTATATTCCAAGCCCAACCAATGTTTATACTGTATTTCAACCCTATTTTAAGGATTTCGGCATTTATTTCGCGCTGTTTATGCAATTTTTATTTGGCCTGATGCACGCTGTTTTATATGGGTTTTCCAAGCAAAAAAATCCGGTGGCCATACTGTTGTATTCCCTGAGTATGTACCCACTGTTTATGCAATGGTTTCAAGATCAGTATTTTTCTTTAATGTCCTTTTGGCTATTTTTTGCCATTCTATTATTACTTCCGTTTTTTAATATGACGGTTTGGATTCGGAAATCTCATGCCGATAGGTTTGGAGATAAAATTGAAAGTTGATGTTGTTATCGTAAACTGGAATGCCGGAACTCAACTCCTTGAGTGTGTTGATTCGGTCATTCTGTATGGGCAAGCCTTTGTCGGTCAGATTATTGTGGTGGATAACGGCTCAATTGACGGCTCAGAAACAACGGTTGAGCATTTGCCTAATGTCAGCCTTATTCGCGCCGGCGTGAATCTCGGCTTCGGCAAAGCCTGCAACCGGGGTGCGGCACACGCGAACAGTGAATTTATTTTGTTCCTGAATCCCGATGCGCGTTTATATCCTGATTCCTTGATCAACGTGCTTAATTTTATGCAAAAGCCAGACAATGCAACGGTTGGCATTTGCGGCGTGCAACTCATTGACGAACAGGGGCATGTCGCACGCAGTTGCGCCCGCTTCCCTTCAGCCTCCGGTTTTGTTGCCCATGCAATCGGTTTGGACCGGATTATCCCGGCTCTTGGTCACTTTATGAGCGAGTGGGATCATGCGACTACTCGTCAGGTGGATCAGGTCATCGGTGCGTTTTTTCTGATTCGACACGGTGTCTTTGATGCAATCCAGGGCTTCGATGAACAATTTTTTGTTTATTTTGAAGAAGTGGATGTTGCCTATCGCGCCAAGCAATTGGGCTGGTCCAGTTGCTTCTTTGCGGATGCGCAGGCGTTCCATGCGGGTGGCGGCACTTCTGATCAAGTGAAAGCGAAGCGGCTTTTTTACTCGCTCCGTAGTCGCATCCTCTACGCTTTCAAGCATTTCAAGCCGTTGGCGGCAACAGCGGTTTTGCTCGCCACTTTGTTCATTGAACCTGTGTCGCGGTCAGCGCTGGCCATTGGCCGCCGTTCCTGGACATCCTTGCAGGAAACCTGGACTGCTTACGGCATGTTGTTGCGTTGGTTGCCTGACTGGATTTTTAAGGGGAGCACGCGGTGAGAGTGCTTGCGCTGTCGCGCTACGGTCGGTTGGGTGCCAGCAGTCGCATGCGTATTTATCAGTATGTGCCGATATTGCAGACTATGGGCATTGACGTGGACGTGTCGCCTTTGCTGAGCGACGACTATATCAGACGGCTTTATGCCAAACAGGCGACGAACTGGCTTGCCGTTTTTGGTGATTATTGGATGCAGGCTGTCAAACTATTGCAGGCGAAAAATTTTGATCTGCTCTGGATAGAAAAAGAGCTGTTTCCTAATTTGCCGGCATGGTTTGAACAAGCATTGTGTTCGTTAGGCATCCCTTATGTGGTGGATTACGATGACGCCATATTTCATAATTACGATCAAAATCCCGGCCTGGCTAAACGGTTTTTAACCGACAAAATTGATAAGGTGATGCGGAATGCGGCGCTGGTCGTTGGCGGCAATGCCTACCTCGCTGAAAGGGCGCGTTCTGCGGGCGCGCACCCTGTCGAGCTTCTTCCGACGGTGATTGATCTTGAGCGTTATCAGGTGGTGAGTCCCATAGTGCGAGACCGCTGGGTCGTCGGCTGGATGGGCTCACCTTCCACGGCAAAATATCTTGATCTTGTTGCTCCCGCGCTCAATGTATTGGCAACGGAATTTCCCCTGCAGTTGCGTGTCATCGGTGCTCAGTTTGCTTGGCCTGGGCTCGACGTTGATTGCCGACTCTGGTCGGAAGATTCGGAGGTCAGTGACATTCAGGATTTCGATATTGGCATCATGCCGCTGATCGATTCGCCGTGGGAACGGGGTAAATGCGGCTACAAACTGATTCAATACATGGCTTGCGGCAAGCCAGTGATCGCGTCGCCTGTGGGAGTGAACCCGGAAATCGTCGAGGATGATATTAATGGTTATCTTGCATCGACGGTTGATGATTGGGTTTATGCATTTCGTGCCTTGTTTTTAAATGCGCAAAAACGGGCAGACATGGGCGTACAAGGGCGCAGATTGGTCGAGGAAAGATACTGTCTTCAGGTAACGGCGCCACGATTAGCGCAATTGTTTACCAAAACGCAGGGTAAAGCCGCGTCGTTTAGGTCGGGGAGCATGTCAAGGTGAGACAGCCAAAAAAAATATATCGATTAGGCATCATAGCCAGTCAAGCTTTCTCTATCAGTAACTTTCGCGGGCCGTTAGTGGCTGAAATGGTAAGGCGAGGTGTGACCGTTTATGCCTTAGCGCCAGATTATGACGATGCCAAGCGTGCGGCTGTGGCGGCTCTGGGAGCAATCCCGCTAGATTCTTCGATGTCACGCACCGGCATGAATCCTGTGCGTGATGCGCTGGATATGTGTCGGCTGGCTGTGCAGTTACGCGGGTTGAGGTTGGATGCTACGTTGGCTTATTTCATCAAGCCGGTCATTTATGGCACGCTGGCAGCGCGTTTGGCGGGTGTGCCCAAGCGCTTTGCCATGATTGAAGGCGCTGGTTATGTTTTTACCGATTCCGATAAAACCTCGCTGCGTCGTCATGTTTTACGCACCTTGGTAACGCAGCTTTATCGGCTAAGTTTGAGCCAGACGCAATGCGTTTTTATGCTAAATCGGGATGATGAAAAACTGTTTGTTGAGTCTGCCATGGTGGCTGCAACTAAGGTACGGTTAATAGATGGCATTGGCCTGGATGTAGATTATTATCACGTTGTACCCCCGGTTTTGCAGCCGTTCTGTTTCATTTTAGTGGCACGGCTGCTACGTGAAAAAGGCATCTACGATTATGTGGATGCAGCTCGCAGGGTGAAGGCTGTCCATCCCGATGCGCGTTTTTTACTGCTGGGCCATGTTGATCTTAATCCCGGCTCTATTCCCGAAGCAGAAGTGCAGGCGTGGGTCACTGAGGGGGTCGTGGAATGGCCGGGTCAGGTAGCTGATGTGCGTGATTGGATTGCTCAAGCGAGTGTTTTTGTGTTGCCGTCTTATCGAGAGGGACTGCCACGCAGCACCCAGGAAGCCATGGCGATGGGGCGTCCCATTATTACGACTGAGGTGCCAGGCTGTAGAGAAACTGTCATTGACGGTGTGAATGGCTTTATGGTGCCGGTACGCAATCCTGAAGCATTGGCACAGGCGATGTTGCGCTTTATTGAACAGCCTTCGCTCATTCCTGAGATGGGCGCGGAAAGTCGTCGTATGACTGAAGAAAAATTCGATGTGCATAAGATCAATGCACAAGTTTTAACGGCGATGGGGATTTGAAATTGCCCTATTCTATGTTGCATAGTAAATATATTGACTCTCTGGCAAGACGTGCGGGTGATATTGCGGCCTGTATGAAGCATCGTTGGCGTCAGAGTTTGAATCGGGGTGGGATTAATAATGCCTAAAATACTGGTAACAGGTGCCAACGGCTTTGTGGGTAGTGCGCTGTGTGAATCGCTGCTCAAGAAAGACATTCATGCGATTGCCGCAGTACGTACACGGTCTTGTGATAATGAGTTTCCAGTAGGCGATTTGTCGGCATCGACAGATTGGGGGCCTGCTCTTGTCGACTGTAAAGCCGTTATACATTTGGCGGCGCGTGTTCATGTGATGAATGAAAAGAGCAGCAATCCACTGGCGGATTTTCGAGCGGTGAATGTGGATGCGACAATGAATTTGGCGCAGCAGGCAGTCATAACCGGCGTCAAGCGTTTTGTCTTTGTCAGCAGCGTTAAGGTGAACGGTGAAGAAACCACCGGCAAACCTTATTCCGCTTTCGATGTACCGGCTCCACTCGATCCTTATGGGCAATCAAAGCTTGAAGCGGAAATTGCACTGCGGGAGTTGTCTCGCGATACCGGTCTTGAGGTCGTCATTATTCGCCCACCCTTGGTGTATGGTCCAGGCGTGCGCGCAAACTTCTTGAAGTTAATGCGGTGGGTGAAAATGGGTGTGCCTTTACCCTTGGGGGCCGTCCATAATCGTAGAAGCATGGTGGCGCGGGATAATCTGGTTGATTTGCTGATTACCTGCAGCCATCATCCGGCTGCAGCAGGGCGGACGTTTATGGTATCGGATGATCATGATGTGAGCATTTCAGAATTGCTGCGTATGCTTTCGGCTTCCATGGGAACGCGTTCTTTATTATTGCCTGTTCCTGCCAGGATAATCGCGGGTGCTGCTGCATTATTGGGCAAATCTGCAGTGGCGAGCCGGTTATTGGGCTCGTTGCAAGTTGATATTACGCATACCCAATCAACATTGGGCTGGCAGCCTGTTGTTACCATGCAAGAGGGGGTTGATAAAACCGTTGCACATTTTCTTGCAAATCGTTGACCGGCATGGATATGAAAAGATTATTCGATTTTAGTTTGGTTTTATTCGCGCTGCTGATTTTATTGATACCGCTTTGTTTGGTGGCGATACTGGTCAAATTGACCTCTGCTGGCCCTATCGTCTATTGGTCTGACCGCGTAGGGCGACATAACAAGATTTTCAAAATGCCGAAATTTAGGACGATGCGGGTCGATACGCCTGCTGTAGCTACGCATCTTTTGTCTGATCCTGCGCAATTCTTGACGCCTGTCGGCTCTTTTTTGCGTAAATCGAGTCTGGATGAGTTGCCGCAGCTTTGGAGTATCTTCAAGGGTGACATGAGTTTTGTCGGTCCGAGGCCTGCTTTGTTTAATCAGGATGACCTGATTGCATTGCGTACGCAATATGGCGTTGATGAAGTGCTGCCGGGGCTGACCGGGTGGGCGCAGATCAACGGCAGAGATGAACTACCGATTCCCGTTAAGGTTAAATTGGATGTCGATTATGTGAATAGTCAATCTTTTTGGCTGGATTTGAAAATCATTTTCCTGACTTTTGTTAAGGTGTTGGGTAGGGATGGCATTCAGCATTAAGGTGAATAAATGGCTGCTTTGCTGGTTTTGGCGGTTTTAGATTTGGGTTTGGAATCCCGGGCAATGGGTATTTAGGCAAAGTAATTGAGGGCAAGTAATAATATGGATAAATCTGAAAATGCAGCATTGGCGACTCGTGAAGATCAATTTGATGATCAGTATAACTTGCTTGATTTGGTAGCGTTTATTCGACGGAATCTTGGTATTTTTCTGGGCGGTGCATTGATAGGCGGTGTTTTAGGATGGGCAATTGCCTTTGTCTTGCCTGCAAAATGGGAGGCGAACGCTTTGATTAGGGTTGGGCAGTTAGGGTTTGTAGGGATTGTAGCGAATCCCATAGAGCCTCCTTTGCAGCTAGTCGATCGCATTAAAAACACATCATTTCAGAATGATGTGTTGAGAAGCTTGGGGATGGAGACAGGCGAAGATGACGCTGACGCCAAGTTGTTTCGCGACACCCTTAAAGTGAAATTGGAAAAATCGGAGTTGATCAATTTAACGTTGAGAGGCCTGTCCCCTGATGAGGCCAAGCTAAATATGAGTGCGGTCGTCAATGAATTGAAAGCTATTCATCTACGGATGTCAGCACCCACCATCCATCGCTGGCATCAAGAGTTGGCGTTAATTGAATCGGAATTGAAACACGCCAAAACGGAAGCTGAACAATTGGCCAAGTCCTTGGGCGGGGGAGCCGCTTTGTTAAATAATGGGAATTTTCCTCAGGCTGCTTTGTTAAGCAATATCCTTATTGCGCGTGAAGGGGAATTGCGTAGTTTCCGTGATCGCAAGCTCATACTCGAAGAGCAGCTTAGTCCCGAGCGAACTTTTGCTACCGATGTTCTGGGACGGATACACGTTTCAACGGAGCCGGTTTTTCCTAAAAAACCGCTTTTTGCTGTGGCTGGCTTGGTTATGGGTCTGCTTTTGGGCGTGTTGTCGTCAATACTGCGATCTGTTGGTTCCCGAGGTGGCGCATCAATCAAATCAGATCTTGATTAGCAAGCTATTTCAGTCAATTCGTAATACATAGCCCTTTCCATTGTTCCGGCCATAGGAACGACTTGAGCATCTAAGCATCTGTAGGGGCGAATGCATTCGCCCTGGGCGGATAAATCCACTACTTCATTTTGCTCAATGCTCAATTCCATGTACGCTCCTAAGCAGGAGTGTAATTATTGAATCGACTATAATGAGAATTACAATAGAAAACAGGGATAATTTATGAGATCACGATTAGCGCACTGGTTCATTGGTCTGCCTCGGAAGAAGAAAGCATTTATGCTCATCAGTGCTGATGTGCTTTTTGCCGTGCTTGCTCTTTGGGCGGCTTTTTCTTTGCGCCTGGGCGTACTGTATGCCCCTAAAGGCGATGAGTGGTATCTATTTGCCGTGGCACCTGTTCTCGCTGTGCCTATTTTTCTTAGGTTAGGTTTATATCGTGCGATTATTCGTTACATAGAAATTAGGGCACTCTGGACCATTATTCAGGCGACGACGCTTTATGCGCTGGTGTTTGCATTTGTCTTGTATGAGACTGGTATCAGTGGGGTTCCCCGGACGGTATTGCCGCTAAACGGGTTGAATATGATGCTACTGGTCGGCAGTAGTCGTTTTTTTGCGCGCTGGTGGTTGGGAGGGGTTGATTCTCGCTTCAGTGGCGGCCGAAGTGCAGCACAGTGCTGCAAGAGAAATGTAGTGCTTTATGGCGCTGGCAGTGCCGGGGTACAGCTGGCTTCGGCATTAGGGCACGGGCGTGAATTCAGGCCGATTGCTTTTATTGATGATGACTCAGCGTTACATAAACGCAAGGTCAACGGGCTACACATTTATCCGCTCAGTTCTTTGAGTTATTTGATAGAAAGACATCAGGTTTCAGATATTCTGCTGGCGGTTCCATCGGCCAGTCGCGCGCGCAGAAATGAAATTATCCGTTTGTTGGAGCCTTATTCCGTTCATGTTAGATCCATGCCGGGGTTATCTGATATTGCTCAAGGCAAGGTCACTTTTGATGTATTGCAGGAAGTTGATATTGCCGATCTCTTGGGGCGCGATCCGGTAGCACCCGATCAATCTCTTCTTCATGCCAATATTACCGGTAAGGTAGTGATGGTGACCGGGGCGGGCGGCTCTATCGGTTCAGAGCTTTGTCGGCAGATTATTCAATTACAGCCCAAGATGCTGATTTTATTTGAATTAAGCGAGTTCGCGCTTTATGCCGTAGAAAAAGAGTTGAATTATCTTTTAACCAAAACAAAAGGTGCTAAAGAAATAGGCATTATTTCTGTGCTGGGTTCTGTTGCGAACGGTGATCGTGTCGAAAAGGTATGCAATACCTTTAAGGTGCAAACGATCTACCATGCAGCAGCTTATAAGCATGTGCCTATGGTGGAAAAAAACCCCGGCGAAGCCATCTGGAATAATGTCTTTGGAACGTTGCGCACGGCACAAGCGGCGATAAACGCAAAAGTCGAAACCTTTGTGCTTATTTCAACCGATAAAGCCGTCAGGCCAACCAATACCATGGGTGCAACTAAACGCTTTGCCGAGTTGATTTTACAAGCGTTAAGCCTGGATGCCGAAAATAAGTATTTAACCCGTTTTACCATGGTCAGGTTTGGCAATGTATTGGGTTCTTCGGGGTCTGTGGTGCCGTTGTTTAGAGAGCAGATCGCAAGAGGTGGGCCGGTAACGGTTACCGATGAAAGAATTATTCGCTATTTTATGACCATACCTGAAGCCTCTCAGCTGGTTATTCAGGCGGGAGCAATGGGGCAGGGCGGCGATGTGTTTGTGCTGGATATGGGGGAGCCCATTCGTATTCTTGATCTGGCAAAAAGAATGATTCACTTGAGCGGTCTGGAAATAAAAGATAAAGATCATCCAGCGGGCGAGATCGAAATCAGTTTTACCGGTTTGAGACATGGGGAAAAACTGTATGAGGAGCTTTTGATTGGCGATAATGTTTCAGAAACCAGTCATAAAAGAATTATGCGGGCACAAGAGCATGTTATTGCTTGGTCTGAGCTGGAAAAGTTGCTGGCGATATTAGAGCAGGCAACAAATGACGATGATTTTGAGCGGATTAGGGAAGTTTTGGCCGATGTCGTTGTCGGTTTTGTGCCGCAATGCGAGATTGAAGATGTGTTATGGAAAGAAAATAGGCGATTGTAAATGGATAAATTAACCAGTATGACCGTTTTCGTTCGGGTCGCAAGAGCCGGAAGCTTTGCTGGCGGTGCGCGTGACCTGGATATTTCCAGGGCTATGGCAACCAAGCATATTATGCATCTTGAGGGGGTTCTGGGTACGCGATTATTTAACCGAACTACGCGCAGCTTAAGCCTGACCGACGTGGGCGCGTCCTATCTGGAACGCTGTCAGCAGGTGTTGCTTGAGGTTGAGGAGATGGAAGCCGCAGTAACGCATTTACAGACTGAACCCAGGGGAGTTTTAAGGATCAGCGCTCCGCCGGTCATCGGCGCGACCCATATTGCTCACGCGGTGTCTGCATTTTTGAAATTGCATCCCGATTTAACTGTCGAGATGATTTTACAGAGCAGCCCCGGCGATTTGATCGATGAGGGGATTGATCTGGCTATATCCCTGGGCGCGTTGGATGATACCAGTATGTTTGCGCGGAAATTAGCCAGTTCGTCGTTGGTGGTTTGCGGGTCGCCGGACTATTTTGAACAATACGGTATGCCCGAGATGCCGGAAGATTTGGAAAATCACAGCTGCCTGGTTAATTGGGCTATCGCACCGAGAAATAAATGGTTGTTCAAAGGTGATGCCGGCTATACCGGGATAACGGTTTCCGGGCGAATACAGGCCAATGCGGCAGATCCGATACGCATCGCCGCCATTAACGGCTTGGGGCTGGTCATGCTGCCAACTTACATTGTCGGCAGAGATATTGAAAAGGGCAGGCTGAAAGTTGTTCTGGAAAATTACACCTCGCCACCCCTGGATGTCCATGCGGTCTATCCGCATCGAAAGTATTTGTCAGCCAAGGTCAGGGGCTTTATGGACTTTTTGCAGGAATGGCTGGAACATCGGGTCAGTCTGCCGGGAACGGAATAAGAGGCTACCCATTATCAACTTAAAGCGTGACAGATCAGGAGTACAGGCTTTGCCTGTTCGCAAGCAGAGCTTGCACTCCGCCTGTTATAGTCTTCACGTTGTTCCGTCTTAAGTTGGCAGCCGAATAAGAGGTTTGATTGCGCGTCTATTTTTGGCGGTCGCTGCCTGGAATTTTGTCGGTGGCGATTGATTAGGTGATGGCTTAGGCAAACCGGCAGAGGCTCAATAGCCATGCCCGCCAAGAAAAATTTCCCATTATGGTCGTACAGAATGCGGTTTTGATCCGATCGTCGAGAGTCGATTTCTTGACCGTGGCCTAGGGGATGCGATAATAGACAGTTCTAAACCGGATGGATTGCTGTTTTATCAGGCTTTTACGTGATAAAAAACAGAACCGTAGGCTTGTACTGACGACTGAAATTCTGTTTGTCGGCTAAAAGCGCACCCAGAGATTAACACGATGATAGAAAATTTAGATCCGCAACAGGCATGGGATTTGTTACAAAATAATGCCGATGCGGTATTGGTGGATGTAAGAACAAAAATTGAACATGCCTTTGTAGGACACCCTCCCGGTGCAATATCCATTCCCTGGAAGGAAGCGCCCGATTGGCAAGTTAACCCACAGTTTGTTGCCGATGTTAAGCGCGTCGTAGTTGACCGTAATGCGCCGGTTTTATTGCTGTGTCGTAGCGGCCAGCGCTCGCTGGATGCGGCAAAAGCGCTGGAAGAGGCCGGTTATCGGTTGTTAATCAATATTGTCGACGGTTTTGAAGGCGCCTTGGATGAGCATAAGCATCGCGGCAATCTTGGCGGCTGGCGCTTTCAGGGCTTGCCTTGGGAGCAAAGTTAATCTTATAGCCACATTGAACCAAGCCGTGTGCGTTCAACAAAATCATGTAGGGTACGTAGCGTAGCCTTGTTCAAATACCACGTAGGGGCGACCGACCGGTCGCCCCTACAAAGAGCGTGCACAGCACGCTCTACATTTGTTTATTTAAACCCTTAGAGACCATAAAAGTGATCGAAAAATTAAGAAACATTGCAATTATTGCCCACGTTGACCACGGTAAAACAACTCTGGTTGATAAATTATTGCAACAGTCCGGCACCTTTGCCGCTCATACTAAAGTGACTGAGCGCATGATGGACTCCAACGATATCGAAAAAGAACGCGGTATCACCATTCTGGCCAAAAACACCGCGCTGGATTGGAACGGCTATCATATCAATATCGTCGACACCCCAGGCCATGCCGACTTTGGCGGCGAAGTGGAGCGGGTATTATCGATGGTTGATTCGGTATTGTTGCTGGTTGATGCGGTGGACGGCCCTATGCCGCAAACCCGTTTTGTCACGCAAAAAGCCTTTGCTTTGGGCCTAAAACCCATCGTTGTTATCAATAAGATTGACCGTCCAGGCGCTCGCCCTGATTGGGTTGTGGATCAAACGTTTGACTTGTTCGATCGTTTGGGCGCAACCGATGAACAACTGGATTTTCCCATTGTGTTTGCCTCGGCAATCAATGGCTATGCCGGTTTAGAACATACGGTTACCGGCGGCGATATGACTCCGCTGTTTGAAACAATTGTTTCCAAGGTCAGTCCGCCGCCCGTTAACATCGATGGCCCTTTCCAAATGCAGGTTTCCAGTCTGGATTACAACACCTATACCGGCGTTATCGGTATTGGTCGTATTCAGCGCGGCAGCATCAAGCCTAATATGCCTCTGGTTATTGTTAATAGAGACGGCGTTGAACGTAAAGGGCGTATGTTGCAGCTTTATGGCTTTCACGGTCTGGATCGCGTTGAAGTTCAGGAAGCGCGTGCCGGCGACATTATTGCTTTTGCCGGGATTGAAAAGCTGGAAATATCGGACACCATCTGCCATCCCGATACCGTAGAAGCCATGACGCCGTTATCGGTTGATGAGCCAACGGTATCGATGACTTTTCAGGTCAATAACTCACCGTTTGCAGGGAAAGAAGGCAAATTTGTCACGACCCGCCAAATTCGCGACCGCTTAGATAGAGAATTACAGCATAACGTCGCGCTAAAAGTTGAAGATACTGCCGATCCGGATAAATTCCAGGTATCGGGTCGCGGCGAGCTGCATTTATCGGTATTGATTGAAAACATGCGCCGCGAAGGCTTTGAAATGGGCGTATCGCGCCCTGAAGTTATCCTGAAAGAAATTGACGGCAAAAAGTGCGAGCCTTTTGAAATGGTCACCATTGAAGTGGAAGAAATCCACCAGGGTACCATCATGGAAAAACTGGGCGACCGTAAAGGTGATTTAACCAACATGGTTCCAGACGGCAAGGGCCGTATTCGTCTGGAATACATGATGCCGTCACGCGGCCTGATTGGCTTTCAAACCGAGTTTATGACCGCCACTTCCGGTTCCGGTCTGCTGTACCATGTATTTGACCATTACGGCCCGATGAAACCCGGCGAAGTCGGTAATCGTTCGCGTGGTGTGCTGATTTCAATGGTTGCGGGCAAAGCCGTCACCTATTCACTGCATCCGTTACAAGAACGCGGCGAATTATTTTTGGTCAATGGCGATGAAGTCTACGAAGGCATGTTAGTGGGCTTACATTCACGCACCAATGATTTAACCGTCAACCCCTGCAAACCGAAACAATTAACCAATGTTCGCGCGTCAGGTACCGATGAAAGTTTGGTGTTAGCCAGAATTCAGAAAATGACTTTAGAGCAGGCGCTGGAATTTATTTCCGAAGATGAGTTAGTTGAAGTCACGCCAAAATCGATACGCTTGCGCAAGAAATACTTAACTGAAAATGAGCGTAAAAGATTCGCTAAGAAATAAGCTAAGGATTTAGTATTCATTGGCTTGCCTGAGTGGGCAAGCCAATAGTCAGCTCTCTAGTGTTACTGTCAAACAGCAACATCAATCCAATAAAATTCACGCCCCTTACCTGTATTCATGCAGGGAAAATCATTTTAGTTATGGCTTGCATTTAGCGCCCATAAACGCATTCATTAGCTTTCGAAGCAGCTCTCAGCAGGTGTTTTTCAACGCTGTGCTCAGTGAATTACCCCGACCTGACCTAAAGGACGGAGCTTCTAACGTCAACGGCACGAGCAAGAACAGAGAATTTACGTCCCCTGGCTTGGCTAACAGTGCCTCAGCTAGCAGTACCGGCGATTCCCGCCGCTATGGAAGTATCATGCTAACTTAGGGCGACTAGCGCCATCAGCACGAAATGAGCATACAACTCTGAAAAAGAAAAATCAAGAGCATCCTTACATCCCCGACCTGAAGGAAGCGGCTTTACTGACAAACTGATAAACGGCCTACTGCAAATAAGTCTATAATTTCTGTGGGTTCATACACTTGAGGTTTTAATCATGAATCGATACCAGCAAGTTAACGATAAAAAATCCGGCCGATCCGTCATCCCGGTGGTCATTATTTTGATCACTTTGGCCGGTGTTGCGAGGTTCTATACTGAATATCAGCAACATAGCGCTGTATCAGGCGCTAAGACGCAAGCTCTGGAGCTGCCTTTAGTGACGGATGCAATTGATCCTCTTGCGGACGGTGCGTCGATAATAGATGAGATGACTACGACAGAAGCCGGGATTGATAATATTGAAGCCGGGATTGATAATATTATAGAGCTGCAGCAGGATAACTTATTTGTTTTGCCTGATCTTGAGCACAGTGACGCCCTGTTGCGACAGGAAATTGAGGGTATTTCTCCTGCGTTTTCCGAGTGGCTGAATGTTGATCAGCTGATCAGGAAATATGTTGTTATGGCTAACGATTTTTCGCAGGAATTGCGACTTGAAAAGCATTTGCGTTTTCTTAAGTTGGAGCAACCGTTTACAGTCGATCCGAATAATGAAAGTTCGTTTATTGCCATGAAAAGTTATCGGCGTTATGACCGGTTGGCAGCGGCAATCAATGGGATGGATGTACAGGCAACGCTGACGGTATATAAAAAATTCAGGCCGTTATTGTTACAGGTTTTTAGCGAATTTAGTTATCCGGTTGAGTACAGGTTGGACGATATTTTAACCAAAGCGGCGGCAGTCATTCTTGCTGCGCCTGTGATGGACGGGAAAATTGCAGTCGTCAAGCATGCGGTAAATTATAAATTTGCCGATCCTCAGCTTGAGGTATTAAGCCCAATACATAAGCAAATGCTGCGTATGGGGCCTGAAAATACCCGTATTATTCAACATAAACTGCGCTCGCTGGTTGAAGGTTTGGTTAATCTAAAAGAATAGCCCTTGTTTTAATCGCAAAGCCAATTTTGAAGCAACCAAAGCCAGCTTTGGATTCCAGGAAATGCGGAGTTCAAAGCTGGCTTTGAACGTACGGTACTCAGCAGCACATTTGTAACAGGTAAGAGCGCGGTGAGTCATTGCACCAATAGTCAGGTGCTACCTTGTCCCAAATACGACGATAGTTTTACCGTGCGCGGTAATGAGTTTTTTATTTTCCAGTTCTTTTAAAACGCGTCCGGCCATTTCTCTTGAGCAGCTGACCATGCGACCGATTTCTTGTCTGGAGATATGCAATTGCATGCCGTCGGGGTGTGTTATTGCCTCAGGACCTTTACACAAATCCAGCAAGGTTCGGGCAATTCGCCCTTCTACATCCATAAAGGCCAGATCGCATAAATTGCGGCTGGTATTTAATAGTCGCATCGATAATTGTTCGCCCAGCATGAATAAAATATCAACTCCATGCCCCAGAAGTTCTTTTTTTAACACCTGGCGCAGTCGTTCGTAGCTTATTTCGGCCAGTTGGCACTCGCTACGTGTTTTAACGCTGACTTTTCGCGTTTCAGTCAATTTAAAAACACCAATTTCACCGATAAAGTCATTTTTATTCAAGTAAGCGAGTATCAGTTCATGCCCGCTTTCAGCTTCTTCAGCACAAACACTAACTGACCCGGCTATGATAAAATACAGTCGGTCGCCGGTATCGCCAGGCCGGATAATAGTGGATTTGGCGGGATATTTTTTGATATGGCAAAAACGTAGGAAATGTTCCAGCGCTTCTTTATTAGCGGGTTTTTGGGCTTTAAGTGTCATAGCGACAATTTATCTATTATAAGTAATGGGGTAAATACGGCTAACAATGCAAGATTGTAACAAAAAAATCAACATTGTTACTCTGGCAATAAGCATTTTTATGCTACTCTATGCGTCATTTTTAACCTGGAAAATAAAACGCATGCAAGTAACAGTCAAATGGGTCGATGGCGTGATGTTTGTCGGCGAAACCGGCAGTGGACATGCTGTTGTTATGGATGGTCCTCCAGACCACGGCGGTCGTAATATAGGTATGCGACCCATGGAAATGCTTTTATTGGGCGTGGGCGGTTGTTCATCTTTTGATGTGGTGCAGATTTTACAGAAAGGTAGAAATAACCTGGTTAACTGCGTTGCCGAGGTTAGCGCCGAACGGGTCGATGCTATCCCGAGCGTGTTTAGCAAAATACATCTGCATTTTATCGTTACCGGCCATGATTTAAAGGCATCGGCTGTTGAAAGAGCAGTAAAATTATCCGCAGAAAAATATTGTTCTGCATCCATTATGCTGAGCAAGGCAGTGGAAATCACCCATGATTTTGAAGTTATTGAGGTTTAACTACTTTGAACAAATTGCAATTACACGGCTTTAATAATTTAACAAAGTCACTGAGTTTTAATATCTATGACATCTGTTATGCGCCGGCTGAACAACAGCAAGCTTATATCGAATATATCGATGAAGCTTATAATGCCGATAAACTAACCCAAATCCTTAAGGATGTCGCCGAAATTATCGGCGCACAGGTTCTTAATATCGCTCGCCAGGACTATGAACCCCAAGGAGCCAGCGTTACCATGCTGATCTCCGAAGGCGAAGCACCGCCGCCGCCCAGTATGAATAGCCAATCGCCTGGCCCCTTGCCGGAAACGGTGCTGGCGCATCTGGATAAAAGCCATATTACCGTGCACACTTATCCTGAAAGCCACCCTGATAACGGCATTAGCACTTTTCGCGCGGATATTGACGTCTCCACCTGCGGTCGGATTTCGCCGCTGAAAGCGCTCAATTACCTGATTCACAGCTTTGAATCCGATGTGGTGACCATGGATTACAAGGTGCGTGGCTTTACCCGCGACATTTCAGGCAAAAAACATTATATCGATCATAAAATCACGTCTATTCAGAACTATATTGCTATAGATACGCAAGAAAGTTATCAGATGATCGATGTGAATGTGTATCAGGAGAATATTTTTCACACCAAAATGATGCTCAAGGAAACCGAGCTGGAAAACTATTTGTTCGAGAAGGAATGTAACTTGTCCGCCGAGCAAAAAATGAAAATAGAAAGTAAGCTGCACAAGGAAGTGACGGAAATTTTTTATGGTCACAATTATCGTCAACGCTATGAAGAAATTATGCCCTGATCTTAATTTGTAGGGGCGAATTCAATTGCCACTGGGCGGCTAAAGCCGCCCCTACAGTTACAGGTACCCGTTATTTCTAAATTGACTAAGTACTAGGCTCTTCGTGATTTATTGATCAATCTGATTATTTTAATTGCCGTGCGATTAAGGTAATCGGATGCAGCACTTCCAGCGTTATTCCACGCTCCCTGAGTCCCGCCGCTATATGCAAAGCGCAACCTATGTTGGAGCTGAGCAGATATTCCGGTGGTTGCGTTAACGCGGCTGTTAACAGCTCACCCAACAAGGCATCGGCCATTTGCGGATGATCCAGCATATAACTGCCCGCTGAACCACAGCATTGTACCGTTGCAGGCAGTGGTGATATTTTAATATCGGGGATTTGTTGCAGTAACTTTAGCGCTCCTTGCTCCTCGCGCATCACGTTTTTTAACGAACACGGTGTATGCAGGCACACCGATGCAGTCAATGGCAGCAGTTGCTCGCTAAGATTACAGCCTGATTTGATTAAAAACTGACTGATATCAACTACTTTTCCGGCAAACTCAGTCTGTTGATATTCCTGCATCTGACTGCCGCAACCGCTGGCGATAGTGACTATCGCATCCAGGTTGTTATCGGCAAAAGCACCGCAATTGGTTGCCGCCAGGCGATCGTAAGTTCCTTTATCGCCATCATGCAAATCCAGTGCGCCGCAACAGCCTTGCCGTTCGGGTACGGAGACATTAAATCCTGCTGCGGTTAATACCTTGATGGCCGCATTGACGGTCTGATGATCCAGCAAAGCTCCCATGCAGCCGATAAACAAGCCTACGTTGCCCCTGATTTCGGTAGTTGCCGGATAATGCGGCGCCAATGCTGTGGGCTCATGATA
The DNA here is from genome assembly GCF_050917435.1 of Methylobacter arcticus. Classification (NCBI taxonomy): domain Bacteria; kingdom Pseudomonadati; phylum Pseudomonadota; class Gammaproteobacteria; order Methylococcales; family Methylococcaceae; genus Methylobacter; species Methylobacter arcticus. The sequence goes on from NZ_CP159583.1 coordinate 287,327, forward strand.
ATCGGGTAATAGGCGATCAACTTTGTCCAGTCTTAACAATCCGGGCAAGTTGAGCGAGCGGGCTATTTTTTGCAAGCGAGTGGTTTGGTAAAGCCTTAAACCCGATTGCGCCAGACGCGCGGCGGTTTTGTTATGGGAGACTTTTTTTAATAGCGACACCGACAGCGTCGCATCGCGTTCTTCCCTGATTTGTTCGCGAAAATTGTTAATCAAGCGTCCATAAGGCACGACAGCCGGGCAAACCCGTTCACAAGAACGGCATAACAGACAGTTGTCGATATGCTCAATCAGCTTTTTTGAGGTGTCCAGGTGTCGGCCTGCCCAAGCCTGAATTAACGCAATGCGCCCCCGGGGAGATTCGTTTTCGTTTTGGGTTTGAGTGTAGGTGGGACAATGCGGCAGACATAAACCGCATTTAACGCAGATGTCAGCGTCGGCTAATAAATTATTCATGGTGTTGTACGGTGATTGCGTTAATTATTTCAGCGTATTCGTCCAGTTTCGGGCGATATAAAAACAGCCCTAGGGCGGACAGTCCGGTGAATATATACAAGGTATTGAAACCGTCGCCTAATACAAACATAAGCAAGCCAAAAACCCCGACAACTTCTATCAGCGACATCGAAACGATAACAGTCGCCAGGTAACGGTTTTTTGCCAACGCAACCGCTCCCTGCGTGGCATGAGCATGCGGCATGGTTTGATTCAAGCGCAGCTGAATGTGCCGGATCAGGTTAGTCAGCGGAAAGGTCGCAATCGCAACAATATACAATACAGTTCTAATCAGCACCCGCTGAGCTTCGGGCAATGGTTGTCGCAGCTGTTCGCCGATGGTATGACAAACAATAATATAAGCCGCCAGCATGGTAAACATCATGCCCACAATAACCCAGGGCAGGACAAGATCGGATTTTAAGTGTTCGCGATTAAGCGGGTTGTTCACGTTGATTCCTGTTAAGTGAAGAGTGCCGACTATGATAGCAAACCGTTGTTGTTATGGTGCCTGAATTTGCCACGGATCAAACAAAGTCTGCATAAAAGCATCAACGGTTTTATCCACCACCTGTTTGCGTTGATTCTCGATGACGCCGCCCCAATGGCTGGGTATAGTGATTTTTTTGTCCCAGTCCTGCACTGATTGATTAGCCGTGGCTTTAGCGGTATCCAGTTGCGTAAAAGTATCTGGCGGCAAGATTTCTGATAGGTATTTTTGGGCAAAATGTAACGCCAATGCCTCTGCGGTTTCTTTATTCATAATCATATTGTTGCGGCAATTGCAAAGATTCTGGAGCATCATCGCCTACGGCGAACGGGGCTTTGCCTGTCCACTCCACTGAATACTGGCCAACGCGGCGCTTGCGTTCCAGGGTTTTGCTGACGACTTGACGTAGACAATCGAGCATGGCTTGTGTGTCCGGGCTCAGGGTTGGATTTGTGGGGTCGCTCATGATTGAGCCTCCTGCTGCAATAGCGTGAAAAAATCAGCACCCTAGGATGTGCCGACGATAGGAGGCGCATCATTCGCGTTCACCGGCATCAAAATCAAATTTGCCTGAGTGCCCCCAAGTAACCGGATAAACACCCAATCTGACAAACTTGTGAAAACTTGAATGAGGCCAATCCGTAACGTGAGGCGCCGATCCGTGCTTAACTGGATTCCAATGAATATAAATCGACATGGCGGTTAAAATCGTCCTGACCCATTATCAAATGCGCCCAAAAACGACGTTGCCATAAACCGCGTTCCCGCCGTTTACCCCGGCTTTTTGAAATCCTTTCACCGGTATCAATATGCCGGGAAAAATACCCTTTGATTTGCCCCCAGCGCATTGAGAAATCAGCGTCATCGGATGGTAACGTCCAGATACAATGGAGATGTTCAGGCATAACGACGATCGCATCGATATGAAAAGGATGGCGCTTTTTAACTTCAGAAAACGCCATTCGCAATAAATCGATATTCTCAAGCAATAACCGATTATTCCCACGTTGAGCAAGATTGACCGTAAAAAACCAAGTAGCACCCGGAATATAAAAACGTCGATAGTCAGTCATCGGATTCCCCCTTTAAGTACGATTTACGCGAATGATGCGCCGCACGTTGTTTGGCGCATCCTATGGCTATTGCGTTACATTAACCGGTCAATGTCCCGCGAACCATGAAGAACCCGGACAATATCAATGCCCTGTTCAAGCGGAAAATAGAAAATGAGGTAATGCCCTACGGGGTGACTGCGCAATCCGGTTATCAGCTCGTTTCGGCTGATGCCTAGGTGTGGGTGCTCGGCCAGTGCTACGCAGGTTTGCTGAATTCGATCAAGAAATTTGTCCGCATTGTTTGGGTTGTCCTGCGCGATATGCTACCAGATTTCTTCAAGGTCGTTTTCGGCTTCTGGGCGTTTTAAGCAAGCTGACATTATCCTTTTCAACCTTGTACGGGTTGCGCCGCCAGTCGCCCACGGCCTCGTTTTTTAATATCGTCTATATCCAGTGACGTTGCCGAGCCGCTATTGATGCCTTGCTGAAGGTCACGCTTCAATTCTTCAAGCCGCAGTTCACGCAACTGATCACGCTCTTCCATCAGGCGCAAGGCTTCACGCATGACTTCGCTGACTGAGTTTTGACATCCTCCCCGACCTAAAGGAAGGGGATTCCTACCGCTAGACGCTTATGCCCAAGCGCGAGAATGTTCTTTGCCGCATGAATATCTCTATCATGCGTCGTGCCACACTCGGCACACGTCCATTCTCTTATTCCAAGTCCTGCTCTACCTTTCGGACTACTGGCGCTTATGCAGCCGCAGCACGAACAGGCTTGAGTAGTGTACGACTCGTTGACCTCTATAAACACGCCTTGCGTCCTGATGGACTTATATTCAAGTTGTGTTTTTAGCATCGCCCAGCCTGCATCTAAAACGGATTTCGCCATTTTAGTTTTCGCAAGACCGGACGCGCTGACGTTGCCAACGACAATTAAACTGTTTTCTTTAACTAATTTGTTGCTGAATTTGTGGATTGCATCCTTGCGTCGATGCTTAATCTTGGCGTGAATCGCCTTAATGCGCTTTTTATCCTTAGCTCGTTGCGCGATGCCCAGCTTCATTTCGCTGTTGCGATAGCAATCTTGACGCGCCAAAGTATCGCCATTGGAACAGGTAGCTGTGGTTTTTAAGCCAAGATCAATGCCGATTTGACCACCTGTCGCTGGCCTTAGCTCAACGTCAACATACACCACGATATTGAAATACCACCGACCGCGAGCATCCTGGCTAAAACAGCCGGAACGAAAATCAAACTGACTTAAGCCGTAGCTACCCCAGACCTTGAAGTACTGACCGGCATAGCGGATTTGACCGTTAACCCATTTTGCTGCTCCTGACTTAAACGGAACCCAACCTAATGCGCGTCTGGCTCCACCGGAGCACCGCCAATTCAATTTGTTTTTCTTGAATTGCTTTCTGGCTTTGGCATGAACGGCAATAACTTCTTGAACTGCCGTCGAGTCGATGATCATGCCGCGTTCTTTGCGGATGCCTTTTAAGTCTTTCATCAACTCAAACGCGGAGGTGCCACAATTTATGTAGCCGACTTCCGGCACAGGAACCCATGAAAATTCATCAGAATAGGCATTAGCAGCATTCCAGACTTGATTCGCATCAAAAGCCATGCGATTTAACACGATAGCGTGTTTATCGCGGACTCTGACTGACAAGGTTCTGATTACGGGTTTCATGGTCGCCAACATACGGCCTGTCGATTGCGCTGTCAAAAAAAATCAAGAGCACACCTTACATCCCCGCCCTGAACGACGGGGCTTTACGGTGCTTTTTGGTAAAGGCCGCTTTCGACTTTGCTTTTTACTAACGCTTCAAAATGAGGGTTCAGGGAAATGTTCATGGGTTAGTGTCTCCGCTTGCACTATATTGATTGATAACCAAGAATAACAATTATTGTTATTGAACGCCTCATTTTTTTAACCGGGAACTGCGCGTTGATATAGTGTAGCAATCCCCGGAAACGTCACCACGCGCTACGTTTGGGTGGTCTTATTCCGATCTATTACTCTACTACGCGGAAATAAAAAAACCTTTTGACAAGTTGAGACAACCGGTCGTATTATTGCGCCATGATTGCAATCACAAAAAAACAAATCAACCGCGAAAACCTGTTAAATCAAGGCGTAACCTTGCTGATGGAGCAGGGCTATCACGGCACCGGACTGAAAGAAATTCTGGATGCGGTGCAAATCCCCAAAGGCTCTTTTTACAATTATTTCGGCAGTAAAGAAAATTTCGGCGCGGAAGTCATTCAGCATTATATCGAGCCGTTTATTCAGCAATTGACCGGGCATTTACAGCAATCTGAAAATGACGCGCTCGGTGCCTTGCAACGCTATTTTAATGAGGGGATTGTCGAGCTGGAGAAGGTGAACTTCAAAGGCGGTTGCCTGTTGGGCAATTTAATGGGCGAAATCGGCGATACCAGCGATCTTTGTCAAAAATCCCTGCAAGCTGCGGTCAACCGCTATCGGGATGTATTGCAATCAGGTTTGGCCAAGGCGCAACAACAAGGCACGGTAAGAACCGATAAGTCGGCTGAAGACATGGCCGATTTGCTGGTCAATACTTGGCAGGGCGCTTTATTAAGAATGAAAATCGAAAAATCGTCGGCACCGCTTAAGCAGTGTTGTCAGGATTTATTAGGGGATTTTTTTAAAGCGTGATTCCGATTGCGCTTTAAAAAGCAGCCCCATTATTTTTTATCATTAATCAGGAGATACAGATGCCAAAATATATTATCGAACGCGAAATCCCCGGCGCAGGTTCATTGGCTTATCGCGAGTTACAAAACATTTCCCAGAAATCATGCGGCATTCTTAGCGATATGGGCCCCAAAATCCAGTGGGTGGAAAGCTACGTAACCGACGATAAGATCTATTGCGTCTACATCGCACCGGACGAAGCAACGGTTAGAGAACATGCCGAAAAAGGCGGATTCCCGGCCAACCGCATTTCCCAAATCAGATCCATGATTGATCCTACCACTGCAGACTGATCCAGTAGTCTATCAATACTTACCGTAGAAGGAGACCGCTCGGGGCGCCCGGTCGGTCAATTCAGTAATAATCAGAGGAACTACGATGACGACAAAAATGTTAATAAAAACGGCCCGCTCTTTGTTTGTTTGTACCGCGCTGCTTAGTCCGGTGCTGGCGCAGGCGCAAATATTGACGATGGTTAATTACGAAAGCAAACCGGGCCAAACACCGCGACGTGAAGGCATTGCGATTATCGATGTTGATCCTACCTCGAAAGGTTTCGCTAAAATTCTTAACGATATTCCATTGCCGACTGATTTAGTCGCCCATCATATCTTCTACAACAAGGATCTTAGCAAAGCTTACATTACCTCTTTAGGTAACGGCGCGCTGCACGTCATGGACATGACTCATCAGCCTTACCGCCCCAAAAAAATCGATGTGCCTGACTGTAAGGTCGGGGAAGACTTGATTTTCTCCGAAGATCATAAGACCTGGTACATGACCTGCATGGGTTCAAGCAATGTCATCGTCGGCGATGCGCAAACCGACAAACAGATCAAGGTCATTGCCGCCGATGCGGAAAACGCTTTTATCCGTTATCCGCACGGTATCAGCATCAATAACGACATCGACCGCATCATGGTCACCAGCACCGTGCGTCCGTCGGATTTGGGTGATGCGGGCGAAACGGTAACCGTTATCGAAGCTTCCAGCGGCAAGGTGTTATCCAGCCATAAACTGTCCGACAAACCTTCGCCTTCCGGTTCTGCACCGGTAGAAGCGGTGTTTCTGCCTCACTCCAATCCGCCGCTGGCCTACATCAACACCATGTTCGGTGGCGGACTGTGGACGGGCATCTGGAATGCTGACAACAAGCATTTCGACTTTGAGCAAGTGTTCGACTTTAACACGGTAAAACAGGGCGTGCCGTTGGAAATTTACTTCAATGACAAGCATGACCGCATGTACATCACCACAGCCAATCCCGGTCATTTCAATATTTTCGACATCAGCGAGTCGGTGTTGAAACCGAAATTGATCAAGGCTATACCAACTGCGGGCGGCGCTCACCATGTGGTGCTTTCGCCGGATGAGCAGTATGCCATCGTGCAGAACAGTTTTTTAAATCTGCCTGATATGAGTGACGGCTCAATCAGCGTCATCGATTTGAATAAGCAGGAAGTCATCGCCACCATCGACACGCTGAAAAAACAAGGGCTTAATCCTAACAGTATTATCATGATGCCGAGATGGCATCACGATACTGCGCATTAAAAACGGCGTAGAGGTGTAGGCTACCTACGAGTACCCTCACTGCTATTAAGTTAAGGACGTGGCGTTACGTGGGCGCGAATTTATTCGCGCAGGGCTGCTAAATGCGCGCCCACACTGTTCAGTCACAGCCTAACTTAATGGCACTGACGTGTCCCTACATAATTTTTCGATAGGGAGTAAAAAACATGATGAGTCACGAGAAGGACTTTTATCCCGATTAAACGAACCATCAGTTAAGTACAGGTTAAAAATGGCGAAAATACCAAGACAATTGCGAAATCCCAGCTTCCAGTAAAAACCAGATGCCATATAGATGAATAAGGCCCCATTGTATTTCGGTAGGAAATGAGGCTATCAACAAGCCAGGCATTAATCCCAGGTACCGTGAGCAATTCTTCCCTGCTTGCAATATTGATATTCAATGGAAAGCTAGTACTCAGTCAGCATTGTTATGTCGGTTGATAGTCCCCATATGATGATTATTTACATTAATGGAACTGGGAACTGGCAATTGTCGAAAAAATACATTGTACGACTAACAGAAGAAGAGCGCACTGATCTGGAAACTTTGATTCATAAAGGAAAAGTGGCGGCCCACAAAAGGCTTCACGCTGAAATTCTGCTCAAGGCAGACATTAGCGAATTGGGCGGAAAATGGCTGGATAGTCAAATCAGTGAAGCCTTTGGCATTTCAACTCGCACAGTTGAGCGAGTCCGGGAAAGATTGGTTCAAGAAGGTTTAGAGTCAGCCTTAAATCGGGCGAAGCCGATCCGTGTTAAAAGTCGGGTTATTGATGGTGAAAAGGAAGCCCATCTGCTGGCGTTAGTTTGTGGAGACGCCCCTGAAGGGCGCAGTCGTTGGACATTGCGTTTGCTTGGACAGCGTAGGGTGGAACTGGGCCATGTGGAAAGCGTATCGCACGAAACGATCCGGCAAACACTAAAAAAATGAGCTGAAACCTTGGCAGAATAAAGAAGGGTGTATTCCGGCTAAAACCAATGCTGAATTTGTCTGCGCTATGGAAGAGGTACTGGACGTTTACAAACGCTCGTATGATCAAACTCATCCCCTGATTTGTATGGACGAAAGCAGCAAGCAACACCTTAAGGAGACACGTCAGCCGATACCCGCAAAACCAGGTACCGTTGAAAAGTACGATACCGAATATGAACGTAATGGCGTGAGTAATATGTTTATGTTCTTTGAGCCGTTAGCGGGTAAACGACATGTGCGGGTAACAGACCAAAGAACGGCTGTGGACTGGGCGCATCAAATTCGCAACCTGGTCGATGTGCGCTATCCTCGCGCTGAACGCATTACGTTGGTTATGGATAATTTGAACACCCACACGGGCGCCTCTCTTTATAAGGCATTCGAACTTGAGAAAGCGCGAAGAATTTTGGATAGATTGGAAATACACTACACACCCAAGCATGGGAGTTGGTTGAATAGGGCGGAAATAGAATTGAGCATCTTGTCTCGCCAATGTTTGGATCGGCGCATTCCAGACCAAGAAACATTAAAAAAGGAAATCGCATCATGGCAAGAAAAAAGAAATGCTACCGCTCAGCCTATGGAATGGCGATTTACTAATGAAGACGCTCGGGTAAAATTGAAAAAACTTTACCCGACATTAAAAGAATGACTGAGTACTAGGCTTTCAACAGCACCTTCAAGGTCCGGCTATCTATTCGGCTATCGCCTTATTGGACAGTGCTGTCTGCAGGGTTCCAAATATTGTAAAGGCATGTTCTTCGCAGCCGGAATTTGGTCTAAGCCTTGCTTCGGCAGAAGCTAACGACAATATGCTGACAGAGATGTATCTTACCAATATCATTCATCGCAGTGCGCGTGAAAGGATCGCTTTTATGGTGTCAGAACTTTATCATCGACTCAAGCGGCGTCACCTAAACAGGGGATACACCATTCAATTTCCCTTAAAACAAGAAGATATAGCTGATACGCTCGGACTTACAACGATACATGTAAACTGCACTCTACATGCGCTGAGAGAGGATGGCTTGTTTGAGATACATAAGCATGAACTAACCATTCTGGATTACGACGCCCTTTGCACTCTGGTTGGATCTGAAGTTTGAACTTACCTCAGAACGTGGTTTAAAAGTGGCGAATAAAATAGGCTATTTTCGCCATGTCTAAAAAAAGACAAGCCACTTTTGGGTAATTGTGGCTTGAGTGAATCCATGTGGCTATTTTAGCCTGATTTTTAAGGTGTTGCCTTCGACATCGACTAATGAGAAATTACGATTAAACCTATCATTGCACATCAAACCGACTGAATAGGTGGGCAATAACCTCTACCTATTTTGCAAAACATCTTATTGCAAACAGATGTTTTTTTTGCGCGTTGCCTAACCACCCGCTACAAACGCCGCTGTTTAATCGCCTGCGCCAATTGATGCACCGCCATCGCGTACTTATCACTGTTATTGTATTTCTTGATGACTTTAAAATTGGGGTGTATATGCCAGTATTCGCTACCATTGCTGGCACTCAGTTCAATGATTGGGCCGCCCCTATACGCTTGGGTTGGTTCCGCTACCGGCATGTTGTGTTGCCAGCCGCTATGGGAAAAATAATTCGCTACACTGCCAATTGCATCGTGCTGATCCCAGAGATTACGATGTCCATCGTTGTTGAAATCAACCGCTAGCTTGCGGAAACTGCTGGGCATAAATTGCCCCAAGCCCATTGCACCAGCCCAGGAGCCAACCGGCTTAAGCGGATCGTAGTCTTCTTCGCGGGTCATCAGCAAGAAATTTTCCAGTTCCGTGGTAAAAAATTTGGCGCGTCGTTGGGTGTCAAATGACAGCGTGGTTAACGCATCTAACGTATGCGTTTTTCCGATATTACGCCCAAAAAAAGTTTCTACGCCGATAATCGCAACAATATATTCGGGATCGACACCGTAAGTTACGCTGGCTTTTTGGATAGCATCGGCATTGCTGCTCCAAAAGTCCACACCATGAGTGATATGTGCCTCGGTAATAAATTGCTGGCGATAGCGCGTCCAACTGCCCATTTTTGGGCGAGCAGGTTTGGGACCGGAGTATGGCGGCGGATTTTCCAGGCGAATAACATAATCCAAGCGCTTGGCCTGTGAAAACAAGCCGTTCAAATAGCTTTCCGAAAAACGATGTTTAAGCACCATATGCCGGATAAAGTTCTGCACCGGCAACGAACTGGCGTAAGTTCCGGTTAAGCCCGGCGCTTGATATTCAGGGGTATGTTCGAGAATAGTGCTGGTATTGGTATTGGTATTGGTATTGGTATTGGTATATGGCGCATCGGTTTTAACGGCCGGATTGCTGGCGCATCCGGTCAGCGCTAATGCCAAAGCCAATTTGGATAAGCGTTTGTAGCCTGTATTTTTCACGGGGGCCTCTTTTGTGGTTAAGCGATGTCGGGTAAAATTGTAGCGCGGCTTTAGCCACTCTACAATTTGGTTTCTATTTCATTTTCATCTTCAAGCCAGCGCTGCAAAAATACACCTGATCGCAGTGTTGTCCCATTAATTGGGCGGCTTTGCCGGACAGGTCTACAAACTGCCGGGCCAGGCGATTGTCGGCGACAATGCTTAGCCCGACTTCGTTGTGTACTAAAACCATGTTACCGGTTAACTGTAACACTGTGTCCAGCTCCTGCAAAATGTCCTCCTCGGGGATTTGGTGATAAAGCTGGTTGTTCAGCCACATCGACACACATTCAATCAGCACGGGCCCCCGGCATTTTTGCACGGCTTCAAACAGCTTAACGGGTTCTTCCAGCGTGACAAATAAGTCTTGACGGCGCTGTTGATGAATCTGTATACGCGCTTGCATTTCGTCATCAAAAAATTCTGTCGTCGCCAGATAGTAAGGTTTTTCCGTTGCCGCCTGCTCTAAAATAAAGGCTTCCGCTAACCGCGATTTGCCGCTTTTGATGCCGCCTATGAATAGTGTTTTCATGACAGCACCACTCCTATTGCCAATAGAGCCAGAATCATTATATTTATGCCCATTTTCATTTGCAATGCTTGGTTTAATGCGGATTTATCGACCGGATGGATAGGCAAACCCAACGTGGGTTTATGCTTGACTTGGCCGTGATAACGGGCATCGCCGCCCAACGCTACGCCCAACGCACCGGCCATTGCTGCAATCGGGTATCCGGCATTGGGGCTTTCCATCTTTTTGCTGTCGCGCCGTAGGCATTGCCAGGCGCGTTGTTTGTCTGTTGCCAAGGCAACAATCAGTAAAGCGGTCAGCCGGGCAGGAATGTAATTGGCTATATCGTCGACTATCGCCGCCGTTTTGCCGAAATAAAAATAGCGTTCGGTTTTATAGGCAATCATCGAGTCTAGGGTATTGATGGCTTTATACACGGCAAGCCCCGGCAGGCCGAACAACAGCAGATAAAACAGCGGCGCAATCACGCCGTCGCTAAGATTTTCCGCCCAGGTTTCAAGGCCGGCTTTATAGATTTCGGTGTCGCTCATGTCTTCGGTATCGCGGCTGACCAGATAGCGTAACGCCTGCTTGGGTTGCTTGGCGGTTAACAGTGCGGCGACGCTTTCGTGCAGCATATTCATGGCCAGACCGGTGGAGGCAAGCACCGCCAAAACCAGCAGCGACAACCCCTCCGGCAAAAGGCCGCACAGAGTAACCAGCGTGACGCTGATCAATAAGGTCAGTGCGATTAAGCCGGTCACCAATAGTGCGCCGGGCAAAATACGGTCGCGGTAAAAACGCCGTTCAAATGCGGAAATAAAATCACCCATCCATGCCACCGGGTGTTTGCAGGGGAATTCGCCAAAAAATAGATCGACAAAATACGCCAAAATCGCCAATTCAAAAAACATCAGTCCGCCTGTAACGCCTGCAAAATGGCGGCTATGTCCAGGTTTTCCGCGACCATATCGGCAAAGCCCTGAATTTCGGCTTCGCGATAATGTCCATAGCGATAGCCCTGATACTGCGGATTAATGGCCTTAAAGTAATCGCTACGAAACGCATCGTGATCAAAAACGCCATGCACGTGAGTACCGCAAAATAGACTACTCTGATAATACAATGGGTACTTATCCATGCGTCCGCAATGGATTTCATAACCTTGAATCTCGGCGTATGAAAACAGCGAATACTGTCCGCGTGCGAGTATTTTAGGGCTTTGATAAAACACCCTGTCGTCGATAAAATTCAAGCCTGTTTCGACAATCGCAGTTTCATACTCAAGTGCATCAGGATCATGCAAACTCTGACACAGCATTTGATAGCCGCCGCAGATGCCGAATACCGGCTTGTTGAACTGCAAAAGTTCCTCGAACAAGCCCTGACTTTTTAGCCATTGCAAATCGCGGATCACGGTTTTGCTGCCCGGCAACAGCACCATGTCGAAACCTGCCAGCGGACGGTAGGCGTGGATCAGTTCGACATAAAGCTCGGGATCGCCCATCAACACATCGAGATCGTTATAATTGCTCAGGCCCGGATAGGCGATCACCGCGACGCGGATTTTGGCATCAAGCAGACGTTGCTGGTAATTGCGCAGCGACTGGGAGTCTTCCATGTCGATATTCAAGGGCTGAAACGGCAGCACGCCCAAAACGGGAACGCCGAAGCGCGTGGTGATGATTTTTTCGCCCTCGTCGAAAAAGCGCCGGTCGCCGCGAAACTTGTTGATCACCACCCCGATCAGATTGCTGCGCATGACCGGGTCCATCAGCTCCAGGGTGCCGTAAATCGAGGCAAAAACCCCGCCGCGTTCGATGTCTGCGACCAGGATATTTTTGCTGTTGAAACTGTTGGCGACAAAGGTATTGGACAAATCCTTGTTCAATAAATTCAACTCGACCGGCGAGCCTGCGCCTTCTGCGATGATCAGGTCATAGTCCTGCTTGAGCGCTGAAAACGCCCGCTTGACCTGCTGTTTCAGGTTGTCGATTTCAGCATAATAAGTCGCAATCGACTGGTTTTGATAAACCAGGCCGTTGACAATCACCTGCACCGAACCGTTGCCGTGCGATTTAAGCAATACCGGATTGAACAGGTAACTCGGCTCGACGCGTGCGGCCTCGGCTTGCAGGCATTGTGCCCTGGAAATTTCCCGGCCTTCTTTGGTAACCGCCGAATTATTGGACACGTTTTGCGCCTTAAACGGTGCGACTTTTAAGCCCTGGTCGGCAAAAATCCGGCACAAGGCCATGACCAGCGTGGTTTTTCCGGCATCTGAACTGGTGCCGAATACGGCTAATGGTTTCATTGATGTTTATTCAAAAGTTATATGCACCACGAAGGACACAGAGGACGCGAAGAATAAATATATAACGCTTCGTGTTCTTCGTGCCCTTCGTGGTTATTTTTTAATGTTCTCAAAGCTGTAGGCAAGCCGGGCTATCGCCTGTTCATCCTTGACCGCAAAACGCACATGACTTTTATCCAGGCCTGCAAAATTGTCGCAGACGCGGATTAAAATCAGTGAAGATTCTAATTGCGTCTGCAACTGATAACCATCACCGTCGTTTGCCAAGCGCGCCAGCAGAAAATTGGCCTGTCCCGGATAAATCTTGTCGAACAATCCTGAATCTTGCAGTGCCTGATGCAGCAAACCCCGTAAATGCGCAGTCTGCTGACGGGTCTGTTCGATGAATCCGGTATTTGCCAGCGCCTGCTGCATGTAGGCCATATCCAGGCTGGATAATTTCCACGCCGGTTCAAAGCGTTGCAGCGCTTTGATCGCCGCTGTCGCCGCCAGGATAAAGCCGATGCGGATACCGGCGCAGCCGTAAAATTTGCTCAACGATTTGATCAGATAAAGTTTGTCGTAATGCCTTATGTGTTGTGCAACCGAATCGGCCTCTGGCTGCATCGGTTCCCTACCGATTGCGACACTTCTGACCTCCATGGATGGAGGAAATGCCGACGACTGCCGGGAGCAGTCGCGGCCACCATCCCTGGCAGTCGGTCGCATCGGTTCCCTACCGATTGCGACACTTCCGCCATCCCTGGCAGTCGAAAAGTCCAGGAACGACTCGTCGATGATAATGGTGCAAGCTGCCGCTTGCCATGTTGCCAGCAACGCTTGCAGATCGTAAAGCTGACCGTCCGGCGTGGACGGATTAACAAAAATCACCGTGCTGTGTGCGGGAATATCCGCCATAAGCCGACTGAATCGGTCGATGTAATGCACCTTGCAATCCAGTTCTTCGGCAATATGCGCATATTCGCCATACAAAGGCGCATACAAAACCAGGTCTTGCGGCTGCAAATTACGCAACAAGGCGAAAATAGCCGCACTCGCGCCGTTAAACAGTTCAATATCAACGCCAGACGGATAAGGGTAGCGCTGCTTGATCGCCTGTTTTAACCCGTTGTAATCAGGGTCGGCATAAGGCCCGAGCTGCACCTTTTGCAAACAACTTAAATCGACCGCCTGCACCGGGTTGATATTGGCCGAAAAATCCAGCACCTGTTCCGGCAGGCAGCCGATTTTGCGGGCAAACTGATAAATATTGCCGCCGTGGTTCATTTATAAATTGATGTATTCGACGTAAAGATAATCGTCAACTTGCCGCAGTTTATGCGCGGAACCGGAATCAATCCGCAGTTGAAACGCATTGGCTAAGGGCAGGTTTAAAGCATGCGCCAGCAACGCGCGGATAACGCCAGCATGGGTTACCACCAAAACCTGTTCGGCTTCGCCTACAGGACGTAGGCGAGGGGCGTGAGCAGGAGCTTCGGCCGACTGCACGGATGCAGGAGGTAGAGCAACGCATGGAGCAGTTGCCGAGGCTAATAAATCCTGCCAAAAGCTGCCTGCACGCTGATATAAATCTTCAAAATTTTCTCCTTTTGGCGGCGCGGCAGTGACAAAGTTATTGGTCCAATGCTGCAAAACATCGGCGTCAATGTCGTCAAAGCGCCGGCCTTCCCAGTCACCAAAATTAAGTTCCAGTAAACGCGGATCGGTGGTTACCGTGTCTGAAAAGGTTTCAGCCAATTGCAGGCAGCGCGTTAACGGACTGCTGAAAACTTTACAGTTATCGTTAAACTCGGGCAGTTTGTCATGCAGTTTTCCCATTTCGTCAGCAAAACTCGCCGCCAAGGCAATATCGCTTTGCCCGTAACACAGCCCCGGATCGGTAGCGGTTTGGGTATGACGAATTAAATAAATATCCATAAGGCACTCACGCTTAAATAAAAAATAGTCTCGGCAACTTGCTGGCTTGCGCCCAGACAATCGCCGGTATAACCGTCGATACGACGGCAAAAATAACGCCCCAAAAGGATAGTCGCCAACAATACGGGGACAATGGCCAGTGCAGATAATACCGGCAGTAACGCCAGAGGCAATAAGGCAATGGCGGTAGCAACAGCCAGTTCCTGACAATCGGGTTGATAAACTGCCCCCGAGGCTTTGCTGTCATTTCCGCGCGCGTAAGTGTAACGCTGCATCAGCAACAGCGGCGACAAGCGGCTGATGCTGTGCCCGGCCAGCAACACTAAAGGCACGGCAGAGGCAGGCATTGCGGCCAGCAGGCTAATCTTCAGCAACAGCATTAACAGCAGTCCGAGCAAGCCGTAAACGCCGATATGGGAGTCTTTCATGATCTCCAGGATGCGCTGTTTATTGATGCCGCCGCCGAAACCGTCGCAGACATCGGCAAAGCCGTCTTCATGCAAGGCGCCGGTCAGCAAAATCCCGGCGATTAGCGCCAGGATGACCGCCGTAGTCTGCGGCCAAAGCAAGTCAGCCAGGTAAAATACCAAAGCGCAACTGCCGCCAACCAGCCAGCCGATCAACGGCAAGTAAACGGCTGCCTGAGGCAGCTGTTTGTAATCCAAGGTTTGAGAATGGGGCAGGCGGTCGCATCGGTTCCCTACCGCTTGCGACACTTCTACCATCCCTGGCAGTCGGGTGTAGAAGCTAAGGGCTAACAGGAATAATTTTAGATGGGGCATGGTTGTTATGCGTTATTTATCCAATAGTCTGGTTTTCGATGCAAGTGAGCCACGGCGATTATAATAATTTTATCCGCATTTATGCCGTATAAAACTCCGTAAGGAAAACGTTTAATCAAGCAACGCCTTACCTCTTTTTCAATCAAAATATAAGACTCGGGATAACGAATAATTCTCCTGATTGCAGCATCAAATTCATTTAAAAACTGTACACCTAAATCTTTCTGTTGAGTTTCATACCATTCAAAAGCCAGATCCAATTCAGTTTGTGCAGCTTTAAGAAATTCGATTTTCACTTGTATTTTTGCATAACCGCTTCATAACTTACTGTGTTTAGCTCACCTGCTTTATAGGCCTGCCATCTTTTTTGCGCTTCTTCACGCCAGATAGCATCGATTTCCAGATTAGGTGTATCCAAATCGGCAAGTAATAATTCTGCTAAACGTAATTTTTCTAATGAGGGTAAATGGCTAATCTGTTGGTAAAGCTCTTGGCTGTTAAGCATAGTTGTGTCTCCGAGAGTTTTGAGAGAAATTATCTTGATCCCGTGCAATACGTGGGGACAAGAAAAATGATTTTAAAGCAAGCAAACGGTTCAAGGTAAAAAATCTTTCGCCTTGGACCTTTCACCTGCTTTATCAACGATCAACTCCGGCCTCGGCAAAGGTAGCCATTTCATTCAAAAACACCACCGCCGATTGCACCAGCGGATAGGCCAGGGCAATGCCGGAACCTTCGCCTAAACGCAGCTCCATATTCAGCAAGGCTTTTGCCTTGAATTGGGTTAACAGAGCTTGATGACCCTGTTCGCTGGAAACATGGCTAAACACGCAATAATCCAGCACGTGAGGATAGAGTTTATAAGCGACCAATAACGCCGCACTGGCAATAAAGCCATCGACCAAAATAAGCATTCCCCGTTCTGCGGCTTTGAGATAAGCGCCAACCATCATGGCGATTTCAAAACCGCCAAAGGTCGCTAATACGTCTAAAGGTTCTGTCGCGCTTTTATGCTGGGTTAACGCCTGCTGCAATACCGTCAGCTTATTTTGCAACTGCTCGTCATTTAAGCCGGTGCCCCGGCCTACGCATTGCACCAATGGCATATCAAGCAAGCAATGCATCAGCAACGCCGCAGATGACGTATTGCCTATGCCCATTTCGCCAAAGCCGATGCAGTTACTGCCGCTTTCGTATTGATGCAAAACCTGGTCTGCTCCCGCTTGCAGGGCTTGGCTGCATTCCTCGGAAGTCATCGCAGCTTGGGTTAAAAAGTTGCGCGTGCCTTTGCCAATTTTTGCCGCAATCAACTTGGGATGGCTGTTCAAATCGGCGTTGACTCCGGCATCGACAATCAATAAGTCTATGTGGTGTTGCCGGGCAAAAACGCTAATCGCAGCGCCACCGGCCAAAAAATTGGCGATCATTTGCGCGGTCACGCTTTGCGGATAAGCGCTGACCCCGGCTTCAACAATGCCGTGGTCTCCGGCAAAAATGAGGATGCACGGCTGGTTTAATTTTGGGGTCAGGCTGTTTTGAATCAAGCCGATTTGCAATGCCAGGGATTCCAATTGCCCCAGAGAACCTAAGGGCTTGGTTTTCTGGTCGATTTTGGCTTGCAAGGCGGCGTTAAGCGTTGCTTTGAGCGGGGGGATGACAAAATCTAGCGGCACGACGCATTCCAAGTATTTTCAAATAATAAATCTTTAAGGTCTTTACGCTTCGCCCAGTGCTCCTGTTCCAGCATCGGCTTAGCGTAAAATTTATCCACATGGCCTAAACATAAAACCGCGAACGGCTGGCTGTCTTCAGGCATGTTTAGCAGCGCTTTCAAGGCTTCCGGCTCAAACATCGACACCCAGCCCAGGCCTAAACCTTCCGCACGCGCCGCCAGCCACATGTTTTGTATCGCGCAGGCCAGTGACGCCAGATCCATTTCCGGCAAGGTGCGACGGCCAAAAACATGCTGCTCCCGCTGCTCGCACAAGGCGGCAACCAGCACTTCCGGGCATTCGAGTATGCCTTCCACTTTCAACTTCATAAATTCGTCTGCGCGTTCGTCTAAAGCCTGGGCGGTGCGGATGCGTTCCTGTTCGACCAAGGCATGGATAGCTTTGCGCAACTCAGGGCAGCTGATGCGGATAAACCGCCACGGCTGCATAAAACCGACGCTGGGCGCATGATGCGCAGCATCCAGCAGACGGTATAGGACTTCGGCAGCGATGGGGTCGGGCAAAAAATGGCGCATATCCCGGCGCTCATAAATAGCCCGGTAGATGGCCGCGCGTTCCGCGTCAGAGTAACGGTTTTGGGACATGTTAATAAGTGAAAGGCGAAAAGTGAAAGCTGTTCTTTTCGCCCTTTGCCCTTCGCCTTTGGCCTAGATACATCTACTTTGTGTCAAACATTATACGGATGAACTGCCTCAAAACCATGCACTTTGGCTTTGGTGGTAAACGCCGGCGGTGTCCAGTTGCCCTGTTTTTGTCCGGCCAGAAATTCAGCCAGCCATAAGGCCTGATTGCGTATCGGCAAAATAAAAGCATAAAGCTTGCCGTTCGGCAATTCGGCGACATCGCCCAGCGCGTAAATCGATTCGTCACTGGTCTGCAAATAGGGATTAACTTTGATGCCGCGACCTGTTTCCAGGCCTGCAAGTTCAGCCAATTCAATGCGCGGCTTAAATCCGCAGGCGACTATCAGGCCGTCAAACTCGGTGGTCACCTCGGTTCTTACGCAAACCTTGTCTCCGGCAATCGCTCCCTGCGTTGCTCTCGGCAATTGCTCCATGCATTGCTCTACCTCCTCCATCCATGGAGTCGTACCTCCTGCATCCATGCAGTCGTCTTTTTTGATAAATTCCTGCACAGCCTGGTTTAACAATACCTTAACGCCGGAGTCCTGTAACACCTTCAGCAACAAAGTCGAATCTTCGGCCGCCAGTTGACGCTCCATTAGCCGATCCATCGCATGAAACAGGGTAACATTATCGCCCGCCATCGCTAAATCGGACGCGACTTCACAACCGATTAAACCGCCGCCGACAATCGCCCAGTGAGTCTGGTGGTTTTGATCTAAAAAACCTTGCCGAAATTGTCGCAAGGCTTTTAAGTCGACTAGGCTGTTCAGACAAAAAAACAGCTTTTCATACGGTCTGAAGGGTGGCGGAATAAACGCGGAAGATCCTTGCGCAAGTATCAGTTTGTCGTATAACAGCGTTTGACTGCCAAGTATGGCTATGGATTTATCGACACGATTAATGGCCGTTACTTCGGCGTCGCAAAGCACTTTGATATTGTTTTGGCGCAGTTTGTCAAAGGGTTTCAGGATGATGGACTGCTCAATATCGGCCTTGGTGAAACCGCGCGACAGCAGCGGCCGCGAATAATAACCGTCATGCTCCCTGGTTACCAAGGTAATGTCATCGTCGGCCGATAACGCGCGGTACTTCTCGGCAAAGCTGACGCCGGCGACGCCTGAGCCAATGATAACAATGTGCATGCTGCTGTACTCCGGTAAGGCTTGATTAGACCATTAAATCGTATTCGCTTTTTTCTACGCCGCATTCAGGGCAACGCCAGTCATCGGGAATATCTTTCCATAAGGTTCCCGGTGCAAGGCCGGAATCGGGGTCGCCTTCGGCTTCATCATAAATATGGCCGCAAACGCCGCATTGGTATTTTTTGTAATCAGACATGAATATTCCTCATTTGAAAGTGAAAACCCCGCTGACTTTAACAGGTCTAGGCTCATTATATCAATCCGAATCTACCGCTTTGAGTCGATAGCTTTCAATCTATATAGCGCCGAAATATCCTCGTCGCCGTAACCCCGCGTCATTAACTCTTGGTAATCGGCAATGGTCATATCGATTAGCGTGGTCGATGCGCCGGATTGTTTTGCCATGCGTTGACAGATTTTTAAGTCTTTATGGTGTAGCCCAAGTTTAAAGCCCGGAGTAAAAATGCCGTTAGTCATGGTGGCGCCGCGATGTTGCAGAAACCAGTTGCCTGCTGCGCCGCCGGAGATGACTTCGATCACCTTATCCATCGGCAGGTTTTGAGCTTTAGCAAAGGCCAGCGCTTCGGTGACCGCCTGATTGATGCCCGCTGCCATAATTTGGTTGACCGCCTTGGTGGCTTGGCCTGAACCGGTTGCGCCCATGTGCATGATGCACCCGGTCATGGTTTCCAGTACCGGACGGGCTTGTTCCAGAGCCGCCAAATCACCACCCACCATCATTGCCAGTGTGCCGTTTTTAGCGCCCTCAACGCCGCCGGATACCGGCGCATCAAGAAAATCTACGTGTTTTTCGGCCAACATGGCGGCGGCTAGTTTGGCGGTATCGCTGCTAACTGTCGACATATCGACGACGACCGATCCAGGCTTAATGGCGGTTGCCAATCTTGCCACTACGGCTAAAACATCCTGGTCAGCGGAGACGCAAAGCAGTACTATATCGACGCTTGCCGCAAGCTCTTCCGGCTGAGCGAAGGCAATGATATTCAACTCTTCGGCCAGACTGTCCATTTTTGTCGGCGTACGGTTATAAACGCCGGTCAAGTGCCCGGCTTTTGCGATATTCCTTGCCATGCCGATACCCATCGCACCCAAGCCGATCATGCCTGCTTTCATCAAATTTCTTCGCTAGTTTGAAACCTCCCCCTTCAGGGAGATTAGTTGAGTTTGACAACAATGCACTGGCATCGTTATCCTTTTTGGTAACCTCCTCGTTCACGGGGAGGAACAATCCACCGACCTCTATCCGTCGGCGGGTGTCATTCGACGGATGAGGCCGGATGTGGATTGAAACAAGTTTGTTTAATTTTGATGAGTTTAGGTCGCTGGAGTGCAGGCTTCGCCTGCACTGGCAAGCAAAGCTTGCACTCCGATAGTCAGTAGCTTTCACATTTACCGATAAAATAAGGGCTTGTCGGAACCGTCAATAGTGCATCAAGCGCTTTTCTTGAGCGTAAAAAAGCTTAATTTCCCCGGATGTTTTTTAGCCGCGGTTCTTGGCGGCAGGGGAAATGCCACGGTAACTTTCAAGCCGCCCAGATCGGACTCATCCAAAACAAGTTCAGCGTCATGTATCGCTGCAATGCGTTGTACGATCGAAAAGCCCAGGCCGGTACCTTGTGCTTTATTGGCGGTTTCTACGCAGCGATGAAATCGTTGCAGTGATTTTTTATATTGATTGGGCGCTATGCCTGGCCCAGAGTCTTCAACGCACAGCAGCATTTTTTGTGCTGTGCCTACCACGGCAACCCTGACCATGCCGTTATTCGGCGTGTATTTGATCGCGTTATCAATAATGTTTCGGATCAAAATATTAATCAGCAGGGTGTTGGCTACTATGGGTATCGCATTAACTTCATCGTATTCCATGTGTATCCGTTTTTTATGCGCCTCAGGATCCAGTTCGGCAATATTGCGCATCACCTCACGACTGAGTACCGTGATTTCTTTGGCTAAAAACTCAGTGCCGGATTCAATGCGCGAGAAGGTCAATAACTGTTGCACCATGTAGGTCATGCGATTGACGGCTTGTTCTATTCTCTTTAGCGCCTGATGTCGAACCGTTTCGTCGCCGGTACGCATCGCAACCTGCGCCTGGGTCAGCAGTCCGGCCAACGGCGTTCTTAATTCGTGCGAGGCATCGGCGGTAAACTGGCGCTCATGTTCAAAGGCCTGCTCAAGCTGGGCGAACAGGGTATTGATCTCATTGACTACCGGGATAATTTCCTTGGGCAGCCTTTTACTGGATAGCGGCTTAAGAAAACTGGCTTCTCGCCGGGATAGTGCTATTTCCAGGCGATTAAGCGGTTTTAAAGAGTGCCCGACAATAATCCAGATAACGATGCCTAAAATCGGTAAACCGACCAGAAATTGCATGACCAATTGCGCCGATAATTCATCGGTTAATTCGGCGCGAATCTCTTCCTTCTGACCGACATGGATTATATATTCGCCATTTGAGCTGGCAAGGCTAAACACATGCCACAAGTGTCCATCGATATCGGTTTCGCTGAAACCAAGGGCGGTAGGGGAAAAAGCAAACGAGGGTGCGCTTTCCGAGCGCAGCAATAAGCCGTCATTTCTGGACCACAGCTGGAAAGCGACTTTTCTTTCGTATTTATGGCCGAAGGTGCTTGATTCCAAAAGTCCGTCAAATACTTCCCATAATTGATCATCAACACTTTTTTTGTTAAATCCAAGTACCGCAAACTGAGGTGACTTTTCCGAGCGCAGTAATAAACTGTCTCCTTTGGACCAGAGCTGAAAAGCGCTTTGCGATTTTTGTTTGCGCTTGGTATTGACGTGCAGGCGTCTGTCGGTTTGCGTTTGCGCCCAATGCTTGGAGAGTGAGCCTTCCCGCACCAGGCTTTCGACAAATACATGCAGTACTTTTGCCGATTGCGCCAATTCGGCGTCAAACAGGCTGGCAACTTCGTCGCGGGTGACTTTATAGTTCATATAGGCCGTCACTCCCCAGATCAACATCGATGCGGAAAGCAGGCTAAACAACAACAGCTGGCGTAGCGAATAATTCATTAATCTTCTTCGTCAATAATATAACCCACACCCCGGACGGTGCGGATAATGGACGGGTCGAGTTTTTTTCTCAGATGGTGAATATGAACCTCCACGGTATTGCTTTCCACATCCGAATCCCATGAATACAAGCTCTCTTCAAGCCGGGCGCGGGAAATAACTTTGCCGATATTGGCCATTAAAAAGCTCAGTATCTCAAATTCTTTTTGCGACAGGTCAATCTTTTCATCGTTCCAGGTTACTTGGTGCGAGGCCGGATCCAAAACAATACCTTTATACTCGATATTGGGCACGCTGCGGCCCTCGTTTCTTCTCGCCAAGGCTCTTAGCCGTGCGCACACTTCATCCAGCTCGAACGGTTTAATGACAAAATCATCGGCACCGCTATCCAGGCCCAATACGCGGTCAGGAACGGTATCCTTGGCCGTTAACACCATCACCGGCGTTTCATCTTTACGCGCTCTCAACGCTTTCAAAATATCCATACCCTCCATATCCGGCAAGTTCAGATCCAGGACGATCAGCTCATAGCAATTGAGTTTCAGCGCTTCATCGGCAAGCTTGCCGTTGGTCAGCCAGTCAACCGCATAACCTTCCATTTTTAAGCCTTCAACCAGTCCATCGCCCAGTATTTCGTCGTCTTCAACCAGTAACAGTCGCATATGTTCTCGCTTTAAAATAGTTTGTCATCAACAAAAAGGTGTCAGCGTAATCAAGCAAAGTTAAGTGCTACTTAACGTATTATCCAAAAACCGCATTGATCTGCGAAAAGCGCGAAAATCTTCAAAGAAATGCCAAGACTCTGCTGAGTTTAGCGAGGCGCTGTAAATCGTCACCTTTTGGCTTTCGTGGACGAGCTGGTTTTTCTAGGATTATTCATCCGTTAGCGTCTTATTAATCAGAGGTTCGCGTGTTAAACTAGCTGTTATTTTAAACTATATAGCAAAAAATCTCTTGCCTCCGCTTAGTCTCTATATTCACATCCCCTGGTGTATTCAAAAATGTCCTTATTGCGATTTTAATTCACACGCGATTAAATCCGATACGCCTGAATCCGCTTATATTACCGCATTGCTGAATGATTTAGCTGTCGATATACAGCGCTATAACATCACTAGGCCGATCAGCAGTATCTTTATCGGCGGCGGCACGCCCAGTTTGTTTTCACCCGAATCGATTGACCGCTTATTACGCGGCATAGAGCGACAACTGGTACTTAAAGAATCGCTGGAAATCACTCTTGAAGCTAATCCCGGTACTTTTGAGAGCCATAAATTTGCCGAGTTCAGGGCTTTGGGTATCAACCGCTTATCGATCGGCATACAAAGCTTTAATGACGGCCTATTAAAAAAACTGGGCCGAGTTCATTCGGCGCAGGAAGCTATTCATGCTGCCGAGATTGCCCACCAGTCAGGTTTTGACAATTTCAACCTGGATTTGATGTTCGGCTTGCCGGGTGCCCGCCCGGACAGCAGCAAAATAGATATAGAGATGGCTATAAATCTCGAACCTACCCATATTTCGTTTTACCAATTAACGCTGGAACCCAATACTTTTTTTTATAAATTTCCGCCCAAATTGCCTGATGATGAAACCATCTTCAGTACACAAAAACAGTGTCAGGCGCTATTGGCAGACCAGGGCTATCTGCAATATGAGGTTTCAGCCTATAGTAAACAAGGCCGGCAATGCCGGCATAATGTAAACTATTGGCAGTTTGGCGATTATTTGGGTATAGGCGCTGGCGCTCACGGGAAGATCAGCCAAGCATTACCGCAGCACATTATTCGCAGTTTTAAAGCCAAAAGCCCGGAACAGTATTTAAGGGACTCGCATCAAAACGGCGGCGCCGACGTTATTTCTGTAGCGGAGTTGCCTTTAGAATTTATCATGAATCATTTGCGCCTGAAGCAGGGGTTTACATTGGAAGCTTATCAAGCAACAACAGGACTGGCTCCGGCTACTCTGGAGCCAGCTTTATCTGCTTGTGTGCAGCAGAATCTGCTTATCCGGCAGAATAATCATTATTATTGCTCAGAACAAGGCTGGAACTTTCTGGACAATATTTTAGAAAAATTTATTCCTGAAAACGGCAAATAAATAAAGGCTAAGGGCGAAAAAAAGCTTGCATTGAGGTTTAAGATTTTTTCAGCCCTTAGCCATTAACTCTTAACTCTTAGCCCTATAACATCATGCTTGATTATCAAAAAAACTTTATTTCCTACGCACTGGAATGCGGCGTACTTAAATTCGGCGAATTTCAATTAAAATCAGGGCGCACCAGTCCTTATTTCTTTAATACCGGTTTATTCAATACCGGCGCTCAACTGGGAAAATTGGGCGAGTTTTACGCTCAGGCATTGATCCAATCCGACATTAAACCGGATATTCTTTACGGCCCTGCGTATAAAGGCATTCCGTTGGTCAGTGCAACATCGATTGCCTATGCCCGGTTAACCGGCAAAGATATTCCTTTTGCCTTCAATCGCAAAGAAGCCAAAGATCATGGCGAGGGCGGCAGTCTGGTGGGCGCTCCGCTACAGGGCAAGGTGCTGATACTTGACGATGTTATCACTGCCGGTACTTCAGTCAGGGAGTCGGTAGACATCATAAAAAATGCCCATGCAATACCGGCAGGGGTATTAATTGCGCTGGATAGACAGGAAAAAGGCCAAAATTCTATGTCTGCTATTGCGGAAGTTGAAGATCAATTTTCAATGCCGGTGGTTGCTATCATCACTCTGGCAAATATTATTGACTATTTAACCGCTGATATTGACCAAGATGCGTCTTTACTCAAGTCGATAAAAGCTTATCAGGGTCTTTACGGCATTTAAACTAACAGTTCTTTAGATATGGACTACAATTATTCAAAAAAATCACCGCCATCTGACGACCCTATGGATAGGGCAGTTGAGCGATGCAAGGAACAATTACCGCTATCGATTAATTGATAAAATCATGTTAATAAAAAAAGGCATGCCATGAGGAATATGGAATTTAAAGAGCAAATGCACGAATATTCGCAATGGCGTGCACAACTGGTTCAAACGATAGAAATGTATCACCAATGGCGTAGTCGCTATGGCATGAATGATGCTCACAGCACCGATATCATTCTAAATATTGTTAATGGTCTGCAAGCGGACAGAATCACACTGGCTTTTGTGGCTGAATTTTCTCGTGGTAAAACCGAACTGATCAATGCGCTGTTTTTTGCGGAAACAGGGGTCAGATTGCTGCCGTCTTCACCGGGTCGCACAACGATGTCGCCCACCGAACTTTTTCACGATGAAAAAGGCGGTAGTTATATCCGTCTGCTCAATATCGAAAGTCGACTTGAAGACATTTCACTGGCTGAGTTTAAAAACAATCCGGATCGCTGGCTGCAAATTGATCTTGACAGTACTTCGCCCACGCAAATGCAGGAAGCCTTTAAGGAGCTGGTTGCTACTAAACAAGTTGATCGGGCCCTTGCCGATCAACTGGGTTTGTGGAATGCACGTGAAGCGGCGGAGCAAGGTATTATCAATCCGGAAAAAGTTGAAATCCCCTGTTGGCGTCATGCCTTGATTAGCTTCCCTCACCCGTTATTAAAACAGGGCTTATCGATATTGGACACACCCGGTTTAAATGCATTGGGAACCGAGCCGGAACTGACCTTAAACATGCTGCCCAGTGCTCAGGCCATTATTTTTGTGCTTGCTGCCGATACCGGCGTGACTAAAAGCGACCTGGAAATGTGGCACAATCATGTTTGTCATAATCGGGGCGGCAATAAGCAGGGTTTAGCCGTGGTGATGAATAAAATCGATGCAATGTGGGATGATCTTGCCGACGAAAACGGCTATGACGATTCGATACGGTCACAAATAAAAACATCGGCGATGACTTTAAAAGTCAACGAGGACGTTATTTTTCCGGTTTCAGCCAAACAAGCCCTGCTTGCGAAGGTTAAAGACGACCAGGCTTTGCTGGAAAAAAGCCGTTTGGCCGCATTGGAAAATTATCTTGCCAATAATATTTTGAAACAGCGCAAAGACATTCTGCTGGGAATCATTACACGCGACATTGGTTTTCTAGTTAAAGAGTCTTC
This sequence comes from Methylobacter arcticus, assembly GCF_050917435.1. NCBI lineage: Bacteria > Pseudomonadati > Pseudomonadota > Gammaproteobacteria > Methylococcales > Methylococcaceae > Methylobacter > Methylobacter arcticus. The sequence continues at coordinate 313,254 of NZ_CP159583.1, forward strand.
CAACTTAACCAGTGCTTCATTGGTCAATGCGATTACCCAGCTTGAGGAATTTAAAAAAATCGATTTCCAAAATGAGGATATGACCGGTAAATTGATGGCGGAAATGCGCGACCGGCAAAATCTTTACATGGCGAATGTCAAAAATTTTAAGGCCAGTCGCCTGGTTTTTGGTGTTCAAGCGCAGATGTTGGTTGATTCATTCGCCAAAGAAAAAATTGATGACATCATCAAAACCACCAAGCACGACATGGCTAAAAGCCTGACAACTTATGGTATGAAGCAAAATATCCGTAAATTGTTTGATGAGTTACGTGAGCTCTTGCAGGACTCTGTCGATATTACCAATGAAACCCGGCGATTGGTCAAGGCGATACACAAAAAATTTAACGATGAATACGGCTTTAAGGAGATTGAACCGCAGCTGTTTTCGATCAAACACTATCAGATTGAGCTGGAACAGATTTTTGATGAGGGCGAAGTATTCCGGACCAGCACCAGAACCACGATGTCAGAACAAAGTGTTGTTATCAATAAGCTTTACAGCACGCTGATCGTCAAAGCCAGAAATATACTCAGACTGGCGAATGCCGATGCGATAACCTGGAGTAACGGGGTATTAACGCCTTTGATGCATCAAATTAAGGGTCATAAAAAACAAATTGAAGGTCGCTTGCAAATGCTGAAAAAAATTAACGAGTCAAAAGACAGCATTATTGAAAACATTGCCAGCCTTGAAGCCGAACTGGAGCCGTTAAAGCGGCAACGTGACGAGCTGAAGCTCATCATTAACGCGATGCACTTGGATGTTAACCCGCTGTAGGGGCGAATTCATTCGCCTTGGGCGACTAAAGTCGCCCCTACAAAGGATCTTTATCCTTTCCTGAAAATCAAATCCCAGACGCCATGCCCCAAGCGTATACCGCGCTGCTCGAATTTTGTTAACGGACGATATTCCGGACGTTCGCAATAGTCCCCGGTAGCGCTGGCATTGCTGATACCGGTCCCTGCCGACAATACCGTTAACATGTGTTCGGCATAATTTTGCCAATCGGTCGCCGTATGAAAATAACCATCCGGCTGCAATTTTCTGGTTAATAGTTCAATAAAACTGGGGCGGACGATACGCCGTTTATGATGCTTCTTTTTCGGCCATGGGTCGGGGAAAAACAAATGCACCCCCGCCAGGCTATTGTCGGCAACCTTATGCTCAATAATATCCATCGCATCGTGACAATAAATCCTGACGTTGGTCAGGCTTTGTTGATCCAGCAGCAGCATTAAATGCCCGACACCCGGTTTATGTACTTCAATGCCGATATAATCCTTGTCAGGATTGGCCGCCGCCATCTTCGCCAGACTGTCGCCGGAACCGAAACCTATTTCAATAATCAATGGCGCTACACGGCCAAAGACCTGGTTAAAGTCATAGTCGACATCAGCATCGAGACAATACTTGTCCCAATGACTATCCAAAGCCAATTGTTGGCCTTGGGTAATGCGTCCTTGGCGACGGGTAAAGCTACGAATTCTATGGGAGGGATTTTGTTCAGCAGAAAGCATAAAAATATAATGGTCGTAGTCGATTTAAGGGGGGTTCACAGCCCGGTTCTTACTGGCATTAAGTTTTAAGCCTGATATAGCTAGGGTTATCTATTTGTGGGCGCGAATAAATTCGCGTCCACACTATACCAGCGTTATCAAATTAAAAAAACAAGCCGTCTATCGGCGATGAGGCCGAAGCAAAACGCCTACGCGGCATACGTCCCGCCAAAAATGCTTCTCTGCCAGCTTCGATGCCTTTACGCATTGCCGAAGCCATCAGTATCGGATTATTAGCGGCGGCAATCGCGGTATTCATTAATACCCCGGCGCAACCCAATTCCATCGCAATGGCTGCATCGGAAGCGGTACCGACACCGGCATCGACTAAAATAGGCACCCTGGCATTTTCAACAATAGTTAAAATATTATAAGGATTCCGTATCCCCAAACCCGAACCAATCGGCGCGGCCAGCGGCATAACCGCCACACAGCCAATATCCTCCAGACGTTTTGCCGCAATCGGATCGTCATTGGTATAGACCATCACATCAAAGCCGTCTTTAACCAGCCGTTCGGCGGCGATATAAGTTTCGGCGACATCGGGAAACAAGGTCAGTTGATCGGCCAATACTTCCAGCTTGACCAGCTTGTGGCCGCCGAGCAATTCCCTGCCCAAGCGACAGGTTCTGACTGCGTCTTCGGCGGTATAACAACCGGCGGTATTGGGCAGAATGGTGTATTTATCCGGCGAAATGACATCCAGTAAATTAGGCTCGCCGGGATTCTGGCCGATATTGGTACGGCGAATCGCCACCGTCACAATTTGCGCGCCGCTGGCCTCAATGGCTAAACGGGTTTCTTCCATGTCCTTGTATTTGCCGGTGCCGACCAATAATCTTGAGTGATACTTGACCCCGGCGAGCATAAAAGAATCATCCTGGCCGCCGCCAATCGCATGCACAATTTCCAGGCGATCCCCTGCCTGTAGCACCTGAGTATCGTATTGCTGAAACGGCAGAATTTCTTTATTCAGTTCAATCGCAATTTTTTTGCCGGTTAAGCCCAAATCGCTGACCACATCGGCAACGGTGCTGTTTTCGGCGCAGTCGCGGGTTTCGCCATTCACATAAACTATCATCTGCTTAAACTCCGGCTGGTGTCCACGGTTCTGCGTTGTTGTACCGCTTGCGCCAGCTCTCTTAACAGCGGAACGGTATCATCCCACGACAAGCAGGCATCGGTAATGCTTTGGCCGTAGACCAGCGGCTGGCCTTCAACAACCTTTTGACTACCTGCCTTAAGATGGCTTTCGATCATCACCCCCATAATCCGGTGATCGCCGCCCGCGATTTGTTCGGCGACATCATCGCCGACGATCAATTGCCGCTGGCATTGTTTCAAACTATTGGCATGGCTGAAATCGATCATAATATTCGGCTTTAGCTTGGCATTGATCAAGCCTTCGGCAACCTGTTCCACGCAGACCGCATCATAATTAGGGCGATCATTGCCGCCTCGTAAAATGATATGCACGTCTTCATTGCCGGTGGTTGAGAAAATAGCCGAATGACCGGCTTTGTTCAGCGAGATGAAGTGGTGCGGACTCATCGCCGCGCCTATCGCATCGATAGCGATTTTTATGGTGCCATCGGTGGAGTTTTTAAAGCCGATAGGGCAAGACACGCCCGATGCCAATTCGCGGTGTCCCTGGCTTTCGGTCGTTCTGGCGCCGATTGCGCCCCACGCGATCAGGTCGGAAACATATTGCGGCGTGATCAAATCCAGGTATTCGGTTGCGGCCGGAACGCCCGCTTCATTCACGTCCAGCAACAAGCGTCGGGCAATGCGCAGGCCTTTGTTGATATTGAAACTGGAATCCAGGTCGGGGTCGTTAATCAGGCCTTTCCAGCCTACCGTGGTGCGCGGTTTCTCAAAATAGACCCGCATCACGATCACCAGATCATCTTCCAGCTCGTCTTTAATCACTTTCAACAGTCGGGCGTATTCATGCGCGGCTATCGGGTCATGAATGGAGCAAGGACCCACCACCACGACCAGGCGATCATCCAGGCCGGACAGTATTTTGTGTATGTCCTGCCGGGCCAGTGCAGTCGTTTGCGCCGCAGTCTCGCTAATCGGCATTTCAGTATGAACCTGAACCGGTGCAATGACTTCTGTAGTCGCGCGGATTCTCAAGTCGTCGGTGTTATATTTTGTATGCATTACGCTTTCAACCCGTTGCAGGATTATTATCAGAATTTGTTATTTTAACCGATTTTAAACTGCTTTTGTGAGTTCTTGCCAAGGGCATGCCGGTATATCTATGTGCTGAGCTAGGGAAGCACTGAACAAGTTGATTCCATTCATGGCTCGATAAGTTCTCCACGAACGGAATCAGCGACTTACCGTTTGTGGCGAGCCTCTCGGACAGTGTTCTTGGTATTCCGAAATCGCTTAGCCTGACAAGCCGGGCGGGGTAGGTACCCATCGCCCTCCAGCCGGTTGAAAGCTTATCAATCCGGTAATTGGGCCGTTAGGCTTGCAGGCGACGTAAATAAGAAATCAAAAAACTGCGGCATATAACGCAGTTTAATTAAACAAACTACGGCATATGACGCAACTGTCTGAGTCAGTAAATTATAATTTCCTTATATACTAATAAGTTAAATTATGGCCTGTTTTTTGCTCTATCTATTCCAGAGGTGAGAATTTTCCAAAATTATTGTTCAATTTAAAATTCAGGTAAAAATGAAAAAATCTATTCAAAAAATGCACGGCGCAAACGCTATCGGCGGATATTTGTGCAACAGCAAAATGATTGCACTGATACCGCTATGCTTTGCCCCAGCTGTATTGGCCGCAGACAACAATATCAATCCATCCGCTGCGGCTATAACACTTGAGCCTATTACCGTTACCCATAAACGTTCAATCGCCAACCCTCTGAATACAACGGAGATAGACGATAAAAAAGTCCGTAGCAAACAGGCCGCCGTCAGCGACACGGCAAAGCTGCTTGAAGATACGCCTGGAGTTAGTCTCTACGGATCTGGCGGGGTGTCGAGTCTTCCGGTTATTCATGGCTTAAGTGACGACCGGGTTAAGATTAACGTGAATGGCATGACGATTACTTCGGCATGCGCTAATCACATGAATCCACCGCTGTCTTATATCGATCGCAGCAACATTGGCAAAATCACCATAATGTCCGGGGTGACACCGGTCAGTATGGGCGGCGACAGCATCGGAGGCACCATTTCCGTTGAGTCGCTTGATCCGGTTTTTGCCGAACCCGGTAAGGATATTCTGCTCGACGGCAGCGCTTCGAGCTTTTATCGCAGCAACGGCGATGCCTTTGGGGGCAGTATTGCCGCCGGCATTGCCAATCAAAATGTGCGCCTGGACTATACCGGTTCGCATACCGAAAGCATGAACTACAACGATGCTAATGGCGACAATGTTCAGTCCAGCTCCTATCGTAATCAGAATCACGCGGCCTCCTTGTCATTCAAAAGCGACAATCATTTAGTTGTTATTAAAGGCGGGCAACAGCATATTCCGTATCAGAACTTTCCTAATGCGCGTATGGATCTGACCAATAATGACAGCATTTTTGGCAATATCACGCACAAGGGAAAATTCGACTGGGGTTCGCTGGACAGTAATTTTTACTTCGAAAGCACCAAGCACAGCATGGATATCGGCGAAGACAAGCATAATCGTTTTCTTACCGCTGCAGGCGGCGGGAGTTTTGCGCCGCCCAATGATTACATGCCAATGGAAAGCCGCGGCAGGAACTTAGGTTATAAGATTCAGGCGGAAATACCGGTCACCGAACGCGACACTTTTAGACTCGGTAACGAGTTTCACAGCAACCGGATCAATGATTTTTGGCCGGCGGTCCATAACAATACCTCTATTCCTGCGAGCCAGCCGGCAAATGCGCGAGCGGCTTACTGGATGATGGCGCCGGAAAATTTCGTCAATCTCAACAATGCCGAGCGTGACCGGGTCGGCTTCTTTGGCGAATGGGAAGCTAGGTGGTCTCCTAAGTGGAATACCTTATTGGGGCTGCGTTACGACCATACCAACACCGATACCGGAGCTGTGCAGCCTTATAATCCCAAGCTGCTGGGTGGGGCCATGGCAGCGGGCTCAGGGTTCTCGCTGGGTGCCGCCAATGCCTTCAATGCAAAAGACCGCGAACGCAACACCGACACTTTCGATGTCACCGCTTTGGTTCAATACACGCCTAACGACAACAGCGATTATGAACTGGGATATGCCCGTAAAAACCGTGCGCCCAACTTGTACGAGCGCTATACCTGGGGCGCCCGCAAAATGGATATGGCGATGAACGGCGCGTTTGGCGACGGTAACGGCTATGTCGGCAACATGGATTTGACTGAGGAAACAGCGCATACCGTCAGTTTTACCGCTGCGTTTCATGAGCCGAAAAACAGCTTATGGGAAGTCAAGGCGACCCCGTACTTTACCTATGTGAATAATTTTATCGATGCGGATCGTTGCTCTGGATCTACCAATGGGGCTAGCGGCTGTGACGCCAGTAACCAGACCGCCACTGAAAGATTCGTTTATCTTCAATATGCCAACCACGATGCGCGTTTATGGGGGATGGATGTTTCCGGCCGAGCGGATTTGTTCAGCGATAAAACCTATGGGGATTTCTCCACCCACACCGTCATGAGTTACGTGCGTGGACAGCGTATGGATGGCGGCAATCTCTATCACATGATGCCGTTCAATATGAAACTGAGTCTGGATCACAAACGGAATGGCTGGGACAGTGCTGTGGAAATGCAGTTTGTTGACAGCAAAGATGATGTGCAAGGCATCAGAAATGAAACCACGACACCGTCCTACATTTTGCTGAATGCCCGTACCGGTTACGAATGGAAGATGCTGCGTTTGGATGTCGGTTTGGACAACGTGCTGGATAAGCAGTATTACCAACCATTGGCAGGCTCCTATCTGGGCGATCGCTATGGCATGAATCCAACGGCTGATGCAAACGTAACCGTGCCTTGGGGCAGAAACGTAGCCGGCATGGGTCGTTCCGCTTTCGTTGGCCTGACGGTCAAATATTAATCGGCCTTGGTCTGCTTTTGCCGCGCCGGAACAGAGATTATCCGGCGCGGCAATCATCTTAAGCAGTCGTGCAGGAAGGTGCTGATTAAATCCTGTTAAAAGCTCAGGGTACTTGAGCTGAACCAGGCATGCTGCCCTCCGAAACGTTTTGCGAGCTGTCCATGCAGGTTGTATCGGTAATAGCCGAAAAACAGCCCAACTGAAAACAGAATGAGGGTTGCCCGTTATTAAGCTGTGTTATTTCACACAGTTTATTAGGTCATATGACACATTTTTTATTTAAGTAACTTACGAATCTCTTCAGGAGGCCGGCATTAGCAGGGATTTTGTTATTGGCACAGAAAATGCTTTGTATGTCGTATGGGTAACCCGTACGGATCCATGCCAAATAAATGGTCAAATTACAATAACAGCAATATTCTTAAGGAGAGTTTACATGTCAAAACCAATAACTTTTAAAAAACTGGTCGCATCCTCACTAACGACTGCCGCGATGGTCGTCGTTAGTCAGGGTGCATTTGCTCATACCCGTTTTGAAACGTCGAGTGTTGCCGAAGCCACCAAGGTCCACAACGCTGTAAATATTGGGCATGGTTGCCCTCCTAGTACCGCTAGAAAAGCTACCATTGGAACGAATGTGATATTTCCGAATGCAGTATCTTATACGCCTGTTATTGGCGTAGACTCAGGAGCAGGAAAAGTCTATAGCACCACCGCAGCTACTGATTTTTATGCTCCATTAGCGGGTATCGGGGTTATGATTCGTAATGGTGGCGCGTTCCCTGAATACCAATATAAAGCTGATCCTCTTAATAATATCGATGGGTTTTGGGCGGGCGGAAAAGCTTACGATCAAACCATCTCCACCCCCGTTCAAGTTGATTTCGCCTCAGCTGCTGTGACCATTAAACCGGCATCCTGTGCCCGTACAGTAACGTTTTATGCGGCTATTTCTGACCATTGCTCCATTGATGCGCCTAGCACTGTTGCCACGGATGAAGAGGTTCTTTATTGGTCGCCCATTCCCAACTTTGCCGGTGTGCCCGGACAACCTTTTAATGTTGCCGCTAAGTATTCTAATTTTGATGGTTATCAAGATGCCGCCCATACGATTAAAGGCGATGGCTGGGGTTCGCCAGCCACTCTGAAAGTCACTAGAAACTTGACCACAAATCCGCTTCCAAGTGGCTGTACCGGTAATGCGGGTGCAGGTGATGATATTCATGTTTACCCATCTGCTGAACAAATTAATGTCGAGATGCCTATCTGGTCGGGTACGCATCAAAATGGCACAAATTATTGGCACTAATGCTCCAGATATTCATCTGAGGCGTTACTACACGTAACCGCGCGGGTTGCGTCAGTAGTCAGTATGATTACCAATGATGATATGGGGTAGTCATACTGAAATCGGTCTACGGCGATAGCTATTGCCGTAGACTTTCTTTTTTACTAACGTAGTGCGTTAACTTCAGCGTATTTATAGTTTTCTTGTTTGCCGCCCAAGTAAATAGGCAGTAATATGCTAAAAATATTGTTAAATGAATGATGGTTTGAGAAGTTTGCAATGAATGGCTTGAGCTTATATTAAGTACACAGGTTTACTACCTGAAAGAGCATGAAGCACAGGAAGGCTTATAATAGCTTCCCGTGTTTCATGCTCTTTTTGGTATGATATTGGGTTATTTGATAATGCGTTTATATCCATCTGTGAGACCAGACTGTCGGGATGTTGATCTTAAGTTTCTGGAGAGAGGCCGTTCATGATGGCAATTAAATTCTGGATGACCTGTTTGACCCTGTTGATGCCCGGGGCGTTATTAGCGGCTGTAGAAATTAAAAATTCAGGTGATCAAGGCTGGCTGGTTATCACTAAAGAAGCGGATGCTGAGCTACAACTGAAAGTCAGGCAAGCGCCATTGGCTAAAGTGCTTGACAGCATAGCCGGTAAAACAGGGGTACGGATGAATTATTCGGTATTGCCGGATGATTTGGTGACCGCAAATTGTGTAGGAACCAGCGTAAAACAGGTGCTGAAGTGCCTGCTAGTGGGCAAAGCCGATCTTGTTTTTCGCTATGCACAAGAACTGTCAAACGTTGACGGCCTGCGGCAGATTGAGGAGGTTTGGGTGATTGGTGCAAAATCTGAAACGGGTAAAAAGAATTCGCTTTTGCACGCATCAGCGGAAACTCAGCAGCCATTCTCATTGACGACAGATAATACAAACGCAGAGCCTGATCAAACGGATACCTTGTTAAAAATGGCGAGCTCTAACACGCCTGCCGAACGGGTGGAGGCAATCGGGCGTTTGTTGGCAGGCGGGCGCAAAGGTGATGCGGCCGTTAAACAAACACTGGTAGCTGCGCTGTCAGACCCCGATGCGATGGTACGCGTGCGCGCGCTTTCCGCTTTGTCTCAGCGCGAAGGCGCTGGAGCCGCCGCTGCTTTGCGTGAGGCGATGCATGATAGTCATGTATCGGTACGGCTAACGGCGGTAGATAATGCCGGTAGCGATGAAGCCTTGCTGCAACAGGCGCTCAATGATAGCGATGCGACGGTACGGCAGTTGGCGGAAATAAGATTGAAACGGCTTGAGAAAGCCGCTACTGCTTTGTAATGATTGTCAGTAAGTTAACAACAGCTCGATTACCTAAGTTGATGGCTTGGGAAAGAGACGACCAATACTTGTTTAGTGTTTATTTTTTGCTAGTACGCTAGCCATACGGGGATATTTATGAAAAGCACATATTTAAAAAAAGCGTTTATAGCGTTATCGATTTTGGTAGCAGTAGGGCATGCCGGTATCACATTTGCTCATGACGCGGGTGCGTTAATAGATAGTGCCGGAAATAATGCAAGCGCTACCGATCTTGCCGCAGTAACGTGTACTGACGACGGTGCCGGTGTGCCGCACCATCTTTTCGGTCAGGTTAAGGACTCTTCCAGTCCTGTACCTGGATTATTGGTGAACTTTCATATTTACAAGGGACAACAAATGACGACCAGCACCGATCCCGTTTCAGGAGACGATAACTATAGCCCAGGTGTCAGCCTTAACGGCGGCCCCGGCACGTACTATATATCGGTCACTAAAACCAGCGCTGGCGCGAGGATCTTCAATGTCATCTGGCATTGCGTGACCAGTGACAACAAACATACAGGCACTGACATTACTGTATTGCAAATTCAATAATAGTTGATCTTGGCAACGTACGCGCGCCTAGTCGCGGGCGTTGCCGTTTAAGCGATTAAGCAACCTGTCGACGCAGTTCTCACTGCTTATCAAAGAAAGTTTCCTAGATGAACCCACGAATATTAATACGACTCTGCACCCTGCTGGCGCTTACCCAAATACCAGCGGTATTTGCTGCAGAGATTGGTAGCAAAGTGCCTGATTGCGAACTGTCGTCGATCAACGATAAACAACGCTATACCCTGCAACAATTCCACGGCAAAGTAGTTTATGTGGATTTCTGGGCTTCCTGGTGTCCTCCCTGCGCTAAATCCTTTCCATTCATGAATGAATTGCATCGTGATCTTAAAGATAGCGGATTGCAGATGATAGCGGTTAATCTGGATCAGGCACCCGAGGATGCCAAGACGTTTTTGGCTAAATACCCAGCCAATTTTACCGTGGTGGCGGATGAAAATGAGCAGTGTGCCAGGGACTTTGATGTCAAAGCCATGCCTTCTGCCTATCTGGTCGATCGTAATGGCGTCATTCGTCATATCCATTTAGGGTTCCGCGAGGGAGCAGCCGAGGAGCTTCGGCTTGTCGCCGGGCAGTTGCTGGCAGAGAAGCCGGAACTGAAATAAGCGGTGATTTGAATAGTAGCCGCTTTTCATAGCGGCACGATTTTCTCGCTGCGTGGGAACGATGCAACATTTGATGAAAAACAACCATGATGAGAAACCACAAATGAAGACAATACAGCAAGCGCTGTTGTTGGCCTTGTCTATCTGTGTTTCGGGCTGTTCCCCGGTGGCGCCATGGCAGCGAGGCACGCTTGCCAAGCCGCAGATGGCTTTGGAACCTTACCCCTTACAAAGCACTTTTAATGCGCATATTTACGGTAGCCGGGAGGCTGCTACCGGTAGCAGCGCTGCTGGAGGGGGTGGTTGTGGCTGTTATTAAACGCATACTAACCAAGCTTCATGCCGAAAACGCCGGTAGCTCGCTATTGACACTGGGCTATAGGCAGCTGAGCGAGCGGTTGTTAGCGCGCACAGCCAAGCCGAAACCGGTAGCGGCAGTGAGTGCATCATTGCAGATGTTGACCGCTGCCGCTTTGTCGTTGCCCGGCTTGATGCCTGTAACGGCTCAGGCTGCGGACGAAGAAGTCAGTTTTTTATATGGCTATTATGAAGAGAGCAATCGTAATCTTTTCGGTGAAAACAGCAGGTTTGACCCGATTGTCGTGGACAGTCTGTTGGGCAGCTCTAAAATCAAGTTGTCCGACCGCTTGAAGTTTGCCTTTAATTACACCCAGGATACTTGGAGTGGGGCGACGCCTATCGCAACTGCGCCGCTTTCTTTCGGCGGCAATAAAGAAGGCGGCGTGATTTCAGGGGCAACGCCTTTTCTGCAAAACAATGGCGTGCTGTTCGACAAACAATTGAACCCATTGAGACGGAATGCCTTAACCGGAGAGTATGTAAAAGACAAGCAGCTAGTGCATACGCTTTCTTCTGCCTCGCCGGAGATTCGCAAACAAGGCGATGTCAAATTCAGTTACGAATGGGATGAGGCGGCGCTGGATGTCGGTGGCGGCATTTCTGTAGAAAATGACTATGAATCGCGGTTTGGCAATGTGGCCGGACGTTGGGATTTTAACCAGAAGCTGACCAGTTTGAACGTGGGTTTGAGTTACACCAACAGCGATACTCACGCCATACTTGATCATGATGCCACGCCCTATATCTTTGATGTCGGCCGTGGTTTTGACTCCTACAATAACACCTCCGGCAGCGGCCAAATTCAAAAAGAGGATAGAAATAATGTCCTGCGCGGCAATCGACAGGACTGGGGAACCGCGCTGGGCCTGACCCAGGTGCTGAACGAAACCGCGCTACTGGAAGCGGGCATTGGCTATACCCGCAGTACCGGTTATATGGCAAATCCCTATAAGGTGGTGGAAGCGGCGTTCATTGATCCGACGCAGACCGGTGAAGTGCTGAGGGGCGTGTCCATCGGTTTACTTGAAAAGCGTCCCAACGAGCGTAATCAATGGACTGAAAATTTGCGTTATGTTCAATATATCAATGGTCTGGATGCGGCCTTGCATTTTGATTACCGCTTTTTTCACGATGACTGGGGCGTCAATGCTCATACCTTTGAAGCCGATTGGGTTCAGCCGGTGGGTCATGGTTGGACGCTCACTCCGAAAGTGCGTTATTACTCGCAGGATGCCGCCGATTTTTACACACCTTACCTGGTATCCAGTCAGGCCCTCAGTAAAGCCGCTGTTGATCAAAGCGGAAGGCCTATTTATGTTGAAGCGGGCAATCCCAATAATGGCAATGTTTATTTTCGTGATAAAGACTTTAACTTGGTGGATGCCAGCGGGAAAATGGTCGACGAAATTGCCGTTAATCCGATCAATAAAACCATTCCGTTTGACCGCAATAAACTGCCCAGCCATTATTCCAGCGACCATCGGCTATCGGGATTTGGCGCGTTAAGTGGCGGACTTACCGTCAGCAAACAATTCGCTAAAGGCGTCAGTTTTGAGGCGGCTGCCGAATACTATACCCACGCAGGCTCGATGAAACTGGGCGGTGGCGGTGAGGGCGCTTATGCCGATTACAACTATTACACGGTTAATGCGGTTCTGAAGGTCGATTTATCCTCACTATCTCTGGCCGGTAGCGAACATAGCGGTCATAGCGGGCATAGTCATCACGGCGGCCATGCACCCGCCGGTGTCATGTTCGATCACATGATGGATAAAGCCGGTGACGTGATGTTCGGCGCCCGTTATATGTACAGCACTCAGTCTGGCGATATGTTGCAGGGTACCAATAAGGTCAGCGATCAAACTATCGTAAAAAATGGCTGTGGCGGCGATTCCTGCTTTACCGCGCCGGGCGGAATGAACATGAATATGATCATGCTCGATTTTATGTACGCCCCGACCGACTGGTTAACACTGATGCTGATGCCTCAGTTCGTCGATATGAACATGTCCACACGAGAGCTGAATGGCGCACCATCGGCAACTTTTGATCAGCAAGCACTGATCAATCACCACACCTTGCATGAGCACACCACCAGCGGTATCGGTGATACCGGCATTTATGCGATGGTCAAGCTGTTCGATGAGGCAGGCCATCGTCTGCACGGCACCTTGGGCGTCAGTGCGCCGACCGGCGATGTTGATGTCAAATTCAGGGATACCCATCGAATCGATGCCGGTTTTCAGCATTACGGTATGCAGTTGGGCAGCGGCACTTGGGATCTCAAGCCGAGCATGACTTATACCGGAAAATTGGATAAGTATTCCTGGGGTGCGCAGCTTAACGGCACCGTACGTCTTGAGCATAACAACGAAACCGGTTTCGCTTTTGGCGATATATTCCAATCTACCGCTTGGGGCAGTTACGACCTGTTAAAGTGGCTGTCGACTTCGGTGCGCGGCGTTTATACCGTGCAGGGCTCGATTAGGAACGAGTATAACGGGACATTCAATAAACTGGGCCCGGTGGATTATCCCGGCAATCATGGCGGGCGTTATTGGGATGTCGGTTTTGGTATTAACGCTTTTGTGCCAACCGGGAGTCTACAGGGCAACAACCTCAGTTTCGAATGGCTACAGCCGGTCAGCGACGATGTCAACGGTTATCAGCTACCGCGTGAGGGCGCACTGTCGGCTACCTGGAGTTATGCGTTTTGACCGGCGCTGTGGTGGTTTGCGGTTTTTAGCATGACAGCCAAGCGTTTGAGCTATTACCGCTATGCCTTCAAGGCGATGGGTTCGCCTTGCGACATACAACTCTATGCCGACAGTCCGTCCAGAGCCAAGCAGATTGCCGATGCGGCTATCACCGATGTATACCGGCTCGAAGCGCTGTATTCGCGTTACCGTAGCGACAGTTTTCTTGCGGCCATTAATCGCGTGGCGGCCACCGGCGGTCGTATCACGGTCGATGATGAAACCGCAGGATTATTGAATTATGCGGCAACCTGTTATGAACAGAGCGACGGCCTATTCGACATCACTTCCGGCATCTTGCGCCGCGCCTGGCGCTTTGATCGGGGTAAATTGCCGGATCAGGCACAAATTCAGACATTGCTCGATAAAGTCGGCTGGCACAAATTGTGTTGGGCACCACCCGTGCTGGTATTTTCAAGCCCCGGCATGGAAATCGATTTTGGCGGCATAGTCAAAGAATACGCCGTTGACCGTGCGGCCGCATTATGTGGCGCAGCCGGAATCCGGCATGGCGTGATTAATTTAGGCGGCGACATAAAAGTGATTGGCCCGCGCGCCGATGGCAGTCCGTGGCGAGTCGGTATCCGTGATCCCCGTAACAAAGAAGCCGTGATGCGAACCATTTTATTGCGGGAAGGCGCGCTTGCCAGCAGTGGTGATTACGAACGTTGTATCAGTGTGGATGGCGTGCGTTACGGACATGTACTCAACCCCAAAACCGGCTGGCCAGTACGGTATTTGGCGGCGGTTAGCGTGGTTGGTGATTTCTGTGTCGTTGCGGGCAGCGCTTCTACCATCGCAATGCTCAAGGAAAGTAGCGGTCCCGACTGGTTGGAAAGCTTGGGATTACCCCATTTATGGGTCAATGTACAGGGCGAAACCGGCGGTTCGTTGTCGGGTCGGAATCATCAGCCGTGATATAGCGCAAAACATCGATCACTTGTGTAGATAGCTATGGCCTAAAGGCCGAGCTTTAAACCAGCAAGGAAGATTGATTAAGCTGTGGCATATAACCTACTAAAATAGGTTATATGCCGTATTTTGATTAAAAACAGGCTCTCAATAAAGTCTGGCACGCATTACAGGCGCAACGCATTGGGATGACAAATAATGCGCCATAGAAATATAATTAATTGATTATAAAGGAGCAAAGTAATCTTCGAGGTGGTTCGGAGAGGTGCTTCTGATGTGCTTTTTGGCTTGGTATGGAAAATGCTTATGAATAGCAATCAGTCACATCTATAAAAATTAAAAGAAATGAAAAAATACCTACTATTGCTGGGAGTGAGTTATTTAGGCAGCGGGATTGCGGCGGAACCGGTGAAGGCTACTAAAACCGATAAATATCAGGGCGAGGACATGGTCACCTACGGAGCGGTGACCGATAGAAAGTTTCCAGATACTGCCAAGGCAACTCCGACCTATACGATTGATAAAGCTGATGTTGAAGCCAAAGTGAATGCGACTACGGTTGAAGATTTCTTAAAGTTCACCCCAGGCCTGTTAGTCCGCAAACGTTACATGGGCGATCCCAACGGTAACTTGGGCATACGCGGCTCCAATGTGTTCCAGACGGCACATACTATGGTGTTCGGTGATGGAATGCCGTTGCATAATCCATTGCGCACCAGTTTTAATGGTGCGCCCAGATGGTCAATGGTCTCACCCAGCGAAGTCGAATCGGCGGAAGTACTTTACGGCCCTTTTTCTGCGCAATATGGCGGTAATTCGTTTGGCGGCGTGGTTAATTTGAACACTAAAATGCCGGAAAAATTTGAAGCTCAAATGGATGCTACCGGCATGTTCCATGATGTGCATCGGTCAGGGCGGAATGAAACGTTGATGGGTTATAAAACTTTTATTTCTGCAGGCGACAAGATCGATAAGTTCAGTGTTTGGGCCTCTTATAACCGTTTTGAAAACGAGGGGCAGCCGCAGACTATCAATGCCGCTCAATTAAGTTCGGCGGCAGGCGGAACCGCAGTCGCCGGAGGCGAAAGTTATCAAACGCCTCAAGGTGCGCCCGCGCTTGCTTATGGTGATATTGGCGTGGCTCGGCAAACCACGGATTTATTTAAAGCCAAATTCGGTTATGACTTTACCGAAGATCTGCAGGGGCGTTTTACTATTGCCTATGAAGATCGCGTCGGCAAAGTTGACGATCCGAACAGCCTGTTAAGGAATGCCGCAGGCAATACGGTATGGGGAGGTGCTACAGCAGCCGGACAGTCAGCGAACCAAAACTACAGAACACCGGACGGACAACGTTTTACCGTTCCAGGTTCGGTTTTTTCGGTCAGCGACTCGCAGCGCCAGACCCTGAATTATGGCTTGGGGTTAAAGGGAAAAATCTCGGATAACTGGAGCATTGATACTACTGCCAGTTATTATGACGCGTTCAAGGACAGAAGTATCAGTTCAACGCTGAATCCCAACCATCCGCAAAATCAAAACAAAGGCCAGGTTGCGGATGAAAAACCCTGGTGGGCGACTTACGATGTGAAATTGGCGACCGATAATTTTTTGGGTAGGGATGACCTATCTTTTATGGGCGGCTATCAATTTAACCATGCGAGCCTGAATCTGGATACTTACTCCAGCAATAACTATGTGGCTGGAACTGCCGATGTTAAAACCGGCGACAGCGGCGGCGCGACTCAAACCAACAGCGCTTTTTCACAGTTGGAATGGCAGTTTTTGCCGGACTGGAGCGTGATGGCCGGAGGGCGGTTTGACCACTGGCAAGCGCTTGATGGCCATGTGCACACTTTTGGCGCGACCAACAACATTCAAAATTACGCCGACCGCGATGCCTCCCGTTTTTCGCCTAAAGCGTCTTTGGAATATTCACCGGATAACTGGATTTTCCGCTACTCGTTTTCTAAAGCGTATCGTTTTCCGATTGCTGAAGAAATGTTTGCCAGCGTCTCCAGGCTTAATAACTTAAGCATTTCAGCGCCTGATTTAGGGCCGGAGAATGGTTATTTTCATAACTTCATGACCCAATACGATATTCCCAGGGGTTATGTACGCGCCAATTTCTTTTTCAACCAAATCAACAACGAAATAGCTAGTACCTTGCAGACTATCAATGGACAAAGCATTACTACCTTTTTACCGATTGAACAAACCGAAGCTATCGGCGTAGATCTGACTTATCAACAAAACGAAGTGTTTAATCTGCCTGTCGACTTAATGGCTAACGGTATTTTTATGAATAAACAAATTACCCAAAACAGCCACAATCTGTCGCTGGTTGGTAATGAATGGGATCGCATACCCAGCTTACAGGCCAATGCAACATTAACCTACCATATTCTGCAACCTTGGGATGCTGCGGTAGGCGTGCGTTATCGCAGTGATTCATTTCAGCGTCTGGAGAATAACGATACCGCCGCTAATGTCATGGGCGGCACCGATGAATCCACTTTTGTCGACTTAAAAACCACGTACAGGTTACCGATTAGTCGGGAACTAAAAAGTACCATTTCAGCGGGGATCGATAATGTTTTTGATGCTAATGCCTTTGAAAACCATCCTTATCCGCAACGCACTTATTTTGTTAGCGCGTCGTTGAAATATTAATTGGTCCGCACCAGGATGTGCATCTTATCAATACAATGACAATAATTTTTGTAGGATGACTCTATGCCCTTCTTCCCACCATACAATTACTTTATTGGGTTGAAGTATAATTATTGATACGTTTATTTATAAAGTAAAAAGCAAAAACAAAAAGCCTGACTGTTATCAAGTCAGGCTTTACTGCATATGGGCTGAAAAGATATTACTTTTTTTTATCCTGATTTCTCTTTGATAATTCAGCTCGACTTTTTAATTCGGTGTAATCCATGAAATTCCTGATCTCTGTTCTGTTTTTTGCAACGCTGGCGGTCTCCGGCTGTGCATATGAAGCGACGATAAAATCCGCAGGTGCTGGCAAGCAGCATGCAGATCATCATTCTGTCGAGGCAAAAGGTGTCTGCGCCGATGCCAACGCGTTGCCTTCAAACCAATGCGCCAAAACCATAACGGCCACTTTTGACGGCAAGGGTGTGTTATGGATTGCCTGGGTAAACAATGAGTATCTTTATGTGCAGTCATCCGCCGATAAAGGCACAAGCTTTACGGCACCTGTTAGGGTGAATGCAAAACCGGAAGCGATTGCGGCTGATGGTGAAAGCCGTCCGAAAATCAAGCTGGATGCACAAGGTAATATTTATTTAACCTGGGTACTCACATTGGATAAAAAGCGCAGCACTTATGTGCGCTTTAGCCGGTCGACTGCCAGGGATGGCGGCCGAGACAGCTCCCGGCAGTCCTCGGCATTTTCTCCATCCATGGAGGTCAGAAGTGTCGTAATCGGTCAGGAATCGATGCGACCAAATGACGGCGGCAAACGTTTTTCGGAACCTGTCACGGTCAACGATAATATCGAGATAATAAGGCATCGCTTTGACAGTCTGGCTGTCGGCAAAAATGGCGAGATTTTTATCGCCTGGCTGGATGACCGCGATACCGAGGCGGCTAAAAAAGCCGGGCAGGATTTTAAGGGACTGTCCTTGTATTACGCTTGGTCTGACGATGGCGGCGAGCATTTTTATCCCAATAAAAGAATCGCCACCCATACCTGCGAATGCTGTCGATTGGATACCGCAATAGCGCCTGACAATACGCCGGTGGTCACTTGGCGGCATATTTTCGCAGGCGGTATGCGCGATCACGCGCTGGTCAAATTTAGCGATTGGAATACCCCCGGCGATACCCATCGTTTAGGTCAGGATAACTGGAAAATCGATGCCTGCCCGCATCACGGTCCCGGTTTGTCGATTGCCGATTCCGGTGTTTATCATGCGGTATGGTTCAGTAATTCACCGACCAATCAGGGCCTGTTTTATGCCTACTCGACCGATTCAGGGCGGCATTTTTCCACGCCGCTTAATTTCGGTAAAGAAGGCGCAGGCCATCCGCATGTGCTGGCTTTAGGCCCACGGGTCAATGTGGTTTGGCAGGAGTTTGACGGCACCCACAATGTTATCAAGCTGATCAAATCCGCCGACGACGGCAAAAGCTGGTCGATGCCTGAAGTGATTGCTCAAACCGCGCTGTCCGGCGATCAGCCCTTTCTGGTCAGCGATGGGCAGAAGATGTATCTTTCCTGGAAAACGCAGCAGCAGGATTATCAATTAAATCTTATTGATAAATAGGGCTTAATTTCCAATAATGAACTCATCAAAATAATTTTCGTGGATCAAATGATTTTTCCATGATCATCTAAAAATTGATTATATCTGCAAATAAACCCCTGCTTGAGGCCAGACAACTGGTGGTCAAGTATAAAAACCATCGCGCAATCGATGGACTCGATTTATCGGTTCCGGCCGGTTGCGTCTATGCCTTGCTGGGCGGCAATGGCGCCGGGAAGACCTCAACCATTAATACCTTTTTAGGCTTCAATCGGCCGACCGGCGGCAATGTCTTTATCGATGGCGAGTCTCCTGAGCAAAACCCGGCGGTGGTGCGCGCCAAGCTGGCCTATCTGCCGGAAAATGTGGCGTTGTATGAATACCTGAGCGGCGTGGAAAATCTGAGTTTTTTCTGTACGCTGGCTAATATCCGCCTATCCCGGCAGCGCGCGCACGATTTGCTGGCGAACACCGGCTTGCAAGGCGATGCTCACGACCGGCGCGTGTCGACTTACTCCAAGGGCATGCGCCAGAAAGTCGGTCTGGCTATCGCCTCGGCAAAACAGGCGAAAGTCATGCTGCTGGATGAGCCGACCTCCGGGCTCGATCCCAGTGCGGCCAATGATTTTGCCCAGCGCATACGGGCGGCCGCCGATCTGGGCATGGCGGTGCTGATGGCGCCCCGTGATCTGTTTAATGCCAAGCAGGTAGCCGACCGTATCGGCATCATGAAAGCCGGTCGTCTGGTTGAAGAGTTCGATGCGCACACCGTGGCGCATGATGAGCTGGAGCACAAATATCCGGCGCATGCGCGGGGCCTGCTCGATTTTGCAACTGTGCTGGCGTTGTTGTTGCCGTTGACCGTGATAGCGGTTAGTTACGGTTTGGTGCAGGAAGATCGGGAGCGGGGCGTGTGGCGTTTGGTTTGCGCGCAAATGGCCCAGCCTTGGCGGTTGGTATTTACTGCACTCGCGGTGCGCTGGGCGATGGTGCTGGTGCCTGTGGTCGCGGCATCGCTGCTTGCGTTTATACTCGATTCCGGTTCCACTGTTTACGCGGCAAGTTATTGGCTGGTTTTTGCCGGGCTGTTTACCGGGTTGTGGATTGCAATTGCCGGGCTGTTTTTGTTGCTGCCGGTTTCATCGGGTGCGGCGGCGGTAGGCTTGCTAGGCGTATGGCTGGTCACGACCTTTGCGCTGCCGGCGGGTTTGAGCTGGGCGGCAAACGGCGAGCAAGCCATGCCATCGCGGCTTGAGGCGATTGTCGATATTCGGCATATTCAGGCGCAAACGTCGACACAGCAAGCCGAATTGCTGTCGGCCTGGTATCGGGCGCATCCTGACATTCCTCCGGTAACAGAGCCTTCGCGCGAAATTGCCGGTCTGCCCGCCAATCTGGAACTTGATGGCAAGGTGCGGCCGCTGATGTATCGCTTCGATGAGGTTCGGAAAGCGCATTTTGAGTTTATGGAGCGATGGTCCGCACTGCCGCCAGGCTTGGCCGCTGTGTTGGCGGCCGACCGTCTGGCGGGTATCGATGCGCCCCGTTATGCCGAATACATTGACACGGTTAATCAATTTGAAGACCGGTGGCGGGCGTTTTTTGTTCCCGGAATCATGGCGCAGCAAGGCATACCGTCGTCGGATGATCAGCAACTGCCGGTAATGAAACCCTTGTCGACGGCTGAAACCGTGTGGACGGTCATATTGAGACAGTCGCTGAGCGGAATTTTGTTGCTACTGGCGCTGATAATTTTACGCAAGCAATTCGGAAGGCCGTAAAATACCGTTTAAAACCGATTGATAATAAATAGTCGTCAAGGTATGAAAACAATACTTTATGATGTCCCCACGTTAACGAGATAACAACTGACTTTTATGGAAATTATTTACTTTTTATTACACTTGCTCAAAGACCCGCTGACGACGCTGCAAGATTTTCTGGCGCATTACGAGATGCTCACTTATGCGATTTTGGTTGCGATAATTTTTGTCGAAACCGGCTTAATCGTCATGCCGCTGTTGCCCGGCGATTCTCTATTGTTTGCTGCGGGACTGTTGGCGTCATCGACCGGGAAACTGGATATTCAAATCATTATTCCGTTGCTGATTGGCGCGGCTTTGCTGGGCGATAATGTCAATCATTATGTCGGCAAGCATTTTAGTAAGTTCGTTAAATCCCGTGAGCAGATTTTGTTTTTTAAACGGGAATACATTACCCAAACCGAAGGGTTCTATGAAAAACACGGCGGGAAAGCCGTTATTATGGCCCGTTTCGTCCCGATCGTTCGCACGATTGCGCCTTTCGTAGCGGGTGCGGGCAGCATGAAATACTCAAAATACATTGTTTTTTGCATCATCGGCGCAACCTTATGGGTTACGAGCATCACCTTAACCGGGTATTTTCTCGGCTCGAATGAATGGGTCAAACACAATTTCGAGAAAATCGTTTTGGGTATTGTTTTTGTGTCGTTCATGCCGATGGTTTGGCAGTTTGCAAGGGTTAAATGGCTGAAACAGGCTCAATCTATTTAAAGTGTTTCATTTTCCGCAACGACTGCTGTGACCGTGCAGAGTAAAATACAGCTAAGACCTCGTTGTCCGGAATCTGAACATAGCAAACGCACAATCGATGTTTAAAAAGGTAATATCCTCTATGTTTTTATTTAACAGCCATGATGGCGGCGTGGCCGACCGGAATTTAACGCCTTCGGGTGACGAGGCGAGTCCGTTAGTGCAAAAAAAGCCATCATTATTTGCAGCCTTAACCGGCGAAGAACGCCCGCGCGTTATGGGTGGATTATTGTTGATTTTAGTGTTGCTGTTGCACGTATGGGCGGGGCTTTGGCTTTTAAAGCCAACCGAGAAACCCAAAACGCCATCGCTGATGGTGATGGAGGTCTCGCTGGTCTCTACGCCGAGTCAAAAAGCCGAAATTACACCGTCGGCGCCACCAAAACCGGTACCGCCAAAACCGGAACTGCCGAAAAAACAACCCGTCAAACAGCCGGTCAAGAAAAAAATGCCGGTGATTCCTAAGCAGGCGGAGCTACCAAAACCGCAGACTATTGCTGAAGAAAAGCCCGCGCCGTCCAATTCCGCGCCGACACCTTCAGTTTCAGCGCCACAAGCGGTCAGTCGGCCTGCTCCTGCTGTAGTCAGCAGCGAACCGAGAATCAGTACCGGCGTGATTCCATTGGAACGAATTCCTCCCAAGTATCCTGCGCGGGCGGCTAATCGTCATATCGAGGGCTGGGTTAAAGTCGAATTTACTATTACCACGAACGGTACCGTTGAAAATGCCGTGGTTGTTGAGGCGGAACCCGCCGAAATCTTTGACGAAGCTGCGTTGAAAGCGATTAATCAATGGATTTTCAAAGAAAAAATAGTTGACGGTGTTGCGGTTGAACAGCGCGCTGTTCAGACGTTGCAATTTAAATTAA
Source organism: Methylobacter arcticus (assembly GCF_050917435.1). Classification (NCBI taxonomy): domain Bacteria; kingdom Pseudomonadati; phylum Pseudomonadota; class Gammaproteobacteria; order Methylococcales; family Methylococcaceae; genus Methylobacter; species Methylobacter arcticus. Next base: position 335,466 of record NZ_CP159583.1, read on the forward strand.
CACGATAATCGGTTTACGCTTTACGGACTTACATTGGACATACCGGGACTAATGTCCGCTACTGCCATGAGCTTTAAAAACAGCGATCAGTTCGATGATTGCACCCAAATTAATTTTATTTGAATAACTAAAAAAGGAGACCTTAATGCCCACTCATATTTCGCCGGAAGTTATTATCGACGGTACCTTATATACACTGCTGGCTTTCTCGGTGGTCACATGGACGGTGATTTTTTTCAAAATCTGGCAGTTCACCAAAAACAGTTTTTATAACCGGGCTTTTAACAAGGCATTTTGGGATGCGGCCAATCTGGAGCAGGCAAAAACCTTGCCTGTAGAGGTCGCCAGAGGGCCGCAAGCGCGGATTGCGCTGCAAGGTTTTGCATGGATGAACGAAAGTCAGCAGTCTGAGGGCCAGAGCCTTAAATATCGCGGCGTTCCGTCTGAATTACTGGAGCACTCGCTGCTCGTGCAAATGCAGCAAGAGCAACATGCAATGGAAAGCGGCCTGACCATGCTTGCGAGCATCGGCAGCACTGCGCCGTTCGTCGGTTTGTTCGGTACCGTTTTAGGCATCATGCACGCAATGCATCAGATCACTGAAAGCGGCTCGACCAGCCTGGATGTGGTAGCCGGCCCCATCGGCGACGCGTTGGTCGCTACGGCAATCGGTATCGCGGTCGCGGTGCCGGCGGTATTAGCCTATAACTTTTTCTTGCGCCGGGCCAAACAGCAACGTGCCGGATTGGAAAACTTTGTGGTCAGTTTTATGCACATCGCCTCAAGCGCGAATGCCAACGGTAAGGAATAGACATGGCCTTTAAACCGCAATCCGAAGACGAAGGAGCGATGAGCGACATTAACGTCACGCCGCTCGTCGATGTCATGCTGGTGCTGGTGATTATTTTATTGGTGACCGCGCCGTTACTCACGCAATCCGTGCATGTGACCTTGCCGAAAACCGCCGAGACCACCGCGGATATTAAAGAACAACCGTTACAGCTCGGTATCGATGCGCAGGGGGTTATAACGTTGAATAAGCTCCCAATCGCCGACCATGCCGCATTGGAGGCCGCATTGAAGGCCGAGCTTTTAAAAAATCCTGAAATCGGCCTGCATTTATATGCCGATCAGGATGTTGTTTATTCGAAGGTTGCCGAAGTCATGGCAACTGTGCAACATTCCGGGATTGCTAAAATAGCGTTCGTGACTGAGAAACAGTAGCCCCCCTTTTTTTGACATAAGCCACGAAGAAATACGCAAAATACATCACAAAAATTCGTATTCTTCGTGGTTTGTTAATGATTTATATGCACTCTGTTTACAAATTCATTCCTTGATTAAGGATGGCTTTCAGGTTAGGTTTAATTAATATATAGGAGGACGAATGTGTCGCCCCCACAAACTTGGTATTTATTACAATACTCAACTTTTAGATTTTTTGTAGAAAAACCCTTATGCCCACCTCTATCATTCCTTTTTCACCCGTTGGACTTATCGTACTGAGCGTATTCGTTATCGGCTTGGCGATGATCATCTTCGAAGTCCAGTTGGCGATGGACAAATTCAAGCCCGCTTTGATGATGATGTCCACGGTAGCTATCATTGGCATTTACTATTGGTTCAGCGGCGACGATCCTGAGCGATTCAAACCCTTGATTGCGATGCAGGCGGCAACCAAAGAATCACTATTCGGGTTGATCGCCTTTATGGCGTTTATGTGGATGATTGTTGAGATTCTCAACGAGCGCAACGTCTTTGCGGCCATGAACCAAGCGTTAATGAATAGGGGGCTAGGCGCGCGGGGCTTGTTCTGGGTGATGGGATTATTGAGCGCGTTGTTGAGTCCCTTCATCAGCAGCTTAACCACCACCATGATATTCGGTAAATCCATCAGCAATGTTTCAGCAAATCCGCGCTATACCCATCTGGTCTTGTGCAATACGATTATCTCGTCTAACAGCGGCGTTTGGTTTATCGGCACTTCGACCAGCTTGATGGTGATTTTGGCCGGTAAAGTGGCCATGACCGACTTGCTCATGTTATTTCCGGCAGCGATTTTCGGCTGGTTTCTGAGCGCCCTGGTGCTGGATCTGTTCTACCTGAAAAAACTCGACACCGACACACTGCTTAAACCCAGCACATCAGCGGAAGGTATCAAACCGGGCGGACTTAGCCTTGCCTTCGTTTGCGCGTTCGCCATCATCGGAGCCGTGATACTGAACATGGTGCTGCATGTTGATATTGAATTCGCGCTGGGCAGTGGTTTAGGTTTGGTGGTGATGTATATCTGGGTGTTAAAGACAAAATGGTGCAGTATCGAGATTAACCTGGACGTTCAGTTACAGAAGGTGGAATGGGCTACTTTAATGTACTACATCGGCATTATCACCGGCATGGCGGCCCTCAATCATGTCGGCTGGCTGTCTTATGTGCGCCAGTTGTACGAAACGCTACCGCCGACTTGGGTGAATTTTATCTTAGGCATGGTATCCAGCTGTATCGACAATAACTTGCTCGAAGCGGCGGCGATTATGGCGAATCCCAACTTAGGCGTCGATCAATGGATGCTGAACGCGATGATGGTAGGCATCGGCGGCAGTTTGACGGTGGTGGGTTCATCGGCCGGCGTTATGGCTATGTCCATTGACAAAAGCTATACTTTCGCCACCCACTTACGTTTTCTGCCGGCAGTTCTGGCTAACTTCCTCGGTTCTTTTGGATTCTGGTATTTGCAATTCGAGGTTCTTCACTGGGTTTAGGGTTTAACGCCACGTTAATACAGGATGAGACAACCCCGTTGATTTTTTGTTATTTTTTCACCCCATGCAATATTTATTATGTCGACAAGCTCACAGGGCCATTCCAAACAACAAGTAACCGTTTTAGCGCTAAGTGCAATTGGTGTTGTATTTGGTGATATTGGCACCAGCCCCTTATACGCTGTTAAGGAAATTTTCGGCAGTCATTTGCCGATTGATAAACCCCATGTGCTGGGTGTGCTATCGCTGATTTTTTGGGCGTTAACCTTGGTTGTAGCAATCAAATACGCGACTTTTATTATGCGCGTTAATAACAAAGGTGAGGGCGGCATCATGGCGCTAATGACGTTTGCACTGCAAAGCGCTAAGGATAATCCGAAAAAAACACGCTTTATCATCACTATTGGTTTGCTCGGTGCCGCCTTGTTTTACGGCGACGGCATTATTACCCCTGCAATTTCAGTATTAAGCGCAGTCGAAGGCTTGCAAATCGTTGCGCCGTCCTTAGCTCATTACATCTTGCCGATTACCATTGCGGTGCTCTTCGCGCTTTTTATTTTGCAGGCTAAAGGCACTGGGACTGTCGGCAAAATGTTTTCGCCGATCATGTGTCTTTGGTTTGTTACTTTGGGCGGTCTTGGTATAAATAATATTATCAATGCTCCTGCCGTATTGGCAGCAGTTAACCCTTATTACGCGATTCATTTATTGATTGAATTGGGATGGCATAGTTTTTTAATTATGGGGGCGGTGGTATTGGCGATAACCGGTGCTGAGGCGCTTTATGCCGACATGGGGCATTTCGGCCTGAAACCCATCCGTTATGCCTGGTTCAGCTTTGTTTTTCCTGCCTTGTTACTCAACTATTTTGGACAAGGCGCGTTACTGCTTGAGCATCCAGAGGCGGTGAAAAATCCCTTCTATTTGCTGGCGCCGACCTGGGCGATGTATCCGCTATTATTTTTGGCGACCTTGGCATCGGTTATTGCCTCTCAAGCGGTCATATCCGGTGCATTCTCGGTTACAAGACAAGCCATACAACTGGGATACTGCCCACGCATGAATATTTTGCACACTTCGGGGCAGGAAGTTGGGCAAGTGTATATTCCTGCAATCAATTGGTTATTGATGGTTTCCGTATTTGTAGTGGTATTGAGTTTTCAATCTTCCTCGGCACTCGCTTCGGCTTATGGCATTGCCGTTACCGGGACCATGATTGTCGATACTGTTTTGGTGTTTATTGTCATTAATGAACTTTGGCAATGGAAAAAATCAGCCAGTATTACCTTTTTGACAACCTTTCTAACCGTAGATTTTTTGTTTCTTTCTTCTAACAGTTTAAAAATACCCACTGGGGGCTGGTTGCCTTTGGTTATTGGAACCGTGCTGTTTTTAATGATGACCACCTGGATTAAAGGTCGTGCCTTGTTGGCGGAATATATGGATGAGAGGCGGATGCTATTTGAGGACTTGGAAGATAAGATAATAAGTCATCAGGCGGTAACCGTTAAAGGTTCAGCCATTTATCTGGCTAAAAGCGTGCATGGTGTACCGCAGGTGTTTTTACACAATTTCGAGCATAACCATGTACTGCATGAACAGATCATTGTATTAACCATTGTCACCAAAGATGAGCCCTACGTTGATGTGGCGCACCGAATCAAAATTCGCGCATTTGGCAAAGATAACAATTTTTACCGGGTTAAGCTTTACTATGGTTTTCAGCAAAGTCCTGATGTGCGGCAAGCTTTAGAGCAATGCGCTCAAGAAGGGTTAATCATCGATTACAAGCAGACGTCGTTTTTTATCGGTAGTGAGCGACTCTCTTTTCGGAAAAAAAGTCCTATGGCTAAATGGCGTCGACCCTTGTTCCGGTTTTTATTCCACAATGCCTCAAGCGCGATAGAGTTTTTCAAAATCCCCGTCGAGCGCGTCATTGAACTGGGTATCCGCATCGAACTTTAGCAGCATTGAACGAACGGAAATCCCGCTATTTACCGGAAGCATGCGGGGGATGTTTTCACAAAAGGCTGATGGATCGGCCATGCCTCTAACACGAAATCTTTGCTTATATCGCTACTGCGTTCAAATTTTCGTCTTCATACAAGCGTAGTTTTTTCCATCCGGCAAATTTGCTGTCATAAAACTCAAGGTCGTTATCGATTGAATGCTCATAGCAACTTCTGAACAGCTTGGCCGTACGAAATGCATGCAACTCGTCGTCCGCCGTGACTTTATCGACATTACCCACCTGAAAAGTTTTATTTCTGGATTTGCAATTACTGACCCAAAAAACGGTATAGCAAAGATAACTTTTATCTTTACGATGATCATACTTGATGGTTCTGGACACGCCCGTGACGCCAGTAGTCGTTTTATTTTTGGGCGGTTTAAGAAACCGGGTCTTGCTGCCCTTTAACACGGTCAGCATCTGGTCGCGCCAAGTAATCGCTGCCTTTAAAGACTTGCCTTTATTGCCCCATAATTTATGTGAAAAATAACGGCTGCTTTCTTTGCCGCGCCTTACGATGCGTACCTGAAAACCGAACACATCAGGTTCGGTAATATGTTTATTTTTTGCCATGATAGAACCTCATCAAACGAATAAGCTATGTGAATTTAACAGCCATGTTAGGCCGACTAGCTTTCAAAACCCCCGTATAGGGTAAATCTTTGGAGATATTGTAAGCTATTGACGACAAATTATGGATAAAATTAAAATTAAATCAAGCTCAAAATAACAACACGCTCCAATTCCCGACTAATTTGATGTACAATTTCAGCAAGCCATTGCTTTCAATGGCTAACATCAAGTTAACAGTCTTTTTTTACTATTTATTGGAGATAATCAATGAGCGTATTAGTCGGTAAACAAGCACCTGATTTTACAGTTCCTGCCGTTCTTGGCGATGGTCAAATAGTTGATTCATTTAGTTTTTCTGAGGCGACTAGCGGAAAATATGCGGTAGTATTTTTTTACCCATTAGACTTCACTTTTGTTTGTCCAAGTGAATTGATCGCTTTAGATCATCGTATTGATGAATTCAAAAGCCGTAATGTTGAAGTGATTTCCGTGTCTATAGACTCTCACTTTACTCACAACGCATGGCGTAATACCCCTATTAATAAAGGCGGCATAGGTCCTGTTCGTTACACTATGGCTGCAGATATATCGCATGCTATTTGTAAGGATTATGATGTTGAAGCGAATGGCCCAGCCGTTGCTTATCGCGGTACTTTCCTGATCGATCGCTCAGGAATGGTTCGGCATCAGGTTGTTAACGATTTGCCTTTAGGTCGTGATATGGATGAATTGTTGCGCATGATTGATGCCTTACAATTCCACGAAGAACACGGCGAAGTGTGCCCAGCCGGCTGGAAAAAAGGCGATTCAGGCATGAATGCAAACCCTGTCGGTGTTGCAGAATATCTGGATAAAAATGCCGATAAGCTGTAATTTATAGCTGATCATTAGTGCGTGGCCTTAACACCGCTGCGTATTGTAAAAATAAGGCTTAGGCATTTATTGCCTAAGCCTTTTTTATGGTTAATCGGAAAGTTCATTGATATAGTTTATTCCGGTTTGTTTTGTGCGACATCCTGTGACTCATCCAGAAACTTTCGATAATTAATTGAAACCTTAAGCCCTGCAAAACGCCCTGCCATTCTAACCAGTTCCTGGGTTTTTTTATCAAAGGTAATTTTAACCTCGTTTAAGGCGCGATCCTCATAACCTTCTTCTATATGGTTGGTTTCCAGCAGAAAACGGTAAATATATACTTCCTGCTCCGCTTCATCTTTGATTTCAAAAGGCTCGCCCAACTGCGCAAGAACAGCCGGTTTTTTGGGCAAATCTGCGGAAATTTTTTCCAGTAATGCCGGGTTGGCTTTGAGTTGTTGTTTTTCCTTATCAATCTCGGCACCGCCAATAGAGCGTAAAGAAATCTCTAAAAATTTGGGCGGGGCAATCGCCAAAAAAAGTGAAGAAAACGACCAGGCAATTAATCTATTTTCTTTATTGAAATTTAAAGCAGAATAAAATTTCACTTCCGGTTTGATCAGTTCATTGTTACCGTCAACCTTACGAAACCAGTAGCGCCAGCGTCTGCCGTCCGTCGTTGGGTCGTCTTGGCTGGCATAAAGTTTGGACAAGGAAACAAAGTCTTTACTGTAAAGAATAGGATGTTTGAAGCGCAAGGTAAATTCATCATTGGCCTCGACGGAAAAGTTGCGATCGAATTCATCCATTTGCAAGTAGACTTGATACGCCCGAATCCAGTACATGCAACCGGATAATGAAGCTGTCAGTGTCAGCAAAAAAACAAGGCGAAGACTTCGTTTAATTATTCCGGTTTTCATAGGATTGTTTCAATGTCGTGTTTCGGAGGTATTAACATGACTTTGCTGTGACAGGATATTCTCGACATCAATTTTATCAAAGCGGTATTGTTCACTGCAGAATTCGCAGTTGACTTCAATAATGTCCTGTTCCTTTAGAATGTCCTCCAGTTCAGTCCGGCCCATAGCGAATAATGTTTTCTCGATGTTTGGCCGTGAACAGGCACAGCTAAATTCAACGGGCTCTGGGTCAAACAATCTGACTTTTTCTTCATTGAATAATCGGTACAGCAGCTGCTCACAATCCAGATCGAACAATTCTTGTTCAGTGACTGTGTTTGCCAGTATTTCGATGTGCTCCCAATCAGCCTCATGATTTTCCTGTGTCGGCAGTTCCTGCAATAATAATCCTACCGCATGAGTTGCATTGGCAAATAGCCATAAGCGAGTCTTAAGTTGCTCGGATTGCTCAAAATAGGTTTGCACGACAGCGGCTAAATTGCTGCCCCGGAGAGGCACGATGCCCTGATAAGGCTGACCATTTTCCGATTCTATGGTTAATACCAGTCGCCCTTGGCCGAACATGGTTTCTAAGGAGCCTTCGGCTACGTTTTCCTTGCCTCGCACTAAACCTCTTATTTTCCGCTGATCCGTCGCCTGAGCAACCAAGGTTTTAATGTCACCGTCGCCTTGGGCCTGAAGAATCATCGAGCCTGTAAACTTGACCGTAGCCGATAACATGACTACGGCCGCAAGTGCCTGTCCCAACTGCTGTTGCACGTTTTCAGAGCCGCGCTGATGAAATTTTGCCGCTTGCCAACTGTGGGTTAATTTGACCCATTCCCCGCGAACGCCCAGTTCTTCAAATAAAAAACGGCGTAATAAATCCTGCTCTATCATGTTTCTTCCGTTAAAAAGTAGTGCATTTTATGACATCAGGATCATAATGATCCTTGCCTAAATCGTCTTATAAAAATACCACAGCCCATGATCTTTTCATCAAAAAAATTGACTTTACCCGACTCTAAAGAGGCTTTACCGGGACGGAGTACGCCCATGCTGGTTACAAACAGGCATTTTGTAACAGGCAACCCGATAGTTCCGCCATTTCCGGAAAACCTGGAGCAGGCACTGTTTGGCATGGGTTGCTTCTGGGGAGCGGAGCGAAAATTCTGGCAATGTCGCAGTGTGTTTAGCATAGCAGTCGGTTATATCGGCGGCTGCACGCCTAATCCGACGTATGAGGAATTATGCACCGGTTTAACCGGGCATAATGAAGTTGTCAAAGTCATTTATGATCCGGCTGTTGTTTCATACGGTGAATTACTTCGGCTTTTTTGGGAGTCCCACAACCCCACGCAAGGTATGAGACAAGGCAATGACATCGGTACGCAATATCGATCCGGGATTTATACCTATTCTCAGCAACAACTCGAGGAAGCGCTAGCGTCAAAACAAAGCTATCAGCTACAACTCAGTCAAGCAGGTTTTAAATCAATAACCACCGAGATTATGACCGCAAGCGAATTTTATTATGCCGAGGATTACCATCAGCAATATCTGGCCAAGAATCCTATGGGTTACTGCGGTTTAGGGGGATTAGGTGTGGATTTCTGATACGAAGGACAAAAAAAAGGCGGTTTTATAAAAACCGCCTTGGAATATCTTTAGGATGAATATAACGCAACTTCCCAGCTATGGAGCTCTACAAGAGCTTTAAAAGTTAGGTTAATAATAGCAATAAATATTGCAACATAATATGTGACATATTGTCGCAGCTATTTTTTGGTTTAATTTATAATAAAAAAACGATAATGCATGTACTTGAATGCTGAATGGTTTCTTATTTTAATGCACGTCTACAACACACTGCTTTTGTGAATTACGCCTACCTAAAGGAAGGCGCTTCCAGCTTCAACGGGGCGATGCTCGGCATAATGCGGAGTCTAAAATCCCCTCGACTGACAGTACCGGATATTCCCTCCGGCAGGCTGAATTATCAGCACGGGAAAAATCGTACACGGATGCAAAGGCAAGATCAAGAGCATCCTGACATCCCCCACCTGAAGGAAGGGGTTTTACGGACAAAATGGATAAAAAATGCTCTCATACGCCTCAACTAAATCCGAATTTTCTGCCAGACAAAACCTGAAGTGGCTGTTTATCCTCAGGAACTTGATGATACTCAGCGAGGTTATACTGATTATTTTATCCGTATATGGTCTTAATATTCGCTTACCGGAGCAGCAGCTCTGGCTGGTTATATTGTCGATAGTTATCGTGAATATTTATACGTCGATTCGTTTAGAAACAGAAGATCCGGTTACCGAATTAGAGATTTTTTCTCAGTTAGTTATGGATGTTTTTGCTATTACAGCATTGCTGTACCTGACCGGTGGTGCATCAAATCCCATTACCTGGGTATTTCTGTTACCTCTTATTATTACAGCCATTATGCTGCACCAATCCTATGCCTGGTATATGGTGATTTTAACCACATCCATGTACACAGCATTAATGGCCTACAATATTCCTTTGCCGTCGATAGAACCGCACATGCCCGATTCGGCAATGTTGTATGCCGATACAAAAAATTATGAGTTGCTCCGCCAGGTTCACGCTATGAGTGACAGTCATTATTTTAACCTTCATATTTTTGGCATGTGGTTTGGTTTTGTGTTCAGTGCCGGCTTGGTCGCATTTTTCGTGGTTGAACTGGCTAAAACGCTGAAAGCTCAGGAGAGAAATCTGGCTGAAGCCCGAGAAAATGCGTTAAGGGATGAGCGTGTTGTCTCGCTGGGTACATTAGCAGCCAGTGCTGCTCACGATATGGGGACGCCATTAGGTACTATCGCGATAGTGACTCATGAACTTGAGCAAGAGTATCCGGTTCATCGTTTTCCGGATTTACACGAGAAATTATTGATCATGCAACAGCAGGTTGATCGGTGCAAAACAGCCTTATCGGTGATGTCAGCTTCTGCCGGTGAAATGCGCGCCGAATCGGGAGGAATTATGTTGCTGACTGATTATATTGATGAAGTCATCAATCAATGGCGAACTCACAAGCCGACTGCGAAGTTAAATTTTATTATCAATCCTGAAGTCGCCATGCAGGCAAAAATTGTTGCCGAACTCACGCTGACTCACTCGATTATTAATATTTTGAATAATGCCGCTGAAGCATCGCCGCCGGAAAAAGGGATTGAATTTCACGCATCATGGGATTTGGACAGCGCTATGATTAAAATCAGGGATTTTGGCCCCGGTCTGTCGTCGGAATTAATCAATTTTGCCGGTAAGCAACCCGTTATCAGCAAAAAGCGTGGTTTGGGTGTAGGCTTATTTTTAGCCTATTCTTCTATTAATCGCTTGGGCGGTAAAATCAACCTTTACAATAGCGAGCTGGGTGGAGCGTGCGTGGAAATTACCCTGCCCCTTTTGAATACAGAGAGCAATAATGACAACTCAGGAAATGGATAAGCCACGGCTATTGCTGGTGGATGATGATGAGACCTTTTGCAAGGTGCTGAAAAGCGCATTAGAAAAAAGAAATTACGAGGTACTGGTCGCTAACGATGTCAAAACCGGAATAGCATTTGCCGAGCGCTATCTACCCGAATATGCAGTGATCGATTTACGTATTGGCTATGAATCCGGGCTGGAACTGGTGAAAAAATTGATCTCATTAGATGACAATACCACCTGCGTGATGTTAACCGGCTTTGCCAGCATTGCTACAGCGGTTGAAGCCATAAAACTAGGTGCCACTCATTATTTAACCAAACCGGCCAATGCGGATGAAATTGTTAATGCTCTGCATAAAAATGAAGGCGATTCATCGGTCTTGATTAGTGAAAATCCCTTATCGGTAAAGCGCTTGGAATGGGAACACCTGCAAAAAGTGTTGATGCAGCATGAGGGCAATATTTCGGCGGCTGCCAGGGCGTTAAACATGCACAGGCGCACCTTGCAACGGAAGCTGGATAAAAAACCGGTCAGAGCATAATTCGCTTTAATCCCGATGACTTGATTTCAAGTCGTCATGTTCTAGGCTGCAATATTTTGTTGTTGAACATATCTGTTGCTTGTTCAGTTTCTTTGTCCGCCCTAAGAAAATATTGGTATTAATTTTCAATATGTTAGTTTATTTTAAGCATTGCTAATGCCCAATCAAAATTAACTTTCCTGGTATCATGAATGCGGATATGTGCGGTATTTTTTTTTATAGCTTTGACATGATGCTGTATCTCATGATAAAAAGTAGCCTGTCGTTTATTAGTTAATTCGACAAGTTACTCAATAAAGTCATTTATTGAGTAACCCCTTTGAGGAAAGGGAATAAAATAATATAATTAAATACACATTCGAGGATTTTAAAATGGCTGAAGAAAAAGAAAAAGACAACACATGGTTGATCGCTGGTGTTGCTATTGCTGCTGTTATTCTATTAGTTGTACTGCTAAAACAAGATGAAACTAAGCATTTGCAAAGTGGTGCTGTTGCTGAGCTTCAAAAAGAAACATTCTCGAACATAGAGAAGAGAAAAACCAGCAACGTTACTGGTAACGTAGGTAACTAAAAATAATACCCCCCGTCATAAAAAATGACGGGGGGTGTTGTTACATTCCAGTCAACACTCCAGTATCCTGAGTCTGCAACCGCAAGTCTATCCTGTATAAGCCACAAAAGTATCGAGCTTGTATCCTGCAAACGCTTTCAAAAACGCTCCCCTGAATAGTTCAACGTAGCTCGAAATTGAGTCAGTTAGCCTGAGTTCGTGGCATTAACTACACCTCTTTTTCCAATATCTGGATTTTTTCTTCCAGCATTTTTACTCTTTTCAATAGCTCTGGCAGTTTGCTGATTGCGATTTGCTCTTTGTAAGCCGTCTTTTTATCTTTTGCCGGACTGCCAAAAACCTGCATACCCGCCTTGACATCGCCAGCTACGCCGGAACGCGCCATGACTATAGCGCCACTACCAATTGTAACGTGATCGGCAATACCTGAACTGCCGGCCAGAATTGCATAATCTTCAATGTTACATGAGCCGGAAACGCCGGTTAAACCGCACATGATGACGTGTTTGCCGATTTTGTTGTTGTGCCCGATTTGTACCAGATTATCGATTTTGCTGCCCGCTCCAATTGATGTGCTGCCCAATGCGCCCCTGTCTATGCAGGTGTTAGCGCCAATCTCGACATTATCCTCAATGACCACATTACCGACCTGAGGAACCTTAACGTGCTGGTTATTCCTGAACTTATAACCAAAGCCATCGGCACCGATAATGGCCCCGGAATGAATAATGACATTATTGCCCACGACGACGTCGTCATAAATAACGGCATAAGGATGAATCCGACAGTTTTGACCTATCTTTACATTGCTACCAATATAGGCGCCTGCGTGGATTTCGCTGCCATCGCCTAAGTTTGAATCTTCGCCAATGACCGCATAAGGGCCGATATACAGCTTATTGCCCAAGGTCACATTAGCTCCAAGCACTGCTTGCGTTGCAATTTGCCGATCATAAGTTCTGGCAGGATGCAGTAATTCGACAGCCTTAATGAAACTGAGTTCCGGGTCTGAGCAAACTAACAGCGCCATGCCTTCAGGTACATTCTCAACACCAAAACCCTCTGCAATAAAGCAGGCGGAAGCGGTTGAGCCTTTAATGTGCCGAGCATAGCGACTGTTGGTCAGCTGTGTTACTTGACCCTGGTGTGCAGAGGTAATCTCTGCCGCTGATTCGATGGTTGCCGTTGGGTCGCCACCTTCAATTCGCGCGCTACAAAAATCGGCAAGTTCTTTTAATATAATCGGCATAGTTATCTCTGCTGTTATTCATACATAGCGCCAAATTAGTCGGCACGTTGTTGGCAATATAAGTTTAGTGTATCAAATCCAATAAACAAACACATTAGCTGGATTGGTTGCCCATATTGGTTGATAAGGGTTTTAAATGTAGCCGAATCAGTGTTATTTTTCTGCTTTCTAGCAGCCAAATATCACTGTTGATTGCAATGCCAGTGTCCCGATTTGCCACCATCTTTTTCCAGTAATCGGACTGACTGAATAACCATGCCTCTATCTACGGCTTTGCACATATCGTAAATGGTAAGCAAGGTAATCTGCGTGGCATTGAGTGCTTCCATTTCTACACCAGTTTGTCCGTTGGTTTTTACCGTGGTCTGGCAGCGTATCCGGTTGTTGTCGATTTCTGCGCTCAGCTGGATTTCCACATGCGTCAGAGGTAGCGGATGGCAGAGCGGAATCAGCTCCGCCGTTTTTTTACTGGCCATGATGCCGGCAATTCTAGCTATGGCCAGTACATCGCCTTTTTTGTGTCCGCCGTCTACGATCAATTTGAGCGTAGACGGCTGCATGTCAATATAGCCTTCGGTGACGGCGGTACGCTGAGTGATCGCTTTTTCGCCGACGTCAACCATGTGAGCTTCGCCGGATTGATTAAAGTGAGTTAATGCAGTCATTTTTCTGTAAAATTATTAATGAAAGAGGCAAGCACGTTTTATTATCTGATGTTACGCAGCCAGTAATTTTTGCAACTCTTCATAAGCTATCTGGTTCGCTTTGATAAACAGCTTAGTTCTTAGCGCAAAATGATTGGCCTTGTGTTTTATCTTCAGACATTCCAGCTTGAACACCGCATAGATCGACATGAAGACAGGGTTGTTCTGGGTAGTGACCGTACGGGTTGGTGACTTTGCCAACCCCGCATTGGATTTTAATGACTTGTGGAACTCCTCAACTTTCCACCGTTTTTGGTAGATCGTGGCGGCTTGTTCGCCATTGCACGCTAAATCACTGCATACCAGATTCAATAGGCCGATGCTGCCGTCTTTGTTTGTAAAGACCCGGCGGACGAAAAGCACCTCATGAGGAAAACCTTTCATCCAACCGCGCACCGCCTGCTGATCCGCCAATTCCAGCTGACTGATCCGTACAAAACGGCCTTCTTTCTTGTCGTCTTCTGTTAAAGCCACCCAGCGGTTATCCTTTAGGGCGCTGATGAAGTGCTTGTCTTTTTTCAGGATGAACTCAAAGTTTTCCTTGCTGGCAAACCAACTGTCTGTCAACACATAGCGGAACTTGATGGCATTCGCCACACTGGTCGCTATCATCTCCCGCATCAGCTCATTTTTGGTGAACTCACTGGCCCACTTGACCTTGCGGGTCTTCACATCACTGAACTGGTAAGGCTTGCGCACCACTTCAAAGGCGACGGGAATTGAAACTTCCCCACTATAGTATAGGGCGTTCAGCAAATTGATTCCTTTGACCGAACGCCCTTTGCAGTGATCATAGTGCCAGCACATGATTTCGTTCTCATCCGTCCAGGCCTTCTCCTGAATGGTATCGTCAAATATCAAGCAACCATCTTCCCGTTCTATCTGGCGTACTGTCGCTTTAACTTGCCCCCACAGGTCTTTGGAGGTAAATGCTTTCGATGCCAGAAAACGCGTCATCTGGTCATGGCTTATATCCCCTTCCATCATTGCCGACAATCCGGTCGCCGTCGCAAACCCGTTATTGCAGATCAGGTAGTCTGTGTATAATTCTAGTTTTATTTTTTCCATCCCGAAATAATACGCTTTTTGAAGGGTGGGTGCGTAACATCAGTTATTATAACAAAGGTTCAGAGTTCAAGGTTCAAGGCGAAATTATGCGCTTTTTAAAAAAAGCCGTTAATCGGTCTTTTTATACCCACTTTATTTTTTTGTAACTGAGTGATGATTATGTCAATTAAGGTGCGTTATTTTGCCAGTTTGAAAGAAAGTATCGGTCGCTCGAATGACCATCTGGAGATTACCGGTTTGGCTACCGTCGCTGATGTATGGCGCTACGCTAATCCGAATAAAGCATTGCCGGATAATAGTTTGGCGGCGGTGAATATGGACTATGTCGAATTGAATAGTGCCGTTAAGGACGGCGATGAAGTGGCTTTTTTTCCGCCGGTAACCGGGGGCTGATCATGCACATAAAAATCTGCGCAGAAGCGTTTGATCCCTGGAAGGAAATTCAGGCGCATCAGCATTTGGCAAAGGATTTAGCCGGAAAGTTTGGCGCAACCAGCGTTTTTATCGGTACGATGCGCGATTTCAATGACGGTGATGATGTTAAGGGCATGACGCTGGAACATTATCCCGGCATGACCGAAAAGCAGCTGGAAAAAATCGTTGCCGAAGCCTTGCAACAATGGCCGATTATCAATGCGCTGGTGGTGCACCGGGTGGGCGATATTCTGCCTAATGAGCCAATAGTGCTGGTAGCGGTATGGACGTCGCACCGTGGCGATGCGTTTGATGCGAGTCGATACATTATGGAGGCGTTAAAGTCGAGAGCGCCTTTCTGGAAAAAAGAGCGGTTAAAATCCCAAGCCGAGCGTTGGCTAGTAAAGAATACGGACGGTTATCTTTAACCGACCCGTTGTTATGAGTTTTATAGGAACCACCTGAATGCAGGGACCATTAAGAAAAATGCACGCCCGTCTGGAACCAGACAGTTTAAAGCCGGTTCAGTATGAGTTGCCGTTGGGCGTACGATTGATCGCTTTAAATCCGCTGATCGGTAAGCCGATTAAGCTGAGCTATACGGGTAAAATCTGTTGCGTACACTGCAACAGGTCAATTAAAAAGAGTTTTAATCAGGGCTACTGCTATCCCTGTTTTATTTCCTTGGCGCAGTGCGACATGTGCATTATGAAACCGGAAACCTGTCACTATGCAGCAGGTACCTGTCGGGAACCCTCATGGGGCGAGGCATTTTGTTTGCAGCCGCATGTGGTTTATCTGGCTAATTCCAGCAGTATTAAGGTCGGCATTACCCGGCAGACTCAAATTCCGACACGCTGGATAGATCAAGGTGCGGTGCAGGCGATGCCGATTTTTAAAGTGCAGTCGCGCTATATTTCAGGGCTGGTCGAAATCGCCATTGCCAAGCATGTCAGCGATAAAACCAGCTGGCAGCAAATGCTTAAAATGAAGGCCGAGCCCGTTGATCTGATGGTAAAACGGGATGAATTAATGGCTGTATGTGCTGTGGAGTTGGCTGACATTAGCCAACGTTTTGGGGTAGATGCGATTGAATTATTAGTCGATGCGTCGCCTGTGGACATTCATTTTCCGGTGGACAGTTATCCCGTCAAGGTTAAGTCGTTTAATCTTGATAAGAGCCCCGAAGTATCAGGGGTGCTGCATGGCATAAAAGGTCAATATTTATTACTGGATACCGGTGTGATTAATATCCGCAAATTTGCCGGTTACGAGGTTGAATTTTCGGCATAGGACCTGAGTCAAGGCAGCGATTCGTACCAAGCTCAAGATCGGCTTGCGCAAATCCACCGATAACACCGTTTAACAAAAACGAATAATCGGTTGTTACCGGCCAGGCAAGAATGAAAAAGGACAACAGAGGCGTGTACAATCTGACCAAAAACCTAGTAAAATGCTCACATTATGCCGCCTGAAAAGACGGCTGCCAGCAGCAGATTATCTGCCGTCTTTAAAAATTAAACCGGGTATTTGGGTTTTGAATGTTTAAAAACGCAGTTAATCGGCTTAATTCGACAATTTATTTGGGGGGTATTAGCGTGGAGCTAAACGGCGCACAAATCGTAATTCAGAGTCTTAAAAACGAAGGCGTAGAATATATTTTTGGCTATCCCGGCGGGGCGGTATTGCATTTGTACGATGCAATTTTCCAGCAGGACGATGTCAAGCATATTCTGGTTCGCCACGAACAGGGCGCTACGCACGCGGCAGATGGCTATGCCCGGGCCACCGGCAAACCGGGCGTGGTACTGGTCACTTCAGGGCCGGGCGCCACCAATGCGGTAACCGGCATCGCCACTGCTTATATGGATTCAATCCCTATGGTGATTATTTCAGGTCAGGTGCCGTCGCCGGTTATCGGCAGCGATGCGTTTCAGGAAGTCGACATGGTCGGCATTACCCGTCCCTGCGTAAAGCATAATTTTCTGGTAAAAGACGTCACCAAACTGGCTGAAACCATCAAGAAGGCCTTTTATGTGGCGACCACCGGGCGTCCGGGCCCCGTTGTCGTTGATATACCTAAAGATATAACCGATCCCAGGATAAAAATACCTTATAAATACCCTAAAAAAGTCTCTATCCGCTCTTATAACCCGGCGGTTTTCGGCGATAAAGGGCAGATTAAAAAAGCCGTGGATTTATTATTGACCGCACAAAAGCCGATCATTTATTCCGGCGGCGGCGTAGTTCTGGGTGAAGCCAGCAAAGAATTAATCGAATTTGCCCATACGCTGGGTTTTCCGGTTACCAATACCTTGATGGGCTTGGGCGCATACCCTGCAACTGACAAACAGTTCGTCGGCATGCTGGGGATGCACGGCACCTATGAAGCCAACATGGCGATGCACGAGAGCGATGTGATTATTGCTATCGGCGCACGCTTTGATGACCGCGTCACCGGCAAGCTCGACGAGTTTTGCCCGTATGCCCAAATTATCCATATCGATATTGATCCGGCGTCAATTTCCAAGACCGTTAAAGTCGCTATTCCTATCGTCGGCCAAGTTAAGCAAGTATTAGATCAGATGCTTGAAATAATTAGGGAAAGCAAAAAGAAACCCTCTAAAAAAGTCTTAGAAAGGTGGTGGAATCAAATCGACCAATGGCGGGCTGTCAAATGTCTTGAATATGATCGCGAAAGTCGGTTAATTAAACCGCAATATGTGATCGAGCAGTTATACGAAGTCACCAAAGGCGATGCGTATGTCACCTCGGATGTGGGTCAGCATCAAATGTGGGCAGCCCAGTATTACCCGTTCGACAAACCGCGCCGATGGATTAACTCCGGCGGCTTGGGCACCATGGGTTTTGGTTTGCCTGCGGCCATCGGTGTTAAACTGGCGTTTCCCGATTTCGACGTTGCCTGCGTGACTGGCGATGCCAGTATTCAGATGTGTATTCAGGAATTGTCAACTGCTTTGCAATACAAGACGCCGGTAAAAATTATCAATCTCAATAACAGTTACATGGGCATGGTTCGGCAATGGCAGGAATTTTCCTACGAAAGCCGTTACTCGCATTCGTACATGGATACTATTCCGGAATTTGTCAAACTAGCAGAGGCTTACGGTCATGTCGGTATGCGTATCGATAAACCCGAAGACGTCAGACCGGCACTAGAAGAAGCTTTTGCGCTGAAAGACCGCACGGTATTCCTGGACATCCTGACTGACCGAACCGAAAATGTTTATCCGATGATTGAATCAGGCAAAGGCCATCATGATATGACTTTACGCGTCGCACCTGGTACCTCGACCGACAGGGAGTTGGCATAATGAGACATATTATTTCTATCCTGATTGAAAATGAATCCGGTGCGTTATCGCGGGTGGCAGGCTTGTTTTCTGCGCGCGGTTATAATATCGAGTCCTTGACCGTCGCGCCAACCGAAGACCCCAGTCTGTCACGTATGACCTTGGTCACTCGCGGCAGCGAGGATGTTATTGAACAAATTACCAAACAACTGAATAAACTGATTGATGTGGTTAAGCTGATTGACTTGGCTGAGTCCGTTCATATCGAACGGGAACTGATGATGGTTAAGGTTAAAACCACCGAGCACACCCGTGAGGAAGTCAGAAGCTTGGCTGCAATATTTCGCGGCAAGATTATCGATGTGACGCCGACCACTTATGTCGTCGAAATGACCGGTCCCTCCAGCAAACTGGATGCTTTTATAGCGGCTATTGATGGCGACACCATTATTGAAGTCGTTCGCTCCGGGCCTACAGGCATTTCAAGGGGCGAAAAAGGGCTGCATTTGTAAGCGGGCGAAAAAAGCTCCTTGAGCTTTCGTCTAAATTAATTTTAAACACACCAAAAACAGGAAAAACCATGCAAGTTTATTACGACAAAGATGCCGACCTTTCAATCATCAAAGGTAAAAAAGTAGCCATTATCGGTTACGGATCACAAGGCCATGCTCACGCCCTTAATTTAAAAGAATCCGGCGTTTCAGTTGTCGTGGGTTTACGCACAGGATCACCTTCAGTCGCTAAGGCTGAAGCACATGGATTAACCGTACAAGCCGTTGCACAAGCGGTTGCAGGTGCGGACATCGTCATGATTCTGACCCCTGATGAGTTCCAATCTACTCTATATAAAGACGAAATTGAACCGAACATCAAACAAGGTGCAGTATTAGCATTTGCACACGGTTTTGCGATCCTATTCAACCAAGTTGTGCCACGCGCCGATTTGGACGTGATTATGATCGCCCCTAAAGCACCAGGGCACACTGTTCGTTCCGAGTTTGTACGCGGCGGCGGCGTTCCTGACTTAATCGCTATTCATCAAGATGCGTCAGGCACAGCGAAAGCGATTTGTTTATCGTATGCCTCTGCTATTGGCGGCGGTCGCTCAGGTATTATTGAAACCACGTTCCGCGACGAATGTGAAACCGATTTATTCGGCGAACAAGCGGTATTATGCGGCGGCGCGGTTGAACTGGTAAAAATGGGTTTTGAAACCTTGGTTGAAGCGGGTTATGAGCCTGAAATGGCCTACTTTGAATGCTTACACGAATTAAAATTGATTGTTGATTTAATGTTTGAAGGCGGTATCGCCAACATGAACTACTCAATCTCCAACAATGCAGAGTATGGCGAATATGTCACCGGCCCCAAGGTCATCAACGAAGAAAGCCGCAGGGCGATGCGCGAAGCCTTAAAAAACATTCGTAACGGCGAATACGCCAAGAAATTCATTATGGAAGGCATGACCAACTATCCTGAAATGACCGCCAAGCGTCGTTTGAATGCAGAGCATCCTATTGAAGTAGTCGGTGAAAAACTGCGCAGCATGATGCCTTGGATCAAAGCCAACCAGATTGTTGATAAAACCAAAAACTGATCTTAAGTCGGTTTAAGCGTTTAAAAAAGCCCGTCTTTATGATGGGCTTTTTTTTGCCATGCGGTAAATTTATAGGTCAAGTTACTGCTTCTTCCAAACTGGAGCAATCCTCGGTATACGCCAAGCGTCTTCGGGTCACCGTCATACCGGCAGATACCGTCTTAAATTTCGAAAGTTACCGTCCATGGCGCTGGATACCGGCATCCCTGCCAGTATGGACGACTCTGGGGCAGCTTTGTGTTTAGTAATAAAGGCTGGAGCTTAGGAATCGGCGCTAACGGAACTATTTGACCGTCGACTTCAAAAGTAATTACAATGTAATTATATTTTCTCAAGCAACAAAGAGTAGGTCAAATATGGCGCATTTAATCAAAATAGGAAATTCTCAAGGAATCAGGATACCGCAACCGCTTATTAAACAAGCCAATCTTCAAGATCAGGAGTTTGAAATTCACGTTGTCGATAACGGCTTATTAATCACGCCGATCAAAAAAAGCAGACAAGGCTGGGAAGAGCAATTCAAAAGTATTACAGCGGCTCAAATTGAGCAAGATTTTAACAACACCCATAGCAATCTTGACCATAGCGCAGAACTTCCGACCGGCGAGGCGTGGGAATGGTAGTTAAACGATTTGACGTTTATCTGATCGAACTTGATCCGGCTATTGGCAGTGAAATTAAAAAAACCAGACCCTGCGTCATCGTTTCACCCAATGAAATGAATTGCCTAAAAACTGTTTTAATCGCACCGATAACTACTAAAGGGTTTCATGCGCCCTCAAGGGTCGAACTTCAGTTTCAGGATAAGACCGGGCTTGTTTTGCTGGATCAATTAAGGTCGGTCGATAAGTCCAGGCTGGTTAAAAAGCTGGGTACTATAGATGCCAAAACACAAAAAATGATTTCAGCAACGTTGGTTAATATTTTTGAGATGTAAGGCCGATAGGGTGCTTAAACCCGAAATCCGTCACCATATTGAAGCATGGGAATGTCGGGCATAAACAGCATGCCCAACAAGACTTTTTTTTACATGGCGCAAACAGTTTCATCGGCAGCATCTACAAAGGTCCAAAGAATCTGGTATTTGTCCAGAAGCAGACGTTAAATCGACAGTAAATATAGCTGCTTGACAGGCGAAAATCGGCCAATTTCTGCCTGTCACGACCGACCGCTTTATGGAGAAATGTTGATTGAATTTGAGCATAAAAAGCATTATACGAAGTCTTTATGGTCGACTATTGATCGTTAAATCAAAATAAATAATATGACAATTACCATCTGTGGTACAAAAGGACAGCACTACTTACCCTGTCCTTGCGCTTTTGGTGAACTTTAAAAGCTCAGATAATTATATGTAGAGGCGAAAAATGCCAATCACCCCCGAACAATTATGCAAAATAATAGGCAGCGAATCACAACTAGATCTAGAGAGGCGACTCAAGAACTGTAATAAAAAACCAGAATACGCAGAACATATACCTATCATAAAGCAGGTACTTGACTCAAAATTTCCAGAGTGGAACAAACCTAAGCGAGGCCGTGGTGGAAGCAGTAGAACTATCGCGTGTTTTCAAGGGGGAGAAAGAGAGTTCAATACCGCAAAAGAAGCATACATCTGGCTCGTAGAGTGCTTCGGGAAGACAACCCCAACACTCTTCACCGACGACATAGGGCGGAAAACTCGTGAGGTTTTTGCTGGACAAATAACTGCCGAGAACAGTGTTAAACGGATGTTCTTTGCCAAATCAAAGGAAAAACTTTTCATAGAAACCCCAGAACTTGCAGACGATCAAAAAAACTCTCATAAGCTTACAAACGGCTGGTATGCAAACATGGATATAAATACTTGTGAAAACTTCGAGAGACTATGCGGCCTTGCAAAACTGTGCAATCTAAAGCATCCGGATGACTGGGAATTTATGCCATTGAATCCAACAAAACAATTTCTAGATGCGCGATCAAAAAATGAAGAAAATAAGAAGCTGGATGAAATGCTCTAGCAGGTTGTTCAGAATTAGTATTTTCAAATGATTAAAAGCAGTAAAACATAAAAGAAATAACCAAAATAAAAAAGACTTCGCATAATGTAGCCTATGCAAAAAAGCCGGGGTGGTTTTTTATTTTTCACAGGGGGTTTACAAAGCCGGAATGTCAGTAATGGATCGATAGTGCTACTTTGCCAATGACCGCTATTAGGAAGGTTAAATCCATATCCGAATGTCTCAAAGGGGTTACTATGTTAATCTACACATAGCGACCCGTAGCCGTAACCTGAGGTTAACGGCGTTACGTGCATTCCTGAAATTTGCAGCACGTCGCGATGTATCTTCATTCTACGTCATTGAACAGGCGCTAGGTGTACCGATGAAGCGTTTCGAACGACCGATGCTTGGTTTTCTGACGCGAGATGAGATGCTAGCGGTATTGGGGGAACCCGGTAATACTTGGACATCTAAGCGTGATCATCTGCTGTTGACTATGCTCTACAACACCGGGGCGCGTGTCTCCGAAATTATCGGCGTAAAAGTGAGTGATGTGGTTATGGATGAATCAGCCTGTGTTCATCTACGCGGCAAGGGGCGCAAACAACGATCGACACCTTTGTGGAAGAGTACGGTTCAGGAGATTCGCTTTTGGCTGAGACTCAATCCAACATTGGGAGCAGATGCGGCATTATTGCCTAACAGAGATGGTAATGCGATGACGCGTTTCAACGTCACTCAGCGCCTCAACATCGCAGTGAACCGGGCGGTTCAGGTACAAAGTAGCCTTTCCAATCGGAGCATCTCTCCCCATACAATAAGGCATACAACAGCAATGCATCTGCTACAGGCAGGGGTCGCATTTAGCGTGATTGCGCTATGGTTGGGACATGAAAGTACAAACACTACGCATCGCTATGTCGAGGCGGACTTGACTATGAAGGATAAGGCACTGGCTAGGCTACAAGAACCCGAGGTACAAACATGCCGCTATCAGCCACCCGATGATGCGCTGATGCAGTTCCTTAAATCGCTATAACTATGTGAAGATCTAGGTCGGCTCAATGCTTCTAGTATAAGGGCCGACCAAGGAGATGACACTGCAACTTCACATAGTTTGGATCTACACATAGGGGTTGAAATTCGCCCTTCGCATCCCATCGTTCCAGGTGTCCGCTATATGCCCGTAAGCAACTGGTAACGTTTCCATATGCCTTAGATACCCTCAAATAAAATGCTCTGCTAGTTTCCTAACCAGGCATTTTTTAGCCTCAAATCACCCTCAATAAAGCAACACATTTTCAGAGTGATTTGCTTTGTGGTAGGCTTTTTTTGCTGGTTCCGTACAAAAATGAACAAACCAATGCTTGCTTCAAGCCGGAGTATTCCCTATGATTTTACTTTCACTCGATCGATAGCAGCACCACAAGGTTAGTATGATTTCAGCTAAATTATCCAGCAAATTCCAATTGGCAATACCCAAGGCTATCCGGGATCAACTTGACCTGAAAGCGGGGCAACAGTTTACCCTGATCGCTAAAGGCGACATTATTGAGCTGGTTCCGGTTCGCTCTTTAACAGCCGCCAGGGGTAGCTTCAAAGGCAGTAACCCTAACGATTACAGGGATCATCAGGACGGAATCTAATGGCCGGTCTGGTTGACACCTGCGGCTGGATTGAATGGTTAACCGACGGACAGTTAGCAGATGCCTTTGCGCCCTATCTGGCCGATCCGGCTGAATTGATCATCCCCACTACGCTGCAATTTGAACTGTATAAATGGGCAAAGCGGGAAAAAAGCGAGGTTGAAGCCTTGAATGTTATCGCTTTAACCGAACAATGTCGGGTCTTGCCGTTGACTACCCGGCTGTCTCTGTATGCAGCAGACCTGGCTTGCAATATCGATTATCGTTTGCCGACGCGATTATTTATGCTTCCGCAAGACTGGTTGATGTGCCGCTGATAACGGCGGATGACCATTTTAAGGACTTGCCGGAAGTCATTTATTTCTCAAAAAAACGACCCACCGCTTAACCTCGATACAAGAACATCAATGAAACAGAAGATGACTGATGAATAAATTACTGAAAAACGCTGTCTGGATACTGATCGCCGCGCTCGGTGCGGCAGCCGTCGGCGGTATCGCTTTAAATCGCGGCGAGAGCATCAACGCGCTGTGGTTTGTTACCGCCGCGCTGTGCGTATATGCCATTGCCTATCGCTTTTATGCGGCGTGGATTGCCGCCACGGTGCTGGCGGTTGACGAAACGAGGGCGACTCCGGCCGAGCGGCTGGATAATGGCCGCGATTTTGTGCCGACCAATAAATGGATCGTGTTCGGTCATCATTTTGCGGCGATTGCTGGGCCTGGGCCGTTGGTGGGGCCGACGCTGGCTGCGCAGTTCGGCTATTTGCCGGGCACGCTGTGGATTTTGTTCGGCGCGGTATTGGGCGGTTGCGTGCAGGATATGGTGACCTTGTTTTTGTCCACCCGACGCGATGCCAAAAGCCTGGGGCAGATGGCGCGCGACGAGCTGGGCGCATTGGGCGGCACGGCGGCGCTGATCGGTACCTTTGCGATTATGATCATCCTGATTGCGGTGCTGGGACTGGTGGTGGTTAACGCGATGAAGCACAGTCCGTGGGCGACGGCTACGGTGACTGCGACCATTCCGATTGCGATGATCGTCGGTCTGTACATGCGCAGTTTTCGCCCCGGTCAGGTGCTGGAAGCCTCCGCTTTGGGGGTGATTTTATTATTGCTGTCGGTGGTGGGCGGCGGCTGGATTGATAGCAATGAAACTTTGCGGGTCTGGTTCGATCAAGAAGGCTTAACGCTGGCTTGGTGGGTTATGGCTTACGGTTTTGCGGCCGCCATTATGCCGGTTTGGCTGTTGTTGGCGCCGCGCGATTATCTGTCGACTTACATTAAATTGGGCACTATCACCTTGCTGGCGGTGGCGATTATTATGTTGCAACCGGAAGTAAAAATGCCCGCAGTGACGCAGTTCATCGACGGCACCGGGCCTATTTTCGGCGGCAAGTTATTCCCGTTCATGTTTATTACCATCGCTTGCGGCGCGATTTCCGGCTTTCATGCGCTGATCGCTTCCGGCACTACGCCAAAATTACTGACCAATGAACGCGATATCCCTATGCTCGGTTACGGCAGCATGATGCTGGAATCTTTTGTCGCGATGATGGCGATGATAGCGGCAACGGTACTCGATCCCGGCGTATTTTTTGCAATTAACAGCCCGGCAGGCGTGGTCGGCAAGGAAGCTGTCGATGCTGTTGCGGTGATTTCATCGTGGGGTTTTCCGGTTACGGTTGATCAGATGCAGCTGCTGGCCAATCAAATGGGCGAGGCAACCTTGTTCGCCCGTACCGGCGGCGCACCGTCCCTGGCTGTGGGCATGGCGAGTATCTTCGGCAGTGCGTTCGGCGAGAGCATGCTGGCCTTGTGGTATCACTTTGCGATCATGTTCGAGGCTATTTTTATCCTGACCACGCTGGATGCCGGAACCCGGGTCGGTCGCTTCATGTTGCAGGATATGCTGGGCAATATCTGGCCGAAAATGGGCGAAACCTCGTGGACGCCGTCGGTGGTTTTGACCAGTGCGCTGGTGGCGGCGGCTTGGGGTTATTTTCTGTATATCGGCGTGATCGACCCGAACGGCGGGGTCAATATTTTGTGGCCGCTGTTCGGCATTGCCAATCAGATGCTGGCAGCGATTGCGCTGAGTGTCGCGACCGGTATCTTGGTTAAATCGGGCAAACTCAAATACGCCTGGGTGACCGGTTTGCCTTTAGCGTGGCTGGTGACGATTACCAGTGCGGCAGCTTGGGAGAAAATTACCAGCGACAATATTCGCATCGGTTTCTTTGCGGCGGCCAACGATTTGGCGGACAAACTGGCGGCAGGCGTTTTGCCGCCGGAGAAAGCCGCTATTGCACCGCATTTGATCTTCAATTTGCATCTGGACGGTTGGCTGACGCTATTTTTTGTGGCTTTATTGTGGCTGATCGTGCTCGACATGTTGCGCGTTTGCAGTCGTTACCTGACCGGAAAGCCGGTGCTGCCGCTTTCGGAATCGCCACACAGCCCGAGCCGCTTGGTCGAAGATTGGGTGAGGGATTGATGTTAAGCAAAATCAAAGCGTTTTGGCGTGGAGTGCGTCATCTTTCCGGCGACGATGCTTACGAGCGTTATTTACGGCATCATGCAGCGCATCATCAAGCCGATATAGCCTTAAGCAAGGCTGCTTTTTTCAAGCAGTGGCAGGATGAAAAGTGGAATGGGATTAAGCGCTGTTGTTAGAGCGCCGGTAAACAGCATCGTAGGAGCGGGCCATGCCCGCGATTTGTCGCGGGCATGGCCCGCTCCTACGTAGTGATATTTTATTTTTAACAAGGCAGCTTATGACGACTCACACCCGGCAACCCAACCGCCAGACGCTTTATGTCGCTATAGCGCTGGTGCTCGGCATCATCGTTGGTGAGCTGCTTAACCTGACGCTGGGCGAAACTGGAGCCATGAAACAGGTAATCGGGATTTTCGCCGCACTGACGGATATTTTCCTGCGACTGGTCAAGATGATCATCGCGCCGCTGGTTTTCTCCACGCTGGTGGTGGGCATGGCCAAAATGGGCGATATTCACACCGTCGGGCGGGTCGGCATCAAGGCGATGCTGTGGTTTTTCTCGGCTTCTATTTTCAGTCTGTTGCTGGGTATGTTGCTGGTGAATGTGTTTGAACCGGGCAGTTCTTTGCATATGGCGCTGCCTGAGGTGGGAGCCAAGACCGGATTGCCGGAGACTGCGCCGACACTGAGCAATTTTGTCTCGCATATGTTTCCGAAAAGCATCATCGAAGCCATGGCGGCCAACGAAATTTTGCAGATCGTGGTGTTTTCGATGTTCTTTGGCGTGGCCTGCGCCTCGCTGGGCGAATTGGCTCACCCGACCGTCAAGTTGCTCGATTCGTTAACGCACATCATGTTGAAAGTCACCGGTTACGTGATGCACACTGCGCCGGTTGCGGTATTTTCGGCGGTGGCCTCGGTCATCGCGCAAAACGGCATTGGTGTGTTGTTGTCTTACGGCCAATTTATCGGCGAGTTTTATTTAGGCTTGCTGCTGCTGTGCGCTGCGCTGGGCTGCATCGGCTTCCTGTTTTTGGGACACAGAATCCTGTCCCTGATTCGTCATATCCGCGAACCGATGCTGCTGGCTTTCGGCACCGCCAGCAGCGAGAGCGCTTACCCGAAACTGTTGCAGCAACTCGAGCGCTTCGGTTGCGACGAGAAAGTCTGCGGCTTGGTGCTGCCCTTGGGTTATTCGTTCAATCTCGACGGCAGCATGATGTACATGACCTTTGCGGTGCTGTTTATCGCCCAGGCCTACGGCATCGACATGGCGCTGGGCGATCAGCTGATCATGCTGCTGACGCTGCTGTTCACCAGCAAGGGCGTGGCCGGAGTGCCCCGCGCTTCGTTGATCGTCATTGCGGCCACGCTGTCGATGTTCCATATCCCCGAGGCCGGTTTGCTGTTGCTGCTGGCCGTCGATCAGGTTCTGGATATGGGCCGTAGCGCAACCAACGTGTTCGGCAACAGCATAGCCGCCGCACTGGTAAGCCGCTGGGAAAAAGCCCTGCGATAGCGTTTTTAGTGTTGGGCAAAAAGTAAGGGGACAACAGACAAAAGAATATCTTTGTTCAAATAACAAAAAATAGTTACTATCAACCTAATGTTAACTTTGTAGCGGAAAAATATGCCGTATAGATGTTTTAAAACCAGTAAACCAAAATCCACCATTACCATACTTCCTAATTTGGGCATGTCTGAGCAAGACTTTGTGGCCGATTTCAAACGTTATTATAGTCACCGTCTGGGACGTGATGAAAACTGTAGGTCGCCCCATTATGCTTATGAAGCGTTGTCGATGGCTATCAGTGACCGACTCATAGAGCGTTGGAAAAGAACTTACAATACTTATAAAGATACGGATTGCAAGCGGGCCTATTACCTGTCGATGGAATTTTTAATGGGCCGCACCTTAAGTAATGCGATGCTGAATCTGGGCATTACCGAGGCGGTTGAACAGGCCATGTATGATTTGGGCCTAGAGATTGAAGAGTTGGCTGAAAGCGAGCCGGATGCCGGTTTAGGCAATGGCGGTTTAGGCCGTTTAGCGGCCTGTTTTATCGATAGTTGCGCAACCTTGAAGTTGCCGGTGACTGGCTATGGCTTGCGTTATGAATACGGGATGTTTTCGCAGGATATAGTGAATGGCGAGCAGATCGAAAAACCGGATCATTGGCTGCGTAACGGCAATGTCTGGGAAATTGAACGTCCCGAATACACGTTCAGGATTAAATTTGGCGGGCGTACCGAGACCCATATTGATGAGTTCGGCAAGAAGCGAACCAGTTGGGTCGATACGCAAGATATCCATGCGGTTCCTTACGATACGCCGATTCCCGGCTACCAGAACGGCACGGTAAACACCTTGCGTTTATGGAAAGCCACGGCGACTGAAGAATTCAATTTGCAGGAATTTAATGCCGGTGATTACGCAGAATCGGTCGCGGCAAAAAATACTGCCGAAAATATAACGATGGTGCTGTACCCGAATGACGCCAACGAAAACGGTAAGGCATTACGCTTGCGCCAGCAATATCTGCTTGCTTCTGCCAGTTTGCAGGATGTGATCGCTACCTGGGTGGGTCGTCACGGGAGTAATTTTTCCGAGTTTGCGGCGAAAAATACTTTTCAATTAAACGACACTCATCCGAGCATAGCGGTTGCCGAATTAATGCGCCTGCTGTTGGATGTCCATGGTTTAACCTGGAATGATGCCTGGGCTATTACCCGTAAAACTATGGCCTATACCAATCACACCTTATTGCCTGAGGCGCTTGAAAGGTGGTCGGTTAACCTGTTCAAGCAGATGTTGCCGAGGCTGATGGAGATCATCTTCGATATTAACGCCCATTTTATGGCCGAAGTCTCGGCGCATTGGCCGGGTGATGTCGAGCGTTTAGCGCGTATGTCTATTATTGAAGAAGGCGGCGAGCAACACGTCAGAATGGCCTATCTGGCTATCGTCGGCAGCTATTCGGTTAATGGCGTTGCCGCATTGCATTCGAAATTATTGCAGCAAGGTTTATTCCGGGATTTTTATGAATTTTGGCCGGAAAAATTCAATAATAAAACCAATGGTGTTACTCCGCGTCGTTGGCTGGCAGCATGCAATCCCGAACTAGCCGAGCTGATTACGACGACCATAGGCGATGGCTGGCTGACCGAGTTATCGTTATTAAAGAAGCTTGAACCTTTTGCCGAAGACAAGGAATTTCGCAAGCGCTGGCGTGAAATCAAGCAAAGTGCAAAGCAAAAATTGATTGATTTCAAGAAGCTTGAGCATGATGTCGATTTTAATGTGGACGCTATTTTTGATGTGCAGGTTAAGCGCGTTCATGAATATAAACGGCAATTGTTGAATGTGTTGCATGTGATTCATCTGTATGACCGTATTAAGCGAGGTGATACGTCGAACTGGACGGACCGTTGCGTATTGATAGGCGGCAAAGCTGCGCCGGGCTATTATATGGCGAAAAAGATCATCAAGCTGATCAATAATGTTTCGACTGTTGTTAATGCCGATCCTGATGTGGGCAAAAGATTAAAGCTGGTTTTCCTGCCTAATTACCGGGTTTCCGCGATGGAAAAAATCTGTCCGGGCGCCGATCTTTCCGAGCAAATTTCAACGGCCGGCAAGGAAGCGTCGGGCACCGGCAATATGAAGTTTATGATGAACGGCGCGTTGACTATCGGTACCCTGGATGGCGCCAATATTGAAATTCTCGAAGAAGTCGGGGACGATAATTTCTTTCTGTTCGGCTTGACCGAAGAGCAGGTTGAAGCCATGAGTCAGCACTATGATCCTGTTGCGATCATCAATCAGGATGAGGATTTGCAAAGAGTGATTAAACTGCTTGAATGCGGGCATTTTAATCAATTCGAACCGGGGCTTTTCGACGATATATTAGCGTCGATAAAAAGCCCGCATGATCCCTGGATGACGGCAGCGGATTTCCGCAGTTTCATCGATGCACAAAAACGGGTAGAAGCGGCTTATCAGGATCAGGAAAACTGGACCAAAATGAGCATTGTAAACTGCGCCAATAGCGGTAAATTTTCTACCGACAGAACCATCACCGAATACAACGATGAGATCTGGAAGCTGAAGCCGGTCAGTATCGATAACTCGTTTTAAGCGTGTTTCATATTGTTTTGTTTGAGCCGGAAATTCCCGCTAACACCGGCAATATTATCCGGCTTTGCGCAAATACCGGCGTGCAGTTGCATTTGATCAAGCCCCTGGGTTTTGAGTTGGACGACAAAAAATTGCGCAGGGCAGGTCTGGATTACCATGAATGGGTGGCGGTTAAAGAGCACGATTCATTGGCTGAATTTGTCGATAGTGTTAAGCCGGGACGGATTTTTGCACTGACGACCAAAGGTACGCAAATATACAGTGAGGTCAGTTTTCAAGCGGAGGATGCTTTGTTGTTCGGTCCCGAAACGCGCGGCTTGCCTGCTGACGTGTTGGCAGATTTGGGTGTCGAACGCTGTTTATATTTGCCGATGCAGGCGGAAAGCCGGAGTTTGAATTTGTCCAATACCGTTTCTATTGTGCTGTACGAGGCTTGGCGGCAGTTGGGTTTTGCGGGGGCGGCGATAAAATAATGATTGATTGTGGCGGCGATTTTAGTCGCCCCCACAATCAATCATGCCTTAATGGCTGTGACCCTTCGCCTGTATACAGTTGTGTCATCGGTGCTGCTACGACTCGGCTTTTTGTTCGCGGGCCAATAAATTTTGCACAGCCGCCAGCGGGGCTAAGCCTTCATATAAAACCTTGTAGGTTTGTTCGGTAATAGGCATGTCTACGCCGTATTTTTTAGCGAGTAAATAGGTCTCTTTTGCGGCTGAAATGCCTTCTATTTCCTGGCCGATTTCCTGTGCAGCGGCTAGGGTGTTTTTGCCTTGTCCCAAAGCCAAACCAAAACGTCGGTTTCTGGATTGGTTGTCGGTACAGGTTAGGATCAGATCGCCTAGGCCTGCCAAACCCATAAAGGTTTCCTGTTTGCCCCCGAGTTTAACGCCCAGACGAATGATTTCGTTTAGCCCGCGGGTAATTAACGCCGCCCGGGTGTTGGCACCAAAGCCGAGACCGTCGGCAATACCGGCGGCTATCGCCATGACGTTTTTTACTGCACCGCCGACTTCTACGCCAATCAAATCTGAGTTGGTATAGGTTCGAAAGCGCTCACTATGAAGGATGTCGGCTAAATGGTTGGCAAAATCCGGTTGGGACGATGCAATAGTGATGGCTGTCGGTAGATCTGCCGCTACTTCTTTTGCAAAACTGGGGCCTGAAAGCAAGGCCGCTGGGGTTTGTGCAGAAAAAATGTCGGCGACGACTTCGTGTAGCAGGCAGCCATCATCAGGATTAAAGCCTTTGGTTGCCCAAGCTATTTGTACCTCATGAGTTAAATGTGCCTTGAATTTAAGCAAGGTATCTTTAAAGGCATTACTGGGTACGGAAACCAGTATTAGGCTGGAAAAAGCGGCAGCCTCAGCCAAGTCTGACGTGACGCTGAGGTTTTCAGGGAAAACCAAGCCGGGTAAGTAACGTTGGTTTTGGCGATCTTGTGCAAGCAAGGCTATGTGTTCCGGATTATGACCCCATAACAGCGTCCGGCAACCATTTCTAGCTGCCAGAATTGCCAGAGCCGTTCCCCATGAACCTGAACCCAGAACGGCTATTTTTTTATTCATCAAGCGAATTTTTCGACATGCTCAGGACAGTTTAATTGATAGCGTCAGAACCGGGCGCTTGTTGCAATTGTTGTGAGTATAAGGCATCAAAGTTTACCGGGGCTAATAGCATCTGCGGAAAGCCGCCTTTGGTGACGAGGTCGGAAATAGCTTCTCTTGCGTAGGGAAATAAAATATTGGGACAAAAGCTGCCAATCATTGGCCCCATTTCTGCATCGGTAAAACCGCTTAAAGAAAAAATACCTGCCTGATTGACTTCAACAAGATAGGCTGTTGCGTCGCCATTTTTTACGGTGATGGTCACTGTGAGGGCAACTTCGTACATTGAATTTTCTAAGGGCAAAACATGGGTGCCCAGATTAAAGTCGACCGCAGGTTCCCATTTTTCGGTAAAAACTTTGGGCGAGTTGGGGGTTTCAAAAGACATGTCTTTAGTATAAATTTTTTGGATAGAAAATTGTTTTTCTACTTCGTTGTTTTTTTCGCTCATGATGAATTTCTAAGGTTAGGGATTAATGAATGTGAGGTCTACTCGGAACACTGATTTAGCTTTTGTGCTTGCCCGTTGATTTGATGGGTAATTTATAGTCCTTTTCCCAGGCTTGCATGCCGCCGGTAATAACGAAAACCTGCTCGAATCCTGCTTTAGTCAATATTTTTCCGGCTGAGGCAGAGCGCGTTCCGGTTTGGCAGGCAATAAGGACGGGTTTATTTTTGTGAATTTCCAATTTTGGCAGATGGGTGGATAAGTTACCCAGTGGGGTGTTGATCGAGTTTTCAATATGACTTTTAAGAAACTCTTCCGGTTCGCGTACGTCGATAACAAGGGTGTCGGTGTCGTTCATTTTGGCAACAGCGAGTAATGGCGATACGGCACCAAATTTTTTGAATGCGGTATCGAATAATTCCTGGATGAGTAAATAAGTAACGACTGCCAAAGCGAGAGATAATATGTAGTGATTTAAAATGAATTCTAGATAACGGTCCATGGATAGATTTGTTAAGTTAAGTTAAGTGAATGGAGAAAAATAAATTAGTTGTTGGAGCAAAAAACATCCTGCATCATTTTAATCAGCAGCAGCATCCGAGCATCGTCAATAAAGTAATAAACACGGTTGGCCTTTTTTTTAGAGCCGAGAATGTTTTTTTTTCTGAGTATGGCCAGGTGCTGGGAAATGTTGCTCTGGCTGGTACCAACTTGTTCGACAATTTGTTGTACGCAGATTGCATCATTGCCCAGAATGCACAATATTTTTAAGCGCAATGGGTGTGACATTGCTTTTAAGCAGTGAGCCGCTATAGCTATATTGGCATCATCTGTGCTTGTGTACGGGTGTTTAATTTTCATTGGTCTGCTTAATGCTTCTAGTTTGTTGAATTTGATTAAAAACAACCCGTGAAGAATTATTTATACACAACTATACACAACGTGTATTAATATAATGCCTACTTGATTGGGCAGCTGGCATGTTGCCAAAATACAAAAAACCAGTGAATCTGGCAAAATAATACATCACTACGACCATTTTGGGTAATGAAGAATCAAATGGTGTACAAAGTGATTTATTTTGTATGTGAAGTGGTGATGCAGATTTTTTTTAGTATCGGGAGATAAAGATAAACATGTTTAAGCGGCCAAAACCGGTGGTATTACTGATCCTTGACGGGTTCGGTTACTCGTTGGACAAAGAAAATAATGCCATTGCAATGGCTAACACACCTTGTTGGGATCAGTTGCAGAAAGACTGCCCAATGACTCTGCTCAGTTGTTCCGGTGCCGTCGTAGGATTGCCTAGCGGACAAATGGGTAATTCAGAAGTGGGACATGTTCATATAGGCACGGGTCGTTACGTTCCTCAGGACTTTTCTAAGGTCAATGACGCAATAATTGACGGTAGTTTTTATTCTAATCCGGTTCTTTGTCGAGCCGTGGATATTGCCAAAGAAAAAAATAAAGCCCTGCATATCATGGGATTGTTATCGCCTGGCGGTGTACATAGTCATGAAGAACAGATTGCAGCGATGGTCGAGTTAGCCGCCAAACGGGGCCTCGATAAAATTTATTTGCATGCTTTTCTGGACGGACGGGATGTTCCGCCCAAAAGCGCAATGGCATCTCTTGAATTACTGCAGGCAAAATTTGCGGCGCTGGGTGTGGGTCGTATCGCCTCAATTGTTGGGCGTTTCTACGCAATGGACAGGGATAATCGTTGGGACCGGGTAAAGCTGGCTTATGACTTGATTGCAAAAGGTGAGGCTGAGTTTAGTGCTGATTCTGCGCTACAGGGTTTGGCAGCAGCTTATGACCGAGGTGAAACGGATGAATTCGTTTTGCCGACGGCTATTGTGGATGCCGAGCATCAGTCGATCGCTCTTGACCCCGAAGACTCGGTGGTGTTTATGAATTTTCGCGCTGACCGTGCCCGCGAGATTTCTCTGGCATTAACGGCAACAACATTCGACGCATTCGATAGAAACCGTGCGCCTCACACAGGTTATTATTGTACGTTAACGGAATATCAGCAGGATTTTGATTATGACGTGGCCTATCCGCCGACTGACATAAAAAATTGTCTAGGCGAATATCTCTCCAAGTTGGGTATGACTCAATTGCGACTGGCAGAAACTGAAAAATATGCCCATGTGACGTTTTTTCTTAATGGCGGTATAGATGCTGCTTTTCCAGGAGAAGACCGGATATTGGTGCCGTCACCCCAGGTCAGAACTTATGATTTGCAGCCGGAAATGAATGCGGCAGAGGTTACGGATAATTTGGTCAATGCCATAACTGGCGGTAAATATGATGTCATTATCTGTAACTATGCTAATTGCGACATGGTCGGGCATACCGGCATAATTGATGCGGCAATTTTAGCTGTGGAAGCGGTCGACGCTTCATTACAACGCGTAGTTGATGCTTTAAAATCGGTGGACGGGCAAATGTTGATAACTGCCGATCATGGTAATATCGAGCAAATGGTGGATAAAAACAGCGGGCAGCCGTACACGGCTCATACTATAAATCCAGTACCTTTGGTTTATGTCGGTGGTGATCAGTCATTAGACTCCGGTGGTAGTTTGTCGGATTTAGCGCCAACAATTCTGGCAATGCTAGGGCTTGAGCAACCTGTTGAAATGACGGGTCGATCACTTATCAAGATTGCTTAATCTGTGGATGAGAAAGAGATTAATTTGTTGTTTTTTATTGAGTGCATTTGTCCGTGAGGGCAATACAGAAGTCTCGATAACCAACGAGGAACTCAATCAAGTTCAGTCGGGTATTGAAGCGGCGAGCGAAAATAGGCAGCGTATTCAATTGCAAAAGAATACGTTAAACACGCAGTTGGGTGAAGTTGAAACGCTCTATGGAAGGACAGCCGTTTTATTAAGGACATTGCAACAACAGGTTGAACAAAAGCGCCAGAATTTGAATAAAATTCAGCAAGAAATACATGATTCTAAGATTGAAGTCGTTAGGCAAAATAAAGAATTGGCGGGGCAAATAAAAGCGGCCTATGCAATGGGGAAAAAGGAAAAGTTGAAGCTGTTGCTTAATCAGCAAGATCCTGCATTATCCAGTCGAATGTTGGTGTATTACGATTATCTTAATAAGGCTCGTCTGACAAAACTGGCTGTCATTTCGGAGTCTATGCAGCATCTGGAAAGGTTGAATAAGCAACAACAGCTTGAAACCGAACTTTTAGAGAAAGATCTCGAGCGTAAAAAAACAGAGCAGATAGCCATAGACCGTGTTAGGCAACGAAGGTCTGGGTTATTAATGCAATTAAAAAAAGATTTTTCTTCAAATGAGCAACAAATCATTCACTTGAAAGAAAGTGAGAATAAGCTGAAAAATCTGGTATCTTCATTACAGAGATCGACCAGCGATCTTGCTGTTGAGATTGAGCAAACAAAAAAAGCGCATCAGTCTGATGAGGTTTCGTCCGAACCTGCCAAAATTTTGCCGAATTCCGGGGATGATTTTTCTAAACTTAAGGGCGATTTTTCTACGCTTAAGGGACAACTGCCTTGGCCTGTCAAGGGGCGATTGACTAATAAGTTCGGTAGTATTCGAGCAGAGAGCACTCAGACAATTTGGGATGGAGTATTAATTGATGCCCGTGAGGGAACCGAGATTCGGGCAATTACCAGAGGAAAAGTGGTGTTTTCTGATTGGCTGCGCGGTTACGGTTTGTTGATTATTATGGATCACGGTAACGGCTTCATGACTCTTTATGCGTTTAATCAGAGTTTATATCGACAGGTTGGTGAATGGGTGGATGTTGGCGAGGTCATTGCTTCTGTTGGACAAAGTGGTGGTCGTAGCCATTCCGGGTTATATTTTGGAATACGCAGCAAAGGTAAGCCCGTTGATCCGCTTGAGTGGTGCCGAAAGTAATCGGGGATCAAGTTAGTTAGCAGTGTATGAGCCTATTTTTGGAAATCAAGCGTTTGGAGTTATAAGGTACATGTTAAAAAAGAAAAATATTTTCATTTTGTCCTTAGGGATTATGTTGGGTGTTTTTATGGGCATCTGCGCTAGCGTCTTTGCGGAGCAGGAGCCTGTT
Source organism: Methylobacter arcticus (assembly GCF_050917435.1). Lineage (NCBI taxonomy): Bacteria > Pseudomonadati > Pseudomonadota > Gammaproteobacteria > Methylococcales > Methylococcaceae > Methylobacter > Methylobacter arcticus. Next base: position 371,895 of record NZ_CP159583.1, read on the forward strand.
GGGCCTGTACCGGATACAGAGGTCCTGCCTTATGAGGAATTGCGCGCCTTCACAGAAATTTTTGGCCGAATTAAACGGGATTATGTCGAGCCCATTTCGGATAAAAAATTATTGGAAGATGCTATTCGCGGTATGTTAAGCGGACTCGATCCCCATTCTGCTTACTTGGTTGCCGATGAATATGAACAATTAAAAGAAGGCACAACAGGACGATTCGGCGGTTTAGGTATCGAAGTTACCATGGAAAACGGCCTTGTTAAGGTAGTTTCCCCTATTGATGATACCCCGGCGCAGAGAGCAGGCATTAAAACTGGAGATCTGATTGTCAGGCTTGATGATCAGCCGGTAAAAGGCATGGCCTTGGGTGATGCTGTCAAGCTTATGCGTGGCGAGCCAGGTAGTAAGATTTTACTCACGGTGATTCGTGAGGGGGAAGGCGCTCCGTTAAAAATCACTATAACTCGGGACATCATAAAAGTTAAAAGTGTAAAAAGTCGAATGCTCGAAAAAGGTTATGGCTATGTACGTATTAGTAGCTTTCAATCTGGAACGGGTGACAACCTTAAGGAAGCCCTAACTTCACTGAAAAAGGAAAATACGGGCAATCTAAAAGGCTTGGTGCTGGATTTAAGAAACAATCCAGGCGGGGTGTTGAATGCGGCAGTTGAGGTGAGTGACGCCTTCATAAAGAGCGGTCTCATTGTTTACACCGAGGGCCGTATTGAAAATTCGGAAATGCGCTTTAATGCCGCTCCGGGTGATCTTATAGAGGGTGCGCCGATGGTCGTGTTGATTAATGCCGGATCTGCATCAGCCTCGGAGATTGTAGCCGGAGCTCTGCAGGATCAAAAGCGTGCAGTCATCATGGGCGAGAAATCGTTCGGTAAAGGTTCGGTACAGACTATATTACCAACCAGCAATGGTTCGGCAGTTAAATTGACTACGGCCAGATACTATACGCCTTCAGGGCGATCTATCCAGGCCGAAGGTATTGAACCGGATATCACTTTGGCTCGAGTCAAGCTGGAGACATTGGAAAAATCCGAGTTCAATCCGGTCAAGGAAGCGGATTTGTCGCATCATTTACAAAACGGTAAGGATAAGGAGGCGCTGGATAAAAAGCTGGATAGTGATAAAGATAGCCTAGAAGCGGACTATCCTTTATATCAGGCGCTGACCTTGCTAAAAGGCATCAGTATTATGAGTAAATAAGCTTTAGCTGATAGCGCTAATCAAAACCCGGATTTTGGCAGCCACAGGTGGTTGCTGGGATTCGGGTTTTTTATGTGTTGAAATTTGTTAGGGTGAGATTATTGTTTAGGTTTACCTGAAAGGTTGTTCTTAATTAACCGATATAGCATCATCGCTAACGGATTTCTCGGGTGGCTTTTACGCCCTGGATTGAAAATGAATATGTACCTAAAAAGGTGCTTACTTATAGTTAGGCAGATCGTTTAAGAAATCATTCCACCAAAAGCGAGACGACCTTAGTTTTAAGAAAGAACTTGTATATACCGAAATCTCTCAGAAGGTGGTTTCCATTCTTTACAGCGAGTTTAATGAGGATATGGGGCGCCCCGCCTTTTCTTGGGATTTAAAGTATGATCTTCTCGGAAAGCAATATTATTGGCTACCGTGGAGCACGATTTGAAATAATCAAGGCAACTAATCAAGAGCTAATCTATAAGACATTGAAACAACTCGATTGACAGCACGGATGGGTAGAGCGTAGCGAAACCGATCTCATGGGATGGTGTTGGATATGATGGGTTTCGGCTGCTGCCTCTACCCATCCTACGCCGTCTCCGTATTAATGAATCGATTTCTGATAATTGACGCTAAAGTCATTCAAGGTAGATAGTGCAGCATACAGGTCTTCAGTTTTTTCAAGGCTAAACGCATTAACGCCGACCCGTGATAAATAAAACACCTGATCCGGCATGAAGTGACCGGTTGCCCTGATTTCGCCTTGATAGTGGTAACGGCCTCTGAGCAGCCAGGCATGAGAAAAAATGCGGCCATCGGCAAAGGCGGGAAAATCCAGCTCGATTAACGGGATGTCTTTTAAATCAGCAGCGATGTCTTCAACAGAATCGGCGGGGCCGATTCTGACACCTGTCTTGCTAGTAGACTTAAGCAATTGTCGTTTGTCTTTTTTCCAGCGGGACAATGAAACACTGATGTCACCGTCTTTTAATTCAGCATCATCGGCAACATAATGCCAGCTGTCGTCAACAATCTGTTTGTCTTTAATTATTTGCATAGACTTGTTCTTTGAATGGGGTGATTCCGACGCGTTTTACCATGTTCAGAAAGGACTCGTCATCCAGACGTTGCTTAATATAAACATCCAAAATGGTAGTAATTGCTTGAGTGATTTGGTCTTTGGCAACGGCAGGTCCAAGGCGTTCGCCGATAGCGGCCTCGTTTTCCGAGGAGCCGCCCAGGGTCAGTTGATACCATTCAGCGCCTTTCTTATCGACGCCCAGTATTCCGATATGTCCTACGCTTTGGTGTGCGCAACCGTTCATGCAGCCGGACATGTTGATTTTTATCTCGCCTATATCGTGAATGTAGTCCAGATCGTCAAGCGCTTCATTGATTTCTTTGGCTATGCCGATAGATCCTGCATTGGCAAGCGAGCAAAAATCGAGGCCGGGACAACAAATCATATCGGTTGCGGTGCCGATATTGGCTGTGGCCAGCTTCAAGATGTCGAGCTGTTGCCACAACACGAATAGATCGGCCTGTTTGACATCGGCAAAAATCAGGTTTTGTCGGTGCGTACTTCTGATTTCACCAAAGCTGTAAAGGTCTGCTAGGTCTGCGACAGCGTCAAGCTGAGTATCGGTCATGTCGCCTGGAGGTGCGTCCGGCGCTTTTAGCGATAGGAATACCGCGCGATAGCCGGGTACTTTGTGATCGGCAGTATTGTATTTAACCCAGGTGGCAAACGTTTGGTTTTCGAGTTGATGCTGTGCAAAGCGGGTGTCCTGTGCGGCATCTGTCTCGTAGGCAGGTGGAGCAAATTGAGCCTTTATAGTCGTTATATAATTGGAGTCTAGCTCCAGGTTATCCCGAATTAGCAGCCATTCTTTTTCAACTAACTCGGAGAATTTCTCCAGGCCGGATTCTTTGACCAGAATTTTAATACGCGCCTTGTATTTGTTATCACGGCGTCCGAACAGATTGTAAATCCGCAGTATGGCTTCCAGATAAGACAACAGATGTTGCTTTTCCAGATAGGGTTTGATGATTTGCCCTATGATCGGGGTGCGTCCCAAACCGCCACCGACGAGCACTCTAAAGCCGATTTCGCCGACATCATTTTTAACCAGATGCAGACCGATATCATGAAGTTGGGTTGCTGCACGATCAAGCTTGGCGCCGCTGACGGCAATCTTGAATTTGCGCGGCAAGTAGGCGAACTCAGGATGCAGGGTAGTCCATTGGCGGATGATTTCGCAATAAGGACGTGGATCTTCAATCTCATCAATACAAACACCGGCCAAATGATCCGATGAGGTATTCCTAAGGCAATTGCCGCTGGTTTGAATGGCATGCATTTGAACACTGGCCAATTCTTCAAGAATATCGGGAATTTTTTCCAGTTGAGGCCAGTTAAACTGGACGTTTTGCCGGGTTGTAAAATGGCAGTAGTTTTTATCGTAGGTACGGGCAATATGGGCCAGTTTACGAAATTGTCTGGAGTTAAGCAGGCCATAAGGGCCGGCAATTCTCAACATCGGGGCGTGAGTTTGAATATAGACGCCATTCATTAAGCGCAATGCGCGAAATTGGTCGTCTGAGATGTCGCCTTTTAAAAAGCTTTCCGTTTGCCTTCTAAATTGGGCTACCCGTTGATCAACGAGTGTCTGGTCGGTGTCGTTATACTGATACATAAATGAGCGCTTAAAGTCTGTCCAGGCGAGTAATTACGGCTAATAATCATATACCGTAGGTCATAAAATGACAAAGGTTATTGTATGATGCTAATATTGGCGGCTGAATTTTTGGTGTCTGGGTTATTTTTTTTTGAATAAAAGCAAGGGGGTTATTTTGGTTCGGTCATTGTTTGTCTTGTTGTCTCTATTGTTGTTGCCTGAAATGGCGATGGCAGGCGGTTTTGAAAGTCTCGGTTTGACGGGAACGGAACGGGGTATTTATACAGTTCTGATATTTATTATTGCCTATGGCTTCGTTATGGCAGAAGAATTTACTCATCTGAGTAAATCTAAGCCGGTTATTTTGGCTGCCGGTATTATTTGGGCAAATGCTGCAGTATTAGCAACTCAGGCAGGTGTTTCCGTCGAAGATATGCATGAGGCTTTCGAATACAATTTGAAAGAATATGCGGAGTTAATGTTATTCCTGCTGGTTGCGATGACTTATATTAATTCAATGGCTGAACGTAACGTGTTTGAGGCTTTGCGTTCTTGGTTAGTAAGGAAGCAGCTGGGTTATAGAAAGCTGTTTTTGATTACCGGTGTGATTACCTTCTTCTTGTCTGCGGTGGCGGATAACTTGACGGCGGCTTTATTAGTCGGCGCAGTAGTCATGGCCGTGGGCGCGGAGAATCCGAAGTTTATCAGTATCGGCTTGGTTAATTTGGTGGTTGCAGCTAATGCGGGTGGTGCATTCTGTCCATTTGGCGATATTACAACTCTAATGGTGTGGCAAGCTGAGTATGCCGAGTTCTTTGATTTCTTTAAGCTGTTTATTCCATCAGTTGTGAATTACGCGATACCTGCAGGGATAATGTATTTTGCAGTGCCCGATGAGCAGCCTAAAGTCTCTAATGAAGTTGCGGTGCAGTTAAAGCCGGGCGCAATTCAAATTTGTGTGCTGTTCTTGTTGACTATCGTTACAGCGGTAAGTTTTAAACAAGCACTGCATCTGCCACCATTTATGGGCATGATGGTCGGTCTTTCTGTGCTGATGCTTTACGGCTATCGTTTAAAGACAGTTTTTCACGTTGAAGGCGATGACCATTTCGATATTTTCGACAAAGTACGTCATGCCGAATGGGACACCTTGTTGTTTTTCTTTGGTGTGGTATTTGCGGTCGGTGGTTTAGGTTATATCGGCTATCTTGAGCTGCTGTCCGGTGCGATGTATGACGGTTTAGGTGCGACCACGGCGAATATCTTAGTGGGTGTAATCTCGGCAGTTGTTGATAACATTCCTGTTATGTTTGCCGTGCTGAATATGAATCTGGGCATGGATTTATATCAGTGGTTATTAGTGACGTTAACAGCGGGTGTTGGTGGTTCAATGCTGTCGGTGGGTTCGGCTGCCGGTGTGGCATTAATGGGGCAGTCTGACCATAAATATACATTTTTCAGCCATTTAAAATGGACGCCTGCAATTGCCGCTGGTTATGCCGCCAGTATTCTTACTCATTATCTGGTTAATGGTTGATAATTTGACTATGCACCGCACTTTCTGTGCGGTGTTCGCAGTTACATCGCTGTTTCAGTTACGACTGAGTCTTTCTTGTTCTTGGGATTGTGCCTTCGGCATAATCCACAGGGATGTAGTCGGCTCGCATACAGTCGCATCAAAAGCAGGCGCTTTAGGTGAGATATTTGTGCGTTTTTCAGGGAAGGCCGATGGCTAGCGATAAAAGATGGCGGTCAGCCTTTTCAATCTATGCTCAGCCGCGAGTGCGGAGCATGATCTTTCTTGGTTTTTCCGCCGGTCTTCCTTTTTTATTGGTTTTTTCGACATTATCAGCCTGGTTAAGGGATGAGGGTGTGGAGCGATCAGTTATAGGCTTTTTTAGCTGGGTCGGGGTTACTTATTCAATAAAGGTTTTCTGGGCTCCGGTTATTGACAGGCTGCCGTTGCCATTGCTAACTAAATGGATGGGGAAAAGACGTAGCTGGATGTTGCTCGCGCAGTTGGGGATTGTTGTCGGTCTGATGGGTATGGGAAGTTCGGATTCACATACTCAATTGCAACAGATTGCCCTGTTATCTGTTTGGGTGGCATTTTGTTCGGCTACCCAGGACGTTGTTATCGATGCTTATCGAATTGAATCTGTAAGCCCTGAATATCAGGGCGCTATGGCAGCAACTTATGTACTGGGGTACCGGATTGCTTTATTGATGGCGGGAGCGGGTGCTTTTTATATCGCGGATTATGCCAGTTGGAAAGTGGCTTATTTTGTGATGGCGTCGTTTATGGTTGTAGGGCTGATAGCGACACTTTGCCTTAAAGAGCCGGAGCATAAGCCTGTTGATGTGATGAAGTTGCGCGAGAATGCAGCTGTTAAGGGGCAAAATATTTGGCAACGATTTTTGACGGGCTTTATGGGCGCAGTATTGAGTCCGTTTGTAGAGTTTTTTAATCGCAATGGTAAAGTTGGCTTATTGATTTTGATGCTTATTGCCGTTTATAAAATGAGCGATATCACCATGGGGGTTATGGCGAATCCATTTTATCTTGATTTGGGATTTAGCAAAAAAGATATTGCCGATATTAGTAAGATCTTTGGCTTTTTCATGACTATTGTTGGTGCAGCAGTGGGAGGGGTACTGGTTGTTAGGTACGGAATTATGCGGCCTCTACTGCTTGGGGCGGTAATGGTGGCGGGTACCAATCTGCTATTTGCCGTTTTGGCAGTCAGTGAACCCAGTCTTGTATTGCTGTCCGGCGTTATAAGCGCAGATAATTTAAGTGGTGGTATTGCGACATCAGTATTCATTGCCTATCTGTCCAGTTTAACCAATACTGCCTATACCGCAACGCAATATGCGCTATTCAGTTCGTTAATGACTTTACCTGCTCAGTTATTGGGGGGGTTTTCCGGGGTGGTTGTAGATAGTTACGGCTACACTGTTTTTTTTATTTATGCGTCAACAGTTGGGTTGCCGGCAATAGTGCTGGTGCTTTTATTGATGCGCTATCAAGGTCGGGTTAAAGCAAATAATTATAATCCAGAATAAGCGGAGCGTAATCGGAAAAACGCTCATCTTTGTAGATGGATACTGCTGTTATTTTATCTTTAAGGGTCTTGCTGATTATTTGGTAAGCAATGCGCCAACTGACGTTTTTTGCCCAAGGCGGGTCTCTGTTCGACCACTAAGAGTATTTTTGGCTGGTTGATTAATTAAGTCTGAGCGCGTTACTTTAATAATCATCTGTAAATAATTGATCCAGTCGCACTCTTTCTGCAGGTAAAAATTCCGAGTCCCTTCGGTTTCCACGCCAGTTTTTTAAGTCAATTTCTTTGTGGGCAATGTTTCAATAGCCATTATATTATATAGTTACGGCCATTTTGTAAGCATTCTTATAAATAAGAAGTGAACTTCTCCATGAATCTAAACTTGAAGGCTTATCGTTCATCTCCAGATGAGTCGGAAGGTAAATAAAGCGAGATAATGCTTAAATTGCCAAATTGAGGCTCAATAAAGCGATGATCCTTTACGTCGACATATTGTCAGCCTATGCCGCTAATGTTTTTGCAATATAACGCTACTTCGCTATAGTCTTTTTTCTGCGTCATGGTAAAAAACGGTAATAGTTCGTGGGACTGAAGAGATCAGAACTAAGTTGATGCAGTTGAACTTTTGTTTCTTGTATGCAAATAATGTCAGCATTTTGTTGCTGCATTCAAGTGAAGAAATCTTTGCGTTCTACGGAGCGAATGGCCTTTGTATTTAAAGTAATAATGCGCGCAAATATAAATTGAGTTGCGAACTTTTAATGAAATACGTATTATACGGGGTTCTTTAATAAAGTATGTAGCCCGTTTCGGGTAATGTGAAAGTGATATGAAACCAGAAATTCATCCAGAATATAAGCAAATTACTGTGACCTGCGGTTGCGGTAATAAATTTGAGACAGGTTCTGTATTGGGTAAGGATTTGCAGGTTGAGGTTTGTTCTGCATGCCATCCTTTTTATACAGGAAAACAGCGTGTTGTTGATACGGCAGGTCGTGTTGATAAATTTCGTAAAAGATACGGAAAATAAATTTTTGTGGGTATTTGCTTGGATAGTTGATCCCGGCATAACCACAAGAACGTTAGTTAAGCGTAAAAAATATAGCGAATAAAATGGGGTTGCGTGAGTAAGTAAAGAAATGCGTTAAGCGTTTTTATTTTGCACAGTATTCATAAAACAAAAAGCCAGTACAACATGTTGTACTGGCTTTTTGTTTTATGAATACTTGCTTTGGACGATGCCGCCTAAGTTGTTAGGCAGCTAAGGCCGCTTCGCTATGTTTTCTAAATAGAATCCAGGCCAGACAATCCTTCAATGGACCAGTTGGCAAAATCAAGGGAGCCTTCGTCGTTGTCGCCGTTTTTATAGTTAATGCGGCAGGCATATTTTTTAGTGATTGTGCTTGCAGTGGTGCTAGTGATATCAATCTCGGCATTAATAACATATTGGTAGTTCCCTAGACTCCATGCATTAAGAGGCTTATCGGCAAAACTTACAGATACATCGGATCCAAGCGTAGACTTGATATAATTATTACAATGCATAAAAGCGATCTCTGATAGCGGAGTGGATATGGGTAATTGGCTTCCTTGATCTTTACTGTCAACAAGGAATAAATCGGATTGAATTACCTTGTAAACGAAAGGCATGATGACTTTATGTTGAAATAAAATTAGAGCTACCAAGCTGACGATAAAAATTAAGATGGAGTATTTCTTCATGGGATGTAAGTTAGCTAAGTTGGATTAATTAGTATTAATTTTAACAGGAATCAGTGTCTTAAGTGTATAGGAATTTAGCAGGTAAAGCTTGGGTTCAAGGAAATGTATTGAGTGCTAGTTTTTGACTTGACAAGGCTAATCGAACTGGTAGACTGACAGCTCACTAAATTGACTTGGTGTTGCTTGGTACTTAAGTTTTTTAAGTACGGGTGAGAAAATGGAGTTGTAACTATAGCCCTTGGCCATAACCAGCTGGGGATTTTATAATTTTAGGAGGTAGAAATGGCAGCTACAACTGAATCAGTGCGAGCTGATGCTGCGGAAGCACCGCTTTTAAATAAAAGAAATATGTTCCTTGGAGCAACGCTGTATGTAGTGTTCTATGGTTGGGTTCGTTGGTATGAAGGAGTCTATGGCTGGTCAGCTGGTCTAGATTCATTTGCACCTGAATTCGAAACATATTGGATGAACTTTCTTTATATCGAGTTTGTTTTGGAAGTAATAACCGCAGGTCTTTTGTGGGGTTACTTGTGGAAAAGCCGTGATCGTAAAGTAATGTCAATCACACCAAGAGAAGAGTTAAGAAGACACATGACTCATTGGACTTGGTTGGTAATGTATGGCATCGCTATTTATTACGGCGCTAGCTACTTTACAGAGCAAGATGGAACATGGCATCAAACTATCGTTCGTGATACTGACTTTACACCAAGTCACATCATCGAATTCTACTTGAGCTATCCTATATACATCATTACTGGTGGCGCTTGTTTCTTATATGCAAAAACAAGACTTCCTACTTACCAGCAAGGTCTGCATCTTCAGTATATGGTTGCAATACTTGGTCCTTTCATGATTCTGCCAAATGTTGGTTTGAATGAGTGGGGTCATACTTTCTGGTTTATGGAAGAGTTGTTTGTTGCTCCTTTACATTATGGCTTCGTATTCTTCGGATGGGCAGCTTTAGGTGTAATGGGTGTTGTGAACACAGAAGTTGCAGCGATTGCTAAACTTCTGAAAAAAGACTTAGCTTAATATAAGTCTTTGGCTGTAATTACTATCTCCCTCCGGCTGTTTCGCTTTTTTTCAGGGCGAAACAGCTAAGGCTGAAGATAGTCATTAATAAAAATAATTTAAATCCTTTAGGAGGTAAGCTAATGAGCGCATCTCAATCAGCTGTACGTTCACGCGCTGAAGCCGTAAAAGTTTCACGCACGTTCGACTGGCTAATTCTGTTTACATTGTTCTTCGTTGTACTTGGTGGTTATCACATTCACTATATGTTAACCGGTGGTGACTGGGATTTCTGGACTGACTGGAAAGATAGGCGTCTATGGGTAACCGTAGCGCCAATCGTTTCAATTACTTTCCCAGCAGCTGTTCAAGCTGTGATGTGGTGGCGTTACCGTTTGCCTTTCGGTGCGGTAATGTGTATCTTAGGTCTGCTCTTAGGTGAGTGGGTTAACAGATATTTGAATTTCTGGGGTTGGACTTACTTCCCAGTAAATTTCTGCTTCCCATCAAACTTGATGCCAGGTGCAATTGTACTTGACGTTGTGTTGATGCTGTCAGGTAGTATGACAGTAACAGCAGTACTGGGCGGTATGGCTTGGGGTCTTTTATTCTACCCTGGCAACTGGCCAATTATTGCTCCATTACATGTTCCTGTTGAATATAATGGCATGATGATGACACTAGCTGATTTACAAGGTTACCACTACGTAAGAACTGGTACACCTGAGTACATCAGAATGGTTGAAAAAGGTACATTAAGAACTTTCGGTAAAGACGTTGCTCCAGTATCAGCGTTCTTCTCGGCTTTCGTGAGTATTTTGATTTACTTCTTGTGGCATTTCTTTGGTAAATGGTTCGGTGGTACTTCATTCACCCAGAGCGCGTAAGCACTCGGTTGTAGGAAAACACACAAAAAGACTGATGTTACCAATACAATTTATGCTGTTGACATCAGATACTCTGAAAACTATAGATTCTCTATTATAGAGGAGGATATATGAAATTAATTAAAGACAAGGTTGCTAAATTATCCTTTGTCGCACTGCTGGTAACTGTTACAGCAGCGATGTTTTACACACCAACTGCATCTGCTCATGGTGAAAAGTCGCAAGCCGCATTTATGCGTATGCGTACAATTCACTGGTTTGACCTGAACTGGTCAAAAGATACTGTGCCTGTGAATGATACTATGACGATTTCTGGTAAATTCCACGTTTTCGCGGGATGGCCTGAAACTGTTGATAAACCAGAAGTGTCTTTCTTGAACATTGGTATTCCAGGACCTGTTTTTATTCGTCAAGGTTCATGGATCGGTGGTCAATTAGTTCCTCGTTCTGTTTCTCTTGAACTGGGTGAAACTTATGAGTTTAAAGTATTGTTGAAAGCACGTCGTCCAGGCGATTGGCACATTCACACTATGATGAACGTTCAAGGTGGTGGTCCAATCATCGGTCCAGGTAAATGGGTAACCGTTACTGGTTCTATGGGATCATTCGTTAATCCAGTTACTACGTTGCTAGGCGATACTATCGATTTAGAAACATATAACTTGGGTAACGTTTACTTCTGGCACGCTTTCTGGTATGCATTAGGTTTGGCTTGGTTGGCATATTGGGTTCGTAAACCTGTATTCGTTCCTCGTTTCCTTGCAATTGAAGCCGGTAAAGCAGACTCTTTGATCAGTGCTACTGATAGAAAAGTTGCTATGGGTTTTGCAGTTGCTACTATTGGCATCATTGCTTTTGGTATGAGCAGCACAAATGCAGCCTATCCAGTAACAACTCCATTGCAAGCTGGTTTGATTCGTGGCATGAAGACTCTTGAAATGCCTGCAAGAACTGTTAACGTTAAAGTTGAAGATGCAACTTATCGTGTGCCAGGTCGTGCTATGCAAATGACACTGACTATCACTAACAATGGTGATTCAGCAGTGCGTTTGGGTGAGTTCAATACTGCTGGTGTTCGTTTCTTAGATCCTGCTGTACATGAAGATGAAACAGGCTATCCAGATGACTTGTTGGCTGAAGAAGGTTTGACTGTTAGTGATAACAGCCCAATCGCTCCAGGTACTACAAGAACTGTGCAAGTTACTGCTTCTGACGCTGCTTGGGAAGTTTACCGTTTAGCTGACTTGATCTATGATCCAGACAGCCGTTTTGCTGGTCTGTTATTCTTCTTTGATGAAGCTGGCGACCGTCAAATGGTTACTGTAGACGCTCCATTAATTCCATCTTTCATTTAATGAAATAATTAGCTAATAATTTCGATTATCAGCTAAGGAATTGAAAAGACCCCCGCTACCAATAGGTAGCGGGGGTTTTTTTTTGATGAATTTGAAGCATCAGGTGTGATTTCGTTATATGAGGCTATGGGCAACTGTCAGTATGGTATCTATATCGGCGAAGCCCCTGAATATGTTAAAGCCACTTTCACCGAATGACTGTAGCGGGAAACCATCCCAATTAAAAAACAATATCCTTCAGTGCTTTATTTAGGTATTGCGGATGGATGGAGCGAAAAAACAATTGGAGCTTTTTGAAAAAACACACAGGTCTACAGCTTCTAGACTTTTTTCATGCCTACGAATATCTAGCTTAGGTAATTCGTAATAAATATCCCCTAATTTTTTCGGAATACCCTCTGAAAACTTATGTATTTTATGAATACATAGATTCACACATCATCGCTAAAAACATGATCACCTTATCGGAACCCGGCATTTCGTATACCCACCGCTCGTGGAATCGGGCCCATGATCAAGTTTTTTAGCATCGGGAATGCTTCCATGGCAGCATGCATTGAAACAGGCGCAAGGGCTTCCCTAAAACACTATGGCAGCAAGCTACCGAACCATTTAAGGCTGGTGTAGGTATGTATAACGAATTTGGAATAGGCGAGTTGATATGATAGAGCGGGTGATTCTGTAGGACGGAGAAAAACGTACCGTATCTATAGGTCAAGCCGTTAAGGCGATGGTATTAAACGGCCTCGGTTTCACCAATCGTGCTCTGTATTTGACGCCCTTGTTCTTCCAGAATAAGCTGGTAAGCCGGTTAATAGGCGAAGGCATTGAAGCCGAGCATCTAAACGACGATGTACTTGGACGATCCTTGGGTGATTCTGTATGCGTATGGATTAGAATCCTTATAAGTAGTTACGCAAAAGTTATTCGGAATTTTTCACCGATGTCACTCAGGATTTCCAACACTCACTTTTTCAAGTGGCGGTAACTTTGATAGGCATCAAGTGGCAACTATTCGTACTTAACTTTACGTCAGAGTATTTCGATCAGGTTCAGCTCAGGGCGGTAAGGTGGAAGAAAATGTAAGCACACACCATGTTGTTGCGAGCTTCTGGACTTGAAGGACTAAAAGAATCGCCTCGAAGTGGCGCAAAGCGCAAACTCAAAGGTAGCCAAGAACTCGACTTTAAAAAAGTGGTTATTGAACTTCAAGAAAATCGCTCTGGAGGCCAAATAACTGGGCATGATATACAGCTCTCTCCTTGAAGAGCAGTTTCACGTTAAGTGTTGTTTCAATAGTGCATACAACCTACTTAGATGTTTAGGTTAATTTGGATAACTGTTCGTTCAAAACACCCAAAATAAAGCCAAGAGAAGCAAGATACGTTTAAAAAAACTTTCGCGACACGGCAATAGACTTACTACCGAAAGGTATCGATGTAAAGCAGGTTAAAGACTGGTTTCAAGATGAGGCGCGAGTCGGACAACGTGGGACAGTCAGTCGTATTTGGCCATAAAAAGGCACTCGCCCCGTATTGTTCAACAGCAACAATTTACAGCGGCTTATATTTTTGGCGGCGTATGTCCTAAGAATAGCAAAACCGCAGGCTTGATCATGCCAAAATCGAATACTGGAGCTATGCAGCCTGATGCCACTGCCCCTTATTTGCCAGAACTCAATCCAGTCGAATAAATTTGACAGCAATTACGGCGTACAGACTTCTCGAATCGGTGTTTTGAAAACTATAATGAAATTGTAACGCTATGCTGCCAAGCATGAAATATTTTTGCTAAATATCCCGAGATTATTCATTCTCTATGCTCCCGCCAGTGGACATCATTGGAGTAAATATTTATTTGGATGGGTATAGGGTAAACTTAAGGAGGCGTCAATTGGGGGTTTATTTATTGCGAGTTGCCTAAAGGTGTGGGGGCATCACTTTTAAGTTAAGCCGAAAATAGTTATGGATGGGTGCCTATAGCGCGAATAAATTATATTCCTAAGCCGGACGGGGCAAAATACCCCGTCAGAATGTTCCTGTTTTCTGCCCCGAAGACTGACTAAACAGCGGCTAAATAATACAAGCCGCTGCTTAAGCAGGCTAATGAAAACAGGTAGTTCATACGCTTGCCTGTACTTAGACCTAATACGCCGCCAGCCAGGCAAATAACCAGACTCATCAGCATTAACGACGAAAAATACATCAAGGCGCTGGAATCGGCTGGAATTTCTGCGGCATGGGCATAGCCATGGAAAACAGCAAAAAATGATACGCCCAAAAAGAGTATCTTAGCGCGTTGTTTTTGGCTGATAGTGACCAACAAGCCAAACGCCACCAACGATAAAGCGATGAATGCTTCAACAAACGGTATTTGCACCGCATAAACATTAAACAATGCTCCAGATGCCATCAATGCCAGAAAAATAGCCGGAAAGGTAAGCACCGCTTTGCCGCCCTGTTTAGCCGCAATCCAGCCCACCGCCATTAAGACCAACAAGTGGTCGATACCGGTTAAAGGATGCAGTAAACCGCTCATCAAGCTGTGCTCGATATGGCCGCCGGTATGCGCATAAAGCGACGGAGATACAAGGCATAAGGTGGCAATTAGCCCGTTTTTTATACGCATAAATGAAGTCCTCTTTAAAGTTGTTAAATCGATGAACAATGGTCTGCAAGCTTGCTGGCTATCATTGCTGTAAAAAAAGCCCAGTCTATTAACTGACTTGGTGTCTGTCAACGCTTTATCAGGTAATTGCCTTAATTGCGTCGGCTAGCAGTCTGTCTAAGCTGATGCAGGAACTCGGATGGTCGATGCTGTCGGTGCTCCAGATGGTTTTGACGCCGGATTTAAGGATATGGGCGTAGGCATCGTCGCAAAACAGTGCATGAGTGACAACGGCGTAAATGTCTTTGCAACCTGCGGCTTGCAGCAGTTCGGCTGCTTTGGCGAGCGTCCTGCCGGTGCTGGCCATGTCGTCGATGATGATCACGGCTTGCTTGCTGTAATCGCTATCAGGCAAGGTCATTTCAACCTGTTTATCGCCGAGCCGATTTTTATTGGCAATCGCGTAATCGAAACCGATGTTGTCTGCGATAGCCCCGACCCATTGTTTCGATTCGCTGTCTGGTCCTAACAGTACAGCATGGTCGAATTGTTGTTTTAAAAAAGTTCCGATTTCATCGGCGGCGGTAAGACTGATCGCGTTTTTTATCGGAATCGCCTGAGTTAATGAAGAGATACGGTGCAAATGCGGATCGACAGTCAGCACATCGTCAAACAGCTCTGCAAGCAGTTTGCCGATGATGTGCTGGCTGACCGCTTCGCCGGGCTGATTGGCGATGTCCTGGCGCATATAACTTAAATACGGGGCAACCAACGTCAGGCGTTTAGCGCCTAATTCCCGTGCGGTGGTGGCGCACAGTAACAACTCGATTAGCTTGTCGTTGGGCTGATTAAGGCTGCGGCAGACAATCAGGTGTTCAGGTAATGACGGCGGCAAGCGGATCAAGCTTTCGCCGTCTGGAAAATGATGCAGGGCGACTTTGGTTAGCGGCACATTAAGATAGTCGGCCAAGCGTTGTGCCTGGCTTAAATAGTCTGGGAAGGCGAGTATCATCATAGGATTGTTCCTGATTAAAAGGCAATCAGCGACTTAATGATTTGTTCTTCGCTGCCTATCGTGTAGCCGTTATTGTGGGCGGCCAAATCCTGAGAGAATTTAAAATCGGCCGGGAATTCGGCATAAATGCGGTATAAGGTTTCACCTTCCTTTACCGGACTGCCCAGCTTCTTTAACAAATCGACGCCTGCTTTTTTCATCATCGGCGCACCGGCAAGCCGGGCGATTTTTGCCATTTGAAAGTTGTCGATACTGGTGACTATTCCGGCACTATCGGCCAGAACCTCATGACAAAGACTGCCCGGATGCAGGTCTATCGTTTTTGCGCCTTGCGCCTGAATCAATGCATTCATTTTAGCTCCGGCCCGGCCCGATTCGAGTATGTCTCTGGCAATCGCGTAGCCTTGGCCGCCGCGCACGTCGGGATCGAATTCAATGATCCTGCCGGCCAGCTGCAAGGACTTCTGGCGCAAATCGAACGGCGCATCAGGATCATTTTGCAACACCTGCATAATGTCCCGAGCTTCCAATATCGGGCCTATGCCCCGACCTATTGGTTGGCGGCCGTCGGTAATCATCACTTCCAGATGAATATTGAGTCGGTCGCCGACAAATTCAAACAGCTTGCGCAAGGCCAGAGCCTGATTCATGTGCCGTACCTTGGCGGTGGGGCCGACCGGAATATCGATAAGCAAATGCGTGGAACCGGCGGCCAGTTTTTTGGACAGAATCGACGCCACCATTTGCCCCTGTGAATCGATGCCCAACGGACGTTCAACAGAAATCAGCATATCATCGACCGGCGCGAGTCTGGCCGTGCCACCCCAGGCCAGGCAGCCGCGCTCCTGGCGCACGATGTCGTGCAGCTGGTCCGGCGTCAGGTTGACCTCGGCCAGCACTTCCATGGTATCGGCCGTACCTGCCGGTGAGGTGATCGCGCGGCTGGAGGTTTTCGGTATCAACATGCCGTGCGCGGCAACAATAGGCACGACCAGCATCGAGGTGCGATTGCCGGGGATGCCGCCGATGCAATGCTTATCGGCAACCAGCGATTCATGCCAGTTCATGGTGTCGCCGGATTGCAACATCGCGCGGGTAAGGAAAAACAGTTCATCGCGATCCAGATTGTTTTGCCCGGTCGCGACCAGGAATGCCGCCATTTCCATTTTTGAATAACGGGCTTCAACAATATCGTTGGTTATATTGTTGAAGTCATCCTGATCGAGGCGTTCGCCGTTGATTTTGCGGCGCACCGCATCCATGGACTTGGGCGCTTCCGCATGATTGACGGTGACCAGAGAGCCTTCAGCAACATTAAGCTGCGCGAAGGCCTGCTCTGACAGCCCCAATTCACCCGGCTGCACGATGGAACTATCATCGACTACGTTAAGGACGGCGAGTACCTTGGAGCCGTTATTGCTCACCTGGATTTTAGACAGCGCCTGAAAACCTTCAGCCCGGTAAATGCCGCATTCGCGATGCAGATAAGCGACGTTTTCATGATAAGTATCGATAGCGATACGACGGATTTGCAGGTTGTCATTGCTCATGGGTTAAAATAGCCGGTAGATAACATGAATTGATGATGCGGTTTGATGTGGATATTGTCAACCCGCTGGACATCAACTTAATAGTGGTAATAAGAAACACAAAAAACTTTAACATCGGGAACACCAATGAAAAAATGCACATGGGCGCTGTCCAGCCCTAATGAAGAGCAATATCACGATCTCGAATGGGGCGTGCCGGTGCATGACGGCCGGCTACTGTTCGAGTTCCTGATTCTTGAAGGCGCCCAAGCCGGTTTAAGTTGGTCGACTATTTTGAATAAACGCGAAGGATACCGCTTAGCCTTCGATAATTTTGATGCCGAAACGGTTGCGGGGTACGATGACAAGAAAATCAACGAACTGCTGGCTAACCCGGCCATCATAAGAAACAAACTGAAGGTCAATGCAGCCGTCATCAACGCGCAGGCTTATTTAAAAGTTCAGCAGGATTTTGGCAGTTTCGACGGCTATATCTGGCAATTCGTCGACGGCAAACCGCTGCACAATGCCTGGAAAAGCCACGCCGAAATTCCCGCTTCTACGCCGACATCCGAGCTGATCGGCAAGAATCTTAAACAGCGCGGCTTTAAGTTTGTCGGCAGCACCATTTGTTATGCTTATATGCAGGCGACCGGCATGGTCAACGATCACACCATCGATTGTTACCGGCATGCTGAAATTAAAACCCAATATTCATAAGGAGTAACACGATGCGTTATCTACATACCATGGTTCGGGTTCGTGACCTGAACGAATCCCTCGATTTTTATTGCAACAAACTGGGGCTGGCCGAAAGCCACAGAATGGACAGCGAAGCCGGGCGTTTTACGCTGGTCTACCTGCATGCGCCGCAGGATGCCGGTCAGGCTAAAAAGATGCATGCACCGTTGCTGGAACTGACTTATAACTGGGATACCGAAGATTATCAGGGCGGCCGTAACTTCGGCCATCTGGCTTATGAGGTCGATAATATTTACGAAACCTGCCAGAAACTGATGGATGCCGGTGTACTGATCAACCGTCCGCCGCGTGACGGGCATATGGCGTTTATACGTTCGCCGGACAAGATTTCTATCGAGCTTTTGCAAAAAGATGCGCCGCTTGCCCCTGCTGAACCGTGGCTTTCTATGGAAAATACCGGGACTTGGTAAGCGATGTCTATTTTATTCCATTAGTCCAGAATACCAGCAAATGGACAATAACCTAATGGTGCGTTGCCGTTGCTCCTGCTGGTGATGTTGTCGTTTAAAAAATGGTTTCCGACTTAAACCGGAGCAGTTGACATCATTTTAAATAGCTGTCCCGGCTTAAATGAAAAGCCTAGAAAATTCACCGGATATTTGATCATGATCGGATTTATTCTTTGCAGCTTGTCGCTGGCGGCTCTAGTTCATAGCCAAAACGAATTTCTAAGGCTACTCGCCACGCCTATGGCCCTGGGTATCGGCCTGACGATGATGACAGCCAGTTTGCTGGTCGGCTATTTGAAAAAAGCCTCCACCGTTGCTTGGCACGATGGCTTTGCGACCAGCTGTTTGTTGGTCTGGTATGGCTATTGGACATCGAAGTTCAACGACAATGCGCCGATGTTCTTTTTCTTCCCGCTGTATTATGCGCTGTTAACCTCAATCGTCACGCTAACCCTGATCAACAAAAGCGAACATTTCGATCATGAATCTATCGTGCAATTGCGTTATCTGGAAAAAAGCACGCGTTTCCATATCGGTGTGCTTGTGGGTCTGGTGCTGATCAGTCTGCTGATCACCCGCCATTACACGCTTTACCCGATAGCCATGACTCTTTTCATCGTCCGTCATACGATGATCGCCTGCCTTGAAATTATTGACCGCTGATAATGCCGGTTCAGCCATAGATATTTTTTAAGCCATATCCAAAAAGGCAAACTTTGTCATGCATCGGCGTAACCCATCAAAAATTCCGGGATACGCTGTTCGAGCCAATATTCAGGTCTAAACGGAATGAACCCCGAGATAAAGCCGACATGACCACCGTGTCGGCTAAGTTCCAATTGTACCTGTGGGGATAACTCATTCAGGCCGGGCAGGGCTGCTGTGGTCATAAACGGATCGTCAGCCGCCTGAATCAATAGTGTGGGCACCGCGATTGACTTGAGATATTGTCTGGAGCTTGCGCGCCGGTAATAATCGTTAACATCGTTAAAGTCATGCAATTTGGCTACGACTTGATCGTCATATTGCCAGAACGAGTTGATGTTCGATAAATCGCCCAGTGCTTTGATCTTCATGGCTTCTTCGGTTTGGCCTATGCGTTCCAAATGGTGCAGTTTGCTGTGTATATAGGCTTTTAACTCCCGCAGTAAATTGACGCGGTAGAGCTTTGAAAAACCGTGATCCAATTTTGTCGCGCAAATATCTAACAGCAACGGTACGGAAACGGCCACAGCGGCAAACAAATCTAACTGATTGCCTTGTTCTCCCAGCCACTTTAAAACCACATTGCCGCCTAATGAAAAACCTACGACGCCTAAAGGCGTATCGGGTTCGCGCAGTCGCAAGGTTTGATAGAGAAAATCAATGTCCTCGGTTTCGCCCGAATGATAACTGCGCGCCTTGTTATTGGATGAGCCGCTGCAACCGCGAAAATTAATGGCGACACTGCGAAAGCCTTGTTTGAGCAGTGCGCTTTGCAAGCCTTTGATATAACCCGATTGCGAGCTGCCGGTTAAGCCATGCACCAGCATAATCAGCGGTTGTTTGCCGGTTCCGCAATAATCGATGTCGATAAAGTCCTGGTCGGGCGTGGTTAATCTTTCGCGGCGATAATCGGGCGGATTGGGCGTTTTTCTTAATAAGGCCGGATAAAGCGTCTGTAAATGGCTATTGCATAACCACCAGGCGGGCTTGAATGTTGTTTTGGACGGCATGATTTATGGATTTTCGTGACAATAACGCCTGATTGTAATAGTTATCAGTTTCGTAGAAAACTATAATGATACGATGCCGGTCACCGGATGCCTCAGTTAATCGATAATCTCGGCTGGTTTTTGGCGCGGTTAAGCCGGTAACAAGCAGTTCTTAACTTTTTCGCAATCGATTGTAGATATCGTTTTGCCGCGCCTGTGTTAAAAAGCTTTTGCTCAATGGTTTAGTTGTTCAAAGACATCAGGCCGATCAAATTCTTTGATCGTTATGATGGCATAATAAAATTATGCTGAGATAACTGGTCGATAAACCAGCGCAAGACCCTGCCTTTATTGGTTGTTTTCCAGGCCATAGTTATGGTCTCTATGGGTATGGTATTTTCTACCGGTAACGCGATAAGCAGACCTTGTTCAAGCTTGTCCTGAATCCGGTGAGCGGGTAAAAAACCGACACCTAAGCCTAAACATTGAGCCTGTATTTTTTCTGTTATCGACTGCACGCTTAATACCGGACGCTTGCTGAATACCCGATGGCTTTGTGGCGCTTGGTTTCTGGATGAATCCCTGACTACGATAAAACGGTGCTGTTCAATCAGCTGTCGGGAAAGCGGCTGTGATGCTTGGGTCAGCTCATGTCCCGGTGCAACGGCGAAAATCCATTCAATTTGCCGGATATTTTGATAGTTAATGCCCTGGCTCGGTGTGGCTTCAACGCCTGCGCTTATGACCAGATCAGCCCGGTTGCTGGTTATCGCTTCTTGCGCGCCGCCCAATACTTCCTCATAAATATTGATTTCAATAGTCGGCAGTACCGTGTAAAACTTGGCTATTAACGGATAGATAAAATCAAAGTTTAAAATTGAATCTATCGCGATATTGAACACAGGCTCCCAGCCGCTATGGGTTTTTTTGGTAGCGATAGCCAGGCGCTCCGTTGCCTCCAGTATTTCCCTGCCTTGTTCAAGCAACAGTTTTCCGGCCTGCGTTAATACGGCTCTTCTGCCTTCCTTGCGAAACAAGACCACATCCAGATCCTGTTCCAGTTTCTGTACGGTATAAGAAATTGCCGAAGGAACCCGATACAATTCATTAGCTGCAGCGGCAAAACTGCCTTTCCGGTCAATTGCATCGAGTACTTCCAGCGCATCAAGAGTGATAGGATATTTCATGTTTTCTATTGGTTATTATTGTTCAAATATTTTGAATCTATTAAGCAAAATCTATCGCTTTTTATTCTTTCAGGCAATCTTATAATGTTTCAATCCACATCCGACCTCATCCGTCGAGTGACACCCGCCGACGGATAGAGGTCGGTGGATTTTCCTCCCCGTGAACGAGGAGGTTACCAAAAAGGATAACGATGCCAGTGCATCGTTGTCAAACTCAAATAATGGGAGGTTTCAGACCAGCGAAGAAATTTGATAATGAACTCGACGTTTCCAATTATTAAACATTTAAGAGGGTATTATGAAAAATTTAATCCAAAAAGCACTTATTTCTGACGCGGGTTTGGAAGTCGTCATATTGCGTGTTCCTATCGGTTTAATCCTGGCTGCGCATGGCAGCCAAAAATTATTCGCTTGGTTTGGCGGGTACGGATTGGACGGCACCGGACAATGGATGGCATCGGTGGGTTTACATCCGGGGTTTGCCATGGCTTTATTGGCGGGCAGCGCTGAATTTTTTGGCGGTGTTGCGTTAATTCTGGGTTTATTAACGCGTCCGGCGGCAACGATTAATGCGGTGACGATGCTGGTTGCGTTGTTTTTGGTGCATTGGGGCAACGGCTTTTTTCTGGATACCCATGGCATTGAATATGCGTTGGCTTTATTATCAGCAACCACGGCACTGATATTTATGGGCGGTGGACAGTATTCGCTGGACGCTCTGATCGGGACAAAACTACTGGAGGCTAAAGATGAATAAGCAAATACGACAACTCGCGGCCGTTATCACTGGGCAAAATACCTCGGATGGCGTCGGTGTCAAATTGAAGCGTATCGTCAGTCAGCAGCAACAAAACGCTTTTGACCCTTTTATCTTATTGGATGAATTCGGTTCGGATGAGCCGGGCGACTACATCGGCGGCTTTCCCGATCATCCGCATCGCGGCTTTGAAACCGTGACTTATATGCTGGCCGGCGCGATGTTGCACCGTGATCATATGGGAAATGAAGGCCATCTGAGAGCGGGTGACGTGCAATGGATGACTGCCGCGCACGGCATTATTCATTCGGAAATGCCGGAACAGGAAAACGGCTTGTTACATGGCTTTCAGCTATGGATTAATCTGCCTGCTAAAGAAAAAATGAATCCGCCGCATTACCAGGAATTTGCCGCCGCGAAAATCCCTCAGGTTGAATTGGCAGAAGGCGGCTATATCAAGGTCATCGCCGGGGACTACGTTGCCGAAACCCAAACAATATCCGGCCCGGTAACGGGGGTATCGACTCGGCCCTTGTATTTCGATGTGTTGCTAAGTCCCCAGCAACAGCTGGATATACCGATAGACGTACAACATACGGTCTTAATTTATGTTTACCACGGTGAACTGGCTGTCGGCGCAACGGATAAGGTTTTAAAGGCCGGGCAGCTGGGGCAATTAATTAGCGGCGATAATATACGGCTGGCAACTCAAGCTCAGTCGGCGCAATTTCTGGTGTTGGCCGCACTGCCGTTGCAAGAGCCGGTGGTGCAATCAGGGCCGTTTGTGATGAACAGCCGGGAAGAAATCGAACAGGCGTTTCGTGATTATCGTGATGGCGTATTGACACGGTAAATCAGTTTTTATCTAATCAAATAAAGGATGCAAACATGCAGCAGAAACCGGCAATAACCCGTGTAAAAATCCACGACATTATTCAGGCGCGTTGGAGTCCCCGAGCCTTTGATCCTGACAAGCCAGTGAGTCATGACGATTTGCTGTCACTGCTGGAAGCCGCCCGCTGGGCTCCATCCTGTTTTAATGATCAGCCTTGGCGTTTTGTGGTCTGCGATAAAGCCACCGATGAAACCGGCTGGCAGCATGCGTTTTCAATTTTGGCTGAAAAAAACAGGCGATGGGCCAATAACGCGCCGGTGCTGATGCTTGCCGTCGCCATGGAAAATTTCAATCATAATGGCCAAGCCAATCGCTGGGCGATGTACGACACCGGCGCCGCCAGCGTCAGCATGTGCTTGCAGGCTACTGCGCTAGGCATGTGTGTGCATCAAATGGGCGGCTTCGATGCTGAAAAAGCCCGCGAGGTTTTTAACCTTCCGGGCGATTGCAAGCCGATGGCGATGATGGCCGTCGGTTATCAGGCCGAGGTGAATATGCTGGATGATGACTTTAAGGAAGCCGAATTAGCCGCGCGTTCCAGGGCCGCGCTGAATGAACAATTTTATGCAGGGCAATGGGGCAGGGGAATTGAATGATTGTTTGATGAACCGAAGCAAGAAGTCGCATGATGACTGGAATTGAACTGAATGGCATTAGGGAGTTGAATCAGCCAAGTTTGTTAAGAAGCTGTATAATTTATACAATTTACAATGACACGGTAATCCGATGAAACTACTGATACGCAATCTCGCCCGCACTACCACAGAAGAAGAGCTTCGCGCTATGTTCGCGGCTCACGGCACCGTGCAGTCTTGCACCCTGGTTATCGACAAAGACACCGGCAGTTCCAAGGGGTTTGGCTTTGTCGAAATGCCCAAGCAAGGCGAGGCCAAGGCGGCAATAAGTGTCCTCAATGGCCAGAATGTGGGCGGCAGCAAGATCCGCGTTAAAAAGAGCGAATAGAGCTGCGGGACTTATTACAATATATGATGCTAGTTGCGGTTTAACGCGGCGGCGGCATCCTGCTCGTTACCGGCCAGATGTGCGTCGCGGGGCGGCAATACGTCTGCGACAACTTCCAGACGTTTCCAGGCCGGTGCCGGTGTTTCGCAATGTTGTTTGGGTACGAATGCGGACTCTTCGACCAGGGTCATTTTGTGGATATAACGCGGACAGTTGGGAAACATTTCCCGCAGTTTTACCCGCAACACCAGTTGCGCTTCCGGCCAGTGATTCATCAAAGGATCGTTGTCCAGTATGAAGGCGCTGCCGTTTAAGCGAAGACGGGCTTGGCGCTGAAAGTCGATGAACAACAGGCTGACATGCGGGTTAACCAATACATTCCCGGCTGACAGGTACATGCCGTTACCGTCGTAGAGCGGAAAAGCCAGGGTGTATTCATCGACAACCTTGACCAACCCGACGCTGCCGCCTTTGTAGGAACAGTTAGGGCGTCCTGCAGAATCAACAGTGGCGAGGAAAAACATGTTCTGTTCTTCGATAAATACCTTGTCTTCCGGGCTGATCTGATCACTGATAATCAGATCGACCTGACGGTCGGCTATGCGTCGTGTCTCGAAGCGGTCTTGCAGTTGTCGGTTACCTTCATGGAAAAATTCACTCATTGCTGCTCTCCTGGGTTGCTGGTTGGTAAAGAGGTGTCGGGAATATCGATTATGCTGTGTTCGATAAGAATGATAGCGGCCTGCTTGGCTTGTTCGGCGGAACCTGAATGACGCTTCATCTGTTCCGAGACTATCGCGCCTTCGAGCAGCAGACTTAATTGCAGCGCTAGACTTTCCGGGGACTTTGAACCGCACTGCTCTGCCAGATCGGCAATGTAGCGTCGAAAATGATCATAAAACTCGGCGGATACCTGGAGCACCGGGTTACCTGCCAGCGGAAATTCGGCGGTGGCATTGATAAAGGCGCAACCGCGAAATTTGGGGGTAGCCATCCATTCGTCAAGCACATCAAAAACCGCCAATAACTTGGCCTTAGGCGTATCCGCCTTGCGATCAACCTGATCGACAAACCAGCCTCGGAAATCCTCATCCCGCTTATGTAAAAAGGCAAGAACCAAGTCGTCTTTGGACATGAAGTACTTATAAAGACTCATTTTCGTGGTGTTTGCCGCCTTGACGATGGCATCGACCCCGGTCGCCCTGATACCCTGGCTATAGAATAGCTCTGATGCGGCTCGCAGGATTTTTTCTTGCAAATTTAAAGACATAGGCGGTAGTCATAAAAACAGATTGATTGGGGCTATACCGGTCGGTATACTGTGATAGCGATATACCGACCGGTATAGTCTATTATTTTTTTATAAACAATAACAAATAGGATAACACGATGGAAATATTATTAATTGGCGCGGTATTGATGATCTTTGCTGTTTTGGTATCGGCATGGCTGATGACCTTTGCAAGATGGTTTCCAATTAAGGGCATTGATGGCAAATTCCTGACAGACTATAAGACCCTGATCAGGGCACATATCGATTTTGCCTTAATGGCATTGTTCTGTCTTGGGTTTTATGCCGTTAAAGTGCCGTTATCGGTTACCGCCTGCTGGCTGGTGGTGATCGGGGGCATCACCAATCCTTGCGTCTTTGTTGTTGCTGCATTCGATCCGGTCTTTTGGGAAAAAACAATCTGGAAAGTTTATTCGGCTATCAGTTTTATCATCACAACGATAGGTTTTGGCTGGGTTTGCATCAGTTTGTTGCGTTACGCCGGATAAATTTTTATTTTCGACCTCGGGTATAATAAAAATTCAGAGCAATAATAATTAAAAAAGAGGAATTCAATGCCGGTCGATATATTTTACTATTGCCGTTCATGTTGACGTTGACATAAGGCCAGAGGAAGGCAGTCAAATAGGCATTGATCTGGGCTTAAAAACCACCGCCACCTGTTCCAATGGCGATACCTTGGCAAGACAGGATTGCTACCGGAATAGCGAAGCCAAGCTGGGCATAGCGAACGGGCTAGGGATAAAAAGCGCATTAAGGCGATTCATGCCAAGATTAAGCATCGACGCAAGGATGCAATCCACAAATTCAGCAACAAAGTAGTCAAAGAAAACAGTTTAATTGTCGTTGGCAACGTCAGCGCGTCCGGTCTGGCGAAAACTAAAATGGCAAAGTCCGTTTTAGATGCAGGCTGGGCGATGCTGAAAACACAACTTGAATATAAGTCGATAGCGACGCAAGGCGTGTTTATAGAAGTCAACGAGTCGTACACTACCCAAGCCTGTTCGTGCTGCGGCTGCATAAGCGCCAGTAGTCCGAAAGGTAGAGCAGGGCTTGGAATAAGAGAATGGACGTGTGCCGAGTGTGGCACTACGCATGATAGGGATATTAATGCGGCAAAGAACATTCTCGCGCTTGGGCATAAGCGTCTAGCGGTAGGAATCTCTGTCCTTTAGGTCGGGGAGGATGTCAAGGTGTCATTTGCAGACAAGGTAAGCTTTGTTCAGGTTGCTGTGGTATTGTTCTTATTGACGGAAGAAATGTTTTATACCGGGATTGGTAATGCAAAATATTTGCCGCATTTTTGTTTGCATCCGGCGTTTTATTAATGATAATGATGAAGTCATTGTGAATTACCCCGACCTAAAGGACGGGGCTTCTAACGTCAACGGCACGAGCAAGAACAGAGGATTTAAGTCCCCTGACTTGGCTAACAGTGCCTCAGTTAGCAGTACCGGCGATTCCCGCCGCTATGGAAGTATCATGCTAACTTAGGGCGACTAGCGCCATCAGCACGAAATGAGCATACAACTCTGAAAAAGAAAAATCAAGAGCACCCTTATATCCCCGACCTGAAGGAAGGGGTTTTACAGACAAACTGATAAAATTGGAGAGAGAAATGAAAGAGTGGGTTAAAAAGCTGTTGAATTATTTCCTGATCGGTATTTTTGCCGTTATTCCTATTGTTATTATTTTACAAATTATGATTTTTGTAAAAGATCGGGTTTCCGATTTGTTTCAATTGGTTTACGGTTATGCGGACAGTTATCTTTATACCAGCTTGGTATTTGCGGTTAGTTTTATTATTTTGGTGTACATCGGTCACAAATTAGTCCGAGAAGGCCGGTCTTGGGTTATTGCCGCTTTTGATCATATTATTGAGAGAATTCCCTTGTTGAACACGGTTTATCGGGTGCTTAAAAAAGTGATTAATATGTTTTCGACCCATGATCAGTCTATCGCTAAGGAAGTGGTTTATGTCGAATACCCAAAAGAAGGCCTTTGGGTGCCTGCATATGTGACCAACAGACTGGGTGATAAGTATGTGTTGTATGTTCCTACGTCGCCTAATCCGACATCCGGTTTTACGGTCATTGCCGATAAATCAAGAATCGTTAAATCGGCAATGAATATTGAAGAGGCTAGCAGCTTTGTGATCAGTGTGGGTGTTGATTACAGTAAGGCTTCGGAAATGAGCCAATTATCCTGAGCCTGATTTCTGGTATTTTAAGCATGGCAGGTATTTAAAAAACGGCTAGGCGACCAGGTTGGTCGCCTGTCCTCATTAACTGATGGTTTAAGTCAACGGCTATTGTTGCCGTGATTACTTCACCAAGCTCAACAAAATTCCCGCTGCTACCGCAGAACCAATTACCCCGGCGACATTAGGCCCCATGGCATGCATCAGCAAGAAATTATGCGGGTTGCTTTCCAGCCCAACTTTGTTGACTACCCTTGCTGACATTGGCACTGCGGAGACACCGGCGGCACCGATCAGTGGATTAATCGGGGTGCTGCTGAATTTGTTCATGATTTTCGCCATAATCACCCCCGAGGCTGTGCCGATACTGAAAGCAATCGCTCCCAAGCCTAAGATACCCAATGTTTTGACTTGTAAAAAAGCTTCAGCGCTGAGCTTTGAACCTACCGCTAATCCCAAGAAAATAGTGATAATATTGATCAGTTCGTTTTGTGCGGTTTGACTCAAGCGTTCTACCACGCCACACGCGTTCATCAGATTACCCAGTGCGAACATGCCGATTAACGGTGCGGCCGACGGTAACAGCAAGGCGCAAATAACCAGCAACATTAACGGGAAGACGATTTTTTCGGTCTTGCTGACTGCCCGCAGTTGCTGCATCTCGATTTTACGTTCATCCTCAGTCGTTAATGCACGCATGATCGGCGGCTGTATCAGCGGCACTAAAGCCATGTAGGAATAGGCCGCAACCGCAATGGCACCCAATAAGTCAGGTGATAGTTTCGAGGCGACATAAATAGCCGTCGGGCCATCCGCACCACCGATTATGCCAATCGCGGCGGCATCTTGTAAGGTAAATTCCAATCCGGGTATGGCATTAAGCGCCAATGCTCCCAGCAGTGAGGTAAAGATACCGAATTGCGCCGCTGCGCCTAACAACAAGGTTTTGGGATTGGCCAGCATCGGGCCGAAATCGGTCATTGCGCCTACGCCCATAAAGATGAGTAGCGGGAAAATACCGGTTTTAATGCCGAAATACAGGTAGTACAAAATGCCGCCTTCCTCGGCGATACCGGCAATCGGAATGTTGCTGAGTATTGCGCCAAAGCCTATCGGCAGTAGCAGCAAGGGTTCAAAGCCTTTTTTGATCGCCAGAAACAGCAGCAAAAAGCCGATCAGCATCATGAACACTTGGCCACCGGTAAAGTTGTAAATACCGGTGCTATGCCAGAGTAAAGTGAGATTTTCCATGGGATGACCCTTTAATTAAATCATGTAGGGGCGACCGGATGAGTCGCCCTTGTTCAGACACAGGCGACCGGCCGGTCGCCCTTTATGCCCACGGGTACTACGGTTCTTTACGCTCTTTGTGCTTGTTCTTTATAAGGAAATTAACACATCCCCGCCGGCAACGGCACTGCCTTCTTTGACATAGATAGTGCTGACGATACCGGTCGTTTTGGAGCGGACTTCAGTCTCCATTTTCATGGCTTCCATGATGACCACGACATCGCCTTCGGCAACGATGCTGCCGACATCGACCAGGACTTTCAGAATATTACCGGCCATCGGCGACTCAACTGTGGCACCGCTGCTGGCTATCAGTGCGGCATGAGGTGTGCTGGCATTCGGTTGAATGCTCAAGGCAGTGTTGTTGGGGCCGACCATGACGCTGAAATTTCTGCCGTCGACATTAACCGTATAGGTTTCGGTTTGTGGCGGGGTAGTTGCGTTGACGGCGTTAGCTGTCGGCGCATTAGCAAACGTTTCCGCATTAGGTGCGGCTTCAAAAGCGGCCGGATTGCCCCGGTTAACCAGGAATTTCCAGCCGATTTGCGCAAACAAGCCGTTAATTAATGCATCTTCTTCGATGTTGGCAGCGAGGGTTACGCCTTCGGCCTGGGCTTTTTCCTGAACTTCGGCAATCAGTTTGTCCATTTCCGGTGCGATTAGATCGGCCGGACGACAAGTAATGGCTAGCTCGCCGTTCAGCACTTTGTCTTGTAAGGCTTTGTTGACCGGCGCAGGCGTAGCACCGTATTCGCCTTTTAAAACACCGGCAGTTTCTTTGGTGATGTTCTTGTAACGTTCGCCGTTCATTACGTTGATTACAGCTTGACTGCCGACGATTTGTGACGTGGGCGTGACCAGGGGGATAAAGCCTAAATCTTCACGCACACGGGGAATTTCCAGCATGACCTCGTCGAACTTGTCGGCGGCACCTTGTTCTTTCAGCTGACTTTCCATATTGGTCAGCATACCGCCCGGTACTTGGGAAATCAGGATGCGGCTATCGACACCTTTTAAGCTGCCTTCGTATTGCGCATATTTTTTGCGAATATCCCGGAAATAGGCGGCGATATGTTCCAATTCGACCAGATCCAGGCCGGTATCGCGCCCGGTACCGTCCAAGCTGGCGACGATGGTCTCGGTGGGACTGTGCCCGTAAGTCATGCTCAGTGATGAAATAGCGGTATCGACATTATCCACGCCCGCTTCGACGGCCTTGATAATGCTGGCGACACTCAAGCCGGTGGTTGCATGGCAATGCAAATGGATGGGTATATCAGTACTGGTTTTCAGACGACTGACCAGTTCAAAGGCGTCGTAAGGTTTGAGTAGTCCGGCCATGTCTTTGACACAAATGGAATGCGCGCCCATGTCTTCGATCTGTTTGCCCAGCGCTACCCATAAGTCCATGGTGTGTACAGGACTGGTGGTGTAGGAGATGGTGCCTTGCGCATGGGCGTCGGTACGGAGTGCGGCTTTGACGGCATGCTCGATGTTGCGCATGTCGTTCATCGCGTCAAAGATGCGAAACACATCGATACCGTTGATGACGCAACGCTCGACAAATTTATCCACTACATCGTCGGCATAATGCCGGTAGCCTAAGATATTTTGGCCGCGAAACAGCATTTGCTGGGGCGTGTTAGGCATAGCGGCTTTCAGCAGACGCAGTCTTTCCCAAGGATCTTCGCCCAGATAACGGATACAGGCATCAAAAGTCGCTCCGCCCCAGGATTCAATAGACCAGTAACCAATCCGGTCGAGTCTTTCGCAAATAGGCAGCATATCTTCGATGCGCAACCGGGTTGCCAAAATAGATTGATGAGCATCACGCAGAACGACTTCGGTGATACCTAAGGGCTGCTTTATATCGGTGGACATGCTTGTTGTTTCTCCTGAAACCTTGATAAATTGTAATGACTTGGTTATAAAAAATAGAACTCGGGTGACACGGCATCATCTACTCAGTCAAATCCGTGGTACCTGCTCTGCCAAGTGATTACGATAAATTTTTTAATCATTGACCTTGTGGCCGTTAGTTATGCTTTTTTCGGTACTGATGCACGGCAGCAGTTATCGCGGCAACAACGCTTTTATCGATGTCGGAGCTAATACCGGGTACCGACCGCGATACCGGCATTTCCGGGAAATAGCGCTGTACCACTGCCGACATCAGGACAATAGCGCCTACCAGCATGGTCAAAAACAGGAACACGATGCCCATCCCGGTAAACATTAATTCGATTCCGCTAGTCATTAGTTCTGTCATGGTTGATCACGTTTTTTAAAATGTTTAACTATTGCATTGTATCATAGGCAAAAATCATAACTAATCGATGTTTTTTCATCAAATTTCTTCGCTGGTCTGAAACATCGCCCTCAGGGGGGCTTATTTGAGTTTTACAACGATGCACTGGCATCGTTATCCTTTTTGGTAACCTCCTCGTTCACGGGGAGGAAAAACCCACCGACCTCTATCCGTCGGCGGTTGTCACTCGACGGATGAGGTCGGGTGTGGATTGAAACATGATAACAATTGGCAGGTAGTCTTTTGGTTATGGGGGTTGTGGGCGCGAATAAATTCGCGCCCACATTATAAATGGTTGTTATTAGGAGTAAAAATATGACAGATAAAGAACGCGACGAAAATGAACAGTGGCATGACAAATTAACGCCCGAGCAATTTAATATTTGCCGGCTGAAAGCTACCGAGCCGCCGTTTACCGGCAAATACGCCGATTGTAAAAAAGACGGGATTTATCAGTGTATTTGCTGCGGCAATCCGTTATTCGATTCGGCGACTAAATATGATTCAGGTTCAGGTTGGCCGAGTTTTTGGAAGGTGCTGTCTGAACACAGCGTGGCTGAACATGTCGACGCCAGTCATGGGATGCGCAGGGTTGAAGTGACTTGCCAATCCTGCGATGCACATTTAGGCCATGTATTTGAAGACGGCCCGCAACCGACAGGCCTGCGTTACTGCATAAATTCTGCGGCCTTAGACTTAAAAGAAAGATTATGAGCGTTAGACAGCAGGTTCAAAACTTACTGGATTTTATCGATGCCAGTCCCAGTCCCTGGCATGTGGTTAAAACCATCGAAGCCCAGCTTGCGACGCAAACTCCGGCGTGGGAGCGTCTTTACGAAACCGCCAAATGGACATTGCAGCCGGGTGGGCGTTATTACGTGGTGCGTGACGATTCGTCTATCGTCCTGTTTGTACAGGGACAAAAACCGCTGGCTGAAACCGGGTTTAAAATTATCGGCGCACATACCGATTCTCCCGGCTTGAGAATAAAACCGAATGCTGCCAGTAGCGGGGATGGCTTGTTAAGACTGGGCGTCGAGATTTATGGCGGACCCATTTTAGCGACTTTTACCGACAGGGATTTAAGTCTTGCCGGTCGGATCGCTTATAAAAACGATCAGGACGACATAGCCAGTCTGCTGGTCAAATTCGATCAACCGTTGCTGCGCTTGCCTAATCTGGCAATACACATGAACAGAACAGTTAATGAAGACGGCCTAAAACTGCAAAAGCAGACCGAGTTGCCGCTGATCTTGTCGGCATCGACCGAAGAACAACTGCCGCAAGCCTATTTTTCAGCGCTGCTGCAACAGCAAACAGGCATAGAAGCTGCGCGTATTTTATCCTGGGATTTGGCCGTGTACGATACGCAGAAAGGCGCTTTCTGGGGAGCGGAGAGCGAGTTTTATGCAGACAGCCAACTGGATAATCTGTCTTCCTGTCATGCCGCGTTGCAGGCATTGCTTTCCAGTGATACGCAGCCGGACACTACGCTGATATGCGCGTTGTTCGATCATGAAGAAATCGGCAGCCGAAGCAATAAAGGCGCTGACGGCAGTTTTCTGCCCGATGTGCTCCAGCGCATAGCGCTTTCGACCGCAACCGACAACGAGGATTATGCCAGGGCGCTGGCGCAAAGCTTCATGATCAGCGCGGATATGGCGCATGCCTATCAGCCCAATTTCCCCAATGCCTACGATCCCGGCCATAAAGTCAGCGTCAATAAAGGCCCTGTGATTAAAATCAACGCCAATCAAAGCTACAGCTCGGAAAGCGTCTCCGTAGCGATGTTCGCCGACTGGTGCGAACAGGCCGAAGTGCCTTACCAGACCTATTCGCACCGTTGCGATATGCCCTGCGGAAGCACTATCGGGCCGATTACGTCCGCAAAACTGGGCATACGCTCAATCGATGTCGGCAGCCCGATGTGGGCGATGCACAGCATCAGGGAAAGCGCCGGGGTGCTGGATCATGATTACCTGATCAGGGTGATGAAACGGTTTTTTGCTGCGCGTTAATGACAGCCAACCTAGTCCCCTTTGACGGCGAGCTTTATCTAATCAAACAATTTTACAGCTTGCCGGAGGCTGATTTGCTGTTTGCAAAGTTACATGCCGATTTGGCTTGGCAGGAAGAAGCCATTTTTATCTACGGCAGGTGGGTTAAAGTGCCTCGCCTGATATGCTGGTATGGTGATCCCGGTGCCTGGTATAGTTATTCGGGCGTTAATCATCAGCCGATGCCTTGGATTCCGGCGTTACAGGCAATCAGGGAGAAGCTGGAGCAGCAATGCCACTGTGCTTTCAATAGCGTATTAGCCAATTTATACCGTGACGGTAAAGACTCGATGGGATGTCATGCCGATGATGAAAAACAGCTGGGGAAAAATCCGGTGATTGCGTCATTGAGCTTGGGCGATCAGCGCCTATTCAAGCTACGTCATAAAAAAAGCCAAGAAAAACTGGATATAGTTTTAGGCCACGGCGATTTGTTAGTGATGTCCGGCACCTTGCAACACCACTGGATGCATGCGCTGCCTAAAACCAAAAAAATGAAAATGCCCCGGATTAATTTGACGTTTCGGCAGATTAAGGTGGCTTGATTCGTCATGAAGACTCTAACTAGAGCCTCAAGAAAGAAAATAAAATTTCGTTTCTTCGGTTTTTTTTAATATAAACTTAAGTAGCGATTTATATCTAATCAACACGCTTTAACTCAGTTACTTTAGCAATGAAAAAATGAAGGCACATCAACAAACGGCTGAAGTCGTAAATGAACAAGATTTAGATGGAAAAATAACAAATACAGCAAAAATATCTATACTTATCCAATTAGCCTACGCGCCAGAATAGATGAATATTATCAACTTATTAGGTGTTTTTTTTAGCGTAGTCTTATTGCTTTCACAGCAGGTCATCGCTGATGATGCCGATGTCGAATATAAAGTAAAAGCCGGTTATTTATACAATTTCACCAAATTTATTACTTGGCCTGAGGATGGGAACGAAACCTTTAATCTCTGTATTGTGGGTGAAGATCCTTTTGGCACTTTAATAGACCCTATCGAACAGCGATCAGCTTTTGGACGACCTATTAAACTATTCAGGATGAATAGTCTTAATAAAAAGCAGCATTGCCATATTCTTTTTATCAATGCCGCTATCAAAGATAAGGTGTTGCTCAAAGGCATGTTGGTTATTGACGATACCCATACATCATTAACCGTAGGAGAAAGTAACGAGTTTGCTGCTCAAGGGGGAATGATTGGTTTTGTTAACAGACTGGGCAAAATTAAATTACAGATTAATCTGAAAGCTCTACAACAGAGTGGTTTAAAAATCAGCGCAAAATTATTGGAAGTTGCTGAACTGATTGAGGGAGAAAACAATGATTAAATTTATTCGTAATCTGCCAATAAATCACAAATTGCTACTCATTTTATTGTTTTCCAGTATTACCTCTCTGCTGTTTGCCGGCCTGCTTTTGGTTGTGCTTGAGATCTCAGAGTTTCAGAAAAATACCCGAGATGATTTGTCAATCTTGGCTCAAATGGTAGGTAATCGCAGTACCGCTGCATTAATGTTCGAGGACCGAGACTTGGCTAATGAAAATTTGGCTGTATTTAACAACCTGCCAGACGTGCAAGCGGCTTGTTTTTATGATGCGCAAGACGCTGTTTTTGCACAATTACAGAAAAACAGGGATCAGGAATGGACCTGTCCTGTATCGGTTAAGGCTGAAAAAACCCGATTTGAAAGCACTCATTTACGTGTAGTTCAGCCAATCGTTGTCGATGCAGCGGAAGTCGGTGCCATTTATATTCAGGCCGATTTGACTCTGGCTTACTGGCGTAAAGTGCAATTTATAGGGCTGATATTTTTTGTGCTGGCGGGGGTATCGATACTCACCTTCTTCCTGTCAACCCCGCTGTTGAAGCTTATTTCCTCGCCGATCAAAAAACTGGTCGATAAAGTTAAAAAAATTAGCGAGACACAAGATTATTCGTTAAGAGCGGATAAAGTTAATGATGACGAGTTAGGCGTTCTGGTTGACGCCTTTAATGGCTTGATTGCTACTGTTGCGGCTCAAAACCAGGCTTTGACGCTGGCAAAAGACCGTTATTTGGCGCTTTATGATGATAATCCGACGATGGTATTTAATCTACAGATAGACGGTCGCATTTTATCGGTTAATCGTACCGGGGCCAGGCATCTGGGTTTATCTGTTGACGAAGTGCAAGGTTGTTCGATTTTTGATTTTGTTCATGGGGATGACTTGCCTATCATCCATGATTTGGTTGAATGTTGCTTGACGCGCCCTTTACGGGTCTATAAGCAGGAGCTTAGACAGATTTGTCATAAAGGCAGGATTATTTGGGTTAGGGCCACAGCGAGATTGGTCGAAAATGAACATCAGCAAAACAGTTTGTTGCTGGTGGGTGAAGATATAACAGAAGCTCGCTTATTGAGTGAAAATATAGCTTATCAGGCGAGCCACGATGCCTTGACCGGCTTGGCTAATCGCAGTCAGTTTGATAGTTATATTAAGCAGGCAGTCGCATTGGCTTATGCCGATAATTCGGAGCATGTTTTGTGCTATCTGGATTTGGATCAATTTAAAGTGGTTAACGATACCTGCGGGCATCTTGCCGGCGATGAATTGCTCAGACAGTTGGGTGATTTATTAAGGACACATGTAAGGAAACAGGATTTTGTAGCCCGTCTGGGTGGTGACGAGTTTGGCGTGTTGATGATTAATTGCTCATTAAATGAGGCATTTTTAGCGTGCGAAAATTTACGCGATTTGGTTAAAGATTTCCGTTTTGCCTGGGAAGATAGGAGTTTTACCATCGGCGTGAGTATCGGTATTTCAGCGATAAACGGTTCCAGTGGTAATGCCGTCAACCTGCTTAAAGAGGCCGATTCCGCCTGCTATGTGGCGAAAGATAATGGTCGAAACCGGGTGCATGTGTTTAGTCCTGATGATGAAGAGTTAGCGTTGAGACAGGGAGAAATGCAATGGGTAGAAAAAATTCAGCAGGGTCTGGAACAAAACCGTTTTTGCTTGTATGGGCAGCCGATAGTAGCAATTACTCCTCATGAGGAAGGCATGCATTTTGAAACGTTGGTTCGTTATCAGGACAATGATGGGGGCATTATTCCCCCCGGCGCATTTTTACCGGCGGCAGAACGTTATAACCTGGCGCCCTTGCTGGACCGTTGGGTGATTAGTCATTTGTTTGAATGGATAGCAACGAAGCCGGGCTTTATTGATGAGTTATCGTTGTGTTCAGTCAATTTATCCGGCCTGTCGTTGTCTGATGAAACCATGCTGGCATTTATCTCTGAACAGTTCTCCAAATGGGCCATCCCCGCGCATAAAATCTGTTTTGAGGTTACCGAAACCGCCGCTATCGCCAACTTATCCTATGCAACCAAATTTATTAAGCAATTAAAAGAGCGCGGCTGTTTATTTTCATTGGATGACTTTGGCAGCGGTTTGTCTTCTTTTGCCTATTTAAAAAACCTGCCGGTCGATTATCTTAAAATTGACGGCCTGTTCGTTAAGGATATGCTTAATGATAAAGTGGATCTTGCCATGGTGAAATCAATTAACGAAGTCGGGCATGTTATGGGCAAAAAAACGATTGCCGAATTTGTTGAAAACGAACAAATCTTTAATTTGCTAAATGTTCTAGGCGTAGATTATGCGCAAGGCTACGGTATTGGCAAACCCGTGCCTCTGGATGAACTAAAACTTATAAAACCCTTTACCTCGGCATCAAAATGAATGTTAAATTGTCCATAATTATTAGCTGGTTAGCGACTGTTAGCTACTTTAGTTCCTGTGATGCCAGCGCTGAAGACTTAATGGATCTGTCTCTGGATGAATTGGGTGCAATTGCTGTTACTTCTATTGCTACCGGCACATCAAAACCTATTTTTCAGTCCGCTGCAGTGACCAGTGTGATTACCGCCGAGCAAATTAAATCGATGGGCGCGACCGAGTTGCATGAGGTATTGGAAACAGTGCCGGGGGTTCATGCCAGTCTTCAGGAAAATACCTATGATTATAGTTACACTATGCGTGGTATCCGTAATACCCAAAACTCACAGGTTTTGATGCTATTAAACGGAACCCGTATTACCACGCCTTTTAGTGGCACCTTAATGACAGGTACCGAGTTGCCTATTGAGGCTATTCAGCAAGTGGAGGTTATCCGGGGGCAGGGCTCTGCATTGTATGGTGCGGATGCATTTGCCGGCGTTATCAATATCATTACCAAAAAAGCCAAGGATATTGATGGTACAACGGTAGGTGGTCGGATAGGTGATCATAACACTCAGAGCGGGTGGGGACAGTATGGCGCTCAGTGGGCAGGCTGGGACGTTGCGACCAGTCTGCAATATCAGCATACCAGTGGCGATAACGGGAGTATGGTCAATGCCGATGCTCAAACCGGCTTTGATACGGCATTTGGAACGAAAGCTTCTCATGCCCCAGGCGCATTGAATACTCGCTATGAAACTCTTAACGGCCATCTTAATCTGCAGCGCAAGCATTGGGATATCGGTTTCTGGGCATTTAATTCAATTAACGCAGGCACCCGTGCGGGTGCTGCCGGAGCATTGGATCCAAATGGCGTTGGCAACGGTGAACAATATTTAGGCGATGTGCGCTTTTCCACTGAAGACTGGCTGGATAGCTGGGAATTGACGGCTCATGCCAGCTATCAGCAAGCTGATTTTCAGGCTCGACAATTACAGCTTTTTCCTGATAACGTTGTGTTGCCCATAGGTTTTGATGGGAATATTAGTCCTTTAGGTACACCCGTTTCATTTCCTAATGGTGTCAATAATAATTTAGGTCGAATAGAGAAGATTCCCGCAATTGAATTGAGCTCAATTTACACGGGACTGGATAATCATATACTGCGCTTTAGCACCGGCTTTCGCTATGAAGAAACTACGACCAGTGACAGTAGAAATTACGGCTATGGTGAGCCGTTACCCGCTGCGGTTAATGATACATTAACCAATGTAACGGGTACGCCTTCTGTCTATTTGCCGGATACACATCGAAGCATCTGGTCTTTAGTCGCGCAGGATGAATGGCAACTCGCTGAAGATTGGCTGTTGACTGCAGGCCTGCGTTATGACGATTATTCTGACTTTGGCGGAACCGTCAATCCGCGTGTTGCTCTAGTTTGGGATATTAATGAACAAATCACCAGCAAGATTTTGTATGGCAAGGCATTTAGAGCGCCCAATTTTGCAGAACAGTTTACCCAGAATAATCCGGTCGTGCTGGGCAATAAAAACTTAAAGCCCGAAACCATTAATACTTATGAATGGGCTATAGATTACCGGCCATTTTCAGCACTGAGAACCGCAGGTAATGTGTATTATTATCAAATTGACAATCTTATAGCGGCAGTGCCTGATTCAGGCAGACAAACAAATAGCTATCAGAATAGCGGTAATCAAAACGGCTATGGAACAGAGTTGGAATTTAACTGGCAAGTCGTTGAACAATGGAATGTAAAAGGCAATTACGCGTGGCAGCACGCCACTAACGAAGTAACCAATCGATTGGTTACGGGCGTACCCGAACATCAAGTTTATGTTGCTTTGCAGTGGCAATTTATGCCGAACTGGCAATTACAGCCGCAGCTTAACTGGATAGGTGGTAGAACCCGATTACCAGGCGATAACCGACAGTTGAGTGATTACGAAACCATTGATTTAACACTACGGGGTAAAAAATTGTTTGGGCATCTCAATCTCGCGGCCTCTTTACGCAATGCGTTCGATACTAATTATTATGAACCGGCGGCGTTCCAGTTGCCTCAAAATCTGCCTATGCCGGGAAGAAGCTTTTATCTTGAAGCATCGGTTAACTTTTGATGTCTCCATGCTATTGACTTAGGGAATGCAATCTGCATAAGGTAGATTGGGACAGTTGGGACTATTGTGGGAGCGATGCCCTCATCGCTCCCACAATGACATAACATCAGTGCTATCAAATTTTAAATCGCTGTCCCGGCTTAAATAGGAAGCTCAAGCCTCGTGTATCTAAAGCCAGCTTGAGACTTCTTACCATCGGCATTCAAAACTGGCTTTAAACAGCCTGGGTTGATGACTGGGTACTGTCAAGGTTGAGCGATTACTTCATGTACCCACCCAACTATTACTCCTTGCGGCTTTGCTTGGCTTCTCAATTGGCCGGGTTTGTCCAAAACTTCCTTCATTAGTGAGAAAATTCCATATATTCGGTTTTTTTTCAGCTACACAGTCAAGCAAATCCGTTATTTTTATGACAGTCGGCCATCGTGGGCCGTGATAATCTCCTTGTGGACCAATTTTTATAAAATTGATGCCCAATGCTGATAAAAATTGTAACAACGACCGTTCCATAGTGGCATATAAATAGCGAATGTCGTTTTCATGGCTCGCTTTAATGACACAAGCGATTAAGGCGAGACTAATCAGCGGAAAAGCCCGTCGCTCGTCTGATGTAAAATAGTCCTGCTGATCAGGACCGATAGCAGCTAAGGTATGCGTTTCATTCTTTCTTTTTTTAAATTCTTTCGATACACAAAATCGTGATACTTCTCCCAGGTGCTCTCGATTAATAGGCTGCATCACTCCAGAATTATCAATTTCGCAATATAGTTCAAGTGGAAATAATTTTTCCGGGTTATCGGTACCAGGAAGGATAAGGCGAGTTGTTGCGGCATAATCTCCAGACTTGCGGTGACGAATCAGGTAATGGATCGATTGCCGGTCAAAGTCGTCAACTTCCAGTTCATCAGGATAGTGTTCAGAATTTAAAAACTCATTTTCAATGCAGTACACTTGATAGCGCAGTTTATACACTTCATTTTTAAGTTCAGCAGAGGTTGCCGGTATCATCTCAAAATATTCATCAAAATGAGCAATAATATTAGTGGTCAAGTGCTTGTCTCTTATTTGATCAGGCGTGATAGGTGATAACTATTTACTACAAAATTCTTTTGAATAACTTGGATAGGAGATTTTGCGTATTATGCAATCTGAAATTTTTCAGGTTACAACAGCAACTAAACCGGCATCAAGGTGATAAAAGGGCACTTCAGAAAATCACTGCTTGTTTCCGCTCCTGGAAAACTTCAACCGAGTATAGTTTCTATCGGAATAAAAAGCTATCGAGGTGTAGGTTCTGAGTTCATTCGCATGTTTGATCAGGGACGAAAGATACCACGCTGAACTGATGAACAAAAACAAGATTTTGCTTGTTGAGCTATACTTCCTGAGCTTGATCTGCGGTAAAATTATTCGTTGCCTTGTGGATGAAAAATTTCAAGGGTTGAAATTCTTGAATGCAAATTCAATTATGATGCACAAACTGTAATGAAGGATAAAAAATGGCACGACTCAAAGGCTATGTAGACCCGAAATATCTCCACATCATTGGAAATCAACTCAATCACATTAAGCAACGCTCCTACGCTCTGATGCAAATTCAGCCGGGGCATAAGGTGCTAGATTTGGGCTGTGGTCCGGGTACTGACACCATACCAATGGCGCCATTGGTTGGTGTAAACGGACAAGTCATTGGCGCGGATTACGATGAAGTCATGATTGCCGAAGCCGAGCAACGTGCTGAGCAAGCTGGTGTAAATACATGGGTTAGGCATAAACGCGTTGATGCTATGTCACTGCCGTTTGCAACCGATTATTTCGATTCCTGCCGTAGTGAGCGGTTGTTTCAGCATTTACCTAATCCCGCACCAGCTTTAGCTGAAATGACCCGTGTCACTAAACCAGGCGGATGGGTAGTCGTTGCGGATACCGATTGGGGTGGCTTGTCAACAGATAGCGATGAAACTGATATTGAGCGCCGCCTGGCTCGCTTTCTGGCCGAATCCTCTTTGCATAATGGCTACTCAGGGCGAAAATTATACCGCTTATTCAAACAACAAAATTTGGCTGATATTTCATTTGAGGTGTTTCCTGTGGCTACTCCCAGTTATGCCTTGGCACGCCAGGCAACGCAGGCAGAAAGAATCGAACAGGAAGCCCTTAAGGCGGGTGTCATTACGGCTAAGGAGCTCTACCGCTGGCAGACTGGCCTTGAGCAAGCGGACTCAGAAGGTGTCTATTTTTGTAGTGTCAATGTCATGATGTTTACTGGACGCAAGAATTGAATCTGCTGTTATTGAGGCGTAGGGTGCGCCTTATTCACTCAATCCTTTGCGCAAGGGACGACCGGCCGGTCGTCCCTACAATTTATCGCGAGTTTAAATTATTTGGATTTCATTTCTTAATAGCCTTAAAGCCAATATCGGTGCGGTAATAGGCTTTATCCCAATGGATATGGTCGGCTAGCGCATAGGCTCTGCTTTGGGCTTCCTTAATATCATCACCCAAAGCGCAAGCGCATAAGACCCGACCGCCGGCTGTGACCAGATCATCGCCAACTTGTTGGGTGGCTGCATGAAAAACCTTGCTGTCTTCGCGCTCCTCGCCAGGCAAGCCGGAAATAACCGCGCCGCTTTGATAGGCATCTGGATAGCCGTCAGCTGCCAAAACCACGCCTAAGGCGGCGCGCTCGTCCCAATCGCTAGTGGTCTTATCAAGATTTCCAGCTAGGGCGGCTTCGCACAATTCTACCAGATCGCTTTTCAAGCGCATCATGATCGGCTGCGTTTCAGGGTCGCCAAAACGGCAGTTGTATTCCAGCACTTTAATGGAGCCGTCGGCACTAATCATCAAACCTGCGTACAGAAAGCCGGTATAAGGCAGGCCGTCTTCCGCCATGCCTTTTAAGGTCGGCTCGATCACATCGCGCATAACCTTTTGGTGTATTTCAGGGGTGACCACAGGAGCCGGGGAATAAGCGCCCATGCCGCCGGTATTGGGGCCTTGGTCGCCATTATCGCGGGCTTTGTGATCCTGGGAGGTCGCCATCGGCAAGGCGTGTTTGCCGTCGGCAATCACAATAAAACTGGCTTCCTCGCCGGTCAGAAATTCTTCGACGACGACACGATTACCGGCCTCGCCGAATACATTGCCGGATAACATGTCTTCGACAGCCGCTATCGCATCCGCCTCAGTTTGGGCGACGATCACGCCTTTGCCGGCCGCCAAGCCGTCCGCCTTGACCACGATAGGCGCGCCTTGTTGCTTGATGTAAGCAATAGCTTGCTGTTGGTCGGTAAAGGATTGGAACGCGGCAGTCGGGATGTGATGGCGGATCATGAAATCTTTGCAAAAAGTCTTCGAGCCTTCCAGTTGCGCGGCTTTTGCTGAGGGACCGAAGCACTTTAAACCCGCTTCCTGGAAACGATCGACGATGCCTAAAACCAGCGGTACTTCGGGGCCGATGATGGTCAAGTCGATCGCTTCTTTTTGGGCGAATGCCAGTAGCGCGGCAATATCGTCGACCGCAATGGCGATGTTTTCAACAGCCGGTTCGAGCGCGGTACCGGCATTGCCGGGCGCGACGAACACTTTTTCGACTTTGGATGATTGTTTGGCTTTCCAGGCGAGGGCGTGTTCACGTCCGCCGCTGCCGACGATGAGGATTTTCATGGTGCTTCTCGTGTGCTTTGTGGGAGCGACTTCAGTCGCCCATATGTTAAAGGGCGACTGAAGTCGCCCCCACAGTTTATGCTTTGTTAATTAATGCCTGAAATGGCGCATGCCGGTAAAGACCATCGCGATATTGTGCTCGTCGGCTGCGGCAATGACTTCATTATCCCGCATCGAGCCGCCGGGCTGAATCACGGCGGTGATACCCGCTTCGGCAGCGGAATCAATGCCGTCCCTGAACGGGAAGAATGCGTCGGAAGCCATCGCCGAACCTGGCACATCCAGGCCCGCATCAACGGCTTTGATGCCTGCGATTTTGGCCGAATAAACCCGGCTCATTTGTCCTGCGCCGACGCCGATAGTCTGGCCGTTTTTGCAGTACACAATCGCATTGGATTTGACGAATTTGGCGACTTTCCAGGCGAACAGCAAATCGGCCAGTTCCTGTTCGCTCGGGGCGCGTTTGCTGACTATTTTGAGGTCGGCGGCGGTTATTTCGCCGATGTCTTTGTCCTGAACCAGCAAGCCGCCGGCAACGCGTTTGAAATCGAGGGAAGCTTGATTGGCATTGTTCCAGGTGCCG
The DNA here is from genome assembly GCF_050917435.1 of Methylobacter arcticus. NCBI lineage: Bacteria > Pseudomonadati > Pseudomonadota > Gammaproteobacteria > Methylococcales > Methylococcaceae > Methylobacter > Methylobacter arcticus. The sequence goes on from NZ_CP159583.1 coordinate 414,928, forward strand.
CATTCCAACACGCGCACATTTTGTTTTGCCGCCAAAACGGTTTGCGCGGCTGCGCTGATGGACGGTGCAATAATGACTTCGACAAATTGACGCTTGACGATTTCAGCCGCTGTCGGTTCGTCCAGTTCCCGGTTAAACGCGATGATGCCGCCGAATGCCGAGGTCGGGTCGGTTGCATAAGCCTGGTCGTAGGCGGTAAGCAGGTTGTCGGCCTGGGCTACGCCGCAGGGGTTGGCGTGCTTGACGATCACGCAGGTAGGCTGGTCGTTAAACGACTTGACGCATTCCAGCGCGGCATCGGCATCGGCAATGTTGTTGTAGGACAGCTCCTTGCCTTGCAGTTGCTTGGCGGCGGCAATCGTACCGCTAGCCGGTGATTTTTCCCGGTAAAACGCCGCATTTTGATGCGGATTTTCGCCGTAACGCATGCTCTGGTTATGGTAAAACTGCAAATTCAGCGTGTCGGGAAATTGGACGCCGTTATCGCCAGGGAGGGTGTGTATGCCGCAAGCCTGTCGGGAACTGGCGCGGCTAATGTTGCCCAAGTAGGTCGCAATCGCGGTGTCATAACGCGCGGTGTGTTCAAAGCTTTTTAGCGCCAGATTGAAGCGGGTTTGCTGCGCGAGTCCGCTGTTGTTGTTTTTCAGTTCAGCAATAATCGCTGCGTAATCGGCCGGATCGACGATGATCGCGACATCGGCATGATTTTTGGCGGCGGCGCGGATCATGGTCGGGCCGCCGATGTCGATGTTTTCAATGGCGGTGGCAAAATCGCAGTCAGGATTGGCGATAGTCTGTTCAAACGGGTACAGGTTGACCACCACCATATCGATCGGTTTAATGCCGTTCGCGGCCATTACTGCATCATCGATGCCGCGACGCGCCAAAATGCCGCCGTGGACTTTGGGATGCAAGGTTTTGACACGGCCATCCATCATTTCCGGAAAACCGGTGTAATCGGATACTTCGGTCGCCGGAATATGATGTTCAGCCAAGATTTTGGCAGTGCCGCCGGTAGATAGGATTTCGATGCCTAAGTGATCGAGTTCACGGCAAAAATCAACGATACCGGATTTGTCGGATACGCTGATCAGCGCGCGAGTGACTTTTTTGTTCATGCAGGTCTCTTCAATGAAAGGTGAGGGCGATTAAAGCTAGAGCGGATTAAAAATCCGGCTTGCTGGCGTCTTAGGACAGGCCGTAAAATTCCAGTTTTTTGCGCAAGGTGCTGCGGCTCAAACCCAATGCTTTGGCCGCTTTGGTTTGGTTGAAGCCGGAGTGTTCCAGGGTCGCCTGCAATAAAGGTTTTTCGACTTCGCCGATAACCATCGCATGCAGACCCACCGCATCATGACCGTTCAGGTGCAAAAAATACTGCTCCACGGTCTGTTTAACATGTGCAGATAAAGGAATGGCGGCGTTTTTTTTGCTGTCTATGTTGATGATTTCGGCACTTTTTTGGGATGCGTTCATATTATGCAGCACTGTCGGTAGTTAAAAGATTAAATGCCGAATGAATCAGCGCTATTTGTTCGGATGGACATTGTGCCTGGTTGATGTTGATTTTGGTATCCGGAGCCACGGACTCAAGATGCTTAAAATACCAAGCTATATGTTTACGGGCTATTTTAACACCGCTTGCATTGCCGTAGAAGCTATATAGTTTGTCCAAATGACTCATGAGTATGCTGTATATGTCAGTAACTGTTGGTTTTTCAAGGTGTTTACCGTGGTTGATAAAGTGACTTATTTGACTAAATAGCCATGGATTTCCTTGGGCGGCGCGGCCTATCATAATGGCGTCGGCACCGGTGGCCTGGAGTACAAATTGAGCCTGTTCCGGGGTATCAATATCGCCGTTGGCGATAACCGGAATGCTGATGGCTTGTTTCACTTGTTTAACGGTGTCATGTTCGGCTTGACCGTTAAATTTACAGGCTCGGGTTCGGCCATGAATAGTCAACGCGGCAATGCCGGAATTTTCGGCTATTTGGGCTATTTTGGCAGCATTACGGCTGTGTAAATCCCAACCGGTACGGATTTTTAAGGTGACCGGAATATCGACGGCATTAACGACAGCATCCAGTATGCGCTTTACCAGCGCTTCATCTCTCATTAGCGCCGAGCCTGCGGCAACTGAACACACTTTTTTGGCCGGACAACCCATATTAATATCGATGATCTGAGCGCCCCGTTGAGCGTTGAGTCTTGCCGCATCAGCCATAAGTTGAGGGTCGGTGCCCAGAATTTGTACCGAACGTATGCCGGTTTCACCGTCATGATTGGCTTTCAACAGCGTTCTTTTGTGCTGACGTAAAGCCGGATTGGAGGCCACCATTTCAGATACGGCCAAACCTGCACCGAATTGCGTGCACAATTCCCTGAACGGACGGTCGCTGATACCGGCCATAGGTGCCAGAATCAGATTGTTTTTAAGTTGATAAGGGCCAATGTGCATGAGAGATAAAAGGCGAAAGGCGAAAGGCGAAAGGCGAAAGGCGAAAAAATCGTAGCAACGCAGTCAATGCAAATTTTCGCTTGTTCCCACGCAGGAGAGACTGTGAAAGTATGCATATTTAGAAAATAACCACGAAGAACACGGACGACTGCAAGGATGCAGGAGGTAGAGCAACGCAGGAGCAGTTGCCGAGAGCACGAAGTTTTTAATGCCTTGAATTAATGCTGTTATTTTCTCCGTGTCCTTCGTGCTCTCTGTGGTAAATAATTTTTTTCAGCTCGATTTGGATAATACTTTCACAGTCTCAGGAGCGTGGGAACGAGCGTTGCCCCGTCCGGCTATGATGACTTGTGTAGATAGCTATGCCTGCTTAGTAGCGGTGAAAGAAAGGGCTAAGGGAGATTTTTTCGCCTTTCGCCCTTCGCCTAAATCACTTGTTTTCGGCATCATTCCAAATTGGGTTTTCCCGGTCTTCCGCTTCCAATTTAGTAATATCTTCAGGATATAAATGCCAGAACGACTTATCGATGCTGGCATTGTTATAACTTTCTTTTTTCTCGTGGGTGAACGGACACCACCAGTTTTCCACGATCTTGACCATATAGGCATGCCATTCGAATAAGGCAACGCTGTAAGGGCAGTACCAAGTGCAGTTCAGTATCCAGAACAGTTTTGACTGAGCCATGCTGGCTGCGAAAGAGCCTTCCATAGTGATCTGGTTTTTCAGGTTATAACGATGACTGCCGCGGTCAGGGATGAAATCAGCCCAGGTTTTAAGGTTGGTAGCGCCTTCCATGCGCAAGTGATAGTAGGTCAGATAGGCGCTTGCAATCACAAAAGGGAAGGTCAGTAAAGGCAGGTAGATCAAGACCATGCCGATGCCTCTTTGCCAGATGGGAATTTTTTTATGGTTTTTGCCGATTTCAACGCGGCCGGAACAGGAATCGCAGGCTTTCATTATTTTTATATCCTCATTTTTTCTTGGTTAGTAGGGGGGTTATCGTAGGTTTTGTCTTATCCTCATTAAATAACTGATAAATGCTTAGGCAGCCGGCGCAGCAAAATTTTTGCAGACCATCACTCGTGGTCAGGGAAAAACCGGTAATTTCTACCGGTTGCCCGCAAAGTACGCAGGGTTTCTTATCGTTTGCATCGCCCATATAGAAGCCTCATATTTTACAAGCTTGATGAGACAGAACAAAAAAAAGTTTTCAGATATTCGGTCTCGGGAGCGGCCGGGTCGATTGGATGGTCAGGCCCCTGGCCTCCCGCTGCAAAAAACACCAGATGACGATCTATGTGTCGTCCTGAGGAGCGCAAAATCTCATGCAGATTTTCACGGCTCAGGTGATAAGAGCAAGATGCCGAAATCAATACGCCGTTCTTGGCCAATACCTGTAAAGCCAGGTGATTCAAGCGGCGATAGGCTTCGTAGCCTTGTTTGAAATCTTTTTTGCGTTTAATTAAAGCAGGAGGATCCAGTACAATAATATCATAGAGCTGGTTTTCCAAACGAGCTTGCTTTAGAAATTCAAACACATCACTACGCACAAAATGCATTTTGTCCTGAACCTCGTTGAGTGCTGCATTTTCCTTGGCTAATGCCAGCGCATTTTCCGAAGTATCTACGCAAGTGACCTCGGAAGCTCCGGCTAACGCGGCAGGAATGCCCCATGCTCCGGTATAGGAAAATAAATCCAGCACCCGTTGGTCTTTTGCAATACCGGCTAATTGGGCGCGGCTGCTGCGGTGATCGTAAAACCAGCCGGTTTTTTGTCCGCCCAGTATGTCGATTTTAAATTGAGCGCCATTTTCTTCAATGATCAGCGGTTCGGGGAGTTTGCCGTAAGCGAGTTCGGATTCCAGGCTTAAGCCTTCCTGTTGTCGCTGGCTGTTATCGTTTTTCAGGATAATAGCCTCGGGACTCAGCAATTCAATCAGCGCAGTAAACAACGATTCTTTACGCAGTTCGATACCGACGGTAGTTATCTGCACCGACAATACCGAACCGAAACGGTCGATGACCAGACCGGGCAAGCCGTCGCTTTCGCCGAATATCAGGCGATAGTAGGGTTTGTCGAACAGTCGTTCCCGTAGCGCCAGCGCGGTAGTCAAGCGTTCTTTGAAAAAGTTGGCGCCGCATTTTAAGTTGGGTTTTCTGGACAAAAGCCTTGCGCATATCAGGGTTTTCGGGTTGATGTAGGCAGTACCCATTACCTTGCCGTCGTCGCTTTTTACCTGTACCAGATCGCCTGCGCTGAACTGTTCAAGCGGTGAGCGCTTGGTGTCGACTTCGTTGCTGAAAACCCATAGATGGCCTTTGCGCAGACGTTTGTCTTCGTTCTTTTTTAAATAAATTTCTGGATGTGCCATTGTCGTTAAATGAGTTAAAAAGTGTAACCGCCGACTTTTCAGTATGGCGATGTTCAGGCGGATATGCCTTAAGTTGATGCTGATGCGATACTTGGAGAATTCCCGAGAGAGATCATGCTGTCAAGAATCTGCTAGAGTCCTTGGCAGAAATTAGCTTAGCGCTTGATGCCTTCAAGCCTGATCCAGTCTTCCTGTTGTACCGGTGCGTCAAATGCTATGTATGGCCGATAAGCATCCATGACCGATTCGGCTTGTTCATGCAAGATGCCGGATAAAATTAAATGGCTGCCGGGAGCCACCAGCTTGGAAATCTGTTCAACCATGTCGATCAGGGGCTTTGCCAATATATTCGCCAGCACTATGTCAGCATGAAACGGCGTAAATTGTTCGGGCAGGTAACAGCTAATTTTATCTTGTACTTTGTTTTTTAGTGCGTTGCTTTGTGTTGCGGTTATTGCCTGGGGATCGATATCCACCGCATGAGCTTGTTTGGCATCTAATAAGATTGCTGCAACAGCCAGTATGCCTGAGCCGCAACCGTAATCGATGACGGTTTTGCCGGTCAAGTCGTGGCTGGCCAGCCATTCCAGGCATAAAGCGGTGGTCGGATGGGTGCCAGTGCCAAAAGCCAGTCCCGGATCGAGGGTCAGGCAAACTGTCCCGGGCTCATATTGCTCCTGATCGGTCGGGCAAACCCAGAGTTTATCGGCAAATTTCATCGGCTTATAAAATTCCATCCAGGCGCGTTCCCATTCCTGATCCTCTACAACTTCATGGCGCCAGGAGTGTAACTGTTCAGCCTTGAACCGGGCGTAAACCCGGGTTTTGATCAGCTCCGGTTCGGCGTCCAGTTCATACAACGCAATGACTTCGGTATTGCTCCATATTTTGGTTTCGCCGATAGCCGGTTCGTAAACCGGCTCGTCTTCGGCGTCCATGTAGGTGACGGATACAGCGCCAAGATGGTCGAAAAAATCGGCAAGCCGGGGTGCAAGGTCTTCATTGGTGATAACGGAAATTTGGTGCCAGGGCATGATGTAGAAAGTTATGTATAGGGGTGGTCAATTATTCACCACGAAGACCTGAAGTTTTTCGAGGTAAGTTTACTAAAACTCCAGCTTTGTAGGGTACGCTGTGCATACCTTCAGCGTTTAATGGTACGCATGGGTTACTTTTAGGGCTCTATCTGGTTTTGGCATTAAGAAGACCCTCAACCGTTAAACCAATATCTTTTGCAATTTGCCGAAGCAAAATCGGCGATATATCGCGTCCTGCATGAAATGGCACTGTTGTACATCTGCCATCAGGGTGGCGAAACTGCTTGTGCGAACCCCGTTGCCGAAGCTCACTAAACTCCAATATTTCAAGTAATGCAACGACCTCGCGAGGCTTAAGAACGGGCAAGTGTCCCATGCTCAAGCCACAACGATATTTTGGGTGCCGATATATTCGGCTTCCAAAACGGGTTCACCATCCTCAAGTAACATTTCAACAACTTCCCGAAGATTGTTATTGAGTTCATCCAGCGTTTCCGCTTGTGTATGCGCCCCTTGGAATCCGGGAATAAAACCTACATAAAGCCCCGTATCCTGGCATCGCTCAACAATTGCCGTGTAACTCCTCATAGAATTTACTCCTAAATCAGTGAATCAGCCGTGTAAATATATATGCTGGCGTACTTTCGACATTGTTCGTGGTGAACTTAATAAATCCCCAGCTTTTTTTCCAGGTAATGGATATTTTGGCTGCCGACTGCAAAGGCGCTGTCATTCATGATGTCGTGCTGCAAAGGGATATTGGTTTTAATCCCGTCGATGATGATTTCGCTTAACGCGGTGTTCATTCGGGCAATCGCACTCTTGCGGTCTTCGCCGTGGGCAATCAGTTTGCCGATCATCGAGTCGTAGTAAGGCGGGACTTTATAGCCGTTGTAAATATGGGTTTCGCAACGGATGCCGGGGCCTCCGGGCATATGGAACTGGTCAATAGTGCCCGGGCAGGGCATAAAGGTTCTGGGATCTTCAGCGTTTAACCGACATTCAATCGCATGGCCCTGAATTTTCACCTGATCCTGAGTAAGCGACAGTCGTTCGCCCGCAGCAATACGCAGTTGTTCCTTGACGATGTCAAAGCCGGTCACCATTTCGGTAACCGGATGTTCAACCTGTACACGGGTGTTCATTTCAATGAAATAGAACTCGCCTCTTTCATACAAAAATTCAAAAGTGCCCGCACCCAAATAGCCGATATCGACACAGGCTTTGGCGCAACGCTCGCCTATGGCTTTGCGTTGTGCTTCGGTGATGCCCGGCGCCGGGGCTTCTTCGACCACTTTCTGATGGCGGCGTTGCATGGAGCAGTCGCGCTCGCCCAAATGTATCGCGTTGCCGTGCGAGTCGGCCATGACCTGAAACTCGATGTGCCGGGGATCTTCCAGGAACTTTTCCATGTACACCGTGGGATTGCCGAAAGCCGTGCCCGCTTCGGCTTTGGTCATCGAAATGGCGTTTAATAGCGCCGCTTCGGTATGTACCGTGCGCATGCCTCTGCCGCCGCCGCCGCCGGCGGCTTTGATGATAATCGGATAACCGATTTCCTGAGCCAGCTTCAGGTTTTTTTTGTTGTCATCCGACAAGGGGTCATTGTTGCCGGGTACGCAGGGAATTCCGGCGGCCAGCATGGCTTTCTTAGCGGAAATCTTGTCGCCCATTATGCGGATAGTTTCCGCATTCGGGCCGATAAACACAAAACCGCTTTGTTTTACTTTTTCAGCAAAGTCGGCATTTTCGGACAAAAAACCGTAACCGGGATGGATGGCTTCTGCATCGGTCACTTCAGCCGCGCTGATAATAGCCGGAATATTCAAGTAGCTGTCTGCGGATGCGGCAGGGCCTATGCAAACCGATTCATCGGCCAGGCGCACATGCTTTAGATCTCGATCCGCCTCGGAATGCACGGCAACAACCTTGACACCTAATTCTCTGCAAGCGCGTAAAATACGCAGTGCAATCTCGCCTCGATTGGCGATAACGATTTTATCGAACATGAGATTCCCGTTTTTGGTGTTATTCAATGATGAATAAGGGTTGGCCGTATTCGACAGGTTCGGCGTTTTCAACCAGAACTTTAGTGAGGATGCCGTCTTTATCCGACTCAATCTGGTTAAGAATTTTCATCGCCTCAATGATGCACAAGGTATCGCCGACCTGGACGGATTGGCCAACCTCGACGAAAATTTTGGTACCCGGTGAAGCGGAGCGGTAAAAGGTGCCGACCATCGGCGACTTGACCACATGACCGGTGATATTTTCTTCTGCCGAACCAGCGGTTAAAACGGCTATCTCAGGTGCGGCGACAACGGGTGCCGACGCATAGGCAAGCGTTTGAGGTGGTGCAGAATAACGGCTGATACGAATGGATTCTTCGCCCTCTTTGATTTCCAGTTCGGCAATGCCGGATTCTTCGATAATCTCGATGAGTTTTTTTATTTTTCTAATATCCATGGTTTAGTGTCTCTCGGCTAATATCTGATGAGCGGCCAGTAAGGCCAATTCGTACCCTGTTGCGCCTAATCCGCAGATAACGCCTTTGGCAATATCCGAGAAATAGGAATGTTTTCTAAAAGGTTCACGCGCATGAACGTTTGATAAATGAACTTCAATAAAGGGGATCTTGGTTGCCAGCAGCGCGTCGCGAATGGCGACGCTGGTATGGGTAAAGGCTGCCGGATTCATGATGATGAAATCAACGTGGGCATGATAAGCCGCGTGTATCAATTCTACAATGTCGTGTTCTGCGTTATTCTGATGGAAGTTAAGCTGATGCCCCAGATCCACAGCCTTTTGTTCCAGATGTTGCCTAATGTCAGCCAGAGTTTGATTACCGTAAAGACCGGGTTCGCGAATGCCCAATAGGTTTAAATTCGGCCCATTTAGAACGGTAATAGTCGCCATCAATCTGCAAGTCGGTTAGGGTTAAAAAGCATAATTAGCCGCTAATTTTGCCCAATTTGTAAGGTTTTGTCCAGATATTCTATTTTTAGCAAAAGATAGCGACACAATTCAAGCTGTTTGGAGTCGTTACGCACAAGTCAGCGGATTTTAAAAGTTATTTATGCGAAAGTCCGGTTGGGTGGTCTACAAGTATTGTTCATGCTAATGATTGCTTGTGATTTACGCGTTGACAGGTTTTTTTTGCAAGCGTATAAAACCGACACCCGCAACATGTCGATGCGGTTTAACCCAAGAGAAAAACATGAAAGTTCACAAGTTTGTCGGCACACTGGTAGTCACGGCATCGTTGTTCGTGGGGATGATTTCTGTCAATAATGCGGTAGCAGCTGAATCAGAGTATTCGTTTAGTGTGCGTAACAATACCCGGGTCAAGATGACCAAACTGTTGGTATCTGAGGATGGGAAAGATTGGGGTTATTTCGATATTGGCTCAGGTATTGCAGCAGGTAGCAATATTACACTGACTTGGGATTCAAGTACCAACGACGAAGGCTGCGATCAGTATGTTAAAGCCGCCTATGCCGACGGCTCAGAATCCGAAGAGGCTAAGTTCAATTTTTGCGAAGCCGATTTAGAATTGGAGTTTTAAGGATATTGGCCGCGGATGGCTAACGCTTACGCCGTTACTGTCAGTTCAGTAGCGGCGTAATAACGTCCAGTATTTGCTCTTTGGAAAACTCGCCCGGGTGCCGGTTAATGATTTGCCCTTGCCGGTTAACAATAAGGGTATAGGGAACCGCATCGACAGTATTGCCCAATTGATGAGCCAGGGCGATGCCATTGTCTCCACCCAATAAAATCGGATAATTGACTTTGGTGGTGGCGATGTACTCGGAGACTGGTTCCTTATCCTCTAAAGCAATGCCGATAAATTGCACACCTTTGTCGGCATATTGCTGCTGCAAGGCGATAAAATCGGGAATTTCTTTTCGGCAAGGCGGACACCAGGTTGCCCAGAAGTTGATCACCAATACCTTACCCTGCCATTCGGAAATAGTGTGCTGATGGCCGGACAGATCGGGCAGGTTGAATTCGGGTAACGCGCTAGGGCTGATTTTTTCAGCGGGTGGAAAGACATGTCGTGCTGTCATGCCAAAACCCAGCGCAATAAACGCAATAATGATAATCAAGGCTGTTTGCTTCATGATTGGCTACGTTGCAGTGATTTGATAAAGGTTTCGGCATCCTGATAACCGATGATCCGGTGTGCGGTTTTTTCCTGGCTGTCTAAGCCGAAAAACAAAATACTCGGTGGTCCGATCAGCTTGAATTTTGCCAGCAGGGCTTTATCGTCATCGCTATTATTAGTAATATCGACTTGCAGCAGTACATAACCTTCGAGTGCCTGTTTAACGCGTGGATCGGAAAAAGTATACGCTTCCATTTCCTTGCACGAGATACACCAGTCGGCGTAAAAATCCAGCATGACCGGTTGATGATTGGCGGCGGCCTGATTGATTCGGGCTTCCAGGTCTGCCGAGGCGACCCTTTCAAAACTAATGCCCGGTTTTGCGGCTTGCGCGGTAGTCAAACCGAGTCCTTGCAGCGGTTTTAGCGGATTGCTGTTGCCCAGGCTAAAGCCGGTCAACAATAACAATCCGTAAGCCAGCATCATCAGGCCTAAGCCTTTCCACAACTTGCGCCAGCCGGAACTGTTTTCGGGTAGCGGATCGACGGCGCTGAGGTAAATGGCCGGAAATATCAACAGCATCGCCCACAACATCATAATCACCTCGCCCGGCAAAATTCGGCTGAGCATCCACACCGCGACTGCCAGCATGATCACGCCGAATACGGCTTTGGTAGAATTAAGCCAGTTTCCGGCCTTGGGTAACAATTTTCCGGCAGATGCGCCCAGCAACAATAACGGTACGCCCATGCCTAAGCCTAAGAAAAATAAGGCGCTACCGCCTAGCACAGCATCACCGGTCTGGCCGATATAAATCAGCGCACCCGCCAACGGCGCGGCGACACAGGGGCCGACGATCAGCGAGGACAGTGCGCCCATGATAGCAGCGCCCCAGAGTGAACCGTCACGGTGTATTTCGCTGGAATTATGCAGTTTGGCCTGAAATGACTTGGGTAGTTCTAGATGATAAAAGCCGAACATGGACAAGGATAGCACTACAAAAACGGCGCTGAACAGGCCGATAATCCAAGGCTGCTGGAAAGCGGTTTGCAGGTTGCTACCGAACAACGCGGCGAGTATGCCGAATACGGTGTAGGTCAACGCCGAGGCCAGCACATAACTGAGGGACAGTAAAAAGGCGCGCCTCGTAGTAATCCGGTTGCCGTGACCGACGATAATACCCGATAAAATCGGAATCATCGGGAAAATGCACGGGGTTAACGATAGCAACAAACCGAAGCCGAAAAAGCTGAGCAAGGTTATCGGCAAGCTGTCCTTGCGTAAGGATTGTACGATTTCATCTTGTTCGGAAAGCTCCTGCGCTTCAGCTTGTTGAGTTGGCGGTTGTAGCGCAACGGGTAAGGCCAAGTCGATGTTTTTGCTCATCGGCGGATAGCAAACGCCACGGTCGGCGCAGCCCTGATATTTTGCCTGTAGGGTAAGAGTTTGCGCCGATATGTCGGAACGGATAAGCGGCAGGTCGAAGCCGAGTTCGTTGTGAAAGGTTTCAACCAGGCCGAAGGCTTCATCCTGTTTGGGCGCGCCTCGGGGGATGTCGTAATGGCCCAGCTTTACGCCGTCTGCGTTAACCACTTCAAGCTGGATTTTTTCCCGATACAGGTAATAACCATCGGCAATATGCCAGTTAACCTGCAGGGTGTGAGCGTCTTTGACGGTTGCAAAAAACTCGAAAGCCTGATCCGGCGGCAGTAGGTCATCTTCAAACAAATTCAGTTTTATGCCTTGAAAGCCGCTTAACAGTTGTTTCACCGGATCGGCTTTGGCAACCGATGTGGGCAGCTTCAGGTTAAAAGTGGTTTTCTGCGGCGGATAGCAAACGCCCTGGTCGGAACAGCCATGATATTGCACCGACAGTTGCAGCGAAGACGCGCTGTTTTCGACGGTTAAGGCAATCGGGACGTTCAGGATATTGCGGTAAATAACCACATCGCCAAAGTTTTCATCATGCTTATTTTGCCCAGCCGGAAAAGTGGGATCGTCCAAGCGGATTTGCTCGGTTTTGGATTCGAAATGCATTTTGTCGCGGTACAGATAATAACCGTCGGCAATGTCCCAGGCGATTTCAACACGGTCGTGGCTAAGCGCTTTGGCCGAAACCTTGAAGGCCTGGTCGGGTGGCAGAAGATCGTCAGCGCCTAGCGCAAAGGTCGGCTGGCTAAGCAGCGACAGGAAGCAAAGAAAAATTATTTTTTTGAAGAATGGCATGAATCTATCCAATGCAGGTATTCAGGTAATCCGCGCTCAATAGGCGCGGCAATTATTTCAGGCAGTTCGTAAGGGTGATGAGTGCGCAAAGTGCTTTCAATGGTCTGATAGTGGTCTTTATGTGCCTTAATTAGCAGCAGATGTTCCTGGGCGGATTCGATTTTTCCCTCCCATTTGTACAGGGAGGTCATGCCGGGCAAGATGTTGACGCAGGCGGCAATATTGGTTTCAACCAGCAGTCGGGCTATTTTTTCTGCGGTGTCTTTATCCGGGCAAGTGCAGAAGATGATTAGATGGTCAGCAGGCATATTAGCAGTCATTAAAAGCGAGTGTGTCAGATATTATCCTAGAAATTAACCGGAATTGCCCTTATATTGTAACAATGACGATGACTACAACAAGAGAACTTTAGATGAAAATTTTTCAAACATTATTTCTGGTCGTGCTGATTATTTCTTTTGCAGAAATTTATTTGCTGCTGCAGATTGGCGGAATTGTTGGTGTGTTTCCGACCATTTTGCTGGTGGTTTTGACCGCCGTACTGGGGACTTGGCTATTGAGACAGCAAGGCTTTGCCACTTTTCAGCGATTTCAGGAGAGTTTGGCGCAAGGCGTGATGCCTGCTTATGAAATGGTTGAAGGGCCTATTATTCTTGTAGGCGGGGCATTGTTGTTAACACCGGGCTTTATTACCGATTTGATCGGCTTTGCCTGTTTAATTCCGCAGTTACGCAAAAAAATCGCCCAATACGTGATTGAAAATTATCTGGTTCAAGCGGGAGCGCATTTTCAGCAGGAAAAAGCGGCTGAAAATAACGTGTTGGAAGGTGAGTTTCGTAAAGAAGAGTAGGAAGAAGTAAACGGCACAAGGCTAAATCGGGTTTTTGTCTTGTGCCTTTGTAACTCGGCTTTATTTTTCGCAGGTATTTTTATTCAGCCCTGAATATATTGGACACCAACCGGAATAACCGGTTGCAACAAGAACCAAGCCCACTAATAATAAAAGAACTTCACCGCCTGGGATGAAAAGTGAAATAACCAGAAGTGCAGATCCTGCATACAAACGGTATTTTTTTTCTTTCTCACCAACATTGTGTTCAAATTTAAGCATACGTTTAACATCAAAATTCATCTTAAAATCCTCTGTGTGTCGTTATTATTATCATTAACAAAGCAATGGTTCAGTCTGTCATTATTGAACCTTACGCAATATACACAGCTCTAAAAAATGTGCAAGCAAAAAAATATTAACAGTAGGTGCTTTAAGCAATGGATGTAACTTCAATAATAGACCCCCTTAATGATGCTCAACGTCAGGCAGTTACCGCGCCATCGCAGGCCATGCTGGTTTTGGCCGGTGCCGGTAGCGGCAAGACTCGTGTTTTAGTACATCGCATTGCTTGGCAGATCCAGGTGGAAGGTGTGTCTGCGCAGAGTATTTTAGCCGTAACCTTCACCAATAAAGCGGCTAAAGAAATGCGAGGCAGGATTGAAGAGTTGCTGAAAATGTCCGCGCAATCTATGTGGATAGGCACTTTTCACGGTATAGCGCATCGGCTGTTAAGACGCCATGCCAAGCAGGCTAAATTACCCGACACTTTTCAGGTCATGGATTCCGGCGACCAGTTGCGGCTTATTAAGCGCCTATTGGCTACGTTGAATCTCGATGCCGACAAGTGGCCGCCGCGCCAAGTGCAGTGGCATATCAATGCGCAAAAAGACGAGGGTATCAGGGCCAGGCATACCCTAGAGACCAACGATCTCTACCAACGGCAAATGCTGAGGACATATCAAGCCTACGAAGAACTGTGCGACCGTTCCGGCCTAGTAGATTTTGCCGAGTTGCTACTGCGGGCGCATGAATTGCTGCGTGATAACCCTGATGTGCTGGAGTATTATCAGCAGCGTTTTCGGCAGGTTCATGTTGATGAGTTTCAGGATACCAACACGATACAATATGCCTGGTTGCGGCTGCTGACCGAGGGCAGGGACAATATTTTTGTGGTCGGCGACGACGATCAGTCCATCTACGGCTGGCGCGGTGCGAAAATCGAGAATATCTACAGCTTTCAAAAGCATTACCCGAATCATCAAGTCATCAAGCTGGAGCAAAACTACCGCTCTACCGGCAATATCCTCAAAGCCGCCAACAAGGTTATCAGTGTTAATGACGGTCGTATGGGTAAAGAATTGTGGACCGATGCCGGTGACGGCGAGTTGATTTCCCTGTATGCGGCATTTAACGAACAGGATGAAGCCCATTTTGTCGTCGAGCGCATCAGAGCCTGGGTGAATGAGGGCGGCCTACGTAAAGATATTGCCATTCTTTATCGGTCCAATGCCCAGTCCCGCCAGTTTGAAGAACGCTTGATGACCACCGGCATACCGTACCGGGTTTACGGCGGCTTGCGCTTTTTTGAGCGGATGGAAATTAAAAACGCGCTGGCCTATTTACGTTTGATGTCCAATCGCAATGACGATGCGTCGTTTGAACGGGTGATCAACACCCCGACGCGCGGTATAGGCGCTAAAACCATTGGTGAAATTCGAACTATAGCGCGGGATCAAAGCCTTTCATTATGGGCGGCGGCTATCGTGCTGATTAACCAGCGCACCTTGTCGGCAAGAGCGACCAATGCCTTGATCGGCTTTTTGGAATTGATTAAACAATTTGCTGGGCAGGCGGAAGGCAAGGAGCTTTTTGAACAGGTCAAGCTGGTGGTCGAGAAAAGCGGACTCATTGAACTGTATCAAAAAGACAAGGTCGACAAAGGCGAAGAGAAGGTAGAAAACCTGGAAGAGCTGGTCAACGCTGCGCGGCTTTTTGATGCCACCGCAATCGGAGATATCGCCATGGATGGTGTGTATGCCGCAGGTCTGCCGGGAGCAGACGCGGTGCTGGAAGATGAAGGGAGCTTGAGCGATCTGGATATGTTTTTATCGCACGCAACACTCGAATCCGGTGAATTGCAAGGCGATGATTTTGACGATTGCGTACAGTTGATGACCCTGCATTCGGCCAAAGGGCTGGAGTTTACGTTGGTGTTTTTGGTCGGTATGGAAGAAGGTTTATTCCCGTCGCAACAATCCGTCGATGACGTCGGGCGACTGGAAGAGGAACGCAGGCTTTGCTATGTCGGCATAACCCGCGCCATGCGACAGTTGTATCTGACCTATGCCGAATCCAGGCGATTATACGGTCGAGAAACGTACCCCAGGCCATCGCGTTTTCTGCGCGAGATTCCGCCGGAACATTTACAGGAAGTCAGGATGCGCGCCACCGTGAGTCGTCCGGTGACCGTGGTAAAGCCGAAAGCGCAATCGTTGCAAATAGCAGGAAAATACAAGCTGGGGCAACGCGTCAGTCATGCCAAATTCGGTGAAGGCGTGGTGTTGCAAATGGAAGGCGAAGGCGCACAGGAACGCGTGCAGATTAATTTCAAGCAAGTCGGGATCAAGTGGCTGATACTGGCTTATGCGCAATTGGATGTGTTGTAGCAGTGGCTGAGCCCCGAATAATTCGCAATTGTCACAGGGTTGCCGTACTGGCAAGTAGCCTAATATATGAACACACTTTATAATAGTCGGCAGATAGTATTGGGCTGCGGGTATTTTTACATCCGCAACCGCAATGGCTTTCGGCTTGATCCCCTCAACGTAACAGATTGAAATAGGAATCCTTAATGTCACAGAAAATTTTAGATGCAGTAAAGCCAGGTGTTGTCACTGGCGATGACGTACAAAAAATCTTTGCGATTTGCAAAGAAAACAGCTTTGCCTTGCCTGCTGTCAATGTCATCAACACGGATTCGATCAATGCGGCGTTAGAAGCGGCGGCAAAAGTAAAATCGGCTATCGTTATCCAGTTTTCCAATGGCGGCGCAGCATTTGTTGCCGGTAAAGGCCTTAAGGCGGAAGGCCAGCAAGCCGCTATTTTGGGCGCTATTTCCGGCGCTCAACACGTACATGCTCTGGCTGAAGCTTATGGCGTACCGGTTATTTTGCATACCGACCACGCCGCTAAAAAGCTGCTGCCTTGGATTGACGGCTTGTTGGATGCCGGTGAAAAACATTTTGCAACAACCGGCAAGCCATTATTCAGCTCGCACATGCTGGATTTGTCTGAAGAAAGCCTGAAAGAAAATATCGAAATCTGCGGCCAATATTTGGCGCGTATGTCCAAAATGGGCATGACGCTGGAAATCGAACTAGGCTGCACCGGCGGTGAAGAAGACGGCGTTGACAACAGCGATATGGATCACTCATTGCTGTACACACAACCTGAAGATGTGGCTTACGCTTATGAAGAATTAAGCAAAATCAGCCCACGCTTCACGATTGCCGCTTCTTTCGGCAACGTTCACGGCGTTTACAAACCGGGTAACGTTAAATTGACGCCTAGCATTTTAGCTAACTCACAAAAATACGTCTCTGAAAAGTTAGGTGTTCCAACGAATACCTTGAATTTCGTCTTCCACGGCGGTTCAGGCTCAACACCAGAAGAAATCAAGGAATCAATCAGCTACGGCGTGGTCAAGATGAACATCGATACCGACACCCAATGGGCAACTTGGGAAGGGATCATGAACTACTACAAACAAAACGAAGGTTATTTGCAAGGCCAAATCGGTAACCCTGACGGTGACGACAAGCCTAACAAAAAATACTACGATCCACGCGTCTGGCAACGTGCCGGTGAAGTCGGCATGGCGGTTCGTTTAGAGCAAGCGTTTAAAGAATTGAACGCAGTGAATACGCTGTAAACTGATTAGCTGAGTAAAAGGCCGGTGCAGCTGCATCGGCCTTTTTTTTGCGTTGGATGTGGCAAGATGAACATCGAAAATATCAGCCTGAGTCAGGTGTTGCTATGGGAGCTTGCTAAAATCCATGCGGCATAAAAAACAGCTCAACAAAGAACAACACATGACGAATAACCTACTAATATAGTAGACTATATAAATCTCAGATTACGGTTTAATACCATGACAGCAACAGACAATGTACACCCGCACGAAATTCATAAGTTCGGCTCGATGGCGGAACGCTGGTGGGACACCCAGGGTGAATTCAAAACTCTGCACGATATTAACCCGCTGCGACTTCAGTTTATTCAGCGTTATGCTGATATTGCCGGTAAACGCATCGTTGATGTCGGTTGCGGCGGCGGCATTTTGACCGAAGGCCTGGCTAAACACGGCGCTGATGCGTTGGGTATCGATCTGAGTGAAGACCTGATTGATATTGCCGATCTGCACGGGCTTGAATCCGGCGTGACCGCGCATTATCAAAAAATCAGCGCTGAAAATCTAGCCGAGCAGCAGCCGGAAAGCTTCGATCATGTGACTTGCATGGAAATGCTCGAACATGTGCCTGACCCCGGCTCTATCATCTCCGCTTGCGCCAGAATGGTCAAGCCCGGCGGCATGGTGTTTTTCTCGACGCTCAACCGCAAACCCAAGGCGTATTTATTGGCTATCTTTGCAGCGGAATACGTCTTGCAAATGCTGCCCAAAGGCACTCATGACTTTAAAACCTTTATCAAACCGTCGGAGTTGTGCCAGTCGGCGCGCGCCGCAGGCCTTGAATTGCAGGGTATGGTAGGTATTGAATATAATCCGTTCAGCAAGCATTTCAGCCTAGGCAAAGACATAGACGTCAATTACATCGCTGCCTTCAAGCGTCCTGAATAAAACATGTGTGCTGACTTCAAATTATCCTGCGTATTATTCGACCTTGACGGCACTCTGGTGGATACTGCGCCGGATTTGATTTCATGTTTGAACCGTGCGCTAAACGTTCACGGCTTTGATATTGTTGTTCCTGAAATCATTAAACCGTTTATTTCGTACGGTGCGGCGGCCATGATTAACGCCAGCCAACCTACGCTTGACGATCAGTTAAAGGCCGATATTCTGGAAACTATGCTCACTCATTACCAGAACAATATTGCCGAACATACGGTTTTTTTCTCCGGTATGGCCGACACGCTGGCTGCGATTGAAGCCCAAGGGCTTAAATGGGGCGTGGTCACCAACAAACGCAAACGCTTCACTAACCCGCTGATGGACGCGCTAAAACTGACCGAGCGCGCCGCCTGTATCGTCAGTGGCGATACCACTGCCAATCCCAAGCCGCATCCTGAACCGATGCTGCTGGCCTGCAAACAGGCGGATGTCGACCCGAAAGAGTGCGTCTATATCGGCGATGCGTTACATGACATTACCGCCGGAAAGAATGCGCAAATGAAAACCCTGGCCGCAGTTTACGGTTACATTAATCCCGGCGATACTCCGGAAACCTGGGGCGCCGATGCGTTAATCGAGTCCCCCGATCAAATTTCAACTTGGATAGCCAAACTATCATGCCGCTAACAAATCAAGTCATTTTAATTACCGGCGCGGGCGGAGGTCTTGGCAGTACCGCTGCTTTGGCATTAGCCAAGCACGGTGCGCATATCATTTTGCTGGATAAAAATATTGCCAAACTGGAAGCGGTTTACGATGCGATTTTGACCATCAAAGCGCCAGAGCCGGTCATTTACCCGTTCGATTTAGCCGGTGCCAATGAAAACGAGTATCAGGAATTAGCCGACAAGATCGATGAGAAATACGGCTCGCTCCAAGGTATCTTGCATTCAGCGGTAGAGTTTAGCGCCTTTTCTCCCATTGCTACGCACAAAACCAAAGACTGGGGACATACCTTAAATGTCAATTTGAATGCACCTTTTCTGCTGTGCCGGGTTTTGTTGCCGGTACTGCAAAAGAGCGAGCATGCTTCCATCGTCTTCACCTCCGATTCCTCGGCCAGAAAGGCTCCGGCTTATGCAGGCGCTTACGGCGTGTCAAAAATAGCTCTGGAAGGTCTCGCTAACATCCTGGCCGAAGAGCATGAATCATTCGGCAAAATCCGGGTCAATACCTTGATACCGGGGCCGATAGACTCCCCGTTAAGAAAACGAGCCTATCCGGCGGAAGATAAAAGTAAGTTGCCGACGATGAAATCGCTGGCTCCCATTTATCTGTATTTGTTCGGCTCAGAAAGTCTAGGCATAACCGGCCAAGCTATCGATGCCCGAACCTTCTATTTATAACTAAATCATTATGGCTGAAAGAGAAGACGTTGTTTTAACCCGAGATGTCAATATTGTTACCATTCCTGACGGCAATACCGACACGTTAAGCCAGGGTCAGATAGTCACGATTCATCAGGCGCTTGGCGACAATTACACCGTGGTCACTGAACATGGGCATATGGTGCGCATTGCCGGGATCGATGCCGATGCCTTGGGCAAGGAATCGCATCAGCTGCAAACGCTGGTATCGGAGACCGATGCGGCGGCGGTTGAACAAAACTGCTGGGAAGTGATGAAGACAGTTTACGATCCTGAAATCCCGGTCAATATTGTTGATCTTGGACTGGTTTATCAGTGCAAAGTAACCCCGGTAGATGAAGGCTTGAATGATGTTCATGTCATCATGACCCT
Organism: Methylobacter arcticus; assembly: GCF_050917435.1. NCBI lineage: Bacteria > Pseudomonadati > Pseudomonadota > Gammaproteobacteria > Methylococcales > Methylococcaceae > Methylobacter > Methylobacter arcticus. Next base: position 434,610 of record NZ_CP159583.1, read on the forward strand.
GACTGCGCCAGGCTGTGGGATGGGGCCGGTTATCCAGAGCGACGTGGAAAAATGTATCCGCGCATTGCCCGGTGTCGATCGTGTTAATGTCGAAGTGGTGCTTGACCCGCCCTGGTCGCGGGAAATGATGTCTGAAGTGGCGCAGTTGCAATTGGGATTGTATTAAAGTTAGCTCAGAAATAACAAGAATTAGAATTTGGGTGAAAACAGGATGATCACTTTTAAAGAGATTAATTTGCAAGTCGGTTCGCGTCTGCAAATGGCGTTGCGACATGGTTCCGACGAACTAATTTATAATACGGAACTCACCGGTAGCCACTATAAGACTGGTGAAAAAGAAAAATCCCTAAAGCCTAAGTAGGTGCTGTGATAAATCGGCGCTTGGCGCTGGGTGATTCGTTCGATAGTGAATACCGGAAATCAGCGACTTCATTGTAATAGCCGGTATGGTCGCCATAAGGGCCTTCCGGCGCGAATTCGCCGGGATAGATAAAGCCTTCCAGCATGATTTCAGCGCTGGCCGGAACCTGCAAATCGTTAATCAGTGATTTGGCGACTTCGGTTTTGCTGCCGCGCAATAAACCGGCAAACGCGTATTCGGGCAGGGAGTCCGGCACCGGCGTGACGGCAGCCAGTAGGGTGGCAGGATCAGCGCCTAAAGCGACAGAAACAGGGAAGGGCTGGCCGGGATGGGTGGCCTGGAATTCTTTAAAATCCAATGCGCCACCGCGATGCGCCAGCCAGCGCATGATAACTTTGTTTGCCTCGTTCCCAAGCTCCAGCTTGGGAATGCAGTGCGGGATGCTCCAGCATCCCGTATCGCTAGAACAATACGACAAAATGCCTCGTCAAGCAGAGCTTGACGATAGGCATTCGCAAGCCAGAGCTTGGGAACGAGACAACGATAACATGCTGCGGTTGGCCGGGAATGATGATTCGTGGGAGACGTGCCATAAAATTGATCCTAAAAAAACAATTAGCTGCAGTTTATCTGGTTTTTTAATTAAAAATCAATCCAATCTGACCCATTGATTTGAGGTATTCGCGACGAACCGGAGTGGCAAGAAGGACGCCCCGGCTTAATTAAGCCAACTTTACGTCCGGCCATAGTTTCAATCTGTTTTTTAAAATACTCATTACCCAAAGGCGTACCTGAGCACAAACTTGCACGAATAATATCCAACTCATCGGCATCGGATTTCAGTGCAAATAATCCGCGATAGGTCGACTGCCTAGCTTCAGGCGTGCGGCCTAACGCCAAATATTGTTCATGCGGCTGAATGACCGCATTATCAACCCCCTGCGCATTAGCCGCATAACTTGACCAACGATACTGCGCCGCATGTTCGACCATACCCGCGCGTACCGGATTCATCTCAATATAGCGCATACAAATTAAAAAATACGCTTCCGATTCAATAATACAGCCTTTATGTCGGCCTTCCCACAGACTCCCACAGCGCTGATAGGTCTTATTCATATAAGGCACAAAATGCCGCCCGATACCTTGAAACAGCCTACTGATAGCTGTTGAAGATTCAGGAGTAACCAGCAAATGCACATGATTGGTCATCAACACATAAGCATGAACCCGGCAGCCGCATAGGTCAGCCGACGCCTTTAAACAACGTAAATAAACCAAATAATCTTCATCATCAAAAAACACCGGCGCCTTATTGTGTCCACGCTGAAAAACATGGACAGGAATGCCTGGCTGATAAAAGCGTGGTTTTCTGGGCATCAAGAATTCAACAACGTTAACGGATGCCTCAACTTCAAGCCTTTAAAACGCTTAAACCGCTTGTCAGCGGTCACCCACTCACAACTCCATTCCATCGCCAACGCCGCGTGATAAGCATCCGGTATATCGTTACCTGTTGCCTTAATCTGCGCCAGACATTCGACAAAAATAGTCCAATGCATTGAACCGGGTGCAAGACAAACCGCATTAGGCAGCCCCCTGATTTGTTCAGTAAAGCGAAGCGCACTTGATAAAGTAGAAGGAATTTCAAAGACTTTAGGGTGCGTCACAACCCGTAAAAAACCACTCAAAACCAACTCCGAATAAGCAAAAGACGCCTGACCATTAATAACCGACTCCAACCATTGGCGATAAGCCAAATGATTTGCCGCATCCTCCCTATGTGCATAGACCAGCACATTAACATCCATTAAAAACATCAATAACCAGCCATAATATCGTTCAAACTTCGATTATTATCCAAGTTAACACCCGGCTTTAAACCAGGCCCGGAAAAAGTTTCTAACCTTACCGGCTCATGTGAAGAGGATTGATGCGAAAAAAAATCACGCAACGCATCTTCCAAAATCTGCTTCAACGTACAGCCTTGTTGAACAGCCTGATGCTTGGCATGAAGTAACAATTGATCATCAATATCTATAGAAGTTCGCATAAGTTAATTTCTCAATTTAAGGAAGGTACGTGAATAATATAGCAGGAAAATAAAAGTCGTGCAGATATGTGTATTTTTTAAGGTGTCTGACCCCTTTATTATGACCCTTTTATTAAGGTGTCTGACCCCTTTATTTGACCCCTTTATTTTATTTTGACCCCTTTATTTTTGCTGTTGGCAATCGCTTTCCACACGCCCTGCAATAGCTTTAATGCGGCTTCGGGTTGGCCGGTGCGGTTATGAACCATCGCCAGACCCATGGATGCTGCGGCGTTGCCGGGCTGCATTTTCAAGGCCGCGCGGTAAAGTTCGGCGGCATCGGCATAGTGATGGTTTTCAAGCTGATTGCCGACGTCTTTGAAGGATGCGAATGTTTTGGCCATGGCTGCTGTTTTTATCGCTAAGTAGCGTAAAACTTCGCCGTTCAGGGCGGAGATGTAAGCGGCTCAGTTTCATATTTTCCATAGTATGAATCTCTATTGTGTTAAAATCAAATGGTGCCTCCAGAGGACGCTTAGGCTCTCTCAATGACGGCAACTTAGTTTTAAAAGACTTCAAAAGCACCATCAGCGATAACCAAGCAAATTGTGTGAAGTCTCGAATAACCGTACAAAAGTAAAACAACCGTCGGATAGACGGGGTTAGTCTGTGAAGTGAACGGTGCAATAATGCCGTCAGCAGCAGAAACCAGTCAGCAGTAGCAATACACACTCACTCTTAGGCAACTAGGAATCCCCCTTCCTTTAGGCGGGGGAGGATGTGTGCGCCCAGCATGGGCGCGATCTCGGAGGTGAAAGTCCTCCCGTGAGCTGACCACAGCGAGCGAATGGAAGCGCAACTGCGCAAAGGTGACTGAGCGTGGGAAGGAAGCGTGGAAAGAAACCGTGAGCCGATGAACAAAAATCAGATATGAGGCGCGTCCAATCAAGGCGAGCAGGCACATTACTGCGAAGCTTTTGTGGTCAATGAGAGGTGGCGTAGATCTGGCGGTTGTGCGGGGAAGGATCACGTTCTTACCTGGGGAGATCTCGTTTTACGCCTGAAAGGGCGACGGCGTAAGCCGGGACGAGAAGTCAGCAGAGGCCATAGTAGCTGGGTGACCAGCGAAGGGCCAAACGAGAAGGAGAGCTGAAAAGTTATGAATCTTGGAAATGTACTGCATCAGAAGTCCGGGAAACCGGAGCGGGTCGTGACCGGCAAGGGTGAAGCCCAAGCCGATGCGGCACGCGATGAAACACGTCCGGCGTTTCATAAACAAGAAGGCTTGGGGCGGGAGGACTTGCTTGCTCAGGCTCTCTCGCGTGAGAGCATGGCTGCGGCGTGGAAACGCGTCAAAGCCAACAAGGGAAGTGCTGGTGTCGATGGACTGACTATCGGGCAGACTCCGGAATTCCTCAAGACCCATTGGCCACGAATCCGGTCAGAGCTTTTAAACGGGACGTATAGGCCTCAAGCCGTGCGGCGCGTGGAAATTCCAAAACCGGCAGGTGGTACGCGGGAGTTGGGGATACCGACGGTTGTCGATAGACTGATCCAACAGGCCTTGCTGCAAGTCTTGCAGCCGCTGATCGATCCGACTTTTTCAGAGTCCAGCTATGGCTTTCGACCTGGCCGAAGTGCGCATGATGCAGTGCTCAAAGCACAGCAATACGCGCAAGAAGGCTACCGGGTTGTGGTCGATGTGGATTTAGAGAGATTCTTTGATCTGGTTAATCACGACATCCTCATGGACAGGCTTGCCAAACGTATTGCCGACAAGGCCGTTCTACGGCTGATCAGGCGGTATCTACAAGCCGGGATCATGGCCAAGGGTATGGTGATGGAGCGAGAACAGGGGACGCCACAAGGCGGGCCGCTGTCGCCGCTTCTGGCCAACGTGTTGCTCGATGAAGTGGATAAGGCTTTGGAGAAACGGGGACATCGATTCGCCCGATATGCCGATGACTGCAATGTTTACCTGCACAGTCAGAAAGCCGGCGAGCGGGTGCTTCGCTTTCTGAGGAACCTGTATGAGAGGCTGCACCTTCGGGTGAACGAGAAGAAAACCGAGGTGGGTCCGGTATTTGGGCGCAAGTTCCTTGGCTACTGCCTTCGGCGGTGGTCAGGCGATACGGTCAAAATTGCTGTGGCACCCAAGGCGCTCGACACGTTTAAGCAACGCATCAGGCTCATCACACGCCGGGTGGGTGGACAAAGCATGGCTCAAGTGGCTGAACAACTGCAAGCGTATATGCCCGGCTGGAAGGCCTACTTCCGACTGGCGCAAACGCCAACGACGTTCAAAGATTTGGACTCTTGGCTGCGACATCGACTCAGGGCGATTCAACTGAAGCACTGGCGGACTGGCACCACAATCTATCGTGGGCTACGAAAGCTTGGCGCGTCACACGAGTTGGCCCTGCAAACAGCGGGTGGTGGTGGTCGATGGTGGAGTCACAGTGGCTCTGCCTTGAACAAAGTCCTCACGGTGAGCTATTTTGACAGCATTGGCATTCCGAAACTCACATGACCTCAACTTCTCGAACCGCCTGGTGCGGACCCGCATGCCAGGTGGTGTGGCAGGGGCGCAGCTTAAAGCTGCCCCCTATGCCGTTCAACAAATAAAACGCTCCGGCATCTAGAAATAAAATGTGGATGGCACAAGAAAAAATCCTACGCGAATACGGCTTGCCCTGGCCTGATTACGAACTGCTTGATGCGGGTGACGGCAAGAAACTGGAGCGATGGGGACAGGTCATTACCATCCGCCCGGAAATTCAAGCCAATTTCAAGTCGGGGTGGCCTTACGCCCAATGGCAGACGATGGCGCATTGGGAATTTGAAGAGCAATCTTCAACCCAAGGCCGCTGGCTTAACATCAAGCCGCATGCGCCTGAGCAGTGGCTTATTTCTTACGGAAACGTAAACTTCAGCTTAAAACTAACCAAATTCAAGCATGTGGGCCTGTTCCCGGAACAACAGGCAAACTGGCGTTTTATTAAAGAGCAGGTTAGCGCCGGTCAGAAGATCTTGAATTTATTTGCCTACACCGGCGCGGCATCGTTGGTTGCCCGCGATAATGGTGCGGAAGTCGTGCATGTGGATTCGGTCAAGCAACTGCTTACCTGGGCCAACGAGAATAGGCAGCGCACCACTGCAGCGACAGATATTTTGCTCCATGCAGAATCTGCATCCCCGGCATCCCTGTGGGTTATGCCGGAGGTAGAGCCATGCATGGAACCATTGTCGAGTAGCCTTTCCGACATCAAATGGGTGCATGAGGATGCGTTAAAATTCGCCCGGCGCGAATTGAAACGTGGCAAACAATATGACGGCATCATCATGGATCCACCCGCCTGGGGGTTGGGTGCCAAAGGCGAAAAGTGGAAGTTGGAAAATCACCTGCCCGGTTTGATAGAAACAGCGTATGGACTGATGAATCCGGGCGCTTTTTTAATGGTTAACACCTACTCACCTAAAGTGGAACTGACCGATTTGGCAAACATTGCCGAGCAGTATTTTTCCGCGCATCAACTGGAAATAAAACAACTGTGGATGCCGACAAAAACCGGCAAGGAGCTGTATTGCGGCAATTTATTACGGGCGATCAAGTAAGGCTATTCTGACTGAGGGTATCTGTAAAATGGTAGGCGATGCCTACAGGACTCGCTGCTCGATTGAAACCGGCACAGATTCTGTGCGCTCAGCTATCAAAATAATAGCTCACGGATTGCCCTCTCTCCCACCGCTAAAACAAACTATCCCACATCTCATCCACTTTCTTGACCACCTCGGGCGACATCACGATCGTTCTGCCCCATTCCCGGTTGGTTTCCCCCGGCCATTTATTGGTCGCGTCAAACCCTACTTTGGAGCCTAAGCCTGAAACCGGGGAGGCGAAATCGAGATAATCTATTGGCGTGTTTTCGAGGATGGTTAAGTCTCTGACTGGATCCATGCGGGTGGTTATCGCCCAGATTACATCCTGCCAATTGCGCACATCAATATCGTCATCAACGACAATCACAAACTTGGTGTACATGAACTGGCGCAGGAATGACCAAGTCCCCAGCATTACCCGTTTGGCGTGACCGGGATATTGCTTTTTCATGCTGATGACGGCCATACGGTAGGAACAACCTTCCGGCGGCAGGTAAAAATCGATAATTTCCGGGAATTGCTTTTGCAAAATGGGTACGAACACTTCATTTAATGCCACGCCCAGAATGGCCGGTTCGTCGGGCGGCTTGCCGGTGTAGGTGCTGTGATAAATCGGCGCTTGGCGCTGGGTGATTCGTTCGATAGTGAATACCGGAAAATCAGCGACTTCATTGTAATAGCCGGTATGGTCGCCATAAGGGCCTTCCGGCGCGAATTCGCCGGGATAGATAAAGCCTTCCAGCACGATTTCAGCGCTGGCCGGAACCTGCAAATCATTAAGCAGTGATTTGGCGACTTCGGTTTTGCTGCCGCGCAATAAACCGGCAAACGCGTATTCGGACAGGGAGTCCGGCACCGGCGTGACGGCAGCCAATATGGTGGCAGGATCAGCGCCTAAAGCGACAGAAACAGGGAAGGGCTGGCCGGGATGGGCGGCCTGGAATTCTTTAAAATCCAATGCGCCACCGCGATGCGCCAGCCAGCGCATGATGACTTTGTTTTTGGCGATGACTTGCAGGCGATAGATGCCGAGATTCTGCCGTTCCTTATTCGGGCCTTTGGTAATCACCAGCGGCCAGGTAATTAAGGGCGCGGCATCTTCCGGCCAGCAGGTCTGGATAGGGTAAGCGCCCAGATCGATTTCATCGCCTGCTCTTACCAGTTCTTGACAAGGCGGGGAGCTGATTAATTTAGGTGCCATATTCAACACTTGCTTGAATATAGGGAATTTCTCCCACGCATCCTTCATGCCTTTTGGCGGTTCGGGTTCTTTTAGGTAAGCCAGTAGCTCGCCGATACCGCGTAATTCGGTGACCGAGTCTGCGCCCATACCCATTGCGACCCGACGCGGCGTACCAAAAAGGTTGGCCAGTACTGGAATATTGGCGCCTTTGGGATTTTCAAACAGCAATGCGGGGCCACCCTGTTTTAAGGTGCGGTCGCAAATTTCGGTCATTTCCAGGTAGGGGTCGACTTCAACGGTAATGCGCTTGAGTTCCCCTTGTTTTTCCAGTTGTTTGATAAAGTCGCGCAGGTCTTTGTATTTCATGCCGTTATGCCGTTATGTCTGAGCAAGGCGTCAATAGTGGGTTTACGGCCGCGGAAGTTGATAAATAATTCCATCGCGTTCTCGCTGCCGCCTTTTTCAAGGATGTTGGTCAAAAAGGCTTTGCCGGTTTCCTGGTCGAAAATGCCTTTTTCTTCGAACAGCGAAAACGCGTCGCTGGACAATACTTCCGCCCATTTGTAGCTGTAATAGCCCGCCGCATAACCGCCGGCAAAAATATGCGAGAAGCTGTGGGCAAAGCGGTTGAATTTAGGCGGAGAAACAACGGCAACCTGCTCCCTGACTTGTTCCAGGGTTTCATAGATGCGGCCGCCTTTTTCTGGGTCGTAGTCCCGGTGAATCCTAAAATCGAACAGGCTGAACTCCAGTTGCCTGACCATGATCATGCCGGCCTGAAAGTTTTTTGCCGCGATCATCTTATCAAACAAGGCGTCCGGCAATTTTTCGTCGGTCTGATAATGGCCGGATATCAGCGCCAGTGCTTCCTGCTCCCAGCACCAGTTTTCCATGAACTGACTGGGCAGTTCGACTGCATCCCATTCCACGCCGTTAATGCCGGAGACGCCCAGATGATCCACCTGGGTGAGCATGTGGTGCAGGCCGTGACCGAACTCATGGAACAACGTGGTAACGTCGTCATGCGTCAGTAATGCCGGTTGGTCTCCATGAGGCGGAGTAAAGTTGCAGGTCAGATAGGCGACCGGAGTTTGAATGGTATCGTCAAATCGCTTACGGCCTACGCAATCGTCCATCCAGGCGCCGCCGCGTTTTTTGGCGCGGGCATAAAGGTCGAGATAAAACTGGCCGCGCAGTGATCCGGCCTGGTCATGGATTTGGAAAAAACGCACATCGGGATGATAACTGTCAAAATCGCTGATTTCTGCTATTTGCAAACCGTACAATTTTTCGACGATGGCAAACAGTCCGGGCAACACGCGGGTGATCGGAAAATAGGTTTTCACTTCTTCTTGCGACAATTGGTAAAAATGTTGGCGCATTTTTTCCGAAAAATAGCTCATATCCCAGGATTGCAGGTCGTTAATGCCGTAGTGTTGGTTGGCGAATTCACGCAATTCGGACAGATCCTTGCGCGCATGTCGCCAGGATCGGTCGGCCAAATCTTCGAGAAAATTAGTTACGTCATCCGGCTTTTCAGCCATTTTGGTTGCCAGCGACAGTTCCGCGTAATTGGCAAAGCCCAGCAAACGGGCTTTTTCATGGCGCAAGGCCAGGATTTTTTCCATGTTTTCGCTGTTGTCCCACTGGTCTGCATGAGGGCCTAGTTCGGAAGCGCGGGTGGCGAAGGCTTCGTAGTGCTCTCGACGCAATTCGCGGTTATCGGCGTAAGTCATTACCGAAATATAGGACGGGAATTGCAGCGTGATCATCCAGCCGTTTTCGTCTTGACTTGCCGCGGCCTGCTTGGCCTGAGCCAATGCCGATTCAGGCAGTCCGGCCAGATCCTGTTCGTCCCTGATCAGCTTGCTCCAGGCATTGGTTGCATCCAGCAGGTTTTCTTCATAACTGCTGGCAAGAGCGGATAATTCCTGGCTGATGTCCTTGTAACGCTGTTGTTTTTCCTTGTCCAGGTCTATGCCGGATAATTTGAAATCTCTTAGGGCGTTGCGGATGATTTTTTGCTGGGCGGTGTCCAGTGTCGCAAATTCATCGCTGTCGGCAATAAAACGATAGGCTTTAAACAAGGCTTCGTTTTGTCCCATTTCAGTAGAATAGGCGCTGAGTTTGGGCAGGCAGGCGTTGTAGGCGTCACGCAGTTCATCGCTGTTGACCACCGAATTCATGTGGCTGACCGGAGACCAGGCTTTGTTGAGCTTATCGTCTATATCTTCCAAGGGTTCGATCAGGTTTTTCCACGTGTAATGTTGTGTGGCTTGAACGACTTGCATGGATGCAGGAGGTAGAGCAATGCCGGAGCAATTGCCGAGATGCTGTTCTATCGACGAACGGGCTTCGGTTAGTAGTTGGTCAATTGCCGGGACTACGTGTTCCGGTTTAATCTGGGAAAATAACGGCAGGGTGGAGTTGGCTAATAAAGGATTGTTCATAAGTGGTATCAAGAAAGAAAGTTCATGGCTGCATTGATGCGATGTTGTGCTTTGTGCAGTACATCTAAAGAAAAGTCCGGGGTTAGTTTGTTGTTTTTAAGTTTAGCATAGGCAGGTATAGAGTTCAGGTAAGGTATTTCCTTAGCTCTGTTGGTGCCGAAATAACTGTGCAGCTTGGCTAATATGACTATATCAACCAGACTCAACTGATCGCTCTCACTTTCGTAGAACCAGTCTTCGGCGTGCTTGGGGATGCAGGCTAATTCCGGAGCAAAGCCCAAAGTGTGCAGTACCAGCGAGCCTACAGGCGGGTTTAGAAATGGGATAGCCGAGTCCAATACATCCAAGTTCGGGTATTCGTTTGGATACTGTTCGGCAAAATGCAATATCGGTATTGTACCTATGTTGCAGACCAGTCCGGCTAATAAGGCATCTTCAGGGTTGACCGTACCGTCTTCCTGTGCAAGTATAAAACTCAAGCTGGATATATAGAGGCTGTTTTTCCACAAGGTTTGCATTTTAGCCATGAGTTGCGGATTTTGGCAGCGGAACAGTTGTTTTAGACTGATGCCCATGACCAGTTTGCGCGTTTGATCCAAGCCCAGGCGAGTAACCGCCATATGGCAGCTGGTAATGGGTGAAATGGGCAAATATATCGGGCTATTGGTCAACTGGATCAGTTTGGCTACGATAGATGCATCCATGCCGATAATTTTGACAGCCTCATTGATGCCTAAATCCCGCTCCATGGCCTTTTTTAATTTTAAAGCGACATTGGGCAATGAAGACAGGCTTAATTTATTTTCCCGGTAGGCCTCCGAAAAGCTGGTAAAAAAACGGTTGCCGGCTATTTGTTCAGGTAACTCAATATCAATAAGTTCAACGGTAACTGCCTGCTGTCGGCTTTGACCTGACCATCGACAGATAAATTCTCCCGAAATCGCCAGAATTGTAATGTCTGTTTTAGCGAATGCGGTTGCTCCGCAAATCTTGCCGCTATTAAGCGGCAGGTTGGCCAGCGATGACTCTGCCGACAGAGTGTAGCGGTTGTCGCTATCCGGCTGAAATTCAATGCTGCCTTCCAGTAGATAAAAAACTAAATGGGTTTTCTGGCCTAGTCTAAAAATTACGGAACCCTGAGCATAGCCTAGGGTCGTGTGAGCTAGTTGCTCTACATAAACGTCGTCCATGTCTCGAAGTGGAGCCAGTTTTTTTAGCGCTGTCAGCGACAGTTTTGTATGTTCGGTGAAGACGGGTTCCGAACAACTAAGTGAACTATTTGGATGATTGGGTGGGGTGATGTCTGGTTTTTTTTTCGGGGCAATACTTTGGGTGCGCTTGGAAAATAGTTTGGTAAACCAATTCATGATGACATCACTAATAAATTTAGTCGGCTGGCTGGAAGGTATGTGATTTTATATTTTATAAATGTAATGGATTAGTGATCTGAGTCGTGAGTATCAAAAAATAGGGCTGTTTTGGATAGATGATCGTGCCAGCTGCGCTGATTTTTATCAATAAGAATCCATAAGACGCCTAGTCCTAAAAAACCCCATGAAAGAATGGCGATAGAGAAACGGAGCAAGGCCTGTTTCCAGGTGAGGGGTTTTCTATCCAGGGTGAGTACTTTGATTTTCCACGCGCGCAGGCCTAATGTTTGCCCACCATGCGTCCAAAACCAGGCATAAAAGAAGAAGCTGACTAGCAGCAGATACAGGGGGAAAAGGAATTGTTGGGCCGTGAAAGCCTGGCCTGAATTTAGAGGTAACAACAGTGCAGTCGCAACAAATAAAACAGCGATTAGCAACAAGAGGTCGTAAAACATAGCTGCTAGTCGACGTAAAAAACCAGGCTTAGCAATGAGATAATTACCTGATTTTTGCTGTGTGCTCTTTGTTGATACGGCCAACTAAATTTTAAATAAAGCTAGTTTTTGTCCAAAATACATGCACATCACCATCAGTGCTCCCAGCATTACCAGGGAAAATAAGAATGGCGGCCTATGAAACAGCAGAATGAAGAAATCTGTTGCAAAAAGGCTGGTGAACAAAGGTTGGTCAATTAAGCCATTAAGAATCTTTTTGAACATAACAATCCCAGTCAAGCACGCTAATGTTTGTGCGCATGTTTAAAAAATGGTTGTCTGATATTTATCTGGTGTGTGCAATATGATCTAAATTAGAATTGCAGGTAAAAAAATCAGAGTGGTAATTTTACTCCATTCAAAAGGGGAATGTAAAAGAAACTTGCGGATTGGGTTAGAATTCATTAGCAATGATATAATCAATATAATTAGAAAAATAATGCAGGGTGTAAAGACTATTTTAAACTTCTTTAAAAAAATTATTAGTTCAGTCAGAAATGAAACTGAACCTGTTGCTGCAAAAAACAAAATATATTCGCGCGCGGAGCATAATATTTCACGATCAATGATCAGTGAGAGCGCGTTGAAGGTTTTATATCGTCTGCAAAGGGAGGGATTCGAAGCTTACCTTGTCGGTGGCTGTGTGCGTGATTTGTTGTTGGGACGGGAGCCTAAGGATTTTGATGTTGTCACCAATGCCGATCCTGATCAAGTTAGGAAAGTATTTCGTAATTGTCGACTAATCGGACGTCGGTTTCGTCTGGCGCATGTGCACTTTGGCCGGGAAATTATTGAGGTTGCGACATTTCGAGGTGCGGGAGAAGAACAAAGCGACAAACAAGTGCTCAATAATGAAGGGCGTTTGTTAAGGGATAATGTCTACGGCACCATTGAGGAAGATGTTTGGCGTAGGGATTTTAGCGTTAATGCGCTCTACTACAATATCAAAGATTTTTCGGTAGTGGATTTTGTCGGCGGCATGGCTGACCATAAGGCCGGCATTCTCAGGCTTATTGGTGATCCCGAAATGCGTTTTCGTGAAGATCCCGTACGGATGTTGAGGGCAGTACGTTTTGCCGTTAAACTCGGTTTCAAGCTGGATAGTGATTGCGAAAAAGCGATACACAACGACGCGCAGTTATTGGCGAGCATTCCATCCGCTAGGCTTTATGATGAAGCGTTAAAGCTGTTTTTATCGGGCTATGCATTACAAACTTTTGAAATGCTCAGGCATTACGGGCTTTTCCAAGTACTGTTTCCGTCCACAGAGAACAGTTTGGCGATTGAAGAAAACGGTTTCCCCCGGTTGTTGTTGATTAAAGCGCTGGAAAATTCGGATAACAGGATAGCCGAGGGTAAAACGGTTACCGCTTACTTTTTATGGGCCGCTTTTTTATGGGAGTCGGTGCAGATACTGGCGAAAGAAAAAATGAAGAAAGGCGAAGTCGAATATATTGCCTATCAGGATGCCGCTAGTGAAATCATTGCCAGGCAGATTAAAAGTACGGCTCTTCCACGCCATATCAGTATGGCTATGCGTGAGGTCTGGAATATGCAGCCCAAATTCAATGCGCGTATCGGCTCCAAACCCAGTCGCTTAATCGGGCACCCTCGCTTTAGGGCGGGTTATGATTTTTTGCTCTTGCGTTCAGAGACAGGAGGGGCGGATCCAGAGTTGGCTGCATGGTGGACTCGATATCAGAATGCCAGTGAAAATGAACAAAGAAAAATGACGCAACCACCCAGAAATTCACAGGGTAGCAAGTCGGGACGCAAAAGAAGCTACCATAGAAAGCCTAAAGACAGCGCGCCAAAAACAGAATCTTAATGTATTGAGTCATGAAAAATCTAGTCACTGATGGGGTAGTCGCTTATATAGGTTTGGGCAGTAACCTGGCAAACCCTGTAGAGCAAATACAAGCAGCGCGCACTGCAATAACGCAGCTAGCCGACGTGCAGGAATTGGCTTTTTCAAGTTTGTATCACAGCGCGCCTATGGGGCCGCAGGATCAGCCTGATTACGTTAATGCGGTGATCGGCGTTAAAACCGGTTTGCCGCCGATAGCTTTGCTGCGTTGTCTGCAGCGCATCGAAAACGCTCAGGGACGGGTCAGGAAATCTGAGCGCTGGGGAGCAAGAACGCTGGATCTGGATATATTGATCTATGGCGATCAGATGATTGAACTGCCTGATTTAACAGTGCCTCATGTAGGCATTGCTGAACGGGCTTTTGTTTTGTACCCCTTGTATGAGATTGCTCCGCAATTGTTGGTGCCCGGAAAAGGCAATATTGCCGGCCTGCTTGATCAGTGTCCCATGAATGAACTAAAACGGCTGGATTGAGTTCCTCTTCAATAAAGCCGACATCCATCTGAACAATATGAATCAATATCCTTCCACCGCTACGCTAAAACCGTTGTCGATTAACGATCTGGCGGCGATGAAACAACGCGGCGAGAAAATCTCTTGTTTAACCGCCTACGATGCCAGTTTTAGCGCATTAATCGACAAGGCAGGTGTCGATATGATGCTGGTGGGGGATTCTCTGGGTATGGTTATCCAGGGACACCATACAACGCTTCCGGTCACCATTAGGGACATGGTTTATCATGCCCGGTGCGTCAGCAATGCCAGACAGCGGGCGTTTATTATCGCCGATTTGCCGTTTATGAGTTATACCACGCCTGTTAGTGCAGCTAAAAATGCGGCCAAATTAATGCAGCTTGGCGGCGCACAAATGGTTAAGCTGGAAGGGCCGAGAATCGATTGCGTCAGTTTTCTTGTCGATCACGGCATTCCGGTTTGCGGGCATTTGGGTTTGTTGCCGCAATCGATTAATCAATTGGGCAGTTATAGGGTGCAGGGCAAGGAAAGGGCGGCTGCCGAAAAAATGCTTGCCGATGCCCATCAATTGCAGCAAGCGGGCGCGGGGCTGTTGGTATTGGAGTGCGTCCCGGCAACCTTGGCTAAAGACATTAGCGCGCAGTTAACGATCCCCGTTATCGGTATCGGTGCCGGTGCAGACTGCGACGGGCAGGTGCTGGTGCTGTATGACATGCTCAATATCGGCACCATCAAGCGTCCGCGTTTTTCCAGGAATTTCATGAATGGCGCCGCGAATATCGAGGAGGCTATTCATGCCTATCATCAGGCGGTCAAGCAATCCCTGTTTCCCGCTACTGAACATAGTTTTTAAGGTTTATGCGCATAGTTAATACCGTAGCAGAATTGCGCGACGCCCTTAGAGTATGGCGCTCAGCAGGACAGAGTATTGCCTTGGTGCCGACGATGGGCAATCTGCACTCCGGGCATCTGGCGCTGGTGGATGAAGCCCAAAAGAAGGCAGATCGGGTGGTGGTCAGTATTTTTGTCAATCCGACCCAGTTCGGTATTGGCGAGGATTTTGAGACTTATCCCCGTACCGAAGCTGAAGATCGGCAAAAGCTCAGTGCTTGCGGTGCGGATTTATTGTTTCAACCTGCTGTTTCAGCCGTTTATACATCGGATGCCAAAACGGCTGTATCGGTATCCGGTTTGTCTGAAGGGTATTGCGGCGCGTTTAGGCCGGGGCATTTTGACGGCGTTGCAACAATTGTGTGTAAATTATTCAATATGGTGCAGCCGGATGTCGCCTTATTTGGCTTAAAAGATTTTCAGCAGTTGACGGTGATACGGACGATGGTCAGGGATTTGAACGTTCCTGTTGAAATAGTCGGCGTAGCAACGGTTCGGGAGGCAAGCGGCTTGGCAATGAGTTCCAGGAACGGCTATTTAAGTGCCGAGGAGAAAACGACAGCCGCAAAACTTTATCAAACTTTATGTGTCGCGCGTGACGCTATTTTAGCCGGATCAGCCTCTTTTCAGGAAGTAGAACGCAAGGCAATACTGTTTTTGCAGGAATCCGGTTTTCAGCCGGATTATTTTAGTGTGTGTAGGGTGAGTGATTTGAAAAAAGCAGACGAGGATGATATGGAGCTGGTTTTGTTGGCGGCGGCGCACTTAAGCAAAACCCGGTTAATCGATAATGTTTGTTTTTCCAGAAAACCCCAATCCCACTCAGACGTTCTTTTATCTGAGGGGATTTAAAGGCTAAAAGTTGATGCATTGTCGCTATTAATGGATAATGCGCGGTTCTCAAGGGTATTTAGAGTGTTTTTTTATTATGCAAATCACGATGCTTAAAGCGAAATTACATAGAGCTACGGTGACCCATTCAGAATTGGGTTATGAGGGTTCTTGTGCGATTGACGGCAATCTTCTCGATTTATCGGGTATCAGAGAATACGAGCAGATACAGATTTACAATGTCAATAATGGTGCGCGTTTTACGACCTACGCCATTCGTGCAGAAGCAGGATCGGGCTTGTTTTCAGTGAATGGCGCGGCTGCCCGTCTGGCGTGTCCTGGTGATTTGATTATTGTTTGCGCATTTGCCATAGTGGATCAAAAGGAAGCCGAAAGTCATAAGCCTACCCTGATTTATTTTAATGAAAACAATGAAGTTCAACGTTCAGCCAGTTCCATTCCTGTTCAGGCTGCCTCTGCTGCTTGATGGCCTGTAGGCGTTCCCACGCCGGAGCGCTCGTCGTTATACACAAGTCTGTCCAAGAGCGTCATTTCGACATGGATACTGGGGATGTAGGCCGGAATAAGGCCATCCAAGCGCGTAGCGCGAGGTGGCGTTTCCGGCGATTTCGGGAGGTGTTTGCCGGAAACGCCAGTTCTCGCTGTCGCTCGAACCGGCTTATTCCGGCCTACTTCGAGATGTGTATAACGATGAGCGCCGGAGCGTGGGAACGAGGAACAATAAGCAGTTGCACGAAATTATTCACACCCTCTCAACAATATCGCACAACAACCGAGCAAATGCTTGCTGCTTGAAAGTATTCATTGGCTATTAGCTTTATGCGCTTTCAGAAACATGTTTCAATCCACACCCGACCTCATCCGTCGAGTGACAACCGCCGACGGATAGAGGTCGGTGGATTGTTCCTCCCCGTGAGCGAGGAGGTTACCAAAAAGGATAACGATGCCAATGCATCGTTGTCAAACTCAAATAATCCCCGTGAAGGCCGAGGTTTCAGACCAGCGAAGAAATTTGATGAAGTTCATTGCTGGTTTCAGTCAGCGTTATGCTTTGATCAACTTGCCCCAGCACTTTTTGCAAGCCTATTCTCTTGGTGCAGTTAATCACTAATGGCGATTTAATCGCACCTTTAATAGTCGGTTGATCGGTTTCGTCTTTGTGTAGAATTATTAAGATAAGCGTGTCAGCGATATCCTCAATTCCCAGTATGGCTTCTTCTGCATCGTTTAATTCAAAGTTATAATTGATGTTGAAAATAGAGGGCTGTGCAACTGAAAGCGTCAGGGATTCATCATCTAAAGATTGCAGCCAGAAAATGAGGGGATTGTCGCCTTCCTGATGAAATAGCTTGAAACGGGTTTGATCTTCAAAGCCGGGTATGCCGTTGGGAAAGTTAATGATGGTGTTGGAATCAATGAATTGTTTGCCTAAAAAACTAGATGTAATTTCCATAATAAACTCGGGTAAAAATGAATGTGAATGTGAATGTATAGTCTACAATCATCAGTATAGCAAGGCTGGCTTGTCATAAGCTATTTACCAGGATTTTACCCAGTCGCCGACCTTGACGCCCAGTTCACGAGCAGGGACTTCCAATTTGCCTATCGCGTAACGCGGCGTGATAGTGCGAATGGTTAATATGCCGACGGGTTGCTTGTCTTTACCGATAAAGCTAAGGCCGCCATCAAGATGTAAGTCATTGCCCGTCGTACTATAGACTGCCAGTTGGTCGCCGACGTTAAGTCTTTCCTGGGTGCCTGCATCAATAAACACGGTATCATCCTTAATTTCGATAATACGTGTTGTAAACGGGTAACAACTTAAGGACTGGCGAATATCGGTGCTTGCCTGATTGATAATTTGAGCTATTTTTCCGCCGGTTGAGGTGGCGTTAAAGCGCTCGCTGCCTACCGAATAAGTTGCGGGTATGAATACATCACCGATGACATCATCAACATAGCGTTGCTGGAGCAGTAATGCGCCGGTATATCCATCATGTACATAGACATCAATCCCTATGCCTCGTCTGGCGACGACATCGCGAGCTAAACTTCTGGCAAATGCCAAAGGTCCGGCGCCTCTCATGTATTCGCTGGATTCGACTTCTAAGTCTCTAATCACGCCGGATAACACAAATTGCACGCCGTTTGATGCGGCTATTTGCATGACTTTTGACGGACGATAGGCGGTACGGTCTTGTAATTCCGGAGCCAAATCGGCTCTTGGATATAGATTGATATTAGTGGCATTACTGCCTATAAATTCGCCGGATTCCATTAACAGGTTATTAAGTTCCCGTGGAATACCGCCATATAAATCTTGTGTTTCGTAGGCAATGACCTGTTCTTGTTTAACTAAAGGAAAGGCAGTTGCGATAATGCGTTTGCGGTAGTGGGGTGTGCAGGAATTGTCGGCAGATAATTCCACCATGGCGACAACATGATAGATATTATCGGCAGTCCATTCTTTGATAACTTTAGTATTGCTCACAGCGGCTGCGGTGTGCATCGAAACAGTATCCAGCGAAACGTTATTTTGATCGACTAAAGTCCGGCTGTGAATAGTAGCAGACGATTGCATGGAGGCTTGACGGATGGCATCCTGCAAGGCCTGTTTTTTAGCTAATAACGGCATGCCTTTGTTAATGGCAGCCTGACCTTCAACGGTAACTGTATGAGCACGAGCCTGAGGTTGAACATTGGCGCACGATAGCGATGACAAAAACAGCGATGCCAATATGCAGTTGAGTAATATTTTTGCCATTGATTAAACCGGTTTGTTGCTGAGAATAATTACGACACTGCATAATAGCCCTTAAATGCTATTTATGTTAATTTTCAAAAGTGAGTGTTTGTGGCAGTACCTGGCCAAAATGACCAAAATTATTGTCGATTAAAACCCTTAGTACTAGGATAGTTGTAACAGTCGATGGCATTGCATCCCGAACTAATACTCGATACGGTTGTGGGCGCGGTATGCCCAGCATTGGGCGCCGAAGTTTCTGGATTTTGTTGAAGACACTGATTCATCAGTTCGCTTGAACCGTTAATGCATTCATAGAATCTTGGCGTCAGATCAAGCTCCACAATTGTTTCAAAGGTATCGTCGCCGGCATAGGCGTCACTACCGATAACCGAGGTTCTTTTTACTCTGGCTCCTCGTACATAAGCATTAAGATAAACTTGATAACTGTCATGGCTGACTTGCATGTTTTCGATGCTAGTCTGGCCGCGTAATTGAATGCCGTTAAGCTGCTCGGCTAAGCTTCTGTAAGCATCCATTTTCGATGCTCGCATGGCCATTAGTTTGATTTGTGAGCGCGAATACTTATCGGATTTTTCGACGGTGCCATAGCCTGTCGCATTGATGGTTTTATTCGGCAAAAATGCAAGTGATGGCGCTGGCGGTATTTTGGCAGTAGTGCAGGCGGTCATCAATAAGCTGATAACTAACCCTGTTATCACCAGGGATGGTGTGTATGCCGTACGTTTGTCGGGAACAAACGCGGCGGTCGCCAAGGATGGTGTGTATGCCGCAATCCTGTCGACAATAGGCGCAGAAAATGCTGGTTTTAGGTATTTAATTTTCACGGTACTAACTCCTGTGTTGACTTACTCGTGTGTAGCGGCTGATAAGTCCATTCCTTAAGTTTTTAGCCCAGCTATTTTGTTGCCGGATATGACTGCCAATAGACTGCATTGCATCATAAGCCTGTTCTCCTGTATCCTGCACCGCATGCAAATAAATCTGATTTCAGTAGGAAACCGCATGCCGGGCTGGGTGCAGCAAGGCTACGCTGAATACGCCAAGCGCTTGCCCCGTGAATGTGAGCTGGTACTTAAGGAGATTGCGCCGGGCAAACGCACCAAAAACAGCGATGTCGGTCGAATTGTCAAAGAGGAAGGCGAGCGAATGATCGCGGCAATTCCTCAAAGCACCCATATTGTCACGTTGGATATCCCCGGAAAATCATGGACGACTCCAGAATTGGCCCAAGCGATGCAACGCTGGCTGGAAAGCGGGCAGCATGTCTCCTTATTAATCGGCGGACCGGAAGGTCTGGCGGACTCGGTCAAGCAACTGGCACGGGAATCATGGAGTTTGTCTGCATTGACGTTTCCTCATCCGTTGGTGCGTATCGTTGTTGCCGAACAGCTTTATCGTGCCTGGAGTCTTCTCCATAACCATCCCTATCATCGCTAATGACTGTACAGATTATTCTTGCCTCAGCCTCTCCCCGTCGCCAGGAATTGCTGGATCAGATTAAGGTAACTTACCGGGTTCACCCAGTCGATCTTGATGAAACCCCTTTGCCCGACGAAACTCCTGTGGACTATGTGCAACGATTGGCCGCAGAAAAATCTGCGGCCTGTGCCGCACAGCTGGGCGATAGTTTGCCGGTTTTGGCTGCGGACACCGCCGTAGTTTTGGGTGACCTGATTATGGGGAAGCCTAAAGATCGTGATGATGCCGTTGCCATGCTAAGACAGTTGTCCGGTAAAATGCACCGGGTTTATAGTGCAGTTTCGTTAAGGGGACGGGAGCATGGTCAGGCGATAAGTATTACCGAGGTGACTTTCAGACTGTTGACGAAATCCGAAATAGCGGCCTATTGGCAGAGCGGAGAACCACTTGATAAAGCCGGCAGCTATGCCATTCAAGGTAGGGGCGGTGTCTTTGTCGAGTCGCTAAGCGGCAGTTTTTCGGGTGTAGTCGGTTTGCCGTTATTTGAAACCGCAGAACTTTTATCCAGGCAAGGGATTAGGCTATTCAAATGAGTGAAGAAATTTTAATCAACGTTACTCCGCCTGAAACGCGCGTTGCCGTTATTGAAAACGGTGTATTGCAGGAACTCATCATTGAAAGGACCCGGCAGCGGGGTTTGGTCGGTAACATCTATAAAGGCGAAGTCTGCCGGGTGCTGCCCGGTATGCAGGCGGCTTTCGTCGATATTGGCCTGCCCAGGGCGGCATTTTTGCATCTTTCCGATTTGTGCGCCAAGGATCTGGAAAAGAAAGCGTCGGAAAACATCGAGCATTATTTGCATGAAGGCCAGCATATTATCGTGCAGGTGTTCAAAGATCCTTTGGGCAGTAAAGGTGCGCGATTAACCACGGAAATATCGATTCCGTCGCGGTTTCAGGTCTATATGCCTTATGCGCACAATTCCGGCGTGTCTCAGCGGATTGAATGCGAGGCGGAGCGCGTCCGTTTAAGAGCCTGTCTTGACGCTTTCAGGCAGGAACATCAATGCGGCGGCTTTATCGCAAGAACAGCGGCCGAATGTGTGGATGAGACGGTATTGATTGCCGATATGACGTTTTTGCTGAAATTGTGGGAGTCGATAGCCGCCAAAATTGCCGATGCCAAGCCCAAGCAGTTTATCCATAAGGATTTGCCACTGAGCATCAGAACCTTAAGGGATTTGTATCGGGAAGGTATCGAAAGAGTCCGGGTGGATTCACGGGAAACCTATCATCGCTTGGTTGAATTTGCGGAGATTTTTGTGCCGGAAATCGTGCCGGTTATCGAACATTACACCGGCGAGTGTCCGGTATTCGATATTTATAGCGTCGAAGATGAAATTCAAAAAGCGCTGGAACGTAAAGTCAACCTGAAATCGGGCGGACATCTGGTATTCGATCAGACCGAATCGATGACCACAGTCGACGTGAATACCGGCGGCTATGTCGGAGGTCGCAACCTGGAAGAGACTATATTTAAAACCAATCTTGAAGCGGCACAGACGATTTCCAGGCAACTGAGACTCCGGAATCTGGGCGGCATCATCATTATCGATTTTATTGATATGCAAGGTGCGGATCATAGAAAGCAGGTTTTGCAAGCATTCGAACGGCATTTAGAAAAAGACCGCGCGAAAACCAACATTACCGAAGTATCGGTGTTGGGTTTGGTGGAAATGACGCGCAAAAGAACCCGGGAAAGTCTGGAGCATATCCTGTGTGAGCCTTGTAGCGCCTGCGGCGGTCGAGGTGTTTTGAAAACGCCGGAATCCATGTGCCTGGAAATATTTCGGGAGATTATTCGCGAAGTCAGACAGTATAAGGTTCAGAAAATATTGGTTTTGGCGTCCAATGAAGTGGTGGAAATGCTGCTTGATGAGGAAGCGGATATGCTGGCGGAATTGGAAGTCTTTTTGAGTGTGCGCATCAAGTTCAGGGCCGAAGCTGAATACAATCAGGAACAGTATGATGTGGTTTTGCTTTGAGGCGAAGAGCGAAGGATATGCAGGAATACTTTTGTTCACAGGAACAAGGTTTTCAATGCATTAAATACCTTTTCCAGCGCCCTTCGTCTCTGTGTTTTTATTTTTTAGGTCAAAGTTTTTGAGCCTTGCACCTTGAACCTTTACCCTTTCACCTGATTCAGTGATCCATCATATTAAGCGGGCAACGCGGCATCTTATTTTTTGGTCTTTGATTGCGGCAGCTATCGGTTTGACTGGTGTGCGCCTGCTATTTTTCGGGATTGAGCATTATAAGTCTGATTTGGCTGCCCATATCGGCGAAGTTGTCGGTACACCGGTAACCATAGGCCGCTTGGGCGCAAATATGCGCGGTTTTAATCCTCAGCTGGTGTTAAAAGACATCGCTATTTTATCCCGTCTTGTTCCTTCATCGGTTGCTCTTGCCGATAACGAAAAGCCGGCTATCGAGTTTACTGAAATACGTTTGGGTATTGATTTACTGGAACTGTTGACCCGTAGGGATTTGTTGTCATCGTCTTGGGTTACCTTGGTGGGCGCCAAGCTCTCTATTAAACGACAACAGGATGGCAGCATTGTTATTGTCGGCTTAAAATCCAGTGATGGACAGCCTCAGTGGCTGTTGCAGGGCAGAAAATACGAAGTCTTGCAAAGCGAAATCAGCTGGCAGGACGAAATCAGCCGTAGTAAGCCGCTGTTGTTCAGCGGAGTAGATCTGGCGATCAGTAATGAGGGCGAGCAACACCGGCTGAATATGCTGATCAACTTGCCAAAAAAAGTCGGTAATACCTTAAGATTATCCATGGATTTTAAAGGCAATATTTTTGAGCCTTCAACCATTCAGGGGCGCGTATATATAGCAGGAAAAGCCGTTTTGTTGTCTGAATTGGCAGCACTTCTTGGTCAAACTTCAGCTTGGGATCGAATCAATATCAATGCCGGTATCGGTGATTTTAAAATCTGGGGTGATTGGCGGCAATCGCAACTGGTGGCTATGGATGTGGAGGCACAGCTTCAACAGATGGCATTGGTTCGTCAGGACAGGCAGTCATTTTTTGTTAAACAGCTGAAAACCCGATTTCACTGGGGGCTAAATAATGCTTCTTTGGGCAAAGACAAGCAGTGGCAACTTGATGTGAACGATTTTTCACTGGAAGCCCAGGATAATCCCAAAAGTACCGCTAAAAAATGGCCCTCCGCAGTGTTTAGCGCTTCCGGGCAATACAAGGATGATAATGTTTTAGCTAAAATAGCGCTGTTTGTTGAACAACTGGACCTGCAAGAAGCATCCGCGCTGGCGAAGTTTTTTGCTCCCCTGACTGATGACCAGCTTCAATTGCTGGCGCAAGCTCAGGTAAAAGGCGTGCTGGAGAACTTTTCTTTGTTTGCCGATCTGAATGCAAAATCGGTTGCCCTGAATGGCGGTTTTTCCAAAGTCGGTGTTGCGCCGATGTCGTCGATACCCGGCATAGAGAATTTGACCGGTCGAATAAAGGGCAATGAAAAACAGGGCACTATTAGCCTGACGACTAAAAGTGCCAGACTATCAGCACCGGAGCTGTTTCGTGAGGTTTTGCCGGTCGACCGTCTTCAAGGCACATTGAGCTGGCAGCAAGCAGGCAAGGTCTGGTCTGTATCCAGTCAAAGGATTGAATTGGATTCCTTGAGTTTTCAAAGCAAAAGTCGGCTCCGTATCGATATTCCCGAAACCGGTACACCTATTTTTATGGATCTGCAAAGCTCATTTTCGGGCGAAGACGCGCGTCAGGTCACGCATTATTTGCCGGTAGGCATTATGGACGAGGATGTCGTTGCCTGGCTGGATCATGCCATTATTAGCGGCAGCATGACTCATGGCGGCTTGTTGGTCTACGGTAATCTAAACGATTTTCCGTTTACCCGTGCGCCGGGTGTTTTTGAAGCGGTATTTAGTGGCGAACAGTTCGACCTGTCTTACGCTCCCGAATGGCCTCATATAACCGGTATGAACGCCGAGGTCATGTTTTCACAGGACAGTCTGACGGTTAATGTCGGGCAAGGAAAAACCGGTAACGTGATCATTAAACAAGCCGAGGTGACTATTCCAACGCTGAATAAAAGTAAGTATTTGCTGATTCAGGGTAAGGCTGAAGCGGAGATCGGTCAGGTTTTGGCCCTTATGCAGCAGATGCCGCTGAGTTTGCCGGTGGATTCGCTGCTGGAAGCGATTACGCCTCAAGGAAATACCCAGGTAGTACTGGATCTTAAAATTCCTTTAGTTGACGATGTGCCTGCCCAGGTAGATGGCATGGCGGAATTGAAAGATGCCAGATTGACAGTGAAATCGCTGGATCTGCCGGTTAGCAAAATTAATGGCCAACTCAAGTTCAATGAACGGGGCGTTTTTAGTAACGCCATTCAGGCAACGGCCTTGGGCCATCCGATACAAATTAACATTGAAAGTTCGGGTAGCCAAACCAGCGTCAACGTTGCGGGTAAAGCCGGTATTGACGACCTACAGACGCAATTTGACCTGCCCTGGTGGAGCATCGCTGCCGGGGAGACAGAGTATCGGTTAAAGCTGGCGTTGCCTTACGGCGACGTGGCTCCAGAGCTTGTTGTCAACTCGACATTATCCGGTGTATCCCTGGATTTGCCGGGAGCATTGGCTAAGACCCGAGAACAACGCGTACCGTTGTCATTGACATTTAGTTTGGGCGATAAACCGTTATTGCCGATGCTGTTAAATTACGACGATAAACTGAAAGCGGCGATGCAGTTGGATACCCGACAAAAGACTGTTTTTTCAGGGCATGTGCTGGTCGGTGCCGGTGAAGTCGTCCAGTCCCTGGATGCCGGGTTACGGCTGGAGATCAATCGCGACCGTCTGGCTTTGCAAGACTGGCTAGGTTTAGCGGTTGCTCAAGGTGCAGGTGATAGCGTCAGGGAACTGAAAATTCATAGCGATCATGCGTTGTGGAAGCAAACCGATATTGGCCTTTTCGATCTGGCTTTGAAGCACGACCGCAATGACTGGACTGGGGCTATAGCCAGCTCATTTGCAAACGGAAGCATTCATATTCCTGCCGGTTTTACGGGCACTGACAGAATCAGTCTGAACATGAAGTTATTGGATCTTTCGGCATTAAAGCAACTAGGGTCGAAAGCTGTTTCAGCTTCGCAGGCATTATCGCCAGAGCTTATGCCTTTATTGACGATCACCAGTGATAAAACGTTGTGGCAGTCAGTTGATTTGGGCCGGTTATCATTAGAAACCCAGCGCATTCCGGGCGGTATGAGTTTTAACAGCGTAGAACTAACCGGAGAAAATCAAAAGCTGAGCTTGTCGGGCGACTGGCAAGCAAGCGGAGGAAAATCGGTAACGCATACCCAAGGTCATTTGGAAGTGCCTCGTGCAGGGCAACTGCTGGCAAAGTTGGGTATTACTAAGGATATGACCGAAACCAGCGCAGTCGTTGATTTTACCGTTAATTGGAATGCGGCACCGTATCAATTTTCGTTGGCAGATTTGAAAGGCGAGATGGATATTACACTCAAAAATGGACGAATTTTAAGTATAGAACCCGGATTCGGCCGGGTGCTGGGTATGCTGGCGATGGCTCAATGGATAAAGCGGGCGCAGCTGGATTTTAGCGATATTTATCAGGAAGGTTTGACCTTTAACAGCATTAAAGGGCATTTTGATTTAGCCGGTGGAATCGCCTCTACGGATGATTTAGTCGTCGATGCCGTCCCGGCTAAAATTGCCATCAGCGGAGATACCGATCTTGTCAGTCAAACCGTTGATCACATTGTCAATGTCACCCCTAAAAGTGCGGATGCCGTACCTATTGCTGGTACAATTATGGGCAAAGTGGCCGCCTTGATTGGTCAGTCTTTGACCGGCAAAAATCAGGAAGGATTTTTCTTTGGTTCCCAATATCAGGTAAAAGGTGCTTGGGGAAATGCCCAAATTATCCCGATGCATAAAAATAATGGCTTGCTGCAGAAAACCTGGGATGGCATTACCGACTTTCCATGGTTACGGCAAGAAGAAACCACGCAGCAGTTAGAAAAATAGAACGCGGATGACGCGGATAATTAAGATTTTCATCTGCGTCATCAGCGTTCCATTGTATTTGTTGGCTGAGTCGTTATAAATTAAAGAGAGAGTAATATGAACAGATGTGCCGCCATACAAATGGCATCAAGTCCCAATATCAGCGCCAATTTTCTGGAAGCCGACAAGTTGATAGCGGAAGCGGTCAAAGCGGGTGCAAAGCTGGTGGCTTTGCCGGAAAACTTTGCCTTAATGGGCGATCATGAATTGGACAAAATTAAAGCCAAAGAAGCCGATGGTTCAGGGCCTATCCAAAGTTTTTTGGCAACGGTTGCAAAAAAATATGCGGTCTGGGTGGTTGGCGGTACCATCCCGATAGCGGGTGATGACAGCAATAAAGTGCGGGCGGCTTGTCTGGTTTATAACGATCAAGGCGAACGCGTTGCCCGCTACGATAAAGTCCATTTATTTGATGTCAACGTTCCCGGCAGCGATGAGGTTTACCGCGAATCCGATTCTATTGAGCCGGGTATTGAACCGTTGGTGATCGACACGCCTTTTGGCAGAGTGGGCATCGCGGTTTGTTACGATTTGCGCTTTCCCGAGTTTTTCCGCAAGATGGGCATGGAAATACTGATCATCCCGTCCGCATTTACCGCAGAAACAGGGGTTGCTCACTGGGAATTATTGCTGCGTGCGCGTGCCGTGGAAAACCTGTGTTATGTCATTGCGCCGAATCAAGGCGGTTTTCACCTGAATGGCCGCAAGACTTTCGGGCATAGTATGATTATTGATCCGTGGGGTGTGGTACTGGATTGCTACAAAACCGGTGGCGGCTTTGTCTCTGCTGAAATAGATCTGGAGCGTCTGGAAAAAGTGCGCAGCGCATTTCCGGCGCTGAACCATCGTCGTTTTTTTTGAGGAAAATATGCGCATAATCGTTAAAAGTTTATTGCTGATTAGCTTTCTGGTTTCCTGTTCAACCACCACGGAGGAAAGTCGTTACCGCAACACCGACAATCTTGAGCGTCCGCCAATTGTGACTAGCAGCAGTCCGGCTCGGGAGCAGCGTATAGTCGACAACAGCTCAATTTCGAAGAAAAAAGACAGTGCCGGCTTAGGTGCGGATGTTTATTTGAGTACGCCGGGGCAACTGAACATCAAACAACCTTTTGATGAAGCCTGGAATACCTTAAATCGGGCATTGAAGCAAGGCGACATTAAAATAACCGATCATGAACGTGATAAGGGACTTTTTTATGTTACCCAGAATACAACGGATACCAGCGGTTTTTTTGCCAAAGTGACTTCCTTTTTAAGCGATGATGCGGCCATCTATCTGCTGACCGTAAAACAAGAGGGCGAAGAAACGACGGTGATCGCGACAGTAGCTAATGTGAGCGAACAAAGCAGCATGGCTAAAGACGGTACGCCGCCGCCTTCTGTCGAAGGCGCAGAAGACCTGTTGCAGTTATTGTTTAAGACCTTGCGTGATAAGCTGAAAGAAGAATAACGAAGAAGATGAGAGACGAAAGGCGAAAAGAACATCGTTCTGTATCTTCCGCCCTGTGCCTTTTACCCTAAACCCTTATTAATGATTTGTTGATGGAAATATTAAACCTTGCAAGACAAGCTATTCTGATGCCTGCCGGTATACAGGATGGCGATATTGAAAAAATTATGGGGCGGTTGCTCAGTTCGCCGGTTGATGCGGCAGATATTTACTTTCAGTCCAGCCATTTCGAATCTTGGGTCATGGAAGGCGGCATCATTAAAGAGGGTAGCCATAGTATTGAACAGGGAGCCGGAGTGCGTGCGGTATGTGGCGAAAAAACCGGCTTTGCTTACAGCGACCGGATTGAACTGTCGGTATTATTGGAAGCGGCTAATAACGTTAAAGCCATCGTTCGGCAAGGGCAGGATGCAGATCCCTTGCATTGCAAGGTCTCTACCAAAACAGCCGACTGGCCTCAGTATTACTTGACGCACAATCCGTTAAAATCGCTAGAAGATCAGCAGAAAATCGATTTGTTGCGCCGGGTTGACAGCGAAACACGCAAACTGGACAGCCGGATTGAAGAAGTTATTGTCAGTCTGGTCGGCGTACATGAGCATATTCTGGTGGCAAGACAGGACGGTTCTTTGGTTGCCGACGTGCGGCCTTTGGTGCGGATGAATGTCACCGTAATCGTCGAACAAAAGGGTCAGCGCGAACAAGGCAGCATGGGCGGCGGTGGACGTAGCGATTACAGCTATTTTATCGATCAGGATACTGCAGTGGGCTATGGCCGCGAAGCCGTAAGACAGGCGCTGGTTAACCTGGAAGCTGTCGATGCGCCTGCCGGCAACATGGCGGTAGTGCTGGGATCGGGTTGGCCGGGTATTTTGCTGCATGAGGCCATAGGTCACGGTCTGGAAGGCGACTTTAACCGCAAGGGTACTTCGGCATTCAGCGGTCGCGTCGGCGAGCGGGTAGCATCCGATTTATGCACGGTAGTCGATGACGGCACCTTGGCCGGACGGCGCGGTTCGTTAAGCATTGATGATGAAGGCACGCCGACCGAAAAAACCGTATTGATCGAAAATGGCATCCTCAAAGGCTATATGCAGGACAATCTCAACGCCCGGTTAATGGGCGTGAATCCTACCGGTAACGGCCGCCGCGAATCCTACGCGCATCTGCCGATGCCGCGTATGACCAACACCTACATGTTGCCGGGGCAACACGACCCCGAAGAAATCATAAAGTCGGTCAAAAAAGGCCTGTATGCCAAAAACTTTGGCGGCGGTCAGGTCGATATTACGTCGGGCAAATTTGTGTTTTCCGCCAGCGAAGCCTACCTGATTGAAAACGGCAAAATCACCCGTGCCGTTAAAGGTGCGACATTGATTGGTAACGGGCCGGATGTATTAACCAAAGTGTCTATGGTTGGTACCGATCTGGAACTCGATAGCGGTGTCGGCACCTGCGGCAAGGAAGGGCAAAGTGTGCCTGTCGGCGTCGGTCAGCCTACGTTGAAGATTGACGGCTTGACGGTTGGCGGGACGAGTGTTTAGAGGGAATTCATGTCAAAACTAGAAAGTATAAAAGCCGATCTTTCGCTTCATGAGAAAATACTTTTTGCAGCGGTTGCGATTATGATTACTTTAGTCGGCTGGACGGCAGCAAATTATCTGGCAGTTAAAAGCTGGTTGTTATTTATGGCGTTGCTGGCAATAGTCGGCATCAGTATTTTTATTGTTTACCAGTATCGTATTATCAAGAAATTGATAAAGGAGTTAATCGATGTTTAATACTATTATCATGTTTTTAATCGCTACGGTTTTTGTCGCTTTAATCAGTTACTTTGCCTGGGATTCCTATCAAGATTTCAAGGATCACGAATCAAAATAATGAGTTATTTCTTTTTTAGGACAGAGTCGTGAAAATTAAATATTTTGAAGATACCGATACGGCATTACTAGAGTTTTCAGAGTGCCCGATTTTTGAGACTAAAGAAATTAATGAGGTCTCATTTCAGCAGATAAATCGTCAAATCGCATAAAAGCAAATTAAGAGAGCACCGTGCAAAATCAGGAACATATTAATCATTTAAAAAACACCGTTCAGGACATCTTGGACGAGGCTGTAAAACAGGGCGCCAGTGCCGCAGAAGCCGGCTTGAGCCAGGAAAACGGCTTGTCCGTAGCGGTGCGCCTGGGCGATGTCGAAACCATAGAGCATCATTGCAGCCAGGGCTTGGGCGTGACCGTTTATTTTGGTCAACGCAAAGGTTCTGCCAGTACTACGGATTTGTCGCCGGCTTCGATTAAGGAAACGGTCAGCGCGGCTTGCAGTATTGCCCGTTACACCAGCGAAGACGAGTTTTCAGGTCTGCCTGAACAAGAGCTGTTGGCTACCGAATTTCCCGATCTTGAGCTTAACCACCCGTGGGATATTGGCGTTGATGGAGCCATTGCGCTGGCCGTTGAATGTGAAGATGCGGCGCGCTCTTATCATGCGGAAATCAGCAATTCCGAAGGCGCTTCGGTAGATAGCCATCAGGGTATCCGGGTGATGGGGAATTCGCTGGGTTTTCTTCAGGGTTACGCGTCAACCCGTCATTCCTTAAGCTGTTCGGTTTTAGCGCAACGCGGCGACAGCATGCAGCGCGATTACTGGTACACGGTAGCAAGGGATGCGCTTAATCTGGAGTCTGCTGTTGACGTAGGGAACAAAGCGGCTGAGCGGACGCTCCGGCGCTTGCAGGCTCGCAGTTTAAGCACGCGGCAGTGTCAGGTGCTCTATTGTGCGGAAGTCGCTTCCGGCTTGCTGGGATCGTTTATCGGTGCAATCAGCGGCGGCAATCTATATCGCAAGTCCACTTTTTTGCTGGATGCCTTGGATACTCAGGTTTTTCCTGAATTTGTCCGCATTTACGAGCAGCCTTATTTAAAAGGCGCTTTGGGCAGCGGCGCCTATGACGGTGAAGGCGTTGCGACCAAAACACGCGATATAGTCAGCGACGGTTTTTTGCGCAGTTATGTTCTGAGCAGCTATTCCGCACGAAAACTGGGACTGCATAGCACCGGAAATGCCGGTGGCGTGCATAATTTAACGATTGATCCGGGTGCGCTGGATTTTCAGCACATGTTAAAGGAGCTCAATACCGGCTTGTTGATTACCGAGTTGATGGGGCAAGGGGTCAATATAATGACCGGCGATTATTCGCGCGGAGCAGCCGGATTCTGGGTGGAAAACGGCGAAATCCAATATCCGGTTGAAGAAATCACCATTGCCGGTAATCTGAAAGATATGCTGAAAAACATTGTTGCTGTGGGTAATGATATTGATTATCGCGGCAATGTCCGCACCGGTTCGATACTGGTTGAGCGGATGTCGATTGCCGGGGAATAAGCCGCTGTATTGAAAGGGCGACCGGCCGGATCGCCCCTACGGGTAATTCAATTAAACCGGCCGGATCGTGTCCCTACGGGTAATTCAATTAAACTGTAGGGGCAACCGGTGGGTTGCCCTTTTCATGTTTACAGTGATTTAACAATATCTTCAATCAACTGCGGTCCGCGATAAATAAGTCCGCTGTATATCTGCACCAGAGCGGCTCCCTCCGCTAATTTTTCCTGGGCATCAGCCGCAGTTAAGATTCCGCCTGCCGCAATAATCGGAATTTTGCCATTTAATTCCGCCGCCAATCCTCGCACCACAAAAGTCGATTGTTCCTTAACCGGAGCGCCGCTTAAGCCACCGGCTTCATGGGCCAGCGGATGATCGGCAATCTGGTCTCTGGCAACCGTCGTGTTGGTCGCAATCACGCCATCGATTTCAAATTCCAGTAACAGTCTGGCAATATGGCTTATTTCATCGGCTGTCAGATCGGGCGCTATTTTCAGCGCTAAAGGCACGTATTTTCCGTGCTGTTGCTGCAATTTCAGCTGTTCTTCTTTTAGCGTAGAAATAAGAGCTTTAACTTCATCGCCCTGCTGTAACTGGCGCAGGTTCTTGGTGTTCGGCGAAGAGATATTGATGGTGATATAGCTGGCCGATGTATAAGCCTTGCGCAAGCCGATCAAATAATCGTCCGCCGCATGTTCAATCGGCGTGTCGAAATTCTTGCCGATATTAATGCCCAGAATGCCGGAATAGCCGCTTTGTTTTATCTGGGTCAACAGGTGGTCGACGCCCAGATTGTTAAAGCCCATGCGATTGATGATGGCCTGGTGTTCAGGCAGTCTGAATAGGCGTGGTTTTGGGTTGCCCGGTTGCGGGCGCGGCGTTACTGTGCCAATTTCTACAAAGCCGAAACCCAATGCGGCCAGTGCATCAATGTAGTCGCCGTTTTTATCCAGACCGGCGGCAAGACCGACCGGGTTTTTAAACTCCAGTCCCATGATCTTGACGGGTTTGTGGTCAATTTTTGGATAGATGAGTTTGGATAAGCCCGACTTATAAGCCGCATTCAGCAGTTTAAGCGTCACTTCGTGAGCGATTTCCGGGTCCAGAGAAAATAACAGGGGGCGTAGTAATGGGTATAGATTCATGGGGGCGACCGTGTTGTTGGGCAAGGTTGATGGTTGCGAGGGCGATTAACTATTGGAGTGCAGGCGTCCCGTGCAAGCGCAAGCAAAGCTTGCACTCCTGTTGTCATATGTTGCCTTCAAAATATTAGTTGCAGGGGAGACCGGCCGGTCTCCCATTAAAATATTAGTGTGGGCTGGTTAGTTTATAAGGTTCCGGTACTACCTGCGTTGTGCGCTGCAACACCAGATCGACCATCAGTTGCGCCGATGCCGGTCCCATTGCCAGGCCATTTCTAAAGTGGCCGGCATTAATGTACAAGTTGTCGATCTCGGGATGTTGGTCGATATACGGTATGCCATGTTCAGTGCCCGGTCTTAATCCCGCCCAGTGCTGAACAATCGGGAAGTTGTTAAGCGACGGCAACAAATTTACGGCAAATGCATGCAGCCGGTCTCGGGCTTCTTCAGTTGTTGTCTTGTTGAAATCATCCCGCTCTACGGTGCTGCCCGCCAGTATTTTACCGTCAAGTCGTGGAATCAGGTATTGATCGCCATCCAGTACCATGAACTTAAGCGTTTCCGGCAGTGCATCAAATAACAGCATTTGACCCTTAACCGGAGCGATTTTTGGCGCATTGTCGATAGCGGCTGAAAAAAGCTGCCGAAATAACTGACCGGTCCAAGCGCCAGCAGCAATAATCAATTGGTTGACGGCGAGCTGGCCGGATGAGGTATTGATCGCTGTTATGCGGCTATTAGTGCGGGTAATTCCGGTCAATTCGCAATGTTCTATTAGCGTGGCGCCTTTATTGATCAGGTCTTGTTTTAATGATTTAACCAGCCGTGGATTTCGTGCCTGGGCAATTTCAGGCAGCCAAAGCGGCTGGTCGGGGATGGTGTTAATGTTGTTCAAAAAACCGGCATCAGCGGGTTGGCATAAAATAGCGTTAGCCGCACACCAGTTAACCGCCGCAGTCATGTCGGGATTTTTAGTGATCAGTAAGCCGCAGGGATTCCATTCCGGGTCTATCAAGGTTTCGGCAGTTAATTGGGCGGCCAAAGCCGGGTACAGCTTCAGACTTTGTAATACCAAGCGGCTAATCGCATCCGGCTGTCGCCAAGGATAAAGCGGCAACAAAATACCGCCGCCCGCCCAGGATGATTCCTGCCCCAGCTGGTTTTTATCAATAATCGCGACGGTAGCGCCAGCCTTAATAAACTCGCGGGCAGTTAGCAGGCCGATAATGCCGCCGCCAATGAGGGTAATGTCAGGGATTGTGGTCATGTATGTTGGTAAAGATCAGGGTAAAAAATAAGTAGTGTTGTTGGGTAGCGCTGAGGAATGGAAATTGAATAACGTGAGAAAATGTTAAATCATGATGCTCAGGTGACATAAAAGGCGGTTAACCCATTGTCTGTTGTACAAAATATACTATCTTCCTAGCGATTTGATTTCTAATTTAATCGCTTCATGGTTTACCGCAAACGGTTAAATCCAAATTAGCCTTGTTAAGTAGAAAATCTCTATTTGTGTTATAGAGAATACCACACTTATAGCGTCATTTTTCTGTGTCGATTCAACAACCCTCTATAGGTTAGGGCAGATTTTGTGTTTTATGCTTAGCCGAGAGTGGTGCAAAAAAAAATAATTGTGGCGTAGAAGTATAAGCTGAATAATTTGTTGTTTTTTGCGTACAGTTAATTCTTTGTAATTAGAAGGTGTTCTTACTTGTTGATAAATAAGGATTAGTTAATATTAAAAAAGTGATGTTAAAACTTGTAGGGAATTAGTTTAACTGCTACTATTATGCCCGTAGGATAGGATTTGTTGTATTAAAACAAATTTTTATAAAATAATAACCTCATGAGGGGGATAAATGATCAATAAAACTAAACTAGCGCTGGGCATTGCGACGGCAACATTAACCATGACCGGGGCATTGGTTTCTCCGCAAGCTGTCGCCGGCTCAAAATCGCAGAACCACGCTGAAGTAGCAGGCATGAGCAATAAAGTTGACGCATTGGAAGCGCAACTGCAAGCTATGCAAGCTGAGATAAGCCGATTAAGAGCGGAAACAAGCCGTCCTCGTTCTAGTGCCGAAGCCGACAAAGTTCAGGAGCTGGATCAGTGGATGACGTCGGTTAAGAGTGCTCCTGTAGCCGTAGTTGAAAAAGACCACTTATTCTCTGCTCGTGGCGGCTGGATGCATCTTAATGATAATCGTGGTTCAACATCAGGTTTGGGGGGATCCGGCTTAGGTGAAGATGTTCTGACCAGTGGAACAGACAAAGACGCTTTCTATTATGGCGGCGCGATCGATTTCAATATGAACAATAACCTGTTCGGCCTGATGGATCATACTTCGTTTCTGATGGAATTGGGTATTGAATATTCCGAATTAGGCGATAGAAAAGACAGCGGTCTTGATAATGTAATTACTACGGCTGCTTTGGGTCAGACGATAAATTTACAACAATCTGTAACGGTCAATATGTTACGTATCAATGCTTCACCTAAAATAAAATTTATGCATGGCAGCAAATTCAGACCTTGGTTGATTCCAGTCGGTTTGGACATCAATATTATCAGTCCTCCATCTGATGCGGTAACTGTGTTGAACACGGGTATGCAGTTTGGTGCCGGTGCGGAATATGAATTCCTGAAAGGCATTGTGATTGGTGCGGATGGTCGTTATCATCATACTTTTGATGATGTTGACGGTGTTGATACCGATGGCTTCACCTTGGGCGGTTCTTTAGGTTTCAAGTTCTAAGATTGCATACTTAGCGAAACCTGAAAAGGGCAAAAAAGGGAGGGTTTCAAACCCCTCTCTTTTTTTTGCGTAATTTTCGGGTGAATTGACGTTTAATGTTATTAAGTTCATACTTTGAAAAAGTAACTTGATATGGGAGCAATATGAAAGCAACCGCAAAAGATCTTAGAGTTCATTCAAAAGGGCTGCTTGACGCTGTAAGCAAGGGAGAAGATGTCGTCATTACTTTCAGGGGTAAACCTTGCGCTAGGCTTGTGCCTTATGAGGAAGTGGATAAGACAACTGTACTGGATAATAAGGATGAGTTGTTCGGGATTTGGGCGGATCGCGTTGATATTGAATCTGTAGAAGAATATATGCAGAATCTGAGAAAAGGCAGGTTTTTTTGATGTTGGTCGATACGGATGTGTTGATCTGGTATTTAAAAGGTAACAATAATGCAAGGCTGGAAATAGAAGTCTTGTCAGGTTTTTTTATTTCGGTGGTGACTTATATAGAGCTGGTTCAGGGAATGCGAAATAAAAAGGAACTTATTGCATTAAGACGAGCGTTAAGATTTTGGAATGCAAAAGTGCTGTATCTTTCTGAGGATATTTCCGCTAAAGCGATGTTTTATGTTGAGCAATATTATTTAAGTCATTCAATGCAACTTGCAGATGCATTGATAAGTGCGACGGCAGTTGCAAATGGCCTCGACCTTTTTACAGCTAACATTAAGCATTATCGAGTCCTGAAAGATATTTCGATAAAAGAATTTAAACCCGTTTAAATAATGAAAACCCTTTATCCTGAAACACCTCCCTACCACACATTTTTCCTCGAAACCGGCAGTAAGCATCAGGTTTATGTAGAGCAAAGCGGCAGTCCTGACGGCATTCCGGTCATTTTTTTGCACGGCGGACCGTGTTCCGGCACCAAGCCCGATCATCGGCGTTTTTTTAATCCCAAGTTTTATCGCATCATTCTGTTTGACCAGCGCGGCTGTGGGCTGTCGCTGCCCTTTGGTGAGCTGGAAAACAATACCACCCAGGATTTAATCGATGATATGGAGCGTATCCGACATCAGCTGGACATAGCTCAATGGCTGGTGTTTGGCGGATCGTGGGGCGGGGCGCTGGCTTTGTTGTATGCCCAGCAGCATAAGGATAAAGTCATAGGCTTAATTATTCGTGCGGTGTTTCTGGCGCGGCAGCAGGATTTGGACTGGTTTGCCAAAGATGGCGCGGGCAATATTTACCCAGAGCAATGGCAGCGATTAATTGAAAGTATCCCGGAACAAGGACGAGGAAATCCGGTGCAAGAGTTGTATGATGCAATATGGGGCGAAGACGAGGTGGCGCAAAGGCGAGCAGCCAAGGAATGGATGGCCTGGGGTGGGCAGGTGGCATTGGGTAACGATTATCAGCCGAGTCCAAAAGGCGAACATGCAACGGAAAAAATGGTTAAACAGGTGCGCATGGAATTGCATTATGCCAAGCAGCATTATTTTATTAGGGAAAACCAGATCCTGGATAATTGTGGCGGCTTGGTTGATATTCCAACGGTTATCATTCACGGGCGCTATGATTTTGTCTGCCCGATCGAAGCCGGTTATAGTCTGCATAAAGCATTGCCGAATGCCGAATATATTGTTTTACCCAATGCCGGGCATGTCGCTCAGGGTAAGGAAATGATCAATGCGCTGGTTGCTGCAACCGACAGCTTTGCAGGTAATTGATAGTCCTTTAAATTTACAATCAACTGCCCCATAAAGCGGTAAATGCTTTATCATTCACGTAAATTAATAAGCCTTCAACGGCAACATGCCTGAGGCGCCAAATTCAGCATGCCTGAGCGACTGCAATACACTCTATACAAATAAATGAAATTACATGATCAAAAGCTCCGTGAATTGGGCTTAGCCGTTATTCAGGTGGAAACACAGGCGATTGCCGCATTAGCCGAGCAAATTAATGATGATTTTGTGCTTGCCTGCAAATTAATGTTTACTTGTAAAGGTCGTGTGGTGGTTACCGGCATGGGTAAATCAGGGCATATTGCCGGTAAGATTGCTGCGACTTTAGCCAGTACCGGAACGCCCGCTTTTTTTGTGCATTCGGGTGAAGCCAGCCATGGCGATTTGGGTATGATTACTCAGCAAGACGTGGTGTTGGCTTTATCGAATTCAGGGGAAACCGAGGAGGTTTTAACGATACTGCCTATCATTAAACGGCTGGGTGTACCGTTAATAGCCATGACCGGAAACCCGGCGTCAACGCTGGCTAAGTTTGCCACCACCCATATCAACGTGGCTGTTGAGCAAGAAGCTTGCCCGCTGGGACTTGCGCCTACCTCCAGCACCACAGCAGCCTTAGTGATGGGCGATGCGCTGGCGGTTTCTTTGCTGGAAGCACGGGGCTTTACTCGCGATGATTTTGCCTTGTCTCATCCCGGCGGCAGTTTAGGCAAGCGATTGTTATTGATGGTAAGTGATATTATGCATACCGATGAAAAAGTACCCTCAGTGCCTGAGTCTGCACTGATCAGCCATGCTTTGCTGGAGATGACTGAGAAAAAGCTGGGTATGACGGCGATAGTCGATACGGATAACCGCGTCACCGGTATTTTTACTGATGGCGATTTGCGGCGAATGCTGGGCAAGAATTTTGATATACACAAAACCTCCATTACCGAAGTCATGACACCGAATTGTACGGTCATTTCGGCGGATATGCTGGCGGCTGAGGCCATGCAAATTATGGAACGGAAAAAAATTAACGCTTTAATTGTTGTTGATCAGCAGCACAGGGCGATAGGTGCATTGAATATGCATGATCTGATTCGAGCAGGTATCGTGTAATGACGGATAGTCAAAACAGGCAGGCTATTGTGGAAAAAGCCAAGAAACTCAAATTGCTGATTCTGGACGTGGACGGAGTATTAACTGATGGCAGGCTTTTTTTCGATGCTGAGGGCAATGAATACAAGTCATTTCACGCACGGGACGGTCATGGCATCAAGCTGCTGCGTCATACCGGTGTTGAGGTCGCGGTGATTTCCGGGCGCAACTCAAACTCGGTCGCACTGCGCATGAAAAATCTGGGTATCGAGCATGTGTATCAGGGCCATGAAAATAAAGTCGCCGCATTTAATGAGATTATTGAGCTTATAGGTATAACGCCGGATCAGGCGGCGCATGTCGGCGATGACTTGTTGGATTTGCCTATAATGATCAGAGTCGGTCTGGCGATTGCGGTTAGTGATGCTAACTTTGCGGTTAAACAACATGCTGATTGGTGTACGACCTTGCCTGGAGGCCTGGGTGCGGTCAGGGAAGTTTGTGACTTTATTATGCAGGCACAAGGACGTTTTGATGAAGTCTTGAATACTTACTTAAAATGACCCGACTAAACGGCAATTACAGTTATCTGTATCTGATCATTATCGCGGTAATGAGCTGGTGGTTGGTTAAATTAACCGGTTCGGATGAGTTTGGTCGTATAGCGGCTCCTGCGCACAGCCCTGATTATTTCAGCAAGGGCTATACGAAATGGGAAATGAGTGAGTTTGGCATTCCTAAAAGCAAGTTGATGGCTGATGAAATGGTTCATTACAGCGATGACAGCACCACACATATGGTGAATCCATTGATGTTTTTTTATAACGAGAAAACCCCGCCTTGGGTAGTTAAATCAGAGGCTGGTATTTTGTCTGCCGATGGCAAAGATTTGTTATTAAATGGCGAGGTCGCTGTTGAGAGGGCAGCGGCTGAAGGGGTCAGAGAGCTTAAAATATATACCTCCAATTTAAAAGTAAAACCGGAAACCAGTTATGCAGAAACGGGTGCATGGGCAAAGTTGGTCAGTTTACCAAACTGGACGACAGGAATCGGTATGAAGCTGACTTTTGCGGATCCGATTCATATTGAATTGCTTTCTAATGTTAAAGGAAACTATGAAACAAAATAATAAACCTCGCTGCTGGGCACTCCTTAGAAGTAGCTGTTATTTACTTTTAGTGGCGCTTTATAGTGCGGGTGCTTACGCCCTGGAAAGTGACGCCAACCAGCCGATCATTATCGATTCAAATACAGCGACTTATGATGATCTAAAAGGGGTTAGTATTTATACGGGTAATGTGATTTCGATTCAGGGCAGTATTCGGGTGCAGTCAGATAAGCTGGTGGTTTATTTTATAGCCGGTGAGGTGGATAAGCTGGTGTTTACCGGTAAGCCGGCAAAATTTAAACAAACGCCTAACGAAGGAGCCCAGGATATAACCGGTGAAGCGTTAACCGGCGAGTATTACCCTAAAAAGAATTTGTTGGTTTTGATTGATAAAGCCACTGTCTGGCGGGAGACCGGAGCTTATTCCAGTGACATGATTGTGTACGATCTTAAAACCTCGTTAGTTAAAGCGGGCGAAAAAGAATCGACTAGCAAACGTGTCCATGTCGTATTGCAACCGAAAACTAAAGAACAATCGTCAGTATCAGAGCAGTCGCCTGTAAAGGACAATAGTAAATGATGAAGCGAAAGACGCAAGGCGCAAGCTACAAAACGATGTTTTTCACCTTTAGCCTTGAACTTCTTGCTTAACCATGACCAGACTAGCCGCAAAACAGCTGATTAAAAACTACAATAAACGCAATGTGGTGAACGGTGTTTCATTGCATGTTGATACCGGTGAAGTGGTCGGTTTATTGGGGCCTAACGGCGCGGGAAAGACCACCAGTTTTTATATGATGGTAGGCCTGATTAAAGCAGATGAAGGTGACATTACGCTGGATTCACAGGTCATTACTCATCATCCGATGCATTTGCGGGCACAATTAGGGATAGGTTATTTGCCCCAGGAACCCTCGGTTTTTCGAAAATTAAGTGTGGCGGATAATTTACGTGCGGTGTTACAAATCCGTTCTGACTTAACGGAAGGGCAGGCGGAGCTAGTGATTGAGGAATTGTTGCAGGAATTTCATATCCTGCATCTACGCGATCAAACCGCCTTGGGCTTGTCGGGCGGCGAACGGCGGCGGGTTGAAATTGCCAGGGCGTTGGCGACTAACCCTCAATTTATACTGCTGGACGAGCCTTTTGCCGGGGTAGATCCGATATCGGTAGATGATATAAAGAAAATCATCGAACATTTGAAAGATCGCGGTATTGGCGTATTGATTACCGAACATAATGTCAGGGAAACACTAGGTATTTGTGATCGTGCGTATATACTTAACGACGGCAGAGTCATTGCCGAAGGCGGAGCGGAAGCTATCGTTGCCAATGAGGAAGTGCGTAAAGTGTATTTAGGCAATAATTTTAGCCTTTAGCTTTGGAACCTTGAACCTTGAGCCTTAAATGAAACAATCCTTACATCTTCGATTAGGCCAACAGCTGTCTATGACGCCGCAATTGCAACAGGCGATCAAATTGCTGCAGATGTCGACATTAGAATTGCAGCAGGAGATTCAACAGGCTCTTGAATCCAATATGATGCTGGAAGTTAATGAGGAAGAATATGCCGTTCAGGAAGTCGAAATAACAGCTGAGAAAAAAACTGATAATACGGATTTACTGACCAGTCAGGGTTCACAAACCGATATGCCGGATGAACTGCCCATCGATTCTTCTTGGGATGATGTCTATGAATACGCGATGGAGTCGGGTGGTAATTCCTCTGAGACTATCGAATTTGAAACACAGCGCAGTAAATGCTCAACCTTGCAGGATCATTTGTTATGGCAAGTAGAATTGACCTCGTTTTCAGAACGGGACCATGCCATCTCTATGGCTATTATTGATTCGATTAATGGAGACGGCTATTTAATCAGTAGCCCTGAAGAAATTTTTCAGGGGATGTTGGGGCAGTTAGACGATTTGGAATTCGATGAAGTTAATGCGGTACTGCACAGGGTGCAAAACTTTGATCCGGTCGGTGTTGCCGCCATTGATTTAAAAGATTGCCTCAAATTACAGCTACAGCAGTTGCCGGAGGCCACGCCTTATAAAGAGGAGGCATTGATTCTGGTTACCCGATACCTGGATTTATTAGCTACGCATGAACAGTCGAAACTGATGCGTAAATTGGGTGTTACCGAGCGGCAATTGGATGAGGTGGTGGCACTCATCAGAACCCTGGATCCCAAACCGGGCGCACAGATACAGGATTCGGATTCCGAATATGTTATCCCCGATGTCTACGTGGCTAAGCGAAACGGTAAATGGCAAGTCAACCTAAACCCCGATATAGCGCCTAAATTACGTATCAATCCGTTTTATTCAAGCATGATAAAACGGGCAGATAATAGTAAGGACAATGCCTGCATGAAAGATCATTTGCAGGAGGCCAGATGGTTTATTAAAAGTTTGCATAGCCGTAACGATACCTTATTGCGTGTTGCCCGGTGCATTGTGGAAAAGCAGACCGGGTTCCTTGAGCATGGCTCTATTGCCATGAAGTCTATGGTGTTGAGAGATATTGCTGAAGAACTGGAATTGCATGAGTCCACAATATCCAGAGTGACCACGCAAAAATTTATGCATACCCCCAATGGTATTGTCGAATTTAAGTATTTTTTTTCCAGTCATGTATCAACAGAAGGAGGAGGAGAGTGTTCATCTACGGCTATCAGGGCGTTTATTAAAGAGCTAATCAGCAATGAAAATCTGGCAAAACCGTTAAGTGATAGTAAAATAGCCGAGCTATTAAAAGAAAAGGGCATTAATGTTGCTAGAAGAACAATTGCCAAGTATCGTGAAGCGATGCTCATTTCCTCATCAAGTCAGCGTAAGCGTATTTTATAACGCTACCTGACGCTGATAACAAACTAATCATTCACCATTAAAGGAGTTTATCTCATGCAAGTTATCGTAACAGGCCATCATCTTGAAGTAACCGACGCTTTAAAAGCGCACATCGACTCAAAATTTGAAAAATTAGCACGTCATTTTGATAATGTTACCGAAGTGCACGTTATTTTAAGCGTGGAAAAATTAATTCAAAAGGCCGAAGCAACGTTGCAAATGAGTGGCGCTAAACTGTTTGCCGAAGATCATCAGGAAGATATGTATGTGGCTATTGACCACATGGTTGAGAAATTAGATCGTCAAATTACCAAGCATAAAGAAAAAACTGCACAGCATAGATAAAAAAGCAGGCGAAAGGTTCAAGGCGAAAGGTACAAAAAGCGCCTTGAACCCAGCCCCTTTTACCTTGAGCCTCATTTTATGAAACTATTAATCGTTAGCGGTCTTTCCGGTTCGGGTAAAAGTATCGCCTTGGATACGTTGGAAGATTGCGGCTATTACTGCATCGATAATCTACCTGTAACCTTGCTGGAAGACTTTATCAGCCACGTCATGCTGGTGGACAAAAAAACCTATGCCAAAACGGCTATAGGCATTGACGCCAGGAACCAGAGCGAAAGCCTGATCAATTTTTCTGAAAGTCTGGATTTAATTCGCAGCAAAGGGATTGATTGCGAAATTATCTTTATGCAGGCTGAAGAATCTACCTTATTGAAGCGTTATAGTGAAACCCGGCGGCGGCATCCGTTGACGGATTTAAATGTACCGTTAAAAGAAGCATTAAAAATTGAAAAGGAAATGCTGACGCCGGTTGCCAGGTATGCCAGTGTGATCATTGATACCAGCCGAACTCATGTCCATCAGTTGCGTGAGCTTATCAGGGAGCGGGTCGGCGAAAGGGATGCCAGACATATTTCTTTGCAGTTTCAATCGTTTGGTTTCAAGCATGGTGTCCCGCTGGATGCCGATTTTGTGTTTGATGCCCGCAGTTTACCGAATCCCTATTGGGTGCCGGAATTGCGAGGATTGACAGGAAAAGATCAGCCGGTCGTCGATTTTCTTAACGAACAAGAGCATGTTGCCGAGCTTTTTAAAGATATTTCCGGGTTTCTTGAGCGATGGATTCCCCGATTTGAGGCTGAAGGACGTAGTTATTTGACCGTGGCTATAGGATGTACGGGCGGCCAACATCGCTCGGTTTATCTGGTGGATGCATTCGCCAAGCAGTTTAAAGGCCCTTTTTCAAATGTAATCGTCCGCCATCGGGAATTGCAATAAGTTTCTTTTTGGGGCTTCATATCACACCGCCCCGCTTCGCTCTATTTCCGGCATAACCCACAGGGATATGCCGAATGCAGATTATGCATGGAGAAGAATATTTTTCCATGTCGTCAGCTGATCAATTCAAAATAGGCCTATAAGCCTACTTTATCATTTTAGTCATTTTTATTTAACTGATGTTACGCACCCACCCTTCAAAAAGCGTATTATTTCGGGATGGAAAAAATAAAATTAGAATTATACACAGACTACCTGATCTGCAATAACGGGTTTGCGACGGCGACCGGATTGTCGGCAATGATGGAAGGGGATATAAGCCATGACCAGATGACGCGTTTTCTGGCATCGAAAGCATTTACCTCCAAAGACCTGTGGGGGCAAGTTAAAGCGACAGTACGCCAGATAGAACAGGAAGATGGTTGCCTGATATTTGACGATACCATTCAGGAGAAGGCCTGGACGGATGAGAACGAAATCATGTGCTGGCACTTTGATCACTGCAAAGGGCGTTCGGTCAAAGGTATCAACTTGCTGAACGCCCTATACTATAGTGGGGGAGTTTCAATTCCCGTCGCCTTTGAAGTGGTGCGCAAGCCTTACCAGTTCAGTGATGTGAAGACCCGCAAGGTCAAGCGGGCCAGTGAGTTCACCAAAAATGAGCTGATGCGGGAGATGATAGCGACCAGTGTGGCGAATGCCATCAAGTTCCGCTATGTGTTGACGGACAGTTGGTTTGCCA
Organism: Methylobacter arcticus; assembly: GCF_050917435.1. Classification (NCBI taxonomy): domain Bacteria; kingdom Pseudomonadati; phylum Pseudomonadota; class Gammaproteobacteria; order Methylococcales; family Methylococcaceae; genus Methylobacter; species Methylobacter arcticus. The sequence goes on from NZ_CP159583.1 coordinate 478,106, forward strand.
GCAAGGAGAACTTTGAGTTTATCCTGAAGAAAGGCAAGCACTTCATCAGCGCCCTAAAGGATAACCGCTTGGTGGCTTTAACAGAAGAAGACAAGAAAGAAGGCCGTTTTGTACGAATCAGTCAGCTGGAATTGGCGGATCAGCAGGCGGTGCGCGGTTGGATGAAAGGCTTTCAACAGGAAGTGCTTTTCGTCCGCCGGGTCTTTACAAACAAAGACGGCAGCATCGGCCTATTGAATCTGGTATGCAGTGATTTAGCGTGCAATGGCGAACAAGCCGCCACGATCTACCAAAAACGGTGGAAAGTTGAGGAGTTCCACAAGTCATTAAAATCCAATGCGGGGTTGGCAAAGTCACCAACCCGTACGGTCACTACCCAGAACAACCCTGTCTTCATGTCGATCTATGCGGTGTTCAAGCTGGAATGTCTGAAGATAAAACACAAGGCCAATCATTTTGCGCTAAGAACTAAGCTGTTTATCAAAGCGAACCAGATAGCTTATGAAGAGTTGCAAAAATTACTGGCTGCGTAACATCAGTTATTTAAGGAGATTTCTATGGATCTATCTTCTGTGTCATTTACTGAAAAAAAATACAATAACAGGCTTTTATTAACGCAGATTACAGCATTGTTGAAAAGTGGCTCCCTCTTTCAGATTAGGCACTTTATCCATGAGTTATATCCTGCGGAGACAGCGCATTTAATTGAATCGCTACAACCCGAAGATCGAAAGAAAATCTGGGCGGTTATTCCGCCTGATGTTATGGGTGAGATTCTGGTTCAATTGCATGTTGAAGTAGCGAAAGGGCTAATTGAAATCACTGGGCAGAAAGACCTGATTAAAGCGGTTGAAAGCTTGGAGTCGGATGATCTTGTCGATTTATTACATGTCATTCCTGAGCCTTTATATTCCAAGGTAATGGCATCAATAGGGGTCCAGGAAAGAAGCCGCTTGGAGTCGGCATTATCTTATGATGATGATACTGCCGGCGGATTAATGAGTCTGGATGTGTTGACGGTACAGGCAACTCAGTCTCTGGCTGAGGTTTTGCAGGACTTAAGAACGCGCGGATCTTTGCCCAAGGCCACGGATAATTTGTTCGTTGTCGATCAGCTGGATATTTTTCAAGGTGTTTTGCCCTTATCGATGATATTAACCCGTGATCCGCTCACCCTGGTATCAGAATCGATGGATGCGAGTATTGACGGTATTCCTTGTCAGATGTTGGCGGAAGAAGTGGCTTTATTATTTGAACACCGCGATATGCTTTCAGCGCCCGTAGTCGCCGAGAATGGCCGGTTGCTGGGGAGAATTACCGTTGATGATATTGTTGATGTGATTCGCGACCAAGCTGACCGCTCGTTTATGAGTATGGCTGGACTGAGTGAGGAACAGGACATGTTTTCACCGGTCATGATCAGTGCAAAGCGTCGCGCTGTCTGGTTAGGCGTTAATCTAGTGACGGCTTTTATGGCTTCTTGGGTTATCGGTTTATTTGAAGCAACGTTGGAACAAATTGTCGCCTTAGCGGTATTGATGCCTATTGTCGCCAGTATGGGCGGAATCGCCGGCAGTCAGACGTTAACGTTGGTTATTCGCGGCCTGGCATTACGGCAGATCAGCGGTATCAATGCGGTTCAGTTATTTAAAAAAGAATTATCGGTGGGTATCGTAAACGGTGTGTTGTGGTCTTTCGTCGTTGCCAGTATTGGGGGGATATGGTTCCACAGTATCGGTATCGGGCTGATATTAGGCGGTGCGGTTATTATTAACCTGATTTGTGCGGCCTTCGCCGGTGCAAGCATTCCATTAATCTTGCAAAGAATGGACATAGATCCCGCATTGGCGGGTGGCGTTTTACTGACAACAGTTACCGATGTCGTCGGATTTATGGCGTTCCTGGGCTTGGCAACGCTGTTTTTGATGTGAGCCGAAAAAGTTAAGACGTTGCATGGCAACGTCTTAATGTCTGATTTATTTTAACGATAATGTTTCAGCGCGACCTATCATCTCAATGGACAGCTTGCCTTCCTTGCTCAGCCAGCCTATGGCGCGTTGAACATCATTTCTGTTGATGCCGGTTTCAGTGGTAACTTTATTGACACTGGCAGGACCGTTTTTTTCCAGATAGTTCCAGATGGCTCCGGCTGCATCGCCGATTGTATTAGACATAGTGATCACCTTTAGTTTGAATGGTTGTGTTAAGAAGTCTTAGTTTGATGTTCAGGCAGCACGATATTTAATTCCAGTGTCTCCTGAGTGTCGTTTTGTTCAAAATTAACGGATATAGCATCTTGCTCTACGTTAATGTATTTTCGAATAACTTCCAGCAATTCTTTTTGCAATTGAGGAAGGTAAGAGGGTTGGTTTCTGGAGGTGCGCTCGTGAGCAACCAGAATTTGCAGTCTTTCCTTGGCAAGCGATGCCGAACTGGCTTTAGAGGTTCTGAAATAATCCAATAAACTCATTATTTACTCCCGAAAAACTTCCCAAAAAGGCCTTTTTTCTCATCAATGAATCGATGTGGTTTATCTTCACCCAAGTAGCGAGCAACAATGTCCGCATAAGCTTGGCCCGCGTCACTTTTTTCGTCAAGAATAACGGGGGTGCCGGAATTTGACGCATTGAGTACCGATTTTGATTCAGGGATAACGCCCAGTAAATGTAGCGATAAAATTTCTTGTACATCATCCACGCTCAACATCTCGCCTAATTTCACCCGGTCCGGCGAGTAGCGTGATAACAGCAGGTATTCCTTGATAGGCTCTTCGTTTTGTTCGGCCCGGCGTGATTTGCTTGATAAAATACCTAGCATGCGATCAGAGTCCCTCACTGAAGAGACTTCAGGATTGGTTACGATAAAAGCGTCGTCGGCAAAATACATGGCCAAGTGAGCGCCTTTTTCAATGCCGGCAGGGGAATCGCAGACGATGTATTTAAAGTCTTTTTTGAGCTCATCTAAAATTTTGCCTACACCTTCCTGGCTTAGGGCATCTTTATCCCGAGTTTGCGAGGCAGGCAGAATGTACAGTAGATTGCAGTTTTTATCGCGTATCAATGCCTGGTTAAGCGTCGCTTCACCATTGATTACGTTGACAAAATCATAAACAACGCGGCGCTCGCAACCCATAATTAAATCCAGGTTACGCAAGCCCACATCAAAATCAATCACTGCTGTTTTATGGCCTTTTTTTGCCAACCCCATGGCTATAGCGGCGCTTGTGGTTGTTTTACCCACGCCACCTTTACCCGATGTTACGACTATGATTCGTGCCACACGCTACCTCTTAAATATGATGTAAATTAAATGTCATTGTAACTACTCAGCCTATTAGTCCATGGCTTGCAGCGGTTTTTGCTGGTGTAAAATAACTGGAAAGTGGCCTTTTTGGTCAATTTTACTCGTTTTTAAATAAAATAATACGCTAAAGCCTAGGTAATTCAAGCCTAAGTAGTTACATATCTTTAATAACTAAAGTATGATTTTGTAAATAAATCTGAACGTGCTGGTTGAGAACCACGCCATTTAAATCTTCACTGACCTTGTAATTCCCTGCAATCGAAATGAGCTCGGCCTGTAAATCGGAGCAAAAAATACGGGCTTCAGTATTGCCTTGCACGCCAGCCAGAGCTCGCCCTCTTAGCGAGCCATAGACATGAATATTGCCTTCAGCCAGAATTTCTGCGCCGGCACTAACCTGAGCTAAAATGATTAAATCACCCGAGGCATAAATGCGTTGGCCGGATCGAACAGGGTGGGTGATCAGGGTGGTCGTTGCAGCAACGGTTTGTGATTTTGGCTCAGGCTCAGGTTCAGGAGCCTGTTGTTTTTGAGTTTCAGACGATGCTGCAACGGTATGCCCGGAATGCACAGGAATCCCCAGTTTCAATGCCTGTTGATTCTGTTGTGCGCCGCCGCCACGAATCCCTATGGGCAATAGACCCAGCTTACGGATGATTTTCGTGAGCTCAGCAACATCAATGTCGAGATCGTGTTTATTCAGCTCCTGCAAGTCAAATACTAGCGGTGAGTTTTTGAAAAACTCAGGAGCCAGATTAACTTTATCCTGTAATTGTTGCTCGATAGTCATAACATCATTACTGGCTAAAACTAAAACAGGCACAGAAAAAGTGCTGCTTTTAAATTCCAGTACTGCTGAGTGCTTGGTTTTCTGTTGAGAGTCTGTTGACATCCGTTAAATCTGGTTAGTCAGGAATTATAGTAATTCTAACATTGCTGATAAAAAAAATCATTTTTACCATGTAAGCACTAATAGACTGCTAAGGCAGCAGCATCCCTCTGAGCATAAAAAATAGCAAGGCAGCTAAAATGGCTGATAAGGGTACGGTAGTGACCCAAGCTGCGGCAATCTTATAGATGTGAGAACGTTTGACTAATTCTTTACGATAAACTTTTTTCAGGCTTTTGCGCTCTTTTTTATTCAGTTGCATTTTTATTCAGTTGCATTGGGGTCTTGTTTTAGCTCTTTAAGCATAAGCTTTTTATTTTCAACCGTAGCGGTGCTAAAAATTTTCAGGAAAGCCTCGACGTTTTCAGGATCGTTAAGCGCATGGTGTGCTTTAATTTCTTCTATACGTTTTATATCACTGATGTTACGCAGCCAGTAATTTTTGCAACTCTTCATAAGCTATCTGGTTCGCTTTGATAAACAGCTTAGTTCTTAGCGCAAAATGATTGGCCTTGTGTTTTATCTTCAGACATTCCAGCTTGAACACCGCATAGATCGACATGAAGACAGGGTTGTTCTGGGTAGTGACCGTACGGGTTGGTGACTTTGCCAACCCCGCATTGGATTTTAATGACTTGTGGAACTCCTCAACTTTCCACCGTTTTTGGTAGATCGTGGCGGCTTGTTCGCCATTGCACGCTAAATCACTGCACACCAGATTCAATAGGCCGATGCTGCCGTCTTTGTTTGTAAAGACCCGACGGACGAAAAGCACCTCATGAGGAAAACCTTTCATCCAACCGCGCACCGCCTGCTGATCCGCCAATTCCAGCTGACTGATCCGTACAAAACGGCCTTCTTTCTTGTCGTCTTCTGTTAAAGCCACCAAGCGGTTATCCTTTAGGGCGCTGATGAAGTGCTTGTCTTTTTTCAGGATGAACTCAAAGTTTTCCTTGCTGGCAAACCAACTGTCCGTCAACACATAGCGGAACTTGATGGCATTCGCCACACTGGTCGCTATCATCTCCCGCATCAGCTCATTTTTGGTGAACTCACTGGCCCGCTTGACCTTGCGGGTCTTCACATCACTGAACTGGTAAGGCTTGCGCACCACTTCAAAGGCGACGGGAATTGAAACTTCCCCACTATAGTATAGGGCGTTCAGCAAATTGATTCCTTTGACCGAACGCCCTTTGCAGTGATCAAAGTGCCAGCACATGATTTCGTTCTCATCCGTCCAGGCCTTCTCCTGAATGGTATCGTCAAATATCAGGCAACCATCTTCCTGTTCTATCTGGCGTACTGTCGCTTTAACTTGCCCCCACAGGTCTTTGGAGGTAAATGCTTTCGATGCCAGAAAACGCGTCATCTGGTCATGGCTTATATCCCCTTCCATCATTGCCGACAATCCGGTCGCCGTCGCAAACCCGTTATTGCAGATCAGGTAGTCTGTGTATAATTCTAGTTTTATTTTTTCCATCCCGAAATAATACGCTTTTTGAAGGGTGGGTGCGTAACATCAGTTATATCATTGTATTTTAACAGCTCCCGCAAAAAGCCAACGCCAAAAACGGCCCCAACGGCAATATGAGTGGAGCTGACCGGTAAGCCTAATTAGCTGGCAAAGATAACAGTGACTGCGGCGGACATGGCTATGCAGAAGGCGCGCATTTTATCCAGTTCAGTAATATCGCTGCCGACTGTGCGGATTAACTTAGGCCCGTACAGTGCTAAGCCGGTTGAAATGCCTATCGCACCCACCAACATGACCCAAACAGGGATAGAGGCTTTAGTCCCAACGCCGCCGCTGAAAATAGCGTCATTAATGGCTGCCAAGGGGCCAACAGCATTAGCAACATCATTAGCGCCATGGGCAAAACTTAACAGCGCCGCAGAAAATATTAAAGGCACGGTAAATAATGTATTAATGCTGTCTTTGGATTGATCCATTTGTTGCGCGGCTTTGGTGATTCGCGGTTTGACTACCAGATAAACGCAAATAGCTGCTGCAAGACCTATGCTACCGGCGGTAGTAATATCGAGATTCCAAATATTTTTCAAACCCTTCATCAGCAAATAGGTTGAAAAAACCCAAGTCATTAGGAAGATAAGCAAGGGTACAACCTTGGCGGCAGCTTGGAGCATATCTTCCCGATAGGTAATCGTGTGTTTGATTAAATACAGAAAAGCCGCTGCAATCAAACCGCCGAGTAGCGGTGAAATGATCCAGCTGGCGGCGATTTCTCCGAGTACAGGCCAATTGGCAATTCCTGGCCCCCCGGCTGCAATACCTGCACCTAATACCCCGCCAACAATGGCGTGAGTCGTCGACACCGGCGCACCCAACAGGGCTGCCATCATTAGCCAGATAAAGGTATCGGTATTGTTAATCAGCGACGGTTCAATAATGCTATTTTTGATGGTGCTGACGACCTCTCCACCAGCGATAAGCAGCGCCTGCTGATTCAAAAATAGCCGCGATAATGATAGCGCCGGTCATCGTTAAAGCTTTAGAACCGACCGCCGGACCGACATTATTGGCAACATCGTTAGCGCCAATATTTAAAGCCATGTAGCCGCCAATGACGGCGGCAACGATCAGTAAATATGATGGCTTACCGGGTGGTTTGTTGCGCCGACATAAAACATGACGGCGAGGATAAATACCAACGCAAAGCCTGCTCGGAGTAGTTATTTTTGAGAAAACAAGTCGATGTTTTCCGGTTTATTACTATTGTTTGATTCCACGTAATCCTCTCAGGATGTCTCAATAAGCGAATATTTTAACTGAATGGCAGTCGATGGGCTTGTGTTGGCGCTAAATAAGGCTATATAAATGAACTTACTTGTCCAAAACCATCTGTTTTATAAGGTGTTTATGGTATCGTTGGAGTGGCTCAGGCTTGCAATCTGCAGCATTATCCTTTAACTTACGGCTACATCCGTAAAGGCTAGGGGTGCTTATCTTTTTCATGCGTTGCAGGGGAAAGGGAGGCTGAGAAAAACCCTTTGAACCTGACCCCGGTTAATACCGGCGTAGGAAAGCCCAGACTTCCCTGCGCCTTATTGTTTTGTTGTTGGAGATAAACATGAGCGCTGTTCTGAAAGAAGTTACGTCTACTGAGTCCAGTAGCGTAAAGATCGATTCCTACCCCGCATCGGAAAAAATATATGTTCAAGGCAGTCGTCCCGACATACAAGTTCCGATGCGTAAAATTACTTTATCCGATACCCCTCTGAGTTTTGGCGCAGAAAAAGGCGCTGAAAAAAATCCGCCGCTTTATGTCTACGATACCTCGGGCGTTTATACCGATCCTAATGTCGAAGTCGACTTGAAAAAAGGCCTTGGCGCTATTCGTTCGGCCTGGATTGCAGAGCGCAACGATACTGAGGAATTATCCGGCCCCAGTTCGGAATTCGGTCGTCAGCGTCTTGAAGATCCTGCTACCGCTGAGCTGCGTTTTGAGCATATCCGCAAACCGCGTAAAGCCATAGCGGGAAAAAACGTATCGCAGATGCACTATGCCAGACAGGGCATTATCACGCCGGAGATGGAATACATCGCCATTCGTGAGAACCAAAAAATGGAAGAAATGCGCCATTTGTGGAAAGACCAGCATCCCGGCGATTCTTTCGGCGCATCGATTCCCGATACTATCACTCCTGAATTTGTTCGCGATGAAGTCGCCAGAGGCCGGGCGATTATTCCCTGCAACATCAACCATCCCGAATTGGAGCCGATGATTATCGGTCGCAACTTCCTGGTTAAAATCAACGGCAATTTGGGCAACTCGGCGGTGACCTCGTCTATCGAGGAAGAAGTTGAAAAGATGCTCTGGGGCATTCGTTGGGGCGGCGATACCATCATGGATCTATCCACCGGTAAGAACATCCACGAAACCCGCGAGTGGATTTTACGCAACTCGCCGGTACCCATCGGTACCGTGCCTATCTACCAGGCGTTGGAAAAAGTTAACGGCAAAGCCGAAGACCTAACCTGGGAAATCTTCCGCGATACCTTGATCGAGCAAGCCGAGCAGGGAGTGGATTACTTTACTATCCATGCCGGGGTGCGTTTGCATCATGTGCCGCTCACCGCTAAACGCATGACCGGTATCGTTTCGCGCGGCGGCTCGATCATGGCGAAATGGTGTCTGGCGCATCATACCGAAAGCTTTTTGTATACGTATTTTGAAGACATCTGCGAAATCATGAAAGCTTATGATGTGTCTTTTTCATTAGGCGATGGCCTGCGTCCCGGTTCAATTTACGATGCCAATGACGCCGCGCAATTCGGCGAATTGGAAACACTGGGCGAACTGACCAAAATCGCCTGGAAGCACGACGTGCAAACCATGATAGAAGGCCCGGGTCACGTGCCGTTGCACATGATCAAAATCAACATGGAAAAACAGCTGGAAGAATGCGGCGAAGCGCCTTTCTATACCTTGGGCCCGCTGACCACCGACATCGCTCCCGGTTACGACCACATTACCTCGGCGATAGGCGCGGCCAATATCGGCTGGTACGGTTGCGCGATGCTCTGTTATGTTACCCAAAAAGAACATTTGGGCTTGCCGAACAAGCAGGATGTTCGCGAAGGCATCGTGACTTATAAAATCGCCGCCCATGCCGCCGATCTGGCTAAAGGCCATCCCGGCGCACAGGCACGCGACAACGCGATGTCCAAAGCACGTTTTGAATTCCGCTGGGAAGACCAGTTCAATATCGGTCTTGACCCTGAAAAAGCCCGCGAATTTCATGACGAAACCTTGCCTAAAGATTCTGCCAAAGTCGCGCATTTTTGCTCGATGTGCGGCCCGCATTTCTGTTCGATGAAAATCAGTCAGGATGTCCGCGATTATGCGAAAGCCAAAGGGATTGCCGAGGAAGAAGCTTTAAAACTGGGCATGGATGAAAAATCCAAACAGTTTCTTGACGAAGGCGCCGATATTTACCATAAGATTTAGCAGTACCCGTTGGGTTACGGCGCAAAAAGACGCGCCTCGGCAAATTGCTCTGCATTCCCCACATGGATGTGGGGAATGCAGATCTTGCACGACTGTATGGATACAGGAGGTAGAGTAATGCAGAAGCAATTACCGAGGCGTCAATATCTGCCCATGCAGTCGTAACCCAACTTACGGAACTATTTCCTCCCTTAAGGCCCGAAGAGCAGAAGATTTTTATCTTTTTGCCCTTCGGGCCTTTGTGTTGAATGAGTCTGCTCGGATTAGTCTGAGGTGATACATTGCACGCACTCTGGTTTCTTAAAATAAGGCAAGAATAATGGACACTTATCAACATATTTTACTGGCTGTGGATTATTCTGAACATGGCGGTACAGTTGCTCGAAGAGCAAAGAACTTGGCCGAAAAATATCAGGCTAAATTGAGTCTTATTCATGTACTGGATAATATTCCGATGCCTGATACCGGTTATGGAACGGTGATTTCTTTAATCGAAGATTCAGGCTATGAACTGCTCGAAGCGGAAAAAGCCAAGTTAATGCAAATTGGCGATCAGCTGGATGTGGCCCAGAACAACCGTTGGATGGTCTGGGGCGGACCTAAACAGGAGATTGTTCAACTTGCCGAGCGGGAGCAGGTTGATTTAATCGTTGTCGGCTCTCATGGGCGGCATGGCCTATCGCTATTGCTGGGTTCAACGGCAAATAGTGTCCTGCATTACGCCAAGTGTGATGTGATGGCAATTCGGTTGCTGGATGCTTAGCTTTTAGATGCTATAATTTTTCTAACAATTAGGTCAGGTCATTTAGGCGCGTAGGTTGGGTTGCCGTCTTTTTGGTAACTCAACATTTATGCTACCTACCTATTCGACTTTAGAAACATCACTCAAGGAATGTAGCATGTCAAACAGTATCACTTTCACGTCGAGCTTACGGTCAAAATTGATCCTGATGACCGCTATTCCGGCGCTTGCCCTGCTTTATTTTGCCGGGATCGGTGTTTTTGAGCGCTTATCGACCTCGAAAGAAATGGTTAAGTTAGGAGTGCTGGTTGATGTTTCGGTTAAAATCGGTGCCGTGGCACATGAAATGCAAAAAGAACGAGGCATGAGCGCCTCTTTCCTCAGCAGTAATGGTGTCAAATTTGCTGCTGAATTACCGGTGCAACGCGCAAAAACCGATAAGACTGTTGAGATATTTCAATCTACAATTAACCGTTTTGAAGTCAGTAGCTACAGTGGCGGGTTAAATCATTTGTTAGACGCCGCCAAGAATAATCTCGGTGAGCTGAATACCCAGCGCGGTAGCATCAGCGCACTTGGGATGAATGGTACCCAATCCAGCGCTTATTACACTAAAACCATTGACTCTCTTCTTGACGTACCGGCTCAGGTTTCCACACTCAGCAGCCACAGAGAAATTTCCCGCCGGGCTTCTTCCTATTCAAGCTTGCTCAGAGCCAAGGAGCATATCGGCATAGAGCGGGCCTTACTGGCGGCAACATTTGTTGCGGATCGATTTACACCCGACAGCCAAAGCCGATTTTTGAGCAATTTGTCGGCCCAGGATGTTTACACCAACTTGTTTTTTGACTATGCGTTGGACAGTGAAAAAGCCTTTTACACCGCTAAAGTATTAGGTTCGGCGGTTAATGAAGTCGAGCGGATAAAGAAAGTTGCGCTAGACAAAGGCATTGAGCCGGGGCTAGGCATTGATCCGGTGTATTGGTTCAAAATGGTGACCGAAAAAATTGACCTGGTTAAGGAAGTCGAAGATAAGCTTGCTGCTGATTTGCTTAATACAGCGGACAGATTGAAGAACGATGCCCGAAATATGGCGATATTCTTTATCATGCTAACCCTGCTCGCCGTCCTGATGACCGTGGCATTAACTTTTATTATCAGCCGTGGGGTTTTGCGCTCGATTCACTCGCTTCAGCAGGTCGCTAGCGCTATTGCAAATGGCGATTTGAGTTCAAGTATTGAGCTTTCGCAAAAGGATGAATTAGGCGAGTTGTTCCGCTCGATGAATACCATGCAACAGCAATTACTCGCGCGGATCACGAAAGATCATAACGAGCATGATGAATTCCAACGTCTTAAAATTGCTTTGGATAGCATTACCGGTAACGTGATGGTGACGGATAATGAGAGGAACATTATTTATATAAATCCGGCGGTCATCGCTATGATGCAAAACGCCGAAGCTGACATTCGCAAGACCTTGCCTCGGTTTGATTCGCGTAAATTATTGGGAGCGAACATCGATACTTTCCACAAGAATCCGGGGTATCAGCAACAATTGCTGGCTAATTTAACGTCGGCTTTTCGTAGTGAACTTGTGATTGGAGGGCGTACTTTTTATGTGATAGCCAATGCTATCAATAACGAGCAGGGGCAGAGAATCGGCTCGGTGGTCGAATGGAGAGATCGAACTGCGGAAGTGATTATCGAACAAGAAGTTGCCCGAGTGGTGAGTGCTGCGGTTTTGGGCGATTTCAATCAGCGTATTGAAGAAGGCAATAAAGACGGCTTTTTTCTGCAATTGGCTCAAGGTGTTAATGAGCTCATCCAGACCAGTTCTACCAGTTTGGGTGAAGTGGTGCGCGTACTGGGCGCACTGTCTCATGGTGACCTGACCGAAACCATCACGAATGCCTATTCGGGGACTTTCGGTCAACTTAAAGACGACTCCAATTCTACAGTGGAAAAACTGAAAGAGATTGTCAGTCAAATCCAGGAAGCTTCCGAAACGATTAATACCGCGGCGAAAGAAATTGCCGCAGGCAACAATGACCTGTCGCACCGTACCGAAGAACAGGCTGCCAGTCTGGAGCAAACCGCTGCCAGCATGGAACAGCTGACCTCTACCGTACAAGCGAATAGTCAAAATGCCAAGCATGCCAATCAGCTTGCCGTCGGCGCAACAGATATTGCGGGTAAGGGCGTCAAGGTAGTTGGCCAGGTGGTATCAACCATGGAAGACATCAATGAATCTTCACGCAAGGTGGTGGACATCATTTCAGTGATAGACGGTATTGCTTTTCAAACCAATATTCTCGCGCTTAACGCCGCGGTGGAAGCGGCTCGTGCCGGCGAACAAGGCAGGGGTTTTGCTGTGGTGGCCGTCGAGGTGCGCAGTCTGGCGCAACGGGCCGCTGCGGCTGCCGCCGAAATCAAAGCCCTGATCGGCGATTCGGTGGAAAAGGTTGAAGACGGCACCAAACTGGTTGCTCAGGCAGGAAAAACCATGGAAGAAATTGTCAGCGCCATTCATGGGGTAACTAACATTATGTCTGAGATCAGCGCCGCGTCAATGGAGCAAACCTCAGGCATTGAGCAGGTTAATCAAGCTATTGGGCAGATGGACGATGTAACCCAGCAAAATGCGGCTTTGGTTGAGCAGGCAGCCGCTGCAGCCGAGTCTCTGGAAGAACAAACACAAAATCTCGCAGTTACTGTGGCGCATTTTAAATTGGACGGTAACTCGCGCAGTTTTACTGGATTTACCCATGCTGAACCGGTACGTAAGGTTAGCCAAACCGGCATAAAAAGCGTTCCTACCAAGACTTATCAAAATATGCCGGTACCCAATAACGTCGGCATAGACTTGGATAAGGCGCTTGATAAGCATTCTGAGTGGAAGGTGAAGCTTCGTACCGCCATATCAAAACGCGAAGAAATGGATGCCGCAACGATTTCAAGAGACGATTGTTGTGATTTCGGTAAATGGCTGCACCACGACATTAAGTCTCACCTTGCTCATGAGCCGAGTTATGCCGATTGCGTGTCCAAGCACGCGGCCTTTCATATCGAGGCCGGCAGAATAGCTAATATGATCAATGCAAAAAAATTCGGCGAGGCGGAAGCACTGCTGGGTAACGGGTCCGCGTTCGTTTCTGCGTCAACGGCAGTCGGGGTCGCAATTATGCGCTTGAAAAAAGATTTCAATTCTCCGGCAAGGACCCCTGTTGCCCAGCCAAAACCTCAAACAATGACAGCAAGTGCTGATGAGTGGGAAGAGTTTTAATCTATATAGGGGCGACCGGTTGGCCGCCCCTTTTGCACGATCTATTTTTTGTTTAAGGCTTGTTTTGCCTGGTTCCAGAAAGCATCCAACTCAGCCAGTTCGCAATCTTTTAGATTCAGCCCGGACGCTTCAACCTGTTGTTCTATGTATTGAAAGCGCCTAGAGAATTTTTTAGTGCTTTCCTTGAGTGCGACTTCGGCATTGACGTTTAAATGCCGAGCCAAATTAACCGTAACCAGCAATAAATCGCCGATTTCTTCCTGAATATGGGCCTGATCCCCCGATTGCCAGGCTTCTTTAACCTCATCCAGTTCTTCCAGTACTTTATCGAAAACCGGCAGTACATCCGGCCAGTCAAAGCCGTGATTGGCGGCGCGATCCTGTATTTTTTCGCACTCAATCAATGCCGGAAGATTGCGGGCGACACCTGACAATACGCTGTCTGGTTCCGCCGTTTTGTTCTTTTTCTGTCGCTCGATAGCCTTTTCCTGTTCCCAGGCTTGATGGCGTTCTTCATCGGTGTTGAAAACAGCATCGGAAAAAACATGCGGATGGCGGCGTATCAGCTTGTCGCAAATACCCTCTGCAACCTGTTCAAAGCTGAACAAGCCCTGTTCCTCGGCGATCTGGGAATGGAATACCACTTGCAACAGCAGGTCGCCCAGTTCCAGGCGCAAATCATCCAGGTCATTGCGTTCAATCGCATCGACGACTTCGTAGGCTTCTTCGATCAGGCAAGGAATCAAGCTGGTGAAATCCTGCTTGACGTCCCAGGCACAGCCTTCTTTCGGATGGCGCAAGCGCGCCATGATGTCTAAGAGATTTTGGGTGTGTTTTAGCATGAATGGTTTGTCGTGATTTAGTAAGCGTAGCATGCAGGTCGGGTTACGCTAACCCGACCTGCGGCTTTGAAATTTAAAGCGAAGAGCCAAAATTATCGTGGTATCGCTGCTTGAAACCATCCATATCGAATGCATGATTTTGGGTGCCGTTATGTTCGATTTTAATGGCGCCCATCAGTGAGGCGACTCTGCCGGTAGTTTCCCAGTCCAATTCATTCATCAGGCCGTATAAAAGCCCGGCACGATAGGCGTCGCCGCAACCTGTCGGATCTAGTATTGCTTTAGGTTTTGCTGCCGGAATGGTAATGCACTCGCCGTGGGTATAAATTTGAGAACCCTGAGCGCCCAAAGTAATGATCAGCGCGTCAACCCGCTCAGCCATTTGCTCCAGTGACAAGCCGGTACGTTCCTGCATTAACTCGGATTCATAATCATTCAAGGTCATCCAGGTGGCCTGATCGATAAACTTGAGCAGTTCTTCGCCATTAAACATCGGCATGCCCTGGCCGGGATCGAAAATAAACGGTATATCCAGTTCCGCGAATTGCTCGGCATGCAATTGCATGCCTTCCTTGCCGTCGGGCGATACAATGCCGATGCTGATTTGTCGGTCAGTCGGCACTGAATTCAAATGCGACGAATTCATCGCGCCCGGATGGAAGGCGGTAATCTGATTGGCTTCCTCATCGGTGGTGATATAGGCTTGGCCGGTATAATGATTATCCAGAATCTGAATGAATTCGCTGGATAACTGGTTTTGAGCCAGCCATTGGGCATACGGTTCAAAATCATGTCCGACGGTTGCCATAATTAACGGCTCTTCAGCGAGTAGTTTCAGATTGTAGGCAATGTTACCCGCACAACCGCCGAATTCGCGTCGCATCACCGGCACCAGGAATGATACATTCAGAATATGGATTTTTTCCGGCAAAATGTGATGTTTGAATTTATCATGAAAAACCATGATGGTATCGTAAGCCATAGACCCACATATTAATGCACTCATTGTGTTCCTTTTTATCGTCAGGGATGGTGTGTATGCCGCAAGACTGCCGGGAGCAATCGCGGCTAAAATAAAAGTTATAAAGATACAAGGTGAAAAGACTATTGTTTGGCATCTTTCTCCTTGTACCTTTAGCCTAAATCATTGCTCAATCATTTGCTGGTAAGCATCCGCGTCCATCAATGCGTCCAGTTCGATCAGGTTATTTGCCTTGATGCAAAACAGCCAAGTTCCATAAGCGTCATCATTGACCCGCTCAGGTTCATCCGCCACCGCTTCGTTAACAGCGACCACTTCGCCGCTAACCGGGCTGAATAAATCGGATGCCGTTTTAACCGATTCGACTACGGCACATTGCTCTTTTGCCATGACTTTACGGCCCAGTTCCGGCAACTCAATAAAAACCAAATCGCCCAATTCTTCCTGCGCAAAATCGGTTATGCCGATGCGAACGATGTTATCGTCTTCCACCTGCACCCATTCGTGGGTCATTGCGTACTTCAAGTTATCCGGTAGGTCGCTCATGATAATGTCTCAATAGTGTTAGTTACTTTGTTTTCTCGGCAACTGCTCCTGCGTTGCTCTACCTTCTACATAAGCCACATGGATGTGGTGAATGCAGATATTGCAGGAGCAAATATCTGGCCATGCAGTTGAAGGATAACGTGCAATTTTTTAAAAACAACAAAAAAATGCATTTAAGAACGTAAATCTTATAACATGTTTCAATCCACGCACCCTTTTATTGCCTACATGAATGTTCTTTCAATAGCCTGTATTTTTTTACTCAGTGTTAGCTTAAGTTTTGCCGATGATGACGATAAGCCGGTTGTCAATCAGCCGGGTTCCGCAGGGCCGGAAACACTTTTCCTGTCCAATCAAGCCCAGTCGTTATCGGGTTTGCAAACGATAACACTCGGCCCTGTCAGCCATCATGCTGAATTTACCGCATACGGCAGAGCGGTCAATTTACAGCCGCTGATTGAATTGCGGCACCGGTATTTGCTCGCGTTAACCGAGCGCGGCGGCGCGGCGGCAAGATTTAAGCAGGCCGAACAGAATATCAAGCGGCAACAAGACTTGTATCGGGAGGGCGCGACATCAAAGCGCAACCTGCAAGTTCAGCAAGCGCAATGGCAGGCCGATAAAGCCCAGGTTGATGCGAGCGCTGTTCAAAGCGAGGCTATCGTAGATGAAGCCCGGCTCAATTGGGGTAAAAAACTTACCGAATGGGCGTTATCTACGGATTCCGATAAATTGAGCGCTTTTTTATCCGGCAAACAAACGCTGCTGCAAATTACCTTGCCGGTTAATAAACAACTGGCCAACGACGTTCAGGGTATTTACGTTGAAGCCTCGGGAAACCGCAGTGCGGCCAGTAAAGCCGAGTTGATTTCAGCGGCTCCGCAAACCGATGCCACCGCGCAAGGCGAAAGCTATTTCTTCCAAACTGACGGTCGCGGCAACTGCTCCGGGCAGTCTTGCGGCATACACACCAACTCTATTAGAACCGGCATGCGCGTTGCGGCCTGGATAGCTGAGCAAGGTGAAAACCGCTCCGGCGTCGTTATTCCCAAATCCGCTTTGGTCTGGCACCTGGATCAGGCCTTCGTTTACATTAAAACCGCTGAACAACAGTTCAGCCGCCGCATCATAGACCAGTATTCAGCAACGACCGGCGGTTATTTTGTCGGCAACGGCATCAATGCCGGCGAGCAACTGGTTGTCACCGGAGGACAAATGCTGTTGTCGGAAGAATTTAGAGGTCAAATACCGGATGAAGATGATTAATAAACCAGTCAAAAATGGCGAAATCGATAATATTTTTTATGCGCATTCGACAGAACGAAGTGATAAAAGCGATTGGCAACAGTTACAAAACCACCTTAAAAATGTTGGAGAACTAGCAGGGGGGTTCGCTGAGGCTTTTAATTGTGCTGAATACGGCAAAGCTGCCGGTTTACTACATGATTTGGGTAAATATACGGTAGAGTTTCAAAGGCGACTTGAAGGTAAGCACCCAAAAGTAGATCATGCAACTTGGGGCGCAATAAAAGCGATTGAAAAATATGGAAATTGTGGTTATTTAATTGCTTATGCCATTGCTGGACATCACGCCGGGCTTGCAAACGGTGCATACCGCACAGATAAAAGACTCACGTCTTTAAACGAACGTTGCAATAAAACAAATTTACCGCTCCTAAAATCAGTATGGGAAAATGAAATAGAACAGCACTTGATTAACAAGCTGTCAGTTCCGCCTTTAAAACCAAAAACAGGATTTGGCTGTTTTCAATCAGTTTTTTTATCTCGCATGATTCTTTCCTGTTTGGTTGACGCTGATCGACTGGATACGGAAAAATTTTGTAATGAAGTAGAAGGGGTACCCTTGTCATCAAGAGGGCAATATCCGAGTTTGATTCAACTGAAAACGAATTTTGATCAATCACTACAATTATTCAAAAGTGATAAGGATATAAATGTAAAACGTGCAGATATTTTGGCTGCTGTACGTTATAACGCTAAAACGCTAAAACCTTTGTACCGGGTTTGTTTAGCTTAACCGTTCCAACTGGCGGGGGTAAAACATTGGCATCTATGGCTTTTGCGCTTGATCATGCCGAAACTTATCAAAAGCGCCGCATTATTTATGTCATCCCTTTTACCAGTATTATTGAACAAAATGCCGCCGTGTTTCGTAAGCAGTTCGGTGATGAATATCAGAATGCGGTTATTGAACATCACAGTGCGTTTAATGATCCTGCCATTGAAAAACAACCTGACAGTAAAACTAAGTTAAAAATGGCGATGGAAAACTGGGATGCGCCGGTAATCGTAACGACAGCCGTGCAATTTATGGAATCTCTTTTTTCTAACCGTCCTAGCGATTGCCGGAAACTGCACCGTATAGCCAATAGCGTTGTGATTTTAGATGAGGCGCAAACTTTACCCATGCACTTATTGCGTCCCTGTATGGCAGCTCTTGATGAATTGGCACGAAATTATGGTTGCTCAATTGTATTGTGTACGGCTACACAACCGGCATTTAAAGAAGAAGACGAATTTTCGGGCGGCTTACAAAATGTGCGCGAATTAGCTAAATCCGACACCATTAACCTCAAACAGCTCTACGAGGACTTTCAGCGCGTTTCTGTAAAACATATAGGTATTTTAGATGATGACGAAGTTATAAAACGGTTGCGAGCGGAACCGCAAATATTGTGCATCGTCAACACCAGAAAACAAGCGCAACAACTGTATCAAGGCATAGCGGATTTGACTGGTTCATTTCATTTGTCGACTTATATGTGCGCAGTACATAGAAAATTGGTGCTGGCAAAAATACGTTTTGCCTTAAAACAAGGCAAAACCTGTCGCGTAGTTTCCACGTCATTGATAGAAGCCGGAGTGGACGTTGATTTTCCTTGCGTCATGCGCAGTGATGCAGGTTTGGATTCTATTGCTCAGGCTGCTGGACGTTGTAACCGTGAAGGTAAAAATGGGAAAGAAGATAGTCATGTTTGGATATTTACCGCCAAAGACCACGCTCAGCCGCCCGAACTTAAAACCTATGCCGACAAAATGAAAGAAACGCTCAGCCTTGAGCCTTTTAGCAGTGACCCTTTGGGTTTGGACGCTATTCAGGATTATTTCGGGCGTGTGTATGGGCATAAAGAAGCAGGGCAAACCAGTGAGCTAGATAAACATAACATTCTAGGCGAAATACGAGACAGCAAACTTCAAAGCCTGCCTTTTGATTGGATTGCACAAAAATTCAAAATAATTAGCAACATCATGAAAACTGTCATTGTGCGCTATGATCAAACGGCGGTTGAAGCCATCGAACAATTATACGAATTACCCGATTACATGAGTGTTGGACAGCTTGCAAGAAAATTGCAAGTCTACACAATTTCTGTGCCGCAGCATTTAGCAGGGGAGTTAATCAAGCTGGGCGCATTGCAATACGTTCAGTCCAAAAGATTCGGTGAGCAATTTTTAGTCTTGGAAAGTGACAACTTATACACCGATAGTATTGGCTTCAATCCCGAAGCTAATCCGTTAATAATGAGCGGCGAAGACTGTGTTTGGTGGTGAAAGTACATTACAGGCTTGCTGGACTCACTGTCAGTTACAATGTAACGAGATAATTTACTAACCATTGATGGAAGTATGATACATTATTCCTTTCTAACCTAGAACTCAAAAAGGAGTAGATATGGATAAGTGGTTACTGAAAATCGAGGGAAAAGAAGAAGACGATTACCTCACAATGTTTTTTTCCTGTCGAATTTCGAGAGCAGTAACAACAGTAATATTCAAAACTGTTGTAGGTGTAAGTGGTGCGGGTACTGTTATAGCAGTAATTCAGCATTATATTCCCTAGTCTTTATCTGCTAGTGGATGTCGCTGGCGGATTAGGCTGGCGTGGATTGAAACCATCATTGGTTAGGAAGTGTTGTCATCGCCGACATTAGTCGGCGATGTGGATTTATATACCCCCAAACGGGAGCTTGGGAACTAATGCAAGTCTCGAAGTTAACCTAATCAGAACGGCAAGGATTGTGTTTTATGAATACTGCACGCAAATTATTGGAACTGGAGCAAGCATGAGCAAAGGCATTATCTTAAAAGTCTGGGGTGACAATGCCTGTTTTACTAGGCCAGAAATGAAAGTAGAGAGGGTTTCTTACGATGTTATTACGCCGTCGGCAGCACGGGGCATTATTGAAGCTATCCATTGGAAACCAGCCATTCGTTGGGTTATAGATCGTATCCATGTGCTTGAGCCGATTCGTTTTGAAAACATAAAACGTAACGAGGTTGCAGACATGATAAAGCCTAATAATGTTAAGGCTGCAATGAAAACTGGCAATCTTGGCAAGCTGATTTATCACGTTGATGACGGCGATAATCGCCAACAACGCTCGGCAATCATTCTTAAAAAAGTGAGCTACGTCATTGAAGCTCATTTTGAACTCACTGCGCAGGCAGGGGCTGATGATAATGCCGGGAAACACATTGAAATATTCAAACGCAGAGCCACTAAAGGGCAATGTTTTCAGCAGCCCTGCTTAGGAAATCGGGAGTTTAGCGCGTCATTTGAATTGCTTGAAAGCCTGGCCGACATTCCCACTTGCCACGAACAGCTCAAAGGGGAGCGTGATTTAGGCTGGATGTTATGGGATATAGATTTTACTAATGGCATGACACCATGTTTTTTTAGGGCCAACATGAATGACGGCATCATTGCTATACCTTCTATGCAGGAGGCAGTGGCATGATTCTTCAAGCATTGAATGGCTATTACGATAGGATTTCTGTCGCCGAACCAAAAAAAGTTCCTCCTTATGGTTGGAGCTTAGAAAAAATTAGTTATTGTGTTGTGTTGAATGCGGATGGTTCGATTTTTAATATTGAGGATTTACGTATTCATGAAGAGAAAAAGAAGTCAGTCCCAAATTCTTTTATAGTACCGATGTATGAAGGTAGAACCTCAGGTGTGAAAGCCAATTATTTGTGGGACAACTCAGCCTATACCTTAGGTATCTCAGAAAAGCCGAAAGACTTGGGCAAAAAGTATGAAGATTTTTGGGCTAAGGTAAATGCTTTTGATAGTACAAATTCAAAGGCATTACAAGCCTTGCAAAAATTTCCAGCGTTCTGGAATGACAATAAGCAAAATTGGCATGAAAAAACCAAGGATGCTTTAGACAGCAATTTTGTTTTTAGGTTACTTGACGATGGAAATAAATTTGTTCATGACTGTGAGGAATTCAAAAAACAATGGGCAATAGTACTTTCTAACTATCTTGGCAAACTTTCGGATGGTCAATGCCTTATTGATGGACAGACTACAAAAATAGCCGAGCTACATAGTTCTATCAAAGGCGTGGATAAGGCGCAATCATCAGGCGCGTTGATAGTATCGTTTAACAAAGAGTCGTTTGAATCTTACGGTTTGAAAAATGGCAAAAATGCCAGTGTCGGCACGAACGCCGCATTTAAATATGTTACGGCACTTAATTATCTGTTACGTAAAGATAGCAGCAATAATCAACGCTTAAAAATTGGTGATGCTGTAACCGTGTTTTGGGCAGAAGCGACTGAAAGTGCAGATGCTGAAATGGCGGAAAGCTTTATGTCTGAAGCCATGAACCCTAGTGATGCACAAGAAACAGCGAGTTTAGCTAGCTGTTTGCAGGAAGTCTCGCAAGGAAGGCCCTTGAAAGAATTGCGCCCCGACCTTGAACCCTCGACTAAATTTTATATTTTGGGTTTATCGCCCAATGCGGCGCGCATATCGATACGGTTTTGGTATATGTCTACACTCGATGAAATGACGCAACGTATAGCACAGCATTACCATGATTTACATCTTGAACCCCAACAAGGTAACGGGCTTCCAGCAATTTGGAAATTAACTTATGCAACCGCCCCTATTCGTGATGGTAAAGCAAAAGCCGATAACATATCTCCTCAATTGGCAGGTGATCTTGCCCGTGCAATTTTTACGGGACAAGCTTATCCGCAAAGTCTACTAGCACAAGTACTACTGCGTATGCGCTCAGATGGCGTGATAGATTACACGAGAGTATCGTTGTGCAAAGCTGTCATCAACCGTCAAATTCGTTTAAATCCATCTATCAATACAAAGGAGTTATCTATGAGTCTGGATGTAGAAGAAACAAATGTTGCCTATCGAATGGGGCGGCTGTTTGCTGTGCTTGAAAACATACAAAAGCAAGCGTTAGAGAAAAATGGCAAAGATCCTAAAAAAATCAATGCCACGATACGCGACCGTTATTGGGGGGCGGCTTCTGCTACACCAGCTTTGGTATTTCCTTCGTTGATGCGTAATGCCACGAATCATCTCGCCAAAATTAGAAAGGATGATAGTGAGAAAAATAACTTGGCATCATTTTTCGATTGGCAAATAGGCGATATTGAAAAGGATATGCCGACTTCATGGCCACGTAATCTTAATCTTCAAGATCAAGGACGTTTCGCCATCGGCTATTACCATCAGCGGTTTACCCGAAAAATAAAGGACGCAGCAGGAAAAGAAATTGAAAATCTTGTAGCTGTAGATATTGACGAAGATCAGTCACCAAGCGAATCAGTTGATGACTAGATCAGAGACTTAATGACCTGCAATTATTTAAATACTAAAGGGATATATAAGATGACTATGATTAACAACCGCTACGAATTTGTTTTACTGTTTGACGTAAAAAACGGCAACCCTAACGGTGACCCCGACGCCGGTAATATGCCACGCCTAGACCCAGAAACTAACCAAGGTTTGGTGACCGATGTTTGCCTAAAACGCAAGATTCGTAATTTTGTAGAATTAACACAAACAGATAAGCCGGGTTATACAATTTATATGCAGGAAAAAGCCGTGTTGAATAATCAGCACAAATTGGCATACGAAGCTCAGGGCTTAAAGTTTGTACAAAAAAAACTACCTCCAGAGGCGGATAAAGCAAAAGCTTTGACGCAATTCATGTGCAACCATTTTTTCGATATTCGTACCTTTGGTGCAGTAATGAGTACCGAAGTGAATACAGGCACTGTTCGTGGGCCGGTACAAATTGCTTTTGCACGTTCAATTGACCCGGTTTTTCCGCAAGAAATTTCAATAACACGCATGGCGGTCACTAATGAAAAGGACGCAGACAAAGAACGCACAATGGGACGTAAACATATTATTCCTTACGGTTTATACCGCGCCCATGGTTTCATCTCTGCATCGCTTGCTGAAAAAACAGGTTTCACCGAAGAAGATTTACAGATTTTGTGGAAGTCACTTGCGGAAATGTTTGAGCATGACCATTCAGCCGCGCGTGGCGAAATGGCAACGCAAAAATTGATTGTCTTTAAACATGACGATAAATTAGGCAACGCACCGTCACATAAACTATTCGACCTGATCATGATTAATCGTGCCAAAGAAGATGATATGCCAGCACGTAGCTTTAGTGATTATGTCGTTAGTATTAATCGAGATGATTTACCACATAGTGTTGAAATAATAGAAATAATATAATCGTAGGTTGGGTTAGCGATAGCGTAACCCAACAATTGCCTATCAATTAATTAAGGTGAATAACATGCAAACGATTACATTTACAACCGATGATAATGTCAGCCGGTTATTACAGGACATTGCCAAAGAGAATAATAAACCGACCGGTGAAATTATTGCTGAATCGTTACGTTATTATGCAGAAATGCTACAAAGAAAAAAGCTAAGCCAGCAAATCAAATACGCGTCTAACTTGGTGGCAAACCAAACCTTGGAAATCAATCAATCCTTAGCAGCGAGTAATTCAGATGGGCTTTAAGCGGGGTGATGTGCATTTAGTTAATTTTAATCCCTCAAAAGGCACGGAAGCGGGAAAAATACGTCCAGCGCTTATAGTGCAATGCAATGATTTAAACGATGCAGGCCACCCAAGCACCCTTGTTTTACCGCTGACAACTCAGATTCATGCAAATGCTCAGCCCTTGCGCTTCAACCTTGCCGCCCGTGAAGCGTTAAATCTATCTTCCGATATCATGATTGATCAAGCTCGCGCGATAGATAATCAGCGCATCACCTCAGAGCCGTTGACGTCGCTTTCTGAAGCGGAAATGACGACGATTGAGCGGTATATGAAAATCATTTTGGGTTTTGAGCAATGAGCCAGTAAATGACCGAACATTTAGCTATTTGGATATCTGCGTCCAATGGCATTAAAAAATTGCGCGAGTTGTGTCCATCAATAGTACCCAATCTCGATAAATCCAAAACATTTATGAAATATCCGCTAGATATTCCGATAATTAATCCTTGGTTTGATTAGGAACATGGAACTCGAACTCATCTACCTATCCCGCCTGCAACATTACCTGTTTTGCCCACGGCAATTTGCCTTAATCGAACTGGAAGACATCTGGACTGAAAACCAGTTTACTGCCGAAGGGCAGGTGTTGCATCAACGGGTGAATCAGGCCGATCAGCAAAAACGCGGTTCTATACGAACCGTGTGGGCCTTGCGTTTAGCCAATGCAGAACTGGGCATTGAAGGCGTTGCCGACGTGGTTGAATACCATAAACAAGCCGATGGGACAGAAATACCCTATCCGATTGAATATAAACGCGGCAAGCCCAAGACGCACCGTGCCGATGAGGTGCAGCTCTGCGCCCAGGCGCTCTGTTTGGAAGAAATGCACGGCGTATCGGTGCCGGAAGGCGCATTGTTTTATGGCGAAGTTCGCCGTCGGCATCCTGTCGTTTTTGATGCCGAATTACGCGACTTAACCGCACAAACCATCGTGGCTTGCCGAACGATTGTGCAAACCAAAACCACGCCCAAAGCCGTCTACAAAGCTAAAAAATGCAACGCTTGCTCGCTGATCGACCAGTGCCATCCCAAAGGTTTTCATAAATCGGCTGCCGCATGGTTGGCAGAACAGCTCAATGAGGATTAAACATGCGCCCATTACGCAACGTCATTTATATTCAAACGCAAAATTCCTGGCTACATAAAGACAATGAAAATCTGGTCTTAAAAGTAGATAAGGAAACCAAAGCCCGCGTGCCCATCCATAAATTACAAGGCTTAGTCTGTTTTGGGCAAGTGACGGTTTCACCTTATCTGATGGCGCACTGTGCGGAAAATGGCATAACCATTACCTTTTTAAACATGTTTGGTAAGTATCTGGCGCGGGTAGAAGGCCCGGTGAGCGGCAATGTGTTATTACGCAGAACACAACATCTAACCGGGCATAGTGTGGAAAAAAGCGTTGCCATTGCTCAAACCATGTTGACGGGAAAACTTTATAACCAGCGCTATGTGCTCAGGCGATATTGTCGTGATCATGGCGATAACATCAGCGACGATGCAGTACGCGTAGAATTGCAAACCGCTGAAAAACGCCTGACCCGTTGTTTAGCACAGCTAGCGGATTGCAAAGCTATCGATACCTTGATGGGGCGCGAAGGCGAAGCGGCGCAAGTGTATTTTGGCGTGTTTAAGCATTTGATCCGTCAAACTGATTTTCAGTTTGATACCCGAAGACGCAGGCCGCCGACTGATGCTGTTAATGCGTTGTTATCATTTTGCTACACCCTGTTAACGCATGATTGTCGATCTGCGCTGGAAACTACCGGGCTGGATCCGGCTAGTGGTTTTTTACATCAATTACGTAGCGGCAGGCCATCATTGGCACTGGATTTAGCAGAAGAATTTAGACCTATGGTTGACCGGTTTGTGTTGTCGTTGATTAACAAAAGGCAATTGGTCGTAAAGGATTTTGAGACTTGGCCTAATGGGTCTGTCACTTTGAAAGACGAGCCTCGCAGAACATTACTAGCAGCCTGGCAAGACCGTAAGCAAGATACCTTAATGCACCCATGGTTTGAAGAAACAGTGCCGGTGGGTTTACTGCCTTGGTTGCAAGCCCAAGTGTTAGCGCGATTTTTACGGGGTGATTGTGATAGCTACGTGCCGTTTTTATGGAAATAAACCCTGAGTAAGTAACATGATGATTTTAGTAACCTATGATGTCAGTTTTAAAAATGATACCGGGCCAAAACGCCTGCGTAGAATGGCTAAATTATGCCTTGTATATGGGCAGCGGGTACAGTATTCGGTATTTGAAATTGAGGTTGATATGGCGCAATGGACGAAATTAAAAAATGATTTAATAGCCGTTATGGATGAATCGTTGGATAGTTTACGGTTTTACTATTTGGGCAATAATTGGGAGCGTCGCATTGAACATATTGGTGTAAAAGCGGTATTGGATTTAAACGGCTTATTATTATTGTAATGCGAACCCTAAGTGAGCATAAAACTACCTGTATGTCGCAGCCGTGTTAATGGATTGATTTTTTTAGTGTTTTTATTTTATGGGCAAATAATTTATAATGATTTTTGCAGATGTTTTGACTAGCTCGCAAATTGTTGGATTTTTTATTATTAAATTCAATGAGTTAGTTATCTGCTGTCGCGCCCCGCGTGGGCGCGTGGATTGAAACGCAAGCTCCTGACCCTCATCAAGCAGCATGCCGCGTCGCGCCCCGCGTGGGCGCGTGGATTGAAACCAGATTAATCTACGCTATCCGCTACTGGCAGGGGTCGCGCCCCGCGTGGGCGCGTGGATTGAAACATTAACTCTCGACTATGCCCAACGATGGCTAGGTCGCGCCCCGCGTGGGCGCGTGGATTGAAACAAGTTAAAGGACTTTATCCGGTCATGGAGACGCTGTCGCGCCCCGCGTGGGCGCGTGGATTGAAACCAGATTAATCTACGCTATCCGCTACTGGCAGGGGTCGCGCCCCGCGTGGGCGCGTGGATTGAAACACCCTCAAGATATAACTGTGCCAGGATAGGATGTCGCGCCCCGCGTGGGCGCGTGGATTGAAACATTTATTGTTCCTGGCAGTTAATGCCGATTAAGGTCGCGCCCCGCGTGGGCGCGTGGATTGAAACCTCTCGTAATGATCAGTGTTTACCTGATGCCGGTCGCGCCCCGCGTGGGCGCGTGGATTGAAACTGCCCAAGCTGCTAGTGATGCAGACCCAATGAGTCGCGCCCCGCGTGGGCGCGTGGATTGAAACATTCTCTTTGCTTTTAACAGCAGCAGACGCGAGTCGCGCCCCGCGTGGGCGCGTGGATTGAAACTAGTCGTGGTGATGCAGTTGTTAGACCATACAAGTCGCGCCCCGCGTGGGCGCGTGGATTGAAACGTTATTATGTGATTTGTGCGGTTTGGTCGATGAAGTCGCGCCCCGCGTGGGCGCGTGGATTGAAACACGATCGGCCGTGTCGGACTGGGTGCACGGGAAGTCGCGCCCCGCGTGGGCGCGTGGATTGAAACATTGAGTACACATCGGCGCGCTTGATTACTTGGTCGCGCCCCGCGTGGGCGCGTGGATTGAAACTTCAACCGATTGTTGATGTTGCAGCTTTAAACGTCGCGCCCCGCGTGGGCGCGTGGATTGAAACCAAAAATTACCGGCTGCGGCGCTAAGGATAATGTCGCGCCCCGCGTGGGCGCGTGGATTGAAACAAAGGATATTTGTTTTACAAAGCCATGACCCTGGTCGCGCCCCGCGTGGGCGCGTGGATTGAAACTCCTACGCTGCTTGTTCGGGCTGCTTGTCGTAG
Organism: Methylobacter arcticus; assembly: GCF_050917435.1. Lineage (NCBI taxonomy): Bacteria > Pseudomonadati > Pseudomonadota > Gammaproteobacteria > Methylococcales > Methylococcaceae > Methylobacter > Methylobacter arcticus. The sequence continues at coordinate 505,306 of NZ_CP159583.1, forward strand.
GTCGCGCCCCGCGTGGGCGCGTGGATTGAAACCCTGTAGCAAGCATGGCTCACGAAGCTTATAAGGTCGCGCCCCGCGTGGGCGCGTGGATTGAAACTCTGTTATTTCAAACAAGCACATATAATGGTTGTCGCGCCCCGCGTGGGCGCGTGGATTGAAACACCCGATCTGACGTTAACACGGCGTACACGATGTCGCGCCCCGCGTGGGCGCGTGGATTGAAACATGATTATGTTTCCGTTGTTAAGTTAATAACCCGTCGCGCCCCGCGTGGGCGCGTGGATTGAAACAGAACAAGCCGTTGCGCTTTGGGAGAAAAAAAGGTCGCGCCCCGCGTGGGCGCGTGGATTGAAACATTTATAAAAAACACACCTCTCTAATCCGATGTGTCGCGCCCCGCGTGGGCGCGTGGATTGAAACAATTGGTGCTGGAAGAAGAAGAATATGTCGCAACGTCGCGCCCCGCGTGGGCGCGTGGATTGAAACAGGAATAGAGGTAGCAATGGAATACCTCAATCGTCGCGCCCCGCGTGGGCGCGTGGATTGAAACAGGAAATAACGCGGTTGCCTAGTCAGAGAAAAGTCGCGCCCCGCGTGGGCGCGTGGATTGAAACGTTTTACATTGAAATCAAGGCCAGTCCTGCCAGTCGCGCCCCGCGTGGGCGCGTGGATTGAAACTGATTTTGCAGTGCTGTCGCCTAAAACTGTACGTCGCGCCCCGCGTGGGCGCGTGGATTGAAACGTCATACGCAGGCGAAACGGTGATGGCGATATGTCGCGCCCCGCGTGGGCGCGTGGATTGAAACATCCATAGAGGTTGAATTTATGAAAAATAGGAAGTCGCGCCCCGCGTGGGCGCGTGGATTGAAACCGCAGGATAAGCGCAAGTGGTTTTGCAGTGAGGTCGCGCCCCGCGTGGGCGCGTGGATTGAAACACCGCTCTTTATCAAGACGCAACGCTGTCCACGTCGCGCCCCGCGTGGGCGCGTGGATTGAAACCGTCAGATACAAATCCCACTATATATAAAGGACGTCGCGCCCCCGCGTGGGCGCGTGGATTGAAATTAGCATCGATCTGAAACTTTATGACAATTCAACTTCACGATAGAAGAGGTTGTCATACCATACTTTCAACATTTAAAAAGTTGAGCATCGCGTAATACATAATATTCTGACTGTCTGCCGGACTTAATTCTGGTGCTATCTATGCGCCAACGCAGAACATTGAGCATTGGGCATTGACATCGGTCCCCTTTCTACTTTAAAGTTGCATTCGCATAAAAGAGTAAGTAACTAAAATTATAACTATTACTATAAACCATCGGAGCACGCATCATGGCAAAACCATTAATACAAATGGCATTAGATTCATTGGATTTCGACCAAACAGTCGCACTGGCTACTTTAGTAGCGCCTCATGTTGATATTTTTGAAATCGGAACTCCATGCATTAAACACAATGGCGTTAACCTGGTTAGAGAGTTGAGAGCAAGATTCCCAGATAAATTACTGTTAGTCGACCTTAAAACAATGGACGCAGGTGAGTATGAAGCAACGCCTTTCTACGCAGCAGGCGCTGATATTTGTACAGTTTTAGGTGTATCCGGCCTTGCAACTTGTGCCGGTGTTATCAAAGCAGCCAATGCACACGGTGCAGAAGCTCAAATCGATTTAATTAATGTTGGCGATAAAGTGGCTTGTGCAAGAGCAACTGCTGAAGCGGGCGCGCACATTATGGGTATTCACACAGGTCTTGACGCACAGGCAGCGGGTCATACACCTTTTGCTGATTTGACTGACATCGCATCACTGGGATTGCCTGTTAGAATTTCTGTAGCGGGTGGCATTAACGCATCGACAGTACAGGATGTTGTTAGAGCCGGTGCAAACATTATTGTAGTTGGCGCAGCAATTTATGGTGCCGCATCACCTGCTGATGCAGCACGTGAAATTCGCGAATTGGTTGACGCGGTATAGTTATGCATCAGAAACTTATCATAGAAAAGATTTCAGGTGTTCTTGAAGCTACAGATGATACGTATGATGTAAAGCTGACCCAATTGCTTGATAACGCCAAGCGTATATTTATTGCAGGTGCTGGGCGTTCCAAGCTTGTCGGTAATTTCTTTGCAATGAGACTGGTTCACGGCGGTTACGATGTCAGTGTCGTAGGTGAAATTGTCACGCCGAGCATTAAAAGTGGCGACTTATTAATCATTATTTCCGGATCCGGAGAAACTGAGCAATTAATAGCGTTCACTAAAAATGCAAAAAAAATAGGTGCAAACATCGTCTTGATCTCTGCGAAAAGTGGCTCAACCATTGGTGATATGGCAGATGCTGTATTTCAAATCGGTAGCCCTGAGCAGTATGGCAAGGTTTTAGGTATGCCTATGGGAACTGTGTTTGAGCTATCAACTTTGTTATTCTTGGAAGCAACCGTTTCACATATTATTCATGAAAAGGGAATTGCTGAAGAAGTAATGAGAGAAAGACACGCTAATTTAGAATAGCGACACAGGAACGAGTGGCTATGACCACTCGTTCTATTCTTTAGTAGGCAAGAACGCCAAAGAACATTCCGTGACAGAGTCTTTCAGGCTGAAAAGTCACCATTTAGTAATCTATAAATAGTAAGGAGAACAATATGACTTCGCGTCGAGAATTAGCGAACGCCATACGCGCTTTGAGCATGGATGCCGTGCAGAAAGCAAACTCTGGGCATCCAGGCGCACCAATGGGCATGGCGGACATTGCCGAGGTTTTGTGGAATGATCACATGAACCATAATCCGTCCAACCCAAAATGGTCAGATCGCGACCGTTTTGTTCTTTCAAATGGTCACGGATCAATGCTGATTTATTCACTATTGCATTTGAGTGGCTATGATTTACCGATGAGTGAATTAGCCTCTTTCCGTCAACTACATTCAAAATGTGCGGGACATCCCGAATACGGTTATGCACCAGGTGTTGAAACAACGACTGGACCATTAGGCCAAGGTATTGCCAATGGAGTTGGTTTTGCGATGGCTGAGAAGTTGCTTGCAGAACAATTCAATCGTCCAGGCCATAAAGTCGTTGATCATCATACCTATGCATTCATGGGCGATGGCTGTTTGATGGAAGGCATTTCTCATGAAGTCTGTTCATTGGCGGGTACTTGGGGTTTAGGCAACCTAATCGCTTTCTGGGACGATAACGGTATTTCTATTGATGGACATATTGAAGGCTGGTACACGGACGATACAGTAAAACGTTTTGAAGCTTACGGTTGGCATGTCTTGTCAGTAGACGGACATAATCCTGACGAGATTTCCAAGGCGATTGTCATGGCTAAAGCAATGACTGATATGCCATCATTAATCTGCTGTAAAACCACCATTGGTTTTGGCTCACCCAATAAATCAGGGACTCATGAATGTCATGGTGCGGCTTTAGGTGATGCTGAAATTAATTTAACTAAAGCAGCTTTAGGTTGGGATCACGAAGCATTTATCATTCCAGCAGATGTTTATGCCGGTTGGGATGCTAAAGCAAAAGGCGCGAAAGTCGAAGCAGCATGGAATACTAAATTCGCAGCTTACGAGGCAGAACATCCAGAATTAGCAGCAGAATTTAAACGTCGCATGGCAGGTGAATTACCGGCTAATTGGACAGCTGCAACTGACGCATTGATTGCCGAAACTAATACAAAAGCAGAAAATCTTGCCACACGTCAATCTTCACAAAAAGTTATTGGCGGATTAGCGCCTACATTACCTGAATTCTTAGGCGGTTCTGCGGACTTAACAGGCTCTAACTTAACCAGTTGCAGCAGCTTCAAACATGTCAGCGGTAAAGAGATGGGTAATTACATCTCCTACGGTGTGCGTGAGTTTGGCATGTATGCCATTATGAACGGTATGACCTTACATGGCGGCTTATTGCCTTTCGGCGGAACATTCCACATGTTCTCTGATTATGCGAAAAGTGCTTTGCGTATGGCAGCGTTAATGAAAATTCGTACCATCGCTGTTTTAACGCATGACTCTATTGGTCAAGGTGAAGACGGTCCGACGCATCAGCCGATTGAAAATACTTCTGCTATGCGTTACATTCCCAATATGGATGTTTGGCGACCTGCCGATACCACAGAAACAGCGGTTTCCTGGGTAATGGCAATTGAACGTATGACAGGGCCTTCAAGCTTAGTATTAAGCCGTCAAGGCTTGCCTTTCGTAGCGCGTACTGATGAACAAATCGCAGCTATTCGTAAAGGGGCGTACGTTATTTCTGAAGCGGCAGGCAGTGCTCAAGTTATCCTCATCGCGACCGGTTCAGAAGTTGATTTAGCCATAAAATCACAAGCAGCCTTAGCGGAAAAAGGTATTCAAGCGCGCGTTGTTTCAATGCCATCAACAAATGTATTTGACCGTCAAGATCAAGCTTATAAAGACAGCGTATTAACACCCGGTGTAAAACGTGTTGCCATTGAAGCAGGTATTACTGATTTTTGGCGTAAATATGTCGGCTTAGAAGGCGCAGTTGTCGGTATTGATACTTTCGGCGAATCTGCACCTGGCGGCGTATTGATGAAACACTTCGGCTTTACTGTTGAAAATGTAGTCAAAAACGTAGAAGCGGTACTGTAATTTTAAAGGCCATATTTGCGTTAATTGTCTAGTTGAGAAAACTAAAATCTGATTGCATCGAGTGTGAGATTAACTCATTGATATGAAGGTTTATTAGAATAAAGGTAATTGACGTAGATATGGCTACTCTAAAACAACGCATAAAGGGGGATTCACACGTGAAAATAAATAATTTGACGAATGGTTTAGTTGCCGCACTATTATTAGCTAGTCCCATAGTCGGGGCCGATACTCAATATCCGGCTGCAGATTTCGAGCCAAAAGTAATTTATCAGGATGCTGAATATATTGGCCAAAACAAGCCTGCATCTGCGGAGGTATCGACCAAGCAGGCCAAGCCGACGGCTGATGTGGATTCACAATATCCAGCTGCAGACTTTGAACCAAAGGTTTTATATAAGGATGCTGACTATAAGAAAAGTGCGGCTACAGGAAGTTCTTCGGTATCTGAAGGCGTTGCAGCAGTAAGTGAGAAACGCACGATTACAGGAAGTTCCTCGACATCTGAAAGCGTTGCGACAGATGATGTAGCAGTAAGTGGAGTGGAAAAAGTGGAAGACGAATCAATGCTGAGTTATTTGCTCGGGTTAGCTGTTTTTGCAGTGGCTGGGTATGCCTTCTTGAGAAAACGTGAGCCAAAAATAAAGACTAGCAGCAGTACGCCAGTTTATTCTGGTCATATGAGTGGGCTTTCTGGCGTTGCTCGATATATCAGAAAACATAATCTGTCTGCAGTAACTGGTGTTGCCAGATACTTGGAAAGTCAGGTTGTTTCTGCAAAAGATGCAGCGGTGTCAAGCGGCGTTGAAAAGTACCTTGAAAAACAGGCTAAATCTGCACAAGAAAAAGCGGCGCAAGCGGGAACCGGAGTTGAAAAGTACATGCGCGATCGGGGGTGATAAGTGGATCAAAATTACCTAGTCAATTTAGTGTCAGGACTTTTTGGTTCCAAAAAGGAAGTTGAAACTCAAACCAGTTCTCCCGCATATTTTAGCGATCTTAATGGACTGACTGGAGTTGCTAGGTACTTGAAAAGCCAGGAAGTTGTGCCGGTGCCAAGCGGAGTTGCGCGGTATTTGAACAGGCTGGAAGAGTTGTCAGCAGCCAATGAAGTTGCTAATGCTTTGGAGCGCCAGGAAGAAGTATCGGCAGTAGACGAAGTTGTTGGTTACTTGGGAAGTCACGAAGAGGGGTTAATAGCTGATGAGAATCTCGACAACCAGGCAGTTGAGGTATCATTGAGCAGTGTTACCAAGTACTTGGAGAAACTGGATCAACATCCTGTTAGCAGCGTTGCCAAATATATGGCAAGGCAAGCTATTATCGCAAAAAAAGCACCGAAAATTAGTGGTGTCACTAAGTATATGACCCAGCATGCTGTTGTCGTTACAAAAAAAGCGCCAGTAGTGAGTAGCGTAGCTAGATACGTTGAAAAACAAGCCAACTCTCCCGCTATAAGTGGTGTTTCTAAGTATTTAATCAGGCAGTCTATATCGGCTAGAAATACAGTAGCAGCAACCGGAGTAGCAAAATATCTTGAAGACGAGTCCATTGCTGCGAGAAAAGCGGCAGCAGCGACTATAGTTGCCAAGTATTTGGAAGAGCAGCGTATTTTCGCAAAAGAGCAAGAAAAAGAAAAAGAAAAAGAACAGCAGTTGGCCAGAGAAAAAGAGATGGAAAAAGCGGATGAAAGGGCAGTTGCCGCCGCCGCTGCAACCGGAGTGGCTCGATATTTGGAAGAACAAGCAATTTTGGCAAAAGAAAAACCACCGGTAAGCGGCGTTGCTAAATATGTGGCAAAACAAATATTATTCAGAAAAGAAACGCCTATTTTAACTGGCGTAGAAAAGTACATGGCAACACAAGCAATGCGCGTAAAAAAAGCTCCGATTATAAGTGGTGTTGCAAAGTACGTGGAAAAAGAGGCGATGACTGCAAAAATATTGCCTAAAGCAAGCGGAGTCACCAAGTATATGCAAAAACAGGCTGTATTGCCGATTTCAAGCGGTGTCTCTAAATACGTGAGTAGGCAAGTTATTGCTGCAAGAGCAACACCTGAAAAAGCGTGATATGACCGAGTTGTATTAATAACGTGTTAATGTCTTGACCGAATATGAGTCTGCTGCCGTTTATTGTTGTAATTAAAACGATGTATCTATTTTGAAGTCTATCGTTAAATTAGTTTTCCTAAGTAAATGGCTTTAATTTTAGGGGCTATGCGAAAAATGACGCATTGATTCAGCGAGTAATTGCTTACTAGGCATGGCTCAGGGTTGTATTGCTATTTTATGATAAACAACCTCGGCGCACGGTATAACTACCCCACCCTTGTAATTATATTGGATGTCACGCTTGTATATTTCAAATGTATTTGAAAATGACAAGTGTATGTCCTGATGTGTTTAACTTTTAAAACTAAAGGAACCCCTAATGGCAAAGACTTTACTTGAACAACTGAGAAAAATGACTGTTGTTGTAGCCGATACTGGTGATATCCAGGCTATTGAAACTTTCACTCCGCATGATGCGACAACTAATCCATCCTTGATTACTGCTGCTGCTCAAATGCCACAATATCAAGGAATTGTCGATGATACTTTGAAAGGTGCTAGAGAAACCTTAGGTAAAGATGCATCTGCAGCACAAGTGGCTACCCTTGCTTTCGAGCGACTAGCTGTTTCTTTCGGGCGTAAGATACTTGAGGTAATTCCGGGCCGTGTTTCTACTGAAGTAGATGCTCGCCTTTCCTTCGATACTGATGCCAGTATCGCTGTAGGTCGTGACTTGATTGCCATGTATGAAGCGCAAGGCGTTTCACGCGAACGAGTGCTGATTAAAGTTGCAGCGACTTGGGAAGGAATACAGGCGGCTGCAGTTCTTGAAAAAGAAGGTATTCACTGTAATCTGACCTTATTATTTGGTCTGCATCAGGCAATCGCCTGTGCCGAAAATGGCATTACGCTGATTTCACCTTTTGTTGGCCGTATTCTTGATTGGTATAAAAAAGATACGGGTCGTGATTCTTATGCGCCTGCTGAAGACCCTGGTGTCTTGTCGGTTACAGAAATCTATAACTACTACAAAAAATTCGGCTATAAAACCGAAGTTATGGGTGCAAGTTTCCGTAATATTGGCGAGATTGTTGAATTGGCAGGTTGTGATTTATTGACCATTGCGCCAGCCTTATTAGCTGAACTCCAGTCTACAGAAGGTAATCTGGAGCGTAAGTTGGATCCGAAGAATGCAGCTAATGTGTCAATTGAAAAAATGACAATCGACAAAGCAACTTTTGATGCTATGCATGCCGAAAATCGTATGGCTTCTGACAAGCTTGCAGAAGGTATCGATGGCTTCACCAAAGCGTTAGAGTCGTTAGAAGGAATTCTTTCAGCACGATTAGCCGTTTTAGAAGGATAAGTTGATTTAAGTCCCTCGGTTTATATTTATAAGCCGGGGGACACTTCTTTTTATTCAGCAACTACGTAACCATAGGGTAGTATCCTCAGCTACGCTATAAAATTTGGCACGGATGTCCAAAGTAAATCAATTGTTATCATCCGCTTTCTAGCATAAGGTAGAGAATCTGCTGCTTTTTGATGTCTAAATCTATTCAGGTTGCCCGATATTTTGGCTTTTGCATGTCGATTGTAAAGTAATTAAGTGTTGGTGGTTTTTGACTTTTTGTGGCTCAATATCAGGCTTGCTGCCTACTTTAAAATCAATTAAATTAGCGCTTTCAATTAGTAATGCATTTAACCTGAGAAGAAGCAAAAAACCGCTCAAACCGTTTTATGATTTACTTATTTAGACGCGATATCAATGTTGGTGTTTTGTGAAAATATTATCTGTTAATATTTAACCGCACTGATTTTAGTTTGGTCTATAGGGTTAATCCAATGTGTTATGTTTCGTAGAACCGCCTCAATGCGAAATCTAATTAAATAATAAGTGGGGTGAATTTTGGAAATATATTATGAATAATCTTACAGCACTTTCACTCAGTATTGCCGGTCTGGCTGGGTTAGCAACATTTTTGGCGGTGGGGCCACTTAGCGGTATCTTTTTTATATGGGCCGCAACTATTGCATGGGCCACCTACTTTTTTCTCGGCGCCTCTAAGGAAGCCTTAAAAAATACCATCGTGTGTGGAATTTTTGGTGTTTTTATGGCTTGGTTGGCTGCTATTCAAATCACCAATATTCCCGCCTCAGCAATTCTTGGCTTCCCGTTTTGGGCTGCGGTTACAGTAGCTTTTTCAGTCGTAGTTATGTGTCTTGCGGCAAATATTCCTGCGCTTGCATCAATACCAACAAGCGTACTCGGGTATTCGGCTACATTTGCCTATTTGCTACAAACACCCGGTAAATTGAGTAAAGATATTCTGTTGAGTGTTTCTTTGGATAATGCATTGATTGTCATATCCATCTCTATTGTAGCCGGTGCATACTTCGGTCAGTGGTCAGGGCAGCTGAGTGCTAAGTTGACTAAATAATTTAACCAGCTACGGTGAACTTAAGTCGGTGGTAACAAATTTTTAATAGAATTGTGTTTTTCTGGTCGTCTCCCAGAAGCGTTCAGGGATGAACGCGACCCCCCAGTGAGATTGCATAACACAGTGGAGCATCGAGCGCGAGGGCCGATTTAATCAGCATCCGCTTTCTGCTTTTGATATTGCTTTAAATAGTCTTTAACTGCGTCATTAATGACTGAGGCCATGCTAACGCCTCGATCTGACGCGAATTTATCCAGTTCAGCTTTAAGATATTTGGGCATGACTAAATGTACTCTGTCTGATTTACTGCTCATGTTGTGTTATTTATTGTGTAATGTGTTGATTGTTGTATTATATTATGACTATGTTAATACAAAAATCCTATAAATTTTGTTTCTATCCAGATGCCGCACAAGTAGAACAGCTTGCGCGCGAATTTGGCTGTGCGCGTTTTGTATGGAATCAAGGTTTAATCAGAAGGGAATACGCTTACCAGCAATGGGGCGTAAGCCTATCAAGTGCATACGATATATCTAGTCAGATTACAGGACTGAAGAAACTTGAAAGCCACGCATGGTTGAAGGATGCAACCGCCGGGGCATTGCAGCAAAAACTGATTGACCAAGACAAAGCTTTTGATAACTTTTTCAAAGGCCGGGCAAGTTTTCCTAAATTCAAGAAGAAAAGCCATGCCCAAAGTATTCGGTATCAGCTGGATCAACGCTGTGTGCTCAACAATTACCGAGCCGGTGAGTTGCTGAAGCTACCTAAGTTGGGCGAATTAAAAGTTAAGTGGTCGCAAGTTCCAGGTGGCATACCCAAGATGGTCACAGTATCAAAGTCGGCCAGCGGTAAGTATTTTGTCGGCTTCATGTGCGAGGTCGAACAGGACTTAAAGCCGATGACCGGCAAAGTTGTGGGTATCGATGTCGGGATTAAAAGCGTAGTTGTGTCCAGTGATGGTTTTCACTCAGGAGCACCAAAGTACACGTATTATTACCAGCGCAGATTGAGGAAGGCGCAACGGGTTTTAAGCCGAAAAAAGAAAGGCAGTAACGGATGGAAGAAGCAACGGATTGTCGTAGCGAGGGTTCACGAGAAGATAGCCAATTCCCGGAAGGATTTCTTGCATAAACTGACGACTAAACTCGTGAGTGAAAATGACGTGATCTGTGTTGAGGATTTGAATGTGTCCGGCATGATGAGGAATCGCTGTTTAAGCAAGGCGGTTGCCGATGTCGGCATCTTCGAGCTAAACAGACGGATACAGTACAAGTCTGCATGGTATGGCAAAGAGGTGATTAAGATTAGCCGCTGGGAGCCGAGTACCAAGACATGCAGTTCATGCGGTCAAATCCGCATCATGAAATTATCGCAACGGGTTTATGAGTGTGAATGTGGTTTAGTCATTGATCGCGACTTAAACGCCGCGCTCAATATTAAAAGGGCTGGATTAGTCCTGAGTGGAGCGATATATCAACTTGATAAGGTAGCGGCGTGAGCTGTTGCTTGTTTCAGGATCGCGGTGAAACTCGACCCAATTTTAAACAAAAGCTTTCGCCTGGAGGGAGGCGGTTGTTTTGAAAGCGGATTCCAAATTACCAGGATTGCACTTCGGAGTTGAACCCGCCATTAATATCTTTATCGCTATGAACCATGTCTGAAAATTATTCGTTTGATCGTGACTATTCACTGGATGCTTTAAAAGTCCCTCCCAATTCCATACAAGCTGAGCAATCGGTTTTGGGCGGATTAATGTTGGATAATCAAACCTGGGATTCTGTATCCGACAAGGTGGTAGAAGGCGATTTTTATCGCCGAGATCATCGGCTAATTTTTAAGACCATTGAGCAACTCGCCGAAAAACAGATTCCTTTTGATGTGATAACCATATCGGAATCGCTGGAATCAATCGGTGAACTGGAGAATTCCGGCGGGCTATCCTATTTAGGCATGCTGGCAAAAGACACGCCCAGCGCCGCGAATATAGTGACTTACGCGAATATCGTCAGGGACAGGTCGGTGCTTCGGCAGTTGATTCATGTCGGCACCGAGATTTCAGATTCGGCCTTCAATACCGAAGGCCGCGAGACGGCCGATCTGCTTGAAAATGCCGAGCGTCAAGTCTTTAAAATTGCCGAACAAAGGCAACGAGGGCAGGGCGGATTTTCAAGCATTAAATCGTTGCTGGCGCGCGCCGTCGATAAAATTGAAACACTGTTTGAACAGGAAGGTTCCATCACCGGAGCGGCTACCGGTTTTACCGATTTCGATGAATTGACCTCGGGTCTGCAACCTGCCGATTTAATCATTGTGGCGGGACGTCCGTCGATGGGAAAAACGACAATCGCGATGAACATGGCCGAAAATATTGCTATTAAAGGTGATAAACCGGTTGCGGTGTTCAGTATGGAAATGCCGGGAGATTCGCTGGCGATGCGGATGATGTCTTCCTTAGGCCGTATTGACCAGCATAAAATCAGAACCGGTAAATTGGAGGATGATGAGTGGCCGCGCTTGACCTCGGCCATCAATATACTGGCTGAAACCAAGTTATTCATCGACGATACTCCTGCATTAACGCCGACCGAAGTGCGTTCAAGAGCCAGACGTTTAGCGCGTGAGCATGGCCAACTGGGCTTGATCGTGCTGGATTATTTACAGCTGATGCAATCGCCGTCCAGCGGTGAAAACCGGGTGCAGCAGATTTCCGATATTTCCAGAGGCTTAAAGGCGCTGGCCAAAGAGTTGAATGTTCCCGTGGTCGCCTTGTCCCAGCTTAACCGTAATCTGGAGCAACGCCCCAATAAACGTCCGATGATGTCAGATCTGCGCGAGTCTGGGGCAATCGAGCAGGATGCCGATTTGATCGTGTTCGTGTATCGCGACGAAGTCTATAACGAAGACAGTCCCGATAAAGGTATCGCCGAGATCATTATCGGCAAACAGCGTAACGGCCCGCTGGGAACCGTCAGGCTGACCTTTTTGGGGCAATATACCCGTTTTGAGAATTTTGCCGGAACCTATTATGGCCGTGGAGACGACGAATGATCCCTGCAGCTTATGCGGAACTCAATCTGAATGCACTCCAGCATAACCTGGATAAAGTACATAACTGTGCGCCAGGCGCCAAAGTCATGGCCGTTATTAAGGCGAATGGCTACGGACATGGCTTGATACGCATTGCCGAAGCATTAAAAAATGCCGATGCCTTCGCCGTCGCCAGAGTTGACGAAGGCATTCGCTTGCGCAAGGCGGGATTTAGTCACAGGATTACCGTTTTAGAAGGCTTTACCTGCGCCGAAGAGTTACAGGAAATGCAGCATTACCAATTGGATTCCGTAGTGCATTGCTTAGCCCAATTGGATATATTCAACGCTGGAGCAGGGCAACAGGCTATTGCTATTTGGTTAAAGCTCGACACCGGCATGAATCGCTTAGGTTTCAGGGCGGAAGAGATCCACGAGGTTTATCAGCGCTTAAGCGACTGCCCGCTGATAAAACAGCCGATCAGCTTGATGACGCATTTTGCCAATGCCGATGATATAAGCGACAATAAAACGCTAAAACAGATCAGCTTATTCAAGCAAACCGTTGCCGGTTTACCCGGTGAGTGCAGTCTGGCTAATTCTGCGGCTATCCTAGGTTGGGAGACCTCCTTAAGCGATTGGGTGCGCCCCGGCATTATGTTGTACGGGATATCGCCGTTTTCCGATGCAACAGGACAGCAACTGGGGCTGAAACCGGTTATGTCCTTGCACTCCCGGTTAATTGCCGTCAAGCAAGTCGATGCGGGCGATACCGTCGGTTACGGCGGTACCTGGCGCTGTGAAAAGGCTACAACGCTGGGCGTGGTGGCGATTGGTTATGGCGACGGTTATCCGCGCTACGCCAAAGCCGGAACGCCGGTGTTGATTAATGGCCGACTCGTGCCGCTGATCGGTAGGGTATCAATGGACATGATGACAGTTGATCTGGAAACCCAGTCCGACGCCAAACCCGGCGATCCGGTAACCTTGTGGGGCGAAGACTTGCCGGTTGAAGAAATTGCGCTATGGGCCGATACCATACCTTATACTCTGGTGTGTGGTGTTACCCAACGGGTACAGCTGGTTGAAAAACAACATGACTGCTAGGTTGATGTTATTTCAGCTTGCTTGCGACTATGTGGTATTGCTGCAATGAAGCTGATTTATAGAAAACACGCCATCGTACGCATGTTCGAGCGGGGCATATCAGACGAGGATATTCGCGAAATTTTAACTACCGGCGACATTATTGCTAGCTATCCCGATGATAGGCCTTATCCGAGTCAATTATTATTGGGTTGGATCGGCACTAAACCTATACATATTTTAACGGCAGAAACCGATGATGGAGAGATCATTATCATTACGGCTTATCATCCAGAGCCTATGCTTTGGGAAGACAATTTCAAGAGGAAGCGTTTATGAAATGCCCTATTTGTAAACACGGCGACACAATGACTGGCACAGCAAGTATCACATTAGAAAAAAATGCCGCAACTTTGGTATTCAAGGGTGTGCCAGCGCAAATTTGTAATAACTGCGGTGAAGAATACTTTACCGATAACATTACCCAGTCAATTATTAAGCAAGCTGAACTGGCGATTGCCCAAGGCGTACAAATTGATGTGCGGCAGTATAGAGCTGCATAAGTTGATTTTGCCGATTTTAAAGTTACAAGACGGTGTGCGATTCAAATTTAAATACAAAGCACTTAAGGTCAATGGCTTACATTTATCTGTATCTGACGGTACAAATAAGGACGCATCATGTTTGATAACACATCTATTTTGATCACCGGTGGTACGGGGTCTTTTGGTCAGCATTTTACTAAGACCATTCTTGAACGCTATAAACCGAAGAAACTCATTATTTTTTCCCGTGATGAGCTAAAGCAATTTGAAATGCAGCAGCAATTCAATGCCTCTTGTATGCGTTATTTTATTGGTGATGTGCGCGATCAAGATCGATTGCGTAGGGCTCTGCAAGGTGTTGATATTGTCATTCATGCGGCAGCGCTCAAACAAGTGCCTGCGGCTGAGTACAACCCCTTTGAATGCATTAAAACCAATGTACTTGGCGCGCAAAATCTGATTGAAGCGTGTTTGGATACCGACGTTAAACGGGTAGTAGCGCTGTCTACAGACAAGGCGGCGGCACCGATTAATTTATACGGCGCCACCAAACTGTGTTCAGACAAACTGTTTGTTGCCGCCAATAATATCAAAGGGCATCGTGATATTCGTTTTAGCGTCGTGCGTTACGGCAACGTCATGGGCAGTCGCGGTTCGGTCGTGCCGTTTTTTCTTGAGCAACGCAAGACTGGCATCTTGCCGATTACCGATCCGGCCATGACGCGCTTTAACATCAGTTTGCAAGACGGCGTCAATATGGTGTTGTGGGCGCTTGAGAACGCTTGGGGCGGGGAAGTGCTGGTGCCGAAAATTCCGTCTTATCACATTACCGATGTCGCTACGGCGATTGCTCCCGAGTGCGAACAAAAAATAATCGGCTTGCGTGCCGGTGAAAAAATCCATGAAGAAATGATTACTGCCAGCGATAGTTTTAACACCGTCGACTTGGGTGTTTATTACGCTATTTTGCCGGCAGGCGGGCATTATTCCATCGAAGACTATTGCGCAACAACCGGCGCGCAAATTGTGACGCCCGGATTTTGCTACAACAGCGGCAGTAACGAGCAGTTTTTAACGGTGGATGAATTGCGCGATTTAGTGCAAAAGCAGCTGGTTTAAGTAGATTCCTTATGATTCCTTACGGTCGCCAAACGATTAGTGAAGCTGACATTCAGGCCGTGGTTGAGGTATTGCGTTCGGATTTTCTGACACAAGGCCCTGCTGTTCCTGCTTTTGAAAGCGCGGTGGCAAATTATTGCGGGGCACAATATGCCTGTGCCGTTAACAGCGCGACCTCGGCTTTGCACATTGCCTGTTTGGCGCTGGGCGTCGGCAAAGGCGATAGCGTCTGGACCAGTCCGATTACTTTCGTTGCCAGTGCCAATTGCGTCTTATATTGCGGCGCTGATGTTGATTTTGTCGACATTGATCCACGCACTTATAACATCAGTGTCGAATGCCTGGCAGCCAAATTGGCTCAGGCAGAAAAAACAGGTAATCTGCCAAAAGTAGTGATCCCGGTGCATTTATCCGGCCAATCTTGCGATATGGAAGCGATTCACCGGTTAAGCCAGCAATACGGTTTTAACATTATTGAAGATGCCTCTCACGCTATCGGTGCGCAGTATCGCGGCCAATCGGTAGGCAATTGCCGTTATTCGGATATTACCGTGTTTAGTTTTCACCCGGTCAAAATCATCACCACCGGCGAGGGCGGCATGGCGCTAACCAACGATGCCGGATTGGCAAGGCGTATGCAGTTATTGCGCAGTCATGGTATTACCCGCGAAACCAGCGAGATGACGCACGATGCCGATGGCTCTTGGTACTATCAACAGATTGCACTGGGTTTTAATTATCGCCTGACCGACTTTCAGGCGGCTTTAGGTTTGAGCCAAATGCAGCGCCTAGATGAATTTGTCGCCACACGCCATGCCCTCGCCAAGCGCTATGATGATTTGTTAAGTCACTTGCCCGTGGCGATTCCGTGGCAACATTCGGATAGTTATTCCGCGCTACATTTGTATGTGATTCGGTTGCGGTTAAATGCGATTAACAAGACGCACAGTGAGTTATTCGAACTATTACGAGCGGAGGGTGTAGGTGTAAACCTGCATTATATCCCGGTGTACTGGCAGCCGTATTATCAGGAGATGGGCTTCAAAATAGGTTATTGTCCGGAAGCGGAACGATATTATGGAGAGGCCATCAGTTTACCCATATACCCCGGATTGACTGAAACACAGCAAAATCAGGTGGTATTGGCATTGAGAAAGGCAGTAACAGTATGAAAATAGCTATTATTCCGGCCCGTGGTGGCAGTAAACGTATTCCCCGTAAGAATATCAAGGATTTCTGCGGTAAGCCCATGATTGCATGGTCGATTGAAGCTGCTAAGGCATCAGGTCTGTTTGACCATATCATTGTGTCCACCGATGATGCCGAAATTGCTGAAGTGGCTAAACAGTGGGGGGCAGAGGCACCTTTCATGAGGCCTGTTGAGCTGTCTGATGATTATGTGGGTACAGGTGCTGTAGTTAAGCATGCGGTTGAATGGTCGTTAAAGCATATCGGTAAATCTGAATTTGCGTGCACCATTTACGCCACAGCCCCGTTTATAAAGCCTGCCGATTTGATTAGGGGGGTGGAGTTACTTTTGCAGACGGGTAAGCAGATTGCATTTACGGTGACCAGCTTTCCGTTTCCCATTCAGCGCGCTATCAGGATTACCGAGAGCGGTGGTGTTGCAATGTTTCAGCCGGAGCACTTAATGACACGGTCACAAGACTTGGAGCCTGCCTATCACGATGCCGGCCAATTTTACTGGGCAAGAACCGATGCTGTTCTGAATGACGTGCCAGCGTTTTCAGATGCTGCCGTACCGCTGATTCTGCCCCGGCATCAAGTCCAGGACATCGATACAACGGAAGATTGGCAGTGCGCCGAGCTGATGTTTGATGCATGGCGCAGATTTGATCATCCAGTTGGCAGTGTTGAGCATCCGCACGCTGGTTTTCAACGTTTAACTAAGGAGTAGTTTGGAAATGAAGAACAAGTCACTTAATCTACCGTGGGCAAAAATAGACAGTTTTGTCGGCAACCATACCAGTCCGGCGCTAACCGTACATCGTCCTTGCCCTATTTGTGGCACCCTTCATTGTCGAACCTTGCTTGTGTTCGATGATTTTCAATTCTACAGTGATTCTGAAGAACAACCGAAACGTGCACAGATTCGAGAGGTTCAGTGTCAGAGTTGTCATGCCGTTTATCTTAACCCCTGCTACACAAGCAGTGGCTTTGGTTACTTGTTTGCGGAGGCGGGACAATCTTATGGCTCAACTGAAGGCCGACCGCAAGAACAAATTAATTGGATGGGCGTTCGGGGCTTGCTGGATGAAGGCAAGATATTTCTGGATGCGGGCTGTTATGACGGGCGTTTTTTGAGTGGATTGCCAAAAAGTATCCGACGGATTGGGATTGATATAGATGCGCCTGCGATTGTACGTGGTCAAGAAAGATATGGTTTGGATGGTGTTGAGCTCATACATGGTGCATTTGAAGCTTTCCAGTGTCCAGTTGAACCTGATGTCATCAGCATGTTTCATGTTCTGGAGCACCTTGCGAATCCAGTCGAAGTGCTTCGTCACTTGCGATCAATATCGCATGAGGAAACACGGCTTATTATCGAAGTCCCGATTCTTGAATACGGTAAAAATAACGATATTAATGGTTTCCTTTCTGCTCAGCATATGACGCATTTCAGCGCACATAGTCTTGGTGAACTTATGAGTCGAGCAGGTTGGGAGGTGTTGGAAAGACAGCAGATGTCAGATTACGACGGTCACCGCATCCTAGCCAAACCAGGAGGCTCCTCTATTGAGGTTATGGGGGATGTATCTGATCGGACGCGAGTATCTGAATACTTTGAAAATTGGTATCGAAATCTGTCCGAAGTGGCACGGAAAATTGAATCCTGGCCGAGGACATCACGTATGGTGATTTGGGGGGGGGGGATGCATAGTGAGTTTCTCTATCAAGTTACCCCATTGTTCCTGCAAGATATACAGTGTGAATATATAGTCGTGGATAGCGACCCTATAAAACAAGGTAAGAGTTGGCGTGGTTTATCCATACTCAATCCAAATATCCTTAAGGAGGTTGAGTGGGATGATTGTCTGCTGGTGATTTCAAGTTATGGCGGTCAGGAAAATATTGCTAAGGCTGCTGCCAGTATGAATGTGCCGGATTCTGTGGTGAAACGGTTATATGATTACGTAACTGTTTATTAACACGGGATTTGCATTAGCGTAACAAGTTGGATGTACGCTATAAATTTGCAGGGAGACGTGTTTTTAAAGAGGTGCATGAAAAATTCACATTTTTAATCAATGTGTTTTCTGGTGGGCGATTGAGGTTGCGCCCATTGTAGTACTGCCCCGGAATAGAGATTTTTGTGTGATAAAGTAAACTGTATTTTTAGAGGAATAAAAATGAAACTCAGAGTTACCCCCCTTTTTACAGATGGTTGTGTCCAGTTCTTAAACAACCTTTTTAAATGGTACTCATCGCTAATAATTGGTCCCTTGAGTGTTTTGGAATGGGGTGGGGGGAATTCTACTTTTTTTTCCTTCAAAAAGACACCAAAGTGCTTACTGTTGAAAGCGATGATGCATACATCGAGGAGCTAAGCGAGATCGCCGGAAAATTGGGTTATAAGGTAAATATTACGGATAAAGATAGTCTCAACATAACCCAATTTTTAAATAATGATTTGACCATAATAAAGGCTCAAGATTACAGTGAGATTGGTGATAATATTTTTAATTTCACAAACTGGTCGTTTATTGTGAATGATGGTATTGCAAGAAAAAAAGTATTAGAAAAAATTATAACACTTGATAGCCAGCCAATTGTTATTTTGGATAATATTGAATATTGCGCTAATTGGGGGCATCTGGCTCGCAGTAGCGCGAAACCGGAACAAGTTAAGGTGTAGGTGTATAGACAGATACTTCGAGACGATAACTGGCGGCATTATATATTTGAGCAGAACGAAGGGCGAGAAGGGCATTCAATTGCTGACTCTTCCGGATGGGAGGCTCCTCATAGGTGGGCGTCAGCTGTTTTGTGGTGAAAAGAGCATTTGCTAAATAAATTAATGATATCCAATATAGGGTTTCCTATTGTTAACGCCTCTGGTGCTGATGACTCAGACATGCTAACGCTAGAGGAGAGGTGCCCGTTCGATTGGGAGAAAATGAAGTGGCTTAAGGAAGAGTATCCATCTGAGTTGAATTTGGGTTTAAATAGAAAATTTGAGTGAGTTATTAGGCGTATATGCTTTTGTGTAGTGGGTTAGATGATTGATCTCTTGCTCAATGTGGCGCTGATGACACTGTCAAAGGTGTCTTTTATAGTTGCAAAAAAACGAAGGTTAGAAATGCTTGCCATTTTAATTTAGTGAGGCACTGGGCATGAACAATAAGCAGTTTGAAATATCCCTAGGGAATTTATTAACCAATCAAAATTTTTCTATTGATGGTTTATTTAAAAACAAAAAGAGTGTGATTATATTTGGATCAGGTTCCAGTGGCAACCATGCTTATCAATTTTTGCGGGAACATTATCCAGAAATTGCAATAAAATATTTTATAGATTCAGATATTAAAAAACATGGCTCATATTTGCATGATATAGAAATTGTTTCAGTTGATGCAATAAAGGCTGATGATACTGTTTTAATAGCAAGTGACTATGCAATTGATATTGCAATAACACTTAAATGCAACAACATAAATGATTATTTTTATTTTGGATTTTGTGACGACTATAACCGGTGGAAAGGTCACTTTGATTCAAAATATATCCTTAATTCAAGAGAAGATATACTCAAGATTTCTGAATTATTGGCGGATGATGAAAGTCGACAAATTTTTTACTCGCTGATTGCCTTTCGCTGTTCGCTTGACCCTTTAAAACTTAAAGTATCAAGCTTTCCAGAATATTTGCACCCTAATGTGTTGCCACGTACTAATGATGTAATTGTTGATGGTGGTGGGTATATTGGAGATTCAGCACAATTATTTTTTGATTTTTTGGCAAAACAAGCAAAGATATTTAGCTTTGAGTGTGATTCGACTAACTATAAACTTCTTGAACGTCTATCTGAAAATTACAATGGAAAGCTAATTCCCGTCTTCAAAGCACTTTGGAGTGAAGAAACTAATCTTAAATTTGTTACAAACAACAATCACTATGAATCAAGGATCTCTTTTTTAGATTCTCCGAATACATTTTTAGTGGAGGCAGTAACAATAGATAAATGGTTTAAAGAACCCATTAACTTTATAAAGTTAGATGTTGAGGGGGCTGAGATGCATGTAATTGAAGGTGCATCAGAAACATTGAGATCAGGGATGTCTGGATTAAGACTCGCTGTTTCTGCGTATCACCTACCAGATGATCTTTGGAAAATTCCACAACGCTTGAAAGATCTTAATAGAAACATAGATATATATATGGGGCATCATTCGCAAAAATTTATGGCTAGTGTTTGCTATGCAGCTTTACCAGACTAATTTTCATGTTGATAAATATGAAGAAAAATTGAGATAAGAGAACATTTGAAATTATGACCGACTTTTCAAAAATCATCAGACGGGATGCATTAGCTCTCCTCTATCATGCTAATTCTGGGCATCCAGGTGGCGCATTATCATGTGCAGATATTGTGGCTTTCCTTTGGGAACATGAGCTTAGTTACAAATATCCAGATTGGCAAAAACCGGATCGAAATAGGATGGTGCTTTCCAAAGGCCATTCGGTTGCGGCAATTTACGCAGCAGCGGGTCGATCGGGTCTTCTTGAGCCGGATCAGGCGACATCTCTTCGCAAGCTTGGCAGTTCTTTGCAGGGTCATCCTCATGTGTTAGATACACCGTGGGTCGAGACAAGTACTGGTTCACTTGGTCAAGGCTTTTCTGTTGCCGTCGGAATGGCTTTGGGTTTAAGGCATCAGAAGATAAGTTCTCGCGTGTACGTTATTTTGGGAGACGGTGAGATGCAGGAAGGTGAAGTATGGGAGGCTGCCATGTCTGCCGCGCATTTTAGACTGGACAAGCTTTGCGTAATTATTGATTACAACAAGATGCAGAGTGATGACTTGAACGAGAATATCATGAGACTTGAGCCACTTGTAGATAAGTGGCGCAGTTTCAACTGGGCAGTTCAGGAAATTGATGGACATGATATGGAAGCTATTAGATCGGCAGTCGATAACGCGAAGAAAGTTCAAGGACAGCCCAGTGTTATTATTGCGCATACTTTGAAAGGCAAGGGGGTCTCTTTTATGGAGGGAGTTCCGGAATGGCATGGAAGCGTTAAGATCACTAGCGAACAGCTTAAGCATGCTCTAAAGGATCTAGGGGCAAATCAAGAGCAAATTGAAGATTACTTAAATGGGACTTTCTGGCGCTAATTCTATGACACAAACAAATGTACCATCTTTAATAGGTTCTTCTGGAGATTCTCTTCGAGAAGCTTTTGGTAAAGAATTAACACAATTGGCTGAACATTATACGAATGTTGTTGTTCTGGATGCTGACGTAGCCGGAGGAACCGGTATGCATCATTTTTTAAAAAAATACCCGGAAAGATTTTACCAGTTTGGTATTGCTGAACAGAATATGGTGGCAGCGGCTGGTGGAATGGCAAGTACTGGATTAATTCCTGTTGTTACAACGTTTGGTGTGTTTTGCTTAAGAGCTTATGAGCAGGTACGCCTATCTGTTGCGTATTGTCGGAGGAATGTGAAGATTGTTGCAAGCCATCCTGGGCTTGATGTAGGGCCCGATGGTGGCTCTGCTCAAACCTTAGAGGATATTGCCGCCTTTAGAGCTATCCCAGGGATGACGGTTATTTCGCCTGCTGATTCCTTTGAGGTTGGGTTGGCTACACGGGCAATTCTTGATTTTGATGGACCGGTTTACATGCGGACGGGTAGGAGTCCAGTGCGTCGAGTGCTGGATGAGAGTTATCAATTCGAGATTGGCAAAGGGCGGATACTTCGTGATGGTACTGATGTTGCGATTGTCGCATGCGGGGTTGAAGTAGCGCGTTCATTAGATGCGGCGGAAATCCTTGAAAAAGAAGGTATTTCGGTGCGAGTGATAAATATGTCAACAATAAAGCCGATTGATATTGATCTTTTGGTGCGGTGTTCTAGAGAAATGGGCGCTATTGTGACAGCAGAAGATCATAATGTCATCGGAGGGTTAGGTGGGGCAGTTGCTGAAGCGTTAGTTCAGAATGCACCTTGCCCTATTGAGTTCATTGGAGTTAGGGATGAGTTTGGTGAGTCTGGTGAACCTGAAGAGTTAGCTGAAAAGTATAAGCTGACAGGACCATATATTGCCGAGGCTGTACGAAAGGTAATTGCTCGGAAAATGAGGCGAGAGCATGGGGAATGAGCAACGAATTGCCCTAATAACAGGTGGTAGTCGAGGAATAGGTCGAAGCATTGCCTTAGCTTTGGCTAAGGAGGGGTATCCTGTCGCACTGACTTATCGAGAAAACCGAATAAAGGCTGAAGAGACAGCAAGCCAGATCATATCTGATGGAGGTAGGGTCTTGGTGGTTGAAATGGCCATGGAGGATCGCAAGAGTATTCGTGAAGCTTTGCAAACTGTTCGATCGGAATTGGGGCGTATATCAATCCTTATCAATAATGCAGCAATTGCGCAGGAAAAACCATTTGGGACCATCACTGATAATGATTGGGATGCTATGTTGAATGTTAACTTGCGCGGCGCTTTTGTGTGCGCACAGGAAGTATTGCCGGATATGCTTGAGCAGAGCTGGGGGCGTATAGTAAATATTTCTTCTATTGGCGGGCAGTGGGGCGGGGTGAATCAAGTTCATTACGCCGTTTCAAAAGCAGGATTAATAGGCCTGACGCGCTCTCTGGCTAAGATATATTCAGGAAAAGGGATTACAACTAATGCCGTAGCCCCTGGTCTTGTTGCAACGGAAATGTCCGCATTGGAACTTAATACGGAAGCGGGGAAAGAAAAGGTGAAAAACATTCCTGTTGGACGGATAGGTTATATCGCTGAGGTTACTTCCGCCGTAGTTTATCTCGTTAGCAGTGATGCCTCCTACATCACTGGCCAGACCATAAATATCAATGGAGGAATGTATTTTGGCTAAGACGCTAATGATTATCGGGGCAGGCGTTGAACAGGTTCCGGCATATGAGGCAGCGAAACGACGTGGACTGACGGTTATCGGCACCGATATGGATCCGGATGCGCCAGGGTTTGCATTTGCTGATCACAAAATTCTCGTATCTACCCGTGATGCCCAGGCGACAGAGAGAGAGGCTGTTAGATTTCACGGTACACATTCAATCCACGGGGTGATGACGATTGCCAACGATGTTCCATACACCGTAGCACGAGTGGCACATGCAATAGGGCTGCCTTCAATCAGCTTGGAAGCGGCCAAGTGTGTGACGGATAAACTGTTGATGAAGGAGAAATTTGCATCGAATAATGTCGCATGTCCATGGTTTGCAAGTGTTGATAGTCCAGAGCAGCTACGCAATTTAATAAAGAGTAACAGTGGGCGAGATTTTGTTTTAAAACCCGTTGATGGACGAGGTGCGCGGGGTGTGCTGCTGATTAACAGCCGTGTCGATCTTGAATGGGCGTTTGCAGAGTCAATGCGTTGGGGTGACTCTGGACGTTTGATTCTTGAAGAGTTTATTCCGGGTATGCAACTTTCCACCGAGACGTTTATTTTGGACGGCAAATGTTACACCCCCGCTATTGCAGAGCGTAATTATTCACGTCTTGAGCAGTTTAGGCCGAATATTATCGAAGACGGGGGGACGATTCCTGCTCTGATCGATGCCGAGATGAGAAAGGCTGTGGATGATGTGATTTTGCAGGGGGCATCTGCGTTAGGGATTAATGAGGGCCTTATCAAGGGAGATATAGTAATCGATAAGGCGGGAAAGCCGCTCATTATTGAGCTTGCTGCACGCCTTTCAGGCGGTTGGTTTGCGACCCATCAGATTCCAGCGGCTTCTGGAGTCAATTTGGTCGATGCGGTTATTTCGTATTCACTGGGAGAGGCTGTAAGCCCGTCTCAACTGATTCCGATATGTCAGCGTGCCACGGCGATTCGTTATTGGTTCCCGCCCGAGGGGAAGATTAATCGCATAGTGGGGGAAGAGAAGCTTAGGCAGATGTCCGGGCTGCTTTCATATGGTTTCTTCCGTAAGCAGGGTGACATTCAGCCAAAAATTCGTATGCATCCAGATAGGTTTGGTTATGTGATCGTTGCCGGTGATAGTCGCGATGAAGTGCTGGACCAAGTGGCTCAGGCGCTGAGCTGTGTTCATGTTGAGGTTGTTTAATGATCAAGTTTATTGCCGAAGTCTCAAGTAATCATAATCGCAATTTGTCACGATCAATGGATTTTATCGACGCAGCAGCTCGTTCCGGTTGTACTGCTGTGAAGTTTCAGTTATTCAAGATTGAGCAGTTATTTTCTCCGGAAATATTGGAGAGATCAGAAAAACACCGTAAGCGTAAAGAATGGGAGCTGCCGTTGGAGTTTGTGCCCAAGCTGGCACAGCGCTGTCGTGAGCTGGGGATAGAATTTTCCTGCACACCGTTTTATCTGGATGCAGTCGCTGAGCTTGAGCCGTATGTGGATTTTTACAAGATAGCCTCTTACGAATTACTCTGGGATGAGTTGTTGGCTGCTTGTGCCAGAACCGGCAAGCCAGTAATTATTTCTACCGGAATGGCAACGATTGATGAGATTAAACATGCGGTTGATGTGCTTCAGCAGAATGGTTGCCAAATGCCAACCTTGTTGCATTGCACATCTGCGTACCCGACGCCTTATGCAGAAGCCAACCTTGCCGCGATTGAAACCCTGCGGCAGGCGACGGGCTGCGAGGTCGGCTGGTCTGATCATACGGTAGAGCCTGCTGTTATCCATCGTGCTATTCATCGCTGGGGTGCCAGGGTAATTGAATTTCATATTGATTTGGATGGCAAGGGTGAGGAGTATGGTGCAGGGCATTGTTGGCTGCCTGAGCAGATTGGCGCTGTGATTCGTGATGTCGAAAAGGGTTTTGTGGCTGATGGTAATGGCATCAAGGAACCTGTGCCCTCTGAATTGCCGGATCGTTTGTGGCGCGCAGATCCATCCGATGGATTGCGCCCGATGAAAGAGATTCGTGCATAGTGGAAATAATTCAGGGCGGTTGATTTAGCATGAATGTCTTGATTGTTTGTCATGCCGGCGCTGGGCTGGGGCTTGGCCATTTGGCGCGTGCTCTCGTGGTAGCTCGTGCTCTGCATCAAGAGCTTGGGGCGCATGTGCAGCTTTTGATTCAGGGCGATCCGGTCCAGCGTCCCGATCTGGCTGAGTTTGATCATAAGTTTTTTGGGCTTGAAGACAATCTGGTTGATACGATTCGTCAGCAAGCCCGGCATAGTGATATTCAGGTTGTAGTCTTCGATTTGCATCCGCAGTTGATATCAGCAGATATTGACGGTTTATTGAAGGCTTTACGGCAGGACGGTCGCAAGATCATCGGCGTGGATAGCCTCGATAGTCATAGTGATAATCTGGATTTGGTTTTTATCCCATCGTTTCGATTTTCGCCGCCAGTAGATGTAACTGGCACCGCTCCAATTCTCTTTGGATGGGATTGCTTTCTGCTGAATGTGAAATACCCACCTATTGAATGGAAATCAGGAAGACAAGTCCTTGTCTTGGCTGGAGGTGCCGATGCCACTGGCTTGGGTGAAACATGGCCGGCGTTATTAAATGAGGCGTTGCCCGATGGCACTCAATTGGACTGGGTTACTGGCCCCTATGCACAACAACCGGTTTGGCCGCTAACGCAGCGAATTGCGATGCTGAATCACCAAGCACCATCTGGGTTGGACGATTTGATGCAGGCAGCAAATTATGCGGTAACTGTTTATGGTGTAAGTTTCTTTGAGTTACTTTATTACGGCGTACCAACTGTTGTGTTTTCGCCATACGGCAACAAAGATGATGCTGAACTGGCCGAGATTGAGGCAGAAGGTGTTGCACTGGTGGTGAAGGATGAGGTGGAGGCGGTGGCTAAACTGAAAGAATTGATGGCAGATGACAAGTTGGCAGCAGCGATTTCATTGCGTGCGAGACAGAAATTGTCAGTTCTGGGTGGGTATAAATTTGCACGGGCCGTAACGGCATTGGTAGCTTAGTTATTATGGCGCAGGGTTATTTAATCTTTCATCTTAATTTAGCGTTTTCATCGATCAAGGCGGAAGCGCGTCCTGAGGTGATACGCAACTGCTATTGGCCGTTGCTGGAGTTGGCCGAGAGTGAGGGCATTCCTATCGGTATCGAGCTGACCGGCTGGACTTTACAGCAGATTGCCTTGCTGGATAAGTCATGGATGGAACGCTTTCGCAGTATGCTGAAAAATCGCCAGTGTGAGTTGATAGGCAGCGGGTGGTCCCAGATTATTGGGCCGTTGGTGCCCTACGAGGTGAATCGCTGGAACCAGAAGCTAGGAACAGATGTTTATCAGCAGTTGCTTGGGGTCATGCCCAAGCTTGCCTTGGTGAATGAGATGGCCTTTTCGACAGGGATGGTGGATGTGTATGCGGAGGCTGGCTACGAAGGCATCGTCATAGATCGGGACAATGTGCGCCTGGCACTGGGCTTGGGTCACGCTCCACTCTCGGCAACCCCAACCCATGCGTTGGGGTGTGGTGACCGATCGCTGCCCGTGTTGTGGTCTGATTCAATTTTGTTTCAGCGCTTGCAACGGGTTGTGCATGGGGACATCCCCGTCTCCGAATACATGGCGTATGTGAAAGAACGAGCTGTTCAGGACGGCGCCGTGCTGCCCATTTATTGCAATGACGCAGAGATCTTCGATTACCGTCCCGGACGATTTACAGCCGAATCGCGCCTCCATCCGGATGGAGAGTGGGCAAGACTTAAACAGGTATGTAGCAGACTAAAAGAAGACCTTGCGCTAGATTGGCTGAGTCCTGGTGATGCGTTGGCGCTGCAAGCGGCAATACCAAGCCCGAATATCCGGCGATTGACTTCGGTGAGTCAGCCAATTCCTGTTAAAAAACAGGCGAAGTACAATATCAACCGCTGGGCGGTGACGGGAAGAGATGACTTGTGGTTAAACACATCTTGTCATCAGATATATCAGGCATTAACGCAGGATGATGGCGCGCTTGAAGATAGCTGGCGGGAACTCTGCGAATTGTGGGCGAGTGATCTTCGCACCCATATCACTATCGAGCGCTGGGATGATGTGGTCGAGCGCGTTTCCAACCTAAATCATCGATTGGGACTGGTACACTTTCGGAGTGAAGTTAGCGACACTGCCGAACCTCATAAGCCTCTATGTGAAATCACCTTGCCGCAAGATGTAAAGATTGATCAGGATGAAGAAGGAATACTGTGGACGATCAAGACGCCCCATGTTCATCTTGTCCTGAACGCACGTCGTGGCCTGGCAATCAAGTCGCTGGCTTTCAAGTCCCATCACTTTGAGCCAGTTATTGGCACCTTGCCTCAAGGTTACTTTAGATCCATTGAGCTCGGCGCAGACTTTTACTCAGGTGGAGTGCTCATTGAGATACCTGGTGAGCGTAGTCGAGTGACCGATCTGGAATGGGTTACGCCCAGCGTTCGGCAACAAGGCGCTGAGCTATTAATCTGCGCAAGTATTCCCCTGGCTCAAGGCATTTTGAGAAAAGAGATAGTGGTTGATGTTAAGTCTGAACGGGTAAGACTGAGCTATAACTTTAAGCTATTCGAACGGCCATTGGGGATTGTACGTGTTGGCATCATGACGCTCCTGCCGGATTCGCTTTTCTTGCCCTTGGCAGTGCATTGTGTAAATGGTGGGCCAGAAGTTGAGGTGTTTCATCTCAATCAAGAAGTTAATCATGGTCATGCGGCTTCGACGCTGGTTTCAAGTACGGCCGCTTTTGGCGCAACGGATGGGCGTTTTGTGATCAAAGGAGCTGCAAATCGCAGGCTTGTTTTTGCCTGGAATCCGGCTGGGTGCGCGGCTATGCCCATGCTGAAACATCAGCGGGCGCAAGAACGTTATTTAACCCGGCTTTCGTTTTCTTTGTGTGAGTTGGATGATACGTCATGTGCGGGGGGCAGGTTAGTGCCGTTTACTATTGAGTTGAGCGTAGCATGATGATTAATTTTGCTGCTACAGTAAAAAACATCAATATCTTGACCAGCCTGCACACAGATGTTTTATCAGAAATAGCCCTCACACTTTCGGAAAATAAAATAATAATTAAAGGAATTTAACGGTATGCCGATAATTATTACGAATTTAAAAGGGCAGTTTTTAATAAACTGTATTTATAAGTACATTACGAGGATAAGATCATGGCCATGGTAATCAACACTAACGTTGCGGCAATTAACAGCCAACGTAAATTAAATGACACTAACAATAACTTATCGACTTCTATGGAGCGTTTGTCATCAGGTTTGCGGGTTAACTCGGCAAAAGACGATGCGGCAGGGATGGCGATCAGCAATAAGATGACTTCGCAAATACGCGGTATGACCGTTGCTACTCGAAATGCCAATGACGGTATTTCTTTGGCACAAACCGCTGAGTCAGCGATGGGCACGATGACTGAAACCATGCAACGGATGCGTGATTTAGCCGTACAGTCTTCGAATGATGCTGGGGTGACAGCAGCCGATAGGGATAAACTACAGACAGAATTCAAACAATTGAATGATGAATTGACCCGGATTATTACCAATACCGAATTTAATGGTAAAAAAATTATTAATGGTTCTTTAAAGACGGGTTTAGCCGTTCAAGTGGGTGCTAATACAACTTCAGATAACCAGATAAAAATCTCTATCGCTAATTTAGCGAGCACTATTGTGAAGGTTACCAGCGCTACAGTTGCTTCTACTGCCGCTAAGGCTCTTTCTGCGATTACTCAGTTAGATGCTGCTATTAAGAGTATCGACACAGCAAGATCCAAACTGGGTGCGATTCAAAATCGATTCACCACCACCATTACCAACCTGCAATCATCTATCGAGAACCAATCGGCTGCCCGTTCACGGATTACCGATACTGATTTTGCCCAGGAAACGGCCAACTTGAGCCGAAATCAGATTCTGCAGCAGGCAGGCACCGCGATGTTGGCGCAAGCGAATCAGGGCGGGCAATCAGTGCTGAGTTTGCTCAGATAGGCATCATGGCAATAATCGAGGGAGGCCTATGCTTCCCTTTTTCAATAGATTAATTAGAAGGTTGGTGTCATGAACAGTGAAATTACTCATGTATCGAAGCTTGTTCCTGTGCCGGTTCTGAGAAATAAGCAAAATGACTCGAAAGAGGTTGCCGCCAATGCCAGTACAGCGAAAGAACAGCAGGTTGGCGTTGAGTCATCTAAAGAAGCTCTGAAAACACAACCGGCGGCTTTAAACGCCGAGGCAAAAGAGGCTTCTTTAGACTCGGTTAAATCGGCGGCAGCTACAGGAAACTCCATTTTTCAATCGGCAAATCGCAATCTGGAATTTCAGGTAGATGATTCGACGCAAAAGGTTGTTGTCAAGATTATCGACAGCAAGACCGGCGATTTAGTGCGACAAATTCCATCCGAGGACATGCTGGCATTTGTCAGAAGAATGCAGGAGCTTGAAGGTGATAATCAGGGAACGATGCTTCAAGATAAGGTTTAACGGGTTAGCAAGCTAAAGATTAGGAGAAGGTTATGGCTATTTCATCGTCGTTAGGAATTGGCAGTGGCATGGACATCAACGGCATCGTTAGCCAGTTAGTTGCCGCTGAAGGTCAGCCACAGTTTAATGCAATTGGGCGCCAAGAAACGGCGGCAAAAGCACAGGTCAGCGGACTGGGCAGCCTTAAGAGTGCATTATCGACTTTTCAGACTGCGGTGCGAAAGCTTAATGACGTAAACTTATTTAAAACCAATCAGGCCGTGTCCGGTAATGAAGGTATTGTAAAAATCACTGCTGGAGCAGGCTCGGTAGCCGGTTCGCATACTGTGCAAGTGACTAATTTAGCCAAAGCGCAAAAGTCTGTTGCTGTGACTGAATTTACCGGGGCATCTGAGGTGGTAGGTTCCGGCACAATGACTTTTGCGGTCGGTGACACTCCCCCTTTTTCGCTAACGATTGATTCCAGCAATAACACGTTGGCGGGTATTCGTGACGCTATCAACGGTGCATCTGATAATAATGGTGTGACCGCCAGTATTATCAATGTCAATAATTCGACTAATACGGGCACTATTTCTAAATTGGTGTTGACGGCTAAAGATACCGGTTTGGCGAATGCATTTTCTGTGGCAGTGGTTGGTGATGCTGGGTTGGCGCGGTTAGATTCATCGACACCGGCAAATTTTACCGGGGAGGCGGCCAAGGATGCGAATATTCTGGTTGATGGCCAGGCGGTTACCCGCAGCAGCAATGTTATTTCCGATGTGTTACAGGGCGTGACGCTGGATTTGCAATCAGCGGTGCCGGGTACCGATGTCAACGTAGATATTAAGCTGGACAATGAAGCGATCAAAAAAACCATTACCGATTTTGTGGCCGCTTATAACACGATGACAAGTACAGCCGAAAAGCTGGGCAAGTTTGCAGGCAAAGACGGTGGCAGCAACGGTGCGTTATTGGGTGATTCGACGCTACGAAACATTAGAAATGACTTGCGCCAACAGACCAGTGTCCCGGTGACTTCAGCAAACGCCGCTTTTAATACCCTGAAAAGCATCGGCATCGATATAGATAAAAGCGGCGTGATGACGATGGATGGCAGTAAACTTGATAAAGCCTTGGCTACCAATTTGTCATCGGTGAGCGATGTGTTTTCATCCAGTGACGGGGTTGCTACCCGATTGAATGCTAAGGTCATACAATACTTGCAAACAGGGGGGGCTTTGGACACGCGTCAAACTTCACTGAACAAACAGTTAAAACAACTTAGCGATAAACGTGATAGCGTCCAATTACGCCTGGATAATGTACAAAAAGGCTTGATGAAACAGTTTATAGCGATGGATATAGCCGTGGGAAGATTTCAATCAACCGGTTCTTTTTTAAGTAACCAAATAAATCAGTGGAGTTAGAGATGACAGCTTTAGCGTATAGGAATAATGCTAATAAATATGCCGCCATGCATACTGAAACAGTAATTGATGACGCGTCGCCTCACAAGTTGATTCAGATGCTGATGAGTGGCTTTCTGATGCGGGTCAATGCATCAAAAGGCAGTATAGATCGAGGCGATTTTGAGGAAAAAAGCATACAGATTTCCAAGGCTTCCGCCATTGTCGGAGGCTTGATGGATGGCATAGATAGTGAGCGAGGCGGCGATATAGCGGCTAATTTAATGAGTTTATATGAGTATATTAACGCGCGCTTGTTTCAAGCCAGTGCCCAGAACAGCACTGAAATCCTTGATGAGGTGCTGGTGCTGATGCGGGAAATTAAGCAAGCTTGGGATGCTATTCCTGAAACATATCAGTAATGAATACTGTCGCTGAATTATTGCAACGGCTAGACGATTTTGCCGACCTTATTGCATCCGCTATTGAATCCGGCGATTGGGATGGCTTGAATGAGATGCTAGTTAATCGGCAGGAAGTGCTACTCAAGCTATCTACATTAGCTTTGTCGGATCAGGAGCGCGAGTTAGCTGTCAAGACGATGGCTTCGATACAATCGACAGACAGGCAATTTTTGGCAATAGTGCAAGGCCAAAAAGAGATTTTACAAAAGCAAGCTGCGTTACTTGCTCATGACAGAAAAGCTGTTCGAGCGTACCAATCGGAATGACTTGAGTTGATTATGCGGGGTTGTCTAAAACGAGGTAAATCGTTTAATCGAAACTGCCCATAACGGGCATAATGAGCAAGAGTTTGTAGCGCTTGCCGAGGCATAGAAAGCCAATAATTATTTCATGGTTTTTCTGTAATTGCTTTTGATTCTTCCTGTTTTATCGCATCAAGTTGCTTTTTTAAGCTAACTGCCGATTCGAGATCCGGCGTTGTTTGTAAAATATGCTCCAGCATCAATTCGGCGGCTTCATAAACCTTGATGTCAATATAGAGCGAGGTTAGTTTTAACTTGCTTAAGGTATCTTCCGGGAAAAAGTTGATATAAGCGTTATAGCTGTCGATAGCCAGTAGGTGATCGCCGGTGATTCGAGCCAATTCTGCTTGATAGGGCAGATAAACAGGCGACAGTTGGGTCAGGCAATCCAGAGCCAAAAAGGCGTTTTGTTGGTCTTGCCAGTCAAGGCTGATGGCGGCAATCCTCAGTAAGGCTTCTTCAAGTAGGGGTGGCTGATCCAGATTAAGGATGTGATTGTAATGAACGAGGGCTGCTTCAGTATCATTTTCTAGTTCGGCAAGATAACCCTCGATCAGTAATAGATAAGGTTCTTTGTTGTCGTGATTGCTGTCATTAATAAAACCTAGCTTGAGGTTTTTTAACTCGTCGATTTTTCTGTGTTTAAACAGTAGTTTTATTTTGCTTTTTAATAGTAGTAAGGTGGAATTTTTGACTACTTTGGATTTGAAGGCAGTATCTTGCGTGGTTATGACTTGATTGAACTGGTCTTGAAAGGCTTGTAACGCTAAAGCCGTTTGTTCTGAAATAGATGCATGAGGATGTTTTTGTAGCCATAATGTGGCGCGGTGATAGCTTTTGTCTTGATCCCATTGTGCGAGTAGTCGGGAAAAGTCTGGCTCTGCTTTAAGTTCTTCTCGTCTGGTTTTGGTGCGGGCTATAGCTGAATCAATTAGGGTTGATAATTTAGTTGCACCTGACTGGTAGGCTTGATAATAGATCGTACCGAGTTTTTTGGCTTTTTCTGCATCCCAGTTGTCGGAGTCGTGTGGCGAGTTAATTTTTATAAATTGGCGTATGCCAAATTTCTTTACTAATTTGCTGTGTTTACGGTATTTCCTCTTGAGCTGTTTTTCAATGTTATCCAGTTCGCGTTTGTCTTTGTAATTTTCAATTTTGCCTTCGGCGCTATACATACGTTCATTGATAACCAGCGCTTTTTTGGCTAGTTTGGCGATAGCCTTTATTTGGAAGTCGGTTTTTTCTAGTTCATTAATAACGGCTTGATAATGTGAATTCAATAAGTCATCGGTTAGTTGCGGTATACGCTGTTTTACGCTGCTTATGTCGTTGTCTTGGATGTCAGGCAGGGTGATTTCTGTGCAGGGGATGTGGCTAATATGCTCGACCTTGGCGGCGGTGGGCGCAAGGTTGATGATTTCACAGTGGCTGCTGCTAATTTGCGCTGCCTGTTTTTCCAGTGTTAGCAATGCCGCATGATAATCCTGACCTGTAGGTCTGTATTCGCCGTTATAAATTTCAACTTGTAATGGCGTTGAGTTGTATTTTGGACCGGCTAACTGTTCGTCACTGCCTTGCGCGTGGGTGATGCCTTCTTTGGTAAAGCACAAATCAAAACCGGCTAACAGGATTTTGCTAAAGCCAAAATAATGTGCCATAGACAATGCTGAGTTGGTGACCGTCGGTCCTGTGCCCTGGATGTTAGCAATATTGAGATCCGATTGCCACGGCAGTCTTGTGCCCAAATACAGGCTCTGTCCATGCCATTGGTTAATCAATCCTGGCTGTACGTGGTATGAGTTTATAAACACGGTTTGCTCACTGAATAAAAACATTTCCCTACTGACATCTATGTTGACATCCTGGGGGTCAACTGAAAACACAAAATCGGGTTCAATACCTGCGCTAATGAGTTGCCGGGAAATTCGTGAAACCGAAAAAACCACCAGTTTGCGCCGGTTCTCCAGCAGCCATGGAAACACTGTCGTTAATGAGGGGCCGCCAGCAAGAATGATGACAGTTTTGTCTTGATAGGCGTTAGCCAGATACGTCACCGGTAAAATATTTTCGGCAATATTTTCCAGTTGGCGGCTAATAAAGGCTTCATAACCGATGGTTGTATTGTAGCGAAAATGTAATATGTGCAAGGCTTCGGTAAGTTGCCAGCCTAGTTCGGCATAATCGTCAATAATGGCTTGTTGGGCGCAGATGGCATTAAATGATTTAATGCTATTGATGTAGGAGTATTCGTTTATTTTGAAGATATGTGCCTGTTCTTCCCATAGCGCCGGTGTCGTGCAAATAATTTCTTCTGGGAGATTGTCAAGTAACTGGTGCTGGTGTAATTGCTCCAAAACCTGTTCAGGCTCAATAAAAATATAGCGTGATCCGGAAGGTATGCCCTGTTGTTGCACGTATTTAGGTAACAAGCCGGAGTCAGTGCCGATGATAATGTTAAGGCAATCTTCCTGTAGTAAGCGCTTACTGAATTCGGCATCGAAAACAGCTTGCGCACTGACCTTATCAAAGCTACCTCGATTGATATTGTACAAATACCTGTCGCCGAAGGCGTTGGTTTTGACTGTATCGGCCATCGATATTTAAGCAAAAGTGGTTGAGGTCATAATAGTCCGTGTCGGGTTGGCTAGAAAGCATAGTGCCTGGCTGTGGATATGTCAGGCAGTGAGTGCAACATGCTCACAGTGTAGATGTTATTGCAGTAATTTCAAAACGGACTGTGTTGATTGATTGGCTTGTGCCAGCATCGCTGTGCCTGCCTGTTGCAGAATCTGATTTCGGCTCAAGTTGGCAGTTTCCATCGCAAAATCAGTATCGGTAATCCGTGAGCGGGCAGCCGATTGGTTCTCGATAGAAGATTGCAAGTTGGCAATAGTGGTGGTAAAACGATTTTGAATCGCACCCAGCTTGGCTCTTGAAGTGTCGATTTTTTTAATGGCGCCATCTAATGCAGTAATCGCCGCAATAGCTTTAGAGGCCGTACCACTAAGGTTGGTAGTGGTAACAGTGGCAATAGTAGCCGATAAATTATCGATAGATATCTTTATCTGGTTATCTGAAGTTGTATTAGCCCCCACTTGAACGGCTAAGCCGGTCTTTAAGGAACCGTTAATGATCTTTTTGCCATTAAATTCGGTGTTGGTAATAATTCGACTTAACTCCTTATTTAGTTGACCAAACTCTTCTTGTAGTTTTGATCTATCTTCTGCTGTTACCCCGGCATCATTAGCCGATTGTACGGCTAGGTCACGCATCCGTTGCATGGTTTCAGTCATGGTGCCCATCGCCGCTTCAGCAGTTTGCGCCAAGGAAATGCCATCGTTAGCATTTCTCGTGGCAACGGTCATGCCGCGTATTTGCGAGGTCATGCGGTTACTGATTGCCAGTCCTGCCGCATCATCCTTGGCGCTATTAACTCGCAAACCGGACGATAACCGCTCCATAGAGGTCGATAAGTCATTGTTAGTCTTATTTAATTGGCGTTGACTGTTGAGTGCTGAAATGTTGGTGTTAATTACCATGCCGGCCATAGTTGTTCTCCTGGTAGAAAAATAAATTGTAAATGTCGAAATTTTATAAGCTATTTTTATGCCAAAAGTTAAATAAATTTTAAGTCATTGAATTTAATAAAATTAATTTAATTGTTGGTGGTGGAGTCGGTTTTTTGACTAGGGCGAATAATAGTGCTTTTGGATGAGTGACAGTTTTTTGCCGCTCAATGTGGAATTGGCTGCAAAGTTTATATTTTTTATCTTGACTTTATAGGCCGCATATAATTTAGGATGTTACCGCCAATTCAGGTAGGCGCTGAAATGATAGGCATCGAAAAACATGTGTTGCTCTAAGCTTGGTTTAACTGACTTTTTTGAAATTAAGCATTAAAAATTTGAAGGGTGAGTTAAAGTATTGTACGAGCAGGTCGATAGTATTTTTGATGTCTAAATTTTGGAGGTTTTTATGATAGGTTCAGTAGGCGGTGCGCCGGGATTAGCAACGGCTCTTATGAAAGAGAAGACGGCGATGCAGGATGTGGAGGTCGCGGTAGTTAAGAAAGGTCAGGATCTTGAAAAGGCTAAAGGGGAGTCGGCATTAAAGTTAATTGATTCGGCTTCTGGCTCATTGGGGTCGGGACGTATTGATGTGCGGGTATGATCGACTGATTTTGCGTTGATAGTGCGGCATACCAAGCCGGTTGGCAAAAAAGAGCAGCTTTACGCTGCTCTTTTTTTGTTCAGATTTTCTTTAAAATAATTTCCAGCACCAGTTTGCTGCCAAAGTAAGCCAGCAGCAGTAAAATGAAGCCGGCCAAAGTCCAGCGGACTGCGGTTTTTCCTCGCCAGCCATAACGCAATCGGCCTATCAAAAGACAAGAAAAAATGATCCAGGCGATAATCGATAATACGGTCTTGTGTACTAAATGCTGGGCGAATAAATCTTCAATAAATATAAAGCCGCTGATTAATGAAATGGTCAGGAAAAAAAGTCCTGTACCGAGCATTTGAAACAATAAGGATTCCATGGTTTGCAAGGAAGGCAATGACTGGATAAAGCGTTTGGGCGGATGGCTTTTAAGCTGCTGGTCTTGAATGGCGAGCAAAATAGCTTGCAGGGCGGCAATGTTGAGCAGACTGAAGGCGATGATGGAGGTTAAGATGTGGATACTCATCTGCCAGTTGTGGGTGTGCAGTAGATGGGGTTTTTCGGACAGGTTCAACTCTAGTACCAGCATGATGGCTGCAAGCGGAAAGATAACGAGGCCCAGTTTTTCGACAGGTTTGGTGATTGTTGCTATCAGCAGCAGCAAGGCGACAATTAGGGAAATCAGCGATGCGGTGCTGATAAAGCTAAAATTAAAGCTGGCGTTCTGCTGGAAAGCGATAGATGTATATAATGTGTGCGCGCATACTGCTGTCCATGCCAGATAAAGCGGTGTACGCTTCCGTCTGTTCAGATGGGTATCTCGGGCAATAAACAGCGTGCTTGCCAGATAAGTGCAAATTGACAGAGTAACGAGTGTGGTGTTCATTAGGGTTGTTTGTATGGTTTTGTGATCAAGTGATAACGGCGTGGACTTATTGCCTGAATGGATGCGGGTGGGCAGTGGCAGCGTCCTCATGATAAGACTGGCGGAATCTACAGGGCAGCACAAATTCCCTTGAGATTAATGCAAAGGCCTCAATGGCTATGTTAATATATCCCGCTAAATAGTCCTAGCGCATTTGTGTTAGTGAGTGGTTTCCTTAAAGATTAATAAAGACACTGATATGTTTGATAATTTAACCGATCGATTAAGTAGCACGCTTAAAAAAATTAAGGGTCAGGGGCGCTTGACTGAAGGCAATATCAAGGACACCCTGCGCGAAGTGCGTATGGCTTTGCTTGAGGCTGATGTCGCTTTGCCGGTGGTTACGGACTTTATTGAACGTATCAAGATAGGTGCGTTAGGCCAAGAAGTTCAGTCCAGTCTTTCGCCCGGGCAGTCTCTGATCAAGTTGGTTCAGGCTGAACTGGTTACGGTAATGGGTGAGGCCAACGAAAAGTTGAATCTCAACGCGGTTCCGCCTGCGATTATTTTAATGGCCGGTTTGCAGGGCGCTGGTAAAACGACGACGGTGGCTAAATTAGGCCGCTGGCTCAAAGAAAATCAAAAGAAAAAAGTCGGCGTGGTCAGTACTGACGTTTATCGGCCTGCGGCTATTAAGCAATTGCAGATGCTGGCAAATGAGGTTTCTTTGGACTTTTTTGACAGTGATGTGTCGCAAAAACCGGTAGATATTGCTAAAAACGCGATTGAAGCGGCCAAGAGAAAGTTTCTCGATGTCATTATTATCGATACCGCAGGTCGTCTGCATATTGATGATGAGATGATGGGGGAGATTAAGGAATTGCATGCGGCCATCAATCCTATCGAAACCTTGTTTGTGGTTGATAGCATGACCGGGCAGGATGCTGCGATTACTGCCAAAGCCTTTAATGATGCCTTGCCGTTGACCGGGATTATCCTGACCAAGGCGGATGGCGATGCGCGGGGCGGTGCGGCGTTGTCTATACGCCATATTACCGGCAAGCCGATCAAGTTTATCGGCATGGGCGAAAAAACCGATGCTTTGGAGCCTTTCTACCCGGATCGTATCGCCTCCCGTATCTTGGGTATGGGCGATGTGTTGGGCCTGATTGAAGAGATCGAACAGAAGGTTGATAAAGAAAAGGCTGAGAAGCTGGTCAAAAAGCTGCAAAAGGGTAAGGCCTTTGATCTGGAGGATTTTCGTGAGCAGTTGCTGCAAATGCAGAATATGGGCGGGGTCGGTTCCATGCTGGATAAATTGCCGGGTATGAATGACATTCCGCAGGAAATGAGAGATAAGGTTAATGATAAGGAATTATCGCGTCAGATTGGGGTGATTAATTCCATGACCATGAAGGAGCGACGTTATCCTGATTTGATTAAAGGCGGCCGCAAGAAACGTATTGCCGATGGTTGCGGACAACAATTATCGGATGTTAATCGCATCTTGAAGCAGTTTATGATGATGCAGAAAATGATGAAGCGTTTCAAAACAGGCAACATGACCAATATGATGCGGGGCATAAAAAATAATGTGCGCGGCATGAGTATGAGAAGGTAGTTTTTTGGTGGCTAATCAGCAGCAAAAAACAAAGCGCTGATGCATCCGGCTCATGCTAAGCACCTCTACATAAAACACATGGATGTGGGAAATGCAGAGAAATAACGGGATCATTTCCTGTCCATGCAGTCGTAGAGGCGCCTACTTTTGGCACCTGCGTTCCATGAATTAAATGAAGTGCGTGTTGTTCTTTACTTGTATAGAAAATCGCGTAAAATAAGTCGATTAAATTTTGATTAATTGTTTTTGAGGAGCTTTGATGGTAACCATTCGTCTTTCTAGAGGTGGCGCGAAAAATCGTCCTTTCTACCACGTTGTTGTAACCGATAGCAGAAGCGGTCGTGATGGTCGTTATATCGAACGTCTTGGTTTTTTTAACCCGTTAGCGCGTGGTAATGAAGAAAAATTGCGTTTAGATTGCGACCGTGTTGATCATTGGAAAGCCAATGGCGCACAGCCTTCTGAGCGTGTTGCAAAATTGATTAAAGACGCACGTAAAGCGGCGGCATAAACCTAAATTGTCAAAGCAACAGCATATAAGTGTCGGAAAAATTTCCGGCGTTTTTGGTATAAAGGGATGGGTTAAGGTATTTTCCTTTACTGATCCGAGGGAAAATATTTTAACTTATTCCCCCTGGTTGTTGAAAAAAGACGATGAAACAAAAACGGTTAGTGTTGTTGACGGGCAGCTGCAAGGTAAGACCATAGTCGCTCAGTTGACGGGTGTTAATGATAGAAATCAAGCAGAAAGTCTGATGGGTTGGGATATTTTCATAACCCAAGAGCAATTGCCTAACGCTGCTAAAGATGAATATTACTGGTCTGATTTGATGGGTTTGCATGTTGAAACCGTTGATGGTGTTCAGCTAGGTCTGGTTGATAGTCTGCTGGAAACAGGCGCTAATGATGTGATCATTGTTCAGGGAGAGCGAGAACGGGTTATTCCGTTTTTACAGGGACAAACGATAATTAGCGTTGATCTGGTTGCAGGTAAAATTATTGTCGACTGGGATCCTGAGTTTTAATTGCTGTCATGCGTTTTGATGTTGTAACCTTATTTCCAGAAATGGTGGTGGCGGCTGCGGGTTGCGGCGTAACCGGCAGGGCAATCGAACGCAACATCGTCAGTTTGTCGGTATGGAATCCTCGGGACTATACCGTGGATAGACACAGAACTGTTGATGATCGGCCTTACGGCGGCGGTCCTGGTATGGTCATGAAATATCAGCCCTTGCATGATGCGGTTAATGATGCAAAACAGGCTGGCGAAAAAACCGCTAAAGTGGTTTATTTGAGTCCGCAAGGCAAGCCGATTACTCAGGCTTTGTTGTCAGAAGCTTGTAATGAAACGCAATTAATTTTAGTTGCGGGGCGTTATGAAGGTATTGATGAACGTTTTGTCGAGTTGGATTGCGCCGATGAATGGTCTATCGGCGACTATGTTATCAGTGGCGGCGAACTTGCAGCCTTGGTAGTCATTGATGCAATAACGCGTTTATTGCCGGGTGTGCTTGGCGATGAAGGCTCTGCCCAGCAGGACTCTCACAGCGACGGTTTGCTAGATTGCCCTCACTTTACTAGGCCTGAACAAATTGAAGGACGTTCGGTGCCGACGGTTTTATTAGGTGGTAATCATGCGGATATAGCTCGCTGGCGAATGAAGCAGGCTTTAGGTAGAACTTGGCAGAAACGGCCGGATTTGCTGGAAAAAAAGAATTTGAGTGCAGAGCAGGAAAATTTGCTTAGAGAATTTATTGTGGAGTTGGTTTAAATTAAGGTGTGGTAATGAGCAATATTATTGATGAATTGGAAGCAGAACAACTGAAACAGATTCCTGACTTTGGTCCAGGTGACACGGTTGTTGTGCAGGTTAAGGTAAAAGAAGGCGAGCGTGAAAGAATTCAGGCTTTTGAAGGTATCGTGATTGCAAAACGTAATCGCGGATTAAACTCAGCTTTCACAGTAAGAAAAATTTCTCACGGTACTGGTGTTGAGCGTGTATTTCAAACGCACAGCCCTATCATTAGCGAGATCAATGTTAAGCGTCGCGGCGATGTACGTCGTGCCAAGTTGTATTACTTGCGTGACCTGACTGGTAAAGCGGCTCGTATTAAAGAAAAACTTTAATCAGGCGTTTTTACGCGAGATAAAAAGGCAGCTTTGAGCTGCCTTTTTTTATGGCTAATCTTTTATCGAATAATTAAAACTTAGATTCAAGGTTTATTGAATGCCATTTATAATTCAGTGGGTGGAAAACTGTTCGGGATCTGAGGAAGTTGTGAGACTTCAGACTCCGGCAGGACGACTGGCTTTATATTATCAACAGGGTGTGATCATCAAAACTGATTGGGAATTGGGTGATTACCTGAGTCTGACCGGTGAGCATGAATTAAACTCGTATTGGCAGCATGTCGATAATCGCATTAATATTAAATTGTTAAAACAAGGCAGTGTATATAGAAACCAGGTCTGGGCTGCGCTTTGCCAGATACCCTTTGGCGAAACCCTGACTTATTCTGCATTGGCAAAAAAAATAGGTTCTTCTGCACGTGCGGTCGGTAATGCGTGTAGAGACAATCCTTATGCTTTATTTATTCCCTGTCATCGGGTGGTTTCTGTTTCCGGTATGGGCGGCTATTGCGGGCAAACTGAGGGTGATTTTATGGCTATAAAACACAAATTACTGGAATTTGAAGCAAACTATAAAAAATGAATGCAGCTGTGTTGATCGACCAATTTCTTGATGCTGTTTGGGTAGAGCAGGGCTTGAGCGAGAATACGCTTTCAGCCTATGGTAGTGATTTGAGAATTTTTGCCAAATGGTTGGCAGAAAAGCCTATGCTCGACGTTGATGGTGGAGAGTTATCAAGTTTTCTTGCCAGCCGCTATAAAGACGGCATAGGCAACCGATCTACTGCGCGCATCTTGTCCAGTCTTCGACGGTTCTATGGCTATTATATCCGAGAAAATAGCATCAAAGTCGACCCCACCGCCTTGATAGAATCGCCTCATATTGGTCAACTATTGCCCACATCGCTCTCTGAAAAGGATGTCGAATTATTGTTGGCAGCGCCGGAAGTCACCAATACCTTGGGTTTTAGGGATAGAGCTATGCTGGAAATGCTTTATGCCACAGGACTTAGGGTGTCGGAACTGGTCAATTTAAAGTTTGAGCAGATCAGTTTTAGGCAAGGTGTGGTCAGAATTATCGGCAAAGGCAACAAAGAGCGACTGGTGCCGGTCGGCGAAGAAGCCATGAGCTGGCTGGAGGATTATATGAGTCAAGCGAGAAAGATCCTACTTGGTGAGCGCCAATGCGATTATTTGTTTGTCACCAATCGGGCCGACGGCATGACTAGGCAGGCTTTTTGGCATATTATCAAACGTCATGCAAAAAAAGCCGGCATCAACAAAGAACTGTCGCCGCATACCTTAAGACATGCTTTCGCTACCCATTTGTTAAATCATGGCGCGGATTTGCGCGTGGTACAACTATTGCTCGGGCATTCGGATTTATCCACCACGCAAATTTATACCCATATTGCCCGCGAAAGACTCAAAGAATTACATGCAAAATATCATCCAAGAGGATAGCTAAGATGACTCAAAATATTCACCCGACCGCTTACATAGCACCGGATGTATCGCTGGGAGACAATGTGACGGTAGGGCCTTTTGCCGTTATTGAGACAGGTGCTCAAATGGGTGCTAACTGTCAGGTCGGCGCTCATGCTGTGGTGCACAGTCATGTGAAAATGGGTGACGACAATATTTTACATCCGCATGCGGTGTTAGGCGGATTGCCGCAAGATACCGGCTTTAAAGCTGAAACGGTTTCCTGGCTTATCTGCGGTGACAATAATGTTTTTCGAGAGGGCTTTACTGCACACCGAGCCTCTAAAGAACATGCCGAGACACATATTGGTTCAGGTTGTTTCTTTATGAACAACAGTCATGTCGCGCATGACTGTATAGTCGGTAATAACACCATATTTGCCAATAATGTCGCGATCGGCGGATTTGTCGAAGTCGGCAATAATGTTTTTATCGGCGGGGCAGTGGTTGCGCACCAGTTTTGCCGGATCGGCTCATTCGCGATAGTGCAGGGCACAACCGGTCTTAATATGGATGTTATTCCCTTTATGCTGATTGGCGGGCGTCCCGCGCGGCATTATAAGTTAAACACCGTAGGATTAAGACGTGCAGGCATTACCGGAGAGCGCTATAACGTGCTGTCGGCGGCATTTCGCCTGTTAAAGAACAAACAAAGCCTGGATGACTTGGAAGAAACGGAAGAATTAAAGCAATTGAAAGACTGGCTGGCCGTTAAGTCCAAGCGCGGCGTGCATGGCTTTGTTGATGTGTCGAAAAAGTAGGGTGAGCAGCGCTTTTTTTTGCCCGTATAAGATTTCAAGCCGGATGAAGATTTCAATCGCTGATACCTCTTCAATGTGGAAACGTCGATTCAGTCTGCGGCTAATGATGGATGCTGAAAAATCAACCTTGTCCGGCTTAAATTTCCAGTATCTGGTATCATAAGCGATTGAATTACGGCACTTCGCCGCCGTTCACGTCAACATAAAGAGTCCTTAGTGAGTACTGCCAAATTTTCATCCCTAGCTTTAAAACCCGCCTTGCTTGAAAACATTGAATCCCTGGGTTATACCCACCTAACGCCCATTCAAGCAGAGAGTCTGCCGCATATTCTTGAGGGCAGGGACGTGATTGCGCAGGCTAAGACCGGCAGTGGAAAAACCGCTGCATTTGGTATTGGTCTATTATCCAAGTTGGATTTGAACAGCTTTAGAGTTCAGGCGATGGTTGTTTGCCCAACCCGTGAGCTTGCCGATCAGGTCGGCAAAGAGATTCGGCGCTTAGCGCGATTCACGCAAAATATTAAGGTATTGACCTTGTGCGGCGGCGTACCTTTCGGGCCGCAGCTGGGTTCTCTGGAACATGGCGTTCATGTAGTGGTCGGCACGCCGGGCCGGTTGCAGGAACATCTGCGCAAACGCAGCTTACGCTTAAGCAATCTCAAGGTGCTGGTGCTGGAT
This sequence comes from Methylobacter arcticus, assembly GCF_050917435.1. Taxonomy (NCBI): domain Bacteria; kingdom Pseudomonadati; phylum Pseudomonadota; class Gammaproteobacteria; order Methylococcales; family Methylococcaceae; genus Methylobacter; species Methylobacter arcticus. Next base: position 548,729 of record NZ_CP159583.1, read on the forward strand.
GAGGCCGACCGGATGCTGGATATGGGCTTTGAAGAGGCGATTTCCGATGTGGTTTCCTACGCGCCGACGCACCGGCAAACCTTGCTGTTTTCAGCGACGTATACCGATCCTATTCGGGAAATAAGCCAGAAATTTCAGTTTAAGCCGGTTTCCGTCAGTATTGAGAGCAGTCACCATGACAGCGATATTGAGCAGCGTTTTTACCAAGTAGAAAAGTCTAAACGGATCAGCGCGCTGGGTTATCTTTTATCTTACTATCGGCCTGAATCAGCCGTGGTCTTTTGCAATACCAAACGGGATTGCCAGGATGTGGCAAGTTCGCTTGAAAACAGCGGTTTTTCGGTTCAGGCCTTGCATGGCGATTTAGAGCAAAAGCATCGGGATCAGGTATTGGTGCGTTTTTCCAATAAGAGCTGCTCTGTTTTGGTAGCGACCGATGTGGCTGCGCGAGGCCTGGATATTAAGGATATGCAAGCGGTGATCAATTACGAATTGCCTTGGGATCCTGAAATTTATGTACACCGGATTGGGCGTACCGGCCGCGCCGGTAACAAGGGCTTGGCGCTTAGCTTATGCACGGAACAGGAATTAAACCGGGTTAAAGCGATTGAGGAGTATCAAGCTATTCCGGTTAAGTGGGACGAAGTTGCGCCTTTTCAGATGGGTTACGAACAGCGCTTTGAGCCGCCGATGGTGACCTTGTGGATAGACGGCGGGCGAAAAAATAAAGTGCGTCCGGGAGATATACTCGGTGCGTTAACGGGTGATTCGGGAATTGCGGGCAGTGAAGTCGGTAAAATCGATATTTTCGATGCCCATGCTTACGTGGCTATCAAGCATGGCAGTGTTGATAAGGCCTTGGCTTGCTTGAGAAACGGGAAAATAAAGGGACGCAATTTTAACGTTCGTAAGTCCCAGTGGGGATAAGCGAAAGGGTGACTTGCCGGTCGCCCTTTTAACGGTATTTCCTAAGCGGGACGGGGTTTGCAACCCCGTTCTTAACGTTTTGCTAGCTTGAGTGATGCGGCAAGGGACGGTCAGCGCACGAAACGTTTCGGACGGGGCAACAGTCTCCCGTCCGGCTGTCGCCAAGTAGCTCGATAATCTAAGCGCTTCTTGTCCGAGGCTTATTTCTGGACTGATTGCCACCGGCCGGCTTACGCGCTTGATTTGAGTTTCTGGTCGGGCGTGGGCCGCGCGGTTCCTCTGGCGGCATCGGCGGAGCCACTGCGGAGGCTTCAAAGCCGACAATTTGTTCGCGTTTAATCTCTTTCCCGATCAGTTTTTCAACCAAGCGCAAGAAGCTGTATTCATCATGGGATACCAGCGATATGGCTTGACCTTCTTCGCCGGCACGTCCGGTACGACCAATTCTATGGACGTAATCTTCCGGCGCTCTGGGCAGTTCAAAATTGACCACATGCGGCAGCAGGTTGATATCAATGCCGCGTGCCGCCACGTCGGTCGCCACCAACACCCTGATTTCACCGGCTTTAAAGCCTGATAATGCACTGGTTCTGGCGCCCTGGCTTTTGTTGCCGTGTATGGCGGCTGCCTTAATGTCAACTTTGTTGAGTTTTTCGGTGAGTCGATTGGCGCCATGTTTGGTCGTAGTGAATACCAAAACCTGTTGCCAATTATTTTCTTTTATCAGGTGGCAGAGCAGTTCGGTTTTGTTGGCTTTATTAACCAGGTAAGCGACTTGGTCAACCAGTTCTGCAGCGGTGTTACGCGCGGCGACTTCGATTTTAATTGGGTTGACCAGAAGCCCTGTGGTGAGCTTGCGGATATCTTCTGAAAAGGTTGCCGAAAACAGCAGGTTTTGGCGCTTTTTCGGCAGGAAGGCAATAATTTTGCGAATATCCCGAATAAAACCCATATCGAGCATGCGGTCGGCTTCGTCGAGTATCAGTGTTTCTACTTGATCGAGTTTTACCGCATTCTGATTAACCAGATCTAAAAGTCGGCCTGGCGTGGCCACTAGTATATCTACGCCGCCTCTTAATTTCATCATCTGCGGGTTGATTTTTACCCCGCCAAAAACGACTTCGGATTTTAAACGGGGATGCAGATGCGCCCCATACTTGTTTACCGATTCGCCTATTTGCGCAGCAAGTTCTCTGGTTGGTGTCAGTATCAATACCCTGACTGGACGGTTATTGCCGTAAGCCTTTTGCGATAAGCGGTGCAGAATGGGCAGGGTAAATCCTGCTGTTTTACCGGTTCCAGTCTGTGCGGCCGCCAACACATCATGGCCGCCTAAAACGGCTGGAATGGCTTGTGCCTGAATGGGGGACGGCGTGGTATAGCCGGCATCAGCAATGGCACGCAACAGTGGATCAGATAAACCGAGGGTGGTAAATGGCATATTTTTAGGGTCTCAATAAAAGGTTGCTGTTGACAAACGTCTTACAGCTTGGTGAAAACAGTGTAGGGCTTATTAAAAAAACGCGGCAATGAATGATGGTTAAGTTTATTGCGGTAATATTGGCGTTTTGATAGAGATGGAATGTCTTGTCGCGGGTAGGCGAGTGTAAGTCGTTGATATGAATGGTGCCCCGAGGCGGATTTGAACCACCGGCCTGTCCCTTAGGAGGGGACCGCTCTATCCAGCTGAGCTATCGGGGCAAAAACAGAATGAATTCTACCATAGATGGTTATTTAATTCATTTGTTCTGTGCGGGCTAAGTGATTATACCGAAATTAAGGTGTGGGAATACCGGTCACTCTTGGCTGAGCCATCGGAACCGTAAGTATTTGCGAATTCCGGCTTGCCTTTTAAAATATCCAGTGAGCGTTTGGTGTGGCGAGATAAAAGATCAATGCCGGCACCGTTTTGTTCATTCAAGCTTTTGCATTCTGCGCAGACAAGCATTAGCTGCGCCCAGTTGCTAATGGATTCGGCGGTTAACAGGCCAGCTGTTTCAGCCCGCTTAAAATATTCACTGATACTTTTTTGATCATTAGGCAGCTTTTCGGTTGCCAAGACTTGAGCGAGTTGCGCATTGAACTGTTCCAATTGCACAACCAATTGCTTTTTGCTGGCTGCGATAGTATTAATTAATGCAGCTTGCTGCGTTTTTTTTAAGGCATCAAGTTCCCGATTGAGTTCCTGATGAAGCTGCTGCGCCAATTGCAGTGCATTAAGGATGAGTTGTTCGGTAATGGGGTATGTTTTTTGTATCATGGCTATGCACTATTTTCTTGAGGCATTAATTTCTCAAGTTGAAGCATTTTCTTGGCAACTTTCTCCGCATCTACCTGATAACTTCCGTCAGCAAGCGCTTTTTTTATCGAGTTGACTTTGTCAATATCTATGGGCACTGCAGAAGATGAGCCAAAGGTCTTTTTTATTTCTTGTGTTGCGTTCGTCAGTGCAACACTGTCGTCTTTTTTTGTAGGGGGAACAGCAACTTTTTGCCCGCTATCGACTCCCGTTTTCGAGGGCGTTTTGAGCGGCACCGGACTGTTCATTCTGCCGTTTATCTCGATAGCCATGATAAATTCCTTAATAATTTTTTCATTTGAAATTTGTATCGGCAGAACGGTAAAAAACTTTAACGATTTTCTGTGCGTTTAGTCATTAACGGAGACTAATCCAGGCTCGATAACGGTGGCATTAATCAGGCGTCCTGAGTTCTGATTTTTAATTCTGATGAGTTGCCCTTTAGTGCCGTCCATCATTGCTACCCCGCTCATCTTAATAGAAAAATTCGGTTTTGTTGAGCTGATAACAACTTTATCCCCTCTTTTGATAAGCTTGGGTTCGGCAAGGTTTCTCAGGCTGAGAATGGTTCCGCTATTAAGTTGGCGCGTGACCTGTTTGTTTTCAACTTGTTCCAGTTGAGTGGCAAAATCTTCTCTGAGGCTAGATACTTCTCTTTTTTCGATAGCAAGATGTTGCCGGGTAATGATGTCACCGCGTTGTATCGGGTGAGATAGGACGACGACCATTTGATAAGTCTTGATGATCGCAGAAGTAAAAATCGACCATTTTTTTCCTGTGTTACAGCGTACGCCGATAGCGGTTCTGCCTGCCTTAATGAGATTGTTGGTTGTGTATGCCTCCAGCGGATCGATGCATTGAGGTAAATTTAAGCGACTGTCCAATGGAACCAGACTGACTTCGTATTCTCCCGGGAGGTTTATATTTTGTGCAATATAATCGTTAACGGCTTCACCAATAGATTCGTGAGATTGCGAACCTTGTTCTGCATGGGCCGGGGCGAAAAAGATAAAGAGTAATGCCAAAAAAAGAGGTGTTTTTTTTATCATTGTAGAACTTTGTTTTATGACGTGGTCAGGTGACTAGGTATGATTAAAATCAGCTTGTTTGATAAAGCAGCCAATTTATTGACATGTTATTTGGACTGCAAGTCGATTAATTGGCTGCTTACTTGGCAGCGGCTACTTTTTGCCGGGTCATTTAAAAGTATTCTAATCCTAATCAGTTGCCGAGTAGTGGCAAATAATTTTAAAAAATCATAGCTAATTGATTTAAATCGTATTGTGTGTTTTTGGCATATGCTGTGCTATTGTTTTTGTATCAGTAATCAGTGAGGCAACTATCATGGCTATTAATTTTGACACAGCGCTTGGCATTGAACCTAAGGCCCTGGCTTTTCGAGAAAAACGAGGTGAGATACTGGCGGCTAATTTAGCCAATGCAGATACGCCCAACTTTAAAGCTCGTGATCTGGATTTTAAGTCGGTTTTGAAACAAAGCTTGGCTTCAGGCGCAAGCATGGAGCGTACCCATGCCGGGCATATTACACCGCAGCAACAAGTATTTGGCGCTAATGTCATGTATCGGAATCCCAGTCAGGTGTCATTAGATGGTAATACCGTCGAAGCGCATGTTGAACAGGCTAAATACGCTGAAAATGCGGTGCAATATCAAGCTAGCCTACAGTTTATTAATGGTAAGTTTTCCGGCCTGATGGCCGCTTTGAGAGGGCAATAGTCATGGCTGCTTTAAGTATATTCGATATTGCCGGCAGCGGCATGAATGCTCAGTCGTTAAGGCTGAATCTGGTCGCAAGCAATATATCCAATGCGAACAGTGTCAGCAGCAGTGCGGCGGAGGCATACAAATCCAGGCAGCCGGTATTTGCCGCTGAATTAAATAATGCGATGAACAAGCATAATGCCACCAGTAAGGTCAATGTGCTGGGCGTAGTCGAGAGCCAAGAGGCTCCTATTATGGAGTATTCCCCGAGTCATCCTATGGCCGATAAAGACGGCTATATCTTCAAATCGAATGTGAATACGGTCGAAGAAATGGCCAATATGATGTCGGCATCACGCTCTTACCAAAATAATGTCGAAGTGTTGAATACGGCAAAGCAGATGATGCTTCAGACCTTAAAAATGGGACAGTAGGGAGATAAAAATGGCTATTCAAGGCGCAGTAAATCCATACAGCAATTTAACCGTCACCGCTAAATCAGAATCGGCGGCAACACCTAAAAAAACGTCATTAGGACAGGAGCAGTTTTTAAAGTTAATGACCACGCAGATGACGCATCAAGACCCGACCAAACCGATGGAAAACGGTGATTTTTTGTCGCAAATGGCGCAGTTTGGAACGGTATCGGGTATTCAGGACTTGCAAAAGTCATTTGGTGATTTTGCCGGTTCAATCAACTCCAGTCAGGCCTTGCAGGCAACCAGTTTGGTTGGGCGACAAGTATCTGCACTAGGCACGAAAGGGCTGTTGGCAGTCGGGGGCGATATATCCGGTAATATTAATTTAACCGACAGCGTCACCAATATTAAGGTCAAAGTAACCAATGCCGCTAGCGGAGAGTTGGTACAAAATGTCGATATGGGCAGTCATAGCGCGGGAAAAATACCTTTTGTCTGGGATGGCCTGAATTCAAATGGCGTCATGGCCAATCCCGGCGTCTATAAAATAGAAGCAACGGCGAGTATCGACGGCAAAAATACCGTATTGGAAACAGATATTAATTCGCGGGTTGATAGCGTCAGCATGGCTAGCGGCACTACGGGAATGAAAGTTAACCTGACCGGATTGGACAGCGTTGCTTTTAATCAGATCAAACAAATTCTTTAGGACTGGAGGTGTAACATGGGTTTTGCAACAGCATTAAGCGGCTTAAAAGCCGCATCAACAAGTTTGCAGGTAACCGGCAATAATATTGCCAACTCGCAAACTACCGGTTTTAAAGAATCACGGGCGGAATTCGCTGATGTCTATGCGTCCAGTATCGGTGGCGTCAGTAAGACGCAACCAGGTTCTGGGGTAAAGGTCACCGAAGTGGCTCAGCAATTTAATCAGGGCAATATCGAGTCCACTCAAAACAGCCTTGATTTGGCCGTCAGTGGCAATGGTTTTTTTGTCTTGGCGGATACGGTGAATCTTCCTGACAAAAATAATCCGAATAACCCTGTGGATCCTTCGGTACCCACCGCCTATACCCGCAATGGCGCGTTTCAGTTAGACAGTGCAGGCAATGTGGTTAATGACAAAGGCCAGTATTTATTGGCTTTTGCCGCTAACGGCACTAGCGCAGCGGAGGGTTTTAGTGTCGGTGTTTTTACGCCGTTGACCATTGATACCGCTCAGGGTTTGCCCAACGCTACCGAAAATATCAATATGAAATTGAATATTAACGGGGCTGCCGCAGTGCCGCCAACGGCAGCGTTTGATCCTACCGACCCTTTGTCCTATAACAATACGACATCGATCACCACTTATGATATTCAGGGTAATGCGCATATCGCTTCAACCTATTATGTAAAAACGGCGGTGGCTAACGAATGGGATGCTTATTTGTTTATCGATGATTATGGTATTACTACAGGGGGGCCTGCGGTGCCGCCAGGAGTCGCGCCCGCATCGACAGTGGTGGGTGCGGGGGTTCCTCCGGCGGCGGGAACGCCAAATCAACCAGGGGCAGCGATACCGTTAACTTTTACTCCGACGGGATTGCTTAATACCGTGGCCGGCGTTGCTGCTACCAGTGTGGATTTTGGGGCTATTGATTTATCGGGTATCGATCCTAATCTAAAAGTTGACGATATGGCTTTTGATATCGATTTTTTTGGCACGACCCAGTTCGCCACGCCTTTTAGCGTTAATGGCTTGGATCAGGATGGCTTACCGGCCGGTAATTTGACCGGCATTGATGTCGATGCCACAGGAGTGGTATTTGCAAGGTACAGTAATGGCGGCTCCAAGGCTTTAGGGCAGGTGGCTTTGGCCCGATTTCCAAGTAATCAAGCGCTGGCAAAATTAGGCGATACTTCCTGGGCAACGACATCAACTTCCGGAGCGCCTATTTTTGGCGCGGCCGGCGATAATAATTTTGGCGGGATTCAATCGTCAGCGTTGGAAGGTTCCAATGTGGATTTATCTGAGCAGTTGGTTAAGTTGATTATTGCACAGCAGGCTTATCAGGCTAACTCTCAGACCATCACCACCGAAAAAACCTTGATACAAACTATTCTGAATGCGTAATTTACTGGAGTAATGTTTGCTTATATCTGGTTTTAAGCTAAAGGAGAGCTGTTATGGATCGTAGTTTATATATTGCCATGAGCGGCGCCAAGCAGACGCTCATGGCGCAAACGGTAAATGCCAATAATTTGGCGAATGCGCAGACGACCGGTTTTAAATCAGATTTGGAGCAGTTCCGCAGTAGGCCTGTGCTGGGTGTCGGCTTTCCTACCCGGGTTTATGCGATGAATGAAGAGCCGGGGGTCGATCTTTCTCAGGGCGGCATGCAGACGACAGGCGGCGATTTGGATGTGGCTATTAACGGTGAGGGTTATTTTGCCGTTCAGGGAACTGATGGTAAGGAAGCTTATACGCGCGCCGGTGATCTGCGGGTTACTCCGGAAGGTTTATTGCAGACCGGAGCGGGTTTGCAAGTGCTGGGGCAGGATGGGCCTATCACCATTCAGCCGGCAGAAAAACTGACCATAGGCAGTGACGGTACGATCAGCATTATTCCATTGGGTTCGGGTAACGCGACTACACAGGTGGAAGTTGGCCGTATCAAGCTGGTTAAGATAGAGACGGATAACCTGGAAAAATCAAATGATGGCTTGTTGCATGCTAAAGATGGCAAGCCGGTAGTCGCCAGTGCTGATGTCAGGCTGGCGCAGGGCGTTTTGGAAGGCAGTAATGTGAATGCGATTAGCGCGATGGTCGACATGATTGAGCTGGCAAGAAATTTCGAGCTGCAAACGAAGGTGATGAAGAGTGTCGATGAAAACTCGGCAGTGGGTGCCAAGTTGATGCAAATGGGCTAGGATAAACCCAAATTTGCAAATTGTATCGTTCCTACGCTCCGGCGTGGGAACGATAGAGCAGAATTTATTTTTACAAAAGCCGAGCTAAGCTCGGCTTTTTTTTGCGCGGCGAATTGGGCTTTAGATAGCTAAAAAAATGGCACAGATCATGCTTTATATTTAACTAAGACAATAAATTGGCACTGAGGAGATTATCATGACAGAACGCGCATTATGGGTGGCTAAATCCGGTCTGGATGCCCAGCAAACAAGAATGGCGGTTATTTCCAATAACTTGGCGAACGTCAACACCACTGGGTTTAAAAGAGGGCGAGCGGTTTTTGAAGACCTGATGTATCAGAATATTCGTCAAGTCGGCGCTCAATCTACGCAAAATACCCAGCTGCCGACGGGTTTGCAGTTAGGAACCGGTGTAAGAACGGTTGCCACTGAAAAACTGCATACGCAAGGCAATGTTCAGCCGACGGAAAATTCGCTGGATGTGGCAATAAATGGCCGGGGGTTCCTGCAAATATTAATGCCGAACGGCGATACCAATTATACCCGCGATGGTTCGTTCAAACTAGACGCCACAGGGCAGTTGGTTACTTCAGGCGGATTAACGTTGAATCCTGCGATCACCGTGCCTCAAGATGCACTGAGCGTCACTATCGGCACTGACGGTACGGTATCCGTTTTGCAACCGGGCATTGCGGTGCCGAGCGTGCTGGGCCAGATACAGACCGCCAACTTTATCAATCCTACCGGGTTGGAGGCCATTGGCGAAAACCTTTATCGGGAATCTGCCGCCAGCGGCGCGCCGATAGTGGGAACGCCGGGGGAAGCGGAATACGGGACGTTGACTCAAGGCGCATTGGAAACCTCCAATGTCAATGTCGTTGAGGAACTGGTCAATATGATTGAAACGCAACGGGCTTATGAGATGAACTCCAAGGCGATTTCAACCACCGATCAGATGCTGTCCTTTGTGACGCAACAATTATAAGTTAGGGGTGACGATATGATGACTAAAAAACCTAGATTTTCCTTAAGTATCGTTGCCGTCACGCTGTCGCTGCTAGAGGCTTGTACATCCATACCGTCAAGGGATCCTGCATTTGCTCCGGTTGCGCCAGCCGACTTAAGACCGCCGGTACAAAGCAGCGGATCGATCTATCAGGCCGGTTACGATATGCGCCTGTTTGAAGATCACACGGCAAAAAGGGTAGGCGATGTGCTGACGATTCAATTCAATGAGCTTACTCAAGCAAAAAACAAAAACAATCTTATGGCCAAGAAGGACACCCAAGTCTCAGTGACTGCGCCTACTTTGTTTGGTATGGCGGCATCGGTGCTGTCCGGTAACGACCTTGAAACCGAGGTGGCATCGAAAAAAGGCTTTACCGGGATGGGGACTTCCGATCAAGCCAACAGCTTAAGCGGCAATATCTCTGTAACCGTGGTTGAACTGCTGCCGAATGGCAATTTAAGCGTACGCGGCGAGAAAAGAGTCACTTTAAATCAAGGAGATGAATTTGTCAGGTTGTCGGGCATTGTCAGGCCGGTTGATATTAACGCAGCCAATGTTATCTCCTCGGACAAAGTGGCCGATGTCACTATTATGTATGTAGGCGAGGGCGCTATGGCCGATGCCAGTAAAATGGGTTGGCTGGCAAGAATTCTGTACAGCCCCTGGTTTCCACTTTAAGGCAATGATTTCTTTATGAACAGACACGTTAAGCGCTTTATCGTTCTTATCCTGCTAGGCATCGCTTCCAGCGGGCCGGTTTATGCCGAACGGATCAAGGATATCGCCTCCATCGAAGGCGTCCGCAGCAATCAGTTGGTCGGTTACGGTTTGGTCGTCGGACTGGATAAATCCGGCGATAAAACGACTTTTACCGGACAAAGCTTACGCAGCATGTTGGCGCGTCTTGGACTGACCTTGCCTCCCGGCATTGATCCTAAATCAAAAAACATTGCAGCGGTTTCTATTCAGGCAGAACTGCCGGCATTTGCCAAACCGGGTCAAGCGATTGACGTCACCGTATCTTCATTGGGCGATGCAAAAAGCCTGCGAGGCGGGACCTTGTTAATGAGTCCTTTGAAAGGCGCAGACGGACAGGTTTATGCCATTGCTCAGGGTAGTTTGATTGTCAGCGGCCTGAGTGCTTCAGGTCAGGACGGTTCAAGTATTACCGTCAATAATCCCAATGTGGGCCGTATTCCCAATGGAGCGACTGTTGAGCGCACCGTTAGCACCTCTTTTTCTGAAGGCGATGCCTTGGTGTTTAATTTGCATACTTCAGATTTTACCACCGCCAATCGCATGGCGGAGTCCATTAACAAAATATTGGGTGCCAATACCGCAAAGGCGCTTGATGCGACTTCGGTCAGGGTTAGTGCGCCGCTAGATCCCAATCAAAAAGTGACCTTTGCGTCGGTGGTCGAAAATATGATGGTGATTCCGGATGATGCACCGGCGCGTATTATTGTTAACTCCCGTACCGGGACTGTCGTTATTAACGGTAAGGTCAGGGTGCAGTCGGCGGCCGTGTCTCATGGCAGCCTGATCGTGACTATCAGTGAAACTCCGCAGGTCAGCCAGCCCAATGCATTATCCGGCGGGCAAACGGCAGTTACACCGCAATCTACCCTCAAGATTGAAGAAGAGAAAAATCACATGTTTGTGTTTAATCCTGGCGTTTCCCTGGATGAAATTGTTCAGGCGGTCAACAAGATAGGTGCCGCACCCAGTGATTTGGTGGCTATTCTTGAAGCGCTGAAATCAGCCGGCTCCTTGCATGCCGAGTTAATTGTTATTTAAAGTTGTTAGTTTTTAAGCGCAGATTTAGCTGGGGGTTGTTATGTTAAAGGTACAGCATGCCGATGTTTATACCGACTTTAATGGCTTGGCTAAATTAAAAGGCGAGGCCCGAAAAGAGTCGCCGGAAGCGTTGAAAGAAGTTGCCAAACAATTCGAGTCCATTTTTCTCAATAATGTGCTGAAAAGTATGCGTCAAGCCAAGCTGGCCGATGGCGCCATGGATAACGATCAAAGTAAATTTTATAACGATATGTATGATCAGCAGTTGGCCGTCCATTTGTCGGGTTCTCCCGGCGTTGGTCTGGCCGACTTGATCGTTAAGCAATTGAGTCACGATAAACCCAAACATCAGAAGCAGGATACGGAAGATGCTCTGAATAGATCCGGGGGAATATCACCTAGCGGTTCTGAACAGGCTCACGCCGTTAACCGGCAGGCAAGCGGTAAAACCGACAGCCCGGTCGCCAGCTTTAAAGACGGTCAAGTGATGCTTACGCCTTATGTTCATGACCGAAGCCCACTTGAAGCGGCAACTGAATTGCCGATGGAGTCTATGGGTGGATTAAAGACTGGTCACGTCTTGCCGATACAGTCAGCAGATGAGTTTGTCAGTCGCCTGCATCCCTTAGCCGTCCAGGCCGCCAGAGAATTGGGCATTGAACCCAAGGCTCTGTTGGCACAAGCCGCCCTGGAAAGCGGCTGGGGGCGTTCGGTGATAAAAAATAGTCATGGCGATAACAGTTTTAATCTGTTTAATATTAAAGCCGATAAAGCTTGGCAGGGCAAACAGGCGCAGGTGTCTACACTGGAGTTTGATCAGGGTATTGCTAGAAAAGTGAATGCCGGGTTTAGATCCTACGATTCCTACGAAGAAAGCTTTAGGGATTATGTCGACTTTATAAAAAGCAACCCGCGTTATGGCGACGCCTTAAAAAAAGTAGGCAATGCGGAACACTATATGCATGAATTACAACAGGCGGGTTATGCCACCGATCCGAAATATGCCGCCAAGGTCATGAGTATCTATCAAGGCAAGACCATGGCCGGATTTGAGCCTGATGTCATCGTGGCCATGAACTAATGATCACGTTAAGTTTGGCCGTTAACTCTCGGAACAGGACGCACTCATGAGCGGATTACTATCAACATCATTATCAGGTTTGATGGCTGCTCAGCGCTCATTGGAAACGGTGCAGCACAATATTTCCAATGTAAACACCGACGGTTATAGTCGGCAACGGGTAGAACAAGCAACCAACGCGGCGCGCTTTACCGGCGATGGCTATATTGGGCAGGGCGTCAACGTCACTAATGTCACGCGCAGTTATGACCAGTTTATTAATAAGCAATTGAGTTCCAGCCTTTCTGCCTTTGGCGATGTCGACCGTTACCACCGACTTGCCACTAGCATCGATAATATCATAGCCGATCCCAGTACCGGGATAGCGCCGGTGATGAATCGTTTTTTTAATGCGATCAATGAAGTGGCGGATGATCCTTCATCGGTGCCTGCCAGGCAAGTGATGTTGTCAGAAGCCGAAATTTTGACGCAAAGCTTCAACACCATGAGCGGCCGCTTTGAAGAGATCCGCACGCAGAACAATAACGATATGATTGCCATGGTTAACGATATTAATTCTTACGCGACGGCGATAGCTAAGCTTAATGTACAGATCGCCGAAGGCATCGGTAAAACACAAGGCCTGAAACAGCCCAATGACTTGCTTGATCAGCAGGACGCTTTGATTGCAAAGTTATCCGCAATCGTCAATGTGTCTGTGTTGCCGCAGGAAAATGGTACCTCCAGTATTTTTATTGGCAATGGCCAGTCATTAGTGCTGGGTGGCGGCACCGCAACATTCACCACCCTGCAATCTACATTCGATTCAAACCGCTTGGAAATTGGGCTGGTAACAACGAATAGTGTCACGGAAATCACCAATCAGATCAGTGGCGGTTCTTTGGCGGGTTCATTGCGCTTTCGGGATGAAGTACTGGATCCGGCGCAGCAAAAACTCGGACGGGTTGCTGCCGGTTTGGCCATGGAGATTAATGCGCTGCATGAACAGGGTTTTGATTTGAGCGGTAACGCAGGAGAGGCCTTATTTAGCTTTTCCGGTGATGAAATTCCGGTTATTAAAAGCGCCCAGAATGCCGGTAATGCAATCGTTACCGCTAATTTTCAGGATGTTAATAGCAATCCATCAGCGGCTGGCAGTCTCGATTTTAGCGATTTTCGCCTAGAGTATGTTAGCGGAACTGATTACACCCTGACCAGGCTTCGGGATAATCAGGTGATTAATCTTACGGCTACCGAGACCGGCGCGGGTACGAATATCTTTACTTTATCCTCTGCAACTGGTTTGCCGGGCATTGACATAACCGTTGATCAGAATGCGGGTGTATCAGGAGGCGATCAATTTCTAATCAGACCAACCTACAATGCGGCCCAAAAAATGGCTGTCGCTATTGACGACCCGAGAAAAATAGCGGCAGCCACCAATATAGAACTGGATACGAATGGCGATCCTGTTGATGATGGCTCGGGCAACCCCGTTATTATCAACGGCGCGATGCCCGGCGATAATAGAAATGCCTTGCAACTGGCAAATCTGGCTAATAAATTGGGCATGTTAGGCGGAACCGCCTCATTTAATAGTGCTTATAATGAAGTGGTTTCCGGTATCGGAACGTTGACGCGGACCGCTAAACTGGGTGCTTCCGCACAGGAAACTTTATTAAATCAGGCCAAGGGTGCCAGAGAGAGTCTGGCCGGTGTGAACCTGGATGAAGAGGCGGCCAACTTGATAAAATTTCAACAAGCTTATCAAGCATCCGCACAAGCTATTTCGGTAGCCAGATCCTTATTCGATACTTTATTAGGCGCAGTGAGATAGGAGCGATAGCGATGAGAATTTCAACAGCTTGGGCGCAACAGCTTAGTGTTAACGCAATGGGCAAGCAGCAAACCGAATTGGCTAAGATACAACAGCAAATAAGCTCTGGACTTAAAGTGTCTACGCCTGCTGAAGACCCGGCGGCAGCGGTAAGGGTGCTGGATTTAGATAAGACGATTGCAAAAACAGAGCAGCATCAAAGTAATATTTCTACCGCGCGTGGACGATTGAATCTTGAGGAATCGGCTCTGGAAACGGCAAATAATATTATGTTTCGCGCCAAAGATCTGACTATTCAAGCCATAAGCTCCGCCACTCTAAATGACAGTGACAGGCTATCGATAAAGTTTGAAGTGGATCAATTAATTGAACAATTGGCCGGCGTTGCCAATACCCAAAATGCCAATGGTGAATTTATTTTTTCGGGCGATCTTTCGACGGTACCCGCATTTACCAAGCAAGCGGCAACAGGCGAATATGTGTATCAAGGCGGCACGCAGCAGCGGGTTTTGCAGATTGGCTCTAGCAGACAGGTAGCGGATAGCGATTTAGGTGCTACTGTATTTGACAATATAACGTCGAGCAGTCCGGCAGCCGATGAAAATGGCAAGCGTAGTATTTTCAGTACGCTAAAGGCGCTGTCTGACGGCTTGGGCGCATCGCTTAACCCTGCTTCAGGTGAAATTACCGGCGACCGGTTTTTACGCTATGGCTTGGATTATTCTACTGCCCCAGCTACATTTGACTTGACTGCCGATGGTGGGGCGCCGATACCGATAAACTTAAGTGGTCAAGCGTTTACCGGTGTGGAAGATCTTGCCGCTGAGATTAACAACCAACTTGCAGCCGCCGCTGCACCCGCTCCTGCGACTATGCAAGCGCGAAGCAACGGCAATAGAATCGAGTTTGCCTCGATAGCTACAGGTGCGGCTTCCAATATACAAATTAATAACACTTCAGGCACATTTTTAACGGATGCCGGTTTTACTGAAGGCCAGAACCAGGCTGGGGTTGCCGCCCAAAGCTATCAAAGCCAGATGACCAGTGTTTTGGGTGATCTCGATGCAGCGCTAGGTAGATTTTTAGAGACAAGAACCAGTGTTGGAGCCAGGATGAACGCTTTGGACAATCAAGAATCCCAAAATGAAAAATTTGTCTTAGACACCACGACAACGCTTTCTGAAACTCAAGATCTTGATTATGCCGATGCGATCAGTAAGTTTCAACTGCAATCCATCGCTTTGCAGGCCGGACAACAAGCTTTTGCCCAAGTCAATAAATTATCGTTATTTAATTATCTTTAAGGTAAAGGCGAAACAGTCGCCTTTTTACTCTGCGTCATTTTTCTGATTGCCGAGTGGCCGTTTAGGAATGGAATTCAAATAACTTGAACAGGCGATAACTTGTAGGGGCGACCGGCGGGTCGCCCCTTGCGCAACGGTATGAGTTATTTGATTTTCATTCCTAAGGCTTACGGATAAATGACTTTAGGCTGAAAGTTAGCCGCCGGGTATTTAGCGTCAAACTCGATTTCCTTTTCGGCGGTTTTTGGGCTTGGACATTTAGTTGAAGGCTTGACTGAGTCTTTATCGAGATAGATGACTTTAGGCTGAAAATTTGCTGCCGGGTATTGGGCATCGCTTCCGGCTGAAGCCGTTAATGACGCCAACGCAATAACAGCGGTCGTCAATCCTAAGATAATTATTTTTTTCATGTGATTTAACCTTGGGTAGTTTCTGCGGTAAGCCCCGCAGAAGTCACTCTAACAAGGCTTGACGATTCAAGAGTATCGGGTATTTTGGCCGAGGCTGCAACTGTTTTTCCAGCCGGAAAGTGATCACAAAAGTTGTTTTATTTCGGGATGATTTTTCAGTAATTGCTGCCTGAATGATTCAATAGCCAGCTCATTGCCGCGCTCATTTCGGGGGATGGGTACGACGATTTCGCTAACGACCTGCATCGGCGCTGCCGATAAAAATATCAGTCGGTCAGCCAAGGCGATGGCCTCGCGCAGATCGTGGGTGACAAATAAAATCGTATGCGGACGTTGTTGCCATAGATTCAGTAACAGCTCCCTGACTTGCCTGGCGGTCGGCGCATCCAGCGACACAAACGGCTCATCCATCAGCAACACCTCGGGATCAATAGCAAATGCCCTGATGATCGCGACTCGGCGACTCATGCCCAATGACAGATGTTCTGGATAACTATGCTGCGCTGCGGTTAATTGCATGACCTCAAGCAATGCGTCAATCACCTCGCGAGCTTGATGCTTATCCACTGCCAGCTCAATATTTTCCCTGATCGTACGCCAGGGCAGCAGGCGCGGATTCTGGAAAACGTAACCGATCTTGGGGGCGGTGTGTTGTTGGCCCACTAGAATATCGCCCTCGTAATCATTATCCAGACCGGCAATAATATTTAACAGCGTGGTTTTGCCGCAGCCGGACGGGCCGACCAGACAAATAAACTCCTCCGAAGTTAGCGACAGTTTAAGGTCGACGATACTGGGATCGGCCGCAGCCCGATAGGTTTTGTTGTCGATTTGGATTTGGATGTCGGTCATTTGCGCCACCGCAGGGCTTTTTTGTCCAGCGGTTTTAAAATCAGCAGTTCTATCAGCTGAATGACCGCAACAAAAGCGATGGTATAAGCCAGTATGCCGGCGACATCGAACAGTTGAAAGAACAAATGCAGTTGATAGCCCATGCCGTTGCTGCGGCCTAATAACTCGACCACCAGAATGATTTTCCAGATCAAGGCCAGACCCGAACGGGTTGCGCCCATCACAAACGGATGCAGTTGCGGCCAGATAACGTGAACCAAAGTTTTGCGTTGGCCGAAACGGTAACAGCGCGCCATGTCCAGCAAGTCCTGATCCAGCATGCGGGTGCCTTCGCGGATCGTAACAATGACATTGGGCAGCTTGTTAATCACCACCGCGAGTATCGCCGCCGATTCCATCAGGCCGAACCAGACATAGCACAAGATAATGGTGACCAGAGCCGGGATATTTAAGAAGATGACCAGCCAGTTGTCGAAGAACGCATCGAGTTTTTTACAGCGCCCCAGTACGATACCGATAGCGCAACCGAGCAACATCGCAATCGCAAAACTGATCACCAGCCGCAGCAGGGTGACGCCCAAGTGGAAAGGCAGCTGTCCCGATACGCAGGCTTGCCAGAAAACCTTGGCGACTGCTTCGGGCGTCGGCAAGGTGTTGCTGTCTAAATAAACGGCCAAACTTTGCCAGATGGCTAAAAAAGCCAGCAATGACAGGGCCGGTAAAAACTTTTTAAGGCTAATCAAACCGAATCCTTTATTCAATGGACCAGAAAGTACCGGGCTGCAGGTGCTCTGATTTCCCGGTTAACTGATTGTGGCTTAGCTGACGGAGCATCGTATAGATGCGCTCCGCAGCCAGCTGTTCCGGTTTGCCCCAATGCTCAATGCTGCCTTCACAGTAACGCTGGCGCAGTTTGGTTTGGGTCGGCAAATCATCCGCCTGGGTTAACGGGATAACTTTTTTCCAGGCAGCATCAGCCGTACACAGCTGATTTTTAGCCTGCTTGCTGGCGTTAAAAAAATGGTTGACCGCCTGTTTGTGTTCATTGGCCCAACTTTGCTTGAACACATAACCCAGGCTAGGAACATCTTCCATAATGCCTAAGCCTTCTAAAATACCTTTGCCGTCAATAAGCTGACGATACTGCTGGGCTTCAAGTCTGGCTGCAAAATGCCAATAGGTAAGGACGGCATCCACGCGGTTGTGCTTGATTTGCTCGGTGATCAGCGGCGGTGCGCCGAAGACTTTTTCCACCGAAGCATTCAAATCGAATTGTTCTTGTTGAGCTAGAGCTTGTAGCAATAGCCAGTTTTTGTCCAGCTCGCCACCGGCAATTCCCAGCCGTTTATCGTGGAGATCTTTTATCGAATGGATCGGGCTGTTTTCCGGTACAACCAAGGCACCCGAGGTATTCGAATAAGGGTAAAAAGTAAAATCGGAACCGGTAGCGCGCAGCCTGGAAACCCAAATCCAGTCCGACACAATCATATCGACAGCGCCGGATTGCAACGCAATCTTGCCCGCTTCCGCATTGGCTAAATGCTGTATTTTCAATTGAAAGTCAGCGGCTTGGGGATTATCCTGTAAAGCCGCTAACTCCCAAGCGGCGGTGCCGGAAGCCTGAACGCCGATACGAATGACGGTTTTTTCCGCAGCATAACTGTTGCCTGAGGCAAGCAGGAACAGGCCGATAAAAAAGACATTAAATTTCATAGAAACTATCTCAATGACTAAGGAGAAAGCTATCTATTCTATCTGGACGCAGAGCTTGGTGCGAGGATGATTGCAATTATCGGTGTTGCCGCATTTCACTTTTTGGGCTGCGAATCCCCGCAGGATACGCGTAAATTTGTACAATAGGCCTGCCGATTAGAGCTTGAGCTGTCAGCACTTTTTCGGTATCGAACCTTTTGGATTTTAAGCGTTCCGGATCAGTTTGCGTGTTCAATTCTCCGGCTGAGCCATTGATCGATTCGTTGCAAAATTTCTTTTTGGCGTTTTGGTTCTGAAGGTGGATTCAACTCCGAAGTGCAATCCTAGTATTCATGCGGCTTCTTGCTCAGGTTGAGCAAAAAATACAGCATGAGGTGTTTTGTAATTGAGTGTTTTTCGTGGGCGATGATTAAGTTTGTACATTACAGCATCAACGTCATCATCGGTTATGTTCTCAAAACTACTATTTTTGGTAAAGTACTGCCTAATTAAACCATTGGTATTTTCGTTTAAGCCACGTTCTCAGGAACTATAGGGATGTGCAAAACAACAGGCTTCACCGGGAAATTATTTTCGGTGCGGGATATTCCGACTCGCGATTCGATTTTTGGCGCTGGCGAAAATAACCCGGATTTAAACAAAGTTGTCGATCAACTGGAGCAAGTATCCGGGGTCATTATTGTTACGCCTATTTACAAAGCCGCTTATTCCGGGGCGCTAAAAGCCTTATTGGATTTGCTGCCGCAACAGGCCTTTGCCGGTAAAGCCGTATTGCCAATCGCGACAGGCGGGTCCCAGAAACACTTGCTCGCGATTGCTTATGCGCTGAAACCGGTCTTGTCTGCTTTAGGTGCGATCCATGTTCTCAGCGGTTTATATGTCTCTGATGACTAGGTCAAAAAGAACGATTCCGGGCATCTGATACTGAATGACGATCTTGCATCACGGCTGGGCGCACAAGTTGATACGTTAGTGCATGAGGTCGGCCTGATTAGGACGCAGCAATCCTTATTGAGCAGGAAGGTTGCATGATCTGCAAAGCCCTATTTTCACAATATTTAATATTCATTTAACCTGGAAAATACGATGACCAAAAATAATTTTATGGCAAAATCTTGGGGTTTTGTTGCTTTACCCCTTTAAGCTTGTCGATTGTACTTATGAGTTGAATATAAGCTGGAAAACACCAAATCTTCCAGAAACCTTACGATCTCTGTCTCATCTTTATTTTCCCCAAAGTCAGTCAGCGACGGCAGATTATTCATAAAAAAATTCTGGAAATGCGCCATTTCAATAATGGTAGAGGCTAATGATTTTGGGTATTTATATTTGGGGTTACAGTCCAAAATCATGTTTCCGATAACAGCGCAAAGGTCTTTGTAGGGTTTAAACAGGTGATCCTTGTTATCCTCCGATACCCGTTTAGTCAGATAGGCTTTGGAGCCTTCTGTAATAATGATTTGATGAAGGATACTTTCATCGACATAACTGGTTCTAATATCGTCTTCCACTGTGGTAGCTAATAATTTAATGACCATTTTTAGCTTAACAACAGGATCTGTAATATTGTTAGTCTGAAAAGTCACCCGGTATTCGAGCCAGCTCCAATACCAGGCGGTAATATAGATCAGCAGGCGGTGCTTGTTTTCAAAATATCGGTAAATGCCGGCTTCGGTTGAGCCGATAGCTTCTGCCAGTTTTTTAAAGGTGAATGCTTCAAACCCGTTAAGGTGAATTAACTGAATGCTGTGCAGAATGATTTTTTTGCCCAGTTCGGATTGCTCCGGATCCCTGAGAAATAATTTTTCATTCATTTTAATTTGTAGCTGTATTTCCATGGCGCCCTGTTTTTTATCTGTAGTTAATGCATTTGACCCGATTGTTTTAGCAAGGGCTGCCGCATTTCATTGTAAAAATGATAACTGAAAGTATTGCAATTTGCAAAGATAGTGTTACTATCACTCACAAATAGTTTTGCTATTTTTCACCTTTATTCTAAAGGCATTCGATTATGGAAGTAAAAGATATGTTTCAAGAACTAAAAAGCGACCTGCCTGCAAGTATTGTGGTGTTTTTTTGTGGCCGTTCCTTTATGCCTTGGCATCCGGTGCGCCCTTGTTCTCCGGTATTATAGCGGGCATAGTCGGCGGTATTGCAGTGGGTATAACTAGCGGTTTGCCACTTGGGGGAGGCGGTCGAATAATCGTTAATGTTTTGATTCGGGGATTAGCAATATGAAAAACTCTTTACGGTTACATAGCAACAAGGATGAATCACCAGGTTTTTTGCGTGGTGCCCTCATGTGGCGGGGGTCAGTTACGCCACGTATTTTTCCCAGTCTGCTGTTAATGACTTGTTACTGTTTGTTAATAGTTGCATTGGATCAATACTGGCAGCCCTTGCCGCATCTTGCCGTGACTCCGTTTGAATATACCGGCGTGGTGCTCGGATTGGTTCTTGTATTTCGGACCAACGCAGGCCACGAACGCTGGTGGGAGGCCAGAAAATTATGGGGCGCTATTGTTAATCAGAGCAGAAATATTGCCATTGGGGCGATAAGTTACGGCGATATTTTGAATGTCAGCCCTCAACAGCCTCTGTGGACTAAAGACATAGTGAAATGGACGATTGCATTTCCTTTTGCAACTAAAGAATCCTTGCGCAATGGCAAGGACTTCGATGAGTTAATCGATTTACTGAACGAACAGGAGCTGGCTGCGTTGAAGTCTGCCGTACATATGCCGCTGTTTGTTGCCGGAAAAATAGCGGAACTATTGCAACAGGCACGACTTAGCCGTCATATCGATGGCTTTGTTTTTATGGGCATGGAAGGCCAACGGGTTTTGCTGATCGATCACATCGGTGCTTGCGAAAGAATCCTGAAAACGCCCATGCCCTTGGTTTATGCAATCAAAGCCAGGCGGTTCATTTTGATTTTCTTATTATTGTTGCCGTTTTCATTAATAGAAAATTTGGGCTTCAGTGCGGTATTTATTTTTTTTCTGGTCGCTTATTCATTGCTGTCTTTGGACAGAATTGGCATTGAACTACAAAACCCGTTTGTCACTAAAAATTTAAGCCACCTGCCTTTAGACACTATTTGCGACTCTATAAAGCTTCATTGTTCGGCATTGCTGGAACAGTCCCAACGCAGTGGAAACCATAACTTTCCTTGAGATCAAAAAATGAAAACACTAACCAAAGAAATGCAAGCCGCCATTACACCCGCAATGGCGTTGGACTTATTAAAAGAAGGCAATAAACGCTTTGTAAATAACCTCAAGGTGAACCGCAACCTTTTGCAACAGGCCAATGAAACCTCCGACGGACAACACCCGTTTGCGGTTATTTTAAGTTGCATTGATTCCCGTACCTCGGTTGAGTTGATCTTTGACCAGGGCTTAGGCGATGTATTCAGTGTCCGTATTGCCGGCAATGTCATTAACGAAGATATTCTCGGGAGCATGGAGTTTGGCTGCAAGGTGGCCGGTTCTAAAATAATAGTGGTGTTGGGTCATACCAAATGCGGAGCAATAAAAGGCGCTTGCGATCATGTAGAAATGGGCAACCTGACAGCGCTGTTAAGCAAGATACAGCCAGCGGTTTATGACGAAAAAACCGTCACAGAAAACCGTAATTCAGACAACAGTGAATTTGTCGAAAAAGTGGCCGCCATTAATATAAAAAGAACGGTACATGCCATTATGGAACGCAGCCCTATTTTAAAGGAAATGATTGAGACCGGTGTGTGTGGAATTATTGGCGGTAATCATGATCTTACAACGGGTGAAGTCAGTTTTTATGATGATACTTTGATTATTAACAAATAATCCAATCAACTATTTTTCAGTCGGAAACCAAATATGAATCCAGCAAGGCATTGGGTCGAAATGCTCACGGATACTATTCATCGATTTTTTATTTGGATAATTGTTGCTTCTTATTTTATCGCCGCCTTGCTACCGGGATTCGGTATCTGGATTCGTGAAGTTGAGCTGGGCAGCATCGTCTTTTTTCAAAATAAAATAGACTTATCCTTACCGCCACTGATGCTATCGTTGTTGTTATTCAATGCCGGTCTGGGGGTCAAGACCAAGGAACTCACCCAGCTGGCACATAAGCCGCTGTTGCTGTTAAGCGGTTTGGCGGGCAATTTGGTGACACCGTTAGCCTTCATTATTGGCATAAGTTTCATCATGAAGTTTTGGCATAATCCAGAAGAAGTCCAACATATTCTTGTCGGTCTCGCATTGGTTGCCTCCATGCCGATTGCCGGAGCGTCTACGGCATGGGCGCAGAACGCCAACGGCAATCTTGCCTTAAGTCTCGGCTTGGTATTGCTTACCACATTACTTAGTCCGCTACTCACACCGCTGGTTCTCCATGCTGTCGGCTTCGTGACTACAGGCGATTATTCTGAAGATTTACACGAAATCGCCGCCGATGGTGTGATAACGTTTCTGGGGATTTGGGTCATCCTGCCGTCGTTACTCGGCATTCTGGCGCATCGCCTCATCGGTGAGCATCGTCTTGCTGGGGCAAAATCTCATGTAAAACTCATAAACTACTGCATCCTGTTGTTGCTTAATTATTCCAACGCTTCTCTAAGCCTGCCCAAAGCATTGTCCCAGCCTGATGTCGATTTTCTAGCCGTCATGTTGATCATTGTCGTTATGCTGTGTATTGCTGCATTTGCTACCGGTTATCTGCTGGCGCGTATCTTCCGCGCAAATCGCAAAGACATGGCTTCGCTGATGTTTGGCCTTGGCATGAATAACAATGGCACTGGACTGGTGCTGGTCTCAGTCGCTTTAGCCGACCACCCGCAAGTCATGTTGCCAATTATTTTTTATAATCTCGTCCAGCATCTTACGGCTTCCTTCGTTGACTTTGCCCTGTTTCAGCGTGGAGCTAAATTGTATAAGCCCGCGTAGGCCATAGCTGTGTTTTTATTAAAGTGGGAGATTATCAACGTGACCACAAGCCGGATGGGGCATGTTGCCCCGTCCAAAACGTTTTGCGTTGGTTAAGTGCAACCTCTTTGCTTAGAAATCGCGAAAACGTTAAGAGCGGGGTTGCAAACCCCGCCCTGCCCACCACACTAACCGGTTACCGAACAGGACATGAGCGAGAAAACATTTCAACCAAACAATGAACCGTCGGCAAATAGCTATCGCAACCAACGGGTCGCCCTGCTCACCCAGCACGGCAAGGAAGCCGTGATAGCGCCTGTGTTGGCAGAGCTGCTGGGTTGCCGCGTGGAAAAAGTGGACGGGTTCGACACCGACCTTCTCGGCACCTTTACCCGCGACATCGCCCGTGAGGGAAGCCAGCTGGACGCAGCGCGGAAAAAGGCGCGCATCGGCATGGAACTGTCAGGGCTTTGCATCGGCATCGCCAGTGAGGGCGCATTCGGTCCGGACCCTTTGGCCTTCATGCTGCCAGGGAACATGGAGCTTTTGATCTGGATTGACGACCGGCTCGGCATCGAGGTTGTCGCAACCTCGTCCGGCAAGACCAATTTATCTCACTGTCTGGCCGAGAGTTGGGAGGAAGCCGAAGATTTCGCCCGATCGGCCGGATTTCCCGAACATTACTTGGTGGTTCGTCCGGTCGACGAAAATCACCCCGAACTCCGCAAAGGGCTGGCAGACTGGGCCGACTTAAAGGATGCGGTAATCTGGGCATTGGACTTGGCGCCGAACCGGCACGCTTTCATCGAGACCGACATGCGCGCGTTCGCCAATCCGACACGCCTTGAAAATATCCGGCTAGCTGCCGAGGACCTAGCGGGGCGCCTCGCTTCGCTCTGTCCAGCGTGCGGTGCGCCGGGATTTTCTCTGGCCGGACTGGTGCGTGGACTCCCCTGCGAGGATTGCGGTACGCCAACCCGCGAGGCAAAGGCAGATGTTCACCGCTGCGTTCGCTGTGAGCATCAGGTGCTGGTGGAGCGGGAGCGGGAATACGCCTCCGCTCGATATTGCGATTACTGCAATCCTTAAACTTACTGGAACGCCTCCTGCTTTTCATGCGGCATATCCCTATGCCGCACCCTTCGGGCGCGATGCGTGCAAATCGGCTGTCCTGCCGATTTGTGGCTACACATGAAACACCAAAGCTGTGTGTGCAAATTTATACCTTTTTAGGAGATTATGCGTGACTTCATATCATTTGACCCATCTGAAACAGCTTGAAGCGGAAAGCATCCATATCATCCGCGAGGTGGCTGCGGAGTTCGAGCGGCCGGTAATGCTCTATTCCGTCGGCAAGGATTCCGCCGTCATGCTGCAACTGGCGCTGAAGGCGTTCTTTCCCGGCAAGCCGCCGTTTCCGCTGCTGCATGTGGATACCACCTGGAAATTCCGCGAAATGATCGAATTCCGCGACCGGTTTGTGCGCGAACTGGGTCTGGAGCTGATCGTTCACATCAACGAGGAAGGCGTGAGGCAGGGAGTCAACCCCTTCACCTACGGCAGCAAGAAACACACCGACATCATGAAGACCGAGTCGCTCAAACAGGCGCTCAATAAATATCAGTTCGATGCCGCCTTCGGCGGCGCCCGCCGCGACGAGGAAAAATCCCGCGCCAAGGAGCGCGTTTATTCGTTTCGCGACCGGAACCACCGCTGGGATCCCAAGAACCAGCGCCCTGAACTGTGGAGTCTCTACAACGGCAGGATAGACAAGGGCGAGTCGATCCGTGTGTTTCCGCTGTCCAACTGGACCGAACTGGATATTTGGCAATATATCCATTTGGAAAACATTCCTATTCCAACGTTATATTTCGCCAAGGAACGTCCCGTTGTCCAGCGCGAAGGCACATGGATCATGGTCGATGACGAGCGCATGCCGCTGGAGCCTGGCGAGCAGCCTCAGATGAAAATGGTGCGTTTCCGTACCCTGGGTTGTTATCCGTTAACTGGTGCCGTCGAATCCACCGCCAGCACGTTGCCTGAAATCATCCAGGAAATGCTATTGGCAACCACCTCAGAACGGCAAGGTCGGCTCATCGATCACGACCAGACCGGTTCGATGGAAGATAAAAAGAAGGAGGGGTATTTTTGATGAAAAACATCCCTGTTTTTCACTCACCACATCCCTGTGCGTCCACAAATCAGCAGGATAGCTGGGTTTGCACGCGTCGCCCCCGAAGGGTGCGGCATAGGGATATGCCGCATCAAATCCTCACCCGGAGGATTTGTAATGGCTAAACGAATTCCCCAAGGTCTATTTGTAACCGGCACCGACACCAGCGTCGGCAAGACCCAGATTGCCGCAGCCTTGGCTCGCCTGCTCGCGGAACGGAAGCTGATCGTACGCCCCCGCAAACCGGTGGAATCCGGCTGTCGCCGGGAAGGCGGCTGTCTGGTGCCAGAGGACGCCAAATTGCTACAAGCTGCTGCTCGCACCGACGAGCCCTTGGAACTCGTCTGCCCTTATCCTATGGAACCGGCATTGTCGCCGGAACGGGCGGCAGCTTTGTCCGGTAAAATCTTGACTTTGGATGATGTGCAGGCGGCCTGCCTCGAAGGTGTGGCCGAAACCGACTTCCTGTTGGTGGAAGGCGCAGGGGGATTCTATTCCCCTCTGGCACCGGGTGCGCTCAACGCCGATCTGGCCGTGGCGCTGTCCTTGCCGGTGCTATTGGTGGCAGCGGACCGGCTAGGCTGCATCGGCCATACCCTGATGGCCGTGGAGGCGATCAATCGACGCGGTTTGGTTCTTGCGGGGGTGGTATTGAACCGGCTTGACCCCCACGGCGACCCGCTTATGGACAACGCAACAGACCTGTCCCAATGGCTGGGACAACCGATGATCGTGACCGACCGGTTCGATACGGGCACCGCTGGTCCCGGCTGGATGATGCTTTGTCCGGCGCTGGCAGCCCTGGCTGACCGGTTGGCGGCGTTCAACTCAAATTTAATGTCATAGAAGCTTCCATGAGTTTGAAAACCTTACAAATCTGTCTGGAACAGATTTGCATTTACCCGAAGAGCGTCAGGCAGGATAGCCTGACGTGAAACCCTGATTCGGCATTGAACGTTTACGAGGAATTGTAGCCATGATCCACGCCCGCTTATCCGATGCCGCCCAATGGTCTGGCGCGGAGCATCTTGGTCAGGATGCTGAATTTTCCGGAATCGCTATCGATTCGCGCAGGGTAAGCCCCGGCACCCTGTTTGTCGCGCTGAAAGGAGCGCATCACGATGGCCACGATTATCTTGATGAAGCGCATTCCCGTGGGGCTGTCGCCGCATTTGTCGCCAGGCCCATAACGGCGTCCTTGCCGCTCCTGGTCGCAGAGGACACGGTGCCGGCCCTGGGAAGGTTGGCGGCCGCTTGGCGGCGGCAGTTCCAATTGCCGGTGATCGCCGTGCTCGGCAGTAATGGCAAGACTACCGTCAAGGAACTGATTGCCGCGATTTTGCGGCAGCAAGAGGGCGATGCCGTACTGGCGACGCAGGGCAACCAGAACAATGCGCTTGGCGTACCGCTGACCTTGTTCCGCCTGGGGCCTTCGCATCGCGCCGCCATCCTTGAATTGGGCGCCAACGGGTATGGCGAGATCGCTACTCTCGGCGAAATGGCAAAGCCGGATATTGCGGTGATTACCAACGCCGGACTGGATCATCTGGCCGGATTCGGCGGGTGCGAGGGTGCCGCCCGCGCCAACGGCGAGGTATTTTCCGTAATGGCTGGCAATGGCATCGCGGTGCTGAACGGTGACGATGAATGCCTGCCAATCTGGCGGCAACAGGCGGGTGAGAGGCTGTGTATACACTTCGGATTCAAGTCAGGCGCGGATGTGCTGGGCAACTGGCAGCCCCGGTTCGACGGCGGTGATTTGATCATCGAGTCACTGTGGGGGCGGATCCAGACTCGTTTGCGCCTCATGGGTCGCCATAATGCCCTGAATGCCTTGGCGGCGGCAGCGGCCTGCCTGGTGCTGGACATTGAGCCGGAAGCGATTGCGGCGGGTTTGGCGGCCGTGCGGCCGGTAGCGGGGCGCTTACAGTCCCGGCCAGGCGCAGGCGGTGCGCATATCATCGACGATACCTATAACGCCAATCCCTCGTCGCTGGCGGCGGCATTGGACACATTGGCTACCATGCCGGGCAAAAAAATCCTGGTGCTGGGCGATATGGCTGAACTGGGCGATGACGCGGATACCTGGCACGACTGGGCCGGACAGGCTGCCCGAGCGGCAGGCGTTGTGGAGCTTTTTGCGGTGGGAAAGAGGGCACGCCTTGCCGCTGAAAGTTTTGGAGAAGGCGCTCAGCATCTGCCTGACGGCCAGGCCCTGGTTAAAGCCTTGCTTCCGCAGCTTCAGCTTGGCGTTAACGTTTTGGTCAAGGGCTCGCGTTGCATGGCGATGGAAAGTGTTGTCGAGGAACTTTTGCATCGTAGCCGCTAGCCGGTGCGCTGGAGCAAAGAAAGATCAGGCGAAAGGTAAAAGGCGAAGGGCGAAAAAACCTGAGCCTCAAATTAGGCCTCTCTTAGCCTTTAGCCCAATGCCGTTAAGTTAAGCGATTTAGTCCCTTCTCCCTTGAGGGAGAGGGAGAAGGTTAAGATGGGGGGGATAAACACTTGATTTTAATCTCCTCACCCGACCCTCTCCAGCAGGAGAGGGAGTTTTCTTTTTTAACTTAACGGCCTTGAACCTTGAACCTATATTGCGAGGAAAATGCCATGAAAAAATTTGAATTGCTGATAACATGGCTGACTGCTCACGCCAGCGCCCTGTATCGCTTTATTGGTAGTGTGACAGTCGGCATCATATTGTGCATCCCAACCTTGTTCCTGTTTGGCGATACCCTGCTGTCGCTGCTCGGACATGGTCTCACGGTGCTCGGACATGGTTTGCATTTGCTGTTTGAGGTTTTTGAATCGATAGCCGGACATTTCCTTGAGGAGGCTTTCCATCTGTCTAAGAAAGCGGCGGAAATTATCATTTTCTGGAGCAGCTTAGGCGTAGCCATTGGCTTATCGTGGACTCTTTCGCGCAAGGCGCATAGTGCCGCGCGACGCGCAGTCACCACCGTTCAGGAGCGACGGCTTGCAATGGCGGAATCGTCTAAAATCATGATCTGGATCCGGTTTGCGCTTATCATCAGTTCGCTAAGCGCGACACTTTATTTTTTCACCTAATGCCTGGTAGTCGGTTACTTTTATAATTTCTGGTAACGTTTTTCAATTTATCGCGTAATTATTCATCACCATCAGAAGAAAGGCACAAGGCTAAAGGCGAAGGGCGAAAAAAACCAATCTTATAAGACGAACCGACCTTTGGCCTTGTGTCTTTAACCCTTAACCTTGCACCTAAACAACTATCATTTATATGCCTGTCTCCACCGACAATAAGCTTAACCCGCAACGTAAGCAAGCCATGCAGACACTGCTCGGTTTTTTGCTGGGGTTGTTAGAATTACAGACGAAAACTGCCAAGTCATTGGATCGCCTTACGCGACTGGATTTTGTTGATGAGCTGGATAATCTGTCCGATATCGGCGAAAACATTGGCTTGCGCATGGATCGCGCGGCATTGACTGCCAGCGCTGCGGCGGAGACATCCGCCGCACAGACACCGCTGGTGACGCGTCTTGAAGGCGGGCGCGGCTGGCTGGTATTGTACGGATTTCGTGCCGGCCGGGTGCGTGTGGCGCTGGTGCAGGGCGAGGTGATTGAAAAACGTCTGCTCAAGCCCGAAGGCGTAAGGGAACTGCTGGGCTTGCCCGATGGCCATTTGGGAGACTGGTTGCTGGTGCAAGCCAAGGCGCCGCTTAGCTGTGCAGTCAGTCATGATCATCATGCGCATTTGCCGCCGTTACGTCGACTCATCGAACTGATGCGTGCCGACCATGCCGACCTGTGGCTGGTACTGGGACTGGCGTTGGGTTCCGGTTTACTGGCGTTAGCCTCGCCGGTGGCGGTGCAGGCCCTGGTGAACACGGTGGCAATGAGCGGCATGGGGCAACCTTTGCTGGTGCTGTCGACTATCTTGTTCTTCTTCTTAACGTTCGCCGGTGCGGTGCATGTGCTTCAGTCATACCTGGTGGAAATTGTGCAGCGGAGGATCTTTGTGCGCCTGGCGACGGATTTGGCTTACCGCCTGCCCAGGGTACATAGCGATGCCTACGAGCATCACCATGGCCCGGAACTGGTCAACCGCTTCTTCGACGTGCTGACGGTGCAGAAGGCTGGTTCGTCCTTGCTTCTGGATGGCTTGAGCACAGTGGTACAGACTTTAGTCGGCCTGATCGTGCTGGCTTTCTATCATCCTTTCCTGCTGGCTTTCGACGTGGTGTTGGTGCTGGCGATCTTTTTCATCATATTCGTGCTGGGACGCGGTGGCGTCGCCACCGCCATCCAGGAATCGTTATCCAAGTACGCTTTGGTCGCCTGGCTGGAAATCATCGCCGGCAACATACAGACCTTCAAATTCAACGGCGGGCCGGAACTCGCCGCCAAGCGCATCGATGCGCTCGCACTCGCCTATCTGGACGCGAAGCGCACCCATTATCAGATATTGCTGCGCCAGATCGTCGGTTCGGTGACCTTGTATGCGATAGCCCAAACGGCCTTGCTCGCCATCGGCGGTTACCTGGTCATCGAGGGCCATCTGACCCTCGGGCAATTGGTGGCCGCCGAATTGATCGTGTCGGCGGCCCTGGTCTCGCTGGTCAAGTTCGGCAAGCATCTGGAAGGTTACTATGACCTGATGGCCGGCGCCGACAAGATCGGCCATCTGCTGGATTTGCCGCTGGAGCGCGAGTATGGCATTGCGCCCGTCATGGCCGGTCCGGTCTCGCTTGCGGTAAAGGGCTTGTCCTTCGGTTTCGGCGCGAAACAGCCGGTATTTTCCAACCTCACAATACTGGTTCAGCCTGGCGAGAAGGTCGCCGTGTCCGGCGGCCACGGCAGCGGCAAAAGTACGTTGGCGGCGCTTTTATGCGGCTTGCGCCAACCGGGAAAGGGGCATATCGAAATAAACGGCGTCGATCTGGGCAACTTGCGCCTGGAGGCCTTGCGCAACCGGATTGCCGTGGTCGGCCGCATAGAAATCGTCGAGGACAGTCTCTTCGAAAACGTTCGCCTCGGCCGAGCAGAACTTGGGCTGGACGAGGTGGAGCAGGCGCTGGATGCGGTCGGCCTGATGGGAGGAACCGCCGGTCTACCGGAGGATGGCCTGGATACCGACCTTAGTCCCAGCGGCGCACCGCTATCCGCCACTCAAGCGCAACTGTTGATGCTCGCACGGGCCATTGCCGGACGCCCCGCCTTATTGATTGTGGACAGTCTTCTCGACGAGATTGACGAAGCAACGCGCGAGCGCATCGCTCCGGCGCTGTTTGCCGTCGACGCACCCTGGACCCTGCTGGTGCTGACCGGCTCGCCGAACGTCGCCGCTCTGTGCGGACGGGTGGTGGAACTGCGAGGAGTTGACACCCGTGCCTGAACTACATGCTCGCCTTTCCGCCCTCTCCAGCGCACACACACCGCGCCTGATCAGCACACTGGCGAGAGCCTGCATGTGGCTGTTCTTGGCTACGCCGCCGGCTTTGCTGCTGACGCCGTGGCAACAAACCATCAACGGCACTGGACGGGTCACAGCCTTTGCTCCCCTCGAACGACAGCAGACCGTGGAAGCGCCGGTTTCTGGGCGCATTGTGCAATGGCAGGCGCGTGAGGGCGCCAAGGTCAAGGCCGGCGAGGTGTTGATGGAAATAGCCGATGTCGATCCCGAACAGTTAGAACGCCTGCGTCGGCAGACTGACGCCGCCATCGCCAAACTGGCGGCCAAGGAAGAAGAATTGCGCGCCTACCGGCTGCAAATCGACAATCTGACCACCACCCGGGATTTGCAGGCCGCCACCGCTCAGTACCGGCTGGATGTCGCCCGCCAGCGCGCACTTTCAGCCGGCGAGGCGATAGCTTCAGCGCGGGCGACCCTGGATGCGGCAGCCGTTCAGACCGGGCGCTTGCAACGGTTGCTGGGTGACGGCCTGGTGTCGAAGCGTGACTTCGAGGTCGCCGAGCGTGACGGCATTGTCGCCCGGCGCAGCCTGAACAGCGCCCAGGCGGCGCTGGATGGAGCGCTGGCCGAACAGCGTGCCGCCGAAACGGAGATCGGCCGCATCCGCGCCGATGCCCAGGCGCGCATTGACTCCGCCAGCGCTTCGGCCAACAAGACCATAAGCGAACTGGAAGACAGCCGGAGCAGCTTACTCAAGAGTGAGATTGACCTGTCGCGCCAACAATCGCAAGTGGTGAAAGCGCCACGCGATGGCAGTATCTTGCGCCTTGTGGCCAATCCGCAGAGCGACATCGTCAAACAGGGGGATCCTTTGCTGGTTCTGGTGCCGGATCCGGACCTTAAGGCCGTGGAACTGTGGGTGGATGGCAACGATGCGTGGCTCATCATGCCAGGTCGCCATGTACGCATGCAATTCGAGGGCTGGCCGGCCATGCAATTCCAAGGTTGGTCGGAACTGGCGGTGGGCACTTTCGGCGGCACCGTCGCCTTCGTGGATGCCACCAACAATGACAAGGGCAAGTTCCGTGTGCTCATCGTCCCGGACCCAACCGACCGCCCTTGGCCGTCGGAGCGCTTCCTGCGTCAGGGCACGCGCGTCCAGGGCTGGGTATTGTTGAACCGGGTCACGATGGGCTATGAACTCTGGCGTCAGTTGAATGCCTTCCCGCCGGAAATAACGGAAGAAAAACCGGCAACTGACCCGATCCGCCAAAAGTTGAAATAACCCATGATGAAACAATTTCCGCCTTACCGCCTAGTCCGGGCCGCATGGCTTTTAGCCTCATTGTTAACGGGTTGCAGCTATTACTTTGACACTGCGCCCGACCGACACTTGGCTCGGCGGGTTGAAGAGCGCATGCAAAAAGGGGAAGGCTTGCCGGTGGAGCAGCTCTCGAAACCTCCACAGTTAAGCGTCGAGCAGGCCCTGCCCAAGTTCAGGGAAGGCCGCCTTCAGACCGGCCGCGCTTTGCCGTCTGCAAAGCCTGGCCTGAGTGGAGCCGAAGGGCCTGTCCCGAGCAAAGTTGAAGAGCCGGATAGTCCGCCTCCGCCCGAAGCCAGCAAACAGCTATCCATTGCTAGCGCGCGTATGCTGGCGCTGGAGAATAATCTGGACTTGAAGATCGCCCTGGTCGACCCGAAGATCGCGGCCACTGCGGTCAGCCAGGAACAAGCCAAGTTCGACGACCTGATCTTCGCCCGCGCAAAATATTCCTCCAAACATTTGCCGCCCGATATCACCGAGATAGACAAATTTGTTGCAGCGGATCCCAACTCGCCTCTTGCCGGACAAGAGGCTCTGCGCGTTGATTCGGAGCAGAAAAAAGAATTTCTGGATTTCGATGCAGGTATCTCCATTCCGCTACGCACCGGCGGGAAGATTACGCTGATCGCCCCGCTCGATGAAAAGTCCGTAAGAAAAAAAGGTCTCCAGGCGGAACAGTATGGCGCCGCGCTACGCTTCTCCATCAGCCAGCCCCTGCTGCGCGATGGGGGGATCGACACCAACGTCGCCGGTATCCG
The DNA here is from genome assembly GCF_050917435.1 of Methylobacter arcticus. NCBI lineage: Bacteria > Pseudomonadati > Pseudomonadota > Gammaproteobacteria > Methylococcales > Methylococcaceae > Methylobacter > Methylobacter arcticus. The sequence continues at coordinate 581,548 of NZ_CP159583.1, forward strand.
CATCGCCCGTTACGAGCAACAGGCCGTGGATGTGAGAACCCGGTTGCAGACGATTCGTGTGCTGGCCACCGTCGAACGCAGCTATTGGGGGCTTTATATCGTCTGGGGAGAGCTGGATGTACGCCGTCAGCAATACGAGAACGCGGCGGACAATCTGGCGATGGTGAAAAAGCGCGTGGCGGAAGGACTGACTGCAGCTGTGGAGATCAACCGTGCCGAGATTGGCGTGGCCGAGCGGCTGGAAGCGCTGATTATTGCAGAAACTACGCTTAAGATCAGACAGCGTCAGCTCAAGTTATTGCTGAACGATCCCGGCCTGGATTTGGACTCCCCCACGGTCTTGATCCCGGAGACTACGCCAACCCTGGTCGAATTCAAATTCGACCGCAAACAACTGGTGCAACATGCGCTGGAGGGACGGCTGGATCTGCTGGAGCTGGAACTGAAGCTTGCCGCCGACCTGACCAAGATTGATTATTTAAGCAACCAAACACTGCCGATGTTCATGCTCGACTATAGCTATGCGTCGCCGGGACGGGATACATCATCCTATGGCGGCGCTTTAGGCCAGACGATCAGTGGCAACTTTTCCGACTGGTCGGTGGGTATGCGCATGGAAATTCCGCTCACCAACGAATTGCGTAAAGCGCAGTTGGATCGGGCGGTACAGGACCGCATGCAGCGCCTCACCACCCAGCAACTGAGGGAGCTCAGCGTGCGTCGGGAAATTTATGACGCGCTGGATCAGCTGGAGCAGAACTGGCAACGCATTCTCGCCGCGCGGCAGAATGTCTTGCTCGCCGGGCTAAACTACGACGCCGAACTGAAACAGTTTCGCGAGGGGCTCAGAACCATGACCGAGGTGCTGGAAACCCTCACCCGCCTCGGCGAGGCGCAACTGCGCGAAGTGCGCGCCATCGGCGACTATCAGGTGTCCATGATCGACCTCGCTTTCGCCACCGGCACCCTTTTAGGCCATAGCCGGGTGGATTTGGGTATGCGTATGATTGCCGACTGATATAACAAAACCAATCCGATTAATCTTTGGCTTGGCTGTTGCGTTAAGGAATGAAAAATTAATAGGCGGAAATAAGGATTATCCGTTTTGTAGGGCGACTTCAGTCGCCCAGTGATTTTAGCCACGACGTCGGGTTAGCATAGCAGCTCGACATTTGCGGCACGAATGCACGCTGTGCGTATCTTTTCGGCTATCCGGTTTTGACAGGCAATTGCGCCGATTGGGTTTGAGCCGATACATTACACCTAACAATGGAGATACACCGTAATGCCACTGGTTAATGATTTATTCAATAGTGATTTTTTTATAGAAGTAGCTGACTTACTGGCAATCGCCATAGTAGTAGCAATTTCAGGTGCATTGATTTGGTTAGCCGCGAGGCGTTGTTTTTATAAACGTCGCCCACCGCGCCTGTTCGAGGCAAGCTTGCGGCATACACGCCATCCTAGGCGACTTGTTGACAGCTCTGCACAGGACAATACGGCATCCTATCCAGATGCAGTAACCAGACCTGCCTGGCATACACTGTCAGCAGAAGAAGCACTCCATGAATTGGCCTCTGATCATGGCACCGGCTTAAGCCAAACAGCTGCCGCAGATCGATTACACCGTTACGGCCCCAACCGGCTGACCGAGAAGCCGCCGCACCCTGCCTGGCATTTGCTGCTATCCCAGTTCAAGAGTTTTCTTATTCTGGTGTTGATTGCTGCGGCCATCCTGGCTGCCGCTATCGGTGATTTAAAAGATGGCATAGTGATTCTGGTGGTAGTCGTCATTAACGGCCTATTGGGATTTTATCAGGAATTTCAGGCCGAAAAATCGCTGGCTGCGCTAAAAAAGATGCTTGCGTTGCGGGCCCAGGTACGCCGGGACGGTAGTAATGTTGAACTGTCTGCCGACCAGCTGGTGCCGGGGGATATTGTCATCCTCGAAGCAGGCAGCAAAATACCCGCAGATGGCCGCATAATATCGGCTCATACCCTGGAAGTCGATGAATCCTCGCTGACTGGTGAGTCGATACCCGTAGCCAAGCAGAAACAGGCGTTTACGATGGCATCCCCGCCTCTCGCCGAACGTAGCAACATGCTTTATATGAACAATGCCGTCACCCGTGGCCGTGCTGAAATGGTGGTGACTGCCACCGGCATGGAAACCGAAATCGGCAAACTGGCGAACCTGTTAACGCAAACAGAAGACGGATCCACGCCGCTGCAAATTCAGCTCGACAGCCTGGGTAAACGCATGGCGCTGATTGCGCTGGCGGTCATTGTCGTTTTGTTTGTCAGCGCCCTGTGGCGCGGAGAACCGCTGATCCAGACGGCTTTTACCGCCATCGCCCTGGCCGTGGCTGCCATCCCCGAAGGCTTGCCGGCGGTGGTCACGGTAACGCTTGCGTTGGGAATGCACCGTATGGCGCGTCAGCGGGCCATCGTCAAACGTCTGGCCGCCGTGGAAACGCTGGGCTGTACCACGGTGATCTGCACCGACAAGACCGGCACCTTGACGGTTAACCAAATGACTGCGCGGTCAATCTTCTATAAAGGCCAAAGCTATAGCGTTAGCGGCGAAGGTTATGACATTGCCGGTGAAATTTTGCCAAACACTTCGACTAGGGATCTGTCGGATTTATTGTTGCCGCTGGCTTTGTGCAATAACAGCCATTTGCAAGGGAAGCAGGTAGTGGGCGACCCGATGGAAGGCGCATTACTGGTGCTTGCCGTTAAAGGCGGTATCGACAAGGAGCAGGCAAACAGCCAACTACCCCGAATTGCCGAAATCCCTTTTGATGCCGAGCATAAATTCATGGCGACATTTCATCGTCATGGCGACGGGATCAAGGTGTTCATTAAAGGCGCACCGGAAGTATTGCTTAATAGGTGTCAATCGGTTGTCGATAACAATGGAAGCCCTGTCCCCATTCAGCAAGACACGCTGTTGACACAAAACGAAATCATGGCCGGCACCGGTCTGCGGGTACTGGGAGTGGCAGTGCGAACGCTGCCCGCCGAAACAATTCAGCTTGATGGCGATCTGTTCCAATACATCGAGGAACTTACCTTTGTCGCGCTGGTAGGTTTAATGGATCCGCCAAGAGCCGAAGCCCGCGAGGCCATCAAGCTCTGCCAGCAGGCCGGCATTGCAGTCAAGATGATCACCGGCGACCAGAAGGTGACCGCTAAGGCGATTGCCAAGGAGCTCGGTTTGCTGGGTGAAGTCATTGAAGGCAAGGAATTGGCTGCTTTGGATGATCGCGCTCTGGCCGCACGCATCAACGCCATCGCCGTCTTCGCCCGCACTGCGCCCGAACAGAAAGTCAGGATTGTAAAAGCCCTGAAAGCCGACGGCCACATAGTTGCGATGACAGGCGACGGCGTCAACGATGCCCCAGCCCTGAAGAGCGCCGATATCGGCATCGCCATGGGCATCACCGGCACCGATGTCGCCCAAGAAGCGGCAACGATGATACTGACCGATGACAATTTCGCCACCATCGTCACGGCGGTCAAGGAAGGGCGAGGGATTTACGACAACATGGTCAAATTTATCCGTTTTCAGCTTTCCACCAATATCGGCGCTATCATGACGGTGGCCGGCGCACCGCTGCTGGGCATGCCGGTGCCCTTTACCGCAGTGCAATTGCTGTGGATTAACATCATCATGGACGGCACGCCGGCTATGGCGCTGGGCGTTGATCCCGTCCGCACCGGCAGCATGGACGAAGCTCCGCGCGACCCTAAAGCGCGGATACTGTCATTGCGGCGCTTCGGCAATCTTCTCAGCTACGGATTGACCATGTCTATCGGTACTTTGGGGATTTTATATTACGGCTTACAGGCGGAGGGTGTGTATGCCGCAAGCCTGCCGGGCGGGGGGAATGCGGCGCATGCTACAACGCTGGCTTTCACTACTTTCGTGCTGTTTCAAGTGTTCAATGTTTTTAATGCCCGGGCTGAAAAAGGCACCGCTTTCAACCGGCATTTCTGCTCCAACAGAATGCTCTGGGTGGCTATTTTCGGGGTGATTTCATTGCAGGTACTGGTTATTCACTGGCCGCCTGCGCAAGCCATCTTCCATACCACAACATTGACGCAGACGGATTGGCTGATTGCGACCGGCGTTGCCGCGTTTGTACTCATCCTTGAGGAATTGCGCAAATTTTTGTGGCTGCTATTGCGTTGGAGTTTTAAAAAATAGCCAGTTACAAGTAAGCCGGAGCAAGTTCGGAGTACAGGCTTCGCCTGTTTGCAAGCGAAGCTTGCACTCCGCATACCGTAGCCTATTAACACTGTACCGTCTTAAGCGGGTAGCCAAATAGTCGACCCAATGCTAAGGCGATTTTCTAAGCACACCCCATCAAAAACCAGGAGACAAAATGAAACAAATCAGTAAAACATTTTAAAAGGCTTATTCGCTATTGTAGCCCTTACGGTCCCCCTTTATTTGCTGTATTGGCTGGCGGCGACTGCAGAAAATGCTATCAGGCCTTATTAAAGTCCGCACACTTTTACCTTGAACCTTGAACCTTGAACCTAATTTATGTCCCACCAATCCGATTTAATCAGCACTGACATCAACGCCTATCTGGCCCAACACGAACGCAAGGAACTGTTGCGCTTTTTAACCTGCGGTAACGTTGACGACGGTAAAAGCACGTTGATTGGCCGCCTACTGCACGACTCGAAAATGATTTACGAAGACCAGCTGGCGGCGGTGCAAGCCGACAGCGTTAAATCCGGTACCACCGGCGCCGGCAAGATCGATCTGGCGCTGTTGGTCGACGGTTTGCAGGCCGAGCGCGAGCAAGGCATCACCATCGACGTGGCCTACCGCTATTTCTCGACGTCGACCCGCAAATTCATCATCGCCGACACGCCGGGACACGAGCAATACACCCGCAACATGGCCACTGGCGCGTCGACCTGCGATTTGGCGGTGGTTTTGATCGACGCCCGCTACGGCGTGCAAACCCAGACTAAACGGCACAGCTTTATCGTCTCGTTGCTGGGTATCAAGCACGTCATCGTCGCCATCAACAAAATGGATCTGGTTAGCTATAGCGAAGAGACTTTCAACAAAATCAAAGTCGACTATCTGGCGTTTGTGAAGACATTGGATTTACACGACATTCATTTCATTCCGATGTCGGCGCTGGATGGCGACAACGTCGTCAACCCCAGCGCCAATATGCCCTGGTTTACCGGCAAGCCGATGATGGGGCTGCTCAACAGCATCGCAATCGCCGGCGACCACAATTTCGTTGACGCCCGTTTCCCGGTGCAATACGTCAACCGTCCCAACCTGGATTTTCGCGGCTTTTGCGGCACGGTAGCTTCCGGCGTGTTCCATAAAGGCGACATTATTACTGCATTGCCGTCCGGCAAATCCAGCAAAATCAAAGCTATCGTCACCTACGATGGCGAGTTGGAGCAGGCATCCGCCGCTATGGCTGCGACCTTGACGCTGGAAGACGAAATCGACATCAGCCGAGGCGATTTGATTATCGGCAAGCAAGCCAATACGCCGACTGTGGCCGATAAATTCAAGGCCACTATAGTCTGGATGACCGAGCAAGCAATGATGCCGGGCCGGCAATATGTGATTAAGCTGGCAACCCGCAGCGTTTCCGGCTCGGTATCGATGATTCATCATCGCATCGATGTCAATACGCTGGAACACCACGACGCCAACGAGCTGAAGCTCAACGAAATCGGCTCCTGCACCGTCGTTGTCAATGCACCGGTGGTGTTCGATCCGTACCAACGCAACAAAGCCACCGGCTCGTTCATCGTCATCGACCGACTGACCAACGCCACCGTCGGCGCCGGCATGATCACTGGCGACGCCAGCGCCGAAGACTGGTCGCCGGTCACAGCCGAAGAACGCGCTACCCGCTTCGGCCAGACCGCCTCTATCATCCTCTTGAGCGGCGGCAACGCCAAACAGACGGCTTATCGTCTGGAGCGCAAACTGTTCGATACCGGTCATGCTGTAACGGTTTTGGAGCATGCCGGCGACGAATTGGCGCTTGCGATCAAAAACGCCGGTCTGCTCTGCCTGTGTCTGGGTCACAAGCCTTCTGCCGCCGATCTGGCGTTTGATTGCGATCAATATAAAGCCGATGACATATACGGCACACTGGTGAATCGTGGAACAGTTTTTTAATTAATTAGCTATGCCGAAAGCAGTAAGGCCAAAGGCGAAAAAATCTCACATTAACATTGAGGCCACCCTTTAGTCTTTAGCCTTGCACCTTTATTTTTATTGCAAACAGATAATTTATGTCGATTCAACCCAGAAAACAAACGCAACAAGTATTAGTCGGTAACGTCAAGGTTGGCGGTGGTGCGCCGATTGTCGTGCAGTCGATGACCAACACGGACACCGCCGATGTGGCGGCAAGCGTGCAGCAGATCATCGAGTTATCGACTGCCGGCTCAGAAATAGTTCGAGTCACGGTCAACACCGAAGAAGCGGCCAAAGCCGTACCGGAGATCGTCAACCGGCTCGAACAAAAAGGCTTTTCAGTGCCGATCGTCGGTGACTTCCACTTCAACGGGCACAAGTTACTGGAAAAATACCCGGACTGCGCGCAGGCGCTGGCCAAATATCGCATCAATCCGGGTAACGTCGGCAAAGGCAAGGCCCGCGATCCACAATTTCAGCAAATGATCGAATTTGCCTGCCGCTACGACAAACCGGTGCGCATCGGCGTCAACGGCGGCAGTCTCGATCAAATGGTCTTGACCCGATTGTTGGACGAAAATCGGCAATTGGCCAAGCCAAGAGATTTGTCGGCAGTAACGCGGGAAGCCATTATCCTATCGGCGCTGGAAAGCGCCGCCAAGGCCCGGGAATTGGGTTTGGGCAAAAACAAAATCACCCTGTCCTGCAAAATCAGCAACGTGCAGGAATTGATCAGCATTTATGAAGATTTGTCTAGCCGTTGCGATTATGCCCTGCATTTGGGGCTTACCGAAGCGGGCATGGGTTCGAAAGGCATGGTGGCTTCGGCAGCGGCCCTTGGCGTATTGATGCAACAAGGTATCGGCGATACGATTCGCGTCTCGTTGACCCCTGAACCCGGCGCGTCGCGTACCCGGGAAGTCATCGTCGCCCAGGAAATCCTGCAAACCATGGGTTTCCGTTCGTTTACGCCGATGGTCATCGCCTGTCCGGGCTGCGGCCGCACCACCAGCGACTATTTCCAGAGGCTGGCGCAAGACATTCAGGGTTATCTGCGCGATCAAATGCCGGTCTGGAAGGATAAATATAAAGGCGTGGAAACCATGGAAGTGGCGGTGATGGGTTGCGTGGTCAATGGCCCCGGCGAAAGCAAAAACGCCAACATTGGCATTAGTCTGCCCGGCAGCGGCGAATCACCGGTGGCGCCGGTATTCGAGGACGGCGTCAAAACCGTCACCCTGAAAGGCGACAAAATCGCCGAAGAATTCCAGGCTTTGGTCGAACGTTATATCGAGTCGCATTACGGTGCGCATTGAAGCAGCGCACTATTTTTATCCATGATCGTTGACAACAATTATCGCTCAAAGCTAGCTTTGAACTCCGAAACAACAGTGCATCGCAAAGCCGACGTTGAACTCCATACCGGAGTACAAGGCTCGCCTTGTACGTGTAACACGCCGGGTTTTCCCGGCAATAGTTTCTCAAGCCCTCGAGGTTCACCATGCCGCAATACCGTTCCCGCACTACCACCCAGGGCCGCAACATGGCCGGTGCACGCGCACTGTGGCGTGCCACCGGCATGAAGGATGAGGATTTTTCCAAGCCGATCATTGCCATTGCCAACTCCTTCACTCAGTTCGTGCCGGGCCACGTCCATCTCAAGGACATGGGTCAACTCGTCGCCAGGGAAATTGAACAAGCCGGCGGCGTGGCCAAGGAATTCAATACCATCGCCGTGGACGACGGCATCGCCATGGGCCACGCCGGCATGCTGTATTCACTGCCCAGCCGCGATCTGATCGCCGACAGTGTGGAATACATGGTCAATGCCCACTGTGCCGATGCGCTGGTGTGCATATCCAACTGCGACAAGATCACCCCAGGCATGCTGATGGCTGCCCTGCGTCTCAACATCCCCGCCATTTTTGTCTCTGGCGGGCCGATGGAGGCGGGCAAGCTGAACTGGAACGGCGAAACCCGTGCGCTGGATTTGGTCGACGCCATGGTGGCAGCCGCCGATGACAGCATCAGCGACGAACAGGTCGCCGCAGTGGAGCGCTCCGCCTGTCCGACCTGCGGTTCCTGCTCCGGCATGTTCACAGCCAACTCCATGAACTGCCTGACCGAAGCGCTGGGATTGTCATTACCGGGTAACGGCAGCCTCGTCGCCACACATGCGGATAGAAAACAGCTGTTTCTGCGTGCGGGTCGTATCATCGTAGAGCTGACCAAACGTTATTATGGACAGGACGACAGCTCTGTCCTGCCGCGCTCCATCGCCAGCTTCGATGCATTCCAGAACGCCATGAGCCTGGATGTGGCGATGGGCGGCTCCACCAACACCGTGCTACATCTGCTGGCCGCGGCCCATGAGGCGGGGGTGGATTTCACCATGAGCGACATCGATGCCATTTCCCGCCGCGTGCCATGTTTGAGCAAGGTCGCTCCGGCCACGCAGAAATACCACATGGAAGATGTCCATCGCGCCGGTGGCGTGATGGGCCTTCTGGGCGAACTGGATCGCGCCGGCGTGATCAACCGCGATGTGCCGACTGTGCATGCGCCTAGCATGGCTGCCGCACTCGAGCAGTGGGATATTCAGCGCACCAGCGATGAGGCGGTGAAAGATTTCTACCGTGCCGCGCCCGGCGGCATCCCGACCACCATCGCCTTCTCGCAATCCATGCGCTACCCGACGTTGGACGACAACCGCGCCGAGGGCTGCATCCGTGATAAAGCGAACGCCTATTCACAAGATGGCGGCCTCGCCGTGCTCTACGGCAACATCGCGCTGGAGGGCTGTATCGTCAAGACCGCCGGCGTGGACGACAGCATCCTCAAATTCATCGGCCGCGCTCGAATTTTCGAAAGCCAGGACGCTGCCGTGGCCGGCATTCTGAACGACGAAATCGTCGCCGGCGACGTAGTGGTTATCCGTTACGAAGGGCCAAAGGGCGGTCCCGGTATGCAGGAAATGCTTTACCCCACCAGCTATCTCAAATCCCAGGGTCTGGGCAAAGCCTGCGCACTGCTGACGGACGGACGATTCTCCGGCGGCACATCGGGCCTATCTATCGGCCATGCCTCGCCCGAAGCAGCCGAAGGCGGCGCGATTGGCTTGGTGGAAGAAGGCGATACCATCGAGATCGATATCCCCAACCGTCGTATTCACTTGGCAGTGGCGGATGAAGAGCTGGAGCGGCGCCGAGCGGCCATGGAAAACCGCGGCGCACAGGCCTGGCGGCCGGTCAAGCGCGAACGACATGTGTCCCCGGCACTGAGAGCTTATGCGGCCATGACCACGTCGGCCGCCAAAGGTGCCGTGAGAGACGTTTCCCAAGTTGAGCGCAACTAAGTTGAAGATTTCGGATAGATTAATGGTTCGGTTTTTGAATTCTCAAACAGGCTTCGGCGGTAAGTCATGAATAATCAAACGATTGTGCAACGCGATTTGAAGGTGCTCTGGCATCCTTGCAGCCAGATGAAGGATCATGAATCAGTGCCGTTGATCCCCATCAAATCCGGCCGGGGTGTCTGGTTGCAAGATTTCGAGGGCAAGCGTTATCTGGATGCGATCAGTTCTTGGTGGGTGAATCTTTTTGGGCATGCCAATCCGGTTATCAATCAGGCGGTCAAGCAACAGCTCGATACTCTGGAACACGTGATTCTCGGCGGTTTCACGCATGAAGCAGCGCTGACATTAGCCGAAAAACTGGTTGAAATCACGCCGCCGGGACTGGATAAATGCTTCTATGCCGATAACGGTTCGTCAGCCGTCGAAGTGGCGCTGAAGATGAGCTTTCACTATTGGCGCAATCTCGGTAAAACTCAAAAAACTCAATTCATTACGCTGGAAAACAGTTTCCACGGCGAAACACTTGGCGCACTGGCGGTCGGCAATGTTGCGCTGTACAAGGAAACCTATGCGCCGCTGCTGATGGATGTCATCACGGTACCCGGTCCGGATTGCTACTATCGTGAAAACGGCGAAACTTGGCAAGATTATTCAATTCGCCGTTTCTCGGATATGGAGCGAGCTCTGGCGAAACACGCCGATTCGGTATGTGCGGTGATCGTCGAGCCGCTGGTGCAATGCGCCGGCAGCATGCGCATGTATCACCCTGTCTATCTGACCCTGCTGCGCGAGGCTTGCGACCGATACGGCGTACATCTGATCGCCGACGAGATAGCGGTTGGTTTTGGTCGCACCGGCACCTTGTTCGCCTGCGAACAGGCGGCCATCAGCCCGGATTTCATCTGTCTGTCCAAAGGACTGACCGGCGGCTATCTGCCATTGTCGGCGGTGTTGACCAGCGACACGGTTTATCGGGCGTTTTACGACGATTACCAAAACCTCACCGCGTTTTTGCACTCGCACAGCTACACCGGCAATGCGCTGGGTTGCCGGGCGGCACTGGCAACTATCGGCCTGTTTCAGCAGCAGGATGTACTCGGCAACAATCGCCGGTTGGCGGCTGTCATGGCCAAAGCAGTCGAACGCTTCCGGGATCATCCCAACGTTGCCGAGGTTCGGCAAACCGGCATGATCGTCGCCATTGAGCTGGTCAAAAACAAACAAACGCGTGAAGCTTACCCGTGGCAGCAACGGCGAGGCTTGAGGGTCTATCAGTATGCGCTCGATCGTGGCGTGTTGCTGCGGCCATTGGCAATGTCATCTATTTCATGCCGCCCTATGTGATCACGGAACAGGAGATCGCACTGATGATCGAAGTTGCCTGGCAAGGCATTCAATACGCGGTGCGCGACTGATGTGCGTTTTGCCTTGCGACGGATCGCGTCTCGGCATCGCTTCTTCGGCAGTGTCGAACGGATTGACTTCACCGTTGGCGGGGGCTGATAAATTGGCAATACCGCAAGGTTTCGGCTTGCCGGGGGGCGAATATCAAAAACTGCTGAATTCGCATACCAAACTGGTGTCGTTCACGCAGGTTTCCAACGCACTGGGCACGGTGACGCCCGCTCGGGAAATGATCGAGATGGCGCATCGGGTCGGTGCGCGGGTGCTGCTGGACGGCGCTCAGTCGGTTTCGCATTTGCGCGTCGATGTACAGGCGCTGGATTGCGACTGGTTCGTGTTTTCCGGGCATAAAATATTCGGCCCGACCGGTATCGGCGTGTTGTACGGCAAAGCGGAATTACTGGAAGCCATGCCGCCATGGCAAGGCGGCGGTAATATGATAGAAGATGTGACCTTTGAAAAAATCGTCTATCAACCCGCTCCCGCCCGCTTTGAAGCAGGCACCGGCAATATCGCCGATGCGGTAGGACTGGGCGCTGCATTGGAGTACCTGCTGAAAATCGGTATCGACAATATCGCCCGTTACGAGCACGAGTTGCTGGTGTATGCGATGGATGCGTTAAGAAGCATATCCGGCTTGCGTTTGATCGGCACGGCTGCTGCAAAAACCAGCGTATTGTCGTTTGTACTGGAAGGACACAGCAACCAGGATATTGGCGTCGCATTAAACCGCGCCGGTATTGCGGTGCGCACCGGCCATCACTGCGCTCAACCCATCTTGCGTCGTTTCGGCCTGGAAAGCACCGTGCGTCCGTCACTGGCGTTTTACAATACCCATGAGGAAGTCGATCTGTTGGTTAAAACAGTGAGACGGATTCAGAGCGGCAAGGATTTTTAGCGGTAAGGGATTTTTGTAGGAGGAACTTTAAGCGAAGCTCCTCTTACTGAGCAATGCTTGTTACTTAACGTAGGGCGTGCCGCGCGCGCCTTTTCCATTTAGGGTTAAATTGATACTTAACTTCCTTCTGGCGCGCGCGGCACGCCCTACTCCGTTGCTTTGAAGGAACATTTCGGCGTCAGTTACTTTTATTCACCACGAAGGACACGAAGTTTATGTTTTTTCTTCGCGCCTTCGTGGTGAATAACCTGCCGTGACACACAGCCCCACGAAGATTCGTCATAATTTATCTGTATAACACTATAGATACGATTCCAGAAAAACGAATACCTGCACCGTCTCAATCATTTAAGAGACAATACGTTCTGATGACTACCCCGGACAGGATTGAACATGTCGCCGACTACATTGAAAACTGAATCCAACTCTACGATAACCATTCCCAGAGGCTACCGGGAAATTCCGTTCAACTACACGTCTGCGGACGATTGGCAGGTCGTGTCGTTCCTGCTGGGGACGGAGATAGCCCTGATTCTGGAGGAATTGCGCGACCGGCGCGTCACCGGGCGCTCCGCCCGCTTGCTGATGCGTTTTTTCGGGGAGATCCTGATTTACCGCCGCAATCCTTACCTGTTTCAGGAGCTGGTCAGCTCGGCCGGCAGACGCAAGCGCATGTTCGAAAATGCCGAAAAGCACTTGGGCATCATCGAACAGAATATCGGCGACGAAGCCCGAGTGCATAAGGTGCTGGTCGCGTCGCGCCAACTGCTGGACGATTTTCGCAACGACGTCGAAAAAGTGCCCGGATTGCGCCGCCGGATGAAAAGGGAGCTGGGCGCTGTGACGGGCGTCAGTAACGTATTGTTCGATCCGTTCACGCTGGTTTCCCATGCTACCGATGCGACCGACTGGCGCTTGTATCTGCCGGTGGCGGTGGTGATGCCTGAGAAGGAGGCGCAACTGTCGCCGCTGCTCACAGCCATCGCCAAAATGGGACTCAAAGCGGTGCCGCGCGGCGGCGGTACCGGGCTAACCGGCGGCGCAGTTCCGTTGCGGCCGGACTGCGTGGTGATCAACACCGAAAAGCTTGACCGCATTCGCGGCACGCGGGACATGGCATTCAAGCTTTGGGATGGGCAGACCGCCACGGCACAGGTGCTTGAAGTTGAAGTCGGCGTCATCACCGAAAAAGCCCATCAATACGCCGGCAGCCGGGGCTTGGTGTTTGCCACCGATCCCACCAGCGCCTGGGCGTCCTCGATAGGCGGCAATATAGCCGAAAACGCCGGCGGCAAGTGCGCGGTGCGCTGGGGCACCTGCATCGACAACCTGATTTCCTGGCGGATGGCGATGCCCGGCGGCAAGCGTTGGGAAGTGCGCAGAACCGACCATCAGTTGCGTAAAATCCTGCCGGAAGATAACGTGACTTTCGAAGTAGCGGACATGACCAGCGGCGAGTCGATCAAAACCATTGTTTTAAAAGGCAGCGAGATCAGGAAGAAAGGCCTGTGGAAAGACATCACCAACAAGGCCTTGGGCGGCGTTCCGGGCCTGCAAAAGGAAGGCACCGACGGCATCATCACCTCGGCGGAATTCATCCTTTATCCGAAATTCGAAGCCACGCGCACGATTTGCCTGGAGTTTTTCGGTCAGGACATGGAAGAAGCCAGCCGCGTGATTGTCGAGCTGTCCAAGGCGTTTCCGTTTCCCGATCAAGGCGAAGATACGCTGGTGGCGCTGGAGCATTTCGATGACGAGTATGTGCGGGCTATCGACTATCAGGTCAAATCGACCCGGTTCAAAACACCCAAAGCCGTGCTGCTAATCGATGTTGCGGGGCATACTGAAGATCAGACGCAACGCGGTATCGACAAGATACGCGCGATTCTGGACCAGTATCCGAACAGCGAACTTTTTGAAGCCCACGATGCGGCCGAGGCCGAGCGGTACTGGGCGGATCGCAAGAAATTCGGCGCGATTGCGAGGCGCACCAATGCCTTTAAGCTGAACGAGGATGTCGTGATCCCGCTGGAAACGCTGGCCGAATTTGCCCGCTTTATCGATGAGGTCAACATAGAAGAAGAGCGTTATGCGCAGATAAAATTCCTGGACCGGGCGGCCGCATTATTTCGCGAACCGCCGGTTGAAGACAATGCCGATTCATTTTTAGCCAGAGCCGGTGTTGCGCTGGAGCTTTATGCGAACGCCAAAAACGGGCTGCCTACCGCCGACGAAAAGACTTTGCGCAGCCTGTCGATCATCAAAAAGTTCAAAAAGGACTTCGCCGAACTGGCGCGCGGCTTCCCCAAAATTATCGCCGCCGTGAACCTTGCCCATCAGGAAGTGCGCGACCGGCGCATCGTGCTGGCGACGCATATGCATGCCGGGGACGGCAACGTGCATGTCAACTTGCCGGTGCTGTCCAACGACCGGGACATGCTGGAGCGCTCGGGCGAAGTCATCGATCAGGTCATGTTCAAAGTGCTCGAACTGGGCGGCGTGGTTTCCGGCGAGCACGGCATCGGCGTCACCAAACTCAAATACCTGGAACCGGAGCGCATCGCGGCGTTAAGCGCTTATCGCCGCGAAGTCGACCCAACCGGGCTGATGAACCCCGGCAAGCTCGAAGATTTCGCCGTGCTGGAACATATCTTCACGCCGTCGTTCAATCTGCTGGGGCTGGAAGCGCGCATCCTCCGTCACGGCCAGCTGGAAGAGCTGGCGAACAAAATCGCCCATTGCGTGCGCTGCGGAAAATGCAAACCCGATTGCGGCGTGTTCCATCCGGCGGACAGCCTGTTTTATCATCCGCGCAACAAGAACCTGGCGATCGGCGCGATTATCGAAGCCTTGCTGTTCGACGCGCAGCGCGAATATTCGACAAAATTCGAACTGCTGCAATGGCTGGAAGAAGTGTCCGATCATTGCACGACCTGTCACAAATGCGCCAAGCCTTGTCCGGTCGACATCGATTCCGCCGACGTATCGGTACTGGAACGCCGAATTCTGGCCGATTGGGGTTATAAGCACACGGCAGCGGCGACCAAGATGACGCTGCGCTATCTGCACAGCGACTCTCCGACCTTCAATAAGGTTTTCCGCTTCGGCGTGCTTCGGGCCGGTTTTGCAGGTCAGCAGCTGGGCGCGGTATTAGCCAAGCCGCTGCAACCGAAAAAAGGCCCGTCAAAACATTACCCCTTGCAATTACTGAGCTCGCCGATGCCGACCGTGCCGGCACTTACGTTGCGCGATTTGCTGCCCAACTGCAAGGAAGACCAGGTTTTGGTGTTTGAGCCCGATCAGGAAGCCGAACGCACCGTGTTCTATTTTCCCGGCTGCGGTTCCGAGCGCATGGTGTCCGACATATCGATGGCGGCCATTCATGTGCTGATGGGCTTGAAAACCCGCGTGGTGTTACCGCCGCCGTTCTTGTGCTGCGGGTTTCCGGCCTATGCCAACGGCCAGGCCGAAATGCATTCGCAAAACGGCTTGCGCGTGACCATCCTGCTGAATCAAATCCGGGACATGTTCACCCATCTGGAGTTCGACGGCTGCGTGGTGACCTGCGGAACCTGCCGCGAGGGCTTGAACGAGATGGAAGCGGCCAAGTTGTTCGGCGGAAGGCTGGTCGATATAACCCGCTATGCGCTGGAGCGGGACTTGCAATTGGCAAGCACCGGCAGCGAGTCTTATCTGTATCACGCGCCGTGCCATGACTCGCTGGACGGCAAGGCGCTGGACGTGCTCGATCAGCTCGGCGGATTCGGTAGCGTTCAGGCCGTACCCAATTGCTGTTCAGAGGCGGGCACGCTGTCCTTGTCCCGTCCCGACATCTCCGCCGCGATGCTGCATCGCAAGCGCGAATCGTTGGCGGAAGCTATGCCTGAAAAGGGCAGGGCCACCATCCTGACCAACTGCCCGTCCTGTATGCAGGGCTTGGGGCGGAACAAGGGCATGGGCGTTGACCCGCAGCATCTTGCGGTTGCGTTGGCTGAAAAGTTGTCAGGAAAATCCTGGTTGAAGCAGTTTAAGGTGCAGGCCGGCAAGGCTAAGGCGTTTAATTTTTGAGGTGACTTATTGGGCTATAATGCAGAAAATATGCATATAAGATGAAATTAAGATATATTAATAGGCGAAATAAACTATTCAACTACGGTATTTCTGCATGTTAATCGAGTTCTCTGTCAGCAATTATCGTTCTTTTCGCGAAAAGCAAACCTTTTCTATGGTTGCAGCGCCTAGATTGAAGAAAGGCGATAACGTATTTAAGCCTGTTGTTAAAGGCGAAAAAATTCCCGACTTGCTAAAAGTTGCTGCTATTTATGGCCCAAATGCATCGGGCAAGAGCAACCTAATAAAAGCACTTGGCATTGTTAGCGACACCGCTAAACGCCAACCCAGCGCACAACATATAGCTCTTCCTGTTTCCCCATTCCGTTTCGACCCGCAACTAGCCGACCAACCGAGCCGCGTTGAACTGCACTTTATTTATGCCGAACAGCGCTATGAGTTTGAGCTGGCTTTAACCCAAGATCGAATTATCGAAGAACGTCTGCTTGTTTTTCCGAAAGGTAAAGAAACGCTCTTATACGAACGTCGTCACTTGGCTTCCGGCGACGAATATACCTTTGGATCACAGCTGGAAGGTGGCAAAGATTTGCATGAGCTCTGGAAAAAAACCACCGGGCCGCAGGTGTTGTTTCTTGCGCAAGCCGTAGCAAATAGTAGTGAGGATTTAAATCAATTGAGGCACCCGTTGAAATGGTTGCAGTCTGGATTTTTAGTCGTTTCTGGAAATATGGATGGGTGGGCAAATAGTAGCCAAGAGCTTGCAGAAAAGTATCCTTCCTGCGCTAACGAGATTTCATCATTTCTACAAGATGTGGATGTTCCTGTCACAAATATTCGTGTCGACCAATTAGCGTCTAATTCAGCGGGTTTACTGCAATCAATTGACTCAAAACCAAAAAGTAGAACAATATTGACGCATCGAACAGCTTTGGGAGAAGCCGAGTTTGATTTCCAGGAAGAATCGGAAGGAACCAAAAATTTAATCGGATTTTGGCTACCTTGGGGCGTTCGTTCTCTATCAAGCTTCACCAAAGAAAACCGCATCCTAGTAGTAGACGAACTGGACAGTAGTTTACATCCTGAGATTGTTGCCTCTTTGGTGGCAAAACACATTAAATCCGACTCCCCCGCCCAGCTTATCTTTACCACACACGACACCCATTTGATGGATGCCAAGCTATTGCGCCGCGACCAGTTCTGGCTTACCGAGCGCGACGCCAACGGCGCAACGCAATTACGCTCTATCCATGATTTTGAGGGGCGTGAAAGCGAAGACTTGGAAAAGCGCTATTACGAAGGCCGCTACCGTGGTCTTCCCTTTGTGCGCAAAGGCTGAACATGGCGCGTGATTCTAATTCTCTCAAACGTCAAAAACCTAAATTTAAACCTCAGCCGAAAGTATTAGTCATTTGCGAAGACAGTAAATCAGGAAAACGCTATTTGGAAGATGCAAGCTTGCATTTTCGGGTCAACGTATTGGTGGAAATTACCCATTGCGGAAATACCGATCCAAAGGGAATCGTTACTGAAGCAATCAGCCGCCAAGGAAAATTCGATCGTGTCTTTTGCGCGATCGACCGGGACACTCATGAAACCTTTGACGAGGCGCTGAACTTAGTTAGGGACTCCAAAAAAGTCGAAATTATTGCTTCTTATCCATGCTTCGAGTTCTGGCTGTTGCTGCACTTCGGCTACAATCGCAAACCTTATGCGGCGGCAGGCAATCACTCGGCAGCAGATTTACTTATTAAAGATTTGCGGACTAATTCCGGCATGGAAAAATATGATAAAGGCAAGGTTTTGGGCATCTTTCAATTACTGCTAAATCGGCTTGCCGAGGCGCGCCGAATAGCGCCCATAGTTCTTGCCGAAGCCATAGCAAGCGAGCAAATGAATCCCAGTACCAGATTGCACGAGCAGCTCGATTTCTTTGAAGAGCTATCTTCGCCCCGGAAAGCCGCTCCTACTCCATAAGACAATAATTATGCTGATTTCCAAGCTCCACGTGGGAGTTCGGTTGTGAAATCTCCTCGCGGTCTCTCCGCTTAGACTCCATTCAAATCCACCCAAGCCGCTTGCAAGCGCCATAAACAAGGTACACGCCAAGACCGCAAACAAAAAGCCCGAAGATCAGACGGAGCTGCGGCCCCGCCATTTGGTTTGCGAAGTAGGCGCCAATCCACGAGCCGATGAACATGGTCGCGGCCAGAATGACGGCCGCCTTAATATCGACGTTTCCGTGCCGGTAATATTCGAATGCCGCGGCGAGACCGACGGGCGGGAGCAGCAACGCAAGGGTCGTTCCGGTCGCCATGTGCTGGGAGAAACCGGCCCAATATATAAGCGCGGGTACGATGATGATGCCTCCGCCGATGCCGAAGAAGCCCGCGGCAATGCCGCCGACAATACCGATAATCACGAATATGAACCATGGCGGCATTTGAGTTCTCCTTTCGAATAAGGTCGAGTACAAAAATTCTTGAGGCCGTCCAACATAATATAGACAACATCGCTTGTCCCAATAATCAGCTGAACATTCCGTAACTGACTGCCGGGCTGAAATAAAATCTTTGAACTAGTGCAACTGCATTTTTTACGATAATTCGGTTGTTGTTCGGCTGCCAAGCGCAGACTTTTTGCAAGCTCACAATGGCTCACTGTCTTTAGCGATAAGCGTTATCGGCTTAAGATGATTCCCGGTAGAAATGACTAGGCCATTCCTGCCGGGGGAGTTTATTCTCAGGAATTACTCAATGCCTGTAGCGGGTCGGTATATTTTAAGCCGAACGCTTCCGCCACGGCGGGATACGTTACGGCCCCGCGATAGGTATTGAGTCCGCATTGCAACGCCGGATTTTTACGCACGGCGTCCAGGCCTTCGTTTGCCAAATGCAAGGCATAGTCGGCCGTCTGGTTGTTCAGCGCAAAAGTACTGGTGCGCGGCACAGCGCCCGGCATGTTGGCGACGCAATAATGCACCACGCCGTCGATTTCATAGGTCGGCTGGCTATGAGTCGTAGGGCGCGTGGTCTCTACGCAGCCGCCCTGATCGACGGCCACGTCAACGATCACCGAGCCTTTGCGCATGGTCGGCAGCATGTTGCGGGTAATCAGCCAGGGAGCTCGTCCGCCGGGGATTAAAATCGCGCCGATGACCAGATCGGCGGTGTCGATGACCTCTTCGATAGTCGATTCATTGCTGATACGCGTTTGCAGTTGACCGCGGTAAATGTCATCCAGATATTTCAGGCGTGCATGGCTGATGTCCAGCACCGTGACTTGCGCGCCCAAGCCGACGGCGACCCGCGCGGCGTTGGTACCGACGATGCCGCCGCCCAGAATCACGACATTGGCGGGAGCCACGCCCGGCACGCCGCCTATTAAGACACCGCGACCGCCATGCGACTTTTGTAAATAGATTGCCCCCACTTGAGTCGCCATACGTCCTGCGACTTCACTCATCGGTATCAATAAAGGCAAACTGCCGTCTTCGGTTTGTACGGTCTCGTAAGCGATACCGGTGGTTCCGCTGGCCAACAGGGCGTCAGTCAGCGCTTTATCCGAAGCCAAATGCAGATAGGTGAACAGCAACAAGTCCTGACGCAGATAGCGATATTCCGATGCAATCGGCTCTTTTACCTTGACCACCATGTCAGCCGCCCAGGCATCTTCTGCATGGGCAACGATTTGAGCGCCGGCAGACTGATATTCTTCATCCGAAAGCGAGCTGCCTTCCCCCGCGCCGCTTTGTACCAGCACCCGATGACCCCGGCGCGTTAACGCCTTGACTGAACCTGGCGTCAGACTGACTCGATTCTCGTTGTCCTTAATTTCTTTGGGTAGTCCGATTAGCATGGGTTGACTCCTGATGAGCGGAATGTAATACGCGGTAATAACAGTCTTGCAGGTCGAATTTACCCGCAGCGCCTAAGAGCGTAGCATAATCCGAGGTGATTTTTTTAATTACAGCTTAGTGCGATTGTCCGGTTGAATAAAGCGACATTATTAGATACTTATATCGACTAAATAGATGGCACATGCAACTTTTTGATAAAAGTTGCATGTGCCTTGACAGGGCCTGACAAGGTAAAGTATTTTAAAAGCCAGCAAGCTGACCGGATAACCGGAAGCCGGTGTCTTGTGGCTTACCGGTTTTTTTTGGGCCAAAATCTAGGTAATGGCCGGTATTGTAGGTCGGGTTGACATCGCGTAACCTGACCGGAAAAGTTGCAAAATATCGCGTTACCCTACATCCATTAAGAGCCGGGTTATTTCTATGCACCTATTATTACCTGAACGCAGTCAGACGCCATTAAGCGACGATCAACATCGTTGTCTCCAGCAATTCATGGCCGCTTTATCGCCGGAGCAAGTTGCCTGGGTTGGGGGGTATTTGTCCGGGTTGGTTGCCAACAAGCTACCATCCGTCCCAAGCGCCGACGATATTGCCGATATTACCATTCTGGTCGGCTCGCAAACCGGCAACAGTGAAGCGTTGGCCGAACAAATGCACAGGTTGGCCGCCGGTCGCGGATTAAAAGCGGTCATCAAAAAAATGGGCGATTATAAGCTTCCGCAATTGAAGGCCGAGAAGAACCTTCTGGTCATTGTCAGCACTTACGGCGAAGGCGAACCGCCTGACAATGCCAGGGAATTGGTCGAGTATTTATCCAGCAAGCGCGCTCCGTCACTCAAGCACCTGCAGTTTGCCGTGCTGGGCTTGGGCGATTCCGGTTATGAGTTTTTTTGCAAAACCGGCGTTGATTTCGATCGCCGCCTGGAAGCGTTGGGGGCAACGCGGATCCATCCCAGGGTTGATTGCGATGTGGACTACGAGTCTAATGCCGAAGCCTGGATGGATGCGGTGTTAACTGAACTGTCCACCCGGCTGGACATAAAGCCCCAAGCGGCAGGACTGTCGTCGCCGTCTGTTGCAAGCACATCCGCCTATTCGCGCAAGCATCCGTTTCCTGCGGTATTGCTGGAAAATATCGTGCTGAACGGGCGAGGCTCGATCAAGGAAACTCATCATCTGGAATTGTCGCTGGAAGGTTCCGGCCTGACTTACGAACCGGGCGATGTGCTCGGTGTTTATCCGAGCAATGCCCCCGACGTGATCGATGCCCTGTTGCAGACCCTGCACTTTGGCGGTACTGAATGGATTATGCTTAATGGCAAGGACGGCTTTCTTTATGACGCGTTGTTTAGTCATTATGAAATCACCGCCATTACCCGGCCTATGGTGCAAAAATACGCCTTGTTGGCGAACAACCGCAAGCTGGATCAGTTGCTGGGCGACAAGCATAAACTGAACGACTATCTGCGTGGCCGTGAAATTATTGACCTGGTAACGGATTTCCCCGTTGAGCACCTGTCGCCGCAGGCCTTTGTCGATTGCCTGCGCAAACTACCGCCGCGATTGTACTCGATTGCGTCCAGCCTGAAACAGCATCCCGACGAGGTGCATATCACCGTGGCTGCGGTGCGTTACCACTCGCACGGTCGGAATCGTAAAGGGGTTGGTTCGACGTTTCTGGCCGAGCGCATTGACGAGGATGCGACCATTTCTGTTTATATCGATCACAACACTAATTTCAAGCTTCCGGTTGATTCTTCCACGCCGATTATAATGATCGGCCCCGGCACCGGCATCGCGCCTTTCCGCGCTTTTGTCGAAGAGCGCGAAGCGGTGGGCGCGACCGGTAAAAACTGGCTGTTTTTCGGCGACCAGCATTTCGAGACCGATTTTCTGTATCAGGCCGAATGGCAGCGTTACCTGAAAAACGGGGTATTGACCCGCATGAATGTCGCCTTTTCCCGCGATCAGGAACAGAAAATCTATGTTCAGCATTTGCTGGCGGAGCACGGCAAGGAATTGTATGCGTGGTTGCAGGAGGGCGCTCATCTGTACGTCTGCGGCGACGAAAAACGGATGGCGCACGACGTGCATGCGGCGCTGCTGAACATTGTGGCGACTGAAATCGGTTTGGACAATGCGCAAGATTATCTAGCGAATCTGCAAAAGGCAAAACGCTATCAACGCGATGTGTATTAACGGTGAGGGTTAAAACGATGACCGAACTAACTGCGGAAGAATTGGCAAAACGGGCTGAAGTCGAGCGGATCAAGGATGCGAGCAATTACCTGCGCGGCACGCTGGTCAAAAGCCTGCAAGACCCGCTGACCGGCGCATTGGCCGAGGACGACACCCAGCTGTCCAAGTATCACGGCATTTACCAGCAGGACGACCGCGACGTGCGGGACGAGCGCCGCAGGCAAAAGCTGGAGCCTCGCTACCAGTTTCTGGTGCGTATTCGCGTACCGGGCGGGGTGTGTACAGCGATGCAATGGCTGGAAGTGGACCGCATCGCCAACACTTGGTGCAACCCTGCCATCCGGCTGACCTCAAGGCAGGCTTTCCAGCTGCACGGCATTGTCAAGCGCGACCTGAAAAAAACCATTGCGGAAATCAACGCCGCCTTGATGGATACCATTGCCGCGTGCGGAGACGTGAACCGCAATGTCATGTGCAATCCCAATCCGTACCAATCGCGGCTGCATGCGGAAGTCTACGAATATGCCCGCCGCCTCAGTGAGCATTTGACGCCCCGAACAACCGCCTACCATGAAATCTGGCTGGACGAGGAACTGTTATCCTCGACTCGGCAGGATGAAGAGCCGATCTACGGTAAGCATTACCTGCCGCGCAAATTCAAGATAGCGCTAGCCATTCCGCCGAGCAATGATGTCGATCTATTTGCCAACGATCTCGGCTTTATCGCGATCGCCGAGGATAATCATCTGCTCGGGTTTAACGTCACCGTCGGCGGCGGACTGAGCATGACCCACGGCGACACGGAAACCTATCCGCGCCTAGCCGACGTGATCGGCTATTGCCCCAAGCACAAGACGCTGCAAGTCGCCGAGGAAATCGTCAAAATTCAGCGCGATTTCGGCGATCGAACCCAGCGCAAACACGCGCGCTTTAAATACACCATCGAGGACCGGGGCCTCGACTGGTTAAGGTTCGAGCTCAACCGGCGCTTGGGATGGGCTATGGAGCCGCCCAAACCTTTCGTATTCGAACATTCCGGCGACCGCTACGGCTGGGTCGAAGGGGCTAACGATGCCTGGCATCACACTTTGTTTATCCCGAACGGTCGCATACTCGACACCGAGGATTACCCGATGATGACCGGGCTGCGCGAGATTGCCAACGTGCATGACGGCGATTTCAGGCTCACCGCCAACCAGAATTTGATTATCGGGCAGGTTAGCAGCAAACGGAAACCGGTCATCGACGCCCTGCTGGAAAAATACCGGCTGGCTAATACTTATGACCAGACCGGGCTGCGCCTGAATTCGATGGCTTGCGTGGCTTTTCCGACCTGCGGTCTGTCCATGGCCGAAAGCGAGCGTTACTTGCCGTCGCTGCTCGACAAGCTCGATGCGATCATCAAACAGGCCGGGCTTGAACACGACCCGATCCTGATCCGCATGACCGGCTGCCCGAACGGCTGCGCGCGTTCATCGCTGGCGGAAATCGGTTTTATCGGCAAAGCGCCGGGCAAGTACAACCTGTATTTGGGCGCGGGTTTTTACGGCCAACGCCTGAATAAACTGTACCGCGAGAATATCAACGAGGAACAGATTCTTGCCGAACTAAGTCCTATTATTCAGCGGTATGCCCAAGAGCGGGAACCGGGCGAACGCTTCGGCGATTTTGTGATCAAGGCCGGTTATGTCAAGGAAGTGCTGGCGGGCAAAGATTTCCACTCATAAGCATGCCGCGCCAGCTGAGTTATTTACATGGCAACGCATTTACCCCTATTGACATCCTCTGCATGACGTCGGTTAAGTTGATGAAAAATCAAAGGACTAGCCATAGGCGCTGGCTCCGGAATCACTTGATTCCGACAAAAATACGGGGGCTAATGATCGTTCATAATAACTACCCTGCACCAGATCAAAACCGGTATTGCGGGCCAGGGAATCAGATCTCTTTTCATCAATATGTTGCAGAATACTTTGCCCGCCTGTATTGGTCACCAAGGCTTTCAATTGGTGTAGCTTTGCCGGTAAGGTATTGTCACGTACATTATCCAGATATCGCGCTGATAAGCTGACATAATCGGGGGATAATTTTTGAATGAATTCAAATGTTTGACTTTCTTTAGCAACGGAATCGAATTTAAGTCCAATTTGATAACCTCGATGTCGATAGTTTTCCAAGCCCTCAATCAGTACTTGATGATAACGTATATATTGGCTGTTTACGGCCAGTATGATAACGATATTTTTAGTTTCCAATCCGCACTGCGTAATGACTTCTTGAAAATAAGCGCCGTGATCCTGTTTCACGCCAAGTATATGGCGTGGATCTACCTCCAAAAAAAGCAGGTCGTGCAAATGCGTTAACGGTAAAAAATTTAGCATGTGCACGGTGCGGGATAAGCGGTCAAAATTAATGATAGATTCAAATTCATTGGTTTGGAGTGAATGATGAGGCAACAGGTTTTCAATTTCGCTTGAATACAGATGCTGAACTTCATAAGTGGACACTTTGATTTTGGCGGTATGTCCAATGATCGCCGCAGGTTTTAAGGTCTGTCGTAGCGGCGAAAAACTGCTGTCTATCCGAACCGGGCCGAACAGGCCGCTTATTTTCCCCTGTTCCAGAATAAAGGGCCTAAAACTGGAGCGATGCTCCTGCCCGAAGCGGTCATTGAAATATTCAACTAAATTTTGTAATGGCATAACCTTATTCCTTACCTCTAATAAAAACGCGTGATCATCAGCGGGTTTCCGCTTATGCCATTCTCTCCCGGCGAAAAAAAAGCGGGTCGGAACCCGCTCAAAAAACATCCTTGTATAGTAAGGAGGACGGACTTAAAAAGCTTTATCGTTTTGATGAGATTGGAAATAGTGTAGTGCGATTTTTGTTATTAATATAATGATATTATTCGATGTTTATATCGAATAAATTGATATATAGGCGGTATTTTTCATTCAGCCAACAAAGCGGTTAAGGGCCAAAAGGATCAACTTCATTGAAGATGATAACCGGTGGGTGCTTTATTACGCTTTCCGCGTTTAGTGACATTGCATTCGTCAAGAGCGCTGAACGACAATGATACCGCTGCAACGCCTATACGGCGTCAAGACAACCGTCGCGTTAGGCTGTGGCAAATGTTGCGGTCAGAAAAGTTTAAAGGGGAATTCCGCATGAGGACGATTAAGAACGAGCAAGAGGTGAGTGTGTCTCTTGCTCGCCTGAGGATTATTAACTTTTTCCGGGCAACATGCCGACCGAACCGGGTTTGATGCGTTTGCAAGTGACAACCATATCTTCCAGATGACACTGGCTTTTGCCTTGATTAGCGCCAGCGCATGGTGTGCAGGCCGCTTTACCTTCATCCTTCACTTTTTCAACATGCCAGCCGTAACCTTGCGATTGGCAAAATGTTTTGCTGTATCTTTTAATGTTATAGGCTTTTGATGCGGTTGCAATGGCTTGAGATTCTACGTCACATACCGCAGAGGGCAGTGTATTAGCCATAAGATCCCGGTAAATATATTCTGTTGCTAACGTTGTTCCGGAAAAAAAAGCTAATGCCGCCGATAGGCAGATCAAATTAAGTTTCATGGTGCTCTCCTGATTAGTATTTTACGCGGTGTGTGCCCACGCTAAGGTTGATAACAATTATCGCCTATCTACAGGCAGGTTAATTAAAGCCTGCTGTCTCTTTATAATAGGGCGTCTTGTCACGAGGATAATGAACTTCAGTTCAATACTCGGATATTCATCTGGGCTGTTTCTTCTTCCAGCTGCTGTTTGATGGGAGCGAATTTGTCATCTTCGCTTTGCTTGACTACGGTGATAACTATCAATAAAGCAGCTATTGTACAACCCACATACAGCCAGAAATTGTCTTTTTTTTGTGCTATTGCGCTCATTTTTTTATACCTTTTGTTGTGTTAAATCATCAATGGACGTACCTAAGGTTGATATGAATACTATGCCTTTCATCAACGCAGGAACCGATTTCCACCTGAGGTTTATGCATCCTCTGGATAAACTACTTCACGTTGATATTTTGAGCGGTCAACAATCTTGGTGGCCAAGTTGGCACAAGCATGATGCATAAAATATCCTCTTTTTAGTATAGTAGCGGATCAATACTATAAAAGAATCTCAAGAATACTGTCAATTAATATCGATTCGATACGGGATGGGTTTGTTAAAACTGTTCTGCGAATCTGGTTCGCAATTGATGCACTTCGTTCCCGGTACAGTGCTAGGCTGTGCCTGTATTCGTCAGGTCATCCTATGACCCTAAAGCAAATTCTGCGACAATAAGATGTTATAATCTGCTTATAAATTATTGGGCTGATGCCTGCTATCACTATTTACTCATCAACGCATTTATGAACGAAACAACAGTATTCAAACCTTGTGATCTGGTTATCTTTGGCGCTTTAGGCGATTTATCCCGCCGTAAGTTGCTTATTTCTCTGTATCGACTTGAAAAAGCTAATTTGCTTGAAGCTGATACTCGTATCATTGGCATAGATAGGCATGAGGGCGATAATTCAGGGTTCATCGAGATTATCCATGAAAGTTTGCAAGAGTTTTTAAATGAAATAATCGATGAAAAAATCTGGGCGAGGTTTTCGACAAGACTTGCTTATCTGAAAATAGATTTAACCCAGATGGATCAATACCCGCTGTTGAATGCCCTTATTGATGGGCAATCCAGGGTCATGGTGAACTATTTTGCCGTTGCCCCTTCCTTGTTTACCAATATTTGTCAGGGACTGTCTAAGTGCGGGGTTTTGAATGAAGAATCGCGCATGGTGATGGAAAAGCCGATAGGCCATGATCTTAAATCTTCAAAAGATATTAATGATGCGGTTGCCGAGGTGTTCAACGAAAAACAGGTCTATCGTATCGATCATTATCTGGGTAAAGAAACGGTACTTAATTTATTAGCATTGCGTTTTGCCAATGCCATTTTTACTACCAACTGGGATCACAATACCATTGACCATGTTCAAATTACCGTCGCTGAAGAAGTCGGTATTGAAGGGCGCTGGGATTATTTTGACAAGACCGGTCAGTTGCGTGACATGCTGCAAAATCATTTGTTGCAGATTCTGACTTTTGTAGCGATGGAGCCGCCGGTCAATCTGGAAGCGCAAAGCATACGCGATGAAAAAATAAAGGTTCTTGCCGCGCTTCGGCCGATTACCAAGGAAAATGTCGAGCTAAAAACCGTTCGTGGGCTGTACTCGGCGGGGGAGATCAACGGCAAGCCGGTGCCTGGCTATCTTGAAGAAGTCGGCGCTAATACGGAAAGTACCACAGAGAGCTTTGTCGCGTTGAAAGTGGCTATTGATAACTGGCGTTGGGCCGGGGTGCCGTTTTATCTGCGCACGGGTAAACGGATGTCCTATAAGCGCACTGAAATTGTCATTAAGTTCAAGCGGTTGCCGCATAACATCTTTAAAGAAAGCTTTGAAGATCTGCCGTCTAATAAGCTGATCATTCACTTGCAGCCGAATGAAGGCATAGAAATTCAGATGCTGAACAAAATTCCGGGTATCGATGAAAATATTAAGCTGCAAAAAACCAAGCTGGATTTAAGTTTTTCTGACACCTTCAAAAACAGCAAGATTTTCGGCGGTTATGAGAAGTTGGTGCTTGAAGCGATGCGGGGCAACCCCACCTTATTTCTTAGCCGCGAAGAGATTGAGCAAGCTTGGGCCTGGATCGATTCCATACAGGATGCCTGGGCGCATGCCGATGTTGCACCGAAACCCTATCCGGCCGGAACATGGGGGCCTGAGGCCGCTGACGAATTAATCGCCAGAGACGAAAGAGTCTGGGAAGAATGAAATAGATAACAAGCTGGGATAGCTATCGGCTATTGCCGCTGTCCATCCTGCCGCAACGATTAACTATAGACAGAAGGAACAACTATGCATCCCGTATTAGAACAAGTGACTAACGAAATTATTGAGCGCAGTCGTGAAACGCGTGCTGCCTACTTGGCGCGTATTGATGCGGCGGCTAAAAAAGAGCCGCATCGTGCCGAGCTTGCTTGCGGCAATCTGGCTCATGCCTTTGCCGCTTGCGGAGCCGGTGAAAAAAGCGATTTAACGGGTTATAAAAAAGCCAATATTGCGATTGTCTCTTCTTATAATGACATGCTGTCGGCGCATGAGCCGTTTAAGGACGCACCGGCGCTGATCAAGGCCGCCATTAAGGAAGTCGGCGGCGTTGCCCAGTTTGCCGGCGGCGTGCCGGCTATGTGCGATGGCGTCACTCAAGGTCGTCCCGGTATGGAACTGTCGTTATTTAGCCGTGATGTGATTGCCATGGCTACGGCCGTGGCTTTAAGTCATAACATGTTTGACGGTGCATTGTACTTGGGCGTCTGTGACAAGATTGTGCCCGGACTGCTGATCGGCGCGTTGAGTTTCGGCCATTTGCCCGCCGTGTTCGTGCCAGCCGGTCCTATGCCTAGCGGCCTGCCCAACAAAGAAAAAGTGCGCATCCGCCAGCTTTACGCCGAGGGTAAAATCGGCCGTAAAGAATTGCTGGAGTCCGAGTCCGCGTCCTATCACAGTGCGGGTACCTGTACGTTTTACGGCACAGCAAACAGCAACCAGATGATGGTTGAGATTATGGGCCTGCATCTGCCGGGTAGTTCGTTCATCAACCCTTATACGCCATTGCGCGATGAACTGACCAAAGCCGCAGCCAGACAGGTTTTAAAATTTACTGCGTTGGGCGATGATTTCCGTCCGATTGGACATGCGATCGACGAAAAAGCGATTGTGAATGCCATTGTCGGCTTATTGGCAACGGGCGGTTCCACCAATCACACCATCCATCTGGTCGCCATTGCACGTGCAGCGGGCATCATTATTAACTGGGATGATTTTGATAATCTTTCCAGAGCCATACCGTTTTTAACTCGTATTTATCCGAACGGTCATGCAGACATCAATCACTTCCAGGCCGCCGGCGGCATGGGTGTATTGATTGCCGAACTGTTAAAGAATGGCCTGTTGCATGAGGATATTCTGACGGTTGCAGACCAACGCGGCATGAAGAATTATGTACAAGAACCAAAATTGATTGACGGCAAATTAACCTGGGTGCCTTGCCCTGAAGCGTCTTTGGACGCGAAAGTTATCAGTACGGTCGCCAAACCCTTTGCAACCGGTGGCGGCTTGCATGTTATGCACGGTAATTTGGGACGCGGGGTGTCCAAAGTTTCCGCTGTGGCAGAAATACACCAGATCGTTGAGGCGCCTGCGATGGTATTTGATGATCAGGACGATGTGGTTGCGGCCTTTAAGCGTGGCGAAATGGAGAAAGATGTTATTGTGGTGCTCCGCTTCCAGGGGCCGAAATCCAACGGTATGCCCGAACTGCACAAATTGACGCCGCCTTTGGGCGTGTTGCAGGATAGAGGCTTCAAGGTCGGGTTGGTCACGGATGGACGCATGTCCGGCGCTTCGGGTAAAGTTCCCTCAGCTATCCACATGTGTCCCGAGTGTGAAGAGGGCGGTCCGTTAACGAAAGTGCGCACCGGCGACATCATCCATCTGAACACCCAAACCGGCGAGGTCAATGTACTGGTAGACGCGGATGAGTTTAATGCCCGCATTCCGGCAGCGAATAGCGCCAAAGGCCATCATTTCGGCATGGGCCGTGAGTTGTTTGGCGGTTTCCGTCTGGGTGCATCTTCCGCTGAAACCGGCGCCACCAACCTGTTTGTCGCCGATTAATAACTATAAAAATTTGGTAAAACAATGACTAAAAATAACTGGAAAATTCAACCTAACATTATTTTAAATACTTGCCCGGTGATGCCTGTAATGGTCATCCAGAATTTAGAGGATGCTGTTCCTCTGGCCAAAGCTTTGGTTGCTGGCGGCATCAAAGTGTTGGAAATTACGTTACGCACGCCGATAGCACTTGATGCGATCAGGCTTATCAGTCAGGAAGTCGAAGGCGCCATCGTCGGTGCGGGCACCATTACTACGCCCGAACAATTGAAAGCAGCAGAACAGGCCGGTGCCGTTTTTGCGATTAGTCCCGGATTAACGCCGAAGCTTCTAGCCGCTGCTCAGGCCGGAAATATAGCGTTGATTCCGGGCATAGCCACCTTGTCGGAACTGATGTTAGGCATGGAGTATGGACTGGATCATTTTAAATTCTTCCCTGCCGAAGCGGCGGGTGGCATACCCATGCTAAAATCTATTTCCGGGCCTGTTCCTGGCGTGACTTTTTGCCCGACAGGCGGTATTTCGCCGGAAAATTACAACAGTTACTTGCAGTTAAGCAATGTTGCCTGCGTTGGCGGGTCATGGCTGGTGCCAGCAGATGTGATAAAATCGAAAAATTGGGCTAAGGTGACTGAACTGGCAAAACAGACCCTAGACAGGGCTGTTTCGGCTTGATTGCATGCTTTACGCCACTAGCTAAATAGATGAATGATGTTTTGGGGGCTGTTATTGTATAAGCAAGTTCCCTTTAGAATACTAGCGAAGATCAATTGCACAAAAGGCCGGCTAAATCTCGTAACTTAATGATTTAGCTATCCTTTTTATGCCGCTACAGACTATGTTTCAACACCGAGAAAACCTATGACTAAACTGCGCAGTGTTACCTTAAATGAGAAAGCTCAGTCTTTATGTGAGCTGCCGATTTTATCTGGAGCTACGGGGCCCGATGTAGTAGATATTCAAACTTTGTACCAACAGACCGGTATGTTTACCTATGACCCCGGGTTTACCTCCACGGCCAGTTGCAGTTCAGCGATAACCTATATAGATGGCGAGAAAGGCATACTGCTTTATCGCGGTTACCCTATCGAGCAACTTGCAGAACATTGTACTTTTTTGGAGGTTTGTTATCTGCTGTTGAATGGCGAATTAGCCGACACCGATGAAATACAGAAGTTCGAAGACACCATAACCCTGCACACGATGGTGCACGATCAACTGACTAACTTTTTTAAAGGATTCCGTCGCGATGCACACCCGATGGCCATTATGGTGGGTGTTGTTGGTGCATTGTCATCGTTTTATCATGACGCGCTGGACATTAAATCTAAGAAAGATCGTGACCTGAGCGCCATTCGCCTGATCGCCAAAGTACCGACCATCGTGGCGATGTGTCATAAGTACAGCACCGGCTTACCGTTTATGTATCCGCAAAATAAGCTAAATTACGTTGAAAACTTTATGCGGATGATGCTGGGTACGCCTTGTGACGAGTTCTCGCCTAATCCTGTCTTGGTCAGAGCGTTGGACAGAATTTTGATCCTGCATGCCGATCATGAACAAAATGCTTCGACTTCAACCGTGCGCTTAGCCGGTTCCAGTGGCGCCAATCCCTATGCCTGTATTACTGCCGGGATTGCCTGCCTTTGGGGAGCAGCCCATGGCGGTGCTAATGAGGCTGTACTCAATATGCTGGAGGAGATTGGCGATGTTTCCAACATTACTACCTTTATAAACAAGGCCAAGGACAAAAGCGATCCGTTCAGGCTGATGGGTTTTGGTCATCGGGTTTATAAAAACTATGACCCGCGTGCCAAGTTAATGCGTGACACCTGTCATGAAGTACTCACGGAATTAGGTCTGCATGATGATAAAATATTCAAATTAGCGCTGGAGTTGGAGCGCATCGCCCTTGAAGATGAATACTTCGTCGAGAAAAAACTTTACCCGAACGTCGATTATTATTCCGGCATTGTGCTGCATGCATTAGGCATACCCAGTAACATGTTTACCGCGATGTTCGCTATGGGCCGAACCGTGGGCTGGATTGCTCATTGGGATGAAATGATAGCCGATCCTGAGCAAAGAATAGGGCGTCCAAGGCAGCTTTACACCGGCGCAACAAAACGTGATATTCTGCCGCAGCACATTAAACGGGCTTAGTGCTCGTAAAGTTAGCCCTTATTAATGGGTAATGCCGCGAACGACTGCATGCAGAAGTAAGTAACTGTTTTTGCGGTCGTTCGTCGTTTTAATTATTTGCTGAAGGGCATCTAAAAATTGAATTGATAAACGCTGAAATGTGTTGAATTTCTTCAATGCAAAGACTGTGTTCCATAATGTAATCATGCCATTCGATATTGTAATCCATCGATTTTAGCGTATCGAATGCGGCTTTGCCGGACTCGACTGCAACGACGGGGTCTATGATGCCGTGAGCCATAAATATCGGTGTAGCCTTATTGACGGCTGAATGTTCGGTTTTTAATTGTTCAATTGTCGGCAAATAAGTCGACAGCGCAACAATTCCGGCCAATTGATGCGGGTACTTTAAGCCGGTATGAAGCGCAATCACGCCTCCCTGGGAAAACCCGGCCAGTAAAATATGTGTTGATGGGATACCCTTGTCAATTTCCTGCTGGATCAATGGTTCAATCAAGTTGGCTGATTGATAGATACCGTCAATATCGACTTTGCGCTCCAGCGACATCTCCAAAATGTCGTACCAGGAGCGCATCGACATGCCTCCGTTGATGGTGACAGCCTGGATCGGCGCATTGGGAAAGATGAAATGGATATTGGCTTTCGCGGTTAACAGCAGTTCGGGAATCAGTCCTTCAAAATCATGACCATCGGCGCCTAATCCATGTAACCATATGACGGAATATAGGTGCTCGGATTCAGGCTGTATTTCGATGGTGTTAAGTTGTCCGGAATTCATAAATTCTCCAAAATAGTAATCAATGCAAGGGATTGCCGTTAAATTTCGGCAGATCAGGGTTCATAGTGTCCCATGGCTGGGCATCTGCAACCCAAATATCTTTTTTTGGCTGAAAAATACCGGGATCATCAAGCGTTGCGGCGGCGACTGTTCTTATGTTGGTAAAGGTGCTGTTCCTGCCAAACAACGAGGTTCCGCATTTCGGGCAAAAAGCACGATAAACGGTATTGCCGCTTGCCGCAACTGTGGCATATTCTTTATAGTTACCGGTTATGGTAAGCGCTGAGCTTGGAACAAATAGGCCGGCAAAATAGGGGGCGCCAATCGCTTTTTGACAGGTTCGACAATGGCAGTTGAAACCACTGATAGGTTTAGTCGATATTTTATATCTGACCGCACCGCAAAGACAGCCGCCGGTAATGGGTAGTTTCATGTTTTTCTCCTTCGACTGCACGGACAGATATTTGCTCTCCTGTAATTGCAGGGGAGATTTGCCGGAAAATCTTAGTGCAATAGGGCGAATATAGCTAAGTTTTAGTAAACAACACAGGGTCATAAACAATGTGGGATGATCTTATTTTAATCGCTTTATTGCTGGGTGCATATCTGTACTGGTTTAACGGGCAGCAGGTCAAGGAGATTGCACTTAAAGCAGTCAGGGCGCATTGCTCGAATCTGGATGTCCAAATGCTGGATGAGTATGTTGCGCTAAACAGCATCCGGCTGGCCAGAGACCAAACCGGGAAGATGCGTGTGCGACGGGCATTTTTGTTTGAGTTTTCTTCAACCGGGAATGAACGCTATAACGGAGCTTGTATTATGCTCGGGCGGCGAGTCAAATCCATTCATATGGAGCCGTACCGGTTTGACGAGGAATTTTAAAAAATAATTTTGTGGAGGATCAAATGAGTCAGTGTTCAGTCTGTGGTCATGAACGTAACGATAGTGATATTAAGTGTCCGGAATGTGGCCATTTTTACTCAAAAATTGCCGAGATTATTGCCGAACAGGAAGCACAGGAGGAAATGCAAACATTTCGTGGGCGATGTAAAAGAATCTTTAACGCGGAGGATAGTAAGCTCGCATTATTGACCGAGTTGAAGCTGATGAGGGAGGGACTGACTAAGAAAGGCCTATTTGCGCTTTTTGTGATTTTCGTGTTTGTGTTTGCTTTGGTTGCTTCTGTTTTGTAGTCATCATTAAGCGATGACGTGCGCCATACGCTAAGCTGTTAGCTTTCCACAAACAGCTTAAGGATGGCGCAGGGTCTACGCTAACCTATCTTTCCAATAGATCGAGTTTGCCTTCTTTCCCGTTCCAATCATCCGCATCAGGTAAAGGCGGTTTTACACCGGTAATAATAGGCCATTGTTTGGCCAGTTCAGCATTTAATGCGATGAAAACTTCCTGTCCTTCAGGCAATTCATCTTCGGCAAAAATTGCGTTGGCGGGGCATTCAGGTTCGCATAACGTGCAATCGATGCACTCATCTGGATCAATAACCAGAAAGTTAGGGCCTTCATGAAAGCAATCTACAGGACATACATCTACACAGTCAGTAAATTTGCATTTAATACAGTTTTCGGTGACTACAAAAGTCATAATTATTACCCGGAAAGTTGATTTCTAATTTAAGGCGTTATTCTAGCAGAAAGCATGGGATGATTGAATGCCGAGTTTGTTAAACACATCATTTAGCCGGGTTTGCTGTGATACCGAGGCAAGTAATGGCATCGTCAATAGAGGCTCATTTAGTCTTCGCGCCATTCTGAATAAGGATGTATTGCAAGATTGTTATTGTAATAACGTAAATCCCCGGTGACTTCCAGGCCTAGCCAGTCAGGTTTGGAAAAAGATTGTCCTGTTTCGTCCAGTTCAATTTCAGCGACTATCAAGCCCTGATTGTCGCCTGCAAACTCATCTATTTCCCAAAGATGATTATCATCAGTGACGAAATGACGGGCTTTTTCGATTAATGGTTTTCTGCAAAGATGCATTAATATTTCGTTTGCATCAGTCATTGGAATTTCATATTCATATTCATGCCGGTGAGTGCCGACAGTCGCCGTTTTGATATTCAGCCAGGCGTGATCATTGCTGATGCGCACCCTGATTGAGCTGGTTGCCTGAGAGCTTAAATAGCCTTGCCGATATTCTACCGAATGGCTAACGTATTTGCGCCAGTCATCATTGGCGAGCAAAAATTTATGTTCTATTTCTATAGCCATGAGTAGATGTCTTTAGTATGAGTTACCCTTCAGCTTGCGTAGCCAGACTAACCGGATTAATGGAAAAAATGATCGTCATCGGCAACTATGTCGTCATTATAGTCGTCCAGCGACAATGATTCTCCGGGAATTGTTTTTTCTTCCATTGCCCATTCTCCCAAATCAATCAATTTACACCGTTCGGAGCAGAAAGGTTTGGAGACTTGTTCAGGAGTCCAGGGTACAGAGCATCCGCAGTTAGGACACTTTACAATCAGTGTTTTATTGGATGTCGACATTAGAAGAGGCAGCGGGTCAGATAAAAAGGAATATCGTCAGGACTTTGTGTTGGGCGTTTATTGTCGGTAGACGGCACCATGAACCGGATGGTGCAGCGGTGTTTGCCGCCACTGATTTCTGCAAAGCAATGTATGGATTTATCCAGGCTGACGTTAAGCAGCTGGTGGAGCTGGTGAGGTTGGTGGGCGTCCAGCGAAAATTGAAAAAAACCGGCTTCAGCGATCTCATGAGTAGGGGCGCTGCAATGACGAATAAAATTAAGAATCAGGTCAATTGCGATACGAATGTCATTAAATGGGCTGCTCCAGTGTTCCAGGTCTTTTAATCGAGTAGCTTCATCCTGCTCAAGCCAGTAATGGAATTCGGGTAAGTCGAAAGAACAGGTTCCTCCAGGGATGGAACTACGTTGAGCAATGCTCTGGAATAGGTCGCTTTCCATGACAAGGGTGCCGATTTTTCCGTTAGTGGCATAGAGGTTTTTACTGGTTTGATTTAATGTGCTAAGTAGTTCTTCCAGTTTTTGAGTGTCGACGCTTTGGTTATGGGCAATTTTATTGAGTACGTTGGCATGCCGATCCAGCTCTTTCAGTATTTCTGATTTGAGATCATTGCGTCTAAAAATAGTCATGATATCGAGCAGCACGCTGATTGCAGCGCGTTTATCGTTAACCGTATCACCCGTTAAAAAATGGCTGAATTGCAGGAAAAGTTGTTCTAGCCGTATAAAAACCCGGATGCGTTCATTGAGTGGGAATTCATAGGTAATCGTGGTATTCACAGACAAGTTAATCCTGGTAAGCGCTTAATG
The DNA here is from genome assembly GCF_050917435.1 of Methylobacter arcticus. Lineage (NCBI taxonomy): Bacteria > Pseudomonadati > Pseudomonadota > Gammaproteobacteria > Methylococcales > Methylococcaceae > Methylobacter > Methylobacter arcticus. The sequence continues at coordinate 617,537 of NZ_CP159583.1, forward strand.
AAAGGTATAAATTGTGCAGTTTTTTTACCTGTTCTGCAAGTCTATAATCAGTATTCGAGTTATCAATCAGGTCGTCGGCGTTTGCTTTTCTGAATGCCCTGGACACCTGGCTGTCGATTATGGGCTGTATTCTTGCAATGGTCAGCTTATCTCGAATCGTAACGCGTTCAATTTGTGTCTCAATAGGGCAGTCGATAACCAGTATCCGGTCAACAAGATGCGTCATGCCGGTTTCGAATAATAATGGAATGCTGATTATGGAATACGGAGCAATGAGTTGTTCAAGTTCTGTTTGCAGGGTTTTGTAGATTAATGGATGAAGTATCGATTCAAGTTTTTGTTTCTGTTTGAGATCGGAAAAAACCAGTTCCCTGAGGTTTTTTCTATTCAACGAGTCATCTGGGTTGAGGATGGTGGGGCCAAATTCCTGTCGTATTTGAGCGAGTGCCGGCTGCCCTTTTTCGACCAGTCGATGGGCTATTTCATCAGCATCAAGCACCGGGATATTTAAAGCAGAAAAGATCCGGGCAACTGTCGATTTTCCACAGCCTATGCCGCCGGTTAATCCGACTTTCAACACGATTTTACAAACCTACAGTGGTCAAATAGAGTTGGTTAAGATCGTTTCCCCATAATAGTGCGATCCATCCTGCTGCTGCTAAATAAGGTCCAAAAGGGATGGGCACGTTATGATCGTGTTTGACAAAAATAATCATGCATAGACCGATGATTGCGCCGACCAGTGATGATAATAAAATAATAATCGGCAGGTACTGCCAGCCTAGCCAGGCACCGAATAAAGCCAGTAATTTGAAATCGCCATAGCCCATGCCTTCTTTGCCGGTTATCAGTTTAAACAGATGAAATACCGACCAAAGGGCTGCATAGCCGACAACAGTGCCGATGATGCTGGCGTGAGCATCAGTAAATACATCAAATAGACTCAGGCACAGACCCAGCCAAAGCACCGGTAGAGTGATGGAATCAGGCAGTAACTGGTGGTCAATATCAATAAAGATTAATGCAATCAACGACCAAGTCAGCAGCAGGGCGAAGGCGGCTTGAGGCGTGTAGCCAAAATGCCAGGCGACTATGAAAGATGTTATCGCGGTGAAAGCTTCTATGATCGGATAGCGTAGCGAAATGCGACAGCCGCATTGCGCACATTTTCCCCTTAAAAAAACATAGCTGATGACCGGGATGTTCTGGTAAGGCTTGATCGGCGTATTGCATTTTGGGCAGCGTGATAAAGGAAAAGCCAGGTTGAAAGTTTCTTCTTTTTCGGTTTGCGCCGTTTCCTGATTAAGTTGCAAGTATTCGGTACATTCCTTGCGCCATCCTTGTTGCATCATGATGGGTAATCGATAGATGACGACATTGAGAAAGCTGCCGACCAGCAAGCCGATAACACCGGCTAAAAGTGAGAATAAAGGGCTTATAGTTAAAAAGGTATTAAGCTGTTGCATCGGTGTTTTTTGAGGAGTAAGTGAAAGGCTAAAGGCTAAAGGCTCAAGATAAATTGTATTGGCGCCAGGGTTTTTTCGTCTTTCGCCTTGTACCTTTCGCCTGATTTTTTTTCAAATCGCCGCACCCATTTTAAATATCGGTAAATACATTGCGACAATCAGACCGCCGACTAAAATGCCCAGTATCACCATAATAATAGGTTCCATTAAGCTGCTTAAATTATCGACCAGGTTGTCGACTTCTTCGTCGAAAAAATCGGCAACTTTCAACAGCATGGAATCCATCGAGCCGGATTCCTCGCCGATAGCCACCATCTGTATCACCATGTTCGGCCAAAGATTGGACTGTTGCATCGCAAATTGAAGCCGTTGCCCCGTTGCTACTTCCTCGCGCATTTTTAACACGGCTTCTGAGTAGATAATATTGCCGCAGGCTCCGGCGACGGACTCCAACGCTTCGACCAAGGGTACCCCGGCTGCGGACATGGTTGCCAAGGTTCTGGCAAAACGCGCAACGGCAGACTTGTTTAAAATGAGGCCGACTACCGGTAATTTCAGCAGAGTTTTATCCAGAAAGTGATTAAATGCTTTGGAACGTTTTTTAAAATAGCCGAATACGTAAACGGCGCCAATAACAACGCCAACAACAACGTACCACCAAGCCTGCATCCATTCAGACATATGGACAACCATTTTAGTGAAGGCGGGCAGATCCGCACCAAAACTTTTAAACATATCGTCAAATACCGGCACCACAAAAATCAGCAGGATGGTGGTGACGATAAAAGCGACAACAATAACCGCGATCGGATAGGTCAGCGCCTTTTTGATCTTTTTCTTCATCGACTCGGTTTTTTCTTTGTAGGTAGCGATTTTATCCAGCAGCGTTTCCAATACCCCCGCCTGTTCGCCAGCTTCAACCAAGTTACAAAATAATTCATCAAAATACAGCGATTTTTTGTTTAGCGCTTCGGCCAAGGTGTCGCCGCCTTCAATATCGGCTTTGATGCCCATCAGCAGGGCTTCCATGCTAGCATTATCATGGCCTTTACCGACAATCTCGAACGACTGAACCAAAGGCACCCCCGCTTTAAGCATGGTGGCAAGCTGTCTGGCGAAAATGGCTATGTCGCCCGGCGTGATAGTTTGGATTTTTGCGCTGAATAACGGTTTGGGTTTTTTCTTGAGTTTAATGACGCGGTAGCCTTGTCGTCTTAGCTCCGTTTTCGCGGTGATTTCGCTTCTTGCAGAGATTATGCCACCGGTTTTCTTTTTGTTTTTGTCGGTTCCCGCCCAGACGAAATCTATTTGTTCAGTTTGCTGTGCCATGATTATTCCTTGGTGATCCGATCAATTTCTTCCAGACTGGTTATTCCCATGCTTACCTTGTTGAGTCCCGATCTACGCAAATCATTAAAACCTTCAGCCAGCGCGCACTCCGCCAGTTGATCGGTATTGCCGCCGTTTAAGATCAGTGTACGCATTTTTTCGGTCAGCGTCAGGACTTGATAAATACCGACTCGACCTTTATAGCCATTGGTGCAATGATCGCAGCCGACCGCACTGAACATTTTAAGATCGCGTAACTCTTCTGGCTTAAAGCCGGTCTCAAGGAGCACTTTATCGGGAAGGTTGGCCGGGACTTTACAGTGTTCACAAAGCCTCCGGCCCAGACGTTGCGCCATAATCAAATTAACCGAAGAAATGATGTTGAAGGCCGGTATGCCCATTTGCAGTAGCCGATTTAAGGTTTGCGGGGCGTCATTAGTATGCAAGGTTGATAGCACCAAATGTCCGGTTTGTGCGGCTTTAACGGCGATTTCGGCGGTTTCCAAATCACGAATTTCGCCGACCATGATGATATCAGGATCCTGCCGTAAAAAAGCCCGTAAAGCACTGGCAAAGGTCAGGCCTGCTTTAGGGTTCATATTGACCTGGTTGATGCCTTCTACGGTGATTTCAACGGGATCTTCGGCGGTGGAAATATTGCGCTCCACGGTATTCAGGATATTTAAACCGGTATAGAGGGTAACGGTTTTACCGCTACCCGTTGGCCCTGTCACCAGGACTAAACCGTAAGGTTTGTTGATGGCTTCAAGGAATATCCTTTGTTGTTCCGGTTCAAAACCCAGTTTTTCGACGCCTAGCTGGGCGCTGGTAGGATCCAAAATACGCAGTACGACTTTTTCGCCGAATAGGGTAGGACAGGTATTTACCCGGAAATCAATGGCGCGATTTTTGGATAAGGTCATTTTGATACGGCCATCCTGAGGGATCCTACGTTCGGCAATATCCATTTTAGACATCACCTTGATGCGGGAGATAAGTCTGTTGGCGATGCTTTGGGGTGGCATGGCAACCTGGCGAAGTATGCCGTCAGATCGGTAGCGGATGCGGAAAATTTTTTCGTAGGGTTCCATGTGTATATCGGATACCCCCTGTTTGATCGAGTCTAGCAATATCTTGTTAACGTAACGCACAATAGGTGCATCATCAATGTCTGAGTTGACTTCGGCTTTAGCGGCATCTTCTTCGCCCCCGCTGATGTTCAGGTTGTCCAAATCCTCGTCAAGCATATCCGTCATTGAGGCATCGGCGGCCTCTAAGGCGGCCTCAATGGTTTTGGCAAGCTTATCTTCTTCAACCAGAACGGCTTCGGGATTAAGGCGGCTGTGGAACTTTATGTCATCCAGGGCGTGAAAATCGGATGGATCGGATATGGCGACAAATAGTGTTTTTCCCCGGGTAAAAAGGGGAAGCGCATGGCATTTTCGGATGAGTTTTTCACCTACCAGCGTTACCGGGAGTTTACGGAAGTCGATTGCATTCAGGTCAAAAAAAGGCATTCCAAATTCAATGGAGGCTTGGAATGCGATCACCTTGCTGTCAATAAGCTTATGGCTGACAAGATAGCGTATTAGCGAGACCTGTTTTTTATACGCTTCCTGGTTATGGGTTCGCGCATCATTGGCAGTGAGCAATCCTTTTTCAATCAAGCGCCGTATAAGGCCGCTAAATTGTAAATCTGTTAGTGCCGTATTCATAGGATGATTGCTTGGTCAGTTGTTTGCAATTATTTGAGCAAATATAGGTTAAAAAGGGGCAAGGCGATGGGCTAAAGGCTGTGGGCGCGAATTTATTCGCGTTGTTGACGAGTATTTAGTCAATTTAGAAATGACAGGTGCCTGTCACTGTGGGGGCGGCTTTAGCCGCCAAGTGGCGACTGAAGTCGCCCCCACATCCAGTTGCTTAACTGTCAGAATAAAGTTGACTGAATAGCTAGGCGCGAATAAATTCGCGCCCACAGAAGCAATAATCGCCCCTTCACCCGTCACCTGCCTTTCTTACAACGACCGAATTTTACGTTGCTGTTCTTCCAGGTTGTTAAGCATCGAACGTAAATCAGCCAGTTTGGCTTGTTCTTTATCGATAACTTCCTGAGGCGCTTTGTCGACAAACGCCGGGTTATTCAACTTGCCCTCGACTCTAGGCAGGTCGTTATGGATTTTTTGTATTTCCTTTTCCAGTCGTGCCAGTTCCGCTTCCTTGTCGATTAAGCCCGCCATCGGAATCAGGATTTTCATCTCGCCGACTAAGGCCATCGCCGATTCGGGCGTGGTGTCATCAGTGTTTAACCAGGTGATTGATTCCAGCCTGCCCAGCTTTTGTAAATAAATCCGGTTGTTGGCTAAACTTTGTTGATCGGCCTCCGAGCCGCTTTGCAATAATATCGGCAGTGGTTTGCTCGGAGCGATATTCATTTCGCCACGAATGCGGCGCACGCCCAGAATAAAACTCATTACCCAGTTGGTTTCGGCGATGGCGTTAGCATCGATTTGCGCTTCATCGGCAACCGGGTAAGGCTGCAACATGATGGTATCGCCTTTAATTCCCGCCAATGGTGCAACCCGCTGCCAGATTTCTTCGGTAATAAACGGCATAATCGGATGCGCCAAACGTAAAATCGACTCCAAAACCGTCAGCAAGGTTTTACGGGTGCCGCGTTGCAGCGCCTCGTCATCGGATTGCAGCGATATTTTTGACAGTTCCAGATACCAGTCGCAGTACTCATTCCAGGTGAACTCGTAAAGGGCTTGAGCCGCCAGGTCAAAACGGTAGTTGTCGATCGCGCTGCTGGTAACTGCGGTTACCTGATGCAGACGGGAGGTAATCCAGCGGTCCACCTGGCTGTATTCACAAGGTGCAGCAGACAAACCGTTATCCTGCTCTTCGGTATTCATCAGCACGAAACGCGCGGCGTTCCAGAGCTTGTTGCAGAAATTGCGATAACCTTCGGTGCGGGCAAGATCGAAACGAATATCGCGGCCTGTAGACGCCAACGAAGCAAAGGTAAAACGCAACGCATCGGTACCGTAAGACTGAATGCCGTCCGGAAAATGCTTGCGGGTATCCTGCTCGATTTTTTTGGCCAGATGCGGCTGCATCATGCCGGAAATGCGTTTGGCTACCAGCGCTTCCAGTTCAATGCCGTCGATGATGTCAATCGGATCGAGCACATTGCCCTTGGATTTGGACATTTTTTGGCCTTCGGCATCGCGCACCAGGCCGTGGATGTAGACTTCCTTAAACGGCACTTCGCCCTGAAATTTCAAGCCCATCATAATCATCCGCGCCACCCAGAAGAAAATGATGTCAAAGCCGGTCACCAGTACGCTGGTCGGGTAATGCTTGGCCAATTCCGGGGTTTGCTCGGGCCAGCCTAAGGTGGAAAAAGGCCACAAGGCGGAAGAAAACCAGGTGTCCAGCACATCTTCATCCTGTCTAAGCGCATAGTCGGCGGACAGATTATGCTTGGCGCGGACAGCCTGCTCGGAGTTGCCGACATAAATATTGCCCAGTTCGTCATACCAGGCCGGGATACGGTGCCCCCACCAGATTTGCCGCGAGATACACCAGTCCTGGATATTGCGCATCCAGTCGAAATAGGTGTTTTTCCAGTTGTCCGGCACAAACTTGATGTCGCCGTTTTCAACGGCGGCAATCGCAGGTTCCGCCAATGGCGCAACCTTGACGTACCACTGGTCGGTCAACAGCGGTTCTATAATGCTGTTGCTGCGGTCGCCGCGCGGCACCATTAATTTGTGATCGACGATTTTTTCCAGCAAGCCTGCGGCGTCAAGATCGGCGACAATTTGCTTGCGCGCTTCAAAGCGGTCTAGGCCGATGTATTTGGCTGGAATCAGCTCGTTTTCGCCGTCGTCGTTAGCGCGTATCGCGGCGTCAACGGTAAACAGGTTAATCAAGCCGCCGTGCGGCAAATCCTGAATAACCGAGGTATGACGGTGACGCGTCCAAACTTCGTAATCGTTAAAATCATGAGCGGGAGTAATCTTAACGCAGCCGGTGCCGAATTCGGGATCGACATAGTCATCGGCAATAATCGGTATGCGACGGCCTGTTAACGGCAGTTCCACAAACTCACCGAGCAGATGCTTATAGCGCTCGTCGTTCGGATGTATCGCTACCGCCGCATCGCCCAGCAGGGTTTCAGGGCGGGTGGTCGCAACAATTAAATGTCCCTGGCCGTTGGACAGCGGATAACGCAGATGCCACATGAAACCGTTTTCTTCTTCCGACAACACTTCCAGGTCGGAAACGGCGGTATGCAAAACCGGGTCCCAGTTGACCAAACGTTTGCCGCGATAAATCAGGCCTTCCTCATACAGCCGGATAAACACTTCCTGCACTGCATCGGACATGCCCTCATCCATCGTAAACCGCTCCTTGTCCCAGTCCAGCGAAGAGCCCATGCGCCGCAACTGGCGGGTAATCGTGCCGCCGGATTCCTCCTTCCATTCCCAGACTTTTTCCAGGAATTTTTCGCGGCCCAGATCATGGCGGGTAAGGCCTTCCGCATTGCACAGCCTTTCGACCACCATTTGCGTGGCAATGCCCGCATGGTCGGTGCCCGGTTGCCACAAGGTGCTACAGCCTTTCATCCGGTGATAGCGGGTCAGCGCATCCATGATGGTATCCTGAAAGGCATGGCCCATGTGCAAACTGCCGGTGACATTGGGCGGTGGAATCATGATGCAATAGGATTCACCCCCCGGTTTGGCGGCTGCCGAACCTGCTCCCGGCAGGTTTCCGGCATACACACCATCCTTGGCGCTAAAATAGCCTTTGTCTTCCCAGGTTTGATACCAGCGTTGTTCGATTGAATGCGGGGCGTATGTTTTTTCCATGGATGCGTTATTATTTTTGTGAAAAATTGGGTATTTTAGCAGGATTAAGCAGGTAGGGTGAGCAAACGGGCTTTATCGTTCGCCCACTTTTTTATCCGTGATTGGTGGGCTTAATATAATATTGTATCGTTTCTACGGCAACCTTGTGAACGATAACTATCGCGGGCGCGGGGCCCGCTCCTACAAACATGATTCCTACAAACATGATCCGTACAAACATGATTCATACAAATATGATCCGTACAAACATGATTCATACAAATATGATCCGTACAAATATGATCCGTAGGAGCGGGCCGCGCCCGCGAGCTTTAACAATTAAAAAGCAATAAACAGATGCTTAAGATGCTGGCGCAGATTCCATTTGGCATCGGTGTTCAATGCGCGTTCCAGGCAGATAAAGGCTTGCGGGTTTGCCAATAACTGGTCGACGGTTTTGTTCGACAGGGTATTGTCCAGGCAGATCAAAGCCGATTTTTCGCCGTCGTTGGCAAGGCTGACGCTGTTGGCGGTGAACTGGGGTTGTTCCTGCATCTGATAATTCAGGCGGAAGCCGTTTTTTAGCAACACTTCATCGCGTATCTCGTGCGGCTCAAACAGGCCGATCAGTTGCGCTTCTTTTTCGCTGATGTAAGCTTCCAGGCGTTGCAGGTTTTCCGCTTCCGAAGCTTCCGGGTCGGGCTTGAAATCGACGCGCGGAAAATGCGATTTGGTTAGTTGGTAGACTTTAAAACCGGCGTCTAAAGCTTGGGGGTTGTTGCCGTAGCCGTTAATTACCCGTTTAACGCGCTCGATGGTGATGTCGGATATTTTTTTGAAACCGGCTTTGTAGGCTTCGGAATCGGCTTTGATTTGTTCGGGCAGCTGGACGAGGATGAACTTGCGGTTGCCGTTGTCTTGTTTGTTGAGTTCCAAGACGGCTTGAGCGGTCACTCCAGAACCAGAAAAGAAGTCCAAAATCGTATCATTTGGCTTGGTGCAAGCTTGTGAAAGAAGTGTTTTTAAAAGTGATACCGGTTTTGAGTAGTCAAAAATATTGCCGCCTAAAATTTGCTGAATTGCTCGAGTGGCTTCAGTATTGAGACCAACTTTATCCATCATTAAAGAAGAAAATGGATTATATGTGCTTTTTAATTCATTCCTGTACCGCTTTAGCATTGGGCGTTTACTGCTGTCCTCAGGAAAATAAACTCGCCCTTCTACTATCAACTTATCCATTGATTTAGGAATGTAAGCCCAAACTCTATTAGGATTAAATGGAAAAACATTGCTTGTAGCCGGATCAATAAGATCATAAGCCTGATTTGGACGCATGGAAGCCGTCATGCCAACCGTTAAATCGCCTAATACCCACTCACCACGGGAGTCATTATCAGGATTTGAATAGTTATTAAAATCCTTTTCATATCCTGCAAAATCGTTTAATTCACCTTTGTGATAGCAAACAACATATTCATGATCAGTTGAAACATTATTATCAGCCATAGCCGATGAAGCCCGGCGTTTCCAAAGTAACTGGGCAACAAAATTCTCCTCCCCAAACACCTCATCCATCGCCTTGCGCAGGTTATGCACTTCATTGTCGTCTATCGAAACAAAGATCACGCCATCGTCTTTCAGCAGTTGCCGCGCCAGCAGCAAGCGCGGGTAGATCATGTTCAGCCAGTTGGAGTGGTAGCGGCCGTCGCTGTCGGGGTTGGTGTCGACTTTTATCCCGGCTTCCACGCCGCCGGTTTGTTCCCAATAGGCTTTGCGCTGTTCGTTGTAGTTGTCGGAATAAACAAAGTCCTTGCCGGTGTTGTAAGGCGGGTCGATATAGATGCACTTGACCGCGCCACGGTATGCGGCCAACAGGCATTTAAGGCTTTCCAGGTTTTCGCCTTCGATAATCAGGTTGCCGCCTGCCTTGTCGGGATTGACCGAGCGGGCTTCATCATAGGTCAGCGCGGCGGTGGTCGGGCTGTAAGCGGCCTGTTTGGCGTTGCGCTTGCCTGACCAAGTGAAGTCGTAACGTTCTTTGTGCTGGCTGGGCTCGCCCGCCAGTTGTTTAAGGTCATCGAGCTTAAGCCGGCCTTCGCCATCGAACAGGTCGGGAAACAGGCGCTTTAATTCTTGCAAGCGCTCTTGCTGGCCATCGGGGGTGTTGGGCATTTTGTTTTGCAGGGTGGATTCGTTCATTTTTATTTTAGGGTGATGATGCCTTGTAGGGGCGATCCGGCAGGTCGCCCATGATAATGTACGATATTTAAACAAGGGCGACCTGCCGGATCGCCCCTACGACGATTATATCTTTATATCGCCATAATCTTTAACCGGCGCGTGAAAGCTGGCTTGCTTATAGTTGCCCGAATCTTCTTTAACTTGGTAGGTAATATCGCCGCCAATTTCGGCACGAATGCCCAAGGCCTGAAAATGTTTGACTGCGCATTGTATTTTGTTGCGTTCGTGTTCGGTGAGGGCTTTGTCGTCGTTGATGTCGTTGGTGCTTTTGGTTTCGATGACGAAATACAGTTCGCTGCTTTCAGCGTTTTTAAGGCTGCTTTGTTTGACGACCAAGCCAAAGTCCGGGCGGTAATATTCACCAATGGGCGTCGGGATTTTGTAAAATTCAGGCAGTTTCAGCAGGCAGACAACTTTCGGGTCGTTGTCGGCTTGGCGGGCAAAGTTATGTTCCGGTTGGGAATCGGCGTCGCAGATGGCGTAGTCGTAAATGCCTTTGTTGGGCGTGGGCTCAACCGGCGCAAAGGTATGAATCGCCTCTTTGAATAAATCCAGCGGAAAGCTGTCGCCGGTTTCATGGTAACTGAGGGTGCGTAGCATTTCGGCCAGTTCAATGCGCCTGAGTTCTTTGCTGGCTTGTTGAATAAATAACGGCGGATTGCGCAGTATCTGGGCTTTGTTGTCCAATGCTTTGATGATTCTGAATACTACGCTGTAGCTGAGCGAAGTGTTCTCGCTGATTTCTTCAACAATATCCGCCGCCGAGTAACTGGCTTTAAGCTGGGCGATTTCCCGGCCGATTTCTTCGCCTTGGCCTTGGATGTTTTGCAGTGCTTTGATGCGGGTCAGGCGTATCTCGGCTTCGTAGCTGGCGATTTTTATTTTGTTAAGCGCTTCAATGCCGCAGCGGATAATTTCCGCTTCATCAAAACTCACGGTGTATTGAGTTTTTCTCGCCAATGCCTGCCAAAAATTACGAAAGCTGTCGCTATTAAAGCGCGTATCGTTGCGGGTCAGTTTGTTTTGCTTTTTGTTGCCTTTGCTGTTTTTACGCAGCGGCGGTTGTTTGCCGTCTTTACCGAATTCTTCCGACAATTGCGCCTGATATTGCAAAGCGAAGGTTTCGTAGGTTTCGTTGGGGATCAGGGTTAGCACGTTGATTTCATCGTCGGCATCGTCGCTGGCCGGGTCATAAATGCGCTGGCCTTGCTGATTGACGCAGATGCGCAGGCCCCGGCCTATCTCCTGACGTTTTTTGATTTCGCTGTAGGTCTGGTTAAGCGTGGCGATGTTGAAAATATTCGGGTTATCCCAGCCGACGCCCAGCGCGGAATGCGAGAAAATGAACTCGACCGGGTTGTCCAGCGACAGCAGTTGCTGTTTGTCTTTGAGGATAAGGTCGTAGATTTCCCGGTTTTTAAGCATCGCGCTTTCGTTGTCGGTAAATTCGCCTTTGCCGGTGCGCGCAAAGTAGTAGCCTTGCAATGCCACAATTTGTGCGGGGCTGAGCTGTTTGCCGGTGCGCTCCTGATGAACGCGCTGATATTCTTCGGCAAACAGCTGTTTTATCAGCGGCTCGGCACCGATGTAATTATCGACTTTGTCGATAAAAATCAGCGACAGGCATTTGATGCCGCGCGGGCTGAGTTTTTTCTGTTTATCAAAATGACTGCTGATTAACCAGTACAGTTGCTGGCGGAATATGCCGCCAATATCGCCCTGACGCTGGTTTTGTTCTATTTCCACGCCGTTGCTGAAATGGATTTTCCAGTGCTTATCTCGCAAGCCTTTGTAGATGCGTTCTACGGTAAAATCCTGATAGCTGATATTGTTGGTGATTGCGCCCAAATTATCGCCGACTTTCAGCCATTTGCTGGGTTTAAGCGAAAAGCCGGTTTTGAGATTGTGCCAGAGCTTGAGCTTGGCTTTTGGGTCTTGTCCTGCCTGGGCTTGAATCTCCTGCAACTCTATTTTAAGGGTGGCTTCATCGTTGATTTCTGCCACCGACAACACTTCAATTTTTTTCACCAGACCTTCGGCGTAAGCATCGTAAGGCGTTAAACGATACAGCCGGTTGATGATGCGTTTATGGGTGGCAGAGTAACGAAACATAAACAGCGGCGTCAAGGTAGTCAGGCGTTTTTGTGCCAGTTCGGTATCCATGCCTTCTTGCGGCTCGTCCATGATAATGATGGGCCGGGTTTGTCCCAGGGCTTCCAGATAGCTAAAGCCGCCGATGCTGTCATCCCGGCCGGTTTGGTTGAGGATGCGGTCTTCGGCGGTGAATGCCTGAACGGTGGTCAGCATGATTTGCGGCTGATCGTCGTTGATAAAATGTTTGAGTTGATTCAGGCGTTTGCTGTCGTATTCAAACCAGTGGATGTTGTGTTGATAATAGTCTTTAAGCTGTTCGGCAAAGCTCTCCAGCGTGTTGATGATGCCTTCTTTCACCGCTATGGAAGGCACGAGTATGATGAATTTGGTGTAACCGTATTCTCGATAGAGTTCGTACAAGGTGCGAATATAAACCAGTGTTTTGCCGGTTCCGGTTTCCATTTCGATGCAGATTTGCGGTTCTTCGCTTAAGGCGGCTTCATTTTCTGCAAGGGTATTTAGTTGCAGGATACTAAGTTTATTTTTGTGTAGTTGTTCCAGGCTTAGTAAGCACAGGTTTGGGGCAATATCGGATGCATTAGTTTGTGATAGTAACGGACGTTCAGAGACATTTTTGCTTTGACCGTTGAAAAGCTGAACTGCGCTTTGTATGGCTTTGTTTTGATAGAGCAGGTCTTCAAGCTGAAGTTGCATCGTGTTCCTTGTTTTGCGGTAAGTGTTGAAGATGCGTGCTTGGCTACCAATCTTTATGCGTAGTAATGGTCATGCCTGACTGCTGATAGCGGCGGTAACGGTTTCTGCCGGCTTCTTTGGTCGTTTCGCTATTATCCAGTATTTCAAGAATGCGCTCGGTTTGCGCTCCAAAGTTAGGATAATGCGAAGACAGGTTGAATAAGACTTTTTGCCAGTGTTCCGGCGCGTCCAGCGAGCCGATCAGGATGACTTTTTCTGCGGCATACATGCCATCCTTGGCGATATCGGGCTGTTCGCCGGTATATATCCGGTGCGGGATAAAACTGCCCGCCCTGAAAGTCCAGAGCAGGTCGTCCATAACTTGGCTTTGTTCGGCCGAATCGGCCAGCACATAGCAAAAACACCCGCTGCGATAGGCTTTTTCGATCAGTTTGCAGGCAAACAGATACCGATCTTCTAGCGATTCTGTCGGCAGTATGTAAAAGCTGACTTCAGCCACTTAGGTGATTTCCACTAATGAATCGACTAAAAAAATCGTCCACGAAAAATACGAAAATTCTGATAACACGGTTGCTGTGACTGCTTTTTTCGTGTCTTTCGTGGATAGGGTTTTTTCTGCGGATCACCTTATGCCTTGGGCTGTTGGGCGCGGTCAATCAGGTACTGGCTTAATAACGATACCGGGCGGCCGGTTGCGCCTTTGGTTGGGCCGGTGCGCCAGGCGGTGCCGGCAATATCCAGATGCGCCCAGCGGAATTTTTCGGCAAAACGCGACAGAAAACAGGCGGCAGTGATGGTGCCGGCATCTTTGCCGCCGACATTGGCCATGTCGGCGAAATTGGATTTAAGTTGTTCCTGATATTCTTCCCATAGCGGTAAACGCCAAACGCTGTCGTTGGCGGTTTCGCCGGCCGCGCTCAGGTCATTGCACAAGGCGTCGTCGTTGCCGAGCAGGCCGCTGGTTACGCGGCCTAAAGCGACCAGGCAGGCGCCGGTCAGGGTGGCCAAATCGATCACTACCTCGGGATTGAAACGTTCGGCATACGTTAACGCGTCGCACAGCAGCAGGCGGCCTTCGGCATCGGTATTCAGCACTTCAATGGTTTTGCCGGACATGCTGGTCAAAATATCGCCCGGTTTATTGGCGTCGCCATCCGGCATGTTTTCTGACGAGGGAATCAGGCCGATAATATTCAGCGGCAGCCGCAGCTGCGCCACGGCAAGCAAGGTACCCAGAACAGACGCGCCGCCGCACATGTCGTATTTCATTTCATCCATGCCCGCAGGCTGTTTTAATGAAATGCCGCCGGCATCGAAAGTGAGGCCTTTGCCGATCAGCACGATAGGCTTGGCGTCTTTATCGCCACATTGATAGCTTAGGGTAATGAATTTTGCCGGTTGACGACTGCCGCGCGAGACCGATAGCAAAGCGCCCATGCCCAGTGCAGTCATATCGGATTCTTCCAGGACGTTAACATCCAGGCTGGCGTATTTTTTACTCAGCTCTATCGCTTGTTCGGCAAGATAGGTCGGCGTGCAGATGTTGCCCGGCAAATCGCTCAGGTGTTTGGTCAATTCCATGCCTTCGGCAATAGCTTTGCCTTGCAGCATCCCTGAATGCGCCAAATCCCGTTCGGTTTCGGTGGCGGCGATGCTGATTTTTTGAATCTGGCTTTCTGTTTCTTTATCGGATTTTGTGTGGGTAAATTGATAGGCGGCATCGTTAAAGACTTCGATGATGTGCCGGGATTTCCATTGCCGGTCACGGCCTGCAACATCGCATTCCGCCAGACAGCAGACTACCGATTTTATTTGCGGCTTTTTCACGCTGTTGACGGCGGCGAGCAGCGCTTTTTTGTAGTCTTTGCCGGATAATGGCTTATTTTCGCCCAGTCCGACCAGCAAGATGCGTTCAATCTTGCTGTCTGGAACGGCGTTGATTAACACGGTTTCGCCGTTTTTTCCGCCCAGGTCGCCACGGCTGACGATGGTGTTAATGAGTCCGTGGGTGCTGTTGTTAAGCGCGGTTGCTGACGGACTGAGTTGTTGGTCTTGATAAACGCCGACAATAATACAATCACATTGCAGGTCTTCTAATGGCGCGGTTTCTATTGAATAATCCATAACTTAACTCGTTGATGTGTAAGAGAGCATTATCTTGAACAGGCAGGAGAAATTGTCGCAAGATGAGCCGTTTAGACGCAATTATACAACATAAATATCGATTTTTGATTGAGCTGGTACGGTTGGCGGTAAATTGGATGGTTTAGATTCATCAAATTTCTTCGCTGGTCTGAAACCTACCCCTTCAGGGGGATTATTTGAGTTTGACAACGATGCACTGGCATCGTTATCTTTTTTGGTAACCTCTTCGTTTACGGGGAGGAACAATCCGCCGACCTCTAGCCGTCGGCGGTTGTCACTCGACGGATGAGGTCGGGTGTGGATTGAAACATCATCGAAAACATCAAGACCGGGGCTGCCAGCTTAAGGGCGGACAAGTACCACGGCTTAACTTTTAGGCTGCCCTCATTTAAGTTGGTAGCCAAAACCGGCGTTGTTTCTATAAAATGGCTGATAATTTACCCGTTCAAGGCAGGAGACAGTGCTCTTTTGACCTTGTATCGCGGACTTTCGTTGTACAACACATACGTTTTTGATGGGGAGAATACGCTTGGAAGCAGCTTGGACTAAAGGCTATAAAACGGGGCGGCGCAAGATGGTCACCGTTCTGGATAAAATGGTTGCTTTGGATTTGTTAAGGACGTTGCTGGCGGTTTGGTCGGTGATTGTCGTGATTATCGTCAGTCGGCAGTTTATCAGGATTCTTGATAAGGCCATTGAGGGGCAAGTATCCAATCAAACCCTGATGACCGTTCTAGGTTTGAAAACGATTATTGCCAGCGCGACTTTTTTGCCTGCGGCCTTGTTTATGGCGGTGTTAATGGTACTGGGCAGAATGTACCGGGATCAGGAAATGTCGGCCGTGGCCTCGGCAGGAGGCGGTGCCGGAACGGTCTATCGAGCTATATTCTTGCTGATTTTTCCTGTCACGGTGCTGTCAGTCGGCTTGTCATTTTATGCCTCTCCCTGGGCCGAGGCCATGATGGAGGAGTTGATGCATCAGGATAAGGAATCCGCCGATCTTAGGGGTATTGCCGCCGGAAAATTTAGTGAATACAGCCAGGGAGATCTGGTTTTTTACGTGGAAAATATTGATGCCGATAAAGAAATGCATCAGGTTTTTGTCCAGCACAGACAGGGAAATCGTTTGGCGATTATCAATGCGGAAACAGGTCGGTTGAAAGATTTGCCGGACGGGCGCTATGTTATTCTGGAAAACGGTGAGCGCATACAAGGACAACCGGGGGCGTTAAATTTTGTGCTTGAACAGTTCACTGAATATGCGGTCAGAATAGAGAATAAAGAATCCGTTGCTAGTTTTGGCAAGGAGTCGATTGCCAGTGAGGCCTTAGTGACTTCCGGCCAAATAGCCGATATTGCCGAGTTGCAGCGCCGACTGTCTATTCCTATGGGAATAATATTGCTGAGTTTTATTGCGGTGCCTTTAGCGCAAATGTCGCCTCGCGGAGGTGTATACGGGAATATGCTGGTTGGCTTTATCATTTATTTTAGCTATGGAAATCTTATTCGGGTCAGTGATAGCTGGGTAATGAATCAAACCATTCCCGCCTGGCTCGGTATTGTTGGCGTCAATACCTTATTATTGTTGGTAGGCGGGGTTTTGTTGGCACGGTTATTTGGCTGGCAGTGGTTGCTGATGAAGCTTAGGGAGGTCAATAAGTGAATGTATTAACAGGCTACATCGTCAGGGAAATAATAAAGGGCTCTTTTATTGCCATTTTATTATTATTGACCTTATTTAATTTATTTACTTTTAGCGACCAGCTAAAGGACCTGGGCAAAGGGAGCTACGGTTTAACAGAGATTTTTTATTATCTTGCGCTGACCTCGCCGACCGTTTTTTATGAATTGATGCCTGCCTCGGCATTATTAGGCAGCCTGTTTATATTGGGTGCGATGGGTAATAACCGCGAACTGATTGCGATGCAAGCTGCCGGCTTATCTGTTATGGGAATTATCAGAGCGGTGATGCTGGCGGGTGCTATTTTAGTTTTTATTGCCATATTGGTCGGTGAATTTGTGGCCCCGGTAACCGAACGGACAGCTCGGGTATTGAAAGTTACCGCCCAGAATGAACAGGTTGTTATGGGCGGCGATTACGGACTGTGGCTGCGCGAGGGCAAGAAATTCATTAATGTACGCAAAATACAAGATGACGGAAGCTTAGCCGACATCAGTATTTATGAACTGGACGATCAGCGCCATTTGAGGCAGTCAACGCATGCAGAGAAAGCCTCTTTTCAAGGCAATAAGCAGTGGAAACTAGAGCAAATCAAGCAGTCGGATATTTCAATACAGCAGGTGACGGCAAGCAGTCAAAATGAGCAAGTATGGCAATCGTCTGTTGCCCCGGATTTGTTAAAAATTGTTGTGGTCAATCCGAATAATCTGTCCATGTATGATCTGGCTATGTACATTGATTTTTTAAAGGACAATCATCAAAAATCGCATAGTTTTGAACTGGCTTTCTGGGGGCGGGTGGTGAATCCTCTGATTGTTTTTGTGATGTTGCTGGTGTCTGCACCCTTTGTTATCGGCGTTAAACGCGGGGTTAATGTAGGCGCAAGGATGATGATAGGCATTGTCATTGGCATGGGATTTAATATCGTCGATAAAATAGTCGGGCATATCGGCTTGATTTATGAGATTAATCCGCCGTTAATGGCATTTGCCCCCAGTTTAGCTGTTTTGGCGGTAGCGTTATTTGCTTTGAAACGGGTGCAAGGCTAATTCGACGCGGTGCACGCGGCGTCAAGGGATGAAAATTAACTATACCTTGGATGCTTAAGCTTTCCGTTTTTGCAAGTCATCAAGTCCATGCGGGGCGACTTTAGTCGCCCCGCAATTTGCCGGGTGTTCAACTTATTTGGATTCCATTCCTAACGTGTGTCAACCGAGGTTAGTGTGACCATTAGAAAATTTAACGATAAACAGCCTAAAATCGGCAAATCGGTGTTTATAGACGATAGCGCCGTGGTGATCGGCGACGTTACCTTGGGTGATGATGTCTCTATCTGGCCGACGACGGTGGTCAGAGGCGATGTTGAAACTATCACTATCGGCGATGGCACCAATGTTCAGGACGGTTCTGTATTGCATGTATCGCATTTTGGCAAATTCACCGATAAAGGCCATCCTTTAACCCTAGGAAAGGGCGTCACTATCGGGCATAGAGCGGTGGTTCATGCCTGCACTGTGGGCGATTATTGTCTGATCGGCATAGGGGCGATTATTATGGATGATGCCGTTCTTGAAGATTATGTGATGCTGGGCGCGGGTGCGTTGGTTCCACCGGGCAAAAAACTGGAAAGCGGCTATCTTTATGTCGGCTCGCCCGCCAAACAGGTACGGGCATTAACAGAGACCGAAAAAGAGTTTCTGGAATACTCGTCTCAACATTACATTCAGTTGAAAAATAAATATTTGAAGGTGTAGGGGTGACCGGCGGGTCGCCCATTTCAAGGTTTTCGCTCTGAATTCAACAGCTCAATAACAGGCCGAGTCTTCGGACGAACGCCTCGCCAGATAAAAAAAGCCTCTGCCGCTTGTTCAACCAGCATACCCAGGCCATCCAGGCTTTTTAGCGCATGGTTTTCCTGCCCCCAACGCACAAAAGCGGTTGGCTCGTTGCCGTAGGCGAGATCGTAACACACGCCATTTTTAGCCAGTAAACCGGTCGGCAGTGGCGGCAACTGGCCGCTTAAACTGGCGGATGTCGCGTTTAAAATCAAGTCGAATTGCCGGTTTTTTAAGGCCTCAAAGCCGCAGCCGGCGATTGAGTTGTCGTTGTCAAATTCGGCGGCCAGCTTGACGGCTTTATCAACGGTACGGTTGGCGATAACAAGGGTGTGCGGGGATTGCTCAAGAATCGGGGCTATGATGCCGCGACTGGCGCCGCCTGCGCCCAGAATCAATAGTCGGCTGCCCGATAAGACGATGGCATGATTGGCGATCAAGTCGGTTACCAGGCCGATGCCGTCGGTGTTGTCGCCTAACAGAGAGCCGTCCGCTTGCAGTGCGAGCGTGTTGACGGCTTTGCTCAGTTGAGCGCGTTCGGTTTTACGGTCGGCGCAGTTCCAGGCGAGTTCTTTGAGCGGTACCGTGCAATTTAGGCCTTTGCCGCCTCCAGCAAAAAACGAGTTAACGGCGCTCTGAAATTGTTCAGCGGGAACATCTTGAGTTGTGTATTCCAGTGTTTGTCCGGTTTGTTCGGCAAAAAGTCGATGAATACGGGGTGATTTGCTGTGCTTGATAGGGTGGCCAAATACAGCGTAGCGATCTAGTCGTGTCATGATTGCGCTTTTTTTTCCATGCGTAATTCCCAGAAAACAGTCGCCGTAACGATCAAAATAGCGATACCCAACTCTACCCAGAGAAAGTGCGCCGTATAAACGGAAACAACCGCAGCAACGCCCAGAAAAAGTCCGACCAGACTGAAGCGCCAGCCTACGCGCAGGCCGTCGAGCATGGTTGAAAGCGACAAGATAAGCAGGATAATCAGTCCTGCATCTTCTTCGGCTATCCGTCCGGAATGATGAATTATAAATGCACCGCCAACCACCAGCAACGATGTCGCCCAATGTATGGACTGCTCTCGGAGGATAATCAAAACATCGTCGCTACGATGTTTTGATTGCAGCCAGCCGATAATCATCGCAAACAGGCAAAAGACAAAAACCAAAATCAGCCAGTAAAAATAGCCGTCGGCGGGGGAAAAGTCCATGATGCCGATACCGACCAGCGACAGGATCAGCAGCAAAACCAAAATGGCTTCCTCAATATGGAATCTTCTTTTTTCGGTGATTAAGATATCTTCTGACATGAAACAGGCTCCGCTTTAATGGTAGATTAATAATTATGCGTTCGAATTACTCCTGTAGCCACTGGGCTACAGATTTGGCGTAATAGGTCAAAATGGCATCGCTACCGGCGCGCTTGAAGGCCATTAAAGATTCCAGTACGACGGCTTTTTCATCCAGCCAGCCGTTTAGGGCTGCGGCCTTGAGCATCGCGTATTCGCCGCTGACCTGATAGGCGAAGGTCGGTACGCCATAGTCGTCTTTTACCCGGCGGATAATATCCAGATAGGGCATTCCGGGCTTGATCATGATCATATCTGCGCCTTCTTGCAAATCCAATTGAATTTCGCGCAGGGCTTCATCGGAATTGGCCGGATCCATTTGATAGCTGAATTTATTACTTTTGCCTAAGGTTCCGGCGGAACCGACCGCATCCCTGAAAGGGCCGTAAAAGCTGGAGGCATATTTCGCAGAATAAGCGAGTATCAAGGTATTGATATGATTTTCCGCTTCCAGTGCTTGTCTTATTGCGCCGATGCGACCATCCATCATATCCGACGGCGCCACAATATCGGCCCCGGCTTCAGCATGGGAGAGCGCCTGTCGGGTCAATACGTCGATGGTTTCATCATTCATCACGTAGCCGTCGGCATTGATCAGTCCATCCTGTCCATGCGTGGTAAAGGGATCTAATGCGACATCGGTAATAATGCCCAATTCAGGAATGGCTTTTTTTAAGGCTCTTACGCTGCGCTGAATCAGTCCGTCAGGATTATAGGCCTCGCTCGCCTGCTCCGATTTTTTATCGGCAGACGTCACCGGAAACAGTGCTATCGCGGGAATGCCCAGCTTATAAAGCTGATGCGCTTCTTCAACTAATAAGTCCAGCGAGAGTCTTTCTACTCCGGGCATCGATGAGACGGATGCCCGTTGATTTGAGCCTTCAGTGACAAACATCGGGTAAATCAGGTCGTCGACAGATAGGCTGTTTTCGCGCATTAAACGACGGGAAAAATCGTTGTAACGCATTCTTCTCATGCGTGTTTGAGGGAAGTTGATGTTATTATATGTCATCTTATCTTTAGGCTCTGAGGGTTTGGAAAGATCTTAAATTTCTGTAGAGACTCTACGTACAGAAGATTTATTGTATCAGGGAAATTGCCTCTCTGATATTTGAACAGTGAATGTATTTGTCAGTTTGATTTTTGAGGGTTTTATGAAAGCTAAGCAAGTTTCAATAGTGGGTTTACTCGTGGCATTACTCGGTTTAATGCCTGTCACTAACGTTATCGCAGCTGAGTTATTGCCGCCGCAACAGGCGATCAACGTAGCTTCGATGCAATTGCAGGAAAGGATGCAGGATAAGTCGTTTACCACCGATTTTGCCAAGATTACAGAATTCGTTAACAAGGCCATTTATCCGCATACCGATTTTGACAGGATTGCGGCATTAGTACTCGGAAAGCTCTGGAAAACCGCGACTAATGACGAACGTGAACGTTTTAAACATGAATTCCAAACGCTGTTGGTAAGAACCTATTCCCGTGCTTTTGTGGAATTTAAGGATTGGTCGGTTCGTTTCCTGCCTCTTGACATGGAAGGCGACGCAACAAAAGTGATTGTAAAAACAGAAGTGTTGCAGCCCGGTATCCAACCTATCGGCGTCAATTACCGGATGCTGCTAAGCAACGGCGAATGGAAAGCCTACGATATTATGATTGAAGGTGTGAGCCTGGTGACCAACTATCGCACCACCTTCACCAATGAAGTTCAAAGCAAAGGTTCATTAAACGCCGTTATTGATAGCCTGGCTAAGCGTAATGCTGAAGCATTGGCGGTAAGATCTAAAGTAAGATCCTAACTTTAATAGGAAGTTTGCCCTTCGTAAGGGCGACCGGTTGGTCGCTCTTATTCATTCTCCAGTTATTCCGCCCTGTGCGATTTTCTTGTTAAATTCATGTTTCAATCCACGCCCAACCTCATCCGTCGAATGACACCCGCCGACAGTTAGAGGTCGGTGGATTGTTCCTCTCCGTAAATGAAGAGGTTACCAAAAAGGATAACGATGCCGGTGTATCGATGTCAAATTCACATAATCCCCCTGAAGAGGGAGGTTTCAGACCAGCAAGGAAATTTGATGAATTCCCTCAAAGACTCCATCTATGCCAGTCCCGTTGGCGAAGTCGGCGCTTTTAAGTTTGACGAAACAGTAGCGGGGGTTTTTCCGGACATGATCCAGCGATCCGTTCCCGGTTATAACGCCATTATTTCCGCGATAGGTCTTTTGGCTGGGCGTTTTGCTCGCGAACATAGTGTTTGTTACGACCTGGGCTGCTCTTTAGGTGCGGCGACCTTATCGATGCGCCATCAGATTGAAGCTAAAGGTTGCCGCATTATAGCTGTCGATAATTCTCCGGCGATGGTGACAGGCTTTCAGCAAGCATTGCAAAAAGATCAGGCCACGGTTGCAGTCGATGTCGTGTGCGCCGATATTCGAGAGCTTGCGATAGAAAATGCCTCGGTGGTTGTCTTAAACTTTACCTTGCAGTTTATTCCGCTTGAAGATCGGCTCGATTTTTTGCAAAAAATCTACCGGGGACTATTGCCCGGCGGCATATTAATCTTGTCGGAAAAGCTCAAATTCGATGATGATAGGCAGCAGGAATTGCAGACCCAAATGCATCACGCCTTTAAAAAAGCGCAAGGTTACAGCGACCTGGAAATCAGCCGGAAACGCACCGCGCTGGAAAATGTGCTGATTGCTGAAACCTTTATTCAGCATCAAAACCGCTTGCTCCAAGTCGGATTCAGCAGCGCCGAAGTCTGGTTCCAATATTTCAATTTTGCCTCAATGATTGCCTTGAAATGATCGACTACCAACCCTTATATGATGCATTGATCGACGCCAAGGCCGAGGCTTGGGCAAAAATGCTGCCGCAACAGCTTGAACAGGGCCTTGATCAAAGCAAGCATGGCGATTTGGCGCAGTGGCAGGCTTTAGTCGATAGCGTGCCGCACATACCGACCGCACATCGGGTGCTTGATGCCGATGCAGTGCAAATAGGCCGTTCGGATGAACTGCCGGACGAGTATTGTGGGGGCGACTTTAGTCGCCCTGGGCGACTAAAGTCGCCCCTACAAAGCCAGTTAAAAGCCCTGCGTCCCTGGCGTAAAGGCCCTTACAACCTCTTCGGCATCGATATAGACACCGAATGGCGTTCGGACTGGAAGTGGGATCGGCTAAAAGACCATATCGCGCCGTTAGAGCATCGTTTGGTGCTGGATGTCGGTTGCGGCAACGGCTACCACTGCTGGCGTATGCTGGGCGCCGGAGCAAAAATGGTGGTCGGCATCGACCCCATGCTGCTCAATGTGATGCAATTCCATCTGGTTAGAAAACTGTACGGCGAAGCGCCGGTTTACGTTTTGCCATTGGGCATAGAAGACCTGCCTTATGGTTTGAAGGCATTCGACACGGTATTTTCGATGGGGGTGCTCTACCATCGCCGATCGCCTATCGATCATCTGCTGGAATTAAGAGACTGCCTGAAATCCGGCGGCGAACTGGTACTGGAAACGCTGGTTATTGATGGCGGTTTGGGTGAGGTTTTACTGCCGGAAGATCGTTATGCCAGAATGCGCAACGTCTGGTTCCTGCCCAGCTGCGACACCCTGATCAGCTGGTTAAAACGCTGCGGCTTTAAAAATATCCGCCTGGTCGATGTCACCGTAACCAGCATTGAAGAGCAGCGGACTACGGAATGGATGACCTTCCATTCGCTGAAAGATTTTTTGGATGCAGAAACCCCGCAACTGACTAGCGAAGGCTTGCCCGCCCCGAAACGGGCTATTGTTATTGCAAATTCAGCCTAAATATTGGGTTGCCTGTGGATGCCTAAATTCCGTGGTTATCCGATTTCAAGGATTGACCGTCACCCCGTTTTTTTATTTTCCTTCAATGACAGAACATAAGCGTAATAACTGGCAGTCCTGCGAATCCCGGCAAGGAGGCGAATATTTTTGCCCGTAAAATCCAAAAAAACGAAGCCTATCAGGTTATCGTCGGGTCTTCTAAGAACAAAATGGGAATGAAAGCTGCCGCAAAATAACATCAAAATGGATTTGAAATGGCGAGCCGTTAAAGTCCCGTTTAACTTCGTTGAATGAGGGCGGATTGATAGTCTTTGAGAACGGTTATGGAGATATATACAGCGTGTCGAAATTTGACTCGCGATGGGTATATTAACGCCCATCAGATTTTCTCTGTATGGGTAGAGTGAAATAAAAAGTGGTACCTTTTCCAAAGTGGCTATTGAAATGAAAAGTTCCTTCATGGGCTTCGATAAGTGAGCGAGTGATGGATAGTCCCATGCCCATTCCATCTGCCTTGGTGGTGTAAAAAGGCATCAATATTTTTTGTTGCTGGTCTTCATCAAGCCCCGTTCCATTGTCCTTCACCCTGACCTGTATGCCATTATTGAGAGTCAATTGGCTATGGAGGGTTAACTGGCGTTGCTGTTTTGCGGGTAAGTTTTTTAGGGCATCAACGCTATTTCGGATCAGGTTTATGATGATCTGTTCAATTTGTATCTGATCGACATAGACAGGCGGCAGATTGTTTTCCAGTTCAAACTTTAGCTTTATGCCGTTTTGTTTAAGTTCAGCAGTGCACAGGCCGACAGCTTCCTGAATCAACGTATTAACATCGGCGGTTGAACGATGTTTTGCCTGAGATTTAACAAATTCCCTCATGCGATGAATTATTCGTCCCGCTCTTAAAGCCTGTTGCTGAGTTTTGTATAAGATCTCGGTGAGCTTTACCAGATCAGGATCTTCAGTGTTAATAAGGTTTAAGCAGACTTGCGTATAGCTGGAAATCGCAGATAGGGGTTGGTTGACTTCATGAGCAATACCTGAAGCCATTTCGCCCATCAGTCCCAGGCGAGTGACATGGGCGAGTTCGTCCAGATGTTTCTTGTCTTGCTGCTCTCGGTATTTACGCAAACTCACATCACGTACAATAGCGGTAAAATAGTGCGCATTATCGATTGAATACTCCGCTATGGACAGATCCAGGGGCATCACGGAACCATTTTTGTGAATGCCTCCAATCTCCCGAATTTGACCGTCAAAATGGACTGCCTGGGGGGGCAAGCTATAGCTTGGCGATGACGGCATAAGTGTGCAAACATTGCAACCCACCAGCTCTTCCGGTTTATAGCCAAAAATAGTTTCTACTGCGGCATTAGCGGATACGATGATGTCGGACATGTCATAAGTGATAATACCTTCCACTGACGCATTAAAAATAGCATTGAGTTTAGCTTCAATTTGTTTGCGTTGAGTAATATCGTACAATATCACCAATCGTACCCCCGCAAAATCGTGATAAAACGCAGCGGCAGTCCCCAGCACGGTTTTAATGCTGTTGTTCTTACAGCGAATAGTCAGCTCCAAAGGTGGAATGTCGGTCTGTTCATTTTTTTTGACTTTTTCCAGTGTCGTTTGCCAAGTAGCCTCGATCCACTTCCGATAGTCTGGATCAGGGTAAGCTTTTAGCCGCCAGTCTGCCAGAGTGGGAATATCATCGATGTTGTAACCGAAGGCTTGCACAAACGCCGGATTCAAATAGGTAATGTTCATCTGTTCGTCATGCAACACCAACGGTACGGGGCAAACCTCAATGATCGAACGGAATTTTGCCTCACTGGCTTTTAACTCATCTTCCATGAGTTTGCGCTCGGTGATGTTTTCATGACTGACCACAACCCCGCGGCGAGAACCTTGCAATGGCAATACTGTCATATGAAACCAGCGTTGCTGATTGGGCGAGTGACATGGGTACTCTAAATGGAATATTTTCTGCTGCCCCGCCAGCACCTCCGCAATACCCATTTGAGCAGCGTTTGCCTCATCGCCATAAGGTGGTTGATTAGAGGCAGTTTTACACGTGTCCAGATAGTTAACCCCCAACAAATTCTGACTGGATTCCGGTAAACCATTTTCTTTTGCAAATCGCCGCCATGCGGTGTTGACGGCAATAATAATGCCCTGTGCATCCAGCACGGCGATGTGCGCGGTCAGCGAGTTAAGTATGCTGACATTAAAAGCATCACTGTCGCGCAGTTTTTCCTCCATCTGCTTGCGCTCGGTGATGTCCAATGCCACGCCATGCAGCCCTATAATGGCGCCACTGCTCTCCCGTATCGCTTCCCCGCCTGCCAATATCCGACCGTGCGTCCCGTCTGCCCTGACCATCTCAAGCTCTAGTTCGCAGGGAATCCCCGTTTCCTGTATGAGGGTAAGAGAGGAACTCAACCGTTCCCAGCTCTCAGCAGTGAACAACCGGAAGTGCTCGGTGCAATCAGGCGGTGACAACTCCGGGTTTAAACCCAATATGCGGTAAAGTTCCTCCGACCACACGACATGATTGGTCGTCATATCCACTTGCCAACTGCCCACATGCGCGATTCGCTGTGCTTCTTGCAGATCCTTCTGGCTTTGTCGTAGTGCCTCTTCCGCTTGTTTGCGCGCCGAAATATCTTGATGTGTGCCGATCATGCGCAAGGGCTTGCCGTCTTCGTTACGGCTGACCGCCATGCCTCGGGCCAGAATCCATTTGTAGCTCCCGTCTTTGCAGCGCAAGCGGTATTCAACGACATAAGTTGCCGTTTTTCCAGTCAGGTATGCTTGTGCTACTCCTGCAACATGTGCCTGATCATCGGGATGAATACGATTTATCCATTCTTGGAGATTAGGCAGAAAATCGTTTTCATCATACCCGAGCATCGCCTTCCAGAGATTGGAATACGAGGTCTCATCGGTCTGGATGTCCCAGTCCCATACGCCGTCGCCGGAACCCTCAATGGCAAATTTCCAGCGATATTCGCTTTCCCGCAATGCATCTTCTACTATTTTTCTTTGTTTTATCTCAGCTTGCAGTTGTGCGGCACTGGGTAACGACAAGGCGCGGGGAATAACCCATAGCATAACCATGGCGGTGGCGACCGAAATAATTGCCGTAATGGCTTTAAGCAAGCCGTCCAGCCAATATAAAGGTATCCAGATGGTGATAACCGACAGTAAATGCGTGGTACCGCAAGCGACAATAAATCCGGAAAACATGACAGCCAGCCACGGATAGGGAAAATCTTTACGCTTCCGAATAAAATATATGAAAATCAGTGGGATGGAGTAATAGGCGAGAGTGATCAGCAGATCTGAGATAACGTGTAGCCAAAGTAATACCGGACTCCACGACAGGCAATAGCCATGCGGGATGAAATCGTTAATGCCAAAAAAATCAATGAGTGGCTGCATTTGTCAGGTATAGGATCAATGTGTAAAGGAGTGCCAATCTTAGAATGGCTTAAAACGCCTTTCGTTCCGGGTGAGGTCAAAAAAACGGGAGCCCCAAATGTTTGAGAGTCAATATCCTACCGATCGGCCAGTTTATAATTCCAGATTTCTAGCAGGTCTAAGGTTGCCAGTATTAAAAAAGCCAGAAATGTCCATCTAGGTATACTGAAGCCAAACATTGTCCAGATCCACATTGACGCAATCCACGGTAACAGTGAGTGTTATACCGTCTTTAGGGTAGGTGAGCGTCTTTTTGCTCATACGTATCGATTTAAGGTATAAAATTACGAAGAACACGTAGTTCACGAACGACTTGAACGGAAAGATATTTAGTGCTCGCACACCGCACGCTACTCCTGCGTTGCTCTACTATACGCCATTCATGGCGTTATGCAGATCTGCGTACGTCACATCCATGAAGATTATGCAGGAGAGAACTACACATGGAGCGGAGCGGTTGCAGAGATCACCAAAAGTAGGTGCGTGTTGCAGGAGCAATTGTCGAGAAAAGCCAAGGTAAAAACTTCGTGAGCTGGGTGTTCTTCGTGGCTTATTAAGCCTAAAAAGGTTTGTTTCACAAGTGCCTATAGGATAGAGAGTTCAACTTATTCAATCAATCAGTATTATTACCTAATAGGTGGCTCCGTTATTGAGCTCAATACCTTATATAGCCGGTGTTGCCATCCACAGGTTTTCGGCAAATGCTCCTGCCTTGCTCTACCTCCTGCATAATCCACATGGATGTGGTGAATGCAGATATTGCAGGAGCAAATATCTGTCCATGCAGTCGTGGATCTCGGCAATCCTTGCCGAGATGACGAGTTTTGTAGATACTTATGCTCCTTGACTCTGGATTCCGATTTCCCTGCCGGAATGACGAACTTTCTGTCACTGGTTGAAACATCTTGCTAATCAGGTAAGTTGAAGCATATAAGGCCGCTAACCTAAAAAATCTCCAAAACTTCCGGTAAAAAAAATTCACTCACCAGCATTTGTCGTTGCGCAATGGCGTAGACGGTTCTTCTGCCCCATATCGGCTGGTTGATATTGACTTCATCAATCGCCGACTGTGTCCATGTCGGTAACTGCTCCATGCGTCGCCTAAAGCGCCTGCTTTGGGTGTCTATCTCTTGCATAACCCACAGGGATGGGGGGGGTGCAGATTTTGCATGGAGCGAAATATCTGCCCATGCAGTCGTCGACGGGTCGATCAAGGTGACATCCATTTCGATGCGTTCGAGTTTCGGATAGGAAAAAATCACTTCTCCCAGCGGACGACTGCCTAGGTGAGCCAAGTTGCTTTTAGCAACTTTGATGGTGCTTGCCGGGATGATGGTTCTGGCTAAAATCAGCGGCTTGCCATCGGCATGGAGCAACACTTCACGGATCAAGCTGTACTTGTTTTCGTGTAATTTGAGCAGTCTGCGTTCAGTTAAAAAGGGCACATTCCATTGTTGCAGCAGGATTTTAACGCCAATTGCATCACCGTAATAATCACGCAGACGTTGAGTTAGCGATCCCGGTTCATAGACCCATGACTGGACATTTTCCGGCAGGGTATGACGGGTGCATGACCGGTTTTCAACCCATAAGGGTTCCCGATTAAATAAAAAGCTTTTGCGAGCCAACTGGATTAAACCTCGGAATATTCTGTAGATGCGCCCAGCCAGCGATCACACAAGGGTTGTATGGCCTGGGGCGAGTGGGTGAAAAAGCTGTCGCCGACTTGTTGAACAATATCCAGCGCATCGGAATCCCTGGCCAAATCGGCAATCTTAAAATGCATTTGCCCGGTCTGCCGGGTACCCATGACTTCGCCGGGGCCGCGCAACTCAAGATCTTTTTCGGCGATCACAAAGCCGTCGTTACTGTCCCGTAAAACCCCCAGGCGATGGCGGGCGGTATCGGACAACGGCGCTTGGTACATCAGCAGGCAATAACTGTCGTCATTGCCGCGACCGACCCGGCCGCGCAATTGATGCAGCTGGGACAGGCCTAAGCGTTCCGGGTTTTCGATGATCATTAAACCGGCATTGGGTACGTCGACGCCGACTTCTATGACGGTCGTGGCGACCAGCAAATCAATCCGCTGATTTTTAAAGGCCTGCATGACGGCGTCTTTATCGGCGGACTTCATGCGTCCGTGTATCAGTGCAATGCGCACATGCGGCAAGGCTTCAGTCAGGCGTTCAGCGGTTTTTTCAGCCGCTTCGCATTGCAAAACTTCCGACTCTTCAATCAGCGTACAGACCCAATAGACCTGTTTTTTTTTGGCTACCCAGCCGTTAATCCGGTCGATCACATCGGCGCGGCGTTCGGCGGGAATCACGCTGGTGACAATGGGTTTTCTGCCCGGCGGCAGCTCATCGATAATCGATATGTCCAAGTCGGAATATTGCAGCATGGCCAGGGTGCGGGGAATCGGCGTGGCGGTCATCACTAATTGGTGCGGCCTGATACTGCCCTGTTGGCCTTTTTCCCTTAGCGCCAGCCGCTGGTGTACGCCGAAGCGGTGTTGTTCATCAATAATAATCAGGCCGAGGCGATGAAAGTTTACGCTGTCCTGAAACAAGGCATGAGTGCCGATGATGATTCCGACGGTACCGTCTTCCAGCGCTTCTAAAACGGCTTTCCTGGCGTTGCCTTTAAGTTGTCCGGTTAAGTAGGCTACCTGGGTCTGAAAGCCTTCAAACCAGATGCTGAAGTTGCGCTTATGCTGTTCGGCCAGTAACTCGGTCGGAGCCATTACCGCAACCTGATAGCCTGCGGTTAATGCCAGCAATGCTGCGTAGGCGGAGACCACGGTTTTACCGGAGCCGACATCGCCTTGTACCAGACGCATCATCGGATGTTGTGATTGGCAATCGGCTTCAATTTCTGCAATCACCCGTTGCTGCGCGCCGGTCAGTTTAAACGGCAGCGAGCGGATGAAGTGGTCGGTGGCGATTTTTCCGGTCGCAGTTTCTGAAAATGAGGGCGCTTGCCAGGCTTTGGATTTATTCCGAGTGATTCTCAGACTTAAGTAATGCGCCAGCAATTCTTCAAAAGCCAGCCGTTTTAGCGCAGGTACGCTGCCGTTTTGCAAAGCTTCAATCGACACTGATTCGTCCGGCGCATGTAGGGTCTGGATTGCCTCGGCGAGGCTAGGGTAATGATATTGCGTTAGGATCGATTCGGGTATCCAGTCGGTCAGCAGTTCGGGAAACTGGTTGCACAACTCTAAAGCCTGTTTGACCACCTTGCGTATGACATTCTGGCTGAGGCCTTCGGTCAGCGGATAAACGGGGGTCAAGCGGGTTTCGGTAATGCAATCGTTTGGATTGCCGATGATTTTGTATTCGGGATGAACCATTTCCAGCCCGGCATAGCCATAACGCACTTCGGCAAAACAGCTGATCGTTGTGCCGGGTTTCAGCGTGTTGTGCTGGCTGGCGCTAAAATGGAAAAACTTCAGGTTGATAAAGCCGGTAGGGTCGCCGATTCGGCAGATCAGGCTTTTTCGGCCTCGGGGCGAAACGTCGATAAATTCAACGGTGCCGCTGATCAACGCGGTCATGCCGGGTCTTAGCGAGCCGATAGGATAAACGCGGGTTCGATCTTCGTAACGCAGGGGCAGGTGAAAAATCAAATCCTGAATAACGCAAAGGCCGAGTTTTTGCAATCGGTTTGCGGTTTGAGTCCCTATCCCAGTTAATAGGGCGACGGGTTGATTCAGGATATGAGGGGTCATTAGCGGGCTGTATTAGCCGGCAATCAGGAGGCCGGATATTCCTGCGGCTTTAACACCATGATCGCATCCATTTCCACATCGGCGGCTTTGGGCAAGGCAGTAACACCGACAGCGGCGCGTGCGGGATAGGGTTCTTGGAAATAACGCCCCATGATTTCGTTGACTATCGGAAAGTGCGCCAAATCGGTCAAAAAAACAGTCAATTTGACGATATCCGAAAAATCGCCACCCGCAGCTTCAGCAACGGCTTTTAAGTTTTCGAACACCTGAGTTGTTTGTGCGGAAATGTCGCCCTCAATAAGGACCATGGTTTCAGGTACCAAAGGGATTTGTCCTGAAAGATAAACCGTGCGATCCACTTTAATGGCTTGCGAATAAGTGCCGATGGCTTGCGGCGCTTTATCAGTCTGGATGATGTATTTGGACATGGTTGATCCTTTAGGCTTTAACGCGAGTCAGTTTTAATACGATGGATAGTTCTTTCAAGCGGCGCATGATTTTGGCTAAATGCACGCGATCTTTGACGGTTAAGGTGACTAAGTCGACGCAAATACGATCATCCTGATCGACGACGGTGACGTTTTCAATGTTGGAGTTCAGTTCGGAAATAGTCGAGGCGATGGTCGCCAGCGAGCCGCGTTGATTGAGTATTTCTATGCGAATTTCAACGGGGAAATCGCCGACTGCATCCTCGCTCCATTCAACATCCAACCAGTTGGTTTGTTTTTTTCTGACGATATTGCTGTTACGACATTCGTGATGATGTATGACGATGCCTTTACCGGGATTAAAATAGCCTATGATCGAATCGCCTGGAATTGGCCTGCAACATTTTGCCAGGGTAATGACCATGTCTTCCGTGCCTTTTATCACTAGCGGCCTTTTGTGGGCTTGGTCATTGCCGTCCAATTTGATAGTGGCATGAATATCATCCTGAGTAATGCGCTTGGCGACCAAAAACGGCATTTTATTGCCCAGTCCGATATCTTCAAGCAATTCATCCAGTGATTGTTTAGCGGTGATCTGAAGCAAGGCTTGTATTTTGGTTTCGTCAATATCTTCCAGATGTAAATGCATGACTTGCAGTTCTTTTTCCAGTAAACGACGCCCAAGATCGATGGCTTCCTGCTGTTTAAAATGTTTAAGATAGTTGCGGATACCGGAGCGGGCTTTGGCGGTGATCACATAATTGAGCCAAAGTGGATTGGGTCTGGCCCACAATGCGGTAATAACTTCGACGGTGGAGCCGTTTTCCAGTTGGGTTTGTAGCGGTACCAGTTGTTTGTCGACTCTGGCGGAAACGCAAGCATTGCCCACATCGGTATGCACTGCGTAGGCAAAATCGATAATGGTCGCGCCGTGAGGCATTTTAAGAATCTCGCCCTGTGGCGTGAATACAAATACTTCCTGAGGGAACAAATCCACCTTCAGGTTGTCGATAAATTCCAGCGAATCACCGGCAGATTTTTGGATTTCGAGCAAATCCCTCAGCCACTCGTTGGCGCGATCCTGGAACTTTTTAGTTTTATCGTCATCGGATTTATACAGCCAGTGCGCGGCGATGCCGGATTCAGACATGCGGTGCATTTCATGGGTTCTGATCTGGACCTCAATCGGCACAGTGTAGGGCCCCATTAATATTGAATGCAGGGATTGATAGCCATTAGCCTTGGGCAAGGCGATATAATCTTTGAAACGCCCGGGAATCGGCTTGTATAGGTTATGCATAACGCCCAGGACGCGGTAGCAGGTATCAACGTCATCACAAAAAATCCGGAAGGCATAGACATCAAAAACATCGGCCAGGGAGATTTTTTTGTTGAGCATTTTTTTATAAATGCTGTAAAGATTTTTTTCTCGTCCGGCAACGTCACAGTTTATGCCGACTTCTTGCAAACGATTTTTTATCGTGCTTTCGATGATGTCGACAATTTTACGACGGTTGCCCCGCGCTTTTTTTACCGCATTATTTAACACATTATGCCGCATCGGGTACATCGCTTCAAAACTCAGTGCCTCGAGTTTTTGCCGGATATTGTTCATGCCCAGACGATTGGCAATCGGCGCGTAAATGTCCAAAGTTTCACGGGCAATACGGCGCTTTTTTGCCGCCGGCATGATACCGAGAGTCTGCATGTTGTGCAGTCGGTCTGCGAGTTTGACGATGATGACGCGTAAATCTATAGCCATGGCCAGAAACATTTTGCGGACATTTTCCGCTTGCGTTTCTGCGTGTGATTTATTGTCGATTTTGGTTAATTTGGTAACTCCGTCAACCAATTCTGCGACTTGTGTACCGAACTTGTCAGCCAGTTCTTCTTTGCTGATAGGCGTGTCTTCGATAACATCATGCAGTATGGCTGCCATGATGCCGTTGGCATCCATGCGCATTTCAGCCAGCGTAATGGCGACAGAGATAGGATGGCAAATATAGGCTTCGCCGGTTTTACGAAATTGACCGGAATGGGCGGCTGCGCCAACTTCATAAGCTTGGATACATTGATCGATTTGGGTTTGATCCAGATAGCCGGACAAGGTCGTGCATAAACGCCGAATCAGTTTGTCTTGAGGGCGTTCCCGCTCGATCGTGTCCGCTATTTCCAGCATAGGCTTTATAAATTAGAACATTGGATTATGGTGATCATGGACTTCGCCGACACGATGCAGCAGATCGACATTTTCAGCGGTGACATGGCCTGCCGCAATTTCGCGCAAGGCGACAACCGTATCTTTATCTTTACCGCGCGGGACAAATTCAGTCGCGCCGTGGCTCAGTTGGCGCGCTCTGGTGCTGGCTAATAAAACCAGTTTGAAACGGTTTTCAACATGTTCTAAACAATCTTCGATAGTGACTCTGGCCATTTTTAATCCTGATTTAGTGGGGTAACGACGAAAGGCAAAAGGCAAAAGACACCGGGCAAGAGACTTTTTGTCTTTTGCCCGGTGTCTTTCGCCTTCCTTATGATCGTGATTTTAACACAGAAACAGCGGGAAGTTCTTTACCTTCAAGAAATTCAAGGAATGCGCCGCCGCCGGTCGAGGTGTAAGACACGTCATCGTTAATGCCGTATTTGTCGATGGCTGCCAAGGTATCGCCGCCGCCCGCAATCGAAAAAGCTTTGCTTTCGGCAATCGCTGTCGCCAATGATTTAGTGCCGTTACCGAACTGGTCGATTTCAAAGACGCCGACCGGGCCGTTCCAGACGATGGTGCCGGCGGTTTTTATGATCTCGGCATACTGCTTTGCGGTATCGGGGCCTATATCCAGAATCAAATCATCGTCTTCGACATCGGCCACTTTTTTAACCGTAGCGACGGCGGTTTCTGAAAATTCTTTAGCGCAAACCACGTCGACAGGGATCGGAATGTCAGAGCCGTTGCTTTTGGCTGCTGCAATCAGTCGTCTGGCTTCATCCAGCAGATCGGCTTCGTAGAGCGATTTGCCGACCGGATAGCCTGCAGCCGCAATAAAAGTGTTGGCGATACCGCCGCCGACGATTAACTGATCGACTTTTTCCGACAGGGATTTTAATACCGTTAATTTGGTCGACACTTTAGATCCGCCGACAATGGCAACTAAGGGTTTGGCCGGTGTTTCCAGGGCCTTGCCCAGTGCGTCCAGTTCGCTGGCTAACAATGGCCCGGCGCAAGCAATCGGTGCAAATTTGGCTACGCTGTGGGTTGAAGACTGCGCTCTGTGCGCGGTACCGAAAGCATCCATGACAAACACGTCGCAAAGCGCTGCCATTTTTTTGCCCAGTGCATCGTCATTTTTTTCTTCGCCGATATTAAAACGCACGTTTTCGCAGAGCACGACTTCGCCCGGCGCTATAGTGATGCCGTCGATCCAGTCTTTTTCCAGTCTGACCGGCTTGCCCAATAAGCTGGACAGGCGTTCGGCGACCGGCTTCAACGAAGACTCTTCGTCGTATTGACCTTCAACAGGGCGACCCAGATGCGACATGACCATGACCGCAGCGCCTGCAGCCAAGGCTTTTTCAATAGTGGGGACGCTGGCCTGGATACGAATATCGCTGGTCACTTGGCCGTTTTTTACCGGTACGTTCAGATCCTGACGGATTAATACCCGTTTGCCTGCCAAGTCCAAATCTACCATTTTCTTAATTGACATATTACGCTCTCATAGTGTGGGTTAAAATGCTGAGTTTAGGGTTAATCCTGCTTCCATTTGATCGAGCAACCGATACTGTTGATTTGCTCCTTGGGGCCGTGGCCGGTTTCCGCAACTAGTTTCATCGCCTCAAATAATTCCCGCTTGGCGCCTTCCGGTGCAGTTTCCTTGCGACTGGCATCCAGCCGTCCGCGGTATTGCAGTCCGTAGTCGGCATTATAGCCAAAAAAGTCCGGTGTACAGATAGCGCCGTAAGCCTTGGCGACTTGCTGCGATTCATCAAGCAAATAAGGGAAACTAAAACCTAACTGCTCGGACAATTTTTTCATGTTATCGAATGAATCGGCGGGGTATTCAGCGGTATCGTTGGACATGATTGCCACCGATTCTACGCCCAGCGCTTTAAGTTCCCGCGTATCCCGGATAATCCGATCCTGTACGGCTTTGACATACGGACAATGATTGCAGATAAACATCACCAACAGGCCGTTTTTACCCATGCACTGCTGGAGCGACCAGGTGCGTCCGTCAACGCCGGGCAATTCAAAATCGATCGCTTTTTTGCCGAAATCACAGATAGGGGTTTCCAAAGTTACCATTTTTGCACCTCAACTTTATATGAAAAAACGTAGGGATTATTTACCACGATAGGCGTAGGCCGGAATAAGACCATCCAAGCGCGTAGCGTGAGGTGGCGTTTCCGGCTTACCGGATGGTGATTGCCGGAGAAGCTTTCGCTCCTCGGCAATTGCTCCTGCATGGCTCTACCTCCTGCATCCATGACAGTCGTGCTTACGCCCCTTACCTACATCCATGTAGGTAACGCCGATTCTCGCTCCCGCTCGAACCGGCTTATTCCGGCCTACAAAATTAAACTATTGAAACAACAGCGCCGCACTGATGGCCGCCGCACTGACCAGCATCGCCCAGACCGTTTTGCGGTGATTGTTGTCCATTTGTTGGCGTAACAGCATCAATTCCCTGTTTTGCGTTTCTGCATGTTGCTTTGCGTGAGCGGCATTGTCCAGCGCTTTATAAATCAACGAGGGAATTTCAGGGAATTGCTCGGCAAAGTCGGGAAACTGTTTGATGAGCTTGTCTATTTTGGCTTTGGGGCCGACGCGTTCATGAAACCACTTTTCAAGAAAAGGTTTGGCGGTTTGCCACAAGTCCAGATCGGGATAAAGCTGTCGCCCCAATCCTTCAATGTTGAGCAGGGTTTTTTGCAGCAACACCAGTTGCGGCTGAACGTGCATATCAAAACGCCGCGCAGTCTGGAATAAGCGCAGCAGCAATTGGCCGAAAGAAATGTCTTTCAGCGGTTTTTCAAAGATCGGCTCGCAAACGCTGCGTATCGCCGATTCAAACTCTTCAATTCGGGTTGACCCGGAAACCCAGCCGGATTCAACATGCATTTCGGCTACTTTGCGATAGTCGCGATTGAAAAAAGCCAGAAAATTTTCCGCCAGATAGTGCTGATCCGACAATGACAAGGTGCCGACGATGCCGAAATCGACAGCGATATATTTGGCCGGCAAATCGACGAAAATATTGCCTGGATGCATGTCGGCATGAAAAAAGTTATCCCTGAATACCTGGGTAAAAAAGATTTCCACGCCGCGTTCGGCAAGCAGTTTGAAATCGGCGCCGCCCGCCCTAAGCTCATCGATATTGCCTACCGGTATGCCGTGAATCCGTTCCATAACCATCACTTTCTGGCGCGTTAACGGCCAGTGGATTTCCGGGATGTAGATGATGTCGGAGTTTTCGAAGTTGCGGCGCAATTTGGCGGCATTGGCGGCTTCCCTGACCAGATCGAGTTCATCGAGCGTGGTTCTTTCGAATTCGGCAACGACATCAACAGGGCGTAACCGTCTTGCGTCGGCCCAGAAGCGTTCGGCAAAACGCGCCAGTTCATAAAGCAGTCCTATGTCCGAGCGTATACGGCTTTCTATGTCGGGACGCAGCACTTTAACGACGACACTTTCGCCGCTGTGCAGAACGGCGGTATGAACCTGTGCGACGGATGCCGAGGCCAGCGGTTCGGCATCGAATTCGGCGAACGCCTCGCTGATTGACATGCCGAGCTCTTTTTCAATAATACTGCGGGCAATTTCATTGGCAAAGGGCGGGACTCTGTCTTGTAGTTTGACCAGTTCGTCGGCGATGTCATCGGGCAGCAAATCTTTGCGCGTAGACAAGGCTTGGCCGAATTTGACATAAATAGGCCCCAAATCTTCCAGTGCGCGCCGGATTCTGACGCCACGCGGTTCCTGTTGGCGTTTGAGCCAGTAATTGGGAGAGAAAACCGCTAAATAACGAATGGGTCGGAATAAATGCGTTTTTAAAACGATTTCGTCCAGGCCGTGAAAGACCAGAACCCAGTTGATATGGATCAGGCGCAATAATAATTTAGGGCGGATCACGAGTTACCTTTGTTGTAGAGTTGGTGTGACTTTGGGTGTCTGCCCTATTGGACTATAGTGGGAAAAATGCTTTAAGGATTAACGTTAATACGCCGCCCAATAAGATACCCAGCATCCATTTAATTAAATTAATATCCGCTCGTATAGGGGCAAGTTCAATTTGCAAATCTTTTTTTGAAACCAGATCAGCTTCCCCGGAAGCATCACGAAATGCCTCGGATATGGCCTTGGCTTGTTCATCAGGAATGCCGCCCGCTTTGAGTTTTTCAACAAATTTTAATGTATCAAAAGTGATTGTTGCCATAACTCTGCCCGGTAAATTTTTAAGGTGTCAACAGTATAACAAAGCCGACAGGCTAAAGCTTTTTTAGTCTTGCGCCTAAAATATTTTCCAGCCGCTCAATCTTGCTTTGCAATCGGTCAAAGTCGCTACGTAATTCATCAACCTGGGCAAAATAAATATCCACCTCAGGCGCTGACGGCAAATCGCGGGTTTCTTCCTGCAAAAATTCTGCGGCATTCAGTTGAAAGGTTTCAAGCGACTCTTTGCTCCAATTTTGACCTGCACGGAAAAAATTAGCCACGTTGTGCGCGATAATATCGCCGGTGAATCGCGACAGTTTTTCTTCCAGATCGATGTCCAGTTTGGCGAACAACTCCTGGAATTTGCGGCCGGTTTGCATATCGCCTTCGATTTTCACCTCGCCTGAAAAAACAGAACGCATCGGCGTAGAGCTAAGTCCCATCAAACCCAGTGCCCAAATCGAACCGGTCAAACGGGTGTCCGCTGGCTCAGGGAACTGATCCAGGCATTGAATGGAATCGGTAGTTGGGCATAGGTAAATAGTTTCATCAAACGGTTGAATCGTAACGGCGATGACTTTACCGGCCAGTGGCGTTAAAAAATAGCCGCTGTCCTGATCCAAGGCAAGATATTGATTCAGCGTCGCTTCCAGCGCGCCAATCAGCAAGGGTTTGATGAGCATACTAGATTTTATAACCTCTGTGAACGGCGACGATACCTTGTGACATGTTGAAGTATTCGCAACGTTCAAGGCCTGCGTTTTCCATCATTTTTTTCAGTTCATCCTGCTTGGGGTGCATGCGTATCGATTCGGCAAGATAACGGTAACTGTCTTCATCTTTGGCGACAAATTTGCCGATCTTGGGCAGCAGCTTGAACGAATAAAAATC
This sequence comes from Methylobacter arcticus, assembly GCF_050917435.1. NCBI lineage: Bacteria > Pseudomonadati > Pseudomonadota > Gammaproteobacteria > Methylococcales > Methylococcaceae > Methylobacter > Methylobacter arcticus. Next base: position 656,022 of record NZ_CP159583.1, read on the forward strand.
GTAGACTTTTTCGGTGATTTTATCGACCGGATGCGAAAATTCCAGCACGATAACGCGGCCGCCGGGCTTAAGGACGCGGTACATGGAGCGTAGCGCGGCATCTTTATCGGTGACGTTACGCAAGCCGAAGGCAATGCAGACGCAATCGAAAGTATTGTCTTCAAAAGGCAGGCATTCGGCGTTGACTTGCGCATAACGGATATTGCCGACTAAGCCTCTGTCGATCAGACGATCTCGCCCGGTGCGCAGCATTTCCGAATTAATATCGGCCAACACTATTTGGCCTTCCGGGCCGACGCGTTTTTCGAACAGCGTGGTTAAATCACCGGTGCCGCCGGCCAGATCAAGCACTTGCTCGCCTTTGCGCACATTGCTCAGCTGCACGGCAACGCGTTTCCAGATGCGGTGGATACCCAGCGACATCAGATCATTCATGATGTCGTATTGTCCGGCAACGGAATCGAATACGCCGCGCACCAGATTGACTTTGTCTTCTGTGGCGACTTGTTTAAAGCCGAAATGAGTGGTGTTAGTCATTGGTTGTACCTGTAAGTGGCCATTCCCACGCTCTGCGTGGGAATGCATCTTGCAGCGCTGCAGCGTTGCGTAGTAATAATAAAGTTAGTTTTGTAGCGGTTATTTGCGTTTATGTCCGGCAGCATCCAGTTTATGCAGATAATTAGCCCATAAAGTTTGATATTCGGCACCCAATTTATACAGAAAATCCCAGGTATAAATGCCGCTGTTATGGCCGTCGCTAAATACCGGAGCTATCGCATAATTGCCTATCGGTTTAATTTCCTTAATGGCGACATCTTCCTTGCCGACTTGTAGGACTTCCTGTCCAGGTGCGTGACCTACGGCTTCTGCCGAAGGGGTGCATACGCGCAAATATTCACAGGGCAACTTAAATACACTGCCGTCATCAAAACTGATTTCAATTATGTTGGAAACTTGATGCAGCTTGATTTCAGTTGGGTGGCTGTTGGTAGGTTTTGCAGTTAGACGCATAAACAATATAAAGCGAAAGGCTAAGGACGAAAAGCTGAGGGCGCAAGGTAGAGAGGCAGATTTTTTTGTCTTTAACCTTGCGCCGTGCAGCTACAAAATATAACGACTCAAATCCTCATCTTCTACAAACTCGGCCAAATGGTCATTAACATAAGCCGCATCGATAAGGATGTCTTTTCCACTAAGATCAGGGGCGTTAAAGGAGATGTCTTCGAGTAACCGCTCCAGAACAGTGTGCAATCTTCTGGCGCCGATATTTTCGGTAGTTTCATTCACCTGCCAACCAAATTCTGCAATGCGCTTGATGCCGTCAGTAGAAAACGACAGCGATACGCCTTCGGTGGCCAATAACGCAATATATTGCTCGGTTAATGACGCATCAGGTTCGGTCAGAATACGCACAAAGTCATCGGCCGAAAGTGCGTCCAGTTCAACGCGGATAGGGAATCGGCCTTGCAGTTCGGGGATTAAGTCCGATGGTTTGGACAAATGGAATGCGCCCGATGCGATAAACAAAATATGGTCGGTTTTAATCGCGCCGTATTTGGTGCTGACGGTAGTGCCTTCAACCAACGGTAACAAATCGCGCTGCACGCCCTCGCGGGAGACTTCGCCGCCGCCCAGCTCGGAACGCTTGCAGATCTTGTCGATTTCGTCCAGAAACACGATGCCGTTCTGCTCGACAGATTCTACCGCGCGCAAGCGGATGTCATCTTCATTGACCAGTTTGGCGGCTTCTTCATCCTGTAGGACTTTCAGGGCTTTGTTGATTTTCATTTTGCGGGAGCGGGTTTTGCCCGAGCCTAAATTTTGAAACATGCCTTGTAACTGGTTGGTCATTTCTTCCATGCCGGGAGGTGCCATGATTTCAACGCCCACCGGTGCCAGATGCACATCAATTTCAATTTCCTTGTCATCCAAGTCGCCCTCTCGTAACTTCTTGCGCATTTTTTGACGGGTCGCTTCTTCGGTGTCGGACAGCATGCCGCCATTCGCTCGGGGCAACAGAATATCCAGAATCCGGTCTTCGGCGGCATCGAACGCCTTGTTTTCAACCTTATCCATCTCCGTCGTGCGGGTCAGTTTGACGGCGGTATCGACTAAATCACGGATAATGGAGTCGACATCACGGCCGACGTAGCCGACTTCGGTAAATTTGGTGGCTTCAATTTTAATGAAAGGCGCATTGGCCAGACGTGCCAAGCGACGGGCGATTTCGGTCTTGCCGACGCCGGTAGGGCCGATCATTAAAATATTTTTAGGGGTGATTTCTTCACGCAGAGCAGGGTCAACCTGTTGACGGCGCCAGCGGTCGCGTAGTGCGATCGCGACGGAACGCTTGGCATTGGCTTGACCAACAATATGCTTGTCCAGTTCGCTTACAATTTCTTTTGGAGTCAATTGAGTCATGGTGTTTACTCGTTAGGTTCAGCGTCGAGTTCTTCTATACGCAAGTTGTGGTTGGTATAAATGCAAATGTCAGCGGCTATATTCAAGGACCTTTCGACAATTTCGCGGGCGCTAAGGTTGGTGTTTTCCAGCAATGCACGGGCAGCAGCTTGGGCAAAAGCCCCGCCGGAGCCTATCGCCATTAAATCGAATTCAGGTTCGATCACATCGCCGGTACCTGAAATAATCAACGAGGTTCTTGAATCGGCAATGGTCAGCAACGCTTCCAGTTTGCGCAAAGCGCGGTCGGTACGCCAGTCTTTAGCCATTTCTACGGCAGCACGGGTTAAGTTGCCCCGGTGTTTTTCCAGCTTGCCTTCAAAATGCTCAAATAAAGTGAATGCGTCCGCCGTTGCTCCGGCAAAACCGGCGATAACTTTATCGTGATATAAACGGCGCACCTTGCGGGCATTGCCTTTCATCACCGTATTGCCCAATGTGACCTGTCCATCGCCGCCGATCACAACTTTGTCGCCCCGGCGAACAGAAAGTATTGTTGTTCCTCTAAAACTCACTTCAGCACCCTAAAATTACCAATATAGGGTGCTAATTTTACATGGTATGAATTTAAATGTGCGAAAAAATGAGGGTAGGGACATTATTAATGTAGCGAGTTCGATTTAGTTCAGGTTCAGAAAAATATGCTACGCTGGGCAAAATAGTGAAAAGAGAGGCATTCTAAATGGACGCACTGGACCAAATAACAACAACCCTGGCATTATCAATGGGACTGGCGTGGGCTAGCGGCATAAACCTGTACGCGACACTGTTCACGCTGGGTTATCTTGCCAATACCGGCAATATCGATCTGCCGCCGGATTTGCAAATAGTCGCTAACCCGATGGTCATGGGTGCGGCGGGACTGATGTATTGTGTCGAGTTTTTTGCCGATAAAACGCCGGGCATAGATACCGGTTGGGATGCCATCCACACCTTTATCCGCATTCCGGCAGGAGCGATGCTGGCGGCCGGAGCGATTGGCGATTTGAATCCCGCGGTTGAATTGGCCGCAGCCATCATGGGCGGTAGCCTGGCGGCAGGGTCGCACGCGACTAAGGCAGGGAGCCGGGTGATGATTAACGCCTCGCCGGAACCCTTTAGTAATTGGGTGGCATCGATCAGCGAGGATGTCGCGGTAATCACCGGCGTCTGGGCGTGCATTAATCATCCGGTGCTGTTTTTAATCGCGTTGGCGGGATTTATCGTGTTGATGACCTGGCTGCTGCCGAAAATATGGGTAGGCGTGAAACGGGTATTCGGTTTTATTCTTAACTTATTCAGAGCAGATAATCCGGCGACAGATCAAAGTCCGCCTCAATAAAAAACATTAGGTATTGACTGGCGGCAGATAATCGAGTCTAATGGCGCTCTTTTGTAGTTCCGCCCAGGTAGCTCAGTCGGTAGAGCAGAGGACTGAAAATCCTCGTGTCGACGGTTCGATTCCGCCCCTGGGCACCACTGCAAAAAAAACGCAACACCTCAAAAATGCCCAGGTAGCTCAGTCGGTAGAGCAGAGGACTGAAAATCCTCGTGTCGACGGTTCGATTCCGCCCCTGGGCACCATGAATATTTTTAAAAAAGCCGACCCATGGGTCGGCTTTTTTATGCCCGAAGGTTTTTAGTTCAGTGTCCGGGTTATTTCCTGTACGTAAGGTTAATTGATGTACATCATGTCATAGAGCTGTAATAAACAGGCATGGTTAGTTGTGGTAGGCTGCCTAGACGTAAGAAATCTGTGAAACGCCCTAAATGGATAATGACATCTTAATAAACCAAGCGAGACGTCTTTATGCTGCATTACAGGTTGAGCAACACACGCGAGGCATAGAACAGTTTGATCGTCTTGACCACCTCGTAATGCGTGCTTATTGCCGTTATCAGCGTCGGTTAAATCGCTGTGTTTTATGCTATCAGACTCGGGTAGCTGAATGCGATCGGGAAATTTTAGGGAAGTTTTGTCCTCACAAACATTCGAATACGCCTTCCGCGATTGATGCACTTCACTCTGTATTATTAGAGCAACAACTTGGAAGAAATCCTTAACCGATGAAAATACTCGTCGTCCCGCTGTTAATGCAGCAAGAGGATGACCGGTTCTGGATGATGCGTTATATCGAATCTACTCGAAAAATAGAACCGGATCAGGTGTTTAGGGTTGAGAATATGGGGCGGTATTAACAACAACGGAAAAATAGATCTTATTGCATGATCAACTGAGTATGGCATTAATAAAACAATCCCATTCCCTATTTACGTTAGGGAATGGGATTGTTTAACTTTGTACTTTTACATTTTTTACTATTTTTTAACTATTATCTGATAGTTTTTTAACAAACTTTGCTTGGTCGCCGGACTGAAAATCCTTGTGTCGACGGTTCGATTTCGCCCCTGGGCACCATGAATATCCTTAAAAAAAGCCGACCATTGAGTCGGTTTTTTTATGCCTGAAGGTTTTTAATCTTGTGTCCTGGTTAGAGGTAAAAGCATTAAGCCGTCATGTCGGTAGCGCCATAATCGTCAAAACTTCATCCAGACACTGAGATCGTGACGCTTAACGACCCACTGAAACCAAAAATTCCAGCAAGGTATCATTAATGCCGGGCCACTGCGCATGGAGTTTATCGCCTTCGCAATACCAGGTTTTTACACCTTTAGCGCAACCGGAATATGCCATACAGCCATTGCCAATCTTTTCAGGTATAGGCTCGCATTGATTGCACGCCGCCCACCAGCCGGAAGTCTGCTGACCGTACTTCGGGAATAAATGATCATTCGCGCTGTGCATGATCATCACGGGAATCGGCTCCGGACATTTGTGATCACGTAAATCCTGGTAATCGATTCCTGCGGCGCTGGGTGCAATTGCTTTGGGAATCTGTTTGGTGCCTGACATAAACGCCAAGGCCATTGCAGCAGTGCCACCGTCGGAATGCCCGGTAACAAAAACGCGTTTTTCATCAATACACCATTGCTTAGCCATCAAGCCGGGAATAGTCCCCAATTCGATGGTAGAAGTAGGCGATAAATCAGGATGATCTGCATAAGCGATTATAAATCCGGCGGTCGTCGCTTTCAGCGTGAGGGCCGTGGTTTTCTCGGTTTTTGCCCGGTTTGATCCTGCCGGTGAGTAGACCATCAGCAACGGATGGGCGACAGTGGGATCATAATTCAACGGCGTGCGTACATTGTATTTAATGCCTTCAAGCGTTGATTCGCCATTGAGGGCACCCGATTCCCCGCTGCGCATACCGACAGCGCATTGCTGACTAGCGCTTTGTGCGCCATAAGACGCGCTGCCTATTTGAGCGTGCTCGTCATTATCTTCGCTAAAAAAAACTATCAGCATTATCAAAATAGGCAGCAGGAACAGTAATTTAAAAACGGTGCTCCAGAAAGGCGTAGCCGTTTTTAGTTTATCCAGATAGTCTTCAAACATCGGATGGCCTCGCTGACTGTTTGCCGGCGGCGCGTTTCATTAAGTAAACAACTGCTGCGATAAGCGACACGACGAATAGAGATTTTATCGGCAAATTGTCTGAAGCTTCTGGTCCAAGACCGATCGAAAGCGGAATATGGCTATCGATGCTTTTGTCTTTATGCACTATCGCGACATGGGCCAGATAATTACCTGCACCGAATTTACTGAAATCAACCACGCCATTCACGGTGCCCGATTTTACTTTCGTCGGTTCCAGATAGAAAACCCGTGTACCTTCCGGTTCTTTGGTGACTTCAAATTCGACGGTTAAATTACGCAGGCTTTTGCCTTCATAATCGAATACGAGATTGGTGGAACCCAGGTGCGGAATCGTCTGGCAATACTCTTTGTCATTGCTCAATGCCGGCGTATAAGCGGTAAAGTGTACCCGCTCATGCCCCACCAGGATATTGCAGGCATCGACTTCATTGCTTGCCCCGCGATGCGCATAGACGGCTGACGGCAAAGCGACGGTCAATAACCCGAATAAACCTAAAGCACGACAACCGCAGGCTATCGTATTAATTAATGCGGGCAACAGCATGTTTTTTTTCATGTTCAAAACCTCTCTTTAACTTTGAAAGCAGAGTTATCAACGCACCCTCCGGTACGGGAATTTTTCCAGCATGCAGGATAAGGTATTAATATCCGGATTTGACGGCGTATTAAAAATCAAAACTTTCAACTTCTGCGATTAAAAATAACGGCGCACCACCGGTCGAAATATCAACGGCATGTTGAGCGGTTTCCTGTCCTCCGGGAGAATTTAAACAAGCCTCCAAATCCTGCATAGACGGAAAATAAACTTCGGCAATGCGATGGAACGGCGCTTGTTCCTGACCTACGCTGCTCGTGATCAGCGATGCGACAAAGCGGGTTTTTCCGGCCAGTTTTTCTACCGCCATCGGTACATGCTCCTGCGCATAGCGTTGTTCAAATATTTCGACATCGGCAGGCGTTGGATACATTACAATCAGTTTTGCTGCTTTCATAGCTTTCTCATATGGATTTTCTAAAAGACAGGTAATCGTATAGTGAAAGTTAAGCATTTGGATAATACTGACTTTCTATGGAACAATAGGTTTTTTCTATATCAGGGGTAGCTCTCATGGAAATGCAGCAAATCCGCTATTTTTTGGCAGTCTGCGATCAGGGCACCATCACGCACGCGGCGCAACTCACTTATGTCTCGCAACCGTCTTTGACACAGGCGATAAAAAAACTGGAAGAGGAAATGGGCGGGGCATTGTTTACGCGGACTCGCTCCGGCTGTCAGTTAACGCCGTTAGGTCGTATGGTTGAAATTAATCTGCGCAAGATTTATAAAGACTTACAGGCAACCAAAGCCGAAGCAATTCGTTTTACCCGGTTAAACACCATTCCCTTGCGCATGGGCCTGATGACCACGATAGGTGCGCAACGCCTAAGCCCTTGTCTTGCCTGGTATCAGCAAGAATACCCGAATATCGAATTGGAATTAATCGTTGATAGCGAAGCGGAGTTATTGAAGCAACTGGATTCTGGATTACTGGATTTGGTGATCAGCGCCCCGGCACACGCACCAGCACCACCGTATCAATCGACCTTGCTTTACGAAGAACGCTATGTGGTCGCATTCAGTACTAGCCATCGTTTTAATCAATTGCAAAAAGTCGATTTGAAAGCGATACAGTCAGAGCCTTATTTAGACCGGCTAAACTGTGAATTAAGAGAGGATCTGAAATGCATTTGTCAAAAACAGGAAATCAATCTTTATGCTGCTTACCGCAGTAACAGCGAAGAATGGATTTTGCAGATGGTTAAGGCCGGTATCGGTGTAGCATTAATGCCTGAATATACCCTGTCCAAACAGGCAGCCGACATCAGTTATCGCTATCTGTACGAGCCTGAAATCAGCCGTCAGGTTTATGCGATTCATACGCATCAGGCGTCAACAAAGTCTGAATTGCAGGCATTGATAGCCCATTTGAGCAGTACATAATTGTCAATCAGTATCGAAAAATTTCCAGTAGGCCTTGGCCGATTCAGCGACGTGCCGTATTTCAGCGAAATATTCGCCATCTTTACGGCTATCAGGTTATAAAGTTCAGTATCGGCCATATAGCAGGTTGGCTGCATGTTCATCAGTGCTTTCATCGCCGCTTTGTGCAGCACTGGAGTCGTTTGCGGTGTGTCCAGCATTCCGTCCACGCAGATTTATTCCGGCTTCTGCAAGTTCGACATCCAGCACCTCTTTTACATCATGTGTCGGCAAATCAAAGCCCTGCATCTCCATGGCTTTGCGTCCCGAAGCTATGTCTTTTTGGTATTCTGCCAAGCTCTGAGGTTTAAATGGGCTAAAGCGATCAGGCTGTCCTGATCTTTTCAACTGCAAGCTTAGGTGGATGTACGGTATAATTGCCACAAATCCCACAGCTCAACACTTAATAAATGGCCCAATTTTTTGAAATACACCCGGAAAGTCCACAGTTGCGCTTGATACATCGCGCCGTGGAAATACTTCGCAAGGGTGGTGTTATCGTTTACCCGACCGATTCCTCTTATGCGATTGCCTGTCTGATAGGCGATAAGCAGGCGATGGATAAAATCCGTCGTATCAGGCAGTTGGACGATAAACACGATTTTACGCTGGTGTGCAAAGATCTGGCCCAAGTGTCTATGTTTACCAAAATCAGTAATGATGCTTACCGCTTGATTAAGGCATTAACGCCAGGAGCTTTTACCTTTATTTTGGAAGCTACCCGTGAAGTGCCTCGTCGGATGCAACACCCGAAGAAAAAAACCATCGGTATTCGTATCCCCGATCACCCTATTACCCAATTGCTGGTTCAGGAATTGGGTGAGCCCTTGTTTAGTTCTACGTTGATATTGCCGGGCGAGAACGAGGCCTTGACCGATCCTTATGAGATCAGGGATAAGCTCGAACGCGAACTGGATTTGGTGATTGACGGCGGTATTATCGAGTTTGAACAAACGACTATTATCGAATTTTCCGATAATGGCACTGAGATTATCAGGCAGGGCAAGGGTCTGGCTCCGATGTTGGATTGATGAGGATGTCACTATGATGGATGAATTGACGCTGCTGCAACGTATAGTGGTTTGGATATTGCCGGTGATTTTTGCAATTACTGTGCATGAAGTGGCGCATGGCTGGGTAGCCAAAAAATACGGCGATAACACCGCCGCGATGTTGGGTCGGTTAACCTTAAATCCGATTAAGCATATCGATTTGTTCGGAACCCTTATTATCCCCGGCTTGTTATTGCTCTCTGGTACCGGTTTTATTTTCGGCTGGGCAAAACCGGTGCCTGTCGACGCGCGGAATTTTAAGAATCCACTGCGCGATATGGCGATAGTCGCTTTAGCCGGTCCTGTTGCTAATCTGTTGATGGCTGTCGGTTGGGCATTAATAGCCCGGTTAGGCGTATCGATGCATTCTCAATCAGAAGCTATTGCCTTGCCGCTGATTTATACCGGGATTGCCGGGATTTCTATTAATCTGGTGTTGGCATTGCTTAATTTATTGCCTATTCCGCCGTTGGACGGCAGCCGCATTTTGACGGGTATATTGCCGCGTTATTGGGCGTGGCAATATAATCGCCTGGAGCGCTTCGGCTTTATTATTTTATTGGTGCTGTTATACACGCGTGTTTTAAATTTGATTTTGGAATATCCTTTGTATTTTGCACAGCAAGTGTTTTTTTCAATTGCCGGTTTATAGCTTGTTTTTTGCCCTGGTTTTGGCTGCCGACTTAAGACAGTGCCGTGTTAATAGGCTGCGACAGGCGGAGTGGAAGCTTTGCTTGCAAACAGGCGAAGCCTGTACTCCGGACTTGCCCCGGCTTAAATTTTGTAGCCCTGATGAATCAAAATACGGCTGAAATTTTAGAGCCATCGCCAGTCCTCGCGATGGTTAACGGCGCACCGTTTAATAAGCTGCCGGACGATCTTTATATTCCTCCCGATGCGCTGGAAGTGCTGCTGGACACCTTTGAAGGGCCACTGGATTTATTGCTGTATTTGATACGCAGGCAGAATCTGGATGTGGTTAACATACCGATAGCCAAGATTACCCATCAATATATCGCCTATATTCAGATAATGGGGGTATTGAATCTGGAGTTGGCCGCAGAATATCTGGTGATGGCCGCGCTGCTGGCGGAAATCAAGTCAAGAATGCTGTTGCCCAGGCAGTCGGATATTGAAGCGGACGAGGAAGATCCGCGAGCAACCTTGATTCGCCGGTTGCAGGAATATGAGCTGATTAAAAATGCGGCTGAAGAAATTGATCAGTTGCCTAGAATTGAACGCGATATATTTGAAATCAGCGTCGATGTTTCGGCGCTAAAAAATGTCGAACAAAACTTGCCGGATATCCAGTTAAAAGAAATGCTGCTGGCATTTCAGGATGTACTTAAAAGAGTTGAGCAGCTCAGTCATCATCAAATTACCAAGGAGCCCTTATCTGTCCGTGAACGCATGTCAGCCATTTTGGAAAACCTTAGCGGAGCGGATAGTCTCCTTTTCTCGCAACTATTTAGCCGAAAAGAAGGTCGACACGGAGTCGTTGTCTCGTTTTTGGCCATACTCGAACTCAGCAAAGAACGACTCATCGATATTATCCAGTCAGAACCCTTTGCCGAAATCCGAGTTAGAACCGCCGAAGCCTTTAGCGAAACCTGCACCGACGAAACCCAAGCCAAAGCCAATAGTTGAACCTACGTCACCCTTTTCCGTCACTGAACAACCTGAAATTAACGTGGAAATTAAACGTGTAGTTGAAGCAATTTTATTTGCTGCAAATCGTCCTATGACCTGTAAACAGGTGCAACAGGTTTTCCCTGAAATTGAGCAGCCGGACATACAGGAAATACAGGCGGCAATTGATGCGGTCACAGAAGATTACCGCTTCAGGCCGGTTGAACTAAAACAGGTAGCCAGCGGTTATCGTTTTCAAGTGAGGAAGGAGCTATCGCGCTGGGTATCGCGGTTGTTTGAAGAAAAGCCGCCAAAATATTCCCGAGCATTATTGGAAACGCTGGCCATTATTGCCTATCGTCAACCGGCAACACGCGGCGATATTGAGGATATTCGAGGGGTTGGCGTCAGTTCAAGCATCATTCATACGTTACTTGAACGTGAGTGGATTCGAGTGGTGGCGCACAAAGAGGTGCCGGGCAGACCAGCTTTATACGGTACGACCAAACAATTTTTGGATTATTTTAATATTACATCATTAAGTGAGTTGCCGACATTGCAAGAGATTCAGGAGCTTGGCATATCATTAGATGATCCTTTGTTAGATAATCCGTTGTTAGAAACACAGCAACAACCTATGCAGGCAAAGAGTGAAGATCAAAAAACAATCGAACAGCAAGAAACCACCGAAGACTGCAAGGACGCAGGAGGTAAAGCAACGCAGGGCGCCGAAACTATCGGGCAGGCCACTAAAACCATCGCAAGGATCAGCACAACAACCGAATAATCCTGCGAAGCAATCCCTTCCTGCGCAAAAGGGCTTTGCCGGGAGTCAATCAGCCGATGGCGAGCGCATTCAGAAAGTGCTGGCGCGCGGCGGTGTCGGTTCAAGGCGCGAAATTGAGCGTTGGATAGACGAGGGGCGCTTGAAGATTAACGGTAAGCCTGTCGGCTTGGGTGATCGTCTGAAAGATGGGGATCACCTGCTGATCAATGATCGAGTGGTGCATTGGGAAAAGTTTGTCGAGCAGCCTACTCAAGTGCTGCTTTATCATAAACCTGTCGGTGAAGTGGTTACGCGTCGTGATCCGCAAGGTCGTCCGGTGGTGTTTGCCCAATTACCGAAACTGGCTATTAGTCGCTGGATAGCGGTTGGTCGTCTGGACATCAATACGTCGGGGTTATTATTGGTCACCAATAATGGTGAGCTGGCTAATCGATTAATGCATCCGTCTACGCAAGTCGAGCGCGAATATGCAGTACGTATTTTAGGTGAGGTTTCTGATGCTACCCTGGCAAAACTCAAGCAGGGTGTAGAACTGGAAGACGGCAAAGCCAAGTTTGACGAGATTAAATTTTTCGGCGGTGAAGGCGCCAATAAGTGGTACAACGTTATCGTTGCCGAAGGTCGCAACAGGCTGGTAAGACGTTTGTGGGAATCGCAGGAAGTGACCGTCAGCCGCTTAATGCGGGTGCGCTATGGACCTGTGGTGTTGCCGGAGCGTTTGAAAGCCGGTTCGTTTTATGAGTTGACCGATAAAGAACTGGAATTGCTGTTTGAATTTGCGGGGATGCCAGGCGAAAAACCGGTGTACATCAACAAGCCCGAATTTAAGGCCTATAAATCTGGAAAGCGTTAGCAAAGGCGGTCGGGCCTTCCGCAAAGCTTATGCGTATTGCGCACCAACAATAAGCTCTTTATGACTGCATGGACAGATATTTGCTCCTCGGTAATTGCTCCTGCATGACTCTACTGCACGCCATCCATGGCGTTATGCAAGAGGTACGACCCCAAGGATGGGGGAGGTAGAGCAACGCATGGAGCGGTTGCCGAGAGCGATGCAGAAGCAATTGCCGAGGCGGCCCGACATTGCCGTTGATTTAGTTAGCCGAGACAAACCTGGTTTCTGCCGTTGTGTTTGGCGGTGTACATGGCTTCATCAGCGCGTTTGACGAAAGATTCGCGAGTATCGTTGTCACCTAAGGTGCTAACGCCAAGGCTTGCGGTGATCTTGATGGTGTCCATGCCGTAGGCTATGGTGTGCCGCTCAATTGAGGCGCGAATCCGTTCTGCCAGCAATCTTGCACCGTTGGTGTCTGTGTCGCTTAATAAAATGACGAATTCTTCGCCGCCATAACGAAAAATAATATCACTGTCTCTTAGGCTTTCTTTAATCCATTTTGCACTAGAAGCCAAGGTGATGTCGCCGCAATCGTGACCGTAGGTATCATTGATGGCTTTAAAGTGATCGATGTCAAAGAAAATGAGTGATAATTTTTTGGCATTGCGCGTAGCAAGACTTATTTCCCTATTTATGCAATCATTAAATGACGATCTGTTGTTGGCTTGGGTGAGTGGATCGGTATAAGCCATTTTTAAAGCTTGGTGAAATAAGGTTGCATTTCTCAAGGGATAAATCAAACAGCAAAGCATCGCTTCCAGTAACTGGAGGTCGGCATCGCTGAACCTATGGTTGCTCATCAGTTTTAATTCACCCAGTTGTTGCTGCTCAACTTTAAGTGCATAATTACAGGAATGCCGGGTAAACACCCCGCTTTTTACTTCCAGATCGAATTCTTTATTAATATAAACATAAGCGCTATGAGGAATCTTATTGGCGATTTTGCTACAGAAAATTGCGATCAGCTCAGTAAACTTCAATGTTGTTTGTAAAGCGCTGCTGATGTCATAATTATGAAGGTTAACGGCTTTTGTTGCTTCAAAAGTGTGATTGTTGATAACCGCTAAGTTTGCTGATTTGCCGGCCATGATCGCTTCCTCGTGGATTGAGACTGTTGCTTTGCAATAACTAAAGCGAGGAATGTGCCAATTCATAAAAATAGCCCATAATCAGTATGATGGTAAGGATATTTTATTTTTGGCTCATTGCTGTTATAAGATTGACATGACAAGGTGGCAAGAGATTGCCGGTGGATGGGCTTTTGTTGCCGTTAATTGTCGAAAAGATAGGCAATGGCGTTTTCGGATTTATCCTATAGAAGCGAAATCCGGTAAAATCAAAATTGGATTGGGATGTTGCTTTTTAACGGTTTTGTACGTGCGACTGGCTTGATTGGCAGTCATAATAATAGTATCGAAAAAGCGCTTTTCATGTAAACTGCAGGCAGTTTTTTTTGAAATTTTCCCGATGAATCAAAGGTGTGGAATGATGTCTAGCAAGAATTGCTATATTTTGTGATCACTGATGGTGCCGAGGAGAGGACTTGAACCTCCATGGGGTTGCCCCCACCAGCACCTGAAGCTGGCGTGTCTACCAATTTCACCACCTCGGCAGAGGCTAGCTGTAAAAGCTAAAGTGAGCGCGCACTATACCCATCCATTTTGATTTTGTCAATTAGGTGTGACGTTTTATCCTAAAGTAAGTCAGACAGGATGACGTTACTTTAAACCCGCGGAGAAAAAAGTTTTTTTGCATAAAGGCCAAAAACTTTTCTCTTTCAATTCTAATCGATATACTAAACCTATATACTTAAGATTATGTTTATCGTATCCACCTTTTTTATTTTATTATTTAAATGACATTGAAGTCTAAAAAAGACGTTGATTTTAATTCAACAAAAGATCCATATGCTCAGCGTGAAGCTGAGAAATATGAGAATCCCATTCCCAGCCGCGAATTAATTCTTCAATTCATCGAGCATGCTGGCAAACCTTTGCGTCGTGAAGAACTCGCCGAAGCGTTTACCCTTGAAACCGAAGACCAGCTAGAGGCTTTACGCCGCCGTTTACGGGCAATGGAAAGGGACGGGCAATTATTATTTAATCGGGGCAAGAAATATTGCCTGGTTAATAATGAGGATTTAATTGCCGGGCGCATTATCGGTCATGCGGACGGATTTGGCTTTATTAAGCCGGATGATGGCTCGGACGACCTGTTCTTATCGCCACGAGAAATGAATCCTTTACTGCACAATGATCGGGCGCTGGTACGTATTGCCGGGGTCGATAAAAAAGGCCGCAGGGAAGGGGCTGTTGTTGAAATTCTTCAGAGAAATACGCACCATGTTGTTGGGCGTCTCTATAAAGAAGACGGTTTTACTTACGTGGTGCCGGACAATAAAAATATAGCGCAAACCATTCTGGTTCAAAAAGACGGCACCGGCAAGGCAAAACAAGGACAGATTGTCGTTGCCGAAATCGTTGAGCAGCCGACTAAGCTTCGGCAGCCTATTGGGCGCATTGTTGAGGTCATGGGCGAACACATGGCGCCGGGAATGGAAATCGAAATGGCGATTCGTTCCCATGAGCTGCCTAATCAATGGCCTGATGAATTGCTGGAAGCAATTAAACCGCTTAGCAAGGATGTGCCGGAGTCGGCAAAAGAAGGCCGGGTTGATTTAAGGGACATTCCCTTGGTCACGATTGATGGTGAAGATGCCCGTGATTTTGACGATGCGGTTTATTGCCAGAAAACCCCTAAGGGTTGGAAGTTATTGGTTGCGATCGCCGATGTTTCGCATTATGTGCAGATTAATTCGGAATTAGACAAGGAAGCTCAAAAACGCAGTACGTCGGTCTATTTTCCTGAACAGGTCATACCGATGTTGCCGGAGATTTTGTCCAATGGCTTGTGTTCGCTTAATCCCCATGTGGACCGCCTATGTATGGTGTGCGAGCTATACATAGACCAACAGGGCCAGGTTGTTCGGTCACGTTTTTTTGACGCGGTGATGAGTTCTCATGCCCGACTGACCTACAATGAAGTCGCAGCAATGCTGGTTGATGGCGATGTTGCCTTAGCCGAAAAATATAAAGCCGTGATGCCGCATTTACAGGAGCTATACGCGCTGTACAAGGTGATGCGGGTGAGCCGAGAACAGCGCGGCGCAATGGATTTCGACACGCAGGAAACCCGGATTGTTTTCGGTGCAGAACGTAAAATTGAAAAAATAGTGCCGGTGGTGCGTAACGATGCACACAAATTGATCGAAGAATTTATGATCACCGCGAACATGGCGGCGGCGCGGTTTTTAAATAGTAAAAAAATGCCCAAGTTGTTGCGGATACACGAAGGTCCAAGTGCCGATAAGCTGCTTAATCTGAAAACCTTTATTGGCGAACTGGGCTTGAGTTTAGGCGGCGGGGATAAGCCAACGCCGCTGGATTATATGCATCTGATGGAGTCAATCAAAGATAGGCCTGATGCGCATTTGATTCAGACCGTATTGTTGCGTTCGATGTCGCAGGCGGTCTACAGTCCCGAGTTAAAAGGCCATTTCGGTCTGGCGCTGGAGGCTTACGCGCATTTTACCTCGCCTATTCGCCGTTATCCCGATTTGTTGGTGCATCGTGCAATCAGGCATTGTTTGCAGGGCAAGCCGGTGGAAAGCTTTTTCTATGGCGTTCCCGATATGGTTGTTTTGGGCGAACAATGTTCAGCCCATGAGCGCCGCGCCGATGATGCCACGCGGGATGTGGTGAGCTGGCTCAAATGCGAATATATGATGGATAAGGTTGGCGAGGAATTCCCCGGTATTATTTCAGCGGTCACCTCGTTTGGTTTTTTTGTCGAGCTTGCCGAAATTTATGTTGAAGGCTTGGTTCATATCAGCAATCTGGCTCAGGATTATTTTCATTTCGATGCGACCAGTCACCAGTTAAGAGGCGAACGTACCGGCATTAATTACCGGCTGGGCGATAGTGTCAATATCAGGGTCGTCCGTGTTGATCTGGACGAAAAGAAGATGGATTTTGAACTGGCGGAAAAACAAGTCGTGATGGATACCAAACCTAAAAAAAGACGTCGTAAAAAATGAAATTAAGCAAAATATACGGCATACATTCGGTACAGTCGGCTTTAGATTATTCCCCTAAAAAAATCGGTAAAGCTTGGGTTGACAGCCAACGGCAAGACAAGCGTTTGACGCAGCTGATTGATGATTTATTGGATCTGGGCATAGAGCCGGAAAAAGTCGATCGGAAAAAGCTGGATAAACTGGCCGATAGCAATAATCATCAAAGTATCGTTATCGAAGTTGAAATGCCCGGCGAGTTATCGGAAACCGATCTAAAGGATGCGGTATTAACCTTATCAGGAACGCCTTTATTCCTGGTGCTGGATAATGTGCAGGATCCGCATAATTTCGGCGCATGCCTTAGAACTGCCGACGCTACCGGTGTGCATGGCGTCATTATTACCAAAGATAACGCTACCGGGATTACTCCGACGGTCTGTAAAGTGGCTAGCGGGGCTGCTGAAACGGTGCCGGTTTATCAGGTGACCAATTTGGCCAGAACCTTGCGCTGGCTTAAAGATCAGGGGATATGGGTCATGGGCGCGGCGGGAGAAGCCACTCAAACGGCCTATCAAACCGATTTCACCGTGCCGTTGGCTGTGGTCGTGGGTGCCGAGGGTAAAGGCTTAAGACGCTTGACCAAAGAGCAATGCGATATATTAGTTAAGTTGCCGATGCTGGGGCAGGTAGACAGTCTTAATTTGTCGGTAGCGACCGGTGTGCTGCTTTATGAAGCTGTGCGGCAGCGGTTAGTTGCTGTTTGATCAATGCGAATAACATCAACATACTCTCTCGAAGGCACGGGTTTAAGCTGCATTCGCGATGACCGGGTGTTATTCGAAGAACTGGCTTTTGAGCTGGTTTCAGGACAGATTCTATTGCTGGAAGGCAAAAACGGCAGCGGTAAGACTTCGTTATTGCGTATTTTATGCGGATTCCGGGAGCCCGATTCCGGTAAGATTTGCTGGTGCGGCGACCACGTAAAAGACAGCCAGTTTCATGCGCAGATGGCCTATGTCGGCCACTTGGACGGCATTAAAAAAGAACTGACCGTATTGGAAAACTTAAGAATGTCGGTAGCCTTAAGCAATTCCGGCCGGTATTCCATTCATCAGGCTTTAAGCAAAGTTCATCTGCAAGGTTATGATGATATTCTGGCTCAGGCTTTATCGGCAGGTCAGAAAAGACGGCTGTCGCTAGCCCGGTTGCTGATTACCGAAAATGTGTTGTGGATTCTGGATGAGCCTTTCACCTCATTAGACAAGCAGGGTATTGCCCTGATTGAAACCTTAATGACCGAACATTGCGTTAACGGCGGCATGATTGTCCTCACCTCGCATCATGACATAGACTTGCCTGATGTCGATGTTCTGCGTATTCATTTATCCTGATGTCTTTATCCCGCGCATTTTTTGCCGTTATTCGCCGCGATTTGGTTCTGGCTTTGCGGCGTCGTTCCGAAATAGCCAATCCGCTGCTGTTTTTTATCCTGGTGATAACCCTGTTCCCGTTGGGCATCGGTGCGCAGCCGCATTTATTGCAAGCCATCGCACCGGGTATCATCTGGGTTTCCGCATTGCTGGCGGCCATGCTGTCTCTGGACAGCCTGTTTCGTTCGGATTTTGATGACGGCTCACTGGAACAGATGCTATTAAGCCCCCACCCGACCACGGTGTTAGTCCTGGCTAAGATTATCGCCCACTGGTTGGTGACCGGCTTGCCGCTGCTGATTGTAGCGCCGCTGCTGGCGGTTTTTTTAGGCATGCCCAATCATTCTCTGGGAGCCTTGTTGCTGACCTTGCTGCTGGGAACGCCGGTGTTAAGTCTGATTGGCGCTGTTGGTGTGGCGCTAACCGTAGGACTGCGTCGGGGCGGCATGATTTTGTCGCTGCTGGTTTTACCCTTGTATGTTCCGGTGTTGATATTTGCCGGTAACGCGGTGCAGATGGCCGGCAGCGGCTTGCCGGTTGACGCGCAAATTAATATATTGATTGCCATTTTATTGATGGCTTTAGTATTGGCGCCTTTGCCGGTAGCGGCGGCATTAAAAATGAGTATTCATTGATAATATCTCGTAGAATAATCAATCATATTGACGCTCAGGAATAAATGATTATGGTATCAACTAAATATTTGTCTGTTTTTTCACCGGCTACCGAGCAACAACGAAAAGAAAATTTTGCTAGTTACTGGGAGTTTACCCAGCAGCATGGCGGGAAGTTGTTGGAACAGGACAAGGATTTAGCTAAAAAACGCGATCGACTGAAGCATTTTCAGGATAACCCGGTTAAATTACGGAAGCCACTGGCTGATCCTGACGCTTTTTATCGTAATTATGTCGACATGCAAGATGACCCTAAATCGCTGGATCGCATGACCTTGATGCTGACAGGTATGTACAAGTTTGCCCGACATGAATGGGTAGGTATTAAAGGCGCTTGGGATGCGGTGCCCGATATGGCCAATTCGCATACCGTGGAAGACAAGATCAGTCGCGTGCATTTGGCTGAAGAATTTTGCCATGTGCGCCTGTTTGATGAAATGCTGAAAACTTGCGGTTTGGACAAAGTGGAGTGGGTGCCTTTAGGTCCGGTTAAAGAAAAAATCTACGAGCAGTTTCCCAAGTTACCCGGTTTTTTAATGGACACGCCGGCTTTTGTAACAGAGTTGATGGGGGTGACTTTTTATTGTCATTTATATCGCCTGTTTGATGACGTGCTGGCCGATGAGCCGGAAGTATGCGCCCGTTTAAAAGAGTTGCTGGATGAAATTACCATTGATGAAGTGGCGCATGTCGGGCAGCGAAGGAATTTTATCGGTCCGATAGGCATGAAAGTTTCAAAAGCGCTGGTTAAGCCGTTCTATACGTTGTTCTTTAAGGATATTCCTGAAGTCGGGCAATTGTTTAATGTTGAGCAGATGATTAAAGACGGCATCGCTTTTGATTTTAATGAATTGCCTGAGTATATGCTTGAACGCAGCTGGGTTCCTTCATACTGCAAAGCTTAAAAACAGATCGTTCCTGCATGTTAGTTTTAAACCATTTTTCTGATTGCCTATGTTGTTAATTCCAGATCCCGTCGTTCGCTTCTTCCACCGCATGGCCTCCCCGCCGCATTTTTACGCTTTTACCGGGCGATTGATGCCGTGGCTGGTGGTTATTTTTCTACTGGTAACCGCAGTCGGACTATACGGCGGCCTGTATCTGGCGCCAGCCGATTATCAGCAGGGCGACAGCTATCGCATTATCTATATCCATGTGCCCAGCGCCTGGATGTCGTTATTCATTTATGTGGTCATGGCGGTTGCCGGCGCCATAGGCTTGATTTGGCGGATCAAACTGGCGGAGATAGTGGCGATCAGCAGTGCGCCGATCGGTGCCAGCTTTACCTTTATCGCACTGGTGACCGGTTCCTTGTGGGGCAAGCCGATGTGGGGGACTTGGTGGGTCTGGGATGCGCGTTTAACATCCGAATTGATATTGCTGTTTTTGTATCTTGGCGTTATCGGACTTTACGGCGCGATAGACGATAAGCGTACCGCGTCAAGAGCCGTGGCTATTTTGGCTCTGGTCGGCGTGGTCAATATCCCGATCATTCATTACTCCGTCGAGTGGTGGAACACGCTGCATCAAGGGCCGACCGTCACCAAAATGGATAAACCGTCCATTCATGTCAGCATGTTGATACCGCTGTTACTGATGGCGGTATCGTTTAAATTTTATTATCTGATTGCGATGTTGCAGCGGGCGCGTACTGAATTGTTACTACGTGAACGCAACGCGCAATGGGTTAAGAACATGGTCTCGGAGTCGAAGTAATGACGATGCAGGAATTTTTCGCCATGGGCGGCTATGGCTTTTATGTCTGGACTTCTTACGGCCTGACCTTAATCGTGCTGCTGGCCAATATTATTATCCCGGTGGTGCAGCGCAGACAGTTTTTACGCGCCCTGGCGCTCAAACAAAAACGGCAATAAATCATGAAACCAGCTAGAAAACAGCGTTTAATGCTTATCGGCCTAATGGTTATCGGAGCCGGGCTTGCCACCGCATTCGCGCTTAAGTCCTTTAATGAAAATTTGATGTACTTTTTTTCGACCACCGACGTTATCGAAGGCAAGGCGCCCAAAGACACTTTATTCCGCCTGGGCGGCATGGTGATTAAAGGCTCCGTAGAAAGACCGAATGACGGCTTGATGGTGCGTTTTAAACTGACCGATTACAGCAAAAATGTGACGGTTGAATACACCGGCATCCTGCCGGATTTGTTCAGAGAAGGGCAGGGCATTGTTGCGCACGGTAAGTTAAATGCACAGGGCGTATTTATCGCCGAAGAAGTGTTAGCCAAACATGATGAAAATTATATGCCGCCGGAAGTAAAAGATAGCTTGAAAAATCAGCCGGCACCACTCGTTACAGGTCAAAAATAATGATTGCAGAACTGGGGCATTTTTCGCTGATACTGGCCTTGTGCATGGCTGTTGTTTTAGGAATGCTGCCGATTATCGGCGCCTCCCGATCCATATCCGGCTGGACTAGCGTCGCAAGACCCGCCGCGTATGGCCAATTGTTATTCATGGTCTTGTCTTACGCTTGCCTGACTTATGGCTTTTTGACCCATGATTTTTCGGTCAAATACATTGCCACTAATTCCAATACCGCATTGCCGACTTTGTATTTGGTTTCCGGTGTCTGGGGTGCGCATGAAGGTTCCTTATTATTATGGGGCTTGGTGTTGTCGGTGTGGACGGCTTTAGTGGCACAGTTTAGCAAAACTATTCCTGAGGCTACCGTCGCTCGCGTTTTAGGGGTGATGGGGCTGGTCTCTATCGGTTTTATCCTGTTTTTATTGCTGACGTCCAATCCGTTTGAACGCCTGTTTCCGGCGCCTCTGGAAGGGCGAGACTTAAACCCGTTGTTGCAGGATCTTGGTTTGGCAATACATCCGCCGATGCTGTATATGGGCTATGTCGGCTTTTCGGTCGCCTTTGCTTTTGCCATTGCCGCGTTGCTTGAAGGCCGGGTCGATGCTGCCTGGGCGCGATGGTCAAGACCTTGGACCAATATCGCCTGGATGTTTTTAACCATCGGCATTGCCTTGGGCAGTTGGTGGGCCTATTACGAACTGGGCTGGGGCGGCTGGTGGTTTTGGGACCCTGTCGAAAACGCCTCATTCATGCCCTGGCTGGTCGGCACGGCGCTGATTCATTCTTTGGCCGCCACCGAAAAACGCGGCGTATTTAAAACCTGGACGGTATTGCTGGCGATTTTTGCATTTTCCTTAAGCTTGCTCGGCACATTTCTGGTGCGTTCCGGGGTATTAACCTCGGTACATGCGTTTGCCAGCGATCCGGCAAGAGGCCTGTTCATCCTGATTTTCTTAGCCGTTGTGGTAGGCGGGTCATTATTGCTGTATGCGATAAGAGCGCCTTACGTCAAAAGCAGCGCGACCTTTGAACTGGTGTCCAAAGAGTCGGCGATATTGCTGAACAATGTGCTGTTAGTGGTGACCGCTTCCAGTATCTTGCTGGGCACCTTGTATCCCTTGGTCATTGACGCGCTGGGTTTAGGCAAGATTTCAGTCGGCCCTCCGTATTTTAACGCGGTGTTCATTCCGCTGATGGCGCCGCTGGCGATTGCGGTAGGCTTGGGCATGCTGTTGCGCTGGAAAAGAGACAATATCAACGTGATTGCCTTGCGGGTGCGCTGGATTGTTTTGGCTTGCGTCGCGATCGGTTTGCTGATTCCGTTGGCTATGCCGTTTTATTCCTGGGCTGCAGTATTGGGATTAACCTTGGCGTTGTGGACGGTTGCGATTACTGCGCTGTCTTTTATTGACCGGATGGGGC
Source organism: Methylobacter arcticus (assembly GCF_050917435.1). Taxonomy (NCBI): domain Bacteria; kingdom Pseudomonadati; phylum Pseudomonadota; class Gammaproteobacteria; order Methylococcales; family Methylococcaceae; genus Methylobacter; species Methylobacter arcticus. The sequence continues at coordinate 678,268 of NZ_CP159583.1, forward strand.
CGCAGGGATTTTCACTGCAACGACTGCACACCGTACCGGCCGGTTTTTACGGCATGACCGTGGCTCATCTGGGCATTGCCGTGTTCGTGGTCGGCATTACCCTGACCTCGGTTTACAGCGTCGAAAAAGATGTCCGTATGGCGCCCGGCGATGCTTTGGATATGTCCGGCTATATTTTTGAATTTCACGGCGTCAAGCAAACCCAAGGGCCTAACTATATTGCAGAGCAGGCTTTTGTCACCGTCAGTCATAACGGCAAAGAGGTCGCCAAGCTCGAACCGCAAAAACGGGTTTATCAGGTGCAAAAAATGCCGATGACCGAAGCGGCTATCGATGCCGGTTTGTTCCGGGATTTGTTTGTGGCGATAGGCGAACCGCTGGGCGATCAAGGCGCGTGGAGCATGAGGGTTTATTACAAGTCGTTCATTCGCTGGATTTGGCTGGGCGCTTTGTTCATGGCGGCAGGCGGCTTAATCGCGGCTTGCGATAGACGGTATCGCGTTGCAAAATTTGCATAGGGCGTGCCATGCGCGCCTTAGCTACTGATCCGAAGGAAAAAATATGATCCACGAAAATCACGAAAGACCCGAAAAAAAATCGAAAGAATTTTGTAGTAGGATTTTTCGTGCTTTTCGTGGACGATTCTTTGGGTAGATTTATTATTGGAAATCACCTTAAGTAACAGCGACAATGAAACTAAAAAAACTTGAGATAACCAATTTTCGTTGCTTTGAATCATTATCTATTGATTTAGATGAACAATTGGCCGTGCTTGTGGCGAAAAACGGGCAAGGGAAATCGTTAGTCCTGGATGCTATTCGCATCGGTTTGTGGTCTTTTGTTGGTGGTTTTGATTTGGCGCACACTGGATATAACGATCCAGCTAATGCTATTAGTGTTGATGATGTGCGAATGTTAAGAAAGCCAGATAGACAAATGGTGCGCCAGCTTCCTTGCAAAATTACTTTGCAAGGTGATGTGGATACCAGTTTGATAGAGCGACAAAATCCTATGCAAGCGCGGACATGGACGCGCTTTCGTGAAAGTGAAGCACCTCGCACAAAAACCAAAGATGATGGGGCTTCTAAAAAAATAAACATCTTGGCATCTATTGTCCAAGATCGAATTAGAGATTCTGAAAGTTCTGATGTTGATTTACCTGTTATAGGTTATTACGGTACGGGACGGCTTTGGAGCCAAAAACGTTTAACAGAAAGGAAAATTAACCAGGGTGCCGATTTCTATATGCGCTTATTTGCTTATCGAGATTGTCTTGATCCTGCTTCTTCATATAAGCATTTTGCAGATTGGTTCACCTGGATTTTTGAAAGTTATAGAGAGGATCAAATTAAACAAACAGAAAAAGGTTTGTCATCTGCGATGAATTCTAAATGGAAAGACACTATTTTTGTGGTTCAACAAGCGATTAACGATGTTCTGCAAGAAGAAACAGGCTGGCATAATTTAGAATACAGTGTGAGTGATGAAAAATCATTAATCCTTAATCATGATAGACATGGAAAACTAAAAGTCGGGCAATTAAGCGACGGTATTCGCGGTGTATTGGCAATGGTGGGCGATATTGCATATCGCTGTATCAAACTAAATCCGCATTTGAGTTTGAATGCTGCGAAAGAATCCAGCGGTATAGTGATGATTGATGAAGTTGAAATGCACCTGCATCCTGCGTGGCAACAGACGATCTTGAGTAACTTGATTAAAGCCTTCCCTAAAATACAGTTTATAGTTACTACTCATAGTCCGCAGGTTATATCAACCGTACCTAGTCATCAAATTAGAATATTGGCGGATAATCGAGTTACTTCAGCCGAAGCCGGAACTCAAGGAGCAGAAGCTTCTCGTATATTAAATGAAGTATTTGGCGTTGAATTACGTGCGCAAAACTTGGAAATAGTTCAAAAACTGAACCGTTATCTTGAGTTAATCGATGATGATAAATGGGATATGGAAGAGGCATTAACATTACGTCAGGCGCTTGATGAATGGAGTCGCGGAAATGAGCCGGAATTAGTAAAGGCAGATATAGACATTCGTATGAAGGAGTTTCAACGGCAATTATGAAAGCGTGTTTAAAAGGAACGATTCCCGCTTTACTTGAGCAATATCAAACTGATAATCCAAGCGCTAACTGGGAGCAATTTAAAAACGAATGCCAACAAGGATACAAAGATGTTCAAGACCAATTGCAATTAGATCAAGGTAACCTTTGTTGCTATTGTGAAATTGATACAAAGCAGGGCTTGGGCATTGGAATAGACGACTTTCGTGTTGAGCATTTTCACCCTAAAAAATCAGATACCGGCAATTCTAGCTATAACTGGGCATTAGATTGGCAGAATATGTTGGGGTGCTGTCATGGTGGATCGGAAAAATATGTAACGGATAATGAAATCCGGTTTGTCCCGAAGCATGCTGAAAGACATTCGGATGTATTAAAAAGTGAGTTTGTTTGGGAAGATGAAATTTTAAATCCGCTTGAAACTCCAGCATTTCCAATACTCTTTCAAGCGAACCGCAGGGATGGAAGTTTATCCGTACACGAAGATCATTGTCGTGATGCTGGGGTTGATATAGAAAAAGCTAACAACTGTTTGCATCCTGAAAAGCTCAATTTAAATTCAGCTCGATTAAATTCCTTAAGAAAAGCTACATTGGACGCGCTTAATGAACAAATTGAAGCGACACTTTCGGCAGGACTAACAATCGAAGAAGCTATATTAAACCTTGCTAAAGCCGAGTTACGAAAAGACAATAGAGAACATTGGCCGCGTTTCTTTACTACGATTAGAAGCTACCTTGGAAAAACCGCTGAAGATTATTTAATCAACATTAATTACACAGGCTGAGAAGCATAAAAGCCAATAATTAAAGTCTGTTATCCTGAATTTAAAAGATAAAATACATTAAAAATTATCATAATGCTTAAATACATTCTCCCCTTAGTATTATTTAGCGTTCTCGCGGTGTTTCTGGCTCTGGGTTTAAATCTTCATCCCAGCGAGATTCCGTCGCCGTTGATAGGCAAACCGGCTCCGGCATTTTCTGCGCCCAAGTTGCAATTACCCGAAGAAAAATTATCGCCAGCCGATTTAAAAGGCCAAGTTTGGCTGTTTAATGTGTGGGCATCCTGGTGTGCCTCGTGCCGCTCCGAGCATCCGATACTGAACCAATTGGCCCGACAAAAAACTGCCATTATCGTCGGCTTGAATTACAAGGACGAACCGGAGGCTGCAAAAGCCTGGCTGGCGCAATTGGGCAATCCTTACGATGTCAGCATCATGGATCAGGATGGCCGCATCGGCATCGACTGGGGCGTTTACGGCGTGCCGGAAACTTTCGTCATCGATAAGCAGGGCGTAGTCCGCTACAAACATACCGGCCCCGTTACGCTGGAAGATGTGCAACAAGTATTCCTGCCTTTGATCACTAAGTTACAAGCTGAAAATTAATGAAGTATTTATCGATTATCTTCCTACTGGGGCTGTCCGGCATCGCTTATGCGGCTGGCGTATCTCCGCAGTTTGCCAACCCTGAGCAACAGGAAGCTTACGAAACCCTGACGTCGGAATTGCGCTGTCTGGTTTGTCAAAACCAGACCATCGCCGATTCCAATGCAGAACTGGCCGCAGATTTGCGCAGGCAAGTGTATGAAATGCTGCAACAGGGAAAATCAAAACAGGACATAGCCCAGTTTATGACCGACCGATACGGCGACTTTGTTTTATACAATCCGCCGTTTAAGCTTAAAACCGGCGTGTTGTGGCTAGGGCCGGTCGCGTTCTTATTGATCGGTTTGGTTATCGTGTTTTTATTTGTGCGGCGTAAAAAGGCTGAAGCAACGATGCCTGCTCACGCAGAACATGGAAACGAAAATGCTGAAAAATTGGCAAAAATCCGCAGCTTGTTAGAAAAAGGTGACCCCTCTTGAATATGCTATTTTTGCTGATCGTCAGCGTAATGACCTTGGCTGCTTTTCTGATTGTGCTGCCGCCATTGTGGCGAAAACATCCGGTTGCAGCAGCGGATCAAGATCAACGCAATATCGCCATAGCCCGTCAACGATTGACTGAGCTTAAAGAGCAGCTGCAAAATGGTGCATTGGGGCAGGCACTTTATGAGGAGCAGCTTGCCGAGCTTGAACAGGCTTTAAGCGATGATCTCGATATACACAGCCATGTAAAAATATCATCGTCGCTCGGCAACCGCTCCCTGCGTTGCTCTACCTCCTGCATCCATGCAGTCGAAGGTAGGTGGATGGCGTGGGTGCTGATGTTGGCAATTCCTTTGGTGGCGGGCTTGCTTTATTGGACATTGGGTAACTATCAGTCATTAAGCCAAGTTGAACAGACAGCGGCAGCGCCAGAGCTGGAACAAATGACCAAAATGGTTGCAGGATTGGCCGAGCGCCTAGAAAAACAACCGGATGATGCGCTGGGCTGGACGATGTTAGGCCGATCCTACAAATACTTGCAGCAAAATGATAAAGCGGTCGACGCCTTTGGACGCGCTTACAAATTGCTAGGCGATCAGCCGGAGATCATGCTGCTTTATGCCGATGCCTTGGCCTTTGCCAACAATGAACAAATGGCCGGAAAGTCCGCGGAGTTGGTATTTAAAGCCTTGGCGATGGAGCCGGATAACCTGACCGGCTTATGGCTCGGCGGCATGGCAAAAGCGCAAACAGGCGATTTTACCGCAGCAATGGATTTGTGGAAAAAACTTGAAGCTTTGTTGCCACCGGGATCGGAAGCCCAGCAGGAAATACAAGTTCTGCTGGCTAAGCTGGCAACCCAAATACCGGAAGGCGCGGCGCAGGCGGAATCAAAACCAGTGCAAGCCAAAGCAACGCCTGCGCCACCGGCTAATGCGGTCGGCATTAATATCCAGGTGAGTTTGGCGCCGGAATTGCAAAAATCGGCGAGTCCAACTGACACCGTATTTATTTACGCTCAGGCCTTATCCGGTCCAAAAATGCCGCTGGCTATCGTGCGTAAACAGGTTGCCGATTTACCGCTAACCGTCGAGTTAACCGATGCGATGGCGATGATGCCAACCATGAAGTTATCGAATTTCGAGCAGGTTAAACTGCTGGCGCGCATTTCCAAATCCGGCGATGCGATGCAACAGTCCGGTGATTTGATCGGCGTTATCGAGCAGGCAACATTAGCCGATAAAAGCCTTAAAAAAATAGTCGTCAACAGTTCAATAAAATGATGGATCAATCGATAAAATTCGATGTAGGCCTGATCAACCGTTACGATAAGGCCGGTCCGCGTTATACCTCTTACCCGACCGCCCTGGAGTTGCACGAAGGTTTCGGCGACAAGGAATATCGTGCGCATATCGCCAAATCGAATGCCGCAGGCGGGCCGCTGTCGCTGTATTTTCATATCCCGTTTTGCGATACCGTCTGTTTTTATTGCGCCTGCAATAAAATCGTCACCAAAAACCGCAAACATGCGGAGCCGTATTTGGCGAACCTGTATAAAGAAATTGCAATGCAGGGTGATTTGTTCGACTCCAGCCGGGTCGTCAATCAGTTGCACTGGGGCGGGGGCACGCCGACGTTCTTAAGTTACGAGCAAATGAAAACCTTGATGGACGTGACCCGCGAGCATTTTCGGTTAAGGGATGACGACCAGGGCGAATATTCGATAGAAGTCGATCCCCGGGAAACCAACGGCCAGACCATGAAACAACTGCGCGCACTGGGTTTTAACCGGGTCAGTTTAGGCTTGCAGGATTTTGATCCTGCGGTACAAAAAGCCGTCAATCGCCTGCAAAGCGAAGAGCAGACTTTCAGCGTTTTAGCCGCCGCCCGTGCCGAGGGTTTTCGCTCGACCAATATTGATTTGATTTACGGCTTGCCGCTGCAAACGGTCGAGTCTTTTGCTCTTACCTTGGATAAAATTCTGGCAGTAGCGCCGGATCGGTTCTCGATTTTTAATTACGCGCACATGCCGGCACGCTTTAAAACCCAGCGCCAGATTAACGATGTCGAACTACCGACGCCCGAGGTGAAGCTGGCCATTTTGCAAATGGTAGGGCAGCGGCTTACCGAAGCGGGTTATGTCTATATCGGCATGGATCATTTCGCCAAGCCCGATGACGAGCTTGCCGTCGCGCAGCGCGAGGGGCATTTGTATCGCAATTTTCAAGGCTACTCCACGCATTCGGATTGCGACCTGGTGGGCTTGGGTATTACTTCCATCGGTAGGGTAGGCGATGCCTATATCCAGAATGTCAAAGAGCTGGACGAGTACGACCGGCTGATCAATCAGGGAAAATTGCCGGTATTTAAAGGCGTAGAACTGGATGATGACGACAAACTACGCCGTGCGGTGATTACTCAACTGATTTGTCATTTTGATTTGAGCTTTGCCGTCATTGAAAAGCAATTTTCGATTCACTTTGCCGATTATTTTGCGCTGGAACTCCAAGCTTTGGTGCCGATGCAAGCCGATGGTTTGCTGCTTTTATCTGTTGACGGCATCAGGGTATTATCCGCTGGCCGTTTATTGATCCGCAATATCTGCATGGTATTCGACAAGTATCTGGCGCAAAAACAACGGCAGTTTTCAAAAGTAATTTAGAGTACCTTATGAATGATGATCGAATAATCGAATTAGAAATAAAAACGGCTTATCAGGAAGATTTGCTGCAAGCGTTGAATCAAATAGTCGGGCAGCAGCAGCAGCAGATAGACCGCTTGGAAGCGACTTGCGGCATACTCAATGAGCGCATTAAAAGTCTGTCTTCGGAAAGTGGCGGCGGCGAAAGCATTGAGGAAGTGCCGCCGCATTATTAGCCGTTGCGTGCCCGGCTAAATATTGCCGGATTGCTATGACAGAAGCCCCGCCTGTGTGAGTCTTTATGCATTATATTTTTCAGACAATTGCAATAATACAAAAACCGCTCCGGTCCCGCCGTCTTTAGGCGGCGTAGAACAAAAGGCCTGAACGTCCTGGTGTTGTCTCAGCCATAAGTTGAGGTTGTTTTTGAGCACGGGATGGTTGTCGGCCGAACGATAGCCTTTGCCATGGACGATGTGTACGCAGCGGCAGCCTTGTTCTACACTGCCGTGCAGGAAATGCAGCAACTGTTGCTTTGCATCGTTGCTATTCAGTCCGTGCAGGTCAATTTCCGCATCCAGCCCAAAATGTCCTTTGCGCAGTTTTTTTAGCACATTATGCTGTAGCCCAGGTGCCGTAAAGCTTAGCGAGTCTTCGATGCCTACTTTTTCAATATCAAAATCAGTTTTGGCGCTTAAATGCTCGTCCACGTTAACGGTCTGAGTTTTTGGATAGGGTTTGGGTTTGTTACCCTCCTTTAATAGCACTTTATCGCTTTTCACGGCGTGTACTTTACCGATAGATTGACGAAACAAATTACTGTCTTCGGAAGTGAGGTTTTTTTTTGCCACGAAAGCTGATTTTGTTGGGTATTGTTGCTAATATGGTTGATTTTATAGCTTAATCGGCTTCAGGGCGATTGATAATGCATATTTTGTTGAGTAATGATGATGGCTACTTGGCTGAAGGGCTGATTGCATTGGCCAAAGCATTGAGCTTGCATGCCGAAATATCGGTGGTGGCTCCGGATAGAAACCGCAGTGCGGCGAGTAATTCTTTAACGCTGGAAATGCCGTTACGCGCGTATGCCATGGACAACGGCTTTATTAAAGTTGATGGCACACCTACAGATTGCGTGCATTTGGCCATAACCGGGTTGCTGGTAAAAGAGCCGGATATGGTTTTTGCCGGGATTAATCATGGCTCCAATTTAGGCGATGATGTACTTTATTCCGGTACGGTCGCTGCGGCAACCGAAGGGCGTTTTTTAGGTTTGCCCGCTGTCGCGATTTCATTAGTGGGCAGTAATCCCATTCATTTTGACACCGCTGCGCATGTCGCAGTGACGTTGTTGCAGCAATTGATTAACAAGCCGTTACCGCAAGATACCATTCTGAATGTCAATGTGCCGGATGTCGCTATTAAGGACTTAAAAGGTTATCGGGCAACCCGACTTGGGCAGCGGCATAAATCGGAGCCGGTCATTAAGAGTAAAGATCCGCGCGGACGCATTATCTATTGGGTAGGGCCGCCGGGAGCGGAACAGGATGCCGGTCCCGGTACTGATTTTTATGCCATCAATACCGGTTTTGTGTCGGTGACCCCGTTACAAGTCGATTTGACCCGGTATGACCGGATCAATGATTTAAACGATTGGCTGCCCAGGGAGTGCGATTTATGATTCAAAGCCTGCAAGGAATAGGCATGACCTCGGCGCGCACCCGTGAGCGGATGATCAACCGGTTAATACAACAGGGTATTTGCAGTCATAAAATTCTGGATGTGATGCGCAATACGCCCCGGCATATTTTTATGGATGAGGCCTTGGCCCATCGGGCTTATGAAGATACAGCCCTGCCGATTGGTTACAACCAGACCATTTCCCAGCCTTATATTGTCGCAAAAATGACCGAACTGCTGTTGGCGGCATCGGCTCGATTAACCTGCGTGTTGGAGATAGGGACAGGTTGCGGTTATCAGACGGCAATTTTGGCGCAGCTGGCCGATCATGTCTATTCTGTTGAAAGAATCGCGCCGTTGCAGAAAAAAGCCAAAGATCGTCTATGGGATTTAAAGCTTAAAAATGTCAGTTATTTGCACAGTGATGGCGGTTGGGGTTGGTCGGATCATGCGCCGTACGATGGTATTTTAGTGGCGGCCGCACCGCCTGAAATACCGGAAATGTTGTTGCAACAAATGGCAGTCGGCGGCGTGATGCTGATCCCGATCGGCAAGGACGACAAACAACAATTACAGAGAGTAACGCGTACAGAAAGCGGCTATGACGTTGAAAAACTTGAGCCGGTTGTTTTTGTGCCTTTTTTATCAGGAAGGAAATAAACATGTTTCAAAAGTTGTATGACAAAGCTTTGCAGTGGTCTAAACACCGGCATGCGGCTAAATATTTGTGTGCGCTAAGTTTTGCCGAATCCTCATTTTTTCCGATACCGCCGGATGTGATGCTGGCACCGATGGCCTTGTCCCAGCCCGATAAAGCCATGCGCTTTGCGCTATTGACCACCGTGGCCTCGGTCTTGGGCGGGATGCTGGGTTATTTGATCGGCTTTTTTATGTTTGACAGTATTTCGCCGTGGCTACAGACCACCCATTTTTGGGAAAATTACTTAATAGCAAAAAGCTGGTTTGAACAATGGGGCTTTTTGGCGGTGTTTGTGGCCGGTTTTTCGCCGATTCCTTACAAGGTTTTTACCATTGCCGCCGGTGCGCTGAGTATGGCGTTTTTGCCTTTTGTGTTAGCCTCCATCATTGGTCGGGGCGGACGGTTTTTTCTGGTGGCTATGTTACTCGCTGCCGGCGGGGAAAAGCTCGAAGCGAAATTGCGCGAATATATGGATAGACTGGGCTGGGCAACCGTAGCCTTAGTCGTTATTGGTGCCGGTATTTATAAGTTCTTGCACCAAGGCTGATTGAATACTAGCTTTCCGTATTGGATTCAAGTTTCGGTAGTAATACTTGGACGGTAAATTCACCGCTTAGACAGTTAAAAGGCGTTAAAGTACCGCCATGCGCCCTTATGATTTCTCGAGAAAAATGAAAACCAAGCCCTACGCCTTTTGTTTCAACTGAGGTGCTGGCCCTAAAATAAGGGGTTCCCAGAAGAGCCAGTTCTTCTTCGCTCAGCGCTTTAGTTTGATTGCTAACGCGCAAGTCAAGTGTATCTGCGGCGATGGTAACCGCAAGACCGACTTTTGTTTTGTTAGTAGAGTACTTCAGTGCGTTGGCAACAAGGTTGCAGATGGCGATATTGATAAGCTTTTTGTCCAACTCAAATGCACCCGCAGGCGGTGTTACTGTTAAATCCACCCGCGCTTTGGCTTCGTAGCCCAGACTGGTGATGATCTCCAGCATAAATGGTTTTACCGGGCAGAGTTCGCGATTTGGCGTTAGAGCTTTATGATCTAACGCTTCCGACAATAAGAAACTATTAACAAACGAGGTTAAATGGGTCACTGAAGCTCGGATATCGGCCAATCTCGCGGCTTCTTGTTGCGATAATGACGAATATTTCGCCTGCAGCAGATTTGCGGTGCGGTCTATTGCGGCCAAGGGGGTAGCAAATTCGTGGGAAAGCATCGCCACAAAGCCCCGTTGCTCGATGGAGCGTTGTTTAAGGATTACCGACTGATGCACAGCGACGTTTTTTTGCTGTTTCAGTTGATATATCCGCCAAGTCAGTCCGAGGCTCATTATTACGATATGAACGAGTGAAGCCGCCTGGTAAATATTGCTGGTAACAAGATTTTGCGGCAACCAGCCGATAGTGATTGAAATTTGTGCGATAGCGCCAAAGGTAGCAATCACACAAGCCAGTAAATAAAACAATAATTCCGTCTGTTTGTATTTCAACCACAGCACTATCAGCAAGCTTAAACTCAAAAAACTGACCGCTAAGCCGAATTGAGATAAAACCAGAATTAATATTTGGTAAAACGGGGTCGTCACCCAGAGTAAGGCGCTTGCTGTGATTAGGCCGCTAGCCAGGTAAAATTGATGAATCCGAGGGAAATGCTGTTTTAGCCGCAGCAGTTGATCCCACATGAATACAGTAGAACATGCTGAGCCAATGGTGCCAATGCCGGTTATCGCATCATTTATCCAGATGGCTTTTGGCGTCACTAATATCGCGCCATAACCGTTTATCCCCAGATACAGAGCCAGCAATGCGGCGATATAGCCGGCATAAGCCAGCATAGCGGTTTGCCCCAGCCAAAGACCGAAACAGACATGAATAAAAATAACAGTGATCAGCACGCCAAAATACAGGCCATGAAATAAATTATACTGAGCCTGATTGACCCAAAAAGCATCCTGTTGCCATAGGGCGGCGTTGAAAACCAGGGAGCTGATGGAGTGTATGCGCACATAGACCTGTACCGGCCGGTCATCGGTTAAGGCAACGGGCAGTGCATTGAGGCGCGAGGGCAAGGGACGCTGCAAAAAAGGCGTATGATCGCCTAATTGATAGTGCTCAAAATGCCCGTCAGCTTGTTCCAGCCAGACTTGTACGTCATCCAAAAAAGGCGCGCCCAGGGCCAGTATCCAATCGCTTGGCGTATTCCCGGTTCCGACCAAGGTAAAATAATACCAGTGCGCATCAGGGGAATAAATGCCTCCAGGAAACCCATCTACCGGTTGATAGTCGGCTAGTCTGGCTTGCTCAAAGGTTGCCGCAGCACTTTTATCGTTATAAAAGTGTAGATGTCCGGCCAGTGACAAATGCTGCGCATTCATATTGACCGGCAAGGGAGGATTTTGCTCTGCATAAGCTGCGGTCATCAGCATCGACAACAGGAAAACCGCTACCGATTGTTTCAGCATGACTACTGATGATCGATGATGCTGCTATTGCCTGCAAAGAGATAGCCAACCGCGTAATTCGTACGAATCGGAATTTCTAAAGCAGATAAGTGCAAAATCTTTTTGCGTAGGCGACTGATGCAGTTATCCAAATTACGCAGGTTTGACAGCGTATCAGGCTTGCCGATGCGCACTAATAAGTTGGCACGGCTAACCGGCGTACTGGTAAATTGAAATAATGTTTCAAGAAAAATCATTTCAGTTTGGTTAACCGACAGTTGATAACCGTTAGGTGTTTCCAGATGCCAGGTTGTCTTGTGTAACAGCCAGGCTTGCGATTTTAATTCCGATAGTCGAATAGGTTCGGCAATCGGAATGAGTTCTAAATTGGGTTTTATCCTGCGCAGAACGCCGTGGCAGGTTGCTTCAATAATTTCCAAGGTAGCGTTCTTGGTTAAATAAGCATCTGCGCCTGCATTCAGGCAAGTAAGCTGGGTGTCGTTATCGGTTAACGCCGTTATGATGATCATACCGGCTTGACTGCGGGTACGCAGCCAAGTCATCACTTCAATGCCGCTCTCGTCCGGTAGGGTAATGTCCAATAAAAATAAATCGAAGTTAGTGTCTAAGAGCGCCTGATAAAGCTTGGCAGCAGAGTTAAAGCCTTGAGCTGAGAAGTTGCGCAGATTGAGAAATTCAACAAGATCGTTACATAAGCGCAGGTCGTCTTCGACTACGGCAATATGGATGTTTTTCGTCGCCATAGAGTCAGGCTGTAATTTCATGATGGGTTTTATCGTGTTTAGGCGTTGCGTAATGACAGGCAGGTTTATATAAAAAAATCCTATGCTTAGCTATATATTCCTGCAAAAGTCTTGCTGTGTTTTTTTAAAAATCGTTAATCTTGGTCTTGTCTGCATACTCAAGTGGCTGATTTAATAGAAAAAATATAAAAATAAAGGGGTAAGTCCTTAAGTCCTATTGTTTAGGGTCGTCGTTTCTGGACATGGCATCGGTGTAGTATTTAACAGAATTCGATAGAAATTAATGTGCGCTTAATCACAAATATCTCGTTTATAGTATTACGTAGAAATACCTAGTACTCAACATAAATGTAGTCGTTGGTTTTTTATCGGTCGTCAATGGCTTTAGCGCTTTGCAATGCTTTACACAGGAGATTTAAGTGAATCAACTCATAAATAAAAAGTCGCAAACAGGTTTTACCCTGGTGGAAATGTCGGTGGTATTGGTCGTTATTGGCCTGATCTTAGGAGCGGTGTCGATCGGTAAAGATGTGCAGCGGAATGCCGAATATACCAAACTCAAGCAGAAGTTTATCGATCAGTGGGCGACTGCCTACAACGAAGCTTATGCCCGAGCCGGCGTGGTATTGGGGGATAGTCAGACAGCGCCCAGGTTTATGGTGAACGGTACTGCTTACGCGGCTACTCCTGGTCTAGCTATTTCAGGACAGAACATGAGCGGAATTACTTCCCCTGGGTTAATTTGTCAAGCAGACAAAAGGGCTAATATGGCCGGAGCGGTAGGAACAACTAATGGCCTTATATTGCATTCCCTGATGGATCGACTGGGCATACGCATGCCGCCCGGACGTGCCGAAGGCTCTGAAGACCGTTATCTTTATCTGGACAGCAACGGCAACCCGCAGGAAGTTCAGGTTTGTTTCCAATGGAATCCACCAACGACAGGTTCCGGTTCCGGTAATGTGATGGTGATTGGCGGGTTAACGCCCGAATTGGCCCGAGAACTGGATCAAATGATCGACGGCAAACCCGATGCCCGGGAAGGGATGTTTAGGCAGGAAGGTATCACTGAAGCAACGCCAGGTGTACCGGGCGTTGAATGGGGGGCAAATAATACTGAAATTTATACCGCAACACCTTTAGTTGCGGGCGGTGGTACCACAGCCGGCGCTAACCTGGATGAAAATCAAGTTATCACCGTAGTTGCCCACTACAAAATGAATCAGTAACCGGAGCAGGCTTATGAGCAAGCGCTTTTTATCCTCTCAGCACGGCTATAGTCTGGTTGAAATATCCATAGTACTGGCGGTTATGGGCTTGCTGGTAGGTTCGGTTTCGGTGGGTAAGGACGTGATTCAGCAGGCTGAGCACTATAAGCTGACAGAGAAATTTGTGATGCCGTGGAAGCAGGCCTACGACCAGTACTATCAACGTACCGGGGTCATGCTCGGCGACAATCAGGTCGCCCCTACTTACATGGTTGCCGGAGCCGAAGCCTATTTAAGTTATGACGACGGTTCGGTTGCCGGTATACCGCAAAATTATTTGCAGACCGGTCGACGCATTTGTCATGGTCAAGGCTATCCGCAAGGCTCTGTAGGTATTGGCGATAGAACCTTGGCTAATCAGGATTTGCATTGGTTGCTTGATCGGGTTGGCATCAGAATGCCTCCAGGGCGAGCCGAAGATAAAGAAGATCGCTACGTTTATGAAGACAGCAATGGCAATCCGGCGGAGATGCAGATTTGTTTCCAGTGGAATCCCGATCGTACTGTCAGCGGTTCCGGCAATGTCATGGTATTGCGCGGATTGACGCCGGATATGGCGCGGATGCTGGATCAGTTTGTTGACGGCAAGCCCGATGCATTAGAAGGTCGGTTCCGGCAGCAGAATAATGACAATAACGACAGGGAGCAAAGCCGGCAAAGACCCGGTCATGAATGGTTGGCAAACAACACTTATGCCATGGGCAATCAAGTGCCTACTGCGTTTAGCCTGGGTGAAAGCCAGGATGAAAATCGCGTCATATTGTTGACTGCGCACTGGATCATGGACCAATAAGCCCTATGCGAGCTCAGGTTCAACAACAGTTTGTCTTGTCATGCCAAAAAACCGCCAGGCAGCGTCTAGCGGTTTTTTCTGTCGGCGTATGCAGTGCGGTGTTATTTCCGCTGCTATGGGTGTCGCTTAATCAAAGCCATCAGCAGCAAGCCGAGCGGGAAAAAACCCTTAACGCGATACAGCTCAGTTTAAGTCAACTGGTTGATGTTGAACGGCTGTACTCGGTTTTTGTCGAGCATAACGCCGAACTGAAGCAGTTATCCTCAGACATTGAGCAGCGTGGTTTAGTACCCGCAGATTGGACTATGCGCCAGATCAAATTAAGCAAACTGGAAGCCACGCGTGCCGAAGCTGAGGTGTACTTGGACAGTATTGCGCAATCACCTACCGTGTATTTCATCCCGGAACGCTTTGAAGCTAAAGTGGCCGATTCGAAAGATGATTTATTCCGCTGGCGACAAGGAAGCAGAGATGCTGTTTTTGTCACCATTCTAGGCCGTTATTACGCCAGGAAGCCGCAGTAATGTATATCAGGCTGCTTGATTTAAATGGTGAATTGTCAACATTGACTGATGTCGGCGCCTTAGTCTTGCCTGGTCTGGATGATGTTCCTGCTCCGGTACGCATGATTACCGATTATGCCGGTAGCGCTTTTGGGGTTGAGGCTTTAAACGCGAGCGTAGACCAGGTCAGCATCGTTCTGGAAAAAAAGTTGCGTGAAAATGGACTGATTGATGGTTTTAGCGAGGTCATCATTCATCAGGTGAGCCGCATTGCCGGACTCAGCGTCGCCTTATATACGGCGGTGTCGGTCGATACTTTTTTGACTTATGGCCGGAGTTGTCAAGCGCATAAAGAACCTTGTCACCCGATTGCATTGGCGCACTGTTTATATCGTTATGCGTTGTCGATAACCGGCGAAAGCACTGCGGTAGTGCTGCAACATGGACGCTGCGTCGATTTTGTTTTGGTCAATAACGGTAATGCCGTGGCTGCGGAACGTCTGCTGGTTTACGCCAGAGACGACGATGGCGACAAAATGGTCGTGCAATTGCTGCAAGCCTTTGCCGCCGTGGAAAAACGCGGTGCAGAGTTACCGGCAAAGGTAGTCTGGCTGGTGCATGATTCAGCCTCTAGCGAGGCTGAATCATGGTTTGCTGAATTCAAACACCGCGCAACCTTTTGTTCGGCGGAACTCGCGGCCGATCTGCCCTTTTATGGTAACGAAACGGTAGGGATAAGTTCGGGCGATCAGCTGTTTAACGCGCTGACAGTCAAGGATGTACTCAGCAATAAAACCGATCAGCGCCTGACCCTGATAGCCGACAGCGTTATGCCCTGGCTGGCAGGATTGGCGGCAACCGCTTGCGCCGTATTATTGGTATGGAATGTAGCGGCTTATTTTCAACTCAGTTCGGTAAAACAAACCGTGAGTCAATTAGAAAGCAGTGCTGAATTTACCAAGATCGGACAATTGCACCAGGCCATGCTTACCGCTGAGGCGGAGCGCTCACCGATGATTACAGAGTCTGCCAAGTTTGCTGCTGAGTTGCAGAAAACCCGAGTTCGGGATGTGCGCCGGGTGATGATGGATATCAGGGCGTCTTTGTCCGACCTGGTCATGATCAGGCGTGTTGAAGTGATCAACAGCGAAGGCGAAAGCCCCTCCATTCTTGTCGAGGGTAAAGGCGTTGAGTTTCCCGGCGCGGTGCGTGGCGAAGAGTTATTAAGCGAGGCCTTGCGCAGTAAAGGTTATGAAGTGAATAAGCGGAGCCTTGAAATTAAAAAAAATGATAACGCTTTCAGCTTCTTATTGAAATGGCGGGAAAATTGATGAAGGCGCTGGGCACTATTATGGCGTTGCTGTTTGTGTTTTCAGCCGTTGTCGCATGGCGATTGAGCGCAACAATGAACACTAAGACAAGCCTTCAGCGTAGCGCAGTCGGCACCGAGTTATTTAACTTACAGTCGCGTCTCAATAATGCTAATCAGACGGCAATGACTGAGCAACAAAGCATTCATTGGCTATTGGCGCAAGTTCCCCGGTATCAGGAAAGTCAGGATGCCAAAGCCGGACTTCCCGGAAAATTTATTATTGACCCCTCGCCTCAGCAAGTGAACACGCAACGGGTTGTTGCAACGCTCACCAATGCACAGGTACAGCCGGTTTTCAGTCAGCAGTCTGACAACAATACGGCTAATGCCCAGCCGCAAGGGGCTTTCAGTCAGCCGCAAAATATAAAAATTAAGGCTGACACTTGGCCGGATTTCGAGTTGCAACGCTGCGACAGCCTGCCTAAAGACAGCGCCGGACAAAGCATTGTTGCCGAGTGTAATAACGTACCGCCCCCTGAAGTCGTGCAAGTGCCCAAGCCTAGACCTAAAAAAAGCCGCGTTAAAGTCGATCCGAACTGGTGGCAGGATTATGTGTTAACGATGGTGTTTCATGGGCCTGGAGCCAAACGTGCCGTTATTAACGGAGCCTTCGTTGTTGAGGGTTACGGCTTAGGCGACGGGATCAGTGTCTATCGAATCAGTGAATCATCGGTGTTTTTGCGCAAGGCAAAAAGCTTGCACCAACTTACCTTAAATAAATACGGCAAAGACGGCGCTTTAACGCCTGTTGTTAATCACTAATCAGGATCGGGCATGAGATTAATTTATGTGGCTTTAGCGGCGGCGGCCATTGCCGCGCTGACCTTTATGTTGCTTTGGGCGCAATCCGAATCGGAAAAAGCGCAATTGCTGAATCAATACGACATGATGCGGGATATTGCGCGGCAGCAACCAACGCCCGCGCCAACAAAAAATGAGTCTGCGCCCCCGTCTAAACATACTAGCGGTGAGTACACTGACAGTGATGCTATCGAAAGCAGTCCAAGCCAAATCGAGTTAAATGCCAAACCGATGCAAGCGCCTGCAAGCCAAGCGCTGCCTAAGCCGCAGATTCAAACGCCGCCCTTGCCGGCCAACTTGCAACCGGAGAATGTAAAAAAACTTCAAGACATTCAACAGCGCTTGCTGGGACTGATGGCAACCGGTAAAGCAGCCAATATAGACGAAGTCGCCAAACTATTGGCTGAATTACAAGGCATGGAGCAAAGCGGGGTTAATTTTCAGGGAATGGATTTTTCGATAGCGCAAAAAAATCTTGAGGTGGCTAAACAGCTTCAAACCGTCAGTGAGGAAATTCAAGCGCTGAGCAAGCACAGCCCGGTCGACAGCAAAAAGCTGAATGCGGCGCTTGACCGGCTCAATAAATTACAGGCACAGATAAAGTCGCCGGTCGGTGTCATTCCGCCTCATTGAGATAGGACGATGCAAGCATTCCGGCGCGAACGCGGTTATTCAATGGTAGAAATGGCGGTTGTGGTTGTCACTACCGGCATCATTACCGCATCAGCGATGTCGGCTTATCGTCCCACCGTCGGCGCTAGCGATGCGGCTTCAAAAACCGGAGAAATGATCAAAGTAAACCAGGCGATTATTGCCTTTGCCCAACGTAACCACCGTTTGCCTTGCGCTGACGATAATGCCGACGGTATTGAAGGCAATGCCGGGGTTTGCACGGCCGGTAGTTATGTGTCGGGCGGCGTGCCTTATGTCACTTTGGGCGTGACGCCACCGGCGGTATTGGGTACCGGCGCCGGCGCTGATCTTGTTTATGCGGTGTATCGCAATAGTGCAGCGAGCCCCAATGCAGACTTGGCTAGCCTGATCGAAAGAAATGATGATGCACCGGCGGCTAACCATTATCGGAATAGCGACGATTTAATGATTGCCTTGGTTTCAGCGGCATCGGCAGCGGTCAGTTCATCTTATTTGAATATGACCGGCGATGGCGCGGCGACTGGCGTCAGCAATTGTGCGACTAACACGGTCGCGAATGTCGCGTTTGCGCTAATTTCCGGAGGCAGTGTTGATATGGATAAAAACAATTCGATTTTTGACGGCCCTCATAACGGTGTGAGCTTGCCGACCGGCAGCAGTGTTAAATGTTTTGCTCCGCCGACCTTGTCGGCGTCGTCGAACTACGATGATAAGGTCATTGTAACGACCTTTGAACAATTGATTTCTTTCCTGAAACAATAGCTAAAAATTCAGATCAACCCGCGTTTTAACCTTTTTATAGCAGACAAAAAATAATGATGAAACCACCTTTTTCAAAAAAATTTCAAGGCTTATTTAAGGTTGCCATGATGGGTTCGCTTGCTGTTTCTTGCAGCCTTGATCCTTCACTGCCTAATAAACGCAACATTGAACAAACCAACCAACAGTCGCTGCCTCTTATCGGTAAAAGCGTTGCCGCTGAATCGAATAAATACGCAGAGGAACAGGATGAGTTAAGCCGTCGAGTGGAAAAAATAAACCCGGCTGCCGAATTAATGCCAATGGAGCCTTCTTTTGATCCTTTGGAAGCAATTACTGTATCCGTTGATGTCGATAACGAAGATGCGCAGAATATTTTTTATGTGATTGCCGATCAGGCCAAAATGAATGTCATTCTTGCGCCTGAGTTAGCTGAAATGAAGCAAAGAATTACCCTGCATCTAAAAGATCTGCCGGCCAATCAGGTGTTTTATCAAGTGCTGCGCATGCTCGATATGGACGGTGAAATCAAAGACAATGTGATGATGGTGCGACCGCTGAAAGAACAGGTGTTCGATCTTGAGTTTCTACAAACCATGACCTCGGTTGACTTTAGAGCGGGTGGCGACGTTTTTGGCTCCGGTATGAGCGCTTCCGGCAGTGGCGGCGGCGGTACGGGTGGCGGCGGTACGGGTGGCGGCGGCGGTATGGGCGGTGGCGGCATGGGTGGCGGCGGCGGTATGGGCGGCGGTGGCGGTAGCTCCAATAACGGTATGCAAAGCGCCTTTAATTTGAAAGGTAAAAATATCAGCGAAGATGACCCGTATAAAGAAATCGAGGAGATGTTTAAAACCATCACCGGAGGGGATCATCTTAAAGTAGAGACGGGCTCTGAAAAAACAGCATCGAGCGAGACCACGGATAGCGAAACTGGCCAGAACAAAAAAACAGACAAAATTTCAGCCAATCCTGTTTATGTGCTTAATAAATCGACGGGTACCTTATTTGTTCGCGCCAGACCCTCTCAGATGACGGTGATCAGTCAACTGGTTGAGCACTATAAGGAAGTACAAGAGCGACAAGTGATCATTGAAGCGCAGATTATCGATATTCAGCTGAATGATGATTTTCAACTCGGAGTTGACTGGACTTTGCTGAAAAATCGCCTGGCGGCCTCAAGTGGCAGCGGCGTAGGTCTGGACTTGTCGTCAGGCAACACCACGTTTCCCGGCTCCAGTTTTGACGGTGGACGCACATTAACCATCCCCGCTGCCGCACTGGGTGGACCGATCGGTTTAGGCGCTGCTTATGTAGCGGGTCCTGTAGCGGCTGCAGTTGACATCATGAAAACATTCGGCACGATCAAAGTGCTGTCGAATCCGTCAATACGGGTGAAAAACTCACAACCGGCTATCGTCAGCGTGGGTCGAACTGAACGCTATATATCGCAAACCATGTCCAACGTCTCCAACGCTGGCGGCGGTCAATCGACGGTATCGTCTAACGTGATAACCGGCAATATCTTTGATGGTATTGTCCTGGGCGTCATTCCGTTTGTGACCAATCATAAAACGATCAATTTAACGATTAATCCGATGCAAACTAAGGTGCTGCCCGGCAGTACCACCCCGATCAATGTAGGTGGCAGTGAAAATCCTATTTTGGTGTCCCTGCCCAAAACTGACTTTAAAGGTTTAACAACATCGTTAAGTATCGGTGATGGCGACGTAGTGATATTAGGGGGGCTGATTAGCGAAAGTTATGGCGACAGTGGTCATGGCATTCCACTTTTATCGGATATTCCGTACTTGGGCGCTTTATTTGGCGGGCGCGGACATACGGCGCATGCGCGTGAATTTGTCTTGATATTGCGGGTGCGTCAAATATGAGTCTAGTCTATAAAGCCTTAGAAAATGCCAAAAGCAAAAATGCGCAATTGGCGGTTAAAGAATCGGGACGCGAAGGTCATACTGAAGAGCAAGGCCCGTCTCGGCTTAACGCCAAGATGAAATGGATCTGGGGCATCACCGCATTAACCGTCGGTGGCGGCTTAATGCTGGTAAACGCAGGGCAATTTGGCATAAATGAGCGTGTTGCGTCTAGCCAAGCCAATGTTAAGGTAAAACCGGTACCCACACCGGCGGCTATGTCGGCAGTGATTGATGGCGCTGCCGCAGAGGCGACAGCGCCGCCTGTTTTAGCGGTTGCGCCAAGCGTCGCTGAGATTAAGGTGCCGGTAGTAGCCAGCGTTGCCGTTGAAAAACCGTTTGAGCCAACCTTTTCGTCTAAAGCCTTAGCCCGCCCCACTGAAGTTGTCGCCATTATGCCGGTCACCGTTGCTCAGATCGATAAGCCTGCAGTATCCCAGCTTAATGACACGGTCATCATGTCCAATCCATCGGAAATTTTACCGATCGATACGCCTGCAAGGTCCCAGCTTAATGATAAGGCGGCAGCTAAATCGCCTAAAATCACGTTCGCTGTCCCTTTGGCGGAAGCAAAAATAGTCCAGTTGCCGACGACTGCGGTGTTAACCGCAACGCCGCGCGAGCAGGTCACGATTGATACCCGGGTGCAGTCCGAAAATCAGCCTAAACGATTTGCCAAAACCATCGTTGCAAGCGACAGGCGGTCGCAACGATCACAAGCTGCTATACACACCAAACAGCCGTATGACGTTAATTTATCCGACAATAGTGGCTCGGTTAGCGCCAATAAACCCCAGAGACATGCTGCTCTTGAGCATATTATCTCAAGCGCAAAGCAGGCTATTCGAAGCAAGGATTTCACCACGGCTGAAATAAAATTACAGTCGCTCGGCGATATTGCCGGTACTGAAAGCATGGTTTACAAAAGATTATCCGCTTATTACTTAAGCGTAATAGGCGATAAGGAAGCCGCCGCTACCGCTTACAAAAATATTATCGCAATGGCGCCCAACGATTTGGAAGCGGGTTATAACCTGGCCTTACTTGAATCTCAGTTGGGTCGCTTGGAACAGGCGAAAAATCGGGTACGTTTTTTAAAAGAGCAATTCCCTCAGTCAGGCGCTGTTGATAAATTAGCAAAATCAATCAATAAATGACATGGCTATTGCAGTAACATCTCGTTATCAACCGCTGTATATGGAGTCACTCGGATTCGATAAAATTCCGTTTCCAGTCACGCCAAACCCGGAGCGTTATTACGCCCCGCTACGATTGTTAGCGCATGTTGACGAGATTTTGCATTTCCTTGAAATCCGCAAGGGTTTTTTGCTGGTCACCGGTGATGTCGGTATCGGTAAGACCACGTTAGTACGAAAAATAATCAAAGAGTTGGATCATAGTAAAGTCAGCATAGCTTTATTGTTTAATACGTTTTTACAGGGTTCGGCATTGATTGAAAGCATCAATCAAGACTTGGGTATCCAGTCAAAAAAACCCGGTTTGATTCATCAGCTGGAAGCGCTGAATCATTTTTTGTTGGCGGAGTTTTCCAAGGGCAAAAATTGCATCATTATCATTGATGACGCGCAAAACCTTTCCATTGAGAGTCTCGAGTTAGTACGTCAGCTTTCTAACCTCGAAACCAACGAGGATAAGCTGATACAAATTCTTCTGGTGGCTCAGCCCGAAATTTTAACCACCTTGGCAAGACCCGAAATCAGGCAATTAAGAAGTCGAATTGCCTTGCACTGCAAATTAAAGCCTTTCTCTCAGCAGGAAGTCAGTGACTATATTGATCGTTGTTTAACGGTTACCGGCCAACCGGTTGGTATTCAATTAACCGGTGCCGCTCTTCGTCTGATTACCCAATACAGCGGCGGCTATCCGCGTATTATCAATCTATTGATGGATCGCTGTTTGTATGGCTTGTTAGCCTACAAGCGCAGAACTATCAGTGCCAGTCTGGTCCGGGAAGCGGCTAAAGACCTGAGTTTATTGCCCCAAAAGAAGCGCAATAGAGTAAAGATCACCTCGGTTATCGCGCTCTGCGGGCTGTTATTAGGCGGTTATCTTTTGATGCCGACCTTATCAACGATGTTAGCTAAGCGCGTTCTTATCACCGCCGTTGCCGAACCTGCTCCTGCTCCGAGTCAAAAATGGCAGCTGTTTCTCGCCGCTTACGGATTGGATCATTATCTGCAGGCATTTCCGCTACCCAATGTCGATGCCATCAACCGGTTGCGCTATACCTTATTACAAGAAACAGACATCAAGCTGGCTTTGATCAGTACGGCTGCAACAACAACTTGTGCCGGTCTGCCGGTTTTTGAATGGCGCGATGGCCTGAAGCTGGTGCTCTATCGTTCTCCTATCAGTGGAACCCCATTACCCTTTTCCACGCCATCCGAAGACACCCGTATCGTTCAGCATATTTTGGTCACTCAAGGCTTACTGGCAGCAACGGCTGCCGATGGCATCATGGGTCAATGGACGCAGCAGGCGCTAAGTGCGTTTCAACAACGCTCAGGCCGGGTGATGACCGGCCAGATGGACGACGGTACGGCTTATGATTTGTCGTGCGCAATCAGGCCGGATGATTTATGAGTCATAAATTGCGCTTGGGCGATCATTTGCTGGCATCCAAAGTGATTACCCGTTTGCAGCTTGATTATGCCTTGCAAAAACAAAAAGTCACCCAGGAGCATTTAGGTGAATTATTGATCCGTTTGGGTGTGGTTTCTGAGGCAATCATTGCTCAGGCGCTGGCCGATCATCACGGCATTGACTATCATCGCTCAGGTCTTGAGCTAAGTCCTGATCCGGAGGTGCTGGCTCAATTTAGCCATGACCTGTGCCGCCGGCAAGCGTTTTTGCCGTTACGTCGGAACGGCCATTATATTGAAGCGCTGGTTGGCAATGCCAACCACGGACTGGTCAGAAAAACCATACACCGTAGCTGCGGACTTGAGCTGATGCCTATTCAAGCCGAGTTCAGCGCTGTGCTCGATGAGATCAGCAGCGCATACAGTCATGAACCTATACAGCTTGAGGCCTTGCTGGACAAGGAAATTCAAAAACTCAGCGCAGACACCGATCAGGTTTTATCCAATGATGAGTTGCTGCGTTGCATTCTGATGTTGGCGATCTCGGAAAGAGCAACCGACGTTCATTTACAGCCTGACCACAAAACCATACATATCAGTTTTCGCGTCGATAGCGTCTTGCGCCCGGTTTTGGCCTTAGAAAAACAATTACGCCGCCTGATAGTGTCCATCAAAGTTCGTTCCAATATGGATATTTCCGACAATCTCAGGCCTCAGGATGGCCGTTTTTCGTTACAGTTGCAGCAAGCCCAATACGATATTCGGGTATCCACCACCATCACCCGGTTCGGCGAAAATGTAGTGATGCGGCTGTTGCCCAGCGGTTCGCATGTTAAATCATTTCTGGAACTCGGTTTTTTGGCAGAAGACCTGGACAAATTGAATTACTTTTTTGCCCAGCCTCACGGCATTGTTTTGTTTGTCGGCCCGACCGGCTCAGGCAAAACCACCAGCATGTTTGCCGGTATTAAGAAACAGGCTTTAGGCGGCAAAAATATTTTATCGATAGAAGACCCGATAGAGTATGAAATGCCGGTTATCGTACAAACACAGGTCAACCGCAAGGCTGACTTTCAGTTCGATAAAGCCATCATCCACTTTTTGCGGCACGATCCCGATGTCATTTTAGTCGGCGAAATACGCGATTCCGAAACGGCAAGGGCAGCGATTCAAGCCGCCGAAACCGGGCATCTGGTATTGTCCACGCTGCACGCGAACAGCGCTTTTGGTGTGCTGCCAAGGCTTAATGGCCTGGAGGTGTCGTCGCGCATCATTGCGGGAGCGTTAATCGGCGTGATCAATCAGCGTTTGGTGCGCACCGTGTGTACCCAGTGCAAACAACCCGACGATACCGAGATAGACCTGCCGCAATGGCTGGACATCACCGAAGGCATCACTTTTTACCGGGGTGCCGGTTGCCGGCACTGCCGTTGGACGGGTTACCACGGTCGCGTGCCTATCTACGAAATACTGCTGGTTGATAGCAGTTTTGCCGATGCCATCGCTCGGGAGGGTACCTTGAGCGAATTGACAGCGGCGGCCCGCGAATGCGGTTATGTCGCGATGGAAGATGTTGCCAAAAAGCGTTTAATTCACGGCGAAACCACCGTTGCTGAACTGGTGCGGGTCATGGGCCACGGTTCTTGGCGCTAAGGCAATGGAGACTAACTGATGGCAACGGCTAAGCCGGTGATGAATTTGTTTTACTACAGCGCCATAGAAAATGCGCGCAGGCATGGCCGTGCCTTTATCAAGCTACCTTATGAAAGCAAATATTCAGCGCGCGCTTATCTTGAACAACGTTTTACCGGCGCGGCTATTGAGGTCACCCAGTTGCCCTTGTGGATACTCTATCTGTACAACGCTATCGAATGGATCAGAGGTCGGCAACTGCAAGATGAAGACCTTGCCGAACTGTTGCACAGTTTAGGGCTCATGTTAAAAAGCGGCTTGCCCATTATCGAAGCATTGACCGAACTGGCAGACGATGGCGGTTTGAATGCAGGCAGCCTTTTAGCCCTGGATTTACGCGACTCTATCCGTTCCGGCATGAGCGTAACCGAAGCGATAGACCGGTACGGTAAAAATATTCCGCCTACGGTGCGTTATTTAATCAAAATTGGCGAAAGCTCCGGCACGCTGGATCGCACCCTGTTGGACTCGGCGGCGCACTTAAAGCGTATCGTGCTGCTAAAGCAGGATACTTATAAAGTGATGATCTATCCGGCATTTATTATCGCCACTACCGCCGCTACCGCCTGGTTTTGGGCGGTGTATGTGTTGCCCAATGTGTTTGATATGTTCCGGCAGATGCATGTCCAATTGCCGGCAACTACCGTCGCGGTGATGAAGGCAATACACGCCTATAACCAACATGCAGTGCTGTACACCGAGTTAATTCTTTTTATCGTCTTGCTAACCGTGCTGACGGTCAGACAAAGCGAATGGTTGCGTTACAACCTGTACCGCTTGGCCTACCATGCGCCGGTAACCAAAATCCTGGTTCGCGCCTCGGCCATGGCATTTATCACCGAATATTTGAGCTTGCTGATCGCGTCCGGCATTAATCTGGCGGAGTGCCTGGAGATCATGGCGCAATCACTGGAAAACCGGATGTACCGGCAAAAAATAAAAGACATTCGTGCCGGGGTACTGCGCGGCAACACCCTAAGCAATGGTTTGCGTGAATCCGGCGTGTTCCCCGGTCTGGTGGTGCGCCTAGTCAAAGTCGGCGAGCAAAGCGGTAACCTGGATTATCAATTACGGGTACTCGCTGAAGAATTCGGCAGACGCTTTAATTACACTATCAGCACCATTACTGAAATCGTCAAACCGCTGGTGATTTTGATTGCCGGTGCATTTTTTATTTTTATGGTGGTGGTGTTTTTACTGCCGATTTACGATTTAATTAAGCAGGTCTCAGCCCGATGAAACAACCACCGCTGACAACCAAACAACAGGGTTTCTCCTTGTTTGAACTGGCCATAGTGCTAACCGTGGCAGCGGGCTTAGGCGTTGCCTTGTTCTCAGTAACCACCAACCATTTTACGCAGCTTCAACAGCAAAGAAATGCCGATGCCCTGGCCGTTGCCGATCGCCAGCTGTTGCATTATGCCGCTATTCACGGGCGCCTGCCTTGTCCCGATAGCACTAACGATGGCGTGGAAGATTGTGGCGGCAGCGCCAAAGGCAGTTTGCCTTATCTGACTATCGGCTTGATTGCCAAAGCGTATGCGGCCGGAGAAATCCCGTTGCGTTATGGCGTGTATCGTAAAGCCGATGCCGTATTAAGCAACGATGCCGATTTGGCCGCACCGGACAATAAAAATCGCTTCGAGCCGACCAGCAGCGATAACTGTTCCTACGATACCAATAAGGACAATGTTGTCGTCACTGATAGCGCCGCTCCGGTGTGTCCCGGGGTGACATTAAATAACCATCAAGACGCGGGTTTATTGAGGCACGGCACGCTGGATTTATGTCTGGCGTTAAAAAACGGCAGCACCCACGCGGCAAGCGCGTCGTACACTTTTACCCAGCCGCCTGCCGGTGCCGACAATCCGGTCGCCTACGCGCTGGCGGCAGCGGGAGCGAACGGTGTGTTTGACGATGTAAACAATTCCTCTTCGTTCGGTTTCAACAGTCCTGCCACGCCTGCGCAAACCACCTATGATGACCAGACCCTGGCGCGCAGTTTTGCCGAGGTGTATCAGCATTTGCGTTGCGAAGTCGCCATGCAGAGTTTGCATATATTGGCCGACACGGTTGCGGTAGACGATGAAGTCAAGGCGCAGCAGCAGGCCATGAAAGATCAAGCTGAGCAGGCGGTACAAGACTCCATTATGGGCGCCATCTCGGCCGGTCTTTCAGTGGCGCTGGCCATTGCCGCCGTGGTTGAGGCCACGGAATTGTCAACCGCCGCCTCCGTGGCGCTTGCTCTGCATACCGGTCTTTGCGCTGCGACCCTGGGGTTGAATGTAGTGTCTTGCGCGGCGATTCCGCTTGCGGCCGCAGCGCTTGGTTCGGCGGGCACCGCCTTAGGTTTGGCTTATGCTGCCGTGGCACTGAATACAGCGGCGATGGCGGCGCAAATTGCAGCGGCTATTTTATTTGACCAAGTTGCCCAAAAGGCCGGGGCGGCAATCGGTGCACCTAGCCCTGATTTAATTGCATCTCAACAGCAACAGTTGGCCAGTGCGGTTGACAACAGAGATGACTCTTACCAAGGCTATTTAACTGAACTGATTGCAGCGAATGCCGCGCGTATCGAAGCAAATGCTTTGATAAATCAAGCGACAGTGGCTTATAACACGGCCATAACTACGACCGGTGATGCGGTCAGAACCGCGATTATTAACGCGGCCAATGCCACCATAGCGTCAATGGCAACTATAACGGGTTCATCGAACAGCACAATTCCGGGCACCACGGTAACGGCGGCACAAATTACTGCCATTACCAATGCCAATAACGCGATTATTACGGCTAATAATGACAGTATTGCCGCTTATTCCGGTATTGCTACGCCCAATAAAGCAACTATTACCATGGCCAACAACAATATAACGGCGAAGACAGCGGCGATTGCCGGTTTTATAAATGACTTGAGTTCACCAACACCATCGGTAGTAAGTACCGCTATCAGCAATATTAATGCCGCCAATAGCGCCATTACTGGTTATGCGGCTTCCGCCACTGCGGCGGCCAATGCGGATATTACCGGGGCTAATGCAACTTTTACGACCGCCAAAGCCGCTCTGGATACAGCGATAAGCGCTCTAGGCAGCTATGAAAGTGCTTATGCAAATTGGGCAAGCCTGCAAACGGCGGCGGATGCCAAAAAATTAGAATGCAGCCAAGATACGGCTTGCGCCACTACGCAAACGACGACGCCTTACGCAATCAGCTACACAACATCAAATGTAAAATACATTGCCTGGCAAAGCGCCCAAACGACAGCCGATAATACGCTAACATCGCTGAATACCGTGAAGACCACTACGGTCAATCAATGGGCTGCTGCGGTTCAGGCAGGAAAGGACTGGGATGTCGCTACTTACGGCGGTAATGATGCAGCCACGTGTACTTCAAACCCGGCTATAAATCTTATCGGTTCGGCTAGTTTGTTATATTGGTGGCCGACTTACACCATCGATCCTGATTGTACCTTGGCCGGGCAATTCCAGAATGCACTAATGCTTAAACAACAGCAGCTGGCAAAAGAACGCGAGGCGAGCCGATTGGAATCGTCGGCCATCCAAAAATTCAGTAACTGGAAAAGTGCAGCCGCTATGGTCGAGCAAACCGTATGCGGCCAGCAAAAAAAGACCTATGGCGCGGCAGCGGGTGGCGACCCTAGCGATATACGTTTGGCGGTGGTGCCCGAATGGCCGACGGTTTCCCCGCCATTAATACTGAATAAGATTGCGGCCACGGCACCGGAAACGGGAACGGTGCCGGCCAATCCGGCTACTTATACGCGTGCCGGTTCTGGCGCGGCTTACAGCTGGTGGGGCAGTTGCTCAGATATTCCCGGTGGCAGCGGCACATTGATTAGCATTACTCCCGGTGCGCGACCTATTCTCAATCAGGCGGATCAATTGGGGCTTACGCAATGAGTCCTTCATCTAAACAGCATGTTCGTGGCTTTAGCTTAACCGAGCTGGCGGTATCGCTGGCGGTCTTGGGCGTATTGGTGTTTGCCTTGCCTCCGCTGATACCGCAGGTCAGGCAGATGCTGTCAGGCCAGCAAAGCTTGAGCGCAGAGGATGCCGGCGAGGCGTTAATGGGCTTTGTGGTGGCGCATAATCGCTTGCCCTGTCCTGATACCGGTACCGATGGACAGGAAGACTGCGGCGTGAGCAATGATATAGGCTTACTGCCCTGGCGCACCATGGGGCTTTCAGCGCCGTTGCGCAATACTCACGGTCTGGATTTCCGTTACGGCGTGTACCGGAACAGCCATGTTACTCTCAAGCTGGATGCTGACTTGGCGGTGCTTGCCAATCGTTTTGAACCGTATTTGCCGCCTGCGGTGAAAGGCTCTGTCACCCATACCAAGCCCTCTGCGCCTGATATTTACAATCTGACCAGTATGACTATGCCGGTATTGCCGCCCACGCCCGCTGCACTGACCAGTCCCAATACGGAAGCTTTAGCAGGCCACAGTAACGGTCTGGATTTTTGTCTTGCGTTGCGCAACGCCACGCAAGCTGCAGTTGGGTCGACAAAAGTCAATACAGGCTTAAATGCGGCCTTTGTTGTTGTCGATCCCGGCGTGGCTGATAAAGATCAGGACGGCAACCTGTTCGACGGGCAAAACTCCCCCTTGACCCAGACATTCGCCTCGCCAGACATTCCGTTGTCGGATCGCTACGATGACCAAGTGTTGGCCATGGGCTTTGCCGAGCTGGCCGGTGCCTTAGGCTGTCCGGCAGCAGTGGCTAATGTTAATGCGGCGGCACGCGATGCCTGGGCCGCTTACGACGAGTATCGGGTGGCGGTTTTTTATGCCTATTTACGCGATTTTATGTACGTTGTCAGGCAGACTAATGTGCAAATCAATGAGTTTCAATTTGTGTTCAGCACCATCAGCTTGGCCATTACCGCCGGCCAATTGGCGACCGACTTGGCGCTGGCAGCGGGCAGTTTCTCCGGGATTGGTGCCTCAACTGTTATTGGTATTACGATTGGCGTCTACAGCACAGTGACGGCTGTTCAGCAATTGCAAGCCGCTAATGAGGCAAAAACATTACTCGGAAAACAATTAGAGGCTTCCTGGATACAGGTACAAAACGCCGTGAGCAGAGAGGAATCGATACGCGTATTTACCCAAACGCAATTAACAACGGCCATTGCCAGCGATAACCGGGGGTGGTTTCAATGAGTATTCAACGACAATCTCAATTGGGTTACTCTTTTCCTGAACTTGCTTTGGTGATTGTGGTACTGGGTTTATTGGTCATTGCCGCCACCACGGTGATCCGCGACACCCAAAAAGTGACCGATAGCGTAGAAGCGCAAGCCTTGTTTCAGCGTGCCGATAACGCCTTAAGTGGGTTTATTTATGCCAATGGGCGCTTGCCTTGTCCGGCAGCGGCAGGCGGAGCGGGTGTTGAAAATTGCAGCTTAACCAATGGCGTGTTGCCTTATCAAACTTTGGGTAGGGCGGCACAGCTGCGTAATCAGGAAGGCCTGGAATTTCGTTATGCGGTGTTTGCTAAAACCGGAGCGACAACGCTAGATGCGCAATTAAATAAAAAATTAGATCGTATCCAGCCTTTTTATACGACTGCCGCGCCTTTATCGTCAGCATCGCAAAACTTGGCGAATGCCAGCGATATGGACTTGTGCCGGGCGCTGTCGAATGGCTGGGATGCTACGGCGAATTCGACTTATGCACATACTACCGATGGCACCACTTTGCACCATATCGCTTACGTTCTGGCGGATCCCGGCGCAATTGATGCCGATCAGGATGGCAATCTGTTTGATGGTTATAATGTGGCGGGCGTTAAGTTTGGATTGCCGAATCGCGGAATTTCCGCCAACTACGACGATCAGGTTCACGCGGTGTATTTTGATGAAATATGGGAGTGGATGAGCTGTAGCGGTATCTTGTCTGCTGTCGTTCATGCGCATCCGAATGCGAAAAGTACCACGGCCATTTATCGGCAGGCATTGGTGGACTATAAAGTGCAATTAGAACTGGCCGTTGAGTTTGCCGAGGCCGGCAGGGCAACTGCAGCAGCGCAGCTATTGCAGGCTTCGGCAGGGCTGGCGACTGCGGCGTCGTTGATTCCAGCAGGCACGGCGACAACGTTGTTAATACCCCCGGTGGGGCCTTATGTGACGGGACCTGTGGCCGTGGGCTTGGCGGTTGCGGCGGTTGCTGTGAATGTGTTGGGGGTGACGGCTGCCACTTTAGGGCTATCTTATTTAGAGGTGAATTTAATTCCACTGACTAAAAAAATGGTTAGCTTAATCGATACGGTGAGTCCTATTTTAACGACACTGGATGCTTCAGTGGAAACCAATGTCAAGGCAGCTGATCAGGCGGGTATTTATGAACGATAAACAACGGAATAAATGTATGTCTACTCCTTTAAAACAACAGGGCTTTAGTCTGTTAGAACTGACGCTGGTCATTATCGCCATCGGCATTCTGATCTCGGCAACCAGCGTTGGCAGCAATTTGCAACGTAGCGCGTCTTATCAAAAGCTTGCGTCATCGTTTGTGCGGGCCTGGGAACTGGCTTATCTGGCTCATTTTAACGGTACCGGCATTGTGATTCGCGATAGCTCAACAACCCCGACGACCAAAGTTAATCAGGGAGGCGCTGCTGTATGTGATACTGAGCTGCGTACCGCGATGATGGCGGCCGGGGTTCAAATGCCCAATGGTCGGGCCAACGGCTACGAAACGCATTATTCCTATTTGGATAGCAATGGCAACCCTCAGGATAGCTCGGTCTGTTTTCAGAACGTGAGCTGGACTGTCAACGGTGCCGCGCCGGGTGTTTATGTGCAGCAACTGAAGAACGTGATGATTATTGATCGGCTGACGCCTGATTTAGCGAGGATGCTGGATAGCATGATAGACGGCAGTTCTGATGCAAGTTTTGGCTCATTTCGACAATCTACCATCGCCGCAGCAGCGAGTCCTGTAGCGGCGGAATGGAGTAAAGACAATACCTGGCAATATGGTAGTGGCGCCGCTACCAATCCGCCCTTAGACGAATCTCAGGTAGACGTAGTCACCGCCTACTGGCTGATGAATCCTTGATATGCTCCGCGCCCTAAAGGCATGGGTATCTATATAATAAGCTTGACAGTTTTCCATCGTTACGACTTATTGCAACGGGAGTGCAAGCTTTGCTTGCGCTTGGACGCCACCCGCGAGGGTACGAGGAAATGTTTTTTTCTTAAATGGGTGCGTGGGCAGCCAGTCCAGCCAGGATGTAGTGACTTGTGTAGATAGCTATGCCTGAAGGAAGGGGCTTTACGCGTTTTTCTGCTAAAGAAGAGAGTTTGTGATCTGAACGAAGGTACTGCAGTCGATACGAACACGATGTGTATGCACGAGAGGGGATAGGGCAGGGTATGGAGCCGCTGTTGTTGAGCGAGCCGCTAGACAATCGTCTGTCAATGGGTTGGGTTGCCAAAACAGGCAACCCAACCTACCGGATTTACAGCTTATTTCTTTTTGTTGCGTTCGTTCACTTCTTTGATAACTTCATCCGCCACGTTTTTCGGGCACGGTAAATAGTGCGAGAATTCCATGGAGAACTGGCCGCGACCGGAGGTCATGGTGCGCAAGTCGCCGATGTAACCGAACATTTCGCTCAGCGGTACATCTGACTTGATACGAACGCCTGTTGCCGCAGCGTCTTGAGACTTGATCATGCCGCGACGACGGTTAAGGTCGCCGATAACATCACCGACATGGTCGGATGGCGTGAACGTATCCACTTTCATGATCGGTTCGATCAGTTGCGGCCCTGCTTTGGGAATCGATTGGCGGAACGCCGCTTTTGCAGCAATTTCGAATGCAATCGCAGAGGAGTCAACCGCGTGGAAACCGCCGTCAGTCAGAATAACTTTAAAGTCCAGGCAAGGGAATCCGGCCAGAACGCCTTTATCCAGCATGCTTTTAAAGCCTTTTTCAACCGCAGGCCAGTATTCGCGGGGTACGTTACCGCCGGTAACCGCTGATTGAAAGACAAAGCCGGAACCTGGCTCGCCTGGCTCGATGATGTAGTTGATCTTGCCGTATTGGCCTGATCCGCCTGATTGCTTTTTGTGGGTATATTCGTCTTCAACCGATTTGGTAATGGTTTCGCGGTAGGCCACTTGGGGTTTACCGACGACAACGTCAACGCCATGAGTACGTCTTAAGATGTCGACTTTAATGTCAAGATGCAACTCGCCCATGCCTTTAAGAATGGTTTCGCCACTGTCTTCATCAGTCTCAACGTGGAAAGAGGGATCTTCCTGGATCATTTTACCCAGCGCGATACCCATTTTTTCGGAAGCGGCTTTATCTTTCGGTGAAATCGCGAGTGAGATAACGGGATCAGGGAAAACCATCGGCTCCAATGTGGCCGGGAATTTCGGGTCGCATAGGGTATGGCCGGTTTGCACGTTCTTCATGCCCAGTACCGCAACAATATCACCCGCTTGGGCAGAATCAAGCTCTGCACGCATGTCGGCATGCATTTCCACGATACGGCCGATACGCTCGGTTTTGCCGGTGAAGGTATTCAGTACCGACGTGCCTTTTTCCAGTTTGCCGGAGTAGATGCGCAGGAAGGTCAACGCGCCAAAACGGTCATCCATGATTTTGAATGCCAGTGCGCGTAACGGCTTGTTCTCATCGACGATAGCAAAGGTGCCGGTTGGAACGCCTTCCAGATCGACTTCAGGCTGTGGTTTAACTTCTGTTGGGCAAGGCAGGTAATCGATAACGCCGTCCAGTACCAACTGTACGCCTTTGTTTTTGAAAGACGAACCGCAGAAAGTCGGGAAGAAATCCAGATTAATTGTACCCTTACGGATACAACGTTTGATGGTGTCGATATCGGGTTCTTCGCCTTCAAGATATTTTTCCATCACGTCGTCATACTGATCGGCAACTTCGTCGATCAATTTTTCACGCCATTTTTCGGTATCAGCGACCATGTCGGCAGGAATGTCTTGGATAGTGTAGTTTAATGGGTCGCCAGACTCATCCCATATCCATGCCTTGCGCGTTAACACGTCTACTACGCCGGAGAACTGGTCTTCGGTACCGATAGGCAAAGTCATGACCAGTGGGTGAGCGCCCAGTACTTCTTCAACCTGCTTAACCACGCGGTAGAAGTCAGCGCCGATGCGATCCAACTTGTTGATATAGATAACTCGGGCAACTTCAGAGTCATTCGCATAACGCCAGTTGGTTTCCGATTGGGGCTCTACACCGCCTGAGCCGCAGAAAACACCGATACCGCCATCAAGAACTTTCAGTGAACGATAAACTTCGATAGTAAAGTCAACGTGTCCTGGGGTGTCGATAATATTAAAACGATAGTCTTTCCAGAAACAGGTCGTTGCCGCAGACTGAATGGTGATACCGCGCTCCTGCTCCTGTTCCATGAAGTCTGTGGTTGCCGCGCCATCGTGAACTTCACCGATTTTGTGGATTTTACCGGTAAGCTTTAAAATCCGCTCGGTAGTCGTTGTTTTACCGGCATCGACGTGAGCGAAGATGCCGATGTTTCTGTAATGCGCTAAATCTGTCATGTTTTTACTCTAAAGTTGGGCATAAAAAACTTTTTTGGTGACCTCACTCAATAAGCATTCAAAATATTGAGTGCTTATTGAGTGCTCGTACCGGGGCGGTGGACTACATGCCATAACCGCAGTCACTCAGCCTAAAGACTGCGGTGGCTATAGCCATCGGAGTGGATGAAATGCGTCGGATACAGGCAGGTAGCTCAAAGCCGAGTGGGGTGCGTTTATTTGGGTCACCATCGCTACTCACTCGTCCCGCTTCGAAAGTCGGCTATTTTAACCTAAAAACTTTGTAAAAACATAGAAAACCCATGCGTTATTTGTAGTAACGCTAAAATGGCTTAATCTATTGCGTCATTTGGCGTTGGTATAGTGAATAAGGCCAAGCCTTGAGTCGTAAAAAGCCGCTATATTGACTGACCTGTTGGGGTAATATGTGCGATTCAAAACCGGGAGAGTTTCAGATTATGATTGTCGCTGATATTATGAGCGCCAATCCCGTTACGATTAACATGGATACGGCGCTATGGTTGATAAAGGAAATTTTCGATCACGTCTATTTTCATCATTTGTTGGTTGAAGGCGAATCCGACAAAATTTTTGTCGGGGTCATTTCAGATCGTGGCTTATTCAAAGTTTTAAATTCAGCGTCATCTGCGGTTGATTTTTCTAACGGCTGAGTAGTGACGAATATCCTTTATAGTAAAACATGATTTGCGCGAGATGCCCGCAAAGATAGATGCTTTGGCAAGACCTACGGTATGACAGGTAAAAAATTAAATGACATCGAAAAACGAGCTTCTTAGTCTCAATATAATGGAAATGGAAGTTGCCTCTCCTAAAATCATAGCGGAGCCGCTTTCTCTTAATGGATGGACATATGTGCTATGTAATGAGGAAATGCCGATATTTTCTAATACGGCATTAAGTATTCATGATATTTTGAGCGATGATAGAAAAGGCGCTATGGAGTTGGCCGCTGTTATTTTGCAGGATCCGAATCTGACGGTTAAATTATTAAAAATCAGCAACACCCCCCATTACAATCCCTCTCGCCAGAAAATGGTTACGGTGTCGCGGGCCATTATTATGATTGGTTCTGAGGTTATTCGTGAATTAACGCTGGTTTGCTCTTTTTTGGAAAGTATTTTATCTTCGACCAACAAACAACAGGCTAATGAAGAAATAGCTCAAGCCATTCACGCCGCAGTACACGCAAAAGCCATAGCGATTGCGATCAATGATGCATCGCCGGAAGAAGTGTTTATTGCCACGTTACTTAACCATATTGGCAGTATTTCTTTTTGGTGTTTTTGCGGTGAACAGGGAGAGCGCATTCAAGCACTGATAAAAGATGAAAATTACAGTCGCGAAGACGCCGAGAAAAAAGTGCTGGGCTTTAAGTTAATAGACTTGGGCGCTTCTTTAAGCAAAGCTTGGAAATTAGGCAATTTGGTTGAAGAATCGATCAAGCCAAAGGCATTGAACAAAAATCCCCGTGTCGGCTTGGTTCAATTAGGTTATGAAATTACCGAGGCGTTAAAAGAAGGTACCGGTTCAAAAAAATATGAGGCTTGTATCAGAAAAATTGAAGTGCTTACCCATCAATCGCAAAAAGTTATTACTGAAAAGCTTCGAGATAATACCAGTACTGCGTTCGATATTGCCTGCCAATTTGGGGCCACTGACGCGGCAATGCTTATTCAAAGTCGCCTCAATCACTCTATCGATTTTGAAGAATTGTTGCCGGCTTTTGATAAAAAACAACTGCAATTTCAGATTTCACAGGATATAACGTCAATAATAAGTGATCGGTTTGATATTAACTTGTTACTGGAGACGGTGCTTGAGGGGATTCATCGGGGTGTCGGTATGGATCGAACCATTTTTTCCCTGTTAGTTGCAGATAAGCAGTCCCTTAAAGAAAAACTGTCATTGGGCTGGCGCAAAGACAGCTATGAGCACAAGGTCATTTTTCATGTCATGGAAACACCTGCCAATATTTTTTTTCACACGTTGTCTGGCACCCAAGCTTTCTGGGCTAAACCTTCGGTTAATGTCAAGATGTACACGCTACGGGATATTAATGCGGTTGGAAAAAACGAATGTTTTATGATGCCTATTTTTTTCAATAAAATACCGATTGGTTTGATTTATGCGGATCGCGGGTTGAGTAGAGAACCGTTAAACGACGAAGATTTCACTGGCTTTAAATATTTTACTCAACAGGCAAACATAGGTCTGACACTTTATCGATTACAGCGCGGTTAATGGTGCACAGTTATTGAGCTTGCCAGGCCGATGACAGGACAGGGGCATCACAGTGCTGATCGAGTAATGTGGTAAAAGAATCTCGACTAATTTCCTCGGCACCCAAGCTTTCCAAATGATTGGTGCGCACTTGACAGTCTATCAACTGGTAGCCCCAGGCGTTAAGCTGTTTAACCAGGCTGGCGAAGGCCACTTTGGAGGCATCGGTTCTGGTGCGAAACATCGACTCGCCGAAAAAAACCTGCCCGATAGCGACGCCGTATAATCCTCCAACCAGTTCATCGTCTAGCCAGGCTTCAACCGAATGGGCAAATCCGGCTTGGTGCAGTTGATTGTACGCTGCATTGATTTCGTCTGTTATCCAGGTGCCGGCAGCGTCTTTACGGGGATCTGCGCAGGCCGCAATAACGTCATTAAAAGCTCGGTCAAAGGTGACTGAAAAGATATTTTTACGCAGGGTTTTGTGCAAACTGCGAGAAATAACCAGTTTATCGGGAAATAAAACTAAGCGCGGGTCAGGCGACCACCACAGGATAGGTTCGCCGGGGTTATACCAGGGGAATATGCCATGCCGGTAGGCGGTTAACAGTCGATGTTGGGACAGGCAGCCACCGACTGCAAGCAAGCCGTCCGGTTCTTGGAGGGCTTTGCTTACCAAGGGAAAATCCTGGTCAGGGTTGTTGGGGTCGAGAACAGTTAGTCGCATTTAGGAATGGGGATATGGCTAAAGCCAGCTTGATTTAGCGGCTGGTCTTTGCGCCGTGGGCCTTTTGTTTTTTGCCAGATTTTAAGCCAATTCATCAAGGAATTTTTCTGCGTCCAGCGCTGCCATACAGCCTGCACCAGCTGAAGTAATAGCCTGTTTATAAACGGAATCCATCACATCGCCTGCAGCAAATACGCCTTCAACGCTGGTTGCGGTGGCGTTTCCGTGGATGCCGCTTTTGACTTTAATATAGCCGTGATCCATATCCAGTTGACCCTCAAAAATACCGGTGTTGGGGGTGTGACCGATGGCTATGAATACGCCATGCGCCTCCAAATCTTTGGTCGAGCCGTCCAGGGTATTTTTAATTCTAAGACCGGTAACGCCCATGTCGTCGCCCAGTACCTCATCAAGCTGATAATTCCATTCGATAATGACATTGCCGTTTTTCGACTTTTCAATCAGCTTGTCAGAGAGGATTTTTTCGGAGCGAAATTTGTCGCGGCGGTGTACCACAATGACCTTGGATGCAATATTGGCTAAATAAAGCGCCTCTTCAACGGCGGTACTGCCGCCGCCAATGACCGCAACAGGTTTGTTTTTGTAGAAAAAACCGTCGCAGGTGGCGCAAGCGGAAACACCTTTGCCTTTGAAGGCTTCTTCAGATTCCAGGCCCAAATATCGCGCTGAAGCACCGGTCGAAATAATCAGCGCATCACAGGTGTAAGTGCCGGAATCGCCGGTTAAGGTAAAAGGTCTGGCGGATAAGTCAGCCGTGTGTATGTGATCGAAAATAATCTCAGTAGCAAAGCGTTCGGCGTGTTTAAGCATTCTTTCCATCAGTTCCGGCCCTTGCAAGCCTTCAACGTCGCCCGGCCAGTTATCAACTTCGGTTGTCGTCGTTAACTGACCGCCTTGTTGCATGCCCGTAATGATAACCGGCTTCAGGTTGGCGCGTGCGGCATAGATTGCAGCGGTATAACCGGCGGGGCCGGAGCCGAGAATCAAAAGGCGGTAATGTTTGGAATCACTCATTAAAAATCCTGTGCAGGGGAAAGGCGGGAAAAAAATTAATTATGTTTCAATCCACACCCGACCTCATCCGTCGAGTGACGACCGCCGACGGATAGAGGTCGGCGGATTTTCCTACCCGTGAACGAGGAGGATGCCAAAAAGGATAACGATGCAATGCATCGTTGTCAAACTCAAATAATCCCCCTGAAGGGCGAGGTTTCAGATCAGCGAAGAAATTTGATGAAGACGAAAGCGTGTTTCATAAACTGTTTTATCGGCATGGCCGGTGAATGATTGTAGGCGTGTGTGCCGGAGTTTA
The DNA here is from genome assembly GCF_050917435.1 of Methylobacter arcticus. NCBI lineage: Bacteria > Pseudomonadati > Pseudomonadota > Gammaproteobacteria > Methylococcales > Methylococcaceae > Methylobacter > Methylobacter arcticus. The sequence continues at coordinate 716,705 of NZ_CP159583.1, forward strand.
TCTGGGGCATTATTAATGTGAAACATCTCATTATTGATCTATAATTATGTTTTGTTAGTAATTTATGTGACGAGTTATTGAATATGGCTGCAGTAATGGAAGAGAAAACTTTTCGTGGTTTACGTGAAATCGCTTTATTAGGTTTCATCGCAGTCGCATTATTTTTTTTAATTTCGTTGATCACCTTTAGTAACGAAGATGCGGGTTGGACGCATAGCGGGTCAGTGCAAACCATCTCTAACGCTTGCGGTATTTTTGGTGCGTGGCTCTCTGATATCATGCTTAGCTGTTTTGGTTTGGTTGCTTATTTATTCCCCGTTATTATTTTCTGGCAAGGTTATTTGCTCTACACTCGCGGCAGACATGACCGCGAAAAAATGATTATCGCGCTGCAATGGATAGGATCAATAGCGACCATTATTTCGAGCGCTGCGCTATTGAATTTGTATCTGCTAAGAATAGGTATTGAATTGCCCAGCAATACCGGAGGTATTTTAGGTCAGGAAACCGGCAATGTATTGTTGCGAATGCTAGGCAATTCGGGAGCGACATTGCTGTTGTTAGTGGTTTTATTGGCCGGGGTTACCTTGGTTACCGGATTGTCGTGGGTAGCGTTGCTGGATTTTATCGGTAAATATACCGTGTCTATTTGTCGATTTCTTAGAAGCAGTATTCTGACTTTGTTGCAGGGACATTCGGTTAAACCCATTGAAACGCTGGTTAATAATCCCGAAAAGTCGGTGTTTAAAAGAAAAGTCAGTGCTAAAGCTATACCTATAGCCAATATCGAAAAGCCTGTAGAAAATCCGGCAAAAAACAGTCGTCCACTCAAAAAACAGTCGGCTATTAAATATGATTCCAGCAAAGGTGTTTTACCGTCTCTGGATTTGCTCGATCTTCGTGATACCCGCGTTATCGGTTATTCGCAAACCGATTTGGAAGAAATGTCGCGCTTGGTAGAAGATATTCTGGCCGATTTTAACGTTGCCGTTACCGTGGTCGGCTTTCACCCTGGTCCGGTTATTACTCGTTTTGAGTTACAACCTGCAGCAGGCGTTAAGGTCAGTCGTATCAGCACCCTGTCCAAGGATTTGGCCAGAGCGTTGTCGGTTACCAGTGTTCGTATCGTTGAAATTATCCCCGGTAAATCGGTAGTCGGTCTTGAAATTCCCAATCGGGAACGGGAAATGGTGACCTTGCGCGAGTTATTGGTGTCAGCGCCGTTCGAGAAATCCAAATCCATGTTGACCCTGGCGATGGGCAAGGATATTTCCGGCACACCGATGGTTGCCGATCTGGGCAAAATGCCTCATGCACTGGTCGCAGGCACTACCGGCTCCGGTAAGTCGGTTGCCATCAATACCATGATTCTCAGTCTGCTTTATAAGGCCACGCCGGAGCAGGTGCGCTTGATCATGATCGATCCGAAGATGTTGGAATTATCGGTTTATGAAGGCATTCCGCATTTATTGACCCCGGTCGTTACCGATATGAAAGAAGCCAGCAACGCACTACGCTGGGCGGTTGCTGAAATGGAAAGGCGCTATAAGTTAATGTCCAAAATGGGCGTCAGAAATCTCGCCGGATTTAATCAGCTGATAGAAGACGCGACGGCAAGAGGCGAGAGCGTCAGGGATCCGATGTTTCAAATGATCAACCCGCTGGAAGAAGGCGAAGACTATCCCAGCTTAAATACCTTGCCCAGCATCGTCATTGTTATCGATGAATTAGCCGATATGATGATGATCGTCGGTAAAAAAGTCGAAGAACTGATCGCCCGTCTGGCGCAAAAAGCCCGAGCGGCCGGTATCCATTTAGTCCTGGCCACGCAGCGTCCCTCGGTAGACGTATTGACCGGCCTGATCAAAGCCAACGTACCGACCCGGATTTCATTCCAGGTGTCATCACGCATCGATTCGCGCACTATACTCGATCAAGGCGGTGCGGAAACCTTGCTAGGCAATGGCGATATGCTGTTTTTACCCTCAGGCACCAGTATTCCGATACGTGCTCACGGTGCATTTGTCGATGATCACGAAGTGCATCGCGTAGTTGAATTTTTAAAACAAACCGCGCCGCCCAATTATCTGGAAGACATCACCCGGGAATCGTCTGATTCAAATGATGGCTATAGCATGAGCGGTGGCAATGGCGGCGATTCCGAAAGCGATGCCTTATATGATGACGCAGTGCAATTTGTCACAGAAACGCGCAAAGCCTCAATATCCAGCGTGCAAAGACGCTTTAAAGTCGGCTATAACCGTGCCGCAACCATGATTGAAGATATGGAAGCGGCCGGCGTTGTCAGTTCGCCAGAAAGCAATGGTTCAAGAGTCGTGCTGGCGCCTGCACCGGTAAGAGATTAATAACGAATCGGAGTCGCTATGGCTCTGATTGCGACTCTGGGCAGTTGCTTATATGTGTATTCTTACTTTTCCCTACGTTTTTTCTTGTCATCGGGCGATGACTCGACTTCCACCCATTAGCTGACTACCCTACCAGGCGCACCGCGCCGGACGGTGCCTATAATGCCCGTCCGGCTTTGGGTGGTATATTGTCTTTACTTCTGCTGCTGTTTTTCTAACAAATAATCCAGCCAAAGATTAGACAGTTTTTCCTGCACGGTATTTTGTCGCAACCTGGCATTCAAGTGAGGGAAATCAACCTTGTCCAAATCCTGATCCTGGTTGTAGCAGGAATACACAAAGTACTCCTTGCCGGTATCGGCATCGATATGTTTGCACAAGCACTGGGCGCAAATGCCTTTCATCATGCACTGCATCGGCGAATTAATGGAGCCGATGGCGTGATGCGCTTTGTTTAAATAAGGCTTCAACACATCGAAGCGCGCGCTTTTTACCGCCGCCATCATGCGATCCGAGCCGATTACGATCAGATGGTCGACATCGCTAAGCGAAATCGGCTGTTCACCTAATTCGCCTTGGGCGTAAGCCAGCATACATTCCAGGATATTGCCGACAAAGGTCTTGTCTTGAGGGCGTGTTGGGGTAAAGGCTTCAACACCTTCGCCTTTGTCGACCGACCAGATGATAATGTCGGCGGCGGCTTCAACATCCTCGACTTTAAAGCGGTCTTGCGCGTATTTGTAGCCGGCAAAATAAATCACCTTGTTGCCCGCCGCTCTTAAGGCCTTGCCGATGGAGAACAGCACCGCATTGCCCAAGCCGCCGCCGAGCAACAACACGGTTTTTCCGGTCGGTATGTCGGTCGGGGTGCCGGTTACGCCCATGATCACCAGCGGGTCGCCGACTTTCCAGGTGGCGCACAGACGCGATGATGAACCCATTTCCAGCGCAATCAGCGAAATCGTGCCGTTTTCCTTATCGACTTCGGCGCCGGTCAGCGCTAAGCCTTCGGCAGCCAGCACCGTGCCTTCGACCACAGGCGCAAAGGCTTCGTAGTTTTGCACGCGATAGAATTGTCCGGGATGGAATTTTTCCGCCGCCATCGGCGCTTTGACCACGACTTCGATAATCGTGGGTGTCAGGCGGTTAATGGCTACGATAGTGGCTTTAAACGACTCATCCAGCTGGGCAAACAAGGCTTTTAATGCCGCATCGCGTTTCGGCTGTTGGGCAGGATTTAATTCTGCCAATTCCTGCTCGAACAGTTTGACCACGTAAGGATAACCATTTTTTGCACTGGCCATGGCTTTAACCACGTTGCCTGCGTAAACGGGATGGTTGTCGCCGTAAAAACTGATAAATTTGCCGTCTTTTTGATAAGACGTCAGCGGCGCGGGTTTGCCGAGCTTGGGCATGGTGTCATCGCTCATCGGCACCAATTCGACCGAGTCATTGGTCCATTCAGGCTGATAACGCTGGAAAAACCATTTGTCCATCACAAAGGTGTCGGGATATTCGCTTTGGTAAATAGTGTTCGGCGAGGTGCCGGCGGCAACGTATAAGCTGCGCAACGGCACCTTGACTGACTGCCCCGAGTTGTTCCAGCGACCCTCTTCCAGCACCAGTTTGTCAAACTCAACCGCGTTTAAATGTCCGTATTGGTCGGCAAGGGCGGCGATTGGACTCATGCCTTCAGCCAAGGCAATGCCTTCTTCCAGCGCTTTGGCGATTTCTTCGTGATTTTGGCGGTACGCGGGCGCATCGCTTATGCCTTTGCGATAAAACAGGGTGACGCCGCCCCACGATTCGACCAGTGGTTGAAAATCTGGCAGTTCTTCCTCTGCTTCGGCGCGTTGGCGTTCGGCGACGATGGCTTTGCCGTGCCCCAGGAATTCATCGAGGATGATGGTTTCTTCCTGATCGTAACGACCGCGAACGCTTTGCTCGCTATAGACGTTAACCAGCGTTTGATAGCGGTGCAGGGTTTTTTCCACCTGCACCGGATAATACGCCATCAATTCGGTTGCGGTATCCATCGCGGTCAAGCCGCCGCCGATAACGCCTGCCGGTAAACGCACCTGCAAATTTGCCAGCGAAGAAGCCTTGGCGGCTCCGGTCAATTGCAAGGCCATCAGGAAATCAGAGGCCTTGCGTATGCCGCGCATCAGGTTGTTCTTCATGTCGATAACCGTCGGTTTACCGGCACCCGAGGCGATGCAAATATGGTCAAAGCCCATAGTCCACGCGTCTTCAATAGTGATGGTGCCGCCAAAACGCACGCCGCCGTAAGCGCGAAACGCCTCGCGTCGTTGCAAGGTCAGGTAAATGACTTTCAGGAAGTTCTTGTCCCAGCGCACGGTGATGCCGTATTCGGCGACGCCGCCGAAACCGGCCAGGATACGCTGGTCCAGATCTTCGTACAGGTCTTGGAAATGCTCAATCGGCGCAGGCAGGTTGTCGCTGTCGCCGGTCAATGCCACCGGCAACGGCTCCAGTTTTAAGCCGTCGATTCCGGCGACACCGAAACCTTCATTCAATAAATAATGGCTCATCGTATAACCGGCGGGGCCTAAACCCACGACCAGCGCGTTTTTGCCGTTGTAAGGCAGCATATACGGACGCTTGACGTTTAGCGGATTCCAGCGGGTCAGTAAGCTGTATATCTCAAAGCCGTAAGGCATGAACAAGACATCGGTCAGTACATTGGTTTCAATTTGCGGAATATCGACCGGATCGGTTTTTTGGTAGATACAGCCTTTCATGCACTCGTTGCAAATACGATGCCCGGTGCCCGGACACATTGGGTTGTCGATGATAATCATCGCCAGTGCGCCGATATTGTCGCCGCCGCGTTTAACCAGATGCATTTCCGATATTTTTTCATCCAGCGGGCAGCCGATGGTGGTCACGCCCAATGGATCAACCTTGAAGGTATTGGTTTTTTTGTTGCGCATGCCCTTGGAGCAGGAATCGGTGTCGCGCTCGTGGCAGTAAATGCAGTGATTGACTTCGGACAATACCTGGCGTTGATTAAAGCGCGAGTCGGTTAGCTTGAAACCGTCCCGGCGGCGGCGGTGTTCCTGCTCGCCCATCCAGGCTTTAAATTCGCCGCGATCAACCAGTTCATGGGCAACCAGGTTATCGAAATCGCGTTTTTGCGGAAGTTTAAAACTCGGCCAGTTCGCAACCACATCGTTATCTTGTTGGGCGACAAAACTCCAGCGCTGAACGATGTCTATCAGGCCGTTGATAAATTCAGCGGGATCTTGCAGGCTGAGGATGTCGTTAAATTCGGTTGCCGCTTCGTCATGTGCGGCGAGTTTGGCGCGCAGAGCCTCGGCGACCCAATCGGCATTTTCGTAATCGCTGTCTTTGCCTTTGGCAATCAGCTTGTAATGGCTGCACAGCAGTCCGATAGCCGCGCCGACTCGTGCTATGCGGTGTTCGGGATCATTATCCTGATTGGCCTCGGGAAAACCCGCGTCGATCAGCAGGTCAAAGCGGTTCAGGATGGCGGGAATTGCCCAATCGCTGGCATCCTGTCCTTTAAAGGTGAAAGCCAGCTTGTCGACTATTTCATTTTTATAGGTAAAAATGCTGTCGATCTCGTCCTTGATGGTTGCGGACTGAGCTTGATGCTGTTCGGAAACATTAAAAATCTTGGCGACAAACTGACCGACATAAGGCCCCATGCGCACCAGCAGATCGGAAACCGTTTCAGGTGACAAATCTATACCCTGATTCTGGCGGTAAGCCTTGAATTCATTATGCAGCTGCGAATCATGACGTTCAACCGACGCATCAAACACCTCCAGCAGCTCTTTCAGACGCGCAGAATCGTATAAATCGGGGTAGTTAAAGCCGGGAATGCCAAGTGTAAGGTTGTTCTGTTCCATAGTTCTCGTGTTTGATTAGTTCGATTGTTCATACCGCCAGCATAAAAAGCAGGCTTTATCTGCGCTTACATGGTTACCGACAAATTCGTCTGGAGCGAATTTGCACAGTCAACGGCTGGCTCGAAGGGTGACATACTGGGATGTATTTCATAAAAGACAAAATTCAACCGCGTATTGTAAGTAGATATGACTTTGTTTGCCACCGATAATCTTTGTTATGGCGAGCCGTAACAAGTTCAGAGTCTGCCAGTCACTTTTTGCTAATGACGCTTCAGACATAGGTTGTTGGCATTTTTTCTCTCAGTTTTAAAAACCGCTGATACCGGGTCATTGAAATATCGCCGTTTTCGGCAGCTGGACGCACTGCGCAACCCTTATCAACCAGATGACGGCAGTTCTTAAACTGGCATTGTTCAATCAACGGCTGAAATTCACGGTAACCGTAAGCCAATTGTTGCTCGGATAGACCGGCCAGCCCGAAAATGGCAACGCCGGGGCTGTCGATTAAATCGCCGCCTTCATCCATGTGGTACAGCGTTGCGGCAGTGGTGGTATGCCGCCCATGTTTGGTGGTTGCCGAGACGGTGTTGGTTTTCAGTTCCTTATCGGGAATGATCGCATTGGTTAACGATGACTTACCGACGCCGGATTGCCCCGCTAAAATACTGACTTGATCTTTTAGCGCCAGTTTGAGTTCATCCAGACCCGACGCCGCTGTGGCACTGACCCGGTACAGCGCATAGCCTAGATCTTTGTAGGCCATCAGTTCTTTTTCAATGTCGGCAGATTGCGGCAGATCGGTTTTATTCAACACCAGTGCCGCATCGATATTGCGATTCTCGCAAATCGCCAGATACTGGTCTATCAGCAAAAAATCGCAGAAAGGCTCGATCGCAAAGACCACAAACACGGTGTCGATATTGGCCGCAACCGGACGGGTTTTGCCGTTTCTGGACGGACGCATCAATAACGAACGCCGGGGCAGGATTTCTTCTATGCGGCCTTGATCGGGCGAGGATTGCGTCCATAAAACCCGGTCGCCCACGGCGACGGTTTCAAGCTTCCTCAGAGTTTGGCACAGCATAATCTTGCCGTCATGTTCAACTGCAATACCCTGACCTAAATGGGAAATAACCAGGCCTTCAAGTAACTCAGACACGTATTTTAGATTCCAAATTGGCAATACGAATAGCCGCCGGCGGGTGGCTGTAATGGAACGCTGAATACAAAGGGTCTGGCGTCAAAGTGCTGGCGTTTTCTTCGTATAACTTAACCAGCGAGCTGATCAGTTTTTCGGCCTTGGCATGGCTGGAGGCAAAATCATCGGCTTCGAATTCAAATTTGCGTTGAAAATAGGCGCTGATCGGCTGCATAAAAAAGGTAAACGACGATGACACCAGCATGAATAACAACAGGGCGGCGGCATGCGACGGCTGTGCTACGCCGAGTCCGTTGTAGAACCATGGCTGATCGATCAGCCAGCCTAAAATAGCAAAACTGATCAGGCTCATAATCGCAGTGGCAACCATCATTTTGATCGTGTGTTTGCACTTGAAATGTCCCAGTTCGTGGGCCAGTATCGCTTCCAGTTCTTCATCGTCCAACGAGCTGATCAAAGTGTCGAAAAAGACGATGCGCTTGTTGTTGCCAAGGCCGGTGAAATAGGCGTTGCCGTGACCCGAGCGCTTGGAGCCGTCCATAATGAAGATGCCGTTGCTGTTAAAGCCGCAACGGCTAAGCAAGCCCTGAATCCGGTCTTTTAACGAGCCGTCTTCCATCGGAGTGAATTTATTGAATAACGGCGCGATCACGGTAGGAAATAGCCAGCTCATCAGCAGCGAAAAACTGATCAGTATGCCCCAGGCCCATAACCACCACAGCGAACCTATGCTGTCCATGACCCATAGGATTAAAGCCAGTAACGGCATGCCGATAGCGGCAACTAGAGCCAGTTGCAACAGTTGATCCTTGATGAAGCGTTGCGGGGTGCTTTTGTTAAAGCCAAACTTTTCTTCAATCACAAAGGTTTGGTAGACACTGGTAGGGATTTCAACCAGGGTCATAAACAGAAAAACGCTGGCTACTGCGGCCAATCCCGCTAGCAATGGGTTGGCAATGGAGGATGCCCAAAATTCGAAAGCTAAATTAATGCCGCCGCCGAGGGTCAGCAGCAATAGAAAAATAATGCCGACGATGCTGTCTATATTGCCCAGCTTGCTCTTTTCCAGCGTGTAGTCAGCCGCTTTTTGGTGAGCTTCCAGCGAGACGGTATTTTTAAAGGCTTCAGGCACGGCAAAGCGGTGCTTAGCAACGTAAGCGGCGTGCCGTTGAGCCAGCCAAAACTGCACTGAAAAAGAAAGCGTTAGCGCGATTAAAAAGACGATGGTAAAGCTATTCATAAGCGGAATTTCTTCAAAGTTTAAGAGTTAGACGTACAGATTAGCCAATGCTACACTAACCGCCCCCTTCTATACAACGGAATCAATAAATGGCGCAGGACTCCACGCATCTTATCTGGATAGATCTTGAAATGACCGGACTTAATCCTGACAGTGATTCGATTATTGAGATTGCTACGATTGTTACCGATCAAAATTTGAATATTCTGGCGCAAGGCCCTGTGCTTGCTGTACATCAATCCGATGCGGCATTGGCAGCCATGGACGACTGGAATCAGCACCATCACGGGCAATCCGGCTTGATCGAGCGCGTCAAGGCTTCCGCTATCGATACAGCGGAAGCCGAACGGCAAACGCTAGCATTTTTAAAGCAGTGGGTGCCGGAAAATACCTCACCGATTTGCGGCAACAGCATCGGCCAGGACAGGCGCTTTTTGTATCGCTATATGCCCAAACTGGAAGCGTATTTTCATTATCGCAATATCGATGTATCAACGCTAAAAGAGCTGGCGGCCAGATGGGCGCCCGAAGTCAAAGACGGCTTTAAAAAACAGTCCACGCATCAGGCTTTGGCCGATATTGTCGAATCTATCGAAGAATTGCGTTATTACCGCGAGCACTTCATCAGGTTCTAGCTTATGAATCAAATTCTTGCAATTGCGCTGGGCGGATCATTCGGTGCGGTGGTGCGGTTTCTGGTGTCATCGGGTGTTGCTCAATGGCTGGGGCGCGGATTTCCTTATGGGACTTTGGTCGTCAACGTGATCGGTTCGTTTATGATCGGTTTGCTGGCCGAAACGCTGATTCTGCAACGCGTCACTATCACCTTTGAATACAGGGCGGCCATTTTGGTCGGCTTTATAGGCTCCCTGACAACCTTCTCCACTTTTTCCCTGGATACTTTTTATCTGATAGAGCAGGGCAATTTAAGCAAAGCGGCGGTGAATATATTCGCCAGCATTACGACCTGTGTCTTTGCCGTCTGGATTGGCTTGCTGTGCGGCAGAGGCCTGTTTTATTATTCGAACGGTGTCATTCAGTGGTCGGGAGGCGTGATTCCTTATGCGTTGATGAGCATTAACGCGATAGGCGCTTTTCTGATCAGCATCATCGCGACTATTTTGTTGCAGAAAGTGGCGCTGTCCGAGGAATACCGAGTCGTACTGACGGTGATCATGGTCGGTGTTTTTCTGACTCTGTCCGGTTTATATTTACTGTTGTATTTGGTAGAGCATGGTTATTCATTCGACACCCATTTGAATTTAATGCTCGGTACATTTGTCGGCAATGGCCTGATCTGTATCTTGGTGATTTGGATGGGCTTGCTGGTTGGCAGGCAGGTTTGATAGACAAAAGGCGAAAGGCGAAGAGTGAAGGAATCATGCTTTTTTTGCCCTTAGCCTTTAGCCTTTTGTCTCATATATATTTTTAATTTTAAGGTAATCATTTAATCATGTTAGATCCCCGCTTATTCAGAACCGAGTTAGCTTTTGTTAAGGAACAGCTCAACAGGCGCTCATTCGATTTTAATCCGGAGTATTACTCCGAGCTGGAAGTCCGGCGCAAAGACATCCAGGTTAAAACCCAGGAATTGCAGAATGCACGTAACAGCAGCTCAAAAGCTATCGGCATCGCCAAAGCCAAAGGCGAAGACGTGCAACCGCTGTTGGATCAGGTTCAGCATCTGGGCGACGAGCTGAAAGCGGCGGAAACCGAATTGTCCGACATTCAGGAAAAAATGACCGCCTTGATGGAAGGCATCCCCAACCTGCTTGATGAGTCCGTGCCGAACGGCAAGAGCGAAGACGACAATCTCGAAATCAGCCGCTGGGGCGACATTCCGACTTTTGATTTTGAGCCCAAAGACCATGTCGATTTAGGCGCAATCAACAAAGGCATGGATTTCGAGCTGGGTGCAAAAATCGCCAGCGCCCGCTTTGTGGTATTAAACGGGCCGCTGGCACGCCTGCAACGGGCCATTATTCAGCTGATGCTCGACACCCATACCACCGAACACGGTTACAGTGAAACTTACGTGCCGTTTTTAGTCAATGCCGACAGCTTGCGCGGCACCGGGCAGTTGCCTAAGTTTGAAGCCGATCTGTTCAAGGCCAACGACGATCCTGCCTTATATCTGATTCCGACCGCCGAAGTGCCGGTCACAAACATCGTCAGAGACGTGATTATCGAGGCCAAAGACCTGCCGCTTAAATTCGTCTGTCACAGTCCCTGTTTCCGTAGCGAGGCCGGCGCTTACGGTCGCGATGTCAGAGGTATGATCCGTCAGCATCAATTTGAAAAAGTCGAGATCGTACAAATCGTAAAGCCTGAGGATTCGGCTGCGGCACATGAAACGCTAACCCATCACGCGGAAGCTATCCTGAAAAAACTCAACCTGCCTTATCGCAAGATGTTGCTATGCGCAGGGGATACCGGCTTTTCATCGACCAAAACTTACGATCTGGAAGTCTGGCTACCGGGGCAGGGCACTTATCGGGAAATATCGTCGTGCAGCAACTTCAAAGACTTTCAGGCTCGTCGTCTGCAAGCGCGTTGGCGCAACCCTGTCACCTCCAAACCCGAGTTGGTGCATACCCTGAACGGCTCCGGTCTGGCGGCGGGCAGAACGCTGATTGCGGTGATGGAAAATTATCAGGATGCAGCAGGGCGCATTCGTATTCCTGACGCGTTGCGGCCCTATATGGGCGGCTTGGAAGTTATTGGCTAGGGCATACCCGCTCGCCATAGGGAGAGCTGTGATGTTGGGCGTCGATTTAATCTCAAGCTGCGTGGAAAGTGCGCGGCACGCCCTTCTCGGCTGTATTAATAATCAAGGCGTTCTTTGCTGAACGGGTGGGCTGATATTTGCTGGAATCTGATTAGATATAGCCTGTGCTTGACTTGGCACTAAACTGCTTTGTGGTGGGGAATATCTCTGAATAGCAAATACTAAGCCTATTGCTGCTAACAATATGCCAATCATCCAGCGGGTTTGGACTAAATTTGCGCTAGCAATTTCGGCTTTTATACTTGAAATATCGGTTTTAATCTCTGTTTTTAGACCAGCAATATCTGTTTTCAGATCAGAAATGTCTATTTTTGAAGCATAATTGGACTTAATAACGGCGGTATCCGTCACAAGCGTGTTCAAATTATCACGAATAGCACGAACATCCGTCTCCAAAATGCCTACACGTCTTTCAAGGTCTGACATATTTCCTCCACCACCGCCTTGGCGACTTACCTCTTCGGCTATTGCTTCTTGCATCCTTGTTAAATGAGGATGGTCGCTTACCGGGGAAACTTGCGCAACAGACGCGGGAACCTCATCGCTCATTGTTGTTCAAGCCTAGTTTTAAGCCATTCCCACATATCTGTGGGACCGCGTCCATAGTATGCTGAAACCGGAACTATAATTGCTGAGCCTATAGGTGAAAGCTCTCCTTGCGCTTGCCCTGTAAGACCGATATGGTTAGATAATTCAACTGAAGTTCCGTCGAATTTGATTAGCCAGCCACGATCTGACTGCAATTGATAGCGATCTGTTGCCGACGCAATACTCCGCACAACTGCATCATTTAATGCAGAGCTAGTTGGTGTTAGAGGGACAGCTATATAGATTGCCATAGTGGTGAAAGTTTATCGTTGATTGCAAATTGGTGAAAATTAAATATAAAACTTAAGCATAAAATTCAGTATAGCCTATTCAATTTTTCTTTGCCAAAAACTACCCCGGCGGTTGTTCACGTATGCTATTGATGCGTAGATGAACCTTGCCCTGAGCGCAACTCTACTTAGCAATTTTCTCCGCTTGATACACAACCCGCCAGAAGCTCACCTGCACGTATATTGAAGTCATACGGCGTTGTATTAAAATATTTTTCTCGTTCCCACGCGCAGTATTGAGTGGCATAACGCAGTATGGATCGCATGAGTCTTACGCTGCGCGTGGGAACCCGATAATGGTATATGACGCTGTTTTTATGTCTGAATTTTTATCATCAACGCAACCGCTTTCCGCTTACCGCATCATAAATAGCGGTTTCCTGTGCCAGTTCCCCGACTTTGCCGTGAACGATAAAAATATCGGCATTGGCAAAGGTTTTGAGCAATTTTCTTGATTCCTTGATGGCGGGTCGGGTCGTCGGGTTGGCGCTGGTGGATACCAGCGGGCTGCCGAATTGGGCGCATAAGTCGTGGGCTACCGGGTGATGGGTTACTCTGACGGCCAGTGATGAATGTTCGCCGGTCAGCCATTTTGGCACCCAAGGTTGGGCCGGAATAACCCATGTGACAGGGCCGGGCCAGGTGGGGGTTATGCGGTCGATAATGGCTTGATCTAAATCGAGGTAGGGACGCAGTTGCTCCAGTGACGAGGCGATAAGAATCAGGCCTTTTGCTATCGGGCGCTGTTTGATGTCGAGCAGGGCCATCGCCGCAGCTTCGTTGAGCGGGTCGCAGCCTAAGCCGTAGACGGCTTCTGTGGGATAAGCAATCACCGCTCCGGCTTTGAGCTGACGGACGGCGTTTTTTATTTTGAACAGGGAGTGATAAGGCATTTTTAAGTTTATGGAGAGAGTTTCAGCTCCTGCTGGATTATCTATGTGGGCGCGAATTCATTCGCGTTTTTTAACCTACTCCGCGAATGAATTCGCGCCCGCAACATTCAACCCTAACTATTTTTAGCCAAATGTGGGCGCTTTAAAAGTTTGTTAAACATATAGGGCCCCCAAAGGTGAATGAATCCGTCCCTACAATACACCAGGTTCTTTAGGTCCCTGCACATCGGCAGGGTCGCCTTCATACGGCGTTACGTATTTGCAGTCTTTTTGCGGACAAACTTTTTCCACGCCGCGTCTTTTGGTTTCTTTGACGGTCAAAATAGGCCACGCACATTCCGGGCAGCTTTCTTTTATCGGCGCGTTCCATAATGCGTAGTCGCATTTTGGGTATTCAGAGCAGGAATAGAATATTTTGCTGTTCCGCGATTTGCGTTTGAGGATGTTGCCTTTTTTGCATTGCGGGCACTCAACGCCGGTGTCCATCGGCTTTTCCAAAGGTTCGATATGCTTGCATTTGGGATAACCGCTGCAACCGATAAATTTGCCGTAGCGTCCGGCCTTGATCACTAAAGGCGATTCGCATTTGGGGCAGGTTCGGCCTTCAACAATTTCGGGTTCGTCGGTAGCGCCGGCATCATCGTTCAGGTTCCGGGTGTAGGAGCATTCCGGATAATTGGTACAGCCGATAAACCGGCCATTTCGGCCTAAACGAATGGACAGCGGGCTGCCGCAATCGGGACATTTTTCGTCGATGGCTTCCTGGGTGACATCTTTGCGCTGGACGCTTTCCTCTTTTTCATGAATCAGGGCGGTGAAAGGTTTCCAAAAATCATGCATCAATGGAACCCAGTCTTTTTCTCCCCGCGACACCGCATCCAGTTCATCTTCCAGGTTCGCGGTAAAATCGTAATCGACGTATTTGGTGAAATGTTCGGTCAGGAATTTATTGACGATTCTGCCGACATCGGTCGGGTAGAAGCGCTTGCTGTCCAGGGTGACATATTCGCGGTTTTGCAAGGTCGAAATAATCGACGCATAGGTCGATGGCCTGCCGATACCGTGTTCTTCCAGGGATTTTACCAGACTGGCTTCGCCGTAGCGTGGCGGCGGCTCGGTGAAGTGCTGTGCGGCATTGATGTCGTTGAGCTGGACGGGGCGGCCTTCTTCCATCGGCGGCAGAAAGTTTTCCTTGTCGTCGCTCTCGTTGCTGTCATCTTTGCCTTCCAGATAAGCCGCCATGAATCCGGGCGAGGCAATCGTGGAGCCGGTTGCCCGGAATACGTGCTTGCCGTCGGCGCAGCTTAGATCGACGCCGACCACATTGAGCGTGGCATGAATCATCTGGCAGGCGATGGTGCGCTTCCAGATCAGTTCATAGAGTTTGAACTGTTCAATGCTCAGTTGGTTTTTTATCTGGCTGGGCAAGTACCGAGGGTTTGTTGGGCGTATGGCTTCGTGCGCTTCTTGTGCGTTTTTGGACTTGGTTTTAAACAGCCGGGGTTCTTTAGGCACATTTTCAGCGCCATAGCTTTCGGCAATCAGCGCGCGGATTTCTTCGACGGCGTCAGCCGACAGGTTAACCGAGTCGGTACGCATGTAGGTAATCAAACCGGCGGTTTCGCCGCCTATATCGATGCCTTCATAAAGTTGCTGGGCAACTATCATGGTGCGCTTAGTGGTGAAATTCAGTTTGCGCGAGGCTTCCTGTTGCAGTGTCGAAGTGATAAAAGGCGGGGCCGGGTTGCGTTTTTGCTGTTTCTTTTCCAGCTTGGCAACCATTAATTGGCCGTCAGCGGCATCCAGCAAGGTTTGCTTGGTTTTTTCGGCCAGCGCTTCATCGGTAATGCTAAATTGACTGATTTTTTCGCCGTCAAGCTGCGTCAATTTGGCTTTGAAGGCTTGATCGTGCGCCGTCAATGCGGCATCAATTGTCCAGTATTCGCGGGTTTTAAAGGCCTCGATTTCCAGTTCGCGCTCGACGATCATACGCAAGGCGGGGCTTTGTACACGACCTGCCGACAGACCACGGCGGATTTTTTTCCATAATAGCGGCGACAGGTTGAAACCGACCAGATAATCCAAAGCGCGGCGCGCCTGTTGGGCGTTGACCAAGTTGATGGCTAGTTGTTCTGGATTGGCAATGGCTGCGGTGACGGCTTTTTTGGTGATTTCATGGAACACGACCCGATGCACCGGCTTGTCTTTGAGCAGTTTTTTTTCTTTCAGCAGTTCAAGCAAATGCCAGGAAATAGCTTCTCCTTCTCTATCAGGGTCAGTCGCCAGATATAAGGTGTCTGCGGTCTTAAGGGCTTTGGCTATAGCTTGTACATGTTTTTGGTTGCGATCAATAACTTCATATTTCATGGCGAAGTCGTTGTTCGGGTCAACTGCGCCCTCTTTGGGGATCAGGTCGCGCACATGCCCATAAGAGGCTAAAACCTGAAAGTCCTTGCCCAAATATTTTTCGATGGTTTTGGCTTTTGCGGGCGATTCTACAATGACGAGATTCTTGCTCATTTATTCTTAAAAGAGGTGAAAGGTTCAAGGTGAAAGGTGAGGTTCAAGGAGCAAGGTGAAAGCTGTGTGTTTTCAACCTTGAACCTTGCTCCTTGAATCTTAGTGTAAATACGATGGAATAAGGTCATAAACAATATCTTCCATTCTGGAGAAAGCGATTTCCTCATCCGGCTGACTGAGTAATACCATCAGCACTATCCATTTCAGTTTTTCCATCGATATTTCTTCATTTTCCAGCGCCATGGCCCGGTCGATGACGATTTCCCGGTTGGCTGAACTTAGGATGCCGCTATTCTCAAGGAACATAAGTAAATTGCGGCATTCAAGATCCAGTTTAACTTTCTCCTGATTGCAAAAAATACGGAATACAGGCGTTGCGGATGTTTTTATTGCACGTTGCAGGCTAAGCGACTCTAGCCAGTCGAAAGCTTTATTGACTTCGATTTGTTCAAAGCCGGCTTCCAGCAATTCTGTTCTGACGACATCACTGTCTGGAAGTATTTCAATTTCATCTTCCATATAGTTTTCGAATAAGTACATCAGGACATCAAAAATATTTTCTTTCATGGTCTCTTGGTTGTTTATTGGATTCGAGTATAGCAACCGCCGGGGGTTGCTTCTATGTAACCTTGCAGTTCAAGAATCAGCAGCATTGACGAAATAACTTCGACGGATTCGTTGGCATTTTCAACCAGAGTATCGATAGAAGTTGGGCTAAACATGACGAGATTCAATAATGTTTGCTGCTCCAGGTCAAGCGTTGATTGCATTGTTGCCGGGGAGAAAATTACATCTTGTTGATTATATTGATTTAGTTCCTCAAGAATATCTTGGGTTGTTTCGACAAGTTTTGCGCCTTCGCGGATTAGCGCGTTGCAACCTCGGGCCAGCGGGTTATGAATGGAGCCGGGAATCGCAAAAACTTCGCGGTTTTGCTCCAGGGCCATGCGCGCAGTAATCAGCGAACCGCTTTGTTTGGCGGCTTCAACCACCAACAAGCCTTGGCACAGGCCGCTGATGATGCGGTTGCGCCGGGGAAAGTGGTTGGCTTTGGCGGTAGTGCCCGGCGGAAATTCCGAGACCATTGCACCGGAATTGACAATTTCAGTGGCCAGGTCTTTATGCCGAGCCGGATAAACACGATCCAGCCCGGTTCCGGCTACTGCAATCGTATAACCTTTGGCCTTTAATGCGCCCTGATGGCTGGCGGCATCGATACCCAAGGCCAGTCCGCTGGTAATGGTAAAGCCGCAATGACTCAAGGTCTTGGCGAAGTTGAAGGCGATTTCCAGGCCTGATGTCGACGGATTACGGCTGCCCACTATCGCAATTTGCGGCAGAGATAACAGTTCGGGGTTACCGCGTACAAACAAAAGTGGCGGAGGGTCGGCAATTTCTTTTAACAGCGGCGGATAGTTGGGGTCATTAAGGGTGATAACGCTGTTATTCTCCTGACTGAGCCAGCACAAATCATAGTCGATCAGTGCCCAATCAGGATTTTTGATCGCATTAACGATATCGCTTTTTAAGCCCAAGGCGCTCAGTGCGGAGGATGATTCTGCAAATAACTGCGCCGGGGTATGGCTGCTCAGTAAACGGAGAAATGTCCTGCAACCGACGCCTGGCGTGCGCAATAGCGCAAGCCAGTAGTTAATGTCTTGCTCGGGAATGTTCAGGGGGTTTTAACTTTGTCTAAAATATGAAGGGCCTGAGTCGCTTTCATGACCAGAGCATAACTGACACGCTCAAACGGTCGAAAAACCATCAGGGTACCGGCCATTTCATCCGGAAGGTTAACCTGATCGTTTTTAACCGAACTGTACGAATCTTTGACAATATTGCCGCGTTGATAGATGTCCAGTTCATGCCCAGCTAAAATCCCGTCAGTCGTGCCTTTGTCTATGACCACCACGTTATACCTGCCGATTTGAGAAACGCCGCCAAGTACGCTGATAATACTGCCGTTGATGCGTTGTTCTGGCGGACGGGGAAAATAATTTAATACAAGGTCCTGTTCAGCATTGAGCATAATCCGATCACCGATACGAATTTCCTGGACGGATTTGGTTATGGCTAATGTCGCCGGATCGCCGGGTTGTTGTAATGAGGTGCCGGCAATGTATTGCGCCTCATAGCCCAAAATTTCTCCGCTTTCCGGACTGATATAAGCGTTACCCGGCCGGTAAATCGTGTAGGACTGGCTTTTCGGTTCGGTTATCGAACGTACATAAGCACGATCGCCAGTGCCTGCAAGCAGATGTTCGCCGACAAAGTCAACGACATATGGCGCCTTGCCCAGTTCATTTTCATCCACCACTTTGGGGGATGACAGGAAGCTGGTTATGGTTTCGGTAGGGATTAATCTAATGGCCTGTTTCAGCTCGGTTACTCGAATACAAGGCAGTACTTTGCCATCTTCGGAGACGGCAAAGTCTTTGCGTCCTTGCTTATAGTCTTCTTCCTGAAGAATGCAGGGAGAATTGGCGGTGGCCAAGGGGATTTCGCTACGGGAAAGGCTCAGTTGAGGGTTGCCATCGACGATTGAAAAATAAAGCGTATCGCCGGGATAAATCAGGTGAGGATTCTTGATTTGAGCATTACGGCTCCATAATTTAGGCCATTGCCAAGGGTGGATTAAAAATTTACCGGATAGTTCCCATAGAGTATCGCCTTTGACGACGGTATATTGATCGGGATGGGATGGGTTTATTTGTATTTCATCGGCCCATACGCTGGTGCTGATGAGCAGAGAAACTATCAATCCGGTGAATGTTCGAAAAGCCATGTTTGGGTTCCTGTCGAGCCTTTTTGTGCGATCTGGATCCAAAGTTTAGATGAATTCAGATGGTTTTACCAATTATACGGGAAACTCAACGTTATTAAGGCTTGCAGGCTTAAGCTATTGCGGCGTCACATTGTAGACCCTGATACACCATAAGGGCGAAAGTATGGGAAGCACAGATTTTATCCATTTTGCCCGTAAAATCCTTCCTTCAGGCATAGCTATCTACACAAGTCACTACATCCTGACTGGGCTGGCTACCCATGCACCCATTAAAAAAACATTTCCTCGTTCCCTCGCGGGTGGCGTCACCGCCATTAGGTTAAGGGCTTGGCATTAGGTGGACGCGAATAAATTCGCGCCCACAATGTTCAGTCATCACTGTCTTTTCAGTCTAACTTAATGGCAGTGCCACGGGAAAGCCAATAAGTTGTGTAGATACCTATATCCTTCAGATGGGGGATGCCCTTGATTTTGCCTTTGCATCCGTGTACGATTTTTCTCGTGCTGATAATTTAGCCTGCCGGAGGGAATATCCGGTACTGCCAGTCGAGGGACTTTAGACTCCGCATTATGCCGAGCATCGCCCCGTTGAAGCTGGAAGCTCTTTCCTTTAGGTCAAAGCTATCTACACATCTTTACAGCTAATTGATTTTATTGAAATTTATTAAAGATGGCTTTTAACAAAATCTCATTAATATCAATTTGTTACCATATTTGTGTAGATAGATTTGCCTTTAGGTAAGCGTAATTCACGTGCAAGAATAGACGCGGGACATATTCCGCAAGATTCATTATTCCCAAATATCTGCAATTACATTTTTAATAAATCACTAAATTAAAGAGCATATGATTAATAAATCACTACAACTATCCTCAATATTTTTCCTGTTCGCTACATTACTTCTGTCCGGTTGTGTGCCAACTCAGTATCAGAAATCAATTTCTGTAACCAAAGATGCAAATGGAAAGGTCGTCTCAACAACCACAACAGAAAGTATTGTCCAACCTAACCAACATGGTCACCCTGTAAAATTTGAACTTCTGAATGGCATCCAGTTAAATTAAGACTAACTTGTAACGCAAACCAAATCAATTAAAGCCGCATAAAACCGGCTTTTTTTTAGATCAAAATAAAAAATCACGTTATCCCTGATAACAGCATCTTTATAAGCTGTAAATGACCGATATGGGTTAATTTATAAATTTTATTATACTTACATATGAGCGGTGTTGGATGGGACTTTTTCATTCCATCCAGCAGGCTTTTTATGTGGGGTATAGATGATTTCTTTCTTACAACGAGCCAAAATAAGCCGCTAATGCTTTAAAATCAGCCTCGGATAGATTGGCGGTAATAGCCTGCATCGGTCCGCCTTTACGAGAGCCCTCTTTAAAAGCTTTTAATTGTTGTTCAAGGTATTCAGGATGTTGTCCTGCAAGCCTTGGGAACTGGCCGTTACCTTGAGCAGTGGAACCATGGCATCCCAGACACATAGCGGCTTTGGCTTCGCCTGCTTTTGCCAATGCCGGGTCGCCGCCTGCTTTGGCGGGTTTCTGGCTGGAAAAATAAGCAGCAAGGTTGTTGATGTCTTCATTGCTCAGGTTGGCGGTCATTGATTGCATCATGATATTGATGCGGTCTCCGGCCTTGAATGTTTTGAGTTGGTTGACCAGATAGGTAGGTTGTTGTGCTGCCAAGTTGGGCCATTGTGCGCTGCTGCTGTTACCATTTTGGCCATGGCAGCTGACACAGGAGCTTGCTTTTTGTTCTCCGGCCGCACTATCTGCGGCTAAAACCGGCAATGTAAAAAAAACAGCCAGCAAGGAAGATAAGATAAGGGATTGTTGTAGTGAGTTCATGGTTCACCTCATAGGATAGGGTTGGCTATCTATTAGGCGGGCTATTGAAAGAAGCTGCCTTTTCAGATAGGAGCTTCACTATACAACCAAAAAGATTAACTGATAATAAAAAGTTGGGTGGATCGTGAGGTTTTTTTGCGGAAAAGTTCAATCGTCGTTGTGTCGACAGAAGAGAAGTTGAGGATAGGCTTTTTGGAAAGGAGGTGAAATGTCTAAGTGTTGTACAGGAGCAGAGACCCAAGGATTGCTATGTCCAGGACTCCTGAACATAGCAAGAATTGCTGTTACTTTACGATGCGTAAAGTGGGTTTGGCTGTCGGTTTTTTTACTGGCGGTGGTGGTTCATCGTCACCGTCGTTGTCTTCCTGATCGAAGATCATGCCTTTGCCGTTCTCTTTAGCGTAGATTGCCAATACTGCGGTTATTGGTGTGGCAATGTGCATGGGTTTTCCGCTAAACCGGGCATTGAACTCAATTTCATCGTTGCCGAGAGAAAGACCCTGTATAGCTTCCGGCCTGATATTCAAAACGATTTTTCCGTCTTCAATAAATTCGGTCGGTAAAATGGCGCGGGTATCTTGTGCATCCACAAGCAGATGCGGTGTCAGGTTGTTGTCAATAATCCATTCGTAAATTGAACGAATTAAATAAGGCTTTAGAGAGGTCATGTTGCTAAGGTTTATTTTAAAGGCTCGATCATTTCTTTTTCGGCTTCGCTCAGGCTGCGTTTAAATGCGGCTCTGTTGAATATGCGCTGGGCATAATTGGTGATGACTTCACTGGGTGTTGATATGTCAATACCTATGCTCGGTAGACGCCATAATAAGGGCGCGATGACGCAGTCTATCAGTGAAAATTCATCACTCATAAAATAGGGTCTGGCGGCAAAAATAGGCTCGGCAGCCAAGATTCCCTCTCTGAGCATTTTCTTGGCGCGGGCTGATTTTTTCTCGCCGGAAAATAAAATTTCATCCAGTAACTGATACCAGTCCTGGTCGATACGCTTGATCAGCATTCTGGCGTTTGCCCGTGAAACCGGATCCATTTGGTGCAATGGGGGGTGCGGAAAACGTTCGTCCAGATATTCCATAATGATGCGCGAGTCATAGAGAACTAGGTCGCGTTCAATCAGTGTTGGCGACGTGCCGTTGGGATTTAGCTCTAGTAAATCCTCAGGCGGCTCAGTCGGGTCGTAATATTCTATGTCTGCGACAACTCCTTTCTCGTGCAAAACAAAGCGGGCGCAGTGGCTCATCGCGCATGTTGGAGATGAGAAAAGCGTCATTACAGATTTACGAGTAATATTTGTCACGAATAACAACCTCTTTAAGACGTGTAGGGCGGTAAAAAAAAGGCATTATAACATGGTTGTCGAGGTTTTTATTTGCAGATGTTAGGGTAGGCAAACAGCTTCGCCTCGGCAATGGCTCCTGCATTGCTCTACCTCCTGCATTCATGCAGTCGTAAAGCGGCCACTGTTGGTGCCGTTTGCCTACCCTATAAGATTTTGAGAATTAATGGATGTTCTTCCAATATTCTTTTTTCAGCAGATAAGCTAAAACTAAAAACATTAAAATAAAAAATAGCACATATTTTCCGAGACGTTGTCTTTCAAGCTGCACCGGCTCACCGACATACACCAAGAAATTAACCAAGTCATTGACGAAAATTCCAAACTCTCCTTCAGACAAGGTACCGGGTTCTTTAAGAACTAAGTTGGTATATTCATGACCCCATATATTTTTTCTAGGTTCTGCATACTGTTCACCTTGCAATTGCCAGAGCGGGTTAGGCATAGCGGTATCCTCGAAAATCAGGTTATTTACCCCTCTAGGACTTTTTGGATCAATATAGTAACTTTTTAAATAGCTGTACAGCCAATCCGCACCACGCGATCTGGCAATTAACGACAAGTCGGGCGGTTGTGTACCAAACCATTTTTCAGCATCATGCGCATTCATAGCGCTGTGCATTTGATCGTAGATATTGGCTCCTTCCGGTGCAATGTCTTTTAACACTTTTTTAGGGTCGACATCGACATCAAGGGCAATACGCAAGTAACGGATATGTTTGATTGAATGGCAGCCCAAGCAATAGGTGACAAAGTGTTTTGCACCACGCTGCAATGAAGCATTATTGGAAAGATCAATATTCGCTTTTTGCAGCTCAATACTTTCCGAGGCGACAACCCCAAAAGAGAGTGATAACAATAAAAGCAATGCTGTTAAATTTTTCATATCAATCCAGACTCCCTTTTGCATTTTTTACTAACCGACTGATAAGGTTTCTTATGCCTTTGGGATTAGGTCTTATGGCAAAAAAAGAGCTTTTAAAAGCAGAGTGACCAATTTCAGTAGATCCTTGTTTTATTTGGGTTATTTCCTCAATTAACGCAGGCAGTTGCTCCTCAAGGCTATGTATTGTGGTTAAGCGTTTTGGCACCGGCTTGGTTTTTTCCCAGCGGGTATATAACGGCATCAACAAGAAGAAGCCGAAATAAATCGCAGTAAAAAATCGCGCGACGATTGTCGCTGTAGGTGTCGCAGGTTGTGTGCCTAAATAGCCTAACGCTATAAAACTGATAACAAATAGCACCAAGGCTTTTTTGTAGATGCCGCCGCGATAACGAATCGATTTGACCGGGCTGCGATCCAGCCAAGGCAGCAGAAACAGCACGACAATCGCGCCGCCCATACCGATAACGCCGGCAAATTTATCGGGAATGGCTCTTAAAATGGCATAGAAAGGCGTGAAATACCATACTGGAGCTATGTGTTCCGGGGTTTTCATCGGGTCTGCAGGGATAAAATTGGCTGGCTCGAGAAAATAACCGCCCATTTCCGGCATGTAAAAAATAACCGTGGCGAAAAATAACATAAATACGCCGACACCGACCAGATCTTTGACCGTGTAATAAGGATGGAACGGAATGCCGTCCACAGGATGACCCCAAGGGTCTTTGGAATCTTTGATTTCAATGCCGTCGGGGTTATTTGAACCGACTTCATGCAAGGCTACGATATGCAGGAATACCAGCATGACCAAAGCCAGCGGCACAGCAATTACATGAAAGGCGAAGAACCGGTTCAGGGTTGCATCGGAAACCACATAGTCGCCTCTGAGCCAGAGGGACAGATCATCGCCGATTACTGGAATGGCGCTGAACAGCGAGATAATCACCTGAGCGCCCCAGTAGGACATTTGTCCCCAAGGCAATAGATAGCCCATAAAGGCTTCGGCCATCAAAGCGACAAATAACAACATACCGAAAATCCAGACCAGTTCACGGGGATGCTTGAACGAGCCGTAAAGCAAGCCCCTGAACATGTGCAGATAAACCACGATAAAAAATGCCGATGAACCGGTCGAGTGCATGTAGCGAATCAGCCAGCCCCAGTTCACGTCGCGCATGATGTATTCTACGGAATCGAATGCCAATTTGGCGTCCGGTTTGTAGTTCATGGTCAGGAAAATACCGGTCAGGATCTGGTTGACCAGTACCAGCAAAGCCAGTGAACCGAAGAAATACCAGAAATTGAAGTTCTTGGGCGCGTAATAATGCGCCATGTGTTCATTCCAGAGCTTGGTCAGCGGAAAGCGTTCCAAAAACCAATCATTACATTCAGTTACGCGATTACGTTTCATGCGCTTTCTTCCTCTGGAGCTTCACCAATAATCAGCTGGGTATCAGTAATATAGCGGTAAGGAGGGATTTCCAGGTTAGTTGGCGCCGGTACTCCGCGATAAACGCGACCAGCCAGATCAAACCAGGAGCCATGGCACGGACAGAAAAAACCGCCTTTCCATTTTTCGCCAAGATCATTGGGGGCTATTTCAGGACGAAATGTGGGTGAACAGCCTAAGTGGGTACATAAACCGACGGCTACAAAGACTTCCGGCTTAATAGAGCGTACTGGGTTTTTGCTGGAATCCGGTTGTATGGATTCCAGAGAAAGAGGATCTCTGAGTTCAGAGTCCAGTGTTATCAGGGTTTCAAGAACCTGAGGAGTTCTGTTGAGTATCCATACCGGTTTTCCTCGCCATGCGACTCTGATTAATTGGCCGGATTCCATTTTGCTGATGTCAACTTCAACAGGAGCGCCAGCGGCCATGGTCTTGGCACTAGGTTGCATTTGAGCAAGAAAAGGAACAGCTAAATAGCCAGTGCCGACTGCGCCAACCACGGTCAAGGCCGTGGTTAAAAATTGGCGTTTGGACTGATCGACGCCTTCGTTATTCATTATAGAACTCTCCTGATTAAGTCTGTGCTTCTTTAAGGGCACATTATTTTCTGGCGTCAATATACCATTAGAACTTATAAGATTTGAAGTGCTTATGCTGTTGGTTTAGGTATTTGTTTTTTTTAAAAAAATGCTTGGTAGGTGATGCGAAGCACAACTATATGATATTACAACATATTGTTGTTTTTAAAGGCGTAATAATGGCGTTAGTTTTTTTATTTATGGGGCGCCTAGACATTTTGTTAGTGCGGTAATAAACGCTGTATTTTCTTCAGGTTTACCGATGGTTACGCGCAGGCAATCGGTCAGCAAGCCGCCTTGAGCGCTAAGGTTTTTAATTAAAACACCTTGTTGTTTTATCGATGCAAAGATGTCGTTGGCCCGGTTTTCGGGTGTTTTGAATAGGATAAAATTGGCGGCGCTGGCATAGGCGGTAATACCGTTCAGCGCATTAAGCTGGCTAAAAACGAGTGACCGTTCAGTGCAAATCTGTTGCGTTTGTTGATCGAACAAGGCTTTGTTGGACAGGGCAAAGTCTGCGCTGATCTGGGTTAGGCTGTTGATGTTGTAGGGCAGGCGAATTTTATGCAGTTGTTCGATGATGTCCGGCGTGCCTGCGATGTAGCCGAGGCGTAAACCCGCCAAGCCCAATTTCGATACGGTACGCATCACTAACAGGTTGTCATATTGTCCCAGACTGCTGATAAAGCTGGCGTCGGCAAAAGGGGAGTAGGCCTCATCAATCACCACCAAGCCGTTGGCAATTTTTATGATGTCTCTAATCGACGCTTCGGAAAATAGATTTCCGGTAGGGTTGTTGGGGTAGGCCAGAAAAATAACCGAAGGCTGGTGTTTTTCTATGGCAGCCAGCATGGCGGGTAAATCCAGGTCGAAGCTGTCTGCCAGCAACGGAATGCCGTGGTAGTTGAGGCCCAGGCACAGGCTCAGCTGTTTATACATCACAAAACTGGGATCCGGCGCCAACACGCAGGCACTGGCAGGCAGCGCCATTAACAGTAATTGAATGATTTCATCGGAACCATTGCCTAGTAGCACATCGAACTGGTCGGGTATTTGATTCAGGTGTTTGATGGTTGCCGTCAGCTGTCTGGCTTCAGGATCCGGATAGCGGTTTAACGGACAGTCTTTCAAGGTTTCCAGCCAGTTTGTCTTGATGTCTTCAGGCCAGCTGTAGGGGTTTTCCATCGCATCCAGTTTGATCAAACCGGTGGCATCGGCCACTTTGTAAGTGGACATTGCCAGGACTTCTTTGCGGAAGATGGAGGAAAGTAGATTGGATTGTGTCATGTGCAAATTCTAAAGCTGTAGGGGCGATCGGTTGGTCGCATTGGGCATAAAAAGGGCGACCGACCGGTCGCCGCTACTTATTTAATTCTGTATTCCGCAGAGCGCGCATGGGCGGTCAGGCTTTCGCCCCGCGCCAATATCGATGCGGTTTTACCCAGCGTATCGGCACCGACTTGGGAACAGTTGATTAAACTGGAGCGTTTTTGGAAATCGTAAACACCCAACGGTGAAGAAAAACGTGCGGTGCTGGAGGTCGGTAACACATGGTTAGGCCCTGCACAGTAATCGCCTAAAGCTTCAGCGGTATAGCGGCCCATAAAAATGGCTCCCGCGTGGCGAATGTTTTCACATAAGGCTTCCGGGTCTTCAACGGAGAGTTCCAGATGTTCAGGCGCAATAATATTGGCCACATCAACGGCGGCATTTAAGTCGCTAACTTTGATCAGTGCGCCGCGTGTCGTTAGCGATGCCCTAATAATCCCGGCGCGTTCCATGGTCGGCAATAGTTTGTTGATGCTTAGCTCAACAGCGTCCAGAAAAGCTATGTCAGTACTGATCAATATGGACTGAGCATTTTCGTCATGTTCCGCCTGTGAAAACAGATCCATCGCAATCCAGTCGGGATTGGTTTTGCCGTCGCAGATAATCAGTATTTCCGAAGGCCCTGCAATCATGTCGATGCCGACTTGCCCGAATACCAGTTTTTTCGCGGTAGCGACATAGATATTGCCGGGTCCGACAATTTTTGCCACAGCAGGAATGGTTTCGGTGCCGTAAGCCAGCGCGGCAACCGCCTGCGCCCCACCTATGGTAAATACGCGGTCTACACCGGCCAGATAAGCGGCGGCCAGCACCAGTTGATTGGTTTCGCCGCTAGGCGCGGGCACGACCATGATTAATTCGCTGACACCCGCGACTTTAGCGGGTATTGCGTTCATCAACACCGAAGACGGGTAGGCGGCTTTACCGCCCGGTACGTAAAGGCCGACGCGATCCAATGGGGTGATTTTTTGCCCGAGTACGGTGCCGTCAGCCTCGGTGTATTGCCACGATTCCATTTTCTGGTGTTCGGCATAAGCGCGAATACGGTCTGCGGCGGTTTGCAGTGCCTGGGCTTGCTCAGCGGGTAAGTCATGCCAGGCCGATTTCAGGGTTTCCGGCGATAATTCCAGTTCGGAGGCTTCTGTGACCGCGCGATGATCAAAGCGGTTGGTGTACTCAATAACCGCTTTGTCGCCGTTGTTGCGGACATCGGCAATGATAGCCAGAACGCGCTGATGAATTTCCAGATCGTCGGCATCATCAAAGGCCAGCAAATTTTGTAATTGCCGGTTGAAATCGGCTGATGAGGCATCGAGTTTTAGAAGAGTTATATCAGACATGGGCTAATGATGATGGTTTGGTGAGTTTAAATAAAAAAACCGCATTGTAACCACGTTCTGGTTGAGTGTAGTGTTAAGCATTTGACTCGTCCAAAGTCGGTGGGTAATCAAGGGCTACTTTCACCACTAGTGCGACATTGTTTTTTGTGATGTTCTTTTTTTTGCAATAACTAGAATTTAGCCAGTCAGTAAGAAGTTTTGCGCCCTTGCTTGCGTTGCACGACGTACAGCATCTTGCAATATTTTCAAGGGAAATTATTCTTGCATCGTTGACAATATGTTCCCATGTTGGTTTTGATTTTCGTGATTCGTTTGATAGTACAAATTCAATTCCACAGTAGACACAATGCGCATCTCTTTCAATTACGTCACGTTCTAGGAAATCAGGAATGTTCCATCTATTCATTAAATGTTGCCTCGTTTTTTATGCCTAATGTAATGTCACTTCGGGTAACTTCTTTTCGCCAGCGTCTTTTCAAACTGATCGAGCAAGGATTGAATCGCCTGATGCTTCATTTTCATCGCCGCTTTGTTGACCACCAGCCTGGAGCTGATATGCATAATCAGGTCTCGCGGCTCCAGGTCATTGGCTTTTAGGGTGTTGCCGGTATCGACCAGGTCGACAATGCAATCGGCAAGACCGACCAGCGGCGCCAGTTCCATTGATCCGTACAGTTTAATGATTTCAGCCTGTATACCCAGGCTGGCAAAATAACGCTGGGTTATTTTGACGTATTTGGTCGCAACGCGAACGCGGCCGGCAATCGGCGGCGCGTCTTTATGCGCTGCGGTCATTAACCGGCAACAGGCGATGTTCAAGTCCAGCGGTTCATACAGGCTTTCTGCGCCATGCTCCAGCAGGATGTCTTTTCCGGCAATGCCCATGTCGGCGGCACCATATTCAACAAAGGTAGGCACGTCGGTGGCGCGGATGATGACCAGCTGTACGTCATCCCGGGTGGTGCGTAAAATCAGTTTACGGCAGGTAAGCGGGTCGTCAATCGGCGTAATGCCGGCTTCTGCCAATAACGGCAGGGCATCTTCATAAATCCGGCCTTTGGATACGGCTATGGTTATCATAATAATAAAACCTTATCTTGGGACGCGGCGTATGGTTGCACCGAGTTGGGATAGTTTTTCTTCGATGTGATCATAGCCCCGGTCGATATGATAAATACGATCGACCAAGGTATCGCCTTCGGCCACCAGAGCGGCAATAACAAGGCTGGCCGAAGCCCTTAAATCGGTCGCCATAACCGGTGCGCCGGTTAATTTTTTAACGCCGGTGACGATGGCGGTATTGGATTCCAGCCTAATGTCGGCACCCATGCGCTGCAATTCCTGAACATGCATGAAGCGATTTTCAAAAACCGTTTCAGTGATAATGCCCACGCCGTCGGCAATAGCATTCATGGCGGTGAACTGTGCCTGCATATCGGTCGGAAAAGCCGGATAAGGCGAAGTACGCACCGAAACGGCTTTGGGTTTTTTGCCGTGCATATCCAGTTTGATCCAGTCTTTACCGGTGCTGATGTCAGCGCCGGCTTCAACCAGTTTTTCCAGAACAGCGTCCAGAATATCCGGACGGGTATTTTTCAGTTTGATACTGCCGCCGGTAATGGCGGCGGCAATCAAATAGGTGCCGGTTTCGATCCGGTCGGGAAGAATGTCGTAGTGAATGCTGTCAACACCCAGTTTTTCCACGCCTTCAATAACCAGTACATCGGTGCCGATGCCGGTTATTTTGGCACCCATTTTGTTAAGAAAGTGAGCCAGGTCGGTGACTTCAGGTTCCTTGGCGGCATTTTCAATAATCGTAGTGCCTTCGGCCAAGGTGGCTGCCATCAGCAGATTCTCGGTGCCGGTAACGGTGATTTGTTCCAGAACCAGGCGGCAGCCTTGAAGTCGGCTTGCTTTGGCATGGATAAAACCGTTTTCGACGGTAATGTCAGCGCCCATCTTTATCAGACCGTTAAGGTGAATGTCGACAGGACGTGAGCCGATAGCGCAGCCGCCGGGCAATGACACATGGGCTTCGCCGAATCGGGCCACTAAAGGGCCTAATACCAGTATTGAGGCACGCATGGTTCTGACCAGTTCGTAAGGCGCGACAAAGCTGTTGATGGTGCTGGAATCGACTTCGATATTCATTTTCTCGTCGACAGTGAGATCAAGACCCATGCGCCCCAGTAATTCCATGGTGGTGGTGATGTCATGGAGATGCGGTATGTTGCCGACGCTAACCGGAGCTTCCGACAGTAAGGTGGCAGCCAGAATCGGTAAAGCGGCATTTTTGGCGCCGGAGATGCGTAATTCTCCAGAGAGTCGTGCGCCGCCGGTAATAATGAGTTTGTCCATGAGTTAAAGGATGTGAGATTAAGGGTTAAAAGGCTAAAGGCGAAAGGCGAAAAAAGCTAAGTATTGATATCTAAGCTTTCGTCTTGAATTTTTTCCTTTGAACCTTCATTAAAATGGCTAGATTGATCAAAGCCGCTGAGTTTGGCAAGGTTGAGCAATTGTTCGGGAATGTTTTTGAATATTATATGCGTTCTATTGTGCTGGGAATATCTTATCCATTCAATCATTAGCGCCAATCCGGCACTGTCTGTAGAGGAGACGCCCCCCAGATCCAGGGTGATTTCTTTTGCCGACTTTAGGAAAGAAAATGATTTTAGGGTCTGTTTGTCGATGGTAGCAAAAGTTAAATCACCATCAATAATAAAGTTTCCAGGCCCCTCTTTAGTGATATTCAATTGGCTCATTTTTTTTCTGAGGCTGATTTAAATAGAAATTGACCGATCGCTTTTTCCAAAATAATGGCGGATTGGGTGATTTCAATGTTGCCACCATCTTTTAAGAGCTCATCCGAACCGCCCGCTTCCAGGTTGACGTATTGTTCGCCTAACAGACCGGCGGTAAACACGCTGGCGGTGGTGTCTTCGGGCAGGGTATTGTATTGCGCATCAATATTCAACTGCACAACGGATTGATAGGTTGTGGTATCGAAGCTAATAGCGCTGACCCGGCCGATTTTAACGCCAGCCGATGAAACCGGCGATTTAACCTTCAAACCGCCGGAGTTCTCAAAACGAGCCGTAATCGTATAACCATCATGCTCGGTAAAAGAGCCTAGGTTACTGACTTGCATCGCAAGAAAAAACAAGCCGACTATGCCTGACGCGACAAAGAGTCCGACAAGTGTGTCCTGAGTACGGGTATGTTGCATGTTAATTATCTCCAAACATGAGTGCGGTCAAAATAAAATCAAGACCTAAAATACTAAAAGCTGAATTAACGACGGTACGGGTGGTGGCTCGACTGACCCCTTCAGATGTAGGGATGGCGTCATAACCTTCAAACAGTGCTATCCATGAAGCGACAAAGCCAAACACGATGCTTTTGATAACGCCATTGATAATGTCATCTTGAAAATCCAGTTTGGTTTGCATTTGCGCCCAGTAAGCGCCTTCATCAACGCCTAATAAGCCTGAGCCAACCATTTGTCCGCCAATAATACCGACAGCGCTAAAGAGAGCTGCAAGTAACGGCATGGACAAGAATCCGGCCAAAAAGCGCGGAGTAATAATGCGTTTAATGGGGTCGACGGCCATCATTTCCATACCCGATAGCTGTTCTGTCGCTTTCATCAGACCAATTTCCGCCGTTAACGCAGAACCGGCCCGGCCTGCGAATAACAGCGCCGCAACCACGGGACCGAGTTCCCTGACTAAGGAGGCTGCAACCATGACCCCTAGCGTTTCTTCTGCGCCAAAATCAGAGAGTATGTAATAGCCTTGCAGACCCAGAACCATACCGACAAATAACCCTGAAATAGTGATAATCAGAAAAGAGAGTACGCCGACTGAATACATCTGGTTAAGCAGCAGTCTGGGGCGAGTCAACACACTGAGTATGCCGGAAAGAGTTTGTAGCAGGAAAAATGTGCCGCGCCCAAGTTTGGTAAAGCTGGTGCGGGTGTTTTCGCCCAAATGCTGTAGAAATTCAATCATTTTAAAGTAAGGTGCAAGATGCAAGGTAAAAGGTGCAAGGTAAAAATTGAATCTTAATAACGTTTTCCAGTCGACAATAAGTCATCGATATAATCTTTTGCCGGATAATGAAAATGCGCCGGACCATCGGCAGCGCCGGTCATGAATTGCTGCACCCAGTCCGATTCGGATTGTTGAATTTCCTTAGGGCTGCCTTGCCCGACAATTTTACCTTCTGAGATCACATAAATATAATCGGCTATAGCCGCTGTTTCATGAACATCATGAGAGACAACGATACTGGTCAGTCCCAAAATAGTATTCAACGATTTGATCAGATGAACCAATGCCCCTTTGGAAATCGGATCCTGGCCGGTAAAAGGTTCATCGTACATGATCATCATCGGATCCAGTGCAATGGCCCTGGCCAACGCAATACGCCTGGCCATGCCGCCGGAAAGTTCGTTAGGCATTAAGTTACGCGCCCCTCTCAAACCGACTGCCTGCAATTTCATCAGCACCAAGGTGCGAATCATCGACTCGGGAAGGTGGGTATGTTCGCGTAACGGAAAAGCCACATTATCAAAGACATTCATGTCGGTTAATAACGCGCCGCTTTGGAATAACATGCCCATGCGCTTACGCAGATTGTACAGCTCGGAACGGCGTAGGCGGTGGACATTGTTACCATCGACGCTAACCGTGCCTTGCGCAGGAAACAGCTGTCCGCCGATCAGTTTTAACAGCGTCGTTTTGCCGGTGCCGCTAGGTCCCATGATGGCAGTAATTTTGCCGCGCTCAAATTCCAGCGAAATATCGTCAAATATTTTCTTGTTGCCGCGAGAAAACGACAAGTTTTTAACAGAGACCAGACTGCTTTGCGGGGAAACGCTGTTATCCATGCGTAGTTAACGTTAATGTGGAAATTAAGCGGACTATTTTCTATGACTACTCCCTGTTAAGTCAATCTATTGTGCAGTTAGTCTGCATTGTAGGGGCGACCGGTCGGTCGGCCATTACGTAAATGTTGAGTTTGCTTGGGCTTTGGATGTATGAGCACCATCTTTGTCAGAATTGTCGGTATATTTGCTGTAGCAGCGATCATCGACAGCCATTATCAATATAGACAGTGATGTAAATCTAAAATATTTCGTGTATCCTTTTTTAGTAACCAAGCTGCCCATGAGGTCATGAAGTTGCTAAGTGCTTCTCTATACAGTTATCGGCTTATTTATCTGATAGAAGACAATAAAATCCTATTGTCGCCGTTATTCATGGAAAGAGATGATTGATAATATCTTGGACCGTTTAGTCTCATAGAACTGCAATATTATTGTGAAAAAACTTACCCAAAGCTATCTAGTCGGCATCGACCTGGGCACAACACATACCGTTGTTGCTTACGCTAAAGCCGATAATAAAAGTCAAGAAATACAAATCTTCCAAATTGAACAATTGGTCGCTCCCGGCCAAGTTGCCGCAAGGCCGTTATTGCCGTCGGTGCGCTATCATCCGGCAAACGGCGAATTGTCCGAGGACGACTTGTCGTTTCCCGGCGGTGCGTCGGACTCCGAGCAAACCGCTGTGATTGGCGAGGCCGCACGCCTTTTGGGTGCTAAAAGCAAGGGACGTTTTGTCACCAGCGCTAAAAGCTGGTTATCGCATCCGTCGGTGGATCACGCTGCTGACATTCTGCCGTGGGGCAGCAGCGATGACGTCGCTAAGGTTTCGCCTATCATTGCCAGTGCCAGCTATTTGGCTCATATTCGCACCGTCTGGGGACATCAATTTCCCGATGCACCGCTGGAAAAACAGGATATTGTGATTACCGTCCCGGCTTCGTTCGATGAGGCGGCGCGATCTTTGACGCTTGAAGCGGCACGGCTTGCAGGTTTGCATAATATCCGGCTGCTGGAAGAACCCCAGGCGGTTTGTTATGACTGGTTAAGACGCCATAGCCATACCGCAACCCTTAAACAGGCGCTGGCGAATGTGCATTTATTACTAGTGTGCGATGTCGGCGGTGGCACTACCGATTTGACGCTGATTAAAGTAGAGCAGGGCGAGCTGGAACCTAAATTAACTCGCATTGGGGTCGGCGACCATTTGATGCTGGGCGGCGACAATATCGATCTGGCTTTGGCGCATCTTGTTGAAAGCCGCCTGGGTAGCCGTGAAAAACGCCTGTCTGCAGCGGATTTGTCGCAACTGATCGAACAATGCCGGATTGCCAAAGAGCACCTGTTGGCAGGCGATGCGCCGGAGCAAATCAATGTCACCTTGCTGGGCGGAGGTTCTAAACTGATAGGCAGCTCCCGTTCTGTTCCTCTGTCTAAGGATGAAGTCAGGGAAATTGCGCTGGACGGTTTTTTCCCCTTGTCGGGTCTTGATGAATTGCCGGACAGAAAACGTAGCGGCGTGGTCGAGTTTGGCTTGCCGTATGCAGCAGAACCGGCGGTCAGCAAACATATCGCCGCGTTTTTAAAGCTGCACAGCGGCGCATCCCGCGAGGCCTTCGCCGCGCCGGTTCCTGACCAGCCTGCGGCATACACGCCATCCCTGGCGATAACAGGGGAGGACAGCGTGCCGGATGGACTGTTGCTTAACGGCGGCGTATTTCGCAGTCAGCCGATTACTCAGCGCATGGTCGATTTAATCGGGTCGTGGCGTTCCAGTCCGCCGGTATTGCTGGAAAACAAGTATCCTGAATTGTCGGTGGCTTTTGGCGCCGTCAGTTATGCGCTTGCGCGGCGGGACAAAAAACTTAAGATTGGCGGGGGCGCGGCGCGCAGTTATTTCCTGCTGGTCGATACTGACAATTCCACCCAGCAGCAAGGCATTTGTATCTTGCCTAAAGGCAGTGAAGAAGGCGATGAAATTGTCTTGAAAGACCGGCGTTTTGCTTTGCGCTTAGGCGTGCCAGTGCGTTTTCATCTGGTTTCATTGTCCGGTGATGGCGACTTCAAACCGGGCGATGTGACCGATATTACTGACTTGTTTCATTCCCTGCCACCGCTGGCTGTGGCGTTTGAAGGCGATGACAGCAAGCCGAATACCGAGGTCATTGTCGAACTGGCAGTTACCCAAACTGAAGTGGGTACACTTAAGATTCAATGCATTGCTGTTGAAGAAGACGGTAGCCAGCGTTGGAATGTAGAGTTTCAAATCAGGAAAAAAACAGCCGGTTTGCAAATAGATGCAACTTTACCCGCAAATTTTAACCAAATTGCCGAACGGATACAGGCTGTTTTTGGCGCTAAATCCAGGCAGATTGACCCCAAAGCGGTAAAAAACCTGCGCGCCGATCTGGAAAAACTCATCGGTGTAGCCCGTACCGAATGGACGACGCCGTTGCTAAGAGCCATGTTCACGGTCTTGCTGGAGGGAGGGAAATACCAACGTCGCTCCGAAAATCATGAACGCGTCTGGCTGAGTCTGGCCGGTTTTTGTTTGCGTCCCGGATTCGGTTATCCGCTGGATGACTGGCGCGTCGAGCAGCTGTGGAAAAACTATCCGCAAGGCATCCAGTTTGTTAACGAAACCCAAAACTGGACGGAATGGTGGACGCTGTGGCGACGGATTGCGGGCGGCCTGGATGCGGCGGCGCAGGAACGGATTTTTACCGATATTGCAAAATTTTTGAACCCATCAGCGGCAAGACAACCCGGCGTTATCAAGCAAATAAAGAATCGCGGTTACGACGATATGGTCAGGCTGGCGGCGGTTTTGGAGCGTCTTCCGGTTGCCAAGAAAATACAACTGGGCGAATGGCTGTTAAAGCGTCTGAAAAAATCCAGCGAACCCAACCAGACCTGGTGGGCCGTGGGACGCATTGGGGCAAGAATGCCGTTTCACGGCAGCAGTCATAATGTGATTCCTGCCGACACCGTTTGTCTGTGGCTCACGCAGATATTGGCGGCAGACTGGAAGAAAATTCCGCAGGCGGGTTTTGCTGCTACACTCATTGCGCGTATGAGCGGCGACAGGGCGCGCGATATTGACGAACCTATGCGCCTGCAAATCATCGAAAAACTAAAGTTGAGTAAAGCGCCTGTATCCTGGATAGACATGGTCGAGCAATTGAAAGAGCTGGATGAAAAGGAAGAAAAACAGATCTTTGGCGAAGCATTGCCGCCGGGATTAAAGCTTATCAATGAAGCGTAGCATTTAAAGAAGGTCACAATGAAGTTAGTCACTATCGTCATTATCGTAGGGTTTATCCTGCTGTATTTTATAGATTCGGCCTTTAAACTTAATCCATTTAATGTGGAAATGTTAATTCATAGTGGTCTGAGGTTTCTTACCGGCTGTTTGGTTTTCGGCATCGGGGTTTTTTATGCCCATCAAATCAAACTCAAATATGCAGTGGGTCTGGTATTGCTACTTGCTTTGGCTGATGACATTTGGGATTACACCAGAGATGTCAACAGCTTTAGCTTTGAAGTCTTGTTACATAGCATATATATGTTGGCATGGGGAGCCTTGACAGGTTATTTGCTGATGAAGCAATTGACGAATGAGGGGCGTAGCCCAGAATCCTGAGTCCTTCGACTTTGCTCTCAGGAGAGTGTTGTCGAACGGCGTGGCGCGAGATGGCGTTTTCGAGTGTTACCCCGGAAACGCCTGTTTCCGTCGATTCGGCTATCGGCTATCACGACCGGCAGAAACAAAAAAACTCGATAGTGTTTGTTGCAGGCACGGCTTT
Organism: Methylobacter arcticus; assembly: GCF_050917435.1. Lineage (NCBI taxonomy): Bacteria > Pseudomonadati > Pseudomonadota > Gammaproteobacteria > Methylococcales > Methylococcaceae > Methylobacter > Methylobacter arcticus. The sequence continues at coordinate 752,715 of NZ_CP159583.1, forward strand.
TTCGTCAATGTCCGTGTCCGACGACAAAGAATCCGCTTAGAAGTCAAAAGTCTCAACTTCTGCAATTAAAAACAAGGGTGCGCCGCCGCTTGAAATTTCCACGGCATGGTTGGCGGTTTCCTGGCCGCCTTCCGAATTTAAACAGGCTTCAAGGTCTGTCATGGAGGGAAAATAAACTTCGGCAATACGATGAAACGGCGACAGCTCATTATTGATGTTTGCCGTAATCAATGAGGCGATAAACCGGGTTTTTCCGGCCAGCTTTTCTACTGCCATCGGCACATGTTCGTTGGCATAACGCTGTTCAAAAAGCTGCACGTCTGTTGATGTTGGATACATGACAATCAATTTTGCTTGTTTCATAGTCTTTTCATATCGGTTATTAGCAGGAGTGCTTATCTAAAGCTTATTTGTAAGGTTTGTAAAATACCGGTTTTCTATGAAACAATAGGCTTTGCCTATTAATAAGGGGTTCTTATGGAAATGCATCAAATTCGCTACTTCCTGGCTGTTTGCGATAAAGGGGCGTTTACGCGCGCGGCGCAATTCGTCTATGTATCCCAGCCTTCTTTGACCCAAGCGATTAAGAAACTTGAAAATGAACTGGGTGGTGAGTTGTTTAAGCGGGGCAGGGCGGGCTGTCAGCTAACTTCATTAGGCCGCTTGGTTGAGCCCAATCTTAGGCAGATATTTCGGGAAACGCAGGCGGTCAAAGCTGAGGCGGTACGTTTTACCCGATTAAATACCGTGCCCTTGCGGATTGGTTTGATGGCAACCATAGGCGGACAGCGTTTGAGTCCGTTCTTGGCAGATTACCAGCAGGATTGCCCACATATTGAAATGGAATTGATTGTCGATAGTGAAAGCAGTTTGCTAAAACAACTCGACGAAGACCAGCTTGATCTGGTCATCAGTGCGCCAACAACATCCTTGGGAGCATCTTATCAACTGTCGTTGTTGTATGAAGAGCGTTATGTGGTAGTTTTCAGTCGGAAGCATCGCTTTAATCAGTTTGAACGGATCGATCTGAAAGCTATACAGGCAGAACCCTATCTGGATCGACTCAATTGTGAATTGCGCGAAAAGCTAAAAAGCGTTTGCCAGGATCAGGGAATCAACTTGTATGCGGCTTACCGCAGTAATAACGAAGAATGGATATTGAATATGGTACGCGCTGGCATTGGCATTGCGCTGATGCCTGAATTTACGCTGCAATTAGATGACCATAAGGTAAAATATCGTCATCTGACCGGGCCTGAAATTAGTCGTAAGATCTACGCGATTTACAGGCAGCCGACATCGACAAAACCTGAGCTGCAGGTATTGATCTCAAAATTGGGTCTAGGGGTTTAGTCGTCGGCGTGACTAACAGCTGATTGAAGAACGGCAATGGTTGGTTGAGTTATGCCGGTCATGAGCTCAACTCCCAAGCAATGCAAGCATTTCGTCCCGACTAATGACCTCTTTCTCTTGTAACAACTCGGCCAGTTTTTCCAATGCCGACCTGTTGGCAATGATGATTTCACGCGCACGTGTTTCAGCTTCTTCAACCAGGGCTATTATTTCCGTATCGATAAGGCGGGCGGTCACATCGGAGTAATTACGATACTCTGTAACTTCTGTTTCCAAAAACTGAAGCTGTTGGCGTTTGCCGTAGGTCAATGGCCCCATTTTTTTGCTCATGCCCAGATTACAAACCATGTTGCGGACAATCTCACTGGCCTTTTCCAAGTCATTCTGGGCGCCGGTTGAGATACTGCCCAAAACAATTTCCTCGGCCATGCGTCCACCCAGCAATATGGCTATTTGATCTTTCAGTTCATCTTCGGTCGATAAGAACTTTTCTTCTACAGGTAATTGCAAAGTGAAACCTAATCCCGCCACGCCTCGGGGAATAATGGAGATTTTGTGCACCGGCTGTCCGGTTGGGACATGTTCGGCAACCATTGCGTGTCCTGCTTCATGAAAAGCCACTCTGCGTTTTTCATTGGGGTTCAAAACCCGATTTTTCTTTTCCGGTCCGGCCAATATTCTATCGATAGCCGACTCGAAGTCTTCTTTTTCGACTTGATTGTGATTGACCCGTATCGCCATTATCGCGGCTTCATTGGCTATGTTGGCAAGGTCTGCACCGACCAGTCCCGGCGTACGCCTGGCAATGATCGACAGATCGATATTTTCAGCCAGCGTCAGTGCTTTGGTATGCAATTTAAGAATCTCAATACGGTCTTGCAAATCCGGTTTATCGACAACAATTTGGCGGTCGAAACGTCCAGAGCGCAACAGCGCTTTATCCAGCACTTCAGGGCGATTAGTTGCTGCCATAACCACTACGCCGACCGAGGTATCGAAACCGTCCATTTCGGTCAGCAGCTGGTTCAAAGTCTGTTCGCGCTCGTCATGCCCTCCGATCATCACCGGGCCGCCACGGCTACGACCAATGGCGTCAAGCTCATCAATAAAGATGATACAGGGCGCTTGGTTCCGCGCCTGCACAAAAAGCTCACGCACGCGGGCTGCGCCAACGCCGACAAATAGCTCAATAAATTCTGATCCGCTGATGTTAAAAAAGGGTACCTGCGCTTCGCCGGACACCGCGCGCGCCAGCAGCGTTTTTCCGGTTCCGGGCGGTCCAACCAGCAACACGCCTTTGGGCATGCGTCCGCCTAATCGCTGGAATTTTTCCGGCGTTTTTAGAAAATCGATGGACTCTTTAAGTTCCTGTTTAGCGCTATCGGCACCGGCGACATCGTCAAAGGTGATTTTAGCTTGAGTGTCCTGATGAATGTGAATTTTGTCGCCTAAATTAAGAAAAGACTGTGCACCGCCGGCTGTGGTACGGCGCATGACCCACGACCAAATAAGCACCAGGATTAACATCGGGATAATCCAGTTGAAAAAAAGATTGCTTAACCAGTTCTCGCTGCTTCTGACGACAAAATCAACCTTGTTTACGGCCAACATTTCAGCAAGATCGGTTTGCCACAACGGAATGGTCATAAAGTTTTTGGCAGGCTGCTTGGCGTCATCCGACTTGATAACACCGGTGATAAACCGCTCGGTTACTATCGCTTTATCAATTTTGGCCTCTTTGACCAGATTAATAAATTGACTGTAAGGGATTTCATCGCGTTGTACTTCCTGAGCACTATTCAATAAGGTCAGCAGCACGATGAATAGCAACGCAAAGTAAATAATTTTTCGTTGTCTGGAGCCGGTGGTTTTTTTATCTAAAGGTTTATTCAGTTCCCGCTCCGGTGCCTGTTTGGATAGATAAGCCAAACCCGATAGTAATAATTTTTTCAGATAGACGAATACATTGCCCAGCAAGGTGAGCACAGTCTTAATAATACTGTTCTTTGATTCATCCATAATGGTGATGCCTAACCTTGGTTCTCCGATTTTGAAAATGTTCTACCGATTGATCAAGCATTGAAACAACTTCTTCGCAGCCAATAATATTTCTACTGCTATTAAAAATATAAGCAGCCAGATGGTTGATTGCCGCCCAGTTTGCATCATTATTGACAAAATCAAATGCTACAGTAAACAACTCGTTTAGCTTTTTATCTTTTTGTTGGTTATCGGTAGAGAAGCTGTGTAAATAGTCGTTAGCTAAAGCAAGATCGGAGCTGCCGCCATAATTTTTTAGTGCTTTTAGATTGACTAACTGATGGTTAAATAGCTCGTCATCAGTATCTGCGACATGTTTAGCTTCAGCCAAGGGGCCGATGAGTAGATTAATAATATCCGCCTCAAAGGCTAACATATAATCCTTTACCAATTGCACCGTCGTCTCACTGTGTTCAGTTAATTCGTTGATCAAGCCGTCAATAGAAGAGGGCAATAATTCAATTAATCGGCCGCCTTCGACGCGAGCAATGCAATCATCATGGGTTGTTTGATAAGCCATGATTTCTGTATCTGTGGTGCTGCTCATTTCTTTGAAAATGATTTTAAAAAAAACCGGCGGCAGTTGCCTGGCTTTGTTATTTAAATGAATACCCGCTGCATGCCCAGCCTCATGATAAGCAATGCGTTGTTTATGCGCTATTAATTTATCCTGGTCGAAAGTTTCAACCATTTTATTTCGTTTCATAATAAACACCGTTCCTTTACGTTAAAAAATAGGGTGAAATAAAAAATTACTCAACATCCTGGAACCAGTAGAAGTATTGATTTTTAATTTCCCATTCGGCTTCAAGCCAGTCTTCCATCTCATGCCCGGCAACAAAGCCCCTTTTTTCGGATTTACAGTAAGCGCGCTCGGCAATCATTTTTTGAAACCTATCTTCGTTAATGTCCTCCTTATTTATTTTCCGCCCTACGATTTTGGCCACAATCCACCCCCTTATGCATTTCGAAGGAATGTCCTTCATTGTGCATTTTATGTGCAAAGGGAATGGCTCAACAATTCGTATGAATACGTAGTATATAATTAAGTCTAACATGAAAAATTAGGTGAAATAAATCGTATAAATACCTATACCTCTCTATTTTTAGACGCTCAGGCAGTCATCAATCTGTTTAAATCTGGAAAAGCAGCGCTTACTTTTAAGGGTTAAAAATTAAATAACTCATGCCTTTGCGCAATGGGCGAGCAACCCGACCCGCTTAATTTATTTAGGTTTCATGCCTAATTTTTGAAAAATAGTTGACCAGGGTAAGACAGGAGAACTGTATAAATAACCTTGCCCTTCATCGCAGCCTAAGTTCACTAAGCAATTTTGCTGGTCTTTCGATTCAATCCCCATCGCAATAACCTGTAAATGCAAGCCATGACCTAAAGCTATCACCGCACGGGTAATGGTCTCATTGTTGATGTTAGTCAATACATCGACTATAAATGAACTATTAATTTTCAATTTTTTGATCGGAATACGTTTTAAGTTATTAAACGAAAAACAACCCACGCCAAAATCATCAATGGTCAAATCTATTCCTGCTGCAACCAGCTGATTGAGCGCCTTGATGGTTTGTTCGGAATTATCCATAAAACTGCCGCCGGTAAGTTCCAGTTCAAGATAAGACGGAGCTAGTTTAGTCGACTGTAATGTCTGTTCAACCGTTGCCACAAAATCGGAGCGTGCAAACTGCACTGCAGATACATTAACGGCCATTTTATTGATGTTCAAGCCCTCATCCAACCAGCGGCGCATCTGCATGCAAGCGTTTTGCAATACCCATTCACCCAATGCCACAATAAACCCGCTTTCCTCGGCTAGGGGTATAAATTGTCTGGGTGACATCAATCCCAGTGTTGGATGCATCCAACGCACCAAGGATTCAACTCCCACCAGTTTACCGGTTTTAAGGCAGACTTGTGGTTGGTAATATAAAATTAATTCATGTCGCTCTAGCGACTGACGTAACGCCGATTCCATCGATATTTTTTCGGAAGCCTCGGTGGTTAACTCCTGGCTATAATATTGAAAGTTATTACGTCCTTCTTTTTTGGCACGGTACATAGCGGCATCGGCATTCTTAATTAACGTATCTGTATCCTTGCCGTTCTGTGGAAACAGGCTTATGCCGACACTGGTCGATATTTTCAATCGATAGCCTTTAATATAGGCTGGAGTATTAAAGGTATCTATCAGCTTTTGTGCGAGTTTTGCCGGACTTTTAGCGTCGGGAATATTTTCCATAAACACCACAAACTCATCACCGGCGTAGCGTGAAACGGTGTCTTCTTTTCTGACCAAGTTTTTTATGCGTTTTGCGGTTTCCCTTAGTAAACCATCACCGACAGCATGCCCGTAAGTATCATTAATGCCCTTAAAACGATCAATGTCGAGGAATAATACCGCAGCTTGCGAACCTTCCCGCAGTGCGTTTTGTAATGAGTGGTCAATACGATCTTTCAATAACAGTCGGTTTGGCAATTTAGTCAATGGATCATGATAGGCCAAAAAACCCAGATGATCCTGAGTCTTCTTAAAATGGGTTATGTCCATAAATACATGGACATAATGAGTTGCATCGCCGCTTGAATTCTTTACCTCGCTAACGGTGGTCCATGATGGGAAATCCATGCTGATTTTATGACGACGCCATATCTCACCCTGCCAGCTATTTACCCCCTCTGTACCCTTGTTTAATTCATCATCAATTTTTAGGTTGTTTTTCTTTGAGTGTAAAAAATGAGCGCTTTTCCCGTAAACATCCTGCTGGGTAAAACCGGTTATTGCAGTAAATGCCTCATTAACCGAAATTATCTTTTTGTCTTTATCGGTAACAAATATACCTTCCCCTATATTATTAAAAATGACCGATGCCATGGTCAGCTTGCCTTCAGACTGCTTTTGCCGGGTAATATCGGTTAATGTCATTAATACCTGATGAGGCTGGTGTTCGCCCACCCTGAATTCAGGTACTGAATGAACGGCAACCCAGAGATAACTTTGCCGCTCAGTATTAAATAGCCCCATAACCACACCTTCCACAGACTTTCCAGTACGTAAGGACAACAGCGATGGCTGTTGTCCTTCGGGGAAATCTGAACCATCTTCCTTGATAACGTTAAAACAGGAATCAATGAACTTACGCCCTATAAGCATGTCGCGAGGCAGACCAAGAAGTTGTTCGGCTGCCTGATTGACGGCCATTACCATACCCGTCGTATCCAGATAAATGACGCTTTGATCAATGTTTTCGAATAGACTGCGATATTTAGCCTCGCTAATTCGTAAGGTATCAATGGCCAGCTTGCTCTTCGTTAATTGCAGTATCATAAAAAAAAACGAAGCCAATAGTCGAAGATCTTCCTTAGGTTTTTCGAGTATTGCATGTCTACTCCTTGGATAATAAAAAATTCAGCATTTGACGGGTAATTTCTAAGGGCGTAGCTTAGATTGCATTTTTCGTAGTCCAGGCGACTGGAGAACACAGGTGCTGGCAGCGAAGACTTCACCAAAGAAGCCTATTACTTTGGCTAAAATAATTTGAAAAATAGGTATAATTAAGTTTTTTATGGCTACTGTAGTCATCCTGAGTCGTCTGCTGCCTGGATTTTCTCTTTACGGAAATACTTTACCCTGGCTCATTTACTGCTCAGCGAGAAAACTTGGGTTTCTTGTTTTCCGCATGTGAATTTTTCTTTGATTTAATTTTTACCTCCTTGTAATATTCAAGATCGTCATGCATAAACTGCTTTTCTTTTAGTTCAATATCAATCCTGGGAATTTTGTATGGGTAGTTTTTATCCAACTGTTGCCCCTCATCGTCTATCCAAGTTTCCATATTACTCTCCACGTTTTCTATCATTCAGGTTTTGTAAAAATTGACCAGAATCATTTTGATTTTTAGAAAATTACCGTTAACATCTATAGCTGTTGAAAATTCGAACTTAACTACGCCATCAAATTTTAATTAAAGTGTATAGCAAAAAAATAACGGTAAAATTCGTACGTATACCTAAGTAGTTTTACTTATGTATTTTTACTTATTAATGTCGTACTTTATTGATGAGTCGCTGCTCTATACATAATGTATTGATGTTTTTTAAGGGAGTTCATTGATGCTAGGTAAATTAATCTGAATGACAAGTTAAGCGTTATGGTCTATTTTTGAAAAGGTAAGATATTGATACTGCGAGAGAATATCCTGTGTATTTTTCAGTGCCAGCTTATTTCCGCGACACGAAAAAACAGATAGTAGTTATGAGTAAATCACCTAATGGACACTTGATGACTGAAAGTTTTGACGGAAAAGAAGAGGCCTTCTTGGATAAACACCGTGAAACTATCCGAAAACAGGCCGAAATCATGCTGGCTCACTCCGGCGCTGATATTGCCCGAATGTCTACTGAAGACATTCAAAAATTGCTGTTTGAATTTCAGGTTCACCAAATAGAACTGGAAATGCAAAATGAGGAGTTAAACCGGGCGCATCAGGAATTGATTGAGTCTCGTGATAGCTATGCGCAACTTTATGATGCATCGCCAATCGGTTATCTGACGTTAAATGAAGCAGGGATCATCCAAAAAGCCAATGTTGCTGCGGCAAGCCTGTTGGGTTGTCTAAAAGAAGAGCTTATCAACAAACGCTTGTCGCAGTTTATTGACCCTCCGGATCAGGATAATTATTCTTTGTTTCTACATGGCCTTTTAAGCCAAAAAACCGAGCAAGTCCTTAGTGCCAAAATCAGGAAGTCATGTGGCTCGTCGACCCCTCCAGAATATCAGTACATTCAATTATGTGAGGAGACGCGTTGGTCTCAACCCTGCGATAAAAACAACAAGGTAACGTATATTGAATGCTGCGCAAAAGTTGTTTACAACGATAACAATGTGTCGCAGATATGCCTGGTTATTCATGACGTAACCGAACGTAAGCAAGCACAAGAAACCATTGCCTGCCTTAATGATAAACTGGAACAAAAGATTCGCAGACAGACCAGCGAACTGACCTTAACTAACCTGAGTTTAGTGAAGAAAATTGAAGAGCTCCGCTGCTCCAAGCATCAATTACTGGAACGGGAAGCCAAACTCAACTCTATTTTTAATGCGTCAGTAGAGGGCATTATTACCATTGACATGACCGACATCATCGTATCGGCTAATGCCGCAGTGGAAACTATTTTTGGCTATAAACCGGAAGAGTTGATAGGATGCCACATTAACAAGCTCATGCCGTCATCACCCAGAGAAAAGAATCATTGCAACGCGTCCCGTACAGTAAAAATGGCCAGCCAAATTCGAGAGATTGAAGGCATACGCAAAAATAGTTCTATAGTGCCACTGGATTTGTCCGTAGCCGAATTTTCAATCGATAATACGCACTATTTTACCAATATTGTCCGTGATATAAGTTTACGTAAATACCAGGAGTTACAAGACAAGGCGCATTTAGACGAACTTGCCCATGTCACTCGTCTTGGACTGATGGGGGAAATGGCCTCGGGCATTGCCCATGAGGTCAATCAACCCCTGGCAGCCATTTCCAGCTATACGCAAGCCAGTCTAAATCTTATGCGCAGTGAAAATCCTGATGTGATAAAGCTCACCGAGATCTTATCCAAAACTCAGCAACAGGCTTTAAGGGCAGGGCGGATCATTCATCGCATGAGGGAATTTGTTAAATCGCATGCAAAACATCGATCAACTGCCGACCTTAATACGTTGATTCATAATGCTACCGACTTATGTATTGCTGAGCTTAAACAAAACGGCATAAAACTGACACTTAAACTGGAAAACAATTTGCCGCCGATCGATGTCGATCATATACAAATTGAGCAAGTCCTCATAAACCTGATCAGGAATAGTGTTGACGCCTTAAAAAGCTTACCCGCAAATCAGCAGCGCCAGTTATCTATCTGTAGCGAATTAATTCCCGACAATGGCATACAGGTCAGGGTAAAGGATAATGGGCCGGGACTTGATGAGGAGCAACAACAAAAAATATTGACGCCTTTTTACACAACTAAGGCAGACGGTATGGGCATGGGATTGTCTATCAGTCGTTCGCTTATCTCAGCCCATGACGGTAACTTGCATTTCAATAGCCAGTCCGGCAAAGGCACCACTTTTTATTTCACTCTACCCGTACGGAGAAAGTCTAATGAGCGTAATTGACTCAACACCTCTCGTTTATTTAGTTGACGATGAATTTGCAATACGTGACTCGTTAACGCTGTTGATTGAATCAACAGGACAAAAAGTTAGAAGCTTTGAATCTGCCGAGGCGTTTTTGCATAATTACAACGCTGAACAGCCAGGGTGCCTGCTCCTGGATGTTAGAATGCCGTTAATGACCGGTCATGAACTTCAGGCTGAATTATTGAACAGAGGTATCAGTATTCCCATCATTTTTATCAGCGGCCATGCCGATATTCCAGACTCGGCAAAAGCATTCAGGGCTGGTGCGATCGATTTTCTGGAAAAACCGTTCGATAACGACATGTTGCTGGAACGCATCAAAGAAGCGATTAAAAAGGATATTGCATTCAGGGAAGAATTTGTCAAAAAACGCCGGATACAAGACCGCATCAATCATTTAACAACGAGAGAAAAAGAAGTGCTGGGCCTGATAGTTAAAAGTCACTCCAACAAGGAATCAGCAAAAATACTCAATATCAGCAATCGCACCGTAGACGTACACCGGGCAAGCATCATGGAAAAAATGCAGGCTGAAAATGTCGCCGAACTGATAACGATGGTCATGTATTGTGAAGCGCCGAACAGCAGTTCACTGGAAGAAAGGTTTCATTAATAATCTTATTACTCCTGCCGGAAATTTTATATTTCTCACGGTTATCGATCAGGTATCCGGACTAATTCGCGCTAAGCCCCATTCGACAAGCTCATGACAGGCTCTCCTGAGCTTGTCGAATGGGGCTCAGCAAGGACGATTTATGCCCTTATATCGTTTAACCAGCAAAAGTCCACCCCATAGCAACGACAGCACCATGATTGCGGAACCGATCGCAAAGACCGCCTTAGCCAGGGAATGGTCGTATTGCAAAAGACCGGACTCGGTCAAAAGATACTGCCAATCGTGAAAACTATAGGGTGCCGAATGACCGAAATTACCGCCCAATAGCGGCAACTGCCCTGCTCGCGCATCGTTCATATACGGCGCAATATCCAGAAAATTCTCGCCGACCCACCATAATGCGACCGATGCGCCGAACGGATCGCGTGTTTTAAGCAATAACACGCCCGTGCAAATCGACGGCATTAACAGCTGTCCCAGCGTTCCGCCTAATGAAGTAATCAATGCGCCGAACGGCCTGAAAATAATATGTCCCGCCTCATGGAAAGGCAGGTTGACCCGATGTAAAAAAGAGTTTCCAATCGCATTGCTCTCGATAGAGGCGCTGATAAGCTGCCAGCTCCAAATAATGAGACCGGCTAAAATAATTGCCCTGCCTATAAAATCAGCCAACGTGGTTTGTTGCATCTCGTGAAACAGAATTTGTGACAGCGGCTTGGTGTCATCGTCTTCATAAAGCGTCACCATGGGCGGCTGGACATCTTGTCGAGCCGACTGTTCAGGATGATATTTCAGATACTTCTCGAATACGATGCCGCAATGAGGACAAATTTCACTTTGTACCTGCAGCTCATTTAGGCATTTGGGACAGTTCATGGATTCTTGGATAGGTTAAGGTTAAGCAGATCATTCCGGTGTAATCGTTCGTGGCGAAAAAACGCCCTTAAGAGTTCCTGTGGTATATTTCATCGGCGATTCGTTCAGCTTAAGATTTTAACCATTTACACCCTATTTTCAGGAGATAACATGCCGAACCCCGTCACCCCTTTGTTGGCAGCCGATATTTTAATCGAACTGATCGACCAACCCGACCGGCCGTTTGTGCTGATCGAACGCGCCTATCCGCCTTACGGCTGGGCAGTGCCGGGCGGTTTTGTCGATGTTGGCGAAACCGTGGAACATGCCGCGATTCGCGAGGCCAAGGAGGAAACCTGCCTGGATATTACGCTGACGGCTTTGCTGGGACTCTATTCGAATCCCGAACGCGACCCCCGCAATCATACCGTCACCGCCGTCTATATTGCCGAGGCCGCCGGAATGCCGCGGGCCGCGGACGATGCAAAAAATTTCGGCCTTTTTACCTTTAACAATCTTCCTGCTGTGCTGGCATTCGACCATGCCCAGGTTGTGGAGGATTACCGGAATTACCGCATGACAGGAAAAGTTACTCCGTTGCGTGTGTGAATAAGCAGTTGCTCTGCATAAGGTGGGCAAAAAACTTGTCCACCCTCTCTATTCATCACCAAACGATTCAAATACTTCGCTTAAATCAATTGTTAGTTCAGGAAATAAATGCGGTATTGCCATGCCGTTATTTGCATACATATCTTTTAATTGATAACGCCCATTATCGTCTAAGACAAACTGATAGACTGCCTGCTCATAAGGGTAAACCAGCCAGTATTCAGTTACCCCACTTTCGGCATACAATCCATACTTGATCTGCATTTCTTTTTTAGAATTGCCTTTCGATAAAATTTCAATAATCCAGTCCGGCGCACCGTTACAACCTTGTTCATCCAATTTTTGGGTATCGCAAATCACACACAAATCAGGTTGTACAACCGTGTGAATTTCTTTATTAGCCAAGATAGATTTTTTGCGGTCATATAAGCGCACATCAAACGGCGCGGCATAAACACGGCATTTTTTATGTTTGAAGAAAACTGATAATGACCGTGTCAGGTTCATAGAAATGTCTTGATGCTTCACATTCGGCGCGGGCGACATCAACATGATTTTGCCTTTGATGAGCTCTACAGTCTCATCAAATTGCCATGTCAAGTAGTCGGCATAACTGTAGGTTTTATTTAAATCTAATTGGGAAAGATGGGTGATTTTTGGCATGGGAATAAACTCAAAATGAATTTAATACAGTGGTCGAGATAATAACACAAGCAGCCCCGTAGATATCCTGTTCAAAGTCATATGGGTGGGCAAAGCTTCCTGCCCACCATGCCTACCTATCCATCACCGGCGGACAGCTGCAAAACACATGTCTATCGCCATAAACATTATCGATACGCCCGACCGGCGGCCAATATTTGTCGTCATGCTGATCGTTATTAGGAAAAAACGCCTGTTGTTTTGAATAGGGAAGATTCCATTCTTCCAACAATAAGCGGTGAGTATGCGGCGCATTATGCAGCAAGTTGTTTTCAGCATCGGCAGCGCCGGTTTCTATGGCCTTGATTTCCTCACGGATAGCGATTAGCGCGGCACAAAAACGGTCAATCTCGGCTTTGTCTTCGCTTTCGGTAGGCTCTATCATCAAAGTGTCGGCGACCGGGAACGACACGGTGGGCGCATGAAAACCATAGTCGATCAAGCGTTTGGCGATGTCTTCGACGGTGACATTGCAGGTCTTTTTAAAGGCATGGCAATCGATAATGCATTCATGCGCGACCCAGCCGTTTTTGCCGGTATATAAAATCGGGTAATACGGCGCCAAACGTTTGGCGATGTAATTGGCGTTCAGGATCGCGGTCAATGTCGCGCGTTTTAAACCGGCTGCGCCCATCATCGCGATATACGCCCAGGAAATAGTGTAGATGCTGGCCGATCCCCAAGGCGCGGCGGACACCGCACCGATAGTGCCGTGCTCGCCTTTGGCCGGGTTGACGCCTTCAACAACCGGATGGTCGGGCAGGAACGGAGCCAAATGCGCGCCCACGCCTATCGGGCCGACGCCGGGACCGCCGCCGCCATGCGGAATGCAGAAGGTTTTATGCAGGTTAAGATGGGCGACATCGGCGCCGATTTTACCGGGACGGCTCAAGCCTACCAGCGCATTAAAGTTGGCACCGTCCAGGTAAACCTGTCCGCCGTGCCGGTGGATCAGGTCGCAGATTTCCCGGAACGCCTGTTCGAACACGCCATGCGTGGACGGATAGGTAATCATTAACGCGGCCAGGGTGTGTTGATATTCAACCACTTTGGCGCGCAAATCATCCAGGCTGACGTTACCGTTATCATCGCAGGCGACTACCACGACTTTAAGCCCGGCCATCGTAGCGCTGGCCGGATTGGTGCCGTGCGCGGAAGCGGGAATCAGGCAGATGTTGCGCTGCGCCTGGCCCCTGACTTCATGGTATTTGCGGATCACCAACAGACCGGTGTACTCGCCTTGGGAACCGGCGTTGGGTTGCAGGGAAAAAGCGTCAAAGCCGGTCAGGTCGCACAACATATCTTCCAGCTCGGCAAACATCTGTTGGTAACCGTGAGTCTGGTACAGCGGCGCGAACGGATGCAGCGCGTTAAATTCATAATAGGAAATAGTCTGCATTTCCGTCGCGGCATTGAGCTTCATGGTGCAGGAACCCAGCGGTATCATCGAGCGATCCAGCGCTATGTCGCGCCGGGCCAAGCGGCGCATATAGCGCATCATTTCGGTTTCGGAATGGTAGCGGTCGAACACCGGATGTTGCAGGATTCGATCATTGCGCAACAAGGCTTCCGGGATGCATTCGCCCACTGTCGCATCCAAGCCGTTGATATCGGGCAGATCGGCGGTGGCGGAGGCAAAAACCTGCCAGACATCCCTTAAGTTTTCCCGCGTCGTGGTTTCGTCCAACGATATGCCGATATGATCCGCATCGATAACACGCAGGTTGATATTGGCTTCCGTGGCTTGGGCGGCAATGCGTTTCGCCCGGTTCGGGGTGCTGACCACCAAGGTATCGAAATAACACTCGCTCAACACTTGATGGCCCAGTTGGGTAATGCCCGCGGCCAGGATTTGCGTGTAGCGATGCACCCGTCCGGCAATCAGGCGCAAGCCTTCCGAGCCGTGATAAACCGCATAAAATCCGGCGATCACGGCAAGCAACACCTGGGATGTGCAGATATTGCTGGTGGCCTTGTCCCGGCGGATATGTTGCTCTCGGGTTTGCAGCGCCATGCGTAACGCAAGCTGTCCGTGGCTGTCTTTGGACACGCCGATAATGCGGCCCGGAACCGAGCGCTTGTATTCGTCTTTGGTCGCAAAATACGCGGCATGCGGACCGCCGTAGCCCATCGGCACGCCAAATCGCTGGGAGTTGCCGACCACAATATCGACGCCGAATTCGGCAGGCGGTTTCAGCAGCACCAGCGCCAGCAAATCCGCGGCGACCGCGACCAGCGCCGATTTGACCTGAGCGATGGCGGTGACTGCGGCCAGGTCTTTTATTTCGCCGTTACAGCCCGGATATTGCACCAGCAACGCAAAAAAATCGTATTGCTCCAGATCCTGGTAAGGGTCGGCAACGATAACTTCATAGCCCAGGGAGCGGGCGCGGGTCTTGATTACCGCTATAGTTTGCGGATGACAGTCCTGATCCACGACTATGCTGTTGGCTGTGCTTTTGGACAAGCGCCGCGACATGGTCATCGCTTCCGCCGCCGCCGTGGCCTCATCCAGCAGCGAGGCATTGGCGAGCGCCATGCCGGTTAAGTCTATAATGACTTGCTGAAAGTTAAGCAACGCTTCCAGCCTCCCCTGGCTGACTTCGGCCTGATAAGGCGTGTAAGCCGTATACCAGGCGGGATTTTCCAGCACATTGCGCTTAATTACCGCAGGCATGATAGTGTCGTAATAACCCATGCCGATCATTGAAGTGAACACTTTATTGCGTTCGCGCATTTTGTGCAGATACTTGATCACCGCGCGTTCGCTGACCGTTTCGGTCAGCTTTAGCGGTTCATGATTCAGGATATTGGCTGGAATGGCCAGCTCGATAATATCTTCCAGTTCGCTGATGCCCAGCTCTGCCAGCATGTCTTGGGTCTGCTGCGGATTGGGGCCGATATGGCGGTTGATGAAATTACCGCGCATTTCCAGTTGAGCCAAGCTAGGGCGAGATGGGGGCATGGTTTGTACCTACTCGGTAATTAGAAAAAAACATTGTCCACGAAAGACACGAAAAAAATATAGGTAAAAGGCGACGGGCGAAGGGCGAAAAACTAGACTTCAACATGGCCAATCTTCGCCTTGCGCCCGTCATTTATAGTAGCGGTGGGGGACAAAGGGTAATGGGGTCACGGTAACCGCGATTCGGTGGCCACGAACCTTGGCGTATAGCGTATTGCCCAAGTTGGCAGCAGTCCGAGCCAGTAATGCCATCGCAATCGGCCGCCTCAACGTGGGAGAAAAACCGCCGCTGGTAACACGGCCTACGGCAACATCCTCATTGTTGAAAATTTCACTGCCATCCCGAACCGGTATTTTGCCTTGCACCAGCAAACCTGCGCGGGTTTTTTCTGAACCTTGCTGCCGCTGAGCCAGGTTTTTTTCGGCTCCGGGGAAATGGTCATGACTTTTTTTAAACAACCATTGGAGACCGGCTTCTATCGGCGTAATCGATTCATCGATTTCATGGCCGTACAGGCATAGACCCGCTTCCAGGCGCAAGGTGTCTCTGGCCGCTAAACCTATAGGCTCAACACCGTCTTCAGCCAACAGCAGACGGGCAAGTTGTTCCGCGTAATGATGGTCTACCAAAATCTCAAAACCGTCTTCGCCGGTATAGCCGCTACGACTAATATTGCACTTTATGCCTTTGATGTAGGTGCCGCAGGCTTGCATAAAGGAGAGTTCAGAGGCTTGCACAGAAAACTTTTCCATGATTGCGGCGGCGGCAGGTCCCTGTAAGGCGAATAAAGCCTGCCCGGTCAGTTCATTGAAACAACACCGGCCGGATATTTGCTTATACAGATAGTTGAAATCTTTGTCTTTGCAGGCGGCATTCACAATAATCATCACCCCCGACTCGATACGGGTAATGATGATGTCGTCCATAATCCCGCCATCGTTGTTGGTTAATACCGTGTATTTTTGCTCGCCGGGTTTAAGCTTGGCAATATCGCTGGGTATCAGTTGTCCAAGTTCCTTAACGGCATCGTCGCCCAGAATCAGACACTGCCCCATGTGGGAAATGTCAAAGAAACCAGCGTGGCTGCGACAGTGCAGATGTTCGTGCAGCGTGCCGTTACCGTATTGTAGCGGCATAAGGTAACCGGCAAAGGGCACCATTTTGGCACCCAGTTCAAGATGGAGATTATAAAGTGGAGTCTGTTTTAACATGTCCGTATTGATTTTGGCGGGTAAGCTTAAGATGACAGTGTAGCTAGTTATTCGATTATTTGCCACGAACAGCGTGAACAAAAAAGCTAAAAACCGGGTGCTCTTTTTCACACCGATTAGGCAAAAAATCATACAGGTTAGCCGCCCATAACTTGCTTTTAGTTTTTTAGATTAAGGCCATAGCTTGTATAATCTCTGCTTTGTTTCGGCTTGATTCGTCATGCTGCATTCACTTCTTCTAAAATCTCAGGGAACTCTATGGCGCTGTATTGTGGAATCGTTGGCTTACCCAACGTTGGAAAATCGACCTTATTTAATGCATTAACCCGCGCGAAAATCGCGGCCGAGAATTACCCCTTCTGCACTATCGACCCCAATGTAGGCGTCGTTCCCGTGCCTGACCCTAGAATGGACAAGCTGGCCGAGATTGTAAAACCCGAGCGCGTGTTTCCTACCACGATTGAATTTGTAGACATCGCAGGTTTAGTTGCCGGCGCATCGAAAGGAGAGGGCTTGGGCAATCAGTTTTTAGCCAATATTCGCGAGACGGATGCCATTGCTCATGTGGTGCGTTGCTTTCATGATGATAATGTCATCCACGTCGCCGGAAAAATCGATCCGCTTTCCGACATTGAAATCATTAATACCGAATTAGCCTTGGCCGATATGGCTTCTGTTGAAAAAGCCCTGTTACGTGCGAGTAAGGCGGCCAGAACCGGCAACAAAGATGAACAAGCTAAAAAAGATGTGCTGGAAAAGGTGTTCAAGCAATTGGACTTAGGAGAACCCGCACGAGCGCTGCCTTTAACCGAGGATGAAAAAGCCTTAATTAGAGACCTGTGCTTGATGACGCTCAAACCGGCTATGTACATTGCCAATGTTCAGGATGACGGTTTTGAGAACAATCCCTTGCTGGATAAAGTACAAGCCCTGGCCGACAAAGAAGGTGCGATGGTCGTACCGATCTGCGCCGCCATAGAGGCGGAAATAGCCCAGCTGGATGAAGCAGAAAAAAAGGAATTCCTGGACGATCTGGGACTGGAAGAACCCGGCTTGAATCGCGTCGTAAGAGCCGGATATGAACTACTGAATCTGGCGACCTATTTTACTGCAGGAGTAAAAGAAGTCAGGGCCTGGACTATTCCGGTCGGTGCGACCGCACCCCAAGCGGCTGGTGTGATTCACAGCGACTTTGAAAAAGGCTTTATTCGCGCCGAAGTCATCGCTTACCAGGACTTTATCGACTATAAAGGCGAGCAGGGCGCAAAAGACGCCGGAAAATGGCGATTAGAAGGCAAAGATTATATCGTTAAAGACGGCGACGTCGTTCATTTCAGATTCAACGTTTGACAAAGGAAGAGCGGGTACTTATAATTCCCGCTCTTCAAAAGAGCCGTTTACATGGCGATGTAGCTCAGCTGGTTAGAGCACGGGATTCATAACCCCGGGGTCGGTGGTTCAAGTCCACCTATCGCCACCAAACAAATCAAGTCCTTACGTTTAGACGAAGGGCTTTTTTTATGCCTAAAATAATCTACGTACCACTCACGTACCAAGTGAAAATAAAAAAACCACAAAACACAGCAACATTTGCCAGCTTATTTTGACAAATAAGTCAGTATTACCCGACTGAATAGATTTGTTTTTTATTACCGTGAAAGATCACTCCCGTGAGGGAGCCGAATCCCCCTGACCACAAAAGTTTGTAAAAGGTACGTAATCTCAAGAGTGCTTATGCAAGATCTAGTAAGCCGTATTCAGTCTAGCTGTTGAGGGGAAAGGATCGTGTCTGGCATGACAATCGCCGCATAGCGGCAGAACAAAACAAATTTGGATAGAAAAATGTGGCTACAAACAACTTTCGGTAGTTTCAGCATTAACCAGACAGAAGTCGACCGATCGGTAGGCATGCTGACTATTTCTTCGTATAGTCGCCACGATATTGATGCGTTCGTCTCCCGATTCATGCCACATGGCTTTGTCCAGTACGCTGATGAGTCAGCGGAATTTCAGTTCTTTGTTCGTGCACCGCAAGCAAACGTAGCTGTCTCAATAGCAGCGGCAGTCTCGGACATCTACTACAGCGATTTCATTGGCGCAGTACAACAAACCCAAGGCGATTCACCACGTACTAAATGCTATTACGGGGTGGCGTCTCAACTATCCTCTATTCAGCACGAAAACAATGAATACGGCCTTGGCAACCAAGATCCAAAAGGGATTGAGCCAGAGAAAATCCTGGAGATTGGTTGCGAAGGAGGTTCATTTACGCTTTGGCGATACCCAAATAGAGGTGAGCGAGGATTTATTGTTAATACATTTGATTGTTGTAGTGATTTCCTTAGCAAAGAAGATCAAATTGATGATTCTAAGGCGCTCCAGAGAAATGCCGGCTTGCGACAAGATACCAATAATTACTTACAAGAATGGGATGAAGCCATACTTAAATTACCTGAAAGCTGGGCGCTAATGTACCCCGTTTACATCTCAGAAGCATACTGGCCTTTTATTTTCAAGGAACTGAGACTCCGTGGAGTTGAGCCAACCCAAGGAGGCGGTTGGATATACGCTCTCAAGGAGTCTCAAGACAAGTATGCAAAAAAATAGCAGCCGACCAAACATTTAGCCGCCTGATCAACTGACGCCAACAACCGGCAGAATACTCAAGTTGTGCTGTACAGTAATCCTTAGATCATTATGTCGCACGACAGCTGCCCAATTCTGGTATTTGGCTGGTGGGTCGTAGGTGTTGCTTACCAGATTGTACTGACCTTGGATACTTGTCATGGCTGCCATGGAACTGGTCGCAGCGGCTTTGACGCCATCGTCGGTTGCACGCGAACCACCATAAAAATCATTGCCTGGCCAGGAGACGTGATCCCAAGCCACAACACTATAAAGCAGGCAATCACTGTAGTCATCGCCATCCTCTGCATAACGGGTCGGCTCACAGAGTTGCGGTTTATCCTGGTTGCCTTGCGTCAGTGGCCTGACGAACAATGATAATGCGCCGAATTCGATGCGTTCATTCTGGCATTCGTTGAAAGGGTCATAGTACACGGCCCCTACACAGGCTAGGTGCGCTGTATGTTTCTGGAGTAATGCAACTATAGCGTCCTTGAGATACGTTCCCATCCTGCCGATAAATGGCCCCGCAAACTGGCCACAGCCGAGTCCTGGAATAGTGATCAACGCCTTCCTGCCTTCAGCTTTTGCTTGATCGTTGGCGTATATCAATAGTGGTAACAGTCGCCGCTCGTAAAGCGCCTGATAGGCGGTCGGGTCGATTTGACCATCCCACGTGACCTCGTCCCAGTCGGCGGGTACATTGCCGGTGCCATTTCTCAATAAAGCTCCAGGGATGTAAAGCAGCGTCGCCAGAAAAGGTGTCGCATGGACCTTCGGGTTGAAATGCTTGCCATCGTCGTAGACCTGGACGCGAGTAGCCACACCGATATCGCCGAGTATCGATAATTCAGTTTGATTCCAATCCCTGCCATCACCGTAAACGGAACTTTCCGCGAAGATCAGCGGTGGCTTGGTTGCGACGAGGTGTTCGATGAAGGCTTCGGTGCTAAGGCTAGATATATCCTTGCCCAGCAATTCACTCTGCAAGTACGAACCTGCCAGCGATAAAAAATGGGTCGCAAGTTCGATACGATAGGCTTCGGCATTTTTGTAGGCTTCAGGATGCATGAGGATGTGATAAGACGTCATTTGGTTTTCCTGGTTGGTTAGGTTTAGTGATGGACTGCCACCGTAATCGACTAAATCTGAATAAGCATCATAAGCCGGAATGCATTCACGTCAGCATGAAACAGTAAAATCATTATAATAGCCAGCTAACCTCATTCATGTATAACAAGGGATTGCCTCAATGGCTGAACAGCTAAAAACCAGTAACAGCACTACGCTTTCAGACTTTATCTGGAAAAATGCCGAGGATTTATGGGGCGATTTTAGGCATACCGAGTTTGCCCGCATCATGCTGCCTTTATTGCTGTTACGGCGGCTGGAATGCGTATTGGAACCGACCCAACAGGCAGTGATTGCCAAATATCAGCAAGAAAAAGACAGTGGCATGGATCTTGGTTTAATTCTGCCGCATATTTCCGGTTATTCCTTTTATAACACCAGCAGCTACTCTTTGGCGACACTGGGCGCCACCGACACCCGCGCCAACCTGGAAGATTATATCCGGCAATTTTCCCCCAATGTCCGGGTTATTTTTGATGAATTTGGTTTTGCCAATACCCTGGTTAAACTGGATAAAGCCAAATTGCTCTACCGTATCGTGAAAAACTTTGCTGAGATGGACTTGCATCCCGATGTGGTCTCAGAACGGGTGATGAGTAATGTCTATGAACATTTGATCCGCAAGTTCGGCGCTTCAGTCAACGAAAAGGCCGGGGAGTTCATGACGCCCAGCGATGTGGTGCGCTTTGTTACCAAGCTGGTGCTGCATACCGATGAAGACATTTTTACCAAAAAAGGCGTGATCCGCACTATTTATGACTCGGCTTGCGGTATCGGCGGCTTTTTGTCCGATGCGATCAAGCAAATCAAGGAATTTAATCCGCAAGCAAAAATTGTCCCGTTTGGGCAGGAATTAGACCCGGAAACGCATGCGATGGCGATGATCTCCATGTTGATTCAGGGCTTTGAAACCGACAATATTAAGCAAGGCAGTACCTTGTCGAACGATCAACTGCCGGGTAAGCGCTTTCATTATGGCTTGGCCAATCCGCCGTTTGGTTTTAAATGGGAAAAAGATCAAACTGCCGTACTCAAAGAACGTCAGGAACTGGGTTTTGCCGGTCGTTTTGGTGCCGGTTTGCCGCGAATCAGCGATGGCTCGATGCTGTTTTTACAGACGCTGGTGTCAAAAATGGAAGCCCCGGAACATGGCGGCGGTCGTGTCGGTATTGTGTTGTCCGGTTCGCCGTTATTTAATGGCGGTGCCGGTTCCGGTGAATCGGAAATCCGTCGCTGGCTGTTGGAACAGGATTTTGTCGAAGCCATCTTTTCGCTGCCCAATGATATGTTCTTCAACACCGGCATTGGCACTTATGTGTGGCTGTTGAGCAATAAAAAAGCCCCCGAGCGAAAAGGTAAAGTGCAACTGCTTAATCTCAGCAACACCTGGACGGCGATGCGCAAATCAGAAGGCAGTAAACGCCGCTATTTGTCTGATGAACAGATTGACGACAGCTTGCGCGAATATGATGCCTTTTCCGAGTCCAGCATCAGTAAGATTTTTGACAGCACCGCCTTTGGTTATCGACGTATCACCGTGGAACGTCCGTACCGGTTTATGTTTGATGGCGATGAACAGTTAATCGACCAACTTAGAGAAGATAAAGGTTTTAAGCGCTGGGAGGAAGACCTGCGCCGGGCAGTTGTAAAGGTTTTATTAGGCATGGCTGAATTTCAAAATAGGGGTGAATTCCGCAAGGCTTTACTTGATGGCTGCGCAAAGTCCGTCGATGTTAATAAAATCAAAGCCCAGCAGTTAAAATTGATTGAAAAGTACGTCCGTAAACCCTCGGAAGACGCCGATATTTGTTATGACAAACAAGGCAGGCCGGAAGCTGATACTGATTTACGCGATTATGAAAATGTGCCACTGTCGGAAAATATTAACGATTACTTTCAACGCGAAGTGCTGCCGCATGTGCCGGATGCCTGGATTGATGAAACGAAATGTGATGACAAAGACGGCAAGGTGGGCATAGTCGGTTATGAGATTAACTTTAACCGCTATTTTTATCAGTACACACCGCCTCGTGCTTTGCATGACATTGATGCCGACCTAAAAGCCAGCGAAGCGAGGATTGCCGCTATGTTGGCTGAGGTCGCGGAATGAAGTTTCAACCGTATCCACGTTATAAGGATTCCGGCATTGAGTGGTTGGGAGACGTGCCGGAGCATTGGGTAATTAGCTCTCTAAAATATAAAATAAGGTTACGTTATGGAGATTCCTTGGCAAGCGAAATTCGTGAGGATGGAGAAGTTGAAGTCTTTGGTTCAAATGGCCCCGTTGGTTTACATTGTGTCGCAAATACAAAAGCCCCTGCAATTGTAGTTGGTCGGAAAGGTTCATATGGGAAAATTGTATGGGCGGAAAATGGCGGTTTTGTTATTGACACTGCTTACTCAATCGATTCTGATACTACAAACTTAAATCTTCGTTGGGTTTACTATGAATTACAGCCATTAGGACTTGACTCATTATCGCAAGATACTGGTGTACCAGGGTTGGCAAGAGAAAATGCTTATGGAATAAGAATCGCGGTTCCATTATTCACAGAACAAACCACCATCGCCAATTTTCTGGATCGTGAAACCCTGCGTATTGATGCGCTGGTCGAAGAAAAAAACCACTTTATCGAATTACTTAAAGAAAAACGCCAAGCCTTAATTAGTCATGTGGTGACAAAAGGTTTAGATCCGACCGTTAAAATGAAGGAATCAGGGGTTGATTGGTTGGGGAAAGTACCTGAGCATTGGATAATGAGTTATCTAAAATTTGTCACTTATAAAATTATTGATACTGAACATAAAACAGCGACTTTTTATGAAGATGGTGAATATCATGTCGTAAGAACATCGGATGTAAAAAATGGGAGATTGATTTTTACATCTGCAAAATACACAAATCATGAGGTATATCTGGAATGGACAGCGAGAGGAACACCAGAAGCAGGTGATATTCTTTTTACTAGAGAAGCTCCAGCAGGAGAAGCATGTATAGTCCCAACAAATTCGCAAATATGTTTAGGCCAACGGATGGTGCTTTTTAAGGTAAACCATAAAAAAATATTGCCTATGTTTTTACTGTATTCCTTGTATGGCGGGCTTTCTGATGATTTTATTCGTCAACTTTCACAAGGAAGCACGGTAATTCATCTTAATATGGCAGATATAAAAAATATTCCGTTATTTGAAATTCCTATTGATGAACAGCAATCTATTGTGCGGCACCTCGAACAACAAACCACCAAAATAGACGCACTTTTAACCGAAACCCAAAAATCCATTGCCTTACTCACAGAGCACCGCACTGCCTTAATCAGCGCAGCAGTCACCGGAAAAATTGATGTCAGAGAAGCGGCCTGATGAATAAATCTCATCATGAAGTCCATCTGGAAAACTACATCACCCAAAAATTAGTCGCTCAAGGCTGGCTGGAAGGTCAGCCTGGTCATTATGATCAACAACGTGCCCTGTATCCTGAAGATATTGACGCCTGGGTTAAAGCGACTCAACCGACTGTCTGGGAAAAACTGGTCAAATTGAATGGCGATAATACACAAACTGTGCTGTTGAATGCCATAGCAAAAGCACTGGATGCTACTATCGGTGGAACCCTCCATGTCTTACGTCATGGCATTCAGATTGCTGGTGTGGGACAGATTGATTTAAGCCAGAAACAACCGGAGGATCAGCGCAATGCAACATTATTGCAGAACTATCAGGAAAACCGCTTACGTGTAGTGCGCCAATTAAAATATTGCCCGACCCGGGAATGGTCGATTGATCTGGTATTTTTTATCAATGGCATTCCTGTCGCCACGGTGGAATTAAAAACCGACTTTACCCAGGATGTAGAATCGGCCATGCGCCAATACCGGGAAGACCGTTTGCCGATTGACCCCACCACCAAACGCAAAGAGCCGCTGTTGACCTATAAGCGCGGTGCGGTGGTGCATTTTGCGGTATCGGACAGCGACATACGCATGACTACCCGACTGGCCGGTGAGAACACCTATTTTCTGCCGTTTAATCAGGGCAATAACGGTCATGCCGGAAATCCTGCAAGAGCCGATGGCGAATACCCGGTGGCGTATTTTTGGGAAGACGTATTGCAACCGCAAACTTGGTTACGGGTCTTTCATAGTTTTGTTTATGAAGAAAAACAGGACAAGGTTAATGCCCAAGGCAAGGCTTATATCAGTAGAACACTGATATTCCCTCGCTTTCATCAGTTGCAAGCGGTCAATAGCATGATTGCCGATGCTAAAGCCAACGGCGCCGGTCAGCAATATTTATGCGAACACAGCGCAGGTTCCGGTAAAACCAGCACCATTGCCTGGATGTCGCATGATTTGATTTGTTTGCGCAGTAGCGAGGGCAAAGCGGTTTTTGATTCGGTGATTATTGTCACGGATAGAAATGTTCTGGATGCCCAGTTACAAGAGGCGGTACAGCAAATTGATCATCAAATGGGCGTTATTTGTGCGATAGACCGTGAGCAATCGTCGTTGCCGAAAAGCCAGCAATTGGCGAAGGCGCTGGTGACCGGTACGCCGATTATTGTGGTGACCATTCAAACCTTTCCTTTTGCGATGGAAGCGATTTTGACCGAGAAATCGTTGGCTGCGCGCAGTTTTGCAGTGATTGTTGATGAAGCGCATACCTCGCAAACCGGCAGCACGGCGCAGGGTTTACGGGCGGTGTTGGCGATGGAGTCGAAACAGAAAATGGATGAAATGACCGTCGAGGATTTATTGCTGGAAGTGCAAAAATCCCGCGTCAGACCCAACAACGTCAGCTATTTTGCTTTTACTGCCACCCCAAAACACAGTACCTTTAGTCTGTTCGGGCGTATCGACCCCAGCGATAATCTGCCAAAATCATTTCATCGCTACACGATGCGCCAGGCCATTGAAGAAGGTTTTATTCTCGATGTGCTGGAAAATTACACGCCGTATTCCGTCGCTTATAATCTGAAAAAGATGATTGAAGATGACAAGCGGGTCGATAAAAAATATGCCCGTCGTGCGCTGGCAAAATGGCTGTCTTTGCATCCAACCAATGTGACGCAGAAAGTCGATTTTATTCTGCAACACTTTATTGAAAATGTGGCGCATTTACTGAATGGTGAAGCCAAAGCGATGGTGGTGACCGGCAGTCGTGCCGCGGCGGTAAAGTATAAGCTGGCTTTTGATAAGGTGATTAAGGAAAGCCCCAATTTGCAGGGTATTCGTGCTTTGGTGGCTTTTTCCGGCAAAGTGAAAGGTACGGAATTAGGCGACGATGATGGTTTTAACATTGACCCCAACGCGGATTATTCTGAAAGCAACATGAATCCTGAAATAGGTTCGCTGGATTTACGCAAAGCCTTTGAGCAGAAAGAATACCGTGTATTGCTGGCCGCTAATAAGTTTCAGACCGGTTTTAATCAGCCCAAATTAGTGGCGATGTATCTGGATAAGAAAGTCAGCGGAGTAGAAGCCGTACAAACCTTGTCTAGGCTGAACAGAACCTATCCTGGCAAGGATAAAACCTTTGTCATCGATTTTGTAAATGATCCTGCTGTAATACTCAGTGCCTTTGCTCAATATGATGACGGCGCAAAATTGGAGGAAATTCAGGACTTGGATGTGGTCTATGAGCTGAAACAGCAACTGGATGCGCAAGGCATTTATAACCTGCATGACCTGGAAGTGTATAAAAAGGCGCGAGCTAGATCGGTGCTGAAAGGTCAGGCTGATGATTCAGTCCATAAGGTCTTGTATGCCGCCACACAACGCTCCACGGATATTTTTAATACTCAATTAAAAAGTCTGGTTGAAAGTATTAAGCAATGGGAAGGCACTTTCCAAAAGGCGAGTCAGGCAGGTGATGAGCTTGCCCAGCAACAAGCAGAACATCAACGCAGTGAATACACAAAAGCGCGTGAAGCACTGATGCTGTTCAAAACCCGTTTGGGACGTTTTGTCAGGGTCTATAACTATATTGCCCAACTCATCTTTTTTGATGACGCAGAACTGGAAAACTTCGCCTCATTTGCCAAGCTGCTAGCTAAACGCTTACAAGGCGTCGCGCCGGAACAAATTGATTTATCCGCACTGATGATGATTGGTTATGAAATCAAACCGGAAACTGTGCCGGACGGTGTAAAAGAAGAGATACCTTTAGAACCGATTAAACCAGATGATGGAACCGGCAACGATAGGGAAAAAGAATTTTTAAAAGAAATCATTAAGCGCATTAATGATCTTTTTGGTGACATTGCACCGATTGTTGATCAAAAGCATTTTGCCGCGCAGATTGCCCAAAAAACGCAGGCAAACGATTTGGTCAATGAACAAATCAACCAAAACACCAAAGCACAGGCCATGACCGGAGATTTACCTAGTATCGTAACGCAATCGGTGATTCAGGCAATGGCTTCGCATGATGCTATTGCCAGAACGTTGTTAAAAGACCAACAAAGCATGAAAGATTTTGTCGGGATAGTTTACGATCTGGTTAAGGCGAGGAATGGGAATGATATGTTGGGGCTGTAGTGCTGCTGTATAAGAATAAAGGTGGCGCATAATCATGCTGGAAATCGTAGAGTTGATTAGACCTGCTGATCAAGGGCGAACGACACCTTTTTTATGTAATGCGTCCGATGGCAACGCTTACTATGTCAAAGGCTATCCCGCTACAGTTGCTGGATTAATGAAAGAGTGGTTGGGTGCTAATTTAGCCTTGGCTTTTGGGTTGCCAGTGCCACCTTTTAAAATAGCCTTCTTGGATACTAGGCTTACTGATAACTACGACGGCGAGGCTGCTTCTGAACTCAAGGGTGGTTATGTTTTTGCATCAAAACAAGTGTCTTCGGTAACCGAATTAAAGTTTGAAACGGTAAAGAAAATTGATGCTCAACTAAAATTAAGCGTATTGATTTTTGACCTTTGGGTTGAAAACCAAGACCGTACTTTGACAGAGAAAGGTGGAAATCCTAATTTACTTTGGAAAACGGACGAATCAGGATTATATGTAATTGATCACAATTTGATTTTTGATGATGAGTTTAATAAAGCTGATTTTTGGAGTACCCATCCTTTTAAATCTGTACTCATCAATAAACAAGACGATGCTGTGGAAATACTCGATTTTGAGGCAAAAATGAAAAAAACACTTGCCTGCTGGCAATCAGCGTGGAGTAAGATACCACCAGAATGGATTGAAATTAATGATGAGACACAATGTTTTGATCCTGAAAAACACCTGCAACGCCTTAGTAATGAAGCAAACGGAGAGATTTGGTTAAAACTGCCATGAACAAGCAAATTTGTAAGTACAGCATTATTCGTTTTCAGCCGTATCCTGAAACGGAAGAGTTTGCCAATATCGGTATTGTGCTTTATGCCACTGCCTCTAAGCGACTGGAATTCAGGTTACTGGACGGTAAACAGCATGCAAGGATCACTGGTTTTTTTGACCCCATGTGCAAAGATGTTTTTGTGCAAACGAGCAAAATAATTCGGGCTGAAATTGATCGGATTAAGCATTTTTTAGAAGAGACAGTGGGGGGCGATATTGATCTTTATGCGGAATTAATCCGTTGTCGTGAAGATATTATTCGTTTCAGCAATAGCCGGGTTTTATTCTGCACAGATCCAGTGGCGACTGTCGATAAACTGTTTGATCATTATATTCATCGTAGTTTTATCCATGAGCCCGGCCATGAAGATAAAATGAAAAAGCAGGTGCGCGACTTGCTTGATCGTTCCAACTTAGGCGAAAAATACAAGGAAGGCACTATTGGCGAACAGGATAAATATGAGGTTCGGTTTCCTTTCGTTTGCCAAAATACTAAGAAAACGGTCATTAAGCCTATTCACTTTAAACATGAAAAACCCAGTCAGTTGATTGACCACGGTCTTTCATGGCTAGCAAAAATTCAGCAATTGGAAAAATATCGTTTTATACGGCCTGATGAAATTTTATTTACCTATGATGCACCGGATAACAGTCAAAGTAATCTCTTTGCAGCGTTCAATGAAATTAAAAAGCAAATTGAAAGCGAAGGGATTCTAATGGCTGATATAAAACGTATTGATGATATTGTTAAATTTGCTGCAGCATAAAAGGCATTTTACCGAGCAGTTTGCCTACATTTCAGCAAGAGTTCATTTCTGCACTATAAATCGATGGTGAAGGCTGCGATCGATTGCTGCAACGATCTATCAGTTCATGGAAAGACAAGCTCGCATGGTGTTGTCGTGTATATCAAGAACAGGACGAATTGTCCCCTGCTCATCATGCTGATAGCCGCCAGCAAGATTCCAGGCAATTGGTAAGCCAATATCAATTGCAGTCTCAAAAACAATCTGGTCACGCATCCTAAGTTCTTCTGTAGTCAACCACCCACCCAATGGGTCATTAATGTGAGGATCAGCACCTGCCTGATAAAGCAAAACATCACAATCGGAAAACGACGTAACCAGTGAGGATAATTTGTCAAAAAAAGCATTTGGCTTAATTGATCTTTCACCTACCGAATGGTGACGAACAACATTACGCACACCCAGTTTGTCGATAATATCGTCGGTTCCATTGCCGTAATGCTGGTCACAATCCAGAATACCAACCTTCTTAGCCAACCTACCCTTAAGCAATGACATGGCGGTAACCATCAAGCCATTAAACGTGCAGTATCCACCAGCATGACCCCATGTAGCGTGATGAAACCCGGACGCTGGAGCACAGGCAAAGCCACCCGTTGAAATGGCGTGTTGTGCAGCAGCAAGCATAGCTCCGGTCGTGTGAGGTAAAGAATCAGCCACATCCTTATTTTTGTTTCCAAATCCATTGCTAATGCGGCAACTTAGAATGTTATGTACAAAATCCTTGTCATGCGCCAAGTATAACTGCTCAATAGATACAGGGTCAGGAATAGCTATATCGATAGCAAAACCATTTTTAATCCACGAAGCTACAGCCTGAGAAGGCTTTCCGGCAGAAGGTGAAAACGAATTTGAATTGGCGACCATCTGGTCAGAGAAAAATACTTTCATCGGTTAATATCCTTTTTATCTATGAATCTAGCTGGTAGTGCCGACAGATTGACCTCGCCCTTCTTGCGGAGCACCGGAGCCCGATCCAATAGTTTGTTTTCCAAGAGCTTCTTTACCGCCGGATTACTGCTCACCTCCTCGTTCGCCAATAATTCCTTGCAAGCCTTCTTGGCATGGCTTGATAAATTGTCCGGCATAGTCATGCCACATCCTGCGCCAAAATGAACTTTATTGTTTGTGGGTAAAATTCTTTTCCGCGTGGTTTAAAGCCCAATGTAAGCAGGCCTGACGCTATCTGGCGTAATGAACACCCCTGGGCCTTAAGTTTCTTTGCAGCGCACACCAAGCCAGCCTCGGTCTCGTTATGTATCAAGTGAATGCCGTCGTCGGCCAGGCTTGACCCATAAGGAACAAATCCAACAAGTTCACCCTTGCTTTTTTTGTGCTGCAAGGCGAAGGATGTGCGTTCAGAAATTTGATCGCGTTCGAACTCGGACATGACCGCCAATAACCTGAAGATCATCTTTCCAGACGCGCTCGTGGTGTCAATTTTTTCAGACAGTGAAACAAGGTCACAGCCTTTTTTGGTTAACAGATCCGATAACTCAATCGTGTCGCGTGTTGACCGAGCGAGTCTGCTTAGTGAGTACACGACCAGGACATTATCATTTCCGCATGCCAATAATGCGTTTTGTAAGCCAGGTCGATTATCTGCCCGTCCTCCAGAAAGTCCAGCGTCGACAAAAACATCTTTCACCAGATAATCATTCAAAGAACACCAAGTCCGCGCCTTTTCCTCTTGAGCAGCCAAAGAAACACCTTCTTCCGCCTGACCTGACGTTGACACTCGCAGATAGATAATTGCTTGCATGGACGAACCCTCAATAATGTTAGCAAGGGCACATAGTGCTCCATGTAGCGTTAAAAACAAGTCATTCTGTAATCCAGTGACCGGCGGTAGACAGTTCACCAATAGAGTTAATTATTCAGCACGATTAGCCTACAATGAATTAGCGTGTCCTGCCTTCAATCAACCGAGAGATGATCATGGAAAACCACGACGATATTTGTGCCATGTGCCACAAACCATTAACCGACCATCAAGTACTGTTCGATCAGCGTATCGAGCGCATGGAATATTTACCGGTGGGACCAGGCTTCCAGGCAATGGCATTCGTTTTGTATGCCGACGACATAGGATGTTATTGCAGCACGACCTGCGCTGACGTTGGCATTACAAAAGGCTTGCAGGAGCTTGGCATCGCTAGGGCTGAAACCAGCATTGGCCCCATAACAAATTGTGGCAAATGCGGTTCAATCATCGATATGATCCAGCCACATGTGCATTACGTGCAGATGGGCGTAACCCTGAGCGAAACTCCGTCGCAGAAAACCATGACCGTGACTCACGACTCAGGCTTGGGGTATGTCTGCGCAAACTGCGATCCTGATGCAGTCCTGCTGGCCGCATCTGAGCAAGAGCAACCGATTACACAGGAAGAAACCAGTCTTGCCCGTGCTTAGTGTGGCATTTTCCCAGCAATCAGATCTTGCAACTGAGCGTCGCTCAACTTAGTCACATCAACGGCAATATCATCCAGTCCCCAAGCACGACGCTCACCATCCTGCTGGATTTTGGTGAGCTCAGCATTTATCTTGGCAAGTTTAGACATTTCAAACGATTTCTTGTGATCGACTTTCCGGTCAACAAGTGCCTCTTGCCTGAGTAAAAGCACGATATTCCACTCGCGTCGATGGCGAGCAATAACGGCCGCACGTAAGTCCTCCGATTCATCGCGTCCGGCTTGCTCTTTTTTGGCCGAAATGGCGTTCAGCTTTTCGTTCATTTTTGTAGGCTCATCGTCAGAATTGACCAAGTGATCAGCCTTACGATGCGCAGCAGAGACTA
Organism: Methylobacter arcticus; assembly: GCF_050917435.1. NCBI lineage: Bacteria > Pseudomonadati > Pseudomonadota > Gammaproteobacteria > Methylococcales > Methylococcaceae > Methylobacter > Methylobacter arcticus. The sequence continues at coordinate 783,982 of NZ_CP159583.1, forward strand.
TCCCGGTCATGGTTCCACGTCGCACCCAGGGTACGCCAGCCTTAGCATCATTTCCCATATGCAATGATAAAGTGCCTTTCGGCGGTGGCTTGAAACCGAACTTCGCGCCTGCACGTTCAGAAGCGACGGTCATAGATGGTTGATCAGAATCGAATTCCCAAACATCACGAACTGCCTGCCAATTTTTTTGTGTTAATCTGGCCATTATTTCCCCTATATATTTTAAAAATGACTCGTGAGTACTTTGACTCAAGCCTCTACCAACAAATTACCGACACCCCGGCAATATTGGAAAAACCCAGGCTGGCAGTAAACCAACCTCCAGCCTGAAACAATCGATCATTCGCCTCATAATTATTGTAGCAAAATGCTCTTTAACCTTTGCCGTGTCTACTATAATCAACGGTAAAATGTGGTGCTGGCAACGCCAGTAATAAAATTTCCACAATCTTTGCGAGGTCCGGCTCTATTAGTAGGACCGACCGCTCAGCTTCGGCATTACTTAAAACTTTTTTAACCAGGGCAATCGCGCTTAAATCATCCCGATGACACGAAGTAAATAATCATTATCCCATCCGGCCTTTAACCGCTTGATCTTGATGCCTACCTTAGATGTTTTTTCAGTCTTGATCAGATTCAGGGCAATATGCCGGATGACAGCCAGGTTCGCAGCACTATGTCCCTTGCGAGTACGATTGCTATCTTCATCAAAGGCTATATCAAGAACCCAGTGAAGATTGTTTTCTATAGCCCAATGCGCTCGCACCACATGCTCTAATCGCTTCGGATCATTAGCCCCCAGGCTACTGATAAAATAGCGTGTTTCCTCAGTAACCTTGTCGCCGATTTCTCTTTTGGCAGTGACGGCGATAATGCTTTGTAGGCTGTTCCAGTCATGCCGCTCTCGCAGCCAGGCTATATCGGCTGTCGCACGAATGGTGCGGGTTTCAATGCGACCATGATCACCATCATAGCTAACAGAGGCAACTGCCGGAGATAAAGACGAAGTAAAAAATGTTTTAACATCGTCATGCAGGTTGCCCTGATTGCCTTTCAGGCTAAAGACATAGTCACCGCCTTGCTGCTTAATCTGTTCGGCAATTTTCTTTTGGCAACCCATCGCATCGATAGTAATCACGGCTCCCGCTATATCAAGCCGTGACAGTAACTTTGGGATGGCCGTGATTTCATTCGATTTATCATCGACTTTAACCTGACCTAAAACCAGGTTGTTTTGTTGCGCCCAAGCGCTGACCATATAAATAGCGGCTCTTTTTGAAGCTTTGTCTATGCTGCGCCTTAAGCACTTGCCATCTATCGCAATCACTTCCCCTTCGGTTATGTTGGCTAAATCAGCAACCCAGCGGGAAAAGCAGACACTAAAATGGTCGGTATCAATGGCTGCATAAACTGCGCCGAAGGTGTCGTGCGAGGGTATGCCATGCTCTAAGCCAAGCAATTCAGTGAACCACTCCTCTTTAGCTAGGCCAAATTCTTCAACAGCAACCCAGTTATCAGCTCCACAAATCATAGCGCAGATACTGATAAAGAAAATATCTTGCAGTTGATGCTTCTTTTGCCTGTTTACTCTGGGGTCTTCAATGCTTGAAAAGTGATGAATAATAGAAGGTGTTGGTTTTGCTATCATTGAAAATCAAAATGATAGGATTATTACCCCATCTAAATTCTATTTTCAAGTATTTTTAAGCCCGATTGCCCTGCTTTTTTAACTTGTCGTTCTTTGATCTCACCGCTCAGCGTTATATATGTGACACTGGCGTGAAAATAATGACGAACGAGCTTAAGAGGGTGTCCTCGTTTATTTAGTCCGCATGCATTTTCCGCCTCCCGATTGTAGCAGCTGACGCATACCACACCCCTAACTAGCCGAAGTGATTGTCTTTTACAGCGAGCGCAGACCTTTGATTTATAAAGAACTGAGCGTTGAACGTATTGGTCACTACCCAGACTTTCAGCACCAATAGGGCAGTAGCGGCATTTAGTTCTGTACATTGTCGCAATGCCGTCTGAGCTATTCGCCTTTACGTGAGATGCTGCACAGAAACTTTTACTAAAAACAGCAGAATATCTTAAACAAGAAACCGTTTCGACCATTACACGCAACCAAAAAAATTGAGTTGCGTTTAGTTTTTTGTCACCACCGTTTTACTTCAAGCCGCCATTTTATGCCTGGTGTTTTGTTTAATTGATAGTTACTTTTGTGAAGGCGGTTTTGAGCCGACCATCCATTGCAAAATCAGTCGTCACCGTTAATAATGCCAAAAAAGTAGCCCGGTCGAGATCATTACTAAACTTAATTCTTCCCTCGTCCAGTGCATTAATTAATTCAATACTGCACGCGCTGAAGGCCGCTTTTAAATCATCTTGGTTATTTATGTCGATGGGTAATGTTTCTGATAACTCATGCAATTGCACTAGCGTCGGGCTAATCATTGATTTTCCTCGCCGCCTTAATTTGCAATGTTGATTCTATGTTCATTTTTTTATTTCCTTGCCGGTTAGGGCTGTATCAATGCCTGGTGTATCAGGCTATTTTTAATAAAGTGAATGTCAATCCGCAAACGATGACCATTCCATAATTTCCGGATTAAATACGCATCTGACAATGCCGCATTCACCATGACGGTTTTTTTCAATTATCACTTCAGGACAATTATCATTATCTTCATCGGGGCGGTAGAGCATAAGTACTTGGTCGGCCTCTTGCTCGATAACCCCTGAATCGCGCAAATCTGACATGATGGGACGCTTGTCTTTTCTTGCTGCGCCTGACCTGTTCAACTGAGCCAACACCATGATCGGAATATTTAGATTCCGAGCAAGATTTTTTAATCCGGTAACGATAAGACCGATATCAATGTTTTGATTGAACCCGACTTTATCAGGATGCAGTCTGGTCAAATAATCCACGACTATGAAATCAATTCCACCGTCTGCCATCCACGCCCTTGCTTGCATTGACAATTCGCCAATGGTTATAGCTGGCTTATCGCAGATATTAATTCCCATTTGCGAGATAACACTGGTTGCCGCTGTTAGCCGGGTGAAGTCCATTTCGTCAAGATCGGCATGGCGTAACTTGTGAGCGTTAATGTTCGCTTCCATTGCCGTAAATCGGCTCATTACCTGGAACACAGACATTTCAGTCGAGAAAAAGCCTACTTTCTTGCCTGATTTAGCTACGTTTCTAAGCACTGACACGGCGAAAGCCGTTTTCCCAACTCCTGGCCTCGCTCCAACAATTGTCATGTCTGATGGGTGTATACCGCCCATTGAATTATCAAGAGCTGCAATTCCTGTTTTTAGGCCAGTGCCGCCGGTGTCTCTTGCGTCAAATATCTCGGACAGCTTATCGACAAAAACATTCATCGACTCTTTGGCATCGTAGACAAATTTCTTGCCGTCTAAGCTTGCCATCTTCATTGATTCTGAAATCAGTCCAGATAGAACCTCGCTTGGCTTCTCTCCCGCACCTATGTCGTGGTGAGCTTTCTTTATCGCCGCTTGAATAGATTTTGCTTCAAAGATTCTGCGTAACTGGTCAACGTAGTTTGAATAATTGTGTTTTGAGCCGAAAACATTCCGCTGAATATCTACAACTAAACCTAAGTTGCTATCACCGCCAAGCCGATCAGAAACGCTGAAAGCATCAACGGTAACTCCTGTTGCTGCTAAATGCTGCATAGCATCAATAATGCGCCGGTGTTGTGTGAACCAGCGAGACTCAAGGTGCTGCGTTAATATCTGCTCTGGATCATTGAGCAAAACGCTGATAATGATTTCTTCGATATTTCTTGATTTGTTATCGTTCATCAGTTCAGCGCCTTGTATTTGCGTTCACCTTCAAGTAAAGCTGGTGCCGGATTAATTTCCGTTACCTCATCCTTCCAGCGTCGCCCGTTCAAATACGCCTGCGGATTTGGAATATATTTTTTATCGATCCATGCGGAATCATTCAGTACTCGATTTTTCACATCATCAATTATCAATAACTTCGTTTCGTAATCGATCTTTTGCCATGCCTTCTCGGCATCTGATTTTTTGACTTTCTTTGGATAGACAGAGTAAAAGTCATCGAACGATATATCTTTTATTGGTTTATGGTTAATGGTTAATGGTTCTTGGTTAGGGTTTGATTCGCTTTCAGTTGGGTTATCATTCGCTAACCGTTCACTAACCGTTTGGGTTTTTTTGGGTTTTTTTGGCCTACCTCCAAGCTTGCCGTTGACTCGATTAACCTCTGCTTTATTGCGGTATTCGCATATTTCACTATCAATACGCCTGTGCCTCCAACCGTTTTCACCCAAAACAAAAAAATCATTAAGGACGTTCTCCAAGTTAGGAACCATGTCAGAACCCAAAGATAACCGACGGATAACCACTTGGGTTTCTTTCGGTATTTGGGTTTCATTCAAGAAATACCAATCAATTAATGTTCTGTAAATGTAATGCTCGATTGGCGTTAAATGTGCAGTATCTCTGCGGTAATCGCCTATATGGAAACTATAATAATTCACTGCAATCCACCACTTCGACCGCGCAATTAACATTGTGTTTACCGGGTTTAGGTAGCACATTTGATAGCTTATGAAGAACCTTTTTGGCATCATCAACCATGCCATGCGAAAGCAAATATTCTGCCTTGGTAACTCGACTGGCAACCGCCTTCAAAACCTCAGTATTTTCTTGGTTTTTGTTGGCGTCCATTAGGCACCAACTTTGTTCTGAGACTCTACCCACGAAAAAAACTTAGCTTCATCAATCAAAACTTTTCGACCAATGCGAACGATGGCGCCGGACTTGGCTAGGCCATTGCTGGGGGCGTTGAAGATAAGGGAGCGCATACCGCCAAGGGTGAAAGCTGGTTGTTTTGCGGTGAATTGATTTACTGTTGATAGTGTTGGCATTTGATTATTCCAATAAGAAAGTTTTGTTATCCTGTTTTGCAGGCTTTCCACAAAATTGCTCTTGTGTTGAAATAAATTGTAAGGTTTTATTTTTTATATAAAAATTAGGAAATATGGTAATTTCCTACATTTCCTATTTTTCCTAAAAGCTAACCCATTGCTTTTTATGGGACAAAAAAAGGGGCTTAATGCCCCTTGTTTGTTTTGCTGTAATTTAACCCGCTTGCCTTGCCTCTCGTTTCAGCCTGTCGAGTAACTTTTTTGCTGGTATCCCCTCGCTGGTTTGTAACCACTTGTTAAAAGTTTGTTCGTTACTCCCCCATAAATCAGGCTTGGCGCGTCTCAATTCATCTTGAAGCCAATAATGAGTTCGTTTTCCGTCATAATTAGTTCGGCTTGCCCATTCGATAAAATGCTCGGTTCTTGATCTGTCAGCTTCGCCCTTTTGCTTTTTTGCCTTTTTCTTATCACTACCCGTGCCAGCATCACCCACGGTTTCAGCTTGACTGTCCTTACCATCATTCCGTTTGGCTTCGGCCTGCCCATCAAATTCAAGTTCTCTAATAGCATTGCTGAAATTCCGCCGCTTAATTGCGGCCTGATGCGCTTCCAGCTTCTCATATTCGCTCCTCAAAATTAGCAGTTTTCCGTAACTAATGACCACACCAAGACCTGTTGAAACCTCGTCACGATGCACACTTAAACTACCATCGACCATAAGTTTCTCTTTCTGTTCGCTCGATAACTCGTGATTATTGTCAAACATAGCAATTTCAAAACACCCAAGATCCCATATAAAATCGTCAGGTCGATCCAATGAAGTAAACATAAAACTTTCTTCACCCCTAACCAGCTTTTCTAATAGCGATGGATCATCAACCAAAACGGGTTCAGTAATTGGAGTTTGAACACCGTCATCATCAACAAAAACTAAATTTGTTGGATCAATAAATATCCTTAAGCTTGTTTTATTACATAAATCAATAAAGGCACCCTCTGCACAATTTATATTTTTTGCCTCAAGGTTCAACGATAGGTAATCCCAATTTGTCGCCATAATCATCCCGCCCCACCAAAAATCTTTTCATTCATGCTGGCAACTACATTGCTTACATGACCATCTGATAAGTGAGCGTAACGCTTAACCATGCTTAAGGTCTTGTGCCCAAGAACCTCGGCTATTTCGGCCAGTGACGCGCCATTCATCGCCAGATAAGAAGCTGTACAGTGCCTTAAATCGTGCCATGTAAAATCCGTTACCCCGGCGTTTTTCCTTGCCGTCTCCCACGGCTGCTGTAAATCAATTGGGTTCAATGGATTTTTAATACCCGGGAAGAGCAGGGGAGTATCAAGCCGCCGGACTTTGGCGTGTTCTTGTAATAGATCCAGCACATGGCCGGACAATGGGACGCGTCGCCGTTCGCCGTTCTTGGTTTCGTGCAGGATTAAATAACGCTCTTTCAGGTTTACGACTGACCATTTAAGGCCGAATAGTTCAGCCTGCCTCATGCCGGTACTGATTGCCAGAATCACGCACAAATAGAGCTGTTTGTTTCTGGACTCCTTGCAAGCAATTAAAAGGCGTTCGCGTTCGTCATCATCCAAGAACCGGACACGCCCACGGGCTGCTGTAGGCTTTTTGATGTTCTTCATGGGTGAATCTTCCAACCATGCCCAATCCCGAACGGCTGTAGTAAAAACCGTACTCAGTGAGGCCATGTACCTTAATACAGTGGTCGGGCTGCGTGGCTTGCCTCTAAATTCCTCGTTAAGTAATTTCTCCTTAACCAAGGTAATTGCATCGACGTTCACATCGGCCAGCAACATATAACCTATTTCCTCTTTCCAGCGTCTTAGGTGTAGGCCGGTATGGTCATCTTGAACTTTGGTAAGTTTTGCGCCGGATAGGTAGCGGTCAATCATTTCATCAACCGTGTGTTTTTTGGCTTCGGCTGTTTTGAAGTGCCGTCCCTCTCTAATTGCGCTCTCGGTGTCCTGCGCCCATTTTTTGGCATCAGTGAGCCGCTTAAATGTTTCTGTTTGCGCTGGATACCCTTTTATTCTGACTCGTACTGTGTAGTAAGGTTTTCCATCTGCGGTAAGACGTTTATTAATGGTTGCCAATTTTACTGCTCCTATCGGATAGCAAGCGGCTTTGGTATAATGCTTTAGCCATTTGCTTAACCCTATCTGTTAAGTAAGTCGGTAAGGCCTTATGGGTGGTGAAACACCTGCAAGGTCTCTTCGTTTCTAGGGTTTCAGTATACTCTTACGTACCACTCACGTACCAATTGATTATAAAACAAGGTAATAAATGGCAATAATTGATAACAAAAAAAATAGATAACATACTGAATTGTTTATTACTATTTGCTTTGGTGTGTTGTGGCTTTTATGGTTTTTGGGATTCATAACCCCGGGGTCGGTGGTTCAAGTCCACCTATCGCCACCATACACTCCGTACTGATTATTCAGCACCATCCGTACTCAATGCCTACCCAATTGTTGTAGGTGTTTTGTCGGAATCAAGCACAGCAATACCCATCCCCAACTCAAGCCAGAAACCCTACAAATACAGCAACTTTCACCGGTAAACAAAAGTTGAATCAGTGGTAAACTGAGCCTGAAATTAACAAAAAACTTTTGAAGCATTTGTACTGGGTCTGACAAATATCAGCATCGTAAGCAGCGCTCCTAGTACAATATAGAACAGTCTTATTATTGAGGAACTCCCATGCAAACCTATCTGCCCTTTATCAAAGCGCTTCTTTCCGAATGGTATCTTTTGACCCTGAACAATCCGTTGTATGCTGCGGCATTAGCGTCAGCCGTCTGGCTGCTGACCGCTTTGCTTTACAGTATTCGAATTGCCTCGATAAAAAGAGCAAAAGTTGCCGGTGAAAAGGCGGGTATCGAAAAGCTTAATGCCGCACAACAACAGTTACAGCACAACCAGGAGGAATTGGCGGAGGCTGTTATGCACAGGGAAAAAGCCCAATCGGCAGCTCAAGGTGAAACACAGCGGGCTTTAGCGCTGGAGCAGTTGCTTTATCAACGCAACCAGCAGATTGCCGGAATTATTCAGACACTGGCGACAAGCTTCGATCTTGGTGAGCGACCATTACTGGCCAGTGAAGATGTTAAGGCGGATTCATTGTGGCAGCAGCATGATAAGGTCATTACGCAATTAACCGAGCGTCTGCGTACCGAGCAGCAAGCAAAAATAGAGTTACAACAAGCCTGTCAGGCGGAGGCGATAAAACTGGTCGAAAAGGATGTGCTGATTAAGGCTCTGCAAACGACGTTAGATAACCACACCAGTCAGCTTTCCAGGCTAGAGGTGGCGTTTGAAGAACAAAAAACCATGCTGCAACAGCAGCAGCATAATGCTCACCAGGTTTTATCCGACACCCTGAAAAAATACCAGGCGGATATGACTCGCCCGGTAGAACCGGAACAGGAAACGATTAAGACCGTTACTACTTCGCAACAACCCATAAGCTTGGCAGAAAGCCCGATTATTGAAGAGTCCCCGATTGCACAGCCAAAGCCGGATAGCCCGGTTATTCAAGTCAGTGACGTATCGCATGCAGCGGTTAGTTGGCAGAAAGAAGCGCCGATTGAAGAAGCGCTTGCGCCAATGCCGTCAGAAATAAAGCCTCAAGCGGTATTTGAAGAAGCGCCTGCTGTAGCAGCGGACATCGATCCGCAACCGGTTATTGCTGCTAAAGGATCGCTGGGGAAATTTAAAAACCTGTTCGGTAATAAGCAACAGCCGATTAAAACAGAGCCGCAGTGGGTAGACGCAAAATTGGAGGAGCCGCTGTTATTGGATGAGGAACAACAGTCTGAAAAGGAAGTCAAAAAAGAGTCGGGAAAACTGAAAGGCTTTTATAGTAAATTCAGATCGAAAGGTAAATAAGCGGCTTCAGCACGGGACAGTTTAAGGTGATTTTCGTGGATTCATTATTCGAAATCACCTAATCCTTGCCCGTGTCCCGTCTTAAGCTGGAAGCCAAAAAGGGGCAGGGGATTCAAATCAACAGTATTGCCCTGCACACCACGCTGACGACCAGGCCCATTGAAAATTATAACCGCCCAGCCAGCCGGTCACATCCAGTACTTCACCGATAAAATAAAGTCCTGGCACTTGCTTGCTTTCCATGGTCTTGGATGAAATAGCATCGCAGTCAACCCCGCCGGAAGTCACTTCAGCGGTACGATAGCCTTCAGTACCATTGGGTTTAATCGTCCAGTTATTAAACTGATCCGCAACCCGCTGAATCTGTTTGTCCGACAAATCCTGCAATGACGCATCCAGCAAATCTTCAGGCAGAAAACTAGCGATCAGCCGCTTTGGCAAATAGCCTTCCAAGATCGTTTTTAACTTGTTTTTAAGCTTTTGTTGGCGCTTTGATTTTAGCTCCGCTTCCAGATTTAGCTGCGGCAACACGTTAATCACAACATCCTCACCGGCCTGCCAATAGGATGAAATCTGCAAAATCGCCGGGCCGCTTAAGCCGCGATGCGTAAACAAGACGTTTTCACTAAAACTCTGCCGTTTGCTGCTGACCGCACAAGGCACGGCAATACCCGATAACGCCGAGAATTTTTCTTTATCTTCCGGCTGCAAGGTAAACGGGACCAGACCTGCGCGGGTAGGCAGCACATTAATGCCGAATTGCTGGGCTATTTTATAGCCCAAAGGCGTCGCACCCATTTTGGGTATCGACAAGCCGCCGGTCGCAACCACTAATGACTGGCAGCTAAAATTGCCCTGTTTGGTTTTAACAGAGAAACGGTTATCTAGCCGTTCAATTGAATCAATGTCGGTGCTCAATTGCACCATTACGCCTGCCTTGGCGCACTCTGCCAACAACATATTGAGAATATCCCTAGCGCTTTCATTGCAAAACAATTGCCCGTGATCTCTTTCATGAAAAACAATCTGGTATTTCCCGATTAACGCCAGAAAATCCCATTGGCTATAGCGGCTCAGCGCCGACTTGCAAAAATGCGGGTTGTGCGAAATAAAGTTATCCGGTTCAATAGAATAATTGGTGAAATTGCAACGACCGCCGCCGGACATCAGAATTTTTTTCCCCGCCTTATTGGCATGATCCAGAACCAGCACCTTACGCCCGCGCTTGCCCGCCTCAATGGCGCACATCAGACCCGACGCTCCGGCCCCAATAATAATGATGTCGACCTCAGTCATGGTTTTCCTTTAAAACGCTGTTAGGCAAAGCTTGTTTAGATAAATTAGTTTTTGTCATATGGGTCTCGTCGTCATGTCCTGTGCCGAGAGTTGTGGCTAATGTCTGGGAATACAGATCTTGCAGTATGAGACGCGCTGCGTCCCATACTGCGTTCCTTCGTAGCACGTCACTGATATTAAGTTAAGGATTTAATGCGTCGTGGGCGCGAATTTATGTGCGCATTTTAATTCCTATCGCGCGAATAAATTCGCGCCCACGGCATTCAGTTATAATTATTTTCGGCTTAATTTAATCGCAGTAACGTAGCACGTGAGAACGAGGGCAAGTTTTAGTTTTAGGTCTTGGAGGATGTCGATGGGGCCGTCGATAATTTAAGTAATGCCAGCCACTTAGCAGGGCTATTTAACGGTTCAAAGTGTTTTACTTTTGGGGACGTAAAAGCCTTAAACTTTTTTTTATGTCGTGTTCGAAATTGAACTATCACCTACCGGTATCACCTTTGCCCCTGAGTTGAGCAATTAAATTGATAAAAAATGCACAATGCAAAAGCTAATTCCTTGATGTTATTTTAGTACCGCTTATCGATATACCTCGTCATGGCTTCCAACATCCAGCAGGATGATTTCTTGATCCGAAAGCAGTAGGGTTAGGCTAAGACGATAGCTTGAGGTGCTTGCACACCTTTTAGTTTGCCGCCAAGCTTATGGCACCGGAGGTGCGGCTGAAATGGATCGCGCTCCAGATAACCGAGAATCGCAGCAAATTTCCGGGTGCTGCTTGATAAATTTCCCGGCCGTACGGGTAAAGCCTGAGGTCCAGACGAGGGTGTACATGTACGTCTAATTCTTTGAGTAGCTCAGCCGCTGTGCCGCGTTGTATCCGGCCTGTATGCAGATCTTCCAGTGATGCCAGCACCCGTGCCGTGTACGCTTCATCTTCTGCTTCCAGTAATGCCTGATGGCGAGCCTCGGCAAGCACCGCGTATTGCGGCTGATTGTTTCGGATCACATGGACATCGCCCTTGGCAAGGAGATCATCCACTGCGGCAGTTCCGCGGCGCTTAATCTCCTGACCAGGGATAGTATTCATCTTTGAACTCCTTTGGGTACTTGATTAGGTGCGAAAATAGCATGCCAAGTATTAGAAGACAACAAACGCAAGAAATAATGCTCAACTGCCAGCTTGTTCGACGACGGTATCGACTTGCTCCTGCGACAAAAATCCAGTGTGACGTACACTAACTATTGATGGTTAAAGAAACTTCCATCACCCACACTTACTCTCCCCACAATTCAAACAAGTCATACAGCCATCCATCAATACCATCGCCTTGGTGCTGCATTTGTTGCACAGCACGGCTTTTTCGGGAAACGACTGGTCTGCCGACTCGCCGTGCTGGGCTTCAAATTCTTTACGCTTTTCGTTAAGAAACTTTTTTTGGTGATCGGTCATCGCTTCCGGCTTGATCATGCCGATGTGTTTCATGTGCGATTCGATAGCGTAGCCGATTTCGGCGACCAGCGACGGCATGAACACGCCGCCTTTTTTGAAGTAGCCGCCGTGCGGGTCGAATACTGCTTTCATCTCTTCGACCAGGAAGCAGGAGTCGCCGCCTTTGCGGAACACCGCCGAGATTAGCCGGGTCAGCGCCAACACCCACTGGAAATGTTCCATGTTTTTGGAATTGATGAAAATTTCGTAAGGCCGGCGCTCTTCATGGGGGGTGCCGGGGTTGAGGATCATGTCGTTGATGGTGATGTATAAGGCATGTTCCGACTGCGGAGTCTTGATTTTGTAGGTGGAGCCGAGCAGCACTTCCGGGCGCGTAAGGTTTTCGTTCATGCTTTCCAGCGATGGCTGTTCTGGCACTGGCTTAACCGCTTCGACATCGTCTTTGGTCAGGACTTTGTAGCTGATGATTTTTTTGGCGATTTTATGGGGCATGTTTGTAGTCTCGAGCAATGGGGTAGTGGCCTTTTTTCAAGGCATTAATCAGGTTAAGGGATGATAGGAACTCTGCCGCTCATCTCTGTTGAGGGTCTTAACTCAAGTGAGTTTTTATCGGTGGTCTCGATAATTCCAAATCATTAATCACCGGCTTGGGGTTGTAAAAAACACTGATCACTTTTAGCCACGAAGACAGCATGCCGAGCGTGGTATGGGAGTAGCCATTAAAGTCGCAAAACTCTTTAACCAGTTTGCTTAACTCCGGCAGCTTGGTGTAACACACGCCGACAAATAGATGATGTTCGATTTGATAGTCCAAGCCCGACATCAGGAAGTTGCCGTACCCGTTGGTGTGGATATTGATGGTGGTGGCGGTTTGTTTTAAAAAGAAGTCGGCCGAACTCTGATCGTTAGTGGCAAAAACCGCTTCGGGAACCAAATGAGAGGCACCCAGAGTAAAGAACAAGGCATAGGACAACAGCATGTTTCTTAGCAGGTAAAACAGCAGTACGTCGGTCATTTCAAACCACAAGCTGGGCAGGGCTATCCATAGAAAAACATGAAGGATGTGGCAGCCTAAATCAACATAATATCTTATGTTGGTTTTGTCTTTGCGCATCTTGCCCAACAGGTAGACGAGCCCTTGGCGTTGTATGTCGAACGCCAGAAAGCCAATCGCAACCGGAAAAATAATGCCTTGCAGGTATTGATAATAAAAGCCGTGTAAGCCCGGCGTATTGTCTTTTTCGCTCTTGATGACTGAGAAGAACGGTGCAAAATCAAAATCGAAATCGTGACCGACGATGTTAGGGTTTTTATGGTGGACAATATTATGTTTATATTGCCAATAATTAATTGAAAAACCTAATATCACAACGTTGCCGAAATAAGATAGCAAGTCATCCAGTTTCTTGCTGTTGGTGCTGGCATAGTGCGCCGAATTATGGGTATGCGTGCCTATCCCTAGCAATCCGACAAGCAATAAAGCCGTGGCTAACAGGGTCAGCAATAAATGGGTGGATAGTATAAATAGGGTTATCCCGGCGGCGGTAAAAATACAATGCGCGCACAGGTGTAATAAAACCATTTTGGTATCTTTTTTATAAAGTCCGCGTGCTTTTATTTCTTTTTTTAATGCGGATATGCTGCTTAGGTAATGCTTGTGCGGTGAAATTACACTAGTACTTTGTGTTGTTGTTTCCATCTAAATTCGGTGGTTTATCAGTGATTAAAGTTGGAGCTGGAGGGTTGTCTGGCTCGATGGGTTGGGGATAGTGGTGTGCACCCTAACACAATGCTTGTTGATGCGTCGATGTTAGGATGACTTGCTTCAATTCAATCTAGTTTAGAACTTTCCGTAGTAGCCTTCTTTCAAGGCATCAAACAGGTTAGCGGCACTGTGGATTTCGCCGTCGTATTCTACGTCTTCGTTGCCTTTAAATTCCATGACGTGACCGTCTTCAAGGGTGAATTGGTAGGTGGTGTTTTCCAGGTCCGATTCTTTAACTAACACACCCTGGAATACTTCAGGATTAAAGCGGAAGGTGGTGCAGCCTTTTAAGCCTTTGTCATAGGCATATTCATAAATAGACTTGAAATCTTCGTAGGGATAATCGGTAGGCACGTTAGCGGTTTTTGAAATCGACGAATCGATCCATTTTTGCGCCGCCGCTTGAACATCGACGTGCTGTGTCGGGTTGACGTCATCCGCCGAGATAAAGTAATCCGGCAGTTGCTTGTCGGGATCTTCGCTGTAAGGCATCGCATCGCTATTGATCATTTCCCGGTAAGCCAATAGTTCAAAAGAAAATACGTCGATTTTTTCTTTTGACTTTTTACCGGCGCGGATCACGTTGCGCGAATAATGATGCGCAAAGCTCGGCTCTATACCGTTGCTGGCATTGTTGGCCAGCGACAGGGAAATAGTGCCGGTCGGCGCGATAGAGCTGTGATGGCTAAAGCGGGCGCCGGTTTCAATCAGTTCGGCTAACAATTCAGGCTCTTCATTGCCTAGTTGCTGCATATAGCGGCTGTACTTGGCATGCAACAGTTTTCCGGGTACCCGGTCGCCGATTTTATGGCCATCGGCAACCATTTCCGGGCGTTTATGCAGCATTTCGCCGGTGACGCTAAACATCTGCTCCATAATCGGCGCCGGACCTTTTTCTTTGGCCAGCGCCAGTCCCGCTTTCCAGCCTTCCACGGCCAGTACCTTGGTCACTTCTTCGGTGAATTCCAGCGACCCGGCATCGCCGTATTTCATGCCCATCATGGTGACGGTTGAGCCCAATCCCAGATAACCCATGCCGTGACGACGCTTGCTGGTAATTTCTTCACGCTGTTGAGCTAAGGGCAGGCCGTTGATTTCAACCACATTGTCCAGCATACGGGTGAAGATCTTGATGGTTTTACGGTAGTTGTCCCAGTCGAAATGCGCATCGGTGGTGAACGGTTTTTTAACGAAGCGGGTCAGGTTGATCGAGCCTAGAAGGCATGAACCGTAAGGCGGAAGAGGCTGTTCGCCACATTGTCCGGTTACTAGACCATTAAAAATAACGGTATTGTGGTCAACCTGAGTGGTATCAAAAACAGCTTCTTTTCCTATGTAGCTGATTTCTGAAATTTCACTCAAATAGTCTTGTTTTTTTAGTAACTGTTTATCGATTTTCCAGTCATGGTATTTTTGATTTTTTTCGTCACCTAGAAAACCAATTTCCTGCATAAATTGTTCACGCGCTTGCCCGTCAATAATAAGTTCATAATCGGCTTGGCAAGAATAGGCTTTTTGTCCGCCTTTGCCATCAGGCAGCATTCTAAAAGAAGCATTGCGGCGCTTATAAATTCTTGAGAGCACCCCAAAATTGCTTAATAGAATTTGTATGTCTTTGAGTAATGGTGTGTGCGAAGAGGCTAATCTTATTGAGCAAGATTGGCTATTTCCTGAGACATTGACGGTTCCATCAGCCTGAAATAAAGCATTTAAATAACCTTTTACACAGGCTTCATTGCCTTGCCAAATGACTTCAGGAACACGGAGTTTGCTGTCTTTATTAAAACCATAAAACGCCAACACTCTCGCCAACAGTACTGAGCGGATCATAATCATATTACGATCCGGCACAGCTACTGCGGAAACCGCGTAACTTCTGAACGTGTTGTGTGACAACGCCGTTGAGACTATTAATTGATTAATATAAGCGACTAATTTGGGCGCAAAATCACGATCACCGTTCCATAAATTAATCACCGCAGCCTGTTGCTGTTTACCTCGATTGGTGAAATGGCCATCACCGGTAATTAAGCCCAGTAACACGCCAAAATTATTATCGCCCTGTTGTCCAAATTGACCTTTACCGGATTGAATCCGTAATTTATCGCCTAACTTCAACTCTTTTAATTTGATTTTGCCACGCTGAGTATAAAAATCATGCCAGGCAGTGGCTTTAATTTCATAACCATCACGCGTGGTTACCCGATAAACCTCTGCCGAGGCGGCCGTCATAAAAGCAGGTTTGGCAGGTCGGATAGTCGTTCCTTTATCTTCCAAGCCGAGTGCGCGATGATCGACGGTCACATTTAATGGGGAGCCGCTGGCGTAAAGGTCGCCGATTTTTACCATGCCATGTTGCGTATGTAGGCGAGTATCTGCAGTTACGCATGGATTAGTCGCACGAATTTTCTCGCAAAACCAGTTGTTGTTCATCTCGTTGACCTTGTCGATCAGGATGAATCCCGGTTCGGCATAGTCGTAAGTGGAACTCATGATGATGTCCCACAGACGACGTGCGGGCATGGTTTTGCTTATTTTGCAGGCGACCATGCCGTCGTCGTTAAGGATATAGCCGTCTGTGTAGGGCAGGTCGCGCCAGATGATTTGTGTGCTGTCAGCCAAATCCAGATTATCCAGTTTGACTTCTTTTGCGGTGACCGGAAATGATAGCGACCAAGGCAAGTCGTTTTTTACCGCTTCGACAAACTCGGCAGTAATCAGCAGCGACAGGTTGAATTGGCGCAGCCGTCCGTCTTCGCGTTTGGCGCGGATAAATTCGACGACATCGGGATGGCCGACATCGAAAGTCGCCATTTGTGCGCCGCGTCTGCCGCCTGCGGACGACACGGTAAAACACATCTTGTCATAGATGTCCATGAACGATAACGGGCCGGAAGTATAAGCGCCTGCACCGGAAACATAAGCGTCTTTAGGTCTTAAGGTTGAAAATTCATACCCGATACCGCAACCGGCTTTTAGGGTCAATCCGGCTTCATGCACCTTGCCCAGAATATCGTCCATGGAATCGGCGATGGTGCCGGATACCGTGCAATTGATAGTCGATGTTGCCGGTTTATGTTCGAGGGCGCCGGCATTGGAGGTAATTCGCCCGGCCGGAATAGCGCCTTGACGCAAGGCCCACAAAAATTCTTTGTAATATTGCTCCTGCTTGGCTTTGCCTTTTTCTACCTCGGAAAGCGCTTTGGCAACCCGTTGGTAGGTTTCGTCGATGGAGCCGTCAATAGCATCGCCATCTTTGGTTTTTAAACGGTATTTGGTATCCCAAATATCCATTGAGGCGTCTTGGAAAGGTATTTCGGTCACGGTGTTTGGGATGACGTGTAGCTTTGCCGGCATTAGGATGTCTCTGCGAGTAGTGGAAATTTAAAGACTGGCCGACTTAGGTTCGGCAATCGATATGTAGTGATTTTTTTTCAGAATAGCACGATATGTAGTGGTTTAGCGAGAAAATAAAAACAATGCGGTGAAACTTGCAATGGCTTCTATTCAACCAGAAAACCGCCGCTTTGATGTTGCCACATGGCGTAGTATTTGCCTTGTTTAGCCAGCAACTGCTGATGGGTGCCTTGCTCTATGATCTTGCCTTTTTCGAGCACGACAATCCGATCCATTGTTAAAATAGTGGAAAGGCGATGGGCAATAACCAGCGTCGTTTTATGTTTAATCAACTCGAAAATAGCGGTTTGGAGTTGTTGTTCGGTCAGTGAATCCAGCGCGCTGGTGGCTTCATCCAGCACCACAATCGGCGCATCTTCCAGAAAGGCGCGGGCTATCGCGATGCGCTGCCTTTCGCCGCCGGAAAGCTTGACGCCGCGCTCGCCGACCAGCGTGTCGAATTGGTCGGGCAAATCCTGGATAAACTCAAGGCAGTGGGATTTTGCGGCGACATCAAGCAGCCGTTCCTCTGAAATGTCAGCGCCTAAGGTGATATTGTCCCGTATCGAACGATGAAACAGATCCGGTTGCTGCGGCACCATGGAGATTTGTTGGCGCAACGAATTCAGCGTAAAGGCTTTTGCATCCAAGCCGTCAAAGCTGATGCTGCCTTTTTGGGGATCGAGAAAGCGGAACAACAGTTTGGTTAACGACGATTTGCCGGAGCCGGATTGGCCGACCAGTGCGACTTTTTCACCGGCTTTGATGTTCAGGGAGAAGTTCTCAA
The DNA here is from genome assembly GCF_050917435.1 of Methylobacter arcticus. Taxonomy (NCBI): domain Bacteria; kingdom Pseudomonadati; phylum Pseudomonadota; class Gammaproteobacteria; order Methylococcales; family Methylococcaceae; genus Methylobacter; species Methylobacter arcticus. Next base: position 801,529 of record NZ_CP159583.1, read on the forward strand.
ACAGTCGGGTTTGACGCGAGTTGGCTTCATTATAGGTGAAGCAGATGTTATTAAAGTCGATGGCGCCGTGGGTGATGGCCAGTGCTTGGGCATGGTCGGGATCGACTTCGACATCTTCCTGTCTGAACACCTCGGCCATTTCGGAGGCATCGGCCAGGGCGGTGAAAAAGTTCCTGAAATTGCGCCCGAACTCCCATAAACGCTGGATCAGCATGATCATGATCGATTGAAACAAAACAAACTCGCCGACCTGAAAGTTGCCGGTTTTCCACTTTTGGATCATCAAATAAACCAGCAGCAATTCAATACCGAAAGTCATCAAGCCTTGCACGGCAAAGGAAAAAAACATTAATACCCAGGCGATTTTTTTCTTCCGGTACACAAAATCCGAGGCCTGATTGATGCGCGCCTGTTCGGCGGCTTCCAGGGCAAAGCTTTTGACGATGAAAATATTGCTGACCGCATCCGAATACACGCCGCCGACGGTTGAGTCGGCCTGGGCTACGGCCTTATCAAAGCGCAGTTTCCATATCGAGTAGACAACAGTCCAGGTGACGAAGAGTACGACCCAGGCAAGAAAATAGCCCGCGAATTCCGGCTGTTGTTGGTAGAAGATCGCAAAGGCAATGCCTATTGCCACGATATTCATGAAAAACTGGAACAGAAACCAGTCCATGATGATTTCAAAAGAACGCGAGAAGCGGTTGGCCTGCTTGATTAAGCTGCCGGAAAAACTGTTTTCGAAAAAGACATATTTTTGTTTTTTGAGCACCTCGAAACAGCGCTTTTCCAGCAGATTAACGCCGCCGCCATCGAGCGGGATAATAGCGATTTCAAGCAACCGCCATGACAACCAGATGCCCGCATAAATAATTCCGACCTGTTTCAGGTTGTCCAGCATTAGTGCCAGGGTTGCATCCGAATAAGGCGCAGCCAGTCCGTTGGCAATGTTTTTGTAATAAATCGGCGCTGATAAATCCAGGGTCATGGCGGAGGCCAACGCGAATAGGGCCAGCAGGAAAAGCCATTTTTTCTGCCAGACAACCCGGCTGTATTCTTTAAAGATGATATTCATTGGCCGTTTTTTTGTAATGGCTCAGGCGTAGGGCGCGCCGTGCTAGCCTTCAGGGCTTCGGTGCTGCTCTGGCGCGCGCGGCACGCCCTACTTAACCCCATTAAAATACGTAATCTGCGTATACAGAGGGTTATTAAACGATCACTTATTAGCCCGATGCGCAATAATATCGTCAACTACGGCCGGGTCGGCAAGCGTGGAGGTGTCGCCCAGGCTGTTAATCTCATTGGAGGCCACTTTACGCAAAATACGGCGCATGATTTTACCGGAACGGGTTTTGGGTAAACCCGGCGCCCATTGGATAACATCCGGGTGGGCAATGGGGCCGATTTCTTTTCTGACCAGCTCGATTAGTTCTTGTCGCAGTTCTTCAGAAGGCTCAATGCCGACATTTAAGGTCACGTAGGCGTAGATGCCTTGCCCCTTAATATCATGGGGATAGCCGACTACCGCCGCTTCGGCGACATGTTCATGCAGTACCAGAGCGCTTTCGATTTCCGCCGTGCCCATGCGGTGACCGGATACATTGATCACATCGTCAACCCGTCCGGTAATCCAGAAATAGCCGTCCTGATCGCGGCGCGCACCGTCGCCGGTAAAATAATAACCGGGGTAGTTTTTAAAATAGGTATCGATAAAACGTTGATGATCGCCGTAAACGGTACGCGCTTGTCCCGGCCAGGATCGACTTATGACTAAAATGCCTTCGGCTAGACCTTCCATAATTTGGCCGGAGTTGTCCATGATCTCAGGCTTGATGCCAAAGAAGGGCAGGGTGGCGGAACCCGGTTTTAAAGCTATCGCACCGGGCAACGGGGTGATTAATATGCCGCCGGTTTCGGTTTGCCACCAGGTATCGACGATAGGGCAGCGACCGTCGCCGACGACATGGTAATACCACTCCCAGGCTTCCGGATTAATGGGCTCGCCGACACTGCCGAGAATTCTTAAACTGCGGCGTGAGCTGCGGGTAACAAATTCATTGCCTTGTGCCATCAGTGCGCGAATGGCGGTCGGTGCGGTGTAGAAGATATTGACTTGGTGTTTGTCGATCACTTGCCAAAAGCGGCTGGCATCGGGATAGGTCGGTACGCCTTCAAACATCAAGGTGGTGGCTCCGTTGCATAACGGGCCGTAGATCATGTAGGAATGGCCGGTTACCCAGCCTACATCGGCGGTACACCAGTAAATGTCGCCATCATGGTAATCGAAGACATATTTGTGGGTCATGGCCGTGTACAACAAATAACCGCCGGTAGTATGCAAAACCCCTTTAGGTTTGCCGGTGGAACCTGAGGTGTACAGGATAAATAACGGATCTTCGGCATCCATTTTCTCTGCCGGGCAATCGGGGGTAGCCGTCGCCATCGCTTCGTGATACCAGACATCGCGCTGTTCGTGCCAGTCTATCGGATTGCCGGTATTTTTGATGACGATGACTTTTTCAAGGCTGGGGCAGGCGGCAGCGGCTTCATCGACGTTGGCTTTAATGGGTACGGTTTTGCCGCCACGGTGGCCTTCGTCGGCGCAGACCAGAAACCGGCAATCGGCATCCAGAATCCGGTCTTTTAACGCCTCGGCGGAAAACCCGCCGAACACGATGGAATGCACCGCGCCGATACGGGTGCAGGCCAGCATTACCGCTGCCGCCTCGCTGATCATCGGCAGGTAGATGCAAACGCGGTCGCCTTTTTTGACGCCCTGCGCTTTTAACACATTGGCAAACTTGCAGACTTGTTCGTGCAATTGCCGGTAAGTGATTTTTTTGTCCTGCGCCGGGTTGTCGCCTTCCCAGATAATGGCAACTTGATCGGCGCGCGTGGCTAGATGGCGATCCAGGCAATTGACGCTGACGTTGAGTTTTCCTCCTTCAAACCAGCGGATATGGCCGGTCAAAAAATCGCAGTCCATGATTTTATCCCAAGGCTTGCTCCAGTCCAGGAACAGCTCGGCCTGTTCAGCCCAGAAAACTTCCGGTTCGGCTATGGAGCGCTGATACAGGGTTTTATAAGTTTCAGCGGTAATGTGTGCCTTGGCCGCTATTTCCGGCTTTATGTCATAAATTTTAACGTCTGACATGCGTTAATCCTTGGGTTCGGTTGAAAGTTTATTATCCAGCGTGGAATGGCGGTTATCTCAAATTTTAAGTTTATGCAGTATACACAAAAACCATTTTTCTAAACGTTGACAAGTCAACAACACGGATATACATTAACGTAACCATTAAAAGATTAGTTAAAGGCGGTTATTATGGCATTCTCCAGTGAAGATATTATCCCTTTCGGTCAAGTCAGGGCACGGTTTACCGAACTCGCTGAAAATGTTTGTGCCGGTGCGGAAAAAATTATCACCCGTAATGGCGAAAGTTACATTGCTTTGGTTGCAGCAAAAAAACTGGATTATTATCACAGGCTTGAACAGGAACATATTCACCTATTGCTTATGCAGGAAGTAGAGCAAGGTTTAAATGACCGTGACGCAAACCGATTGCTTGACGTACATGCCCTCCAAGAAAAATATGGCCGGTGAAGATGTCGGTGCAGTTCAAGATAAGGGTAGCTGCGAATTTTGAACGTAACCTTGATGAAATCGAATGTTTTTTTAAAAAAATTGAGCAACCAAGGCAATTCGAAGTGTTGTTAGATCAGCTTTTTGACACCATCATTCCCAATTTGCAGCACTTCCCTTTGTTGGGCAAAGACTTTCTTGCAGAACCGCAGGGTTCTGTCGAAAGCTCTATGCTGCTACAGAAAATTAAATCCGGAACTCCTGAAGATGCCAGTATCCGGCAGTACCTGAGCAAAGACTACCTTGTGCTGTATTGGCTGGATAGTCAGGAAATAGTGCTGCTCAGCATAAAACATCATCGACAGCTTAATTTTAATATTCAGTAACAGCTCGGCGTTAGAAAATTAGCATCTACATCCATTCCTTAACATTGACCCAAGAGGGAGTTTATGAACAATCGATTACTATGCGTCGCATTATTGTGGCTACCGGTTTTTGCGAGCAGCGCCGCCCCGACTAAAGTGTCGGAGCATGTGCTAGGGAACGGGTTGAAAGTGCTGGTTAAGGAGGATCATCGTTCTCCGGTTGCAGTGTCTCAAGTCTGGTACAAGGTGGGTTCCAGTTATGAGCCGGGCGGTATTACCGGCATTTCTCATATGCTTGAACACATGATGTTTAAAGGTACTGACAAGCATCCCGCCGGTGAATTTTCGCGGATTGTCGCCGAAAATGGCGGCGACGAGAATGCCTTTACCGGGTCGGATTACACCGCTTATTTTCAAACCATGGAGGCGTCAAGGCTGGCCGTCAGTTTTGAACTGGAAGCCGATAGAATGCGCAATTTGCATCTGTTGGCCGATGAATTGAAAAAAGAATTAGAGGTAGTGACCGAAGAACGCCGAATGCGCACCGACGATAATCCGCAGGCAAAAATGCAGGAACATTTTATGGCGATGGCTCATACCAACAGCCCTTATAGAAACCCTGTGATCGGCTGGCCTTCAGACATTGCCAATTATAAAGTTGAAGATTTGCAAGCCTGGTACCAGCGTTGGTATGCGCCCAATAATGCTACCCTGGTCGTAGCGGGCGACGTGGAGCCTAAAGCAGTGTTCGCGCTGGCGGAAAAATATTTTGCCTCGCTTAAACCCAGCGAAGTTAAAGCCGTCAAACCGCAGGATGAAGTCGAACAGCTCGGCGTGCGCAAGATGACGGTTAAGTTACCGGCAAAATTGCCGTATCTGTTAATGGGCTACAAAGTACCGGTATTGAAGACAGCGGAACACGAGTGGGAAGCTTATGCGTTGGAGGTTTTGGCCGGTGTGCTCGATGGCGGCAGCAGTGCCAGGTTGTCTTCGGGACTGGTGCGCGGCAAGCAACTGGCCGTTTCTGCCGGTGCCAGTTATGGCTTGGCTTCGAGGTTGCCGGGATTGTTTACGCTGGAAGCGACTCCTGCGGCCGGGAAAACCGTGTGGGACTTGGAAACTGCGTTAAAAAACGAGATTACCGATTTGCAAATCAAGCCGGTCGAGAAGGATGAATTACAGCGCATTAAGGCGCAGGTTTTAGCGGCGGCAGTCTACGAGCGGGATTCCAATTTTTATCAGGCCATGCAGTTGGGTATGCTGGAGACGGTCGGTCTGGGTTGGCAAAAAGCCGATGAATATGTGACCAAGGTCAATCAGGTTACCGCAGAACAGGTGCGCGACGTGGCGCGTAAATATCTGATCGAAGATAAATTGAGTGTCGCTTATTTGGAACCTTTACCGATCAATGAAAGCGCTACCGATACCAACACTGAAAAAGGAGCTAAATAATGCGCATCCATCTGTTAAGCCTTGTTTTTTTATTGTTTAGCCAGTCTGTTTGGGCCGTTGCAAAAATCGAGCACTGGCAAACGCCGCAAGGCAGCCGGGTTTATTATGTGCATACCGAAGGCCTGCCGATGGTGGACATACAGGTTGCTTTCGATGCCGGCAGTGCGCGTGACGGCTACCAGTTCGGCCTGTCCGCATTAACCTCCGCGTTGCTTGATACCGGTGCCGGGCAGTGGAATGCCGATGACATTGCCCAGCGCTTTGAGAGTGTCGGAGCGAAATTCGGTTCCAGTGTTTCCAGCGACATGGCTTCTGTTTCATTGCGCACTTTAATTGATAAACCTTTATTCGATAAAGCGCTGGAGACTATGCAGGTCATTTTGGCTAGTCCACGTTTCAATGAAGCCGATTTTCAACGGGAAAAAAACCGGACCTTGGCCGGTTTAAAGCAACAGGAAGAATCGCCTGCCGAATTGGCCAGCATCGCTTTTTATAAGGCTTTGTACGGCGATCATCCTTACGGGCATCCGAGTTCCGGTTCGATTATCACGGTGTCAGGCTTTGAAGCAGCGGATTTGCGCAGCTTCTATCAGCAATATTATGTCGCCGCCAATGCGATAGTGGTGATTGTCGGCGACTTGTCCAGAAAACAGGCCGAGCTTACCGCCGAGACCTTGCTCTCCGGTTTGCCGACAGGATCAAAGCCGGAACCCGTGCCGGAAGTGGTTATGCCGGTAAAAGCAGACCGGCAGCATATCGAATTTCCCTCTTCGCAAACGCATGTTCTGGTCGGGATGCCCGGCACTTACCGCAAGGATCCCGATTATTTCAATTTGTATGTCGGCAATCATATTCTGGGTGGCGGCGGACTGGTGTCAAAGCTGTTTGAGGAAGTCCGGGAAAAACGCGGCTTGGCGTATAGCGCACGCAGTTCGTTTGTGCCAATGTCCAGGAAAGGGCCGTTCACGGTCAGCTTGCAAACTCGCAACGATCAAACCGGGCAAGCGCTGGACGTACTGAATAAAACCCTGAGCGATTTTATCGAGCAAGGGCCGACAGAAGCCGAGCTGATTGCCGCAAAGAAAAACATCACCGGCGGTTTTGCGATGCGTTTCGATACCAATAAAGAACTGGCCAGCTACGTGTCGATGATCGGTTTTTATGACATGCCGCTGGATTATCTGGATACCTTTCGGCAACACGTCGAGCAGGTGACGGTAGCCTCGATAAAAGACGCTTTCAAGCAGCGCGTTGATCCGCAGTTGATGCAAACTATCACCGTAGGCGGGAGCGAGAATAAGCGTGAAAAATAAGCTCAGAATTATCGGCGGGGACTGGCGCAGTCGGCAGTTAAATTTTGTCGATGCGCCGGGCTTAAGGCCCACGCCGGCCAGAGTCAGGGAAACCGTATTCAACTGGTTGCGCTATGAAATTTCCGGCAAACAGTGCCTGGATTTGTATTCCGGGAGCGGCGCTTTGGGCTTTGAAGCCGCTTCCAGAGGCGCAAAATTGGTCGTTCAGGTAGAAAATAATATTCAGGCCTGTCGCAGTTTAAAGGACAATATCGTTGCGCTGTCTGCGACTCAGATAAAAACAGTGCAAAGCGATGTATTGCGCTATCTGGCCGGGGACGCACAAGTCTTCGATGTGGTGTTTCTCGATCCGCCATTCGGGTTGTCTCTGGTGATTCAAACGTGTCAACTGTTGGAACAAAACGCTTGGCTGGCTAAACATGCCAAGATTTATGTTGAAACGGAACGACATTTTGATTTTTTTGGAATGCCCGAAAATTGGCGGCTGCTGAAAAGCAAGAGCGCGGGCGAGGTTGGTTATCATTTGTTTGAACGGGCGGAAGTTTGAGGATAAGGTGAAAGACGAAAAAACAAGGCTCCAGGTTGCGCCGCCTTGAATCCTGAATCTTGAACTCCAAATTAAATGAGTATTTAAAACCAGCCTCTTGGTATAGAATTGCCGATTTTTTTGAAAATAACACGCTATGCAAACCACTGCAATTTATCCGGGTACCTTTGATCCGATTACCAATGGACATCTGGATCTGATTGCCAGAGCGTCCAGGCTTTATCATAAAGTAGTGGTCGCAGTCGCGGTCAATAGGGGTAAAACGCCGTTATTTTCTCTGGACGAGCGGGTGGCTTTGGCTAAAGCGGTCACCTCGGAATTTCCCAATGTGCTGGTGATCGGCTTTGATAACCTGCTGGTTGAGTGCGCTAAACAGCAGGGAGCCAATGTGATCTTACGGGGCTTGCGCGCGGTATCCGATTTTGAATACGAGTTTCAATTGGCCGGAATGAACCGGCGTCTGGCCCCGGAACTGGAAACCGTGTTTCTAACCCCGGCCGAACAATATGAATTCATTTCTTCGAGCATGATCAGGGAAATTGCCCAGCTGAACGGCGATGTGTCCTGTTTTGTCCCCGACCTTGTTCACCAATGTTTGATTGACAAATTCAGGTCCGAGTAAAGTATGGCCCTGGTTATTAATGAAGATAAATGCGCCCGCTGCGGCGTTTGCGAGTCCGAGTGTCCGAATGAGGCTATTTTTCAGACTGAGGATGCTTATGTTATAAATCCCGCCTTGTGTACCGAATGCAGGGAACGATATGGCAAACCCTTATGTGAAGCGGTTTGCCCCAATGAGGGTATCCATGAAGTCAAAGGCAGTTTGTATAAGAAGTGTTTGAGTTTATTTGGTTGAGCAAGATTAATTGCTCATCCGTGTTGTAGTGTGTAGGAGTTTGTATGGCCCTTATTATTAATGAAGAATGCATCAATTGTGATGTTTGCGAGCCGGAATGCCCGAATGGTGCGATTTCTCAAGGCGATGATATTTATATCATTAATCCTGACTTGTGTACCGAGTGCGTAGGCCATCATGATCTGCCGCAATGCATGGAAGTTTGTCCGGTCGATTGCATCGATAAAGATGCCAAGCATGTTGAGGACAAGGAAAGTCTGTATCAGAAGTATTTGAAATTGATAGCCTAGGCTTTTTGGCTTGCGTAGGGCGCGCCGCGCGCACCGTTATTCAATCAGCAAAGCGGTATGGTATTTTTAACTGCCATTATTTTGTCTAATGTTTGGGGATTTTGATGCCCTTGGAAGTATAGTGGACCCCGAAAACCGGACAATAGTTTAAGCTATGCTCTGTCGATAAATGAGAAGCAGGAAATGAGCGAAAGCAAACGGAAGATTTATACAGGGGCGCAAAAAGCCAAGATCGCCTTGGAAGCGGTTCGAGGCATAAAGACCATCAATGAGATTGCCCAGGATAACAACGTCCATCCGACTCAGGTTAGTCAATGGAAAAAGGAATTGATGGACAATGCAGGCAGCCTGTTTGATGGTAAGCGGGGACCGAAGCCTACCGATGCACAGAGCGATCCGGATCGGCTGTATGCCAAAATCGGGCAATTGAACATGGAATTGGACTGGCTTAAAAAAAAGTCTGGACTCAGCCTATAGATGAGCGGCAATCGTGGATAGCACCGGATAATACACTGGCGCTATCCCTGCAATGCAAACTGCTCCAGGTTACGCGCTCGGTCGTCTATGCCCATAAAAAGCGTTTACTGAAAGCCGTTGATGAAGATGAATGCCTGTTGTTGCAGTTGCTCGATGAAGAGTATACGCGGCACCCCTTTTATGGCTCACGGCGTATGACGAAATACTTATGCGGACTTGGGCACAGGGTTAATCGCAAACGAGTTCAGCGCTTGATGCAAACGCTAGGCCTGGCTGGGATGACCCCTGGCCCCAATACCGGTAAGCCGCATCCGCAACATAAGATTTATCCCTATCTGTTAAGGGGCATCGACATCATTCGCCCCAATCAGGTATGGAGCACTGATATTACTTATATCCGGCTACCGCGCGGCTTCGTTTATTTGGTGGCAATCATCGACTGGTATAGCCGCAAAATACTTTCCTGGCGGTTGTCGAACACCATGGATGCGGGATTCTGTGTCGACTGTTTGGAAGAAGCCATCAAGGCCTACGGGATGCCTGAGATCTTCAATAGTGACCAGGGATCACAATTCACCAGCGATGCTTTTACTGGCGTGCTGCTCAACAGCGGCATCACGATCAGCATGGATGGGCGTGGTCGCGCACTGGACAATATTTTTGTCGAGCGGCTCTGCTCTGGAGAACGGTGAAATATGAAGAAGTCTATTTGAAGCAGCATGACAGTGTACAGAGCTTGCTGATGGGATTGACCGACTACTTCATGTTTTATAATGAAGAGCGGCGTCATCAATCATTGGGCTATGAAACACCCAGTGTGGTTTACCAAACAGCTAGGGGTGGCGGTGCAATGATCGTGGATAAATACGGGGCGGCAGAAATATCAGTTCCCGTATCAAAAAATTGGGACAGCGCCATTCAGCTGGAGTGTGAACAGGCCTCTATCTTAAATTAAGGCATTATTTGCCTGGACAATGGGGTCCACTATACAACTATCACTTTTAAAAGGCCTATTTAAATGAAGCACCATCACTTTTAAAAGGCCTATTTAAATGAAGCACCATCAATTTTTTACTTTATCTATTATCGGAACTATGTTCGCAATGCTGCTGGCCATGACAAGTGCGTCAGCTGATCAGCCGTCTTATACGCCCTATACTATAGGCGAGGAAGGCCCGGGTGGCGGTATAGTGTTCTATCTCGATCACACGGGAGTACATGGGTTAGAAGCTAAAAGAAAAGACGAAGTCAATCAGGCCAATGTAAGAAACAACAAGGTTGGTGTTTTATTTTATTGGGGTGACGCTAAGGCTGCTGCCAGTGCTTATGGATCGGATTGGCACTTACCAACAAAGAACGAGTTAGACCTGTTACATAAACAAAAGGATGTTGTAGGTGGTTTTAAATATACATCCTATTGGACATCATCTACTGAGGGCCTCAACGACCCATTCTACGCCGCATGGCGCCAAAACTTCTTCACCGACGATGATGGCATCCAGGCCAAAGCATGGGCGAAAGGTATGCACGCGGCTCGTGCTGTTCGGGCTTTTTAACCATTTAACCCTTTACGGACGTTTATGTGACAAAGTCATGTGAATAGAATATTTTAATATCGGAATTATAGATGACAGATAAAATACTTAAATTCAATAGCTTGAATTACTAAAAACTCCTTAACGGGGTATTCGCTCCGAATTCCGTGTCGCCCCCTGTCCATCATATGAAGTAGCCTACTGTGGGATGGGGTTTGTAGTCTCGTCCCACACGTTTACTGCCGTTACCGACAAAACACACACGAAACGGAATTTTGCGTACGCTAAGCCATTTTTTACGGCTTTCGCAAGTTGTCCCAATTAAACCCCTCTCCGCAAAATAGCCATGGAACCCGCATTCCATCGTGGCAAAATAGTGGTTCATTTATAGATAGCTTTAAATGGGACATATTTGATGTCTGGCAGTACTCTTTCAAAGACTAGATAAAATATGTGAGCTAGCGTAAGAGAATCAAGATCATACGATCATTTAAATACTTAGCGTACGTAAAATTCCGTTTCGTGTGTTGTCCTCCGTTACAGCTACTTAAAACGGCAACAGCCCCTAGTAAGTGATTAAAAAACCAATTTGTTGTAAAATTACATTATATATTTGGCCTAAGTGCATGTTTTAAAAGTCCGAGTACTGCGTCATCAACTTAAAATGATTTCAATTACTTGTTGAATTAAAATAAGTTCGTAAAAATACAATTTCATTTTAAATCAATGGATTATAAAGTCATGTGTAAGGAGAAGGGTAAGAACAGATCCTGGACTTTTAAAACACACACTAAGCTGTTTTTTATCTAAAAACGAGCAATTTCATGAAAATTTTACTATTTATAATAGCCTTAGGGTTGTCGGTTTCTGCATTCGGTGAGTCTATAGAAGATATGATTAGGCGAACACAAGAACTAGCGAAGCCAGGTCAGGAACAGATGCTGCAACTGCAGAAAAATAATTGTGGAAAACTCAAGAATAGTTATGAGCAGCAATTAAATGAGTATGCAAAACTACCAAATGATATAGGTAAGGCTGTAATGATGAAAGATTTACAAAATGGTTTAATTGAATATAAACAGTTATGCAGACAGTTTGGAGAAGTATCAAGTAGTGGAAGAAGCATAGATTTAAACTCTAAACAGTCAGAGAAAACGAGCTCGAATACTGTTGCCAATGAAGATAGATTTTCTGCATTCTTGGTTTTAGGTATTACTTTATTTTTATTGTGGCGCAAAGGCCAACTTAGATTGAAATAATGAAAATAGAAATCACCAACCTATAAAATAATACCGGAGTATTTTCTATGCAGGGATTATCATATGAGCATTTTTAAAGTTGTAATAAAAGGACAAAAAAGTGACGCTACTCCCATTTGATTAAAAAATGGTCTATCTTTAAGTTAGTGAAACAGCCAAATTTAAGGGGGAGGTATGATTCGCAGAATACGCCTTCAGCGCCTAGCGCCTCAAGACAGGAAAGCTTGGCAAAAGCAGTACTATGAACATCAAAAGCAATGGCAGCGCAGGCGGCTTTTGGCACTGAAAGCCATTTGGGATGGGCAGAACTTGTCCGAAGTTTGCAGTGAGCAAAAGGTACGTTGGCAGACGCTGGTTTATTGGCTCGACAGCTATTTACACGGCGGCTTTGATAAATTGCTTAAAAAAGCACCTGTGCATCGGAAGCAGCTTTTGTCTGAACAGCGACAACGTATCGTGCGCTATATAATGTTACATAAAACACCAGCAGATTATGGCATTGACAGTTATCAATGGACTGCTGATCGGATGCGCACAGTGATTGAGCAGAAGTGGCAGATCAAGATAAGCAATGCTCGCCTGTATCAATTGTTCGACCAATGGGGTCTATCGTTACAAAAAGCGCACCGCGATTATGGTCCTACCCATCCCTGTGAACAGGCTCAATTCATAGCTGACTTAAAAAAAAACGGTACAGCTCAATGAAGAGAGTGCGTTGATTGCTTTCGATGAATTTGCTTTACAGAGCTTACCTTACACCCATTACGCTTGGGCCAAGAAAAATACCAAGCCGAGAATACCGAGCGATGAGCGTCACCGGCAAAAACTCAACGGGTTTCTAACCGTCGATGTGCAACGAGGAACTACTCGTGTTGATTTTAACCAGAATAGTACAACAGAAGAAGCGGTAATGGTCGTTGTACTTACTGTATTGGTTTATCTACAAAAAGGACTCAATCAGTTAACTTTTTTGCTTGATAATGCCAGAATTCACGGCAAACGAATGGAAGTCGGTGTACATGAATTGCTTACCGAAATCGCACAGCATGTGGAGTTACCAGCGTTTAGTCTTAGCTTTTGGCACACGCCTAGCTATTCGCCTCAACTTAATCCTGCTGAATACCTTATTCACGAAGTACGGCGAAATGGTTTATATAACGTGCCTTGTACATTAACAGTACACGAAAAGGCTGAGCGTATTCAGAATCAGCTAGCACGAGGTTCGCCCATGACCGATTTGCAAATGCGCAAGCTACTTGACTTCATAGCTCGCTCTAAAGTTAAACGGTTTTAGAGTAAGACGGGAGTAAAACCGATGATGTTTTGAATAACCTTGCAAAGTTATTTAAAACCACTCCGGAACGTATTCGTCCTCATCTGATGTCTAAGAATTTAATCGTTAAAAACTCAACAGACATAGAGACTGCTAAAAAATATAAAAAAGCCCTTGAAAATATTGGATGCATTGTCGAAATTGAATCAGAATTAAGTTTTGATATTCCCGAAATAGTACCAGTACAAAGTTCGAATAAAAATAAAACAACGATTGAAAATGCCATTATTGCTAACGAAAGCGTAAAAGATAACACATTAAGCCAATCAGATTTAAAAGATAAAACCGTTCATTGATTTTTTGTTAAAAAGTTTGACTTATTTGATGCAGAAGATAATGAGTTTAAACCAACATTTAACGGATACGCATTATTTTTTAACATTATATGGTATTATTATAAAGGGTTGTGGGGAAAAGCAGGATTTATGCTGTCTATTTTTTTATTATTTAATAAAAGCTCTCCTTGGACCGCACTGATTTTAGCAATTTACTGCTGCATTGCTGGAAATTATGATTATTATCTTTTAAAAACAAAAAACACCCAGCTCTGGATGAAGAATCGCGTTCCACGCGGCTTATTATTGCTAACTATTTTTTTATTTTAATATTTTCGACTGGAAAACCTTTTTCACCATTTATTGATTACTAGAAGACGGACTGGATAGAAAAATTCGCTAAGGACGATTCTTATTGCGTCTTTTTTGCGGTCATTGCGTCATCGATTACTTACGGCGTTTTTTGTTTTTGCGCTTCTTCAGGGCCACTGTTGCGCACCGTGCAGCAACCGAAAAATCTGCACAATGCCGCCTTGGATGCGGTAGACGGCAATAAACGGCGTGCGGTTCACATCTAACGACATTTGAATGTCTATGTTGGGTCGTGTACCGACGTTGAGATTCTAACGGTTTTTATCGTTCCCTCAAAACCATTTGACATAACACTCGTTATTTGAAAATCTTGGGTGGTTGATAGGAGTCAGCAATTGCGCATATTGCAGACGTTGGTTGATCGTAACCATCGGGCAGGAATTGGCCGTTTGGCGACCGTCATCTTGTTAAAAATATTACAATTCTGAATGACAGGTATTGAGATTGTCTTTTTGAAACTGTTATCCCTCTATGACCAATTCTAGGCTGCTTCCAAAACTTGTCGATCAAGGTTTATTTTCATGTTGGTTTCCGAAACTTCAAGCAAACTGTCTTCTACCTTGTAATTTTCTTTCTCCTTGAACCAAGAAAGCACTTTAGCGAGATGCCAAATTGTTATGCTTCCCTCATGGATAGGCGAGGGAAAGGTTGACTGATATTTGATATAAATATTTCTGATATTTTGACGGCTGCATCCCAAAATATCAGCAATATCGGTTAAGCCAACAAAATCGGGCGTGGCTTCGATTAACTTTGCTTGAGGGATTACTTTATTAACATCTCTTAGCGCGCTTGATACTGCTTCTGATGCCGACCTGGCTTCTCTTGTGAAATTCAGAGCGATTCGCCCTGGCCGTCCAATCCCGATAATGGCATCATCACATCCTGCCTCATAAAATTGATCTAACAGGGATTCCGGTTCGCACTCAAGGGAAGTAATATCAAACTTCAGCGTAAAATCATAATCAGTCATCGCTTATTCCTCACCAATTTCTGTGTGTTTTTGCATAATGCAGTTGTCAACGATACGTCTAATTTGCTTGGCGTGGTTTCCTGGATTTTTTGGTGTACTCCAGATGCTTGCCCTGCAAAATTCACCGCACCTACATTCTTTATCGTTGTAAGGGCAATACATTTGCCCCCATGCATGAGATCCACCTTCTACAATCCGCCATCCCTTACTTGAGGCATATTCTAAAGCGGCTGCAATCTCTTTTTTCTGATGGGGCATTATTGATCTCGAAAATTTTCCTACATGGTAGTATTGCCGTATGACGTTGTCAAATGACAATTATTGGCTTGCTTCTATTTTTAGCATGTTATGGCATGGATCAGCTGTCGTAGGCTTTTAATAAGGTATAGATGGTTTGCCGGGTGACGTTAAAATGTCTGGCAATCGCTATCTTGGTAGCGCCACCGTTAAACATCGCCAAGGCCATATTTTTATCTGGCTCATTAAGCGCTTGCGGCCGACCAAACCGGGTGCCTTTCTTTTTGGCGGCTGCCAGTCCGGCTTTAACCCGCTCCTGGATCAAGCCGCGCTCGAATTCAGCGAGCGAGCCAAAAATATGAAAGATCAGTTTCCCGGTTGGACTGGTGGTATCGATATTTTCTGTCAGTGATTGAAAGCCAATCTGGCGATTTTCGAGATCCGCGATTACTTCAATTAAATGTTGCAAACTCCGGCCCAGGCGATCGAGTTTCCAGACGATTAAACTATCCCCTGCTCTGAGCGATTTTAGACACTGTTGTAATTCCAGGCGATCCTGTTTGACCCCGGACTGTTTTTCTTGATAAATGCGTTCGCAGCCGGCGGCATTGAGCGCATCCAGTTGCAGTTGCGTATCCTGGTCGTTCGTCGAAAGCCTGGCGTACCCCATTTTCATATCAGTTGCCACCGTGATGAATAATCGACAGCACTGATTTCTGGTGCAGAAACGCTAACTGTGGTGGATATTTCAGATTTTGGGTTCGGCATCGTTGTTTCGCTTATTTTTACCTATGATTTTTTAACTATAACATGCATTTACTTTTTTTACTTAGTTTTTTAACGTTTTTGGAGGCTTTTTTGTTTTTAAAACCCTTTTTGAGCGGCCAAAAAATAACGTTAAAAAAACACTTGTTTGTTTAACGTTTGTAACAAGGCCTTTTCCACCGATAAATTGACATCTATTAGGCTTTGCATTTTTATATCCAATTTGATATATTCAGGCCATGAAGAAAATACAATTTCTTGGCGACTCGCTCAAGAGCTTGAGGGAGTTTCCAGAGGATGCCAAGCACGATGTCGGCTACCAACTTGATAAAGTGCAGCGAGGAGAGCAGCCCGATGATTTTAAGCCGATGCCTTCCATTGGATAGGGCGTTGAAGAAATCCGGGTGCGGGACGATTCTGGTATTTATCGAGTAATCTACACTGCCAGACTGGCCGATGCGGTCTACGTGTTGCATGCTTTTCAGAAAAAAACACAGACTACGTCCAAACGTGACATCGCGCTTGCCAGTAAGAGATACGCTGAACTAATGATAGGGGCTTAAGATCATGACCAATACCGAAACTTTTAACAGTGTGTGGGACGCGATTGCCAACACGCCAGAACAAGCTGCCAATCTTCAGGCACGAGCCGAACTGATGCAACAAATCACAGCCATCATCAAGGCAAATGATTGGAAACAAGCTGACGCAGCGATTCATTGCAGAGTCACCCAACCTCGCATCAACGACCTGTTACGTGGCCGCGTGTCACGGTTTTCGTTGGATGCTCTGGTAAATATAGCCGCAGCCTTAGGCCAGCGTGTGCATGTGGAGTTGAAAGCGGCTTAATCAATCGAACCTAGCTTGATCGTTTTCAATCAACATCCAACACACATTGCTTAAAACTGTCTCCTAAATCGATTAATGGATGAATTGTTTATTAATGTACTGAAAAACGATTTTATAGACAGTTAATTCCAATGCAATTATCAAGTTCACAAACTTATAGATTAATTAACCGCGAAGACACGAAGAACACGAAGTTTTTACCTTGGTTTTTCTTCGTGTTTTCGTGGTTTTATGTTTTTAGTTGACGCTTACGGCGTTAACCAATCTAAACTTTCAGCCGTAGCGCCAACCGGTTTATATTCCGCACCGACCCATCCCGAATAAGCCGATGTTTCAATGGCTGAAAACACCCGGTCGAAATCAATTTGGCCGTTACCGGGTTGCCCCCGTCCGGGGCAATCGGCAAACTGAATGTGACCGATTTTCTGGATATGTTCAGCAATAAATGCTTCGGGTTTTTCGCCCATCATTTGCATATGATAAATATCGTACTGCATAAACAGATTCGGGCGGTTTAGTTGATGCAATACCTCAAGCATTTGCGCTCCGCTATCGATGATAAATCCTGGCATATCCTGAGTATTGACGGCTTCAAAAACCGTTTTAATGTTCAGCGGCGAAAAGGCCTCGACGGCGCAACACAGGTTTTCTTTAAAGGTTGCCAGATAGTGCTCCAGGCGGCTGTTATCCAGACAGCGCCCCGGCAGCACATTGATGACTTCCGGTTTTAACTGCTTGGCGTATTCGATGGTTTGGGCAACGGCCTGCCTGAATTGATCGCGTTTTTCAGGCACACAGGCAAGTCCCTCGCCGCCTTGTAATAAATCGTCGGCGTCTACGTTAAACAAAACCAGTTTTAAGTCATGCGCGTCCAGTTGGTTTTTTATCGCGGCTGCACTTAACTCGTAAGGAAATTGAATTTCTACGGCGTTAAAGCCCGCTTGTTTAGCAGCCTTAAATCGATCAATCAAGGGTGCTTCGGTAAATAACAGGCTTAGATTGGCGGTAAAATTAAGCATCGGTTTTCGTGTACAGTTTGATTAAAGTGGCCGGGTCTTGTTCCCGATAACCTTGACTGCCGTGCAGTTGCATCAGTTGCGAGGCCAGAGCGGACATGGGGACGGCAGTGCCCTGTTTGGCGGACAAATCAACCGCCATGTTCAAATCCTTCAGCAGGGTTTTAACCCGCCATTTGACCGGCTCAAAGGTTCCTGTCGCCATTTCGGCGCCGACAATTTGCAAGGGCTTGGAGTCGGCAAAACCTCCTGCCAGCGCGACAGGTATTTTCTGGGCGTCAACACCGGCTTGTCTGGCCAGCGCCATCATTTCGGCGATAACCAGCACATTGCAACTGACGATCATCTGGTTGCAGATCTTGGTGATCTGGCCGCTGCCCACCTCGCCCATGTGGGTTAATTGTTGATAAAGAGGCGCGAGAACGAGTCGGGCAATATCGATATGTTCTAAGTTTCCGCCCGCCATAATCGCCAGATTGCCCTGTTCTGCACCGGTAACGCCGCCGGAAACCGGTGCGTCAACCCAGTCCATCGCGCATTGTTGATGCAATAGTGCCGCTAATTGCCGGGTGTTTTCCGGGTGAATGCTGGATAAGTCAATCAGCAACTTGCCTGCGGTACCGTTGGTGGCAATATCGTTGCGGACAATGGATTCGACCACAGCGGTGTCGGCCAGGCATAAGATAATGACCTCGGAGGCCCGGACTAATTCGGCAACGGATGAGCAGGCTGTAGCGCCGGCATCGGTGACCGGTCGGAGCTTTTCAGTTGTACGGTTCCAGACATTGACGCTAAAGCCTGCATCCAGCAAGCGCAATGTCATCGGCTTGCCCATCAGGCCGATACCGATGAAACCGAGAGTGGGTTTTTTATCTGACATGATTTAATTGTTCACTGATGTTTCAATCCACACCCGACCTCTATCCGTCGAGTGACACCCGCCGACGGGTAGAGGTCGGTGGATTGTTCCCTCCCCGTAAACGAGCAGGTTACCAAAAAGGATAACGATACCCATGCATCGTTGTCAAACTTGCATAATCGACCTGAAGGGGGCGGTTTCAGACCAGCGAAGAAATTTGATGAATGGTTAAGATTGAAGCGCCATAAAATAGCTTTCCGATAGCAGGCGGTTTTAAGTATAAATTTTACGATATAATGGCGTCTGATGGTGGCTTAGCTCACTTAACTATAAACCCTTGCTGCATGTTGTCGGCAAGTTTAATCGAGAAGAGGTTTGCGTGGCAAAAGCGAGTGATTTAAAAAGAGGCATGGTGGTTGAAATAAACGGCATACCGCATGCGGTTAAGCAGGTCGATGCAAAAAGTCCATCGTCCCGTGGCGCGTCGACTCTGTACAAGATTCGTTTTACCAACCTTAAAACCGGTCAAAAACTGGATGAGTCCTTAAAAGGGGATGATTTCTTTAAGGATGCCGATCTGGTGCGAGCCAAGGTGCAGTTTTCTTATATAGACGGCGATAATTATATCTTCATGAATATGGAAGATTATACCCAGTACACCTTGAGTAATGCGGATTTGGAAGGCCAAATCGACTATTTGACCGAAGGGCTTGAAGGCATTGTGGCCTTGTTGATAGACGATGCAGTGCTGGGTATTGAATTGCCCAGTTCCGTGGTGTTGGCGATAGTGGAGACGGCTCCGGCCATTAAGGGAGCGACGGCGTCAGGGCGTACCAAAACGGCCAGGCTGACCACCGGATTGGAGGTTCAGGTGCCCGAATATCTGGAGCCTGAGGAATTGATTAAGATTAATACCGACAGCGGAAAATTCATGTCACGCGCTTAACCGTCATGTCTAATCGTTTAAGCGTTGCTCAAGGCGAGTTTGAACTCAACCGGCTGCCAAAACGGCCGCGAGAGTTGCTGCGCGCCTGGGATGCGGCGGACGAGTATCTGCTTAACACGCTGGCAGAAGAACTGAATCCGCCCGATGCCGCGCAGATTCTGATCGTGAATGATGGTTTTGGCGCGCTGGCTGTGGCCTTGAATGCTTTCCGGCCGGATGCGATGTCGGATTCCTATCTGTCTCAGCAGGCCACGCGGCTCAATCTTGCCGCAAACGGCTTGCCTGAGCAAAGCGTCAGCTTGCTGCATAGTCTTGAGCCGTTGGAGGGTGTCTTTGACCGGGTATTGATTAAGGTGCCGAAGACGCTGGCGTTATTGGAAGACCAGTTGATACGCCTGCGTCCGCATTTGACACCGTCAACCCGGATCATTGTAGCGGGCATGATCAAAACCCTGCCGCCTTCGGTTTGGAAGTTGCTGGAGCGTTTGGTCGGGCCGACGACGACCTCGCTGGCAAGAAAGAAGGCGCGGCTGATTTTTGCATCCCTTGATACCGGGCTGATTGTGCCGCCTAGTCCCTATCCGGCCAGTTATCGGCTTGAAAATACCGATTACCTGATTAGTAACCACGCCAACGTGTTTTCGCGAGACAGTCTCGATATAGGGACGCGCTTTTTTCTTCAGCATCTCCCTTCTCGGCAGGATGCCTGCGACATTATCGATTTGGGTTGCGGTAACGGCTTGGTCGGCTTAATCGCCGCCGAACGCAATCCAGAGGCGACATTGCATTTTGTCGACGAGTCTTTTATGGCTGTGGCATCGGCCAGGGACAATTTTTATCGTGTATTTGGACAGCAGCGCGCGGCGACTTTTTGCGTCGGTGATGGCTTGATGAATTTCGAGTCCGAGTCGGCCGACCTGATTCTTTGCAATCCGCCGTTTCATCAGCAAAATACGGTAGGCGACCAGATTGCTGTCAGCTTATTTAAACAGTCGCACAGGGTATTGCGTCAAGGCGGCGAATTGTGGGTGATTGGTAATCGGCATCTGGATTATCACAGCTACCTGGCCCGTCTTTTTGGAGCGCATTCGGTCGTTGCAACCAATTCCAAATTCGTTATCGTGAAGACGGTGTTGATGAGGTAACTTGCAAAACCGGCAAAAAATTCAGGCAAAAAAAACTCCCGGTGCTAATACACGCGCCGGGAGAAAAGTCAAACAGGAGAGAGTCTGCTTGAGGTAGGATATCAAGAGGTGGTAAAAACTTAGTTGCGCAGCCTGGGACTTAACAACATATTGCTAAATAGGGCGGCCGATCCGAACATAATAGTTGAAACAATGAATTCGCCGGAAATAAAGCCTAAAATACCAACGACAAACATGAGTCCTATTAGTATATCTCTTTTAAAAGCAGTCATTTTAAAGCTCCTTTGCTATTTTATGGGAAGGAATTAATCAGTGTTAGCTATACTATACATATGCGCTTATTCGTTGACAATGCCTGTAATTATTGATTAATAATTTCTTATTTATATATAATTGGTTTTTAGACGCGGTTTATTTCATCGCTAAATAGGGAAGAAACTAGCCTGGAATGCCTTAACTGAGAGAAGCCACAGGATTGAAGCTGGTTTTCCGCGAGTATTTGTAGTGATCTTGCTATAGGCTTTGCATTGCCTTGCAGCCTCTGGCTTTGGATAATAGCAAGTATGACTTCCTGTTTTCAGTAGAAAACAACCCAAACGAGTTAATTAAGCTTTGTCATGACAAAGCGCGAGACGAGGATATGCAAAAAGAATACCAGTTAAGTCCGGGTAATCCTTACCCTTCGGGCTCCAGAGCTAAAAACAAGGGAGTCAATTTCTCCATTTTCAGCCGCTATGCGACGCATGTGGAACTGTTGCTTTTTGATACGTCAGACTGCGATGAACCCTTTCAAACCATCGTGTTGCAGGAAGAAATCCACCGAACTTTTTTTTCCTGGCACGTTTATGTGGCCGAATTGCCGACGGGCACATGGTATGCGTGGCGCATGGACGGGCCTAATCAAGTCCGTGAAGCGGGATTGCATTTTGATAAAGACAAGCAATTGATCGACCCTTGGGCGCGCGCCGTCAGTGATAAGCGCTGGAGTCGCAAGGCGGCGTGTATGCCGGGTGACAATAAACTTACCGCGATGCGTTGCGTTGTCACTGACGATCATTATGATTGGGAAGGCGATGTGCCGCTACGCATTCGCAGCGAAAGGGCTATTGTTTACGAACTGCATGTAGGCGGTTTTACCCGACATCCTTCTTCGAAAGTGGATCATCCGGGTACTTTTTCCGGGTTGATTGAAAAAATTCCTTACCTGAAAGCACTCGGCATTACTCACGTTGAACTATTGCCGGTGATGGCTTTCGATGAACAGGATGTCCCTAAGAACACCGCCGATATGGGGCTGAAGAATTACTGGGGTTACAGTACCCACAGTTTTTTTAGTCCGCATCCAGGTTACTGCGTCACCCCGGAACAAGGCACTCATGTACAGGAGTTTCGCGATCTGGTCAAAGCGCTGCACCAGGCCGGCATCGGCGTTATTATGGATGTGGTGTTTAACCATACTGCAGAGGCGGGTGCCGATGGCCCGATCATAAATTTTAGGGGCATAGGCGATGATATTTTTTATCATCATGATGAGAATAATAAGAGCATTCTTCATGATTATACCGGCTGCGGCAACACGGTAAACGCCAATCATCCCCTGGTGGCCAACTTTATTATTAAGTGCCTGGAATATTGGGTCAGGGAAATGCATGTCGATGGTTTCCGCTTTGATTTGGCCAGCGCCTTAGCCCGGGGGGAGGGGGGTAAAGTTCTGCATGATCCGCCTTTGCTGTGGGGTATTGAGCTCTCCGCGCGGCTGGCCAAAACCAAATTGATTGCCGAGGCCTGGGATGCGGTAGGTCTGTATCAGGTCGGCAGTTTTCCCGGTTATCGCTGGGCTGAATGGAACGGTAGATACCGGGACGTGATCCGGCGCTTTGTACGCGGCGATAATGGCTTGATCAACGAGCTTGCAACCCGTCTTTGCGGCAGTAACGATTTGTATGAAGACAAGGGTCGGCTGCCTATTAACAGCATTAACTTTGTCACCTGTCACGACGGCTTCACCTTGTACGATTTGTTCGGTTACAACGAAAAACACAATGAGGCTAACGGCGAAAATAATCAGGATGGCTGTAATAATAATTTAAGTTTTAATTACGGCATTGAGGGTGAAACCGACGACGCAAGTATTCTGGCGTTGCGCAGAAAACAGGCGAAAAATGTCTTCGCCATGTTGCTACTCAGCCATGGCGTTCCGATGCTACTGGCGGGCGACGAGTTATTACATAGCCAGGGCGGAAATAATAATTGTTACTGCCAGGATAATGAATTGTCCTGGATAGACTGGAGTATGGCGGAAAAAAATGCCGATATGCTGCGCTTTGTTCAGTTGATGATAGCGTTGCGCAAAAGACACCCGGCCATCATGCGGCGGCGGTTTTTGACCGGCAAGGCTGTCAATGGCCGAGGCATGGCCGAAATTCAATGGCATGGCACCGAACTGAACAAGCCGTTATGGGGTGATCCGGAAGCCAGGGTTCTGGCTTTTACTCTGGCAGGTGTAGAAAGTAACGAACCCGACCTGCATGTCGTGATGAATATGTCAGCTCAACAAGCGACCATTGAATTGCCGGATATTGCCGGTCGCTTATGGTGCCTGTCTTTGGACACATCGTTGCCGTCACCGCAGGATATTGTGGACTCGCAACAGCAGAAACCAGTGCGCGAAAATTGCTATCAGGTCAATACCCGGGCTGTCGTGGTCTTTGAGAATTGGATTGTTGAATAGCGTGTAATTGGCGGGTAAGAGGCTCTTTTGACGAGCCTCTTTATTTCTTCAGTTTTACCGCAGCAACAGCAACGGCTTTTGGGTGTGCATCAGCATCTTGACAGTAAAGCTGCCTAGCAATAGATCATGAATGCGGGCGTGGCTAAACGCGCCCATCACGGTCAGATCAATAGCGTGTTTGTCCTGATATGCACAAAGCGCTTGATCGGGCTTGCCGGGTAATATTTTAGTGATCACTTCAATGCCGCCCGCCTTTGTCAGTTTACTGGCGGCCGCTTCAAGCAACGGCTCTATTGTTGTATTGTCGTTACTGACGCAGACCAGGTGGCAGGTCAGGCCTTTATAAAGCGGACTAGTGGCGACCATGTCGACCGCTTTTTCTGCCGCTTTGCTGCCGTCATAGGCGATCATGATGCGTTGCGGCACCTTAAAAGCTGCATTGACCACCAGAATGGGTTTATGCAATGAACGGATGATGGATTCAAGTTTGGCGCCTATCTGGTCAGGCTGGTTTTCGTGTATTTTTCCGCGTAGGCCGATGACCAGGACGCGGATGCTATCTTCAAGTTCTATCAGCGACTCTATCAGGCTGCCATGGCGCTGATTGGTGATAGGGTCCGCGATACCTGCTTGGATCGCACGGTCTTTTGCCGCCTGTAATATCAATTTTCCTCGCTGTAATAGTAACTTGCTGCGCTGCTGTTCGACGGCGACAAGCTCTTCGAGTAAAGATTCCTGGCTGCCCAAGCCGATATTGCCGGATAAGTCGAATATGGCAGCGGTCTCATGGTGATGATCGATGCTGTGCAGCAGTTTTAGCGGCGCATCGACGTGTTGTGCTATCCAGGCGGCGTAATCGCAGACGGCTTCTGTCAATGACGAACCGTCAATGCACGCCAGTACCAAATTTGTAGTAGTGTTGTTCATTAGTGACTTCCCATGATTTTTTCAATTTCTTTCGGTTTATCGTGTATGCCGAAACGGTCGACAATCGTCGAACTGGCTTCGTTCAAGCCGATTAATTCCACCTCGGCGCCTTCTCTTCGGAACTTTATCACGACTTTATCCAAGGCGGTTACCGAGGATATATCCCAGAAATGCGCACGATGCAGGTCTATCACCACCTTTTCTACCGCTTCTTTAAAGTCAAAGGCAGTGGCAAGTTTGTCTGCCGAGTTAAAGAAGACTTGTCCGACAACATGATAAGTTCTGGTGTTCGATTCCTCGTCCAAGTCAGATTCGACAGCCATAAAGTGACCGATTTTATTGGCGAAGAACAACGATGCCAGCAACACCCCGGTCACTACACCAAACGCCAGATTATGTGTCCAGACAACAACAATCACGGTCGTTACCATCACCACATTGGTGGATAACGGATGCTCTTTCAGTTTGACGATAGAACTCCAACTGAAGGTGCCGATCGAGACCATGATCATCACCGCCACCAGCGCGGCCATCGGGATTTTAGACAGCCACTCGCCCAGGAATACCACCATGATCAGCAGGAACACACCCGCGCATAGCGTCGATAAACGTCCACGTCCGCCCGATTTGATATTGATTACAGACTGGCCGATCATCGCGCACCCGGCCATGCCACCCAATAAGCCCGCACCGATATTAGCCAGGCCCTGACCTTTGCATTCGCGGTTTTTGTTGCTGGTCGTATCGGTTAGATCATCGATTATAGTGGCGGTCATTAACGATTCCAGCATACCCACTACGGCCAATCCCACCGAATAAGGCAAAATGATCTGCAAGGTCTCCAAGGTCAACGGCACTTCGGGCCAGAGGAATATAGGCAAGGTATCCGGTAGTTGTCCCATATCACCGACGGTGCGGATATCCAGGTGTAAATACATCGCTATGCCGGTCAAAGCCACAATGCAAACCAGCGGCGAAGGCAGGGTTTTGCCGATCCAGGGAATGTACGGAAACAGATAGATAATCGCCAATCCGCCCGCCGTCATCGCATAGACATGCCAGGTGACGTGAGTCAGTTCCGGCAATTGCGCCATAAAGATCAATATTGCCAGTGCATTGACAAAACCGGTGACCACCGAGCGGGAAACAAAGCTCATCAAGCTGCCGAGTTTCAGGTAACCGGAAATGATTTGTAACACACCGGTTAACACGGTTGCCGCTAACAAATACTGTAGCCCGTGATCCTTGACCAAAGTCACCATCAATAACGCCATGGCTCCTGTCGCCGCTGAAATCATGCCCGGTCTGCCGCCGACAAAAGCAGTAATCACCGCAATACAGAAGGATGCATAGAGCCCGATTTTGGGGTCGACACCGGCGATGATGGAGAAGGCAATCGCTTCAGGGATCAGGGCAAGGGCAACGACAATACCGGACAGTAAATCGCTGCGGATGTTGCCGAGCCAGTCCTGTTTTTTTGATAAAAAGAGCATGTCAATCCTATAAATTTAAAAAAGGCTATGCCAAAACATAGCTAAAGAAGCAAAAAAATTATTCGAGCGATGGCAGGGAATGCTAAGGAGGCATTGTTTGGGCGGCTTTGAGGCTGTGTTCGAGAATTTCTTCAATGAATCCTTCTATAAGCTCAAAAAGCAGATGCATTCATTCAAAAATAGAATGCAGTGTTCCGAGTAGTAAATCGAGAAGATCATCAGACAAGGTAATGATAAGCAATAAAATGACGAACTCGGGTCAGCATTTGCCGGTCGGTTTCATTAGCCTGTTCGCAGCACAATCCGCCGTTGATCAGCTTCGTGAAAAAACGGATTATCCGCTTAGGTTTATGCAAGCTTTTCACTATCCAATTTCATTAATCAGACAGTTTCGCTCATGCTGGTTTTAATGCGCTCCAGCAGCGCGGTCATCTGTTGTTGTTCTTGTGGTGTTAAGGTTTTAAGCACCTCCGCTTCCACTGCATCGGCGATTTTCCAGAGTTCCTGCATGACGGCGTGCGCCTTGGGCATGAGTTCCAGACGATAAGCGCGCCGGTCCTCACTGTCCTTATTACGTCGAACCAGCCCCGCCTCTTCCAGCAAGTCGATCTGCCTTACCAGCGTAATCGGTTTGATTTCGAGGATGTCGGCCAGATCAATTTGGCGGCAGTTTTCGTTGTTGGACAGATGTACCAAAGCTCGCCATTGGGCATGAGTCAAGCCGATATTTTCCGCTTCCTTGTTAAAGCGCTGACGAATGACGTGGCTGATTTCGTAGCTTAAAAAACCGAATTTAGAATGCATAAGAAAAATATAATAAGCAAAAGGTATAGTATCAATATTTTTGCATTTATCCTAATCAGAAGAGTGCTGCAAGCTGGATTCACCGCTAGGGCAATCCTCCGATGCTAGATCACAATCACCTGAATCAATTTTTTCACCCAAGGTTATCAATCAGTCCTTGGTGATAATAATCGGCAAAATCCCGGAAAAACGGGCAGTACTCAGGCGCACCAAAATTATGCGTGACTGTCGCCAATTGTACGCAGGTCAGAACGAACGGCCGGGCTGCCCAATACTTAGCTATCTGGCCGGTGCGTCGCTCCCACTCGACGGTCTTAACTGTCCCGGTTTAAGTCAGCAGCCGTGAATCCGCAATAACATGCGATAACCTACCCGTCAAAAAACGCAGCGATTATACTGTGCTAATTTCACGCCAAAAGCCCAAAAAGCACCCGAGAAACCAAACCGGTAGAATGTCAGGCCAAATTCACAGGAGGAATTATTACTTATGAGCTGATGTTACGCAGCCAGTAATTTTTGCAACTCTTCATAAGCTATCTGGTTCGCTTTGATAAACAGCTTAGTTCTTAGCGCAAAATGATTGGCCTTGTGTTTTATCTTCAGACATTCCAGCTTGAACACCGCATAGATCGACATGAAGACATGGTTGTTCTGGGTAGTGACCGTACGGGTTGGTGATTTTGCCAACCCCGCATTGGATTTTAATGACTTGTGGAACTCCTCAACTTTCCACCGTTTTTGGTAGATCGTGGCGGCTTGTTCGCCATTGCACGCTAAATCACTGCATACCAGATTCAATAGGCCGATGCTGCCGTCTTTGTTTGTAAAGACCCGGCGGACGAAAAGCACTTCCTGTTGAAAGCCTTTCATCCAACCGCGCACCGCCTGCTGATCCGCCAATTCCAGCTGACTGATTCGTACAAAACGGCCTTCTTTCTTGTCTTCTTCTGTTAAAGCCACCAAGCGGTTATCCTTTAGGGCGCTGATGAAGTGCTTGCCTTTCTTCAGGATAAACTCAAAGTTCTCCTTGCTGGCAAACCAACTGTCCGTCAACACATAGCGGAACTTGATGGCATTCGCCACACTGGTCGCTATCATCTCCCGCATCAGCTCATTTTTGGTGAACTCACTGGCCCGCTTGACCTTGCGGGTCTTCACATCACTGAACTGGTAAGGCTTGCGCACCACTTCAAAGGCGACGGGAATTGAAACTTCCCCACTATAGTATAGGGCGTTCAGCAAATTGATTCCTTTGACCGAACGCCCTTTGCAGTGATCATAGTGCCAGCACATGATTTCGTTCTCATCCGTCCAGGTCTTCTCCTGAATGGTATCGTCAAATATCAAGCAACCATCTTCCCGTTCTATCTGGCGTACTGTCGCTTTAACTTGCCCCCACAGGTCTTTGGAGGTAAATGCTTTCGATGCCAGAAAACGCGTCATCTGGTCATGGCTTATATCCCCTTCCATCATTGCCGACAATCCGGTCGCCGTCGCAAACCCGTTATTGCAGATCAGGTAGTCTGTGTATAATTCTAGTTTTATTTTTTCCATCCCGAAATAATACGCTTTTTGAGGGGTGGGTGCGTAACATCAGTTATGAGTACGCGCACACGTATAGAGACATTCCGGCAGACGTTGTACCAGACTATTTATCAGGCCAATACCCCGGCGGGGAAGGGCTTCGATATTGCGCTGATGATCTTAATTCTGATCAGTGTTTTAACCATTATCTTGGACAGTGTCGCCGACATTAGCCAGCGGTATGGGGAGCAACTGGCTACCGCAGAATGGGTATTCACGACTTTATTCACTGTCGAGTATATTCTTCGTATTTTCTGCATACACAGGCCAATCAAATACATCATCAGCTTCTACGGCCTCATCGATTTATTGGCTATCGTTCCTTCCTATCTCGGTATTTTTATATCCGATTCACATTACCTCCAAGTCATCCGCATCCTGAGAGTTTTACGGATATTTCGGGTGTTGAAGCTGGTCCGTTTTATCAATCAGTCCAATCTGCTAATCAACGCCTTGATGGCCAGTCGGCTCAAAATCACTATATTTATGTTCACTATTTCCACGCTGGTGGTGATTTTCGGGTCGGCCATGTATTTGATCGAAGGCCCGGAACATGGCTTTGCCAACATACCGGTAAGCATTTACTGGGCGGTGGTGACCTTGACCACGGTGGGTTTTGGCGATATCACGCCTCAAACCGATCTGGGGCGTGCCATCTCGGCAGTGGTTATGATAAGCGGTTACGCTATCATCGCGGTGCCCACCGGTATATTCACGGCGGAATTATCCCAGGAAATGAAGCGGCAGAATACGGGTGCTGACGAAAGGGTTTGTTCGAAATGCCGAAAAATCGGGCATGAAATGGAAGCAAACTATTGTCGTATTTGTGGAACGGAGTTACCCCGGTTGGCCGGAAAAAAATCAGGCTAGTGTAGGTATTTTCTGCAGTTGTTTGGTGTCTATGCGTTGTGTATGATTTATTTGTGTTTGCGCCTTTCGTTTTGCCGGCAATAACGGCCATTTTCTACCTTTTAGCGGATTTTTCAGTTGGTTATTAGGTTTTTGCCATTGCCGCAAGAGGAAGCGCCAAGAGCCTATGTGACCGATGTCCAATACGAAAAGGACTTTCAGACCGATGCCGTTACCCGTGTAACCGGGGCATTGCCAGCGCATCGCCTTAACCAAAAAAATCAATTGACCCACGAAAACCAAAAGTAGATGCCTCCCAAGCTGTGCAACACCGCTAATTGTGGGGCTCATACAGTACTAGACCCTGTGGAATTTACTCCGTATACTTAAATGCGCTTAACTTCCAAGGTCGCCTATAAACAGATAGCCTAATAATGCTTAAGTGTATGAAAGAATTTTAGTATAGGGTAATCGTAACGTTTAAGGCTGATGATGACGTTTTTGCATTCAGAGTACAATTTCAAC
This sequence comes from Methylobacter arcticus, assembly GCF_050917435.1. Lineage (NCBI taxonomy): Bacteria > Pseudomonadati > Pseudomonadota > Gammaproteobacteria > Methylococcales > Methylococcaceae > Methylobacter > Methylobacter arcticus. The sequence continues at coordinate 830,889 of NZ_CP159583.1, forward strand.
GTGAATCTGTCGGCGAAAGACATGCTTGAAATCAGTCAGGAAATTAGTCGGGATTTTACTCCGTGTTTTTCAAACCCGGTGCCGGAACTTGACGAAAAAATCAGGCTTTCGCCCAGGGAACTATTGGATATTGGCGAGGAAATCGGTCGGGATTTTGCACCAAAACCGTTCGGCAACGCTCCCGAATTGATGCTTTTGCCGGTCGATCCCGGACACCTTTATGCCTATTGGAATTTGGGAAAGGATAGGGATATGTCTATGTCTGATAATGAGCAAATCACCTTACGAATTTATTCGCAATCCGACGACGAAGAGGCAGCTGCCGAGACGGCATCATGGTTCGACGTCGCCATCGATAACCCGATGACTCAACAACAAGTGTCTTTACCCAGTCCTGTTGATGAAACGGCTTATTCAGCCGCCATAGGTAAATGGGGTGCAGATGACGGTTTTATCGCTATTGCCCATTCGAGCATTATTCATGCTCCGCTTGGACGAACGGCTTGGTATCAAGATCATCAAGACTTCAGCTATTGCCAGGGCAAAAATGCCTCTGGCTTAGGCATCAACAAACAAGTATGACAACAAGTTTACCGCGTTCCGGGCAAGGACTCCTGAGCATTATTCTGCACGCGCATCTTCCCTATGTGCGCCATCCTGAACATGACAGTTTTTTTGAGGAAAACTGGCTGTTCGAAGCCATGACCGAATGCTATCTGCCGCTGATCGGTGTACTCGACCGTTTACACGCGGATAACGTCGATTACCGGCTGACGATGTCGTTGTCGCCGACGCTGATATCTATGTTGCGCGACGACTTGTTGCAAACGCGCTATCTGAGCTATTTGCACAGTCGACTGGAACTGGCTGAAAAGGAAATTACCCGAACCCGCAAGCAGCCGGAGTATCAAAAATTAGCGCGACTCTATCGCCGCTTTTATCTACATACGTTAAGCACTTATCAAGATCGCTATCAAGGCGATTTATTGGCGGCTTTTAAAAAACACCAAAGCACCGGTAAGCTTGAGCTGATTACCACAGCCGCGACTCACGGTTTCTTGCCGCTGTTGAATGTCAGCGAAACTGCAGTCCGCAATCAGGTCAATACCGGTATCGCAATGTTTAAAGCGGCAACGGGCAGTGCTCCGAGCGGTTTTTGGCTGCCTGAATGCGCCTATTATCCGGGTCTTGAGACGGTGCTGGCCGATGCCGGTATCGCGTATTTTTTTGTCGATAGCCACGGTATTATGGATGCCAGTTCACCACCTCGTCATGGCGTTTATGCGCCGATAGCCTGCGGCAATGGTGTCGCGGCATTTGCACGCGACCCGGAATCATCGCGGCAGGTTTGGAGCGCTAAAGAGGGCTATCCGGGGGATTTCGACTACCGCGAATACTATAGCGATATCGGTTTTGAGCGGGAGTTGGATTATATTGCGCCTTATATTCTCGACGGAAAAACCCGTATCAACACCGGCATTAAATACCATCGGGTGACCGGCGATAATCGGCCTAAGGAAATTTACAATCCGAGACAGGCATTAGCAAAAGCGCGTGAACATGCCCAGGATTTTGTCGATAAACGCCAGCGTCAAATCGATCGGCTTGGCGCTACGATGGACGATGGTCGGCAACCGATTATCGTTGCGCCTTACGATGCGGAACTGTTTGGTCATTGGTGGTTCGAAGGGGCTTATTGGCTGGAATGGGTGCTGAGATTGGCAAGCGAAAGCGCCGGCGGCGTTCAACTAAGCAGTTGCGGAGATTATTTAAAGCAACAGCCGTCACCGCAGGTAGCTACACCCGCCGCATCAACTTGGGGCGATCAAGGCTATTCCAGTTACTGGATCAATGAAACCAATGCCTGGATTTACCCCTTGCTGCACAAGGCCGAATTGCAGATGGAAAAACTCGCGCACGATGTTCAGGGCTTAACGCTGACTCCGATACAGACGCGGGCCTTGAACCAGGCTGCTAGATCGATTTTGCTGGCGCAAGCTTCCGATTGGCCGTTTATCATGAAATCGGGGACGACCGTCGACTATGCGAATAAACGCGTTACCGATCATCTGGCCAGATTTAACTATTTACATGACTGTTTTCGCAAGAATAGGCTCAATGAGCGTTATTTGACGGCGCTGGAGATCATGGATAATATTTTTCCGGATATTGATTTTCGGGATTACAATCCCTCAAATGTAAGGGTGGGTTTTAAACCTGCCCGGTCTTAAGATGTTGCGTCGTTCCTTTGCTATGACGTCGCTACCAAATAGTTATGGTTGAATGCTGTGGGCGCGAATTTATTCGCGCAATAGGTGTTCAAAAGCGCGAATAACTTAATGGCAGTGACGCTCCGACGTCCGGCGGTACATAGGGTACGCACGGCATACCCTAAATCCTATATCTTTCCTTTTGACCTGAGTTTCAGGGTAGCAATAACGGAGACAAAATTTGGCCAAAATCCAACTGCTGTATGTTGAAAATGTGATTACCCGTAAAAAAACCAACGTTCAACAGACGCTGGATTTTTTTATGCGGGTGGAAAACGTCAGTTACGATAAACGGATCGATGTGCTCTGGTCGGGTGAAGACGGCATATGGCAAACCCTGCCTGCCAGTTTTCATAGCAAACTGGAACATGATCAGGAATGCTGGCGGGCGCAAATCCATTTCCAGCTCAGTCCGGCTCATTCGCTACCCGGCAATATCCGATTTGGATTACGCTACCAGAGTTCCGGGAGTGAGTATTGGGATAACCGGCAGGGCGCAAATTATTCCAGTCAAGCTGATTCAGGTATCAAGGTAGTTTGCTCTGCGCCAGTTTTAAACATCGGCTTTGCGACTCAACTGGATGGCGAACAAAAAAACATTCCGGTCACGGTGGCGGTGGATAAATTCAACGATGCCGACAAGGTAACCGTACACTGGACGACCGATAACTGGCAGCATAGCCATAAAACCGCCTGCCATTTTAAAAGAAACTACTGGGACAAAGAGGCGCTCAGCAATGCCAGAAATCCCAATCAGTACGGTGTTGCAATTTGGAAAGGCTGGCTTAGGATCAGCCGGGCTTTTCGCTTGCAATACAGCATCTCCGTTGAACGCAACGGCCAGGTTTTTTGGGACAATAACTACGGCAAAAACTACTCGCTTAGCCACGAGCCGCTGAAAGTGTTGATTCTTAATCTGCATTGTTATCAGGAAGATAATCAGGATGATAAGTTTTCCCAAATAGCCAAGGCGATTAATGACCTGGCTATTGACGTTGTCTGTCTACAGGAAGTGGCTGAACTTTGGAATGACGGGGCGGGGGACTGGGAGTCCAATTCCGCCAAAATCATCAATGATCGCTTGGCTGCGCCCTATCATATCCATACCGACTGGGCGCATCTGGGCTTTGCCAAGTACCGCGAAGGCGTTGCCATTTTAAGCAAATACCCGCTGCTCAAACAGGAAGCCCAGTATGTGTCGGATAGCCATGACGTTTACAGTATTCATTCCAGAAAAGTCGTCATGGCACAAATCAAGGTGCCTTATGTCGGGCGGGTTAATGTTTTTTCGGCGCATTTAAGCTGGTGGGAAGACGGCTTTGCCGAGCAGTTTAATCGATTGTGCGAGTGGGCCAAGGCTAAACAGACGGCGCAGGTTTGCGCCACGCTGCTGTGCGGCGATTTTAATATTACTGCCGGATCGACAGGCTATCATCTGGTTGCCGATGCCCACCAATATGACGATCAGTATCTGGCGGCCAATTCGCAGGGCGTGTTTGAAAAGATCTTCAGAGTTAACGATCCTTACTGGCAAGATTATCTGAGCGATGATTATCGTATTGATTATATATTTTTGAATAAAACCAGCGAGCTGCATGTCACGTCGGCGACGGTTTTGTTTACCGAGCAGGATTATGGCCGGGTTTCCGATCATTGCGGGTATTTGATGACCTTTGAGCCTAATGTGTAAGGTGAAAGGCTTCGCCTAAAGCGCCTGGTTTTGGTGCTTGCATAGCAGGCGAAGCCTGCACTCTTGCTGCACTTTCACGTTTTATATATGTAAATATTACGGACGGGGTTTCAAATCCCGTCCGGCATGAGGTAAATAATAATACCTTTACCATGGAGATAAACCTATGCAGATAGCTGAACATTACGCCGCGCCCACTCATGGAAACCTGGGCGGCTCTTTTCAAAGAGTGAACGACTTCAACGACAAATTCTATATCCGCTGGGGAAAAATAGATTTCGATGTGTTTTACGGCGTTCAGGCCAATGTAAAAGTTATCCTAAAGGTCTATCGCGATGCGATCTGCGAAACGTATATAGTCGATACCGACGCCTATGATATTCACTGGAATCATCACAAACGTTGCACCCGGGATTTTTATATCCATCCGTTTTCCAGCAACTTCGGCCAGATCAACTGCGTTAAGTTCGCCTTTATTGTGCATCTGGACGAGCGCTCCATTGCTTCCCGGAACGAGTATATCTTTATGGACTGGCAGCAGCTTCAGGGCGACTATCCGCAGTACCGAAGGATTGCCGGCGATTGGGTGACGACCAACAATTATCGCAGCTACGAACTGAATGCCGGCGAATTGCAGAGCGATGCGGATTGGTATAACCATCATTTCGACGCCTTGCAACTGGTACCCAAATTCACCAAAGGACAGCAGCACCATCCTTATCATCCCAAGCGTTATATTCACGACCTGATCGACAAGGTTATCCGCTGCAAGCACCAGAATCCCGAGCGCTTATGCACCATAAAAGTCAGCGTGGATTGCATCGACGACCACGATTTTACCACCCATTTGCTAGCCGCCAGCGAGCAGGGGGTTTTGGTTCAGTGCATTGTCGATTGGCGAAAAATGACCCTGACCAACAGCCAAAACTATGCGCGCTTGAAGCATTCCCGGATTGAATTGATCGGCGTGTTTTGCAGTCCCAAACATCACCTGATCGAAGTGGAACCGGATATGCACACCAAATTCATTATTTTTAATGATGAGGACAGTATATTGGGTTCATTCAATATCACTTTCGATCGCTGGTGGGCTAATTGGGAATCGGGGATGACCTTTCATTCCAAAGGCATCTGTCGGTTGCTGGATAACATCTTTCAAAGCCAGCGGGGCGGCGTCAATCAAAAATACGGCATCGACCCGTTGAGCCATTTCAACCTGCTCTATACCTTCGGTCGGCACGTTATGCTGAACGGCAAGCCCTATCTTCCGCATCATGCGATATTGGCCGAGATTAACCGCGCCAGACATTCGATTAAGGTGTCGTTATTCCTGATCGGCGATTTGCTGGGCGATCATCATGACAGCGTGGTCAATGCGCTGATCAATGCCAAAAACCGGGGCGTTCATGTCCATATTTTGCTTAATGGGCACTTGGCGAGGCAGGGTCGTATCGGTGTAGAACGGCCGATGGGGGAAGAGTTGAGCCGTCCGTTGTTGCCGACGGTAGATCGGTTAAAGCATGCCGGTATTGCTGTAGGTTTGGTTTACGGGCAGGACGATCATCCGGTGCCTTATTCCCCGATACATTCCAAGTATTGCATTATTGATGATTACATTGTTATAGAAGGCAGTTTCAACTGGTACAACACCTCGGTTTTTTCCCATGATTTATTGGTCGTGGCGGCCAATTACGAAGTCGCGCAGCCTTATCTGTATGAGTTTGAACAAATACAGCGGTCGTTCAGGGTGTATTATTGAACGCATCATCTATTTTGCATGCTATTTCAATAACGCGTAGGTTTAGGCTATTGCCTAATTCAACGGCACTGCTCTGAATCGTGGGCACCCTCAATTGATAGACAGCGTCAATACTCTTTCCCATTAAAATTTAAAGTGTTATATGAATAATGTTTTTCTAATCAGTGTGGCGATGTTATTAGTCGCACTCAATGGTTTTTTTGTAGCCGCAGAGTTCGGTCTCGTCAAACTGCGACAAACGCGCATCCGCTCGATTGTTAAAACACAAGGTTGGCGCGGACGTATTTTGGGGAAGGTACACGCAAAACTCGATGCCTATTTATCGGCCTGCCAGCTGGGCATTACGCTTGCTTCGCTCGGCCTGGGCTGGATTGGCGAGCCGGCATTTGTCAGCCTGCTGGAACCTGTGTTCGGCAGAATCGGTGTTACATCGCCAGAACTGATACACGGCATCTCATTCGCGTTCGCTTTTTCGATGATCTCGTTTCTGCACATCGTAGTCGGGGAGCTTGCGCCAAAGTCGATGGCGATTCGTAATCCTGAAAAAATCGGCTTATGGAGCGCCGCGCCGCTCTACGGATTCTATTGGCTGATGTATCCTGCGATCTGGTTACTCAATTCCAGTGCCAATTTGGTATTGCGCCTGTTTGGTTTGGGTAATGTTCATGGCCACGATGCGCACTACTCGGCCGACGAACTTAAACTTATTTTGCGCAGCAACTGTCCTGATGACCGCTTTACCCGCGATGAATGGAATATTCTGGCGAAAACGCTCGATTTCAGCGAACTCGAAGTGTCCGACTTGATGCGTCCGATCCATGAGATCACTGCATTGCATCGTAACGAGTCATTGCAAAAAAACCTGCAAACCGTATCTCAAAAACGCTTCAGTCGTTATCCCTATTTCGACACTAATGGCGTTGATGTGTTAGGCGTGATTCATTTGAAAGATCTGTTTTTCGCTCAGCAAGAAGGCAAAGCGATTGAGGATTTGAATAATTATCTGCGGCCAATTCAATATATCTCGCCGCACGCCTCCGCACTGGAATTATTCCGTCATTTCCGTACGGGGGTATCACATTTTGCGATCATTGGACAAAAAGGGCGAAAGCCGCAAGGCTTCATTACGCTGGATAATTTGTTAAGTGCGATGGTCGGTGAGATACGCGATGAATTTCGTCAAAACAACAATGACTGGACAAGGCTCGATGACGACACTTTGATCGGCAAGGGCAGTTTGCCGATATTCTCGTTGGAACGGATTCTGGGCATAGACATCGAGAACGAAGAACTTGAATTGGAAGATGAGGTCTCGATTGGCGGCCTCATCATGGCCAAACTGCGTGATATTCCAGTAGAAGGCCAGAAAATTGAATTCAACCAATTCGATGTCGTGGTCAGAAAAATGAATGGGTCGCGCATTGTCTTTGTCCAGATTTACCCCAATGAAATGATTGATCTGGGGCATCAATAGGAATGCTACGGATTGCTGGCGGCGCTGGGGGGGCGGCTATCGTATTTACTCAGCGGTACCAATAGGGCGGGAGCCCATGTCATCACCGTTGGGTTATTCATAAGCCTCAATCTTCAAAAGCTGCTCTACACTGACTATTTTATAGCCATTTTCTTTTGCAAAATTAAGCGTTTGTTTTAATACTTGGATGGTTTTATCCGACGTATCATGAAACAGGATAATAGCACCCGGTTTTATTTGTGTTTGTACGCGCCGGGTTATGGTTTGTGCGCTGTCGGCCGTTGTATCTAACGAGCGGACGTTCCAGCCGATGATGTTGTAGCTCAAACCATTTGAGGCTTTGGCAAGATTGGGTGTGGTGACTCCATAGGGCGGCCGGAATAATTTCATCCGTTTGCCTATGACGTTAAAGACGCTCTCGGCTGTCTGGTTTAATTCATGGTTAAAGCCTTGCAAGCTTTTAAAATCGATAAAAAAAGAGTGCGTGTAGCTGTGGTTGCCAATGCTGTGTCCTTCTACATCCATTTGTTTCAAAACACTTTCATTGCCCCGGATGTTTTTCCCGATCACAAAAAAAGTTGCCGGTGCATGGTACTGAGCTAATATTGAGAGCACCTGTGGGGTGTATTTCCGGTTTGGTCCATCGTCAAACGACAGGGCAATTTCTTTTTCTGCAATATCTGCATGACAGTAGACTGGGGCGTAGAAGTTGGATTGAATGCTTGCCGAGCCGTAAATGAGTAATGCTAGATAAACTGCGCTTGGCAATAGCAGCCACCCTAGACTGAACCCAAAAAATGCGTGCAACAAACCGATGGCGCTGATGGCGATGAGGAAGCTGTTGCGGGTTGATTTAAATGTCATTTGCTAGGGTTGCTGGCGAGTGGGTAGGATGGGTAGAACAACGCGACTTGTAAAGCACGAACTGAAACCCATCGCATGGGTGATTCGTTATGACGGGTTTACAGATGACTGTATAAGGTCATGTATTGTTGGGCGCTTTTTATCCAAGAGTAGTCTTTTTGCATGCCGTTGATTTGTAATTTTTTCCATGTTTTAGGGTGGTCGTACAAAATCAATGCGCGTTTAATGGCTTCCATTAACGCGCCGGGACTGGCTTCGTTGAAAACAAGACCGGTTGCGGTGTTATTGCTCAAGGTTTCAGGAACGGTATCGACGACAGTATCGGCTAGGCCGCCGGTTTTTCTGACGATGGGCACGGTGCCGTAGCGTTGGCTGTAGATCTGATTTAAGCCGCAGGGTTCAAAACGCGAGGGCATCAGAAATATATCTGCTCCCGCTTCAATCATATGTGCCAGCGTTTCGTCATAACCTATGGTGATCGATACTTTATCGGGGTGGCTATCAACAAAATTATATAAGTGCTGTTCAAAACTCTTGTCACCGTTGCCGAGCAAGACAACTTGCAGCGGATGGGTCAGCATTTCGGGGAGACATTTCAGTATCAGATCAATGCCTTTTTGTTCTACCAAACGACTGATAAGTCCGATCACGGGAATGTTTTTGTCTACAGGCAGGGATAATCTTTCCTGTAGCGCTGTTTTATTGAGCGGTTTTTTGTTTAGCGTTAAGCGGTTAAATGTTTGGGGGATGTTGGGGTCGGTTTCGGGGTTCCAGTAGTCGACATCTATGCCGTTGATAATGCCGCTTAGAAAATCTTTTCGATAACTTAACAGTCCTTCCAGTCCATAACCGAACTCGGCAGTTTGAATTTCCTCGGCATAGGTTGGGCTTACGGTGGTGATACGATCCGAATAGACCAGACCGCCTTTAATAAACGACAGCATGTCATGAAACTCTATGCCGTAAGGATGCCAAAGCTGTCCCGGCAAATTTAAAGACAGGTAAGTCGCGTTAGGGAATAATCCCTGATAAGCCATGTTATGTATGGTAAAAATGGTAGCGGGTCGGCTATATTCCAGTGATAAGAGGGCAGGTACCAGTCCACTTTGCCAGTCGTTGCAGTGGACGATGTCGGGTTTCCAATCCAGATAACTGCGGTTCATCGCAACTTCTACGGCGACGCGACAAAATAGGGCAAAGCGTGCGGCACTGTTAGTCCAGGGATTGCCGTGTTCATCAAGATAGGGATTGCCGGGGAAATTAAAGTGCTCCGGAGAATCTACCAGCCATACGATGACGTCGGTACCCGGAAGCCGGGTTTCCAGAATATTCACCGCGTAATTATTCACATAGACGGTGCTGAGGTAACGAACTTCTTCGGTCGTTTTGATGTCCTGGTAATTGGGCATGATAATCCGCACATCTTCACCTAATTCGACCAACGCCTTGGGCAGACTGCCGGATACATCGGCTAGACCCCCGGTTTTAATCAGGGGGTGGGCTTCACTGGTGACAAAAAGTATTTTTTTCATTATGTGGGTTTTTATCATAGGTAATTGCTTCGCAGATGTTGGATTTGTCATGGAATACGGACGGACGGTATTTTCAAGGCGAAAGCCTAAGTACGTATGTTAGGTTACGATTGCATGGACAGATATTTGCTCCTCGGTAATTATTCCTATATTACTCTACTACACCCATTTATGGCGTTATGCAGGAGGTAGGGCAATGCAGGGGCAGCGTAAGCGGTGTGCCGAGCGTGGCGTAATTCGACAAACTAATGCCGCCCCCGTTGGGTTACGGCGCAAAAAACACGCGCCCAACCCAACCAACCTACGACCTATAATTTCAAAATCACGGCTCCCAACGGCGGTAAGGTAAGGCTGATAGAATGTGGCAGATTCATCCACGCGGTCGGTTCTGATAAGGCTGCGCCATTGCCTACGTTACTGCCGCTGTAATATCCGGAATCGGAATTGAATATTTCGGTATAAGTACCTGCCGCAGGCACACCGATCCGGTATTGCTCACGAGCTACCGGGGTAAAGTTGAGCACGATGATCAAATCTTCATGCTCGGTTTTCCGACGATAACTGATGATGGATTGTTGTGAATCATGGCAATCAATCCAGTCAAATCCCTGATAATCGAAATCATGCTGATATAACGCCGGGTGTTTTTTATAAAGATGATTTAGGTCTTTTACCAGCGCTTTCAGGCCTTGGTGATGCGGGTACTCGAGAACATACCAGTCCAAGGCTTTGTTGAAATTCCATTCGGTGCCTTGCCCGAATTCACAGCCCATGAACAGCAGCTTTTTACCGGGATAAGTGTACATGAAGGTGTACAGCAGACGAAGATTGGCAAAGCGCTGCCATTCATCCCCCGGCATACCGTTGAGCAGCGAGCCTTTGCCATGTACGACTTCATCGTGGGAAAAGGGTAGGCAGAAGTTTTCGGTAAAGGCATAGAGCATCCCGAAAGTAAGCTGGTCATGATGATATTTGCGGTGTATCGGCTCCTGACGCATATAAGACAGTATGTCATGCATCCAGCCCATGTTCCATTTCATCGAAAAACCTAAGCCGCCGGTCCAGGTCGGGCGGGTAACTTGCGGCCAGGAGGTCGATTCTTCAGCCATCATCACCGTGCCGGGATGCTGGTCATGGGTGACGGTATTGAGATCCCTCAGAAAATCTATCGCTTCCAGGTTTTCGTTACCGCCATACATGTTGGGAATCCAGTCATTCTGTTCGCGGGAATAATCTAAGTAAAGCATTGAGGCCACGGCATCGACCCGCAAGCCGTCAAGATGGAATTCCTCCAGCCAGAAAATGGCGCTGGACAGTAAAAAGTTTTTAACCTCATTGCGGCCAAAGTTATAAATTAAGGTGCCCCAATCGCGGTGTTCACCCTTGCGCGGGTCTTCGTGTTCATACAGCGCGCTGCCGTCAAAACGAGCCAGAGCAAAGCTGTCTTTGGGGAAATGCGCGGGCACCCAATCCAGAATCACGCCGATACCGTTTTGATGGCAGGTGTCGATAAAATAGCGAAAATCGTCCGGTGTGCCGTGACGGCTGGTCGGGGCAAAATAGCCGGTGGTTTGATAACCCCAGGAGGCATCCAGCGGATGCTCGGTCACCGGCAATAATTCAATATGGGTAAAGCCCATTTCCTTGACATAGTCGACCAGTTGTACAGCCAATTCACGATAATTGAGAAAATTGCCCAGATTGTCGCGTTTCCAGGAACCTAAGTGAACCTCGTAGATAGACATAGGCTCATGCAGCCAATTGTGGCGGACACGTTGATCCATCCATGGCTGATCCTGCCAAACATAGCTTTTTTCCTGGATCACAATGGACGAGGTATTGGGACGGAACTCAAACTGTTGGCCGTATGGATCTGTTTTTAACAAGATCTCGTTGGTATTGCGGTTTAAGATCTCGAATTTATAGTAACAACCGGCTTGCAAATCCGGCATGAACAGTTCCCAGATGCCACTACCACCCAGGCTGCGCATGGGATTGCAGCGGCCATCCCATTGATTGAAATCACCCACCACGCTGACTCGCCCGGCATTAGGCGCCCAGACCGCAAATAAAACCCCAGCAAGACCATCGGCTTTATGCAGATGTCCGCCCAGTTTTTGGTAAATATGCCAATGCTTGCCTTCGCCGAATAAATGCTGATCAAACTCCGGAAATTGGGTGCCGAAATCATACGGGTCATAGTTTTCGTGGCTGTAGCCAGACTTATCGGTCCAGGACAAACGATAATGCGCTGGCAATTGCTCATTTTTTTGGGCGTTATATTCAAAAAAATCGGTATCGGGAACCCGGTTTAAAGCAGCGCCGTTATGACTAAAGCTCACTGTTTCTGCGTAAGGTAGATACAATTTAATCTGAACGTTATGAACGTTATTATTCTTGATATGACGACCCAAAACTGAAAAAGGATCATGATGTCTGGCTTCCGTGATTTTTATCATATCTGCGTCAAGTGCGACGTTAGATTGTTTTTGCATATTGCCGGGCAGTACGTCTGAAGAAGGGATCACATCTGAGTCAAGTGCGTTGTTAGCTTGTTTTTGCACGATGACATTTTTAGATTGCTTTTTCACTATGAATAGCCTCGGAGTAGTGGAATAATGGTTGCGGTCAATATTACCAAACACATCAAGAGTTGTCAGTCTATTCCACATGGAGATGAAAAATGTCAGCATCAAGTAATCAAAAACATGATCATAATGTCGGTCATTTAACTCGTAATACTATTGCATTAATACTGGCTGGCGGTCGCGGTTCACGGTTAATGAATATGACCGATTGGCGCGCGAAGCCGGCGGTACCTTTTGGCGGCAAGTTCCGGATCATCGATTTTCCTCTGTCGAACTGTATGAATTCCGGTATACGCAAGATAGGTGTTTTGACCCAGTACAAGTCGGATTCACTGATCCGTCATATTCAGCAGGGCTGGGGATTTTTGCGTGGTGAATTTGGCGAATATGTCGACTTGATGCCTGCTCAACAACGGCACGATGAGAATTCCTGGTATCAAGGAACCGCTGACGCTGTTTTTCAGAATATCGATATTCTGCGCAGTCGCCGTCCTGAACATATTTTGGTGCTGGCCGGCGATCATATTTATAAAATGGATTACGGCGCGATGCTTGCCGATCATGTTGAAAAAAATGCTGATTTAACAATAGGCTGTATCGAGGTTTCGTTGCAAGATGCAACGGCCTTTGGTGTCATGGATGTCGATGAGAATCGGCGGGTCAGGGCTTTTGTAGAAAAGCCGGAGCATCCTCCGCTGATGCCGGGTAGAACAGATACAGCGTTAGCGTCGATGGGCATTTATATTTTTAATGCCGAGTTTCTATTTGAGCAATTACTGAAAGATGCGGACACTCCAGGCTCGACGCGTGATTTTGGCAGAGATATTATTCCTGCCGTTATCGATAAATATTTAGCCAATGCGTATCCCTTTTTGGATTTGCAAAGCGGGGAACAAAGTTACTGGCGCGATGTAGGCACTATTGATGCCTACTGGTCTGCCAATATGGAATTGATTGGCGTAAAACCGGATTTAAATTTATATGATAAAACTTGGCCTATATGGACTTATCAGGCGCAAACGCCTCCGGCCAAATTTGTTTTTGATAGCGATAAAAGACGAGGCCAGGCTGTGGACTCTATGGTTTCAGGAGGGTGTGTAATTTCCGGAGCAAAAGTCAGGCATTCGCTGTTATTTTCGAATGTTCGTGTCAACTCGTATACGACCTTGCAAGATACCATTGTTTTGCCTGAAGTTAATATCGGTCGCCATTGTCGTATTACTAGGGCGATTATAGAAAAAGGCTGTGAAATTCCGGAAGGCACCATTATCGGTGAGGATAGAGCCGAAGATGAAAAAAGATTTCATGTGAGCCCCGGCGGAGTTGTTTTGGTTACCACAGATATGCTGGGACAAAATAGACACTATGTCAGATAAAAGTGGTGAAGTTCTATAAGAAATTATTGCCGTGGGAATGGAAAATAAAACACTATGCCAGATAAAATCAAATTGAGATTAGTCTTGTGCTGGCATATGCATCAGCCCGAATATAGGGATTTACAGACAGGGGAATTTAAGCTGCCGTGGACATATCTGCATGTTATTAAAGACTATGTAGATATGGTGGCGCATTTGGAAGCCGTGCCGAATGCCAAGGCGGTCGTTAATTTTGCCCCTATCCTGCTGGAGCAAATTGAGGAATATGCCCGGCAAGTCAACGGCTATTTGCATGATCGCATTTCGATTACCGATCCCTTGTTAGCGGCACTGGTCGATCCCAGTATTCCGGCAGATCCTGAAGAACGCATGAAGCTGGTTAAAGCCTGCATGCGAGCGAACCGGGACAGGCAAATAAATCGCTATCCGAGTTTTCAACGATTGATTGAAATGGCCGACTGGCTTGAGCATCATTATGATTCGTTAAATTATGTTAATTCTCAATTTATCAGCGATATTCTAGCTTGGTATCATCTGATATGGATGGGGGAAACCCTAAAGTTGACGGACAGCCGAGTGAAGCGCCTGTTAGAGAAAGGCTCCGGTTATACGCTGCACGACAGGATCGAGATTGTAGAAGTCATTGCCGAGCAATTGACCGGTGTTATCTGCCGGTATAAGGCATTGGCCAGAAAAGGGCAGCTCGAGCTTTCTATATCGCCTTATGCTCATCCGATCATACCGTTGTTGCTGGACTTGAACTCCGCTCATGAGGCGATGCCGGAGGCTCCTTTGCCGGAGTTGGATAGCTATCCGGGCGGAGCCGATCGAGTGGCGTGGCATCTTGAAAAGGGTGTGCAGACCTTTAAGCGACTATTCGGCTTTAAACCGAAAGGATGCTGGCCTTCGGAAGGCGGCGTCAGCGATCAGACCTTGAAAATATTAGGTGATTTCGGCTTTGACTGGACGGCAAGCGGCGGTTCTGTGCTTGCCAATAGTTTACATCTTCCTGAAAATACCAAACAAGCAGGCATTCATCATCCTTTTAAGCTGGCCAAAACCGATATAGCCTGTTTTTTTCGGGATGATGGTTTATCCGATCTTATCGGCTTTGAGTATTCAAAATGGCATGCCGATGATGCGGTCGGCGATTTGATCCACCATTTAGAAAATATTGCTGATCATGAGCGTGGCGACAAGGTAGTTTCAATTATCATGGATGGCGAAAATGCCTGGGAGTATTATCCAGATAATGGCTATCACTTTCTCAGTGCTTTATATCAACGGTTGGCCAGTCATCCAGGTATTGAATTAACGACTTTTTCGGAATGTTTGCAAAATAAGGTTGAGGTTAAACCGCTGGCGAAAATGGTTGCGGGCAGCTGGGTTTATGGTACCTTTTCAACCTGGATAGGCGATACCGACAAAAATCGTGGCTGGGATATGCTAGGCGATGCTAAACGGGCCTTTGACAAGGTGATTTCAGCCGACGGATTAACGGATAAGCAAGTGCAGCAGGCTGAACTTCAGCTGTCCGTTTGTGAAGGTTCTGATTGGTTTTGGTGGTTTGGTGATTATAATCCCGGAGAAGCTGTCAGTAACTTCGAGAAACAATTTCGGCTTAATTTAGCTAATTTGTATAGACTGTTGGGTGAGGAGGCGCCAGCTTATCTGGCGATGACGTTTACTCAGGGTTCCGGTGCCCCGGCTATGGGTGGTGCAATGCGTCCAGGTGTAGAGCTACCTAGTGGATAGTTATTTCCCCGCTATTATTAAACATCTAAAAACTTAAACAAGAGATCACTGCGTGTGAATGACATCTTAAAGAAACGCCGCGCCGGCATTCTGTTGCACATTACCTCGTTACCGGGTTCGGGTAGTCAGGGCGATTTGGGGCAGGAAGCTTATCATTTTGTAAAATTCCTGCACGATTCCGGGGTTAGCGTATGGCAAGTCTTGCCTTTAGGCATGACCCATGCGGATGGTTCGCCCTATCAGTGTCTGTCTGCCCACGCAGGTAATCCGGCGTTAATTAATCTTGATTGGCTAGTGACGCAGGGCTGGCTACAGCGTTCTGATAAATGCGATGAATGTCCCGGTCATCATGAAAAGTCGTGCTTGATAACAAAGGCTTATTTTGGGTTTTTGGAGTGCGCCGAGCAACAGGATAAGGAGGGTTTTACGCAATTTTGTCAGGAAAAAGCGTTCTGGCTTGATGATTTCGCCTTGTTTTTGGCTCTTAGAATTGAATTTAATCAGCAATGTTGGAATCAGTGGCCGGAGCATTTTAAGGAAAGAGATGAAAAAGCCATAAAAGAAGCGCGTCGCCGCTTAAAAACACAAATCGAATGTATTCAATTTGAGCAATATGTGTTTTTTCGGCAGTGGCTGGAATTAAAAGCCTACGCCAACCAGCATGGCGTATCTTTATTCGGGGACATTCCTATTTTTGTGTCTTATGACAGCGCTGATGTCTGGACTCATCGCGATGTTTTTAAGCTCGATAAAACAGGTGAAATGTTAGTTGTCGCAGGTGTGCCGCCTGATTATTTTTCTGAAACAGGTCAGCGTTGGGGAAATCCGCACTATAACTGGACTTATCTGAAGAAAACCGGCTTTCATTGGTGGGTTAAAAGAATGAAAACGCAGATTGAGCTGTTTGATATTATTCGGATCGACCATTTTCGTGGGCTTGAAGCCGCCTGGGAAATACCGGCAAATGAAGATACCGCGATTAATGGGATATGGGTTAAGGCGCCCGGCAAAGCATTATTGAATGCCTTGAAAGCAGAATATGGGTCGATTCCACTGGTTGCTGAAGACTTGGGTATTATTACACCCGAAGTCGAGGCGTTAAGAGACGAGTTTGACTTGCCCGGCATGAAAATTTTGCAGTTTGCCTTTGGCGATGATCCGGGTAATCCTTATTTGCCTGATAATTATGAAAAAAACTGCGTTGTTTATACCGGTACTCATGATAATGACACGACTTTGGGCTGGTTGCAGGGTATTAGCGATGATCAGAAAAACTACATTTACAATTACCTTGGCAATCCGACATTGTCATTGCATTGTGCGCTAATTCATGCGGCATTGGCATCGGTTGCCAACCTTGCGGTCATTCCGATGCAGGATATTCTGGAGTTGGGTTCTGAGCATCGTATGAATACTCCAGGTACGACTCAGGGTAACTGGAAATGGCGTTTTCAGTGGGACCAGTTATCAGATAAGCGGGCCGTGCGGTTTGCCTATCTGGTTGGGTTGTTTAATCGTAAGTAAGTGATGTTACGCCGTCTGATGGGTGATTCATAAAACCAAAAGAGGCAGCTTTAGGCGATACCAAAACCACGAAATGGATGGATTGCTCTTTCGTGCCTGTGGTGGCTTTCGTGGTCAGTGTGTAACATCAAATACATAAGGAGGGAAGTTAGTTCTCTGGATAGCGGTTAATCATCATCGCTACGAATAGCTTGCTTAGAGATCGGCAGTAAAGGGATGTTGTAATTGCTTATGATGGCTCGAATTTCACCGGCTTTATCAGCTATCAGTTTGTTAAGGACTTCTTTTCTTGCGTTATCACCTTTACGAACGCCCATCGCCATTGCAAAATCAAACTTTATGTTCGGGGTTGATTTCATCGGAATCATTGAATAACTGTTTTTTGGGCTTTGTGTAGTGATATAGCCAGCCATAGGTCCCCAAAGAATAACCATATCAATTTTCTTCGCTTTAAGATCCTTTTCTATCTGCATCGCCACATTATTTTCATGATCGCCTGACATCGATTGATAGGAGATGCCCACGTCAAGTAAACCGTTTTTTTGTAACCAAGTCGTTCCTGGCCCACGGTCGAACATCGCAATTTTCAATGATTCCTGTCTTTGCAAAGGCAGATTAACTAATTGGGTTGCCTCGGTAATATCATCCCAGCCGCGCCCTTTGGCGATTAACAGCACATAAGTTGATTGATAGTAGGGATTGGTGGTTAAGGTAATGTCGTAACCAGCAGGAACGCCCATAACGACATCGCATTTATAGTCGTTACTTTCCACATCGCTGTCTTTTAACGGTGCATTTAAGGTGTTTCGGATAAAGCCGAGACGTTGGGGAAGCCAGGTGTACTCAACAGTTTGCCCCAGTTCTTTGGCAAACAGTTCGGCAATTTTGTTTTCAAAGCCGTCTTGTTTTTTTGTGGAATAAGGCGGATTCAGCGGGTCGGCACAGACCTTGAATTTCTCTTCGGATGAGGCGTTAAAACTGAAGGTGGTTAGGAACAGGATGGCAAGAGTGGCGTTAATGTGAGGTAAAGTCCTCATTAAGATCTCCTTGGGTGTATCAAGCAATTAAGATACATAGTTTACTGGATAAAGCGCAAAAAAAAAGCCCCGATTGAGTTATCAACCGGGGCTTTTTACTCAATCTAAAAAATCAGGTTGATTTAGTATTCCAATTCACTCCCCGTAGTAGCGAGGAAATCCATTGAATACTTAGTTGCTAGGCAATGCAAATACAGTCAATGTACCGCCCAGTTTAGTGAAAGAACTCAAGCTTCTATATGCGCCCACAGCTCCCAAACCTTCTGAGTTTGAACCTTCGTCACCGCTGTCAAGACCGGCAGCGATACCGATACCTGCCCAGCCGCCGATACCGGAAAGAACGCCAACATATTGCTTGCCGTCATATTTCCAAGTATTCACGTTACCGATGATGCCGGAAGGTGTTTTGAACTTATACAGTTCTTTGCCTGTTTTAGCGTCAACGGCTTTCAGGTAGCCTTCCAGAGTGCCGTAGAATACTATCCCGCCCTCTGTTGCCAAAGAACCAGACCAAACAGAGAATTGTTCTTTGTTAGACCAGGCAATTTTACCGGTTTTAGCATCGAAAGCAGTGAATTGACCCAGGTTGGTTGTTCCGTCCGGTTTTCCGGTCAGAACGTCTGCGCCAGCTGGCATCATGGTTAAAGTAGCGCCAACGTAAGGTTGACCCGCTGTGTATGAAACTTCGAATGGTTCGTAGTCCATGCACAAATGGTTGCCAGAGATATAGAACAAGCCGGTTTGTGGAGAGTAAGAAACCGGTTGTTGGTTTTTACTGCCTAACGCAGCAGGGCAGATACCTGTTGAATTGACATCTTCACCGTTTTGCTCAGTACTATATTTGGCTACAACTTGTGGACGACCTGTTTTCATGTCGACATGTGTCGCCCAGTTAACTGATTTGTCGAATTTTTCAGCAACAAGCAATTCACCCGTTTCACGATCTAAAGTGTAGCCAAAACCGTTGCGGTCAAAATGCACGATAGTCTTGTGCATTTTGCCTTTCACTTCCTGATCAACCAGAACAGTTTCGTTGATACCATCAAAATCCCATTCATCGTGCGGAGTCATTTGGTAAACCCATTTAACCGCACCGGTGTCAGCGTCACGAGCCCATAAAGACATGGACCACTTGTTGTCGCCTGGACGTTGTGTCGGGTTCCATGTCGATGGGTTGCCGGATCCGTAATAAATCAGGTTTGACTTAGGGTCGTAGCTAGTCCAACCCCAAGTAGTACCGCCGCCGATTTTCCATTGGTCGCCTTCCCAAGTGCTTAAGCTTGAGTCTGGGCCAACAGGAGTCACTTTGCCGTCTTTCCAAGTAGTTGTTTTCTTGGCGTCAATCAGGGTGTCTTTGTCTGGACCCATGCTGTAGCCTTTCCAAGCCAACTCGCCGGTGTTGATGTCATAAGCGGCTAAAAAGCCGCGAACACCAAATTCACCGCCAGAAATACCGGTTAGAACTTTATCGTTAACAACTAATGGCGCGGCGGTGTTGGTCATGCCCAACTTAGGATCGCCGTTTTGTACGCTCCAAATACGTTTACCGGTTTTAGCGTCTAAAGCGGTTAGAACGGTATCAGCTTGTTGCAGGAATATTTTGCCGTCGCCGTAAGCCAAGCCACGGTTGACAGTATCGCAACACATAACCGGAATAGTTACGTCAGCATCTTGTACTGGCGTGAATTCCCAGATGACCGATTGAGTTTTTTGGTCAATCGCGTAAACAGTGTTAGGGAAAGGAGTATGGATGTAGAGAATATCATCTACAACCAATGGACCGCCTTCATGACCACGCAGGACGCCTGTAGAAAAAGACCATGCAGGTTGCAGATTTTTTACGTTAGTGGTGTTGATTTCACTGAGTTTGCTGTAACGAGTACCGGCGTAATCACCACCCCATGTTGCCCAGTTAGCCGGGTTTTGAGTGAGTTTTTCAACATCGCTGTTAGCTGTTGAAACCGCTGGTGCAGCTAATAAAGCAGCCACACTGGAAGCAAGCAGCCAACTTTTCAAAGGCTTCTTCATATTATATTTCTCCTGGTATCCTGTTAATTTGACAGAATAGTGGTTATGTTTTTTAGGACTAATATTAGTTTTTAGGGTGGTTTTCATGTTCCATGGAGACAGGAAATTTTCACTCTAGGGGCCTAAATTTAATGATTTTGCCCCAAAAGTCAACATTTATAGGCATCGGTATAAATTGATTTTTGTAACGTTTTGATAACACACAGGGTGTTTTGATTAAGACGAAAGGCGAAAGGCGAAAGTTATAAGATGAAACATCATCAACATTTTTGTCTTGAATCTGAGTTAAAGGGGCTCAATGTGATAACCGTTGTTGTTCCAGCATAATACTTCAGCTGTATGCATGCCCCATGCGGCAAGTACAAAGCGCTGGGCAGTTTGGCCGTCTATGGTAAAGTTATGGATGGCAGGACGGTGCGTATGACCATGAATTAAACGGAGGCAATGCCGTTCACGCATGATGTTAATGACCGTGTGCTGGTTAACATCCATAATCTCCCTAGATTTTTTACGTTTGTGGAAATAACTGCGGATACGATACCAGCGTGCTGCCAGTAGACGTAAAAATAAGGGTTTGGATAGCACCGATTGTTGCCATTCTGGGGTATGTGATTTGACGCGAAATGCCTGATAGGGCAGGTCGTCTGTACACAGTAAGTCACCGTGGGTGAGCAGCGTGGGGGTGCCATGCAAATCGATGACAGTGTACTCATCGATAAGGGTAACGCCGGTATCTTTGGAAAATTGTTTGCCCAGCAGGAAATCGCGGTTACCTTGCTGCAAATAAACCGGTGTGCCCGAACCGGTCAGTTGTTTAAGCTGTTTTCGGATCTTATTGTTAGGCGGGGTAAAGTCATCGTCGCCTATCCAGGCATCGAAAAGATCGCCCAAGATATAAACGGCGGCAGCTTTGGGCGCTCTATCGCTCAGGAATGATAGAAACCGACGGGTGATTTCAGGCTTTTCCAGGGAAATGTGCAGGTCTGAGATGAAGAGGATTTCTTGATTCAAGGGGGCACGAGGGTTGAAAGGCTAAGGGCGTGGGGGCAAAAGGCTAAGGGTGTGATCGATTCTTTCGCCTTTCGCCTTGTGTCTTTCGTCTATTCTATAACTTCGGCTTTTTCGACGATGATGTCGGTTTTAGGCACGTCCTGATGTCCGCCACGGTTACCGGTAGGTTGTTTAGCCATTGCATCGACAATGTCCATGCCTTCAATGACTTCGCCAAATACGGCATAGCCCCAGTCACTGGAGGTTGGGCTGGTATGATTCAGCGAGGCGTTATCTTTATAGTTGATGAAAAACTGGGCAGTTGCCGAATCGGGAACGTTGGTGCGCGCCATCGCTATGGAGCCGCGTTTGTTAGCCAATCCGTTATCGGCTTCGTTTTTGATCGGGTCGTGTACCGCTTTTTGGTTGAAATCAGTATCAAAACCGCCGCCTTGCGCCATAAATCCGGGGATTATGCGATGGAAAATGGTGTTGTTGTAAAAGCCTTCAGTCACATAAGTTAGAAAATTGGCTGATGAAATAGGCGCTTTTTCAGGATTCAGCTGAATAATAATTTCACCCAGAGACGTAGTTAATTTAACTTTTGATGGTGTATCAGACATAAGGTTTTCCGTTGCAAATGAGAGTGTTGTAGTTAAAATCAGCATCATGGAGACAATGAAAGTGCGCATGGTTTTTCCTTAGAGAGTGATGCAAAGGACAGATTTTAAGTGTTTTTGTCTTGAAAGAGAAGCATGTGCTTGCTAGATTGTACGGTTTTGTTTAACCTGCCTCGACTTGATCGGCCCTGTTTACGGGCAAACGGACTTAACTGAATAATTTAAATAACATGTTGAAAATATATAACACTCTGACCCGAAAAAAAGAATTGTTTCAGCCGCGCGTAGCAGGCAAAGTCGGCCTGTATGTCTGCGGCATGACGGTTTACGATTACTGTCATATCGGTCATGCGCGGGTCATGGTGGTGTTTGATACGGTTGCGCGTTATTTTCGCCATCAGGGTTACGAACTGACCTATGTGCGCAACATTACCGATATTGATGACAAAATCATTCAGCGCGCCATCGAAAACGGCGAAGACTACGGCAAGCTGACCGAGCGCTTTATCGACGCGATGCACGAAGATGAACGGGCGCTGGCCGTTTTGCCGCCAGACCTTGAGCCGAGGGCAACGCAATCTATCGACGCTATTATTGCGATGATTAAAATCCTGGTAACCAAAGACTTGGCTTATGTCGGCAGCAATGGCGATGTGTTTTATGCGGTGAACCAATTTAAGGGTTATGGCCAGTTATCGGGTAAAAACCTAGACGATTTGCAAGCCGGCGAGCGCGTTGACGTCGATATGGCCAAGCGCAACCCGATGGATTTCGTGTTGTGGAAGATGGCCAAGGCCAATGAGCCAGCCTGGGATTCGCCGTGGGGCTTGGGTCGTCCCGGCTGGCATATCGAATGTTCGGCGATGTCTACCTGTTGCCTGGGCAATCATTTCGACATTCATGGCGGCGGCATGGATTTGCAGTTTCCGCACCATGAAAATGAGATCGCCCAGTCGGAAGGCGCGACCGGCGAGAAGTTTGTCAACGTGTGGATGCATAACGGCTTTGTACGCGTCGATGATGAGAAAATGTCCAAGTCATTGGGTAATTTCTTTACCGTGCGCGAAGTGTTGAAGCAGTATCGGCCGGAGATCATACGTTTTTTCATCCTGTCCAGTCATTACCGCAGTCCATTGAACTATTCCGATGAATCGCTGAGCGACGCAAAAGCGGCGTTAACCCGCCTGTACACTGCCTTGCGTGGTGCGAAATCGGTAGCCGATGCGCTGGTCGAAGAGGATTATAAAGTCCGTTTTGAACAGGCGATGGATGACGATTTTAATACACCGGTTGCACTGTCAGTGTTATTCGATTTGGCCAGAGAGTTGAATAAGGCTAAAGAAACCGATCAGCAGAAAGCCAGCGCGTTGGTGGCTACGCTGAAACAGCTAAGTAGCTTGCTGGGAATATTGCAGGACGATCCTGATGCTTTTCTTCAAGATAGCGGGGAAGCTGAATCCGGGGAAGAAAAAATTGAACCACAAATCCAGGCGCGTATTGCTGCAAAACAAGCCAAAGACTGGGCTTTGGCCGATAAGATCCGTAACGACTTGAAAGGCCAAGGCGTGATTCTGGAAGATTCGCCTGACGGCACAACCAGCTGGCGGCGCGAATAGTCGCCTATTGCCACTGCCATTAAGTTAATATGGACGTGATTGTGGGGGCGACTTTAGTCGCCGATTAAGCAATAAATTATTGACTGACTGGGCGACTAAAGTCGCCCCCACATCAGCAATTATTTTGTCGTGTCACTTGACTTAATGGCGGTGACGCCGGAGCGCGGGAACTATATAAAGATGAAATTCAAACAAACACTCCAAGATTTTCATGGCCGATCATAACAAACCGCCAGCAAATGATATGGCACAAAAAACATTAAATTTAATCAGCGGGTTTCTGTCGAGAAAAATCCGTACCGTTTATTACAATGCCAGAGAATCCATTGGCGAGCATAAGCGCGATATGGTTGTTGCTCATGTTGAACAGGCCTGCCTAGGCTTGCAGGAAACCCGAGATGAGTTTGAAGATGCACTGGAACGGTTTAAGACCTTGGTCTGCGTCAATGAAACCACGCTGGATCATAAATACCATCTGCTCAACAGACAATATCAGTTTTGCTGTGCTAAATCCGATACGGTAAGCAACAGAATCAAAGCGATTGAGCAGGTTAGCGAAGCGCTGTTTGTCGAATGGGAACACGAACTCAGCGAATATACTAATCGGAACTTGCGTGCCCACAGTAAGCAGCAGTTAAAGCTGGCCAGACAAAACTATGCCCGGTTGATCAAATCTATGCAACGGGCGGAGGCTAAAATCCAGCCGGTACTGGCGGCATTTAAAGATCAGGTGTTATATTTGAAACATAACCTTAATGCTCAGGCTATCGCGGCATTAAGGCCTGAATTTATTGAAATCGGCATTGATATTTCACAGCTTATCCAGGCGATGGAACTGACGATCGCTGAGGCAAGTCAATTTGTTGCAGCGCTAACGCATCAAAAAGCCTTGCCCAGTCGGTGATCCTAGAGCTTGTACAAAACTTCGTTAGCTTTGTCTTTAGGATCCGCTTTGTTTTTATCTTTATGGCTATCTTGATCGATTCTTTCCTTGCTGAATTTGGCTATCATATCTTCCCAATTGGCGTACTTTTCATAGCCTGCAAAGCCGGTATTTTTCCGTTGTTGGTAGAGCTCTTTACCCAGTTCGATGATTTCTTCAGGTTTTTTGCCGTCAACCGTGTTAAGAAATTCTTTGTTATCTTTAATGGAATCGCGAAGCGTCCAGAAAGAGACTTCAAACTCAATGCGAGCATCGGGAGATAAACGGTTTTTTAGTGCTTTGACTGATCTATAGGCAGTATTGATAGTATGGCCGTTAATTTGTTGTCCCTTGCTACAGGCAATTAACGATGTGCAGCAGAGAATGAGCAGAAGAGTCGGTAGTTTCTTCATAAAGATAACCTCAAGTTTAAGTGGGGACAAATGTCGTGGTATTTACCGGGTTTGCGATCGTTATCACGTCAGATCGCCAAACAACGTAAAATAGCCAGTTATTATAATCCTGAGCTAGCTTTTCATGCTGGAATTTATCCAATTATTAAAACAACGTTATCAGGCGGTTTTGGCCCAGCAGGGTAATGAGGCTGTCAAAGCAAGCTATCAACAGCGGATCGATCAGCTTATCTTGGCTGAAGCCTTCATACGCAAAGGGCAGCTGATTGATGCGTCGCCGGAGCCGTTGTTGCACATGGCCGTGGTGGGGCCGACGCAGGCCGGAAAAAGTTCGCTGGCCAACGTGTTATTAAACAGTCATGCCGCTGGAGTCAGTCCTTTGGCAGGTTATACCATTCACCCCCAGGGTTTTTGCAATGGCGTCAGTGTTGCAGATTGCACCGGGCTGCAACATTATTTCGGTCGTTTTCAGCAGTTGCAACAAACGCAGCTGAGTAAAGACCGGCACGATTGCTATTCGTTAACGCAAAACACCACCGATTCAACGCTCTTGCCGCATGGCGTTTTGTGGGATACGCCCGATTTCGATTCGATAGATTCAGCGACTTACCGTGAAGGTGTTATCAGGGCGATTGCCTTAGCGGATATGGTTATTCTGGTGATTAGCAAGGAAAAATATGCGGATCAATCAGTCTGGGACATCATGGCCGCTGTTGAAGCGCTGCATCAACCGACGGTTATTTGCCTGAATAAATTGGTTGAAGGTTCAGAGTCGATCATTATCCAATCATTAAAAGAAAAGTGGCAGCGAGCCAGAGCCGATGAATTTCCCGAGGTCGTTTCGTTGTATTACCAAAAACCGGGTGGGCTGCCCGTGTGGCCGGAGTCCAGGCAGCAGTTGCTTAATCAACTGGCGAATAAAGTAAGCCTTACAAAGCATGCGCGTTTTGAACAGGAGTTATTGAAACGACATTGGCAAAGCTGGCTGGAACCGATTTTTGCCGAACATCAGGCGTTAACTGATTGGGCTGAATTAGTCGACCTCATGATCAAACAAGCGATGGAAAGCTATCAGCGCGATTATCTTAGTCATCCGCATCATTATGAAACCTTTCAGCTTGCGATGACCGAATTGCTGAATTTAATGGAAATACCCGGATTAGCCCGCATTCTGGCAGGCACCCGCAAGATTCTGACTTGGCCGGTCAGGCAGATCATGAAGCTGGGACGCAAAAGACTGCATATTGCAGACAGCAGTTACGAAATAGCCTTGTTAAATCAAATAGCCGAACATACGCTAATTCAACTGGCAGACAAACTGCTGGATAAGGTCGAGCAAGGTCATCAGGGTCAGCAGAGTCAGTGGTGGCGGCAACTAAACAGCGTATTACGGAATCGGCGGCAGGATGCCTTGCAGGATTTTGCTCAGGCGACAAAAAATTATCATCTGTCGTTTCAGCAAGATGTGGAAAGCGCCGCGCATCAATTATATGGCAAGCTGCAACAACAGCCGATGGTTTTAAACGGTTTGCGGGCAACCCGAGCGACTGCCGATGCCGCAGTGATTGCGTTGACTTTACAAATGGGCGGAATAGGACTGCATGATTTGGTTATTGCCCCGGCGATGGTGACACTGACTTCGTTGTTGGCTGAAAGTGCAGTCGGCGGCTATATGCACAAAGTGGAAGCCGAGTTAAAACAAAACCAATTCAATACCGTCAAACAGACATTATTTATCGATAGTCTGCGCAATAAACTGTTGCAGTTGCCTGAGCAATTATCGATATCGACTCATTTTAATATATCCCCTGACCAGCTGCGTGCGGCAGAGCTTCAACTCACAGAAAAGCGCCATGGCTTACGATTACTCTAGTTTGGTACAAACAACAAAACGCTGGGCGGAGCAGGCGCTGGCAGTCGGCTGGATTAATGCCGACGTCGCGCAGCAGTTAAACGATGTCGATGCCAGATCGCCCGACACCCTGTTTAACCATAACGGCTCCAGGCCGCTGATTGTGGCATTCATGGGCGGCACTGGCGTGGGCAAAAGTTCCTTGCTGAACCGTCTGGCAGGCAAAGCCATCGCCAGAGCCGGAGTTGAGCGCCCCACTTCGCGGGAAGTCACGCTTTATCATCACCATAGCGTTGCGATAAAGCATTTGCCGGAACAACTGCCGCTGGCGCAAATCAAAATCGCCGAGCATGACAACGAGTCCAGGAAACATGTCATCTGGATCGATATGCCCGATTTCGACAGCACCGAGCAAAGCAACAAACATCAGGTGTTGGAATGGCTGCCGCATATCGATGTGCTGATCTATGTGGTCAGTCCCGAACGCTATCGCGATGAAAAAGCTTGGCGTTTGCTGCTTGCAGAAGGCGGCAGACATGCCTGGCTGTTTGTCCTGAACCAATGGGACAGAGGCCAGACCGAGCAGTATGAAGATTTCAAACAGCAACTGCATAAAGCGGGCTTTGCCGAGCCGATCATCTTCAAGACCGCCTGCGCCGAAGGCCTGCAAGCTGACGAGTTTGCAGCATTGGAATCGACCATTAGCTCGTTGGCGACCGAGCACATCATTAAACAGCTGGAGCAAAGAAGCTCCCGTATTAAGAAAGACGAATTAAGGCAAAGTCTGCAAAACACCAAGCCGTTACTGGGTTCCCCATCGGCTTTTCAACAACTGCCGACGCTGTGGCGGCAGCAATGGCAACGGTCGGTGCTAGTGTTGCAACAGGGTTTTGCATGGCCTGTCCAGCAATTGGCGAGGCACTATGCCGACCACTCGGCCAATTTATTAAGCCATCCTGCAACCGCCAGGTATGCAACAAGCGGCGTTAAATTCAACTTATGGGATGACTGGGCCGAAGCCCGTTTTGATGATGCCTTGGATGAATTTGTCAGCAATGCCGACCAGCTTGGCATTCCGGTGAGTCCGCTTAAAAAACAGCTGTCCGCGCTACGCGAAAAAGCGCCAAAAATTATTCAGGCGCAAAGCGAATTGGCCGCCAGGCACGCATTGGCGAATCCCGGCAACGTATTGCATCGCGCCTTTTTAAAGCTGATGCGCTTATGTGAAATCATCCTGCCGCTTGCTGCCATTTGCTGGGTCGGCTATCAGGTTTTTATCGGCTATTACACCAGCAACATGACCGACGCAAATTATTTGGGCGTGGATTTTGCCGTACATAGCAGCTTGTTAATCGCTATCACCTGGCTGACGCCGTTTTTCATCCTGAAAAAATTAAAGCCGTCGTTGGAAAAAAGCGCCTTAAGAGGGCTAAGCAAAGGTTTGAGCAATGCAATCAGCATGATAGATGGCGAGGTGCTGCTGGCAATAGAAAACGTCGGCAATCAACATGCCGAGCAGACCAAGCAGCTAGCCGGGATTATTAAACTTTGCAGTGTTGCCGATGCCGGTCGGCAACCAGCAATAGACAGCAACAGTCCGTTAGCCCGGATGCTTATCGATTAACGCAGGTGTTTTTTCGTCGTTATTCAGGGGATTGCCGGGATGACAAGTCGAGACTATCGTGCAGACACTTAGGCGTAGCGACGAGGGTTGCCAGCTATTTAATCTGAAAGTCGGATAAATACGGGTCAAAAAAATAATTGTACAAATTTTGGTCAATTCGTATAATATACACATCACGGGGGCGACATGGCTTCGACGTGGGTAGCAAAACCTTAAGTGCATGCCGAGGACAGTACACCTCGTAAAATCTACTGAAACTAAAGTATTCGCAAATGACGAAAACTACTCAATGGCTTTAGCTGCTTAAACACAGCACCATTCCTTTGACCATCTGTGCTTATGCGGGTGGAGTTTTTAGTACCTTTGTCGCATCGGTTCCTACCGATTGCGACACTTCCGCCATCCGTGGCAGTCGTAGGTATGAGAGGCGCTCAGAGGTCATCTACATAAGATCGCGCTGAAGTCTGTCCGGTATGGATGCGCTAAAACCTTACGGAATCGCTGGTGATTTTCTTGGCCCGACGGGTAGTCACTAGCTAAATTAAAGAGCGGGATAAGCATGTAGACCTTGTGGCGGAGTACTTGCGGACGGGGGTTCAATTCCCCCCGCCTCCACCAATTACTAAATCGATAAGATATAAGAAGATATAGAAACCCGCAAGTCGAAAGGCTTGGCGGGTTTTTTATTGCGCAGAGAAGGGTAATAAAAGGCATGTCGCAAATCAAAGGGGGGGTAGTCAGCTTGATTTAAAATCTTAGCTTTGTATTGATGAAGCTGGGCTTTTTTCCAGTGGCGTCCATAAATAGTCTCACTATAGCTACAATGCTTACTGGGACTAAATCGTGATAATAAAGTGACAGGCATAAAAAAAAGCCTAGGTGAAAAACACCTAAGCCTTTGATATATTTGGAGCTGGCGATGGGAATCGAACCCGCGACCGGCTGATTACAAATTACCCGGTCTTATGTTTTGTAGCTATTGATATTGCTGAGTGTTGATAGCGCAGGCCTTGTTATTACTGGGTTTCAATAATTCTGTACATTACTCAAGATTTCTTTAAAATACTAAATACACGGTTTAAAGGTTGCCCCGAGGTTGCCCCGGATTTTTAGGATAAAAGGCCATGACAGAATTAATCAACTTCACTCAAGATAGAATCAGGAACCTATCCGCACCCACAGATAAAGATCGAGCCGACTATTATGACTTAGGTTGTCCAAAGCTAATATGTAGGCTTAGCAGCACAGGGAATAAATCTTTTGTCGTTCTCAAGAAAACAGCAGACGGAAAAACCAGACGAATTACTCTAGGTCGGTTTCCTGATTTATCAGTAAGTGAAGCCCGAAAACTGGCGCAGGCGGCTTTGACTGATTTAGCCAATGGCATTAACCCAACCGAAGAAAAACGCAAGCAGCGATTTAGGAATATTACACTTGCAGATTTGTTTGATAGGTATCTGGCGGATAAGTCAGAACTCAGGGAAGCATCGGTAAAAGACTACACCAAAATAATGAACTCGCCTTATGGCTTCTCCGATTGGTTAAAAAAGCCTATTAATGAAATTACCCGTGATATGGTGCTGGCGCGCCGGAAACAGTTTACCGGTGGCGCTGATAATAAAATGCGCGTGTTACGACTCTTGATGAATTATGCCATTGCCTTAAAAGCCATTGATGAAAATCCGGTCGATGTTATGCGCGATGGCAGTCTATGGGCAAAACCAACACGCAGGAAGCGCATGATACCCAGCGATAATTTAAGAGATTGGTATAACGCAGTTTTGCATCTGGAGAATGAGCAGGCCAAAGTCTATTTATTGCTTTTGTTGCATACCGGTTTGCGAGATCAGGACGTTCGTTATCTGGAATGGAAGGACGTAGATTTTAAAAACGATTGCTTCATTGCCAGAGACACAAAAAACCATAGTGACTTTACTGCATACATTGCACCACAGATCAAACCGTATTTAAGAGCCTTACAGGATAAAACCGGCAAGGGGCGCATTGTCTTTCCTGGCGGAAATGTAGATGGCGTTATGGATGTTCCGCGCAAGCCGATAGCGCAAATCTGCAAAAAGACAGGTGTTACATTCAGTAGCCACGATTTAAAACGCACATTCTTGACTATTGGTGAAGCGGCGATGATACCGTTTAGCTTGCTCAAAGCATTGGCAAATCATCAAACTGATGGCGACGTTACCGGCGGCTATTTGAACCCGGAAGCTAACACAATGAAAGCAGCAACTTTTAAAATTGCTAATGAGATTCAAGATCGCACTAAGCCTGACGATGAAAATATCCAGTCATTAAAAATTGGTTGATGACATATCCCTTAATATAATGATTTTTCACTTTAGATAAGGCGTTACATTGCAAATAACAAACGAACAAAAAACTATCGAACTACATCATAATGTCATGCTCTGGATTCATGGCAATAGGCACTTATCCTTTGAAGAAATAACGTCAACGGTACAGCGCATGCTCAAAGGTGCAGAGCCGACAGTATTACTGCGTTATGCTGCCTATTCATTCGTATTTCAGGACTTGCTCACTCAAAAAATAGAAGCCGACGACGAGGTATCTAGCGCTCATAGCGAACTGGAGATTCACCGCAAGGCCGAGGACAAAGAAAGGCGTGTGAAAGATTTAATCACTGAAAAAATGGTCGAAGTAACTATGGATTATTTTAAAATAGTAGCAATGCAACGAAAAAATGCTACTGGTAAACGTGGTGAAAATTTTAAGATTGTCGAAAGCAAGTTGAAACAGCATTGGCAAAATCATATCAACCACGACAAAAAAGCGACAGAGGCGGCTATTCTGCTAGAAAAGACAGGCATTTATAAAGAATCTAAACCCCAGCCTAAACGGGCGACATTAGAAAAATACGTCCGTGAATGGCAAGCAGAGCAAAAATGACTTCTCATTTTACGGCGTAAAATATGACTTTACGCCGCAAAACAACTATATCTTTGTTATTCAACAAGTTATCGTATTATATTCCTCAAACAAGCCAGATAATGATCGCACTTTCTACAACAAGAGCAGGAATTATCAAAAATGGCACAACAAACCTTATCTTTTAGCGACGACGTATTAGCCACTCCAGCAGAAGCCGCAACCCTAATCAGAATCAATGCAGCGACGCTCCAGAAATGGCGGTCAACTGGCGAGAACAACATCCCCTATATAAAGATAGGTCGTAGCGTTCGTTATCGTGTAAGCGATTTACGCGCTTATGTTGAGCGTCATGTTGTTGGAGGCTGAGATGCCTACATTTGATTGTTGCTATTTTGTTCATGCACTGTCAATAAATAGTGGACAATGCAGGTAAAACGCGGCTTGCCCCTTTGTTTTACTGGGCTGAATGAAAAAATAAAAATAACTGTTGACATCAGTCTCGTTGTGTGACTTGACAGCTAGGTTTTTGATGATGTAGAATAGTCCTGTGTTCTGGGATATATTCAGAACGCAAAAAAAACCCCATAAGAGATTTCTCAGGATCTCAAACAGGGTTTTTTAGAATCATTTTTTACTTTAACAAAACAACCATTCGACGGGTTTTAGAGTTTTGATAAAGTGGTGCTGATCGTATTATATCAAATCAGTCAGCGTTATTCTAGTGCATGTATTTTGTCATGTACAGTAATATTTTTTATTGCCTGAATAATACATCACCCGCTTAATTCAATACTTTGAAAATCCTGAACAAAACAGGAATTATTCAAATGTCAAATGTTACAACAGAAAAACCACTATTAATTATTCCCGCTGCATTGCTAGCTGGAAGCGCCGAACTCACTGTAAGGCGGGCGGTGCATATGCAAAAAATCAAAGCACAACTTGAAAAGATCAATGGAAAACCGACTTGGGTTTTAGATCGCCAGAGTTTTGATGATTGGCTGGCGAAAAGAAAAAACCGTAAAATTCAAGGCGGTATCTGATGCCCGCGTTATTTTTATACGCGCATGAAGTTGTATATATAGCCGAAGTTGCAGCGATGTTGATTCTGATGATTGGGGCAATTTATGCTTAATGCCACAGCAAAAAAAACCCGTGGGCGGGAAGCTAAAACATTCGAACCATCAGAGTTAATCGAATCGGATGCTTTAATAAATTCCTTAAAACAATATAAACCGCATTTTACCAAAGGTCAGTTTGCCAAAGCCGCTGGAGTGCAGTTCGCTTCATTCTACCGTAAGCGACCATTACCAGCTAAGCCTACAGCAGCCATTCAGGAAAAAATTAAAAGCATACAGGCAACTAACAATGTTGTCGCATTGTTCGTACCTGATGCAGCGGTTGAATCGGTCGAAGTCGAAGCCCCTGATGCAACGAATCAAGTTAAAGCTGGATTGCTGGCTGTTTGTGAAGATCCATTGGTAAGCTTTACACATATAAAGAGCAAAACCCCCGTATCAAAACGCTACTACATTGAAAATCGCGTTATCAAAAAAGTAGCGGCTGCACAATGTTGCAACGGCTCGGCCAAGCGAGTGACTATACCTTTTTCTGACTTTGCAAAGCAATTGCCGATATATGGTTCAAATGAAGCAATAAGCATTGGCGTACCGCTTCCACAATATCCCGATAAAGTCGGCCTTGATCTCAAAGGAAAGGAACGACCAGACCGGAACATTATATCGCGCTCAAAAGACTGTTTT
The DNA here is from genome assembly GCF_050917435.1 of Methylobacter arcticus. NCBI lineage: Bacteria > Pseudomonadati > Pseudomonadota > Gammaproteobacteria > Methylococcales > Methylococcaceae > Methylobacter > Methylobacter arcticus. The sequence continues at coordinate 863,490 of NZ_CP159583.1, forward strand.
TGCTTTAGTGCCAACGCGCTTGCTTTATTAGATTATGACCCAAGCGAATACGCGCCACGGCCATACACGCAAGAAAGTTTTATCAATGCTTTGGTGTCTGTCCACCCTGAAATCAGGCAGGCGGCGCAGGTTATACGTGGATCGCTATCCGCTGGCGTTCACCTTGAAGGCGAACCACCCAGAGAAGGAACAGGGTTTCATTTAAACATGCCGTGCGTGAATGGCGAACAGTTGCGTGAATATACCGATATTCTGGCTAAGCGTCTGTATATTGCCGGACACGGTTATATCGCATTGTCGAACAATGGCAGCTGTTTGGTGCGTACCTGCATCGATGCCAGCGTGAGCAGTCCTGAACGGCTAGTCTTTGAAGGTAAGCCAGAATTAGGTGAAGGCTTACAGTACACACCGCCTGTAATTACCTACACGGCAGGCACATCGTTAGATTTAGCTACCCTCAAGCCGTTATCCGATGCAGAAGAAGCTCAATTTGCAATGATGGTCACGATGAACAAGGCGGCGATAGCAGCACAAAGCATTGAAAAGCGCAAGGTCTGGGCAGACAACCGCATAAGCGATATGGTCGCAAAAGGTACAGCACCGGAAAAGGCCAAACAGATCATTGAGCAGATGGTTGCCGGTGGCTTTAAGGACTTGTACGGCGATTTTTTGTTAGATTTTGGTAATGAAGTGGTCACTGTTAGCGAAGTGCTTAGATCCCAAAAGAAATACGACGGGCGGTCTTTGGCTGATCCCATCGAAGGGGCTGAGTATGGTACTACTACAGCGATATTCTACTCCAATAAAGAAGCAAAGCCTCAGATCCATTCGCAAGCACACGGCATTGGCACTACGTATTTTTTGCACCATTCCAAAAGCATCAATGCCATCAATGGCGAACTGGAAACCCGCGAAGATTATGAGATTGCATTAGAGATACACGTTGAAAAGTTCAACCAGAATCAAGCTTCTGTCTTATACGGCGGCCACAACATGGTTTGCCGTCGTTCAAAAGACAAAGGCGACAATGGTCACCATGCGCTGGATTTTATACCGATGAATCAATTTAAAAGTGTTTACGAAAACACTTTGATTCAAACCGGATATAACCTGTACGGCGAACCAGTATTCAAGTCTCATGCGGTCGCATGGCATAAACACTTCAATTCATTATCGTATGTTGGCGGCGTATGTTTTGAACCAGAAAAAACCGTTAGTCCTGACAAATTGAACTTGTGGCAAGGCTTTACCGTTGAACCAGTCGAAAACGATGCGCTGCTTGAAGTGCTGAAATATCACATGCTTGAGGTTGTCTGTTCGGGCAATGCTGAACTCTATGACTACCTTGTGCGCTGGATAGCCTACACCTTTCAAAACCCAGCAGAGCCAGCAGGTGCAGCGGTTGTTCTAATAGGTGAAAAGGGCATTGGGAAAAGTTTATTGGGGCAGTTTCTAAAGTCATTATGGGGCAGCCACGGCCTGCAAATAACTTCACCGGGGCTATTGACCGGAAAGCACAATGCTCACCTTCAAAACGTATGCTTTTTATTTGCGGATGAAGCGTTTTTTTCAGGCGATAAAGCAGCGGAAGGCCAGTTAAAAGGATTGATAACTGAGCCTTCATTTACGGTCGAGCCTAAAGGCGTCAATGCCTTCGTGCAGCAAAATTATTTGAAGGTAATGATGGCGACAAATAATACATTTGCCGTGCCAGCGAGTCGAGATGAACGGCGCTATTGTGTTTTTGATGTCAGCAGTAAGCACAGAGGCGACCAGCCTTATTTCAATTCGTTACATGCTTCCTTATCTGCTAAAGAAACAAAACAAGCGTTCCTGCATTGGATGAAGAATGTAGATTTGACCGGATGGCGTACGTCAATGATTCCCGACAGCATTGGTCTACGGTCGCAACGTTATCAATCTATGGGCACGATACAGAAGTGGATTGTTGATGGCTTGCTGAATGGTTCATTCGGCACTCAAGGGCATGGCGATTATTGGCAGACAGAATTGGGCAGCAATGAACTGTTTGCTCAATATGTTACATGGTGTGACACGGCAAAAGTCAGCGAGTACAAGCGGAATGCTCAATGCGTATTAAGCAGTTATTTAGGCAAAGTGTTTGCAAAGAAAATCCACGTCGATGGTGTACGGGGGAAACGTGGTTTTGTGTTCGGTACGTTAGCCGATGCTATAGAAGCTTTTGAGACTTACGAGAAAGTTTCATTATCCGAGCTGGATGATTAGACCTGATACACATGATACAGACTTGATACACTTAAAGCATTGATTTATAAGTAATGTATCACTGTATCAAGTGTATCAGGTAATTATTAATAGAAGAAAAAGAAAAAACTTTTTATAAAAGAATGATTATTTATAAATTAATAATAATCGGATTATGTTTTTTTTGTTTCACTTTTTTTTCTATACGTTTTTTACCCTGATACACCTGATACACCTGATACATTCTTTAATTATCAATGAGTTATTGCTCTTTAACCTGATACATAACCCGATACATGCACAGGTTGCTTGATACAGAAGCCCAGCATTGAACCAATTACCGCCCCCAATACCGGGGCAAAGAGAATATAAACCATGAATAATTTAGAAATAGAAAACCCAGAATCTAATAAACAATTAACAACCATCAGTGACCGCATACTTGCACTTAAAGCCAAAGCAGAGCAGTCAGTAACGCTATGGGATGCAGCACCCGGCTCAACTATTTGCGGGCAATTGTTCAGCAAAAGACAGGTTCAAACTCAATACGCCTTGCAGGATCAATTTATACTAAAAGACGAATCAGGCAATCTCATTGCTTATTGGCTATCAAAATTTATTGAACAGCAGTTGCGTTCTCAATCCGCTAATTATGGCGACCTGATCGCGATTTCATCGCATGGCAAAGCCAAGACAGCGGCAGGCAAAGAATATAACTCTTTTAGTGTTCTAGTGGATCGCGTCAATGGTTGATATTACCGAAGCCCTACGTACTTTGGCCGAAGTTGATAACGACTTCCGGCATCCGGTTAATAATCCCTTGAACCCAGCGCATCGCCTGGCTAAAAAATACTATGCTGAGCTTGCCGATTACGTTTTTAGCGAACTATCAAAACGGCGTGGAGGTCGTGATTACTCAGTATCAAGAAACGCACCCAATCCACCGCGATTGATCGAAACTAGGCCGGGTTTTAAGCCCCCGTAAGCGGCTTAGTTTGAGAGTTGCATAACTATAGATATGCAATCCGTCAGCTTCGATAGCATCGTTAATAAGCTGGTATAATAGCTTAACAAATTGATTTTTAAGGAGATTCTATGCAATCAGCAAGATATAGGCTCAACCAGTACCACAAAGCGGAAAAAGTAAAAATAGGCGTTGCTTATTTTTCAAAACCGCCGGAACCCGTGCAGGAACCGATAGCCATAGATACGGCCGTCACAGCCATGGAACAAACCGCCCAAGCATTTTGGGAGTTGTCACAAATTTATAAAGAAAGAGGATTAAAGTTATGAATAATCAAGATTTATCACATCTTCCAGTTATCGAACGGCTCACAGCCGCTCGAAAACTACAAAGCCCAGTCCTGGACACCAAGAAAAAACCCTCCAAAGTTATTTTGGAACGACTAAACCCTAATAGTCCGACAGACAGATTAACGGCAGCCAGAATGGGGCACGTTTTAAAGCCAGTTCAGCCCAAACAGGCCGAAGAAGTGGCAGGAGCAGGCGGGTTTTTCGATGGTATTGGCTTTGTATCATTCGATTAACCAATAGCATTGCATCAATAACCCCCTAACACGTCGTCACGGGCATGTTAATGGGCTTGTTGGTCTGTTTTAAGCAGAGAATTAGCAGGACACACAACATGAATAAAAATACTAAATTCCTACCCGGACAGTCGGGTAATCCATCAGGCCGAAAGCCGGGAAATGCCAAGGTCTCACGACTACGCGAATTGATAGCCGCCGATATTCCGGCAATCATTGCCAAATTAACAGAATTGGCCTTGGCGGGCGATGTATCGGCGGCAAAGGTTCTGATCGAGCGAACAATCCCTGCACTACGACCGCAAGCCGCGACATTTACACTGGACACAATACCCAGCGACAGCACAGCGACAATCGGCAGGCTAATTATTGATTCTGCATTGAGGGCAGATATTCCAGCAGATGCGGCGAATATGTTACTTTCTGGATTGGCTAGTCAGGTTCGTATCGAGGAATATACAGAATTGACTGAACGCATTGCCGCGCTGGAAGCCGGGGGCTCGCATGGTTAGTTCTACATTGGCGAAACGCATAAAATCATTGGAATTATTGGCAAATCCGAAAGAACCAATGCTTATTTTGCATTGCTGGGAGCAGCCAAGCATTGAACAACTGGCACAAATAGAAGCCGCTGAACGCACAGGACGTAGAGTTATTATGTTTGGCGGTCGGTATGCTTGGGCGTGGGTGAGCGGTTCTGATGACAAGCCGTGGCTTTGTGATAATTCAGACTATGATTTTATCGGGAAGGTAGCGGCGTGAAGAATATATCGCTTCGCTTGCTGAAATTAGAGCAGGCACAACCACAAAGCCAAACATGTATGCCGCTAAATTATTTCTACGGACAACCTGCAAGTCCAGTTAGGCTAATTACAGGCCAGACGTTGAGCGACTTCTATAACCAACACAGGAAAACAAATGGGTAGCCTTCAATCAAGAATTAAAGTATTAGAGACTCGATTATCGCCAAAAATATCAAAACCGATATTAATTTTCGATGCGACAAGCGATGAATGCGAAGTGTTCGATGAAATCTTGACTCGTGGAGATGGCGAGTCAAGAGCCGACTTCTACGAAAGAATTACAGCTGTTTATGATGCTGCTCCCGGCTTGGGCTTGGTTATCGCTATCCATGCAGCAGAGGAATATTCCGACGATGGCTTATAAATCTTTAGCCTATCGGCTTGCCGGTCTGGAAAGCAAGATGAAAAGGGTATTATTGCCTTTGGTGATTATTTATCGTGGTAGTTCGGGATTAAGCCAAGAGCAACAATGTCGCATCGACGCAGCCAAAGCAGAAAACAGACCAGTTAGGCTAATAAAAACGTGTATCGTTAATGAATAATTTCCCGCGAGTATTAAACGCCCATATAGACGAGATCCCGCCCGGCGCTGTCTGGGTTGATCGCCGTAGTCCATACGGGAATCCATTCAAACTTGGCATTGACGGCGACTTCGAACAGGTCAAAGAGTTGTATATTAATTATCTGCTTGCTAACCCTGCCTTGATCGCGGATATTCGACAGAATCTTAAGGGAAAGTCGCTTGTCTGTTGGTGTGTTCCAGATCAGCGTTGCCACGCTGAAATCTTAATCCTCATAGCAGGTGATCCGAACTTCAAACTGGATTCACTACTATGAGGACAGCAACTACTTTTAGATCGACAGCCTTTTGTACGCTTCGCCGACTACCAATATGGCGGCGTATGTTTTATTCTAACGGTCAAATCAATATAAGGATGAACTGCATAAACTAAACAGACTTAGAATCAACCTGTAAAATATTAAGGACATTTCATGAGAAAAAACACATTTGTTGAGGAATATAGTGAATAGCGATTACAGCATAGGGTGGATGTTTCTGTTCTTGGCGATAGCAGTCATTGTTTATTTCATACCAAATTGGATTGCTTGCGCTAGAAAACATCATAATGCCAATGCAATATTTGTAACAAACTTGCTACTCGGTTGGACAGTCCTCGGTTGGGTTGCGGCATTGATATGGTCATTAACTTCAGTAACAGCCGAAACGTCGAAAAATACTGAAAAACGATCAGAATCAAAGCAATGCCCATTTTGTGCGGAAACGATTAAACAAGAAGCGATAATATGTAGGTACTGCAATAAAGAATTAACAGAGCTAAGAACAAATTCATCATAACTCGATAAATACTTCGCTGTTTTTCATAACTGCAATAATCAAAGCCGGTTTAACACCGGCTTTTTTGCGTTTAAAGACCAGGCAATAAAAAACCCGCTCGGGGCGGGTGCGTGGTATGCATTAAGAATCTATTTCTCTAATGACGAAATAATGAGGTTCTTTTTATCATTGTCTATGGTCTTAGCAATTTTTACAGCCGCCTTAATTTGATCCTTAATAGCTGATGAGATATTTCCCTTAATGGCGGCTGGGTCAGCCATTAGCTCTTTAATTACGTCCTCGCGCTTTATCGAAAAAATCTCATGACAGGCAATATGTGAGTCATGATGCAGGAAGTTATGACTGTCAGAATCAATAGATACTTGGCATTGTAGAAGATGAGGCCTTTTCAAGATGAAGGGATTGATTTCTGAATTTACCAAGAAAGATAAATATTCTGGATCGTCAGTTGCAACAAGGACAAGAAATTTCGGTTTAGTTATGCTGCTTAGCTTTACCTCGAGCCTAACTACGCAGCCGGGTTTAAGAGCGCCCTCGATAATAGGGCGCGTTAACTCAAGCGGAAGGCATGATCCGAAAGAAGCCACTAATGTGCATGAATGTAATTAGATACTTCTTCATAGTTGTGTAGCGTAGAAACTATGTCATCAATACTTATGGTGTCGTTTCTATTTGACGCTTTCCAAGCGGCATCATGTGTAATGTCGGTAAGCTCACCAAAGCTTTTATCCCCATATTCATAAATAGCTTGCTTGATACATTCAACTTCTGATTCTGATAGCAAGTCCATATTACAATTACGCTTGGCTTCTATGACCCACCCGTTAACGCCAATGGCTTCTTGAATCATCTCATCCCAGTCAACATCAATCGACACACGCTTATCGGGAACCTTCATCATGTCATAAATTGCTGACGGTACTGGCCCGTATTGCATAGCGATATATCGATCACCACAAATGAGACGACCATAATCTTGCAGGTGCAGTTTGTCCGCCAAGTAAAGCATTTTTGATATGCTATGACGAGTTGCGTCAGGTAAGCTACTTGCTATAAAAACAATAACTTCCAAAGCTTTATCGCGGTCAAAATGTTTTATATGGACTGACATTGTATTCTCCTGTCTAAGTCTATTGTGCCTACTTAGTATAGCCTATTCAATTTCTCTCTGCCAAAAACAACCCACATAGAAATTCACTGCTATAGGCTCACATAAGAGTTGTTAAGTTTTGTGAGTCTATAGCAGAAAGTGAAAGTCAGGCAGTTTTCACCGCCTGTACTCTATTGAACGGCATAATAAAACCGGGCGGGTAACACTGGCTTTTTTATGTAGCACATTATATTTGAGGGCTTTTTGGCTCAATCAGCTTACCAATTGCATTATTATTGGTTTTTAAATTTCTTTGGTGGAATTTGGCATTTTTCAATATCGCCTCCACATCTAAGTATAGTTGCACCGCCTACTACCCACGCACTAGAGATTGGTGAGTCTTCATGGGTACACCAGTATGTTGTTAGAATTTGGTAATCCGATTGCTGTTGATTTGAGTTTATCTCGTTACTCGGCATACCTTTGCTGTCTTTGTTAAAGAAAGGACATTTGCTCATTAGCTTTAGCTCCTCGATTTTTTGGTTGCATGATGCTTTGGTGACCGGCAATCGTTGCGGTCAGTTTTAATAAAGATTCTTACTTGTCATTACTGGAGAATACTTTAGATTGAGTTTCAAAGTTGCCCAGAGGTTGACCCAAAAATAACAGGCAATAAAAAAGGCCTTAGATTTGCATCTAAGGCCTTGATATTCTTGGAGCTGGCGATGGGAATCGAACCCGCGACCGGCTGATTACAAATCAGCTGCTCTACCGACTGAGCTACACCAGCTAAGAAGCGAGTATTATACACAATAATTTTGCTTTGCCTAGTCCTTTTAAGGATTATTTTTGTTTTTTCCCTGTTTATTTTTGTTGATCGAATACGATTTGCTTTTTCCCTCGCGATTATTGTCCAGTCCGGTGTATTTGGTCTTAAAGCGTTGAATCTTTTCAGGCGTTTCTAGCGTGCCTTTGGGCTGAAAAGTGGGAATCAAATGCTGTTTGCCATTGCCGATTAAATCGCTACGACCCATGTTTTTTAAAGCTTCGCGCAACAACGGCCAGTTCTTGGGGTCGTGATAACGCAGGAAGGCTTTGTGCAGACGGCGTTGCTTGAAGCTTTTGGGTATGGCGATGTCTTTAGCATTTCGGCTGACTTTACGCAAAGTGTCTTTGCCGGAGTGATACATGGCGGTGGCGATGGACATGGGCGAAGGCAAAAATGCCTGCACCTGGTCGGCTCTGAAACCATTACGCTTTAGCCATAACGCCAGATTAAGCATGTCGGTATCGGTAGTGCCGGGATGCGCGGCGATAAAGTAGGGAATCAGGTATTGCTCTTTGCCGGCTTCCTTGGAATACTTGTCGAACATCTCCTTGAAGCGGTCATAAGTACCCATGCCCGGCTTCATCATTTTGGATAGCACGCCTTGCTCGGTATGTTCCGGGGCGATTTTAAGATAGCCGCCGACATGATGGGTGACCAGTTCTTTGACATATTCCGGCGATTCTACGGCTAAGTCGTAACGCAGGCCGGAGGCGATGAAGATTTTCTTAATGCCGGGCAAGGCTCGGGCTCTGCGGTAGAGTTTAATCAGCGGCGTATGATCGGTATTCAAATTAGGACAAATGCCGGGGTAAACGCAGGAGGGCAAACGGCAAGCGGACTCAATTTTTGGATCTTTGCAGGCCAGTCGATACATGTTGGCGGTAGGTCCGCCTAAATCTGAAATATGGCCGGTAAACGCGGGCGAAGTGTCGCGGATGGCTTCAATTTCCCTGATGATGGAATCTTCGGAACGGCTTTGAATAATGCGGCCTTCATGCTCGGTGATCGAGCAGAAGGTGCAGCCGCCAAAACAGCCGCGCATGATGTTGACTGAATGCTGGATCATTTCAAAGGCGGGCACGTTAGCGTTGCCGTATTCTTTATGCGGCACTCGGGAATAGGGCAGGTCAAAGACGCCGTCCATTTCTTTGGTGGTCAGCGGAATCGGGGGCGGATTAATCCACACCTGCCGGGTTCCGTGCAGCTGAATCAACGGGCGCGCATTGCCGGGGTTGGTTTCGCCGTGCATGACTCGCGAGGCGTGGGCATACAGTATTGGGTCGTCCTTTACCGTTTCGTAGGCAGGCAGGCGGATAACGGTTTGTGAGCGCTGCTTTCTGAGCAACAATTTATCAAACTGAATGACTTTTTCGTTGGCATCGCTTTGCTCCGGTTTTTTATCGCAGGCAGGCTGTTCCTGGTACGGGTCGATAGGCACCATCGCCGCGCCCGGTTTATCAATATCGGTGGAATCTTTAACCGCCCAGCCCTCGGGTATTTGTTTGACGAAATGTACGGTGCCGCGTATGCCTTTTAGTTCTGATATAGCTTCGCCGTTAGCCAGGCGGTGGGCGATTTCGACGACTTGGCGCTCGGCATTGCCGTAAACCAGCAGGTCGGCTTTGGAATCGAGCAGCACCGATTTTCTAACCTTGTCCGACCAGTAATCATAATGCGCGATGCGGCGTAAACTGGCTTCGATACCGCCGATGATAATCGGCACGTCTTTGTAGGCTTCGCGGCAGCGGTGCGAATAGACGTTGACCGCGCGGTCAGGACGTTTACCCGCCGCGCCGTCCGGGGTGTAGGCATCATTGGAGCGGATTTTTTTGTCCGAGGTATAACGGTTGACCATGGAATCCATGTTGCCGCCGGTTACGCCAAAAAACAGGTTTGGGCGGCCCAGTTTGCCGAAATCTTTGGCGCTGGCCCAGTCGGGCTGGGAGATGATGCCCACCCTGAATCCCTGAGCTTCAAGCAGTCGTCCAATCAGTGCCATGCCGAAGCTGGGATGATCGATATAGGCATCGCCGGTCACCAGGATCACGTCGCAGGCATCCCAGCCGAGTTCGTCCATTTCGGTTTTGCTCATCGGCAAAACAGGGGCAATGCCGAAGCGTTGCGCCCAGTATTTGCGGTAGCTAAAAAGGTTGGGTTCGGTTGCTAAGGCGGTAGACATTATTTTTGTATCGAGTTGTTGATGACGCTGGAATTGTGTTTGGCGAGCTCTTTTAAATAAGAGATAAATTCAATCTGGTAAAGTTGCTCAAGAATGATGGCTCGGGTTCTTAAATCTTTGATGGAATAAAGTGGAGCCTCTTTGTTAAAGGCCAAGCCAATAATATTACCTCGATCTTTGACCGGAAGAAATAGAATCCGCCAATCGAAAGTTTGTCCCAGCCACAGGGCAACTTGCCGGAATAAGGGTTTATTAACGCCGCCCCAAAGGTTGATGACCAGCATGCCGTCTTTTTTTAATAAAGCTTTGCAGGCATCAAAAAACGCATGATTACAGATGGATGAGGCCATGCCGTCGTGGTCGAACGCATCGATAAACATAAGGCTGTATTGTTCGCTTTGGCTCTCGGTGCGTTGGCGGACATATTTTGCACCATCATCGATGATCACTTTCAGGCGCGGGTCGAGAGGCAGGCCAAAATGGCTGCGCGCTATTTTAACCACGCTTGCCCGGTATTCTATAGCTTTTAAGCGGCATTCCGGGAAATGATGCAGTAGATGCTTGGTTAATGAGCCGCCGCCCAAGCCGATAATCAAGGCGTCGTCATCAAGCGTGGGTTTGAATAATAGCCAGCTGGTCATGGCCTGCACATAATTCAGATGCAGTTTGTCCGGTTCGGCCAGCAGCATGCTGCTCTGCCGGGGGGGCGAGCCGAAGTGTAGCGACCTGACGCCATCCTGCTCGACAACCTCTAAAATGCCGTCATCATCGTGGCTTTCGTGGATAACTCGGCCCTCATATCTATACATAAAGTATGGTAGTTTCTCAAAAGATCAGTAAACCATTATACCGGAGAATAAGGCTTAACTGGTGTGCGTTGATTGGGGCGCTGAGAGGAGTCAGCGAATATGGCGTGATGGAAGCAATTTATTGGTTGTAAAATTGGGTCGATTTTTAAGCTGGAATTGGGTAATAAGCGGAACGGATGTGGCTAATAAGGCGGCTTCTTTCGGAGCGTTTCATTGCCATAGACTTACTCGGTCGTTGTTGTTAATAAGGCTGATGCTGTCTTGGATAAAAGGAGATAAGGCAGGGGTTCAAGAGATTGAACCCCGGCTTGAGGCTAAAACAATCCGGTGATTTTACCGTTATCATCAATATCGATTCTTTCCGCCGCAGGAACTTTGGGCAAGCCGGGCATCGTCATCATGTCGCCGGCAATCGCGACAATAAAGCCAGCACCGTTTGCCAGACGAACATCGCTGATTTCAATGACATGGCCGGAAGGCGCGCCCTTGGCATTCGGGTTGGTTGAAAACGACATTTGGGTTTTCGCCATGCAAATGGGGAACTTGCCGTAATCTACATTCCATGCCGCCAGTTGCGCTTTGACTTTAGGATTTGCGGTGACACTGCCGGCCCCGTACAGCTTGGTAGCGATGGCTTCGATTTTTTCCCAGAGACTCAGGTTTTCGTCGTAGACATAATTAAATTCCGGTTCGCGGTTGTCGACGATGTCGCTGACCACTTCAGCCAGTTCTTCAGCACCGGCGCCGCCTTGCGCCCAATGTTTGGAAACTACGCATGTTGCGCCCAAGTCTGTGCATTTTTGTTGTAACAAGGCGATTTCTGCGTCGGTATCAAAGGTGAAATGATTGACGCACACCACACAAGGCAGCCCGTAATGGTGGGTGATGTTGTGATAATGGCGCTCAAGATTGGTAAAGCCTTGATCCAGTGCGGCCAGATTTTCCTGATTTAATGCTTCTTTAGCCACGCCGCCGTGGAATTTAAGCGCCCTGACCGTAGCCACCAGCACCACGGCAGAGGGTTTAAGTCCTGACATCCGGCATTTAATATCGATAAATTTTTCAGCGCCCAAATCGGCCCCGAAACCGGCTTCGGTCACCACATAATCGGCCAGTTTCAGCGCGGTTTTGGTGGCGGTTACGGTGTTGCAGCCGTGGGCGATATTGGCGAACGGACCGCCATGAATAATCGCGATATTGTTTTCCAGCGTTTGCACCAGATTCGGTTTTATCGCATCTTTTAACAAGGCCGCCATCGAGCCTTGCGCATTCAGGTCGCGGGCGTAAACCGGCGTTACCCGGTCGGATTTATAGCCGATCACGATGCGGCCCAAACGATCTTTAAGGTCTGCCCGGCCGGTCGCCAGACATAAAATCGCCATGACTTCGGAAGCCACCACGATGTCGTAGCCGTCCTCGCGCAAATAGCCGTTGGCAGGGCCGCCCATGCCGACCACGATGTTACGCAGCGCGCGGTCGTTCATATCGACAACGCGTTTCCATTGGATGCGCCGTGGGTCGATATCCAGATCGTTGCCGTGATTGATGTGATTGTCGATCAACGCCGACAGCAGGTTATGCGCCACGCCGATCGCGTGAAAATCGCCGGTAAAATGCAGGTTGATGTCTTCCATCGGCACCACTTGCGAGTACCCGCCGCCCGCCGCGCCGCCTTTTACGCCAAAGCAGGGGCCTAATGAAGGTTCGCGCAGGCACATCATGGTTTTTTTGCCGATGCGGTTCATCGCATCGCCCAGGCCCACGGTGGTCGTGGTTTTGCCTTCACCGGCCGGAGTAGGGCTGATTGCGGTCACCAGTATCAGTTTGCCGTCTTCTTTATCGGACAGGCTGTTGACATACTCAAGAGACATCTTGGCTTTGTAATGACCGTAAGGGTCAAGATGTTCGGCATCGATGCCGTATTGTTCTTTAACCAAGCCGATGATCGGTTTCATGTTGGCTTGTTGGGCGATTTCTATGTCTGACATTGTTTGTTTTTAAAAAAAGAGTTGGTTGAATGTTGGTTACTGACCATCTTTTAGTATTTGCAGGATGGTGCTTATTACTTTTTCATGTGAAGTATTTGTAAGTGCGGCTACGTTTTTATTGATCAGCGCTACATTGGCAGTGAATAGTTTTCCGGGTCGAACAAAACTGACCAGATTCAGGCCACCGTTTTTATAATCAGTCTCATCAATACGTATAGCCTTGTTGTCGTTATACGATTTACTGGTGATTTGGCACAATATCCAATCGTTTCGCTGGGCATAGGCTAGCACTAAAGCAGGTCTTAATTTCGCGTGACTTAAATCCGAAAATGGAAATGAGACAAAAACAATATCAGCTACTGATAACTCGCCCATGCCTCATCCTCTTCAGGCCGATTCCAGTCGGCGGCTAATGCTTGTTCACTTAACAAGGCAGGTTCATGTTTGGACGGCAATACTTGGCGAGCTACTTTGGCTTGCATGAACTCAATAAAATCGAACACTTCTTGCTGCATAGGTTCAGGGAGGGCGTTGATTTTTGCGGTTATTTCTTGGATAGAATGTGTCATCATTTATACCTGCTCAAATCATTGGATGTGTAAGGTTGGGTTAGCGAGTTCACTTCTTATGATCTGGAATAAATTGCTAGATTATCTGTAGGCATCTAGACAGCTTTTAACAAAATCCCTTGATTTCGATAAATCAGTATTTTCAAGATTAGGGCCAATAGTATCAATTTTATAAATAACTTTTTTAATTGCTATTTCGAGCTCTTTTTCATTATTAATAGATGATAACAGAGCTTCACAATATTTCTTGGATTTTGAGCTTTCGAATGGACTGCAATTTATAGAATTTAATTCATGTCTGAGCATCATTAATATATGGTATTTAATTTTTCTATATTTCTTATTTATTATGCCGCTTTTGAAAAGTCCTTCAATTTTAAACATTGCATAGGTAGCAGTGTAATACGGCTCCATTTCGTGATTGTCCTTAAACAGCCTATCCTTGAATTCATTAAATAAGGCACCGAAGTAACGGGTTGCCATTTCCGGTTTATCAAAGAACATGCTGGCAACAGCCTTAATTTGCATTGTTTTATCAACAATTTTTTTACGCTCAATACTTTTGTTATTGTATTGTTTTGAACGTCGCTCATAATAAAGTCTAGAAGACTCAGGAAATGAAGCGTAGTAGCTTTCCAGTCGTTTTTGAAAGTCGGTATAAGCAATAAGATCTTGTTCTTTTACTTCCGTTTGCCTATTTGTTGACCTTATAACTTTTGAAATAAGATTTTCATCAGAGCTTACAATTAATTTCAGTGGAACTTTTACATCACTAGTTAAAACATTTCTATTTTCGAATAAAACATGGGATGTTTGACAGCCATTGATTATTTGATAGTTGCTTATTGTTAGCAAGTTTCTTGATATGTTAATTTTCTCTGCGACTACTGTTATTCCGTTGTTTAGTATAACGAAAGCGTCTTTTCCATCGGTTGAAAGAGTGTTGGCAATTTCTTTATTTACATTGTTACCACCTTGGTAATCTCTTACATTATCGTAAAATATGCTTGATAATAGACCCCCGCTTTCATTAGTCATCATTTCTACAATTGTTGAAGCATCAACAATGCCTATATATGACTCATCAACTCCGATTAATTCGGGAAGCACAATTTTGGACTCAAAATTTATTGTGACTTCGTGTGATTGACCAATTTTTTTGTATTCAGATTGAACTTCTGAAGCCCCCCAAAGTTCGACTTTTACAGAGGAAAATATATGTTCATCACCTATGGTGCTCTCAATTGATTCCCTCTTAGCCTCAATATTCTGATCCTTTTCATTTCTTCCTAACGTAACATAAAACATGTAACACGCAGGGTTATCTTTAAGTTCACTTGTCCTTTCGATTAATCTATTCAGCATTCTAATCGAGGGAATTGCTGTGCTGCTCCATTTAAGTTTTTGGTTTTCAGAAATAAAGTCCTGAACTGCAAACTCAAAATTGCCAATGTCTTTTAATTCAAATTTTGGAGATGTTTTTGTTTGGACGAAAATAACTTCGGCAATGCATTTCTTGTGCTCGTCGATAAAATCATTTAGTTCATCTTCGTTTTGAATAATTTGATGATTGAGAAGGATAGCAAAGCCATCTATACCAATGGTTCCGTTGCCCCCGATATTTAAAGATTCGATGTCATAACTTTCTTCAGAGTACTTTTCAACAATAGTGTCATTGACCATGTGCTCAAATAGCTTAGCGTCATCACCTTCATCAATTCCTGTACGAGTTTTAAAGTCATTTAAATAGCTTTTTGTTATTCGGTCCAATTGATATCTCCATTTAGGTGCTGTTGGCTGGAGGAGGTACACCCCCCAATACTATGATGCTTTGGTTATATTGCCCCAAAGTGCATAAGGGTCATCCCAACTCGTTTAACTATAAACCGGAAACCGCGCACAAAGATTACTGACCTTGTCGCGTACCGTTGCAATGACGTTTTCGTCGTCCATATTCTCCATCACATCGCACATCATATGGGCAATATCAATCATTTCCGCTTCCTTAAAGCCGCGTGTGGTCGGCGCCGGTGTGCCGACACGAATGCCGCTGGTCACAAATGGCGATTGCGGGTCGTTAGGCACGGCGTTTTTGTTAACGGTGATATGCGCTTTGCTCAGCGCCGCATCTGCCGCTTTGCCGGTGATACCTTTGGCAATCAACGAAACCAACATTAAATGATCGTCTGTGCCGCCTGAAACCACGTCGAAACCGCGTTTCATGAATACTGCGGCCATGGCTTGGGCGTTTTTAATAACTTGTTGCTGATAAACGCGAAACTCCGGTTGCATGGCTTCTTTAAAGGCAACGGCTTTGGCTGCGATCACATGCATTAACGGGCCGCCCTGAATGCCGGGGAAGATATTGGAGTCGAATTTTTTCTCCAGTTCCGGGTTGCTTTTGCACAAAATCAGGCCGCCGCGCGGGCCGCGCAAGGATTTGTGCGTGGTGCTGGTGACTACGTCGGCAATCGGCACGGGGTTCGGATATAAACCTGCGGCAACCAGGCCTGCGACATGGGCCATATCGACAAACAGGTAAGCGCCCACTTTGTCGGCGATGTCGCGGAATCGTTGCCAATCCCAAATGCGCGAGTAGGCGGAAAAACCGGCAACCAGCACTTTAGGTTTGTGTTCCAGCGCCAGCGCTTCAACTTGCGCATAATCGATTTCGCCGGTTTCAGGGTGCAAACCGTATTGAATTGCGTGGTAGATTTTGCCTGAAAAGTTGGGTTTGGCGCCGTGCGTTAAGTGGCCGCCGTCGGCAAGGCTCAGGCCCAGGATGGTGTCGCCCGGTTGGATCAAAGCCATGAATACAGCCATATTGGCTTGCGAGCCGGAATGCGGTTGGACGTTGGCGTAATCGGCGCCGAATAATTCTTTGGCTCGGTCGATGGCTAATTGCTCTGCCTTGTCGACGAATTCACAGCCGCCGTAGTAACGTTTGCCGGGATAGCCTTCGGCGTACTTGTTGGTTAACTGCGAGCCTTGCGCTTCCATGACCCGTGGGCTGCAATAGTTTTCGGAAGCGATCAGTTCGATGTGATCTTCTTGGCGTTGACGTTCTTCTTCCATTGCCTGGAATAATTCATCATCGAAGCCTTTGATAGTCATTGATTTTTTAAACATAGTGTTCTCCTGGATTAATATTTTTTGTTTAAGGTGCAGGCTGGATCAGCAGTATTTGCAGATCGGCGACATTGGTGCCTGTCGCGCCGGTATTCACTAGGTCGCCAGACGCTTTTAAAGCGGTATATGAGTCATTATTTTCAAGCAACTCGATTGGGTTTACGCCTGCTTGAACCATGCGTTTTATCGTGTTTCGGTCAACGATGCCGCCAGCCGCATCGGTGGGGCCGTCACGGCCGTCGGTGCCGCCGCTAAGGAATACCCAATTGCCGGTTAAACCGTGTTGTTCTACGGCAATTGCAAAAGCCAGCGCCATTTCCTGATTGCGGCCGCCGCGTCCATTACCTTTTAAGGTGACCGTGGTTTCGCCGCCCGCCAACAGGGCTATGGGTTTGTTTTGCAGGGAGACTTCGCCTAAAGCGCCTGCTTTTGGCAGTCGCCTTTCAACACACTGGGCAACTAAAGTCGCCGCTACAGTCCTGGCCTCGCCGCATAAATGATCGCTGTACAGCTCAGTCTCGTAGTCGAGATTCTTAGCCGCTTGCAGCATTGCATTGACGCTGATGGTATTGCTGCCGATCAGGGTATGTCCGGTATTTTTAAAAATATAATCGCCAGGCTTCGGTGTTTCGGCAATATTGCCCAGCTTACCTTGTTCCAGATGTTTCCGGACATTGATTGGCACTTGCTCCCAAACGCCTTTGACTTTAAAAACCTCAATTGCATCGGCGTAAGTGCTGTTGTCAGCAACAGTGGGGCCGCTGGCAATGGCGCTTAAATCGTCGCCCAATACATCGGATAAAATCAGCGCGTGCACATGAGCAGGAGCGGCTAGTCTAGCCAAGCCGCCGCCTTTGAGTTGCGACAAATGTTTGCGTACACAGTTGATCTGGTTAATGGTTGCGCCAGAGGCCAGCAGCAAATCGGTGGTGATAATCTTTTCCTGCAAGGTAATCTGGCCCGCAGGGTAGGGAATCAGCGCCGAGCCGCCGCCGCTCACCAGTACCAGTACCAGTTCATTCTGTTGAGCATTTTGCACACGATCGGCAATGATAAGCGCGCCATTAAGCCCGGCTGCATCAGGCAGCGGATGCGCTGCGCCGATCACCTCGACATTATCGATACGGGTTACATTTTCATAATTGGTAACGGCTATGCCTTTACCAGCCAGCCTGTCGGCAGGAATAATTTCCTGTGCTGCCTGAGCCATTGCGCAGGCAGCCTTGCCGAAAGCGATAAGATGAACTTTTGAATAATTGCCAAGCAGTTCCGGGGCAAGGTAGCGTTTAACAGCCTGATAAGGATCGGCTGCGGTTATGCCTGCCTGAAAAATGCTGACGGCATCTTGTCTCATTAATGCCGGATCGGGTAAAGGACTCATATCAGATTCTGTTGCTGTTTATGCCATGTCTTTAGCTAGCGCAAAGATATTTTCGGCATCGAAAACCTGCTTGTTGTCGTCAAATAGTTTTGCGATACAGGCGCGGTGTAAGGCCAGTTTTAGTGAGCCGAAACCGATAGCGCCCCAGATGATTTTGCCGTTGCGCAGGTTGCCTTTGTCCATCACATCAGTGCCGCCGATGCCAAGAGGTGGAGTGGCGTTGGCATCGGCTATCATTTCGATATGGGGGTTATGCTGCCATTGGTCTGTCGAAAGAAGCTCTACGCCAGCGGCGCCGGTTGCAAAAACGATGTTTGCATGTTCAATGGCTTTGGCTCTTGCATCATTATCGAATGCTTCAACAGGAGTCAGGTTTACGCCAAAGCGTGCTTTCATGTTGTCGCAGGCGAGTGCGACACGCTCCATTTTACGACCGGTTATGGAAACATCCGCACCTTCCATAGCCAACATCGCCGCAGCACGTTGTCCTACCGGGCCTGTACCTGCCAGTACCACCGCTTTTTTTCCGGCCAGGGTTCCACTGGTTGCAAGTTTGGCAACAGCGGCGGCGGCTGTGGTGTTGCTGCCGTTACTGTCGAGCATGACGGAAACCTGAAAGCCGGGGAAAAAGTGTTTTTGCACAGCAATAAATAATGCTTGACCGGCAATCATGTCGCTGCCGCCGACAAAAATGGCCGTATTTTTCTTGTCCTTGGGCGCACGAGTAAATATGGTGCCTTCTACCAGAGCCGTGATGTTTTCAGGCGTCAATCCTCCATGCCCGATGACATGATCTGCACCGCCATCATAGGCTACAACCGTATCGAAAACTGAAGGGTGAGTGTCTGTATCGAATTGGAATAACAGTTTTTTCATTAACTTGCCCGTAATAGGTTGGTCTGGTGTGCGTGAATACGATTATTAAACCGGCTTATTATACTCGATAAACAAAACACTGCCTTATTTAGCCCGATTCCCGCTTAGACGCCGCTTGCAATCTGATGCGCGTTTTTTTGATATGCTTGCTAGGAGAGGCTTATCTTCGTTATTATCTGTAAAAAAGGAATTATGTTGTGGTTGTTAGGTGTGATCAGTACATCGCGAGACTGTTTCTGCTTAAGCTATTGGGATGAGTGGAATGCAGTTGTTGGGAATGGGGGTTCGTTGCAATATTTTCAGGTTATCTTGCTAGCTTTATCGAAAAAAAATTATAAAAATTAAAGGAAAAACAGATGAAAACACCCGTTCACATTGCTGTAACAGGCGCCGCAGGACAAATTAGTTATTCTTTGCTGTTTCGATTAGCTGCTGGTGCGTTGTTAGGCCCTGACCAGCCGGTTGTCTTGCATCTGCTTGAAATAACCCCGGCAATGAATGCCTTGCAAGGCGTAGTCATGGAGTTAAAAGATTGCGCTTTCCCTTTACTGCATCGCATTGAAGTCACAGACGATCCCAAAGTGGCCTTCAAAAATGTCGATTATGCCTTTTTGGTTGGCGCAAGGCCAAGAGGAACGGGCATGGAGCGCAAAGATTTATTGGAAGTGAATGCAGAAATTTTTGCGGTTCAAGGTAAAGCCTTGAATGAAGTCGCAAACAGAAAGATAAAGGTCTTGGTCACCGGTAATCCAGCCAACACCAATGCTCTGATTGCGTTGAATAATGCGCCGGACTTGAAGGCGGAAAATTTTTCTGCAATGTCGAGATTGGATCATAATCGAGCGTTAAGCCAATTAGCGGAGAAATGCGGTGTTTTACCGGCTGATGTAAAAAACATGACTGTCTGGGGTAATCACTCGACTACGCAGTATCCTGATATTCATCATGCTAGGGTCAAAGGGCAGAATGCCTTGTCTTTGGTTGATAATGATTGGTATGTCAATGAGTTTATTCCTATCGTTCAGCAGCGTGGGGCAGAAATTATTAAGGCAAGGGGACAATCCAGCGCTGCATCGGCTGCAAATGCAGCGATAGGCCAGATGAAAACGTGGGCTTTGGGTACCGAGCCAGGCGACTGGGTGAGCATGGGGGTAGTATCGGACGGCAATTATGGCATTGAATCCGGGTTGGTTTATTCTTTCCCGGTAACGGTAGTTAACGGCGAGTTTACTATAGTAAGAGGTCTGGATATTAACGAGTTTAGCCTGCACAGAATGCGGATTAGTGAAGCTGAATTAAAAGAAGAAAGAGACGCGGTGAAGCATTTGTTGAGATAAAAGGATGGCTTAACTCTCTATGTTGAAAGCTATGTTGTCATTTCTAATGGCCTGTAATGGAGTAGCGCTGCCGGTTTTTTAGGTTTATTGACAATAGCCCGGTGAGCTGATACTTTGCCTCGCTGGCACTCGTCTTAATGGAGTGCTAAATTTAGTCGCAGAGGTTAGTGTGGGTAATCAGGTTTTAAATGCGCGATCGCTACAGCTATTGAAAGCGTTGGTCGAGCGTTATATTAGTGATGGCCAGCCGGTGGGTTCACGGGCGTTAGCAAAAGATTTGGGTGTAAAGTTAAGTCCGGCAACGATTCGCAATGTCATGGCCGATCTGGAAGATCTGGGGTT
Source organism: Methylobacter arcticus (assembly GCF_050917435.1). Lineage (NCBI taxonomy): Bacteria > Pseudomonadati > Pseudomonadota > Gammaproteobacteria > Methylococcales > Methylococcaceae > Methylobacter > Methylobacter arcticus. The sequence continues at coordinate 883,952 of NZ_CP159583.1, forward strand.
GTTGCATTCGCCGCATACGTCGGCGGGACGGGTGCCTACGGTTAGCGGTTATCGCTTGTTTGTCGATACCTTGTTGACGGTTAAACCGTTGGAAGCGAAAGATTTAACCCGGTTGTATCAAGGCTTGTCGGTAAGTGATGACAACAGTGATATGATCGGCGTCGCGTCGCGTCTACTGTCAGAATTAACGCAGATGGCCGGGGTGGTGACTCTGCCCAAAAGAGAGCGGGTGTGTTTGCGGCATATCGAGTTCTTGTCTTTATCTAATACCCGTGTGTTGGTCATTTTTGTGACCAATGAGCAGGAAGTTCATAATAAAATCATTCATACCTCTAAAGTATTTAGTCCTGCCGAATTACAGCAGGCAGCCAATTATTTAAATTCAATTTATTCCGGTCGCAGTTTGGATGCGGTGCGTAAAGCGGTTTTAAACGAGTTGCAGGAAGATCAGGAACGCATGACAAAGCTGTCTGGAACAGATTTGCATTTACCCGAAGGGTGTCGGGCAGGAAAGCCTGACATGAATAAAGGCCTGTTGGATGCAGTCAAGATGGCACAACTGGCTTTCGATCAGGACAATGACAAGGACAAAGACGATTATGTGCTGACCGGCGAAACCAATTTGATGGGTTTTTCCGAGTTATCCGATATGGATAGACTAAAACAACTGTTTGAAGCGTTTAGTCAAAAGCAGGGCGTGATCCATTTGCTGGATCAGTGTATGAAAGCCGATGGCGTGCAAATCTTTATTGGCGAAGAATCCGGCTATCGGGCTTTTGATCATTGTAGCCTAGTGACGTCATCGTATTCGGTCGATGATCAAGTAGTCGGAGTGCTGGGCGTTATCGGGCCGACGCGTATGGCCTACGAGAAAATCATCCCTTTTGTCGATGTGACGGCAAAATTGTTGGGTGCCGCCTTGAATCCAAAATCAAAGGCCCCACTATAAATAACATCTGTTTTTGTGCCGTGTGGCATGGATATTAATTTCAATGTTAAGGAGCTATAAATAATGAGTACTGATCAGGAAGCGCCTGAATCTCAGGTTGAAACTGAAAGCGAAACGGTTGCAGAGCCGCATACTGAGTTAACCGAACATGAGTTTACGGTTGACGAGTTAAAGCAGGCCTTGGCCCAAGCTGAGCAAAAAGCCCAGGAAAACTGGGACAAAGCGGTTCGTATACAGGCGGAAATGGAAAACCTGAAAAGAAGAACCCAAAAGGATCTGGAAGATGCGCATAAATTTGCTTTAACCGGCTTTGCCAAAGAGTTATTGTCGGTATTAGATAGCTTGGTGTTGGGCTTGCAGGCTGCAACCGGCGATAGCGAAGACGTGAAAAAGTTCCGTGAAGGCAGCGAATTAACGATTAAACAGTTCGAATCAGCCTTTGCAAAATTCAAAATTGAAGCGATTGATCCGATCGGTCAGCCGTTTAATGCCGAACTGCATCAGGCCATGGCGATGCAGGTCGTCGAAGACGCGGAGCCGAATACGGTGGTTAACGTTTTCCAAAAAGGTTATGTGTTAAACGGGCGCTTGCTTCGCCCCGCCATGGTTTTGGTTGCCAAAGCGGCCGAAAAAAAGCCGACGGATAGTCCTAGCATTGATGAGCAGGCTTGAAATCAAATAAAGCAACCTCATATTTGTAACAACTTTTACTTTTTAAATATATTCAAGTCTGGAGAACTCAATGGCTAAAATAATCGGCATAGATTTAGGAACAACAAACTCGTGTGTTGCAGTATTGGAAAACGGCGTAGCAAGAGTAATTGAAAACAGCGAAGGTGCACGTACTACACCTTCCATTATCGCTTTTACCAGCGACGATGAAGTATTGGTTGGACAGTCGGCAAAACGTCAGGCGGTTACCAATCCAAAAAATACCGTATTTGCGATTAAGCGTTTGATCGGTCGTCGTTTTAAAGACGATGTTGTACAAAAAGACATCAAAATGGTGCCTTATAAAATCGTCGAAGCTGAAAATGGCGATGCGTGGGTTGAAGTCCACGGCAAAAAAATGGCGTCTCCCGAGATTTCAGCGCGTATTTTGATGAAGCTGAAAAAAGACGCTGAAGCTTATTTAGGCGAAGAAGTCACCGAAGCGGTTATTACCGTACCGGCTTATTTTAACGACTCACAACGCCAGGCCACTAAAGATGCCGGTCGTATTGCCGGTCTTGAAGTTAAACGTATTATCAATGAGCCGACTGCGTCTGCACTGGCTTTTGGTATGGATAAGCCTAAAGGCGACACCAAAATTGCGGTGTATGATCTGGGCGGCGGTACCTTTGATATTTCCATTATTGAAATTGCCGAGATAGAAGGCGAGCATCAGTTCGAAGTGCTATCGACTAACGGCGATACCTTCCTGGGCGGTGAAGATTTCGACTCAAGAATCATTGAATTTTTGGCCTCGGAATTCAAAAAAGAAAGCGGCGTTGATGTGCATAACGATCCATTAGCCTTGCAACGCTTGAAAGAAGCGGCGGAAAAAGCCAAGATCGAATTGTCTTCAAGCCAACAAACCGACGTGAATCTGCCTTACATTACCGCAGACGCGTCAGGTCCCAAGCATTTGAATGTTAAATTGACCCGCGCCAAATTGGAATCGCTGGTTGAAGAGCTGATTAACCGCACTAAAGGCCCTTGCGAAATGGCGCTGAAAGACGCGAAGTTAAAGGCGTCGGATATTAATGACGTGATTTTGGTAGGCGGTCAAACCCGTATGCCGAAAGTTCAGGAAATGGTAAAAGCCATTTTCGGCAAAGAGCCGCGCAAAGACGTTAACCCTGACGAAGCGGTTGCTTTAGGCGCGGCGATCCAGGCGGGTGTTTTGGCCGGCGACGTTAAAGATGTGTTGCTTCTCGATGTTATCCCGTTATCGCTGGGTATCGAGACGATGGGCGGTGTCATGACCAAGCTGATTGAGAAAAACACTACGATCCCAACCAATGCATCGCAGGTTTTTTCTACCGCAGATGACAACCAAACGGCAGTGACCGTTCATGTATTGCAAGGTGAGCGCGAAGTCGCAGCGGCAAATAAATCGCTGGGGCGTTTTGATCTGGCCGATATTCCGCCTGCGTCGCGCGGCGTTCCGCAAATTGAAGTCGCATTCGACATTGATGCTAACGGTATTTTGAATGTGTCAGCCAAAGACAAGGCGACCGGAAAAAAACAATCCATCGTGATTAAAGCTTCCAGCGGTTTGTCCGATGAGGAAGTTGATCGCATGGTTAAAGATGCCGAAGCCCATGCCGATGAAGATCGCAAATTAACTGAATTGGTTCACGCTCGCAACCATGCGGACGGTATGATTCATGCGACTGAAAAATCACTGAAAGAATTGGGTGATCAAGTAGCCGATGATGAAAAAACCGGCATCGAACATGCGATTGAAGCATTGAAAACTGCGGCTAAAGGCGATGATAAAGCGGAAATCGAAGCCAAAACCAATGACTTAACCGAGTTATCAGGTAAGCTGGCTGAACGCGTTTACGCACAAAAATCGGCATCGGAAGAACACGCGTCCGGTGCTCATGCTTCTTCAGAGCATGCTGCGGATGACGGTGTTGTCGATGCCGAGTTTGAAGAAGTTAAAGACGACGACAAGAAATAAAGTGTAGCTGGTGGGGCGTATTCCTTACCCCACATAGGCATTAACTTAAGGCATGAAACCACGAAGAACACGAAGCTCGCGAAGAAAAAACTTCGCGTCCCTTCGTGTTCTTTTTGTGGTTTAGTCATCAGTCTCTTATCCTCTTACGGGGTATCTCGGACAAAACCAGACGATGATAATCATCAAAATCCAACAATAGACTATTGAACCATGGCAAAAGAAGATTTTTACAAGCTTCTCGGTGTAGACAGAAACGCCAGTGATGCAGAGATTAAGAAAAGCTATCGCAGCAAGGCGATGAAGCATCACCCTGACAGGAACAAAGACAATCAGGTAGAAGCTGAGGCCAAGTTTAAGCAGATTAAAGAAGCTTACGAAGTTTTATCGGATCCTAAAAAACGCTCCGCTTATGATCAGTTCGGCCATGCCGGGATTGATCCTTCGATGGGCGGCGGGCGTTCCGGCGGTTTTGGCGGCGGCGAAAGTTTCAGTGATATTTTCGGCGACATTTTTGGCGGCGGAAGACAGCAACAGCAGCGGAGCAACGTTCAGCGCGGCTCGGACCTGCGCTACAACCTGGAATTATCGTTGGAAGAAGCCGTATTCGGTACCGATGCTAAAATTCGTGTGCCGGTGTTGGTTGCCTGTGGGGTGTGTAACGGTTCCGGTGCTAAAAAAGGTTCTAGTCCTGTCACTTGCTCAACTTGTCACGGCCACGGTCAAGTCAGGATGCAACAAGGTTTCTTTTCAGTTCAACAAACTTGCCCAACCTGTCATGGTTCCGGCAAACAGATAAAAGATCCTTGCGGTTCATGCCATGGACAGGGTCGTGTCCAGGAAAATAAAATCTTGTCGGCAAAAATCCCGGCAGGCGTCGATACCGGCGATCGCATACGCTTGGCTGGAGAAGGCGAGGCCGGAGAATTTGGCGGCCCGGCCGGCGATCTTTATGTTCAGGTTCAGGTAAAAGAACATGCGATTTTTACTCGCGATGGTGCGAATTTGTATTGTGAAGTGCCGATCAGTTTTCCTACAGCCTGTTTGGGCGGTGAACTGGAAGTGCCTACCTTGAATGGCAAAGTGCTGTTGAAAATTCCCGCTGAAACGCAAACCGGAAAATTATTCAGATTGCGCGGCAAAGGCGTCAAGCTGGTCAGGGGCGGACCGGTCGGCGATTTGTTATGCAAGGTACAGATCGAAACGCCTGTGCATCTGACCAAAGAACAAAAAGCCTTGGTTGAGCAGCTCAGCGAGTCCTTATCCGGCGGCGGTAAGCATCATAGTCCGCAGGAGTCTTCATGGACCGATGGCGTAAAAAGCTTTTTCGATAAACTAACAGGATAAGTCATGATGCGTATTGCTGTAGTAGGTGCGTCCGGCCGCATGGGGCTTTGCTTGATTAAAGCGGCGGCGCTGGCAAAAAATGCCGAATTGGCCGCTGCCGTTTCCCGTCCGGAAAGTCTCGCAATAGGTCGTGATGCTGGTGAACTGGCCGGTATCAGCGTGGTCGGCGTTAAAGTCGTCGATGATTTGGCGTCGATTGTCGATCAATTCGACGTATTGATCGATTTTACCCGCCCCGATGCCTCAATGGCTTTTATCGAGATTTGTCGGCAGGCCGGCAAAAAGCTGGTCATCGGCACCACCGGTTACAGCGATGCGCAAAAGGCGCTGATCAGCGAAGCCGCTAAAGACGTGGCGATAGTGATGGCGCCCAACATGAGTGTCGGCGTCAATTTGTCGCTTAAGTTACTGGAGATGACCGCCAAAGTCATGGGCGATTACACCGACATTGAAGTGATCGAAGCCCATCATCGGCATAAAGTCGATGCGCCGTCCGGCACCGCATTGCGCATGGGCGAAGTCATAGCCGATGCCTTAGGTCGGGATTTAAAAGACTGCGCGGTTTACGGCAGGGAAGGCCATACCGGCGAACGCGACCGGAAAACCATCGGTTTTTCAACCATTAGAGCCGGTGACATCGTCGGCGAGCATACCGTGATGTTTGCCGACGACGGCGAGCGGGTCGAAATTACCCATAAAGCCAGCAGTCGCATGACCTTTGCCAATGGCGCGGTCAGGGCGGCGATTTGGTTGGCCGATAAGGACAGCGGTTTGTATGATATGCAGGATGTTCTGGGGCTTTCTTAAATGATTGGGTGTTAGCATCTTAATGTCCGCTTTTATCAAGTACCCGATAGCGGTTCTTGCGCTGTTTTCCATGGTCATGACGGTGGACGCCAAGAACATCCAGCAAAACCCAACAACAGAGCAGCCACCTGCTGGGGTGTTATTTGATATTCCGAAGCTGGCGGGAAAAACCCAAGCGGAAGTTGAGGTGTTACTGGGTGAGCCTATTTTCTGTGCCAAGTCAGAATCAGCGCTGAACTGCTCATTTCAGGAAGATGAAATTGAAATTGTATTCATTGACGGAAAAGCAGACTGGATTACCGTAAACGGGGCGTTCCGCAGCCCCGCCTACAGTCAGAAGGTTGAAGGTAAAACCAAAGCGGAGGCATTAGCGTTACTGGGCGATCCCGTTTTCTGCGTCAAGGAACAATCCGCCTTGCACTGTTCATTCAAGGACGGTGATGTCAGTGTCAGCGTTGAATTTATCGACGGAAAGGTTAGTGAAACTACCGTAAAAGGGAGTCTGGCTAATGCGCCATACAGCAAAGAGACTTTGGCAATGCTTGGGCTCGCGGTAAAGGATGCGAGTTTTAGTAATGAACATGTGATGCGCTGGGATAATATTCCAGGACTGCTGAGCGTCATGTTGCATTCCGAAGGCAAAGCCGTGTCTGTTGCCACCATAAAGGTGAAAACCAAGTAAGGTCGTAATTTGGGGTGGTTTCGTCACGCAAACCGTCAATCAACCACGACACCGATTACAGTCTGCCCGACGTTGCGCGGTGGATTGTCATGCTACGAATCTACTCCCACAGGGCTTAATTATTATCCAGGCGCTTTACCATCCCAATGCCTAATAATAAAACCAACGCTCCCCATAATAAACCCGGCACCAGCCAGAACCAGTTCTGATAAAAGGTGGCTGGCGGGTTCTTCAGATAAGGCACGTCGTATAAGCCAGTCCAGGCTTGATGTACCGGCGAGCGTTCCAGGATTTCTCCGGATGCCAGCGATACCGTGGAAATGCCGGTGTTGGTGACGCGTAATACCGGACGGCGAAATTCCACGCCGCGTGCCAAGGTCATGTACATGTGCTGGTAGGGTTCCTGCCAGGTGCCGTACCAGGAATCATTGGTGACATTGACGATGAACTGGGCGCCAAGCTCCGCCAGCGAGCGAGTAAATCCGGGGAACAGGCTTTCGTAGCATATTTGGGCACCCATTTTATAGCCGTTCCAGTTCAGCAAGTTAGTTGGGCCGTGGCCTCGGGCAAAATGCCCTGTGGGCGGCAGCCAGTTGCGGATTTCAGGGAAAAATTGTTCGCCGGGGATGTATTCGCCAAAAGCCAGCAAGATCGATTTGCTGTAATGCGGCGGCACGATATCGCCGTCCTTATTCAACACAAATAACGAATTGGTAATCAGGCGGGAGGGTTCATCGACGCTATAAGCGCCGGTAATCAGCGGCAGTTGCCGCTCTTGGAGAAATTGCGCCAGCGCTACGGGGTAGCCGTCGGCTTTAAATTGCTCGCCCAGCAAGGCCGGAAAGGCGGTTTCAGGCCACAGGGCGAAGTCGATTTTGGCATTTTGATGGGCTTTGAGTGCGTTATCGGTCAGGGTGATATAGCGGTTGAATATTTCCTTGCCAAAGCCCTGGCCTAGCTCTGCGGCCAGTTTTTCTGCATTGTCGATATAAGCCTGAACCAGCAGGGTTTTAAATGATGCGTCCGGTTGCGGCAGTCTGTTTTTAAGCCACAGGCCACCGATATTCAGTAGCAAAAAACCGGTAACGACAGTCGCTAAGATAATCTTGCCGGTGTTTTGTGTGCGCTTTTCCCAGGCAATATAAAGCGGCAGATTGCACAGCAGAGTTGCGGCGCTGAGTCCGCTAAAGCCGATCACTTCAGCCCAATGGTAAACGGGAATATTTGAGCCATACCAAGAGTAACCAAAGTTCCAGTCGAACAGAGTCAGGGAGTAGGCTTCACACAGCGTGGTGATCAGTGCCATCAGTCCCAGCGAAAGCCGCTTTGACCAGTTGAATCTTTGTTGTCCCCAAAACCACAGTACACCGGCCAGCGGCACAAACAAATGGGCGATCAAACCATAGATCACCATGCCGACGGCCGCTACCGGCCAGTCCAGATGGGCAAATTCATGTAGCAGGTAAGTGACCCAGTTAAAGCCGATCAAGGTGAATACGAAAGAGGTGATCATGCCGCCAATAAAAACGTTTTTTAAGCGGGTTTGCTGACTCCAGAAAATCCACAATGGCACAAAACAGAATAAAGAGGCCCAGGGCGGGAAGGGGATATAACTGGTGCCGATGAAAACGCCGGACAGGATGGGGAGTAGCCAAGGCTTGAGTGTGAGACTGTTCATAATATAGGGGGATGTCGTGTTATTGCTAGTTCCCCAACTCAAGCTTGGGAATTTGGTGTTGGAAGCTCCAGCTTCCTGTCTCACAAAGCTGGAGCTTCGCTTTCGATGATCCCAATATCCAGAAGGGAGCCAGCAAGTTTTCTTGGATGTTTTTACGGTCTACTTTGTGTCCCGCACCGCTGAAGGGGTACAGGATGCGTTTCCACGCCGGAGCGTGGGAACGTGTGGCTACCTAACTGCCATGAAGCTCTGCATGTAACGCCCGGTATTCGTCGGTCAATTTATGGTTGGGCACATAATGCACCAGCGGTTTTGATTCTGAGTGCGATTCCCTGACCTTGACCGATGGCGAGATCATTGCAGCCAGTACCGGCAGTCCTTCGGCAATCAGTTCTTCGACTAATTGGCGGGGCAGGTTAGCCTGTCGTTGAAACTGGTTGACGATGATACCTTCAATCTCAAGATTTTGATTATGGTCGGCCTTAATCTCAGCTACCACCTGCATCAGCGAATACAGGGCATCCCGGGCAAAGGTGTCGCAATCGAAAGGGATTAAGCATTTGTCGGCGGCGATTAAGGCAGACTGGCTGTAAAAGTTCAGGATAGGCGGGGTATCCATATAGATGGCATCAAAGCCCTCTAGTTTTTCCAGCGCCTCTTTTAATTTAAATATTTTCATCCGCGATTCCAAGCGGCCTTGCAACGGTTCAAGCTCGGGGTGGGATGGAATTACAAACAGGTTGGGGAATGGAGTCTGATGGATAGCACTTTCAAGACCGGAACCTGATGAGCCGCCGCCAAACAGGGACAGGCTCAGGCAATCTTTAAAGAAGCGGGCAATCGTTTTATCGCTATCGCTGATTTTATTGCCGAGCAGGTATTGTGTTGAATTGCCCTGGACATCGAGATCGATCACTAAGGTACGCTTGCCTTCAACAGCACTGATAGCGGCTAAATTGCACGTAATAGTAGATTTGCCGACGCCGCCTTTCTGGTTGAAAATGACTCTGCGCATGTTATTCCCGTTAAATCAAATAGTTAAGGTTCGCATTATAAGGCTTAGGCCGTTAATATCAAATGCGGATAAAGGTTTTACCATGGCATTGCGGGCATTCAGGGATTTCACTGGGTGTTTTAAACGCAATTTCCTTGCCGCAGTCGTCACAGACAAAAGTGCCCGGTATGGTAATGTCGCCGCTATGATAAGTGTGCGCTTCCGCTAATTGTTCAAGTTTTGCCAGTTCCAGGCGGGTTTTATCGGCAAGGCTTAAAAAAGCATCCAGAGCGAAGTTTTCAATCAATTCAATATCGAATTTAAACCACTCGGACAGCGAGTCGTTATCTTCTTTAGGTGACAAGCCGTGTGCTGCATGTTCAATATCACGTTGAACAAACTCTGAAACCTTGTCCAGTTCGTCGCTGGTCAAGTCACTGTCTTTGCGAGTTTTTTCTTTTGATATTTCCAGCGCTTCGGCAAAAGAATGCAGCGTATCTTCCATGGTTTCATGGAGATGCTTCATAAAATCGGTATAGGCGGCGACTAGTTTGTTTTTATTCATAAGGTTCAACTCCTGAAAATGGCGCTTTAGATTTAAGTAACTGTACGGTATTCTAACGCTTTTGACTGGTAAAAGACGAGAAGGATGCAAGAAAATTATAAGCCGTTGGCAATCGAGCAAGAAGTACAGGCCGCCTGGGAAGTTTCAGGCGTATTTAATGTGTCGGAATCATCGACGCAACCTAAGTATTATTGCTTGGCCATGTTCCCTTATCCCAGCGGTAAATTACACATGGGGCATGTCCGTAATTATACTATTGGCGACGTTATCAGCCGCTATCAGCGTATGTTGGGCAAAAATGTTATGCAGCCTATGGGTTGGGATGCGTTTGGCCTGCCGGCAGAAAATGCCGCAATGCAGCACGGCGTACATCCTGCCGACTGGACCTACAGCAACATCGACTATATGCGCGACCAGCTCAAACGGCTGGGTTTCGGCTATGACTGGAACCGCGAATTAGCCACTTGCGATCCGCAATATTACAAGTGGGAGCAATGGTTTTTTCTGAAGTTGCTGAACAAAGGCCTGGTTTATAAAAAAACCGCACCGGTCAATTGGTGTCCGCATGATAAAACCGTTCTGGCTAATGAACAGGTCATTGATGGTTGTTGCTGGCGTTGCGACACGCAGGTTGAGCGCAAAGAAATCGCCCAATGGTTCTTGAAAATCACCGCCTATGCGGATGAATTGCTCAGCTCCCTGGAAGCCTTGGATGGCTGGCCGGAACAGGTCAAAACCATGCAGGCCAACTGGATAGGCCGTTCCGAAGGCGTGGAGATGAGTTTTCCGGTGCCTGAGTCGGAGCAGCCTTTGAGCATCTACACCACGCGCCCCGACACATTGATGGGCGTGACCTATCTTGCCGTGGCTGCGGAACATCCACTGGCGTTGAAAGCCGCAGAAACCGATGCTGAAATCAGCGCATTTATTGATGACTGCAAGATGATGGAAACCTCGGAAGCGGCCATGGAAACCATGGAAAAACGCGGTATTGATTCCGGTATTAAAGCGCTGCATCCGATCACCGGCGAACCCGTTCCGGTATGGATTGCCAATTTCGTGTTGATGGGTTACGGCACCGGTGCGGTGATGTCTGTTCCTGCTCATGACCAACGCGATTTCGAGTTCGCGCTTAAGTACGGTATCGCGATCAAACAGGTGGTTTTTGCCAAAGACGGTGAAGTCGCCGACGATTGTTCAGAGCAGGCTTATACCGTAAAAGGCGTGTTAAAGAATTCTGGCGAGTTTGACGGTTTGACCTCGGAACAGGCTTTTGCCGCGATTGCCGAAGTACTGGAAAAAGACCAAAAAGGCCAACGCAAGACCAATTTCCGCCTACGCGACTGGGGCGTTTCCCGTCAGCGTTACTGGGGTGCGCCGATCCCGGTTATTTATTGCGACGACTGCGGTACGGTTCCTGTTCCTGAACAAGACCTGCCGGTAGAGTTGCCTAAAGATGTGGTGCTGGACGGCTCGCAATCGCCGCTGGTCGGACATCCGACTTTTTCTCATGTGGCTTGTCCGTCATGCGGCAAAGATGCGCATCGGGAAACCGATACCTTCGATACCTTTATGGAGTCGTCCTGGTATTTCGCGCGCTTTGCCGGCAATAACCCGGATGCTATGCTCGATGAAAGCGCCAAATACTGGCTGCCGGTCGACCATTATATCGGCGGTATCGAACACGCTATTTTGCATTTGTTGTATGCGCGGTTTTACACCAAATTATTGCGCGATGAAGGCTTGCTGGTTTGCGATGAGCCGTTCAAAAAGCTGTTGACTCAAGGCATGGTGCTCAAAGACGGCAGCAAAATGTCCAAATCCAAGGGCAATACTGTCGATCCGCAAGGCCTGATCGATCAATACGGCGCAGATACCGTGCGGCTGTTTATCATGTTTGCAGCGCCTCCGGAGCAATCGCTGGAATGGTCTGACAGTGGCGTAGAGGGCGCATTCAGATTCCTGAAACGGCTGTGGAAACAGGCTTATCAGCATAGCGAGACCGGCGGTTCTACGGTGCCGCTCGATAAACAGGCATTAACCGAACAGCAACAGACAGTACGTCGATCACTGCATCTGACTATCCAGAAAGTGACCGACGATTTCGGTCGGCGCTATACCTTTAATACCGTTATTGCCTCGAATATGGAGCTGATCAACACCTTGGCTAAATTTGTCGATGACTCCGATAATGCCAAGGCGATTCGGCAGGAGGCATTGGAAGCCATTGTGTTGATGTTGTCGCCGATCGTGCCGCATATTTGCCATCAATTGTGGCTGGATTTGGGGCATCAGCAAGCCGTAGTTAGCGCATCATGGCCAGAAGTTGATATGACGGCTTTGGCGCAGGATACTTTGGAGTTGGTGCTACAGGTTAACGGTAAATTGCGCAGCAAGATCAAGGTTTCGGTTACTGCGACTAAAGATGAAATAGAGGCAATGGCGTTGAATGATGAACAGGTTAAGCGCTTTATTGAAGGCAAGCCGGTTAGGAAGGTGATAGTGGTGCCTAATAAATTGGTCAATATTGTTGTTTAGGCGAAGAGCGATGGGCGAACAAACCTAAATTTCAGGTTCCGTCGCCTTTAGCCTTGAATCTTGTTCTATTCATCTACCGACCTCTATCCGTCGGCGGTTGTCACTCGATGCATGAGATCGGGTGTGGATTGAAACATTTAAGGGGAAACCAGTGTTAACAAAAAAAGCAGTCATCTTAGGTTTAGCTTTGTTATTGAGCGCTTGCGGCTATCATTTGCGGGGCGCTTTTCAATTGCCTGAAAATATGAAAAATGTCTATGTAGAGGGTGGGTCCGGGCCGTTACATGAGCAATTTAGTCAGGTCATGAAGTCATCTTCCGGCCAGCTTGCCAGTTCTCGTCAGGGAGCGGGCATTGTTATCAAAATATTTAACGAAGAGTTTACTCGGCGCGTCTTATCTTTGAGTGCTCGCGGCAAGTCTAACGAGTTTGAGCTTAACTATCGCCTGGACTATGAATTGGCCAATGCCGGTGACGCGCTGTTAATGGAACGGCAGACGGTTGACATCAGGCGTGCATATTACAATGATCAGCAATTTGTTATTGCCAAAGATAATGAAGAAGCCATGATCCGTAATGAAATGTATCTGCAGGCAGTCAATACCATCGTTAATCGTGCCAGGGTCGTATTAGGGTCAGGCGCAAAATAATATGCGGCTCAAGCCAGATCAAATAGCGGCAGCTTTGCCAAAGGGCTTGTCGCCAATTTATTTTATTAGCGGCGATGAGCCTTTGCAGCTGGGCGAGATAGCCGATGCGATCAGGGTTGCGGCACGAAAAGCAGGTTACGATACCCGCGAGGTCCTGGTTGCGGATGCCGGGTTTTTATGGCATGACTTAACCGAGTCGGCAGGTTCTTTATCCATTTTTGCCGATAAGAAAATCATCGATTTAAGGTTGCCCGCCGGTACGCCGGGTGCCGAGGGTTCTAAGGCTTTAATCGCTTATTGTGAACGCCTGCCGGAAGATACGCTGCTGCTGATCACTGCCGCAAAGATGGCCGGTGCCTCATTAAAATCGCGCTGGTTTCAGGCTTTGGATAAGGCCGGGTGTGTTATTCAGGTCTGGCCGTTAGAAGGCCAGGACTTGATGCGCTGGTTGCAGCAAAGAATGCTGCGACGCGGACTGCAGGCTGAAGCAGAAGGCATAAAGATACTGGCTTCCCGAATTGAAGGCAATCTGTTGGCGGCCGCTCAGGAAATAGAAAAGCTTTACGTGTTGTACGGTGAAGGACACCTTAGCAAACAGCAAATTTTTGACGTGGTGGCCGACAGTTCCAGGTTCGATGTGTTCAAGCTGATGGATAGCGTACTGGCAGCTAAAGTCGGGCGGATCTTAAAGATATTGTCCGGCTTGCAGGCGGAAGGCGTTGCGGCTCCGGTGGTATTGTGGGCCTTAACGCGGGAGGCTCGGGTATTCATCAGGATTAAACAGGCGTTAGCTCAGGGGCAAAATAAAGCGCTGGTTTTCAAAAATAACCAAATCTGGGACAAGCGCCAGCAGCTGGTCGGTGACGCGTTGAGCCGGTTGGGTGAACGCGATCTCAACAGCATATTGCTGTTGAGTGCAAAGGCGGATCGGCAGATTAAAGGTCAGCAGCAAGGAGATTCCTGGGAAACGCTGCTAGCGGTTTGTCTGATGTTTGCGCAAAAGGCTTGAACATACGATAAATTGTAGGGGGCGACTGGCCGGTCGCCCCCTTAAGCAAAGGGTTGGGTTATTTAATTTCTATTTCTTAGCCTTTAGCCTTATGGCAAGTACAGTTTAAATCGGGCTCCGCCAAGCTGGCTATGGTTGTCGGTGGTAATAAATCCCCGATTGGGGCCTTTGACATGTAATTGTGCAATGGTCTCGGTAAAAAACAATCCTAAGCCGGTGTTGCCATTCGCTAGATCAATTTGGGGGAGTTGTTGGTGCTCGGACGGCATCAGGTTTTCAGGGTAACCCTTGCCATCATCTTCTATGCAAAAAACAATATAATCATCTTCCTTGCTTACAGAAAGCAGAATTTTACTTTTGCAATAGCGCTGCGCATTATTGACCAGTGTACAGAGGGCGTTGCTGATCAGGGTGTTGTCGCAATAACACAACAGGTCGTCATCGCATTGGGTAATGAGTTGATTGTTGCCTAAGGATAATAAGGTGGATTGCTGGGCGGCAACATCCTCCACTATGTCTGCGGCACTATGCTCGTCTATAGCCAGATTAAATTGGGATAAATCAATTTTATAAAGCGTCAGTAACTGCATGAGGCTATTGTTCATGCGATTGGTTTCAAATTCTAATTGCTTAAATTCAGTAGGCTTCGGATCTTGATGGCTATTTTCTAGCTGGCCGATCAGTACCCGAAGAGTCGTCAGTGAATTCTTTATATCATGCACTGAAGAAGCCAGGATGGCCGGAAAACCGATTGCAAGTGTAGGCGTATTAAACATTTTGGCGGGTTATGGATGCGTTTTATATTGAATGGTATTCAGCTCTGTTTGAAGTCCGCTGATTTGATTATGGGATATGCCTACTTGAATGGCCTTGTTGATATAGGATTGGGCGCTCATGATTTTTTCAGGATCAGGTTTAGAGGTCTTAATATCATGAATAATGATTTTTATCATATTTAAAATAATCGTTTGATTATCAGGTATTTTTATTATGGCTTGTTCAAAAACCGCCAGAGCCCCCTTAATGTTACCTTCCTGAAACAGGCGGACGCCTGTATTGTTGATGTCGACCAATTCTTTTTTTATCTGTTGAAGCAGCGTTTCCGCATAGTTTTCGCCGATAATGGTGTCGCATAGAGTGACGATATTTTTGATAAAAAGATTGTCATCAATATTGGTTTTAATTAAATCATTAAGGATTTCATCGCAAATCCCGTTGTTCCCGTTCAGATAAAAAGTTTTTGCCATTTCCAGGCGCAATTCTTTGGATAGCTGCTTGTCAAACTGCTCGTTGAGTTTAAATGCTCTTCCATAGGCTTGCTGAGCCATAGTCTTGTTGCCTTTTGCCTGATGAATTTCGATTTCTAACAGGGCCGACCTAAGTTTAGCCTCAGGATCATCGCGAAACTGCTGGTTCAACTCATACAATATTTTTAGCGCTTCATTAGCAGCGTTACTTTTCAGGTAAATATTGGCCAAGCCTGAATAGTCGCTGGATGACCGGTGTATGGAGTTTTTTCCCAGTTTAATGGTGGCTGTGTAAGCTTTTTTTGCAACAGGGAGATTCTCAGTTTTTTCAGCTAGCAAGGCCAGTTTTTTTTGCCTTAAGATAGACAAAGGTGAAAGCGTAACGGCCGAATTAAGTGAAGACACGGCATGTTCATGATTACCCATCAATTCGTAGGTTTTTACCAACCAATCATAAGCCTCCATCATCACCGGATGCTGTTCGATCAGCGCCTGAAAAGTCTTAACAGCTTGATCATGATAGCCGAGAAAAAAAGCGGTAGTTCCTAATCCCAGTCTGGCCCAGGGCAGTTCTCTTTCTTCCAGGATATCCTGATAAATGGCCTCGGCCGTCTTAAAGTCGCCAACCTTAAGGGCCAGTTCGGCATGCAGTTTTAATAAGGGCAAACGCATTTTTTTATCATTCTGTTGGAGTAGCTGTTTGCAACACTGTATGGCTTGGTAAAGATTGCCGTTGTCCATTTCATTTTCTATGCCGGCCAAGTATTGCTTGCGGGCATGGCATCTTTGAATGCGGCTTAATAATTGCTGCGGGTTAAAAGGTTTAATCAGATAGTCGTCGGGTTTGTTGTCGATGGCGCTAAGCACCATCTGCTGGCTTTGTTCGCATGTGACCATGATAAAGATGGCATGAACCGGTAACAACTTAAGATATTTGGCCTCTTCAAGAACCTGCTGGCCGTTTTTCCCCCTGAGCAGATTGTAATCGCAGAGCACAATATCAAACCGGTCTATTCGCATAGCAGTCATTGCGCTGATACCGGATTCCGCCTCAACAATAAATCGGGCGCCAAATGAACCTAGTATATGCTTAAAGGTTTCGCGCATGATCGCTTGATCGTCAACGACCAATATTTTTTTTGAAGCAAGGTTTATTGCCATAAGGGGTAAACCTTAACCTTATATTTTGGGCTTGAAAAAACCCAATGCGTCCCCACATCGGCGTATATCTTATAATTAATCAGGATTAGTAAAAATGACTGTTGAAGCAAAAAAAGAAACCTTAGGCTTTGAAACTGAAGTAAAACACCTGCTGCATTTAATGATTCATTCATTATACAGTAACAAGGAAATCTTCTTACGGGAACTGATTTCCAATGCGTCGGATGCGGCGGACAAACTGCGCTTTGAGGCGCTGTCTAATGATGGCTTGTATGAAGGCGATAGCGAGCTGAAAATTCGTCTGGAATACGATAAAGAAAAACGCACCATTACCGTTATCGATAACGGTATCGGCATGACCCGGGCCGAAGTCCAGGAGCATATCGGCACCATTGCCAAATCAGGCACCAAACAGTTTTTTCAAGCCTTAACCGGCGATCAAGCCAAAGACAGCGAATTGATCGGCCAGTTCGGCGTGGGTTTTTATTCGGCGTTTATCGTTGCCGATAAAGTGACTTTAACCACCCGCAAGGCCGGTGCCGACAAGAGTGCCGGCGTACGCTGGGAATCGGCTGGCGAAGGCGATTACACGCTGGAATCGGTAGAAAAAGCCCAACGCGGCACCGAAATCGTCCTGCATATGAAAGAGTCCGAAAGCGAGTTCATGGACGGCTATCGCATCCGCTCTATCGTCAGAAAATTCTCCGATCATATTTCCTTGCCTATCGTGATGGACAAAGAAGTCATGCCGTCTATGGGTGCTGAAGAAGGCGAAGAAGAGGAAAAGCCGGTAGAAATCGTCGAAGAGACGGTTAACTCGGCGTCGGCCTTATGGACCAAAGCCCGTCAGGAGATTTCCGATGAGGCGTATAACGAATTTTACAAGCATGTAGGGCACGATTTTCAAGACCCGTTAACCCATGTGCACAGCAAAGTCGAAGGTTCCAATGAATACGCTTTGCTGCTTTATGTGCCGTCGCGTGCGCCGTTCGATATGTGGGACAGAGACACCAAACACGGCGTAAAGCTGTACATACGCAAAGTGTTTATTACCGATGATGCCGAGCAGTTAATGCCGCGCTACCTGCGCTTTATCAGAGGGATTATCGACGCCAACTCCCTGCCGCTGAACGTATCGCGGGAAATCCTGCAACAAAGCAAGCAGATCAGCACCATCAAATCGGGCGCCGTTAAAAAAGTACTGGGTATGCTGGAAGACCTGGCCAAGACCGAACCGGAAAAATACGAGACTTTCTGGGCTCAGTTTGGTCAAGTCATTAAAGAAGGCCCGATTGAAGATCATGGCAATAAAGCGCGCATCGCCAAATTGCTGCGTTTTGCTTCAACCCATGCCGATACCGACAAGCAGGAAGTTTCGCTGGAAACTTATGTCAGTCGGATGAAAGAAGGGCAGGACAAGATTTATTATGTCACCGCAGACAGTTTCTCGGCGGCAAAAAACAGCCCGCATTTGGAGATTTTCCGCAAGAAAGGTATTGAAGTTCTATTGTTATCGGATCGTATCGACGAATGGCTGGTGTCTAATCTTGACGAATTTGACGACAAGCATCTACAGTCTGTCGCTAAAGGCGATCTGGACTTGGGTGTTTTGGATGCCGAAGAAGACAAAGCGGCCCAGGAAGAAGTGAATAAGGACTTTGAAGCGGTACTCAAGCAGATTAAAGACGTGCTGGCCGATAAAGTCAGCGAAGTGCGCTTGAGCCATCGCTTGACCGAATCGCCCGCCTGTCTGGTTGCCGATGTTTACGGCATGAGCCTGAACATGGAAAGAATCATGAAGGATGCCGGACAAGGTATGGGCATGGGAATGGGCAGAAAGCCGATTTTCGAACTTAACCCGACCCACCCTTTAGTGGTCCGTATGAAAGAAGAGCAAGATGATGCGCGTTTTGCCGATCTGACCCATATCCTGTTCGATCAAGCCATCCTCAGTGAAGGCGGACAACTGGATGATCCGGCGGCCTTCGTGCATAAATTGAACGGATTATTGCAGGGCTTGCTGCACTAAGCGTTAACAAACGAAAAAGGCTGGAGAATATTCAGCCTTTTTTTTGCGTGATGGGTTTGTTGGCCGCATTATGTGTGCCTGCTCTCAGCTGTTTTGTAAAACAAGCAAGCGATTGTTGGCAGGCATCGCAATATCATTCATTAGGTTAAAGCCTCTGGATGTCGCTAAAAACAAGATATCTTCAATATTTTTAATGCCGCTTAAGGTATTTCGGATTTTAAGCCATTGATCAAATTGGGCATTACTGGCACTGGTATAGGCGCCGTTATAGTTGAACGGGCCGTAAATACACACTAAGGCTTTGGGCTTGAGGTACGCCGCCAGGCGATCAAAGAATATATGCACCTCATCCCCGCTCATGATGTGCAGCGTATTAGCGGTAAATAAGGCATCAATTGATTCACCTGGCCACACCGCATCGGTGACATCGAGCGGTAATGCCGGTTTCAAATTGGCTAGTTGCGCTTCTTGTTGCCACAAACAGATGCCGGGAATATTTTCAGGCTTATCGGTAGGTTGCCATTCAACATGCGGGAGGTGTTTGGCAAAATAACAGGCATGTTGCCCGGTACCGCTGCCGATTTCCCAAACAGTGGTTGGCTGACAAAAAACGGTGCTAATGGCCTGTAAAATGGGGTCTTTATTGTTTTCACAGGCTTGAGAAAAAGGTTTCTGGGTCATTGGTTTGATAGATTGATGATATTCTGTCGTTTTCACTGTACTGTTTTTAAAAATGGAAGTAAAACAAATCCATAGCATGGCTCAAGTTGATGGTGGGGACTGGAACCGCCTTGCCGGTGACGCTTATCCTTTTTTGCGTCATGAATTTTTATTGGCGCTGGAGCAAAGTGGTTCTGTCTGCGAACAAACAGGTTGGTTGCCGGCGCATTTGTTGGTAATGGATCAAGATAAACTGCTGGCTTTTATGCCGCTGTATCTTAAGCAGCATTCCTACGGTGAATATGTGTTTGATCATCAATGGGCCCAGGCTTATCAGCAACAGGGGATCGATTATTATCCAAAATGGTTGACTGCTATCCCGCTGACGCCTTGCCAGGGAGCCCGTATTGTTATTCAAGCGGAAGGGATAGATCCGTTGGAAGTTACTCAAGTATTGCTGGCTTTTATCCAGCAGCGTTCGGAGCAGTTGGGCATTTCTTCATGGCATTGCTTGTTTCCTGAGCCACAACAGGCAGAACAGTTACGCTCACTGGGCTTAAGTATTCGTGAAGGCGTGCAATTTCACTGGTTTAACCAAGGTTACCGTGATTTCAATGATTTTTTGCACACCTTAAATGCCAGTAAACGCAAAATGCTCAGGCGTGAACGCCGCCGAGTCAGCGAGCAGGGTGTGCATTTATTGCGGATTGCCGGGCCAGATGTCAGTGAGCTGCAATGGCAGGCATTTTTTCAGTTTTACACGATGACCTATTTAAAAAAAGACTCTCAGCCTTATCTGAATCTGGCGTTCTTTCACCAAATAGCCGCAACCATGGGTGAGCACTTGCTGCTGGTGTTGGCGATTAAAGACGATATCGCTATTGCGGCGGCATTAAGTTTTGTAGGTGGCGATACCTTGTATGGTCGCTATTGGGGCTGTTATGAAGCATATAACAGCCTGCATTTTGAAACCTGTTATTACCAGGGACTGGACTATTGTATTGAACAGGGCTTAAAGCGGTTTGATTCGGGCGCTCAAGGAGAGCATAAAATTTCGCGTGGTTTTGAGCCTGTCACCACCTATTCTGCGCACTGGATCAAAGATGCCCGGTTTGCCAAAGCGATCGAACATTTTTTAGCCAGAGAACAACAAGCCGTGCAGCATTATAAGCAGGATGCGGCCACTTATCTGCCATTCAAGCAGTAAACCGTTGATGGGCTATAACTTTAGCTAAGCCGCTGTGGTTGTGCGAGCGTCAATAGCTAATTCAATAAAAATAGAGGGTTAGGAGTTATTTATGAAAATGAAGGTAATTATGTATGTCTGTGTTTTGGTGTTAATTATTTCAGGATGTGACGATATGAAAATGGATCGAAAAGTAGCGCAACAAACCGCCTTGTTACAGTAATGCTGTAAGAGGAAAAGTATGATCGTCAGTTCGGCGCTTCAGTCGGGCTGTACTGTTTTGTATGCGGAAGATAGGCTGCATGGTTAAGAAATCGAGGCTCAATTGATGGTTATAAATTCTTTTTTGGGTCATTAAGAGAGTCAGCGTCCTGAGCCGGGTGAGAGCAAAAGTCTTTTATTCGCATATACATTGATTTAAAAAGCCGGGATAATTCCCAGCCTTAATCAATGTACTCAAGTTTTTATGGACTTCAAATTAATCAATACGGACGGTCATGCGCGGCGTGGTCAACTTACCTTTGCCCGCGGCATCGTGGAAACGCCCATTTTCATGCCGGTCGGCACTTATGGGACGGTTAAGGCGCTGTCGCCCGAAGAACTGACCGGTATCGGCGCGCAAATTATTCTGGGCAATACCTTTCACTTGATGTTAAGACCGGGTACCGATGTCGTCAAGGCGCATGGCGATTTGCATGGTTTTATGCATTGGGATAAGCCCATCCTGACCGATTCCGGCGGCTTTCAGGTATTCAGTCTGGGCGCGTTACGAAAAATCACCGAACAAGGCGTGACCTTCAAATCGCCTATCAACGGCAGTTCCATTTTTATGGGGCCGGAAGAATCAATGCAGGTGCAACGCGATTTGGGTTCGGACATCGTGATGATTTTCGATGAATGCACCCCGTATCCGGCGACGGTACATGAGGCGGCCGATTCGATGCGCTTATCGTTGCGTTGGGCGGCGCGCAGTAAGGCGGCTCACGAGGGCAATGCGTCGGCTTTATTCGGCATTGTGCAGGGCGGGATGTATGAACATCTGCGCCAGGAGTCGATAGCCGGTTTAGTGGATATCGGTTTTGACGGTTACGCGATCGGCGGCTTGTCGGTCGGCGAACCTAAAGAAGAAATGATGGCGACGCTGGATGTGGTGCATAGCAAAATGCCGGTCGATAAGCCCCGCTATTTGATGGGAGTGGGTACGCCGGAAGATTTGGTAGAAGGAGTCAGGCGCGGTATCGATATGTTCGATTGCGTGATGCCGACCCGTAATGCCCGCAACGGCCATCTTTTTACCAGCTTCGGCGTAGTCAAAATCAGGAACAGTCAGTATGAGTTCGATACCGGGCCATTAGATGAATCCTGCGACTGTTACACCTGCCAAAATTATTCCAGGGCCTATCTGCGTCATCTGGATAAATGTAAGGAAATGTTAGGCTCCCGACTCAATACCATACACAATCTGTATTATTATCTGAGCCTGATGCAAAGCTTGCGCGACGCGATTGAAAGACGAGAACTGGATATTTTTGTCAAGCAATTTTACCAACAACGAGGAAAATCCATGCCGACTGTGGCATAATGACGGACTTTTTTTACAACGCTTTAATTATAATAAATCACCGAGGATAACCATGAGTTTTTTTATTTCTGATGCTGTAGCCGCAGCCGATTCCGCCACCCAATCACCCGGCATTGAAGGCATGCTGTTTCCACTGGGTATATTGGTGTTTTTTTACTTTTTGTTTTTGCGTCCGCAATCCAAGCGAGCCAAAGAAAAGAAGGACATGGTTGCTGCCATAAATAAAGGCTCTGAAGTGGTTACTTCGGGCGGTATTTTGGGAAAAGTTATTGATCTTGATGATAATTTTGTAAAAATTGAAATCTGCGACAATACTTTTATTCAAGTACAGCGTCACAGTATTGAAAGCATGATGCCGAAAGGAACTTACAAGGCGATCACTAAAAAAGTCGCTAAAGTTTAATGCTGTGGGCGCGAATTTATTCGCGCCTTTTAACCTACTGCGCGAATAAGTTCGTGTCCGCAACGTCTCTACGACATAGTTGAATTGTTGGAATAGCATATGCAAAACAGTTTCCCACTTTGGAAAAACCTACTGGTTCTGATCGTTTTTTTGGTCGGGGTTATTTATGCGTTGCCGAACTTGTACGGCGACGATCCTTCTGTTCAAGTGTCATCGACACACCCTGCCAAATTGGTGCAGGAACAGGCAAATCAGATCGAGACTGTCATTAAGACGGCCGGATTTAATATAAAGGCATTTGAGTTTAAAGACGGCCATATTTTAGCCCGGTTTAACAGCGCCGATGATCAACTGAAAGCGGCGGATTTGCTCAGGGATAAAATGGGCGACGATTATAACGTTGCACTAAATCTGGCGCCTACGACGCCCGCTTGGCTAAGAGCTTTGGGGGCAGAGGCTATGTATCTGGGTCTGGACTTACGCGGCGGGGTGCATTTCCTGCTGGAAGTGGACATGGATGCGGCCGTTAAACAGGCGGACGACCGTTACAACGATGATGTGCGGCTGGCGCTAAGAAACGAAAAATTACGTTATCAATCGGTTTCGAAAGACAGCGGCTTCATTAAGGTTAAGCTGAATTCGGCTGACGACAAACCTGCGCTGTTGAAGGTGCTGGGTAAAGATTTTCGCGCGCTGGAGGTTACCGAACCCAAAGAGCAGGATCAAGTCTGGCTGAAGCTTGCTGAAAAAGAAGTGCGGGATATTAAGAAATTTGCCGTAGCGCAAAATATGACCACCTTGCGTAATCGCGTCAACGAATTAGGTGTTGCGGAACCGGTGATTCAGCAACAGGGTGAAAACCGTATCATGGTTCAGTTGCCCGGCGTACAGGATACCAACCGTGCCAAGGAAATTTTGGGCACAACGGCGACTCTCGAATACCGTCTGGTTGATGTGGAACACGATGTGCAAAAAGCGGTCGAAGGCCATGTTCCGGTCGGCAGTCGTTTGTATTATGAAAGAAACGGCAATCCGATCCTGCTGGATCGCCGGGTTATCGTAACCGGCGATCAAATCGTCGATTCCTCTTCCGGCGTTGATCAGGACGGCAGACCTTCGGTGAATATTTCCCTGAACGGCATTGGCGCAGCCAAAATGGGTAAATTGACCCAGGCTAATATTGGCAAGCCGATGGCGGTGGTATTCATTGAATATAAAGTTGAAACCAAAGTAGTGAACGGCCAAAAAGTCCGTCATAAACAGAAGGTTGAAAAAGTTATCAACGTGGCGACCATCCAGGGTGTTTTCAGTCATCGCTTTCAAACAACCGGTTTAGACAGCCCTGAAGAAGCTCGCAACCTGTCATTATTGCTAAGAGCCGGCGCGCTGGCAGCTCCTGTTGATATTGTCGAGGAACGCACCGTGGGGCCAAGTTTAGGTCAGGATAACATCGACAAAGGCATGCTGTCTTTTGTAGTGGGCTTTGCTCTGGTAGTGCTGTTTATGGCGGTTTATTACCGGCTATTCGGCATGATCGCCAACTTTGCGCTGGCGTTTAACG
Organism: Methylobacter arcticus; assembly: GCF_050917435.1. Lineage (NCBI taxonomy): Bacteria > Pseudomonadati > Pseudomonadota > Gammaproteobacteria > Methylococcales > Methylococcaceae > Methylobacter > Methylobacter arcticus. The sequence goes on from NZ_CP159583.1 coordinate 907,667, forward strand.
TGGTGATTGTGGTGGCGATTTTGTCGATGTTGCAAGCAACCTTAACGCTGCCGGGCATTGCCGGGATTATTTTGACCGTGGGTATGTCGGTTGACGCCAACGTATTGATCTTCGAGCGGATTAAAGAAGAACTCAAAAATGGAAATACGCCGCAAGCCGCTATATTTATCGGCTATGAGAAAGCCTTTGCCACCATTCTGGACTCCCACTTCACCAATCTTGTGGTGGCGGTGGTGTTGTTTGCTTACGGAACCGGCTCCGTTAAAGGTTTTGCGGTGACGCTGATTATCGGGATTTTGTCATCGATGTTTACGGCAATTACCGGTACGCGGATGGTTATTAACTGGATGTATGGTAACCGCAGGGTTGAGAAGTTATCTATTTAGTAAAAATGCCGGGTGACACGCTTTTGGCTGATCCCGGCCACCATGACTTTTACATAGAAGATCAAATATGTTTAAAAAAGATATAAATTTTATGGGGAACCGAAACATAGCGCTGATATTTTCCGCTGTGTTGACGATTCTTTCGATAGTGTCGATTGCCGTACACGGTTTTCAGATGGGCATCGATTTTACCGGCGGTACACTAATCGAAGTGGGCTATCAAAAACCTGCCGATTTAACCGTGCTGCGCAACACGTTGGATACTGAAGGTTTTAGCGATGCCACGGTGCAGAATTTCGGCACCGCAACAGACGTCCTGATTCGCCTGAAGCCGCAAGAAGGGGTCAGCAGCGCCGAATTAAGCGCTAAAGTACTTGAGGCTATCAACAAAAATACCGCAGAACCAGCCAGCGTACGCCGCGTTGAATTTGTCGGTCCCCAGGTCGGTGACGATCTGGCTGAGGACGGTTTTTTGGCGATGTTGTATTCAACGATATGCATTTTGATTTACATTGCCTGGCGTTTTGAATGGAAGTTCTCGGTCGGTGCGATCATAGCGACGTTGCATGATGTCATTGTGACGCTGGGATTATTTTCTGTGTTAGGACTGGAGTTTGATCTGACGGTATTGGCCGCAGTTCTTGCGCTGATCGGTTATTCGCTGAACGATACCATCGTGGTTTATGACCGTATCCGCGAAAACTTCCGGGCCTTAAGAAATAAATCGACCGAGGACATCATGAATATTTCGATTAATGTCACCTTAAGCCGAACCATCATGACTTCGGTGACAGTATTGCTGGTACTGGTTTCGTTGTTCTTTTTGGGTGGAGAAGTAATACATAACTTTGCCATTGTGCTGCTGTTCGGCGTATTTTTCGGGACGTATTCTTCTATTTTTATCGCCAGTCCTGCGGCATTGCTGTTGGGTCTCAGTCCAGAGGATTTGATGATCCCGGTAAAAGAAGGCGCAGAACTGGATAACAGGCCTTAACCGGATCAGGTATTTTTAAAATACAGCGGCTGATCAGGTATAATCGGCCGCTTAACAACATTTATTCACAATTGGAGCTTTAAAAAATGGCGATAGAACGCACTTTCTCAATCATTAAACCTGACGCAGTAGCAAAAAACGTAATCGGCGAAATTTACAGTCGTTTTGAAAAGAACGATTTAAAGATCGTTGCCGCAAAAATGCTGCATTTGACTAAAGAACAAGCCGAAGGTTTTTACGCAGAACACAGCGAGCGCGGTTTTTTTAATGATTTGGTTGCATTTATGATTTCAGGTCCTGTGATCATGCAAGTGCTGGAAGGCGAAAACGCGGTTCTTAAGCATCGCGACATCATGGGCGCTACCAACCCGAAAGAAGCCGCTGCGGGTACTATCCGCGCCGATTTCGCCAGCAGTATCGATGAAAACGCTGTACACGGATCCGATGCAGTCGAAACCGCCCAAAGGGAAATTGCTTACTTTTTCTCAGACAATGAACTCTGTGCTAGAACCCGTTAATACCAAAACCATTAATTTGCTCGATTTCGACAGAAAAGGCCTTGCGGCCTTTTTTGTCGGCTTAGGCGAAAAACCGTTCCGGGCGACCCAATTGCTCAAATGGATCTATCAGGAAGGGGTCGAAGACTTCGAGCTGATGACCAATTTGAGCAAGTCGTTGCGTACTTATTTAAGCGAAAATTGTTATATTGCCACGCCGGAAATCGTGCTGGAAAAAATCGCCACAGACGGTACGCGTAAATGGGTGGTTCAAACCCATTGCGGCAACCGGATAGAAACGGTTTTTATTCCGGAAGAAGGGCGCGGCACCTTATGCGTCTCCTCGCAAATCGGTTGTGCATTAGCTTGTACCTTTTGTTCTACGGCTCAGCAAGGCTTTAATCGTAACCTGAGCACATCAGAAATTATCGGGCAGTTAATCGTTGCGCAAAAACGTTTGGGCGCAGAAAAACGCATCACTAATGTTGTGATGATGGGCATGGGCGAACCGCTGCTTAATTTTAACAATGCAGTCGCGGCGATGAATCTGATGATGGATGATTTCACCTTCGGGCTGTCCAAGCGCCGGGTGACCGTCAGCACCTCGGGCGTAGTGCCTGCCATGTACCGGTTAACTCAGGAATGCGATGTCAGCCTTGCGGTGTCGTTACATGCAGTGACCGATGAATTAAGGGATGAGCTGGTTCCTATCAATAAAAAATACCCATTGAAGGAATTAATGGAGGCGTGCCGGGATAATGCCAAGATAGCGCCGCGCCGCACCGTCACCTTTGAATACGTGATGCTGGATGGCATTAATGACTCGCTGCAGGATGCACGGGGATTGATCAAACTGTTAAAAACGGTGCCGTCAAAAGTCAATTTAATACCGTTTAACCCGTTTCCCTCATCGTCTTACCGCTGTTCAAACAGTGAAACGATCAACCGGTTTAAAACGCTGTTAACTGACGCCGGTATAATCACCACGGTCAGAAAGACGCGAGGCGAAGATATTGATGCGGCCTGCGGTCAGCTGGTAGGGCAAGTTCAGGATAAAAGTCGGAGGCACTTAAAACTCCATGCGGTAGGTTCCGAACGTGCAGGTGCAGCTTGAGGCATCAAAAAAGTTGAATCGATTTACACCGGTCCTGCTTGCTGTGATGTTGGTTGCCTGTGGTTCGGCGAGCAACGCTAAGCACGATGATGCCGGCGATATACATTTGCAGTTGGGGGTGCGCTATCTCAGCATGAATAAGCTGGAGCTGGCCAAGGAAAATTTGCTGCTTGCATTAAAAAATAACTCGGATAATGCACAGGCGCATAATGCCCTGGCTTTTTTGTATGAAAAATTAAATCAACCCGATAAAGCCAAAGATCATTATGAGATGGCCCTGAATTTGACGCCTGATGACTTGGCGGTGAAAAATAATTTGGGTCGTTTTCTCTGTGAACATGGTGAGCTTGAAGACGGCATGGCGTTATTGTCTGAGGCGGGTTCAAATCCACTAAACGATAGACAATGGTTAGCATTAACCAATGCCGGACGTTGCCAACTGGGCATGGGGCAAAAACAGCAAGCCGAGAATTATTTCAGGCAAGCATTGCAATTTAATAAAACCTACGCGCCGGCATTAGCGGAAATGCAGAAAATGGCTTATGAAAAAAGCGATTTTTGGGCGGCAAAAGGTTTTTTGCAGCGCTATTTGGGTGTTGCGGAACATACCTCGGAAACCTTATGGTTTGCTGCGCAAGCCGAACGGGCACTGGGCAATAAAGAGCTGTCCAAGCAATATAAAAACTTGTTACTGGAAAAATTCCCGCTTTCAACTGAAGCAAAGAAAATTTTAGAACTTAACGGTTTTTAATTAAAAGACGAAAGGCAAGGGGCGAAGGCTGTGTTTTTTTGCCTTTCGTCTTTTGCCTCGTTTTGTTTTTTGTAGGTTTACCTCTTATTAATGAGAAGTTATTTAAATCCGTGACATCAACCCTATTTAAATATGGCCGATAATATTCAAGCAATTCGCGGGATGCACGATGTGCTTCCTGAACAGACACCGCTCTGGCAATATATAGAACTTTGCATCAGAGACATACTCGGCGCTTATGGTTACAGTGAAATACGGCTGCCTATCGTCGAAAAAACTGAACTTTTCAAGCGTTCAATCGGCGAAGTAACCGACATCGTCGAAAAAGAAATGTATACCTTTGATGATCGGAACGGCGACTCCTTAACCTTGCGGCCCGAAGGTACTGCCGGTTGTCTTAGAGCCTGTCTTGAACACGGTTTGTTACACAATCAGGTACACCGGTTATGGTATTACGGCCCAATGTATCGACATGAGCGCCCGCAAAAAGGCCGTTATCGCCAGTTTTTTCAACTCGGCGTCGAAACCTACGGCATGGCAGGTCCCGATATTGATGCGGAATTGATTTTGCTGATGGATCGGCTGTGGAAAAAGCTGGGCATCCGCGATAAGGTGCGTCTACAGCTTAATTCCTTGGGCACTATGCCTGAGCGCATGGTATATCGCGAAACGCTGGTTAACTATTTTCAAGGCCATTTGGAACAGTTGGATGAAGACAGTTTGCGTCGACTAAAGACGAATCCGCTGCGAATTCTGGATACCAAAAATCCGGCGATGCAGCGGCTTGTCGCCAACGCACCGGAATTGACCGATTATCTGGGCGATGACAGCCGCCAGCATTTTAACGCGATCACCACGATATTGGATGATTTAGGCATAAGCTACGAGCTTAACTCCCGATTAGTACGCGGCCTGGATTATTACAGCAAGACTGTTTTTGAATGGGTCACCGACGAACTGGGATCTCAAGGCACTGTCTGCGCCGGCGGGCGTTATGACGGACTGATAGAACAACTGGGCGGCAAGCCGAATCATGCGGTCGGTTTTGCGATGGGTATTGAGCGCTTATTGGCGTTGATGGAAACATTGGCTAATGTGCAGCTTGCAAGCCCCGTCGATGTGTATATGATCCGTGTCGGCGAAGCCGCTGAACAAGAAGGCATGCGTTTTGCCGAGGCTATCAGGGATGAAATACCCGGTTTGAAATTGCAGGTGAATTGCGGCGGAGGCAGTTTTAAAAGTCAGTTTAAAAAAGCCGACAAAAGCGGTGCCGAATTTGCGATCATTCTTGGCGACGATGAAGTCAGCCGCGGTGAGGTCAGCGTCAAACCGCTACGTAATAATGAGCAAGAACAGCAGAATATGACTCAGCAGCAGGCGGTTGAGTTTTTGATAGAACACCGATAACATGGGTTTAAAAGGCGAAAAGCAAAGGGCAAAAAATTGTACCTTTCGCCCTTTGCTTTTCGCCTTTCGCCATTTTTAAACATCAAACAAGAGAAAAACAAGTGGAAATGTACGATACAGAAGAAGAACAGGTTGAAGCCTTAAAAAGATGGTGGAAAGAAAACTCAATCTCTATCATCGTCGGTTTGGTTATGGGTATTGTCATTATTCTGGGTTGGAATTATTGGCAGGATCATAAAAAAGAGCAGGCGGCGCAAGCTTCCGTAGCTTATAGTCAATTACTAAAAGCACTGGACGAGGGTAAAAAAGACACAGTGGACAAACTGGCTGAAAGTATGCGGGAGCAATTTAAAGGTTCCGAATATGCGGCATTCAGTAGTTTATTGCAGGCCAAATTAAAGTCCGAGCAAGGTGATTTCGCCGCAGCAAAGCAAATTTTGAAAACGGTTGCGGCAGAGTCGAATAAGCATCTGAGTAATGTCGCCAAGATAAGGCTGGTACGCCTAATGCTTGCTACCGGTGAATATGAACAGGGTTTACAGATAATTAATGATGTCGATGCCAAAACGGCAGTTAGCTATTCAGCTAATTATGATGAATTAGTCGGTGATTTGTACGTAGCTCTGGATCGCTTGGATGAGGCCCGTACTTCGTATCAGAATGCCTTAAGAGCTGGCCAACAGTCACCGTTGTTACAGTTCAAAATCGATGATCTGACCGCTCAAGAAAAGCTATAAACTTAAAAATAATGAGTAACTATTCAAGCTATGTGAGTCAGGCGAAAGGCAAAAGGCGCAAGACGAAAGGTTTTTTCGCCTTTTGCTTTCTGCCCTGTGCCTTCGTTGCTATCACCGTATTAACTGGCTGTACGGCTATTGATACCTTGGGTGAATCTATTTCCGGCATTACCGATTACTTTAGCGGCGGTGAAGATAATACGGCACCTCCGAGTCTCCTGGTGGAGTACGCCCCTGAAATTCAGATCGATGTCATCTGGAAGGAATCGGTGGGGGTAGGTGCTGACGAGCAATCGTTAAAATTGATACCCGTCATCGGCAGCGGAAAAATACTGGCGGCGGATCGTGAGGGCGTGGTGCAAGCCAGAAGCCTGACGACCGGTGATTTGCTTTGGGAGACTGAAACCGAGGTGCCTTTTTCCGGTGGACCGGGGCTGGGCGAAGGCACCGTGATTTTGGGCTCCAGCGATGCCGAAGTCGTTGCCTTAAATATTGAAACCGGAGCGGTATTGTGGCAAGTCGCAGTATCCAGCGAAGTGCTTTCGGTGCCGGTTATCGCCAATCATATTGTTATAGTGCGCACCACGGATGGCGCGGTGATCGCTCTTGATGAAAAGGCCGGCGGCAAGCTGTGGAGTTATGAGCACGCCGTACCTGCATTAAGTGTACGCGGAACCGGATCGCCGTTGATTGTTGAAGATAAGGTAATCGGCGGTTACGACAGCGGAAAACTCATGGCTTTGCGCCTGATTGACGGCAAATATGCGTGGGAAACCAGCATTGCCATTCCCAAGGGGCGGTCTGAGATTGAACGGCTGGTTGATCTGGATGTCGATCCTATCGCCATTAACGGGGTGATTTACGTTGCCAGTTATCAGGGCGGCATAGCCGCTATTTCGGAAGTCGATGGCGATGTGCTGTGGCGCAATGAAAGCATTTCGTCGCATTCCGGTTTGAGTAACGACTATCGGTACTTGTACCTGGCAGATTCCCAAAGTCATGTCATGCAACTGGATCAGCGTAGCGGTGCATCCTTGTGGAAACAAAAGGATTTACATCAAAGAAGATTAACCGCTCCCGCCGTCTATGAAAATTATGTGGTAGTGGGCGATCTTGAAGGTTATGTGCATTGGTTGTCCAGTGCCGATGGCAGGCAACTAGGTCGCGTACAAGTGACCGACGGCCCAATTGATGCCCAGCCAATCGTGGTAGATAATACTATTTATGTTTATGCAAAAGACGGCACCCTGGCCGCTTTAAAAGTCCGATAAAAAAATACCAATTTTATACTGGAACGCGGATGATACGGATTTAAACGGATAAAAAAGGCGAAGGGCAAAGGGCGAAAAAACCATCTTTCGCCCTTTGCCTTTCGCATTGTTCCTCTGTGTTATTTCTATTTTATCTGTGTTTATCCTATTCATCTGCGTCATCCACGTTCAATTTTTTAACTTTTGAGTTGATATGTTACCTGTAATAGCCCTAGTAGGGCGACCCAATGTGGGCAAGTCCACATTATTTAATTATTTAACGCGCAGCCGCGATGCTCTGGTTGCGGATTTTTCAGGATTAACCCGGGATCGGCAATACGGTCGGGTAAAGCTGGGCGATCGTCCCTGCCTAGTCGTCGATACCGGCGGTATAGCCGATGACGCCGAAGGCATAGAAAGCTTTGCCAGAAAACAGGTGCAGGTCGCGCTGGAAGAGGCGGACATCGTATTCTTTATGGTTGACGCACGAGAAGGCCTGAGCGCTTCCGACAAGGTCATTGCCGATACCCTGAGAAAGCTGCAAAAGCCGATTATATTGGTCACCAACAAGGTTGACGGCCTTGATGCCAGTCTCGCTAGCACCGATTTTTATTCGCTGGCGTTGGGCGAACCGGTACAAATCGCCGCCTCCCACGGCAGAGGCATACCTGAATTGCTGCAAAAAGTTAACGAACTGTTGCCGCCGGACGCTAGTGACGAGGAAGAGCAACATGGGGGAATCGGCATCGCTGTGGTCGGAAGACCCAATGTCGGCAAATCAACCCTGGTCAATCGCCTGTTGGGCGAAGAACGGGTTATCGTCTATGATGAACCGGGCACGACGCGCGACAGTATCTACATCCCTTTTGAGCGCAATGGCAAGCTGTTCACCTTGGTCGATACCGCCGGAATGCGCAGAAGATCCAAAATATCCGAGACTATTGAAAAATTCAGCGTCATTAAATCGCTGCAGGCGATTGAAAAATCCAATGTCGTCATCTACCTGATTGATGCCCAAGAAGGTATCACCGATCAGGACGCGCATTTATTAGGTCTGGTATTGGAAGCCGGAAGAGCCTTGATTATCGGCCTGAACAAATGGGACGGCATCACTGCCGAGCAAAAAGTTACCATTAACCGGCAACTCGATATCAAACTGTCTTTTCTTGAGTTTGCGGAAAAACACCCGATTTCTGCGTTGCATGGCAGTGGTGTCGGCAAAATGTTTGATGTCGTGCAGCAATTGTATGCAGCGGCAATGCTCGATATGTCTACGCCGGTGTTGACCCGAATCTTAAAAGAAGCGACAACCGCGCATCAACCGCCGATAGTGAATACGCGGCGTATTAAGCTCAAATACGCCCATCAGGGCGGCAGAAATCCGCCTGTTGTGGTGATTCATGGCGTACAAACCGATGTCCTGCCCGAGTCTTACAAACGCTATTTAATGAACTACTACCGTGACAAAATGAGTTTGGTCGGCACGCCGATACGCTTAGTGTTCAAATCGCCGGTTAATCCCTTTCACGGGCAAAAGAGAAAAATGACCGAATGGCAGGTAAAGAAGCGTGAGCGCTTGATGAAGCGGGCAAAAAGCAAGAAGAAGGATTAAAATGCAAGGCAAAGGGTGAGGGCTGTGTTTTTTGCCTTTCGTCCTTTGCCTGTTATCAGTTTGCACGTAAAACCCCTTCCTTCAGGTGGGGGGTAAGCTTGCCCTTGACTTTAAGGTTATATAACTGATGTTACGCACCCACCCTTCAAAAAGCGTATTATTTCGGGATGGAAAAAATAAAACTAGAATTATACACAGACTACCTGATCTGCAATAACGGGTTTGCGACGGCGACCGGATTGTCGGCAATGATGGAAGGGGATATAAGCCATGACCAGATGACGCGTTTTCTGGCATCGAAAGCATTTACCTCCAAAGACCTGTGGGGGCAAGTTAAAGCGACAGTACGCCAGATAGAACAGGAAGATGGTTGCCTGATATTTGACGATACCATTCAGGAGAAGGCCTGGACGGATGAGAACGAAATCATGTGCTGGCACTTTGATCACTGCAAAGGGCGTTCGGTCAAAGGAATCAATTTGCTGAACGCCCTATACTATAGTGGGGAAGTTTCAATTCCCGTCGCCTTTGAAGTGGTGCGCAAGCCTTACCAGTTCAGTGATGTGAAGACCCGCAAGGTCAAGCGGACCAGTGAGTTCACCAAAAATGAGCTGATGCGGGAGATGATAGCGACCAGTGTGGCGAATGCCATCAAGTTCCGCTATGTGTTGACAGACAGTTGGTTTGCCAGCAAGGAAAACTTTGAGTTCATCCTGAAAAAAGACAAGCACTTCATCAGCGCCCTAAAGGATAACCGCTTGGTGGCTTTAACAGAAGACGACAAGAAAGAAGGCCGTTTTGTACGGATCAGTCAGCTGGAATTGGCGGATCAGCAGGCGGTGCGCGGTTGGATGAAAGGTTTTCCTCATGAGGTGCTTTTCGTCCGCCGGGTCTTTACAAACAAAGACGGCAGCATCGGCCTATTGAATCTGGTATGCAGTGATTTAGCGTGCAATGGCGAACAAGCCGCCACGATCTACCAAAAACGGTGGAAAGTTGAGGAGTTCCACAAGTCATTAAAATCCAATGCGGGGTTGGCAAAGTCACCAACCCGTACGGTCACTACCCAGAACAACCATGTCTTCATGTCGATCTATGCGGTGTTCAAGCTGGAATGTCTGAAGATAAAACACAAGGCCAATCATTTTGCGCTAAGAACTAAGCTGTTTATCAAAGCGAACCAGATAGCTTATGAAGAGTTGCAAAAATTACTGGCTGCGTAACATCAGTTATATAATTTACTGCAGAGACATGATAGCAGCCACTAAAATACGCCTTTATCCAGACACCAAGCAAGCTGAAAAACTGGCTAAAGCGTTCGGTTGTGCGCGGTGGTTGTGGAATAACAGTCTCAACGAAAGCCAGAAAACTTACCAAGAGACGGGTAAAGGCTTGGGGCATTTTGCTTTGAACAATAGGTTACCCGCACTCAAACAAACGGTTGACTGGCTGGGTGAAACCCATAGCCAAGTCTTGCAAGCTGTCTGCTTGAACCTGTCCCGCGCCTTCGTGAACTTCTTTGAGCGTCGTGCAGCGTACCCAACTTTCAAGTCCAAGCACGACAAGCAAACCATCCAATACCCGCAAGGCGTGAGGATCGTCGAGGGTAGAAAAATTTTCCTGCCCAAGATCGGCCACGTCAAAGCCGTTGTGCATCGTGAAATTGTTGGAACAATAAAAACGGTCACCCTCAGTAAAACGCCAACGGGAAAATACTTTGCCTCTATCCTGACTGAAAACGGACTGGATGCACGGCCGATTTCTTTCGACGGCAACATAGTGGGCATTGATATCGGCTTGACGCATCTCGCTATTACCAGTGACGGTTCTAAGTTCGATAATCCGAAGCATGTAGCCAAAGCACAAAAGAACCTGAAACGGAAGCAGCAAAAGCTTTCGCTCAAGGTAAAAGGCAGCAACACCCGGAAAAAAGCGCGATTGCTGGTAGCAAAAGCGCATGAGCGGGTAGCAAACGCCCGCAAAGACTATCTGCATAAACTTTCCCGTCGGCTGGTGAACGAAAACCAAGTGATCGCCGTCGAGGATTTGCATGTCAATGGTATGATGAGGAATCATTGTTTGGCTAAAGCCATCGGTGATGCAGGTTGGGGAGTATTCACCACGATGCTCAAATACAAGGCTGAACAAGCAGGCAAGGGATACATAGAAGTCAATCGCTTCTTTCCGAGCTCTAAAGCTTGCTCGTGTTGCCTGCATGTTCAATCCTCAATGCCTTTGGCTATCCACTCATGGCGGTGTGATCAGTGCGGTTCCCTGCATGACAGGGATATAAACGCCGCCCAGAACATTCGCAATGAAGCGCAACGAATGATAGCGGCGGGAATCGCCGGTACTGCTAACCGAGGCACTGTTAGCCAAGTCAGGGGACGTAACTCCTTTGTTCTTGCTCGTGCCGTTGACGTTAGAAGCCCCGTCCTTTAGGTCGGGGTAATTCACTAAGGTATTAAACCAAGACTATAGGAAATCACCATGACTACCATTACATTTCAAGGTAAACCGCTAAATACATCCGCAGAATTACCTGCGGTAGGCAGCGATGCACCCGCATTCTCTCTGACCAGTCGCGAGTTAGTCGATGTCACCTTGGCAAGCTATGCCGGGAAAAGAAAAGTACTGAATATTGTCCCCAGTCTGGACACGCCAACTTGCGCCGCATCAACGCGTAAATTCAACCAGAAAGCCTCGCATCTGGACAACACTGTGGTGTTAGCCGTTTCTGCCGACCTGCCTTTTGCCCAAAGCCGTTTTTGCGAATCGGAAGGCTTAACAGACGTTATCCCGCTGTCTACCTTCCGCTCCAGTTTCGCCGATGATTACGGCGTAACTATTGTTGATACCTTCCTTCGCGGTTTGACCGCCCGTGCCATCGTCATTATCGATGAGCATGACAAGGTGATATACACGCAATTGGTGGGTGAAATCGCTAACGAACCTGATTATGAAAGCGCATTGGCGGTGTTGTAAAACGGATTTTCGCTTGGCCACGCGGAACCTGTTCAGTTGTCCTGCCCAAGTTGTATTAATCAACCGTCCATTGCACTAGGCCGCTGTATGACGTGGCAATAACAATCAAGCCAAAGGCTATGCGGTACCAGGCGAAAACAATGAAGTCATGATGACTGATATAGCGCAATAACGCCTTGATGGCCAATAGCGCACTGAGGAATGCGGTGATCAGGCCAGCGATAAAATAGGGTGCGTCGACTGCCAAGTCTAATAAATCGCGATGTTTATACAAATCATAAATACTGGCCGCAATCAGCGTGGGAATCGCTAAAAAAAACGAAAATTCAGTTGCGGCTTTGCGCGATAGGCCGAATAACAAACCGCCGATGATGGTTGAGCCGGATCGTGACGCTCCCGGAATCAGAGCGACAGCCTGCGCGATGCCGAGTTTTAATGCATCCAGTGGGCTCAAATCTTCGATTTCGTGAATGCGGATTTTATGTTCCCTTTTCTCTGCCCAGATAATCACGAAAGCGCCGACAATAAACGCCAGAGCCACCGGAATGGGCTTGAACAATACGGCTTTAATGTATTTTCCGAACAATAAGCCCAGGATCGCTAACGGCATGAATGCAATCATCAGGTTAACGACGAATTTTCGCGCCTGCGTCGAGTTGGGCAGGCCTCTGATAACTTCGGCGATTTTGGCGCGATATTCCCAGCACACTGCCAGGATGGCGCCGACCTGAATAACAATTGAAAACAACTTGCCCTTGTCATCATTAAAATCCAGCAAGTCGCCAACCAGGATTAAATGTCCGGTACTGGAAATCGGTAGAAATTCGGTCAGGCCTTCAACAATGCCCAGAATAATAGCTTTAAGCGTTAATATTAAGTCCATGATTTATTAGTAAGATGAGTGATGGGGGGTGAAGAATTCGTCTGCCCTGATCGTAGGGTAACTTGGTCTATGATAAACCGTCATGTCGTAAAAAAACAAACATCCGGCCTGCGAAACTCAAATGGGTCGTCTTGTTTCAATATCGAAATGACTAAAACGGGTGCATTGTCCCCTCTGCATTGTTTATACTGTGCGCAATAAATAGAGCGTTTCTGGCCTTATTTTTACTATTTCAGTAAAATGCCGTGTTACTTTACGTTCTTGCGCCCTTTAGGTAAAACTAACTCACAATTTTTAATCCATGCATACCCGTCGTAACAGGATCAATCAATGACCAACAGTTTAATCTCAAAAATCACCGGACAGAATGACATCGATCCAGCAGAAACCAGGGAGTGGGTTGAAGCGTTGCAAGCCGTGTTGGAACACGACGGCAGCGAACGTGTACACTTCCTGATTGAGCGGTTGGTTGAGGTTACTCGACATGCGGGCTTCGATATTCCTTTCAGCGCCAATACCGCCTATATCAATACGATTCCTGTTGCACAACAGGCGCAGTTTCCCGGCGACGTTAATATAGAACACAAAATTCGCGCTTATGTGCGCTGGAATGCGATGATGATGGTGTTAAGGGCGAATAAGCACACCAACGTTGGTGGGCATATTGCCAGTTTTGCATCGGCAGCTACTCTATATGACGTAGGTTACAATCATTTCTGGCATGCGCCTTCAGATCAACATGGCGGTGATTTAATTTTTACTCAAGGTCACTTAACGCCGGGCGATTATGCCCGTGCGTTTCTGCTGGGGCGATTATCGCTGGAACAGATGGATAACTTTCGCCAGGAAGTGAACGGCAACGGTTTGCCGTCTTATCCTCATCCCTGGCTGATGCCGGATTTCTGGCAATTTCCCACGGTTTCTATGGGTCTTGGCCCGATTATGGCTATTTATCAGGCACGATTTATGCGCTATTTGCAGGATCGGGGTTTTGCCGATACTTCAGAGCGTAAGGTTTGGAGCTTTCTGGGTGACGGAGAAACTGATGAGCCGGAATCATTAGGCGCCATCGGTATGGCTGGACGGGAAAAGCTGGATAATCTTATTTTTGTGATCAACTGCAATCTGCAACGTCTGGATGGACCGGTGCGCGGTAATGGCAAGATTATTCAAGAACTGGAAAGCGAGTTTCGCGGCGCCGGTTGGAATGTCATCAAACTGGTTTGGGGGCAGCGCTGGGATGCCTTGCTGGCACGCGATAAAGACGGGTTGCTGGCGGCGCGAATGATGTCCTGTGTCGATGGCGATTATCAAACCTTTAAGGCTAAAGACGGTGCCTACGTGCGTGAACATTTCTTTAATACTCCGGAATTAAAAGCCATGGTTTCCGACTGGTCGGATCGTGATATCTATGAGCTTAATCGCGGCGGACATGATCCGGTTAAAGTTTTTGCCGCTTTCCATACGGCGGTAAACCATAAAGGCCAGCCTACAGTCATTCTGGCTAAAACCATTAAAGGTTATGGCATGGGCGAATCGGGAGAAGCTCAAAATATCTCTCATCAACAGAAAAAAATGAGCCCCAGTTCGTTAAGCAACTTCCGGAGCCGTTATGCGTTGCCGGTGACTGACGAAGAGCTGCACGAGTTGCCTTATCTGAGCTTTGCCGAAGGTTCAAAAGAACTGGCCTACATGAAGAAACGCCGCAACGAACTGGGCGGTCATTTGCCCGCCAGAAGGGTGAAATCTTATGCCTTGGATGTGCCGGTATTGAGCGATTTCAAGCCATTGCTGGAAGCCAGCGGTGAAGGTCGTGAAACTTCTACGACCATGGCTTTCGTGCGTCTGCTTAATATTCTGACTAAAGATAAAAATATCGGCAAACGCGTCGTGCCGATTGTTCCTGACGAATCCAGAACGTTTGGCATGGAAGGCATGTTCCGGCAGTTGGGCATCTGGTCGCAGGTCGGTCAGTTGTATACTCCGCAAGATGCCGATCAGCTGATGTTCTACAAGGAAGACAAACACGGACAGGTCTTGCAGGAAGGTATCAATGAAGCGGGCGGTTTGTGCGACTGGATTGCGGCGGGTACTTCGTATTCGACCCATAACGTGCCGATGATTCCGTTCTTTATTTATTATTCGATGTTCGGCTTTCAGCGAGTCGGCGATTTAATCTGGGCGGCCGCCGACCAACGCACCCGCGGTTTTTTAATGGGTGGCACCGCAGGCAGAACCACGCTGAACGGCGAAGGTCTGCAACATGAAGACGGACACAGTCATTTGATGGCGGCAACCGTACCCAACTGCGTGTCTTACGATCCGACTTATGCCTATGAAGTAGCGGTGATTATCCAAGACGGTTTACGACGCATGTATGTCGATCAGGAAGATGTTTTTTATTACATCACCGTGATGAACGAAAATTACGCCCATCCTGCGATGCCTAAAGGCGTGGAATTGGACATACTCAAAGGTATGTATAGCTTTAAGAAAGGGGCTAATGCCGTGGCTGTTCCCGACAGCTCTGCGGCATACACTCCATCCTTGGAGATAAAGAAAGCCCCTAGAGTTCAATTGCTGGGCTCAGGCACGATTTTCCGCGAAGTCGAAGCGGCGGCTGAATTATTAAGTAATGATTGGGGCGTTGACGCCGATTTATGGAGCTGCACCAGCTTTACCGAACTGGCCAGAAACGGCCAATCCTGTGAGCGCTGGAATCGCCTCCATCCCACTGAAACGCCTAAGCAATCTCATGTCGCGAGTTGTCTAGCCAGTGCGCAAGGCCCGGTGATCGCCGCTAGCGACTACACCCGCGCCTTTGCCGAACAGATTCGCAGCCTTATTTCCGCGCCTTATACCGTGCTGGGCACCGATGGTTTCGGCCGTTCCGATACCCGCGAAAACCTGCGCCGGTTTTTTGAGGTAGACCGTTACCACGTCACCATTGCGGCACTAAAAAGCTTGGTAGACCTGGGGCAGTTCGATGCCGCTAAGGTGGATGTGGCTATTGCCAAGTACGGCATAAACCCTGATGTAACATCTCCCTGGCTAATTTAACGGAAGGAATTGAACATGGCTGCTCTAATTGAAATTAAGGTTCCTGATGTCGGCAATGTCGCTGATATTGATGTCGTCGACGTATTGGTTAAGCCCGGTGACACGGTAAAGCTGGAACAAATCCTGGCGATACTTGAAACCGACAAGGCCAGCATGGATTTACCGGCCAGTGCAGCCGGTATTGTGCAGGAGGTTTTCATCAAATCCGGCGATAAAGTCTCCGAAGGGACGCTGGTGGTGACGCTATTGCCAAGTACCGAAGCAGTGACTCCGAGCGTAGTCGAAGAAGAGGTTAGTATTGCGCCACAGGAACAACCGGTACAGCAAGCAGTTGCAGCTGCAGTTTCACCGGTTGAAGCTGTCGTTGTTAAGCCTGAATCCTTGGCTGGCATGGATGCGGCAAGAGCGGCTCATGCTACACCGGCGGTTCGGCTTTTTGCCCGCGAATTGGGCGTCGATATACAAAAAATAACGGCCGGCAGCGGCCGCAAAGGACGCATCTTAAAAGACGATGTGAAAAATTTCGTCAAGAAGGCCATGACCGAAGCTGTCGTACAAAACGGCAGTGGAATTCCTGTAATGCCGAGTATCGACTTTTCCAAATTTGGCGAGATAGAAGAACAAAAGCTGAGTAAAATTAAACGGCTAACTGGACAGAATTTGAATCGCGTGTGGCTGAATCTGCCTATGGTCACCTACCACGACGAAGCGGATATTACCGAAATGGAAGCATTCCGCATTGCGCTGAATGCCGAAAAATCCAAGGATGACATTAAAATCACTGGCCTGCTATTTATCATCAAGGCGCTGGTAGCTGCTATGGAACAGTTTCCGCAATTTAACGCATCATTGTCTGCCGATGGCGAAAAACTGATATTCAAGAAATATTTAAATATCGGTATCGCGGTCGATACGCCCAACGGTTTAGTGGTTCCGGTGTTACGCGATGTCAACCGTAAAGGCATCAACGAATTGTCCGCCGAATTGGCTGAGAAAAGTAATAAAGCCCGATTGGGTAAGCTGATGCCTGCCGATATGCAAGGCGGGTGCATCACTATTTCCAGTCTTGGCAGTATCGGCGGCACCGCTTTTACGCCTATCGTCAATGCTCCGGAAGTGGCGATACTCGGCGTTACCCGCGCCAAAATGCAACCGGTCTGGAATGGCAAGGAATTTTTGCCGCGTCTGCTGTTGCCGCTCGACCTGACTTACGATCATCGCGTGATTGATGGAGCGGAAGGCGCGCGTTTCATGGCTGCCGTCAAACAGTATTTGGGCGATATTCGCCGCTTATTACTTTAAGTTTTTAATCAGGGGAATAATATGGATGCTAATCCAGCGGTTAATGAGTCGGTGCTGCATGCTGAAGTTCTGGTATTGGGCGGCGGTCCTGGCGGTTACACGGCAGCATTTCGCGCTGCCGATTTAGGCAAGCAAGTGGTGTTGATTGAGCGCTATTCGGTTCTTGGCGGCGTGTGTCTTAATGTCGGCTGCATTCCGTCTAAAGCGCTGTTGCATACAGCACAGGTCATTCATGAAGCGGATGAATTTGAGCAACACGGCGTCATTTTTGGCAAGCCAACGCTCGATATAGATAAGATTCGCTCATGGAAACAAAGCGTTAGCGCAGGCTTGAATGACGGGCTTGCCCGTTTGGTAAAACAGCGCAAAATAATGTTAATTCAAGGTACAGGGCGTTTTACTTCATCGAATACAGTCGAAGTGCAAACCGAAACGGGGGTAACTACCGTCAGTTTCGAGCAGGCGGTTATTGCTGCAGGATCGCATCCCACTAAAATACCCAGTTTTCCGCATGACGATCCGCGTTTATGGGATTCGACCGACGCACTGGAATTAACAGAGATTCCGAAAAAACTGTTGATCGTCGGCGGCGGCATTATCGGTTTGGAAATGGCTACGGTTTATCATGCGCTCGGTTCCGAAATCAGCGTAGTCGAACTGATGGATCAGATCATTCCCGGTTGCGATAACGATTTGGTGACGCCGCTGTATCGGCGCATTAAAAAGCAGTACAAAAACATCTGGCTGAGTACACGGGTCAACTCGATTGAAGCCGACAACGAAGGCTTGAAAGTCACATTCGGCCGTGCCGACTCCCAGCCGACTGACGGCATACCCACCATCCCTGGCGATAACGGTAAAGGCGCACCGGAATCAGAATTGTTCGATGCGGTTTTAGTCGCTGTAGGACGTAGACCTAACGGTAAGCTGATCGGTGCGGAGTTGGCAGGGGTTAATGTCGATGAACTCGGTTTCATCGCAGCCGACAAGCAGCAGCGTACCAATGTCCCGCATATCTTTGCGATAGGCGATATCGTCGGTAATCCGATGCTGGCTCACAAAGCGGTACATGAAGGCAAGGTAGCCGCCGAGGTGGCTGCCGGACATAAGGCCGGTTTTGATGCTTTAACCATTCCTTCTGTTGCCTATACCGATCCCGAAATAGCATGGATGGGGCTGACTGAAAACCAGGCCAAGCAACAGGGCATAGACTATGACAAAGCGGCTTTTCCGTGGGCGGCCAGCGGACGCTCATTGAGTATTGGCCGCAAAGAAGGCTTGACCAAAATACTTTGCGACAAACAGACCGGCAGGATACTCGGCGCAGGCATGGTCGGCACCAATGCCGGTGAATTAATTGCCGAGGCGGTACTGGCGCTGGAAATGGGTGCTGATGCAGAAGATATCGGTTTGACTATTCATCCGCATCCGACGCTGTCAGAGACCTTTGGTTTTGCCGCTGAAATGATCACCGGCTCAATTACCGATCTTTATATAAAAAAATAGTACTCAAACGCTATTCATTCATGCATATAGCTACAGAAATGTAGGGAATAAACTGTTGCTTTAAATGCACAATCAAACAAATATTTTTCTCAGTTCAGCGGAATACTCGAGCAACTAAATGAAAACCAAGATAGTTACTGTCATTGCACTCGCACTACTCGTCTTTATTAATTTCAGCATTTGGAGTTATGTTAATAACCCCTTGCAATTGCAACCTTGGACTAAAACCACAATGGGCGTCACTTTCGACCCCATGAGAAAGCAGGATACACAAACAAGCAATACTTATCCCAGCGAAGCCGATATTGATCGCGACTTGAGTTTGCTAGCCAATAAAGTCCACGCCGTTCGTACTTACAGTGTGCTTAAAGGTCTGGACAAGATTCCTGAGCTGGCCGCCAAGCATAATCTGAATACCACGGTGGGCGCCTGGATTGATGGCAATCTTGAAAAGAATCGGCAAGAAATCGAAACCTTAATTAATGTTAGCCGACAGAATAATCCGAACATCGTTCGTATTATGGTGGGCAACGAGGTTTTACTCCGTGCCGATATGACTTCGGAACAACTGATCGAATATATCCGCGAAGTCAAAAAAAATACCTGGCGGCCGGTGAGCACTTCGGAAACCTGGGATGTCTGGCTTAAACATCCTGAACTGGTTGTAGAAGTCGATTTTATAGGCGTCCATATTCTGCCTTATTGGGAAGGTATTGCGGCGGAAGATGCCGTCGATTATGTTTTCGACCGTTATCATGCTGTGCAACAGGCTTATCCTAATAAACCTATTGTCATTACCGAGGTCGGTTGGCCTTCAGACGGACAACCGTTTAAACATGCGACGGCATCGGTGTCCAATCAGGCAAAGTTCCTGCGCAACTTCCTCAATCGAGCCGATACTGAAAAAGTTAATTATTATATTGTAGAGGCGTTCGATCAGCCTTGGAAAATGTCGTTGGAAGGCTCGGCGGGTGCTTATTGGGGTATTTTTAATGCGGATCGGCAACCCAAATACCCTATGGATAGCGATGTTATTGCGATGCCTAACTGGGAGCATTGGGCAGTCGGGGCGGCTATTTTCAGCGTCGTTTTAATGGTTTTGTTTTTATTTACCCGTAGCAGCTTAAAGCTGCCTGGTTTGTTGTTTTTCGGGCTGATAGCCAATCTTGCCGCATCAACAATTTTCTGGTCTGTATCGATAGGCGCTCAGCAATACCAAACCAATATTACCATGGTGTTTTGGGCTATTCTTATCTTGATGCAGGTGATGGCTGCAGTCATTTTATTAATAGAAAGTCTGGAAATAGCCGAAGTCGTCTGGCACCGAAACACGGCCAGGACTTTTCAGCCGCTTAAGCCATCCCCTGAGTTTAAATATCCCAAGGTATCGTTGCACTTGCCGATCCATAATGAGCCGCCCGATATGGTACGGATGACCTTGGAGGCTCTGGACAAGGTCGATTATCCCAATATGGAAGTGTTGGTGATGGATAACAATACCAAAGACCCTGCGGTCTGGGAGCCGGTGCGTGACGATTGCGAACGCCTGGGGCCGAAATTTAGGTTTTTCCATCTGGAAAACTGGCCGGGCTTTAAAGCCGGTGCAATCAATCATGCGCTTGAACAAACGGCTCCCGATGCCGAGATTATCGCGGTTATCGACAGCGATTACATGTTGTCGCCCGATTGGCTTAATGCCATGGTGCCTTATTTCGATAATGAAAATGTCGGATTTATCCAATCGCCTCAGGATTATCGCGATCGCGACCAAAGCGCCTTTAAATCTTTTTGTTACTGGGAATATGCCGGATTTTTTAATATCGGCATGGTGCAAAGAAACGAATACAACGCCATTATTCAGCACGGCACCATGACGATGATCAGAAAGTCTGCGTTGCTGGAGGTGGGCAAATGGTCGGAATGGTGTATCTGTGAAGACAGTGAGTTGGGTTTGCGTCTGTATGAGGCGGGTTATGATTCGGTTTACGTCAAGGATTCGTTTGGCAAAGGTGTTATGCCCGATACCATGTCCGGCTACATGACCCAACGTTATCGCTGGGTTTATGGCGCGATGCAAATTATCAAGGCGCATTGGCGCAGCTTTTTGCCCGCTAAAGAACCTAAGCTGACACCCGCCCAGAAGTATTATTTTATTGCCGGTTGGCTGCCGTGGTTTTCGGATGCGCTGGCGTTGGTCTTTACCATGACCAGCTTGATTCTGACTGCAGTGATTCTTTACGATCCGATACACAGCGAACTTCCGGCCAATGCCTTTTTATTACCGACTGTGGGTATATTCAGCTTTAAAATTATCCGGGGCTTATGGTTGTACCAGGCGCGTGTTCCGTGTTCCGTGTGGCAATCATTAGGTGCATCATTATCTGGATTGGCCTTAACCCATACCGTTGCCAAAGGTACCATGCAGGGCTTGTTTACCTCGGGTAAACCGTTTATGCGCACCCCCAAGTTTGAACAGCACGGTGCTTTATTTGTCGGCTTGGTCACCATACGGGAAGAGTTACTTTTGTTGATATTATTGAGTGTCGGTATCGGTATGATGGCGTCTCTAGAACATTTTGATAATTTTAGCGGCAAGCTATGGATAGCCATTCTTTCGGTACAGGCAGTTCCTTATCTTGCAGCCTTGTTAACATTATTGATCAGCATAGCGCCGGATTATAAGTCTTATAAACCTGATTTTATTGTAGAAACACCGGCTACCACGCCTACGTCCAAAAAGAAAAAGTAGGCGGGAATAAGCCTGTTCGAGTGCGAGCGAGAACAGGCGTTTACGGCGCTGCTATTTTAAACAACTTTCATCGTTATGCAGCGGATTGTTGACCCGTGCGCTGATCGGAGTAACCAGCATGCTGCGGTAGGCGTCGGCGGCTAAAAAATCGGCCATCTCGACAGCTGCGGTTTTTTTGGTCAGCCAGCGATGGTAATCACCCGGTGCGATAATAACCGGCATTCGCTGATGAATGGGCGTTATTTTGTCGTTGGCAACGGTGGTAATAATCGTGCATGAATAAACCGTTTCCTGGTCGTGTTCCCAATGCTCCCAAATGCCTGCCATAGCGAACAAGGCATGATCCGGTTGGTGTATATGGTAGGGGATTTTACCGGCATCGGTAGCCTGCCACTCAAAAAAACCGGTAGCTGGAATCAAACAACGTCGATGCTGGTAAGCATTTTTAAATGACGGTTTTTCAGTCAGGGTTTCCGCTCTGGCATTGATCAAGTGACTGGAAATTGCTTGGTCCTTTGACCATGATGGAATCAATCCCCAGTGCAAGTTAACGGCTCTGTTGCTGCCGTCTTCCAGTTCGACGATGGCGAGAATTTTTTGCCCCGGCGGAATGTTGTAGTCAGGACGGTGCGCGGGTAAACTCAGCAGACTGAAACAATCCATAATCTGCTGCCCGGTTGCGATCAAGTTATAACGTCCACACATACATGCACCCCGAACTGATAAAGCTGGAAAAAACTTTCAAGTCATCGATTCTAACAAAGATCGATGATCCGATGCTTGCGCAATATCAAATCGAGTTGTGGATGAAGCGTGACGATTTGCTGCATCCGGTGATTTCCGGTAACAAATGGCGCAAACTTAAATACAGTCTTGATCATGCCTTGTCGTTAGGCACGGATACTATCATCAGTATGGGCGCGGCGCTTATTCTAATCATTTGCATGCTTTGGCTTATGTGGGTAAGGTGTTAGGATTAAAAACTATCGGGCTTGTTCGCGGTGAGCAACCGGTCACATTGACGCCGACGTTGTCGGACATCAAAGCTTGGGGTATGGAGCTGAGGTTTGTATCTCGTGCCGATTACCGATTGCTCAGGCAATACAAAAACCATCGGGCGTTGCCTGGGTTGCAGTCGGGGCAATACTGGTTGACAGAGGGCGGGGCGCACGCATTGGCGTTGAAAGGTGTGGCCGAGCTGGTTAACGAGATAGAAATTCCATACGACACGCTTTGCGTACCTTGTGGAACCGGGACGACTTTGGCGGGTATTATTGATGCAGCTCAGGAACAGGTGTCGGTACTAGGGTTTGCGGCATTAAAAAACGCAGGTTTTTTACTGGGGGAGGTTGAGGCTATGTTGTCACAATCACGCAATAACTGGCATATAAACTTGGGTTATCATTTTGGTGGTTTTGCCAAAATCAATGCGGAATTAAGCGCATTTACCGATGACTTCGAGTTGAAAACCGGCATTCCTCTTGAGCCGGTCTATACCGGAAAAATGATGTATGCGGTTTACGATTTAATCACAAAACACTACTTCAAGCCTGGTGAGCGCATTATTGCGTTACATACCGGCGGCTTGCAGGGAAAAAGGCACTAGGTTAAAGATGACAGGCGAAGGGCGAAAAAAAGCTGGCATTGAGGTTTACGATTTTTTTTTCAATGTTTAGCCTTTAGCCTAAAATAATACCAACCGATTTTAAATCTGAGCGCAACATGGACATAAACGAAATAGAAGAAATCATCGATCTTCAAAAACCGGAACTTTATATTAATCGGGAGTTGAGCTTACTGGAGTTCAATAAGCGAGTTTTGGCGCAGGCGAAAGATGAAAAAGTGCCGCTGCTTGAACGGCTTAATTATTTGTGCATCTCTTGTTCCAATCTTGATGAGTTTTTCGAGGTTCGTGTGTCCAGTGTTATCCAGATGGCGGCTATCGATCCTAAAGCTATTGGTCAAGACGGTTTAACGCCTAGCGAGCAGCTGGATCTGATTGCTGTTCATGCGCACCAGCTGGTTGACGAGCAATATCAAGTTCTTAACGAGATTCTGATTCCCAAGCTGGCTGAGGAAAATATTCGTTTTATTCGCCGTAAGGAATGGACTGAAGCGCAGCTTAAATGGCTGGAAGCCTATTTTAATGATGAATTGTTGCCGATTTTAACGCCGGTTGGGCTGGATTCTGCGCACCCTTTTCCGCGCATACTCAACAAGAGTTTGAATTTTATTATTTCCCTGACCGGAAAAGATGCCTTCGGCAGAAACAGCGGCCGAGCTATTTTACAAGCACCAAGAGCCTTGCCGCGCATCATTCAATTACCTGCCGAGGATACCGCTAGCGGAGCGGCGGATTTTGTATTTTTATCGTCGATTATTCATGCATTTGTCGATCAGTTATTTAACGGTATGAATGTTAAAGGCTGTTATCAATTCAGGGTCACCCGAAATAGTGATTTTTTTGTCGATGACGATGCCATTGATGACTTATTGCTTGCCGTGGAAGGTGAGTTGGCTATGCGTAATTACGGCGATGAGGTTCGTTTGGAGGTTGACGCCAAATGCCCGGACGAAACCGTAACCTTTCTGCTGGATCGTTTTGAAATGACCAGGGGACGTTTGTTTTTGGTTGACGGGCCGGTTAATCTCAACAGAATTCAGGAGATTAATGATTTGGTCGGTCGACCCGATCTTAAATTTCCACCCTTCAAGCCGGCGGTTCCACAACAACTGGAACGTAGCAAAGATATCTTTGCGGCGATTAAGCGCCACGATATTTTACTGCATCACCCGTTTGAGTCTTTTTCGCCGGTTGTTGAATTTATTCGTCAGGCGGCGGTTTCCCCTGACGTGCTGGCTATCAAGCAAACGCTGTATCGTACCGGAGCCGATTCGCCTATCGTCAGCGCCTTAATCACGGCGGCGAAAGCCGGTAAGGTCGTGACGGTGGTTATCGAGTTGAGGGCGCGGTTTGATGAAAAGGCCAATATCGATTTGGCCGCCAAACTGCAAGAGGCTGCCGTGCACGTGGTTTATGGCGTGGTAGGCTATAAAACCCACGCCAAAATGTGCCTGGTATTAAGAAGGGAAGGCAAGCAATTGCGTAATTATGTGCATTTGGGTACCGGGAATTATCATCCGAAAACGGCGCAGATTTACACCGATTATGGCTTGTTTTCCTGCGATAAGGAATTGGGTGAAGATGTCCGGCGAGTATTTGCCCAGCTGACCAGTTTGGGTAAAGTAACTCGATTGAATAAGCTGTTGCAGTCGCCGTTCACCTTGCATAGTGGCTTGATGGATAAAATTGAACGGGAAATACGCCATGCCAAAAACGGAAAACCGGCAAAAATAATTATTCAAGTGAATGCTGTTGTTGAAGAGCAGTCTATTCGGGCGCTTTACCGCGCAGCACAGGCCGGGGTTGAGGTTAAATTGATTGTCAGGGGTGTGTGCTGTTTGCGGCCGGGCGTTCCGGGCGTCTCTGAGAATATAGAAGTACGCTCTATTATCGGGCGATTTTTAGAGCATGCCCGGGTTTATGCGTTTGAAAATGGCGGCGACTGGGAGGTTTACGCCTCTAGTGCTGATTTAATGAATCGCAATATGTTCCGGCGCGTTGAAATTTGTTTTCCGGTCGAAAATAAAAAATTGCAAAGCCGAATTTTGCAGGATCTGAATTTGTACTTAAACGATAATACTCAAGCGTGGATATTACAGTCCGACGGCAGTTATCAACGGTTGCAAAAAGCCGACGATGAAGAACCGATTCAGGCACAGGCCGTGCTTATGCATGATTTGCAATGACAAGGGTGTGTGAAATTGCCCAGTTAGGCGATCCGGCGCTCAGACAAAAAGCCCAGATCGTTGCCGATGTACATGAGGGTGAAATTTTACAGATCATCAAGGCGATGCAGGCTACCTTGGCGGCGACTTCAGGCGTAGGTATTGCAGCGCCACAGATCAGTCAATCAAAACAGATTATCATTATGGCCTCACGACCTACGCCTCGTTATCCGTCGGCGCCATTGATGGCGCCGACGGTAATGATTAATCCTCGCTTTGATGTCTTGTCGGAAATACAAGAAAAGGACTGGGAGGGCTGTTTGAGTATTCCGGGAATACGCGCCTTAGTGCCGAGGTATCGAGACATTATGATCCGCTATACAGATCAACAGGGCGGCTTGGTCGAGGCTAAGCTAAGCGGGTTTGTGGCAAGAATATTTCAACATGAAGTTGACCACTTGGAGGGTAAAACTTATCTGGATAGAGTTGAGAATAATGCAGATATTTTCGCAGAAAGTGAATTTGTTAAGTTGATTGGTAGCGCAGGTTAATAGGCCGTTAAGAAAACAAATGTACTGTTGTTAAAAATGCGTTTATGTTATTATTGGCGGTTTTAAATACCAAGGATTATTATAAATGGCCAAAGAAGATCAAATTGAAATGGAAGGGAAGGTAATTGACACGCTTCCTAATACCATGTTTCGCGTCGAATTAGAAAACGGTCATGTTGTGACTGCGCATATCTCAGGAAAAATGCGTAAGCATTACATCCGTATTCTTACCGGGGACAGCGTTAAAGTTGAAATGACCCCCTATGATTTAAGTAAAGGTCGTATCACTTTCCGTATGCGTTAATCCTGTATCAGCAGGATTAACGTCAGGCTATCCTGCCTGACGCCCTTCGGGTAAATGCAAATTTGTTCCAGACAAATTTGTAACGCAAGTTTGTTGAATAATTATACGGCTCGACCGCCGTATTAAAAACCAGTTGCGGATGCGGCCGCCGCATTAAAAATTGGCTTCAGGAACAATCAACTCAGCGCTTTCTATAGCGAAGTTCAGATCATTATCCTTCACGTAAATTCGCACATGCCCACCGTGCGCCAACTCGCCAAACAGCAAATCATTAGCCAGAGGTTTCTTGATTTTCTCTTGAATTAGTCGCGCCATCGGTCTGGCTCCCATTTTTGGGTCGCAGCCGTGTTCAGCCAACCATAAGCGGGCATCGCTATCCAATGCCAGCGTTACGTGCTTGTCTGTCAGCAAGGCTTCCAATTCAAAGATGAATTTATCAACCACATGCCCGATAATCGAAATATCCAAGGGTTTAAATTGAATGATGGCATCCAGACGGTTACGAAATTCTGGCGAAAAGCCTTTTTCGATAACCTTTAAGCTGTCGGTAGCATGATCCTGATGGGTAAAACCGATAGAGGCGCGGCTGCTTTCTTCCGCTCCTGCGTTGGTGGTCATTACTAGAATGATGTTGCGGAAATCCGCCTTGCGCCCGTTATTGTCGGTCAATGAGCCGTGATCCATTACTTGCAATAACAGGTTAAAGACATCAGGATGGGCTTTTTCCAATTCATCCAAGAGTAATACCGCATGGGGATGCTTGTTTACCTGTTCGGTTAATAAGCCGCCCTGGTCAAAGCCTACATAGCCTGGAGGCGCGCCTATCAGCCTGGAAACGGCATGCCGCTCCATGTACTCGGACATATCAAAGCGAATCAACTCTACGCCCAGTACCTTAGCCAGTTGCCGTGTCACTTCGGTTTTACCTACGCCTGTCGGTCCGGCAAACAGAAATGAACCGATAGTTTTCTGGGTGTCCCTAAGTCCTGCGCGGGATAATTTTATCGCCGATGCCAGCTCGGAAATTGCCTCATTTTGACCAAAGACCAGCATTTTCAGGTTTTTTTCCAGATTACTCAGCTTGTCGATATCGTTGGATGATACTGATTTTGCGGGCACTCTGGCTATTTTGGAAACGATGTCTTCTATTTCGGCAACGTCAATAAGCTGTTTGCGGTCAGCCTCGGCCGTCATACGCTGTTTTGCACCGGCTTCATCGATAACATCGATGGCTTTATCGGGCAAATGCCGGTCGGTAATATAGCGATCCGATAATTCCGCCGCGACACGTAATGCTTCCGCGGAATATTTAACGTTATGATGTTCTTCAAAGCGTGATTTAATTCCTTTTAAAATGAGGATAGTGTCTTCAACGGAAGGCTCAAGTACATCGACTTTTTGGAATCTTCTCGCTAGGGCATGATCTTTTTCAAAAATGCTGCGATACTCTTGATAGGTGGTAGAACCTATGCAACGCAACTGGCCGGAAGCCAGAGCCGGTTTAATCAAATTGGACGCATCCATTACTCCGCCGGAAGCTGACCCAGCTCCGATAATGGTGTGAATTTCATCAATAAACAGAATCGAATCAGGCTCCTTGTTGAGTTGATTTAACAGCGCTTTAAGCCGCTTTTCAAAGTCCCCCCGGTATTTGGTGCCGGCAACCAGGGCGCCCAAATCCAGCGAATAAATCACACTGTTCATCAGAACGTCCGGCACTTGCTCCTCAACAATTCGTTTCGCCAAGCCTTCTGCGATAGCCGTTTTTCCTACACCGGCTTCGCCGACCAGCAAAGGATTGTTTTTGCGACGGCGGCAAAGCGTCTGAATAGTGCGTTCAACCTCCGCTTCTCTGCCGATTAAAGGGTCAATTCGACCTTTTAGCGCTTCTTCGTTGAGATTGGTGGCGTACTTGTCCAACGGGCTGCCCGAAGTTTCGGCATCGGGATTGCCGGATTCTTGAGAAGGGATATTTGGCGAATCATTTTCAGGGTCAATTTTTGAAATGCCGTGAGCCAGGTAATTGACCACATCCAGCCGTGAAATATCCTGTTTATTTAACAGATAAACCGCGTGGGAATCCTGTTCGCTGAATAAGGCCACAAATAAATTGGCACCGGAAACTTCCTTCTTGTCAGATGCCTGCACATGAAAAACAGCACGTTGCAACACTCGCTGAAATCCTAAGGTAGGCTGGGTTTCCCGCTGGATACCGACCGGAATTAGCGATGTGGTTTCATCAATGAACTGGGTCAACTGGTTGCGTAGCGTCTTAATATCGCAGCCGCAGGCGATTAAAATCGGTTGTGCCGATGCATTTTCGAGCAATGCCAGCAGCAAATGTTCAACCGTGATAAATTCATGGCGTTTATCATGCGCATTTTTAAAGGCATTATTCAACGTAATTTCAAGTTCTTTACTTAACATAAGCTCTCCAACCTACACTTCTTCCATCGAACACATCAACGGATGGTGATGCTCTCGGGAATAGTCGTTAACTACATAGACTTTGGTTTCTGCAACATCTTTAGAATACGTACCGCACACACCAACCCCTTGCGTATGTACTTGCAGCATCACCTGAGTTGCTTTTTCTTCAGGCATGGCAAAAAAATCCATCAAAATTTCAATGACAAAATCCATCGGCGTGAAATCATCATTTAACAAGATAACCTTGTATAAAGGCGGTCTTTTTAACTTGGGCTTGGCTTCCTGAATAGCCAAGTCGCCATCTTTATCTTTGTACGGATCAAAATCGGGCATAATTGAAATAGTAAAATATTACAAGTTACTAACATAGTGCTAATCCTGGCGAATTTCAACTCTTAATATTTGCAACAAAATTAACAAGACCTGTTATGAAGGGTTGGTATCATTACCCGGAATCTTTTTTACCAGCATAATATCTCCAGATCTAGTAAAATGTAAGCTTTTATAGCCCGGAATTTTGCAATGGTTTGGAAGCCGCACGTTACAGTTGCCGCAGTTATTGAGCAAGACCGACGTTTTTTGCTCGTAGAAGAAGAAACCACTAGCGGGCTCCAATTCAATCAACCTGCCGGGCATCTTGAAGCAGGCGAGGATCTGATTACCGCAGTAAAGCGCGAAGTACTGGAAGAAACGGCCTGGCAATTTGAACCTGAGCGCATCATATCTATCCAGCTTTGGCGAAAAAATCCCGATTTTCCGAGCTTTGTCAGAGTGTGCTTTTCAGGCAGCTGTCATTCACATAACCCGGCGCAAGCACTGGATGACGGCATAATTGCCACACACTGGTTGACGCGCGATCAAGTCGAAGCCGAACGCCATCGTTTGCGCAGTCCGTTAGTGCTTGTCAGTATAGACGAATATCTCAGCGGGCAACGCCACCCCTTATCCTTGCTTAAATCATTTATCGATCTTGACCATGAGTAAAAAAATAATCGTCGGCATGTCCGGCGGTGTCGATTCTTCGGTAACCGCTTTGCTGCTGTTAGAGCAAGGTCATCAAGTCACCGGTTTGTTTATGAAAAACTGGGAAGAGGATGATGGCACCGAACAATGTACTGCGATGGAAGATCTCGCTGACGCCCAACAGGTTTGCGATAAATTGGGCATTGAATTAAAAACCGTCAATTTTGCCGCCGAATATTGGGATGAGGTATTTGAAGTATTCCTGGCCGAATTTAAAGCAGGTCGCACACCGAACCCGGATATTCTGTGCAACAAACATGTTAAATTCAAAGCCTTTTTAAATTATGCGATAGAAGATTTGGGGGCGGAATATATTGCCACCGGGCACTATGCGCAAGTAGCCGAGAACGACGGTGAGTTCTTTTTATTAAAAGGCTTGGATCCCAATAAAGAGCAAAGCTATTTTCTGTGCACGCTGGGACAAAAACAATTATCGCGCACCCTGTTTCCGATAGGTCATTTGCATAAACCGGAAATTCGGGCCATGGCCGATAAAGCCGGTTTTGCCAACAGCCGCAAAAAAGACAGCACCGGCATTTGTTTTATCGGCGAGCGCAAATTCACCGAATTTTTGCAACGCTATCTGCCGACCCAGCCCGGCGAAATGCGCACCCCTGAAGGGCAGATTATCGGCAAGCATCATGGCTTGATGTATTACACCTTCGGCCAACGCCAGGGCTTAGGCATAGGCGGCGTTAAAAATGCGCCGGATGAGCCGTGGTATGTACTGGAAAAAGACTTGGAAAACAATATCCTGATCGTCGGCCAGGGTCACGATCATCCGTTGATGTTGCATAACACATTGGAGGCCAGCCAACTGGATTGGTGCAGCAACCGGCCGCTGACAGAAGCCCGGCGCTGTACCGCTAAAACCCGCTATCGTCAGGCAGATCAGGCTTGTTATTTGGAACCGATCGGCGACGACCGATGCAAGGCTACATTCGACCAGCCGCAAAGAGCCATTACACCCGGGCAATCCGTCGTTTTTTACGATGGCGACATATGCCTCGGCGGCGGGATTATTGAATCCAAATATAACGAATAACAACATACCCTTAAATACTCGGATAATCCTATGACTAATTTCGCCCTCACCGCTATTTCCCCTATCGACGGCCGCTACGCCGACAAAGTGGCTGGATTGCGGCCTATTTTCAGTGAATACGGTCTGATTCGTTTTCGAGTCCTCGTGGAAGTTCGCTGGCTGCAAGCCTTGGCCGATCATCCGCTGATTACCGAAGTCAGTCCGTTCAGCGACACGGCAACGCAACGGCTAAATGACATTTTCAACGATTTTTCAGAAGCCGATGCGCAACGCGTTAAAGATATCGAAAAAGCCACCAATCACGATGTCAAAGCGGTTGAATACCTTCTGAAAGAAAAAATAACCGGTTGCGCAGAACTGGAAAAAGTCAGCGAATTCATTCATTTTTCCTGCACCTCGGAAGACATCAATAACCTGTCTTACGCGTTAATGCTCAAAGAAGGCCGTGTCGTCATCCTGAGGCAAATCCTCGACTGCATTGAGGGAATTAAAGACATTGCTCGGCAAACGGCAGGCCAGCCGATGCTGTCGCGCACCCACGGCCAATCGGCGACGCCGACCACCACGGGCAAAGAATTTGCCAACGTCGCTGCTCGTATGCAACGCCAGTATGACCAACTGCAAGCTGTAGAATTATTAGGCAAAATAAACGGCGCCGTGGGTAATTATAATGCGCACTGTGTGGCTTATCCCGATGTGGATTGGGCGGAATTTGCCCAAAACTTTGTCGAATCTTTAGGCCTGCAATTCAACCCCTACACCATCCAGATTGAACCGCACGATTATATTGCCGAATATTTTCATGCACTGTCCCGTTTCAACACCATTTTGCTGGATTTCGACCGCGACATCTGGGGCTATATTTCGCTGGGTTATTTCAAACAAAGAACCATTGCCGGAGAAATCGGCTCCTCGACGATGCCGCACAAAGTCAACCCGATCGATTTTGAAAACTCGGAAGGCAATTTAGGCTTAGCCAACGCGATATTCGGTTTTCTGGCCGAAAAACTGCCGGTATCACGCTGGCAGCGGGATTTGACCGATTCAACCGTGTTGAGAAATATCGGCGTCGGCATCGCCCATACGTCTATTGCCATTCAGGCCAGCTTAAAAGGCATATCCAAATTACAGATCAATGTCGATGCGATTGAGGCTGATCTCAATGCCAACTGGGAAGTGTTGGCGGAACCGATACAAACCGTAATGCGTCGCTACGGCATTGAAAAACCTTATGAAAAACTAAAAGAACTCACCCGGGGTCAGCGCATTACTCCCGAACAAATGCAGGCGTTTATTGAGAAACTGGACATTCCGGCTGAAGCCAAAACCATTTTGCTGGAATTGACGCCGCGCAATTACACCGGTTACGCTGAAAGACTCGCTAAAGGAATTTAGGGCGTCTGTAGGCGTAGCGACTTCACCTGCCGAAGCAGCTCTGAGCCTATTAAATAACACCGCTACAGCTTCGGCTTTGGCTTTGGCTTAAAAAAGGGGGATATTTCCACCCCTTTTTTAAGCATCGATTACAGACCAGGATAGAGTTCAATTCCTTAAGATCACGCGACAAAGATTTGCTGGCCATTTTTCCAGTCTGATTGATATACTCAGCGCACATCAAAATTCGGCAGTTGGGTGATAGGGATGTTGGTTTCTAACCGGAGCGGCTAATTTTACATTGGGCTAAAACCGGGTTTTCAAGCGCAAAGGGTATAGGTCTATGCACTCAAAACTATTACGGTTTTATCCCGATCCTTGCAAAAAAGTCTCCCTTAAAGGTCTTTACCTTAACCATCGATTACATGAACTGGGAACGGCTGGATGTCCGTTTGTTTATGCCAATTTCCTGTCGAGCCTGGACGGACGCATTGCGTTGGAAGATACCGCTCAGCAAAGCACCTATATCCCCAAACATATAACAACAGCTTCCGACTTTGGCCTGTTTATGGAACTGCATGCTCAGGCGGACTGCCTTATTACTCATGGCGGCTATATGCGGGCCTTGGGCGAAGGACGGTTAGGCAATATTTTGCAGGTCAGGAACAAGGATCTGGTTGAATGGCGCCGGAACCATGGTTTACAGCTTCAGCCTGCCGTGATCATCGCCAGCGCCAGCCTGAATTTTCCGCTGCACGACAGTCTCAAAGAACATGGGCAAGACGTTTATATAGCCACAGGAATAAATGCCGCACCTGATCGCATCCGTTACTGGCAGGACTTGGGGTATCCCCTACTTTTTACCGGTGAGGACAACATGGTTCACGGCGCGCCTTTGATCGATGCGTTAAGCGGACTGGGTTACAAGACTATTTACCTTATTGCCGGACCGCAAATGCTGGACACTGTCATCCGGGAACAGCAGTTATCAAGGTTATACCTGACCATGACCCACCAGCTAATCGGCGGCAAAGACTTCCGTAGCTTATTGACCGGATCAACGCTTGGACCGGAAGGCAACCTGATACTGGAAGCAATGTACTACGAACAGGACTCGCCGCCCGGATCCGGCCAGTTTTTCATGCAATTCGGCCAGGAGCGATCGACAAGCACTGACAGCTAAACTTAATTGCTCATCGGAGGTAATAAATATGAATCAGGATAAAGCAAAAATTAACGTTTATTACGATGGCGCCTGTCCAAAATGCGTCAAAGACAGGTCGACCTATGAAAAACTCGCCGGAAAAGCGGGCGAAAATGTCTGCTGGATCGACATCACCGGCCGGGAAGAGCAACTGCGTCTTATCGGCATCGACCCTCACAAGGCGCTAACCGAACTGCATATTCAGGACGAAAATCAGCGGATTCTGTCCGAGATGGATGCGTATATCCTGCTAATGAGCAAAGTGCCTGTATTGAAACCTCTGGCTTGGCTGATCGGGTTGCCGCTGATTCGTCCGTTGCTCGCCAGGGTCTATCATTGGCAGGTTAACCGAAGGCTGCGGCGCAGCGGGCGGTTATGATTAATTGACCAGTTTTTTCAACACCGTGCGCAGAATGCCGCCATCCCGATAATATTGGATTTCAATCGGCGTATCGATGCGGCTTACGGCCTTAAAGGCTGTGACGGTTCCATCAGGCGCGGTCGCCGAAACATTAATTTGCTGTTGCGGTACCATTGCATCGGAAATATCGATCGCAAATGTTTCCTTTCCGGTTAACTTCAAGTTTGTAGCCGATTCGCCGTCGATAAATTGCAGCGGCAAAATACCCATGCCGATCAGATTGCTGCGGTGAATCCTTTCGTAACTCTCGGCGATGACCGCTTTTACGCCTTGGATAAACGGGCCTTTCGCCGCCCAGTCGCGGGATGAGCCGGAACCGTATTCCTTGCCGGCAAGAATGCACAGCGGTGTGGCCTTATCTTTATACTTCATCGCGGCATCGAAAAACGTCATCCGTTCACCGGTTGGATGATAAATCGTAACATTGCCTTCAACGCCCGGAACCAGCAGGTTATGAATGCGAATATTAGCGAAGGTGCCTCGACTCATCACCTGATCATTGCCCCGGCGCGAACCGTAACTGTTCCAGTCTTTTTGTTCTATGCCTTTCTCTAAAAGGTATAACGCCGCAGGAGAGCCAGGGGCGATTTGACCGGCCGGTGAAATATGATCGGTGGTAACTGAGTCGCCGAACAGGGCCAGCACCTGCATGCCGGTAAGCGCTTGTATCTGTTGCCGACCTGTTGTCAACCCTTCGAAGAACGGCGGTTTCCTGATGTAGGTCGAATTCTCGTCCCAGGCATACAATTCGGTTCCGGTAACCTCAACCTTCTGCCATGCTTTGGTGCCGGTGAAAACATCCGCATAGCGCTCCCGGAACATCTCCGG
Organism: Methylobacter arcticus; assembly: GCF_050917435.1. Lineage (NCBI taxonomy): Bacteria > Pseudomonadati > Pseudomonadota > Gammaproteobacteria > Methylococcales > Methylococcaceae > Methylobacter > Methylobacter arcticus. The sequence continues at coordinate 941,869 of NZ_CP159583.1, forward strand.
CGTTACAAATTGCCGGATGGCCTCAGCCACTTCCCAGGGCGTAGGCCAGATGTCTTTCAGGTAAACCGGCTTGCCGTCCTTATCTTCGCCCAGCGGTTCGCGGGTAATATCCAGCGCCGTTGAACCGGCCAGCGCATAGGCGACGACCAGCGGCGGCGAGGCGAGATAATTGGTCTTGGTCAAGGGATGCACACGGCCTTCGAAATTCCTGTTGCCGGACAGCACCGCTGATACGACCAGATCGTTGTCCACTATCGCTTTTTCAACCGCTTCATCCAGCGGGCCGGAGTTGCCGATGCAGGTAGTGCAGCCGTAGCCGACCAGATAGAAGCCGAGTTGTTCCAGAAAGCCGAGCAATCCCGACTGCTTTAAATACTCCGTTACCACCAATGAGCCGGGGGCCAGAGAGGTTTTTACATAGTTTTTAACTTTCAAGCCCCGCTCCACCGCTTTCTTGGCAACCAAGCCCGCTGCCAACATAACCGATGGATTGCTGGTGTTGGTGCAGGAGGTGATCGCCGCGATCGCGACCGCGCCGTGGGTGATTTTCTCATGCGCATCGTTCCTCGACACGATGCCGCTGCGTTCCAGATCCTGCTCGGACAGCCCCATGCCCTTGATACCTACCGGTGCGGTCAGTGTTTGCCGGTATGTCGGCCCTACCTGACTGAGGGAAATGCGATCTTGCGGACGCTTCGGGCCTGCCAGCGAGGGTTCAATGGTGCCTAGATCGACTTCCATGATCTGGGTAAATTCGGGGGCCGGCGTATTGTCGGTGCGAAACAGTCCCTGTTCTTTGGCATAACGTTCGGTCAGATCGATTAGCTCCGCATGACGCCCGGTGAAACGCATGTAGCTGAGCGTCTCGTCGTCGATAGGGAAAAAACTCACTGTCGAACCTTGCTCCGGCGCCATATTGCTGAGCGTGGCCCGGTCCGGAATACTCAAGTTGGTCAGCCCGGAACCGTAAAACTCGATGAACTTCCCGACCACGCCAAAGTTCCGGCAAAGCTCGGTAATGCGCAGCACCAGGTCCGTCGCGGTCACGCCGGGAGGCAGCATTCCGGTCAATTTAATGCCGACCACGTCGGGAACCAGCATATAGATGGGCTGGTCCAGCATCACCGCTTCAGCCTCAATGCCGCCGACGCCCCAGCCGAGTACGCCCAGACCGTTAATCATCGGCGTATGCGAGTCGGTGCCGACGCAGCTATCGGGATAACAGACGTTTTTGTCCTTATTATGGAACACGACCGGAGCAAGGTACTCAAGGTTTACCTGATGCACGATGCCGGTCGAAGGAGGGACCACGCGGAGATTTTGGAACGCCGACTGCCCCCATTTAAGGAACTCATAGCGTTCGGCATTTCTTTCAAATTCGATGGTTTCGTTTAATAGCAGCGCATTGGCCTTGCCGAAATAATCCACCTGTACCGAGTGATCGATCACCAAGTCGCAGGGAATAAAAGGATTGATTTTTTTTGGATCGCCGCCCAGTTGTTTCATCGCATCCCGCATCGCGGCCAGATCTACGAGCGCCGGAACGCCGGTAAAATCCTGCAATATCACCCGGGCCGGTTTGAAGGGGATTTCATATCGTGTGCCTTGCGGCTGCCAATTGGCGACGCTCAAGACATGATCCTGGGTAATTATGTCGTTGTCGCAGTTACGCAATAATGATTCAAGCAGGATTTTTATCGTGTGCGGCAGTCGTGAGACATTGACAGCGCCGGTATTTTCAAGTTGGGGCAGGGAATAATACGAGACCGAGCCGATGCTATCGGTTTTCAGTTGTTGATGGGTACCAAATGGATCGTGGTTAATCATGATAGAAACCTCCGTGATAGGCATTTGGGCTTTCAATTTAACATGGGCAGTTTAAGGTTAAGCCGTTCGTGATGAGCCCTTCGATAAACTCAGGAGAGCCTTGTCGAACCCTGTACGGCTTAACCATCCACCCTTCGACAGGCTCAGGGCGAACGGTTAAGCCTTGCGTCTGTCCCGTCTTAAGTGAGAAACCGAAAAATGATAATAACTTAAACAGCTTTTACCCGCATCTGTAGTTACGTCAAGGATTTTGATTTTATCTTGAGGTAATCGAGAGCTTGATTTTGGTTTAACAATGCATACGGAATGTCGGTCAATACTGTTGACATAAGCCCCCGCCCGTTCGTCCTGAACTTGTCGAACGCCTTATGTCAACAACATTGGAAATATCGGATCACCCTATTCATAAGATAGTTGATACGGCCAATGTCCTATTTATCAGTATCATGAGGTTTTCGTAGTTTCAAGGTCGGTTATTTCTATAACGGCTTCGCCTTTGACCAGTAATTCCTGAGCGCGAGGAAATACCTGAATCAAAATGTTTTGCAAGCGGCGATTCGTGACGTTGCCGCAAGTGACCCAAAGTAGTTGCGGAGGAGCGCCCAAGCGCAACATCATCTCGACGAAATCACTGTCCTTATTGATAATGACGATACCTTGCTGACGCGCTCTTTGAAAAATTTGTTCATCTTCGGCATCGCGTAATTGCTGGTCACGCAAGGCATAGGCTTCCACGTTAAAAGTCTGGCTAAGCCAGCTTGGCAATTGCAGCGGCAGTTGCTCATCAATCCAGTAAATCATGCCGCCAAGCGTTCCAAATTCGCCCGGCGAGCAGCGTACAACAGGCAAGCTTGAATATCTTGCGGTTCCAAATCAGGGAAATCCTGCAAAATTTCTTCGCTGCTTACGCCTTCGCCCAACATTTGCAAAATATCGCTGACGCGGATTCTCATGCCGCGAACACAAGGTTTGCCGCCGCACTGAAGTGGGTTATGGGTGATTCTTGTTTCTAAATTCATGGTCATGACTCCTCTTTAATCAATGTTATCATCCTAGCATAAATCTTTTTGGTCAATTTGGCATCCATTCGCGCGCGAAAGACCGGCAAGTCATGGCGAGATTCGCCATGTGTGGGCGGACTTTTACAACTTTATTTCACTCCTCTACCAACACTCTATTCGTTCGCACTGAGCCCTTTGGTTAAGCTCAGGACTAAAGGCCTTGTCGAAGGACTCAGCGCGAACGGCAATGGTTCATTGATAGAATCAAAAAACTCCCACAGTTCTCCCATTACAGCTTAATTTCATTACCCGATAATATACAACATGCCGCAGAGAGTGGCTTCACGGTTAAGTATTTCAACATCGGAAAAATAGAATGCTGATGCAGGATTAACCGAGTTTTGCACATAACCGCATTTTGAAATTAACAAGGTATTACGAGCAAATGGCGCATCAAAAATCAGGAGAAGTCTAATGCCAACTGTCATCAAATTTTCTACATGTTTGCCGGGAGATATTTATCGCAAACTGGCAGAAGCCATCCGAACTCCCTACAGTGCCGCACCTGAAGGAACGTTTGATAAAGGGGCAATGGCTAACTGGGTACAACGCTCAGCGATTGCTACCATCGAAGGCAAGGCAAAACAGGATGCGATGAGGCAATTTGTTATCGCCAAAGGACTGCTATCGGAATTCGAACAATTTAATGAGCAACTTCAACAAGACGCTTTAGCGCAGCTATTGGGTTATTCAAGTACTGAAAACGAATAATCATAGCGCCATAGAATTACAGAACATCCCAGACTCAACCGGCTACGAGGACACTGTCATGATTGATGAAAACCAAAAAAATGCAAAAATGGAAAAACCTGTTGTAATGCAGGATGACAGTATCCGTGATTTCGGCAAGAGAGGCCAAATTCAAAAAGAAACAACTTTTAACGACAACGGTTTTCATATTAAATTTTTCCTGATAACTGGAAAAATTCTGGAGGTTGTCATTGACCGGAGCAGTCCTATCTATGATCTACTGGCTTCGCGTGGTGCTATTGAATATGTTGGCAACAGTGTGGCCGGTGTTTACATTGATAAAGAAGGGCTACACCCGGAAGATTTTGAACTGGGTATTGAAAACGCCTTGGCGCAACTGGCCCGCGCTCAACTGAATACGCGCAAAGTCGCTGATAATCTGAAAGGATACGGAGATTTGATTCGTGCCATACAGCATTTGCGTCCGTTACAACTAGATAAAGATGGCCGACGTAAGTTTTCTGATGAGGAATGTAGCTACGAAACCGTAAAAGCCTCCGTATTGAACAGTGATGAAGAAACCAACAAGACTCGTATGGGCAATGAAGCGATCAAAGCGTTGATTGAAGAGTATAAGCTTGAACGGCAACGGGCCAGAACGGAAAAAGCCAAAGCGCGTTCAGCCGAAAGCAACCTGGATGGCTTGCTTTAAAAAACGTAGCAATCGGTGTACTGGACGCCCGTTATCGGTGGGCAGCATTCCCATAGTGCTCCCATTACAGGCCAAACCCGCCAAGGCAAAATGGCTAACAGAAAAAACAACAAGCGTTGATCGACAACGTCAAACTTACCCAGACAACTCAACAGGCAGGTCAAACCATGCAACAAAATTCAACTACTTCAACCGCTGCTTTACAACAACTGGCCGACAATGGCGATGCACAAGCGCAATTCGATCTTGCTTATCGCTATGCCTGCGGCATTGAGGTTGTACCGGATTTGGAGCAAGCTATGCGTTGGCTGAACCAATCGGCAGAACAAGGCTTGGTTGAGGCGCAGTTGTTTTTGGGGAGTCACCATGCAACATTGAACGGCCTTTACTGTCTACTTTTTCCCTTAGAAACAGACAAGTATCAGCTAATTTATAACTGGGTTACCACCAAAAAACAGGGTTTTACTGAGCCTAATGACACTTTGTATCGTGATCTTGAATCTTGTTTTAGTAGTGAACCTTCGCTCTGTGAGCAACAGGCTTCAGCTTTTAATTGGTTCAGCAAAGCCGCTGAGCAAGGCTGTGCCGAAGCGCAATACTGGTTGGCGCGTTGTTATGTGTCTGGTTTGGGCTGCGAGCAAAGCGATAAACGTGCCTTTGATTGGTTTAAAAAAGCAGCGGAACAAGGTTTTGCTGAAGCTTATTATTACTTGGCTTGCTGTTATCGTGACGGTAAAGGGGTAGAGCAAAACCAACATTTGGCTTTTGAGTGGATAACAAAAGCGGTTGAATTGGCCGATGCTTATTTTGCGGAAGCCACAACCCGGACTAAATATATCAGCCAGGTAGCCGAAGTGTATTACTTCTTGGGCGATCTATATGAGCAGGGCAAAGGTATTATGCAGGACGATGAACAAGCGTTCAACTTCTATAGACTTGCAGCGAATCGTGGCGTTGCCCGTGCTTTGCTCTTAGTGGGCAATTTAGCGGCTCAAGACAAAGGGTGTGAAAAAAATGAAGAATTAGCGTTTAGAGCTTATAAATTGGCAGCTGAACGCGATGAGGATAATCAAGCTGATGCGGCATGTCGTCTAGCACTATGCTATTTACATGGACTAGGCACTGAGCAAAATTATAAATTTGCTGATGAATGGTTTAAATCTGCTGCTCAAGGAAAGGCGGAAGCTTCCTATTGGTTAGGTTATATGAGTGAGCATGGATTTGATCCTTACCTTGGGAATGAAGAAGACTTGGATTCTCAGGCTTTCGAGTATTACCTCACTGCTGTTGATCGGTTTGAGCAATCCCAAGAAGAAAGCGAAATAAAATATCGTGCTTTTAAAGCTTTAGCTGATTTCTTTGAGGCAGGTAGAGTTACTTGGAGATACCAACAGGAAGGCAATAATTCTGCTGATTTCAAACAAAAAGCGAAGCAACTTTATCAAAAAATAGGTCGAGAAAAATTGGCTCAACTCAATGAAGAAGAAATTCTTACTATTTCACCGCACTCCCGAAAAGCGATTGAACTTTTACATCAAAGGATTGCAATCCATATTTCAAAAGGAGAGTTTGACTTGGCAAAACAATTTGTTGAAGAAGTATTCGTAAATTCGGATTACAAAGAAACAAGCATGAAAGAAATTTCTCTGACAACGATTAAAAAAGCAGAGGAAAATATGTCGCTTTACAAAGCACTGCATGAAAAAGAAAAGGAAATGCTGTCTTTCTTTACCCATACCATGCGTAACGCTTTAGCGACTGCGCCGGAATCGCTCAGACAAGCCATTCATCTATTAGGTAGCGAGGTCTATGAAAAAGACACCAAGCACTATCAAGCAATCAACAAAATTGCTGCCTTATTTTCCACTCTGTCGTTAACCGATTGCTTAATTGATACCTTTAAGCAGTCAATCAGCGATCCGCAGGAATTTAAACAATCCTGGCAAAAAGATCATACAGGCAAAGCAACGCCTAAGTGGGTTATTGCTTCGGCATTACGGCAATCGTTAAATCGCATCATTTTCATGAGCGACACCAGCGAATTAAGAAAGCTGCTAAATAACCCGGAAACTGCGTTAATTAAGGCAACGCGCAAGTCGTTTATCGAAGAAGTTTTGCCGCTTAATGTCGATAGTCAAGGCGTTGATGTATTCTATGCTTGGACGCTTAAACATATTCCGGCGATTGAAGTGTCCATAGCAGACAGCGACAAGCTAAATTTCGGTGTTAATCAAATCCGCTTTTCTTTGCTGTTTGCCATCACGTCTGAGCTTATTTTGAATGCTTTGAAATATTGGGATGGCGAGAACCGCATTCAAATTAGCTGGCAGTTGGCAGGGCAAGACAACTATGTGTTTTCGGTTAGAAACCATTGCAAAGCCAATGCGACCAGCAATTTAGCCGGAACCCATAAAGGCTTGGCATTTATCAAACGGCTGGTGGAATTGTTAGGCGAACAAGCACAATTTGCCTGCAAAAGTGAAGAACAGCTTTTTACAGCCGAGTTAATTTTAAATAAAGCCTTATTTGACGGGGAATCATGAATATTTTGTGGATTGAAGATTTTGGCGGCGCTTTGCCCACAGGTACCGGCACATTAAGTTCGATGTTTCTGGATTTAATCAGTTTTGACAACTGGGATGAAGATGAGCTTAGTTTGTTGAGTCGTCCGAACGACTTGGAAAACTTTTGTAAAGAAAATTCGGTTTTGCATTGTGTTTTCTTATGCCGTCATTATTTTGATTATGCCGAATTCAAGGTAAATAATGAATTAGCCAAAAGAATTGATGCAGTCATTATCGATATTCGCTTGGACAATAACGTCGATTTTAGTTTACCCATTCCTAGCCGCTCTCACACCACAGCAAAATTTCATGAGGAAGCTGGTTTTTATATTTTCAATGACTTGGTGCATTTAGGCATCCCAGCGGAAAAAATGTGTTTTATGACCGGAGAAAAAAATTCTTTTAGTGGTTTTAAAAAACAATGCGATGACATTTATATTCCAGAAGTCGTAGGTTTTGAAAAAAGCGATGCTGAGTATGGGAAATTAAGGCAATGGATTAAAGAACGAGAATCTGATTATGCGATTTTAAGGCGGGGGATTATTGAAGGCTGTAATTTTTTAAAATCCCATATTGAAAAAGACGACGGTAATATTCAATTTAGGGACTTTATAAAAATAGAAAATAATCAACCAGTTATTGAAATACCAAGAACTGACATAAAAAATTATCTTGATGCCTTATCGCAGTTTTTAGCGGTCAAACAACCGAATGACCCATTTGCCGCAAACATTCAATATCGCTTATTTTTAAGAACGCTTGTCCATGAATGGGAAGAAAATATTGACCCCAACAGCTTTAAAGAAAAGCATGGAAATGACTTGAGTAAAATCCGCGATATTTATACCTTTGCATGGATTATGAAAATGACCCGTAATTGGGTGTCTCATGCTAATTTACTTGAGCCATTAAATCCTCAGATTATTGGTTTTTTATTCTTGGTCAACATGCGAGCCATGTTTAAATTACCAAAAGCAATACAGCCTTACGAAAGGATTTTGTTACGTTGTGTTTCGTTGTCACCTTGCAATGCTATTAATAGCCAAACTTTAAATGGCGATATTAACTATGCAGAACAAAATATTGATGGAGTTTTAGCGGCTTTGAATATCAATGAATCGGGGCATTTTGGCAGTAAAGTTAATTCAATTTATCGCCAAAACACAGGAAATCCAGACGCTGAGGATCACGACTTTAAAGGCTTTTTATTGCAGTATTTCTGGGTTAATCAGAAGCCCGATTTAAGAAGTCTGACAGTCGCTTCGAATGATTTTTTACCAACGTTGGCTCGGCATATCTACAGCCGTAGTTTCTTACAGAATTAAAATCATGAAAACCCTACAATTCACCACTCACATAGAAAACAATGCCCAGCTCCACTTAACTCTTCCATCTGAATATGCCAATCAAGACGTCGAACTGGTTGTGATTATTCAACCGCGTAAAGAAACGATGGAACGGCAGAATTGGCTGGCGTTTATCAATCAGAGCTATGGCTGTTTAGCCGATGATCCTTTAGAGCAATCAGAACAGTATTAAACCATGCGAATCATCGCCAAAAAAGCACTACGCGATTTTTGGGAACAATACCCCGATGCACAAGAGCCGCTGGAAGCATGGTATTACGAAACCTTAAAAGCCGACTGGTCAAATCCACAACAGATAAAAAACCAGTTCCGTAACGCCAGTATCATTGCCGATAATCGCGTAATATTTAACATCAAAGGCAACGATTACCGGCTTATCGTAAAAATCAATTACCCGTATCGCGTGGTTTATATCCGCTTTATCGGCACACACAAACAATATGACGCTATTGAGGTAAACACAATATGAACATTTTCCCGATAAAAAATGACTCAGATTATCAAATGGCATTAGCAGAAATTGATAAGCTCATGGATGCAGAAATTAACACCCCTGAAGGTGATGCGCTGGATATTTGGGTGACCTTGGTTGAAAGCTACGAAGCCAAACAGTTTCCTATTTCCGCGCCCCATTCAATTAACGCCATAAAATTCAGAATGGAGCAGCAAGGGCTGGGATTAAATGACTTAACCGTTTATTTCGGCACAATCGAAAAAGTAAAAGCGTTTTTTGACGGTAAATTACAACTCACTTTAAAAACCATCAAAAAATTACATCACGGCTTAAATATTCCTTTAGAAAGTCTAATTAATGGATAAAAATGTCTGCTAATCTGATCCAAACGCTAATTTCTCATCTTCCCCTTTATGCCGAAGAAGAGGGCGATTTTTACAGCGTTCCGCGTAAAGCATTAATCATCGCCCTTTGTCGTCAGCACCAACTTGAGCGCGCGATCGCTGAAAACACTGTTAATGTAATAGAAGCCCTGCTCGATACCTTGGCTGTGTTAAATGCCGCCTATTTACAAAAAGACGAATGGTGTTTTGTTTCATTTCCCGCGCAATTGTTGGCAACGTCGTTATTAACTGCGATGAGCGACAATGAATCACGCTTTTTTGCCGATAATTTTTGGAATACGCAAGGCATAGCCGATGCTAAGAAAAATCAGCAACGCGAGGTGTTGAGTGTTGTTGAAAACAGACGCTATGAACATCACTCAATCCATAACGCTAAACCTATCCGTTACATTTATGTGGCCTGGGGCATTATTAAGCTGGACGGCAATATTTTGTTTTATCAACGCGAAGATACTCAAAAGCGTTTTGATAAAAAAGCAGGGGATTACGGCTTGATCGGCGGGCGGTTGAATCAGCATGATGTGCCGGGTGATATGGATATGCCTGTTTTACTCGTTGAGTTGCAATCGGCAAATTCCGCTTTAATTAAACAAGCCTTGCCGGAGACATTAAAACGGGAAATATCCGAAGAGGTGGGTTTGGTTTTTGAACAGCATTATCGTTTTAAGCCCTGGCGTAGCCTGAAGCCTTACCGACAGGTTCAAGGCTCAGCGCCTAATCATGCGTTAACCGAATATTATCTGGATATTTTTCAGATTGAATTAACGCTGGAAGGCTATTTATTTCTGCAACAGCAAATAAAGCATGATGACCGTCTGGTCTGGTTTGCAATTGATGACGTAGCAAAAGGCGAATCAGTTGACGGCAAGATTGCTTATATCAAAGCCTTGGTTGATGATTTTGATAAGGACCGATTGACGCTAAAAATAGAGCTGTTGGCTTTACCTGATAGTTTTGCTGCGGGTTATTTATTCGATCAGCCTAAATCAAAATACGGTTTGACGTTGCTTATTGATGCTGAAAAGCCGCTGTGGGTCGGCGCTTTAGGCAAGGAAAAACCGCTTGATGTGGCTTTAACGTCCAGGCAATTAAGTGTTTTATTGGGGTTGGCGGCACATGGTCGTGGTTTTGAATTTGCGACAATTGAACAAAACATTATCTTTCATCCTTATGGCTGGATTGATGTTAAAAATAATCCAACGCTGCAAGCGGAATTAAATCAGCTGGCTGAATTGTTTAAAGGCACTGATTTAATTATTGAAAACCACCATGATGTATTGTTCCGCTTGTCGATCAACCCTGATGTGGTTTATTTTGATGAAACGTTGTTTACTTATTCGGTGCATAAAGCCGATCTAATCGGCACCAAAACAAAAATACCTGTGAGCATTGAAAGAAAAGCCTTTGCTACAGCATTAGGCATGACTCAAGTCAAAGCGGAAGCATTTAAACTGCCTCGTGGACTTGCGAAGCAATTACAGCGATTATCTGAGAAGCAATTTGGGTCACACGAGGAAGAGGGTGTAAGAATCGAAGACGCTTATAAAAAAGGTTTACATAGAGAACCCAAGTTTTTGGCATTGGGTTTAAGAGGTTTGATACGCAGAGAAGTGGGCGTTATAAAGTTTTGTTGTAAGTTAGATGTGTTATAAAGGGCTGGAGTGTGCAAGGGTATAGTCAGTTATAGCAACAGCAAGAAAAACCGTTATAACCAGCTTTGGTAAACCCAGTCTCGCTCGGAGCCTGTCCATGTCGTAACTTAACCACAGAGGGCAACGCATGAAAACAAACACCATCCATACCCGCACCGAAACCGACTCCTTCGGCCCCATACAAGTGCCCGCCGACAAATACTGGGGCGCGCAAACCCAGCGCTCGTTGCTTAATTTCAAAATCGGCGATGAGCGGATACCGAGGCCTTTGATCCGCGCGCTGGGCATCGTCAAGCATTGCGCCGCATTATCGAATATCGCGCTGAACAATATTGATGACAAAATCGGCTACGCCATAGCGGTTGCGGCTCAGGAAGTTATCAACGGCAATCTCGATGACAATTTTCCGCTGGTGGTTTGGCAGACCGGCTCCGGCACCCAGTCCAACATGAACGCCAACGAGGTGATTGCCAATCTGGCTATCGAGCGGCTTGGCGGCGCTATGGGATCTAAAACGCCGGTGCATCCGAACGATCACTGCAACCGCAGCCAGTCCTCGAATGATGCTTTTCCGACGGCCATGCATATCGCTACGGTCGAGCAGTTGCACCATTTGCTGATTCCCTCTCTCCAGCATTTGCACCGCGCGCTGTCTGACAAATCCCAGTCATGGAACGACATAATCAAGATTGGGCGAACGCACTTGCAGGACGCGACACCCCTTACATTGGGTCAGGAGTTTTCCGGTTACGCAGCTCAGGTACAACTGGGCATCGAGCGGATTAACGACAGCCTAAAGCGGCTTTATCCCCTGGCGCAAGGCGGTACTGCAGTGGGCACCGGCCTGAATTCGAAACCGGGTTTTGGCGAACAGTTTGCCGAAGAAGTTGCGAAATTTACCCAGTTGCCTTTCGTCTCTGCTTCCAATAAATTCGAGGCGCTGGCGGCGCACGACGCCATGGTGGAAATCTCCGGGGTGTTAAACACCATCGCGGTCAGCCTCACTAAAATAGCCAACGATATTCGCCTGTTGAGTTCAGGCCCGCGCTCCGGCATCGGTGAACTGTCGCTGCCTGAAAATGAACCCGGCTCTTCGATCATGCCGGGCAAGGTGAATCCGACCCAATGCGAGGCCATGACCATGGTTTGCGCGCAGGTCATGGGCAATCACACCACCGTTACCTTTGCCGGGGCGCAAGGGCATTTGGAACTCAATGTTTTCAAGCCGGTCATTATTTATAACGTGCTCCAGTCGATCCGGCTTATCGGCGACGCGGCGGTCAGTTTCACCGATCATTGCGTTGTCGGCATTGAGCCGAATATCGACCGTATTGCCGAGCTGATGGAACGTTCGCTGATGCTGGTAACCGCCTTGGCTCCGCGCATCGGTTACGACAATGCGGCAAAAATAGCTAAACTGGCTTTTAAAAATCATAGCACGCTACGTGAAGAGGCGGTTTCCGGCGGTTTCGTGACCGAAGCGGAATTCGATGATCTCGTCCGCCCGGAACAAATGATTTTTTCAAAATAAAGTCAAAAAGGAATACCATTAGGCTCTTTTGATAAAAAATAGAGGAGCGTAGACCATGCATGTAACATACGAACTGGCCGAACAGGCAATGGCTGCGGCGATTGCCGAGTCAAAAAAAATCGGTACGCAGATGTGTATCGCCGTAGTGGATTCCGGCGCTGACTTAAAGGCATTTGTGAGAATGGACAATGCCTGGGTAGGCAGCGTGGACATTGCCATCAAGAAAGCCAAGACGGCCTGTTTCTTCGCGATGAACACCGGACAAATCGGTCAGCTATCGCAACCGGGCGGGCCGCTTTACGGGATTGAACATTCTAACGACGGACTGATTACCTTTCCTGGCGGTGTTCCTATCGTTGACAAGGATGGCGTCCTGATCGGCGCTATCGGGGTCAGCGGCAGCGCGGTAGAAAACGATCATAAAGTTGCTAAAGCTGGGGCTGAAGCCATTGGCGTTTCTGATTTGCCGGAACACCCGTGGCGAACCTGAGTCCAGGATAATCTCCAGATTGTTCCGATAAAGAAACCTTTTCAAATGCAGGTTAGGCGTTTGGCGAAGTCTTTGATTGTTTCAAAGACTTCGCCGATAATAATCTGCTCAATTTTTCGTCCAGCCTGAATGGCTTGTAACAACAAGGCTTCCGCTTCAATCAGCGTTGCTATTCAAGCGCTATTTTTCCCTTGATGCAATGACTGATGCCAACAGCAGGAGCTTCCAGCGTCATTTTAATCTCTAGGGTTTCGGAGCCGTTCAATTTTCCTGCTTCAACCGCTTTGAGAACAGCATGTTCGATTTCACGCTGTGATGTGACCCCAACAATTTTGAGATATTTTCTGATTTCCATGTTAAATGTATCTTCATTCATTTTGACCTCCTAAAGGCAAAGTTTGTGCATTCCATGACAGGTACGATGGAATTCGATTGTTGGCCTGAAAACTACCACCCTATTCAGGAAGCCGTCAACAAGTTACTCAGGCGTTTAACAAAATTCAGGCTTAATCAGAACGTTCAGTCATGGCTGCTGTAGTCTTCATCTATTGGACGTCCCCTAAGGGTTTTGCGTCCTGTGAACATGGCAGAAATAATGCTGCCACCTTCTCGTATATCCGTCATTATCACCGCTGCAACGTGCAATACAATGGTGGCAATCAGAAAATAAAAGTTATACACATGGGTCACGGAAAAAAGCTTTCGGAAAGCACGCATGCTCTGGTAAGCCGTTTCATCATACATGGCTGGCGCATAGGGGACTAAGGTATCGGGCGCGATACCCGGTGCGGCCACCCACTGCGCTATCCAATGCCCGAAAGGCGGCAGAAATAAATCGGTGCCTGCGAGTACCAATCCGGTGACTGCCTGAATGGTGATCAGGAGAAACAGCAGGACGGCTCCCAAGCGTCCTACCGGATTGTGGCCGATATACTGTTCCGGGTGGCCGGAGAAAAATGCGACGACATAGCTGCGCAACGCGTGCAAGTATCCTTTGCCGCCCGGAAGCACCGCGCTTAACTTCGCGTAGCGATTACCCAAAAAGGCCCAAATAAAACGCCAAATTAAATTGATGGTAAACACGTAGCCGATCGACGCGTGGACGGTTTTGAGTTTTATTTTTCCTGCATTTGAGATGTCAAGACTGCCCGCATTTAGGATAACCAGACCGGCAGCCATAAGCGCAACAACACACAGCACATTAATCCAATGAAACCAACGGGTACCTGCATCCCAAACTGGGTGCGATTTAAGATCTGGCATAAGGGTGTTCCTTGAAAATTTTAAAATGTTACCTGCGGCTAATGAGAAGTTACGATCCGCATGTTTTTCAGTATAGTTTAGCAGCAATCCAGGAATTACCGCTTAAGCTTGCGACTCAAAACCGGACAACATGAATTTTAAGCATGATAACCGCACGGATTGAAGGATTATTGGGGCTGTGCATTCAGAATTTGTATTAACTCAGCGGCGATACTGACGGCAATTTTGGCCGGTGTATGGCTTTTTATCGGTAAACCGATCGGTCTAGGTTCTGTTGACGTTTCATCTCAGCCACAAAAGTACCGAGGAAAATGACAGCATCCCCATGTAATTGATAGCCTTTTTCTCGTATCGAGTAGCAATTCTGCGGTAATGCTTGAGCTTGCCGAACATGCATTCGACCGCATGCCGCTCCTTATAATGCCAATAATCGCATTCAATTTCTTCTTTCCGGTTCGATTTTGGCGGGATGACGGCTTTTATTCCCCGACATTCCAGCCACTCCCTCAACTCGTTTGTGTCGTAAGCTTTGTCCGCCCAAACGGCTGAGGCATTAACGTTTTCCAGCAAGGGTATCGCTCGCTTGCATTCAGCCTCTTGCCCACCTGTCAGGATGTACTTAATCGGCATGCCCAAGGCATCACAGAGCGCGTGAACCTTGCAGCCAAAACCACCTTTGGAACGTCCCAGTGCTTCATTCTCGGCGGAGCTATTTGCCGCCCCAGCCGCACAGGCATGCGCTCTAATCACCGAGCCATCCATAGAAACATCCTGTAAATCAGCCACTTCAGAAAAATGACTTAAGAGCTTCTCCCATGCGCCATTGGTGCACCAGCGTGAAAATCGCTTGAAGATGCTATTCCACTTACCCTGCGTTGGCGGCAAAATCCGCCACTGCGCTCCCGAACGTAATATCCATAAGCAGGCACTAATAAATTGTCTGCAAGTATCTGGCTGACCGATACGAATGCCTGTCAATTTCTTTAAGTTTGCCAATATACGCGCCCACTCTTCATCGCTTAAATTTATCCGGCTCATGTTACCAAAAATAACAAATTCTACCTGATTGGCGAAACGTCAATAGAACCTAAGGGATTATTGCGTCCAACACAGTGAAAATAAGGCAATTATTCTTGGGTGCGCATAGAATAATGTCGACTAATGCTCCGTAATGCGGCTAATCCGGAGCCCAACTGGAGCATGGCTATAAAGATGCGGAATAGTGGGCTAACTAATCCAAATGAAATTTAAAGTACTGACCATTTTTTTAAAAAACGCCGGGGTATTTATAGGGAAAGTTGGTGTTTTGTATTCTTTCTCAGTCTCGTTCGCTTATCCGACCTACGAAAAAATAATGTCTAATTATCGACGCAATCGGGTTCCGGGTGAGACTTACTTTTTTACGGTTAACTTGCTGGAACGCCATTCACAATCGTGTTTACTGGTCAATCATGTTGATGTTTTGCGCGAAGCGGTGCGGGTTACTAAGTGTCATGCCCTGTTTCATATTGATGCTTGGGTGGTCTTGCCGGAACATATGCATTCGACATGGACAGATATTTGCACCTCGGTAATTGCTCCTGCATGACTCTACTACATGCCATCCATGGCGTTATGCAATATCTGCATTCACCACATCCATGTCGATCATGCAGGAGGTACGACCCCACGGATGGGGGAGGTAGAATCGCGTCTGGAACAGCGATTGAGAGCAATGCATGAGCAATTTGCCGAGGCGAAGCTTGCACTTCTCCGCTTATACGAAAAATAGTTTCAACATTTTTCCGTCCATTCGATAAACTGGGACATACAAAAACTGAGAGCCTGAAACCATGACCGATAAGCAAGCAAGCAAGCCGCGCGCAACATCCGAAAACAGCATTGCTGTTTTAAGTCTACTCGGCATCGGCGGCTATCTGGTGATGCGCTATGGGCTTGATATAGGGCATGAGGTTTATACGTTTTCATTGAATGCCGCATTAAGCTCGGCGGCTGCCGAACTCTATCATGGGCAAGTCGTTGTCCCGATTGAACTGGTGTCTGTGCCTCTGCTTGCGGTACTGGTGTTGGGCGGCATTCCGCTGGTTTACCAGCTGATCGTGAAATTGGGGCGGGGCGATTGGGGGGCGGATTTGCTGGCAGGCATATCCATAGTGACGGCGGTGATGCTGGACGAATATCTGGCCGGAAGTTTGGTGGTATTGATGCTGTCCGGCGGCGTGGTGCTGGAATCCTACGCAGTGCGCAAGGCCTCGTCGGTGCTTGAGGCATTGGCCAAGCGGATGCCGTCGGTTGCGCATAGAAAATCGGGCGATGACCTCGCCGACATCACCACCGAGCAGGTTAATATCGGCGATACCTTATTGATACTGCCGCATGAAATCTGCCCGGTTGACGGCACGGTGCTGGAAGGCTCAAGCACTATGGACGAATCCTATCTGACCGGCGAGCCGTATATGATGTCGAAAGTCAGCGGCTCCCAGGTCATGTCCGGCGCGATCAACGGCGATTCGGCGCTGACTATACGCGCGGACAAATTGGCTGTCGATTCCCGCTATGCCAAGATCATGGAGGTGATGAAGTCTTCCGAACAGTATCGCCCCAATATCAGGCGACTGGGCGACCAATTGGGCGCGCTGTACACGCCGCTGGCTGTCATCATTGCGCTGAGTGCCTGGGCTGTCAGCGGCGATGTGGTTCGTTTTCTGGCCGTATTGGTCATCGCCACGCCATGCCCGTTGTTGATCGGCATACCGGTCACCATCATCAGCTCGATTTCGCTGGCCGCGCGGCGGGAAATCATCATCAAGAATCCGGCCATACTGGAAACCATCGGCACGTGTCGCACGGCAATTTTCGACAAGACCGGCACCCTGACTTATGGCCGCCCATCGTTGACGGCGCTGATTCCAGGCGGGGGGTATAACGAGCAGGAAGTGTTAATGCTAATCGCCAGTCTGGAACGCTATTCCAAGCACCCGCTCTCCCGCGCCATCGTGGCAGCGGCGGAAAAATCGGCGCTATCTTTATTAAGCGTGACCAATATCACCGAGTTGCCGGGGGAGGGGCTTAAAGGCAATGTGGCCGGAAAGCAGATTCAGATTACCAGCCGCAAAAAATTTGTCGAACAGCACCCGGATGTTGCCGAGGCGTTGCCGCCCATCACCGGCGGTCTGGAATGCGTGGTACTGATTGACGATGCTTACGCGGCGACCCTGCAATTTCGGGATGAGGTGCGCACCGATAGTTCATCATTCATCAACCACCTGAAACCCAGTCATTTGTTTGACAAGGTGATGCTGGTGTCCGGCGACAGGGAATCGGAAGTGCGTTTCCTGGCCGACCAAGTCGGCATTAAACACGTTTATTTCAGCCAAAGCCCCGAGCAGAAACTGGAACTGGTGCGCAATGAAACCCAAGCGGCAAAAACCGTGTTTCTGGGCGATGGCATCAATGACGCACCGGCGCTGACTGCCGCGACTATCGGCATAGCCTTCGGCCAGAACAGCGACATTACCGGCGAATCGGCGGATGCGGTGATCATGGACAGTTCGTTGTTAAAAGTCGACGAGCTGTTTCATATTGGTCAACGGATGCGTAAAATTGCCCTGCAAAGCGCGGTGGGCGGCATGGCGCTGAGTTTGATAGGTATGGTATTTGCAGGATTGGGTTATTTGACTCCGGTAGCCGGAGCCATAACCCAGGAAATCATCGACGTGCTCGCGGTCTTGAATGCTTTGCGGGCCGCTATTCCGCCGAAAACGCTGTCGGATTTTTAAAAAAGGAAACCCAATGTTACCTCATCATCACGAAACACACCGGACTCATCGCATCGGCTGGCTGCGCGCGGCCGTGCTGGGCGCAAACGACGGCATCGTGTCCACGGCCAGTTTAATCGTCGGTATTGCCGCCTCTCATGCGACGCACAACGATATAGTCTTGGCCGGTGTTGCCGGCCTGGTTGCCGGAGCGATGTCGATGGCGGCGGGCGAATATGTATCGGTCAGTTCGCAAGCCGATACCGAACAGGCCGATTTAAAGCGTGAACGTAAAGAACTGGATGAAGATGGGGATCATGAGCAAAAAGAGCTGGCAGCCATCTATGTGTCGCGCGGACTTGATCCGCTATTGGCCGAGCAGGTTGCCGAGCAGTTAATGAATCATGACGCCTTGGGCGCACATGCCCGAGACGAACTGGGTATTTCTGCAACAGGCACGGCAAGACCCATACAGGCGGCATTGACGTCGGCCGCCACTTTCGCCGTTGGCGCCGCGTTGCCTTTATTGATCGTCCTAGTTGCTGCGGATGCCGATTTAATCGTACTGGTGTCATCGGCATCCTTGCTGTTTTTAACGCTACTGGGCGTCCTGGCGGCTTATACCGGAGGCTCTAGTGTTTTGATAGGCGCTGCTCGCGTCGTCTTCTGGGGCGCACTGGCTATGGGACTGACCGCAGCCGTCGGTTCCTTTTTCGGCACCGTTGTGTAACGCCGTGAATTGGCAGGTTTACATGATACTTTGCACCGATGACACGCTTTATACCGGCATTACTATCGATGTCGCCCGGCGCTTTAGTCAGCATGCAGACAAACAGGGCGCTAAATATTTTCGCGGCAGGCAACCCAAACAGCTGGTTTATGTCGAAACCGGGCATGACCGAAGTACGGCGAGCAAACGGGAAATCGTCATAAAAAAACTGCCCAGGCTTGAAAAGTTTCAGTTGTTGGCTTCTGAGATAAATAAGGTCGGCGATTTTCCGCTATGAACATCACCAAAACCACAGGCCAACCTTAACAAACCATGCATTCAAAACAACTATTCGATCAAGATTGCAGGCAGTGTCGACGGCTGGATGATTTTCTGTGTGAAGTTAAACAAAAACATCCCGGCTATCATGCGCGTCCGGTTGCGCCGTTCGGCGACAGTGCGGCCCGATTACTGGTAGTCGGACTGGCGCCCGGCATGCATGGAGCCAATGCCACCGGCAGGCCGTTTACCGGCGACTATGCAGGGCTATTGCTGTATGAGGCGCTTTACGAGTTCGGCTACAGTAATCAACCAACATCCGAGTCGCTGACCGACGGCTTGGTGCTTAAAAACTGCCGTATTACCAATGCCGTTAAATGCCTGCCGCCGCAAAACAAACCGACCTCTGCCGAAATCAACCAGTGCAATGCTTATTTGGCCGCAGAATTAAAAACCTTGCCGGAACAGGCGGTTATATTGGCGTTAGGTTTGGTCGCGCATCAGGCGGTATTAAAAGCCTACGGCCTGAAATTGAGCAGCGCCAAATTTGCGCATAATGTCCGGCATACCTTGCCGGACGGTCGCATACTGGTGGATTCTTATCATAGCAGTCGCTACAACGTACAGACCAAGCGACTGACTAAAGCAATGTTTGCCGATGTTTTTCGTACCATTGGGTTGCTGCTGGAATGATGCGCTATCTTTGATAGCTTTTAGCCCTACGCTACGCACTGTAATACTTTTTAACCCTGAGTTAAACCCAGTTCGTGCAATTGCATGTTAATGATTTTAAGTGCGGCCAAGACACCGGCAAAAACCTGATTGGAATGCACGGCACGGGTTTTACGCAGTTCGCTTCCGCAATTCCAGGTGATCACGCACTCGGTTAAGGCGCTGGTATGGCCGCCTCTCGGTATGCGTATTTCATAATCCGCCAGTGCGGGCAAGGTGTAGTTATGTTGCTGCATGACCTTGTTAATCGCGTCGACAAACGCGTCAAAGCCGCCGTTACCGGAGCCTGAGGCCACATGCATGACCCCGTTTACTTTGACCCGCAAACTGGAGGTCGACTCTAAATCAAGACCACTGGTAATCGAGCAGTTAAGCAATTTGATATGCTGATAATTTTTGCTCTCCAGTACGTCGGCAATGATGAAGGGCAGGTCGTCGGTGGTGATGGTCTGTTTTGAATCGCCGAGACTGACGATCCGGGCCAGCACTTTTTTCTGGTTTTCTTCCGACAGGTCAAGCTCCAGCATTTCCAGGTTTTTTTTCAGCGATGCTTTGCCGCTCATCTTGCCCAAGGCGTAGCTTCGGGTGCGGGAGAAACGCTCCGGCCCCAATTTGGTTTTGTACAGTCCGCCTTTGTGATCGCCGTCGGCATGGATGCCTGCGGTCTGAGTAAAAACATCGGCGCCGACTATCGGCGCATTGGCGGCGATGCGTTTGCCGGAAAAGTTTTCAACCATCGCGCTGATGCGCACGATATGGCTTTCGTCGACAGACAGTTGCATATGCATTTTGTCGCGCAATACCACCGCCACTTCTGCCATTGAGGCATTGCCTGCGCGTTCGCCGAGGCAGTTGACGGTGCAGTGTATGGCGTTGACGCCGGCGCGAACCGCTGCCATCACATTGGCGGTCGCCAGACCGTAGTCGTTGTGCGGATGAAAGTCGAATTGCAGCTTCGGGTAGCGGTTGCACATATCGCTGAAGTTTACGAAGACTTCGTCAGGCGACAACACGCCAAGGGTATCGGGCAGCATGAAATGGCTGATGCCCGCGTCCTGCAAGTTGTCCATCAAACCGTAAACATAGTCCGGATCGTCGTGATAACCGTTCGACCAGTCTTCCAGGTAGACGTTCACTTTCAGGCCTTGTTCCAGCGCGTAGTTAACGGTTTGCAATACATCTTCGGTATGTTGGGCGAGTGTTTTGCCCAGTTGTACGCGGCAATGTTTTTCGCTGCCTTTGATCAGCAGGTTGATAACCCCGCCGCCGGTTTCCAGTATCCAGTCGACACTGCGCGTATGGTCGACGAAGCCCAGAACTTCGACGCGTCCGGCAAAACCTCCCTGTTTCGCCCACGCATTAATGCTGGTGACCGCCTCTTTTTCGCCCAGAGAAACGCGGGCGGAGGCGACCTCAATCCTGTCCACCCGTAGCGATTGCAACAGGGCTTTGGCGATACTGACTTTTTCCACCGGCGTGAACGAAACGCCTTGGGTTTGTTCGCCATCGCGTAACGTGGTGTCCATCAGCTGGATGTGTCTGGATTCGGTGGACATGATTGTCGCCTGTGTTTTCATTTCGGTTTGTTGGTTTCAGTGCCGTAAGGGGTAGTCATGTGGGATACGCAGTGCGCACCGTTGAATACTGAAAGGATGATGCATAGCTTGCGAGTTTAACGAACCTTCAGTACCCTTTCGAAAATATCTGCTAGAGGTTGATATTCAACATAAAAGCCATCAATGTTAGCTTTAATCCAATCGGCTTGAGAAATGGAGTCCCAATCTAGCTCGAAGCCATTAAAGGCAGCCAAATGCGCAAAAAACAAACGTTGAACGCGCCCATTGCCCTCTCGAAAGGGATGTATCATGTTAAATTCAGCGTAATACTCTGCAAGTTTCATTACGAAGTCATGATATGAAAGATTTTGTAAATAGTTTTCATCTTCCAGTCTCTTGAATAACTTCCCAATCTCTGGAGTGATGCGGGGAGCAATACAAAATGATGTGCCGCCTTTTGAAATATTTACATCACGAATTTGTCCTGCCCAATCGTATAACTCGGAAAACAAAGTAGCATGAATGTGCTGAAGATACTGTAAACGGTACGGTGGTTTGGCGCCTTTAATGTTATGGGCTGATATTTTTGTTATTTCCCGCTCCGCTTCTTCAAAAGTTTTTTCATCCTTTATCTCTAACTTATTTTTCAATACTGCCGTATTTGGATAACAATAATGGTCATTGCCGACATCGTATTTATCCATTTTATTGTTTCACCCGATATTTATTGATGACATCGGTCATTTTTGAAGCTGGCGTATCGCTTATTTGTATGCCTTCCAGCCTGGAGCTATGGATGAAATTTCTGATTTTATTTTTCTCAAAAATTGCCGATGGATCAATCGCATCAGGATTTCTAAACGCCACAACGATGGATTTTAGGTTTCTTTCCAATTGCTTCCAACCACTTGCCTTGATTTGAAATGCTAACAGTGTAGATATTTTTTTCTTCGCTTCGGGAAATGGACCAAGTTCTTTAAGATGCTTGATTTCGTCAAGAAGAAAAATCAATTGCTCAATATTGTTGTTCACTACAAGCGATAAGTCATTAATCCTTTTTAATAGCTGCTTCCAACTGTTAGTTTTGAGAGAAACGCCGATTCTTTTTTCAACTCTAGATTTTACTTCGGTATAGCTGCCAAAAGATTTCAGGGTTTCGAGATCTTTAATTTTATTAAGATCTGGGATTTTTGAGCTTATGTTCTTAATGATTTTTTTTTGCATATTTACTAATCCGGCCAACCATTAAATATAGCTCTGCAAACGATTTGGATTGGGTTGGCAGCAACCGACCCAATCCGCGAAAATAATTCTAAGCCCAAAGCCAAGGATAATCTTTCTTATGTTGCTGTTCATACTGGGCGATCTTGTCGACATGCTTTAAGGTCAAGCCGATATCATCCAGTCCGCTCAGCAGATTGCTTTTGCGGAACGGGTCGATCTCAAAGCTAAAGCCATTGCCGCCGGGCGTGGTGACCTGCTGGTTTTCAAGATCAACGACAAAACGCACGCCTTCGTTGGCGGCAATCTCGGCCATCAATTTGTCGAGCTGGTCTTTATCGACTTTTATCGCCAGAATGCCGTTTTTAAAACAGTTGTTGTAAAAAATGTCGGCATAGCTGGTCGATATGATGGTGTTAAAACCATAATCGGCAATCGCCCAAGGCGCATGTTCCCTGGACGATCCGCAACCGAAGTTGTCGCCGGCCACCAGGATTTTAGCGCCTTTGAATGCGGGCTTGTTCAACTCGAATTCCGCGTTATCGCTGCCGTCGTCATTAAATCGCCAGTCGTGAAAAAGATGCACGCCAAAGCCGCTGCGTTCGACTCTTTTCAAGAACTGCTTGGGGATGATCTGGTCGGTATCGACATTGCTGCGATTCATCAATGCCGCGATGCTTTCATGTTTTTTGTACGGTTCCATACTATTTCCGAGATATGTTAAAGGTTGCGAATATCGACAAAATGGCCTGCCGATGCTGCGGCCGCCGCCATTGCTGGCGAAACCAGATGCGTGCGTCCGCCTTTGCCCTGACGACCTTCAAAATTGCGGTTTGAAGTCGATGCGCTGCGTTGGCCTTTGGTCAGTTCGTCGCCATTCATCGCCAGACACATCGAGCATCCGGGATCGCGCCATTCCCAACCGGCATCGATAAAGATTTTATCCAGGCCTTCATCTTCGGCTTGTTGCTTGACGTGATAGGAGCCGGGGACTGCAATCGCGGTGACGCCTTTGGCAACTTGGGTGCCTTTTGCCATTTCGGCGGCGATTCTAAAATCTTCGATACGGCCATTGGTGCATGAGCCGATAAAAACAAGATCTATCGCAATGTCGGTGATTTTGGTATTTGGCGTTAAGCCCATATAGGCCAAGGCGTTTTCACAAGCTTGGCGTTTTATTTCGTCAGTAAAACTTTCCGGCGCAGGCACGCAACCATCGACCCCAACCACTTGTTCCGGTGAGGTTCCCCAGGAAACTTGCGGCGCAATATCGGCGGCATCCAGCGTGACGGTTGCATCATACATCGCGCCTTCATCGCTGGGCAGAGTCTTCCAGTAAGCCAGCGCCTGATCCCAGTGTTGAGCGGATGGCGCAAATTCACGGCCTTTAAGATAGTCGTAGGTTTTTTCGTCAGGAGCGACAAGGCCTGCTCTGGCTCCGGCTTCAATCGCCATGTTGCACAGCGTCATCCGGCCTTCCATCGACAGTTCCCTGATCGCCGAGCCGGTATATTCGATCACATAGCCGGTGCCGCCCGCTGTGCCGATTTTGCCGGTAATCGCCAAGGCAATATCTTTTGCGGAGGCGTATTTGGACAACTTGCCGTTAACGGCCACTTGCATGGTTTTGGATTTCTTTTGCGGCAGCGTTTGGGTTGCCATCACATGCTCGACCTCGGAAGTGCCGATGCCGAAGGCCAGTGCGCCGAAAGCGCCATGCGTCGCGGTATGGCTGTCGCCGCAAACGACCACCATGCCGGGATGGACGAAACCATGCTCGGGTACAACCACATGAATCACACCGTTATTGGGGTCGGTCATGTCGTACAAATTCAAACCGTTCACGCGGCAGTTTTCAGCCATCGTTTCGATCTGTTTTTTGGCAATAGGGTCGGCAATCGGCAGGTTGCGATTTTTGGTCGGTACGCAGTGATCCATGGTGGCAAGAATGCTGTGCGGATTGCGCACTTTGCGACCGGACAAACGCAGACCTTCAAAGGCCTGTGGACTGGTGACTTCATGCATCAAATGTCGGTCAACATAAAGCAAAGGAGCCTGTCCTGTCTCATCGACGACAAGGTGGCTGTCCCAGATTTTTTCGTACATTGTCTTTTTCATGGCGTATTCCAAAGCTTGCATATCGGCTCTACATCGAGCGTATGACGAGTTACAGGTTCAATCAAAAACATAGTCAAGCTATGCGTAGCTGCATATTATCCTCTAAAAGAGACATTGTTTGCAATTTGGCAGGAGTGCTCTTGTGTCAGGGGGCATAGTTGAATTAGAAACGTTTCCATTGCAGAACGTTTTTGAATCTGCAGTAAAGACTGGCCGATAAGTTGCTATCAAGCTGTCGAGACGGAAATATAAGAAAAAAACACCCAGACCTCCGAGTTTAATGGCATTGAATTAATTGGGTTATTTTCTTGATATTCTCTGTGTTGAAGGTTTTTTGGTCTGACTTTTACTGACGTTGTGGCTTGCTGAAAAATAAGTGGAAGGCCTCTCAGCTATAACCTTGGCGTAAACAGGCTTCTAATCGCCGTTTGTATCTTTTATAAGCTCGTTGCGATAAAAGATACAATTTGGTTTTTCGTCTAATATTGCGCCGTCCCGAATATCCGGTTATAAGCTCCACATCTTTACGATTTCGACGCTCCTGTTTTCGACGCTCCCGAGCAAGATCAAGATCGATTAATTTTTGATATAAGAGCCATGCTTGTGTTGCTAATTCTCCTGATGACATCATGCTAAGCCTCGCCGCAAGTGGATGCTCTCCATGATGGCACTTTAAGCTAAACGGTTAATCATCGGTATATCGCTGAATACCTAGAGATAGGTTTTATTAGATTGCTGTGGCGTTTGGACTGGATAATTTCAACAGGAAATAACATCGGTCTTTCTTGATCTTTAATATCCTTCCCAGTCTTGGTTTTGGTGGACTGGTGCTATTTAAATAGTGTCGGTTTTTATCCGGCATAGGTAAAAGTACTTATTTATTTTTACAGATCAGAAATTATAATAAGCAGAAGTGCTATCAATTTCCGAGGAGGGCCGATAGCTCTAGTTCGTTAAATTGAATGATGATTTAATGAGCGCCACGATGCTCCAGATTTAAAAAAACAAAAATTGATTTGGGGCTTCGTTGTTTATAGGTTTTTGCAATCGCCGGTAGACCGGACATTATCCCTCGCCAATCTTTATATCTTTCAGCTATAACTTCTAAGCTTAAAAAAGCAGGTAAATTGTTGACATAACCAAGCAATGCAGGCTTCATTCTTTGTTGAAATCAAAGGGAATTGCCGTGTGTAAAAACGAGTGGTTTTGGAGGGGTTTTGGTTGGGCGTTTCGTATGCAGGGACTTTTGATGGGTGGTCTTATAACTGATTGTTCTATCAATTAGGCGGATTCAACTCCGAATACAATTCCAGTTATCATGCGGCTTCTTGCTCTTGTACTGCACCTTAACCCGTCAATGTAAGCGCTGGTAATGCCTATTCCGCACTGTCTTTTTAAACCGGTTCCCTAAAAGTTGCCTGTATCACTGTTCGTCCAGTCATAACCGTATCAAGAAAATTAACCCTTAAAAAACGCTTTGAAGCCGTTGTGAACGATGATTTCAGCAGAGTCTTATTTTCCTCTTGGACTGACATTTATATGTGCTTGCCTTGAGGCATAAGTCGCGGGTTTCGCGTGGGAACGTCTGGGCATAAAAAACCCCGCTAAGCCAGATAACTTGCGGGGTCTTGGGTCAGTCTGAGCCTACAAGCTGTAGTACATGTCGTATTCTACAGGGTGTGTGCTCATACGAATACGAGTGACTTCTTCCATTTTCAGAGCAATATAGCCATCAATTGCGTCGTCAGTGAAAACGCCGCCGCGTGTCAAGAATTCACGATCATTGTCCAGCGCGTCTAATGCTTGGTCAAATGAGTGACAAACTTGTGGGATGTTTTTGGCTTCTTCGGCAGGTAAGTCGTACAAATCTTTATCCATTGCGTCGCCAGGATGGATTTTATTTTGAATGCCGTCCAAGCCTGCCATCAACATTGCTGAGAATGCCAAATAAGGGTTTGCAGTGGAGTCTGGGAAACGAACTTCAATGCGGCGTCCTTTAGGGTTAATAACATAAGGAATACGGATGGAAGCTGAACGGTTGCGTGCAGAGTAAGCCAGCATAACCGGTGCTTCAAAGCCTGGTACCAGACGTTTGTAGCTGTTGGTTGAGGCGTTGGTGAACGCATTCAATGCTTTGGCGTGTTTAATGATGCCGCCGATGTAAAACAATGCTGTTTCAGACAGGCCGCCGTATAAGTCACCGGTAAACAGGTTAACGCCATTTTTAGCTAAAGACTGGTGGACGTGCATACCGCTGCCGTTATCGCCTACTAAAGGTTTTGGCATGAATGTCGCTGTTTTGCCATAAGCATGGGCTATATTGGCGATGACATATTTCAGTTCCAGAACTTCGTCGGCTTTTTTAACCAAGGTGTTAAATCTGACGCCGATTTCGCACTGGCCAGCGGTTGCAACTTCGTGATGGTGAACTTCTGTCACTTGACCCATTTCTTCCAAGGTCAAACACATCGCAGAACGCATGTCTTGAAGTGAATCGACTGGAGGTACAGGGAAGTAGCCGCCTTTAACGCCTGGGCGATGACCGGTGTTGCCGTCTGGATAGACTTTTTCTGAATTCCAGCCCGCTTCTTCTGAGTCGACTTTGTAGAAAGAGCCGCTCATATCGGTGCCCCAACGAACATCGTCAAAAATGAAGAATTCGTTTTCAGGGCCAAAGAATGCGGTATCTGCAATGCCGGTCGATTTTAAATAGTCTTCTGCGCGTTTAGCGATAGAACGTGGGTCGCGTTGGTAACCCTGCATGTTGTTTGGCTCAATGATGTCGCAACGCAAGATTAAGGTGTTGTCATCAAAGAAAGGATCCATCACCGCTGTAGAAGGGTCTGGCATTAAAATCATGTCTGATTCGTTGATGCCTTTCCAGCCCGCGACTGAAGAGCCGTCAAACATGTTGCCTTCTTCAAAGGTGTCTTCGTCAATTGAATGAGCAGGGAAAGTTACATGTTGCTCTTTACCACGGGTGTCACAAAAACGGAAATCGACGAATTTTACGTCGTTTTCTTTGATCAATTTAAGTACTTTTGCTGCAGACATTTATGTTGTCTCCTAAGGATGGGTTATGTGGAATCAGCGTTTTATGCCAAACGGCGTAACGATACCATTTTTTTTATCGAATTAGCTACTAAAAAAGCGCTCTGAATAAGCGCTATATTGGGGAGTGGGTTGAAATTTGGCGCACGAGGATGTAGGCCAAATTTCTGGTCAGATAAAAAGTATTTAGAAGCGAACTGTGGCATCCGCTGAAATCAGCAGTTGATCATTGCTTAAACCAGCGTTATACGCATTGTTTTCGGTTGAATGGTCATATCTGACTTCAGGTCGCAAAGTCAACCAGGATATCGGCGAATAGTTTAATCCGGCTGTTGCCGCCAGGTAATGGTTTTGACCGCCCGGCATCATGTTGCCATTGCCGATTGCGCCGACTCGTGCGCCGTCTTCATCGCGGAACCATTCAAGACGAAGGCCGGCGCCCAGTTTGTCATTGATGTCATAAGTCAGGTATTGGTTGATGCCATACCATTTGGCCGAGTCGGCACTAGTCGATTTTTCTTCTATGCCTAAGTCATGTTGCAGTTTGTAGTGCAGGGTGTCGGTAATATCATGGCTTAATACGACGCTGTACATGGTCCGGTTGTGTTTATCCAGTTTTTGGACATCACCGGTGATCATCGAAAATGCCAACGAGGTGTTTTTGTTATCGGTCGTAAAAGTAGCGCCGCCAAGGAAATTAGCCGGTTCCTGGAAGAAAGAATCCCATCCTGATACGACGCCGCCAGTCAGGCTGATGTTGTCGTTGACCGGGTATGAAGAGATTATCCCTGTGTGGGTGAACGGTTCGCCATACTGCATGGTATAGGCGTGCGAGAAGAAGAAGTTATCCGGTGCAGTAACCACTTCATTGCCGATGATGGTGTAAAAATGCCCGATTTTGGTGGTGATGCCGTTACCTATTGGTGCGAATACGGTCGCATAGACTTGTGGAAAGGCCAGCTTATAAAAACGGGAATCGCTATCCAGGATCAATTTGTTATCGAAGTTGGCCTGGGTCGTGAAGCGGGCATCCGTGCCATACAAAATATCGGCGCGGAAACCCAAGTCCCATTTCTTGGCTTCGGTATCTACGGCTCTTTCGATATAGCCGTTCAGTTGTTGCATATGGAATTCGTTGGCGCGATCGCCAAACGTTACCGGTCCGTTGAAACGGTCTTCAGGTGAGTCAATATTGCCGGAAACACCCGATGAAACCCAGCCGCCCACATTAATACCTAGGTCTTTCAAGGGCGCTGTTTCGTTAATATTAAATCCTGTCAGGCTTTCTACTGCACCTTTATTATCATCAGCTTGCGCCAGTGAGGAGCAGAGGACTGCGCTACACAGAGTAAGTTGCAAAACGGCATTTTTTCTTAAATGAGATTTCATAAGTAGGCCCTTTATATTAAATGGTTGTAAAAAATTATTTGGAAGCTGTAATCCAGTAAGCGAAGCTGATTTTGCAATTAATCGGTAGAAAGACTGAATTTTTGCAAAATAGAATAGCTTGCTGTTGTTTATAAGACAAATTGTTGTGTTATTAAGACATTCTGGTATTTTAAAAGCAATTTAAGTGCCAGAATTAGCAAATATAGATAAAGTCGCTATTTGGGTAATGCAAAGAGTCGTTTTAGGGTGCAATTAATGAACTTTTTGCTCAAAAATAGTGCGTAAAAAAGAAAAGAGATCAGTGATGGTGCATTTTTTTTGAAAACCCTGTTATT
This sequence comes from Methylobacter arcticus, assembly GCF_050917435.1. Taxonomy (NCBI): domain Bacteria; kingdom Pseudomonadati; phylum Pseudomonadota; class Gammaproteobacteria; order Methylococcales; family Methylococcaceae; genus Methylobacter; species Methylobacter arcticus. The sequence goes on from NZ_CP159583.1 coordinate 971,032, forward strand.
CCTTAAATTGAAAATAACGAAAAATTTATCTTCGCCCTAATTTGTTTTTTGTAGGCATAGCAAAAGTTATTCTTCATAAAATCAAGCATTATTTTGGTGCATAAAAAGAAAATAGCGGCTTAATGTGGTGCGAATTAGTCTGAGGTCGCTTGATATATCTGGGGTAAGTCACGGCGTATTATGATGATTTTAGCTTGGCATGTTATGTGCTTTGATCAAAACTGAATATAACTTTAAAGCAAGAGGTCTTAGTATGAAACTGATAACCGCTATTGTTAAACCCTTCAAGCTGGATGATGTCCGTGAGGCTCTTTCGGATATAGGGGTTTCGGGGGTAACTGTAACTGAAGTAAAGGGCTTTGGTCGCCAAAAGGGGCATACCGAACTTTATCGGGGTGCCGAGTATGTGGTTGATTTTTTACCCAAGGCCAAAATTGAAGTGGCGGTGGCTGACTCAATGTTGGATCAGGCTGTAGAGGCCATTACCAAAGCCGCCAATACCAGCAAAATAGGCGACGGTAAAATTTTTGTAACCAATTTAGAGCAAGTTGTCCGGATTCGTACCGGAGAAACTGGCGAAGAAGCACTTTAATTTTAAGGAGGAACTATGAAATATCTTTTAACTACCTTCATGCTGTTTTCGTTGCTGGGTTTTGCGGAGTTTTCTTTTGCGGAGTCTTCCACGACAGCTGCGGAAACCGCAACACTGGCAAATCCAGTAACAGCCGCAGTAGATGTAATATCTGCAATTGCTTCGGCAGCAACTCCAACACCTAGTGCCAATAAAGGCGATACCGCGTGGATGATGATCGCGACCGTACTGGTTATCCTGATGGTCATTCCCGGTTTGGCACTGTTTTACGGCGGTATGGTGCGCGCCAAGAACATGCTGTCCGTGTTGATGCAAGTGTTCGTGATTTTTTCGTTGATGGCATTATTGTGGGCTATTTACGGTTACAGCATCGCGTTTACCGAAGGTAATGCCTTCTTTGGCGGGATAAGTAAGCTGTTTCTTAAAGGCATAACTCCTGACTCGCTTGCGGCTACCTTCAGCAAGGGCGTTTACGTACCCGAATATATTTACGTTGCTTTTCAGCTGACCTTCGCCGCCATTACTCCCGCGTTGATCGTCGGTGCCTTTGCCGAGCGGGTTAAGTTTTCAGCGGTATTGCTGTTTACGGTACTGTGGTTTACGTTTTCCTACCTGCCGATGGCGCATATGGTCTGGTATTGGACCGGTCCTGATGCCTATACTGACGCTTCGGCAGCGGAAGCGGCGACTGCTACGGCAGGATTTTTGTTCCAAAAAGGCGCGCTGGATTTTGCCGGCGGCACAGTCGTGCATATCAACGCCGGTATTGCCGGATTGATGGGCTGTTTGTTGATAGGTAAACGTATCGGTTACGGAAAAGAATCGCTGGCACCGCATAGTGTCACGATGACCATGATCGGCGCATCCTTGTTATGGGTAGGCTGGTTTGGTTTTAACGTCGGCTCCAATCTGGAAGCAAACGGCCTTGCCGCTTTAGTCTTTGTCAATACGCTACTGGCCAGCGCGGCGGCGACACTTGCATGGATAGGCGCGGAATGGCTGTTGCGCGGTAAACCCAGCATGTTGGGTGGCGCTTCCGGCGCGATTGCAGGTCTGGTTGCGATTACACCTGCTTGTGGCTGGGCAGGGCCTATGGGAGCCATTTTCTTAGGACTCGTCGCCGGTGCAGTTTGTTTTTGGGCGGTTACTATGCTGAAAAGTGCGCTGGGTTATGACGACTCTCTGGATGCTTTCGGTGTCCACGGTATTGGTGGAATTATCGGTGCGTTGGGTACCGGTATCGTTGCAAATCCATCGTTGGGCGGAACCGGCGTTTGGGATTACGTCACCAACGGGGTGGCTGAATACAGCATGATCGGTCAACTCACGAGTCAGGCCTGGGGAGTGGGGGTCTGTATCATCTGGTCCGGTGTGGTCTCCTTTATTGCGTACAAGATCGTGGACATGGCGATCGGACTCCGGGTTAGCGAAGAGATCGAGCGTGTAGGTCTTGATGTTTCCGAACATGGCGAAACGGCTTATCACATTTAATTAAATGGTGAACTTTCCTTAAAGGTCAATCTTTTCGGAGACGGGCGCGCAATGCGCCCGTTTTTACGTTTGAGGAACGGCAATAATGTAGAAACAAACGCACCAGTCCGTGTTTATATAGGGTCTATTAATTGTATGTTGATGGATAATTTACTATGATTGCAGCCTATGTTGCCAACACTTTTTGCTAGCTAACCGAGAGAAAATATGAAATTAATAACAGCAATCATTAAACCGTTCAAGATGGATGATGTCAGAGAAGCGTTATCTGAAATTGGGGTTGCGGGTGTCACTGCAACTGAAGTCAAAGGCTTTGGTCGTCAGAAAGGTCACACTGAGTTGTACCGGGGGGCTGAGTATGTGGTCGATTTTCTGCCTAAAGTTAAATTAGAAATTGCTGTCGCTGACGATGTGGTCGATAAAGCTGTCGAAACTATTGTTAAAGCAGCCAATACCGGAAAAATCGGCGATGGGAAAATATTTGTCTCCAATTTGGAGCAGGTTATTCGTATTAGAACCGGTGAAACCGGAGAAGAAGCCATTTAGGCGCAAGGAAAAAGAATGTTGTTGAAAATAATAAGTAGAAGGCTGTTTTTAGGTCTCATAATGTTCCCCGGTCTTGCTGTGGCGGATCAATTAAACCAGGCCAATACGGCCTGGGTGTTAACATCGACTGCTCTGGTTTTGTTTATGACCATACCTGGTTTGTCATTGTTTTATGCCGGATTGGTTAGAAGCAAAAACGTGCTGTCGGTATTAATGCAGTGCTTTGCGATTACCTGTCTGGTTTCGATACTTTGGCTGGCAGGGATTTACAGTTTTATTTTTGCCGACGGCGGAGAGTTGCAAAAGCTGATCGGCGGTGCGTCCAAAGTGTTTTTGCCTGACATCGGCGTTGAATCGTTAATAGGTGATATTCCTGAAACGGTTTACTTCATGTTTCAGATGACCTTTGCGATTATCACTCCGGCGTTGATCGTCGGCGGTTTTGCCGAGCGGATGAAATTTTCGGCGATGCTGTGGTTTAGCGGCTTATGGTTGATCATGGTTTATATGCCGATCTGTCACTGGATGTGGGGCGGCGGTTGGTTGGCCGATTTGGGGGCAATGGATTTTGCCGGCGGTATTGTTATTCATGTGAATGCCGGTGTTGCCGCTTTGGTGTCTGCGCTGGTGTTAGGCAAAAGGAAAGGTTTTCCCAACACGGCTATGCCGCCGCATAACATGACCATGGTGGTTACCGGTGCAGGCATGTTGTGGGTCGGTTGGTTCGGTTTTAATGCCGGCAGTGCTTTGACTGCAGATGGGCATGCCGGTATGGCGATGCTGGTAACCCATATCGGCGCGGCATCCGGGGCTTTAACCTGGATGTTTATAGAATGGAAACGGTTCAGCAAACCCAGCGTATTGGGCATTGTGACCGGCATGGTCGCAGGTTTGGGTACCATCACACCGGCATCCGGTTTTGTCGGTCCTGCGGGTGCTTTGGTGATTGGCATTACCGCCGGTTGCGTGTGTTTTTATGCGACCCAATATATAAAGCGTACCCTAAAAATCGATGATTCCCTGGACGTGTTTTCCGTTCATGGCGTAGGCGGTGTGACCGGCTCATTATTGACCGGCGTTTTTGCAGCCGGCAGCTTGGGCGGACTCGGTTTGGCTGAGGGCGTTTCCATTATGGATCAGGTCGGCGTTCAGGCGTTGGCGATTGTGGTGACGGCGGCTTGGAGTGCATTATTCAGTTATCTGATTTTGAAAGCTTTAGACAAATTGATCGGCTTGCGGGTGACGTCCGATGAAGAAGTGCAGGGACTGGATAACGCTCTGCATGAAGAGACCGGTTATCTCGATTTGTAGCTTGGATCGATAGTATCGTTCAGCCACAAAAGGCGGCTCCTCAGTAACTTGAGAGCCGCCTTTTGTGCTTATAATGGCAGTCATTAAAGCAGATTAGGTTACTGGATTTTATGCAAATTCGACACATAGCATCAAAAGTAAAAATAGCTATTTTCATCGTAGCCAGTCTTGCGGCTATCTATGCCGGGTTGGGTTTCTATGGTTTGCCGATGCTGCTTAAGTCGAAACTGCCAACATTCATTCAGCAGGAAACGGGCAGGCAAGCCTCGGTTGCAACGGTTCAGTTCGATCCCTTTTCGCTACAATTAAGCCTGCATGGATTTGAGCTGCAAGAGCCTAACGGACAGCTGTTTGTCGGTTTTGATGATTTTCTTGTCAAGATCAATGCATGGCAATCCCTTAAACAGCAGGCTTTGGTTATTGATGAAATGTTGCTGAGTAAGCCGGATGTTCGTATCGCCAAAGATAAAAATGGCGCGTTCAATTTTAAAGATCTGCTCAAGGATAACAACGAAAGCCAACAGCAGAACGCTAAGGTTTTTCCGGTAAACATCGTCAAGCTGTCGATAGTCGAAGGAAAGCTGGACTGGGAAGATGCGCAGCTTAAAAGTCCCATAAAGGAGACTATTTATCCGATCAAACTCGATATCGAAAACTTTAGCACTCAGCCGGATAAACCGGCCGGCTTGGGTTTATCCCTGACTATAAAGTCAGGCGGTAAGCTGGATTGGCAAGGCTCTGTTAGCCTCAATCCGCTGTCTTCATCCGGGCATATTAAGTTGGATAACATGCAGCTGCCGAGAATCCGGGCGCTGGCCTTGCAAGAGCTTGTGCAATTGGACTTACAGGGTTATGAACTGTTCGAGGCCGATTACAAGACCGATTATATCAAGGGTAAATTTAATCTTAACCTTACGCAGGGCAAGTTTGAATTGCGCGATATGCAGATTTCAGAAAATGCACAGCAACAAACGCGGCTTGGTATTCCCCAGATTGCCGTATCCGGCATTGATTTTAACCTTGAAAAACAGATGCTGGCGATCGAATCGGTTTTAGCCAAAAATACCAATTTTAACGCACGGATAAAGGCCGCCGCTGATGCTCAGGTTTCAGAAAATGCGCAGCCACAAACGCTGTTTAACATTCCCCAGATAGCCGTATCCGGCATTCATTTTGATATTGGAAAACAGGTGTTAGCGATCGAATCGGTTTTAGCCCAGGATGCCTATTTTAAGGCATGGCTGAATGCTGATGGTGTGATTAATTATCAAACTTTATTGCCAGTCAGTGATAAAGCTGCCGAAACTACCGTTATTGAGTCCGAACAAACGCCGTGGGCTATTAAAATCAATACTATCGCACTCAATAATTTTGGGCTTATTTTTGAAGATCAGACCTTAAAAAAGCCGGTCACCATGACCGCCAAGCCTATCGATTTTAAGCTCGATAATTTCAGCAATAAAGCCGGTGCAAGCCTGCCTTTTCAACTGAGTATCAGGCTTAACGAAACCGGTTCGATAAAACTGGACGGCAACACCGTTATCGAACCTTTATCCGCGCAAATAGCCGTTGCTGTCAACGGTATTGGGCTGGAAAAATTCCAGGCTTATGTCGATAAATATGCGCGACTGGATGTCATCGACGGGACGCTGTCTGTTGACGGCAAGGTCTTAGTCGCCAAATCAGCAGCAGATAAACTGGATGTTAAGTTTAGCGGCAATAGCCAAATCGCCCGGTTATTAACCCGCGATCAGCTAAAGAACAAGGATTTTGTCAAATGGGAAAATTTAGCGCTTAACGGCATCGATGTTGATTTTCCGGCAAATCGATACAGCGCAGGAACACTAAAGCTTGATAAACCTTATGCCAGAGTTATCATCAAAAAAGACAAGACCGTCAATTTTGGCGACATTATGATTGCCGATAAAAGCAAGCCGAAAGTCGCTGTTAAAGTCGCTAAAAATAAAGAGACTGAAGCGCAGAAACCTAAATTCAAACTGGGCAAGATGCAAATCATTGACGGCTCATCCGATTTTGCCGATCTTTCCCTGATCTTACCGTTCGCCGCGCCCATCAAAAGTCTGAGCGGCGGTGCCAGCGGCATATCCTCAGAACAAAAATCAATCATCAAGGTTGATTTAAAAGGTAATACCTATGATTTGTCACCCGTTGATATTAAGGGCGAAATCAGTCCTTATCTGGGTGATTACAATGTTACTGTCAATTTTACCGGCATGCCGATGCCGTTGATTTCGCCTTATATGGTACAATTTGCCGGTTATAAAGTTGAAAAAGGCAAAATATCGCTGGGGCTTAATTACAAAGTGGAGAACAAGGTGCTCACTGCATCCAATAGTATCTTGATAGATCAGTTCGAACTGGGCGAGAAAGTCGAAAATCCCAATGCGGTATCATTGCCGCTGGAACTGGCGGTGGCCTTGATGAAGGATTCTGATGGCAAGATAAAAATTGACGTACCCATTTCCGGCAGCCTGGAAGACCCCCAGTTCAGTATCAGTCATATCATTGTCGATGCGTTGATCAACTCGATCAGCAAGGTGATCACCTCGCCTTTCCGTGCGCTAGCCTCGCTGATAGGTAGTGAAGCAGATTTAAGTACGATCAGTTTTACGGCGGGCGAGGCGACATTAAATAAGTCTGAAATCAGCAAGCTGGATGCCCTGGCCAAAGCGTTAACAGCACGTCCGGTTTTAAAGCTGGAAATTAAAGGCGCGGCTTTCCAGGAGCAGGATTGGCCTGCGGTCAGCGACGATGCTTTATACGATCAGCTTAAAAGAATCAAAGCCGCCGAAATGAATAAACAGGGCGGCAGAAAAATACGCGCAGAACATGTGGTGATTTCGGACCAGGATTACCGGGGTTTGATGGAGCAGCTATTTATTGAAAAGTTTCCTCTGATGGTGGAAAAACCGTTGCTGGGCAGGCTGCGCCTGATCGGTAGTCAGGCCGATACGACAACAGACGAGTTTTATGCGGTCGCCAAGCAGAAACTGTCGGCCATTATTAAGCCGGAACCGCAGCGACTGGAAAGTTTGGCCGCAGAAAGGGCGCGAGCGATTGCCAGTTATCTCGTGCAACAAGGCGGCATAGCCAACGAACGGGTATTTATACTGAATACGGTGATTGACCCGAAAAGGGAAGATGACGGGATAGTGAGTATGTTGTCTATAAAGGCAGATTAACGGTTTAGTCCTGTTCTCAGGTGTTGGCTCAAGTTTTTTACGGTAAGGTTTTTTAAGATGCACAGAAGATTAGAAAAAAAAATTGATCGCTTATTGGATAGCATTGCTCTGCTTCGGTATGGCGCAGTGATCAACTACCTGATTGCGTTAGTTCTGGTCCTTGTTGCCTTCTTGGTCAGACTTGCCATTGCGCCCGTGGAAGCCGGGCTGCCTTTCCTGGCTTTCTTCCCTGCAGTTACGCTAGCCGTCGTATTCGGTGGCATCGGCCCCGGTCTATTTTCTCTGATCATTAGCTCCATTCTGCTGAGTTACCTATTTATTCCTCCTTACAAGTCATTCGCATGGCTGGTTAACTTCGAAGTCATCTGGTCGAATGCCGTGTTTTTCTCGGCAGGAATGCTCGTGATCTTGGTGATTGATGCGCTGTATCGTCAACGCAAAAACTATATCAACAGCGCCAAGCAGGTTGATGAGATGCAAGAGGCGCAGCAGGCATTGCGCATTGCCGCCATCGCCTTCGAGACGCGAGAAGGCATCATCATTACCGACAGCAACAATACCATCATCCGCACCAACCGGGCCGTCACCGATATATACGGCTATAGTCCAGAAGAAATGGTTGGCCAGAATCCGTCGATGCTTACAGCGGGTCGCCATGATCGCACGTTTTATCAAGCCATGTGGCAGAGTCTACTGCGTGACAAGCAGTGGTCGGGGGAAATCTGGGACAAGCGCAAGAACGGTGAGGTTTTCCTGGTCTGGCTGGTGATTTCCGTCGTCACTGATGCAGCTGGCGACGTTACCCATTATGTCAGTACTTTTTCCGACATCACCGAGTACAAGCGTAGTAGTGATGAGTTGCAAATGCACCGCGAGCATCTGCAGGAGCTGGTCGATGTGCAGACCATCAATCTGCGCAACCATGTCGCACGCACCCAAGCCATCCTCGATAACGTGGTGGATGGCATCATCACCATCAACACGCATGGCATCATCGAGACCTTTAATAAAGCCGCCGAGCGCATTTTCGATTATACCGCCGCCGAGGTGGTCGAGCGCCACATCTGCCGGTTGATGCCCGAGCCTTATTATGATCAGTGCAATGATGACATTGACAATGACCTTGTTAGCGAGCACTTCAACGAGGGGCGCCGCAAGGATGGCAGCTTGTTCCCGGTGGAAATGACGATGAGCAATATACAGTCCGGCATAGGTGCTTTTTTCATCGTCTTTGTGCGCGACATTTCCGAGCGCAGTCAATATGAGCTAGCACTCATTAGCGCTAAAAACGAGGCAGAGCGGGCCAATCAGGCCAAGTCAGATTTTCTCTCTGCCATGAGTCACGAGATTCGTACCCCCATGAACGGCGTGATCGGCATGGTGGATGTGCTGCATCAGACCAGCCTCAATGGTTATCAGGTGGAAATGGTCAATATCATCCGGAACTCGGCGTTTTCACTGCTGGCCGTTATTGAGGACATTCTTGATTTTTCCAAGATCGAGGCCGGTAAGCTGAAGATTGAGTGGGTGCCCGCAAAGCTGGAAGAGATAACCGAGAGTGTCTGCCTGATGTTGCAGCACTTGGCCGAAAAGAAAAAAGTGGAACTGATGCTATTTATCGATCCGAGGATTCCCGCAGTTGTCTCAGCTGATGCTCATCGACTGCGCCAGATTTTGATCAATCTTGTCAGTAACGCCATCAAGTTTTCTAGCGGGCAAGAGGGCATGGGGCTCGTGTCGGTACAGGTCTTGCTGGTAGAACCGACTGCGCTGGAAATTCGTGTGATCGACAACGGCATTGGCATGGATGAAAAAAGCCAAGCGCAGTTGTTTACCCCTTTTACCCAGGCTGAATCCTCAACAACGCGACGCTTTGGCGGCACTGGTCTGGGGCTGAGCATTGCCTACAATCTGGTGCAACTCATGGGCGGCGAGATTGCGGTACAGAGCATATTGGGCCAAGGTTCTACTTTCACCGTACGCCTGCCTTTAGTTACGGTACAGGAGCAAGCCGATGTCAGTGCTGCGCAAGCGCTGGTCACGGGGATTTCTTGTCTAGTGATAGGGGGCACTGGTGGACTGGCCGATCATCTGGTCGCCTATTTGGCATCCGCAGGCGTGGTGGTTGAGCAGACGCCCACCCTTGCGGCTGCGGCAGTACGTGAACGGCCAGCTATTTCGGGTCCATGGGTATGGCTGATTGATGTTGGTAACACGCCACGCGTGTCGGACGAACTGCGTGCCATTATCAATGTCCAAACGAGCCAGGATGTACACTTCGTTGTTGTCGGGCGAGGGCGACGTCGTTCTCCTCGGTGGAATGATACTGATCAGGTGGTCGAAGTGGATGGTAATGTCTTGACGCGGCAAACCCTCTTTCAGGCGGTAGCCATCGCTGCTGGGCGGATGCCGGTCGACATGGATGCGCAGCCGTCCTACAGCGACGCAGCCGCTTTCATCGCACCAGCGCGTATCATTGCACAACAGCAGGGCAAGCTGATTCTGGTGGCGGAAGACAATGAGACCAACCAGCAGGTAATCCAGCGGCAGCTCAACTTACTCGGGTTTGCTGTCGATATCGCCAGTGACGGCCAAGCAGCGCTGGAACGCTGGCGTAGTGGCGATTACGCACTGGTGTTGACCGATCTACACATGCCGGTAATGGACGGCTATGCACTGACCCGCGCCATTCGTGCTGAAGAAAATAACGCTCATCGGCACACCGTGATCATAGCCCTGACTGCGAGTGTCCGTAAGGGTGAAGACCGGCGCTGTAGCGCTGGCGGTATGGACGACTACCTCAGCAAACCGACACCTTTGGAAAAGCTGAATAAGACCCTGAATAAATGGCTACCGGATCTGCAGTCAGCCGATGCAACAACCTTATCTGAGGCTTCAATGACGTCTGCAATACAGGGTGCCGTGTTAAAGCCGTTGGATGTGAGTGTGTTAGAGGCGCTGGTAGGCGATAACCCGGAGCTGATTCGAGCATTCCTGCATGATTTTCATAGCAGCGCAACACAGATTGCGGCAGTGTTGAAGAGCGCCTATGAGATGGATCAGACGGAGCAGGTGGGTGCGCAGGCGCACAAACTCAAGTCTTCGGCACGTTCGGTGGGAGCGCTGGAGCTAGGCGAATTGTGCGCACAGATCGAACGGGCAAGCCAGGCTGGCGAGATCGAGGCGATGAACGCGCTGGTACCCCGTTTTGAAGTGGAAATGGCCGCTATAAGCGAATATCTGGATATGGGATAACAATCAGAGTGAGCTCATTTAAAAATAATAAGTAATTCAAATTCATATAGGCAAAGGCTTTAAATAATAAGCAATTGATTTTTCGTTAAATTAACAAGTCAAATATTATCATTTTAAAATATGGTTGAAATATCTGCACGCAGGATTCTCGTCATTGATGACGATCCTTTTATGCTCAAGCTGATGAGCCACCTGCTGGGCCATCTGGGATTCATTCAGGTGACGACCTGCGACAACGGACGCGATGCGCTAGAAAAGATGGATTGTCAGAACAGCCTGCCGGATCTGATCCTATTGGATCTCTGCATGCCGGAAATGGACGGGATCGAATTTTTGCGCCACTTGGTCGAGCGGAGCTATACCGGTTCTGTCATCCTAGTGAGCGGTGAGGATGAACGTATGTTGCAATGTGTCGAAAAACTGGTGCAGGAGCATAAAATACCAGCGCTCGGGTACCTACACAAGCCTTTCAATTCAGAGGATTTGTTCGCGTTACTGGAGAAGTGGGAGTGCCCAAAACTGAACAAGCTTTGGTCAGCGAAGAAAACATACAATGTCGATGAGGTGCGTGCAGCCATCGTCAATGGCGAACTGGTGAATTACTACCAGCCCAAAGTGGTCGTGGCGACCGGCAAGGTAGTGGGCGTCGAATCCTTGGTGCGTTGGTACCACCCCCAAGACGGAATGGTGTTTCCCGACCATTTCATCGGAGTGGCGGAAAAGCATGGGCTGATCGACGATCTGACACGGGCAGTCATCGGCGAAGCCTTTGCTCAGACCAAGACTTGGCAGGATGATGGCTTGCATCTGCGTGTGGCCATTAATATATCCATGGATAACCTTGCCTCGCTGGAGTTTGCGGATTATGTGGCCGCCGCAGCTTCCGCTGCGGACATTGAGCCAGACTGCATTGTGCTGGAAGTGACTGAAAGTCGACTGATGAAGGAGCTATCTGGGCCTCTGGAAACTCTTACCCGTTTGCGGTTGAAGCATTTCAGTCTGTCGATTGACGATTTTGGCACCGGCCATTCTTCCTTCATCCAGGTGTGCGACATCCCCTTTAACGAACTCAAGGTGGATAAAAGGTTTGTGCATGGCGCGGCCAGCAATGCCACGCTACGTGCCATTTATGGCACTAGCTTGAGTCTGGCACAACAACTGGGAATGAAAACGGTAGCCGAAGGTGTCGAAGACCGGGCAGATTGGGATTTACTGCGCAGTACAGGTTGCGATCTGGCCCAAGGCTATTTCATCGCGAAACCTATGCCTGCGGGTGACATTCCTGCCTGGATCACCGCATGGGAAGCCAATATTGAAAATATCTTATAATTCTTATCATGCGTCTTAAACGCGTGGACTCAGGAACTCGGAAAAAATGGGATGCTTATTTTAAATCTGCTTGAGCCTTGAAAATCATGAAAGAGAAAGTACCTGCTACTATTTTGGTGGTGGATGACGACGAGTGGTCACGTAACTTACTTCTAACCATCCTCACTCAGGAAAACTATGAACCGATATCTGCTTCCGGCGGCATTGAGGCAATTAACCTGTTACACCGGCTACACCAGTCCAAGCGGGATCCAAGCCTGATCCTGATGGATATGATGATGCCGCAGATGAACGGAATGGAAACAACACTCCGTATAAAAGCTATCGAACGATTTTCTGCTATTCCTATCATTATGGTGACAGGTAATAGCGATAAAAATGTCATCATCAACTGTTTGACGGCTGGCGCAGCGGACTTTTTGGTAAAACCTTTCAATCGTGATACTTTGCTCGATAGGATATGCAAATCCCTTAAATACAGCGCGGTTGAAGTGAATCCCTTTGTGCTTGATAAGTCATGGCGGAACAGTGACTTAATTGATTTATCAGATGCCGCACGTAATAAGCACCTTGTTGAAATTTCATGGCTGCAACTGAAAGCCGGTATGAAGGTGGTAAGTATCCATTTTGATGCTAAACCTTATCTTAGGAACTGTATTTTAGACCAAAAAAAAATTGATATGATCAATAAACTAAGAGAAAACAGCGGTTATAATCCGGTCATTAAGATTCTATCGTTCAGCTTGTTCAACTTGCTCGACTTGCCAAACAAATAAAGTTAGCTGGAACCGCTGGGAGTGAATAATGTAATCGATCCGGGAACCCTTATTGGGGTTAATTAACCGTTGCGGTCTGGCAATGCTGCATAAACTAGCGGGTGTGAATCCCGTCCAGGTAAGCGCTAGCCACGAGCCTGGTATCGAGCTTTGCAGGCATATCGGTAACGATGTACTTGATGCGTAGGCACGAAAGGAAGCGAGGCGCAAAGGTAACAGGTGATGCTGACCCTGAAAGATAGAGTCCCGAAATAACCGCATCGGATAAGGCCGATAGCTTGGTTAAGCTAGGTTCTGTTGACGTTTCATCTCAGCCACAAAAGTACCGAGGAAAATGACAGCATCCCCATGTAATTGATAGCCTTTTTCTCGTATCGAGTAGCAATTCTGCGGTAATGCTTGAGCTTGCCGAACATGCATTCGACCGCATGCCGCTCCTTATCATGCCAATAATCGCATTCAATTTCTTCTTTCCGGTTCGATTTTGGCAGGATGACGGCTTTTATCCCCGACATTCCAGCCACTCCCTCAACTCGTTTGTGTCGTAAGCTTTGTCCGCCAAAACGGCTGAGGCATTAACGTTTTCCAGCAAGGGTATCGCTCGCTTGCATTCAGCCTCTTGCCCACCTGTCAGGATGTACTTAATCGGCATGCCCAAGGCATCACAGAGCGCGTGAACCTTGCAGCCAAAACCACCTTTGGAACGTCCCAGTGCTTCATTCTCGGCGGAGCTATTTGCCGCCCCAGCCGCACAGGCATGCGCTCTAATCACCGAGCCATCCATAGAAACATCTTGTAAATCAGCTACTTCAGAAAAATGACTTAAGAGCTTCTCCCATGCGCCATTGGCGCACCAGCGTGAAAATCGCTTGAAGATGCTATTCCACTTACCCTGCGTTGGCGGCAAAATCCGCCACTGCGCTCCCGAACGTAATATCCATAAGCAGGCACTAATAAATTGTCTGCAAGTATCTGGCTGACCGATACGAATGCCTGTCAATTTCTTTAAGTTTGCCAATATACGCGCCCACTCTTCATCGCTTAAATTTATCCTACTCATGTTACCAAAAATAACAAATTCTACCTGATTGGCGAAACGTCAACAGAACCTAGCCAATTCATCAGTTTCTTATGCAAACACTTATCTGTAAAATCTGCGGCTTTATCATCATTGGAGCAACAGCAAAATGGGTAGAGCCTATCAAAACCGTAAAGTGTCTATGGCCAAAACATCCGATGCCAAGGCAAAGGTTTACAGCAAATATGGCCGGGAAATCTATGTAAGCGCTAAATCGGGAGGCGTCGACCCGACTGGGAATTTAGCGTTGCGGGGCTTGATTGAGCGGGCCAAGAAAGACCAAGTCCCTACCCATGTTATTGAGAAAGCCATCGACAAGGCTAAAGGCGGCGGCGGCGAGGATTTTGCGCCTGCGCGCTATGAAGGCTATGGCCCCGGTGGCTGCATGGTGATAGTCGATTGCCTGACCGATAACCCTAACCGTACTTTTGGCGATGTGCGTCAGTGTTTTACCAAAACAAAATGTAAAATCGGCACGCAAGGCACGGTCAGTCACATGTTCGATCATGCCGCTATCCTGGCATTTAAACATGCCGATGAGGACGCTGTTCTTGATGTGTTGCTCTCGGCCGATGTCGACGTGACCGATATTGAAAGCGACGATGGCAAAGTCACTGTGTTCACGCCTCAGACTGACTATTTCAAAGCCAAACAGGCTTTACTGGACACGTTGGGCGAGATTGACTTTGAGGTGGACGAGATTCAATTTCTGCCCAAAAGCGTGACCCCGATTAGCGGCGATGACATTGCGCTGTTTGAAAGGTTTTTAGATCTGTGTAATGATCTGGACGACGTGCAGAATGTTTATCACGATGCCGAGTTTTGAGGTCACGCCGGCTTTATCGGCAGTCCAGTTTGCTGAGCTTAAGGTTTATGCCGTTTTGATGTTGGCAAAGCTTGAATGCAATCAGGATAGCTGATCGAACAAGTCGTTATGGCCTAGGTACAATCAATGGTGTTGAGCGATGACGCTCAACACGACTTATTTTAAGAGGGAGATAGTTAATGATGCATTCCAATTCAGGACGCTTTAATCATAACGGGTTCAAGGCTGTGATTCTGGTACTTCCGCTGATAGTCGTCGGCTGTTCTTTATCGGATAGCTCCGGAAGTTTTTCAGACAGCTCCGGAAGTTTTTCAGACAGCTCCGGGAGTATTTCAGACAGTGTAGGGAGTCTATCCGAATCATCCGGTTCTATTGCCAGCAGTAAGTCGTCACAGTCGAATAAAGACAGGAAATACGAAAATGAAGTGTCGGACTACACAATGGCTTATGTGAAATCCTCCCATGCGGATGCCGATTACAATGGTTATCTTAAAGGCCTGAGCGATATTGCCGCGAAGATCGGTATCGTTAACTGGGATCAGGAGCCAAAAACCTACAGAGCGATCGGCAAAGGCTTGAAGAAAGCCGGGATCGAAGGCGTCGCTTACGAAACCTATAGAAAGAACTTTGCCGACTCCGATACAGAGAACATGCAAAATATTCAAAAAGGTTACGAGTCGGAAAAATAATCCCCTTACAGACTCTTTGATCATTCGTCTTCAAGGCCGGTCATCCTGATCATGATGCGTTCGAGTTTGCACACCGTCGGCATTCATGCGCTGATGGCGGTCTTAGTTATGCTGCCGTCCGCCGCTGCGGCAGTCGGCTTTAACTACCTGTATATAGAAGCCAGCGAAGGGAATTCGAGCGGGGGACATAGCGCCATACAATTCGGCGATGACATTTATCATTATCAACATGTCGATTCCGGCCTGATTCGCCTGTTCAGGCAAGAAAAAACCGGATTCCATTTTACCTACCGGTACTTGCAGAATCGCCCGATGCATCTAAGCCGTATCGAGGTCAGCGAAGACACCTTTGATCTGCTTAAAGACCAATTCAAGTGGCAGTTTTTGACCCAGGAAAGGCAGTTCAAACGGCTCGACGATCTGCATAAAGAGCGGATTTTTATCCGGCACTTGTTGCAGAAAGCAACAGCCGGTCAGGCCATTGTTGACGCCGATGGGGCTTCGGTTCTGCGATTAAAAGGCGTCGGGCTTTTTTATCCTGAACCGGGCCATCAGCTCCAACACACGGACAGCAAATTAACAAAACAGGAGTCGCTAAGCGCTCAAAACTTGCGCCAAAAAGTGGAGCAGCGCTATGGCCCGGACTTTTTGCAGAGCCGCCGTGCCATGATCGAATCGCAAATTAAGACCTTATCGCCCAGCCATTGGCCTGCGATAAATCCGGATTCGACCGGTGAAAAATTTCCTGCCGCTATCTATTCGTTCACAGAACGATACTCGGACTATCTGACCGCATTATTTGCGATCAAAGCCCTAATAGAAGCGCCGCCGTTGCAAGCCGATGCCCTGTTGCTGACAACTCAGCCAGCCTTCAAAGTTTCCGAAACGGAAAGACCGGTATTGCAGGAGCTGCGCAATGATTTGGAAATCAGCCTGGTCAAAGCGCTCGATTCGAACCGGCCGGACTGGGGCTATGCCGTTTTAGTCAATATGGCCCGGTATATCGCGATCGACGCCTCATTGCAGTCCGGCTATTGGGTTTTTATTGACGATTTTGCCGAAAACAGCGAACGGGTCGAGCCGGATCAATACCTTAAACATAGCGCCCAGATACGGATTCTGACTGGCGACGCCAAGACGGCCCTGAATCAAGTCCGGCTGTCGGCAGCGTCCCGCCAACGGTTGAGCGAGGCCGAATACAGCCAAATCGAGATGGCGGCCAATGGCTATATCGAACTGCTTAACGGCGAACAGCATCATGATTTCCGTTATAACGGCGAGAAAGCCCTGCCTACAAAGAGCATCGGTTTTCCGGGGGGGCCGGTTCCGAATCTGACACCGGAACAATTAACCACGGCGCTGTCCGCATTGGATAACATTGAAAACAGCCTGTTGGAAACACTGAAACAAAGCTATCGCTATGACCTGCTGAGCCGCAATTGCGTCACCGAACTGTTCAGAACCATCAACCAGGCTTTGTTAAAACCCTACCGTTTCGGCGAAAAAATTGCGGACCTGGAAGTTTTAACGATAAAGGAATCCGAACAACGTCTGGGGGGATATGTCGAGATACCCTATAACTTCGTTCCGTTTGTCGCCTACCAATCGGTACTGGATCGTTACCGTGTAACGCAGAGCCGTGACCTGGATTCTTACCGGGGTCTTGAACTGGCAAAGCTGACCGCCAGTCAAAGCGATCCGATAACGGCATTGAGGGAATCGAATATCCTCAGTAGCCGCTTATACCAGTACAATCCCGACGACGCGTTATTTGTGTTTTTTACCGACGACCATGTGCTGTTGAGGCCCGTGTTCGGTCTGGTCAACGCTGTCGCCGGGATCGGCCAAAGCGTTTACGGTGTTTTCAGCTGGCCGCTGGATTCGGGAAAAAATTTGCAGTCGGGCGCAACCGGTATTTTAATGAGCCTGCCCGAATTGTTTTTTTTCAATATGCGCAAGGGCAGTTACAAGTATTTACCCTTCAATCAATTGATCCATGCGGACTTGCTGGAGGATTGAGCTTTTAATTTCTTCCAATTGAAACCTAACGAGAGGAATGCAGGCATGAACGATAGATTTTTCGAAAGGGCGGACAGCCTTGCTATCGTCGCCTGCCTCATGTCGGATGCCACTATTAATAGATAGTGTGCCAAAATTCTGAATAAATATTGATGCAATTAATGAAAAATCTACCGGCTGTCAGCGGCGAATATCGGCAATCGGCCAATTTGCGACATTCGCGAAGTTCACTGTGTTCTTCATACCTATTTCACGGGCTTTTTTATGTCTGCGATTTAATGAAACAGGACTATATTATGCAATTGATAAACATACTTTTAGCATCTCAAAAAAACAGACAAGAGAAAGAAAAATGATAGCGGTCTCCATCGGTGCCAGAATCAAATGTGCCCTAGTTTTTATTATCTTCATGTTGATACCTCTACTTCCCATCACCGGTACGATAGGATTGTTTATACTGATCTTTCGACCTATCTGGTTTAAAAAGCTTATTGATAATGTGTATGCCGATAAAAACGACCGCTAGCCCACCAGGAATCTGATGTTTTCCAATTAACAATGTGCTTAAACCTTAAGGTCGTAGGTTTGGCTGAATGCAATGAAGCCCAACAATCAAAGCTGTCTTCTCCTGAAAAGCCTATTTATTGGGTTACGGCTAACGCCTAACCCAACCTACACTGAATGACTGCTTTGGGTCGAAAACAGGCGGATGATGTTCACCAAACAGACGTTATTAGAACACTCTCACCCGAAAGGCATGCACAGCATACCCTACGCTATTTCACTATCCGTCAAATAGCAGCCCGGATCTTCAGCCCAAAAATTTCCGGTAGTTTGCGCGGCCCTGACGCGGGTGTTGCCGTTGCATATTTCTTGGTAATGGCACCTTGCACAGCGCCCTTCGAGTGGTCTGGGATGTTGCTTAAGACCCGCCATCAACGGGTCGCTCGTATCCAGCCATATTTCCGAAAAAGGCCGCTCTTTGACATTGCCCAGCTCGTAATGCCACCAGAATGTGTCGGGATGAACATTGCCCAAGTTGTCGATGTTGGCGACATTGACGCCGGAGGCATTGCCGCCCCATTGTTCCAGCCTGGCTTTGATATGCCCGGCTTTATCAGGAAAATGCCTGGCTACCCAGTGCAAGAAATAAACCGCGTCGGCATCGTTATTGCCGGTGACGAATTCCCGGTCTTTACCCGCTTTAAGCCAGTCATAACTGGTTTCAAACAGCAAATCCATCGCGTCTCGGGTCATCGAAAAATGGGCGTCGTCTTTGCGGTTTTTATTGCCGCGGCCGCCGTAATTCAAATGCGATAAATAGAATTTGTCGATATCGTGGTCATCCATTAACTGCAACAAGGCCGGAAAATCATGGGCATTATCCTGCGTTAAGGTAAAGCGCAAGCCGACTTTGATGCCTTTTTCCAGGCACAAATGGATGCCGTGTAAGGCCTGGTCAAAAGAGCCTTTTACCCGCCGGAACTGGTCATGGGTATCTTTGATGCCGTCCAGACTGACGCCGATATATTGATAATTTATGGCGGCGATTTCGTCGATATTATCCACGGAAATTTTAGTGCCGTTGGTGGATAACGCGACATAAAAGCCCATGTTCTTGGCGCGGCGGGAAATGTTGAAGATGTCGGGATGCAGCAACGGTTCGCCGCCCGATAAAATCAGCACCGGTACTTTAAAGGCTTTCAGGTCATCCATGACCGTATAGATTTCCTGCGTGCTCAATTCGTTGGGGAAATTAATATCGGTGGATGTCGTGTAGCAATGCTTGCAGGTGAGGTTGCAGCGACGGATTAGATTCCAGATAACCACCGGAGCCGCCGGTTTGTGCGCCGGTTTTAAGGGAGTCGGGTCTATCAGTTCCCGCATGTATTGGCTTAGTCTAAACATAATCAGTTTCCTAATCAGTAACGGGCTGCGCCCTAGTATTTTTCGCTGCACGAAAACCGGTTTTTTTCAGGATTCTTGTGCTGTATAAAACATCGCAGCCCAAATTATAGTCGCCAAGCAGATCGGAAATCTGTTGAATTTGTTTATCGACAGCTTCCTGGGTTTTACCATGCACCATCGCAAACAGGTTGTACATCCATTCGGGCGGATGCCTGGGGCGATGATAGCAATGGCTGACAAACTCCAGTTGTCCGACTTTTTGCCCCAGCTCGTCGATGGCTTCATCCGGGATATTCCAGACGGTCATGCCGTTAAAGCGATAGCCCAGTTTGTAGTGGTTGGGCACTGCGCCGATGCGGCGAATGATGCCGCTGTTTTGCATGGCTGACAGACGCATCATAACATCATCCGCAGTAAGTCCGAGTTGTTCTGCAATAGCCTGATAGGGCTGGGGCGTTAACGGTAAACCGGCTTGTGTTGCCTGGATGATTTTGCGGTCTGTTTCATCGAGCATGGTCAGGCTTCCAGTTTCAGGTTGACAAAATACTCTTGGTTTTTCGGCATGTTGTAGACGGTTAATCCGGTTTGTTGCTCTATTGCGTTGATAGTTTGCTGGATTTGTTCGGGCGTTTCGGTGGCAATCACAAACCACATATTCAGCTCATGGCTGCGCGCGTAATTATGCGCAACTTCGGGAAAGTCGTTGATGATGTCGGTGATTTCATCGAAACGCTGTTCCGGCGCTTTAACGGCTGCCAGGGTTAAGGCACCGCCCATTTGTTCGGCATTATACAACGGGCCGAAGCGGGTGAGGGTGCCGTTATCCAGCAGTGCTTTTAACCGGTTTATCAGTTCCTGTTCGGTCAATCCCAGTTGCATGGCAACTTGTCGATAAGGCGCGTCGCAGATCGGAAAGCCGTCTTGCAGGGCGTTGATAATTTTCTTGTCTATGTCATCCATGAGTTACAGTCGTATTTTTATAAATAGCGCCGCGTTGTTTAAAACAGCGGTTGCTGAACAGGATTTCTTGGTCAAAACCGTCTAAGCCGCAAGCGTCAATGAGCTGTTCCAGTTGCTTCAAAACGGTGGCTCTGTCTTTGCCGTGAATCATGCAATACAGATTATACGGCCATTCAGGCTGTTTGGGGCGTTGATAACACAGGGTTACAAACGGAAACCGGCCGATATGTCCACCCAGCTGTTTGATAAGAGTATCCGGTACATTCCAAACGACCATCGCATTGGCGCGGTAACCCAGTTGCCGGTGTTTGACGATAACGCCCATGCGTTTGATCAGGCCTTGCTGTTTAAGCCGAGTTAAACGTTCGATGACTTCGGTTTCGGGCATATCGCACAACCGCCCGATTTCGGCATAGGGTTTTGAGCAAACCGGCAGTCCCAGTTGAATATGTTCAAGCAGTTGACGATCTCTGGCTTCAATCATTGTTCAGATCCAGCTTAAAGCCCAAATCAATGAAAAAATCATCCAGCATCGGCAGCAGCATGGCTGGGTATGATGTTTCCTGTTCTATGACGTCGATCACGGCGCATAAGTGTTCGGTGTCGGCAGCGATGACCACAAACCAGAGGTTAAACCGGTGTTCGCGTTCGTAGTTATGATTGACTTCGGGGTGGGCGCTGATTTTATCGGCAACTGTTTGCAGATGCTGTTCGGGCACGGACATCGCGATCAGGGCGCTGACGCCGATATGATTGGGCGGAATAACCGGGCCGATGCGGCTGATGAAATTATTATCGTTAAGCTCGGTAAATGCCGATAAAACGTCGGCTTCGGTCACGCCCAACGCATCAGCGATGTCCTGATAAGGCCTGGGCGATAGCGGAAAATTGTGCTGATAGTCGTTTAGCAGCTGTTTGTGTAAGGTCGTCAGCATGGGTTTATAAGCCGATTTTATGCGCACGGGAGCTAAAGAAAATACCGTTGGGTTTGTTGGCGGGCAGGCGAGTGATTTCCTGCAAGGTTTCCGTGTCGTAAACCACCAGCTGGTTATCATCTCTTACTGCGACCCAGACTTGTTCGCCGCGCGGGGTGAATTCCATGTGCAGAACGGCTTTTCCAGGCGTCAAGGTTTTGCTAAGAGACAGGTCTTTGACATCGATAATCTGCAATTGATTATTATCGGGAAAGGCAAAGTTAACCCAGACTTGCCGCGCATCGGGTCTGGCCATCACAAAAACCGGTTGTCCGACGACTGCTATGGTGTCATGCAGTTCCCAGGTGTTTTTGTCGATGACCAGGACCTTGTGTTGGCCTATCGCGGGTGCAAACAAGTAATCACCGGCTATCGCCCAGCCTTCAAGATGCGGCATTTTATAAACGGGTAATTTTTCATCGTCTTTGCCGTAGTCGGACAATATGCGTTTAACTCCGGCTTCGGTATTCCATAAATCCAGCAGCGCCAAGCCGGGTTCGCCAAACAGTCCGGCTATATAATAGTGTCCATCCGGCGATATTAACGCATCGTAAGGTTGTTTGCCGATGTTCGGGAATTTTTTAATAACAGGCGCTTTGGGATTTTTGAAGTCGGCGATCCAAATTTCACCGGCATCGAACAGGCTGAATATAAAGCGCTGTCCGGGTGCATCTACCAGGCCGACCACTTTAGAACGCAGTCCATCGCCATAGTCGGAAGGAATATCGGCAACAAGTTCCAGCGTGTCCGAGGAAAAAACTTTGACGCCGCCCGGCGTGTAGTTGGACACGGCAATTAATTTACCGTCCTGGGAAATCGCCCCGCCGATGCTGTTGCCTGCCTGGATGATGCGCTTGTCTATGATGTCCTTGAGCATGTCGATTTTGGTCAAACCGCCGTCCCTGCCGAAAACATAGGCGTAACGTTGATCGCGGGAGAAAACTACCGATGCATGGGACAAGTCGCCCAGCTTTTCGATCTTGGACAGGCGCTTATGCTCGGTGGTGTTGATGATCAGCGCATTGCCGTCTTCCCGCTCGATAACGATGCCTAAGTCACCGGTGGCGCGTAGCTCTGCGATGGCGTTGAAGGAGAATAGCAATGCTAAAAAAGAGAGTAGCTTGGTCATAAATATTTGTGTGTAATTTCGGCGAATTCGGGTGGTGTTTGCCGGAAACGCCAGTCCTCGCTGTCGCTCGAACAGGCTTATAGGCTAACGGTTGGCCGTTTGGTCGATAATGTTTTTTAATTCGTCAATCGTCAACAGAGGTTCTTGTCTGTGAAGCATGGAATGGCAATTTGGACAAACCGGCCTTAGGTCATTAATTGGATCAACTTGATATGTTTTTCCAACTTGCGCCACAGGTATCAGGTGGTGAACATGAATAAAACCATTACCTAATTCACCATAAGTTTTTTCAAAATCAAATTCGCAAACCGCACAAATAGCTTTCCAATGTTTGACACATAACTCTCTTGCTTTTGGATTTCGTTCGTATGAGTTAACAGTTATTGTTCGCTTAATACCTTCTAATAAAGGGTATGTCGTATCGGTAGGCAATTCATTGGGGAAGGGTTGGTCACCAGTCAATCCAGTCACTTCTAATGCCTCAACTAATTCAGGGCGTAGCTGCCAAACGAATTTAATACCGTCTTCCCAACCCTTGAAAAACAAATCCCAAAATTTGTATTTCTTTTCGCTCCTTGCTGTAAAGTTTATGTCGTAATGCTCTGCGATACGTTTAGCATATCTACCAACTTCAAAATTTAGCGAACCATGATGAGTTCCTAATATAAGTCCAACTTGGCTCGCGTAGGCTTTGTGATCTTCGAACGTGTAGAGCGATTGAAACATGGCGAGATCAAATTCTTTTGTTAACTCACTATTTTGTAAAATTTCTACCCATTGCTTTGGTGTTAATTCCGTTGCCATTGTTGTTCACTATATATCCGTTTATTTATCGTTTCCATACTTGCGTAAAATCCCAAGCAACCAAGCCGCCTCATCATGACTGATAAACGGCTGCCAAGGCGGCATGGCGGTGCCTGGGCGTCCGTTAATAATAGTTGAAATTAAAAAATCATCAGGCTTTCCGGCTAGCGCTTCGGGCAATAGAGCAGGGCCTAGGCCGCCTTTTAAGGTCAGGCCATGACACGCTCCGCAATCATGTTTGAGCATGTTGCGGAGCGTGATTTTCCTGTCCTGCGATGGTTCGCCAGCCATACTGGTACTGGCAAAAATAGCAGGAATAATCAGCATTAAAAGCAGCGATTTTTTCATGAATGTTACGGTTTTAACCTGGCATAGTAGGTTGCCACATTGCTGATGTCGCTGTCGCTTAAAGAGCCGACAATAGCATTCATAATGTCGGATTTTCGGGTTTTGTCACGGTACTGTTTTAACGTCGTTTTTAAATAGTCCGCATCGCGCCCGGCTAAAGGTGGAAAAGGCGCATCGGCTGAAGGCGTTTTAATACCGTGACATTGCGAACAAACCGCCGCCGCTGTGGCATGGCCTGCATAAATGCTCGCTGCATTAACGCCTTGGGAAGACATTAACCCCAGTAGCAACAATCCTGAAAGAGCAATTAATCTCATTATTTTGCCCCTTTCATTTCGTCAGGTGAAAGTCCGCGTGTCATGTATTTAACCCGGCCGTGAGAGAAGATACCGGCTGGGCTTTCCATCGCAATTGAGGCCACTTTTTCTAAAGAAGTCGAATCGTAAACGACCACTTCATCACCGCTGTAGCCCGCACTGACATACAGGAATTTACCATCGGCACTGTATTCAGGAAAATAGGCATGACCGCCTACATCCAGGGTTTTAACCACTTCAAGGGTTTTTTTGTCGATCAGTTGAACGGTGCGCGCGCGTCTGTCCTTAGATATAATATCTACCGCGACATACGGTGCATTGGCATGGGCAGCAGGCGACTCGGTACCGCCAGAGACGGGAACCTGTTTAACCACTTCCATTTTGTCCAGATCCCAGACGCTGACCACCATTTTGTCGCAGTCGCCGAAGTTGGTGCCGAACCCTAAGGTGCGACCGTCTACTTCAACAGCAGCGCCGCCGCCAACGTGGGGTACGCAACCGGCCTCGAGTTTTTTGATGATTTTGCGCTCTTTTAAATCAATCGCGGTGACGATGCTGTCGTCATAAGAGGCAACCATCAACTTGCTGCCGCCATGGGTTAAAAAGGCGTCATGCAGATGGCGGCCCACATTTTCGATTTTAGTGACCGGAAAGCCTTCTTTTAAATCGACTACCCAGACTTGACCGGCATTTTCCAGTGCGATGGCAAAGATATCAGCAAACGGGGTACCGATGACCATACCGGAATCGGAGCTGACCATTTTACCGTCAGGATCTATACCTTCCAGTTCAAAAGTTTTTAGGGGTTCCAGGGTGGCTGCATCAAGAATGACGGCGTTGTGCGGTACATAAGAACCCGCCATTATATATTTGCCGTCGCGGGAAACGCCCAGGCCCGGACCGTTGAATCCGGTTTTAACGCTACGCACAACTTGCATGGAATACAGATCGACTTTAAATATTTCAGCGGTATCATTTTTTACATAAGCCCAGCGCGGGTTGGCGGGGTCATAGTCGATAATATGTGCGGCAGTGCCTGTAGCAATTTCGCCGATTTGTTTATGGGTAACGCTGTTGATGAACACGGCTTTTGAACCTGACCCGCGCCCGTATTTACCGCGTGCAGCTACACCGATAATATTATCCATGCTGTCGATTTCATAGGTGGGCTTGGCTGGCAAGGTGCTTTCATCGTTAATATAGACTTTTACTGATGCTTTAATGTCATCAATGGTCCAAGCCGGATTGGCAAGTTTTGGTGTGGCTTGTAGATGTTTAACCAAGCCGCGAATTTCGTCATCCGATAAGCGACCGAAGAACGGAGGCATCAAGGTGTCGAAACTGCCGGCCATGATAATCGTGCGTAACGCCGTAGGACTGCGGCCTTTCAGTGATTCTGAGTTTAACCCGGGGGCAATAAATCCGCCATGGTCTGAGCCGTGACAACTGGCACAATTGTCCTCGTATAATTTGTGCATGTCTTTGCCTGTATCGGAGGTCGCCTGCGCTCCAAGCGGCAAAATGATAGCGGCTAAGCCGATAAGGACTGATTTAGGTAGGTGTTTTTTTGTTGTTTTCATTATGTTGGGCTCCAATATAGTATTGAATCAATATTATCGTGTATGGTTGAAAAGCTCAAGTTTGATTTTGGTGAGTTATTAGTGCAGTTATTAGTGCCAAGCGTTAACCTAACAGAAAAATGCGGGTGAGTTGGGTTTAAAAATCAGTGTAATTGCAGGATGTAACGGTATTTTATGGAAAGAATGTGCATGGTTTTAGCGCGATAAAAAACTCATTGTTTCTGCAATTTGTTGTTTTTCATCATGCAGTATCTGTAGAGACATTTCCGGCGTTAAAGGTTGGTTTTCCAGTTTTTGAAAAGCAGGCAAGGGTCTCGATCTATCGAGGAAAGAGCAAGATCCGTAATGCATAGAAGTACCTGATTACCCATAATCCTCAGCCATCTTCAGTAGCCGCATAGGCATAGGTGGCGTTCTGGCTGCAACGTAACATAGGCGGGGCAGCATATCCTCAAGGACAAATCGCCGATTGAAGCGATAACAAAACTCTGCCAAATAGCGTGGAAGGTGTTTGTGATTGATAGCGTGATACGCCCCGTCAATCGACCTTTTGACATTACCTATCATGGTGTTTACCCAAGTGAAAGACTCCAGTGAGACACATTCAGGGCCGCCACCGGTTACGATGTAGGTGTGCTGGCATCCTGTATCCTTAACAGCGGCGAAGCAGGCCAGTCCGTCCGAGACCACGTGACTGTCGGTGCTAAGGTGGCGCTTAGCCCAACGAGCGATTTCTTTGGAGCGGAACCCCTTGACCACAGTCATGCTCATGGCAATAGGATGCCCTTTTTCGTTGACCGACACCGCCGCCACAAAAGGTGTTTTGTTGGGGGAACCCCGTCCACGCTTGCCTCCCCGGTGTTCGCCGCCCCAATACACGTCATCCAGCTGGATGACGCCGGATAATAGCTTACTATCATCACGCTCCTTCATTACCTGCATCAGCTTCTGTTTGATGCTCCAGGCGGTATTGTATGAAACACCCAATTGGCGGCGCAGTGAAAGGGCAGAAACGCCAGTTTTTGCCTGTGTGGTCAAGTGGATCGCGAGAAACCAAATCGTTAACGGGAGTTTCGTCGCAGAAAAAATGGTACCACTAATGAGGGAATGTTGATGGTGGCAGCGATTGCACTGATAAACCGCTCGTGTTTTCAGGGTGCAGTAGCTTTGCCCGCCGCATTCAGGACAAACATAGCCTTGAGGCCAGCGCCACTGAAACAAGGCTTTTCGGCATTGATCTTCACTCCCATAATTTTTCATGAACTCGCCTAGGCTATAGCCTTTTTGAAATTGAACTTTGTTTTTCATGACGTTATCCCATTTATATGTAGATACTGCATATGTAGATACTGTCAGTATAGACATTTTTGTAACATTGGCTGTTCTTTATGGGTAATCAGGTAGAAGTAAGCGCGCGATTATATATTCTATATGATGATTAAGCGTGTTTATACGATTCAGTGATGTCTTTAACTTTTTCCTGATTACCCATAAAGAACAGCCAATGTTACAAGAATGTCTATACTGACAGTATCTACCATACGGATGGGATAACGTCATGAAAAACAAAGTTCAATTTCAAAAAGGCTATAGCCTGGGCGAGTTCATGAAAAATTATGGGAGTGAAGGGCAATGCCGAAAAGCCTTGTTTCATTGGCGCTGGCCTCAAGGCTATGTTTGCCCTGAATGCGGTGGGCAAAGCTACTGCTCCCTGAAAACACGAGTGGTTTATCAGTGCAATCACTGCCACCATCAACATTCCCTCATTAGTGGCACCATTTTTTCTGCGACGAAACTCCCGTTAACAACTTGGTTTCTCGCGATCCACTTGACCACACAAGCAAAAACTGGCGTTTCTGCCCTTTCACTGCGCCGTCAATTAGGTGTTTCATACAATACCGCCTGGAGCATCAAACAGAAGCTGATGCAGGTAATGAAGGAGCGTGATGATAGTAAGCCGTTATCCGGCGTCATCCAACTGGATGACGTGTATTGGGGCGGCGAACATCGGGGAGGCAAGCGTGGACGGGGTTCACCCAACAAAACACCTTTTGTGGCGGCTGTGTCGGTCAACGAAAAAGGACATCCTATTGCCATGAACATGACTGTGGTCAACGGGTTCCGCTCCAAAGAAATCACTCGTTGGGCGAAGCGCCATCTTAGCACCGACAGTCACGTGGTCTCGGACGGACTGGCCTGTTTTGCCGCTGTTACCAAGGCAGGATGCCAGCATACCAGCATCGTAACCGGTGGAGGCCCTGAATGTGTCTCGCTGGAACCCTTCACTTGGGTCAATACGATGATAGGTAATGTCAAAAGGTCGATTGACGGGACTTATCACGCTATCAATCATAAACACCTTCCGCGCTATTTGGCAGAATTTTGTTATCGCTTCAATCGGCGATTTGTCCTTGAGGATATGCTGCCCCGCCTATGTTACGTTGCAGTCAGAACACCACCTATGCCTATGCGGCTACTGAAGATGGCTGAGGATTATGGGTAATCAGGTACTTTTTTAAAAGAGCTTATTGTGTCAGGGCAACCTCATTAAAAAAAACTGAGCCAAAATATCTGTTAAGAGAGAATCATCGCAGTTAGCTGCTTTACATATATGTTTGATGGGCACCGGTTTCTTTTGTGCTTGTCGTATCATGTTCAATGCCGCATGGCGGATAATAGCGGCATTGGTTGGGCATTGTCTTTGCGTATGCGACTTTGATCTTCGCCGAAAGACGTGTCCAGCACCCAATGTAACTGGTTTTCGATACCCCAGTGCAAACGCACGGAGACTAACATCTGCGTTGCGGAGGTCAGCGAACTGCTGATGCAATAGCGAGTTTCTTGGGTCGTCACATCACCGATGAGTCGCTCACTGTCAATCGCGACAATACTATTCAGGTTTTTCCACTCAGGGTGACGTACCCTAAGTCAGTCAATATCGGTATTCACCCGGTATTGCCGGACTTCGATGCGCCCGTGGCCTTTATCAACACTTTCAGCGCGGGTCATCCGGGCAAGCGACGCAGGGGCGGGTTGTTCAAAATGCAGACGAACATCATCATGCAGGCTACTTTGGTTGCGCTTTAAGCGCCAATAGGTAATCGCCATCTTTATCGATAATTTTCTTGGCGATGGCTTTTTGGCAGCCCATGGCATCAATGGTCACAATGGCTCCGTGCACATCCAGCCACTTCAATAGCTCAGGAATTGCAGTAATCCCATTAGATTTTCACGGGTTTTAACCTGCCCTAAGACGATCCCCGCTTCGCCGGTAAACGCTGATACTCAATGTATCGGCGATTGTTCGCCATCATGGCTGCCGCGTAGTGTTTTACTGCCAATAGCCACCACTTTACCCGCCACTTCAGGACTCAACCAGGCTCGAATCCATGCCACAAACAACCGCTGGAACTGTGTTGTGTCGATGGCGCGAAAAAATCGCCGTAACGTGTCATCGCTCGGGATGCCATTTTCATATGGAAGATATTGACGCAAAAAATCCAACTTGGACTGGCCAAACATCTCTATGCCATCCCAGCTTTCTGCGCCACAAATGACTGCGCACAACGTCAATAGCAGTATTTCGGGCATGGGGTGCAGCTTTTTCCGATCAATTCGGGGATCGTTGAGTTGTCCAAAAATATCTAAAAAGTCCATTTCTTTCGGTTCCTTGAACGTGGACTGGTTTGTCATTACCCTAAGTTCTGTTTGTTTAAAAGATATTTTTTAATTAGGTAGTTCTGCTTATTGTGTCATCACTGCTTGACCTTATGAAAAGGCGTTGTATAATACGCAGCTCTTCCGGGGTAACCGCCCTGGCAGAGACGCAGCAAGAAATAAAAGTTAACAGGATGTTGACAAGCGGACGGGATAGGTTACAATGGTCGGCTTCTTCGGGGTTCGGTAAACGACTTCGACAAGGACGGCAAGAGAAATAAAATCAACAAAGTGTTGACAAACTGAATTGGATCTGTATAATTGTCCAGCTCAACCGGGGTTTACTCCGACGCTCTTTAAAAATATGATCAAAATAATTTGTGTGGGTGCTTGTGACGAGCTATTTACGTTTGTAATAAATAGTCGACATGAGAACTTACGTAGATAAGAAATTATAAACGTTTGAATCTGTAGTCGAGCCAAGATTGGCTACTCATCTTATTGAGTGGCAAAATGATATAAACTGAAGAGTTTGATCATGGCTCAGATTGAACGCTGGCGGTATGCTTAACACATGCAAGTCGAACGGTAACAGGCCTTCGGGCGCTGACGAGTGGCGGACGGGTGAGTAACGCGTAGGAATCTGCCTCATAGTGGGGGACAACGTGGGGAAACCCACGCTAATACCGCATACGCCCTACGGGGGAAAGGAGGGGATCTTCGGACCTTTCGCTATGAGATGAGCCTGCGTTAGATTAGCTAGTTGGTAGGGTAAAGGCCTACCAAGGCGACGATCTATAGCTGGTCTGAGAGGACGATCAGCCACACTGGGACTGAGACACGGCCCAGACTCCTACGGGAGGCAGCAGTGGGGAATATTGGACAATGGGCGCAAGCCTGATCCAGCAATACCGCGTGTGTGAAGAAGGCCTTAGGGTTGTAAAGCACTTTCAATTGGGAGGAAAACAGGCAGGTCAATACCCTGTCTCTTGACATTACCTTTAGAAGAAGCACCGGCTAACTCCGTGCCAGCAGCCGCGGTAATACGGAGGGTGCGAGCGTTAATCGGAATTACTGGGCGTAAAGCGTGCGTAGGCGGTTCGTTAAGTCAGATGTGAAAGCCCTGGGCTCAACCTGGGAACTGCATTTGAAACTGGCGGACTAGAGTTTAGTAGAGGGGAGTGGAATTTCAGGTGTAGCGGTGAAATGCGTAGATATCTGAAGGAACACCAGTGGCGAAGGCGACTCCCTGGACTAGAACTGACGCTGAGGTACGAAAGCGTGGGTAGCAAACAGGATTAGATACCCTGGTAGTCCACGCCGTAAACGATGTCGACTAGCCGTTGGGCCTATATACAGGTTTAGTGGCGCAGCTAACGCATTAAGTCGACCGCCTGGGGAGTACGGCCGCAAGGTTAAAACTCAAATGAATTGACGGGGGCCCGCACAAGCGGTGGAGCATGTGGTTTAATTCGATGCAACGCGAAGAACCTTACCTACCCTTGACATCCAGAGAATCTGTTAGAGATAGTAGAGTGCCTTCGGGAGCTCTGAGACAGGTGCTGCATGGCTGTCGTCAGCTCGTGTCGTGAGATGTTGGGTTAAGTCCCGTAACGAGCGCAACCCTTGTCCTTAGTTGCCAGCGGGTAATGCCGGGAACTCTAGGGAGACTGCCGGTGATAAACCGGAGGAAGGTGGGGACGACGTCAAGTCATCATGGCCCTTATGGGTAGGGCTACACACGTGCTACAATGGCCGGTACAGAGGGCTGCGAACTTGCGAAAGTAAGCAAATCCCAGAAAGCCGGTCCTAGTCCGGATTGGAGTCTGCAACTCGACTCCATGAAGTCGGAATCGCTAGTAATCGCGAATCAGAATGTCGCGGTGAATACGTTCCCGGGCCTTGTACACACCGCCCGTCACACCATGGGAGTGGGTTGCAAAAGAAGTGGGTAGTCTAACCTTCGGGAGGGCGCTCACCACTTTGTGATTCATGACTGGGGTGAAGTCGTAACAAGGTAGCCCTAGGGGAACCTGGGGCTGGATCACCTCCTTACAAATTGCAACTGAATGTTGTCATGAGTACTCACAACAAATTATTTTGATCACACGCAGTATGAGCCTAGGGCCTGTAGCTCAGTTGGTTAGAGCGCACCCCTGATAAGGGTGAGGTCGGTGGTTCGAGTCCACCCAGGCCCACCACCTTGCCGTGATGGCAAACGTGATGTGGCTAAGGGGACTCAGCAAACACTGGGGCTATAGCTCAGCTGGGAGAGCACCTGCCTTGCACGCAGGGGGTCAGCGGTTCGATCCCGCTTAGCTCCACCAATTCTATAACGTCTCGATTCTAAAAAAGAATCGGCAGAGACCTTATAGAATTGGTGCATGAAATTGCATTAATAGCTCTTTAACAAAATGGAAATCTGTAACAAAGAAACTTCATGGAATAAAACCATGAGGCGACTTAAAACGAGTTCGAGTCAACCGAGGTTACAACAAAAAGCAAGCGAAGTCGATAGTGCCAAGCAATTAGCAAAGAACACCGAGTCAGCAAAAATGTTGAAACCGAAGTAAACAAGAATGAGTTCTCAAAAGCAGAAAAAAGCGATTAAGAAAGCTGATCGATATAACACAAGACATCTCTTAATCATTATTCAAACGAATAGTGAAAAAGCAGACTTATTGGGGTTATATGGTCAAGTGAATAAGCGCATACGGTGGATGCCTAGGCAGTGAGAGGCGATGAAGGACGTTGTAGCATGCGATAAGTTTCGGGGAGCTTGCAAACTAGCTTTGATCCGAAAATTTCCGAATGGGGAAACCCGGCCCACATCAGTGGGTCACATTACAGTGAATACATAGCTGTATTGAGCGAACCTGGGGAACTGAAACATCTAAGTACCCAGAGGAAAAGAAATCAACCGAGATTCCCTTAGTAGCGGCGAGCGAACGGGGATTAGCCCTTAAGTTGTACAGTTGTTAGTGGAACAGTCTGGAAAGTCTGGCGATACAGGGTGATAGCCCCGTACACGAAAACGCTGTGCAGTGAAATCGAGTAGGTCGGAGCACGTGAAACTTTGACTGAACATGGGGGGACCATCCTCCAAGGCTAAATACTCCTTACTGACCGATAGTGAACCAGTACCGTGAGGGAAAGGCGAAAAGAACCCCGGAGAGGGGAGTGAAATAGATCCTGAAACCGTATGCGTACAAGCAGTGGGAGCATACTTGTTATGTGACTGCGTACCTTTTGTATAATGGGTCAGCGACTTAATCTCAGTGGCAAGCTTAACCGAATAGGGGAGGCGTAGCGAAAGCGAGTCTTAATAGGGCGTTTAGTCGCTGGGATTAGACCCGAAACCGGGCGATCTATCCATGGCCAGGCTGAAGGTGGGGTAATACTTACTGGAGGGCCGAACCCACTTATGTTGAAAAATGAGGGGATGAGCTGTGGATCGGAGTGAAAGGCTAATCAAGCTCGGAGATAGCTGGTTCTCCTCGAAAGCTATTTAGGTAGCGCCTCGTGTATAACTGTTGGGGGTAGAGCACTGTTTCGGCTAGGGGGTCATCTCGACTTACCAACCCGATGCAAACTCCGAATACCAACAAGTTTGAGCACGGGAGACACACGGCGGGTGATAAGGTCCGTCGTGGAAAGGGAAACAGCCCAGACCGTCAGCTAAGGTCCCAAAATCTATGCTCAGTGGGAAACGATGTGGAAAGGCACAGACAGCCAGGAGGTTGGCTTAGAAGCAGCCATCCTTTAAAGAAAGCGTAATAGCTCACTGGTCGAGTCGGTCTGCGCGGAAGATTTACCGGGGCTAAGCATAGTACCGAAGCTACGGGTCACACTTTTAGTGTGGCGGTAGAGGAGCGTTCTGTACGCCTGCGAAGGTTCATTGAGAAGTGGGCTGGAGGTATCAGAAGTGCGAATGCTGACATGAGTAACGATAATGGGGGTGAAAAACCCCCACGCCGAAAATCCAAGGTTTCCTGCGCAACGCTAATCGACGCAGGGTTAGTCGGTACCTAAGGCGAGGCCGAAAGGCGTAGTCGATGGAAAGCAGGTTAATATTCCTGCACCAGTGGTAACTGCGATGGGGTGACGGAGAAGGCTAGGTCAGCTGTCTGTTGGAATAGGCAGTTTAAGCGAGTAGGGAGGGTTCTTAGGCAAATCCGGGAACCTATATTCTGAGACGTGATGACGAGTTGTTCTTAGGAACGACGAAGTGATTGATGCCATGCTTCCAAGAAAAACCTCTAAGCTTCAGGTTACCAGTGGCCGTACCCCAAACCGACACAGGTGGATGGGATGAGAATTCTAAGGCGCTTGAGAGAACTCGGCTGAAGGAACTAGGCAAAATGGTACCGTAACTTCGGGAGAAGGTACACCCCAAGTAGGTGAAGGCACTTGCTGCTGGAGCTGAACGGGGTTGCAATAAATTGGTGGCTGCGACTGTTTAGCAAAAACATAGCACTCTGCAAACTCGAAAGAGGAAGTATAGGGTGTGACGCCTGCCCGGTGCTGGAAGGTTAATTGATGGGGTCATCTTCGGAGAAGCTCTTGATCGAAGCCCCAGTAAACGGCGGCCGTAACTATAACGGTCCTAAGGTAGCGAAATTCCTTGTCGGGTAAGTTCCGACCTGCACGAATGGCGTAACGATGGCCACACTGTCTCCAGCCGAGACTCAGTGAAATTGAAATTGCGGTGAAGATGCCGTATACCCGCGGCTAGACGGAAAGACCCCGTGAACCTTTACTATAGCTTTGCACTGGACTTTGAACCTATTTGTGTAGGATAGGTGGGAGGCTTCGAAGCAGGAACGCCAGTTCTTGTGGAGCCAACCTTGAAATACCACCCTGGTATGTTCGAAGTTCTAACCTAGGTCCGTTATCCGGATTGGGGACAGTGTATGGTGGGTAGTTTGACTGGGGCGGTCTCCTCCTAAAGAGTAACGGAGGAGCACGAAGGTACCCTCAGCCTGGTCGGAAATCAGGCGATGAGTGCAATGGCATAAGGGTGCTTGACTGCGAGACGGACAAGTCGAGCAGGTACGAAAGTAGGTCATAGTGATCCGGTGGTTCTGTATGGAAGGGCCATCGCTCAACGGATAAAAGGTACTCCGGGGATAACAGGCTGATACCGCCCAAGAGTTCATATCGACGGCGGTGTTTGGCACCTCGATGTCGGCTCATCACATCCTGGGGCTGAAGCAGGTCCCAAGGGTATGGCTGTTCGCCATTTAAAGTGGTACGCGAGCTGGGTTCAGAACGTCGTGAGACAGTTCGGTCCCTATCTGCCGTGGGCGTTTGAGATTTGAGGGAAGCTGCTCCTAGTACGAGAGGACCGGAGTGGACGAACCTCTGGTGTTCCGGTTGTCACGCCAGTGGCATCGCCGGGTAGCTATGTTCGGACAGGATAACCGCTGAAAGCATCTAAGCGGGAAGCCCCTCCCAAGATGAGATCTCACTGGGACTATAAGTCCCCTGAAGGGCTGTTGAAGACTACAACGTTGATAGGCACGGTGTGGAAGCGCAGTAATGTGTGAAGCTAACGTGTACTAATTGCCCGTGAGGCTTGACCATATAACACCCAATCAGTTTGACGGTGTTATCAACTAAGCAAGACTTAGTGACAGCTGATAATCGCAAAACGTAAAGAAGTTATAGATTTCCATAAAAGCAGGAGCAAGACGCAAGGCAACAGGCTGAAAAGCCGCCGAGTGTTACCCCTGTTGCATGACAGTTGGTGCAAACCGACTACACCAGTTTGCTTGGTGACCATAGCGAATGTGAACCACCCGATCCCATCCCGAACTCGGAAGTGAAACCATTTAGCGCCGATGATAGTGTGGCAGTTTGCCATGCGAAAGTAGGGAATTGCCAAGCGCTTAAATTAAAAACCCAAGTCTCTGCACTTGGGTTTTTTTTTGCCTGAAATTGCTCTCTACTTGTTGCCGAATTATTTTAATCAATCTTTCTTGTTGGTTTAAACCTCGGCCTTTAGGCGGAAAGGAGCGCCCCGCAACAAGCGAAGCGATGTTGCTTTATCGGGCGCGGATTGGGCAGGGGATGCATATCCCTTAAAGCCGATATATTTTAGATCGTATATAAAATTGTATTTAGGCATAGCCTTATCTGACGCTGTTTATGCACAAATTAATTTTTTACAATAAATGTTAGATCAAGTTAAGTATATCTAGCTTGCTTATTAATGTCATGAAAATATAATACATTGATTTTCATTAAAATAAATTGCTTTATAAGGGTGTCACAATTTAACTAAGTCGCGGGTTTTATCGAATATGAATAGTGTTATCTAGTTCTTATGCACAGAGTTATACACAGGGCTTGTGGAAAGGTTTCAAGCGTTAGATTGTTAGATTACGTGGATTCAACTCCGAAATACGATCCTAGTCATCATGCAGTTTTTTGCGCAGATTCAGCAAAAAATATTGTATGGGGTGTTTTTCGTGGACGATGATTAAGTTTATGCATGACCGCTTCAGCCTCATCATCAATTATGCTCTCAAAACCGTTACCTTTGGTAAAGTACTGCCTGATCAAGCCGTTGATATTCTCGATTAAGTCGCGTTCCCAGGAATAATAAGGATGCACGAAATAGACATCAGCGTTTAGCCGCTCCTTGATTTTTTCGTGTCCGGCAAACTCTTTGCCGTTATCCACGGTTATCGTCAACGTCTTATCCAGATAGGGCTGTAACAGGATAATGGTTGCTAGGTGTGTAAAAATTTCCGTGTAACCGCCGTTAAAAAATCTCTGGAAATCGATCCTTGTAGAGAATCACAAACTGAAACTGATTCAGAGCGAGCTTCCAGTCACGGATCGGCATCGACCATTTTTTGGCAGCCTGTTCGATAGCCAAATACATAACCTTCAAGACGTATATGTAAAGATGCCAGTAAAGTTTTGTGTGTCATGAAGAAAGCATGTGAAGATTTCGCGATCCCTGTGTAAGGTTTATCGTTGTGGCTTGGAAATTATTTATCTGAAAGTGTATAAGAAGCTATGGTTATGTGCGAAGAGTCACATTGAGAGAGGTGCTTACCTTGGGCATGGTCTTCCCGTTCCCGTGCCTTCCAAACTTTTACGCCAGCCGGCTGAAGAATCTTGCTAATCAAGGAGGGCGATGCTAATGTTCCTAGTCCTGATTCAGACGATCCCATATAAGCCATGATTATCTATACATTGCCCGCCCTAAGAGTCCTCCACCGGTTGTGTTTAGGCTGGTGGGCTTGATTATTGGTATCTTGCTGGCTGCTGGAACCAGTCGGCGCTTCGGCGCCGACAAGCTCACCCATCTTTTGCCCGATGGTGACAGGGTGGCGGTGCGTGCGTGCCGCAACCTATTGGCCAGCACCGATGGGGTGTTGGCGGTGGTAAGACCGGGCAGCGAGGAGTTGACTGCTTTATTGCAGGCCGAAGGCGCGGAAGTCCAGATCTGCGCCGATGCCAAACAAGGCATGGGCGCGAGTCTTGTTTTCGGTGTCCGCGCGCGACCAGAAGCTGCTGGCTGGCTGATCGCCCTTGCAGATATGCCGTGGATAGCGCCAACGACCATCCGTAAAGTGGCGGATGCGCTTCGCTCGGGCGCGACCATTGCTGCGCCCTGTTGGCAAGGTCGACGAGGACACCCGGTAGGCTTTTCACGCGTCTTAGGCCCAGACCTGGCGGCATTGAGCGGCGATGTCGGCGCGAAAGCAGTGATTCAAGCCTATCTTGAATTAATTCACATCGTTGACTGTGATGATCCCGGCATACTTCAGGATATCGACAAACAGGAAGATTTGAATTTCTTAAAAAAACTAAAAAGCCATCATGATTCGCGATATTATTGAACTCCAACTGGAGCTACACAAAAAACGATGCCCTTATGCTCTAGCTACCGTAGTAGAAATACTAGGCTCATCCTCAGCCAAACCTGCGGCTAAGGCGTTGATCGGGCTCTCTGGAAAGGTTATTGTCGGCTGGGTCGGCGGCGGTTGTGCGCAATCCATGGTGTCCAATGCGGCGCTTAAGTGTCTTGAAACCGGAGAACCTCGCGTGATTGAAATCGACCTGAACGACGAGGTTTTCGGCGCGGGTATGCCGTGTGGCGGCAGCATGCGGGTATATGTGGAACCGATCTTGCCCAAACCGTTACTCTGGCTCATGGGGCATGGGCGCATCGTAGAAAGTCTTTGCGAATTCGCCTACCGATTAGGATTCGAGGTGGTTGTCAATGATCCGCAGGCCACGACGGAGTGCTTTCCCTTTGCCCACAGTGTCATTAACGACGACAGCCGTTATCAACAATTGCGGCCACAGCCTGGCGATTTCGTGGTGATAGCCACTCATCACAAGGGCGACTATGACTCCCTCGTTCGTACACTCCAATCCGAAGCGTTGTATATCGCGCTGGTCTCCAGCCGCAAGCGAGCTAAACTGGTAGTGGAGCGATTGGAAAAGGAAGGTTTTTCCGAGTCCAGCCTTGCCAAGGTCCGCGCTCCCGCCGGTCTGGATCTAGGCGCGAAGTTGCCGGAGGAAATCGCCTTGTCCATTGTCAGTGAGATGGTGCTGGTAAGGCGGGGGGGACTCGGCGGAGTATTAAGTAAAGGAGCTAAATATTAATTAGCCGATTCAAACCGTCACGCACTTCTGTCCCGGTGCCTTTACTGGCCGATGGAGGCCGTGTAAGATTGGGTCCAATGAACTGCGCCCAGTTACATAATACGATGCTGGTGCCTTGTACTTCTGATGACAGGAGGGAGAAATCCCCATGATTACGCTCAATATCAACGGCAAGCCCCGTCAGATCGACTTATCGACGGATACTCCCCTCCTTTGGGTCTTACGCGATCACCTAGGTCTGACTGGAACCAAATTCGGCTGCGGTATTTCTTTGTGTGGGGCTTGTACGGTACACCTAGATGGAAAGCCCACTCGCGCTTGCGTGACGCCCATCTCGGATGGCATTGGCAAGAAAATCGTGACGATCGAAGCCATCAACCAGGACGCAACAGGGCAAAAAGTCCAGGAAGCTTGGTTAGCGCTACGCGTACCGCAATGCGGTTATTGCCAGTCCGGCCAGATAATGACTGCGACAGCGCTGCTCAAACAAAATCCCAAGCCCACCGATACTGATATCGATACGGCAATGAGCGGCAATATCTGCCGGTGCGGGACCTATTGCCGTATACGCGCCGCGATCAAGCAGGTCGCTGGGTTAACGGAGGTCAGGTCATGAAGAAAAAACCACTGGATTGCCCTGAATTAAACGCTGACACCTGGAACTCAGGCGATAGCCTACATATTGTCAACATCAGTCGACGTACTTTTCTCAAGGATCTGGCCCTTACCGGATTCGTACTGGCTGCAGGATTCCCTGCTCTGATTAGAGCAGACGAAACTGCCATGCCCTCAGAAAAGGAGAAGTATGGCGCCGATGCCATGCCGCACGGCTGGGTAGATAACCCGCTGGTGTTCGTCGCAATAGCGGGCGACGGCACGGTAACCATCATTTGCCACCGTTCGGAAATGGGACAAGGCGTACGTACCAGTCTGCCGATGGTGGTGGCCGACGAACTCGAAGCCAACTGGCTGCATGTACGGGTCGAGCAAGCGCCCGGCGACGAACGGCGTTACGGCAACCAGGATACCGATGGCTCTCGTAGCATGCGTCATTTCTTCATGCCTATGCGCCGGGTCGGTGCTGCCGCCCGCACCATGCTGGAATCGGCGGCGGCTGCACAATGGCAAGTGCCGATAGAGGAAGTCCATGCCGAGCAACACCAAATCCTTCATCCTGCCACCGGCAGAACACTCGGCTACGGGGAGCTGGCCGAAGCAGCGGCAAAACTACCGGTACCTGCTCGGGAAAGCTTGCGTCTGAAGAATCCAGCGGATTTTCGCTACATAGGCAAGGGATCGCTCAGGATTTATGACGGACAGGATATAGTCACGGGCTTAGCACAGTACGGCATCGATACCCGTCTCAAAGACATGCTTTACGCAGTCGTGGCGCGTCCGCCGGTATTTGGCGGCAAGGTCTTGAGTTACGATACCAAGGATGCCCTTAAGGTACCGGGCGTGGTTAAGGTTATCGAGCTACCGAGCAGTCCTCCGCCTGCCGACTTCAACCCGCTAGGAGGCATAGCTGTGATTGCCTGCAATACCTGGGCGGCCATCCAGGGACGCAAGGCACTTAAGATTGAATGGGATAAAGGGCCTCATGGAAACTACGATTCTGTAGCATACAAAGCCGAACTCGAAGCTGCCGCACGCAAACCCGGTAAAGTTGTTCGCAACGACGGAGACATTGATGCCGCCTTGCAAGGTGCGGTTAAACGCGTGGTAGCTGAATATTACGCCCCGCATCTCGCTCAGGCCCCAATGGAGCCACCGGCAGCGACAGCCCATATTGTTAACGGAGGATGCGAAATTTGGACCTGTACACAGGCCCCACAGGTGTCTCGCGAGCGCGTGGCCAAATGGCTCAAGCTGCCGGAGGACAAAGTCACGGTACATGTCACTCTGTTAGGTGGCGGTTTCGGGCGTAAATCCAAACCTGATTACGTCATTGAAGCAGCGCTATTGTCGCAAGCCATGAATGGTAGGCCAGTCAAGTTGACTTGGACGCGCGAGGATGATCTGCATCATTCTTATTTTCACACGGTTTCAGTCGAGCGGCTGGAAGCGGGTCTGGATACTCAAGGCAAACCTGTAGCCTGGCTGCACCGAACGGTAGCACCAACTATTTCATCTACTTTCGCTCTCGGCAGCAAGCATCAGATGCTGGCTGAGCTGGGTATGGGCGTCATCAATGTGCCCTTTGCCATTGCCAATTTGCGCATCGAAAATCCGGAAGCAGAAGCGCATACTCGTATTGGCTGGTTTCGTTCGGTGTCCAATATCCCACACGCCTTCGCCATTCAGTCTTTCGTAGCTGAATTGGCCGCTGCGTCAGGGCGCGATCCTAAGGATTTTCTGCTTGATCTGATCGGCTCGCCACGCCATATTGATCCCCGTACCCTTCGAGATACCTGGAATCAGGGCGAATCACCCGAGATATATCCTGTAGACACGGGGCGCCTGCGCCGGGTAATTGAGGCAGTTAGCCGTGAAGCTAACTGGGGTCGCGTACTGCCGAATGGTCGAGGATTGGGCTTGGCGGCCCATTATAGCTTTGTCACTTATGTCGCCGTCGTCGTGGAGGTGGCTGTTGACGAGCGCGGTAAGCTCAGCATACCCCGAATCGATATCGCCGTGGATTGCGGGCCGCAGGTCAATCCGGAGCGCATCCGTTCGCAACTTGAGGGGGCCTGTATTATGGGGGTCAGCCTGGCTACTCTGGGGGAAATCAGCTTTAAGGAGGGCGCGGTGATGCAGGATAACTTCCATACCTACCAACTCACCCGCATGGATGATGCGCCCCGTGAAATCCGAATTCATCTACTGTCCACGACCGAGTTCGATATACCACTGGGTGGGGTCGGTGAACCAGGTTTACCTCCCATTGCGCCGGCATTGTGCAACGCGATTTTTGCCGCTACCGGTCAACGCATCCGCCAACTGCCTATCAGGGATCAGTTACGGAAAGACTGAACAGTTGTCAGTCTTGCGTAGCAAATTAGCCTCATATTAAGTCGATGTAGGTTGAGCTGGTTGTAGCCGCCTTGGTGAATTATCAGGCATAGCAAAAAAAATATTGACGATAGGGCGATCTATCGTTATCATATGCAGCTCTTCAAGGGTGGTTTTAAAGTTTAACAAGCCATTAAAAAGAAGATTATCGGGGTATAGCGCAGTTTGGTAGCGCGCCTGCTTTGGGAGCAGGATGTCGGGAGTTCGAATCTCTCTACCCCGACCAAATTTAGCGCTTGTAGCTCAACCGGATAGAGCACCGGCCTTCTAAGCCGGGGGTCGCAGGTTCGAGTCCTGCCAAGCGCACCATTATAGAATATCCTCGTAACACCGCCATATTATGGTGAGCGTAGCTCAGTTGGTAGAGTCCCGGATTGTGATTCCGGTTGTCGCGGGTTCGAGCCCCGTCGCCCACCCCATTAAATTAGTAGCTGCCGTCATTTTTAAGCGAAAAAAAAAGATTAAGCTTTCTCTTCAAAATACAGTAGCCATCATCAGCAAAGCATTTCCCTCCGAAAAAGATTTCTCAGTTTCGATCAAGGCAATTCCTTGTGAAATTCTAAACTCCCTTAGTCCCTGATTTTATTAAGCCGCAACACATTTGAACATTTATGCTTTACCGCTTGTTCGAGGTAATGATCTGCCGGATACGTTGATCCACACCGTCTAATTCGTGATCGTAAATATCGGTTCGATAGGCGTCGCCATCGGCATGAACTAAGGACGATAGCAACGATTGCCCTTGCTCACTGATATTGATGCGGGTGAATGTAGAAAGTCCCGGTTGCAAGGGATTGTCCCTCAGCTCTTTGGGGTCCAGCCCAATACGCACCTGCACACGTTCGGCGATATGAATAAAGTTGCCGGTTGCATTATCGGTCGGCAACAGCGCAAAGGTGCTGCCGGTGCCAGGAGTGATGCCTTGCACGTTGCCGTGA
This sequence comes from Methylobacter arcticus, assembly GCF_050917435.1. NCBI lineage: Bacteria > Pseudomonadati > Pseudomonadota > Gammaproteobacteria > Methylococcales > Methylococcaceae > Methylobacter > Methylobacter arcticus. Next base: position 1,012,405 of record NZ_CP159583.1, read on the forward strand.
TAGATCAGCTCATCGCCATAGGCATCGACCCTGATTTCGGCCGATTGTCCCGGACGGATTCCGGCGATCTGGGTTTCCAGAAAGTTGGCGTCTATCCATAGGTCGTCCAGCGGCACAATCGCCAGCAGAGGCGTGCCCGCCTTGACATTGTCACCTATTTGAACGTTGCGTTTGGCGACATAACCCGATACCGGTGCGATGATGTTGCGGCGTTGGTAATTCAAAAAGGCGGTGAGAATCCGACTCTTGGCTTTTTCGATAGCAGGATGGTTGTCGATCGCAGTGCCGCGTATTTGGGCTTCAACGCCGGTTTTTTCGGCCTGGGTTTCGCCAATGACAGCTTCGAGTTCACGGATTTTATCCTGGGTATTTTGTACCTGTTGATTCGATACGGCACCGTCATGTGCCGCCTCTTTAAAGCGGACAAGATCGTGACGAACCTGATTCAGCGCGGCTTCCTTGGCGATAATGCGCTGTTTAAAGGTATCGGCTTTCGCCGTCAAACTGACAATATTGCGCACTGTTTCGCCTAATTCGGCCTCGGCTTGTTGCAAGGCAATTTCCGCGTGGGTGCCGTCCAGCTTGATCAGCACGTCACCTTTTTGCACATGCTGGGTGTTTTCCGTCAGAATTTCGACGACAGTGCCCTCGGTCTGTGCTTTCAAAGTAATCAGATGTCCCATTACAAAGGCATCGTCGGTGCTAACCCGACCACGGTTAAGCGTCCACCAGTAGCCGGAATATCCCAAGCACACCAATATTATCGACAGCGTCACCCCTATTAGCCGTCGATTGCGTTGATGAATGATTTCCTTGGGACGAATGTTATTTTGCATAGTGGTTTTATTGAGGTTTAGCGCTGATTTCGTTAAAGCCCCCGCCCAGTGCCTGGATGACCTGCACAGCAGTTTTAAAATGCTCGCCTTTCAGCGTTGCCAGTCGAAAGCGTTGTTGGTGTGCGGCTACGCACGCCAGCATTAATTCGTTGCGGTCGTTGAGGCCGGTGCGATTGAGACTATCCGCGAGGCGTTCAGCTTCGGCAGCGTCGGCAACAGTTTGTTGTTGTTCGGCGATGCGCGTGTCAGTCTCGCGCCATCGGCTAAGGGCATCGGCCACTTCCTGAACTGCATGCACAAGACTGCCGTTATAACGTTCCACGGCGACGTCATAACCGGCTTGCTGATAGGTCAGATTGGCACGCAAGCGACCGCCTTCAAAGATTGGAAACTCGATTGATGGGCCGACTGCATAGGCAAGACTGGAACCCTGCAGCAATACATCGGTCAGGCTGACGCTGTGCAGACCGGTGAAAGCAATCAGGTTGACGTCTGGATAGAATGCGGTTTCAGCGACCTTGATTTCCTGGGCGGCGGCTTGTGCATGCAGTCGCGCGGCGGTGACGTCAGGCCGGTGTGCCAACAGGCGCAGCGGCAAGTCAGCGGGTAAAGCCAGATGTTTGGGGAAAACACCGCTTGCGATCACGATACTGCGGCCCCAGTCGGGGCCTTTTCCGGCGAGCGCGGCCAACAGGTTTTTTTGCAAATCGACCTCGGCACGCACGCCGGCTTCGGTTTGTCGTGCCGCATTGAGCGCCATCTTTGCTTGCAGCACCGGCGCAGCAGTCACCAGGCCGGTTGCCAGACGCACTTGTTGCAGCGCTAACAAAGCTTTTCGGTCGGTCACAATTTTTTCCGCAATCGTCAGTTTTTCGCTGGACGCTACCAGATCGAAATAACGGCCGGCAACTGCCGAAGCCAGCAACAATTTGGCATCGGCCAGCTCGGTTGCAACCGCAAGCGACCTGCCGACGGCAGCTTCCAGTGCCGCTTGGTCACGCCCCCAGAAATCCAGGTGATAACGTAATACCAACGGATTGATCAGCAACTGCCGGAAATTTTCCCCGGCAAGCTTGGCCTGGGTGCTGTTGGCTGAGAAACGCTGGGCGCTGAAACTGACATTGGCATCGACGGTGGGATAAAGCTCTGCTGCCTGAGCATCGACCATGGCTTGGGATTGCCGCAAACGTGCCGCCGCTGCCTTGAAATTGGGATTGTCAGCCAATGCCGCAGCTATTAGCCGGTTCAACGCCGGGGTTTCGAAGACCTCCCACCATGCGGGTTGCGGCCATGGCGCATTGGCAGACAACGATGGGCGGGCTGAGGCCAGCGATTGCGACATTTCCGGCACGGACATCATCTTTGCGCGTTTGCTTTCATCGCCAAACCAGGCACAACCGGGCAACGAGATCAGTAAGGCAGCCAAGCTGATCCAAAAAACTAAAAATCGGTATCTGAGACCAGTTTGCATCAAGGTTCCTCCATCAGTATTTCTTGAGCTTCACGACGCTGGGCCTGGCTTAATGTGCGCTTGGCAGGCTGCTTGGTCGGGTTCGCAAACCAAACCACTATCGCCAAGCCGACAAAGATGCAACCTGCCATCCAGAAAGCATCATTCATGCCGTGAATCATCGAGTTTCGGCCGGCCAATTTGGCGAGCTTGGCGACAGCTGCCGATTCGCTAAAACCGGTCACAATCAAGGTATCCAGGATTTGCTCAAAGCTTGAATCGAAAGCGGTGTGGGTCTCGGCGAACCGGGTCATATGCAACGGCGTCCGTCGATAAAGCACAATGCCTTGCAGTGCAATGCCGATGGCGCCGGCGGCAATACGCATAAGGCTTGCCAATTCCACCGCCCGCCATTGACGCTCCGGGGGCAGTCCATGCAACAGCAAGGCGGTCAGCGGCACGAAGAAACTGCCCAGGCAGGCGCCTTCCAGTAACTTGGGCCAGAACAGTTGTGCGAAAGCATCCTGACCGTCGAACCGGCTCAGCCAGAAATAGGTTGCCGCAAAACCCAGACAATTAATCGAGGCGAGCAAGCGGGCGTCGAAGCGTTTGACGATTTCATGAAACACGCCGGCCATCGGTTTGGCGAAAATCGCCATCGGCAGAAACACCAAGCCTGCCAATAACGATGAATAACCGAGGGACAGTTGCAACTGCACTATCAGCATCGATAACAGCCCCTGAAACAACAAAAAACCCACGAATAAAATGACCGCGCCAATCGTAAAATTCCGCTGCGCGAACAAACTTATATCCAGAAAAGGGCGGCGCAGGCTCAATTCCCAGATCACCCAATAAATCAGCGTGACGACGATGAAAATAATCAGGCTGTTGATATACAAGGAATTATTCCAGTCCAGGTCGTTACCTTGGTTGAGCAAGGTTTGAAAGCCGAACAGTGTCAGGGTAATCAGCACAAAACCAAGGCTATCGAAACGATGCCGGAGTCGTTTACTGCCACGTTGATAAAGCAAGGCGCCGACGATACCGCCGATGGCCAACGCTATCGGAATATTGAACCAAAATAGCCAGCGCCAACCCAGCGTGTCGGCTATCCAGCCTCCTATAGGCGGCCCGAAGGTAAACGGTGTTAAGGTAAACACACTCCAAACGCCGATGCCGATCGATTTTCGTTTATCCGGATATTCCTTGATCAGCAGCGATTGTCCCAACGGCAGCGTCAAGCCGCCGGCAAACCCCAGCAAAATGCGTCCGGCCAGATAGCCATAAAACGAGGTCGCAGTGGCGCAGATAACCGATGCCAGTGCAAACACAAAAAAGGCCGCAACAAAAGGACGATATTCACCCATCCGCCGCGACAACCAGCCGCCCACCGGAAAGGCGAGGGCCAGTCCGATCATGTAATCGGTCTGCGTCCAGGTAGCAAAACTGGGCGGAATACCCAGGTCCGCGGCAACCCGCGGCAGCATCGCGATATACGCCCCGGCATTGAATATCACCAGTGCATGGCTCAGGCCCAAGCAGATATTGAATAAAACAAATCGCCATCCTTGGAGCTGTTTATCGTAGATGATAGTCATCGTTCCTCTTCAATCAGGATGCTGTTTGCCCTGGTCTGTCGGCAAGTTATTGCAGTCGCCAGCCAATATCATTCAACCCTTGCTTGACAAGGTGCAAACTCATTTCCGATACCAACTGTTTAAATGGTTCGCTGTCCCGATTAAGAGTAGCTTGTCCGGCCCCTTCGACAGTAAAAGTCTCGGCGCGAGTTCGGGCAATGACTCGCCGGGTGTGAGGATCAATCAACTTCATCAGCACTTGTACCGAAGTCTGTCCTTCAAAAACTCTGTAGTTTCCGAACCCCAGCTCTAATACCGCATCGATTCCGGCATATTGTTGATAATCAACAGTCGTCACATTCTGTCCATACCATTCCGAAATAGCGTCATGCCAATGCGTTAACTGAGCGTTGCGATCTGTATCTGCCATGGGTAGACGATAATAATAGCGATTCAATATAACTTTAATGTTGTTCTCGGTCAATTGAGTTGCCGCCTGCTGCGCCAAAACAAGCGTTGGCGTCCAGATCTGTTCAGACCCTGCAGCGATCGCCAGGATCGGTGACGTTTGTTCGTCCTGGATGGTTAAATCCTGGTCGTCGTCCTCGCTGACTAAACCGGCAATGATGACGCCTCCTGACGTTCGGTAGAGTTTTTTCGGCAATGAAAAATCCACCGACATGTTTCGGTAATGCCTGTACACCGGTATACGCTCTTCCAATGGATCGGGTATGATTTCAAGAGGTGGCGCTTCGACCGGAACGACCAGTATGGTGCTGAGCTTGTTGATTTCAGAAACGGGCGGTTTGATTGCCGGCGCCCAACAGCCGCTGACTAGCAAGGCCAGCGCAACAGCAACGCTTTTATTTATTATCGGCTGATAAACAGAATTTTCTTTATGAATGGTTGCTTTGAATGATGTTTGCATCAGTGATCTCCCGCAGGATTATGCGCATCGCTTCTACACGGATCGGCGATTCATAGTGCAAACAACTATAAAAACAAAGTTAATATAAGACAAACGATTTTTATTAAACATTAATATTGACAAGTCCGATACTAACGCTATGGACATTGATCAGATCAGAACATTTTTGAGTGTCGCCGCCAACGGCAGCTTTCTAGAGGCCGCCGGTAGACTGTATGTGACTCAATCGACAGTGAGCACACGCATACAGCGTCTGGAAGCGTATTTGGGTGTTTCCCTATTTGTGCGTAATCGTTCCGGTGCCACGTTAACGCTGCCGGGGCGGCGGTTTTTACGTCACGCCAAATCACTGTTATTAATGCTCGAACAGGCGCGGCATGACATTGGCCTGCCCAGCCGCTACCGCGCCAGTATTACCATTGGAGCGCGGATTGCCTTGTGGGAAGCCTTGCTGCCGGAATGGATTGGCAGCATACGCGTACAGGTACCGGATATTTCAATACGCAGCGATATCGGTTTTGAAGAGGATTTAATGCGCAGTCTTATCGAAGGCTCGATGGACATAGGGATGATGTACACGCCGCAACATAGTCCGGGACTGCAGATTGAACATTTATTCGATGAAACCTTGTTGTTGATGACCACCGATCCCGGTAAGTCATGGCCCAATGATGATTACATCTATGTCGACTGGGGGCCGGGATTTTACGCTGAGCACAGTAACAGTTATCCTAACCTCGAACGCTCGGCCCAAGTGGTCAATATCGGCTGGCTGGCGGTGCAGTTAATTCTCAGTAATGGCGGTTCTGGCTTTTTGCCGATACGTATTGCCGAACCGTTGATTAAAACTCAAAAACTGTTTCATGTGCCCGATAATCCGCAATTCAAATTACCGGCTTATATGGTTTCTCCGCGTGATAGCGATTCCGTCATATTACAACAGGTGCTCGATCATTTAAGGTCGTTAGCCGCGATTGAGCGACAAAAGACCTATTGATGACATCCTGCTCAAAAGGTCGCGACTTACCGACAGAAAATCCATTGGAATAAGCGTTTTTACAAACTTATTTTTAGTGCGCTCGCAGAAGCGCCTGGGCTTAGATCTTAAATTTCTGTGGTTGGGCCGACTTCCGCAGTAGCTGATCCGTTTTGTCATGTTGTTTTCTAAGCGTTCATCGCCCGCTGAGACGAGAGCGTTATTACTTCCATAAAATATCTGAGCGGCTGCTTTAGGTCTTGGAACAGACTGTCGATCAGGGCAGTGACGAATGTCGCTTGCGGGTCAGTTTCAGCTCAACGTTGATGCGGGTATTTATTTGCTATCGCCGAATAATTACGCGTGTTTTGCCCAATTATTTCAGAAATACCACGGTTACGTTAAATGCGAGCATGATTGGTTTTAAGTGCAAGCCGTTACAAGTAAGGGCTGAATTATTATGTGTGTTACCGTACAGATATCTTCTGGTCCAGATGCTAAATTATTTTTAAGCTTATAGCGAAAAGTATAACTGTTAGCCTTTAAGCTTAGTTTGTCTGTTAGGAGAAGTTTAACTTTTTATACACAGTAAGGGGGAATAGACATGAACTGGGATCAAGTAGCGGGTAACTGGAAACAATTCACGGGTAAGGTCAAAGAGCAATGGGGTGATTTGACCGATGATGAACTCGATCAAATCGCAGGAAAACGCGATATTCTCGTTGGTAAGGTCCAAGAGAAATATGGGATGGTAAAAGAGGAAGCCGAAAAGCAGGTCAAGGACTGGGAGAAGACTCAACGTTGATGATTGTTTTTTATGATTCTGACTTAACGCTGTTGTCAAGGGCTCCTGCAGTATGGCTATGCCAATAACCTTCGGACGGCCAAAGGTAAGGTTAAGAAGGTCACTTTCAAGATGCAGGATGACGATGAGGTGAAGCTGGAAGAACATGTCCAAAAAACGTTGGTAAAGTCATAGCGGGCTTTGGTGATTTCAATGAAAATATCAAGAAAGACACATAAAACGAGCGCTACTGCACGACGGCAATGAGATACTCACAAATATTTCTTACAGGAAATAAACATGAAATTGACTAACGTAAAACTCCCTGGTTTAGGGGCGATCATCGTTTTAACATTCTGCTCGTTTGGCGCTTATGCCGCAGAAAGTCAAGACGCTGCACCTATAAACAAAGATCAAGTAGAAGGCCGAGTCGATGAAGCCAAAGGTAAAGTAAAGGAAGCGACCGGCGTGATATTGGACGACAAAAAAATGCAGGTAGAGGGCAATGCCCAAAAGAATATTGGTAAGGTTCAGAAGGGCTATGGTGATCTCAAACAGGATATTAAGAAAGGCAACTAAAATGAGCCTATGTCGGCGAAACCATAGAGGCTTTCAATTATCTGAAAGCCTTGCAATAAAAGGCCATCAGCTTCGGTTCGACGTGGATGTAGTTGAAATTTTATTAAAAATAAATGCTTACTATTAAGGATATTATTATGTTTACACGATTATTGTTAGTTATGTTCGCATTAACAAGCAGCTTACTACTGATGACAGGCGTTGTTCGAGCCGAACAAAATACGGCTATTTATTTAACGGCTGACTCAGCATTGGAAAATACCGAGCTTAATGTTCGCGACAAGGACAACGCTACCTTAACTCCGGAAGACCAAAAGGAGACCAAAAAGGATATTGAAATCACAGCTAAGATACGTCAAGCCGTGGTTAGAGATAAATCCTTATCAGTCAATGCGCAGAATGTAAAAATCATCACGCGTAATGGCGTGGTGACTTTACGTGGGCCTGTTGCAAGTGAAGCTGAAAGCACGAAACTGCAAAAAATCGCCGAGAAAATGCCTGGTGTAGTGCAGGTAGATAATCAACTTGAAAATAAAGCGCCTTAAAGGTTTAGGAGAATCACATGAAGAAAGCAGTTTTTTGTATCGCCAAAAATCTCGAGCAGACAGAGAGCATTGTTAATAACCTGAAAACAGCCGGTTTTTTAACTGATGATATATCGGTGCTATTTCCTGACAAAACCACCACCAAGGATTTTGCTTATGAGAAGCACACCAAAGCGCCGGAAGGTGCGGCTATCGGTGGGGCAGTGGGTTTAGGTACTGGCGCCGTGGTCGGATTGTTAGCCGGGATTGGCGCGCTGGCTATTCCAGGCGTCGGTCCGTTAATCGCCGCAGGGCCTATTATGGGTGCATTAAGTGGTGCGGCAGTAGGCGCCGCCTCTGGAGGTTTGGCTGGAGCCTTAATTGGATTAGGTATTCCGGAGTATGAAGCCAAACGCTATGAAGGAAAAATTGAGGGAGGAAGTGCCTTGATTTCTGTACATACGGATAGCAGCGAAGAGCGTGATCAGGCAAAAGAAATTTTCAAAAATGCTCAGGCAGAGGATATTTCCTCGACTGGGGAAGCATCTGTTTAATTAAAACGAGGCGCATGATTTATAAATGACGCACCTCGTTCGTCAGGTGAGATCCTACACGGCCGAATTGCACATAATCAGGTAATAATTGCAGAGGCGTTTTGTTATGTATCATATTGAATAATTGACATATTGCTGAAAGCTACATTATCATCAAAATAGGACGTAAGCCCAAAGCCCATAAATCTTAAAATACCTTATAATCTTGTTTACTTATTGGAAGGTGATAAGCTATCTTTAATAAATGGAAGGAAAGTTAAGTCTATAATTTATAGCGTTTTTCTGGGTTTTAACTTACAGCCTCGGATAAAGAAATCGTCTAATAAAACTTATAATAGGATCATACTATGAAAACTAAAGAAATTATTGCTGCTGGTTTAGTTACTTTGGCGTTATTGGCTGGCTGTAGCAAAGAAACGGAATCCACCTCTACCACCACCAAAAGCGTTACAACACCAGCCCCGGCTCCGGCTGAAGAACCAATTACAATTAAAGAATCGACCTCTACCACTACAACCGATACAAAAGACAAATAATATAAGATTTTCCGGTTCTTAATTGCTTGATTGAGAACCGGATTTTGTATAACTCGAAAGGAGCAGCGCCAATCTGCTGTATCGGAATCGATACCTTCTTAATCGTGATAAAATATTGTCTGGGCAATGGGATTCACTTTAAGTACTGAATCCTACCGCGTCACTTGAAAAAAACACGATAGTAGACCAGCTCTGAATATTGGAGTTTTAAAAAACTCTACTGCAGCTTGGTCTCTTTGTTTAAACGTGGATTACACCGCCTAATGACCTACCTCTGCCGGTATTTTGTGGGGTCATGAGAAACTGATAGGTGTTAAGGCTATAGAAAAATATACCTTGACATAATTGAAATCAAAAGCTTATACTAGTTCTAACTTAGAAATAAGATTTACCCTCTGCTTACCATTTCGATGTATCTTCTGTAGTTCTTCGTCCTGTTTTTCATTTTGTAATTTCCAAATTTACCGGCTCAATCTGCCTTTTTTTAAGGCTTTATATACTCAAATTTTTACAGGACTCATTATGTCTACAATAACTACTGGCATCGTTAAATGGTTTAATTCAGATAAAGGCTTTGGCTTTATCGAACAAGCATCAGGCCCCGACGTATTCGTACATTTTCAACAAATCAATAACTCCGGCGGCTACAAATCGCTGGATGAAGGCCAAAAAGTACAGTTCAGCGTAGCGCAAGGCCAAAAAGGCCCGCAAGCTGAAAACGTAACGGTCATCTAAGTACGAAACGCCCGCAGCAGCATGCGGGCGGGAGGCGGGAGAATTTTCCTTGCCTCCACAAAATCCTAAGAACCGGCAGATTCCCCAAAAGGACTGCCGGTTTTTTTATGTCTGTCGATTTTTGACGGATGCATTAGCAACTCTATAGTGGAGCCCATTGTCCAGGCAAATAATGCCTTAATTTAAGATAGAGGCCTGTTCACACTCCAGCTGAATGGCGCTGTCCCAATTTTTTGATACGGGAACTGATATTTCTGCCGCCCCGTATTTATCCACGATCATTGCACCGCCACCCCTAGCTGTTTGGTAAACCACACTGGGTGTTTCATAGCCCAATGATTGATGACGCCGCTCTTCATTATAAAACATGAAGTAGTCGGTCAATCCCATCAGCAAGCTCTGTACACTGTCATGCTGCTTCAAATAGACTTCTTCATATTTCACCGTTCTCCAGAGCCGCTCGACAAAAATATTGTCCAGTGCGCGACCACGCCCATCCATGCTGATCGTGATGCCGCTGTTGAGCAGCACGCCAGTAAAAGCATCGCTGGTGAATTGCGATCCCTGGTCACTATTGAAGATCTCAGGCATCCCGTAGGCCTTGATGGCTTCTTCCAAACAGTCGACACAGAATCCCGCATCCATGGTGTTCGACAACCGTCAGGAAAGTATTTTGCGGCTATACCAGTCGATGATTGCCACCAAATAAACGAAGCCGCGCGGTAGCCGGATATAAGTAATATCAGTGCTCCATACTTGATTGGGGCGAATGATGTCGATGCCCCTTAACAGATAGGGATAAATCTTATGTTGCGGATGCGGCTTACCGGTATTGGGGCCAGGGGTCATCCCAGCCAGGCCTAGCGTTTGCATCAAGCGCTGAACTCGTTTGCGATTAACCCTGTGCCCAAGTCCGCATAAGTATTTCGTCATACGCCGTGAGCCATAAAAGGGGTGCCGCGTATACTCTTCATCGAGCAACTGCAACAACAGGCATTCATCTTCATCAACGGCTTTCAGTAAACGCTTTTTATGGGCATAGACGACCGAGCGCGTAACCTGGAGCAGCTTGCATTGCAGGGATAGCGCCAGTGTATTATCCGGTGCTATCCACGATTGCCACTCATCTATAGGCTGAGTCCAGACTTTTTTTTAAGCCAGTCCAATTCCATGTTCAATTGCCCGATTTTGGCATACAGCCGATCCGGATCGCTCTGTGCATCGGTAGGCTTCGGTCCCCGCTTACCATCAAACAGGCTGCCTGCCTGCATTGTCCATCAATTCCTTTTTCCATTGACTAACCTGAGTCGGATGGACGTTGTTATCCTGGGCAATCTCATTGATGGCCTTTATGCCTCGAACCGCTTCCAAGGCGATCTTGGCTTTTTGCGCCCCTGTATAAATCTTCCGTTTGCTTTCGCTCATTTCCTGCTTCTCATTTATCGACAGAGCATAGCTTAAACTATTGTCCGGTTTTCGGGGTCCACTATAGTCTGCAGCAGGGAGTTGTGGTGTTGGCTTAATGATGCCTTCGTTCACGATGGCCATTGCCGCGATGTCTATCGCCATCGCCATCGCGATAGTGACCGCCATGACCGTGACCTCCGTCATAAAAATGATGTGGATATACGCAAGCGCTGACTAACAGTATCAACCCGCAGAGCATAATTCTTCTTGTTATTAATGCCATTACCGTATCCCTTATGTAAATAATGATAAGAAAGAATAACCGGTGATTGCTGAATAACGCATGAATCAACTTTATTAGCCATGATATGCCACAGGCACACAGCTGAGCCACGACGCTGTTCTTTGGATTGGGAAAGTCGAGGCGGCATAAGCATGGATGATTGTATTATATAGCTAAGGATGGCTTTGATTGTCCTTGGGTCGCCAGTGAGTTAAGCAGTTCGGGAGATAGCATTTAAAGGCTTGCGCTTTAAGTTGATCGGGTGACTTGCGGATTATGCTGGAGTTATTAGCGCTAATATTCTAATTTTTTGCGTAATTTACGAATAATCATCCCAGAATCCTCATTAACGGTTTTCTGTGGCTTGGAATTAATCAATCTTCCTTGCTGGTTTAAACCTCGGCTTTTAGGTCGAAAGGAGCGCCCCGCAACAAGCGAAGCGATGTTGCTTTATCGGGCGCGGATTGGGCAGGGGATGCATGCCCCTTCCCAATCTTTGGCTTCATCCCAAAGGGATGTTTTAACCAATAACTTGCTGTAAGGCAGGGAGGTGAGGGGAAAATGTCGGTTAAGGATATGATGGGGCCGATTAAGGATGTCGATTATTGAGGTGAAAGGCGCAAGGAGAGAAAAATATCCATTATTATTCACCAACGGTGGTTTACACTGTTTCTTGACATAGGCTAGTGCCAGTTGGTACTACACACTGCAACAGGTGAGCAAGAATGCGCAAAACAATAATCAATCAGGCCGGTGAAAACACCCCATCTTCCGATCTGGATTTTCTGGATCTGGAGCATTTAGCCCAAGTAGAGTTTACCTCGGAGTGTCTGGAACATCCTGTCGAGTCGGCCTTAGTATTGACGGCGGATTCTGTGTCAGGATGGCAGGCGGCAATTGCCGGTGAACAAATAATTCGTGTTGTTTTTGATCAACCCCGGACTATCGAGCATATTGTTCTTATGTTTGAGGAGCGACAGCAGTCGCGCACTCAAGAATTTGTGCTGCTTTGGCTGATGGATAATGAGGACGCTTACCACGAGATTTTGCGTCAGCAATATCACTTTAGTCCGCCAAATACCACCTGCGAAATTGAGCATTATGAGGTCAGGCTTAATCAATTAAAGGCACTGGAATTAAGAATAATTCCTGAGATCAATGGGGGTGATGCTTGTGCCACACTTAAACAGTTGCGTCTTGCGTAAATGCCGCTTCTAATGGCTATGGCTGTTCATATTTGTGTGATAACTAAAAAATAATAAAAAATTGTGTTTGGTTTAACCAAGCCAACCAAAGAGGAGAGGAAGCTATGATGTTTACAGCATCTGAATCAGTTCTTATTGCATTATTGATGGGCTTAGTCGGGAGTTTATTCGTGATTCGAGAGTTGCGACGTGTTCTTGCCTATGACCGGGGTAATGAAACCATGCAAGCCATTGCCAAGGCTATTCAAGAAGGATCTACGGCTTTTTTGTCGCGAGAATATCGAGTCATTGCGATTTTTGTTGCGATTGTCGCTACGGTTATTGCTTCGTTTTTACATTGGCAGACTGCGCTTTGTTTTGTGGTCGGTGCGATTGCATCGGCAAGTGCGGGCTACTTGGGGATGTATGTGGCAGTTCGCGCCAACGTCCGAACCGCAGCGGCGGCCAGTCGAAGCCTGCATGAAGGCTTGCGCGTTGCCTTTGGCAGCGGCTCGATTATGGGCATGGCGGTGGTCAGTTTTAGTTTGATCGGCATGACGGTTCTGTTTTTGATATTTAACGGCAATCCGAATCAATTGATCTATATTACCGGTTTTGGTTTCGGCGCCAGCAGTATTGCGCTGTTTGCCAGGGTCGGCGGCGGCATTTATACCAAAGCCGCCGATGTGGGTGCAGATTTGGTCGGTAAGGTCGAGCAAGGCATTCCGGAAGACGATCCGCGCAATCCCGCCGTCATTGCCGATAATGTGGGCGATAATGTCGGTGACGTTGCCGGCATGGGGGCCGACTTGTTTGAAAGTTATACGGGTTCAATTATTGCTGCGGCTACTCTAGGTGCGGCGTTGGGTGCAAAATCTCCGGCTTTTATCGGACTGCCTTTTCTGGTTGCCGCAGTAGGCATAATTGCCAGTTTGTTCGGTATTTATATGGTGACCGGCAGGAAGTTAACATCCGCAAAAAATACAAAGGACGCCAAAGCCCCCAGTTTGGATGAGTTGTTGAAAGTGTTGCGTCGTTCAGTTTGGGGGGCTTCAATGCTTATTTTGGCGCTTTCTTTACTTGTTATATATTACTCGGGTGTCAATTATAATTATGGGTTGGTTATCCTGGTCGGTTTGGTGGCAGGTAACGCCATTGCTTATGTGACTGAATATTACACAGCCTACTCGGAAAAACCCACGCAAGGCATTGCTTATACTACACAAACAGGCGCTGCAACCACCATTATTCAAGGCTTGGCGGTAGGCATGATGAGTACCGTATTTCCGGTATTGATAGTCGCGACGGCTATCTTGTTGAGTATATGGCTGGGGCATAAGGCCGACGGCACGATGGCCGCCGGTCTTTACGCAGTTGCTTTGGCGGGTGTGGGCATGCTTAGCACCTTGGGTGTTACCTTGGCGACCGATGCTTACGGCCCGGTTGCCGATAATGCGGGCGGCATTGCTGAAATGAGTCACCTGCCCAGTGAAGTGCGGCTCCGTACTGATGCGCTGGATAGCTTAGGCAACACCACTGCCGCTACCGGTAAAGGTTTTGCGATCGGCTCGGCAGTGTTAACGGCGCTGGCTCTATTAGCCGCTTATGTGACCGCCGCAAAAATCGACAATTTGAATATTCTGGGGCCTACTGTGCTGCCGGGACTCCTGATTGGCGCGATGATGCCTTATCTGTTTTCCGCGCTGACCATGCTGGCTGTCGGTAAAGCGGCTCACGAGATTGTTGTTGAAGTGCGTCGTCAGTTTCGTGAAATTCCGGGCTTGATGGACGGCACAGGAAAGCCTGATTACGCGGCCTGTGTCGGTATCAGCACCGAAAGCGCTTTGCGTGAAATGATCTTGCCTGGCGCATTGGCGGTCATTGTGCCAATAGTTGTAGGGCATGTTTTGGGTAAAGAGGCCCTCGCGGGTATGCTCGTCGGCACGATGTCGTCCGGATTTTTGCTGGCGGTGATGATGGCGAATGCGGGTGGTGCCTGGGACAATGCGAAAAAATGGATTGAAACAGGGCAATACGGCGGCAAGGGTTCCGCTTCTCACAAAGCTGCGGTGGTGGGCGATACGGTAGGCGATCCGTTTAAAGACACCAGCGGCCCGTCTTTAAATATCTTAATCAAGCTGATGACTATAGTCAGTCTTGTTTTTGCGACTTCATTCGGTTCGGGGTGGCTTAATTTTTAAAGAAGCACGCGAAATTTTGTAATTATCCCGCAAACGCAGGTTTTTATTTTTGCTTTTCTTCATGCTCTTCGCGTCTTTGTGGTAAAAGTATTTTTTTAATTGAATAGGCTTAAGCGATGTGTATGACCGCTAAGTTTTAAAGCCTAACTTACGGGGTTGATATGTTTAAACAGCTGATTGTTTTGTTGATGATGATGGTTTTGTCCGGTTGCGGTTATAACACGCTACAGTCTGGTGATGAGGGTATTAAAGCTGCATGGGCGGAGGTGCTAAACCAGTATCAGCGCCGCGCCGATCTGGTGCCTAATCTGGTGAATGTGGTGAAAGGCTACGCGGCTCACGAAAAGGATGTGCTGGTCGAAGTGACTGAGGCTCGCGCCAAAGTCGGGGCGTTGCAGGCCACACCCGAATTGGTTAATGATGAGCAGGCGTTCCAAAAGTTTATCGCCGCTCAGGGGCAAATGACCAGTGCGATTTCACGGCTGTTGGCGGTGGCGGAAAGCTATCCGCAACTGAAAGCCGATGGTCTGTTTCGTGATTTACAGGCTCAATTGGAAGGCACCGAAAATCGTATCACCGTCGCACGCAATCGTTATATTGCTGCGGTCAAGGAATACAACATTACCGTGCGTTCTTTCCCTTCCAACTTGACTGCGATGATGTTCGGTTACCGGACCAAGCCAAGCTTTACGGTAGAAAATGAACAAGCCATTGCGGTTCCGCCCAAAGTGGATTTTGGTGCTCCTGCAACGGTGAATAGTCATTAATATGTCGTCTTTGATGTTTCCCCGAGTTCGCTACGGACTCGGATTTTTCTTGTTGTCATTTTGCATAACGGCTTGGGCCGTGGTTGGCGTTCCCAAGCTGGCACAGCGGGTCACCGATCTCACCTCTACACTCAGCGCCGAACAGGTTAATGCGTTGGAGGCTAAGCTGACTGCGTTTGAAGCGAAAAAAGGCAGCCAGATTGCGGTGTTAATCGTCCCGACCACGCAACCTAAAGATATAGCCGAGTTTGGTATAGAGGTTGCGGATTTATGGCAAACCGGCCGTAAAGGTGTCGATGACGGCGTTATCCTGATCGTTGCCAAGGATGACCGCAAGCTGCGGTTGGAAGTTGGCTATGGTTTGGAAGGCATTATTCCCGATGCGGTTGCCAAGCGGGTAATTGCCGAAACTATTACGCCGTTTTTTAAGGCGGGTGATTATGCGGGCGGCATCGATGCTGGGGTTGTGCAATTAATTAAGCTGATCGAAGGCGAGAATTTGCCTGCGCCATCTGAAAATTCGACTGAAAAACTGGGTGAGGGGGCTTTCGTTTTCATTTTGATGGGTGGCTTAATCGCAGGTTTTATGCTGTCAGCCGTGGTGGGCCGAGTCATGGCCGGCATGCTGGCGGGATTGGGTGGTGGCATCGTGGCCGTATTGGTTTTAGGCTTAGCTTTTTCGGTAGCGATATTTGTCGGGATAATGATTTTTTTTATTATCAGTGTCCGTTTAACGGGTGGGCGCGGATTGTCTAACGGAGGCGGCTTTGGCGGGAGTGGTGGTGGAGGCTCATGGAGTGGCGGCGGCGGTGGCTTTGGCGGAGGAGGCGCATCAGGATCATGGTAAATATTAAGCGTTGGTTTCGGCATGCTCTTATGCCGCCATGGTGCTGGCGCGTGTCGTTTCCTAAGGTTGTGTTGGCCGAGATAGAGCACGCAGTACAGCAGTCCGAGCTTCAGCATCGTGGCGAGCTTCGTTTTGCCGTTGAAAATACGCTGGCATTGGCTAGGGTTTGGCGTGGCATATCGGCTCGGCAGCGCGCGATAGAGGTGTTCTCAAATTTACGGGTCTGGGATACCGAAGGGAACAGCGGTGTGTTGATTTATCTGTTGCTGGCGGATCGGGAAGTTCATATTATCGCAGACCGGGGGATTGCCAAGCGCGTGGCGCAAGCGGAGTGGGATGCGACAGCCGAGGCTATGCAGAAAGAATTCAAGCAGGGTGATTTTTTGCATGGCTCGATACGAGGCATCGAGCGTATTACGCTGTTGTTGGCAGCGCATTTTCCGCCCGGTACAAATAACCCTAATGAACTTGCCAATAAGCCTGTTATTGTTAAATAATGATAAAGATACTGCACACAGATTTGACGAATTTGTTGTTTCCATATAACATTGCTCGGTTATGTTAGCTCGATTACCTGAATATATAGATCCCTTGCACCTCGCTGATAAGCGTGGTGAATTGAAGGGGCAAATACCCGTAAGTAGCTTGGATCGTTTGGCAGATTTACTGTTTGACGAGACAGGAGCTGTAACTGTGGATCTTTTTTTTGGTCGGGAGGGAAGGTTGGCCAAAATTGAGGGGTACATGGAAGCAGTTCTGGAGCTTGAATGTCAAAATTGCCTACAGGCAGTGCCGTGGCCTGTCAAGCATACCATTAAGCTAGGTATTGTTACTTCAATAGATCAAGCAGATAGATTACCCGAGGATTACGAGCCACTGTTAGTTGTTGAGGGTAAAATGCCTTTAAAAAACATTGTCGAAGACGAATTATTGCTTATTTTGCCTGCATTCCCTAGGCACTCGCACAATTGTCTCGCTCATAAGTCTGGTAATAAAGAGGCGGATTTTGCACTTAATGAGCAGCAGCCGCCCACCAAAAATCCTTTTTCCATCTTAGCCAAATTTAAAAACACTGGAGATTTATAATGGCCGTACAAAAAAGTAAAGTATCGCGTTCAAGACGTGGTCAACGTCGTTCACACGATGCGTTAACAGGTAGAACCTTATCTCAGGATCCAATCACGGGTGAAACTCATATTCGCCATCACATGACTCCAGACGGTTTCTTTAAAGGTCGTCAAATTGTAAGCAATGGCAGCGAAGATTAATCAATCTTCTGTTCTTGTAGCATAATGATATGCCGAAGCTGATCAGATCAGCTTCGGCTTCTTTGTAATAACTCAGGAGTTATCCGTAAGCGTGAGCCTAACAATTTCGATTGATGCAATGGGCGGGGATCACGGTCCTGAAGTTACCATACCGGCATCATTGGATTGTTTAAAGAACAATCCAGACTTAAAACTAATTTTAGTGGGTGACGAAACTGTTCTCAAGCAACAGTTGGCGCAGGCATTAATTAATTATCAAGATAGGCTTACCATTCAGCACGCATCCCAATGCGTTGAAATGGATGAGTCTCCGTCCAAAGCGCTAAAAAATAAAAAAGACTCGTCTATGCGGGTTGCCATCAACCTAGTTCATGACGGTCGTGCAGATGCCTGCGTTAGTGCCGGAAATACCGGGGCTTTAATGGCGACTGCCCGATTTGTACTTAAAATGATCCCCGGTATCAGTCGTCCAGCTATTATTTCGACGTTGCCGTCAATTAGCGGGCATACCCATGTGCTTGATTTGGGAGCAAATGTGGATTGTACGGCAGAACACCTTTTTCAATTTGCGGTGATGGGTGCGGAACTGGTTAAAGCGGTTGAAAATATTGATAATCCCAGGGTGGGCTTGTTAAATATTGGTGAAGAAGATATGAAAGGTAATGAGCAGGTTAAAGCGGCTGCAAAATTACTGGAAAATTCGTCGTTAAACTATATAGGTTATGTGGAAGGTAATTCTTTAAATGCAGGCCATGTTCAGGTTGATTTGATTGTTACCGATGGTTTTGTTGGTAATGTTGCGCTCAAGGCTATTGAAGGTGCGGCAAAAATGATAGGTACTGCGTTAAAAGAGGCTTTTGGCAAAAATATTTTTACCAAATTGGCAGGATTGCTGGTCTATCCGGTGCTTAAATCCTTTAAAAAGCGTATCGATCCGCGCTTGTATAATGGTGCAAGCTTTTTAGGCTTACGCGGGTTAGTCATTAAAAGTCATGGCGGCGCTGATGTGCTGGCGTTTAAAACAGCTATTCATCTTGCTGAGATTGAAGTCAAAAAAGACGTTATCAAAAAAATAAGCGAACAAGTCGAAAAAACCTTGGCCCTGAGAGAGAATGCATGACGCGATATTCAAAAGTAATCGGTACCGGTGGTTATTTACCGGAAGAAGTTCGCACCAATGAACAAATATCACAAACTGTTGATACTTCCGATAGCTGGATTTTTGAGCGTACCGGCATTAAAAGTCGTCGCATTGCAGGCGCTGACGAAACAGCCTCAAGCATGGCTGAAATCGCGGCAAGACAGGCTATAGCAGCTGCCGCATGTGATCCCGAAGACATCGACTTGATCATCGTTGCGACCGGGACGCCTGATCGTGTTTACCCCAGTACCGGCTGTTTATTGCAGCGGCGTTTGGGTATTAAAAACTGCGTTGCCTTTGATGTGCAGGCCGCATGTTCAGGTTCGATTTTTGCGTTGAGTATTGCCGATCAATATATAAAATCAGGTGCTGCCAAGATGGTTCTTGTCGTGGGCTCTGAAATCTGTTCGCGCGTTGTTGACTGGACGGACCGGGGAACTTGTATTTTATTTGGTGATGGTGCGGGCGCGGTATTGCTGAGTGCATCGGATAATGCCGGTGTTTTGTCGACGCATATTCATTCTGATGGCGAATATGAAGACCTATTGTATTGTCCAAACCCTCAGGCGGCTACCGAGGCGAATAAAGATGAAGCAGGTTACATCAACATGCGCGGCAACGAAGTGTTCAAGGTGGCTGTCAACACGCTGGGGCGCATAGTCGATGAAACGCTGGCTGCAAATAACATGCAGCAATCCGATATTGACTGGTTGGTTCCTCATCAGGCGAACACGAGGATTATAGCGGCGACAGCAAAAAAATTAAAAATGTCCATGGATCATGTTATTTTGACTCTTGAGACTCAGGGGAATACTTCATCTGCTTCCGTGCTGCTCGCCCTCAATGAAGGTGTTCGGGATGGTCGGATTCAACGCGGACAAGTCGTGTTGCTTGAAGCGTTTGGCGCAGGATTCACTTGGGGTTCTGCATTAATTAAATACTAAAAGCGTATTAAAATGAATAACCAAACTTATAATTTAGCTTTTGTTTTTCCAGGACAAGGGTCGCAATCGGTCGGCATGTTAACGGATTTGGCCGCCAGTTATCCTGAGGTAAAACATACTTTCGAACGGGCATCCGATGCGCTGGGCAAAGATTTATGGTCTATTGTTGCCCAAGGCCCTGAGGAAGAACTTAATCAAACCCATAATACCCAGCCTGCCATGCTGGCTGCCGGTGTGGCCGTTTGGGAAGCCTGGTGTAAACACAGTAGTGTTCGTCCCGCATGGATGGCTGGGCATAGTCTAGGAGAATATACCGCCTTGGTTTGTTCGGAGGCTCTGTCATTTGAAGATGGCATAAGGCTGGTTGCTGCAAGAGGGCGTTTGATGCAGGAAGCCGTGCCTCCCGGTGTCGGCGCGATGGCGGCAATTTTGGGCCTTGAAGATCATCAAGTTGTTAAGGTTTGCATCGATACAGCTGAGGATGAAATCGTTTCTGCGGTTAACTTTAATTCGCCGGGGCAGGTGGTTATTGCAGGCAATGTTGCCGCCGTAGAAAGAGCCATGTTGGCGGCAAAAGCGACGGGGGCCAAAAAAGTCGTACTGTTGTCGGTCAGCGTGCCTTCGCATTGTGCATTAATGGAGTCGGCAGCTAAAAAGCTGGATCAACAACTGCAGAATACGGTTATTGATACGCCAAAAATGACGCTGATTCATAACGTAGATGTCGCGTCGCACAGCGCCCCTGAAGTCATCCGTAACGCATTAAAAGAACAACTCTATAAGCCGGTGCGTTGGGCTGACAGTATCAAGTTTATGCATGATCAGGGTGTTACCTGTTTTGTTGAATGTGGTCCCGGCAAGGCATTAATCGGATTGAATAAACGTATCGCCAAGGATGCCGAGCATAGATCCATGTATGATTCGGGATCATTCAATATACTATTGGAGCAACTCAATGGCTAAAAAAATAGCTTTAGTGACGGGCGCCAGTCGCGGTATCGGTCGAGCAATCGCAGCCAGATTGGCTCAGGATGGTTTTTTTGTTATTGGTACTGCCACTACCGATAACGGCGCCGATTCAATTTCTGTCTATCTGGGTGAGCAGGGCAGGGGCTTGAAGCTTGATGTCGCTAATCCGGAATCTATCGCAGAAGTTATGAAAATGGTTAATGACGGGTTTGGGGCGCCTGCGGTATTAGTTAATAATGCCGGCATCACTCGTGATAATTTGTTGATGCGTATGAAAGATGAAGAGTGGGATGATATTATCAACACTAACCTGACTTCGGTTTTTCGTATGAGCAAAGCAGTACTGCGAGGCATGATGAAAGCCAAAACAGGCCGTATTATCAATATTTCATCGGTTGTCGGTGCAACCGGTAATGCAGGGCAGGCAAATTATGCCGCCGCAAAGGCCGGTATGGTTGGGTTTGCCAAATCCATGGCCAAAGAAGTGGGGTCGCGCAATATTACTATCAATACGGTGTCGCCTGGATTTATTGATACCGATATGACTAAGGAGCTGGGTGATGATATTAAGAATGCCCTACTGTCATCTATTCCTCTGTCTCGTTTGGGTAAGGCAGAAGAGATCGCCCATACAGTTTCATTCCTGGCTTCTGATGGTGCAGCGTATATCACCGGTGAAAATATTCATGTCAATGGTGGCATGTTCATGCCGTAAGAGGTGTCGCCTATAGGTCATAACAGTACGTTCATGCCTTATTATTGTGACATTATTGCAATATAAAGTATAATTCCCCCGCCGTCTGGAATTTCCGGAGACGGGATTTCAAATAAAATTAATAACAATACTATTGTAGGTTTCAGGCTAGACCCTGGTGAACTTACAGTGTTTGAGGATAATAACTATGAGTAACATTGAAGAACGAGTAAAAAAGATTGTTGCAGAACAATTGGGTGTTAAAGAAGATATTGCTACTGATGCTTCATTTGTAGATGATCTTGGTGCTGATTCTCTTGATACAGTTGAACTCGTCATGGCTCTTGAAGAAGAATTCGAATGCGAAATTCCAGACGATGAAGCTGAAAAAATCACAACTGTTCAGCAAGCTATCGATTACGTAGTAAAAAACGCTTCTTAAAAACTGATTTTTGTAGGTTGGGTTACGACCTCCCAAGGATGGGGGATCAAGCGACGCATGGAGCACAAACCGATGACTGCATGGATGCAGGAGGTAGAGCAATCAGGAGAAATTGCCGAGCGTAGCGTAACCCAAGGTAGTGCTTCGATTGCAGTGTTACGTTGCACTATCGACCTATCTAATCCTTTATTCCCGCCTTTATTTTTCTTACGGTAAATCACATTGAGCAAACGCCGAGTTGTCATAACTGGATTAGGCGCAATCACGCCTTTAGCTAATACGGTCTCAGAAACATGGGATGGGATTATTAATGGTAAAAGCGGTATAAGCCCAATTGATTCTTTCGACATTTCTTCTTTTGCCACCACCTTTGGCGGCGTCATAAGAAATTTTGACATCAGTCAGTATATTCCCGAAAAAGATGCCAAACGCATGGATGGATTTATCCATTATGGTATTGCCGCTGGCTGCCAGGCTATTGAAGATTCAGGTATTGAAGTCACCGAAGCGAATGCCGAGCGCATCGGCGTTGCTATCGGATCGGGTATCGGTGGTATTACCGGTATTGAAGAATGCTATGCGACCTATGATAAAAGCGGCCCGCGACGTATTTCGCCGTTCTTTGTCCCAGGCAACATTATCAACATGATTTCAGGCAACCTTTCAATCAAATACGGATTAAAAGGACCTAACTATGCCATTGTTACCGCCTGTTCTACCGGTACGCACAACATTGGCGATGCTGCACGATTGATTAAATATGGCGATGCCGATGTGATGATTGCAGGCGGCGCAGAGCGCTGCACAACATCACCGACAGCGATGGGCGGCTTTGCCTCGGCAAAAGCCTTGTCACGCCGCAATGACAATCCACAGGCCGCTAGTCGTCCTTGGGATAAAGATCGAGACGGCTTTGTATTAAGTGATGGTGCCGGCGTTGTAGTTCTCGAAGAATTGGAACATGCCAAAGCGCGTGGCGCAAAAATTTATGCTGAATTAGTGGGCTTTGGCATGAGCGGTGACGCTTACCATATGACCACGCCTTCAGTCGGTGGCGAAGGCGCAGCGCGCTGCATGAAAAATGCACTGCGTGATGCCGGTTTAAATGCGGATGCCGTCGATTACATCAATGCCCATGGTACATCAACGCCGGCCGGTGATATTGGCGAAACTCAGGCGATGAAAGCCGCATTGGGCGCTCACGCCTATAAAGTTGCGGTCAGCTCAACAAAGTCCATGATCGGTCATTTATTGGGTGCTGCGGGCGGTATTGAAGCGGTATTGACTGCCTTAAGCATCAAAAACCAAATTGCTCCGCCGACCATTAACCTGGAAAATCAAGATCCTGAATGCGATCTTGATTTTGTGCCGAATACCGCAAGAAATATGAAAATCGATGTAGCCATGTCCAATTCTTTCGGCTTTGGCGGCACTAACGGTTCGTTGATTTTTAAACGGTACGAGTAGTAGGGTGGGCAGCGCTTTTCTGCCCACTATTTATCTCGTCAATGGTGAAAGCAAGGAGCATATCGAAATATCCGACCGCGGTTTTCAATACGGCGATGGATTATTCGAAACCATTGAAGTGAGAGGCGGACAGGTTGTTTGTCTGCAGCGGCATTTAGACCGGTTAAATTCAGGTTGTCTTCGGCTTCATATCCCTTTTCCCGGTGCAGAATTAATTAGTCTTGAAGCTGAAAAACTTTGCCGCAGTATGCCTTCCAACCGGGCTGTGCTTAAAATTATAGTCACACGCGGCTCAGGTGGACGTGGTTATCGGCCACCTGATGTCATTCAAGCTACTCGCGTATTAAGTCTCCATCCTTACCCCGACTACCCGACAAACTATTCAGAGCAGGGGATAGTCGCGCGATTTTGCGCAACTCGGCTAGGCTTGAACCCTATCTTAGCGGGCATTAAGCATTTGAACCGGCTTGAACAGGTCATGGCGAGAGCAGAATGGACTGATGCAGCGATTCAGGAAGGGCTAATGCTGGATATCAATGATTATGTTATTGAGGGAACAATGACTAATCTGTTCTACATTAAAAATAATAATCTTTATACCGCAGCACTCGAGCAATCAGGCATTGCGGGTATTATGCGCAGCATTATAATGATGCGTTCAGTTGAACAAGGTCTTTCCGTCGTTGAACATAGGTTTACCAGCGACCAGCTGTTATCAGCCGATGAAGTATTCGTTTGTAATTCAATTATTGGCATCTGGCCTATCAAGCAAATCGCAACGACGCATTTCTCAGTCGGTCCGATAACCCAGAGCATTCAAATCCAACTGAGCGAGTTTACCAGTAGAGGTATCAACAATGAACAATAAAATCATTGGCTTTGTCTTGCTGATTTTAAGTTTTGTAGGCGGTTGGCTATGGATGGACTACCAGAGTGCGTTAACTAAACCGGTGCTGGTCGGCGAAACGGTTTATATAGAAATTGAAAAAGGCGACTCGATTAACCGGATTATCGACAAGCTTGTTGCCCAAAAAATAGCGGTTAAACCCTTTTGGTTTAAAGTCGTTGCCTTGCAGGAAAATGCACTCAAAAAACTGAAAACAGGGGAATATGAGCTAACTTCCGAGCTGACTTTGCCTGAAATATTAGCCTTATTCGTTCAAGGGAAGACCAAGCAGCACACGATTACTTTTCCTGAAGGTTGGAGCTTTAAGGAAATTCTGCTCGAAATTGAGAAAAATCCCCATATCGAGCACACCTTAAATAGCGTTGATTTTAAAAGCATCATGAGCAAACTTGAGTCAGAAGCGATTGCTCCTGTATCGCCTGAAGGCTTGATTTTCCCCGACACTTATTTTTTCGAAAAACATACGCCCGATGTATCTGTATTAAAACGAGCTTACGATAAAATGCAGCAGGTATTGCAACAAGAATGGCTCAATAAAGAAGAAAATCTACCGTTTAAAACGCCTTATGAAGCTCTGACTCTTGCTTCGATTGTAGAAAAGGAAACCGGGGTCGCTGCTGAAAGACCCTTAATCGCCGGCGTATTTATCCGTAGGCTGGAACGGAATATGTTGTTGCAAACTGATCCTACCGTCATTTACGGGATAGGCGAAAGTTATCAGGGTGATATTCGATCTAAAGATCTAACGACAGCTACACCTTACAATACTTATGTTATTAGCGGTTTACCGCCAACGCCGATTGCGATGCCCGGACGTGATGCACTTCATGCGGTCTTGCATCCTGCGAAGGACGACAGCCTTTATTTTGTAGCTCGTGGTGACGGTACGCATGTGTTTTCAGCAACTTTAAAAGACCACAACTCTGCCGTTGATGAATTCCAAAGGAACAAGAAATGATCCGAGGCAAGTTTATTACTCTGGAAGGCGGTGAGGGGGTAGGCAAAACCACCAATATGGCTTTTATAAAAGATTACTTACAACAACATGATATTTCTGTTGTGGTGACGCGTGAACCCGGCGGCACCGAGTTGGCCGAAAAAATACGTCAATTATTGCTGGATAACGACAGCGAGGCCATTTCAGAACAGGCCGAATTATTGCTGATGTTTGCGGCAAGAGCCCAACATATAAAGCATGTGATTGAGCCGGCTTTGGCGCATGGAAAATGGGTGCTTTGCGATCGTTTTACCGATGCCACCTACGCCTATCAGGGCGGAGGCCGGAACATGAAAATTAGCACCATACAGTGGCTGGAAAATCTGGTGCAAGGCACATTAAGGCCTGATTTAACCCTGTTATTGGATGCGCCGGTTGACATAGGTATAGAGCGAGTCAGAAAACGCGGTGCTTTTGATCGTTTTGAGTCAGAAAAAATCAGTTTTTTTGAAAACGTTAGGCGCGCTTATTTATTGCAGGCTGAACTGTACCCGGAGCGCATCAAACTTATAAAAGCCAATCAACCGTTAGCCGATGTGCAAAGAGCCATTACTGATGTCATTCGTATTTTGTTGGGATTGTACACCTTGAATTGTCCGACTTCCCCCAGGCACGGCAGCGCAAAATGACGTTGCCGAACCGGTTATTACCCTGGCAACAGCATCAGTGGAAGTATTTGTGCAGTTATATCGCGCAAAAACGTATTCCTCAGGCTTTACTCATTACCGGCAATAAAGGCTTGGGCAAGCAGCAATTAGCTCATCAGTTCGCCGCTGCCCTGCTTTGTGCAACACCGCAGGCCAGCGGTACGGCTTGCGGGCATTGCAGCAGCTGTTTGCTGGTTAATGCGGATACACATCCCGATTTTATCCAGATACAGCCCGAGGAACCGGGTAAAGGCATTGGTATCGGGCAGATACGTAGCCTGATTAGCCGCTTAACCTTAAAGCCCCAGTTTGAGACTCAGCGTGTTGTTATTGTCAATCCCGCCGACAAGATGAATAATGCAGCGGCTAATGCCTTCTTGAAATGCCTTGAAGAGCCGACCGAACGCACCAGTATTATCTTGATTACCGAAAAACCGGCTAAATTGCCTGCAACTATAATCAGCCGTTGTCAGAAACTGGCGGTAGCCACACCGGATCAGGAAGTCGCGGTTAAGTGGCTGGCAGAAATATTGCGATGTGATGCAGCTACTAATAAGACGTTGCCGCTCAACGTCTCTTTAGCGCAGGGAGCGCCTTTACTGGCACTGGAATATGCCAATGATCAAACATTAACCTTGCGTAATGAATGTTTCGACACATGGATGGCGATAGCGAAACAGCTTAAATCTCCGGTTATTATTGCCGAAGATTGGCACAAGCTACCGGCATCGCCGTTAATATTCTGGATGACATCCTGGGTTATCGATTTGATTAAGTGTTTTTACCAAGCTCAGGTTACCAATTTATATAATCCAGATTTGAATGAGCCATTGCAGGAACTGTCACGGAGACTAGACGTAAAAGGGCTTTATAAATTGTATGATTTATTATTGTCAGACCGGCAGCGACTGGATACCCAAATAAACAAGCAGTTATTGTTTGAAGAAATTTTAATCCAATGGCACGAACTTAACCGGAGCAAATGACATGGCAGATGCAGCGCCAGGACAAGGCATATTGTCCCTTTCCATTAAAGATAAAAATGCGTTGTACGCAGCCTACATGCCTTTTATTACCAATGGAGGCCTGTTTATTCCTACCAACCGTGAATATGAAATGGGGCAGGAAGTATTCATGTTGCTCAATTTGATGGACGAAACCGAACGGCTGCCGATAGCCGGTAAAATAATCTGGATAACCCCTCCCGGCTCGGAAGGCTATAGAGCCAGCGGCGTCGGCGTACAATTTAGCGATCAGGACGGCGGACTAGCCCGCAACAAAATTGAAAACTATCTGGCCGGTTCTTTAGAAAATGACCGTTCGACGCATACTATGTGAGGTTCAAGGATCAAGGTTCAAGGGCGTGTTGAACTTAGATTTTTCGCCTTGTTCCTTTCACCTTGAACCTTGAACCTTGAACCTTAATTTTTCATGTTAATAGATTCCCATTGTCACCTGGATCGTATCGATCTGGCACCCTATCAAAATGATTTTGCCTGTTTTATGCGCGAAGCGGAAAATAGCCAAATTGAACACCTGTTATGTATTGCGATAGATTTGGAAGCCTATCCGGCAATGCTGGATTTGGTGTCTGCTTATGCGCAAATATCCGTGACCGTAGGGGTGCATCCCAATGTTCAGGATGGCCAAGACCCCGGTGTCGAAGAGCTTATTGCTTTAGGGCGCCCCGATAAAGTCATCGGCATAGGTGAAACCGGTTTGGATTATTTTCGTAGTGAAGGCGATGTAGACTGGCAACGCCAACGCTTCAGAAACCATATTAATGCCGCAAAAGCGTTGCATAAACCGTTGATTATCCACACCCGAGAAGCCAAAGACGATACCCTGCGTATCCTGGAAGAAGAGGGCGCTGGTGAAGTAGGGGGGGTTATCCATTGTTTTACCGAAGACTGGGAATTTGCTAAAAAAGCCTTGGATTTGAATTTTTATATCTCCTTTTCAGGTATAGTCACTTTTAACAACGCCAAGGAAATCAAAGCAGTCGCCAAAAAAGTACCCGCCGATCGCTTCCTTATCGAAACCGATTCGCCCTATCTGGCTCCAGTACCCTTCCGCGGCAGACCCAACTATCCAACCTACGTACGCTATGTTGCAGAACACGTAGCAGAATTGCGTGGCACCACGATCAATAAAATCGCAGAGTTATCGACTGAAAATTTTTATCGATTATTCAAGTTCGCCTAAGCTATAAATTGTTGTAAGGGGTTTTTGTTTCAGCGCTTATGAAAAATGATGAGACAGGCAAAGTACAAAATTGTCTGGATATTGGTATCGCCAGTCAACAATTGACTCTCTATGCGGATGGCAACCCGGTGCAGGTTTATCCGGTTTCCACGGCTAAAAAAGGCGCAGGCGAACTCATGGGCAGCCAATGTACGCCCACTGGCTGGCATAATATCAGAGCTAAAATTGGCGCGGGTCAGCGGTTAAACTCGGTTTTTGTCGGCAGACGGGCGACCGGTGAAATATACAGCGCTGGCCTGGGTAGGCAATATCCGCAACGAGACTGGATATTAACCCGGATTCTGTGGCTGGGTGGACTGGAACCGCATAAAAATCGTTACGGCAAAGTCGATACGACCTGGCGATATATTTATATACACGGGTGTCCTGATCAACTGATGCACGGCAGCCCTGAATCGCACGGCTGTATTCGTATGAAAAATGCCGATGTATTGGATTTGTTTAATCGGGTAGAAGTTGGAGTTAAGGTTTACATTCATGAATAATTGTTTTTCAGTCAAGGTAAAGTTTGATTGTGTCCAAAAGAGGCCTACATGACACGCATCATTCTAGGTATTGAATATGATGGCAGCGGTTTTTGCGGTTGGCAGTGGCAAACGAATCAGCGCAGTGTTCAGCAGGTGCTTGAACAGGCTTTGTCGAGAGTTGCTAATCATAAGGTCACCGTACAGTGTGCGGGAAGAACCGATACCGGTGTACATGCGCTTGAGCAGGTGGTGCATTTTGAGCCAAAAATAGAGCGCGAACTTCATGCCTGGATGTTGGGCGGCAACAGTAATTTGCCGGATGATGTCAGAATTACCTGGGTAAAGCAGGCCGTAGGCGATTTTCATGCCAGATACAGCGCCATTGCCCGTTTTTATCGCTATGTTATTCTTAATCGGCCCATAAAATCGGCATTATTACGCAAGCAGGTGACTTGGCATCATAACCCGCTGGATGTCGATAAAATGCACCGGGCGGCGCAACATCTGATCGGCAAGCATGATTTTTCTTCGTTCAGGGCGCAAGGTTGTCAATCGAAAAGTCCTTGTCGGCAGATGTATTTTATTCATGTTTATCGGGAGGATGACAAGGTCATTATTGATATTTCCGCCAATGCTTTTTTGCATCACATGGTCAGGAATATTGCCGGAGTATTGATGGACATAGGGGCCGGAAAGCAGGAGATAAACTGGACTCTGGAGCTGCTTGAGGTTAAAAGCCGCAAGCTGGGTGGAGTGACTGCACCGCCTGACGGCTTGTATCTGGGGGCGGTTTATTATCCGGAGCATTACGGCATTGGTAAGCATCCGATATTTGATAAATTGCCGGATGATGCCAAGCGGCATGATTAACGATTAGTCCACGAAAAGCACGAAAAAAAGGCGAAGGGCGAAAAAACAATAGACACCATCAGTCCGGTTTCGATCAAAACCTTGCGTTTGCGTGCCTGAGTTGGACCTTCAGCAAAAGCTTCGGGCTGAAGCGGGCTATCTTAACCCGTATCTGGATGACGCCAGCCACACCAATAACCCCCTGTATCACTTGATTATGGGGGCGTTATTTATCAACTTTTAATTCTATCCTGTAACTCATTGATAAATAATCTATGGGGCTGTTGATTCTCAATCCGGTCAATAGGATAGAACGTATCTTGACAGATGATGCGATAATTAGAAACTTTAAGTCGTTCCAAAGAGAGCTCAATGAAACCAATCTTTTACCGTCCTGCCCAGCTGCGTGGCCTGGCCTTCTTGGGTTTATTGTTGATGGCTCTTGCCATACTCGGCGGCATGATCTGGCGGAATGTGCATCATTTTGAAACGGTTTTTTCTTATGTCAATTATTCGCACCGTATTCAAAATGTTTCAGTGGGCTTACAGCAATCGTTGATTGAATATTTGACCGAAACGGCGTCGGATTCACATTCAGAGGCACTGACCAAAACGCTGGATGAGATGGAGGCGTTGATGGCAGACAATCGCTATTTATCAACCGCGACCAGAACGAGTCTGGAAACGGTCCGGACTATGCTGGCTGATTTGCCCGCATTACAAAAACAAGAACAGCACAATCGTCTGTTAGCGACGCTTAAATTGATGAGCGAAACGCTGGATAACGAAGCCTTGCAGCGCGAAGAATTATTGGAGGACATTAGCCGGGGCACCCAAACCGAATTGTATATAGCCCTAGCTATTTTTCTGGCAATATTGGTTGTAGCGCTATTATTTTTTCGTTTCAGAATCCTGCATCCGTTAAATGATTTGAGGGAGTTGCTGCAGCATTTGACCGAAGAAAATTTTACCCCGATTACCACCGATCATCTCGATCCGCTGCTGTTACCTGTGTTTGACAGTTATAACGAGATGGTTAACCATCTCGCGGAATTGGAAGATAGCAATCGCTTGCATGCACAATCACTGCAACATGAGGTCAGGCTAGCGACGCAAGCCTTATTGGAACAGCAATACAGCTTGGCGAGAGCTGACCGGTTAGCGGCAATAGGAGAAGTAGCCGCAGAATTAGCGCACGAAATACGAAATCCGCTAGCCGGAGTTCAAATGGCGGTTAGCAATTTACGCCGTGAAATTGACGACAAAGACCAACTGGAAAGGCTGGATTTGATTAATGCAGAACTAAAACGGATGGCACGACTGCTTAATGACATGCTCGATCAGAGCCGTCATTCGCCGGAAGAAGCCACCACTTTGGATGTAAGGACGTTAATTCGGGATTTGGTGGCGTTGACCCGTTATCAGGTTGCCGAAGACATACGCCTGGAAATAGAGGCTCCCTGCGCCTTGCCGGTGCATTTGCCTGAGAGCGGGATACGGCAAGCCTTGTTGAATTTGATACTGAATGCAGCCGATGCGCTTGAAGGTAATCCCGGAACTATCCATATTAAGGCACGCACCAGCAAGCAGGGATTACGCATCGACGTACAGGATGACGGCATCGGTTTTTCCCGGGATATGCTGGAGCATGGCATCCGACCCTTTCGCACCAGTCGTCAACGCGGCACCGGGTTAGGCTTGGCAATGGTGCAACGCTTTGTAAAAGATGTGGGTGGTACTATCCGTCTAAGCAATCAACCGACTCATGGCGCATGCGTATCCATATTGTTGCCCAATGAATGCATAATCAGAGATAGATCATGATAAAAACTCTGCTCATTATTGAAGATGAAAAACTGTTAGGTTCCGAGTTGTCCCGCCATTATCGACAGTCCGGTTGGGAAGTGGCGCTGGCTACCAATCTGGCCGAAGCTAGAGAATTATTGCTGAATAAGAAACTAGAACCGCTATTAATTCTTTCCGATATGAATTTGCCGGATGGTAATGCGTTGGATTTCATGGAAAAGATCAAAAAAGAGACGGGCAATACCGACGACTCCAAGGATGGAAAAGGTACGACCCCAGGGAAGGGGGAGGTAGGGCAACTCAAGGAGCAGTTGCCGACGACTGCACGGATGCAGGAGGTAGAGCAACGCAAGGAGCAGTTGCCGAGAGCAATGCCTGGAGCGATTGCCGAGTGGTTGTTTTTAACCGGCTACGGCAATGTGCCTGATTCTGTCAGGGCACTACGTCTGGGCGCTTATGATTTCCTGGAAAAGCCTTGCGATCTGGATCGCCTTGATCTGATCGTCGCCAGTGCTGCCCGTAGTGCGTCCATCCAACGAAGGGTTGTCGATCAAACTAAGCAAGGACACCGGCGTTACTCGCCGGATGCTTACGTCGGCCACAGTCAACAGGCGCAGGGCATGCGACAGCTATTGGCCAAGCTGACGCAAGTGCCGTTCAGCGCCCTGATTATCGGCGGAGAGAGCGGCACCGGAAAAGGTTTGGCCGCACGCATTTTGCATTATGGCAGTTCGCGCGCCCAACAGCCGATGATTGAAGTGAACTGCGCGGCTCTGCCACGGGAATTGCTGGAATCGGAATTATTCGGTCATGAACCCGGCGCATTTACCGGCGCCGCAGGGCGGCATCGCGGCTTGCTCGAACAGGCTGATGGCGGCACCCTGTTCATGGACGAAATCGGCGAAATGCCGCTGGATTTGCAGGCCAAACTGCTCAAGGTCATTGAAGATCACAAAGTCCGGCGCTTAGGTGGGGAAAAAGAAATTCAGGTTGATGTACAGATTGTTGCGGCGAGTAATCGTGATCTGGAAAAAATGTCCCGGGACGGCAGTTTTCGCGCCGATTTATATCATCGTTTAAGTGTGTTCAAACTGATCTTGCCGCCGTTACGCGAAGCGGTGGAAGACCTCGATGAGCTGGTGCCGTTATTTGTTGCCGAATACAACGCTAAAGCCGGACGGCAGGTTAAAGAGATACCCGATGCCGTTTGGAACAAGCTAAAAGCGCATTACTGGCCGGGTAATGTCAGGGAGTTACGTAACGTCATTGAGCGTTGCGTATTATTTTCCGAGGGCTCGACCTTTCCCGGACAATGGCTGCAATTGCCTGGACAACTTTCCCCTGAGGCAGCGCAAACCGAGCAAGGCATTTGGTTACCCTTAGATGGCAGCATGGCGCTGGATGATATGGATTGCTTTATTATCAAGACCGCCCTGGAGCGAGCGGATAATAATCTGACTGCCGCAGCCAGAGACCTTGGAGCCACCCGGGAAACACTACGCTATCGGGTGCGGAAATATCATTTGAAAATTGCTGATTGATTTTGGTGCGAAAAAATGAATTCCTTGGCTCAGTTGAACACATAGGGTAAAAAATGAGTGTCCACCGATGCGTTAGGTTTTAGGTATTCAAATTAACCAGAATAAGCAACACGGATGTATTCAAGCGAAGCCAGAACGGACCCAAGCATCCCTTCGCCGTTCGTATCTACAATAGGCTCGTTCTGCTAATGTAAACCGTTTATCAATGTCATTGCTTAGAAAGTCGGCGGTGTACTGTTTGAGTTTTAAGATTTTTAAATACAAAATCCAAGCATCACCTGTTAGTTGCCTCAGCATTATTCACCTCATATATATGACTTTTATCTAAAGGCTAACAGTAACGCATATACATGACGGTATTATGACATCGCCTAAGTAACCCAATAGCATTGAAGTACTTAGAAAACTAGGCAACTAAATACAGCGTAAGAAATTGGATGAGTGCCATTGTCGGCTTACGGCTAATTGTTCAGCGACAATTAGCCTGTTCGGTTGACCAATATGTAGGGGCAAGGAAGATTTTAATTTTATTTTCGATCCTCGGTTGCTTCGGGTCTGGCGGACTACAATCTTGATTCAGTCACTATAACCCTGGTCGCGTGAGTGTCAATCACGATAGGGTGACGCAAGGCAATCGCGCTTAAATGCGGTGATAGGCTCAGTTTTTTTAACCGCTACTATGATGCTTTTTCATTGCCTTGTTCTGCTGCTTTGCGATACCAATAAGCAGCTTTGGTCTGGTTCTGGAGTACACCTTGACCAGATTGGTATTTAATGGCGCAACTGTATTGCGCATTCGAATTGCCTTGCTCTGCTGCTTTGAGATACCAAGAGAGCGCTTGGGCATAATTCTGGGTGGCGCATTGACCCAGGTCGTACATAACGCCTAATTTGAACTGAGCTTTTGCATCGCCTTGTTCTGCCAAGTATTGATAAAGCGGCAAAGCCTCTGCATACCGGCCTTGGTCGTGCAAATCATGTGCACGTTGAAATATATCTTTTTCGCTATTCGTGCTTGATGGGGGTGGCTGAGTGTATTCCTGTTGTGTATTTTGTTTTTGATCGTGCTGATGTTCAGGCGCTTTGCCGGTGTCGCCGAACTGTGACTTTTCACTCCGTTGCTTGGCTTTAGCTTCTTGCTCTCGAATCCAGGTGTTATGTAATGCGCGCTTAGCCGGATCTATTAATACGGCATAGGAAGCATTGACAAGCTTCATGACTCTTTCGGCTTCTTCATTGTTACCCTGGAATTTATCGGGGTGAAAAGTTTGACAAAGGGCTTTATAGGCCGCTCTGATGACACTGGCAGGCGCGTCTTTTGTAACCTTTAGGTTATCGTAATGGGTTCGAGTCTTAGCCATAAAACGTAATATTTTTCTGTAAGTGAAAGTCGTTAGAATTATAACCGTTTTCTGTTGCCGCATTAACCGCAAAAAACGCATACATACCGCTGATGTACGAGTATGACAGGGGTAAGTTTTGTTAATAACGGATTAAACCTCGCCGTAATATTCTGTAGGCTTAAATCACTAGCAACCATTGACGGCTGTCCGCATACGAAACAACGTCATTAAAACGGGCAAAGAAACCGCTGAAAATCTGAAAGCAAAAGGGGGGCGCGCAGTTCAGGTAACCCGCATCAATCACCATCGAGTAAATTACCCAAGCCACCCAGAATTGAACCTTCGCCTTGATGCTTGCCGCCGCCTTGTGGCGCAGCTGCAAGCATTCTTCCCGCCAAACGTGAGAACGGCAGACTTTGCAACCAAACGGTACCTGGGCCGGTTAATCGGGCAAAAAATAAGCCCTCGCCGCCAAATAACATGGTTTTAATGCCACCTGCCTGTTGAATGTCAAAATCGACGCTACCGGTCATCGCTGCCAAGCATCCCGTATCGACATGCAGCGTTTCACCGACGGCAAGTTCTATTTTTTGCAGACAGCCGCCGGCATGAACAAATACCCAGCCATCGCCTTCCAGTTTTTGCATGATATAACCTTCACCGCCAAACAGGCCGGTTAAAATACGGCGTTGAAAGTGAATTCCAATCTGTACGCCTTTGGCTGCCGCCAAAAAACTGTCTTTTTGACAAATCAGTTTCCGGTCGTAGTCTTTCAAATTTAACGCCAGAATGGTTCCCGGAAAAGGTGCGGCGAACGCCACTTTACCTTTGCGTTGAGCGCTTTGCGTAAATACGGTAATAAACAGGCTTTCGTTAGTCAGCAGGCGCTTACCGGCTCCCAGCAATAGCCCCATAATGCCGGCTTGTTGAGCCGTTGAGCCGTCACCGAAAACAGTTTCCATTTTCACATCCGCGCTTTTGTACATCATCGCCCCCGCTTCTGCGACTACGCTCTCTTGTGGATCCAGTTCGATTTCCACAAACTGCATTTCATGACCGTAGATTTTATAATCGATACCCGCAGTGACGGTTTGTTGGCCAAAACCACTGGAAGACTGGGCATCGATAACGGAAGATTGCATAGTAACCGGAGTAACCGGATTAACCGACTGCGCGGCCGGCAATACGGTTGGTTTGGGTGACATCATATAAGCGGGCGGCGGCGGAAAAGGCGTGACGCCATCTTTCTTCATCGGCCTGATTTCAGTCGCCTCATAAATGGGAATCCAGTCAGGAAAATGCTGGCACCAACAATAAGCGCCCTGGTGTTCGCGGGCAAAAGTTTTTGCATAGTCGGGCGTATAGGGGCCGCTGGTTGCATTTTCAAAAGAAAAAAACCATTCGTTCATAGTGTTAGCCTTGATCGTTAGGGGATGTAGAAATAGTCTGTGCAGTATAAACCACTCTGATTTTTGATATGGCTGATCATAGGACCGTTGCTGATTTTTTGGTGACCGACAGCAACAATGAACGTTACCGATTACGGTTTTTTCCTGATCAAAGTCTCCAAATAAATCTTCTCGGGTTTTACCCGCTGATCAATCGGTACGGTTTGATGCTGTTCATCAGATCAATCAGTGTCGAAAATTCACCGCCAAACAGCGCCAAAACTGACCGCGTAAATTTTTACCGCCTTGTTTATTAAAACTTTACGTGAATATAACGCGGGTAAAATCAGCGCTGGTTTACACCTTGAAGACATAAAATCCCGCTTCATGTCTTGTTCCTCAGAAATATGAAATCAGGCTCCTTGGGCTTTGTGCTGAATTTACAATTTTAATGGATGGGCAATAATAGCCAAGCTCAACTGCATTTTTTAGGTAAAATTGACTCCATTCATCATTTTATTCTAAAAAAACCGTGGCAACTTTATTTCCCATTCCTGAAAATCATCCACAACGCTTTGTACTTCACAACGAGGTCCATGCCCGGGCACCGTTTAATCTCAATTTGCCGGTTAGAGCCAGTCATCTTGCGCTATTGCTGTCTAATGACGAAAAAATGCAAGAACGCAAGCATTTGATAACGCTTTGTGAACGATTTGGCGTGGCCCCGCCTGAAAAAGAAGTCGATCACTTTAGCGCCACTTTTAATTCCTTTCAAATACGCTGGGAACAACACGGCGAGTTTAGTACTTACAGCTTTTATGTGCATGATTCGCCTGAAAATCCTTTTGCGGATGTTGCCCTAAAAAAAGTTCCGGTAGATTGGATGTCGCAATTAACCGGGCAAGTCATTGTTGCCGCTCATGCAACCATAGTCTCCGCTGCCGATATTCATTATGATGAAAATACTGATTTAGCGTCTCTCTCGACTTACTTTGCAGACAATCCGGTCATCGGCTCTAAAGTCACCGGCGGTGCGGCCTCGGTATTTACCGATTTTCGCATTCATGTTGATGGTTTTAGCCGTTTTTTAATTATTAACAACGACTTAAGGGCGGAGCAGGCAGGGCGTTTATTGCAGCGGCTGTTTGAAATTGAAGTGTATCGGGTTATGGCGTTGCTGGCTTTTCCGATTGCACGCAAATTGTATCCGGCCTTGAAAAAGTCCGATCGGCAACTGTATACCATCACCAACTCAATGACGCTGCCTGACAATAATGATGGCGAGTTACTGGATGAGTTAACCACACTGGCCGCTGAAGTTGAAAATTACATCTCCAGCAATCACTTTCGCTTTGCGGCCGCCAGCGCCTATTATCAACTGGTGGAGCAACGGGTAAACGATTTGCGCGAAGTCCGGATTCAAGGCATTCAGACCTTGGGTGAATTTATCAAGCGGCGACTGGAACCGGCGATTAATACCTGCGAATCCATTTCTCACCGCTTTACCCTGCTTTCCGAACGCGTCAGTAACGCCAGTCAATTACTGCGTACCCGTGTCGACATTATTATTGAGAAACAAAACCAGGGTTTGCTCACATCAATGGCCTTACGGGCAAAAATGCAACTGCGGATGCAACAAATGGTTGAAAGCATCTCGATGGTCGCTATTACTTATTATGCAGCCAGTCTTATCGGTAAATTAGCTGAAATGCTGCATATCATGGGCTGGAAAGTCAATCCGGACGTCATTGAAGGCATTTCTATTCCGTTTATTTTGATTATTATCGCTATCAGTAGTAAACGCATTCATAAAATTATTGCCAATA
Source organism: Methylobacter arcticus (assembly GCF_050917435.1). Taxonomy (NCBI): domain Bacteria; kingdom Pseudomonadati; phylum Pseudomonadota; class Gammaproteobacteria; order Methylococcales; family Methylococcaceae; genus Methylobacter; species Methylobacter arcticus. The sequence goes on from NZ_CP159583.1 coordinate 1,049,537, forward strand.
CCACCGAATAACGAGATCGGACAATGGCGGTATTGTTGATGAAAAATGCAGGCGACCGGGAATTCCTGTGTTTTACGGACGGATGCTTGCGCCCAGCCAATCTCATCTTGTAACGTTTTCAGTATGCCCTTATTTAGCAAATGATTTGGTTTGCTTAACGGATTAAACTGGCTCAAACTGTCCTTTTGACGGTATTTTGTTAAATTAAAATTGAAGAATCCCGCTAGGTGTGGGAGGGAAACGACTATGAAACAGATCAAAGTGGCAGGTTTGGTTATCGTCCTGATAGGAGCAATGACCAGCAACTCCGTATGGGCGAGAGGAGGGTATGGTGGCGGTCACTATGGTGGGAGGCATTATGGTGGTGGCTGGAGATATGGAGGCTACTATAGCGGCATCGGTTTGGGATTGGGCCTAGGTTATGGCTTAGGCTATTATGGTAGGACTTACCCTTTCCCCTATTATGATAGATCGTACTATTCCCCTTATTATGCTTATCCGCCCGCCGTGATCGCCGTACCAGTAACACCGCCGGTTTACATCCAGCAAGCTCCACCTGTTACTCAACAATACGCACCCGGTTACTGGTATTACTGCAATAACCCCGAAGGTTATTACCCTTATATCAAGCAATGTCCAGTCGGGTGGCTACAAGTTGCACCGACCCCCGCTGCACCTCGCTAAGGAGTACGAATATGTCACGTTTTACCCTAATGCTTTCGAGCACCGTTATACTAGCAGCATCCGGTTGTGTCAGCTTACCCAGCGGTCCCAGCGTCATGGTGCTGCCCGGTACCGGTCTTTCTTTTGATCAGTTTCGTAATGACGATGCTATCTGTCAGCAATACGCTTCGTTCCAAGTCGGCGGCACTACAGCGAATCAAGCGGCAGTGAATAGCGGCGTCACTAGCGCCGCAGTCGGCACAGCACTTGGTGCGGCAGCCGGCGCAGCCATCGGGGGCGGACGCGGTGCCGCCATCGGAGCCGGTAGCGGTTTGGTCGGCGGCAGTCTGGTTGGCACCGGCGCTGCCAGCAGCTCCATGTACGGGGTGCAACAGCATTACGATATAGCTTATATTCAGTGCATGTATGCCAAAGGCCACCAGGTCCCCGTGTCGGGACAGTTCTCTGGCGCAATATCTCAGCCTCAAGTTGTGCCGCCAGCCTCGTATATTCAGCCTTCTCCTGAGTCGACACCGCCCACGTATATTCCACCGCCACCGCCCGGTCTGCCACCGGCTCCACCACAATAACAGCACGATGAACAAAACTTACCCGCTCCTCAGGTTCACTAAAAATATTATCCCCTTGGGGGGCAACATTCATTTAGCCAATAGACTGCCAAACAACAAAGCCACCGCCAAAATAAAGCCGATTCCCGACGCCAAGGATGTACCAGAAAAATTCGATGTCTTGGTGTGCGCGTGCCGATAAGTGTTATCTCACCCTATGCGAAAAAACTATGTATCGCGCATGATGTACGATCACAGCTCTATCTTGCGTTTTGTGTAGGCGCGATTGCTTAACCAGTGCGAGGACACTGCGAAGCCCATTACACTAATGAGGTCGCAATGGAAAAATAAAGTGCTGATAATTAAAAAACCGGCTTTACCGACAGAGGCAACTATATGGCTAAAGATAAATTGAAAGAAATCAACTGGCTGTCTGATGTTGAGGAGCATGATTACCCGGCGGCTGAATCCTATCTCACGATCCTCTTCAGCGAAGCAAGGGTTGCCGAAATGATGGCTAGATTTAGACGCACTGCGATTGTGCGCTTCAAAGCTAAGGACATTTTTAGAGCGTCTCAGCTGTCTTTATTGGGCGTGAGCAACTCACACGTCGATAAAGACCGGGACAAGATCCTGAAGGGGAAGAGTCTTTCGCCGCTACTCTTGGTCAGGGACGAACAAAACAGCAAGGTAATCATCGCGGATGGCTACCATCGCCTGTGCGCCATTTACGCGTTTAACGAAGATGCCTTTATTCAATGCAAAATTATTTGAGCATTAAAACTCGGTTATCGGGGGCATGCCTGCGCTTGCCGCTCGCCGATGCCGTTGCAGGGTTATCGGTTGCCTTTATTTTGTTGCCAGAGGCAGTGGCTTATGCAGCCATTGCGCATCTTCCGATTCAACACGCTATCACTGCCGCCTTAGTGGGTTTAATCTGTTATGCCTGGTTAGGGAAAAGTCATTTTGCTATTGTTGCGCCCACTTCATCCGCTGCCGCACTGCTTGCTGCAGTCGTCTTATCATTGCATCCCGTTGATGGCAATACCGCCGAAGGCTTAGGCTTTGCGTTAGTCATATTAACGGGTGCCGGCTTAATCCTATTTGCCAAAGCCGGACTTGGGCGGCTGTCTGCATTCGTTTCGCGCCCTGTCCTGCATGGTTTTTCGTTTGCTTTGGCAGTCACCATCATCATTAAACAATTGCCCATCATGTTGGGCAGCAAAGTCAGTGCTGCCGATCCTTTTAGCATCGTTGTTGAGCTAATTCACCAGGTCCATGAGTGGGCTTTCTGGAGTGCAGTCATTGGTTTTGGCGCATTGATTTTGTTATGGGGACTAAAAAAGCGTTGGCCCGCTGTACCCGGCGCTTTTGTGGTATTGGCATTGGGTATCTGGTTAAGTCACTTGCTGAATCTTGCCGAGCTGCATGTGGCTACCATCGGGCCGGTGTTGATCAGGCCGCCAGGTTTTAGTTTACCCCTATTGCCTTTGGAAAAATGGCTTCGATTAGCGGAGCTGGCTTGTGGTTTACTGGTTATCATTGTTGCTGAATCTTGGGGTAGCATTCGAAGTCTTGCGCTGATTCACGGCAATGACGTCGAGCCCAATCGCGAGCTGTTGGCGCTGGGAACCGCCAATCTAGTTTCAGGTTTACTCCAGGGTATGCCGGTCGGAGCAGGATTTTCAGTGAGTTCTGCGAATGAGGGCGCGGGAGCAAAAAGTAAATTTGCCGGTGTCATTGCTGCACTATTTTTGCTGTTAATGGCGGCTTTTGGCAAAGCATGGATAGCGCTTATTCCAGAACCCATTGTGGCAGCGGCAGTTATCAATGCCTTGAGCCATGCCTTAAACCCTAAAGCACTACTTTATCTCTGGCGAATAAATCGTGATCAATATCTGGCATTGGCCGCGATCTTAGCCGTATTAGCTTTTGGGGTGCTACATGGCATGTTGATTGCGGTTGGATTGTCATTAGCCGCAGCAATACGTACCTTCAGTCAGCCGGTGGTTAGAGAATTGGCTGAGCTTGGACATTCACGCGATTATGTGGATAGAGAAAATCACCCCAAGGCGATAACGCACGCAAACTTGTTAATTCTTCGACCAGAAGAGCCGTTATTTTTTGCCAGCGTCGAAGGTATTCTGGCTGAAGTTCAGCGACGTTTTACTCGCAGCAAGGATGTGCATATTCTTATCATCAGTCTTGAACAAAGTGCTAATCTGGATAGCACGGCGGCTGAATGCTTGATTGAACTTGCCAATGAACTTAAACGGCAAAATAAAGTGCTTTTATTGGCGCGTGTCAAAGATCCGATCAGGCAATTATTACTCAAACTGGCCGAGGCGCAATTTAAGGACAAGCTTTTTTGGAGCGTAGAGGACGCAGTGGTTAGTGTGTGCAAAAACTCACACGAAGGCATGTTAATCAATGAAAATAATCCACTTAATTTAACAAGGTAGCATTAGGAAAACACTATGAATCTACACAACCGATTCGAACGACTAAAAAATACCTTTGCCGAAGGCAAAAAAACCGTGCGATTTGATGGTTATATTTTTGCGGGGCTGATGTTTTTATCAGTATTGGGGGTCAGTATTGCCGATGCTTTTGAAGGTTTAAGCCAATGGTACTGGGTGGCAATGGTGCCGGTTTTTTTCGGAGCCTGCCTTTATCTTGAATGGCAATCCTCGCTGGATTCAGGCGTGTCTGCCAAAACAATTTTTTTAAAGCAATTTCAACATTGGTTAGGCTTGTTGGTCACGTTCTACCTCACTTTTTTTCTCAGAAAAATCGGCAGTCTCGATAATCAAACCACCGGTTTGATATTGCTGTTATTGTTGGCGCACAGCACTTTTCTTGCCGGCATAACGATGGGCTGGCTGTTCCGTTTACTGGGTATCTTTCTGGCCATTTGCTTGGTATTAGTCGCCTATATGGAACATTTTCTGGGATTTGTTATTGGTATTTCTGTCTTGATGCTGCTTGTCTATCGCTTCGTGGTTAGACCTTAGACCGGTTGACGAAAAAAAGCCCCATCTACGGCACCGATACCCAATAAACTCGGATGCACTTCGTACGATTAACGCACACACACATTTTAATTAAGCGTAGTACTTTTGGTGAGCGCGCTTCAGATGCTATTGCCGCTTTTGGCGGCTCTTGGACATTTATCCTGATATTTTTTGCCGCCCTTGTTTTTGGACTATGGTCAATACTGAAATACTCGGCCCGCTCCATGAGGTGTTCGATCCTTATCCCTATATATTTCTCAATCAATCTCATGTTATCCATCCTTGCCGCTATTCAGGCACCGATTATCATGCTGTCGCAGAATCGGCAAAGCGCCCAAGATCGTCTTGATACTGCAATTGATCGCAGTGTTAATGTGCGCGCTGAACTCTCCATTCAAGAGATTAGCGAACGCTTAAACAGAATTGAAAAAATGCTTGCTGTAACCGCCTTTGAAGGGGCACGGCAACAAGAACATCATTCTGACGAGACCAAGATTGTCGATTGAAAAAGGGCTGTCAGGTAACTTAGAAAATCAAGAATGCCTTCCGCCCACCGCTCCAAATTGGCGGTGGAGCGCTCTACGCGAATCGATAAAAATAAAAGCAGTGCGCTGATGGTGAACAACAAGCTAATCGATAGCCAGCGCTTTATCTATCGGATAACTCACCCTATCTGAAGGCTGACTTTTGACGATACCCAACTATTTTGTCTGTCATTCGCCACGGCGAATGACAGCTACTTGCTACCGAAGAGCATCGCTAGCGTGTTATGGCTCAAAAATTGACAAAAACCGAGACTATGCCCAAATGATGCAGGGTGGCATTGATATGGTTTTTATCATCAATGTATTGATTTAAATAACCCAATTCGGTCCTGACATGGGGATTAAAGGTCCAGCCTAGGCCGGCGAAGGCTCGGTTTTGATCAAAACCGGATTTGCCACCCCAATTGGTGGTATTTACCCGGTAAAAAGCCTCATCCCAAGTGATAAAGCTCAAGCGATCCTCGAAAGCAAACGGATGCATGAACTTGATCATTTGTCGCGGTCTTTCCCTCACTTGTGAGCCAAGCCCAAAATTGGTTTCCCACAGGGCTCTAAACGTAAATGTGCCAATTTCAGTAGGCAAAACATAACGGAATGCCGGCCAAACGTCCTGTTGCGAAATGTGCGGTTTACCGATGTTTTGCGTAGGCACCCAAGTGTAGCCTACCCAGACGGTAGCACGGTCACTCAAAGAATAACCAACAGCGGTACGCACCATGCCTTGGTACCAATGATCCCAGTTGCCATCGAATCGACTTTGTCCTTCCAGCCAGATCCGGCCTTTTGCCAGTGCAGGGTCAACAAACTTCAAGCTACCTTCTCCCGCGGTCTGCATCCACCCACCGCTATCCTCAACCAATTCCCCTGCCTGAATAGTGTGAAACCCAATTGCCAAATTAAAAAATACGATTGATTGGCTTAGAAAATGTTTAAGTGATTTACGCATTTTTCAAAGAACCGTGTATTCAGTAGGTATCATTAATCGCTTATTCGATTGATAAAACTTGCATTTATTCATGGCAGTTTTTTCGCCTCCCGTAGATACTGGATTATTTGTGACGAGGTTGTTGCTCCATTGCATCAAGCTCAATAAGTCGCTCTGGTATAAGAACCGTTTGAAGACGACTTTGTTCAGCGGGGTCTATTTACCAAGATACAGGCATTTCATGTGCCACAATGCAAAAGACAAAATAACTTGAATAAAATCAATAAGAAGATTCAAATTACAGGAGGTTGGCTAGAAGTATTTCGAGCGTAAATAGGTTGAAATCAACCAAGCAATACGGTTGTTTTCAACCAGGAATTTTGGTTTATTTGAACCATCCCTCACTCTAATTGCAATGATTTCCATGGATTTAGCCAGTGCAATTTAAGCGCTTCGGTATGAACTATACTTTAGGTGAAATAGCCGGGTAGGGTGGACGACGCTTTTTTGCCCACGCGCTTAAACGCATAATCTGTATTTTGATGTGTCAACACTTTTCAGGGCATTCAAATCATCAAATGCACAAGTAGCAACAGTCACGTAAATTAAACAGTTTTCAGTACAAGCTACTTAAATAGATGATCTACATTCTCTACACAAAAAATTGTATGTTTTTTGGCAAGATGGTGTTAATTTAAAATAATGAATAATACGCCACGCCACTTCAAAACTTGGTTCTCTTTTGTGCTGATGCTCGCGGTTCTCTGTCATTTCAACTTGGGCCATAGCGACGTTTCGACGTATGTATTGTGTTTCGGAGCGGATGGTCATGTGGCCGTGGAGCGTGCCGATCATGATCATAGAATCAATGCAGATAAAGTCTCCCTGACCAAGACCGAGACCGGTGTTTATTTCACGAACGGGGATTTACCTTGTAACGATATTCCCGTGGTCGGCGATAATCACGGCGCTCATGTTCCTCTATCGGCTTTATCCAAAGTATCCGTTGATCTTGGGTTTTTGCCCCTGATTTTCCTGGTTTTTCTGCTTATCCCCTACGCCAGGGTCATTACACGGCGACCTTTTTTCCCTGATCCACTGTTCACCGATTCCCGCCTGCTTGGCCTACGCAGTACTGTTCTTCTGATTTAGCCCGCTCTTCATAGCCGTAACCCGACAGTCGATGATGTAGGCTTAGAGCCTGCTTGTCTGCTGCGTTCGTTTATTCATGCTACGGAGAGACTATCCATGTGCTCAAATTATGCGCTGCCACTCGGCATCGCGCTCAGTGTAATACTTACAAGTGGTCCGGTCGGCGCTAATCCGACAGACCAGAAAATGCCGCGTGTCCACCAGGAATACCAGAACCCGGCGGAACGTGCTTCAAACCCGTCCGTCGAACCGACCGGATCTCTCATTTTGCCTCAAGTACTGGCTTTAACGTTGACCCGGAACCCGAATTTAGCGGCTTTTTCCGAGGAAATTCGCGCACAAGAAGCGGCTGAACTGCAAGCGGGTCTATTGCCGAATCCGGTGTTTGATGCAAATGCGGCCAATTTTGGCAACGGGGCCGTTAGGGGATTTGATGGCGATGTCGTGACACTCGCGTTGAGTCAATTAATCGAACTGGGCGGTAAACGTGCCGCCCGTATTCAGGTCGCACAGATCGGTCGCGAAGTTGCGGACTGGGATTATGAAATCCAGCGTGTGACGGTATTGGCTGGCGTGGCGCAAGCTTTTATCGATGTGCTCGGTGCCCAGGCCCATACCGAACTGGTGAAGCATTCGCTGGAGCTTGCGGAAAAAGTCGTCCAAACCGTCAGTAACCAGGTTAAGGCCGGAAAAGTGTCTCCGGTCGAAGCGACCCGCGTTGAAGTTGCTTTAGCAACAGCAAAAAGCGAAATGATGCGCACCGAACGGGAACTGGAAGTGTCCAGGAGAAAGCTTGCCGCGTTCTGGGGCAGTACGTCACCGCAATTTTTAAACGTACAGGGCGACCTCGAAGCTATTCAAACACTGCCTTCATTGCAGTCGCTGACTGATCGGCTGAAGCAGAGTCCTGAACTTGTCCGCTGGACATCCGAACTGTCCAGGCGACAAGCGTTATTGGATCAGGAAAAAGCCAAGGCCGTACCCGATTTGACCGTGACCCTCGGCGGCAGCAATTATTTGGACGCCCAAGATTATGTCATGAACGCGGGATTTTCTATGCCGCTGCCGGTTTTCGACCGGAATCAGGGCAATATTCAGCAAGCCGAGCGGCGGCGCAGCAAAGCTGAGAACGAACAGGAGGCAACCCAAGCCAAAATCGGCACCGAACTCAATGCGGCGTATCTGAACCTTGATGCAATCCATGCTGAAATCGAGAACTACCGCTCTACTATTCTGCCAGGAGCCGAGAGCGCGTATCAGGCCGTGCAAAAAGGCTACCAGTTAGGAAAGTTTGCCTTATTGGATGTGCTGGATACCCAACGAACCTTATTTAATGCCAAAGGCCAATATCTGCGTGCCTTGACCGCCTATCATCAAGGCATCGCCGACATTGAACGACTCATGGGCGGCGCTATCAGCGAGGACTCAAAATGAACAAAAAAACGTTAATAATCTTAAGTAGCTTAATAATTATCGGCATCGTGCTGGCCGGTCTGATTCTCACCTTGAAGGTATCTACCGTTACCGATGAAGAACATGCCGAGTCCGCCGAACACAATGAAGCATTTCCGCGTGGGCCGCATCGCGGCAGGCTGTTGACTAAGGACGGCTTTGCGCTGGAGGTCACGATCTACGAAACGGGCGTTCCGCCCCAGTTTCGCGTTTATGCCTACCGGAACGATAAACCCGTCTCGCCTGAACAGGTGCAACTGGACATTACCCTGCATCGTTTCGGTGGACGGATCGAGCAGATTCGGTTTAAACCGGAAGCCGACTATCTACTTGGAGATGCGGTTATTGAAGAACCGCATTCGTTTGATGTGAACATCAATGCCGGTTTTGATGGAAAGATTTTCCCATTCACTTATTCGCAAGTGGAAGGACGGATTCAATTGAATGCCGCATCACTGCAAAGTGCCGGTATCACAATCGATATGGCGGGGCCAGCTCGTATCGAAAGCGTGTTGAAATTGCCTGGCACCATTGAGTTTGATCAGAACCGGCTGGCTCATGTTGTCCCTCGGGTCAGCGGCGTAGTAGTGGACGTCCGTAAAAAACTGGGGGAATCCGTTGGACAGGGAGAAGTACTCGCAGTCCTGGAAAGCCGCGAACTGGCGGATTTAAAAAGCCGCTTGGCAACCGCGCGTAAACGCTTGGAACTTGCTCGTTCGTTGCACCAGCGGGAAGAGCGCTTGTGGCGTGAAAAGATTTCCGCCGAGCAGGATTATTTGAACGCCCGCACACAACTGGCTGAAGCCGAGATTGCCGTCACCACGGCTAACGACCAGTTGGAAGTTTTGGGTATGCAAGCGGATAAAGGCGCACACGGTATCAGTCTGGCTCGCTACGAACTGCGTTCGCCGCTAAAGGGAACCGTGGTTGAAAAACATCTGGTCGTCGGAGAATCCGTTCAGGCCGATACGAAAGTGATGGTCATTGCCGATTTGACCCAGGTTTGGGGCGATTTCAGTGTGCCTGCCAAAGATTTGAACCAAGTTAAAGCCGGACAACAGGTACGCGTTAAAGCGCCTGAGTTGGGCCTGGAAACCGAGGCAACCATTGAATATCTGGGCGCCTTGGTTGGCGAGAAAACGCGTTCGGCACCTGCCCACGTTCATATCGATAATCCTGAGCAACGCTGGCGGCCCGGCTTGTTCGTCAGCATCGAGGTGGTCGAAGCGGTAGTCACCGTGCCGGTAACGGTCGCTCTCGAAGGGCTACAGAACTGGCGTGATTTCGATGCGGTGTTTGTTCAGGTTGGTGATCAATTTGAAGTGCGTCCATTGCAACTGGGGCGGCGGGATGCCAATCGGGCAGAGGTTCTACAAGGACTTGCTCCAGGAGAACATTATGCAGCAGCCAATAGTTTCGTGTTGAAAGCGGAATTGGGTAAGGCCAACGCGACTCACGATCATTAGGAGGCATCATGTTCGAACGAATTCTAAAATTATCTATTCAAAACCGTTGGTCCATTATGCTGGCCACCTTAGCAGTGGCAGCGCTGGGGGTCTACAATTTCCAGCGCCTGCCGATCGATGCGGTGCCGGACATCACCAATGTTCAGGTACAGATCAACACCGCCGCATCCGGTTATTCTCCGTTAGAGACGGAACAGCGCATCACCTTTCCGATTGAAACGGTTATGGCAGGGCTTCCGGGTCTGGAACAGACGCGGTCGCTGTCCCGCTATGGTCTGTCCCAGGTGACCGTTATTTTTAAAGATGGAACCGACATCTATTTTGCCCGGCAACTGGTCAGTCAACGCATTCAAGAGGCAAAAAGCCAACTGCCGCCGGGACTGGAACCCGCTATGGGACCGATAGCCACCGGCCTCGGCGAGATTTTTATGTGGACGGTGACAGCAGGGGCCGATGCGCGCAAAGCCGATGGCAGCCCCTACAATGAAACCGATCTGCGGACATTGGAAGACTGGGTGGTGCGCCCGCAGATGCGCACGGTGCCCGGCGTCACCGATGTCAACGGCATAGGCGGTTATGTTAAGCAATACCACGTTACGCCCGATCCGGCAAAACTGATCGCTTACGGACTGAGCCTGCGAGACGTAATCACCGCGTTGACCCTTAATAATGACAATGTCGGTGCCGGTTACATCGAACATCACGGCGAACAATACCTGATCCGGGTGCCTGGCCAGGTAAAAAACCTTGAGGAAATCGGGCGCATTATCATTGGCAATCACCAGGGGACGCCGATCTTCATCAGGGATGTGGCCGATGTGTTGATCGGCAAGGAACTGCGCACCGGCGCCGCCACCGAAAATGGCCGTGAAACCGTGCTCGGCACGGTGTTTATGCTGGTGGGTGAAAACAGCCGCGCGGTTTCTCAACTGACCGGTGACAAACTGGAGGTCATCAACCGCAGTTTGCCGGACGGCGTTAAGGCTACGCCAGTCTATAACCGGCGCATTCTAGTCGATAAAACCATCGCAACGGTCAAAAACAATCTGCTGGAAGGCGCTATTCTGGTTATTGTCGTGTTGTTTTTGTTTTTGGGCAATCTGCGTGCCGCTTTGATTACTGCGCTGGTGATTCCGCTGGCGATGCTGTTTACCTTCACCGGCATGGTCGCGCAAGGCGTCAGCGCCAATTTGATGAGTCTGGGCGCACTGGATTTCGGCATTATTGTTGATGGCGCTGTGGTCATCGTGGAAAACTGTGTCCGTCGCCTGTCTATCGAACAACACCGCTTGCAGCGTCCATTGTCCTTGACTGAGCGGCTTGAAACGGTGTTCAGTGCGTCCCATGAGGCAAGACGGGCGTTACTGTTCGGTCAGGCCATTATTATGACCGTGTATTTACCGATATTCACCTTGTCAGGCGTCGAAGGCAAAATGTTTCAGCCGATGGCGTTTACCGTTGTAACCGCCTTGTTGGGTGCAATGTTGCTGTCCATCACCTTTATCCCCGCCGCGCTCGCAATCTTTATCGGCGAACGGGTGAGCGAAAAGGAAAGTCCGCTGATGCGTTCCGCACATAAAATCTATCAGCCGCTGTTGGATCGGGCCTTGGCAAATGTTCCGGTGGTTTTGACGGGCGCTGCGGTATTGGTTGTCTTGAGTTTGCTGTTGTCCACGCGCATGGGATCGGAATTCATGCCCACGTTGGATGAAGGCGATATCGCCCTGCATGCCTTGCGTATTCCGGGAACCAGTTTATCGCAGGCGGTTGAGATGCAGCGCACGCTGGAGCAGAAAATTACTACCTTTCCGGAAGTTGAACGGGTGTTCGCCAAGATCGGCACCGCCGAGATCGCGACCGACCCGATGCCGCCCAGTGTGGCAGACACGTTAATTATGCTGAAGGAACACTCTGAATGGCCCGATCCAGGCCGTTCCAAGGCCGACCTGCTGACGGCGCTGGAACACGCGGTCAAGGAAGTGCCGGGCAACAACTATGAATTTACCCAGCCGATCAAAATGCGCTTTAACGAATTGATAGCCGGTGTTCGAGCCGATGTCGCGGTCAAAGTGTTTGGCGATGATCTGGAGAATCTCCTTGAAATTGCCGGGCAAATGAGCAAGGTTCTGGAAAAGGTGCCGGGAGCTTCGGATGTTAAAGTCGAACAGGCAACCGGATTGCCGTTATTGACGGTGCAGATTAAACAGGACATGCTGGCACGCTTCGGTTTGAATACCGCCGATGTTCAGGCCGCCGTTCAAGCGGCGATGGGCGGGGCCAGCGCCGGTGAGATTTTTGAAGGCGACCGGCGTTTCGAGCTGTTGGTGCGCCTGCCGGAAAAACTGCGCAGCGACCCTGAGACGATGCGGCAAATCCCCATACCGTTGCCGACTCAGCAACAGGCTCCGATACAACAAGCTTTTATTCCGCTCGGCACGGTAGCGGACTTTGAATTGACTCAGGGGCCTAATCAAATCAGCCGAGAAAATGGTAAAAGGCGGATTGTTCTGACCGCTAATGTGCGAGGCCGGGATTTAGGCTCCTTCGTGGCGGAAGCCCAGAAAAAAATTAGCACCGAGGTGAAAGTACCCGCCGGATACTGGATTGCCTGGGGCGGCCAATTCGAGCAGATGATTGCCGCCACCGAGCGGCTGCAAATCGTGGTTCCGTTAGCGTTGCTGATAATTTTCCTGCTGTTGTACGCCACTTTCGGTAATTTCCGCGACGGCCTTTTGGTGTTCACTGGTGTACCGTTCGCGTTGACCGGAGGTATCGTTGCACTGTGGCTGCGGGATATTCCCTTGTCGATTTCGGCGGCAGTCGGGTTTATTGCGCTTTCCGGCGTGGCGGTGCTCAATGGTCTGGTGTTGATTACCTTTATCAATAAATTGCGCCAGGATGGTTTAGCGCTGGCACAGGCAATCCGCGAGGGGGCGATGGTTCGGTTAAGGCCGGTATTGATGACGGCGTTAGTGGCGTCATTCGGTTTCGTGCCGATGGCGATTGCCACGGGAACCGGAGCCGAGGTACAGCGTCCCCTGGCGACCGTAGTCATCGGCGGCATCCTGTCGTCAACGATGCTGACTTTGTTGGTGTTACCGATTCTCTATTGGTTCGCACATTACAAAGATGAGCATATCGATCTATAACCGACTTCTTGAGTAAGTCCGATGAAAACAAAATTACTGATGACACTCTTTCTGGTTTGTTTACTGCCAGCGTGCAGCAATATGAATTCGCACGCGATGGATGTCGATTTAACCGTGCAGCATGAAGCGCTAATACGGCATTTTGAGGAGGAAGCGAAGCAAGTACAAATTATGATTGATAAACACAAAAAAATTCTCAGCCAATTTAAGTCCAACAGCTATGTTTACGGCAGACACGCTGAAGACCTTAAAACGCATAGCGAAGAAGTGATTAATCTCTATGAAAAAGCCGTTGTTACTAACCGGGAAATGGCTGATATGTTTCGGGATATGGAGTACTAATATGGGCTGAAATCCAACTGGTGTTATCCAGTAAACAAAAGCTGAACACCCTATAAACTATGTAGAGCTAGACAATAATTTGTTTAGCTTTACAAATTACGAGGATCACATTATGAAACTAGGAATAATTATCTATTCGAATGATTCGGAAACCGTATGGAATGCTTTCAGGCTATCGTCTTTTTCACTTAAAAAAAGCGATGAAGTTGAGGTTTTTCTGCTCGGGAAAGGCGTAGAAAGCGAAACGCTTGATACACACAAGTTTAATGTTTCTGCGGAAATGAAGCAATTTATCGAAGCAGGTGGAAAAATTTACGCCTGTGGTACCTGCCTTAAGCTGAGGGAGCTTGAAGAGACAGAAATATGTCCGGTTTCAACGTTGTTTGACCTCCATAAGATTATCAGTGAATCAGATAAGATACTTACTTTTTAATGGGATCAAAATGAACAGAAAAGAACATTGGGAAGCTATTTATAAAAGTAAATCTCCTGTTGAGGTGAGTTGGTATCAACAGAAACCGACGATCTCCCTTGAGTTAATCGCAAAATGTTTATTATCAACCGCTGATTCAATCATTGATGTGGGCGGAGGTTCGTCAACACTCTGTGATAATCTCTTAGAAAGAGGTTATAACCATTTGACCGTTTTAGATTTATCCGCTAACGCCCTTGAACATTCAAAACAGCGGTTAGGTGATAAAGCGAGTTTAATAGAATGGCAAGTCGAGGACGTAACGAAGTTTTCCGCCCCTGAATACTATGACATTTGGCATGACCGTGCGGTATTTCATTTTTTAACTGACGAAAGCGACCGCAAAAAATATAAAGACGTGTTAAATGCTTCAGTTAAGGTAGGTGGTCACATTATTATTGCCGCTTTTTCTATTGGCGGCCCTACAAAGTGCAGTGGGTTAAGCATCGTTCAATACGATGAAACCAAGTTAAAAACCGAATTAGGAAAGAATTTCACACTTGTTCAACAACGCGCTGAAGAACATATTACGCCAACCGGTAACGCGCAGGTATTTGGGTATTATCTGTTTGTAAAAAATGCTTAGGTGATTGCCAAGAATAAATATACCCAAATGGCGCAGGATTTTTGTTCATCTACAAGGCGTAAAAATGGGCGCATAGCAAGCTATGCAACCATTTTTGCAACGCAGGAGATGGACAAAAAGACCAGTCAGTTGGGTTTATTACGCTGTTGCCCGACCTGGCTGCATCAATACAGGTGAATCGCCACACCTGTTTTTACGGTACAAGAATTATGAATTCATGCAATCAAGCTAAAAAATCCTGCGGTTGTGCAGGAGAGAAACCGGATGCCAGTCAGCCAACCGTATCCATGCCTGCGAGTGGCATGACTTTCAAGATAGAAGGCCTGGACTGCACTGAAGAAGTCGCCATTTTAAAAAGCGCGATAGGCTCATTAGTGGGTGGCAGTGACAAGCTGGTTTTTGATATTTTAAATGGGCGAATGACACTTTTGCCTGATGCGGAGCCGGTGACTGAAAAAACTATCATTAAAGCGGTTACCTTAACCGGCATGAAGGCGGCTCGCTGGCAAGCGGGTCAGGCGCAAGCTGATGAAAAGCAACTACACCGTTCGAAAACTGTTTATACCACACTCAGCGGTATGTTTATCATTGTCGGCATGTTGATTCATATCGCTATGGCCGGTGGGTTTACTGATGCGCAAACTTTTCTCAGCCACCCTGAAAATTGGTCACTACACTGGGCGGTTATCACTGACTATCTCACTAGCTTAGCTAACGCACATGCTCAGCAAGCGATGCCTTTACCTGAAAAAATCGCGTTTGGCCTGGCGGTAATCTTCGGTGCTCGGCATGTGATGGTTAAAGCTTTTTATGCGCTGAAACGGTTGCGTGCCGATATGAATTTGTTGATGATGGTTGCCGTTATCGGTGCCATATTCATTGATGAATGGTTTGAAGCGGCCACCGTGAGTTTTTTATTTTCCCTGTCCCTGGCGATTGAAAGCTGGAGCATTGGCCGTGCCCGTCATGCGGTAGAGGCTTTACTGGATTTGGCACCCTCTACGGTTACAATCAAGGATGAAAGCGGACAGGAACGCAGGGTACCTGCCGCAGAAGTCAGTATCGGCAGCCGTTTTATAGTAGCGCCTGGCGATAAAATCCCCTTGGATGGCGATGTGATTAGCGGCTTCAGTCCGGTCAATCAGGCACCGATTACAGGTGAAAGCATGCCTGTTGCCAAGCAAGTTGACGATGAAGTGTTTGCCGGAAGTATCAATGGTGAAGGAACACTGGAGATCAAATCCTCAAAACTCGCCTCGGATACCACCCTGGCGCATATCATTCGTCTGGTGGGAGAAGCCCATAGCAAGCGAGCGGAAGCCGAGCAATGGGTGGAAAAATTTGCGCGCATTTATACCCCGGCGGTGATGATCTTAGCGCTGGCTGTGTTTATCATCCCACCGTTGTTTTTAGAAGGCAGCTGGAACGAGTGGTTTTACCGTGCCTTGGTGTTACTGGTGATTGCCTGCCCTTGTGCGTTGGTCATTTCAACGCCGGTCAGTATTGTCGCGGCATTGGCTAGCGCAGCCAGGCAAGGTATTCTGATCAAAGGCGGCATTTATATTGAAGCACCTGCCCATCTTAATGCGATTGCCTTTGATAAAACCGGAACGCTGACCGCTGGTGATCCAATAGTCACCGGAATTTATCCTTTTAATGGTCATAGCGAAGAAGAACTGTTAAGTCGTGCTGCTGCACTGGAAGCGCGAAGCAATCATCCGCTGGCTAAAGCCATTTTACAGTACACAGAAAATCGGGGTATCGGTATTGCCAGTGCTGACAATGTGACGATTCTGCCTGGTAAAGGGGTAACCGGACTATTTAATGGCGCTGATTTCTGGTTGGGATCGCGTCGCTATCTATTAGAGCGTAGTCAGGAAGTTCCGGAAATCAGTGAAAAAGCGATTGCCCTTGAACAAACCGGCCAAACCGTTATTGCTATTGGCAATGACCGGCACATTTGCGGCTTGATTGCCGTCGCCGATCAGCCCCGTGCTCAAATCAAAGCGATTTTACAATCCCTCAGAGAAAAGGGAATCAAGCACCTGGTTATGTTGACCGGCGATAATCGGGTTACGGCTAATAACATCGCGGCTCAAATCGGTATTGATGAAGTGCATGCTGAATTGTTGCCTGCCGATAAAGTTGAGATCGTTAGTCAAATGATCGAAAAATACGGACAGGTTGCGATGATCGGCGATGGCGTTAATGATGCACCGGCGCTGGGGCGGGCCAATTTGGGTATTGCTATGGGCGTATTGGGTTCGGATGCGGCGATAGAAATCGCGGATATTGCCTTAATGGGTGACGACCTCTCCAAACTCCCTTGGTTAATCGGTCATTCCAAAAGAACACTGGCGATTATCCGGCAAAATATTATCTTTGCACTCACTATCAAAGCCGCTTTCGCACTGTTAGCTTTTGCAGGGCTTGCAACGTTATGGGAAGCCATTGCGGCCGATACGGGGGCTTCTTTAGTGGTTGTTGCAAACGGATTGAGGCTACTCCGTCCTGGCAATGTTTCTGCTAAATAATCTGAACAACGTTTGAAATTTTTTCAAATGAGCTTCACATCGAAATTCACCTTAATTTATGCTACTTTAAACAATAGTAGCGCATATGCCCGACATGATGTGTCAACACTTTTCCGGACACAAAGTTAAGCAGATTTTAGCTGCATTTTGTAGTCCACTGGCGACAAATAGTCATTGGCCGAATGAAGTCGTTCATGGTTATAAAACACCTCGATATATTCGAATATATCCTGCTTAGCTTCCGCTCTGGTTTGATAGCGCTGATGATGAACCAGTTCGGTTTTCAGCGTATGAAAGAAGCTTTCTGAGACGGCATTATCCCAGCAGTTGCCTTTGCGGCTCATGCTCTGGATGATGCTATGTTGCTGCAACAGTGTGCGATGACTGACAGAGGCGTATTGACTGCTTCTGTCGGTGTGCCAAATCAAGCCTTTGCCGGGTTTGCGCTTCCAAACTGCCATCGATAACGCCTCGTTCACCAATTTAGCCGGCAAGTGCTCGGCCATTGACCAGCCGACTACTTGCCGCGAATACAAATCGATAACGACAGCCAAGTACAGCCAGCCTTCCTGAGTATGAATATAAGTGATGTCGCCGACATAAGCTTGATTCGGTTGCGCTACCGTGAATTGCCGATCCAGATGATTGGGCGCAATGGGTAAGTTGTGCTTGGAATTCGTGGTCGCTTTGAATTTGCGTTTGGTTTTACAGGCCAAACCCGCCGCATCCATTAGCCGTCCAATACGACGACTGACCTGCTGATCCCGTTTGATTAAGGCTTCCTTGAGGCAGCGCGTCCCATAGTTTTTTCGGCTCTTTTTGAACAGGGTCTTTATGACCTCAACCAGCTTAACATCGTCTTTTTCAATGGCTGTCTGAGGGCGCTCTTGCCAAGCATAGTAGGCACTACGAGAAACGCTCATGAATTGACACATCGATTTAACTGAAAATTGGCTCTCATGTTGTTTAATCCAGGCGTACTTCTCGGTAACCGCTCCTGCGTTGCTCTACCTCCTGTATGACCCACAGGGATGTGGGGAATGCAGAGAAATGAATGGATTATTTCCTGTCCATGCAGTCGACCGTTGCTCCTTGGCAAAGTACGCCGCTGCTTTTTTTAACAGGTCACGTTCCTCTATTAACCGGGCGACTTCCTTCTTCAACCGCTTCAACTCTTCGTATAGATGCTCATCGGTTCGCACGATTTTGTTGTGCTCCTAGGCTGGCTATATTTGTTGATCCAGGTATGGAGCGTATTGGGATTAACGCCTAAATCCTTTGCTATCTGGGTAATCGGCTTATCCGAACCTATCGCCAGTTTCACCGAGGATTCTCTAAATTCTGCACTATATATTTTTGGTTTTGATTTTTCTTGATCCATTTTCGACACTCTCTAATTTCAGATTATTTTAGATTGTGTGTCCGGTTAGTGTAGCCACTTCAGTGAGTATTTTGGCGGGAGCTATGCTACCGTGAGTCGAGCAGTGAAACCGGCGGGAAAAAGAGCGTAAAATGTAAAGCCTGACCTCTATTAATGCTATTAATGTCTCATGCACATTCACCGGATATTATTAATCTCTTTTCTTTTACTGTTGCTTTTAGCCACAGTGCCTATAGTTGTCCTTTCCTTTTATGCCTCACGAGTTGCTTTAGAAGCGGAAATTGGTCGAAGTCTTAACAATGACGCGGCCTTGTTGATGGAACAAATCGACATGATGATCTTCGAACGCTTACAAAATGTCCATTCATGGAGTCACCTGGACATTATTCAAGAAGGCCGCATCGGTGATGTGGATAAACGTCTGGCGCAATTTTTGGCGGAATTGGAACACGGTTATCCCGGGGTATACCGAAGCCTGTTTTATCTGAATAGAGAAAGCCGGATTGTCGCCGCTGGCGATCCGGCCTTGATCAGGCGCTCTTTTCAGCCGCAAGCGGATTGGATACGCGCGCAAGTACCACACGGTGAAGTTTTTCTGGAAGCCTTGCAGTTACAACCGCCCTATGAACAGGCGGATCTGTTAATCCGTGCCCCGGTACCTGATAACTACGCTACCGGGGACATTGGACAGCTGTATGGGATATTTGATCTTCGGCAGATTTTCCGGTTATTCGATCAGGCCAGTCATGCTGACTCAGGCGAGCGCTTTGTTATTCTACTGGATGCTGAGGGTAGGACGATAGCCGCCTCAGCAGCAGCACGTGCTCAAAATCTGCTATTGACCGATACTTTTGCAAGCTGGAAGCGCAAGGAACAAAATGGCCTCGCCGTCCATACCGGTAAACCGTTGACTAATTCATCGGTATTGGTGGGTTATGCTGTCTCCAAAGGTTATCAAGGCTACGCCAATATGGGCTGGTCATTGCTGGTTATTCAGTCTACGCAACAGGCATTTCAACCCATCTGGGCTTTGTGGTGGCTATTTTGCAGCGTTTTTATCGTAGCAGGTTTGATCGCTATCGGCGTCGCTCAATGGGTGTCCGGACGTATCGCCAAGCCTCTGCTGGATTTAACCGCGTGGGTTAGGCGCTTCCAAAAAGCATCGGATTGTATGAGTCCCCCTGTATCCGGCGTGCAAGAAGTACGCGAATTGAGTGTAGCCTTTGGGCAACTCACGGAAGATTTACAGCGATCCCGCCAACAGGTTATCCACGCGGCTAAATTGGCCGTTGTTGGCGAAATGGCTGCTATCATGGCTCATGAAGTACGTACTCCATTAGGCATTTTGCAAACCACCGCACAAATGTTGCAATGGGAAACGGCCTTAAGCCCAGATGGTCAGGAAATGACGCGCATGATTGTTGAAGAAAGTGCCCGGCTCAATCGTTTGATCTCCACCTTGCTAGACTGCGCTAGCCCGCGTCTGCCAAATATGCAACCGCAAGATCTGCATATAATTATACAGCGAGTTATTGATCTGCTTGCCACGCAGGCACAAAAAAAAGCTATACGGGTTGACTGGCTAATACCTGAAAAGGCCGCAATCATCGAATGCGATGAGGAATTATTAGTACAGGTTTTTCTAAACCTGATTTTAAATGCCATTCAAATCGTTCCTAAAGGCGGGCGAATACGGATACGTACAGATTGTTCAGAGACTACAGCCATTAAAATAACGGTAGCGGATGATGGCCCAGGCATCCCGCCGGAAAATTATAGCCGCTTGTTCGATCCATTTTTTACCACCCGGGAGGGCGGGATTGGCCTTGGCTTAACAGTCACACAGCAGATTATCACCGTCCACGGAGGCCATCTTGCCGCGGACAAAAGCGATTTGGGCGGTGCGTGTTTTACGCTGTTATTACCCTTTCATCAGGGACAAAAACTATGTTGAACGGATCTCGTGTTTTAGTGGCCGACGATGAACCCAATGCGCGGCGCATACTGGAAATTTTATTGCGTAGATTGGGCTGTGAGGTGTTTTCAGCTGCCGATGGGAAAGCGGCGCTTGCGATACTGCGCGAAACACCTATGGATTTATTGATCACCGATCTCAATATGCCGGGTATGGGGGGACTGGAATTATTAGCGGCTTTGCGCAGCGACGGACACGCTTTGCCCGTCATTGTGGTGACCGCCTACGGCACTGTGGAAAATGCGGTTGCCGCTATGAAACAAGGCGCCTTCGATTTTATTATCCGCCCCCTGGATGTCGAACAGGTGGAAATGGTGATTCATCGCGCACTGAATGTGCAAAGAATACACCAGGAAAATGAATTTCTGCGCGATGAAATGAACAAAGACTGGGGCGAATTCGTCGGTCAATGTCCTGCTATGCAGAAAATTTATGAACTGATTCGGCAAGCCGGACCCAGTAAGGCCAGCATATTTATTATTGGTGAAACCGGAACCGGAAAAGAGTTAGTCGCACGAGCCATCCATAGCAATTCAGGGCGACGCGGCTTATTCGTACCCATCAACTGCGCGGCTATTCCCGCCGATATTCTGGAAAGCGAGTTGTTTGGCTACGTTCGTGGTGCTTTCACGGGTGCCCACAAGGATCGGGTCGGTAAATTTGAATTGGCGCACGAAGGTACCTTGTTTCTGGATGAGATTACCGAAATGAACCCGTCTATTCAAGCCAAGCTGCTGCGAGTACTCCAGGAAAGTCGCATTGATCGTTTGGGAAGTAATCACAGCATTGAAGTCGATATCCGCATTATCGCCGCAACTAACCGTGATCCCTTGGGCGCTGTTCGTTTGGGCCGGTTACGCGAAGACCTTTACTATCGCATCAATGTTTTAGGTATTCAGTTACCCCCTTTGCGCGAGCGCCGAGAGGATATTCCTTTATTGGCACGTCATTTTCTCGAAAAATACCGGCGCTCACTCGGCGGAGACTCCTTTAAATTGTCGGGGGAAGTAGCCCAGGCATTAATGGCATACGCATGGCCGGGCAATGTACGCGAACTTGAAAATATGATGGAACGGGCGGTTGTTTTAAGCCAAGGCTTGGAGGTTGGCCTTAGGCATTTGCCACAGGAAATGCTGTTAACGGAATCTCCCGTAATATTGATGTCTTCCATCGGTAATGAAGATATGGATCTGGAAGCCAGCGTGGCAAAACTGGAAAAGAATTTATTGAATAAAGCCCTCGCGGAATCTGCCGGTAACAAAGCAAAAGCCGCGCGTATTCTAAAAATCAGTGAGCGCACACTTTGGTATAAGCTCAAAAAATATGACTTAAAAGCGGGGAGTCCGGAATAATCAGCAAAAAAGAACAGCAGAATATATATTGAACGTCTTTCCATCATATAGCGCGTTGTCCGCCAATCTTTTAATCCGATGATCTCTCAGCCGTGTTCTTTCAGCAGTCTCTTAATCTATGCGCGTTCTTACTTTTTTTAATGTAGTTGTGGCTGCGTTGTCGATGGGATCGATACTTGCAGAAGCAGCTGATGATGATGTCGAAAGCATTTATCGACTGGGTAGTGGCTATCCAGTGAGCGAAACCGGGTTACGTATTGGCGGCTATGCCACTACAAAAATAGGCCTGCCCCGTGCAGACCCCTGGTATTTCGATGTCAGTGATCTCAGCCTTTTTCTGACCTGGGATAATGGTTCGCGACTGCGTTTTTTCTCAGAATTGGAAGTCGGCGATGTCCTGAGCGCAGGTGAGCATCAATCGCTGGGAACACAGAAAGCCCATTTCGAATTTGAACGGTTTTATATCGACGGTCTGGTGAACAACAATCTGACTATACGGCTAGGAAAGTTTCTTACCCCAGTCGGTCAATGGAACCTGATTCATGCAGCTCCGCTGGTTTGGACTAGCTCTCGCCCGGTAGCGACTGAAAACCTATTCTCTACCCATGCTTCAGGACTCATGCTGCACGGCTCTGTCTCCGTTGCTAACCGTCAGCTGGAATATAGTGTGTATGGTGATATCAGTGAGAGCATCGACCCGTACCGATCAAAAAAACCTTTTGAAAATGCACTGGGGGCTCATTTACGTTACCCCCTCACCGACACCCTGCAGATAGGCGCTTCTTTTGCCAATTTTGTCCTGAATGATCTGCCGCCCACGCGCTATAATTTGGCCGGACTTGAGGTTGCGTGGTCTTATCAGAAGTATGAACTCAGCAGCGAAATAGTTTACCGCACTAGCGACCATACCAATATAAAAAGCACCTGGCAGAGTTTTGTACAGAGCGTGATCCCGCTTAGTCAATATTGGTTCGTCGTAGGGCGATACGAATTTTTTGAACAGCCGCAGGATAAACCTGGACAAGTCGGGTTACTAGGGCTTGCCTACCGGCCGTTACCGCCCATTATCTGGAAATTGGAATATCGACTGGGGACAAACAATGAAACGCTAGCCGCAGACGGCCTAGCAGCGTCCTTTGCTATACTATTCTAATGGCCATGCGCATAGCTTACGCGTTACTTGTCGCTATCTTGTTACCCTGGTTTTCTGCACGCGCTGCCGAACCTTTAGCGATCATAATCGCTGCGGCCAACCCGCTGGATACGCTCTCGCTTGATGACTTAAAACTCGTTTATCTGCGCAAAAGTCAAATGGACACGGAAGGCAATCGCTGGCTTCCATTAAACATGCCCGTCACCGATTCCTTACGGCGCGATTTCTCACTCGCGCTTTTCTCACTGTTGCCGGAAGAGCAGGAAGACTATTGGAGTGTCCAATATTTCAACGGCATCAGTCCTCCCAAGGTAATGGCTTCTGAAGAAGCCATATTGCGCTTTGTGGCATCGACAACCGGATCGATCGGTTATGTCCGCAAACAAAAAGTGGACAACCGGGTAAAGGTGTTACTGCTCATTACCCTACCCACGGCAAAATAAGCATATTGTCCATCAACAGCCATTTTCATACCAAAATTGCAGACTTTATTTGCGTGGACTGCAAAAATGAGTGCTTAATTTTCTGCCTATTGATATTAAAATCAAATTAAATCGGCATGTTAAAGTTTGGCATGAATGGTGCTTTATAGATTGTGTAGGCGAATAAAATATTCGTCACCTAACCTTAAACCTGGATTTACTCTTATGAACAAAAAAACTAATCCACTACAATTAAAAACCCTCGCCATTTCCATTTGCCTGACTTTTACGGCTTCAGCCTACGCAAGCAATGATCACGGCAGCAATCATGTTGAAAATTCTCATCATGATAGCAACCATGGAAATTCGGCTTCCGGCGGCAGCGAAAGCAAACTCAAGAGCTATTTAATAGCGGTTAACGAACCTTTGGCTCAAGGTGAAGTTAAATTGGAACAAAAGACCAGCAAAACCGAATTTTCGGCGGAAGTTAAAATACCGGTGCCTAGCACCGCACTGAACGTAGCTGATATCACCGCTGCAACTGATGCGACGCTGACCTTGGTTTTACGCGACAACTTGGGTGCGGATTATGCGGAATGCAATGTAGACCTGAACAAAATCAAAACAGTGGCCAACAGAAGAGTATCCATCCTGACTGCCGAGTATAAAGTCAAAATCACTGACCGTAACGGTTTTCTGCAAGCAAATGGTGGCGTTTGCGATATTGATTTAAACGCGTCTGGCATTCAGAGCGGCGTTCCTATGATTCAAATCGGTGACACGGCTGAAATAACGATTGACACCAACGGTGCGACTATTGGAACCGGCAGCTTCTAACGCGACACCTGACCAGACACCCTGTTAAGTTTTCGGCTTTGTTTTGACCGGGCCGTTTCTTTAAAATGCACAACCTTATTAATTTGGAGAACACAATGCACAAATTCAATTTACTTTCATTTGCGATTCTATCGGCTTTAATTTCATTAAGTTTTAATGCATCGGCTGATATATCAACTGATAGAGCGGTTATTAGTAATAATGGCAGCGAACAGGTAACCGCAAGGGTTAGGTTTCAAACTCCTGTCAATGGTGACTTATATATCGCCGTACAAGTTAACGGAGAATTATTGTTTTTGGCTGACGAAGGTGCCAATTTTACTACAGCCATTACGCCGTTCCGCTCGAACAGCCATTTTTCTGGCAGCATCGATGCGCTTAATATATCCGGTCTAGGCATAGCTCCGGGACGTTATCTGCTTTACCAAGTAGTAACAGAACCGGGTTCAGATCCGTTAAATTTTATGAATTGGATGGGTGGTTTAGGTGGGTTAAGCACAATCAATTTTAGTATTGGCTTGCCTGCTAATTCAACCGGTGATTTTGATAACAATGGTTTTCCTGACGATGATAACAACCATGACGGTTATCATGATGATGATTCTAACCATAACGGATTTCATGATGACGATCAGAATCATGATGGTTTCCATGACGATGACGTTAATCGGGATGGCTTACATGATGACCAAGAAAATGAACGGGTTAACGACCATGGCAAGCACGTGAATGATTCTAATGATTGATAATGCATATCCTGGAGGACTCAAGCCACTATTGCAAGCAGTGTCGCGGCTATTAGTTCGAGCAAGGTAATCGGTTAATCATCGATAACGAGAATACTATAGGTAGTATGGACTTGACTCAAGTGCACCTGTTACAGAAGGTTGATTAGACGTATCTTGAGCGTCAATAAGTTGAAATCAACCAAATAATACGGTTGCTTTCAACCTATGGCGATACAGGAGGGGTGTGCTTACATTTTCTTCCACCTTGCAGCCCTGAGCTGAACCTGATCGAAATACTCTGGCGTAAAGTTAAGTACGAATGGTTGCCGCTTGATGCCTATCAAAGTTACCGCCACTTGAAAAAATGGGTGTTGGAAATCCTGAGTGACATCGGTGAAAAATTCCGAATAACTTTTGCGTAACTACTTAGGCCATATTGCGCATTGGCTGCCGACCCAAGAGCCGAGCAATGTGGGCGTGATGCCATCATCGCGACGAGGGCGTCGCTCCCATAAGGGTGTCGCGCGAAGCGAATCCCTGCCGTATCGTTTGTGTTGACCGGGTACAGCCAACAATCTTCATTCCCCGGTTGCAATAGTACGAAACTGTCGATAAAGTTCAGCTGACTATTTTGATCTGATTCCATAAACCCACCAGAAGGTATGCACATGAAAATCCATTTTTACGCTCTGGGCTTGTTAGCCGCATTGTTTTGTCTGCCAGTATCAGCGGCCGACTTTGATCGGTCGGCAGTGCAGCAGCTGTTAGCCAAGGCGGATCGGAACCACCCGGCACAGCTACGTCGAAAAGATCTTACCGGACTGGATTTGTCCGGCCTGGATTTCAGGAATGCCGACTTGTGGGGGTCGGATTTACGTAACGCCAATTTAAGCAACAGCGATTTGTCCGGTCTTAATCTGGATTTGACGGTGATGTCAAAAATCAATCTTTCCGGCGCTAACCTGTCCAATACCAGCATTTTCGGCGTACATATGGGCGGCGCTAATTTGAGCAACGCCAATCTGACCGGCAGCCGGTTTATTGCCAATCTGGATCGCTCCAACCTTAGCCATGCCAATCTTTCCCATGCCGACTGGGGCGTCGATATGAAGAATCAGCCGATGGGTTTAATGCGGGTCAGCTTGAATAATGTCAATTTATCGGGCGCCAATCTGGCCGATGCCAACCTTAATCGGGCGTTGATGCGCCATGCCAATCTTTCCGGCAGCGTGCTGAAAAACACGGTGTTATTTGGCGTTGATCTGTCCGGGGCCGATTTAACCGATGCCGATTTATCGGGAGCGGATTTGTCTGAAAGCAAATTGGAGGATGCCGATTTTACCGGCGCTAACCTGGCAGGCACGCGATTTGGTGTCGTGAATAATAAAGCCGTTTTGAAGCGCTTAAATGCGGCCAAAAATCTGGATGCGGCGATTTTTGATTGATGGCGCGCATTGGCTTGCTCACGCCTAAACCGCCGCCATTTCTTCATGTTGTGCCTGCAATAACTCAGTAAAATCCTCCGCCGGTACCGGCTTGCTGGTGAAATAACCTTGGTAGGCATCGCAACCTTTCTCCCGTAAAAAGTCTAACTGTTCCTGGGTTTCTACGCCTTCCGCAAGGACTTTAAAGCCCAGAATATGCCCCATCGCAATAATGGTGGCGGTGATTTCCATGTCATCTTGAAGATGCGGAATATCGTCGATAAAGCTTTTGTCGATTTTCAGCACGTCAACCGGGAAGCGTTTCAGGTAAGCCAGCGACGAATAACCGGTGCCGAAGTCGTCAATGGCAAGACGAATGCCTTGGTTACGCAGGTTATTGAGCACTTCCACCACTTTATCCTGATTTTCCATTAATCCGCTTTCGGTCATTTCCAATTCCAATTGTCCGGCCGGAAAACCGGTTTCGGCCAGTACTTCGGCAACCAGCGCGTTAATATCGCAACGGCGAAACTGTTGCGGCGATACGTTGACCGCCAGAGTTAGCGGCAAAAAGCCATCGGCCAGCCAACGCTGGCCTTGTCGGCAAGTTTCGCGCAGCACCCATTCGCCAATGGCGATAATCAGGCCGGTTTCTTCGGCAATAGGGATAAAGTGAATCGGCGCAATCAGCCCTTCGGTTGGGCATTGCCAGCGTATCAGCGCTTCGGCGCCGATAATCCGGTTGCTGGCAATATCTATCTGCGGTTGATAAAAAACGCGCAGTTCCTGCTGTTCAATAGCGTGGCGCAGGCGGTCTTCGAGATCGATACGTTGGCGGACGGCAATGGTGAGCTCTTCGGAAAAATAGGCATAGCAGCCGCGTCCGGCCTGTTTAGCTTCATACATGGCGGTATCGGCCTGTTCCATCAGCAGTTCCGCGCTATCGGCATGTTGCGGATACAGGCTGATGCCGATGCTGGCGCCGATCTGTACCTCCCGGCCCGGTTCATGGTCGGCTTCATCGCTGCGGAGTAATTGAAACGGTCTGCTTAAATCGGCGACTATTTCTTCTGCTACCCGTGCGGCATCTTCGGAGTGCGCAATATCTTTCAGCAGCACGATAAATTCATCGCCGCCCAAACGCGCCACCGTATCCGCCTCGCGCAACCGGGACTGGATACGCCCCGCGACCTGTTGCAGCAGTTCATCCCCGGCGGTATGCCCCAATTTGTCATTAACAGATTTAAAATGATCCAAATCAAGCATCAGCAACGCCATTTGCTTACCGTTGCGCCGTTCCCTGTTTATGCCATGCTTTAGGCGTTGCAGCAGCAAACGCCGGTTTGGCAGTTGTGTTAACGGGTCCAGAGATGCCAGTTGATTGAGTTCGTCTTGCAGTCTAGCGCTGACCAGGGTAACTAAAATAAGCAGCTGGATGGTGCTGAGCATAAAGAACACGATGAAAAATAATTTATCCGGTTGATCTTGTCCCAGCAGATAACTGTCTGTAGATACGGGTACTATCATCAGGGTGGTTATGCGGATAAAATGAATGACTATCTCGGTGCCAACGAAGCCGATGAACAGATTGGTTTCCATGATCAGGGCAAAGCTGCGCTGCAGGTAAACGTCGCGAATTATGAACAAGCTTATCAGTATGGGAAACACCGACATGATTATCTGTCGCGCCGGTATGGATGGCCAGACGGTCATGAATAAGCTGAGCAACACGGTACCCGGCAGCACAAACAGGGCAAACATCGACCAGCGCCAGCGAAGCCCGAAAAAGCGGCGGATGCCTGTCCAAAGAAAAACGCTGCCGGTTAGAATCAGGGAGTTTGCGACGACAATGGATAGGATGTCAGGAATAACGTCACGTAGACCAAGCCCCAGAAATCCGCTAAAAAACATCAGGCAGGCGGCAAGCCAATGATGCGGACCGTCAAGATTAGGGTGCCGACGCGCCGTTATCGCAAAAGCAATGGCAAAAACCATATAGACGATAAGAAGATTGATCAGTGAGGTGAATATATCGAATTTCATCGGACAAGGTTATTTTTAATCGGTCTGATCATCAGGCTTCACAGAATAAGTTGAACACGGCGCAACATATCCTGTCGGCTAAAAACCGGTACGTAAGCCCACATACACCGCCGCGCCATTAAAGCTAAAGTCGCGAAGCTCGATTGTGCGTTCATCGGTGAGGTTTTCGCCGCGTAAATATACCTCCGTCTTCGGCGTTAACCGGTAGTTTAACAGGGCATTGATACGCGGTGCGGTCTGGGCTCTGAATCTGTTGGCCACATCAAACCAGTAACCGCTATGGACAGTAAACTCCAGCCGCAACGTTAAGGGTTGCAGCAATTGAACTTCATTCCAGAATACGCTTTGGTGCTCGGGTCGAGCCGGTATGCGCAACTGCGTCAGCGGATTTTTGGCATGCATATAGCTGTAGTTCAGACCGCTCTGCCAAATGCTCGACCAACGGTGCTGCGACTGCATTTCTGCGCCCAAAACATCGGCTTTCTGTACGTTACCGGCCCTGGAGATACCGGTTTTTGAATCCAATTGCAGGGTAATCATTTGCCGATAGTGTTGATAATAGCCGCTGATCTTGACTTCGCTTTCAGGTAATGGCTGCCAGCGCCAACCAAGTTCGCCACCGGCACTGTGTTCCCCGTTCAACGTCTGATTGCCGAATACGGGATGCGTTAATTCACTGACGCCAGGTTGACGATAACCGGTGCCGCCGTTAGCCCATACGCTCATATTTTGCGGCAATGACCGGTTCACGCCCAGCGTAAACACCTGATGGTTGCCATAGGTGTCGCCCTGATCGAAACGGGTATCGGCGCTCCATTGCCAGGCACCCAGGATTAATTCTCCGCGCATATTCGGGCTGATCACGGTTTGTTTGGCCGGTAAATTCAGACCCTGCTGGTGCTGGGTATTGACGCCCCACACCAGCAGCGCCTGATTTTGATGATCCGCGCTCAGCGGCAGGCGATGGGTGTTTTTCCAGTCCAGCATCAATAACTGGCTGGTCAGCGAAAACGGCCTGATCGCGGCGGATTGCATTTGTTGCCGGTCTTGGGTAAAACCGAATTGCAGTGAGCTGTTCCAATACGCCGCCAGATCGTACTGGCCGCGCAACTGCGCCACCCAGGTCTCATCGGAAAACCGGCCGCGTTTGTCGTCCACCCAGCCTATCGTGCGTCTGGGCAACTTCAAACCGGGGCCGTCGATGTCTTCGTTAGTGCGCACAAAATACAACGACGCATCCAGGCCGCCCCGACTGAATTCTTTAAACCAGTTGGCCGATGCATGGGTCATGCCGAAGTCATCGCGTTCAGCGCCGCCTTGCGCCTGGCTGATGCCGCTAAAAATATCGCTACGCCCGACCACGGCAGAAAAATCCCCTGCACGGGTAGACAAGCCGCCACCGGCAGTGCTGCGTACCGTGTCATAGCTGCCGCCTTCAACATGAAAAAAACGTTCCTTGTCTGCAATATGCCGGGTTTGTAAATGAATGGCGCCGCCGAGCGAACGGCTGCCGTAGCGCTCGCCGCCCGGGCCTCGCGTCACCGTTACCCGGTCTAAAGCATCCAGTGCGTAGTGGCTCAAGGAGTAAAACCCGGCAAAATTGGCAAACAAGGGGACGCCGTCCAACGTAAGCAGGCCCTGGCCGCCACCGCCGGCGCCGCGCAAGCTGATGCCGGTCATCATCTGGCCGCTGCCCTGATTGAGCATTAAGCCGCCCTGACTTTTTAAGATGCCATTAACATCGGTCATGCCGCTGGCCTGTAACGCATCCCGGTCTATCCGGTTGCGCATACGCGGCGGTTCGATTAATTCAGGGTAAGTCCGGTCATCGTAGATTGTCACCGGCGTTAGCGAAATTTTGTCGTCAACGGCTATGGCAGCGGCCGACAGGCATAATAAAACCGCCGCAGAGAGTGGATATTTTTTGTCGCAGGATTTGCTTTGCCGAGATCGGGCATGGATAGTTGTCGAGATCATCGGTTACGGCAATTGTTGTTCTTGTTTGCCTGCTATCAGAATTCGCCCCAGTCTACGCAGTCCATCGGATGAAATATCCAGGCCGAACGGTGCGCCCAGTTTTTCAAGTTCGTAAATGACATCGGTTGCCGCGATAAAGGTTAGATAGCGTAAACCCTGTATACCGGGCAATTCTTTGGCGATGGTTTTTAATGCCGGAGCCAGGCGCTCCCAGGTATCGGCAAAAAATACCCGTACCGGATCGGCGCTATCGGCATCATGATTTTGTAAGCCTGCCTGAAAGGCCGTACGGGAATCCATCAAAATGCCCATCAGGGTTTCACGCAGTTCCGGTGATTGGGTATCGCGGCTGGCCTGTTCGATAGCTGAGCTCAAAAACACATCCCATTGCTGCCAGGCGGATTGCCATTGTTGTTGTTCGGACTCGCTAAAGGCAGCGGCAGGCTCGGCAACAACTCTTTTGGCCGGGGCATTAAAATCGAGCTTAATGCCGATGCCATTGTCTCCGGCCATGATGCTGTTGAATTTGAGCGACTTGAGTATCTCTTTGACTTCTGCCGCATTATCCTTGGGTAAAAAATGCGCCAGCGTTTGTTCAATGTTGCCGCGAGATTGGTTTAAATCAATTTTTACCGAGGCAAGCTTGGGTTCGGCAACGCGTTTGATCAACTCCTGAAGTTTGTTGATGGTCAAATGATGGCCGTCACGATCATAGGCGGTCACGCGGGTGATTGGAAAACTTAGCACTGAATGCGCTGAGTCGAGCGTCGGTTGCTGAAAGGTTTCCAGTATGCCGGACCATTCCAAAACCGTTAAACATTGTCCGCCCAGGCCGGTTCCGAAGCGTGCCTGAACCTGGTTTAACAGCTGGATTTGGCCGTTTTTGCCGTTAATCTCGGGATTGGACAGTTTTAAATAACTGCATCCTTGCTGGTCATTCCACAGTTCGGCGGTCGTATTTTTTCCGGTATACAGTTGGGAGACCAATACTTTTTTAATCAGACTGTAATCAATTTGTACGGGAACGCTGAGCTGATCGGCTGCGCCGTTTTTTGCAAACAGCAGCAATAGGCCGAAAACGGTCGTTATGAAACTTTTATGCATAAATTTTCTCCGGGTTGGCTTACACGCCAATAAGGGTGATGGTACAAGTAATGCTGATTATATTTAATTTGTCCCGGTAGCGGCTTGCGGAATAACCGCCTCTGTTGGTACCGGTTCCGGCTGTTTTTCGGGTATGTATTTGGGGCGGGTAAACTGGCGGCCCATGAATAAGTCATTACTGACGATGGCTATATTCTCCAGCCAGCGGGACGATAACTGGCAGGTTTCCGAATAAGGCGGCTCTTTGCATAGTTCCACCGTCCCGTTAGCCGACACATTAAAATGCAGGCCCGGTAATGGTCGCACCCGCATGTCAGGTAACGGTTGGGTGTAATCCATGATGCTCGGTTCATTGAAGTTGAGCAGATCGAGCAACAGCTTGGGTACTTGATAAAGCGGCAGGCTGCCGAACTTAATGGGTCCGCGTTTGCCGTCGATAATCAGCATCGGTGTGCTCACATAGGCTTTGAACATGGCCGGCGTAAAGTCGCTCCGATTGGTCGACAGTACACCTGATTCAACATAGCCTGCAAAATTCTCACCCAGAAAAGGCAGGTGATCGCCGAACACTACAATAATGCCTTCCGGATCGCGTTTGCGCACTTCCTTGATAAAGTCCATTAATTCACGGGACTTATAATAAATGGTATTGGCGTAGGCCGTTACTTCATCCACTTCGGAGCGCGAGCTGATTTTATCGGGGCGGCTTTCACTTAATGGATAATTCCAGTGGCCGAAATAGGTTACGATATAATCCAGAACCGGTTGCTTGGCCGCTAGCGGCCCGGATATTTTTTCCAGTACCTGGCGATATAAGGTGCTGTCGGACATGAAATTCCGATTCATGTCATCCTGAACAAAATCCTTCAATGACCAGTAGGTTTCGAAGCCCATGCGTCTGTAAGCATTAACACGGTTCCAGAACACCGGCACATTGGGATGGGAGGCGATGGTGCGGTAGCCCTTGTCGGCAAGAAGATGCGGCAAACAAGGGGCATCATTCAGAAATTGACGTTCAAATTTGACGGTGTTTTTCATCGCCGGAAACCCGCATAACACCTCAAATTCGGAATTGGCGGTAAAGCCGCCGAATACCGGATCCAGCGCCTGCGAGTATCCGGCGCTCTTCCATAATTCCCGGAACTCGGGTGCAAGTGGATTTTGTTTAAACTTGGCTTTCTTTAGCGCATTGGGATCCCAGAAAGACTCCAGCAAGACAATATGTACATTGCGCGGGGTAAATTCTTTGGCGATGGCTTGTTTTTTAGCTGGGGAATCGGTGAGGTCGACTGCCAGCAAGTTATCGGCGGCTTCCTGAGCCGTATCGGTATCGGGAATCACATCGGCTGCCGCAAAATAACGTGCAGTTTCCAATAGCGTGTAGAGTGTCGCTCCGCGCCACACGTAATTGGAGCGTTGATCCCACACCGAGTTCCCGAAATAACCATCCAGAGGCGTTAGCAGGGTATTTGGCTTATAAACGACGGTGATGCCAAGCAAAATGACCATCAGGCTGGCAAGATAAGCGCTCCAATGGCGCATGCTGAAATTGAATAGCAATAGGCTGGCAATGGCAGCTAGCGGTATAGCGGCGGCAAAAAATCGCCAACCGTCGAGTATCAACAGCAGCGATTGCAGGGCAAAAATATCATCCGGCATAAGCGGGCCGCCAAAAAACGATATTTTTACCGCGTTACCTGTGTATAACACCCCCATTAGCAGAGTATGAATTACCAGAAAGATCCATGCCTTTCGCGATAAGGCATACAGCATGTAAGCAACGACCAGTTGCAGCAGATAATCGTAAGGTACCGATGCAGGCAATATTTGCACATCGAATTTTAAGGCGCTGATCAGGTAAAACAACGCATAAAGCACTGTGGTGGACAGCAGGGGCAATAATTTCAATAGCATTGTGATAAGCGGAAGATCTGTTTCGGGAATTAAGCTTATATTATCATGAAACTTATTGCGTCCCGCTACGCCCCAGTTCACGGCTGATCCTGGCCTTGAAGCTTGCGTCTTTCGCCTCATCCAGCATAGAATGCGGTTTTTTGTTATTCTTTTTGGGGTAGGTAATGTCAGAGGCAATTTGGTTTAGAACCGGCGAAGCAACGGTGTTTTCCAGCGATGGACAAGGCACAGACGCGATGCCGGAAATATTGATAGGCAGCGTAAAAGGCCCGGCCGGCAATGCTTTTGCCAACCTGATGGGGCAAACCGCAGGTCATACTAGAATGTTCGCTATTCGAGCCTGTAATCAGCAAGTGAAGCCTGCGACGATCATGGTGCCGAAAGTCACAATCAAATCGACTGCTTATGTGGAATTATTTGGCGGTCCCGTGCAGTCGGCGGTGGCTGATGCCGTTTTGGATAGTGTGATTGCCGGTGTTATTCCTGCCGATCAGGCCAACGATCTGTGCATCATTGCGATGCTCTGGATTGCTCCGGAATGTGCCGCCAATCCCGATCTGGACCGTAAAGATTTATATCGCACCAACTATGAAGCGATGAAGCTGGCCATTTCCCGCGCAATGAGCAATTCACCCAGCATTGAAGAGTTAATCGCCAATCGGCACAAAATTGTCCATGAAATGTACGATCCTGAAACCGGCGAGTCTCAGTGGTAAAAAAAACCGACGCTGAGCCGGAGTCGGTTATCGACCCCGGTAATAGTCAAGCTTTTTATGGATTACAAAGACAGTTATCATGAGTTTATTAATTAAATACCTTTCGCTGTGCTGGTTCAGAAACAACCCGGCTGAGTTTGTACCCACAAAATCGTTTATGTGGAAAACTGTGGGCTTTTACCTGATTTCAGGGATTATTGTTGAAAGCCTGATTGCCGACCCTGCCGACGGCACGCTGGAGGTTTCGCTACGAACCGTGATGGCTTTTTCATCAATCGCTACGTTATTGTTGATACTTAGAAAATGGTCGTATTTTAATCAACTGTTCACGGCTATTTTTGTCTGTGAAAACTTTATTATGACCTTGGCGATTTTGACCGAAGTGCTGTATTTTGTGATGGTAAGGGAGCATGTCGAATACGCTGAAGAAATATCAATCGGTATTGGTGCAATGCTGCTTTGTTGGTATTTGGCGATAGTCGGTTATCTTTTACGACAATTTTTTTCGTATACAACGAGCGTCAGCGTTATTTTAGCGGTTAGCTATTTTGTTTTAACCTACGGCATTCCGATGCTGTTTATGGATATTTAAAAACGACTGGGTCGAACGGCCAACTCAACGGGCAGTTGAGACAATATCTGGATTCTCGCCTCGAAGAGACGGTGAAAGTAAAGGGTAGGGGCGACTTGCGTCTCCCCTACACCGCGTGGATTGCCAAATATCAACTTCTTAAATTCACACTGAATAGTTTTACTCGATAGGTTAATGTAATGGCGGCGATGCCATTAAATCTTACAGGGTTGTCTTGGCTTAAATGGACGCCCACTATTTGTCTTCCCCCTGTTTTTTCGCGGCCTTTATCGCCAGTTGCAGCTCCAGGCGTTGTTTTTCAAGTGCGAGTAATTCGATTTCCCGGCGAAGATAAATATCGGATTCCTTGTTTTTGTTATAGCTTTGTTGCTGTAATTCCAAGCGCTGTTGTTCCCGGTGTTTTTGGGACTCGACATCGGCATCGAATTCCAATTGTTTTTGGCGTTTTTCAATGGCGAGTTGTTGGCTATGGATTGTGTTCTTGGATTCCCTCCATTTGGCCTGCTGGAGTTCATATTTGGCAATGTCGGCTTCCAGTTCTTGGGCTTTTAATTTGGCCTGGTGTGCCAATGATTCCAGGTGAGCTTGTTGTTCTGCCATTCTCAGGCGGGATTCCTGTTTTTGCTGTTTCTGAAGATTCGCTTCCAGAGTTATTTCCTTAAGGCTATTATCATGCTTAACTTGTTCGGCATGGAGGCGTCTTTCAATGTCAAACTGTTCCTGTAGCTGATGTTGTTTTTCTTCAAATAAGCGCTTTTTATTGAATGCGTCCTGGGCTTGCTTTAAGCGTTCCAGTTCAGCATCGCGGTTTAGTTGATCGAGCTGTTTTTGTTTATGTTCCAATTGTTGCTGTTCAATTTCTTGTTCCTGACGAAATAATTCCTCTCTTTTTGCCTCATCAACCTCAAAGCTTTTTTTAAGGACGCATAAATAAACATGTTCTTTGGGCAATTGTACGTTGGGGAATTCTTCAAATGAGGGTTTTAAAGTGCATAATATTTGCGATTGGATATTTTGCAATATCAGCATTTCACTGGCGGCCAAAGAAATCTTCTTTTCAATGTCGGCTACGCCTTTTTGTACCCAGGCGCCATCCGATAAATTAACTAACTCTTTATTTATCAGATTAATAAGCAAATCTTCATAGGCGGTTTTGATATGCTTATTGATGTCAGACAAAATATCCATATTGCTGAGAGCATATTTCAAGCTAGCCTGAAAGCGAATGTCCAGCGCTACATCAATGGTACAAAAGCCGTCGTAAAGCTTGATTTGCTGGGTAATGCGCCAGTTTTCAACCGGTAATGGATAAACATGGTGATAAAAGCGTTTAACAAATCCTTCGGGGCGTAAAAATAATTTCGAATAAGGGCCGATTTTGGTATGGACAAGCTGGCGATCAACATCAAAAACGGGTTCCCATAGCTCTGACAGCCCGAGCTCATCGCTTGCTAAGCTGCCGTCAATAAACCATTTGTCGATTTCAGTTCTGGAACTATTCATCAGCATTTGCTTGTTTGCTCAGGATCGACTCGGCTTTTAATCGGCTAATTTTATCGCCCATTTTCTCGGCAATCAATGGATAAAGATTAGGCGCGAACTCGACGGTTTTGTCATCGATTTTTCTTAAGAAACCCCGGTTTAATAATAAACCTACGGCAAACATTCTTGACCAGTCGGAGTAACGTCTGGCTCGTTCCAGTTCGGTTTTCTCGATAATCATTTCAAGTTCGTCGTTTTTATTGATCCGGAACTCGGTAAACTGTCGTAAGCATTCAAAAACCAGCTCCTCTTCCTCGGCGGTTAATGGGCCGGGAGCCGTAAACTCGAGGCGGTATGACAGTAATACGGTGAAAAAATCAACCATCGCCGCACAAACAAAAGCGAACAATGAAAACTCGGACCACATCGCGGCCGAAGGCTGGACATCGGCGGTGAATTGCTTGTAAGTCATCAACAAAGGCGCTTCCGGTAAGGACTGCCCGATATTGCCGGATAACAGGTTGATCTTTAACTGGACACTCTGGAAGTTTTTCAGCATCGCATAGTAGGCATTTTCAATGTTCGCCGCGACATCGAGGTCATTGATACTGGCTTGCAGTTTTTGAATGTCTTTGTCCAATGCAGAAAAATCATCATCGAATTTGGCCTGTTGCTGTTTTTTCTCCAGGTAAATCTGGTTGTAATGCTTCCAGAACGGCCCTTCGCCGACTTGCTGCTTGTAGCCTTCAACAATTTGCGGGTGCGTGCCAAAATAGGCTTGTGATACTTCAAGCGAGGCTTTTTCCATATCGGCGCGTTGTTGCTTTAAAACCTCGGCTTTAATGGTCAAGACACGGTCTACATAGGTTTTTATATCGGTTCTGATTTGATTTAAGCGGTTAATGTGCTGAGTGTCGTGCTCGGAAATTTCATAAAACTTGAAATAAGAGAATGAAACCGAAGCGCTCAGCGCAATGAACAGCGAACAAACCACCGCAAAATAGCGCATCCGGTTGGCCTGCCAATGAATTCCGGCAATTTCCAGCGAACAAATAACGATGATAGATTGGATGGCAATGGTAATGACCAGTGCAATCCACGGAGTAATAAAATGGGATAAGCCGTAGTAGGTGGTAAAACCTGAAGCGACGCTCAACATCAATACAATGGGGATCGTCCATATTCTGAGCATGCCGACAAATAAAGTCTGGATGCTATTAATCAGATAGCCCACGCCGGAAGCTCTTATTTTGGAAAATTCGGAAGTTTTCATCAAATTTCTTTGTTAGTTTGAGAACTCTCCCTTCAGGGAGATTCGTTCAACGTTGACAACGCTGCTTTAGTATCGTTATCCTTTCAGGTAACCTCGTCGTTTACGGCCAGGCAATTCACCGACCTCTATCTGTCGATGGATTGTCGTAAGACAAGTCATTTGACAGATGAGGTCGAATGTGGATTGAAACATTTTAATGTGATGGGTTTCAAGCGTGCGGGATTGATAAGAGTATTGTGCAGGGGCGAATTCATTCGCCCCTGCAGGCTGTCGTTAATAGATAACTTTTCGGTCTTTCAGCGCACTGTAAATAGTGTCAATATCGACTGCATCGCTATCAAAACTAATATCCGCCAGATTGGCGCTGTAATTAACGCATAAACAAAGCAGTCCGGCATTTTTAACGGCGACTATCAGCGATGTATTTTGCGTTTCTAAAACGGTCGTTGCATGACCGTTATCAAATAGTTTCCTCTCCAGTTGATAGGCGATTTCTTTAGCATTTGAGCCGGTCAAAGCAATCGCTGTCGCCGTTTGACTAAAACGTGCGGCGCGTTCTTCGGGGCTGACCGGATTCAGGTTTTCCTGATCAATGCCGCCGGTAATCATGCCTGCGCCGACGGTGCTGTTGGTCAAGCGGTCTATGATAATGAAAGAACCGGTGCCTTTATGGGTAAGGTAGGGATCGAACACGACCGGCGCGTTGACTGAAACCGTACAGGAACCGATCTCATTCAAGTGCAGTTCGACAGCATCATGGTGTTCCAGCGTATTGACGTCGATTCTATGGTGAATCATCGCGATAGACCCGGATACGCTACGCGTCGCCAGTTTAATCACGTATTGTTTACCGGGTGTCAGGGCATTTTCAGCCATCCAGACGATAGTGGCCTTAAATTTGTCCGAGACGGTCGCCGGGTTTTGTTCTGCGCCGATCAGCATGTCGCCGCGGCTAATATCGATCTCGTCTTCCAGCGTCAAGGTGACCGCCATCGGCGCAAAAGCTTGCTCCAGTTCGCCGTCGTAAGTCACGATGGACTTGATTTTGCTGATTTTTCCGGAGGGCAGGGCGGTGATCTTGTCGCCTTTTTTGAAAATGCCGGAAGCGACCGTGCCGCAAAAACCGCGAAAATCGAGATTGGGGCGGTTGACGTACTGCACCGGAAAACGGGCATCGTCAAAATTGCGGTCATTGGCGATTTCGATGCTGTTCAGCGCTTCCATTAACGGCATGCCGGTAAACCAGGGCATGTGTTCGCTGGGATTGACCACGTTATCGCCGTCCAGCGCCGACATCGGGATAAAAGTGATGTCCTGCAAAGCCAGCGACTGAGTAAAATCCAGATAGTCCTGTTTGATTTTATTAAACGTGGCTTCGCGGTACTCAATCAAGTCCATTTTATTGATCGCGACGATGATGTGATGAATGCCCAGTAACGACGCGATAAAGCTGTGCCGTTTGGTCTGGGTCTGCACGCCGTAACGGGCATCGATCAGGATAATCGCCAAATCGCAGGTTGAAGCGCCGGTCGCCATGTTGCGGGTGTACTGCTCGTGTCCCGGGGTGTCGGCAATAATGAATTTGCGCGTGGCGGTAGAGAAATAACGATACGCCACATCAATGGTGATGCCTTGTTCGCGCTCGGCTTGCAGGCCGTCAACCAGCAACGCCAGGTCGATTTTGCCGGCGCCGGTGGTGCCTGATTTGACGCTGTCGGCCTGAACTGCAGCCAGTTGATCTTCATAGATCATTTTGGAGTCGTGCAGCAGGCGGCCGATCAGCGTACTTTTGCCGTCATCGACATTGCCGCAGGTTAAAAAACGCAATAATTCCTTGCGTTCGTGTTGCGCCAAATAGGCGTCTATATCGGTACTGATTAAATCGGATTGGTGGGACATGAGGAAGGAGTTACCTTAAATTTTAAGTTGAATTTAATTGCTAGATCTGTAAAGGAGAAACAATCGGAGCATTTTTATTGAGTAAAGCAATCAACATCAAGTAGGTTTTCAAATTATTTTTTTGAAAACAAATAGCGAGTGATAACGAGTACAACACCAAACACTTCTGCTAAAGTCCCTCCCATAAATAAGTTAAGATGTGTTGGGTCTTGGAAATGTAAATAATCAATGCCTGTTGCTATAAAAATAGCATTCATAGCGACCAGTTGACCGATTAGTATCCAAATAAACCAATTAGCATATCGTTTTTTGAGCTCGGTATCTGCAACTTGATCATCGACTTTAGCCTGAGTTAAAGGATCAAGGCTTTTTAACTCAATTGTTTGGTCTTTGGCTTCTAATGCTAAGCGTAGTTTTTTAGT
The DNA here is from genome assembly GCF_050917435.1 of Methylobacter arcticus. Classification (NCBI taxonomy): domain Bacteria; kingdom Pseudomonadati; phylum Pseudomonadota; class Gammaproteobacteria; order Methylococcales; family Methylococcaceae; genus Methylobacter; species Methylobacter arcticus. The sequence goes on from NZ_CP159583.1 coordinate 1,089,100, forward strand.
TACTTCCGCTATATCAGTGGATTGTTGTTTAATGCTCATCAATTAAGAACTTAAGCCAAGATTTTTTAATCGAAACCGGACCGCATCATCGGATACGCCAAAGTGTTGGGCTATTAAAAATGCAGGGAGTCCTTGAGTATTGAGAGATTGAACTTCCTTTGCAGGCATGAGTAACTCGGCTGCAAATTGATTTGCATAAATTTCTTCAGAATCATTGCCTGTTGCGGAAAGTTCATTGCGAAAATCGATATACTCGTAATGAGCGCCATTAGTTGCCAATCGATAGACGTAGTGACCTATTTCATGAGCGCAGCTAAAACGTTTTCTGTTTTTACTGTCAGAGTTACAAAGAAGAATAACTGGGTCTCTTCCCTCATCTTTTATCAAGGCGCCTGAAACATTGTCTGGGAGCATGGTTTCGACAACATCAATGCCCAGCTCCCAGGCTATCTGAACCGGGTCAACAGGCAAAGGCCGACCGCTCCACATTGTTGTTAGAAGTTCTGACGCATCTGTTTGCGGATTCACATTTATGCTCCTCATCTAACTAGTTCAATATCACATATACAGCATAACGGGAAGAATATCATTAAAAATACCCTTCTCGTTTCTTTTGCTCCATAGAACCCGATTGGTCATGGTCTATTAACCGTCCCTGACGTTCTGAAGTTGTGGTTAACAGCATTTCCTGGATGATTTCCGGCAGCGTGGTGGCGGTTGATTCGACTGCGCCGGTCAACGGGTAGCAGCCTAAAGTACGGAATCTCACCATTTTCATTTCAACTTTTTCATCGGGGCCGATTGGCATACGCTCATCATCAACCATGATTAACATGCCGTCACGCTCAACAACCGGGCGCTCCTTGGCGAAATACAACGGCACGATGGGAATATTTTCCAGGTGGATGTATTGCCAGATGTCCAGCTCCGTCCAGTTGGACAGCGGAAATACCCTGATGCTTTCGCCTTTGTCGATTTTGCCGTTATAGATATTCCATAATTCGGGGCGCTGGTTTTTAGGATCCCAGCGGTGATTCTTGTCGCGGAACGAATACACCCGTTCCTTGGCGCGTGATTTTTCCTCGTCACGTCGAGCACCGCCAAAAGCCGCGTCAAACTGGTATTTATTCAGCGCCTGTTTAAGGCCGTCGGTTTTCATCACGTCGGTGTGTTTTTTACTGCCGTGGGTAAAAGGCCCTATGCCCTGATCGACGCCATCCTGATTGATATGAATCAGCAACTCAAGCCCCAGCTGCTTGATCATCTGATCGCGAAACTCGATCATTTCCTTGAACTTCCAGGTGGTGTCCACATGCAGCAACGGAAACGGCGGTTTGCCTGGATAGAAGGCTTTCATGGTCAAATGCAACATCACGGCAGAATCCTTGCCGACAGAATACAACATCACCGGACGTTCAAATTCGGCTGCAACTTCACGAATAATATGAATGCTTTCAGCTTCCAGTTGTTTAAGGTGGGTCAGTTTATAATCAGTCATTAAAAGTCCGTCAGGTTTGGAGGTCACGCTATGTTTATTGAATGCGCACGATAATAAGTGGGTTATTTTAATTTGAACGGGCTTTTAATGCCAGATTTCTTGGGATTTATTGATATTATTGGTTGGCTAATGTCTATATTTTAGCAAGCCTTTGTCTGAGAATCAGTTTTTTGAACAGGGGTTAAAAAAGGTGAAATACTCATTGAGTGATGTGTTAACTATCACGATATTTTTTTAAATGAATGGAGAGTAAAAATGAAAATTGATTTTTTGGGTTCAATAGGTATTGCCGGGTTACTACGGAAAACGTTAGGCGGCTTGGTTGTGATCATGATCCTGTTGACTTCAGGCTGTGCTACGGTAGGTCATGAGTTTCCGGCGGGTCAGGTTTCAACCATCAAGATAGGGCAAACCACCCAGAATGACATCTATACCACGTTTGGGAGCCCATGGAGAACGGGCCTTGATAACGGTATGAAAACCTGGACCTACGGTAACTACTATTACAGCTTGTTTAGTGACGGCAGCACCGAAGACCTGGTTATTAAATTCGACAACCGTGTTGTTGTTGCGTCTTTTGTATTCAATACGACCAAACGTTCGAAATAAGCGAATACTCTTTTCAAAACTTGACCCGTTGGCATAAAAAAACCCGCTTTGAAAGCGGGTTTAGTGTTTACAGCATCAAGAAAAACGCTTTATCAGTATTCGATCCAGATCAATTCGACACGACGGTTTTCAGATTTACCGGCTTCCGTGCTGTTATCGGCAATAGGTTGAGTTTCGCCGTAGCCTTTAGCAACCAGTCTGTTGGTAACGCCTTTCATTTTGAGGTAATCGACAACTGACTGTGCACGTTTTTGCGACAATCTCATATTATAGTCATCGGCTCCTTCGCTGCTGGCATGCCCTTGGACTTCGATATCATTTTTCATCGGATGAGTAACAATGTTTTCCGCGACGATATCAAGAATATGCTCGGCATTCAAGGTTAACTTCGCAGAATTATATTCGAAGTGCTGACCTTTCAGTACAAGCTTGACTGGGCATCCGGTATGATCAACCGTGGTGTTTTTGAGGGTATCGGGGCAGAGATCCAGGCAGTTGTTAACACCGTCAGAATCCGAATCAAGAGTAGAACAATCTGCAACTGCAGCAACTGCGACAGGAGCCTCATACTTTTCTGCAGGTTTTGGCTTGTCACCGAACGGAATAACAAAACCGACATTAACTGTCATATCGTGAAATTCGTCAGTACCAGGCTGTACATGAGCATTCAGATTGTTATTGTAACGATAACGCACATCGCTGCGGAGCAAGAAATTGTCATGAAGTTCGTAGGTAAAACCTGCGCCTGCTTCGCCAATGATGCCAGCACCGCAATTAGCGGAAGCGCAACTGTTCATGCCGCCTAATCCGATTACAGTGTAAGGTGAGAATTTGTCGCGGGAGAAATAATACTGTAAGTCAGCGGTGCCGCCAGTCAGGCTCCAGGGGCCGTTTTCGCCGCCAAATTCTTGATAAAAGCCTTTGACTTCGACGTTGAAATGTTTGTCGAGGATCTTGCCGATACCCATGCCGCCACCCCAACCGTCGCTTGAATTCCGGTCGCCACCGGTTCTGACAAAGGAAGCGAAAGGCGCAATGTACCAACGATCATCCTGTATTTGATCTGCTGCCTCTGCCAGCGGCAGGAAACCCGCGCTGGTAAATGCCGCAATGGCGAGTAAGTTTTTCTTCAACATAATATTTTTCCTTCAAAGTAATAAAAAATGGACTCCCTAAAAACACATCAATGTGTTGCCAAATCCAGGGAGCATTCTGGACTAGCTAATTTTGAATCTGCGCTAACTAGGGGTCGTCGGTAACCAACAAACACTAAACATACACGCAAAAAAGTATCAATTGGACTAGCGCTTTTTAGTAGAAACAAGCTACGCCTGTTAAGCTTACTCCAGACATTGTTTTCTGTCTTTTTAACCTATCAGTCATACATCGCCAGCTATTCATTAAGTACTTTCCATGAGTTATTGCGTACAGATAATACCTCATAATAGCCAGTGTTGCTAAAAAATCTCAAATGTAGCTTAACTGCAACATTAGCGTCGCGTCCGTGCGCTACCGCACATAACTGCCTTACAGAGGCGAATATTTCCTAAGATTTACTGCTCCAAACATTCTCCTCTGTTAATCCAGTGTGTATGGAATCCGTTCTGTCTGTATGTGCTCTACCGTACCGACTGCGGTTAGTTTTGCAATTAAAGTTTCTTCACGGTTTTAACTTCGCCCTCTATCTCATCCCCGATACTTGATTCTTGGTCGGGATGATTTGCTTATCTTTCCACGCCTGATTTCTTTAACTTAGGAGAGTCTTATGAATCATTCATCCCACACTGATCAAGCCATGCAAGCCTGTATAGAGGCTTGTAATCATTGCCATCAAGTCTGCTTGCAAACCGCTATGAACCACTGTCTCAAGACCGGCGGAAAACATATTGAAGCGGAACATTTTCGTCTGATGATGAACTGCGCCGAGATCTGCCAGGTATCGGCTAATTTTCAGCTCAGTAGCTCTCATTTTTCACATCGTCTTTGTGAGGTCTGTACCGAAGTCTGCGAAGCTTGCGCGGCGGATTGCGAGAAACTCGGCGGTATGGACGAATGCGTCGAAGCTTGTGAGCAATGTGCAGAGAGTTGCCGGAAAATGGCGAGCGCTCAGCACTAAATATAAATCGGATTATTATGGTTATGTATCTAAGATGCGCATTCTTATTCGCGGTGGCTGTCATGGTTCTAACGGCATGTGGCGAGGTGGCGCAGTTGCCGATCTCGGCGGGCATTGGCCCTCACCCGCAACTGCCGCCGCCCAACTCGACGTTGATTCCCACGGTGAACATCGCTCCTGCCAAAGGCTGGCCTGAACATGGAAAACCGGTGGCGGTGCCGGGGATGACTGTGAACGCTTTTGCCGTCGGACTCGATCATCCGCGCTGGCTTTATGTGCTACCCAACGGCGACGTATTGGTCGCCGAAACTAATGCCCCGCCGAGACCCGAGGATGGCAAAGGCATTAAAGGCTGGTTCATGAAGCAGGTCTTGAATAAGGTTGGCGCAGGCGTACCCAGCGCCAATCGCATCACTCTGCTACGCGATGCCAATGGCGATGGCGTGGCAGAAACCCGGGCAGTGTTCATCGAAGGGCTACATTCGCCGTTCGGCATGGCGCTGATAGGCAACGATTTTTACGTGGCCAACTCGGATGCAGTGATGAGGTTTCCCTATGTCGAAGGCGAAACCCGGATCGTTCAGCCGGGAACCAAGGTGCTGGATCTTCCAGCGGGGCCAATCAATCACCACTGGACTAAGAATCTTCTAGCCAGCCGGGACGGATCGCGACTCTATGTGACGGTGGGATCGAATAGCAATATAGCCGAGAACGGCCTCGACCAGGAGGATGGTCGCGCGGCCATCTGGGAAGTGGACCCGATGCGCGGAAGCTACCGCATCTATGCGTCCGGTCTGCGCAATCCTAACGGACTAGCTTGGGAGTCCGATAGCGGCGTACTTTGGACCGTGGTCAACGAACGCGATGAACTCGGCAGCGATCTGGTTCCTGATTACCTGACTTCGGTACCCGACGGCAGTTTCTTCGGCTGGCCTTACAGCTACTTTGGCCAGCATCTTGACGAACGCGTGCAGCCTCAGCGACCCGACTTGGTCGCCAAGGCAAGAATGCCGGATTATGCGCTCGGGTCACACGCCGCTTCGCTCGGCCTGGCTTTTTCCAAGAGGAGTTCATGGCCTGCGCCATTCGACAACGGGGTTTTCATCGGTCAGCACGGCTCATGGAACCGTAAACCGCGCAGCGGTTACCGGGTCATCTTTGTACCCTTCAGGGACGGCAAGCCATTCGGAGATCCAGTCGATGTGCTGACGGGCTTTATTAGCGACGATGGCGATGCGTTCGGGCGACCCGTGGGTGTGGCGCTCGACAAGCATTCGGCGTTGCTGGTCGCAGATGATGTAGGCAACATCGTCTGGCGTGTTAACGGCGCCGACCATGGCCCTCAATGATCATAATTAAGCACGAGAAGTCTATGACAATGTCAACGTCGGGACTGCTCGGTATTTGGCGCAATAATTTATTTTCCTCTATGTACGATGGCGTACAGATACGTGGCGATGACTTGCACAATACTATTTTCAATATCAATTTACTGGAGACTCATTATGACCTTTCCTAGCGCAAACGAACTCGGCTGCGAACATACCTTGCCAGGTGTCTGCCACGAATCCATGCAAGCCAATGCAAGCGCTGTGTCATGGAGTGCCATAGTGGCGGGTGCCACGGCAGCAGCAGCCTTGGCGTTGATCCTTTTGATGCTGGGCACAGGTTTGGGTTTGTCTTCGGTGTCACCTTGGGCGTACAGCGGCGTAAGTGCAACCACTTTCGGCGTATCGTCCATATTATGGTTGACCTTTACCCAACTCATTGCTTCTGGAATGGGTGGCTACCTGGCTGGCAGACTGAGAACAAAGTGGGTTTCTGTGCATACGGATGAGGTTTACTTCCGCGACACCGCTCACGGTTTCTTGGCTTGGGCTGTAGCCGCGCTTGCGACCGCCATGTTACTCACGTCGGTAATTGGATCGATCGTCAGCGGTGGAATTCAGGCTGGGGGCGTCGCCACTACTACTGCAGCTACTGTCACGATTAGTGGTGTGACGGGTGGATCAGAAATGGTGAAATGGGAACCCATGGGTTACTTCGTGGATTCGCTGTTCCGAAAGGACTTTAATGCGCCTCTAACCGTCTTAACTCCCGACGAAAGCGGCGGCATGTCAAGAGTTACTCCAAAGCCAGTCATTGTCGGACACAGATCCGAAGTTACCCGCATCTTCATGAACTCGATACGCACGGCGGGCCCTCTGCCCGCTGAAGACAGTCAGTATGTCGGTCGGATTGTCGCGCAGAGCACCGGTTTGACGCAGTTGGACGCAGAGAAGCGAGTGCTTGATACCTATGCCCGCATACAGACCAAGTTAGGTGAAGCGGAAACCGTGACTAAAGAAGCTGCCGACTCCGCACGCAAAGCTTTTATCTACGCGTCGCTGTGGCTCTTTATTTCGTTGCTCATCGGTGCATTCGTTGCCAGCTTCGCGGCTACTTATGGCGGTCGGCAGCGTGACCTGTAATGATACCTACAACTAAACTTATTAAGGAGACAAAACAATGCGCTCAATACTTTTGTATTTTCTAGGCATCCCCATCCCCATCATCATTCTGATTGCGTTATTCGTGCGCTAGACGCGTTCAACAGGCTAATCGCCGCGACTCAGAGTTAGCCGTAGCGCAACAATTTGGGTTGCGTGCGGCCCAATAACATCGTTTTTTACAAAAAGCACGGTAAAGTCCCGTCGTTTAGGGCATAGGTATCTACATAACTTATTCGCTCTCTCGTGGCACTACCATTAAATTTAGACTGAAAAGACAGTGATGACTGAACATTGTGGGCGCGAATAAATTCGCGCCCACCTAATGCCAAGCCCTTAATCTAATGGCGGTGACGCTACCCGCGAGGCAACGAAGAAATGTTTTTTCTTAAATGGGTGCATGGGCAGCCAGTCCAGTCAGGATGTAGTGACTGGTGTAGATAGCTTTGCTTTAGGGCGATTTTTCGGTCATAAAGGCGACAATATGAGCAAACAAACCCGTGTCGACCGCCCAATATACAGTTTTCTATCCACCGAAGTCGAGGGATTCAATGCTCTGGCGGAGCTGGCGCTGGATATGCGCTGGTCGTGGAGTCATGCTACCGACCAGGTATGGAATCAACTTGATCCCGAACTATGGAAACTTACGCAGAATCCCTGGGTGGTTCTACAGACGGTGTCTCGCGACCAGATAGAGCGTGTGTTAGCCGATCCGGTTTTTCGTAAGATCGTTGATGATCTGGTGCAGACCAGGCGGCAAACGATGGAAACGCCCGCCTGGTTTCAGCAACATTATCCGCAGATTTCGTTAACCTGTGTTGCCTATTTCAGTATGGAATTCATGTTGAGCGAAGCACTGCCCATTTATTCAGGCGGCCTTGGCAATGTCGCCGGCGACCAGCTTAAAGCTGCCAGCGATCTTGGTGTACCGGTGGTCGGCGTGGGACTGCTCTACCAACAAGGCTATTTTCGCCAAGTGATCGACAAGAACGGAGCACAACAGGCTTTGTTCCCTTATAACGACCCCGGACAGTTGCCGATAATGCCATTGCGTCAAGCCGACGGCGAGTGGTTGCGTCTGGAAATCACCTTGCCCGGTTACTCAGTCTGGCTACGCGTCTGGCAAGTCCAGGTCGGCAGAGTAAAACTTTACCTGCTGGACAGCAATGATGCAGCAAACTTTCCGGCTCATCGGGGGATTACTAGCGAACTGTATGGCGGCGGCCCGGAGCTGCGCATCAAGCAGGAACTGTTGCTTGGTATTGGCGGCTGGCGACTGCTGGAGGCGCTGGATATTCATCCTGAAGTCTGTCACTTGAACGAAGGTCATGCAGCCTTCGCGGTATTGGAACGCGCCCACAGTTTTATGAAAGAGACCGCGCTGTCCTTTCATGACGCACTGGCCGTCACCCGAGCCGGAAACTTGTTCACCACCCACACGGCAGTAGCGGCTGGGTTCGACCGTTTCGATCCGGCTCTTATCGAACAATACCTCGGCGGTTATGCCAAGAATCTCGGGCTGACACTCCATGATTTACTGGCCTTAGGTCGCCAGAACCCGGACGACTCGTCGGAAAAATTCAATATGGCCTATTTGGCAATCCGGGGCAGCGGCGCGGTAAATGGCGTAAGTCGCTTACACGGTAAAGTCAGTCGTTACCTTTTTGCGCCTCTTTTCCCCCACTGGCCGGTGAACGAAGTACCCGTCGGACACGTAACCAACGGGGTGCATATGCCGACCTGGGACTCGGCTACTGCCGATGATCTGTGGACGGAAGCCTGTGGCAAAGAGCGCTGGCTGAGACCGACGGAAACCATGGATCAAGACATCCGGCGTATTTCCGACACGAGGCTCTGGCAATTTCGTGCCGACGCCGGAAAGTCTCTGGTTGAATACGCCCGCGAGCGCTTATCCCGGCAACTGGCCGCCTCCGGCGCTTCTCCCGAGGCGGTGGAAGAGGCGAAACATTTGTTTAATCCCACCGCATTGACCCTGGGTTTTGCGCGCCGCTTCGCGACCTACAAGAGACCGAACCTGCTGTTGCACGACCCGGAGCGACTGCTCCGTCTGTTATCCAATGCCGAGCGACCGGTGCAACTCATTCTTGCCGGCAAGGCTCATCCGGCAGACTTGGAGGGGCAGGCGCTGATTCAGCAATGGACTCATTTCATCCGACGCCCCGAGGTGCGCCCTCATATCATTTTCCTAAGCGACTATGACATGCATTTGACCGAGCGCTTAGTGCAAGGCGTGGATGTCTGGATCAACACGCCCATGCGTCCGTGGGAAGCTTGCGGAACTAGCGGCATGAAGGTTCTGGTTAATGGCGGTCTCAATCTGTCGGAATTGGACGGTTGGTGGGCGGAAGCCTACACCCCTGAGGTAGGCTGGGCATTGGGGGACGGCCAGGAGCATGACCACGATCCTGCCTGGGACGCAGTCGAAGCCAACGCACTTTACGACCTGCTGGAACACGAGGTGATTCCTGAGTTTTACAGCGTTGATGCACGCGGCATTCCTACCGGCTGGGTAGCGCGGATGAGAGAAAGCATGGCGCAATTGACCCCGCGTTTCTCCGGCAACCGCACGGTGCGCGAATACACCGAGCAACATTACCTCCCGGCTGCGACCGCCTACCAATTGCGCATTGCCAATAAAGGCGCAATAGGCAGGCAAATGGTCGAATGGCAACGGAGTCTGGAACAGAAATGGGCCGCACTACACTTTGTAGACGTCAAGGTAGAGACTGACGGTGAACAACACTTATTTGAAGTTCAAGTTTATCTCGGCTACCTTAATCCGGAGGCCGTGCGGATTGAACTTTATGCGGATGGCGTTAGCAATAGCACAGCGGAGCGGGTGAATATGAAGCGCGTGCGGCAGCCGTCCGATGCGTCGGACGGCTCCGTTTACAGCGCGACTGTATCTGCGATCCGTCCCGCAACGGACTATACGGTGCGAATCATACCGCACTGTGACGGTGTTGCAGTCCCCTTGGAAGCTTCTCATATCCTGTGGCAGCGATAATGGCTAAGCATAACGGTTGATCTTGAAAATCACGGTTAGTCTATAAAAATCAACCTCAAAGAACCAAAGGAGTCCGGCTATGTTCAACAAAGTCAAAACACTAGACGGTTACAAATTGCACGGCTTTGACGGGGAAATAGGGAAGGTGAAAGACTTCTACTTCGATGACCAGCGCTGGATGATTCGCTATCTGGTCGCCGACTTAGGACGGGCAGGTGTTAATCTCCCCGTATGCACTGGTTTCGATGAATTGGTGACGTGCCCGCAATTGGGAGTGCGCACCGCTTATGCCAAACAAGCCATGCGGGACAAGCTGATCGAACACAAGCAATATAGCAGCAAGCATGGTGAGGATATGCCAGAAATTCGTCACTGGAATTGGAAAGGGTGATACCGTGAGGGTGCCACGATTGCTTGAGCAGGTATTAGTGGACAAGAACGTGCAGGAAGTGCCTTGAACTTTTCAAGGAGCACAAGAGGCTTAATCCCAGGCGAGTCGAATTATCGTGCTGAGACGCTAAGATTATGAACCGCCGGTAAATCGATGACCTGCTTGACAATCTGGGCGAGTTGGTTGAATGGAGGCAGGGACGGGACTGTTTGTCAGTTGTCGGCATTCAACCCTTATCATTATCACAACAGGAAAAAACACCATGCAAATCCAGATTAATACCGACCGTAACATTGAGGGTCATGAGGCGCAGACCACTTACTTTAGCGGTGTCGTAAAAAATGCCCTGAGCCGAAGCAGTGAGCATATCACGCGAGTGGAGGTTCACTTGAGCGATGAGAACAGTGACAAGAAGAACGGCAATGATGATATGCGTTGTATGCTCGAAGCCCGTCTTGAAGGTCGCCAGCCGGTCGCAGTCACTCACCATGCTCAGACTTTGGAACAAGCCGTTGACGGTGCCGCCGATAAGTTATGCAGTTTGATTGAAAGCACCCTCGGGCGGCTGCACGATCAAAAAGGTCACAGAGACTGATCTACCTTCGCTAGGTCCGAAACTCGCGGGGTAGTGATAAACGATACCTCTGCGAGTCTTCGCCGCAAGATCGTCAGCACTGGAAAATAATAAAAACCGAATCGAGTGAGAAAACCCAATCGATTCGGTATGCGGAACATTCAGATCTTATCTGACGAGAAATAAAGCCGCTCATTTGTCATTGCCTACAGCGAATAAAGGTATAAAGATGAAAATCAATAGCAAAGATTTCCGGGTGCAGTAAGGCGAAAAAATCAAGTTAGAAAAGTGGCTGATACTCGTGGAACCTGTTTACTCGCCACATCTCGGTGTCTATCCAGGCGTCGAACATTCTTGCCGCAGCCGCGCAGGAGACCATTGCAACCGTAGATCATTTATTTTCCGAGGGTCTGGATGAAACTACCGACGAAGAAATGGGCGGACATCTGGCAATGTTCCTCGCGGAGCAGGTCTGGTCTGTCATTCCGGCACGGAAAACGGGTTATATCGAAAATGTCGACGTCAATGCGCTCCTGGCTCTGGCACGGGAACGCGGAATAATCCTGTGTATGGAGCGCGGCGTCGGCGAGTTCGTCGTCGAGAACACTTCGCTGGTCTCCGTGTCTGGCCCGATCGGACTGGATAACCAAATGACGGCCGAGCTAAACGCGGTCTACGTCATCAGCCGACAGCGTACCGTGGAACAGGACGTTGCCTTCGGTATTCGGCAAATCGTGGACGTTGCCCTGAAGGCGCTGTCGCCCGGCATCAACGATAGGACGACTGCGGTGATGTGCGTGGATTACCTGACGGCAATCCTTGTCCGGCTCTCGGTTCGCCGGATTGCGACCAGACTTTGGCTGGATCAGGGGGAGCTGCGCGTGATTGCCAAAGGTCCGAGTTTTGAGAGCCTGTTGGCCGAAGCCTTTGACCAAATACGGCAGAATGCCAAAGCTAATGTTGCGGTTCTGACGCGTCTGCTTCAAGTGCTGCGCACCATCAGCTCAGCACACGATAGGGTCGAAATCGAAGCCTCCTTGGGACGGCTCTCATATTCTTGGAGGCCATTTTCAAGGGACAGTCTTCCCCTTAAGACAATTCCCTACGAGCGGCAAGGTCGTCACCAAGACACGAAGCGAAAACATGAATTTTATGTCTTCGTGGTGAGTAAATCTGCGTGACGCTGGCGTATGTCCTTTTCTGGAGAACACTCTACATCTGCAATTAAACCAATAGCCGCTCTCTTCTGTTATTGCTTACAATCCCTATGTGCTTTACCGCACTGACTATGGCCGGTTTTGCAGTTAAAGTGTTTTTAGGGTTTTTGACGTGTATTCGGCTCTAACCTGTAAAATGTGTTCCGCATTTTTTGGCCCTGACGTTAATGATTGCCGCAGACTGCACATCGACACAAAAGCACGAGAAAGCCTAAGAGTAGGTTGAAGACAGCGTCATCACCACTAACATTAAGTCGGCGTTATTCTAATGAGCCTAACCTGAGATTCGGTAAGATCAATATGTAAATCTTCAAAGGCGTGGTTCAATAATTAAGCGGATTTTTGAATTCATAGGCTGACATAAACAGCAGTTGGCATTGCACGTAGCGTCAAGGGCGTGAATGACATGCACCTTAAATAAGCGAGGAAATCATTATGGAAATTACAGACAAAGCAGCTAATTTAGCACATGAAACTTTTGACAAGGTCGCCAGTACGACCAATCGAGCCGCCGAAGCGCTTGGCGAAAAAGGAGAACAACTGATAACTATCGAGCAGCATATGATGAAAAATTGCCGGGGATATGTCCGAGACCATCCTTTAACGTCGCTGGGTATCACGGCAGCGGTCGGTTTTGTTCTGGGTCGCTTATTAATCCGACGTTAGTCTAAAAACAGTCAACTATCATAAACCCGAATACCGTTAATGACATGCGGCTCAAATTACAGAGGCAACCATCATGGAAACAATAGACAACTTATCACATTCGGCACATGAGACTGTTGATAAGATCGCCAGTGCGACCAATCAGACCGCCGAAGCGCTTGGCGAAAAAGGAGAACAACTGAAAAATGCCGAGCAGCAATTAATGGGGAACTGTCGTGGTTATGTCCGCGACCATCCCATAATGTCATTGGGCATTGCCGTAGCGGGCGGCTTTGTGCTGAGCCGCTTGATCTGTGGATGTTCGACCGACCGGGTGACCGGCAGTTCAAAATAAAGAAGGAGTCATTATGGAATCTATAGACAAAGCATCCAGTTCCGCACATCACGTTGTCGATCAGATCGCCAGCGCGGCCAATCAGGCCGCTGAAGCCATTGGCGAAAAAGATGAGCAATTGAAAAATGCCGAGCAGCAGATGGTGGACTGTTGCCGCAGTTATATTAACGATAACCCGATAACATCGCTGGGCATCGCCGTAGCGGCAGGCTTTCTGCTTAACCGCTTTTTAAGTGGACGTTAAACCAGCAAATAGCATGGATCCAAAAGCCGTAAATGATGAAGCTCTGGGGAAAAATTCAGAGTCCGGAGGCTCGATAAAAGATTCCGGTGTTCTGGCAGATGCTCAATTGCTATGGCGTGAACTGCGTGAGCAGGGCCATGATCGTTTCCGGCTCGTCGCGCTGGAAACACAGCGTGCGGGCATGAGTCTGGTGGCCATGATTATGGCGGGAGTGATGACAGCCTTGTTGCTGATCGGTGCGTGGTTCGGGCTTTTAGCCGTCGCGGTGCTAATGCTGATAGATCATGGTGTCGTGGCAAGCAATGACATACTGCTTGCCATCGCTTGTAATTTGTTGCTTGCGTTGGTCCTCTGTGGTGTGATCCGTCGCAAAAGTCGTTATTTACAATTTCCCTCCACCCTCCGCAGTCTTCGGCCGATGCCTCAAGGGCAGGGTAAGAAGGAGAAATCCTGATGGCAATCGACCTTAAGCCCAAGACACTGGCTGTTCAAATCAGAGATACAGAGCGACAGTTGTTAAGTCGGCAACAGGGAATCGATATCCGCACCGCTACGCTGATCAGGAAGATACATCGACAGCTGGCCACTCCGGCAACTTTGCTGCTGGCGGGCGGCATCGGATTTATCATTGGCGAACTCACCAAGCGCTACCCCCCCCCCAAATTCCGTAGTTCTGTAGCTAGGCCGCAAACTGTCGGGACTTCACCCTTGAGGATTGTATTGAATCTCATAGCCTCCGCCCGAACCTTATACTCGGCCTTGTCCATAGCCTGGATGATGAAATCCTATTGGCAACAAGAAGCCCCGGACAAAATTCCTACACGTCAATCCCAGCCGGTGACGACTTACGATTTGACTGGCAGACATTGAAAAATAAAGGCGTATTCCTGTTGTTACTTAAGCCGTTCGAGCTTGCTCAGGAGAGTCTTGCAAAGGGCTTCTAACTTAAGCTGCTGGGACCCCCTTTAAACCTTGATAGCACTGATGTTATATCAATATGGGAGCGGTGACATCATTGCGACGTCGCTCCCACAAGGGTTTCAACTGTCCCGGTTTACGTTAGAAGCCGTTTTATACGCAGGGTGCAGACAGTATAAGTATTGCCTATCGGCTAGATTCTGCCCAATAAGATCAGAACCAGTAAAATAATCAGTATCAAGCCGAGTCCGCCGCTGGGTCCATAACCCCATCCACGGCTATGTGGCCAAGCTGGAATGACTCCAACAAGCATCAGAATAAGGATAACGAGTAAGATTGTACCAATTGACATGATAGTGCTCCTGTTAAAAAAGAACGTTAAACTGAAAATTGTTCCAGAATGGCCTGATTTTGATACTTGAGGTCGCCCTTTCATGTAAAGCTATTGATGCATTAGTCCCAAGACACCCACGACAATCAAATACACGGCCACGAAATAATTTAAAAATCTCGGCACGAGCAAAATTAAAATCCCTATTACAAGGGCCAGTAAGGGTTCGATCGCAATATTCATAAAAGTTCTCCTTAAGTTAAAAACAACGTGGCGGCAACATAGAACGAGGTCTGCATCCAGCTAGGACTGCTGTCGGTGATCCCCCTAATCCTGCCATCCGGTAATGCGGCTTACTTGAATTTTGAAGCGGCGTCGGCCAGACCGACTCTAAGCTCATCCCAGATCTTATCCGCACTTTCTTTGACCGTTTCCCATGCATTGCCACTGGCTTCTGTCAACTCGTTCATCTTTTCAGTGGCTTCATGCTGTTTAGCCAGTAACACGTCGAGCTCTTCAGCGTATTTGAGTTTCGCCTGTGCCGCTGCGTTTTCCGTCTTGGCAGTCAAGAGGTCAATCTGAGCGCTCCACTGTTTTAATTCTGCCGCCAGACTTTCTATGTATTGGTCTTTAGTTTTCATGTTTTTTTATTGTTGTTTAGCATTTTTAATGCTGATTTGTATCGACTTGTGCTTCAAATCATGGCAATTATGCGATGTTATTTTAGCTAAAAAAGCCGTGTTGCGATAAATCTCCGCTCCTTGTTTCACTAACTGAAAAGCAGGTTAACCTCAATATGAGGCGCGGTCTGTACGCTACCGCACACGCGGTCTGCGTGGGATGTATCTTATCCCGCGCAGACTTGAGCGGTAACGGCCCAAGCTCATGATCCTCGGCGCTGTTAAATAGACAAGAGACCTAGGCGCCGAATTTCGATGCGCGAGAAAAAGTATAATGACGCAGATAAAGGCTTCGCCATAGCGTTTCCATTGGGAAAAATCAACACGCTACACACGGCATTTATTTGCTCATATCCAAAGCCAATGCTTCCGCAACTTTGATGCCATCCACAGCCGCAGAAAGAATTCCGCCCGCATAGCCGGCGCCTTCCCCGGCCGGATACAGTCCTTTGCTATTCAGACTTTGGTAATGCTCGTTGCGTTTGATGCGAATAGGCGATGAGGTGCGGGTTTCGACACCGGTCAATACCGCGTCGTTCATCGCAAAGCCCTTTATTTTTTTATCAAAAATCGGTATCGCTTCGCGTATCGCTGCTATTGCATAATCCGGCAAAGCCGAACTGAGATCGCATAAATGCACGCCCGGTGTATAGGAGGGCTGTACCGTACCCAGCTGTGAAGAAGGTCGTTTAGCGAGAAAGTCGCCAACCAGTTGCCCCGGCGCGTCGTAGGTTTCTCCGCCCAATTTAAAGGCACCCGCTTCCAGTCGGCGTTGGAAATCGATGCCCGCCAACGGATGTCCGGGATAATCGTCAGGCGTAATACCGACGACGATGCCGCTGTTAGCGTTGCGCTCGTTGCGCGAGTATTGGCTCATGCCGTTGGTGACCACGTGCCCAGGTTCAGAGGTTGCTGCCACCACGGTGCCTCCCGGACACATGCAAAAACTGTACACGGAACGCCCGTTGCTACAGTGATGAACCAGCTTGTAATCGGCAGCGCCCAGTAATGGATGACCGGCGTTGCTGCCAAAGCGGCAACTGTCGATCAGCGATTGCGGATGTTCTATACGAAAGCCGATGGAAAAAGCTTTGGCTTCAATATAAACGCCTCGGTCATAAAGCATTTTGAAGGTGTCGCGTGCACTATGTCCTACTGCCAGTACGACATGATTGCTTTGGATGGTTTCACCATTGGCGAGTACCACGCCGCATACTTGGCCGTTATCGATGACGATGTCGTCAACCCGGCTTTGGAAGCGGATTTCGCCACCTAATGATTCGATAGTTGCGCGTATCTGCTCAACCACGGTGACCAGTTTGAAAGTACCGATATGAGGTTTGCTGACATGAAGAATTTCATCAGGTGCACCGGCTTTGACCAGCTCATTGAGGACTTTTCGTCCATAGTGATTCGGATCCTTGATTTGGGTATAAAGCTTGCCATCAGAAAAGGTACCGGCACCGCCTTCGCCAAACTGCACATTGGACTCGGGGTTAAACACGCCTTTGCGCCAAAGACCGAAGGTGTCTTTGGTGCGTTCCCGCACTTCTTTTCCCCGATCCAGAATGATCGGTCGAAAGCCCATTTGCGCCAGAATCAAACCGGCAAATAGCCCGCACGGGCCGGTACCGATGATTACAGGACGTTGCGTCAGATCTTTTGGCGCATGGGTAACAAAGCGATAATTGCTGTCCGGCGTTAAGGTGATGCTTGGATCGTCTGAAAAACGGTCAAGAATCGCCTGTTCGTTGGTGGTTTCGACATCAACCGTGTAAACCAGCAGAATTGCATTGCGTTTGCGTGCATCAAAACCTTGACGGAATAGGGTGTAAGTGATGAGTTCTTCTGTGCTGATACAGAGCCGATCAAGTATTGCAGTTTTGAGTCCGTTTTCCGGGTGATCGAGAGGGAGTTTAAGTTCAGTGATTCTTAGCATGTAATGTATTCCGGTAGATTCCTGTTACAGAACCGATTGTTTTGCGGGTGGCAGTGTGTAAATGTAGAATATTTTACCTTAACGGGGTTTTTCTTGTTAGTTGTGCATTCACCGAATAATGGAGATTACAAATGGCACTCGGAAAATTACTGGCGGCGATTGGCGTTGTTTTGGTGGTTATCGGACTGGCGTTTACTTATGCGCCTTGGCTGATTGGCTGGTTTGGTAAATTACCCGGCGATATACGTATTGAGGGTGAGCGGCAGTTTGTTTTTATTCCGATTACCTCTATGCTGGTTGTTAGTATCATCTTGACGCTAATTATTAACCTTTTTTTTCGTAAATAGTGGGGTAGTTAACATTATTCTTGCAATCTGTTGTCGGATACCTCGAGTTCTTGTAGAATGCGCCGATTAAGTGCTGCAGTGCTCGTAATAAGTATACGTTGGAATAAAAATGGAAATGTCACAAGAATTGTTACAGAAAAAAATTCTGATTGTCGATGATGCGGCCTCAATGCGCACTCTGACTAAAGCTATTCTGCGAGAAGCCGGATTTACCCACGTTTTTGATGCGCCGGGTGGAGGAGAAGCATTGCAAATGATGCGGAAGATAAAAATTAATATTGTTGTATGTGATTGGAATATGCCCGGCATGAGTGGGCTTGATTTGTATAAGGCAGTAAAAGACGATGTTAAAATGCAAACTCCACCGTGGATAATGCTGACGTCTTCGTCTGAAGGTGACAAGGTAAAAGAAGCTATTATGGCAGGAATAACCTCTTATATCGTAAAGCCTTTTAAGCCGGACAACTTGGTTAAGCAGGTTATAGCCAAGCTTTCTTAATAGCTTAAGTCAGATAGTTAAAATAAAGAAAAGGCCCCATTCGCATGACGAATGGGGCCTTTTTTTATACCTGGTTAACGTCTACGTCCGGTTTAACTGTCGGTACACGCCTTTTACCGACATTCTTCTTGTCCCTGTCCCGTATCTTGACTTTTTCGACGGCGGCTTTTTTAGGTTCTATTTTATTTTTGCCGCCGGTTGCCTTTCCCGAGGCTTTAAGTTTTTTAGGGCCTTTATATTTACCTTCCAGTTCTTTGATGCGGCGGTGTTTGAATTTCTGTTTCAAAAAACGTTCAATGCCGGACATTAAATTCCACTCGGTATGTTTTACCAGCGCAATTGTTAAGCCCAGTTCATCGACCCGACCTGTCCGGCCTATGCGATGTATGTAATTGATCCCGTTTCTCGGGACATCAAAATTGATAACCAGATTGATACCCTTGATGTCCAGGCCACGCGCGGCAAGATCGGTAGCAAGCATGATCTTGACTTCGCCATCGCGGAATAATTCCATCATTCGGTTGCGATCTTTTTGATCCATTTCGCCATGCAGCACACCGACACGGAGTTTTTGTCCTCGTAGCGGTCCGCGCAGGATGTCCGCCTGAATCCTGCTATTGGTGAACACCAGCGCCTTGTTATAGGTTTCATTTTGTAATAGCCAAGTCAATAATTTTAGTTTGTGATCATTGTCGTCGGCCAGAACAATCTGCTGCTCAATATTGCGGTGTCCGTCATGTAGGGTATTTAAAGCAACGACTTTATGGTCTTTTAACACCTTGTCAGCCATTTTGATAACGCCAAAATGGGTCAAGGTGGCAGAAAATAGCAGGGTTTGTCGTTGTGCATTGCAGCTATTGGCAATAGTCAGTACGTCTTCACTGAATCCCATGTCCAGCATGCGATCGGCTTCATCCAATATCAGCACTTCCAGGTTGCTAAAGTCCGGTATCTCCTGCTCCATCAACTCCAGAACTCTGCCTGGGGTGGCAATAACAATGTCCGTATTTCTGCGCAGCATATTTTGCTGTAGCCTAAAATCATCGCCGCCGGTAATCAGGCCTGTTTTCAGGTCGGTAAATTCGGTCAATTGTTGGCAGTGCTTAAAAATCTGCTGAGCCAGTTCGCGGGTTGGCGTCAATACCAAAGCCCGTGTGCCGGCTTTTCCGGAGGACAGATTTAGCAGGTGCTGCAGGGTAGGTAGCAAGAATGCGGCGGTTTTGCCACTGCCGGTTTCGGCGCTGACCAGCAGGTCCTTATGATCCAGAACAAGGGGAATCGCTTGTAGTTGGACCGGCGTAGGCTGTTCAAAGCCCATTTTTTTAACGGCCGAAAGCAGTTGTTCATCTAGCGATAGGCTCGAAAATGATGGCGTTTTGTCTATTGGATGTGGGTGCATGAATCTTTATAGTGGTTGCTAAAGCGCAAGGGTGATAGGAAGCAATTTAACTATGCATTATAGACTTTTTGCGATCAAGGTTATGATTAAATAACTATTCATCAAATTTCCTTGCTGGTTTGAAACCTCTTCCTTCAGGGATGTTATTTAACTTTGACAACGATGCACCTGCGTCGTTATCCTTTTCAGTACCCCCTCGTTTACGAGGAGGTTTAATAATCCATCGACCTCTATCCGTCGGATGGCGTCACTCGACGGATGAGGTCGGGTGTGGATTGAAATATTGCAAATCGGTTTTTTAGCTTTTAAGCTAGGTTAAAAGCAAGAATAACATCCCGTCTACAGAGATCAGGAAAAACCATGATACCCATTAGAGATACAGCACCCTGTTATTCAAGGCCTTTAGTCACATGGGGGATAATGGCGGTTTGCATTATTGTTTTTGTGTCGATGCAATTGATGCCCGATCAGTTAAGTTTACGACTTATTAATCTTTACGGCATGGTGCCTATTCGCTATACAAAACAGTATTATGGCTTGCCTTTTGATGGCTACTTGTCTTTTTTGACCAGTCTGTTTTTGCATGGAAATTGGCTGCACCTGATCATGAATATGTGGTTTTTATGGATCTTTGGCGATAATGTAGAAGACAGGATGGGGCGCTTGCCTTTTTTGATTTTTTATTTGGCGTGTGGTTTGTTGGCTACTTATTTGCAATGGTTTTTCGATCCGAACCTTGCCATTCCGGTTGTCGGTGCATCGGGTGCCATAGCGGGTATATTGGCGGCTTATTTCTTTTTATATCCATTTGAACGTGTTGTGGTGTGGATTCCTATATTAATTTTACCGATAGTCATTCATGTTCCGGCCGTTGCTTTTTTAGGTTTGTGGGTCTTGGTTCAGTTGCATAGCGCGACCACGGCAATGCTATTTGAGAATGTTGCTGCTACGGATGTGGCTTGGTGGGCGCATTTAGGCGGCTTTGTTGCAGGTTCAATTCTCTATCGCTGGTTTCTTCGTAAAGAGCAAGCCGAAAAAAATGAATTACTTTGACGGTGTTAAGGTATAATTTAGCCCTTCAAAAAACGGTTTTTTTGACAACATACTAGAGTCAGGAGTCATTTTCTGGCTAAAAAGACTCCTTAAAGTTCTATCAGGAAATTGAAAGTAATATGAAAAAAGTTAACGTTGCGTTGGTTAGGCTACTTCAGTTTGTAGTTTTTGTGATATCCATATTCATGGTAATAGTCTATTTTGGCGCCATGGTTTTACTGCCTTTGGATGCCGTTGTATTGCTTATAAAACTGATGGGAGTTGTTGGTCTTAACGGTTTTATCGCGGCTTTTATTGCCATCCCTCTGGTTGCTTATTTAGCGTTGATTGTTTACAAAACGCCAGGGCTTTGCAAAATGATCGTTGACATAGGTGTCGACATGATCAAGAGCGGTAAAACAAGAGTTGAAGCGTTTAATGAAATTGCCGATGCGGTAAAAGCTTAATTTTTCTATTATTCGCTGTCAAAAAGGTGTGTCGATTTCGACGCACCTTTTTTTATGCCTATTTTTTAGGATAAACGCCGCTGCTGCAATGCCCAATAAAAAATCAACGTCCCGAATGCCGCAATTAAGTGTTTTAGCGAGTGTCCGCTGAGCAGGCCAAAAATCCGATAGAGCTGAGCATCGAATAACTCCATGAACTTCGAAATACCATAAGCGCCGATAACCCCCCAAATATAGTTGTCTCCGTTCAATCTTGAGTCGAACTGCCACAGAATTAGCGGTATCAACACAAGCGGTAAAAACTGTACCAGCGCATAAGCGCGTAAATCGCCGTGGCCATTCAGTTCGGTCAGATACCAGTAGATGACCGAAGTAACGCCCGTTATCAGCAAAGGGATAAATAATTTGCTAGCCAATTGGGTCGAAATATATTCGCCGACAACAGCGCAAAACAGCGACATAAAGGCAAGCGTCATTGGCAGGCGATCCCAAAACAGGGATTGATTTCCGGGCTGGTAGTGATAATGGGCAGAACCGAAACCGGTTAGAAATACCCCGACAAAAAATGTCAAATAGATGGACTGCAACTCTACTAACCCCCCTGATGCCTGCCGTAACCCGACCAGTCGCATACCGAGGATGCCGATAATGACGAATGGTAAATTGGATAGTACATTGAAAAAATTGGCTATATTGATGAGCCGACGCTGGTCGGCGAAATTATGGTAATCAGGCTCTTGGGCAATGGGATCGAGGCTAAAAACCGCGATAATTGCAATAACAATGATCGTCAATATGAGCTTCAGGCGGTTATCGGTAGGCACAAGTTATACATTCAGGGCGTGAAAACAAGGTGGATTTAACAGATTCATTGACAATGAGGCATCCGCATCGTTATTATTTTGATAACTTCCTCGTTCACAGGGAGGAACAGTCCACCGACCTCTATTCGTCGGCGGGTGTCACTCGATGGATGAGGTCGGGTGTGGATTGAAACAATATAGGGTAGTAAACAAATATGTCAGCAATCATTTATATTTTAACTGTTATTTTTGTGGTTTATGTTATCTATACTGTAGTAACCGACCGGAAAAAAGGCAAATGATTGATGCCCGCCGCCAACTCCGCGACTAGACATTTAAAACACTCTGAGAGCTGTCTGGATTCTATTTTTCCACGGGTGTCATTAGCTAGTGTTCCATGCGTAAAACATTCACTTTATTCCAGATAGCTTCAATAAACTCCGTATTCATTTCAGGCATGCCATCCTGTATCCAGTGCACCAAAACTTTGGCGATATTGGGATAGGTAATTTGAACGGCGCGATTGTCATGCAGCCAGTGCTCAATAATTGAACTGCTCATGTCATGCATGATATGTCCATAGCCTAACTGCTGTAGGGCGGCGGCGTTGGAAATTTGCTCCATTTGCGCATGTAGTGGTTTAGCTAGAATTTTTTTCCCCATCTGTAATGATTCACTGGCCAGTTCGAATCCGGCATTGCTGATAATGCCCGCACAATCGTATAAATCTTTCTGGAAACCGTCGCGAGACAACGGATTGCAGCTAATGTGCCCGAATGTTGAGGGAACCGGTTCCGGCGAGTAAAGATGAAAGTCGAAGTTGTCAAAGGGCGACAACAGCCGGATGACTTCATGCGGGTCTTCGAAAGGCAGGTACACAATGATTTTGTTCATGATAATGTTTTTTGGTGTTTCCGGGGTATCGATAATCGGCGGCAAAATGGGTTGACCGAAATGATGCCAGTGCAAACCGACACCCTTATCTGCCGGGGCAAAGTATTTCATGACTTGGTTGGCGATAGGATCCGATCCCTCTCTGGGAATTTTATGATTAAACGCATATTGATGACCTATGCCTAAAACCGGTATCTTCCGGCTTTTTGCCGCCCAGGCGGTGACTGGCTCAAAATCACTGATGACCAGGTCATAACCGCTCAAATCCAGGGACTTTATGTCTTTTATAAAAGTAATGGGTTTGGCATCGAGCGCTGTTTTCAAATAACTGACTTGTCCTTTTTCGGTATGAAAGGTCAGGCCGGTGCGCGATTGATAGCCGTTAAAGACCTCCATATCGAAATACTTGTCGGCAGGACGCCCGGTAAATTGAAAGGTAACGTCAATTCCGGCGGCATGGAGTTCTTTGGCCATAACCCGTGCGCGCGTGATGTGGCCGTTACCGGTACCTTGTACGCCATAAAAAATTCTCATGATACGATTTGTCCCAAACTGAAAAGTGCGGTGCCGATGCCCAAGATGACGCCTACCAAAGTATCGGTCGGGAAATGCACGCCCAGTACCACGCGGGAGAAGCCGACCAAAGTCGCCCAGCCATAAAGCAGGGGCATCAAGACAGGTAAGTAGTAGCCGAGCAAAGTCGCCATCATGAAAGCGGCAGAGGTATGACCGGATGGAAAACTGAATTTATCCGAGGGGGTAATAGTGCTGCGGAAGTTTTGTAGCGCTGCTTGCGGACGATTGCGCTTCAGACCGTTTTTTAGCACAAAATAAATTGGCCTTTCAATTAAAAAGGCCAGCAGGACAGCTTGCAGAAAAGGACTGTCAAAGCCTTCGCTCCAATATAACAAGCCTATGATGACCAGATACAACGGGCCATCGCCGGTTTTTGACAGATAACGGCTAGCCTTGGTCAAAGTGCCGTGCATTCTGGCATTGATCAGCCAGGTGAACATGAAAACGTCGTATTTATGGATGGAATAGAGCAGTTTCATTTCTTTATCCTCTTGAGAAAAGTTCTACAAAAATCGAATGGGATCTTTTGCAGGGAGAAAACCGATGATTTTCTGTTGACTCTTGATCCTTAGCTTTCAGGAGCAAGAGTAAAACTTTTCTGTGACAAAGAAATGAACGTTTGTTTAAGATTTGGTGACAATGTTGTTCAAAAAAGCTAAACGGACAACCTTACGCTACTTTCGCATACTCCGGTTGTCGTTCAAGCTGCTGATCCAGCAATTGCTGGCTTTCTTCCAGCCAGCGGCAGATGGTAATCTGCCCTGCCTCATCTTCGACCAATGCGGTGCAACTTTCTACCCAGTCGCCGCAATTACAGTAGGTTTTACCGAATTCCATATCGGTAATGTCGGCATGATGAATATGCCCGCAAATAACCCCGTCCACCTGTCTTTTTTGTGCTTCCAGGCTCAGGATATGCTGGTAGTTATCCATAAAGCTGACGATATTTTTAACATTGTGCTTTAAAAATGCGGAGATAGACCAGTATTTTAAACCCATCTTAGTGCGCAACACATTCAACCAGCGATTGACGACCAATAATACTTCATAAGCTTCGCTGCCGATGTAAGCCAGGTTTTTATTGTGACAAACGATGCTATCAAACTCATCGCCGTGCAGAACCAGAAACTTACGTCCGTCTTGGGTGGTATGAATAGCGTTTAGCTGTATATCAATGCCGTTAAAATGCATTCCGGCATGTTTGCGGAACTGCTCGTCATGATTGCCGGGTATGTAGATGACGCGGGTGCCTTTTTTAGCCTTGTCGATCACCCGTTGCACGATGTCGCTGTGCAGCGCAGGCCAATAAAAGCCGGATTTGAATTTCCATAAATCGATAATATCGCCGACCAGATAGAGATAGTCGCAATCGACGTTATCAAGAAAATCTCTGAGCTGTTCGGCCTTGCAGCCTTTAGTCCCAAGATGGGTATCTGAAATCCAGATCGAACGATAATGTATTGTCATGTTGGCCAGCTTCAAAAAGTTTCGACGCTTACCAAAATACCCCTGAATTATTACAGGAAGTTAACTGTTCGATGACATTTTCATTAAGTTTCAGCAGCCTGCTTTAAGCCACGCCCAATCTTTCAGCTGCGATGCCACCCATGCGCCGTCATCCAGCGTCAGGTCATGGCCTGCCCAGGGGTGGCGGCGAAGTTCCAGATTCCATTTTTTGTGTATCGCCTCTGAGCAGGTCGGCGACACCAGACGATCACCTAGCCCGTTTAATAATAAAACCGGATGCTCCGGTTTTATGTCGCCGGGCCGGTAGTTTGCTGCGGCGATAATCTGGCGGAAGCTGTTTTTACTGCTCATCGGGCGTTGGTTTTGTATATTTTTCCAGGCTTGAATTATCTGTTCATCCTGCGCCGCGCCAGTTTCCGACTGGCTTGCGGCATACACAGCATCCCTGGAAATATATCGGCGGTTGCTGGTCAACCGCAAAATGCCCGATTCCCGGTTATGCAGGTCACGTGCCATCGTCAACGCGGAAAATTTTCCGTAACTTTGCCAGCGTAGTCGCTGATAAAAGGGGCTCAGATCGGCAAAGCTGGTGTTCATCAGGGTTGCGCCGCAAATATCTTCGGGATAGTTTCGCATCCACTCCCAAGCCACCATTGCCCCCAGCGAAAGCGCCAGAATCGTTGCCGGTTGTTGTATGAAACCCTTATCCAGCGCATGACAGCGTAGGCTGTCGGTTATCGCCTTGATCGTGCGTGGACTGGTTTCCCGATGAAAACAACCGGTACCGGGTAAATCCAGCAGCGTTACTTGAGCGTCAGGAAAGGTCGATTGCAAAAGGGGAATGAAAGCGCCCCAGTGCGCCGACTCGCGCGCCAGTCCTCTAAGCAGAATCCAGTTTTGTCCCAGCGTTTTATTCATACCAAAGACCTAATGCCTTTTTTTCATAATCTATCTTTTGTTGCGGTTTAAGCCGTGTCCATTTTTCCGGATACAAAAGGCTGCGGTGCAAAAAATCAAACAACATGAAATGCCGGCGAAAAATCCGTTGCTGACGATGCGGCAAAAGCGGGTGAAACAAGCCATGCCGAGAGAAAAGATGCATCGGGCTCTTACGCAGCCAAAGCCATGAACCCATTTCCAATGTCAGCGGCAGAAATAGACGTTCGTCTGTAAATCGCCGTACAAACTCATCGAACAGATAATCCCATAGGTCGCCGTTAATCACATATTCCCGGCACGTCGGTTCAATCCTATAGATATGGTGTTGATAGCAACGATCAAACAGTTCTTTTAAGGCCAAGGTTTCGGCAATAAAGGCAAAGGGGGTAAGACGTGAGGCGTAGGGAAACCATAAACGGTCCTGAATGCCGAAACCTGAGTGCAAATCCAGGGCAATGGACAACGGCGAGTTGAACAGATGTCGATCGACAACGCGGCACAAAGCTTGCGCTTCTTTTTCCATTTTTAATTGATCGCCGCGATACCAGGGCAGATGAGGTGTGATGCGGTGACCGCTGTAAATGCGGGTAGAACCTACGCCTTCGACCGGTGAGTTGCGCATCAAATCGACGCCGTTGCCATTGCAACGCGTGCCAAGATAAACGCCGACCGGATTGACGAGGGGCACAAACACCAATCGGGTTTTCTCCAGCCGGGCCAGAAATTCCTGATCCCAGTCCAGCAACTGACTGATGGTTTGCATATAAGACAGGATCACTTCAGAACCGATCTTCTCCAGTCCATGCACGCCGCCGAAAAAGGCCAATACCGGCGCATCGGGCTGAGTTGATCCCAGGGTAATGCAATGAATGGGGAATTCATGATCCTGGTATTGGATCTTTTCTATGACCTCGGTTTGGGCCCGGTCCCCTAATTGCTCAATAATGCGTTCAAGTTGTTCGAGTTCAGGGAATTTAATGGCAGTCATAAAACCGAGTCAGAGGATATCGTCTACGAGAGACAAATGTAACCCTATTTCCGGAAAAACAGGTTGCGACAACAATTTTTCTTTCATAATGGATTCAGGAGCAGATCAGAATATCCGCGCTATTTTAAACGTAGAAATCATCAGGAAACCCTGAATTAAAAAGACCAGCGGCCAATAATTCAGGCTTTGAGGGAAACTGCCAAAAAGCAGGAAAAGGACCGGAAACAGGACGCCGTTCACCGTAATAGGCACGCCTTCGAACCCCGTTCCTTCGGAAATATTATAGCGTGCAAGCCGAAGCATGCCGCAGGCGACAAAGAACAAAGCCACTGCGATACCTAAAACACCGGGAGAGCCCAGTGAATAAAATAACAAGGCGGGAGCAACGCCAAAGGAGATCAGGTCGGACATGGAATCGATTTGTTTGCCGAAAAGATTCTTTTGATGCAGTAGACCGGCTATTTTTCCATCAAGCACATCAAACACCACCGCCAAAAACAGCAGCAATGCGCTTAAGCCATAAAGACCGTCCTGTGCCAGCAACATAGAAAGGATGCCGCAGCACAGATTTCCAACAGTAAAAATATCAGCAATTTTCAGTAAACTTAAAATGTTCATCGCGTATCCTGGTGATTAACGTTACAACTGTTGTCAGCCTATAATAGGCTCGTGATAGGGTGATGACTTTAACCTTGAGATGATTTTAAACGTTGCGGGTCTGCATTATCCGCCGGTAAACCGGCTGAAATTTTTTCCCATATCATGCCTCTTGTTTCAAGGCTGACGGCATGACGGTCTTTTCCTGAACTGTTAATAGCAGGAAGAAAATTAAGCCGCACCTCGATTCTCTCCAGCGTTAGCATCTTGATTAAATGCGGAACAAAAGCATCGTCACCGACAAAAGGCGCGTGTTCTTTAGCGGCCCCTAGATATTGAACGGCTACGGCTTGAATAGACGATCTGGTTAACAATGCAGGCTGAAATAAAGAGGCATGAAAGTGCAGCACCTCATCGCCCTTGGTTGTGGTTCCTTCGGGAAAAGCAATAATGCTGCTGTTTTGTTTTAGCAGCCAGGCCATTTTTTCGGCGGTCATCTTGATATGTTGTTTATTGCCGCGATGAATAAAAATGGTACCGCCCTGTCTGGCCAGATAACCGATCACAGGCCAGCTTGAAATATCACTCTTGGCAACAAAACAGGCCGGTAAATATTGGCCGATAACGATGATGTCCAGCCAGGAGATATGATTACTGACTAAGAGCGCACGTCGTTCCGGCAGTTCACCCTCTTTGATGACATGCAGATTAACAATAGTGCTGAACCATCTAAGCCAACGGGATTTTAGCGCATCCCGTTTAATGTTGGCTTCTCTTGCTGAGTTTAGAAAACCTAGTATAGGAAAAATACCGGCAGCTATGATGAGCCCATTAATAAACAGGATGACGATCAGAAAAAGTTTATAGTACAGCCGGATTTTCAGCTTCATTACCAGCCTGCGCTGCGCTTTGCTACCGGCACGTTTGCGGCATGCACACCATCCCTGGCGATCGCTGCGCCAGTTCCCGACTGGCCTGCGACATACACACCATCCCTGGCGATATAATCTCTCATGTAGTGTTTGCTGTAGCGTTCTTGCAGTTGGTCGAGCGGCAGTAACATGAATAAATCCATGCAGTTAAAATCCTCATCCCAGCAAGGCTCGCCGCAGACCATGGCGCCGAAACGAAAATAAGCTTTGAGCAACGGAGGAATGCCCGATTCATCCCGTTTACACCTTAATTCGCTGGGCACCGGAATGCTGGGTGTGACTTGAATAGAGGAGGGCGCAATATTTTTGGCATCGATATTCCGATAAACCGCATCGACGGCAAAGCCGCTGGGGCCCGGAGTAATGCTGGCGCAACCGAGCAAATAATTGAATTGCCCTTCAAGCGCATATTGAACCAATGCCGACCAAAGCGTTGTTAAAACCGCGCCGCCGCGATAATCGGGATCAACGCAAGTCCGGCCTATTTCCAGAAAACGGCCGGGCAAGGTTAATACCTGATCCAGATTGAATTCGCTTTGGGAATAAAAACGGCCAAGGCGCTCCGCCTGGTCTTGGTTAAGCAAACGCGTGTAGCCGACTATTTTTTTATTGACGTTGTCATAGACAATCAAATGGTCGCAATAACTATCCACCTCATCATAATCCAGACCTTCCGCTTCGGTCTTGAGCTTGGCGCCCATTTCCTTGGCAAACACACGGAAACGCAATGCCTGGGCTTCTTTGATTAGCGCTTCCGAGTTTGCCGTTGCACCTGCTCCCGGCAGGTTTCCGGCATACACACCATCCCTGGCGATAACAAAAGATTCCAACCGTTTGGTAGGCTTAATCTGTATTGCTACGTCTATTTTTTTCATGGGTATCCACAGGGCTAATAAAGATGTGGATACCTTAATGAATAAAGGTGTCAGTTTCGTGTCGAGTTTATGAACATCAAATGACAGGATGGTTAAGTTTTGATGACAATCTAGGCATTGTTCGCAATTCCTGCTTAAATACGGCGTCATGCATCATCAGTCGCGCTAAAGGACGTAAAGATGCAAGATTAAAAAACCATAACTTTCACTTCATTTTTAAATACAGCAATGGCAAATCCAAATGCAAAAGGCGTTAAACGATTGATAAACGCGTGCTTTTTCTCGGTCGCAGGTTTTAAAGCAACCTGGACGCATGAAGAAGCATTCAGACAGGAAGTTGTCCTGTTTGTGGTAACCACCCCTCTGGCAATCTGGCTCGGAGAAACGACTATTGAAAGACTGCTGTTGATCGG
This sequence comes from Methylobacter arcticus, assembly GCF_050917435.1. Lineage (NCBI taxonomy): Bacteria > Pseudomonadati > Pseudomonadota > Gammaproteobacteria > Methylococcales > Methylococcaceae > Methylobacter > Methylobacter arcticus. The sequence goes on from NZ_CP159583.1 coordinate 1,118,362, forward strand.
CAGTATGGTGTTAGTCATGCTGGTTGAGTTATTAAATTCGGCGGTAGAGGCTGTCGTCGATAGAGTGGGTCTTGAACATCACGAATTATCGGGCCGCGCTAAAGACATCGGTTCGGCTGCCGTTATGATGTCACTGGTTTGGGCAGCGGTAACCTGGGCACTCATTCTGTTTTAGGTCTGGCATTGGCGGATGGGAACGGGCAGCTACTATCATGAGATTAATCGACAGCAACACTGATTGGCATCAATGCAGATGCGCAGCCAACCAGATAGTGTTAAGGCCGGGCGGCGTCCATTCGACTCGGTGCCTCGTATGTGCCGGAATCAGCAGGTAATCACCGGCTATTAAATGAAGGCTTTGATTGCCTTGTTCATAAAGAATAGTTGCCTGTCCCTGAAGCAGCATTACCCATTCATCGCCATCTTGATCGTACCATTGTCCTGCCGGCGTAATATGACCCTTGGATACAATGCGTTCGATATGCATATTATCCTGTTTGAAGATACATTCAATCAGTTCTTCCGGTAGTTGATTGGGTATGTTTTTAAAAATATTGGGGATAATAGGATACATTTGGTTATTGAGTCGGTAGCGGGTTTCATTTCATGAATTCAGGGACTGAACGGTATTGTATAATGCCTGTTGTTGGGGATATAGATACTCTGCAAATAATAGAAACTTCGAGCCATAAATCACTAAATTGTAGAGAGCAAGACCATCAGTAACGCACCGATAAACATAACAGCCCGCAATACCGTCGCGATTATTGGCGGCGGCCCCGCCGGATTGATGGCTGCGGAAGTCTTAAGTCAAGCGGGTGTAAAGGTCAATCTATACGATGCTATGCCTTCCGTAGGTCGAAAATTCCTGATGGCTGGAAAAGGCGGAATGAATATTACCCATTCCGAGCCTTTCGACCAATTCCTGTCCCGCTACGGCTCTGGTAAAGCACATATCAAACCGCTGCTGGATGCCTTTGGCTCTGAGGCTTTACGGGCATGGCTGCAGGCTTTAGGTGTTGATACTTTCGTCGGTTCGTCAGGCAAGGTATTTCCAGTCGATATGAAGGCTGCGCCATTATTGCGGGCATGGCTGCATCGATTGCGTGCAGACGACGTGAGCTTTCATATGCGCCATCAATGGCTGGGTTGGGATGATGGCTTGCTGCGGTTTTTAACGCCGGAAGGCGAAAAAAAAGTCAGCGCCGATGCAGTGGTGCTGGCTTTGGGCGGAGGCAGTTGGGCGCGGCTGGGTTCTACCGGTGCGTGGGTGCCGTTGCTGGCTCAACAAGGGGTTGCGGTTGAACCGCTACAGCCTTCAAACTGCGGCTTTGACGTGGAGTGGAGTGAATTTTTTCGCAGCCGTTTTGCCGGACAGCCGTTGAAATCGGTGCTGGCCTCTTTTAGTTCTTCGGCAGACGTTGAATTTTGCCAGCCGGGCGAACTGATCGTGACCGCAGACGGTGTTGAAGGCAGCTTGATTTATAAAATGTCTGCGTTGTTGCGCGAACAGCTTGCGGCAACCGGAACGGCGACGGTTTATCTGGATCTTGCGCCCGGCAAGGACAAACACTATCTGATCGACAGAATCTCAGCGCCGCGCGGTAAGCACACCATGGCAAATCATCTGCGCAAGCGAATCGGTATTGATGGCGTAAAGGCAGGCTTGTTGAGAGAAGTTTTATTGAAAGAAGATTTTGATAATCCGGCTCACCTTTGCGAAGCTATCAAGGCATTGCCGGTTAAACTGGTGGCGCCAAGGCCTATTGACGAGGCCATCAGCACTGCGGGCGGCATTGCCTTTGATGCGCTCGACCCGCAGTTAATGATACGCACCATGCCGGGTGTATTCTGTGCCGGTGAAATGTTGGACTGGGAAGCGCCGACCGGCGGTTACTTATTAACCGCCTGTTTTGCCAGCGGGCGAGTTGCAGGGGAGGGCGCGTTGTCCTGGCTGCAATGTGGCGACTTTGCAGCTGGAAAATTAGTCTCTACCGAAGCGTTGCAAATAAAGTAAAATAGCAACGAAAGAACTACCGGATCAAAGTCTATGTCGAAGAGAAAGGTCGCTAATGTTTTTAATTTTTATCAGGGCAGTGTGTAAGGGCGGCTATGAAAACTCCAAAAAGTATTGAACCGCTAGTGCGGGATGGCCTCGTTGACGAGGTTCTTCGTCCGTTAAAAAGCGGTAAAGAGGCCGCTGTCTACGTGGTATTGTCTGAAGGCGAGATCCGTTGCGCTAAAGTCTATAAAGATGTTAACCAACGCGGTTTTCACAAGCAGGCTCAGTATCAGGAAGGACGTAAGGTGCGAAATAGCCGCCAAGCGCGCGCTATGGAGAAAAACAGCCGATTCGGTCGGCAGCAGCAGGAACAGGTGTGGCAAAATGCCGAAGTCGATGCGCTATACCGTCTTGCAGCTGCTGGTGTGCGCGTTCCTAAACCCTTTAACTTTGTCGAGGGCGTGTTGCTGATGGAGTTGGTCACCGATGAGCATGGCAATGCCGCGCCCAGACTTAACGATCTTGAGTTGGGTCGTGAGCAAGCGCTTGAATATCATGGCTTGCTGATTAAAGAAGTGGTCAGAATGCTGTGTGCCGGACTGGTGCATGGCGATCTTTCCGAATACAACATTCTGGTTGATGCCAGCGGCCCGGTCATCATTGATCTGCCTCAGGCAGTCGATGCGGCGGCCAACAATAATGCAGCCAGGATGCTGGAACGCGATGTAGACAATTTGGCCGATTATTTTGGCCGTTTTGCCCCAGAGCTGCTGACTACCGAGTATGGCAAAGAGATCTGGAAACTCTATGAGAGCGGTGATTTGACGCCACAAGTCGAATTGACCGGCCGATTTAAGTCTAACAACAAAGCGGCTGACGTTGGCAGCATCATGCGTGAAATTGATGATGCCAGAGACGAGGCGATACGCCGCCGCTATGAGCATGAAGATTAACTTATGAGTGATAAGCAACCGGAAAACCCATTGCATGGCATTACCTTAGAAAGGCTGCTGGAAGAGCTGGTAGCCGATTATGGCTGGGCCGAACTGGGCAGGATAATTGATATTAGATGTTTCAATAACGACCCAAGCATCAAATCGAGTTTGACGTTTTTAAGAAAGACACCGTGGGCGAGAAAGCAGGTTGAAGAACTGTACCTGGTTAAAAAAGAAGACTGAATTCTTTGGATTCGGAATTAATAGCCGATGCAGGACTGATGATGAATAATGGTCAATACTGGACGCTGAGTAACAATTTCTGGGGTTAGAAAGTAATAGCTTTTTATAAAAAATGAGGAAATTCAAGAAGAATATTAATCAAGCTGATTTGTTAGAGTTGCTATGGCAATTAGAACAATTAGAGCAAATCAATACGGAATTGAATACGCCTTCGGCGCTCGGGCCTTTGGAGTTAAATTTGAATAATACACGGATAAGCAAAACCAATGCCCCAATGTGGATTCAATCTTCAATAGATTCCTTAATAGAGTTTGATAACTAATGATAGCGTCTACCCTTATTTATTTTTGGATGGATGGGCGGGGAAAATAGCCGTCCTTAAAATGGGTTAAAGCACTCACCCTGCCAATTTCAACAAATCAAACACCACCTTGGCAAAACCAGCTACTCTGGCGGGATCGGATAATAATTGCATCATTTGATTTTGATGCACTTCACTGCTATCCATAATCGCATCATCAACGGCTTTGGTGAAATCTCCCAGCATCGCCTGCTCAGTAGAATTATTGGCGATTTGCTTCATGACCAAGGCATTTTCACTGATTTTATCTCTGATGGTGTACGCGTAATTCACCAGGTCTTTTTCCGTTAAATGATCGGTCATAAAAAGCTCATTCAAACGGCTGATAATCTGCGAAATAAATTCTTCCTGTTTATCTTTAGCTTTAGCCGTACCCAGGCCTTCACCGGGATCAAGTTTATAGTCAGCTGAATCTTCTTGCAGTCTCAAGTCCTGCTGACGAATCACAGAAAGGCGGTAATGGCTGAGTTCTATGCCACTTAAATCGATACCGTCTTCTTCCAATAACGTTTCACGCAATAGGGGGCGTAAATTACGGGCATACAGACTGAGTTTTTCCAATGCCTTATCGTCGTAATCGACAATCTGCGACATAAACTCATAAAAGCGGACAAAAGTGCCCAAATCCTTTTTAAAGATTTCGAGCGCGTCTTTTTCCTTTTTGCATTCCTTAAAGCTATTTTCAGCATTAGCCATCAACACCGCATCGGCAGTCTTCTGGGTACGTTCAAACATAGCCCTGGCTTGTTGATACGCATCAATGGCTGATTTATAACGCTTCTGCCAACGCTCGACCGCTGGTTTGCAAATATTAGCGATTGCCGCAGTACTCTTACTTTTAACAAAGAACGACTCGCAAAATTGTTCAACTTCTTGCCAGGTAAAAATATTGGCAGCACGCAGCTTATCAAATAGATCAAAGACTAAATCAGGGTCAGATACATCCGCTAATTCCGCAGTTTGGTAATACGGCTGAAAGGAATCGAGAATATCCTGTGGCTCATTGAAAAAATCCAACACAAACGTGCCTATTTCGGCTTTACCGGGATAATTACGATTCAGCCGCGACAGCGTTTGCACACACTCCACCCCACCGAGCTTTTTATCCACATACATGGCGCAGAGTTTGGGTTGGTCAAACCCCGTCTGGAATTTGTTGGCCACGATCATCACTTGGTAATCATCAGAATCAAAGGCTTTACGCAGTTCGCGGCCTTTGAGGTTCGGGTTCATATGACTTTCGGTAAACTTCTCGCCCAGCAAGCCTGCAGAATTTGGATCTTTATCAGTAAACTCCACCTCGCCGGAGAAAGGCCGCCATGGCATGGATGTTTTGGTAGCCTTGAGCCACTATGTATTTATCAAAGCCCAATTTGTAGCGCACGGCTTCTTTACGCGAACTGGTGACGACCATAGCCTTGGCTTGACCGCCTAACAGCCCCATCACGTTGTCTTTAAAATGCTCAACAATCACCTGTACCTTTTGTGAGATATTGTAATCATGCAGACGTACCCATTGATTGAGTTTTACCTTGGCTCTTTTGCTTTCAACTTCCTGATCAATACCCTGAATTTTTAACGCCAGGTTATAAGCCACTTTGTAATTGGTGTAGTTTTTTAATACATCCAGAATAAAGCCTTCTTCAATAGCCTGGCGCATGCTGTACACATGGTAGGCTTCGGGCAAATTGTTTTTAGACGGCGCTTCATTCGGATTGGGCAGGCGACCAAACAACTCTAATGTTTTGGTTTTTGGCGTGGCCGTAAAAGCCAAATAACTGACATTAGCGGAAGCGCGGCGTGAGGTGATGGCCGCATCCAGAATATCTTCGGCAGTCACTTCGTCTTCATCACTGCCTTGCGCATCAATCATCAATACTTCTTTTAACTGACGCGCGGTAGAACCGGTTTGTGATGAATGCGCCTCATCGGCAATAATTGCGTAACGCCGCTCTTTTAAGCTGACACTGTTCTCAATGGCTTTTAACACATGGGGAAAGGTTTGAAGGGTGACGATAATAATCGGTTGCGAATTTTCCAGTGCAGCGGCCAGTTTTTCGGATTTTGAGCCATCGCCCTCTTTATTATTGATGCGTCCTACAACGCCATCGACATGCTCAAACTGATAGATGGTATCTTGCAACTGGTCATCCAATACCGTTCGGTCGGTCACGATAATGACTGAGTCAAATTGTTTGCGACCCACCGCATCATAGAGTGACGATAACTGATGCGCTACTCAGGCAATGGAATTGGATTTACCGGAACCGGCACTGTGTTGAATCAGGTATTTATGACCGGGGCCTTCGCTACGTGCAGCCTCCACCAGCTTGGTGACCACATCCCATTGATGATAACGGGGGAAGATCAGGGCTTCTTTTTTGTACTTGCGTCCTTCCCAGTCTTCCTTTTCTTCGATCTGCAAATGCACAAAGCGGGCAAGAATATTGAGCAGGTTAGTCGGCAGCAACACTTCATTCCATAAATAATCGGTGGCGTATCGATTAATATCTTCCGGCACATCGTTACCGGAACCACCGTTTTGAGTGCCTTTGTTAAACGGTAAAAAGTAGGTATCATCGCCTTCCAAACGGGTCGCCATATACACTTCATATTGGCTGACGGCAAAATGCACCAACGCCCCGCGTTTAAAACTTAATAACGGCTCCGGTTTTTTGGTCGCCGGGTCGACAGGCAAACGGGTGGTTTCATATTGCTTGATGGCATTATGTACCGCCTGCTTAAATTCTGACTTTAACTCCAAGGTCGCTATCGGCAAGCCATTGACAAACAACACCAAATCAATCCGCCAGGCTTTTGCTTTTGCGCCAGTTTCAGCCAAGTGAGCTTCGTTTGCCCACGGGCTATAAACCAACTCGGGCACAACCCGGCAACGGTTTTTTCGGTAACGTAACAAAGTTTCCGGGTTTAAATCATGCTCGGGCTTAAACTGGCACAGACTAAAGCGAGTGCCACGGTCACGCAGTTCATGGCGCAACACGCCTAAAGTGCCAAAGGTACGCATCTCTTTATTGGCGGCATTCGGGTCGGCTTTATTCAGTTGCGTGGCGACACGCTCTAAAAACTTTTCTTCGGGGTTACTCGGATAAAGGCCGCAGAATTTTTGCCACTGGGCATCTTGCGTCTCTTGCACAAAACCCAACAAATCTTCTGGATACAAAGCCAGTTCACGGTTGTAGTTTTCAGCCTTGCCCAATAACCAGCCGTTGGCGACCAAATGACCAATCATGTCGTTTTGAAAAGGTAACTCGTTGGCTTTACTACTCATATTATTATTCCATATCGTTTTTGGGCTTCCCGTTTTTGCATCGGAAGTAATACACCCATTACTTCGGTTTGGCTGCCTCATAAAAAAGACGAACCAACGGCGCATAACGGCCATGCTTCATTGCATGCTCCATCGCAACGTAATACATCGCCCTATTCTCACCGTCAAATACCGGCGGCATTAGCCGGGCATTCAAGCACTGCGCCATCACCAAGGCGCGTCCCACACGGCCATTACCATCGCCAAACGGATGGATCAGAATAAAATAAGCATGGGCTTTGGCAATGGCTTCCAGCGTAACGGCCTTAGCCTCTTTATAAACCCATCGAACCACTTCCTCCTCAATATCTTCCGGTTCAGTGGTTTGCACGCCTTCTAACTGCGCCATCACGCGAATCTGGGTGGAAAAAAAACCGGCATTATCATGAATACCCCGCATAAAATCGGCATGCAAGGTCTTGATGCTCTCTACAGTGATCGGCATCGGCTCGCCATGCTCCACAATTTTCTGCCAAAGCTGCTTATGCGTAATAAAAGCATTAAAGCCTTCAAGAAAAGTCTGCCTGTCCATATTCTTAGGCACGTTCTTTCCATCAATAATGTTATCGAAATCCGCCTTCGCCATGCCGGTTTCAATTTCAATCGTGCCGTAACTCAAACGGCGTAGAAATGGCAGAAACAACGCCTTGTTGTGAGGCATATCGTCCGGCAGCAAAATGGCTTCGAAGCTTTGTTTGGGATCATCCCACTCAGGAATCAAAAAATGCCGACAATACAAAACATCAATATCCAGACGGCACTTGGCAGAAACTGACTCAGGCTTCTGCCGCCAGTTGAGAAGCGTTCTCCTTGAAACGCCAATCGCTTCCGCGAGCTTAGTCGAATAAACCAACGCCGATTGAAGCCGGTCAAGTTTATCTATAGCACCTATATTACTGTATTTCATAATAATTATGATTGTTGCCCATTATTTTCAGTCAGGGTAACAAAAGCGGGAAATACATTCAATATAAATAAATTTGTTTCTCACATCGGGTTCTCAGGCATTTCTAGCCTTTAACCCATCTCATTATTTTGAATCCACTTGCGGCGCATCCTCCCCTTTATAGCATAGTTATCTTTGCCCGTTGTCGCGATAAAGGGTAGGGGCGATCCGGCACGACTGCATGGATGCAGGAGGTAGAGCAACTGCTCCTGCGTTGCCGAGAGCACGAAGTTTTTAATACCTTGAATTAATGCTGTTGTTTGCTCCGTGTCCTTCGTGTTCTCTGTGGTAAATAATTTTTTCAGCTCGATTTGGATAACACTTTCACCGTCTCGGGAGCATGGGAATCCATACTGACTCTGAATGTCATCATGCTTGCGTATGCATTCCCACGCAGGAGCGCGGGAACGAGCGTTGCCCCGTCCGGCTATAATGACTTGTGTAGATAGCTATGCCTTTATAGACCAGCTTATTGTCTTCCCAGACTACCCCATATTGACCGAGTTTTCGCTTCTTTTCCAAGGCATTCGCGACGGCTTCCTTTAATGAACTAAGAATAATCCGGCTTTTTTCAGGCGGTTGTTTTTTAACAGTATTCATAGTCCAGCCTCTTTTAAAATTTATCGTGAATAACATTCCGTTGCGCGCCTTTATTCTAATGCAAAGGTAGTTTTTCGTGCGCCATTTGGCCCCGCAATTATCCAGCATGTAGGCATTGATTATGAGTTCCTTGATAATGAGTCAAAATTATTCGCAAATGGAAACTGATTCATGCCGCTTCTTTACCAAAAAGCACCGTAAAGCCCCGTCGTTCAGGGCGGGGATGTAAGGTGTGCTCTTGATTTTTTTTGACAGAGTAATCGACAAGCCGTATCTTGGAGACCATGAAACCCGTAATCAGAACATTATCAGTCAGAGTCCGCGATAAACACGCCATCGTGTTAAATCGCATGGCGTTTGATGCGAATCAAGTCTGGAACGCCGCTAATGCCTATTCTGATGAATTTTCATGGGTTCCTGTGCCGGAAGTCGGCTACATGAACTTCGGCACCTCCGCGTTTGAGTTGATGAAAGACTTAAAAGGCATCCGCAAAGAACGCGGCATGATCATCGACTCGACGGCGGTTCAAGAAGTTATTGCCGTTCATGCCAAAGCCAGAAAGCAATTCAAGAAAAACAAGCTCAATTGGCGCTGCTCCGGTGGAGCCAGACGCGCATTAGGTTGGGTTCCGTTTAAGTCAGGAGCAGCAAAATGGGTTAACGGTCAAATCCGCTATGCCCGTCAGTATTTCAAGGTCTGGGATAGCTACGGCTTGAGCCAGTTTGATTTTCGTTCCGGCTGTTTTAGCCAGGATTCGCGCGGTCGCTGGTATTTCAATATCGTGGTGCATGTTGATGTTGAAATAAGGCAAGCGGAAGGCGGTCAAATAGGCATTGATCTCGGCTTAAAGACCACAGCCACCTGTTCCAATGGCGATACTTTGGCAAGACAGGATTGCTACCGCAACAGCGAAGCCAAGTTGGGCATCGCGCAACGGGCTAGGGATAAAAAACGGGTTAAAGCGATTCATGCCAAGATTAAGCATAGACGCAAGGATGCGATCCATAAATTCAGCAACAAAGTAGTTAAAGAAAACAGTTTAATTGTCGTTGGCAACGTCAGCGCGTCCGGCCTTGCGAAAACTAAAATGGCAAAGTCCGTTTTAGATGCAGGCTGGGCGATGCTGAAAACACAACTTGAATATAAGTCCATCAGGACGCAAGGCGTGTTTATAGAGGTCAACGAGTCGTACACTACCCAAGCCTGTTCGTGCTGCGGCTGCATAAGCGCCAGTAGTCCGAAAGGTAGAACAGGACTTGGAATAAGAGCATGGACTTGTGCCGAGTGTGGCACAACGCATGATAGAGATATTAATGCGGCAAAGAACATTCTCGCGCTTGGGCATAAGCGTCTAGCGGTAGGAATCCCCGTCCTTTAGGTCGGGGAGGAGTCAATTGTTACTTCATCTATAACCAAAAGTTTCTCTTTTGTAATTCGAATAATTTCAATTTGTTCATAAAGTGGTGGACAAGAAATCATCAACTCTCTAATAGTTTCTTGATTTATATTAGGATCTTTTCTAGTACCTTCAGCACCAACCATCCAATATTGCCTATAAAATTCAACGTACAAATGAAGAAAATTTGGATCAATTTTTTCATTAGGTAAAATTGCACAAACAGCCTGATTTATTGTTGATATAAATTTTAATATTGCATGCTTACCTATTGAACCTGCTCCACCATACATAGCGACTAAAACAGTGTTTTCTGGTAACCAAGAACACGCAGAATCTATTACAGCTTGTTTTGTTATTAATATAGGCGCTTCAAATAGCTCACTATTATTCAAATCTGTTGTTCTAATCCAAGGAATATCGCCATCTTGATAATACGCCTCAAATTTTGAAGTATTCGGTGTACCACCACTTTCTGTTTTAAAAAACCATTTTATTTTAGGCAACGTCCAATGCTCTGGAACGTCACCTAACCATTCAACACCTGAGTCGCGCATGGGGGCATTGGGATTTAAACCTTTGGTGACGGCATGGCTGATGACTGCCTGACGTTTTTCTTTGAGCAGTTTGATGAGCTGTTGTTGTTTTTCGATCAGGCTATCGATTTTGGCGGTTTCGTGATCGAGGAAGTTGGCGATTTTTTCTGACTCAATCTGTGGGACAGGAGTATCCATCAAACTTATGAAATCCCAACTAGCCCTAGGCATTTTTGACCCATAAGTAGATGAATCCACCTGTCTTATGAACTCATCAGTCAATGTGTAATAATTTAGAAACCTAGGGCAAACCTTTACGCTTTTTAAAACAAGAAATTCTGAGGAACAAATACCTGAGAAATCGGCCGACCATGACTTGGCTAAATATGGCCTTAACTTTCCAAACAGCACGTCTCCTTTTGAAAAGGATGTAGATAGGCCTTCAGGGCTTATGTCGTCTTTAACGAGGTACTTGCCATTTCCAGATTCAATATTTTCCATTCCTACATATCTATATCCCGATCCTGTTTCAATCTTTCCACTTTTTAAGATTGCAACATATTTCAGCCTAACGCTTTCCCAATGACTAGGCACAATACCCAACCACTCAACCCCGGAATCCTTATATTCAGCATACGCCTGATATTTCATGAGCGCGATTCTTCAAGAAACGGATTTAACATTTTAACGCCGCTGCGTTCAACATCACGAATATTTCCAGTAACCCGCGTTAAATCATGAACCAAAGCGGTCGCCGCTAAAAATCCATCAATAACCGGCATTTTGTCAGGCACATTGATATATCCCCAACGGTCAGCAATCGCTTGAGTAACCGGCAAAACAAGACGCGCCGATGCTATTTCAATTTGCTTAAGCCAGACTTCTAAAGCGGTTGATGCTTGTAAATCGCGGCGTTTAAGTTGTTCGATACCCTGACGAATTTCCCCCAAGGTTAAAACCGAAATATACAGGCCATTGCTATCCGCATTTGAAAACCAGTTTTGTACACCAACGTTCGCTTTTAAGCCTTTGCGTAATTCCGACAGCACGTTGGTATCGATTAAGAATCCCATGATATTTCCCGCCCATAGTCCAAAGGACGAGCAAAATCTTCATCGCTGCCAACATCGGGCATTGACCCAAGCAGGTTTTTCCAGTGACTGGTATCGTTATCGTTTTTTGTTTTTGAATCATCAACGAGCAACAAAACCCGAAGCGCAACGCCATCGGGAATATCATCAGGAACACGAATGGTATGTTGAAAAGTGGTTGCTTCAAATTCTATGGCTTGCATGCTTGGTTACCTCGTGTATGTAGGGTTGACGCATTTTATATGACTTTGGTTTTTGCTGATAATGGCTATATTGTGTCCCCAAGGGATTTGAGTTAATTGGCCAACAAGCTGTTGGCTAATTACTTTTTCTTGGCTATAAAACACAACCCATTGGCGTATATATTTGATATTGCTAAAAGAAAATTCTTTCATATCAGGAAATTCGGCCATTAAATCTTGGCTTAACTGCTTTAAAAAGCCATCTCCCCAACTCGATTGCGCTTGGCTGAGAACAATCTCTTCCCCTAACTCCCAATAGAATTGCAACAGCGTGGTATTAACCTTAACCACCGCCTTAAGTTGAGTTTGTAAAACCTTTTGCTTGAGGTCTTTTAGCCAATTTTTGTATTCCCTGTTTTGAACCAAGCTAACGTTAGGCAGCATCAGGAATGTACCTCTTGTAGTAACTTCATAATCTCGCCACTGACGGCATCCAAATCGGCATCAATATCCACCAAATCCCTCGGCGGTTGATACTGATAGAAATGCCGGTTAAACGGGATTTCATAACCGACGATGCCTATCTCTTGATCCTTGTGGTCTTTTTTACTGGCATCTATCCAGGCATCCGGTACATGGGGTTGCACTTCTTTAAGAAAATAGGCTTCGTTAATGGCGTTAACGGTTTTTGAGGGATCAAGGGCGACGTTTTCATTATCGCGCAGATCACTATCGGCCTGGTATTCCAGCACTTGGCCGTTGATGGCAAACAAGCCGTAAAGTGGATTGGCTTTATGTTCAGGATGAACGGTATGCCGTGGCGGCATGGATGCCGAGGAACGGCTATGGATTTTCTTGATGACTTTTTCGGCAACCGGGTTTTTCCAGCTCACCGCCGATTTAAGCTGTTTTTTTTCTTTGGCATCCAAGGCAAGTGTTGATTTTTTACCGGCGGTGTTCAGGGTAGCGTCAAAACCGTTCATGTCATCGTATTGCGCTGTGCCTATCGCTTGTTGCAGTTGCCGAGCTTTGAGCAGCAGGTTTTTTTGATCCAGCCAGGTTTTTCGTTCAAGCAAGTCTTTGATTTGTTTTTCTTTAAGTTCGGTAAAATGGATTTTTAGATGCTTGCGAATGGCATCGCCGTGTTCGGTTAAGTCACCGTAGTATTTACAATCGGGTGCATCCGACCAGGCGCTTGCGTTGTTGTCGGTGCTGTCTACTCCGTATTCTGCACCCTATTCTAGGTATATAGCCACTGCATGGCGGCATTTAAAGGGCCTGCGGCAAAGCGCAAGGTGTTGATGCGTTCATCACTGAACTGGTAGGATTCGCGCAAGGGGCGTTCGATGCTGATGCGGCGATAGCCGAATTCGTAGGTATTGAAAATTTTGCTGGCAAAGGTCTTGGGCGCTTCGGTTTTTGGGTTTGCCGACTGGCGGCCGCGGTTGCTTTTTTGTTCTGCGGGTTTGTCCAACTCGCGTGCATCGACCACTTCGAAGTTGCCGAAACAGCGCGTAATGGTGGCAATATCGCTGCCATCCATCACGTTGCGCTTGGAGCCTAAGGACTTGCGCATTTTTCCGCACAGATTAACGCCGTTAATCAACTGAACTTTGCCTTTACGCTCGCTCGCTTTTTTATTGGACAGCACCCACACATAAGTCGAAATGCCGGTGTTGTAGAACATATCGGTAGGCAAGGCAACGATGGCTTCCAGCAAGTCGGCTTCCAGAACGTAACGGCGAATCTCGGATTCGCCCGAACCGGCACCGCCGGTAAACAGCGGCGAGCCGTTAAGAATAATGCCGATACGTGCACCGCCTTTGGAGGCATCTCTTAACTTGCTTATCAGGTGCAACAGAAATAACAGCGAGCCGTCAGAGACCCGTGGCAAACCGGGGCCAAAGCGGCCATCAAAACCTTTTAGGGTGTTTTCGTCTTTAATGTCGGATTCAATTTTTTTCCAGTCCACGCCAAACGGCGGGTTGGATAACATGTAATCAAATTTATCGGCATAGAGTTGGTCGTTGGATAAGGTGTTGCCGAGTTTGATGTTTTTGACTTCTTGCCCCTTGATCAGCATATCGGCTTTACAGATGGCGTAACTCTCGGGGTTGAGTTCTTGCCCATAACCACGCATCACCGCTTGCGGGTTTAGCTCATGCACGTATTCCATGCCCGACGACAAAAAGCCGCCGGTGCCTGCGGTCGGGTCGTAGATAGTGCGGATGATGCCCGGCTTGGTCAGCGCGTCATCATCTTCCATAAACACCAGCGCGGTGGTGAGACACACAATATCGCGCGGAGTAAAGTGCTCCCCGGCAGTTTCATTTGAGCCTTCAGCAAAGCGGCGAATCAGCTCTTCAAACACCAAACCCATATCGTGGTTGGAAATAGCCTTGGGGCTTAAATCGGTTTGCCGAACCTTTTGCACAATTTTGTAGAGCAGGTTGGCATCGTTGAGCTGGCCGATAAATTCGTTAAACTTGAAGTGCTCAAAAATCTCACGCGCATCTTTGGAAAAGCCCTGAATATAGGATTCCAGATTGTCTTTAATGCCAGCCTCACCCAGCTTGGAAAGATCCATTTTTGAGGTGTTAAAAAACGACAGGCCGCCAGTAGCTCTTAACAGCAGCTTTTCCTGGGCTTCTTCCGGCAGGTTCATGGCTTGCACTTTTTCAACTTGGGTCAGCACCGTTTCCTTGCTGCCCTCCAACACGCTTTCGAGGCGGCGTAACAGGGTAAATGGCAGGATGATGCGGCCGTACTGGCTTTGCTTAAAGTCGCCACGCAGTAAGTCGGCTAATGACCAAATATAGGCGGCCAGGTTGTTGGTGTTTTGTGTCATAGTTGTGCTGCTTATCTCGTTTATAGCCAAAGGGCAAATGGCGAATGATAGGAAAAACCATGCCATATTACCATGCCATGACTGTGCAAAATGGGGCGCATACGCTGTGGACAGCCAGGGTTAAAAAGTCATTTATGATGGAGTGCTGCCGGGGGACACGCGCTTGCAGACCAACAGTATCTCGCCGACCTCATCGGTATTGATCAGGCCTTCATGAAGCTGGAGCGATTTCTGTAAACGCATCGTATAGGGCATGACCCGGTTGTACCACTTCATGGCTCGCTCTCGTCGATGCTGCAAAAACCACATGCCGAGATCCAGTAGCAATGAGGAACGGGGTTTCATACCGAAGACGGCACTACGCTCTATGATAAAGCCATGGTGTAGCAACAGCGCCTGGATCTGCTTCGGTTCATAGCGCCGTCGATGGCCGACGAAATCGTCAAAAGGTGTCCACATCTCAGGATGCAGCGGCGTTGACAACAGCAGGGTCGCACCTATTGTGGCGACACGAGCCAATTCCGCCATGGCCCTCTGATCGTCATCCACGTGTTCGATAATATCGAGAGCACACAGCAAATCAAAGGTTCCGTCGGCAAAGGGCAATCTGCCAATGGAGGCCATTACAGGGCTCCCACTGCCGACGGCTAGTTTTGTCAGCGCATGCATGCTGATGTCGACAAAAGTGGTGCCGTCGACGGGCAATCGTGGCCGTAATCCGGGGGCGACTTCCAGGTGACGAGTCGCCTTGGTCAATAGTTGGCTGACCAATGGCCAGGTGTTGAATCGTTCCGGTTCAACCAGTCGGGCATCACGCCAGAGGGGCTCATAGAAATTCCGGTTCGCTACCATCAGTTCGTGGTCATTGAGCGTATTCAAAGTTAATCTGACTCCAGAGAGAAATTAGAGGATACACACGGAACCCCTGTGTTCATCTATTTTTGATGATTCCGGGTGAGGGGCAGAGAGCTGATTCTCCTCGACTTTTCACGGCAAATCGTGCCTGCCAATGAGAAGATTCAGTTGGCGATTGTTAATAATTATCAGTTTGCACGTAAAACCCCTTCCTTCAAGTGGGGGATGTCAGTGTGCTCTTAACTTTAAGGTTATATAATTTACTGCAGAGACATGATAGCAGCCACTAAAATACGCCTTTATCCAGACACCAAGCAAGCTGAAAAACTGGCTAAAGCGTTCGGTTGTGCGCGGTGGTTGTGGAATAACAGTCTCAACGAAAGCCAGAAAACTTACCAAGAGACGGGTAAAGGCTTGGGGCATTTTGCTTTGAACAATAGGTTACCCGCACTCAAACAAACGGTTGACTGGCTGGGTGAAACCCATAGCCAAGTCTTGCAAGCTGTCTGCTTGAACCTGTCCCGTGCCTTTGTGAGCTTCTTCGAGCGTCGTGCAGCATACCCCACCTTCAAAAGCAAGCACGGCAAGCAAACCATCCAATACCCGCAAGGCGTGAGGATCGTCGAGGGTAGAAAAATTTTCCTGCCCAAGATCGGCCACGTCAAAGCCGTTGTGCATCGTGAAATTGTTGGAACAATAAAAACGGTCACCCTCAGTAAAACGCCAACGGGAAAATACTTTGCCTCTATCCTGACTGAAAACGGACTGGATGCACGGCCGATTTCTTTCGACGGCAACATAGTGGGCATTGATATCGGCTTGACCCATCTCGCTATTACCAGTGACGGTTCTAAGTTCGATAATCCGAAGCATGTAGCCAAAGCACAAAAGAACCTGAAACGGAAGCAGCAAAAGCTTTCGCTCAAGGTAAAAGGCAGCAACACCCGGAAAAAAGCGCGATTGCTGGTAGCAAAAGCGCATGAGCGGGTAGCAAACGCCCGCAAAGACTATCTGCATAAACTTTCCCGTCGGCTGGTGAACGAAAACCAAGTGATCGCCGTCGAGGATTTGCATGTCAATGGTATGATGAGGAATCATTGTTTGGCTAAAGCCATCGGTGATGCAGGTTGGGGAGTATTCACAACGATGCTCAAATACAAGGCTGAACAAGCAGGCAAGGGCTATATCGAAGTGAATCGCTTCTTTCCGAGCTCTAAAGCTTGCTCGTGTTGCCTGCATGTTCAATCCTCAATGCCTTTGGCTATCCGCTCATGGCGGTGTGATCAGTGCGGTTCCCTGCATGACAGGGATATAAACGCCGCCCAGAACATTCGCAATGAAGCGCAACGAATGATAGCGGCGGGAATCGCCGGTACTGCTAACCGAGGCACTGTTAGCCAAGTCAGGGGACGTAACTTCTTTGTTCTTGCTCGTGCCGTTGAAGTTAGAAGCCCCGTCCTTTAGGTCGGGGTAATTCACACTTGTATTGGTTTGTCGAAAGGGTGTATAAATAATATCGAATCAATATTATTATTTTATTACATTGGAGATTTATTTATGAAACTCATCAACAAAACATCCCTAATTGTTTCTGCAATCAGTTTAACTTTGGCAAGCGGTTTGGCTTTAGCCGGAACGCCCGGATATTTATCGATGAACGATGTTCAATCGGAGGTGGAAGGAAAAGGCGCCAATAAAACCTTGGAAGTAGAAATAAAAACCAATGGAGCAATACCTGTCGATGGCAAATCCGGCGCCTTCGGTTATGCGGTATTAACGGATAACACCAATAATGTGCTGGTTTTGGTTACTCATCTGCCTATTGATGACAGCTCCTATGAGCACCCGACTAGCGGTTTTCATGCTCATGTTTTAGACTTGAAAGAACCCACTGATGCCTGTAAAAGTGCCAATTTCGAAGTGGATTTAGTCAATTCGGCCAAAAATACGGCATTCGATGCCAATTACCAATGGAAAGTCAAAGACCAGAAAATTTCGGTCGAAAAAGTACCCGTTACCGATTTAGGCGATGCCGGTGTGGAAACTGTAGTTTCCTTTACGCTGAAACCCGTTTTAGATGCCAACAAAAAACCGATAAATCTTTGTATTACCGTTGTCGATAAAGCCTGATTTTCTCTCGTTCCTACGCAACGCGTCATTGCCATTAAGACATGATAATGATGTGGGGGCGAAATCGCCCCCACATCAGCCATTATTTTGTCTAATCCGCTTAACGTAATGGCAGCGATGCAGCGCGTGGGAACGAGGACCTAATATAGGTGGCAAGTCCATTGAGGAAAACACCTTGAGTTACCTGGGATCGTCTCAGTCAAACTAAAAAACTTGAACATCGGGTTTTATCGCTTAGCTATCGAAACAATCGAGTCAACTCCTAGCCTGTCGTACAAAAACAATGGGTCGCAAGTCTTGTTGCGGCTCCGCTTTTTGTAAAGATTAGCGAGCGCGCCTGGAAAGAAAATAGGCCCTCGGTATGCCGCGGACGATCACCAGCTGGCAGGTGTTTTTTTAGGTATCTGTAAAAATTAAAATTATAATCAATTGAGTCTTACTCCATTCCGGGTAAAACCAACTATAGATAACCAAGGCAGGGAGAGGTCAGTGGAAAGAAAAGAAGCGATGGACTTTATGATTAAGTTATTAAAACTTATGTTGCATAAAGAAGGGTCTGATTTATTTATTACCGCCGGTTTTCCACCTGCAATAAAAATTAAAGGCAAAATGTCACCGGTTGCGCAGCAGGCATTATCGGCTAATGATTCCAAGGCTCTGACGCAGTGCATCATGAATGACAAGCAGCTTAAGGAGTTTGAAGAAACGCAAGAATGCAATTTTGCGATTGCGCCTGCCGGGTTATCCCGGTTCCGGGTTAATGCCTATGTTCAGCAAGGCTGCCAGGGCTTGGTTATCCGGGTCATTGCCGCAGAAATACCCAATTTCGATCAATTGGGATTGCCGCCTGTTTTAAAAGACGTAATGATGAATAAAAACGGCCTGGTTATCATGGTCGGCGGTACCGGCTCAGGTAAATCAACATCTATGGCAGCCATGATCGATCATCGTAATGCGAACAGCTACGGTCATATTATCACCCTGGAAGATCCCATTGAATACGTACATACCCATAAAAACTGTATCATCATGCAACGAGAAGTCGGCGTCGACACCAAGAGCTGGGAAGCCGGATTGCACAATACCTTGCGCCAGGCTCCCGATGTTATTGTGTTGGGCGAAATTCGCAGCGCCGAGATTATGAATTACGGCTTGGAGTTCTCTCAAACCGGTCATTTAGCTTTGGCTACCTTGCATGCGAACAATGCCAATCAAGCTATCGACCGGATTTTGGGGTTCTTTCCCATTGAGAGCCAGGCCAAATTGATGCAGGATATTTCGGTCAATTTACGCGCCATTATTTCTCAGCGATTGGTTAAAACCGTTGATGGCGGGCGTTGTGCAGCCATTGAAGTTTTACTAAATACACCGTTGATTGCCGATTATATTGCCAAAGGTGAGGCCTCTAGTATCAAGCCGTTGATGGCTAAATCGCGTGAACTGGGTATGCAAACCTTCGATCAGGCTTTGCTGGATCTTTATCAGGCGGGGAAAATAGGTTATGACGAGGCTTTAAGAAATGCCGACTCCCAAAATGAGTTGCGCTTGCAAATCAAGCTAGCATCAGGTGAAGACCGGTCGCTAGGCAGGTTTTCGTTACAATCGAAAGATGATGGCAGTGATGAGGATAACGATAGTCTTCCATCAGAAAATATAACCAAGGAAATTGTTAGAAACTAAGGAATTACCGCTTAAGCCATAGCTATCTACACAATAAGCTTGATAGTTTTCCATTGTTACGACTTATTGCAACGGGAGTGCAAGCTTTGCTTGGGCTTGCAGGCGAAGCCTGCACTCCAGATGCTAAAATTCAGGACGACCTGTATGCATCCCCACGCGGGAGTGTCGCTGCCATTAAGTTAGGCTGAAAAAAGTGATGATTGAATAGTGTGGGCGCGAATTTATTCGCGCCCACACTATTCAATCATCAACTTAATGGCAGTGATGTAGGCAGTTTTTAACTCCCTTTTTACCACACAAAACCAGATACCCACATGACCCTAACGCCTTATTTAAAATTAATGCTGGAAAAAAAAGCGGATAGTTTGTCTTTAAAAGCCGGCTCTCCGGCACTCTTGGGATTAGCCGGGGAGGCATATCCCTTGGGTAAAAATGAGCTAAACGCCACTATAATAAAAGAAATTGCCTTTGGTCTCCTTAATGACGCCCAGAAACAGGAATTAATCCAAAATAAAGCGTTAAATTTTAGTTGCGCCGCACCGGATGGCGAGAAATTTACGGTTAGCGCAACGGTCGAGGATAACGGCCTGGTGTTGTTGGTCGTTCCGGACTCGGGAGCAGAAAAAGTCGAAATTGATGAGTCCGAAGCTGGCAGTTATAAAGGGCCTGATCGCCGACAGAAACAGGTCAGTTATCAGATTCTGGGGGCAATGCCGGAAGATGGTTGTTTAAACATTCTGCCTTATCTGACTGAAATGGCTAAATTGAATGCCTCTGATCTGTTTTTAACAGTCGATTCGCCGGTTAAAGCCAAAATTTATGGTCGGGCCGTGGCTCTGGATGATTTTTTGCTGACGCCCGAGTTAACGCAATCGGGCGCTTTCGGGATTATGACCCAGGAACAACAAAACGAGTTTCTTGCCACCAAAGACCTGGATTTTGCGATCAGCCTGCCGGATGGCAGTGCACGTTTTCGCGCCAATGTCTTTTATCAGCGCAGAACCGTAGGTTTGGTTATGAGGCTCATTCCCTCAGTCATTCCTACCGGTAAGGATTTAGGCACGCCGGATATTTTAATGGAACTCATCATGGCCAAACGAGGGCTGTTATTAGTGGTAGGAGGCACCGGATCGGGAAAATCGACCACGCTGGCCGCCATGATTAATCACCGTAATGCCAATTCGGCAGGCCATATTTTAACTATTGAAGATCCGGTCGAATTCTCGCACCCGAACCTGAAATCAATCGTCAATCAGCGCGAAGTCGGCGTAGATACCGACTCGTATGCCCGAGCGTTAAAAGCCTGTTTGCGGGAAGCGCCAGATGTTATTTTTATTGGCGAGATTCGGGACCGGGAAACCATGTCGGCGGCCTTGGAGTTGGCTAATACCGGTCACTTATGCATATCGACCATGCACGCCAACAATGCCAATCAGGCAATGGAGCGGGTCATCAATATGTTTCCTCATGAATATCATGCCCAATTATTTATGGATCTTGCCGTTAATTTAAATGGCGTTATTTCCCAGCGCTTGGTTTTCGATATGACCGGGAAGCGCTGTGCCGCTATTGAAGTAATGATCAACACCCCTCATATAGCGAGCTTGATTTTAAAGGGGGAGTTGAATGAAATTAAAACGGCAATGACATCAAGCGGCAGCAAAGGCATGAGAACATTTGATGACGCCTTGTTTGAACTGTACACATCAGGAAAAATCAGTTTGGAACAAGCGCTGAAAAATGCCGACTCCAGTAACGATCTGGAAGCCAAGATTAATTTTGGCTGAGATAAGGGCTATAAGGTGGTTTCGCGCCAGCAAACCGCCAATTGATGCACAATATCCAAAATAAGCGATTAAAAAACCGCTAGCAAAATTAGTGCTGAGGGTCAGACAAGATCACCCCGATCACGGCGGAGGTATGTCCGAGTTGAACGTTTTTGTTATGTTCAATTTTCATTCGTAGTGCGTCCACAAACGAATGACTTTTATTACGTGCTCTTCTTCATAGATTTGATAGACAAGCCTATGTTGAATATTGATTCGTCTTGAATATGCACCGGATAAATCACCCGCCAACTTTTCATATGGAGGTGGGTTTTGATACGGGTCTTCTTTTATCACTTCGAGAAGTGCTTGCGCTTTTTTCTTTAACCCAGATGCTGACAGTTTCTTAGCATCTTTTTGTGCTTGTTTGGTATACAACAGCTCCCAACTTACCAATCGAGCTCCTTAGAAGATTCTGATAGGTCTTCCTTCATCCCCTCTTTTATTGACTCTCTCATTCCAGGTACAGAGAGTAGATGGAGAGTTTCAGCAATGGAGTTCCAGTCTTCTTCAGAGACAAGAACCGCATTACCCCTTTTCCCCGTGATTACAATAGGTTGGTGGGTTTCCATGGTCTCGTCGATTAGGGTGTATAGCTTAGAACGAGCTTCTGTAGCATTCAAAATAGTCATGATAAATACCTCCTTAATTAAGCGTACGACTATACGTACGGAATATCAAGAATTTTTTTGAACATAACGTTAAATTGAGGGGCTGCCCGCTTCTGGGCAGTCCCTCTCGAATGTAAGGTTAGAGCTTGAGCGCGGAATCACCGACAATTTTAAGAAATGAACTCCACCAGAGAACTCGTCCCAAACGAAAGAATAGGAGTTGCCTAATGAAATTGGATCGCCATATGGTTTTTTTGTTTTGTACGTTAATACTGCCTCTGCGTGGTAGCTCTTTCCGTGCCTAAAATCAAAATCGGCAGTATCTTGCGAGTAGTTTTCTTGATTAACATAATGGGGATGATCGGTTGCAACAATCAAAAAACAGAGGTCCGCAAAATCGCCGTATGACTCAAGGTTTTGGATGTCGGAAAACACGTCGTATCTGTTGTTCGGCTCCCGATGGTTTGCGAATTTGAAATACTTCAATTCGATAGCGCAGCTATGCTTCGTTTTTGTTTCCAGATTTTCAATTGAAATCCATATATCAATCTTGGCTTTTCGCGTACCGCTTTTCTCAAAACGACCACCTGACAAGGTAACTGGTTTTTCTAGCTCAATTGAGAACACTTCATTTTTGCTGCTCTCGTATAGCTCCCCGAAGGTTTTCAAAATCGACGACAAGTGTAGTTGCAACGAAGCTTCGTTTTCCACGCAAATGCTCCCACCGTTGATCTTCTCGCGTAGGCGAGCATATGCGAATTCTACGATTTCAGTGAGTCGGTCTCGATTCATGTTTAAAGGCTCTAACGTGGAGCTAAGTCGCTGCGGGTTTGTTCGCGCGGCCTCATTGTCACAAGGCCAGAACTGCATCCTGACTTGTCGGAGCTGAAATGTTTCTTCCTCTTCACCTCGATCAATCTGGTACATGACCCCCTTGAACGTGGCGAAATCCTTGTGCTTCACAACACGCAAATATGTCTTCCCTTGCCCGGCAGACTCAAACGTGACTATGTCGTATCGGACGATTTCATCAATCATCTCAATCACGTCATTTGTGCCGAACGGTGGTAGATCGCCCAAAATAGCAAAACCTGTCATGTGACTCCCTTTCTTGGCTCTAACGTAAAGTTGAGGGGCTCGCCCGCTTCTGGCGAGTCCCGCTCGAACGACGGGTTAGATGCGTAAACCACCTCAGAACAAAGCGCCAATACGATTTTCAAGAAGAAACTCCTCAAACTCCTGCAACGAAGCAGCGGACGCATCTTTGTGGCGCTTAATACTTGGGTCGGTATGGATGTAAAAATGGAGGCGGCCCTCTGGCTGCTGTTGCGCCTTTTCCTTCATTTCAGCACGCGTGAATACCCAGATACGATTTTCCGATATATCAACGAGAGCGAACAGTTCAGCAGGTGAATTATCAGGAACCCACCAGTCAAGGGCAAGCTTGCCTTTTCCACCTCCAGGCTTAGGCTGAAGATTAGTTTTAACTTGAATAGTAATGGCTTCTTTTTTGCCTTGTGAGTACGCCACCAGATCTATACCTGCATCAGTAGTCAGGTGAGCAGACTCAACACCAATTAAGAGCAAACGATATTGAACGAGCAATTCGCCAAGCTTTCCAATTTGTTGAGTGTTCAATTTAAAGGGCGCGGTCATAAGCATCTAACGTAGAGCTAACCGGGCGCGGCACGGGAAGCTGAAAAAATAAAACCGCATTGTAACCGCGCTCCGGTTGAGCGCTATGTTAGGCTCAAAATTAAAGCCGATGTCAAATAAGCTGCCAAATAAAATTATGATGCAGCAAACACACCAAGACGTTTGGCTTTTTCTAAGAAAGCCAGATAATCCGAATCTCCATGTTGCATTTTTAATGTTGCAATAGCCAGCATTTCTTCAGCTGTTTTTAATAGCTTCGGTAGTGACGTGTAACCATTTCCATCGAACTGAAAATCAATAGGCAACGATTGAGAGTTTTTTGCTGAAAACAAGTTGTTTAACTCATTGATGCTGTTTCTGACTTCTCTATGGGGAATGTTAGTAAGATTCGCTGGAATAGCAAGAATATCCTCATCTTGGGTAAGTACTCCCCCAGTTTTCAAACAGATGACATTACCGCTTGGGATATTTATTCTTTTCATGCCCTTTTTTAACTTTAAAAGGTTATTTATTCGTTTTTTTCGGATTCTGTGAGAATCGCTTTGTGCTTTTGTTATGCCGGTTGGATTTATGGCATAAAACGCAGATTTTAAAATGCCGCACTTATTTGCTACAGCGGAAATTTCACCGATTTGCAGTTGCCCAGTGTCGTGCACAATGCTGAAGCTCTTTTCGCCATAAAATATGTAAACACAACATGTACTTATGTTTCCTGTTAATAATCCATCTATATCTGGGTCGTTATTTTGAACAATACCGGCACCATCTTGTGTTATGTCAATAAATAGCATGGTAGTTACAGGCAGTTATCAAGGATGTCCATGTTTCTTCTTGTTATTCTCAGCATCAAGTTCATTTGCCTGCCGCATAAGATTTTCACTGAAATCGTTCATTAGTTTTTCGTTTTCAAAAGAGGTTCGTTTTTTGATTGAGTTAACATAGAGCCAATTTCCAGTGATTGCGCTTGATTCGGCTCTAACGATCAAATCCCTTAACAGATAAGCTTCATTTTTCTGCTCATCAATAGCAAAGAGTTCATGAAATCCGTTAATTTCGCGATGTTCAATACGATCAAAAAATTGCATCAGACTCTCCTAGCTGAATATTCACTCCCAACGGGGGCGGCGCAGTTGAGCGACACCGCCCCTGAATGATTAAACGTTTTGTTTAATCATCTTCACCGGTGGGACTATCCATTTCATTTTGAGTTTTATAATACTCATCTTCGAGATTATCCTTTTCATATTGGTCTTGCTCCTCATCAGTCATATCTTCTTGGCTCTTTTCTTTTGCCATAATAACAATCTCCTTTTAGTCACGGTCAATGAATGTTAAGCACTACGTGACCTCGCGCCTAACGCAGAGCTAACAGGGCGCGGCCAGGAGGTTGAAAAATGAACGAAGATTGTGGCCGCGCTCCGGTTGAGCGCCGGGTTAGAGGGTTATCTAATCGTTGGTGCCTCGGCCGCGGTCGTGAACCAAAAGTAGAATATTGGTCAGATTGGATGGAACAGACGGGGAAAGAACAAGCAGATGGGTCTTATATATGTCCTGAGTGCGGAAGGAATCTTCGACTAACAAGCTTCGGCGCGGGGAATGGCCCGATGGCGTTTCCTCCACACAAGAAGCCCGCTAACGTAAAGCTAACCGGGCGCGGCCCGGAAAGCTGAAAAATAAAACCGCATTATGACCGCGCTCCGGTTGAGCGCAATGTTATGTTTTGCTGTACTCATATACTCCAAACTCCCAGTATTTCTTGCCTGGATTTGATGGGCCTTGCCAACCACTGGATAGCAACTCTTTTGCAATGAAACGATTGACCATGCCATGACCTACTAAAAGCACTGAACCATGCTCTTGAGCAATTTGTCTGAGTTTTTCGGTTGCGCCTGTTGCCCTAAGTTTGGCGGAGCTAAAGGATTCACTATTGCGAGAGAAACCCAAAAACCAAAGTGTTCTAAATATTACAGCCCAAGTATCTGGTGAAAGTTTTGGAAATGGCCATCCGGCATAAGGCAACCCCATTTCCCTAAATATGGATTCCGTGTAATGTACTTTCTTTATACCTAGTGCTTTTGCTGATTCGATTGAGCGTAGTAGATCGCTACAAACAACGGCATTGCAATTAGAAACGGCCTCAGTTGCCTCCCTTGGTGGCTGAGATTCTTTTTTAATGCCGACAGAATTATAGGATTCAATCCATTGATGAAGCTCACTTGCTTTCAACTTTCCCCAAGAGGGAATGTCAGGTTTTCCATGTCTGATAAGGATAATTTTCATCGAAGCCTTCTTTTAGAAACATAACGCCTGAATTAAGCCGACCCGCAACCTGCTGATCGGTGAGTTGTGGCAATGGAGCAGCGACACAGTTGAGCCAAGCAACGAAGCGGGTTCGGCTTGAATGAATTGTTAGGCACCGTCCGCGCTGTTGTCCGTATCCTCGCCAGCCGGGGCGCGATTCGCTCTTTTTTGAAGCGCGACACCCTGCGCTACACCGAGAGCAATGCCTAGACCCATCCCGTATGCGAGGTTGCCAAGTGCGACCCCGATGGCAGCGCCAAATGCGACGCCAAGACAAAGGCCCACGGCGACGTAATTTGGTCGCTTGCCAGGTGATGCTTTCCACATGATGGCGATCTCCATTTAGGGGCCTAACGTAATATATACGACATCAGTTGTCCAATAATCCAGGCGATATGTCGTACAATCATTTTAATTAAACTTATCTTATTATTTTTACTGGGCTAGAGTATAAGCCAAGGCGACAGGTCATGCAAACAAATACGACATCGGCACAACCCAAAAAATTACTCGACCAAGTCCGCGACAAAATTCGTTTTAAGCACTATAGCCTGAGTACGGAAAAAACTTACCTCTCCTGGATTAAACAGTTCATTTTGTATCATCAAAAGCGCCATCCCTTGGAAATGGGCGCACTTGAGGTGGAGGCGTTTTTAACCTATCTAGCTACGCAGCGGCATGTGTCCAGTTCCACTCAGAATCAGGCGTTGTCGGCGATTTTATTTTTATACCGCGAGGTGTTGGCAGTGGATTTGCCGTGGCTGGATAATTTTGAGCGCTCGAAAAAGCCCCGGCGTTTGCCGGTGGTGCTCACCATCCAGGAAATACAGGCTCTATTACACGAGGCCTCCACATCACCGGAACCGATTGGTTTGATCATCAAGCTGTTATACGGTACCGGTATGCGGCTGATGGAGGCGGTACGGCTGCGGGTGAAAGACCTTGAACTGGAACGCAAGGAAATTATCGTGCGTGACGGTAAGGGCGGCAAAGATCGGGTGACTATGTTGCCGGAGAGTCTGGTTGAATCGATGCGCGTTCAGCTGGCATTGCGTCGGGAGTGGCACGAGCAGGATGTTAGTCTGGGCAAGGTCGATGTGTGGCTGCCGGATGCGTTGGCAACCAAGTATCCCAACGCTTCGAAAGAATGGGGATGGCAATATGTGTTTGCGGCTAAAAACTATTCCGTCGATCCGCGCAGCAAATCGGAACGTCGTCATCATGTTGAAGAAAAGCAGGTGCAACGTTATGTTAAGCGGTCGGCTCAATCGGCGGGTATCGCCAAGCCGACTACTCCGCACACTTTACGCCACAGTTTTGCGACGCATATCTTGCAGGCGGGTTACGACATCCGCACTGTCCAGGAATTGCTGGGACATAGCGATGTCGCCACGACAATGATTTATACGCATGTGTTGAATAAAGGCGGCAAAGGTGTGATCAGTCCGCTGGATCGGTTGTAGGCCGGAGTACGCCGTATCCGCTTGAGGAAAGGTAGTCATGATGTACATAGCGTACCTACGACGCCGGTACATGTAATTGAAAGTCACTTTGGAAAATAAGCCGGTACAATAGCTAACAATTTCAATTTTTTTTGAGTGAATATGAGTAAACAAAGAAAAGCAGTGGCGTTAATTTCCGGCGGACTGGATTCAATGCTGGCGGCGAGAACCATCATGGATCAGGGTATTCATGTCGAAGGCATCAACTTCTTCACCGGTTTTTGCGTGGAAGGCCATACCCACGCCATCAGGGCCAACGACAAGGCCAAGCCTAAACGCAATAATTCCTTATGGGTTGCTGAACAGTTGGGCATTAAATTGCATATCGTCGACGTGATCGAAGAATATAAAGACGTGCTGATCAATCCGAAACACGGCTACGGTGCGCACATGAATCCTTGTCTGGACTGCAAGATTTTCATGGTGAATAAGGCCAAAAAATGGATGCTGGAAAATGATTTCGATTTCATTATCACCGGCGAAGTGATCGGCCAAAGACCGATGTCGCAACGCAAAGCGACCATGCCGATAATATCCGCACAATCAGGAGCCGATGATTTATTACTGCGGCCTTTGTGTGCACAAAATCTGCCCGCAACCTTGCCGGAACGTGAAGGTTGGGTCGACAGAGAAAAGCTGCATGATATTACCGGTCGCTCGCGTAAACCGCAGATGGCGATGGCCGAGCAATTCGGCTTTGATGACTATGCCCAACCTGCGGGCGGTTGCTGTTTTCTGACCGATGCCAGCTATTCGGCCAAACTGGTCGATTTATGGAAAGCACGCGACGGCGATAAACAATACGATCTGGATGACGTGATGCTATTAAAAGTCGGCAGACACATCAGGCCTGAGCAAAATTTTAAAGTTATCGTCGCCAGGGAAGAAGGCGAGGGCCGATTTATGCAAGGCTACAAAAAAGATTTTATCACCCTGAAGTGTGTCGATTATCCCGGCGCATTGGCGCTGGTCGACGGTTCGCCGTCTGCCGAAGACTTATTCCTGTCGGCAAGAATTACTGCCCGCTACGGTCAGGGACGCGATGCCGAGCAAGTCGATGTCAGCATTACCGATAAAGACGGTTCTGAGCGGATTATTCAGGTCAAGCCGTTTGCAGCAGAAGAAATTCCACAGGAATGGTTTATATGAGCAGGGAAGTTCTCAATGCCCGTCGCTTGCTGTGTCCTCTGCCGGTTATTCGCACTCAGGATAAAGTCAAACAGCTTAAAGCGGGCGATCAGTTGGAAGTTATCTGTACCGATCCGGGCGTGATGCAGGACATCCCGACCTGGTGCCGAATTAATGGACATAAGGTGCTGGAAACCCGTTCCGATGATTATGAGTACATTATTATTCTGGAAGTGGGCGGGTAATGGCTGAAGTTTCAGATGCCGCAAAAATGGATAAGCTCAAAGCCAGGGCCAGTTATGTTGGTGCGGCGATTAACGTTTTCCAGACGCTGATTAAAATCGGTTTCGGCATCCTTGGGCAATCTGCGGCTTTAATTGCCGATGGCGTCCATTCGCTATCGGATTTACTCAGCGATCTTCTGGTGATTATTGCCGTTAGATTGGGCAGTCGCGAGGCCGATCATGACCATCCTTATGGTCATCGTCGCTTTGAAACCATCGCAACGGTCATTCTGGGCGTCGGTTTAATTGTCGTCGGCGGCGCTATCGCCTGGTCGGTATTGGAACGCATGGCGCATCCCGAACATCTGCCGGTGCCCAAGGTGTTGTCCTTGGCTATTGCGGCGGTTTCAATTCTGGTCAACGAATGGCTGTACCATTACACCAAAGGTATCGCTAAAAAGACCCGATCCAAATTACTGCTAGCCAACGCCTGGCATCAGCGCAGTGATGCGATCTCATCGCTGGTGGTTTTATTCGGCATAGGCGCGGTGATGCTGGGTTATCCGTTGGCCGATGGCATTGCCGCTGTCGTGGTTGCATTGATGGTGGCTAAAATCGGCTTGAATCTGGTGTTTCAGAGCATCAAGGAACTGGTCGATACTTCCTTGCCTCCCGCGCTGGTCGCCGA
The DNA here is from genome assembly GCF_050917435.1 of Methylobacter arcticus. Classification (NCBI taxonomy): domain Bacteria; kingdom Pseudomonadati; phylum Pseudomonadota; class Gammaproteobacteria; order Methylococcales; family Methylococcaceae; genus Methylobacter; species Methylobacter arcticus. The sequence continues at coordinate 1,147,432 of NZ_CP159583.1, forward strand.
GATCAGGACCGCCATTCACGCTATTGACGGTGTCGAAGGCATTCATTTGTTGCGCACCCGGCAAATGGGCGAGGATGCGCTGATCGATGCGCATATCGTCGTCGATCCCCGGATTACCGTTTCGGAAGGGCACATGATTGGCGATATAGTCAGGGATGATTTGATCAGGCGTTTTGACGACGTGATGGATGTGCTGGTGCATGTCGATCCTGAAGATGACGAAAGCTTGCAAGAGCAATCCAGGCCGCTGTCTCGCGGGGAAGTGCAGCGACTGTTGGATCACTATCTGGTGGCTTTTAATTGGGTTATAGAGGATTTCAGGATTCATTATCTGGACGGCCAGATAGAAGTAGAAGTGATATTGCCTTTTGCGGTCAGCGAGCATGCGCAACAATTAGAGGCTATCAAAACACAATGCAGACTGATGCGCGTAGAAGTTAAAAAAATCGATAATGTGTTTGTGTTTTTTAAGGTCTAGCTTGTGTTTTAAGAAATTTGCTAGTTCCTAAGCTTAAAAGCTTGGGAACTCGGTTTTGGAAGCTCCAGCTTCCTGTTTCGCGAAGCTGGAGCTTCGCCTTTTAGGTTCCCAATCTGGAGATTGGGAACCAGTAAATGAGGCTTAACTTATGGCAGTAGGACAGTGCGGTTTTCCCACTATGCACCCAGTACCGGGAATAACCTTGGGCACAGCGAATGCAGGCATCAAACAAATCGTCAGAGATGATGTTCTGGTCGTGCAAATGGCCGAGCATTCAAGCTGTGCGGCGGTTTTTACCCAGAACGCCTTTTGTGCAGCGCCCGTGCATGTGGCCAAAGCAAATCTGGCTCATGCGCCGCGCTGGTTGCTGATCAATTCCGGCAATGCCAACGCCGGAACCGGAAAGCAGGGCATGCAGGATGCGTTGGCGACCTGCGCCGATCTTGCCGAAGTGGTTGACGGCATTGCAACCCAGGTGCTGCCTTTTTCGACCGGGGTGATCGGTCAACCGCTGCCGGTCAACAAAATCAAAGCCGCCTTACGGGAAGCCGTAAGCAACCTGAATGCCGACAACTGGGACAAGGCCGCTCAGGCGATCATGACCACCGATACCTTCGCCAAAGGCGTGTCTAACGTTATCGAGATTGACGGTCAAACCATCACCATTAACGGTATTTCCAAAGGTGCGGGCATGATCCAGCCCAATATGGCGACCATGCTGGGCTTTATCGCCACCGATGCTAACATCAGCCAAATCCTGTTGCAGAAATGTCTGGCGCTGGCCGTTGAGCAATCATTCAATCGTATTACCGTCGATGGCGACACCTCGACTAATGATGCTTGCGTATTGATGGCCAGCGGCTGCTCATTGGTTCCCGAAATTAAACAGGACAGTGACAATTATCGAATTTTTGCCGCTGCCGTAATGACTGTCTGCAAACAACTGGCGGAAGCTATCGTCAGGGACGGTGAGGGTGCAACCAAATTAATACGTATTGTCGTCGAGCAGGCCTTGACCGATGAAGAAGCGGTGCGCGTCGGCAAAACCATCGCCCATTCACCGCTAGTGAAAACCGCTTTTTTCGCCAGCGATCCCAATTGGGGTAGGATACTGGCGGCAGTCGGCCGTGCCGGAGTCGAAAACATGGTACTGGAAAACGTGCAGTTGTATCTGGATGATGTCTGCATCGTCAGAAACGGCGGCAGAGCCGACGATTACACCGAGGAAGCCGGGCAAAAGGCGATGAATCAGGAAGAGATCACCGTGACCGTCAAACTGGGGCGCGGCGACGCAGTACAGGAAGTGTTAACCTGCGATTTGTCGTATGAGTATGTGAAAATCAATGCGGAATATAGGACTTAAAAACAGGTGAAAGGCACAAAGCTAGCTTTGTACTCCAAAAACGCACAGATACCGGAGTTCAAAGCTGGCTTTGAACTATTCAAATTTTATCATTCCAGGCTTCGACGTAGCCTCTGGGGTATAAATGGGAATGCAGTCTTAAACGCTCCAGCGTCCACTAAAAAATGAATCCTCTCCAAGTCGCCGTAGGCGTTGTCAAAAACCCAGAAGGCAAAATCCTGATTTCCCTGCGCCATGCCGGTTTGCACCAAGGCGGCTTGTGGGAATTCCCCGGCGGCAAGATCGAATCATTCGAAACCGCAGAACAAGCCCTGGCGCGAGAGCTTAAGGAAGAACTCGATATCGCCGTAATGGCGGCAACGCCACTGATTACCATCAACCACCAGTACCCCGATCTGAGCGTGCAGCTAAAGGTTTTTCTGGTTGAGCAGTTTTCAGGCGAGGCTAGAAGCTGCGAGGGCCAACTATTTAAATGGGTAAGGCCGGAAGAACTTGGTCATTACGCATTCCCCGCCGCCAACCAGCCGATCATCACTGCCGCCCGCTTGCCGCATTATTACGCGATTCTGGGTGACGCAGATGAAGCCATGTTGCTGCCCAACCTGCAAAAAATATTGAACAAAGGCGTCAAGCTGATCCAGGCCAGATTGAAAACCCTGCCGCCCGCCGCCGTCGCAAAGTTTATCGAACAGGCCTATCCGATATGCCAACAGCAACAGGCTTTGTTGTTAATGAATTCCGCCGTTGAATGCTCAGTTGAAGTAGACGGCATTCACCTGACCAGCCGCGACTTAATGGCCCTTCGGCCTTGCTCAGGACAGCCTCTTCGGCTAAGCTCAGGACAGGCCTTGACCACGCGCTCCGGAAACAGCAAGTGGCTCGCCGCGTCATGCCACAACCTTGAACAACTGCAACAGGCGCAAAAAATAGGCGTGGATTTTGTGGTGCTGGCACCGGTATTGGCAACGCAAACTCATCCGGGTGCCGCATCGCTGGGTTGGGAGCAATTTGCCGAATTGGTTGCTCAAGTCAACTTGCCTGTTTACGCTTTAGGCGGCATGACTGAATCCAGTCTGACTACAGCGCGACAAAGCGGAGGGCAGGGGATAGCTGCGATTAGGGCTTTTCTGGATTGAGAGCCGTAGATGGGCTGAGTTTGCGAAGCCCAGCGTTCGGGATTGATGGACTCGCTATAACGTTGGCACATGACTATTTGGACAACATACGCTTATATTTCTGTTTTTTGTAGGTGCTGCAACAGCGGTAACAACGCAGGAATATCGGTCTGGATAATGCTCCATAAGGTGTCATTATCAATGCCGAGATAACCATGAATTAACCGGTTACGGGTAGCGATAATCATCCGCCAGGGAATTTGCGGGTTATTTTGGCGGACTTCATCGGGAATACGAGTGGCGGCTTCGCCGATTAATTCCAGGTTGCGCACGGTGGCATCCTAATTCAAGCCGCTAACGACAAAACGCTGTTGGTCAAAGCCATCGGTATAACTGAGTTTTTTCGGCGAAAGAAATCATATCGTCCAGATAAAAACGCCATTCACGTTCTATCGGTTCAGACATTGATGGCTTCCTTTTCAATAAAGGGACGTAGCTCAGGGCGCAAGGCTTTTTCGGTGACCAGATCGACCTGACAACCTAGCTGGTCTTCCAGATAAAACTGCACGCCAAAATAACGCGCCGAGGTGGCGGGGCCATCAAACCCAACCAGAATATCCACATCGCTATTGTCACGGGCATCATCGCGTGCGGTTGAGCCGAATAATGCCATTTGGGTAACACCAAACTGCTGGATCAATGTGGGTTTGATTTTTCTAAGTATGGCTAGGGCATTGTTGCGTTTCATGGCGGTTTTCTATCAATGATGCAAGCTATCAAGAGGCAGTGTATGTTCAATATACCAAAAAAATCGCGGCCGACCGGTGGAAATATTAAAGACGCCGTTAGGCGCGTCGATGCGCGCGGTAAATCAGGTCGGCAGATGCTCGCTTATAAAAGGCCAATACTATGTTAGTATTAGCGTCTTGGATTTTTTATCGCCTATCTAATGACTCAAACGCCCCCTCCCACTCAATTAATCGACCGTTTCGGCAGAACTGTCGATTATTTAAGAATCTCGATTACCGACCGTTGTGATTTCCGTTGCCTGTATTGCATGGCTGAAGATATGACGTTTTTGCCGCGCGCACAGGTTTTAACGCTGGAAGAGCTTTATACTCTGGCGCAAGCATTCGCTGAATTAGGGGTAAAAAAAATCAGGATCACCGGCGGCGAGCCTTTGGTCAGAAAAGGTGCGCTGGGATTGTTGCAAAATATCGGACGTATCGAAAGCCTGACTGAGCTGGTAATAACGACCAATGGCTCTCAACTTGAAACGATGGCCGCGTCTTTAAAAGACGCGGGTGTAAAACGCATCAATATCAGCCTGGATACGCTGGATGCCGACAAGTTTAAGGCGATAACCCGAACCGGCGATTTGCAGCAGGTGCTTAGAGGTATTCAAGCCGCTAAAGTCGCAGGATTCGAGCGGATAAAAATCAATGCGGTCATTCTGAAAGACAGGAATCATCAGGAAGTGAGCGATCTGGTTCAATTTGCGGTCGATAACGGTATTGACATCAGCTTTATTGAGGAAATGCCGTTGGGCATCGTCAGTCAGCATGATAGGTCGGAGACCTATTATTCCAGTGCTTTGATCAAGGCCGATTTGGCGCAAAAGTTTGTTTTAGTCGCTACCCCTGAAAAAACCGGCGGGCCGTCAAATTACTTTAACGTTGTCGGTACACAAAGCCGCGTCGGCTTTATTTCCCCGCACAGCGAGAATTTTTGCAGCACTTGTAACCGGGTGCGCTTAACCGTTGAAGGGCGCTTGCTGTTGTGTCTGGGCAATGAACATTCGGTTGACTTGAAACAAGTCATCAGGACTCATCCCGGCAACATGGCGAGGCTAAAACAGGTCATTGTCGATGCGATGCTGATTAAGCCGGAAAAACACGAATTTAATATTAACGAGCAGCCGGTTATATTGCGTTATATGAGTATGACGGGAGGCTGAAAAAACAGGTCAAGGATTCAAGGTGAAAGGCAAAAAAAACTATGCGAGATATAGCGCCTTGAACCTTGGATCTTGCACCTTGCACCTTTCTTCTTTTACCTGAGATTTAAAAAATGTCTTTCGCCCAGCTCGGTTTAACCGACGAACTCCTTAAAGCCGTAGCCGATCAAGGCTATATCACCCCTACACCGGTACAACAAAAAGCCATTCCCTTGATCCTTGACGGTAAGGATGTATTGGCTGGCGCGCAAACCGGAACCGGTAAAACCGCCAGTTTTACCTTGCCGTTATTGCAACGGCTGGCTGAAAATCATGATCCGCATCAAAAGCCGCGCCGGGTTCGCGCGTTGATTTTAGTGCCGACCCGTGAATTGGCCGCGCAGGTGTATGAAAGCGTCAAAACCTACGGCGCGCATTTACCTTTGCATGTGGAAGCGGTGGTCGGCGGTGCAAGTATCGGCATCCAGACCCGTCAGTTACGCCGGGGTTGCGACATCGTGGTGGCAACGCCGGGGCGGTTGATCGATCACGTGCAGCAGCGCAATATCAATCTGTCCAACGTCGAAGTACTGGTGCTGGATGAGGCGGATCGTATGCTCGATATGGGTTTCATGCCCGATATTAAGCAAATTATGGCGCTGACGCCTAAAAAGCGGCAAAGTCTGCTGTTTTCTGCGACTGTGCCTAATACCATTAAATCTCTGGCTTCGCAGTTGTTGAACAATCCGGTCGAAGTCGAAGTCGCCAAGCAAAATGCCACGGCTGAAAACGTTTCGGAACGTGTGTACGGAATCGGTCGTGAGTACAAGCGCGAGTTATTGTCCTATCTGATCGGCAGCAATAATTGGAAGCAAGTGCTGGTATTTGTGCGCACCAAACAGGGCGCTGACCGTCTGGAAAAACAGTTGATTGAGGACGGTATCCGCACGGCGGCGCTGCATGGCGATAAAACCCAGGGCGCACGCAACAAGGCGCTGGAGCAGTTTAAAACCGGTAAGGTTGCGGTATTGGTTGCTACCGATATTGCCGCACGCGGACTGGATATTGATGACTTGCCGCATGTGGTGAACTTTGATTTGCCGCATGTGCCGGAAGATTATATTCACCGGATTGGTCGAACCGGACGTGCCGGTGCCAATGGCGAAGCCTTGTCGCTGGTGTGTCCGGAAGAAGCCTATATGCTGGTGGAAATTGAAAAGCTGCTCAAGCGGCAAATTCCGCGTGTCGCCGATACCGGCTATGAGCCGGTATCGCTAAAGGTGAACGATGCGCCTAAAAAGAACGCGCCCCATAAAACGACCGGTAAAAAGGATTTGCGGCATACTAAAAAACCTGCGGTTCGCGGCGCTAAACCGACGGTTCGTGGCGTTAAGCAGCCTGACAGTAAGCGGATCGAAGCAAGAGGTAAGGGGAGATCAGGTTCCAGGGGCAAGGATTAAGCTAAGGTAGCGCATCAAACGGTATGGGTTATTGTTGGACCAGTATCCAGGGTTTCACCACAACAGCCCATACTTCGGCATCTGCCTCGAACCAGTCGGTTGCCTGCTGATCGGATACTAACGCGACCTGATTGCTTTGCATCCAGGTCGCAACCTGATCTTTATGGTCAATGGAAAATTGATAGGCCACGTCGACTAAATCCAGGTCTGTGGCGACGAATACCGCAGTGCCGCTGGCAAAAAAACGTTGCAATTCTTTCCAGGCAATTTGTGAGGTTTCCAAATTTACTTTTTCTTTGGCGATATCGCAACAGTTTGATTCGTCCATATTTTTCTCTTTATTAGTTTGCACGAAAAACCCCTTCCTTCAGGTGGGGGATGTAAGTGTGCTCTTGACCTTACAGTAAAGACTATTTACTATAAATTCATGATAACAGCTACTAAAATACGCATCTATCCAGACACTAAACAAGCTGAAAAGCTTGCTAAGGCATTTGGTTGTGCGCGGTGGTTGTGGAATAACAGCCTCAATGAAAGTCAAAAAACTTACCAAGAGACTGGTAAAGGCTTGGGACATTTTGCTTTGAATAATAGGTTGCCTGCACTTAAACAAACGGTTGACTGGTTGGGTGAAACTCATAGCCAAGTCCTGCAATCGGTTTGTTTGAACTTGTCTCGTGCCTTTGTGAGCTTCTTCGAGCGTCGTGCAGCATACCCCACCTTCAAAAGCAAGCACGGCAAACAAACCATTCAATATCCGCAAGGGGTGAAGATCGTCGCGGGTAGAAAAATTTTCCTGCCCAAGATAGGTCACGTCAAAGCCATTGTGCATCGTGAAATAGTCGGCACAATCAAGACTGTCACCCTCAGTAAAACGCCAACAGGTAAATACTTTGCTTCTGTCCTGACTGAAAACGGACTTGAATCGCCGGAAATTTCTTTCGACGGCAAAATAATAGGTATTGATGTGGGCTTGACCCATCTCGCTATTACCAGTGACGGTTCCAAGTTCGATAATCCAAAGCATGTAGCCAAGGCACAAAAGAACCTGAAACGGAAGCAACAAAAGCTTTCGCTCAAGGTAAAAAGCAGCAACACCAGGAATAAAGCGCGGCTGCTGGTGGCAAAAGCGCATGAACGGGTAGCAAACGCCCGCAAAGACTATTTGCATAAACTTTCCCGTCGGCTGGTGAACGAAAACCAAGTGATCGCCGTCGAGGATTTGCATGTCAAAGGCATGATGAGGAATCACTGCTTGGCTAAAGCCATCGGTGATGCAGGTTGGGGAGTATTCACCACGATGCTCAAATACAAGGCTGAACAAGCAGGCAAGGGATACATAGAAGTGAATCGCTTCTTTCCGAGCTCTAAAGCTTGCTCGTGTTGCCTGCATGTTCAATCCTCAATGCCTTTGGCTATCCGCTCATGGCGGTGTGATCAGTGCGGTTCCCTGCATGACAGGGATATAAACGCCGCCCAGAACATTCGCAATGAAGCGCAACGAATGATAGCGGCGGGAATCGCCGGTACTGCTAACCGAGGCACTGTTAGCCAAGTCAGGGGACGTAACTCCTTTGTTCTTGCTCGTGCCGTTGACGTTAGAAGCCCCGTCCTTTAGGGCGGGGTAATTCACGGTGTTCCGGCAATCTGATACGTACAGATTTTGAATGGTGCTGTTATCAGCTCAGCTGTTATTCTATATCGTGCGATTATAAACTACTAAATCAAGAGAGATAAATCATGTCGTTTTTTGACTCAATAACAAAAAAAGCTAAGTTGAAAGCTGCTATCAAACAAACAACCGAAGCGCGCAGCAGCGAAAGCGCTAAGGCTGATCAATTATTTAACAAGGTCTATCATGATTATGCTGAGGTCGTCGCTAACGAGCCGTTAATTGCTGAGGCATTATATAACTGGGGATTTGCGTTGCTGCATCAGGCGAGAACCAAGCCCGGCGAGCAGGCTGCCAAGCTTTATCAGGATGCCATTGCCAAATTTTCTTTTTGCCTGACTATTGAACCTGCCTATCTGGGGGCGGCTATCGATGGCGGCGTGGCATTCATGGAATTGGCGCGGATTAAAGCGGTTGGACTTAATGATGGTTTGTATGCAAGCGCCCAGAGCTATTTTGAAAAAGCCAACGCGATACAGGCCGGATCGGCTTCTTATAATTTGGCCTGCATCTATGGTTTGCGTGGCGATAAAGAAGCGTGCCTGACCGCTCTGGAAATCTCTAAAGGGAAGGGCAGTTTGCCGGCAGCGGCCGATATACGTGAAGATCCTGATCTTAATGGCGTTAAAAATCAGGATTGGTTTGTGGCTTTTATGAAGTCCTTAAATAAGGTTCCGGAAGCTGAGACTAAAATTAACGAGGCTGTTGTTGACGATGTGCAGCCTGAAGTTGCGGTTAACAATGACGCTGCCGCTGTGGACCCATTCAAGGCGGCTGTTGAAGAGGCGCCTGTCAGCGATGAAACTGAAGTTGCGGCTGAAACTGTTGTCGCCGCAGCCGAAGAGATCAAGTAGTATCCTGTTTCATAGCAAAGCTGTAAGGGAGCGATGATGTCTTTTTTTAAATATGCAGCGATTGCCGGGTTAATGGCTGCAATAGTTCAGCCGGCCGGTGCAGCTGACGAGGATTTAAGTCAAACATTTTCGATCTGTATGGATCGGGCCGGAGGTGTTACGCAGTCAATGATTGAATGTATGGGCGCTGAAACCGAGCGGCAAGATGTTCTGTTAAACAAGGCTTATAAGGAAGTGATTGTCGGCCTTTCTTTCGAACGTAAGCAGCAGCTGCAGGAAGTTCAGCGTTTATGGCTTAAATACAGAAAAGCCAATTGCGATTTTTATGACGATCCCGATGGCGGTACCTTGGCTCGCGTTAGCGCAAATGACTGTTTCATGTCTGCAACTGCCGCGCGGGCTAAGGAGTTAGAGGCTTTTAAGCAACAACACTGAGCCGCGTCTTACGGCTTAACCGGATAACACGCCGCTAATAAAGCCTGCATTTTGACCAAGCCCAGCTTTCGGGTTAATTCAATATTATGATGCGGGATGCTTTCTGGATCGGGGTGGCTGGCTATGGCTCTATCTATACTGGTTTCTCGCAGCAGATGTAACATCGGGTAAGGCGAGCGGTTGGTGTAATTTGCCGCATCGTCTGGATCGCTGCCTTGAAAACAGTACTCGGGATGAAAACTCGCCAATTGGTAAACGCCCTCATAGCCCTGTTCAATTAACAAGGATTCGGCGATTTCAACAAAGTCCAGATAGTCGTCGAATTCTGTAAACGCATCGGCATAAATCAGTAGCGTGGTTTCAATGTCGGGGTCAGTATCCAGCCGAGCGCATTCAAGTATCAGATGCAGCAGGCAATTTTCAATGGTGGTATCGTGATTGACGCTGAAATGAATGCTGCCTCGTTCCAGTTCACGCTTTGCGAATGGGCAGATGCCGTAGTCAATGATAACGGATTTCAACCAGGCTTGTGTTGCGGCATTAATAGCTTGATCTGAAAGTGTTTTATGGGTCATGGTTGGTTGCCGGTTAAAACAAAAAAGCCCCATTATACCGGGGCTTTGGGGTACACAAATTGCATCGCTTTATTTATGGCTGACGCCGGCTGCGATTCTTTGCTCCCGTGTTTCGCCCGCTTTTTCGATTTTTGAAAAAACGCGGAGTATGTCGGTAGAGGATAGAATGCCGACCAGCTTGTTGTCTTTATCGACGACAGGCAATGCGCCAACTTTATGTTCGGCCATGAGTGCCGCCGCTTCCGATGCGTAGGTGTCACGGTTAACGGTTATGACTCCCCGGTGCATGATATGTTGCACTTTTTTAGGGACGACATGAAGTTCTGTCGTGCCGGTTCCGGTTGCCGCTTCAATGGCTTGAGAGTTGCTTTTGGGACCTAAAGCTTTGTACAGATCCCGGTCGGATACAATTCCGATAACTTTGCCTTTTTCAACGACCGGTAAGTGACGAATCCTTTCGTAATGAATTAAGAAAAAGACACGATCAATCAAGTCGTGCTGCTCGACGGTAAATACTTTTGAAGTCATTAAATCTTCAACACGCATTATTATTCTCCTGAATGTAAAAAAACTTGCTAAGAATAGGGATATAACCATATTTTTACAAGAGATAAAATTTGATGTGTTATAAAATAGCCCGTTATTTTTTTGTTCGGTTTTGTAGACCGTTGTAGGAGGGCCGGTCGGTCGCCTACAACGGTCTACACGAGTGTTATTTAGAGTTTACATCTGTCCTAGCGACACAATGGAGTTAGTTATGCACGTCATCCTGTTAGGGAGTCCCGGTTCCGGCAAGGGCACTCAAGCGCAATTTATTACTGAAAAATATGCTATTCCACAAATCTCAACGGGGGATATGTTGCGAGCCGCAGTGCGGGAGGGAACGCCGTTGGGCGTTGAGGCAAAAAAAGTGATGGATGCCGGCGGCTTGGTTTCCGATGACATTATTTTAGGCTTGATCAAGGAACGTATTACCCAAGCCGATTGCGTTAACGGCTTTTTGCTGGACGGCTTTCCTCGCACCATTGTTCAGGCTGAAGGCCTAAAGGCGATGGGCGTCAGCATCGATACGGTTATTGAAATCGTGGTGGCGGATGAGGAAATTGTCAAACGCATGGCTGGCAGAAGAGTGCATTTACCATCCGGGCGTACTTATCATACTGAGTTTAATTCGCCTAAAGTTGAGGGCGTCGATGATGTCACTGGCGAGCCTTTGATTCAGCGCGATGATGATAAAGAAGAAACTGTACGCAAACGACTCAGTGTTTATCATCAGCAGACTAAACCTTTGGTTGGCTATTATTCAGCGCCAGAGCAGCAGGTCAAGTTCAGTTCAATAGCCGGTGTCGGCAGTGTTAGTGATATCACCAAAAAGGTTTTTGCTGTTCTGGCATAGGATGGCAGGTATAAAAACTGAGTGATCATCGGTATTCAAATTCTAGAATAAAAGGTTTTTAAATTTAATGACAAAGAAAGATGTGGTTTTACCGGCTGATAGTTATATAAATTCCGTTGCGATGCCATTGATGTGCGCAGCTGTTTCCGTTGTCCAGAAGGGAGCTTAAGATGACCAAGCTATATAATGTTGCTGTGGTTGGCGCTACCGGTGCTGTCGGTGAGGCCATGTTGTCTCTGCTGGAAGAGCGCGATTTTCCTGTCGGCGAGGTTTATGCCTTGGCCAGCAGCAATTCAGCAGGTAAAAGAATTTCTTTTAAAGGCGGTTCTTTAGTCGTAAAAGATTTGGCTACCTTCGATTTTTCAAAGGTGCAAATCGGTTTGTTTTCACCGGGAGCCTCGGTTTCGGCAGAATATGCGCCAAAAGCCGTCGCTGCCGGCTGTATTGTGATTGATAATACTTCAGAATTTCGTTATGACGATGATATTCCGCTGGTGGTGCCCGAGGTCAATCCCGAAAAAATCGCCGATTATAAAAATCGCGGTATTATCGCTAATCCGAATTGTTCAACCATTCAGATGTTGGTGGCGTTAAAGCCTATTCATGATGCAGTGGGGATTTCGCGTATCAACGTATGTACCTACCAGGCTGTCTCGGGTACCGGCAAAGAAGCGATAGCAGAGCTGGTTCGGCAAACCACCAGTTTGCTTAACATGCAGCCTATTATCACCAACGTCTATCCCAAACAGATTGCTTTTAACGTGTTACCGCAGATTGACGTATTCATGGACAATGGTTATACCAAGGAAGAAATGAAGATGGTGTGGGAAACTCAAAAAATCCTGGGTGACGACAGTATTTTGGTTAACGCAACCGCAGTGCGGGTTCCGGTTTTTTACGGACATTCCGAGGCTGTGCATATTGAGACCCGTAAGAAAATTGATGTCGCTACAGTAAGAGCCTTGCTTGAGCAAGCGCCCGGTGTGACGGTTATGGATGAACGTAAAGACGGCGGTTATCCAACGGCGGTTACCGAGTCATCAGGCCATGATGATGTGTTTGTAGGGCGTATCCGGGAAGATATATCTCATCCTCAAGGAATTGATTTGTGGGTGGTGGGTGACAATGTTCGAAAAGGCGCTGCATTAAACAGTGTGCAAATAGCTGAAGTGCTGGTAAAAAATTACATCTAGGCTAAGCTTGTCTACATATTTGACTGGATGCGGTAAGAAATAGTGGTAACTATGGTGAAGAAGAGCAACGTGCGTTTGTTAACTAAAACTTTAGCGGTTGTATCGTTACTGGCACCAGTTAGTAGTCAAGCATTAGGGATTGGCGAGATTACATTACATTCAGCCCTTAATCAAAATTTGAATGCTGAGATTTCTTTAGTCTTGTCAGGCGAAAACGTGTCAGACATTAAGGTGAAATTGGCTCCACCGGAGAAATTTGATGAAGCGGGGGTGTCATGGACTTATTTTTTGTCGAAAATTAAATTTGAAACCATGACTCAGTCTAATGGTTCGGCGATTATTAAGCTGACTTCGAACGAAGCATTAAAGGAACCTTTTTTGGATTTTCTGCTCGAAGTAAGCTGGCCAAAAGGCAATCTGTATCGTGGATTTACAGTATTAGTGGATCCTCCGTCAGCTTATAACCAAGCAACCTTTCCGGTTTCAACCCGCACTGAAGGCTATGCGCAACCATCAGTCGTTACGCCTCAAAGTCAAGCGTATGCCAATGGACAAAGCAGTGAAGGCGAATATGGCCCGACACTTTCGAATGATACGCTTTGGAGTGTGGCTGAGCGAACCCGAGGACAGGGCGACGTTTCCGTAGAACAAATGATGATTGCAATTTATCAAGCAAATCCTCATGCATTCAATAAAGGAAATGCTCATGGATTAACGGCTGGAAAAATGCTGAAAATTCCTGAAAGAGGGATTGTTCTGAAATTATCAAGAAATCAGGCGTTAACCGAGTTCAAGCGGCAGACAAAAGCGTGGAAAAAACGCTCAGCTCCTGCTTCCGGTGACACGGAAAAGGCAAAGCCCGCCCTGCGCGGAGTCGAAGTATCTGTCGATAATCAGTTAACCCTGGCGGCTCCCGCTAAACAGGCGGTTGCTGATCATGCCGTTATTACCTCGGCGAATGAGTCGGAAGATTCTGATAAGGATGCAGCTGATCAGTCGGAGGTAGTTAAGGGTAATCATGCTGAAGGCAATGTAAGTGCAGCTGTGTCGGCAGATGGCGTGCTACAAAGCAAGATATCAGGGTTGGAAAAACAACTGGCGATGATGCAGGAATTGATCGCTCTAAAGGATCAACAGTTCGCAGCTTTGCAGAAACGATCCCTGGCAAATCCTGTTGCTCAACAGCAGGTATTGCCAGGTGAGGATACAGCAGCCAGGCTTGAGAACCAAACGATGACAACGCCTCAGCAAACAGTTGTTCAACCGGCCGAGCCGCCTCAACCGGTGCCGGGTGAGATGGTGACAGCCAAACCTGCGGATCAAATAACACCTGTTTCCCAACCAACTGTTGTTCAATCGGCTGAAGCGGTGAGGCCTCTGGCTCAACCGGAACCTGAAACAAGCAGTTTACTGGATACTTACTATTTAGTGGTAGGTAGTGCGGGTACGGTAATTCTGACTCTGCTAGGTTGGCTTTGGTGGCGGAAACGCAAAGTTGATGAGGAAACGAATACAGAGAGTATGTTTGCTTCAACCATAATGGTAGAAGCATCTGCAGTTGATGAAAACATTTCTGTACCCATTGTCGAAACTAGTCTAGCTGTTCAGGATAATGATACGGGTACAGTGGGTGAAAGTTCTTTCTTAAGTGAATTTACACCCAGTGACTTCGACTCGTTTGATACCGATCAGGGGGAAATTGATCCGATATCCGAGGCTGACGTGTATCTTGCTTATGGTCGTTATCAGCAGGCCGAAGAATTAATACGGCAGGCAATTAAAGATCAACCGGATCGAGATGAATGTAAATTAAAGTTGCTGGAAATTTTTTACGCTAATGAAAGCAAAGCGGATTTTGAAGCTTATGCCGCTGAACTGGCGAAAAATGGTAAGCGAAATGAAGCTGAGTTTTGGGAAAAAGCGGCAGAAATGGGACGTGAAATTTGCCCTGATTCGCCATTATTTTCATCCGGGGATGATCTGTTCGCTATGGTTGAGGATGAAGTCGTTGAAAGTACAGGCGAAAGTATCACAGCGGATAATGCACTCAATATGGAGAGTGTAATGACTGGAGTCGTTTCTTTTATAAAGTCAGGGGATGATGCTTTTGTCAAGGAAGCGACTGAGTTGAAGAATGATGCACTTGATTTTGATTTAACTTCATCAGATGACGTTATTGCTGGGACGCAACGAAATAACGAAGATATTGATTTTGATTTAAGTTCGTTTTCAATGGATACCAACACGTCTAATGAGGCGGAAAAAGATGCTATAGATCCCAGTGTTCAGGTTGATGCATTGTCAAGGGAACAGGTAGAGGATGTTAATTTCGATTTAAGTCCATTTTCAATAGAATTCGATGGTGCGGATCAAGGTGTTATTGCACCCAATACTATTACCGGTAAGTCCTTGGGGGCGACGAGTGAGAGCATTGATTTTGATTTAAGTTCATTTTCCATAGAATCAGATAATGGTGTTATAGCTTTCAATACGCAGACAGGTAGTCCTTCGGTTGCACACATAGAAGATTTTGATTTAAGTTCGTTTTCAATGGATGCCAACGAGACAGATAAGGCCGATCAAGACTTTACCGGTTCTGATGCTTTATTGTCCTCCCTCCCGGAGGCAAGTGTAGACAAATATGACGCGCATGATTTTGATTTTAGTTTCGATCATGCTGAAAAAAAAGAAGTTGATAGTCTTGATTTTAGTGCCTTAGAGTCAAATGATTCGTTGAGTTTTGATGATGATATGGATGGGGATTTTGACTTTAATTTTGATTTGGATTTAGCCCCAACAAGAAAGGATCAGGACTCCGGTCAGTATGAGGAGTTTGGTGTTTCTGCGTTTACCGATAGGGATGCGTTGGAAACTAAACTGGATTTGGCAAAAGCGTATGTCGATATGGGAGATGCCGATGCGGCTAAGGATTTGGCCAGAGAGGTGCTTGATCAAGGTACGGTTGAGCAAAAAAATATAGCTCAAACATTGCTTGATGAACTGGGCTAAAAATATTTTATATCCCAAAAAAAAGCCCTTAAAGGGCTTTTTTTTGGGATATATTTAACATTTCCGAAACTTGTTAGGATGGATTCTTGATGATCTGTCAAATTTAAAGGAGGCAATGATAATATTTGGCCGTGCGATCGATATTCACAGCGGTAGCCACGATGTAATTAATGTGTAGCTTATTGTTCTTATGCATATTATTTTTTATGGTCTCTAAATTGCTTATTTACTGATTAAAAACGAAAGGGTTTGCAACATGGCTGAGCTTGAACGAGAAGATGGAAAGGAAAAGAAATCTCCTAAAAAACTGATTATTATAATTGTCGCAGTAGTCCTTTTATTGGCAGTGAGCGGAGGTGCCGCTTATTTCTTTATGAATGGAGATTCCGCTAAAGGAGAGAAAGCAGCGCATGTTGATGCAGATGAGATGGCGGTTCCCGCAGAAAAGCTCTATTTTGATATGGGTAAGCCCATTGTTGTTGACTTCCCCAAGGGATCGACAGCTAAACATGGGCGAATTACGCTATCTATGTTGGTTGAAGGTGCTGAAACTATCGCATTTTTAACAAAAAATGAACCCATGATACGTAATAATCTGTTGATGCTGATGAGTGCGCAGGAAAGCCGCGTATTAAATACTCGTGAAGGCAAAGACATGTTACGTAAACTCATGCTAGATGCGGTGACTGCCGTTTTAGTAAAAATGTCAGGAAAGGGTAAGATTAATGAAATATTCTTTACTTCATTTGTAATGCAATAATATGAGTGATTTACTCTCGCAGGCAGAAATCGATGCGCTGCTGAATGGTGTAAGCGACGGAGATATTGATTCGGAAGATGAGTCCGATTTTTATGCCGAAGCGGATGCCGAAGAATTTTATGAAAAAGGTGTCGTCAGAGATTATGATTTTGCCAGCCAGGAAAGAATTGTTCGTGGGCGTATGCCGACCCTGGAAATGGTTAACGAACGATTTGCCCGATTTATCCGTATTTCGTTGTTCAATTTCCTGCGTCGTTCGGCAGAAATTTTTATATCGGGCATTCAGGTTCAAAAGTTTTCTGAATATATACAAGGGCTGCTGGTTCCGACTAATTTAACCATTGTTCGATTTAACCCCTTGCGCGGCAAAGCCTTGATAGTCATCGATCCGCGGCTGGTTTTTACCGTGGTAGACAACTTTTTCGGTGGTGCCGGGCAATTTTATAATCAGACCGAAGGACGGGAATTTACACCGACCGAAATGCGGGTGGTCCGGATCATCATTGATATGATTTTCAAGGATTTGAAGGAAGCCTGGAAGCCGGTTATGGATCTCGATTTTGAATATGTGGGAGCAGAAATCAATCCACGATTTGCTAATATTATTGGTCCTGGGGAAATTATTGTCATCTCAACCATTCATGTTGAGTTGGAAGGTGGGGGCGGTGATATAAACATTGCGATGCCCTATGCGATGCTTGAGCCAATCAGGGAGTTACTGGATGCTATCAGTAGTGACAGTGGCGAGGTTGACGGCAGTTGGCAGGCCTCATTGCGTGGCGAAGTGCTGAGAGCGGAAGTGAGTGTGAACAGTCTTTTGGTGGAAAAAAACATGAGTATAAGAGACGTTATGCGGTTAAAAAAAGGTGATGTCATACCTATTGATATGCCGGATACGGTGATCCTTAAAGCGGAAGGAATTCCGGTGTTTGAAGGTAAGGTCGGCATATCGGATGGCAATTATGCCATCCAGATTATTGATAAGGTAAGGTCTTGAATCAACCTGATGCACTGTAGAATTCGATTATAACAATAGTAGCTTGAGAAATAAGATGAGTGAAAATCCAAATGCGCCTGAGAGTGCTGAAACGATGAGTGATTTTGAGACCGCTGCATTTGAGGAGTTGAATGATCCGTTTGAAGATAAAAAATCGTCTTCAGGACTAGGTGATGAAGTTAATCTAGATGTTATTTTGGATGTCCCCGTGACTATTTCAATGGAAATTGGGCGGACACAGATTAATATCAGAAATCTATTGCAGTTAAATCAGGGCTCGGTTGTTGAGTTGGAACGTTTTGCCGGTGAGCCGCTTGATGTGCTGGTAAACGGTACGCTGATTGCGCATGGTGAAGTTGTGGTGATCAATGATAAATTCGGCATTCGCCTAACCGATGTCATCAGTCCATCGGAACGCGTTAAAAGATTAGCCTGATGATTGGAAAAAAAACTGTCATCTGGTTGTTGTTTTGGTGGTTTCCTGCTTGCTTTTCGGCATCGGGTGCTGATGCTTCGAAACAGGCGGTCAGGACGGTTTCTTTCGGCGATATGCTTAATTGGGGCGTTGGACTGCTGATAGTCTTAGCTATTTTTTTTCTCTGTGTTTGGGGAATGCGTAAGTTAAGCGGAATAACCATCAATAACGCCGAAAAAATGCGTGTGGTCGGCGGTCTGTCTTTGGGTATGCGGGAAAAAGTCATTTTACTTCAGGTTGGAAAAAAGCAGCTTATTTTGGGTGTGACACCGGGACGTATAGAGGCATTGCATGTGCTGGAGGGTGACGATTGCTTGAACAGCGAGCCGTCGCCGCCTATGGCTATGGACGGCGGATTCGCGCAAAAACTGATGCAAGTGATGAAGGGACGATCCGATGCTTAAAAGCGTTTTATTGCGATCGGTGGCGTTTCGATTGCTGATGATAGGTTTCGCTTTTTTGTTGATCGAAACACCGGCTTATGCCGCAGCGGGAATTGAAGCGGTCACCGTCACTACGGGTAAGCAAGGCGCTCAGACTTATACGGTAACGATCCAGATTCTGGCGCTAATGACCTTGTTGACCGTGTTGCCTGCGTTGTTGTTGACCATGACTTCATTCACCCGGATCATGATTGTCCTCAGTTTGCTGCGAACGGCTTTAGGTACCGGGCAGGCACCCAGTAATCAGGTGTTATTGGGCTTATCGTTGTTTTTGACTATTTTCATTATGATGCCGGTTTTTGATAAGGTGAATAGCGAAGCCGTCCAGCCTTATCTGGAAGAGAAAATCGATGTGACTGTCGCCATTGAAAAGGCTTCAGAGCCATTCAGGCAATTTATGTTAAAGCAGACCAGGGAGGCTGATCTCGAATTATTTATCCGAATTTCGGGCAATGCGGAGTTGGCGTCAGCCGAAAACGTACCGTTTTCGTTATTGCTGCCGGCCTTTGTGACCAGTGAACTGAAAACGGCGTTTCAAATAGGCTTTTTGATTTTTTTGCCTTTTTTGATTATCGACTTGGTGGTTGCCAGCGTACTGATGTCCATGGGTATGATGATGTTGTCACCGATGATTATTTCTCTGCCCTTTAAAATAATGCTATTTGTTATGGCCGATGGCTGGTCTTTGATTATGGAAATGTTAGCCGCAAGTTTTTATGTTGCGTAGGGGCGACCGGCCGGTCGCCCGGGCGAGTAGATCATGACGCCGGAAACCATTTCTATGATTGCGCAGGATGCGATGATTGTCGCCATTAAGCTGACTGCTCCGGTATTGTTGCCGTCATTGGCTGTAGGTCTGATTATCGCGATGTTTCAGGCGGCTACACAGATTAATGAGGCGACCTTGACATTTATTCCCAAGTTAATCGTTATAGGGGCTGTTTTGATGGTTATGGGGCCGGGGATGCTGCAACTGTTCCTTGATTATTTTCAGGGTTTGATCAGGGATATTCCGCAATTAATTGGTTGAACGTTGAACTTTACCGAAGAGCAGCTCCTCGACCAGGTGGCATTATTTATATGGCCGTTAATGCGCATTAGTGCGATGTTTGTATCGGTGCCGTTGTTTAGCATTCAAGCCGTTCCGGCCCGAGTCAGGCTGATTCTTGCGGTAGTAATAACGCTGGTTATCATGCCTTTACTTCCCCCTTTGCCCGCTGTCGAAATGTTTAGCTACACTGGAGCAATGATGGCTATTGCTCAGACTATGATCGGTTTGACCAGTGGTTTTATCGTGCAGCTGGTTTTTGCCGCCGTCGTTTTTGCGGGGCAAGCTATTGCTTTAAGCATGGGCTTGGGTTTTTCAATGATGGTAGATCCGCAAAGTGGGCAGCAGGTGCCGGTGATTGCGCAGGTCTATACGGTTATCGCTACCTTAGTTTTTATCAGTTTGAATGGCCATTTGTTGTTGATACAAATGGTGCTGGACAGCTTTAAAACCTTGCCCATTGGTATAGACGGTATAGACAAGGCGGGTATCTGGTCAATTATCGTCTGGAGTGGACGGTTGTTCGCAGGCGGCTTATTGCTGGCTATGCCGGTCATGGCCAGTTTGTTGTTGGTGAATGTCATTTTTGGCGTAGCGGCCAGAGCGGCGCCGCAATTGCAGATTTTTTCGGTGGGCTTTCCGGTAACCTTGATGCTGGGAATGCTGCTGGTTTGGAAAACGTTACCCGATGTGCTGGCTCAATTTTCCGGGATGTTGACGGATGCTTACGATTTGATCGGCCAATTATTGCACTTGTAAATTAAATTATGGCAGATAACGACGACAAAACCGAAGAGCCCACCGGTAAGCGGCTAGCAGACGCCAAAAAGAAAGGTCAGATTCCTCGATCAAGAGAGCTCAATACCTTTGTGATGCTAATAGCCAGCGCCTCGATGTTTCTTATCCAGGGAGGAAAAATCGGCAAGGGTTTGATAGCGGGAATGCAGGCTCAGTTTCAGTTGAGCCGCGAAGTTATTTTCGATCCGGTTAGCCCGATAGTCTTTTTTAAACAGGCGATGATTGACGGTCTCCTATTGCTGGCGCCGTTCTTTGCACTGATGGTCTTTGTCGCCATTATTACCCCGATATCGATGGGCGGCTGGGTGTTCAGTTGGGAGGCTATAGCCTTTAAGCCGTCAAAAATGAATCCCATTACCGGGATTGGCAGAATGTTTGGGGTAAAAGGCTTGGTTGAGCTATTCAAAGCCTTGTTAAAAATTTTATTGGTTTTCGCCGTAGCGGTTGCTTTGTACAAAAGCTTTATCGGTGAATTACTGGGACTGGGTGCTGAACCGCTAGATCAATCAGTCAGTCATGCGCTGAATATTATTGGTATGTGCTTTTTAGTGCTTAGCGCTTCATTGATTTTAATTGCGATGATTGACGTGCCTTATCAGCTGTGGGAGCACGCCAAAAATCTAAAAATGTCCAAGCAGGAAATCAAGGATGAAAATAAAGAATCCGAAGGAAGTCCGGAAACCAAGGGTCGGCAGCGCAGGGCGCAAATGGAAATGTCGCAAAGACGTATGATGTCGGAAGTGCCAAACGCCGATGTTATTGTGACCAATCCCAATCATTATGCGGTGGCCTTAAAATATGATCAAAACTCAAATAGCGCGCCAAAGCTGGTTGCTAAGGGCGTCGATTTGATCGCCGCCCACATCCGTAATACAGCGATTGGCGCTGACGTGCCGCTGGTGGCGTCGCCGCCGTTAGCTAGGGCGTTGTATTATTCAACCGAGATAGATAGCGAGATACCGGAGGGGCTTTATTTGGCCGTCGCTCAGATTCTCGCTTATGTCTATCAGTTAAAAGCCGCTCAGAAAAATGATTGGAGAGTGCCATTGCCACCGGCAGATATTAACGTGCCTGACGAATTTAAACGAGATTAAGCGGGTATGGATTTTACTAAATTAAAAGCAGCGTTGGCGATACTGGGCAAAGCCCAGTTGGGTGCGCCATTGGTTATCATCATGGTGCTGTCGATGCTGATATTGCCGTTGCCGGCATTCGTACTCGACCTGTTCTTTACCTTTAATATCGCTTTTTCGTTAATTATATTGCTGGTTGTTGTCTATACCATTAAACCGCTGGAATTTGCGTCATTTCCAACCGTCATTTTGCTGGCAACCATATTACGACTAGCGCTGAACGTGGCTTCGACGCGCGTGGTGTTGATCGACGGACATAAGGGTGGCGATGCGGCCGGGAAGGTGATTGAGGCCTTTGGTGCGTTTGTTATCGGCGGTAACTTTGCGGTCGGCCTGGTGGTTTTTGCGATATTGATCATTATTAACTTCATGGTCGTTACCAAAGGTGCCGGACGGATTGCGGAAGTTGGAGCAAGGTTTACGCTGGATGCGATGCCGGGTAAGCAAATGGCTATTGATGCGGATTTGAATGCCGGCTTGCTGACCCAGGATGAAGCGCGCGAGCGGCGTGCGGAAGTGGCTACCGAAGCGGATTTTTACGGCTCTATGGATGGCGCCAGTAAATTTGTCAGGGGCGATGCAATCGCCGGGATTATTATTTTATTTGTCAATATGATTGGTGGTCTTGCCATTGGTGTCGTTCAGCACGATTTAAGTTTTGCCGAAGCCGGTGAGATTTATGTATTGCTGTCTATTGGTGATGGTTTGGTCGCTCAGATTCCGTCGTTGTTATTGTCGACAGCATCGGCGCTGGTGGTCACCAAGGTTGGCAGTAGCGGTGAGAATATTGGACAGCAGGTCACCTCGCAGTTATTTGCCAATCCCAAAGCGTTGACGGTGACGGCGGCGGTGGTAGGCGCGTTGGGTATTATTCCGGGGATGCCGAATCTGGTTTTTATCTTGCTGGCGATGATTTTAGCCGGTTCTGCCTACTTAATTGACAAGAAGCATAAAGAAGCGGAGCTAGTTGCGCTCGATTATCCGCAGGATCTGGCTCAAAATACCGCCATGCCCGAGACTAAAGAGTTGGGTTGGGATGATGTGATGCCGGTCGATGTTGTCGGATTGGAAGTGGGTTATCGGCTTATTCCGTTGGTGGACAAGAATCAGGGTGGGCAACTCATGGTTCGAATCAAAGGCGTACGAAAAAAACTGTCTCAAGAGTTGGGTTTTTTAATACCCTCCGTGCATATCCGGGATAACCTTGATTTAAGTCCAACAGCTTACCGGATTTCGCTGATGGGAGTGACTGTCGGTGAGGCTGAAATTATGCCGGAAATGGAAATGGCGATTAATCCAGGGCGTGTTTTTGGCACCTTGAAGGGCAATGCCTGCAAGGATCCGGCTTTTGGTCTGGATGCGGTGTGGATAGAGCCGAGCCAGAAAGATTATGCGCAAACTCTGGGGTATACGGTGGTTGATCCGGGAACTGTGGTGGCGACCCATTTGAGTCATCTGTTGCAGGCGCATGCCCATGAATTGTTCGGTTATGAAGAGGCGTATAAAATACTCGATAACTTGGCTAAGTCTGCGCCTAAGTTGGTCGAGGACTTGGTGCCAAAAACATTGCCGCTAGGTGTGGTGGTCAAGGTATTACAAAACTTGTTACAAGAGCATGTGCCTATCCGCGATATGCGCACTATCGTCGAAACTTTGGCGGAGTACGGACTCAAGAGTCAAGATCCCGACATCTTGACCTCAGCGGTACGTGCGGCACTGGGACGGTTAATTATTCATGAAATCAGTGGAATGCAGGATGAGTTGCCGGTTATTACGCTGGATCATGAGTTGGAACAGTTGTTGCATAAATCTTTGCAAACGGCAGGCGAAAGCGGTGTCGGGATCGAACCAGGCTTAGCAGAACAAATGCATACATCCTTGCAGGAAAGTATGCAAAAAATGGAAATGGAAGGACAAACAGCGGTGTTGCTGGTTTCTTCTTATATCCGCCCCTGGTTATCCCGATTTGTTCGCTATTCCATTCCCGGATTACATGTCTTGGCATACAATGAAATACCTGCTGATCGCCAGATCAAAGTGGTTTCAACTGTTGGGCGACGAACATAGCACATGAGGCTACACTATGAAGATTAAACGTTTTTTTGCGGAAGACATACGTCAGGCCATGCGCATGGTCAAAGAAGAATTGGGCGCCGATGCAGTCATCATGTCGAATAAGTCGGTTGATGGCGGTGTTGAGATCGTTGCTGCGCGAGATTTTGATGAGCAGTTGATTCAAAGTAAGTTGCAAAAGCAGGCCGAAGAACAGCAACCCCCCTCGCGGCCACAAAAAATGGATTTGCCTGATTTTGAAGCAGAAAAAAATCGATTGCATGTCTTAAGCAGTTCACGAAAACAAAGTACGGATGGTTTTTTGGCTGAGAATACTCCAGCGCGGTCGCAGCGGTTTTCTACCGATAGCGATACTTTCGCCATCCCTGGCGGTCGGTCGAATCGATTCCCTACCGATTCCGACATTTCCACCATCCCTGGCGGTCGCCGGAATATTGATCAATATGTGGGCTATGCAGAAAAAGTACATCTACGCGGAAATCTGGAAACGGTAACAGCAAAAATCACCAAGCCGACTGCACCTGTTGCAAGAGAAAGGCCTATGCAAATAGCCATGCCGGAAGAAAAACAGAGCAATCTGTCAGATAATTTGTTGCTGGAAATGAGCCGGGAGCTCAAGTCCTTAAGGTCGGCAATGGACTCCAAATTGTCCAGCGTTAGCAATTGGGGCGTAGCGTCGCAAGCTAACCCGGTCAGGGCTGAATTACTGCAACGTTTGGCTGGCATGAGCATTTCAAGAAAACTGAGCGTTAAAATTGCCAATCGTTTTGCTAATCACACGGATGCCGAACTTGTTTTTAGCCAGGCTCAAGAGCTGCTGACCAAAGTATTGCCGGTAGCCGATGATGATTTGCTTCAAAACGGTGGCATTGCCGCCTTAGTCGGGCCTACCGGCGTGGGTAAAACCACCACGATTGCCAAACTGGCCGCCAAATTTATTTTAAAGCACGGGCCAAGACAGGTTGCCTTGATTACTACCGATAATTACCGTATTGGCGCTCATGAGCAATTGAATACCTATGGACGGATATTAGGCATTCCGGTTCGGGGGGCATCCAGCGCTTCTGAGTTGTGCAATATTATCAATGGTTTTGCAGACAAACGGCTTATTTTGATTGATACTGCCGGTATGAGCCAACGCGATATGAAGCTGGTCGAGCAGATTAATACCCTGCAACAAAGCGGACAAGCCATTAAACCCTATCTGGTGATGTCGGCTGCGACTGAATACAAGGCCATGAATGAAATTATCAAAGCCTTCCAGGTTTTTGAACCGCAAGCCTGTATTTTGACTAAACTTGATGAGGCGGCAACGATTGGTTCGGCCATTTCTTCAATAATAGAACATAACTTGCCGCTGTCTTTTATTGCCGACGGTCAGCAAGTACCTGAAGACATGCATAGTCCTTGCGCCCGGACTTTAGTCGCACAATGTGTGGCTGAGCTGGACGAAGAGAGCGACTATAACGATGCAAATAATGAAGCTTGGGCGGCGCAAGGCTATGCATAAGCAATCTGATCAAGCAGCGGGAATAAGAAACATGAATCAAATTAAGCCTGTCAGAGTTATCGCAATCACCAGCGGCAAGGGCGGTGTAGGCAAAACAAACTTGTCGGTTAACATCGGCATAGCCTTATCGCAAATGGGACAGCGGGTGGTATTAATGGATGCTGATTTGGGTCTGGCTAATGTTGATATTTTGTTAGGCGTTTACCCCAAGTTCAATCTTTCTCATGTGCTCTCAGGAGAAAAAACCTTAGATGAAATCATGATTGAGGGGCCTTCGGGTTTGAGAGTGATTCCAGGGGCATCGGGTATTCAGAGGATGTCCGAATTGACGACGATTGAACAAGCCTCAGTGATCCATGCCTTCAGCGAGATCGATCAAGATATCGACGTATTGATTGTCGATACAGCGGCCGGCATATCGGCGAGCGTGGTGAATTTTGCCCGCTCCTGTCAGGAAATTGTCGTTGTTGTTTGCGATGAACCCACCTCGTTAACCGATGCTTATGCGTTTATCAAATTGCTTAACCGGGATTATGGTTTGTCCAAATTTCATGTGATCGCCAATATGGTTCAAACTGTTCAACAAGGCCACGCGCTGTTTCAGAAATTAAATAAAGTAACCGATCGTTATCTGGATGTGACCCTGAAGTTTGCCGGTGCAGTGCCTTATGACGAATATTTGCGTAAGTCGGTTCAAAAGCAAACGCCGGTTGTTATCGGCTTCCCCAGAAGCAAAGCCGCTCTCGCACTGAAAACGATAGCCGCAAGAATTGACAGCTGGCCGCTGAAATCCCAGGCAGGCGGTTATATCGAGTTTTTTATTGAAAGAATGATTCAATACGGTTCCCAAAAGGATGTTGCGTGAGCGGCGTGGCAATGTACACTTCGGTACAGGCTGGAGGCACCGATGAGCGTGTCATGCAGCATGCACCGTTAGTTAAGCGCATTGCCTACCACTTATTGGGCAGATTGCCCGATTCCGTTCAAGTCGATGATTTGATTCAGGCAGGGATGCTCGGTTTACTGGAAGCCATCAAGAATTACGATGCCTCGCAAGGCGCCAGTTTCGATACCTACGCCGGAATTCGTATCCGCGGTTCTATGCTGGATGAGGTCCGGCGCAGTGACTGGACGCCGCGCTCCGTGCATAAAAAATCGCGGATGGTTTCTGACGCCATACGGATGATCGAAAACAGAACCGGGTGCGAGGCAAGAGACGTCGATGTGGCTAAGTATTTAGGCATAGCCATTGATGAATATAATCACATTCTTCAGGATTCAAGCAGCTGCCGAGTATTCAGCGTCGAAGAATTGGCGCAAGATGGAGATCATTACATGGATGAAACCCTGAGTCATGAAGAAGGTCTGGCCGACGGCCTAGGTCGCGAAGGATTTCAGCAGGCATTGGCAAACGCCATCATGGGTTTGCCCGAACGCGAACGCCTGGTTATTTCGCTTTATTATGATGAAGAGTTCAATTTGCGCGAAATCGGCGAAGTTTTGAATATTAGTGAATCCAGGGTCAGCCAAATCTGCACTCAGGCCGTGTTGAGATTGCGTTCAAGACTGTCTGACTGGATAAACGATTAGCTGTCTGAAAGCTAGAAAATGGATATTTTAAGCATCGCAGGTATTTTTGTCGGGGTCGGTGCGATTCTGTTGGGCATCATGCTGGACGGCGGCGACATCCATTCGTTGGTCAACGTACCTGCGCTTATTATTGTGTTCGGAGGTACATTCGGGGCGACGCTTTTGCAATACCCACCGGCCGTTTTTGTCAGAAGCATGAAAATGCTTTCATGGGTGCTCATATCAAAAGAAATGAATCTTTCAGAGCAAATCGATAAGGTAATTTACTGGAGTTTGCTGGCGCGAAAGGAAGGTTTGTTGGGGCTTGAAGATGCGCTGCCCAATGAAGAAGATCCGTTTATAAAAAAAGGTTTGCAGTTGCTGGTTGACGGTAATGATCCTGATGCCATACGCGACATATTGGAGATGGACATGGATGCCAAGGAAAGTATGGGCTTACAGGCGGCAGGAGTGTATGAGGCGATGGGCGGTTATGCGCCGACCATCGGCATACTCGGCGCCGTGATGGGCTTGATTCATGTCATGCAGAACCTGACCAACCCGGAACTTTTAGGGCAAGGGATAGCGACGGCTTTTGTCGCGACAATTTATGGCGTAGGTTCCGCCAACCTGGTTTTTTTGCCGGTTGCCAATAAACTAAAAGCGCATGTGCTTGCCTTGACCCAGGCCAGGGAAATGTTGGCTGAGGGTATTATTTCTATTGCAGAGGGTCAAAATCCAAGAAATATAAAGCTGAAATTGGGCGGCTATCTGCATGACTCCTATAAAGACTAGGCTATGGCAAGGCGCAGGAAAAGACCTATAGCGGACACTAATAATCATGATCGATGGATGGTGTCTTACGCAGATTTTATAACCTTGTTATTTGCCTTTTTTGTGGTCATGTATTCAATCTCCTCGGTAAATGAAGGGAAGTACAAGACACTGTCCGATTCATTAGGCGAAGCATTTTCAAATAAAGAACAGCAGGGCAATGAGATTGCCCCTATTCAGATAGGCACTTTGCCGACGACTATTCAACCCATTCCATTAGAAAATCCAACGACGGTAGAAGTTGAAGAAAGACGCGAACTGAGTGAAGAAATA
Source organism: Methylobacter arcticus (assembly GCF_050917435.1). Lineage (NCBI taxonomy): Bacteria > Pseudomonadati > Pseudomonadota > Gammaproteobacteria > Methylococcales > Methylococcaceae > Methylobacter > Methylobacter arcticus. The sequence goes on from NZ_CP159583.1 coordinate 1,174,831, forward strand.
TTAAAAGAAAGAAAGCAGTTGAGTCAGGTGTCTGGCCAATTCGAGCAGGTTTTAGCGCCTTTTATCAAAGATAATCTGGTTTCAGTCAAGAAAAACGACTATTGGATAGAGCTGGAAATGAATAGCGAAATGCTGTTCTTGAGTGGTGAGGCGGAATTATCCAAAAAAGCGATACCGGTGTTGAAAAAGATTGTCGAGGTGATTAATCCATTGCCTAATATGATTAATATTGAAGGGCACACCGATAATATTCCTATCGATAACATAAAATTCAGGTCGAATTGGGATTTGTCATCCGCCCGGGCAACCAGTGTTGTGCATGAGTTTGTTAAGGAGGGCATTAATCCTCCTCGCTTGTCGGCAATTGGGTATGGAGAATTTCATCCTATTGACGATAACAAGATAGAGGCGGGTCGATTTAAGAACAGGCGAGTGGTTCTGGTTTTAATGTCGCAGGCTTTTGCGCGTTATGGGGCTAATGATGAAGAACGCGCCAAATTATTGAACTTGGCTCCGACAGCGACTGCTGTTGGTCAACCATAATGCCGATTCGGTTAACAATAACGTAAAATGACTGCTAATATTAAAAAATGAGTCGCGTAGGCCGGGTTACGACTGCAAGGATGCAGGAGGTAGAGCAATGCAGGAGCGATTGCCTAACCCGGCCTATTCAAGCGGCAAATACTGGGTTACGGCTACGGCCTAACCCAACCTACGGCAATAAAGTTAGTCATGGGAGGCCAGTATGCTAGAAATACAACCCGTATCACCCTCTTTTCCAGTCGTAAAACCTAAAAAAATTGACCGGGATGATAGTCTCCCAGAGAAGCAGCATCGTAGAAAAAAACAAGAAGTGAAAGAACAGGATGCTGAACCCATGCAACATATTGATGAAGTTGTTTGATGAATAATCCTTTGATGATCGCTCTTATCATTGAGGGCGTGGTGATTGTAATTATGCTTGTGGTACTTTTTTGGCTGGCGCGTACTCAACAGAAGCTTAAACACGATTATTTGGTTCTTAATGATATTGTTCACGGTAATACCAATGATATTGTCGGCTTGTGTACTGCCGCTTTAACGGTGGATAGTCGAATAGCCACCGTGGATAACCGGATAGCCGTTACCGACGAGCAGATCAATGATTTGGCAATAAAGCTTACAGAGGTCGAGAACAATGACCAGTCGGACCACCCGTACAGTGTAGATATCCGAAAAGTAAAAAGTGGAGCCAGCATCAATGAATTAATGCAAAGCTCAGGATTAAGCCATGATGAGGCAGCTTTATTGATTCGCTTGCATGGTTCTAAGCATTCGCTATAAAGAAACAAGACATTAAAAAGCCCGACTAACCAAGTTAGCCGGGCTTTTTAATGCGGGGTAGCGTCAAAGATTATTTATTCTTTGCCGCTGAATACGCCTAACAATTGCAATAAGCTTAAGAATAGGTTGTAGATGGTAATGTATAAAGAAATGGTCGCCAAGATATAGTTGGTTTCGCCGCCGTGAATGATTTCACTGGTCTGGTATAAGATCATTCCGGACATTAGCAGAATAAACATCGCCGATACCGCCAGCGATAACGCCGGTATAGCGAAAAACATTGCGCCAAGACCCGCCAGAAATGCGACCAGAACGCCGACCATCAGGAAGCCGCCCATAAAGCTGAAATCTTTGCGTGTTGTTAGCGCGTAGCCAGAAAGTCCCAGGAATATAACGCCGGTGCCGCCTAATGCGGTCATGATTAATTCATGACCGTTGCTGAATGCCTTAATGTACATGGTTAAAATAGGGCCGAGCGTTAGTCCCATAAAACCGGTCAAGGCAAAAACAAAAACCAAGCCTAAGCTACTGTTGCTGAATTTGGTGGTTAAAAACAGCAGGCCGAAATAACCGATTAGGGTAATGACAGGGCCAAAATGCGGCAGATTCAGCGCCATCGCTGCACCGGCAGTCATGGCGCTGAAAATCAACGTCATCGACAATAACAAATAGGTGTTTTTCAGTACTTTATTGGTTGCCAGAATACTGGATTCCGTGCGTGGAATAGCGGTATTTACTTTCATTTTATTTGGATTCCTTAAAAATACATGGTTAACATAACAAATAGCCTTTTAGATTTTACAAGAGTTTGGAGGTATTGGTAGGAATATTTAGTAGAATACTGAATTATTGACTGATGTTACGCACCCACCCTTCAAAAAGCGTATTATTTCGGGATGGAAAAAATAAAATTAGAATTATACACAGACTACCTGATCTGCAATAACGGGTTTGCGACGGCGACCGGATTGTCGGCAATGATGGAAGGGGATATAAGCCATGACCAGATGACGCGTTTTCTGGCATCGAAAGCATTTACCTCCAAAGACCTGTGGGGGCAAGTTAAAGCGACAGTACGCCAGATAGAACAGGAAGATGGTTGCCTGATATTTGACGATACCATTCAGGAGAAGGCCTGGACGGATGAGAACGAAATCATGTGCTGGCACTTTGATCACTGCAAAGGGCGTTCGGTCAAAGGTATCAACTTGCTGAACGCCCTATACTATAGTGGGGGAGTTTCAATTCCCGTCGCCTTTGAAGTGGTGCGCAAGCCTTACCAGTTCAGTGATGTGAAGACCCGCAAGGTCAAGCGGGCCAGTGAGTTCACCAAAAATGAGCTGATGCGGGAGATGATAGCGACCAGTGTGGCGAATGCCATCAAGTTCCGCTATGTGTTGACGGACAGTTGGTTTGCCAGCAAGGAGAACTTTGAGTTTATCCTGAAGAAAGGCAAGCACTTCATCAGCGCCCTAAAGGATAACCGCTTGGTGGCTTTAACAGAAGAAGACAAGAAAGAAGGCCGTTTTGTACGAATCAGTCAGCTGGAATTGGCGGATCAGCAGGCGGTGCGCGGTTGGATGAAAGGCTTTCAACAGGAAGTGCTTTTCGTCCGCCGGGTCTTTACAAACAAAGACGGCAGCATCGGCCTATTGAATCTGGTATGCAGTGATTTAGCGTGCAATGGCGAACAAGCCGCCACGATCTACCAAAAACGGTGGAAAGTTGAGGAGTTCCACAAGTCATTAAAATCCAATGCGGGGTTGGCAAAGTCACCAACCCGTACGGTCACTACCCAGAACAACCATGTCTTCATGTCGATCTATGCGGTGTTCAAGCTGGAATGTCTGAAGATAAAACACAAGGCCAATCATTTTGCGCTAAGAACTAAGCTGTTTATCAAAGCGAACCAGATAGCTTATGAAGAGTTGCAAAAATTACTGGCTGCGTAACATCAGTTATTGAAAGAATGATTTTTCAGGGCACAGGATTATGACCGAAAATAAACAAACAACACCTTATGAACTGATAGGCGGAAAAACGGCAATACTCAATCTGGTGGAGCGGTTTTATTTTTTTATGGACAGTTTGCCTGAAACGTCCGGAGTTCGAGGTATGCATGCGGCGGATTTGGCGGCTGCGCATGACAAATTGTTCAAATTTTTGTCTGGCTGGCTGGGCGGTCCCGATTTATTTATTCAGGAGTACGGGCATCCAAGATTGCGGCAGCGGCATATTGCCTTTGCAATAGACGAAGTTGCAAGAAATCAGTGGATGTTGTGTATGAATAAAGCCCTAAATGAAATAACCATGGACGCCAATTTCAGGGAAAACTTAAGTCAGGCTTTGCAGCAATTGGCAACCCACATGATTAATCAGGATGGTTAGGTTTACATCTAAAAAAGACGATTAGTCCAGGAAAGACGCGAAATAAATCAGAATAGTGTAAAATATCCAGTAAAGAGAACTGTCATTTCTAATCCAGCATTTTCCTATCAAATCCGGCGCAGTCAGCGGGCTACGCAGACGCGAATCATTGTGACGCCAGGTAAAGTAGAAGTTGTCGCCCCGGTAAAAGTCGCCGAACATAAAATCCATCAATTCGTTCAGTCCAAGCGGGAGTGGATAGTCCGGGCGTTGGCTAAAATTGCAGCTAAAAGTCAACAGCATAAAACGTTGGCTCCGGCTGTTTACGGACATGGCGCTGAAATTCCTTATCAGGGAGTATCGTATAAATTGGCAGTAAGACCCACAAAATTAAAAAGGATAAAAATAGAATTTAGCCAAGAATTTATTGAATTTATTGCCCATGTCCCCGACGCATTGATGATTAAAGACCACAGTGCCGAGATAAAAGAGGCGTTAATACGCTGGATGAAAAAGGAATCGAAAAGCCAGGTAGAGCAGTTGGTAAACCGTCATGCGGAAAAAAAGCAGCTATTTCCCCAGACGATTAAAATTAAAACGCAAAAGAGTCGGTGGGGCAGTTGCGGCATTCATAACGACATCAATATCAATTGGCTGTTGATCATAGCCCCGCTCGAAGTTCTGGAATACGTCGTGGTACACGAGCTTTGCCATATCAAAATCAGGAATCATTCCGCGCATTTCTGGGCTTTGGTTGCCGAACATTTGCCGGACTATCAAAGTAGACGGTATTGGCTGAAAAAACATGGAAGCAGTTTGATGATGGGGTTGTAGTATTTTTGGGGAGCGTTTGCCCTTGCCAAGGTAAGCGATAAAATCACGAACACACTTACCCTGGCAATGACATCGGTTATTTTACGGTCAGCCTAGAAATAACGGCCATTGATCAGAAAGTGGGCGGCGATACTGCCGAAGTAACCCAGCATAATGACCGGCGTCCATTTTAAATGGCTGGTGAAAGTGTAAATTCCTTTAGCCTGTCCCATCAAGCCAACTCCTGCGGCGGAACCCACCGCCAGCATGCTGCCGCCCACACCGGCAGTCAATGTCACGAGCAGCCATTGCCCTTGAGAAATATCAGGATCCATGGTCAGTACAGATAGCATAATTGTGCCGTTATCGATAAATGCTGAGGCAATGCCGACCAGAATATTCGCCATAGTGGGGTCGATGTTGCCGTATAAATGATGGGATGCTACTTCTAAATAGCCGATGAAACTCAAACCTCCGACACCTACCATTACACCGTAAAAAAACAGTAGGGTATCCCATTCCAGGTTGGCGACTTTCTGGAAAATATCAAAAGGCAGTTCCTTGGTCAGCCGTTGATTTACCTCGGCTTGTGGATGATTCATATATTTCATCGGCCCAAAATGATCGATTTTGACATCGGTCAAGTCTACGGGTATCAATATCGAGTGAGAATCACGGGTTTTTTGCAGATAATAACTGAAAAACTTCAAATAGGTCAGACCCATCATCATCCCGGCCGCAGGTGGCAGGCTCAGGAAATTCTCGAAGCAAGCCGAGGTAATAATGGTCAATACGAATAAAAAGATGATTATCCAGGCGCCCCGTTTCATGTCCTGAGCTTCCATTACCGCAGCGGGTCTTTCTTGTGGAATAAAGAAATTCATAATGGCCGCAGGTATTACAAAGTTGATGATGGCCGGAATCAACAGGGAAAAGAAATCGGTAAAAGGCACTACGCCTTTTTGCCATACCAATAATGTAGTGATGTCGCCAAAGGGGCTGAAGGAGCCGCCTGCATTGGAGGCGACTACAACATTGATGCAGGATAGGGTAACGAAGCGCGGGCAATCCTTACCCATAGCCAAAATAACCGAACCCATCAGCAAAGCGGTAGTGAGATTGTTGCAGCCGGACGAGATAAAGAACGACTGAAAGCCGGTAATCCAGAATAATTGCCGATAGGTGAAGTTCTTGCTCAACAGCCAGACCCGCAGGCTGTCAAACACGCCCCTGTCTTCCATGGCATTCAAGTAAGTCATCGATACCATGATGAACAAAAATAGTTCGCCATAACCTTCAAGAGTAGAGCGGAACGCTACCCCTGCTTGCTCGCTCATCTCGCCGTTGGTATAAACGGCAGCAATAAAGATCCAAATCATACTTGCTGCAAACACCATTGGCTTCGATTTTTTTAACTCAGTCACTTCTTCGGTCATTGCGAGAATATAGGCAATTGTAAAAACTACCAGAGCCGTATAACCGGCCCAGTGCTGGGTTAAATCTAACGGTTGTACTTTGCTAATCGCGCTTACTTCATCGGCTGCCATTGATAAAGAAGGAAAAAGCAGGGTGACTAGAAGCGGGGTATATTTTGAGCAAAGCGAGGTTTTTAGCAACTTAACAAGCGGGTAAGATTTATGCTTATTGGAGCTGTTTTTCCCCAATAGACTTAAGAATAGGTAAATTTTAAATAACGCCGCACTCAATGAAAGTTTCATTAAAGTGAAAATAGATAAAAATACTGCATATTGCATAGGGGACTCACAAGAATACAAAATATTAGTGGAAAGATTAGGTCGCATGGTTTGCTCACTGGGCTTAAGCTGAAATTGTTTGGCGCAAAAAACTAACATTATAAGCCGCCTTATAAGCCGCCTTCGATCAATAAACGCTCATGAAGTTTAGGACTTTCGTGTTCGTCGCGTGCATTCTTGGGGATCAAATCGGAATCGGTCCAACTTAACAACAATACCTTCCATTCACTAAATCGGGAGAAGCCGTAGGCGGGTTCCACAACGCTCACCAGCTTGCCTTCTTTGGCATCGTAAATAGTGACACCTATTTTCGCAATGCCTTCCAGTTTGTTATTGCCTAGCAATATAATTTCAGGAATCGGGATGTTACCCGACAGTGGTATCGGGACGCTCAAATCCGGCAGGCCTAGCCAGCGCGTTTTGTCTTGATTGATCGACAATGCGCCCAAGCGAATTTCGATGATGGAATCAGCCTTCTGTTTGTCCATTATGACAAGATAACTCTGAAGCAGTAATTGATCTCTAATCGCCCCGATAGCATATTTGGCATCGGGACTCGACGTATCGAAATATTGAGTATCCAGGAAAACTTTGTTGTGTTTCGGTAAATTAAATTCCAGTTTGCTCGCGGCATGGTCGGCGGCAGTGGAGAGCAAAAGTTGTTCGGTGGCCGTTCTCATCGGAAACGATTCTCTTACCGTTGAACAGCCCGGCAACATGAGAACGAAAATACTGATGGACGCACAACTGCGGCGCAACCCATTTTTGAAATGGTTAGATAGCATTGAAATTTAGAATAATTGCAAAGAAACGAAGAGTAGACGTCTTTCCTAAATACAGCTATGTAGGCCGGAATAAGGCTACCCAAGCATAGCGTGTGGTAGCGTTTTCGGCAGATTTGAAGTGTGTTTTCCGGAAACACAGGTTACATAGCCAGTTCAACTAGTCTTTGCCAGCTTACTGTGATGCATAGAATAAGAAAAATAAACAATCAGCCCAATAACCAGCCAGACCACAAAGCGCAGCCAGGTTAGGGATGGCAGAAACGCCATCAGCGCAGTGCAGGACAGCATGCCAAGTACCGGAAATAGCGGGCTGAACGGTGAGCGGAACGGGCGTTTCATGTCCGGCTTGGTGATGCGCAGCACCAATACGCCTAAGCACACCAGTACGAATGCGGACAAGGTGCCGATGTTGACCAGTTCGGCCAGATCGCCCAGCGGGATGAAGCCTGCGGCTATCGCCATGATGATGCCGCATAGTACGATGACGCGTACCGGAGTTTGGGTTTTGGGGTTCACTGCGCTAAAGAATGGCGACAGCAGGCCATCGCGGGACATCGCGAAGATGATGCGGGTCAGTCCGTAATACAGTACCAGCATGACGGTGGTGAGGCCTGCAATAACGCCGGTTGAGATCAGCGCCGACGCCCAATTGTAACCGAGCAGGTTTAGGGCGTGCGCGACAGGCGAGGAGACGTTGAGTTCGGTATAGTTGACGACGCCGGTCAGCAGGCCGGAAACCAGGATGTAGATGACGGTGCAAAAGCCCAGCGAGGTGACGATACCGAACGGCAGGTCGCGTTGCGGATCTTTGGCTTCTTCGGCGGCGGTGGACACCGCGTCGAAGCCGACGTAGGCGAAAAATACCAGCGATGCGCCGGCTAGAACGCCGGTGGTTTTGCCGTCAGGCAGGGTTTGGAACCAGCCGAACGGCATGAACGGCTGCCAGTTTTCCGGGTGGATGTTGAACGCGGCAACGGCGATAAAGACGGTGATGGTGAGTAGCTTAACAAACACCATCGCATTGTTCACTTTGGCGCTGTGCTTTATGCCGATAATCAGCAGCAGCATCAATATCAGAATAATCGCGGCTGCAGGCAGGTTGATCAGTCCGCCGAGTTTTGGGGCTTTGGTCAACATCTCCGGTAGCGGTATACCGATGGCGGTCAATGCGTTATTGAAATAGCCGGACCAGCCGTTGGCGACGGTCGCTACGGCAAGGCTGTATTCCAGCAGTAAATCCCAGCCGATCATAAAGGCGAATATCTCCCCGAAAGCCACATAGCTGTAGCCGTATGCGCTGCCGCAGCCGCCGACTGAAGCGGATAATTCGGCATAAGACAAGGCGGCGAAAGCGCAGGCGAGTCCGGCGATCACAAATGACAGGGTCACGGCAGGCCCGGATTGAGTAGCGGCGGCGATTCCGGTCAGTACAAAGATACCGGTACCTATGATTGCGCCTATGCCGAGAAAGGCCAAATCCCATTTAGACAGACAACGCTTGAGGCCGCTGCCTGAGTCGTCATCCGAGGTAATGTGTTTGCTGCGAAAAATTTGCATGGACATGGGGCGATCTCTTGTTATTGGGTTGAAGGTAATGTGTTGTATTAATTGAATTATAGGGCTAATGGCGATAATTCCCAAAATAAGCCCAAGAATGCCAGCTAAATTATGCTTAAGCCAGTCTGGCATGATATTATAGTCGGTTTTTTATAGGGGCAGATCTTGGTATTTAGCTGGGGATTGTCTATATTAGGTGCGGATTTATCTACGCCTACAACTGGCAAACAACGTTGGTTGTTGAAAACAGTTATTATTTTTTTATATTGTGTTTCTGAGAAATTTATCGCAATGAATATTCGCGCACTACTTAGCTTTACTATCTTACTGTCCGTCATTGGCGGTCATGCAAATGCTACGACTTATGCTATGCCTGAAAACACTCAGGATAGCATCATCACTCAATACCCTGATGGTATGCCTTTAGCCCATACAGATGAGGACGAAACGTTATTGGATGTGGCACGCCGCTTTCTTTTGGGACAGACAGAAATAGTCAGGTTAAACCCCGATATTGATCGTTGGCTGGTTAAAAAAGGCGAGATTGTTCGTTTATCCAATAAGCGTATTTTGCCGGATTCGCCTCATGACGGAATTACCTTAAATATCTCCGAATACCGTATGTATTATTACCCGCCGACTAAAAAGGGTGAAGCGCCTAAGCGGGTTATGTCTTATGCGCATGGCGTCGGTAGGCAGGATTGGAAGACACCGCTGGGTAAAACCAGAATTACCCGGAAAATTATGAACCCTTCATGGCATCCGCCCGAATCGATCAGACGCGAACATGCGGCGAATGGCGATCCTTTGCCGGTTGTTGTTGCGCCAGGGCCGAATAATCCTTTAGGTACGCGCGCACTGCATCTGGCGCTGCCGGGAGAATACCGGATACACGGTACCGATGTTGACAAGATTCATGGCATAGGCATGCAGATAACGCATGGCTGCGTTCGTATGTATCCTAAAGATGTCGAGGAGTTATACGATATGGTCGCAGTCGGAACGCCGGTCTATATCGTTAAGCAACCTATCAAGGTTGGCTGGCTGGATAATGTTCTTTATGTGGAAGCGCATCCTAGTTTGGAGGGTGAGGAGACTACGCTGGAACAGCGTTTCGCCGTAGCGCTGGGGTTGATTGAAAAGGCTAATAACCAGGAAATGCCTGATTATGATCAAAAAGCGTTAAATCGGGCGCTTACCAATCAGGCTGGTGAGCCTATGGCTATATATGAACGCTTGCCGCCGCTGGAAAATGCGGATCCCGGAGTGCAAACCGAGGAAGCGCCTCAACCGGCTCCGAAACCGCCGCGCCAGCCTTCTCCAACAGGCTATTATCGCGGTTACTAAGGCTGAAGATTGTAAATAACCGCAGGGTGAACAGCTCTGCGGGTAAACCTGTTAAACTACTTTATTTTTAACGCATAACCTTTTTCCCGGTGCATTCCTTTGAAAAAAATCCTTATTTCCGACAAATTGGCAGAAGCCGGTATCAATTATTTAAACGAGCAGCCCGGCATACAAATTCATATTGAAACTGGGCTCAATGAGGAGCAGCTGTGCAGTATCATCGGGGATTACGATGCGCTGTTGATTCGTAGCGATACCCAGGTGACCAAAAAAGTGTTGCAGGCGGCAAAGCGTCTAAAGCTGATAGGTCGTGCCGGTATCGGTGTCGATAATGTCGATATTCCTGCGGCAACGGAACTGGGCATTATTGTGATGAATACGCCGGATGCCAATGCGACCACGACTGCCGAATTGGCCGTCGCGCATATGATGTCGCTAAGTCGGCATTTGCCTAAGGCTGACCGCTCCATTCGCGCCGGAAAGTGGGAGCGCTCCAAGTTGATGGGCTCTGAAATTGCTCATAAAACACTGGGGATATTGGGTTTCGGCACCATTGGACGGATCGTCTCGCAACGCGGTTTAGGTCTGAAAATGCAGGTTATTGCCTATGATCCCTTTGTTGCGCCTGAAATATTTGCAGATCTGGGCGTTGAATCGGTCAGATTGGAAGAGCTGGTGACTAGGGCGGATTATCTGACCCTGCATTGCCCTTTGATCGAAAAAACCCGCAACATTATTGGCAGCGCTCAGCTGGCGACGATGAAAAAAGAAGCGATGATTATCAACTGCGCCAGAGGCGGCTTGATTGACGAAGCCGCTTTGTATGAGGCCTTGAAAAATGGCCAGATAGCCGGTGCGGCGCTGGATGTTTATGAAAATGAACCGCCGGCCAACTCGCCGTTGCTGGAATTGGACAATATCGTTTTTACCCCGCATTTGGGCGCATCGACCAGCGAAGCGCAGGTCGCGGTCAGCGTCGAAATTGCCCGTCAGGCGGTTACTTTTTTAAAGACCGGGGAGGCGGTTAATGCGTTAAACCTGCCTAGAGTATCGGCGGAAGAGCTGAAAAAATCGCGCGAATTTATGACGCTAGCCAATATTCTTGGCAAGGTGTTGGTGGGTCTGGCGACCAAACCGATAGAAAAAATCGAAGTGGCGTTAATGGGCAGGGCGGCAGAAGTTGAAGTGCGTCCGGTTTCTGTCGCTGCCTTAATCGGCGTGTTAAGCGGACAATTTTCCACACCGGTAAACCGGGTTAACGCCGAAAATATTGCCAAGCGCCAGGGCATTGTTCTGGTTGAATCGAAAACCGAAGAAACTCAGGACTATTTGTCGCTGATCAAGGTGACTGGGCATTGCGGGGATCAAACCATTACGCTGGCGGGAACCTTGTTGGGCGGCTGTCATCCGCGTCTGGTTTGTATTGACCAGTTTGATATTGAAGTGGTACCCGAAGGCACCTTATTAGTGACTCAGCATGACGACAAGCCGGGCGTTATCTCGGCAATCAGCAGTGTGCTGGGCAATGCCAATATCAATATCTCCAGGATGCAGGTGGGTACGGCGGATGAACAGCAGCAGGCGATGGCGGTTATTAGTGTTTCCGAACCCTTGACAGATGATTTGTTGCAGCAGTTGTGTCTTATTCCTGCGGTACAGAAGGCTATCCAGATTAACTTATGAGTTTTGATGTCATCTGCTTCGATTGCGACAGCACCTTAAGCAAAATAGAAGGCATAGACGAACTCGCCCGGCGTGTCGGCTTGGGCGAGGAAATGTCCAGATTGACCAATGCGGCGATGAATGGCGAAGTGCTGCTGGAAGCCGTCTATGAACAACGTTTGTCGCTGATCAGGCCAAATCAGGCCAGCATCGACTGGCTGGCTGATTTGTATATCGAGCAGATCGTCGATGGCGCTAAAGAAGTATTTGAGACCTTAACTGCGCTCGGCAAGGAGCTGCACATTATCAGCGGCGGACTCCGTCAGGCTATTTTGCCGCTGGCACGGGTTTTAGGTTTGCCGGAAACTCAGGTTCACGCAGTCGATATTTATTTCAATGCAGACGGCAGTTATTGCGATTATGATCAGAACTCGCCGTTGGCCAGATCGGGCGGCAAAGCCGTTGTTGTGGGCACACTTAAGGCGCAAGGCTCACTGGTTATGGTGGGCGACGGCAACACCGATATGGAAGCCAAGCAGGCCGGAGCCGTTGTGATCGGCTTTGGCGGCGTGGTTGATCGGCAGGTGGTTCGCGAACAAGCCGATTTTTATAGCGCTGAACCGACCTTGGTGTCAATACTGGCGCATATTATATAAACGACCGATTAATTTAACTGTACTTTAAGAGAGAGACAATGGCTGGGCATAGTAAATGGGCTAATATCAAGCATCGTAAAGCAGGGCAGGATGCTAAACGCGGCAAAATTTTCACTAAAATGCTGCGGGAAATAACGGTAGCAGTAAAAACCAGTGGACCCGATGCGGGAAGTAATCCTACCTTACGCACTGCGGTTGATAAAGCTTTGGGTGCAAATATGCGCCGCGATACCATTGATACCGCGATCAAAAAAGCGTCCGGCGCTTTAGAAGGTGTTAGTTACGAAGTCGTTCGTTATGAAGGTTACGGTCCTGGCGGCACGGCGGTTATGGTCGATTGTCTGACCGATAATCGTAACCGCACTGTCGGCGAAGTGCGTCATGCTTTTACTAAAGCGGGCGGCAACTTGGGCACAGACGGCTCTGTGGCTTATCTATTTAGCAAGATTGGCATTCTAAGTTATGCGCCTTCGGTTGATGGGGATGCGCTGATGGAGGCGGCTTTGGAAGCCGGGGCGGAAGATGTCATCGTCAATGACGATGGTTCGGTGGATGTGATGACCACACCGGAAAGCTATCTGGAAGTCAAAGATGCGTTGATTGCCGCAGGTTTTACGCCGGATAATGCCGAAGTTACCATGCAAGCGGCAACCCTGGCTGAACTGGATGCCGAAGGTGCAGAAAAGATGATGCGTTTGATAGACCGGTTGGAAGATCTGGATGACGTGCAGAATGTTTATTCCAATGCGGATATTAGCGACGAAATTATGGATGGGCTGGATTGATGGGTGGCTTTGATATGTTAGGCTAATCCAACATATCGAAGCGGCAATTTTGGGTTATATGTTTAAAAATTTAATATATTAGGATGGACGCTCTATGACAGAGAGTAAAGTTACAATGGCAGAAAAAGATATAGCCCAAAATATTCAACAACTTTTTAAAAGTTCAAAAAGCATTAGAATTCCTGCTTATCAAAGAGCCTATAGTTGGGAAACGAAACAACAATGCTCTCAATTCCTTGAAGACCTTTTAGAGCAAAAAGAAAAAAAATATTATTTAGGACAGTTTCTGTTTGAGATAGATGGCGATGTGCTTTTTATTATCGATGGACAACAAAGACTTACAACAACTATATTGTTTCTTTCAGCTATTGCCAAGATTTTAAATACTCAAGGAGAAAATTCTGAAAATATTAGATCAATATATTTAACGGATATATTTAAAACAATTGATGACGATCAAGTAATTTTCAAAAAAATTACTCAAAAGCACCTTATATCTGCAATTGACAGCACTGAAACCATTTCACAAAGACGAATTATTGAAGCCTTTATCTTTTTTGAGCAAGAATTAAGTAAGCTCGGTATTGATAACATTAAACAAATACAAGCAACTTTAGAAAATGCAATCATAAGCACATTTTTTATTTTAAATAAAATTGAGGCAACACAAGTTTTTGAATACCAGAACAATCGCGGTAAGGAGCTATCACGTTTTGAAGTAATCAAAGCCTATTTAATGCATCAGATTTATATTCAAAGTACAGACTCTAACCAAGCAAATAATGACATTACAGAAATTCAAAGCGTAATTTCAAAAACATACAGATACATGGAAGCGGTTGAAAGTTATTTTTCAGAGAACGAGATTTTAGATAATTACTGCAACTTATTCTTTAATATTGAAGGTAATATTAAAGCAATAAAAGAACGTTTGAGTAAGGAGCAAAACAAGACTAAATGGATAAAGCTTTTCTTTGAAAACCTTGTTGAGATGACACACAGCGCAAAAAGTATAGTAAGTAGCAAAAATCAAACAGAAATTATAAATCTCTTCTTTGTTGGTAATGAAGCAAATTGGAAATTGGTATTGCTTACGCTTTTTTACAAAGGTGAAGTTTCAGGAGATATTTATAAACGAATTTTAAAGCTGCTAGAAATCCTTTGCTTTAAGCTTAAGTTAGGTGATTACAGAACAGACGCTTTGCCAAAATACGCAAAACTCTATTTTAATCAAAAAGATGGTTATAATCTTGATTGCTTGTATCGGGACGTAAGGAAAGCAACAGAAGAAGGTTTCCAATGGTATTGGAACAACGAAGACCATTTTAAAAACATAATACCCAAGTATTTTGATGATCGAAGCCATCATTACGACAGAGGTACAGTCAGATTTGTGTTGTGGCAATACGAAAATAGTCAAAGACTAAAAAATCGTTCAGGAGTATTGTTGGATAAAGATCTATATAACAGTTACACCATTGAGCATATTAAACCTCAACATCCGATCAATGATGAATACACGGAAGATTTCAAGAAAAATCATTTGCATAAAGCGGGTAATTTGGCATTGTTGACACAAAGTCAGAATAGTAAGTTTGGAAACAAATCTTTTGAAAATAAAAGTGAATTATTTCAAGATACTGCTTTATCAAGCTATACGGAAATAAGAGAGAAATCTCAATGGACGGAAACTGAAATTGACGAAAGACATAGAAAAATATCGGAATTTGCAAAACAGTATTTTGACATTACAACGTTGTAAGACGTCCATAAAAAATATGCCATTGTTAGCCCAGCTAATGAATATTTTAATAATTTCTTTTGAAGAATACCCGCTAATTGAGGCGCTGTTATCGCAGCCTAAAAAAATAGTAGATTTCTTAGCTTATTTACATCAATTTTTTCAAATGGTTAAACAAGTATCGTCTAAACGATTCACTTTGGCAGAAGTTAAACAGGCTTGTGATTTTATTTAATGAGAATTTTAGGGATAGACCCCGGTTCAAGAATAACCGGTTATGGGATTATCGAAGACTCGGCGAATGGCTATAAATACATAGCCAGCGGCTGCATTCGGATTAAAGTCGATTATTTTCCTGATCGGCTGAAGCAAATATTCGACGGCATTGTCGAAGTTGTCGAACGCTATCAACCTGAACAAATGGCTATAGAGCAGGTATTTATGCATAAAAATGCCGATTCAGCACTCAAGTTGGGTCAGGCGCGGGGAGCGGCAATTTGTGCGGTTCATACCGCCGGTTTGCCCGTGTTTGAATACGCGGCCCGGCAAGTCAAGCAAGCGGTGGTGGGCAAAGGCAGCGCCGAAAAAACACAGGTTCAGCACATGGTGAAAATTCTGTTAAATATTCAAGGCGAGTTACAGATCGATGCCAGCGATGCGCTGGGCATCAGTATTTGTCATGCCCATTATCAGCAAACTGCACAGCGTTTGCAGCAGGGTTTGTTGCGATGATCGGTTTTCTGCGCGGCAAATTGGCGTTTAAAGCGCCGCCATTGTTGATGCTCGACGTGAATGGCGTCGGCTATGAAGTCGAGGCGCCGATGACGACTTTTTATAATCTGCCCGCCATCGGTTCCGAGATTATGCTGCATACGCATCTGGTGGTTCGGGAAGATGCGCACATCCTATTCGGGTTTTCAACCGAGGCGGATCGGGCTATGTTCAGAACCCTGATCAAGGTCAATGGCGTCGGCCCTAAGCTGGCCTTGGCTATTTTATCGGGGCAGAGTGCTGAAGAATTCCATCGCTGCATTCATAATAATGATACCCAAGCTTTGGTGCGCTTGCCGGGAGTCGGTAAAAAAACCGCCGAACGCCTGGTGATTGAAATGCGTGACCGGTTGCCGGACTTGAGTGATTCAACCGATTCGGTCGATTCATCAGCAGTCGGCGGCGATAAAATACAACGGCTTAATAACCCCAAACAAGAAGCCATCAGCGCCTTGTGTTCTCTCGGCTATAAGCCGCTGGATGCCGGAAAAATGGTGCAAAATATCAGTGTTGAAGGCAAAAGCTGTGAAGATATTATCCGGCTGGCATTACAAGGCTCGGTCAGATGATAGAAAGCGACCGCATGGTGACCGCCACCAGCCATGCCGATGAAGAACGTCAGGATCGTGCTATCCGACCCAAGCGCCTAGCTGATTACATCGGTCAGCAAGAATTGCGCGAGCAAATGGAGATTTTCATTCAGGCGGCAACGGCGCGGCAAGAAGCCTTGGATCATGTGTTGATTTTCGGCCCGCCCGGTTTGGGAAAAACGACGCTAGCTAATATTATCGCCGCCGAAATGTGTGTTAAAATCCGCCAAACATCCGGCCCTGTACTGGATAAAGCCGGTGATCTTGCCGCATTGCTGACTAATCTTGAACCGCATGATGTCTTGTTTATCGATGAAATACATCGCTTAAGTCCGGCGGTTGAAGAGATTTTATATCCGGCCATGGAAGATTATCAGCTTGATCTGATGATAGGCGAAGGCCCTGCCGCGCGCTCTATCAAACTGGATTTGCCGCCTTTTACCCTGGTAGGCGCGACCACTCGTGCCGGTTTGATGACATCGCCGTTACGTGATCGTTTTGGCATCGTTCAGCGCTTGGAATTTTATACGGTTGATGAGTTGGCGAGTATTGCGCTGCGATCAGCCAAAGTGCTGGGCATTGAGATGGAACAGCGCGGCGCTTATGAAATAGCCCGTCGTTCTCGCGGAACGCCCCGAATTGCAAATCGATTGTTGCGTCGGGTGCGGGACTATGCGGAAGTAAAAGGCAATGGCACGATTACTGAGGAGCTGTCCTTTAAGGCTTTGGAAATGTTGAAAGTGGATAATAACGGTTTTGATTCCTTAGACCGCAAACTGCTTATGGCTATGATTGAAGGCTTTGCCGGTGGGCCGGTAGGACTGGATACGTTAGCCGCTGCAATCAGTGAAGAACGGGGTACCATTGAAGATGTCGTGGAACCGTATTTGTTGCAACAGGGATTTATTATGCGCACACCTCGCGGCCGTGTAGTCACCCAGAATGCGTATTTGCATTTTGGCTTGCAGCCGCCAAAACATTTGGGTGCGTCCGAAGATTTGTTTGACTAATTAAACGGATATGAAAGATTTTATTTGGCCGGTGCGCGTTTATTACGAAGACACCGATGCAGGCGGGGTGGTGTTTTACGCTAACTATCTGAAGTTTTTCGAACGGGCCAGAACCGAAATGCTCAGAGCTATGGGCTATGAACAGGATGATCTGATTGCCAATGAAGGCATTATTTTTGTAGTACGTTCCGTGCAGGTCGATTATTTACGTCCCGCCCGGTTTAACCAACAACTACAAGTGAGTGCAAAAGTGAGTCTGGCTAAAAAAGTCAGCCTTATTTTTGAGCAAGTTGTTACCCGAAGTGATGATATTTTGTGCAAGGGCAGTGTTAAAATTGCCTGTTTGGATGCACAAACCCTGCGTCCTAAAGCAATTCCCGAAATTTTATTTAGAGCACTTAGAGCACATCATTAATGAATACTGATTTATCGCTTTTCCATTTAGTTAAAGAAGCCAGCTTTGTTGTTCAATTCGTCATGGTGATATTGCTGGCAGCATCGGTGTCATCATGGACCTTTATTTTCAGCAAACGCAAAGAGCTTAATCGGGCGATTGAAATCACCGATGAATTCGAACAACAGTTTTGGTCGGGCCTGGTATTGGCCGAGCTTTATCGAAAGTTGGCGGCCAAGGATTTTGAGCCGGAAGGCATAGAAAAAATATTCCTGGCCGGTTATAAAGAATTTTCCCGAATGCGCCAGGCCGGTAATGTAGAACCCGGCGTGCAGGTTGAAAGTGCGCAGCGAGTCATGCGTATCGAATTATCGCGTGAATTGGAGCGACTGGATGAGCATCTGGCCTTTCTTGCCACAGTCGGTTCGATCAGTCCTTACATCGGTTTATTCGGTACAGTCTGGGGCATCATGAATTCCTTCATGTCGTTAGGTAATGTCAAGCAGGCAACCTTGGCGCAAGTCGCACCGGGTATTGCCGAAGCATTGATCGCAACAGCCATAGGTTTGTTTGCCGCAATCCCCGCCGTTATTGCGTATAACCGCTTTTCTACTCGACTGGACAGATTGACCGGGCGATATGAGTTGTTTGTTGAAGAGTTCGTCGTATTGTTACAACGGCAGGCACATCAAAAATGAGCGCTCCACAAATGGGCAGAAAAAATGGGCGCAGGAAGCCTATGGCAGAAATCAATGTGGTTCCTTATATTGACGTGACTTTAGTGCTGTTGATTATTTTCATGATAACAACGCCGATGTTGCAAACAGGCGTGGAAGTCGAGCTTCCGCAAGCAGAATCGGCAACCGTAGAATCGGAAGGCGATAACTTACCTGTGGTTATATCCATTAATGAACAAAGCCAATATTTTATTACCATTGATGACCAGGAACCTGAGCAGATACAGCGTGAAGAAGTGGAGGCCCGAGTGATGGCGGTATTAAACAACAAGCCGAAAACCCAGATTTTAATCGGGGCCTATAAGGGTATTGAATATGGTGTCGTGGTTACGCTAATGGCGGGATTAAAAAATGCCGGTGTGCCCAGTGTAGGTTTAATGACTAAGTCGAGCGAACAATAAATTTCGATGGATAGTAAAAGGAAATTTACATGGCCTGTCATTCTGGCCTTGGCTTTGCACCTTACGATTTTAGGTCTGTTTGCTTTAAGTGTTCTGATAAAGCCAGAAAAAATAGAATCGGAAGCAGCGCCGGAGATTATTCATGCTGAAATTGTTGATGAAGCCACCGTTAAAAATCCGGCTGAGGCTACCGCAGAGCCTGTAAAGCAGGAGAACAGTCAGGCTGAAGAAGCAATAAAGCAAGAAACGGAAGTTAATCAAGAGGCCGAGCCGACAGTACAGCAGGCGGAAGCGGCTAAAGCCAAAGCCGAGACAGCCGCGCAGGCCAGGGCCGAAGCCAAACAGGCGGAAGCGGCCCAAGCCAAAGCCGAGGCGGCCGCCCAGGCCAAGGCCGAAGCCAAGCAAGCGGAAGCGGCTAAAGCCAAAGCCGAGACGGCCGCACAGGCCAGGGCCGAAGCCAAACAGGCGGAAGCGGCACAAGCCAAAGCCGAGACGGCCGCACAGGCCAGGGCCGAAGCCAAGCAAGCGGAAGCGGCTCAAGCCAAAGCCGAGACGGCCGCACAGGCCAAAGCCGAAGCCAAACAGGCGGAAGCGGCTCAAGCCAAAGCCGAGATGGCCGCACAGGCCAGGGCCGAAGCCAAACAGGCGGAAGCGGCCCAAGCCAAAGCCGAGGCGGCCGCACAGGCTAAAGCCGAAGCCAAACAGGCGGAAGCGGCTAAAGCCAAGGCCGAAGCCAAGCAAGCGGAAGCGGCTAAAGCCAAAGCCGAGACGGCCGCGCAGGCCAGGGCCGAAGCCAAGCAAGCGGAAGCGGCTAAAGCCAAAGCCGAGACGGCCGCACAGGCCAGGGCCGAAGCCAAACAGGCGGAAGCGGCACAAGCCAAAGCCGAGGCGGCCGCACAGGCCAGGGCCGAAGCCAAACAGGCGGAAGCCGCCCAAGCCAAAGCCGAAGCGGCCGCACAAGCCAGGGCCGAAGCCAAGCAAGCGGAAGCGGCTAAAGCCAAAGCCGAGGCGGCCGCACAGGCCAGGGCCGAAGCCAAGCAAGCTGAAGCGGCTAAAGCCAAAGCCGAGGCGGCCGCACAGGCCAGGGCCGAAGCCAAGCAAGTGGAAGCGGCCAAAGCCAAAGCCGAAGCGGCCGCACAGGCCAGGGCCGAAGCCAAACAGGCGGAAGCGGCTAAAGCCAAAGCCGAGGCGGCCGCCCAGGCCAGGGCCGAAGCCAAACAGGCGGAAGCGGCCAAAGCCAAAGCTGAGGCGGCCGCCCAGGCTAAGGCCGAAGCCAAACAAGCGGAAGCGGCCAAAGCCAAAGCCGAGGCTGCTGCAAAAGCCAAGGTTGAAGCAGAGCGGGTTGAAGCGGCTAAAGCGAAAGTGGCAGCAGAAAAAGCAGAAGCTGCTAAGGCGAAAGCCGAGGCTGAAAAGGCGGAGGCGGCAAGGATGGATGCAGAGCAAGCGAGAATGGATGCAGAACAAGATCAGTTGGCGATAAAGACTGCCGCCACCGCCATTCGGCAAAAAGTAGCCAGAAGCTGGATTCGACCGGTTTCTGCTTCATCAGGTTTAAAGTGTACCATTCAGGTTAGGCTGATGTCCGATGGTACGGTGATAGATGCAGTGGTTGTTACCAGCAGTGGTGATGCTATTTTTGATCGTTCAGCAGAAAATGCTGTACATCGAGCATCGCCGCTTCCAGTGCCAGCAGATAAAGAATTAGCAGCCAAAGAATTTAAGTCATTTAAGTTTTTGTTTGATCCAGATCGCTCCCGATGATCTGAGGCACGGTATTCATCATAAAGATGTCGTTGATGCGTCAGCGTCGATTATTTAACGGTTAAGTTATTGAGGGTAAACAAGTGAGTTTTTTTAGAAAATTTTTGTTGATATGTTTGGTTGGTTTCTATATGCCAAGTAGCCACGCAGAGCTGACCATTGAAATTACTGAAGGTATTGAAAGTGCCTTGCCTATTTCAATCGTTCCTTTTGCTATGCAAGGGGCGTCGGGCGTTCCAGTTGATGTGAGTTTTATAGTGGATTCGGACTTGGGGCGCAGCGGTTACTTTAAAACGCTGGATAAGCAAAGTATGCCAGGTAGACCCAGTACGGCGGAAGCGGTTCAGTTTAAGGACTGGCAGGCTATAGGCCAGAGTTATCTGGTTATCGGTCAAATAACTGAAGACCATGGGCAGTACAATGTCCAATTTCAGTTGTTTGATGTCTATAAAGGCGGACAGTTGATGGGCTACCGAATGACCTCATCAGCGGCTAATTTGCGCAGAACGGCTCATCAAATCAGTGATCTTATCTTTGAGAAATTAACCGGTAAGAAAGGTGTTTTCAGTGGTCGAATTGCTTACATTACCAGCAGTAGACAGGGCAAACAAAGTACCCATAAGCTGCAGATTTCCGATGCGGATGGATTTAATGCGCAGACCATAGCCTCATCTGTGGAGCCGTTGATGTCCCCTGCATGGTCGCCCGATGGTAGAAAGATAGCCTATGTCTCATTTGAGAAAAAAGCAGCTGCAATTTATGTTCAGACCTTAGCGACCGGCGATAGAGCAAGAATTGCCGAATTCCCCGGTATTAATGGCGCCCCCTCGTGGTCGCCGGATGGGACAAAATTGGCTTTGACCTTGTCTAAAGATGGCAGTCCTGATATCTACACCTTAAACCTGCTGACGCGATCTTTAACCAAATTGACCAGTAGTTTTGCCATTGATACCGAGCCTACTTGGTCTCCTGATGGCAGCAGTATTGTCTTTACCTCGGATCGAGGCGGAAAGCCGCAACTGTATATTATGTCTAGCCAAGGTGATGATCAAAAAAGACTTACATTTTCAGGTAGTTATAATGCCAGTGCCAGTTTTTCACCGGATGGTAGAAGTATAGCCATGGTACATGGGAATGGCAGCGATTATCGTATTGCGGTGATGGATATGGCAACCAAGTCAGTTAATGTCATAACTGATGGGCGATCAGATGAATCTCCAAGTTTTGCCCCGAATGGTAGTATGATTTTGTATGCTTCCCAGAAAGGTAATGCAGGTTACTTATCAGCTATATCATTGGATGGTAAAATGCAGCAGAAGCTGGTATTCGATAGTAACGACGTTCGGGAACCGGCATGGGCGCCTTAGTTCGACTGGACTTAATATATTTTTTGTAAAATTAAATTAATAGACTACTTTTTGGGAATTAAAATGAAATTGAATAAAACAGTATTGGCATTGGCAATAAGCACGGTAATCCTGTCGGGTTGTAGTGACGATGAATTGGATACCAGTCTTACTGACGGTACTCAAAATGCAACCAGTGGCATTAACGATGCCTCAACTAGTGGGATTAATAATGGATCAGGCTTGCCCGGCTCAGAAATGAGTGGTTCGGGACTGTATCCGAATGCTGGTATAGGCCCTGAATTCAGCGATCCAAGCAACCCGCTGTCAAAGAGCACTATTTATTTTATGCTGGATAGTAGTCAGGTTCAGGATGATTTTGTTCCGGTCATTGCCGCGCATGCTCGATATCTGATGGCACACCCTGATCAGCGCGTGGTCATGGAAGGCCATGGTGATGAACGTGGTTCTCCTGAGTACAACATTGCACTGGGTGAGCAGCGTGCAAAATCTATAGCCAGTATGATGAAAGTTCAAGGTGTTGCTGGCGATCAGTTAAATGTCGTCAGTTATGGCGAAGAAAAACCGGCGTCATTCGGACATGACGAGGCATCTTGGGAGCTTAATCGTCGTGTTGAATTAGTTTATCAAGGCAAATAAATGAAGGCTCGTCTTATCATGTTGCTGTGTGTTTGCGGTGCAGTCCATGCAGAATCTTTACCGCCCGTTATTGATAATTCAATGTATCCAGTGGGTGAGGTTAGTGCTGTACAGCCCTCATCAGGTAATGGTCTGTATGAAATGATGAGGCAACTGGAACAATTGCAAACTGAAGTGCGGCAGCTGACAGGCAAGCTAGAAGAGCAGACTTATCTTATTGCCGAGATGAAAAAATATCAAAGTACGATGTACTCTGATTTTGATCAGCGGATGCAGAGTCTTGAGCAAAAAGCCGAAGCGGTTAAGCCAATAGCAGCCGATGAAAATCCTCAAATGCAAGAGGGCTCAGTTGAATCGGAAGCTAAAATGGTAGAACCGCCGGTTGATGCTCCAGAGGTTAAGCAGGCCTCCGAGCAGGAACAGAATGCTGTGCCAGTCGCAGGCGACGCTTCCGTTCCTGCCCCTAGCCTACCTCCTGTAGGCGATGAAAAGCAGCAATATCAGCAAGCGTATGAAGCACTTCGATATGGACATACTGCTAAAGCGATTATTGCCTTTAATGCTGTGCTAAGTAAAAATCCCGGTAGTGAGTATGCAAATAATGCTCAATATTGGCTGGGTGAGGCTTATAGGGTTAATCAGGATGTTGATTTGGCGCGTAAGGCTTTTAATGACGTGGTTGAAAAATATCCGGACAGCACAAAAGTGCCTGATGCTTTATTGAAACTCGGGTATATCGAAGTTGAGCAGAAAAATACAGTCAAGGCGCGCGAATATTTAACGCGCGTTACCGTAGATTTTCCCAGCTCGACAGCGGCTCGATTGGCGGCAAAGAAATTACTTTCACTTGATGATATTAAATAAACAATAGCTGTGAGTTTATTACGTATAACTGAAATTTTCCATTCGTTGCAGGGCGAGTCGAATACAGTAGGACTGCCTACCGTGTTTATTCGGCTCACCGGCTGTCCGTTAAGATGCGTCTATTGCGATACGGCCTATGCTTTTACCGGTGGTAAAAAAATAGAGATTGATGCTGTTATTGCGCAGGCTGAGCAGTACGGAACCCAATATATCACCGTAACCGGGGGTGAGCCTCTGGCGCAACCTGCTTGTCTTGAGTTAATGACAAAATTGCTTGATAAAGGCTATTGTGTTTCGCTTGAAACCAGTGGTGCGCTTGATGTGTCGGCAGTCGATCAGCGTGTCGTCAAAGTTATGGATCTTAAAACACCCAGCTCGGGTGAATTAAGTAAAAATCTTTATCAAAATATTGAGTACTTGACTCAAAAAGATCAGCTTAAGTTCGTCATCGGTAATGATGAGGACTATGACTGGTCAAAAACCATTTTAACCGAATACGACTTGCCTAATCGTTGCCAGATATTGTTTTCACCAGTGATGGGGCAGCAAAATCCAACCGAATTAGCCGAAAAAATTCTTAAGGACAGATTACCTGTTCGCTTTCAACTTCAACTTCATAAGATACTTTGGGATGACGCCCAAGGTAAATAAATCGATATGCAAAAAAAAGCCATAGTCCTGTTATCTGGGGGATTAGATTCAATTACCGTCCTTGCGCTTGCAAAAAAGCAGGGATACAAATGTTATGCCTTAAGCTTTGATTATGGGCAGCGGCATAATGCCGAACTGATAGCGGCCGCGCAGATAGCGGCAGATTATCAAGTCGAAGATCATAAAGTCATCAAGCTGGGCTTAAACTCGATTGGCGGTTCCGCGCTGACCGATGAGCACATTGCCGTGCCAAACACCCCGCAGGAAGGTATACCGGTAACCTACGTGCCGGCAAGAAATACCATATTTCTGTCTTTTGCCTTGGGTTGGGCAGAAGTTTTAAAGCTGAACGATATTTTTATCGGTGTTAATGCCGTCGATTATTCCGGCTATCCGGATTGCAGGCCTGAATTTATTAACGCATTTCAGCAATTAGCCAACCTTGCCACTAAGGCGGGTGTGGAAGGCGAACATTTCACCATACATACTCCATTGATCGCACTCAGTAAGGCAGAAATCATTAAGCGGGGCGTGGCCTTGGGTATAGATTACCGGCGCACAGTGTCCTGTTATTCCGCTGATGAGCAAGGTCGCGCATGTCAAGTATGCGACGCTTGTCGTCTAAGAAAAACAGGGTTTACAGAGGCGGGCATAGCAGATCCAACACAATATCAATTAAGTTGATAAAGTTGTTGCAATAATCAAATTAATCCGTATAATAGGCAATCTTTGTTGGGTCGTTAGCTCAGCCGGTAGAGCACCGCACTTTTAATGCGATGGTCGCGCGTTCGAATCGCGCACGACCCACCACAAAGAACTAATAAAAACAAGCAGTTAACTCGCAAGAGTGACTGCTTTTTTTATGCCTAAAATTTTGTGTGGCACTGGCGGGACACTTCAAAATAACAAATCACAACAATCTGCAACAATAGGCCGAATTTTTACCTAAAAACGCGCGTACCCCGAACCAGCTAAAACCGCTAATTTCAAAAATATCAGGAGAAAGCCATTCTTGACCAAGCCCAAAGCCTAAGCAATCGGCTACAGCAAAAAGAAACCCGGCGAACGCTTCCCCTGTCATCGGCGTCGTCCGTACCCCAAAAACCAAAGCCGCTTCGATAATACCGATTGGATGTTATAAAAATAAAAAAAATGAGATCCCATACTTTGAAAACTAAATGCCCATGAAGCCAATTAGCTCCGTACATGCTGACAAAACAACTGAAGCCGCCGTTGATGTATTACTGATTTGCGCGATGGATGATGAATACAATCAGGTCCGTGAAGTCACTGATGGTCTTACGGCTGTTGGCGCCGATTGAAAATTGACCAGGGGGAATTGCTGTATAGCGTACTCTACAGCATTGGAATAGTCGACCAGACTGAGTTAGTTTTGGCCCCCTTTTTTTATTGAGTTGTCATTTTGAAATAAAGAAAGATTCATCCTATTCATAAGTATCAACCTCTGCTGTTTCTGCGGTTAGCGATACCCGTAAAGACGACTCCCTGGATTTGATACGTTCCTTGGCTGTAGCACTGCTTTGCTTAAACCTGAATGATTCATTACCCGTTTCGATGATATGGCAATGATGAGTCAGGCGATCCAATAGCGCCGTGGTCAGTTTGGCATCGATAAACACGCTACTCCATTCTGAAAACGTCAAATTGGTCGTGATAATGACACTGGTTCGTTCGTACGACTGCATGGATGCAGGAGGTAGAGCAACGCAGGAGCAGTTGCCGAGAGCTTTAATAGCAATGCGCCCCCGACCTGTGAAAAGGGCAGATAACCCAACTCGTCCAAGATAACCAAATCCATCTGCATCAGACTGAGCGCCAATCGCCCTTGTTTGCCGGCCGCTTTCTCCTGCTCCAAACTATTGACTAATTCAACGGTGGAGTAAAAGCGCACTCGTTTACTATGATGCTGGATGCCAGAAACCCCAAGTGCAGTAGCTAGATGCGTTTTGCCGGTACCCGTCCCACCCACTAGCACTAGGTTCTGTGCGGCATCGGTAAATTTCATTGTGGCCAGATTATTAACCCGCTGCTGATCGACTTTGGATTGACCGAAGTCAAAGCCTAACAAATCCCGGTGGATGGGAAATTTAGCGGAACTCATCTGATAACGTATTGCCCGTATACTTCGATCCGTGGCTTCTGCGACCAGTAATTGGTTGAGTAACCAGGTTGATTCAGCGGCACCTGCTTGCCCCTGAGCCTGTATTTCTGCGTAGCATTCCGCCATGCCATGCAATTTGAGTGCTTTGAATTGGCTCATAATGTCAGACATGGGACACCTCTTGCTTAGTCAGGCTGTCATAACGAGCCGTATCGGCTAGTGGCTCTTCGTTGAGTTTCAAGCAGGTTTCCACCTGTTCCGGAATGGGTAACTCATTCAGCCGAGACAGTACGTTGAGCACCTGTTCGATACTGATTACCCCGGAATCCAGGACCTGTTTGACCGCCAACAAAACCGTCTCTAAACCATGAGTCGGCACGGCGGCCAGCACTTTAGCCATAATCCGATCACCTTGTTGCCGTTCGCGGTGTCGTAATGCAGTTTGCAGCTGGGCAAAGAGCAGCGGCAACTCGGCAAACGGTGCCCCGTTGCGTAAGGCGCCCGGTTTTCTTTCAATCAGCGGAATATAGTGTTGCCAGTCGTAACTGACTTGATCGCGACTCAGTAACCGTTGATGTCGGGCAATGAGGGTATTCTCGGTACAAATATCAACCCTATCGGCATAAAGATGAATGGTCGCTTTGCTGTTGGCTAAATGACAGGGAACCGAGTATTGGTTACGCTCCACCGTCACCAGGCAGGTACTGGATACCCGCGCTATGACTTCAACGTAGCCATCGAAGGGGGTTGGCATCGGCATCAAATAGAGCTGTTCTTGCTCAAGCGCATCGGCGAGGGTAACCCCCGCATAATCAGGATGCTCTACCTCAAGCCAGAGGGTGCGGCAACGTGCGTCAAGCCAAGTATTCAGTTCAGCAAATGAACCAAAGATTTGGGTTTTGGCGTCTATCCAGACTCTACGCCTGGAATCCTGCACATTCTTCTCAACAATGCCTTTTTCCCAACCGGATGCCACATTGCAGAAATCAGGTTCAAACAAATAGTGCGCCGTCATCGCGAAAAAACGCGCATTGACGACACGACCGTTCCTTTTGGTCACCTTGTCGACGGCTGTTTTCATGTTGTCGTACGACTGCATGGATGCAGGAGGTAGAGCAACGCAGGAGCAGTTGCCGAGATCCCGCGCTTGGTAATGCCACCCAATGCAGCGAAGGCTTTGGTGTGCGCGTCATACAGCATTTCCTGAGTTTGCGTTGGATAGGCAGAAAGATAGAAGGCACGACTGGCGCACAACTTGGTATGAGCCACTTGGATTTTACGATGAATACCACCGATCATCAGCGACTCTTCACTCCAATCAAATTGGAAGGCTTCACCAAGTTGAAACTTGAGTGGCACAAACGCAGATTTTCCTGAACCCGAAATCAACCCATTACGCCAATTGCGGACATAATCAGTCAGGATGGAGTAACCGCCGGCATAACCATCCTTCTTAATCGCCGCAAACAACATCAAGGCTGTGCGTCGATCCCGCTTAGGACGCCGTGAGTCAACCTCCAGCGCCAATAACAGGGCAGGAATAAATGGCGTCAGCTTGCCATTAACCTTGGGCCTTTTAGGATACTTGTAGCCATCAGGACTGGTTTCCTTAAGCCATGCTTTGATGGTGTTACGCGACAGGCTTGTCCGCCGCTGTATTTTACTGATGGATAGGCGGTCACGATGAAACAACCGTCGAACTTTTGCGAACGTAGACATGTAATACACTCTTGATTTACTCCGGCTTAAAAACTAAGCAGGATACATGGATTACCTGGTCAAAATTCGATCGGTACAAACCCCTCTAAATGGTCAATTTTCAATCGGCGCCAACAGGGCAATACGCCGTTCGAAGTAGGTTTCCCATGCTGGATCATAAGGATTCGCTTGCCCCCTGATTTTGATATGGCGACGGATCGGTATGCGTGCCGCTTTTTCCAGTTGGTTAAGACGGATTGCACCATCCCTGCGTAGACTGTAACCCTGAAATACCCAATGATCATTCTGCCGGGTGCCAAAATACTTCCTTCTGATCCATCGCTTGGATCGGTGGGGATGTCGTCTTAACGCCCAGCGCCATAAACAATGAAAGACGGCGCTATCCACCCTGGAAAAGATACGTGCACTTACCACATGACGATAATAATTGGCCCAACCGCGAATGAGCGGGTTGAGATAGGCAATTAAATCACCCGCCGATGTGGCTTTGTTGGCCTTGATGAGCGCCCTGACTTTGTTTAGGAATGTCCGCACATTCCGTTGGGCTGGTTTGATAAGCAGCTTGCCACGGTATTTGCGAACATTGTGCCCGAGAAAATCAAATCCTGCGTCAATCGAGGTGATGCGTGTCTTTTCGACTGACAACACTAACCCTCGTTCGACGAGGAATTGCTCAACAAAGGGTTTGACTTCCTGTTCCAGCAGTTCCTTTGTTCTACCAGTGATAATGAAGTCATCCGCATATCGCACCAGATTGACCAGCGGCGCTTGACCATGACTCGGTTTAGGAAAAGCGGTTTTCAATACGCGTTCCAGTCCATCGAGTGTTAAATTAGCTAGCACCGGTGAGCAAATCCCACCTTGCGGCGTACCCGCTTCGGTTGGGTACAACTTACCACGCTCCACATATCCCGCTTTCAGCCATTTTTCCAAGATGGTTTTATCCATGGGGACATGTTTCAATAGCCAGTCATGACTAATCCTGTCAAAACAGGCTTGAATGTCGCCTTCCAGTATCCATTGTGCACAGAATTTACGCCCTAATGCGATGAAGCACTGTTCAATAGCGTCGGACGCCGAGCGCCCCTTCCTGAATCCATAAGAATTAGGATCGCCCGTAGTTTCCGCGATGGGATCGAGAGCCAGCAGGTAAAGTGCCTGCATCGCTCGATCTTTCATAGTCGGAATACCGAGCGGGCGCAATTTGCCATTGCTTTTCTGGATATAGAGACGTCTGAGCGGAGCCGGTTTATACCCTCTTTGTTTGAGTGTTAGTACCGCCGTCATTTTGCTTTCAGGTGTATCCCAAAGTCGTCGGTCGACACCTGATGTTCGTTTACCCGTATTTTCCGTCACCCGCTTCACGGCCATAGCACGACCGCTAAACGAGTGAGTCAGTAGATGTTGCAAGGCTTTGACTTTGCCTCATCGTTCTTCCTGTGTTGCTTTCACGATACGCGCCTGAAGCCGTTGCACATTACGCTGAACGGATCGCCAATCGGTGGCGTGCCATTGCATCGAATTGCGGGAAATCGCACCAGTCTGTAAAGTCGAGGCTGTCATCTGCTTTATTTCCTGAAACGGTTAGTCATGCTTTCTCGTGATCAAAGACCCGGTGGAAGTCTGCCTGCTTTCGCGGGATAATGTCTAAATCCCTATCCGACCCTAGCCCCTATCCACCTTGGTGCTGGCAGAACTCCTTACCTTCGCAGGATCAGGAAAACCTTTCGGTTCAGGATACGTTGTCAGAGTGCTTAACACGAGTCGTTACCTTCTCGCGCTTCCTCTTAGGGTACGGCTGATGGGACAACCGGTTCTGTCCGTCTCCTTACGTCAGAACATTCAAGCAAGCGACTTTCCACGTCGCACGAAGTTATTGCAATCGACCAGGGCGAGAAGCGGCTGCATTACAGTGGATGGATGACATTGGTCACCACGCCCCAGATTACCATCTCCAGATCTTCGTGAATGACGATATCGGGATAGTCCGGGTTCTCTGCTTTGAGTTGCCATTGATCGTTATCACGTTCCAGGCGCTTTACCGTCAGTTCGCCGTTCAGCGCGCAAATGACAATCTTACCCGGAACCGGCTCGATGGAGCGGTCCACGACCAGAATATCGTTGGGGTGTATGCCAGCGCCGAGCATGGATTCACCTTGAGCACGGACAAAGAACGTAGCAGCGGGCTTTTGTACCAGCAGCTCGTTAAAATCCAGATTTTTCTCGACGTAATCATCTGCGGGAGAAGGGAATCCGGCAGCAACTTTTCCGTTGAATAAAGGTAAAGCAAGAGTACGCGGCGTAAACGCAGGAAGCTGGTAATCGAATGTAGCCTGTGTCAATGAGGCCATCTGTAATCTGCGGTGATAGGGTTTATCTGATAACATGCCCAAGGTTTTAGGCAGAGGTGCTGGTAAATTTAAGTTTTGGTCAATGATGTTTTAAGGTAAATAAATTTATCTACATAAAAACTCTTACCCATTTATTGATATACCCGATTTTTGCGTTTAACCTTAATCAATAAAAACAATGATCTTGCGGAACAATGAGTAAAAAAATATTAATTTCCTGGCTTGGAATTACCGACCTCAAAGCAGCAGGTCAAGTTCCCTCGAGACCCGATGAAATCATTGGTGATGGCCCGATTCTAGGCGCATTAAAAACACTCACTTTTGATGAGTTGCATTTAATACACGAGCAGGAACAATCCAAAGCAGATGCTTATGTCGCTTGGCTCGCTGAGTATGCCGCTATAAAAATAGTGCTCTTCAAATGTTCGCTCCGCTCTCCAATCGACTTTGGTGACATACACCGAGTCATGGACGGTTATCTCGAAAAACTGACTGCCAAGGAACCAGGGTTGGATATCAGTATCCATCTATCACCAGGTACTCCGTCAATGACAGCAGTGTCGATATTACTGGGAAAGACCAAGTACAACACCCGATTTGTGCAATCCACTAGAGAAAAAGGCGGCGAGTTTGTCACTATTCCTTTCGACATTTCCGCCGAATATATTCCACAGCTAGTCAAAAACGCAGACAAAAAGCTAACCGAGCTATCCTATTCAGAAGCACCTTTATACGCTGCTTTTTCTGACATCATCACTCAGAACCCTGAAATAAAAAGAATCATACAAAAAGCCGAGAAAATTGCAGTACGTGATGTGCCTGCGTTAATCATGGGTGAATCTGGAACCGGCAAAGAGCTTTTTGCCAAGGCGATACATAACTCCAGTCTACGTAAGGGAAAACCCTTCATTACCGTTAATTGCGGTGCAATTCCTAAGAATCTGATTGACTCAGAACTGTTCGGTCACATTAAAGGAGCGTTCACTGGCGCAAGTAATAACAAAATAGGCTATTTTGAAGCGGCTGATAGCGGTACTCTGTTCCTTGATGAATTTGGTGAATTGCCAGAAGACGCTCAGGTTCGGTTGCTCCGTGTATTGCAATCTGGAGAGATGAGTCGGGTAGGCGACAGTGGCACAATAAAAGTGGATGTTCGGGTCATTGCCGCCACCAATCGCAACCTTTCTGCTGAAATTGCTTTGGGCCGTTTTCGTGAAGATCTTTTTTATCGTGTCGCGGTGGGGATTATTACTTTGCCGCCTTTGCGAGAAAGAACAGGCGATGTTGCGATGTTGGCTGATTATCTGATGACTAAAATCAATCAGGAGGCAGCCAGTCAACCTGGTTACATTAATAACTGATGTTACGCACCCCCTTCAAAAAGCGTATTATTTCGGGATGGAAAAAATAAAACTAGAATTATACACAGACTACCTGATCTGCAATAACGGGTTTGCGACGGCGACCGGATTGTCGGCAATGATGGAAGGGGATATAAGCCATGACCAGATGACGCGTTTTCTGGCATCGAAAGCATTTACCTCCAAAGACCTGTGGGGGCAAGTTAAAGCGACAGTACGCCAGATAGAACAGGAAGATGGTTGCCTGATATTTGACGATACCATTCAGGAGAAGGCCTGGACGGATGAGAACGAAATCATGTGCTGGCACTTTGATCACTGCAAAGGGCGTTCGGTCAAAGGTATCAACTTGCTGAACGCCCTATACTATAGTGGGGGAGTTTCAATTCCCGTCGCCTTTGAAGTGGTGCGCAAGCCTTACCAGTTCAGTGATGTGAAGACCCGCAAGGTCAAGCGGGCCAGTGAGTTCACCAAAAATGAGCTGATGCGGGAGATGATAGCGACCAGTGTGGCGAATGCCATCAAGTTCCGCTATGTGTTGACGGACAGTTGGTTTGCCAGCAAGGAGAACTTTGAGTTTATCCTGAAGAAAGGCAAGCACTTCATCAGCGCCCTAAAGGATAACCGCTTGGTGGCTTTAACAGAAGAAGACAAGAAAGAAGGCCGTTTTGTACGAATCAGTCAGCTGGAATTGGCGGATCAGCAGGCGGTGCGCGGTTGGATGAAAGGCTTTCAACAGGAAGTGCTTTTCGTCCGCCGGGTCTTTACAAACAAAGACGGCAGCATCGGCCTATTGAATCTGGTATGCAGTGATTTAGCGTGCAATGGCGAACAAGCCGCCACGATCTACCAAAAACGGTGGAAAGTTGAGGAGTTCCACAAGTCATTAAAATCCAATGCGGGGTTGGCAAAGTCACCAACCCGTACGGTCACTACCCAGAACAACCATGTCTTCATGTCGATCTATGCGGTGTTCAAGCTGGAATGTCTGAAGATAAAACACAAGGCCAATCATTTTGCGCTAAGAACTAAGCTGTTTATCAAAGCGAACCAGATAGCTTATGAAGAGTTGCAAAAATTACTGGCTGCGTAACATCAGTTTACAGGTTTATTAGGTATTTTACTTAAAGCCAAACAACAGCAGATCATTAGCTCAGTCGCGGATATTTTTACCCAGCTTAAAAAAGCAAACTTCAGGGTTTCTGAAAAATTAGAAAAAGAAGTTTTAAGGCTAGCCGGTGAACTTTAGCTGGATCGAATGAGATTTAAAATAGGATAAGCTGATGCGGACAGAATGGATTGAAACTTATGAGCTGATGTTACGCACCCACCCTTCAAAAAGCGTATTATTTCGGGATGGAAAAAATAAAATTAGAATTATACACAGACTACCTGATCTGCAATAACGGGTTTGCGACGGCGACCGGATTGTCGGCAATGATGGAAGGGGATATAAGCCATGACCAGATGACGCGTTTTCTGGCATCGAAAGCATTTACCTCCAAAGACCTGTGGGGGCAAGTTAAAGCGACAGTACGCCAGATAGAACGGGAAGATGGTTGCTTGATATTTGACGATACCATTCAGGAGAAGGCCTGGACGGATGAGAACGAAATCATGTGCTGGCACTATGATCACTGCAAAGGGCGTTCGGTCAAAGGAATCAATTTGCTGAACGCCCTATACTATAGCGGGGAAGTTTCAATTCCCGTCGCCTTTGAAGTGGTGCGCAAGCCTTACCAGTTCAGTGATGTGAAGACCCGCAAGGTCAAGCGGGCCAGTGAGTTCACCAAAAATGAGCTGATGCGGGAGATGATAGCGACCAGTGTGGCGAATGCCATCAAGTTCCGCTATGTGTTGACAGACAGTTGGTTTGCCAGCAAGGAAAACTTTGAGTTCATCCTGAAAAAAGACAAGCACTTCATCAGCGCCCTAAAGGATAACCGCTGGGTGGCTTTAACAGAAGACGACAAGAAAGAAGGCCGTTTTGTACGGATCAGTCAGCTGGAATTGGCGGATCAGCAGGCGGTGCGCGGTTGGATGAAAGGTTTTCCTCATGAGGTGCTTTTCGTCCGCCGGGTCTTTACAAACAAAGACGGCAGCATCGGCCTATTGAATCTGGTATGCAGTGATTTAGCGTGCAATGGCGAACAAGCCGCCACGATCTACCAAAAACGGTGGAAAGTTGAGGAGTTCCACAAGTCATTAAAATCCAATGCGGGGTTGGCAAAGTCACCAACCCGTACGGTCACTACCCAGAACAACCCTGTCTTCATGTCGATCTATGCGGTGTTCAAGCTGGAATGTCTGAAGATAAAACACAAGGCCAATCATTTTGCGCTAAGAACTAAGCTGTTTATCAAAGCGAACCAGATAGCTTATGAAGAGTTGCAAAAATTACTGGCTGCGTAACATCAGTTATTAAAAAGAAATATAAAATTCCATAGTTAACGATGACATAGCCAAAAATAACAATCAATACTGGAATACTCAGAATGTAATATCAAACAGGAGAAACGTACCAATGGAAAGCTTACAAGACCCGATTTTTTTGTCACGCTTGCAATTCTCTGTCACCGCTATGTTCCACGTTTTATGGCCGCTCACGACCGTGGGGATATCGCTTATCCTAGTAATATTTGAATGGTTATGGTTGAAAACAGGCGATATTGACAATTATTGGCATGCGTGTTTCTGGGCTCAATTATTTTTGCTCAATTTTTCGGTGGGCGTTATCAGCGGTATTCCCCTGCAGTTTGAGTTTGGCACCAACTGGTCCCGCTTTGCCATGATGACAGGAGAATTCTTCGGCAATATTCTGGGCTACGAAGCCGCCATGGCCTTTATGCTGGAGGCCGGTTTTCTCGGCATTATGCTGTTTGGATGGATGCGGGTTCCTCCAATCATGCATTTGATAGCTACCTGTATGGTGGCGTTAGGAGCATCCTTATCTGCTTTTTGGATTTTGGTTGCTAATTCTTGGATGCAAACACCGGCAGGCATTCATCTGGAAAATAACAGGGTTGTGGTGGACAGCTATTTTGCAGCGATCTTTAATAAAAACATGCCATGGGGCGTTCTACACATGTGGTTTGCCTGCCTGACGACCAGCCTCTTCGTTGTCGGCGGTTTATCGGCATGGTATATTCTAAAAAATAGAAATACGGATTTTTTTCTTAAGTCCTTTAAGCTGGCCTTGATAGGGGTAATTTTTGTGGTGCCTATTCAATTATTCCTGGGCCACGGCAGTGGTCTTGAGGTGTTTGTAAGCCAACCGGCAAAAGGCGCTGCTATCGAAGCGCATTGGACGACAAATCAGGAAGGCAAAGGGGCTGCCTGGAATCTACTGTCCTGGCCTAACCAAATGGAACAAAAAAACGCTTGGGCCCTTTCTATCCCGAACGGTTTAAGTGTTCTGGCGACCGGCGATCGGCAAGGACAGGTACAAGGCTTAAAATCATTTCCCCAAGCCGACCAGCCACCCGCTATTCCACTCATTTTCTATAGCTTCCGGATTATGGTGGTGATCGGGTTGGTTTTTATGGGACTCATGGTGTGGACATCGGTCGTTTGGCTTAAAGGGCAATTATCAGCCGAGTCCCTTTGCACTCATCGTTGGTTGCTGCGTGCTTGGATAGCTTCAATTCCGCTTGGCTATGTGGCTGCCGAATCCGGCTGGATTGTACGGGAGGTTGGCCGTCAGCCCTGGGTAATTTACGGCCTGTTACGAACCCGCGATGCGGCATCGACGCTACCGGCGTCTGTGGTGGCAGTCAGTCTGGTTGCTTTTGTGGTTATTTATAGCGGTCTTTTTATTTTGTTTCTGATATTTGCCGCCCACATTCTCCGGAAAGGCCCCGATTTGACATTGATGCCGCCGTCATGAAGTGTCATTTGAGTTCACTTGATAACGCTTCCGAGGTCCTGGAATATGGACACTGAAATTCATAGCCTGCTCGCCAATATCTGGTTTTTTATTATCGGCCTGATGCTATTTATATATGTCGTTCTGGATGGTTTTGATCTGGGTGTAGGCATTCTTTCCCTTTTTACCAGGGATGACAATCATCGCACTATCATGATGAAAAGTATTGAAAGTGTCTGGGATGCGAATGAAACCTGGCTGGTATTACTTGGCGGCGCATTATTCGGCGCCTTTCCCCTGGTTTTTGCCATCACGCTACAATCGCTGTATATACCGGTCATGGTTATGTTGTTTGCCCTTATCTTTCGGGGTGTCGCCTTTGAGTTTCGTCATCATGCCCGCAATAACGCCCCCTGGAATCTGATGTTTGGCTACAGCAGCTTAGCGGCGGGCCTGGCTCAAGGGCTTGCCTTTGGTAGCTTGATTAGCGGACTGGGCATTACCGAGGGCGACTATCAGGGCAACGTCTGGGGATGGTTTACGCCCTTTTCGGCACTGGTTGCCTTAGGTGTGGTAAGCGGGTACAGCTTACTGGGCGCAACCTATTTAATGATAAAGACCGAAGGTGCAATTCAGCGAATAAGCAGTGCTCAAGCCTATATAGCAGCCGTCCTGGAAATAGTTATTCTGATGACGGCGGTCATCTTGGCAGCTCAGCTAAATCCTTATTTTGCAGCGCGCTGGGCTGATACTGGAACCGGCTATTATCTGGATTTCTTTCTGGTTTTGGCAGTCTTTGCCTTTATTATGTTGATACGGGCTGTACGGATGAAGTTCGAATTAAGGGCTTTTTTCTGGAGTGTCATTATTTCTCTGGCCTCTTTTACCGCCGTGACTATCGGCTATTATCCGTATATGATTCCTGCTTCGATATCATTGACGCAGGCAGCATCTTCGAGCAAGACATTGATATTTATGCTCTCAACTATCGGGTTTTTGATTCCCGTCATGCTGGTTTATAGCGGCTATCAATATCTTGTTTTCCGAGGCAAAGTGCACTTGGATGAGCACAGAGACTAATGCCGATGGAACAACCGGTTCTGTCGCCATTATTAACAGGCCTTAAGCCGCCCTGATTACGACAGAACCGAACGAATGGAGTTTCATCAGCGATCACTAAACTGGCACATCGGCGGTTTTGCAAACCGGCCCGAAAGTTTTTAATGATGGAGAGCATGCAAAACCGGGGGAGGCAATATTGATTTTTATCTAACCGGTCGAATAAATACTTGTTTTCCATTGCCTCATAGGCCGGTGATGCTATCGGATCTGAGTGCCTCCCCCGGTTTTGCATGCTCTCAACTAATGAGAAGTTACCCAAAAACGAGCTACAACCTTCGCAACTATGTTGAGCTTGCCATGCAATATGTTAATCAACCATTTCCACTCTGATAGGAATACCTGAAAGTGTTGATAAAGGTTTCTCTTCTACATATTGAGGCATAGGTTCAGGCATCATATCACCTTCGGTTTTAGGGCCTCTGATAGAAGTTAGCAATGCTTTTAACGGATGTCTTAACATGTCTTCAACTGCCGTCGCTTCATAGCCACAATGAGCCATACAGCTTGCGCATTTAGGATTATTTACGTTACCGTATTTGTCCCATGGCGTGGTATCCAGGAGCTCTTTGAAGCTTGCCGCATTACCTTCATCTGCCAGTAAATAACAGGGTTTTTGCCAGCCAAAAACATTGCGCGTAGGATTGCCCCAAGGCGTGCATTCGTAGTTTTGATTTCCGGCCAAAAAATCAAGATAAAGCGATGAATGATTTAATTGCCATTTGCGATTTGCGATTTTTGCCTATTCTAAAAATGCCCCTGAATAAATCTTTAACATCTTTACCCTTAATAAATACATCTTGTTGTGGCGCCCGCTCATAACTAAATCCAGGAGCAATAGTTATACCTTCCACACCCAATTCCGTCGCGTAATCCAGAAAATTAGCTACTTCTTGAGCATTTTCTATAGTGGACCCCATTGTCCAGGCAAATAATGCCTTAATTTAAGATAGAGGCCTGTTCACACTCCAGCTGAATGGCGCTGTCCCAATTTTTTGATACGGGAACTGATATTTCTGCCGCTCCGTATTTATCCACGATCATTGCACCGCCACCCCTAGCTGTTTGGTAAACCACACTGGGTGTTTCATAGCCCAATGATTGATGACGCCGCTCTTCATTATAAAACATGAAGTAGTCGGTCAATCCCATCAGCAAGCTCTGTACACTGTCATGCTGCTTCAAATAGACTTCTTCATATTTCACCGTTCTCCAGAGCCGCTCGACAAAAATATTGTCCAGTGCGCGACCACGCCCATAACCTACACGGATGTGGGGAATGCAGATATTGCAGGAGCAAATATCTGTCCATGCTGATCGTGATGCCGCTGTTGAGCAGCACGCCAGTAAAAGCATCGCTGGTGAATTGCGATCCCTGGTCACTATTGAAGATCTCAGGCATCCCGTAGGCCTTGATGGCTTCTTCCAAACAGTCGACACAGAATCCCGCATCCATGGTGTTCGACAACCGTCAGGAAAGTATTTTGCGGCTATACCAGTCGATGATTGCCACCAAATAAACGAAGCCGCGCGGTAGCCGGATATAAGTAATATCAGTGCTCCATACTTGATTGGGGCGAATGATGTCGATGCCCCTTAACAGATAGGGATAAATCTTATGTTGCGGATGCGGCTTACCGGTATTGGGGCCAGGGGTCATCCCAGCCAGGCCTAGCGTTTGCATCAAGCGCTGAACTCGTTTGCGATTAACCCTGTGCCCAAGTCCGCATAAGTATTTCGTCATACGCCGTGAGCCATAAAAGGGGTGCCGCGTATACTCTTCATCGAGCAACTGCAACAACAGGCATTCATCTTCATCAACGGCTTTCAGTAAACGCTTTTTATGGGCATAGACGACCGAGCGCGTAACCTGGAGCAGCTTGCATTGCAGGGATAGCGCCAGTGTATTATCCGGTGCTATCCACGATTGCCGCTCATCTATAGGCTGAGTCCAGACTTTTTTTTAAGCCAGTCCAATTCCATGTTCAATTGCCCGATTTTGGCATACAGCCGATCCGGATCGCTCTGTGCATCGGTAGGCTTCGGTCCCCGCTTACCATCAAACAGGCTGCCTGCCTGCATTGTCCATCAATTCCTTTTTCCATTGACTAACCTGAGTCGGATGGACGTTGTTATCCTGGGCAATCTCATTGATGGTCTTTATGCCTCGAACCGCTTCCAAGGCGATCTTGGCTTTTTGCGCCCCTGTATAAATCTTCCGTTTGCTTTCGCTCATTTCCTGCTTCTCATTTATCGACAGAGCATAGCTTAAACTATTGTCCGGTTTTCGGGGTCCACTATACATCAATCCTCTTTTTTAATAACAAGGCATTTGTACATAAATACACAAATTTTTTGCGTGCAATAATACCCGCAACAATTTACGGCATTTCTTTATGAATAAGCGGTTCACCACCTGGAATTGAAACCATGGGCGCATTACATTCATCAACAGCCTGCATACATTCTTCGAATGATAAACGTTCCTAATTACCCATAAAGAACAGCCAATGTTACAAGAATGTCTATACTGACAGTATCTACCATACGGATGGGATAACGTCATGAAAAACAAAGTTCAATTTCAAAAAGGCTATAGCCTGGGCGAGTTCATGAAAAATTATGGGAGTGAAGGGCAATGCCGAAAAGCCTTGTTTCAGTGGCGCTGGCCTCAAGGCTATGTTTGCCCTGAATGCGGTGGGCAAAGCTACTGCTCCCTGAAAACACGAGTGGTTTATCAGTGCAATCACTGCCACCATCAACATTCCCTCATTAGTGGCACCATTTTTTCTGCGACGAAACTCCCGTTAACAACTTGGTTTCTCGCGATCCACTTGACCACACAAGCAAAAACTGGCGTTTCTGCCCTTTCACTGCGCCGTCAATTAGGTGTTTCATACAATACCGCCTGGAGCATCAAACAGAAGCTGATGCAAGTAATGAAGGAGCGTGATGATAGTAAGCCGTTATCCGGCGTCATCCAACTGGATGACGTGTATTGGGGCGGCGAACATCGGGGAGGCAAGCGTGGACGGGGTTCACCCAACAAAACACCTTTTGTGGCGGCTGTGTCGGTCAACGAAAAAGGACATCCTATTGCCATGAACATGACTGTGGTCAACGGGTTCCGCTCCAAAGAAATCACTCGTTGGGCGAAGCGCCATCTTAGCACCGATAGTCACGTGGTCTCGGACGGACTGGCCTGTTTTGCCGCTGTTACCAAGGCAGGATGCCAGCATACCAGCATCGTAACCGGTGGAGGCCCTGAATGTGTCTCGCTGGAACCCTTCACTTGGGTCAATACGATGATAGGTAATGTCAAAAGGTCGATTGACGGGACTTATCACGCTATCAATCATAAACACCTTCCGCGCTATTTGGCAGAATTTTGTTATCGCTTCAATCGGCGATTTGTCCTTGAGGATATGCTGCCCCGCCTATGTTACGTTGCAGTCAGAACACCACCTATGCCTATGCGGCTACTGAAGATGGCTGAGGATTATGGGTAATCAGGTAAACGTTTGTCGAGAATATCATCAGGATAATCGATTTTACCACAGCCCGCACAAGCTAAGTTGCAACGAAACAATGGTTCCAGCATCAGCACTAAAGGGTATTTTTTAACCCCTTTTAGCTTTTGTTTAATTAGATAACTGATGTTACGCAGCCAGTAATTTTTGCAACTCTTCATAAGCTATCTGGTTCGCTTTGATAAACAGCTTAGTTCTTAGCGCAAAATGATTGGCCTTGTGTTTTATCTTCAGACATTCCAGCTTGAACACCGCATAGATCGACATGAAGACATGGTTGTTCTGGGTAGTGACCGTACGGGTTGGTGACTTTGCCAACCCCGCATTGGATTTTAATGACTTGTGGAACTCCTCAACTTTCCACCGTTTTTGGTAGATCGTGGCGGCTTGTTCGCCATTGCACGCTAAATCACTGCACACCAGATTCAATAGGCCGATGCTGCCGTCTTTGTTTGTAAAGACCCGACGGACGAAAAGCACCTCATGAGGAAAACCTTTCATCCAACCGCGCACCGCCTGCTGATCCGCCAATTCCAGCTGACTGATCCGTACAAAACGGCCTTCTTTCTTGTCGTCTTCTGTTAAAGCCACCAAGCGGTTATCCTTTAGGGCGCTGATGAAGTGCTTGTCTTTTTTCAGGATGAACTCAAAGTTTTCCTTGCTGGCAAACCAACTGTCCGTCAACACATAGCGGAACTTGATGGCATTCGCCACACTGGTCGCTATCATCTCCCGCATCAGCTCATTTTTGGTGAACTCACTGGCCCGCTTGACCTTGCGGGTCTTCACATCACTGAACTGGTAAGGCTTGCGCACCACTTCAAAGGCGACGGGAATTGAAACTTCCCCACTATAGTATAGGGCGTTCAGCAAATTGATTCCTTTGACCGAACGCCCTTTGCAGTGATCAAAGTGCCAGCACATGATTTCGTTCTCATCCGTCCAGGCCTTCTCCTGAATGGTATCGTCAAATATCAGGCAACCATCTTCCTGTTCTATCTGGCGTACTGTCGCTTTAACTTGCCCCCACAGGTCTTTGGAGGTAAATGCTTTCGATGCCAGAAAACGCGTCATCTGGTCATGGCTTATATCCCCTTCCATCATTGCCGACAATCCGGTCGCCGTCGCAAACCCGTTATTGCAGATCAGGTAGTCTGTGTATAATTCTAGTTTTATTTTTTCCATCCCGAAATAATACGCTTTTTGAAGGGTGGGTGCGTAACATCAGTTAGATAACTGCCTACCGCTAACTGCTGACGTAAAGGAACACCCACAAGCAAACCCTCCAAAATTGTTATAACTGTTAATGGTCAGTTATATTGACCATCCTGTAGCCACATACATGATGTGGAATAATAAGTTGTTGTAGTAATAAAACAACAGTAAAGCGCTGCTTAAATAAATAGTATCTGCCAAGATTATTTAGTCTTGGCGTTAAATTATTTAAACAGAAAAGATATATAATACAACCACTTATCTATTATTTACTAGAATACTATCTTTTAACTAGCGACTCCAGTTTTTACGCTAAATTATCTATATTACAGGTATATTGCATGCAGTTTTTTTGTGAGTTGTACAAATGCAACGTAAGGTAACTTCGCATTAGCCACAGGTAGCCGCAGCCCGAATCAAATCAGGTAACTGTGGAATGTTGTTTGCGCCCAGCAGTCTGTCCTTAAGATAAGAGAGCATGCAAAACCGGGGAGGCCTTATTGGTGCTTTATCTAACCTGTCGCAAAACATTTGTTTTTTTGTCTCCTCATAGAGCGATGATATAACCGGCTCTGACTGCCTCCATCCCCCGGTTTTTCATGCTCTCCACCTTTGCGCCTCGCTTTCTTTCGTGCCTACGCATCAAGCATATCGTTACCTCTATGGCCTGCAAGGCTCAATACCAGGCTCGTGGCTAGCGATTACCTGGGCGGGATTCACACCCGCTAGTTTATACAGCATTGCCAGGCCGCAACGGGCTTACAACCACATAGTAGTTGACTAAATTACTCAGGTATTCTATAGTCAATACAGGACTAAATCAGTCCTGTATTTACATGCATAAAAACTTGGTGAATAGTGATGGCGATTACATTGACGGAAAATGCCGCGAAAAAAATTCAGGCACGGTTTGTGAAGAACGGCAAAGAGGGGATGGGCTTGCGCGTGGGCGTAAAAAAAGTCGGCTGCTCCGGCTTTGCGTACACATTCGACTATGCGGACGAAGTGTGTGCTGGCGACCAAGTGTTCGAGTCGCATGATGTAATGCTAATGGTTGATGCGGTCAGCCTGCCATTTCTCGACGGTTCACACATTGACTTCGTCAAGGAAGGATTCAGCGAGACCTTAAAGGTCGACAATCCCAATGCCGAGAGCGAGTGTGGCTGCGGCGAAAGCTTCAACCTGAAAAATAACTGACACTTCGCCATGAATGGTCACTCAGTGGCCACTGGGGACGCGCAGAAATATCGCTTAGATTGGATTTTTTGGTTTTCAAAGAGGTTTAAAAGCATATTTTTGCTTAGAAGACATTGAGGTAATTATAATGAGTGCAGTACTGCAAAACTTGGTCAATCAGCCCTACAAGCATGGGTTCATCACCGACATCGAATCGGAGGTCGCGCCGAAGGGTCTCAATGAAGACATTATTCGGATGATTTCGAGCAAGAAAAAAGAGCCCGAGTGGCTGCTCGAATTTCGCCTCAAGTCCTACCAGGCATGGCTCAAGATGACGGAGCCCGAGTGGCAAAATTGTCACCACCCGAAGATTGATTATCAGGCGATCAGCTACTACGCCGCGCCCAAGATCAAAGCCAAGTTAAACAGTATCGATGAGGTTGATCCTGAATTGCTGCGTACCTTCGAGAAGCTTGGTGTACCGTTGCATGAGCGCATGGCGCTGGCGGGCGTTGCGGTCGATGTGATTTTTGACAGCGTTTCGGTAGCGACCACCTACAAACACAAGCTGGCCGAAGTCGGCGTCATTTTTTGCTCAATGTCGGAAGCGGTGCTGGAGCATCCGGAGTTAGTAAAGAAGTATCTTGGCACCGTGGTACCAACTGGCGATAACTTTTACGCCGCGCTCAACTCTGCGGTATTTACCGACGGCTCGTTTTGCTTTATTCCAAAAGGCGTCAAGTGCCCGATGGATTTGTCGACCTATTTCCGCATCAACACCGAAGAGTCAGGGCAATTCGAGCGCACGTTAATTATCGCCGAGGAAGGTGCCTCGGTATCCTACCTGGAAGGCTGTACCGCGCCGGCGTTCAGTACCAATCAGCTGCATGCGGCGGTGGTTGAACTGGTCGCCCTCGATAATGCCGACATCAAGTATTCAACGGTGCAGAACTGGTATGCAGGCGACGAAAACGGCGTGGGTGGTATTTACAATTTCGTGACCAAACGCGGCCTGGCTAAAGGCGTCAACTCGCGTATTTCGTGGACGCAGGTTGAGACCGGTGCGGCGATTACCTGGAAGTATCCATCGGTGGTTTTGCTGGGCGACAACTCGGTCGGTGAATTTTATTCGGTTGCCGTCACTAACAACTATCAGCAAGCCGACACCGGTACCAAAATGATTCATATTGGCAAAAATACGCGTAGCACGATAGTCAGCAAAGGTATTTCCGCAGGTAAGTCGAACAACAGCTACCGTGGGTTGGTCAAGATTGCGGCCAACGCCACGGGTGCGCGCAATTATTCACAATGCGATTCGATGCTGATTGGCGAAGAGTGCGGTGCCAACACCTTCCCTTATATCCAGGTACTCAACAACAGCGCCCAGGTTGAGCACGAAGCGTCAACCTCGAAGATCGGTGAAGAC
The DNA here is from genome assembly GCF_050917435.1 of Methylobacter arcticus. Lineage (NCBI taxonomy): Bacteria > Pseudomonadati > Pseudomonadota > Gammaproteobacteria > Methylococcales > Methylococcaceae > Methylobacter > Methylobacter arcticus. Next base: position 1,218,690 of record NZ_CP159583.1, read on the forward strand.
CAGATGTTCTACTTTGCTCAGCGCGGTGTCGATGCTGAGGCAGCGGTATCTATGATCATTAATGGCTTTTGCAAAGACGTATTTCAACAATTACCTCTGGAGTTTGCGGTCGAGGCGACCAATCTCCTCAGCTTTAAACTCGAAGGAAGTGTCGGATGATTTACCCAGACAGTAAAGTATTATTGGAAGTGCGCGGACTATGTGCAACCGTGAATGGTATCGATATACTAAAGGACCTTGACTTCACGGTCAGGAGCGGTGAAGTCCACGCCATCATGGGCCTGAACGGTTCTGGCAAGAGCACCTTCGCCAAGGTACTGGCGGGCCACCCAGCCTATGAAGTTACGAGTGGCACCGTGCTGTTCGAAGGCCAGGATCTGTTGGCGCTGAAACCCGAAGATCGTGCGTTAGCCGGTTTTTTTATGGCCTTTCAGTATCCGATCGAGGTGCCCGGCGTCGGCAACAGCCAGTTTTTGCGCCTTACTTACAACACGCTTCAAAAACAACGCGGCAACGAAGAGCTTGACCCGCTTGAGTTTGATGACTTCGTGCGCGAAAAGATGAAATTGCTGGAAATGAGTCCCGATTTTCTTGGCCGCAGCGTCAACGAAGGTTTCTCCGGTGGTGAAAAGAAGCGCAACGAAATATTACAGATGGCGCTGCTGGAGCCTCGTCTGGCGATTCTTGATGAGACCGATTCCGGTCTTGATATCGACGCACTCAGAATCGTTGCCCATGGCGTTAACCAGCTCACCACCCAAGACAATGCGATGGTGATGGTGACGCACTATCAGCGTCTGTTGAACTATATCGTGCCCGATTACGTGCACGTGATGGATGCCGGCCGCATCATCAAGACCGGCGGCAAGGCGCTGGCTCTTGAGCTTGAGACGCGCGGCTACGACTGGGTCAGCACCGAGTATAAGACCGCTGCGAGTGTAGTCGCATGAGCGAAACCACTGCACCGACTCGGGTAATTGCCGGGAGTTTTCTTGAAAACCTGTTGGCAAAACAGCCGGAACTGGCGGCGAGCCAGTTGGCGTGGCTCACCGCACTTCGCGAAGAGGCAGTCAAGTGCGTCAGCACGCTGACACTGCCCACCCCGCGTGACGAGGAGTGGCGCTTCACCGACATTTCATTACTCAGCAACATGTCGTTCACTTCGGCACTCAGTGCAAGCTGCCTGGAAGCAGCCGATGTCGCTCACTTTTATATTGAAGAAGCGACCACCCGGCTGGTGTTTGTTGATGGGTTCTATGCGCCGCAGTTGTCCAGTACGAGTAAGCGAAGTGGCGTGGCGGTGTCCAACCTGTCGGCAGCGATGGCTACGCACGCAACGGCAATCGAGCCGCATCTCGGTCGGCACGCACCCTTTATCAACGATGCATTCGCTGCGCAAAACACTGCAACGCTGCACGATGCCGCAGTGGTCATCGTGCAGCGTGACGTAGCCGTGGCAGCGCCAGTCCATTTACTGTTTATTGCCACGCAAAAAGAGTTTGTCAGCACCCCGCGCTGTCTGGTGCTTGCCGAGGCTGGCAGCGCCGTGACAGTGATTGAGGATTATGTCGTGCTGTCCCAAGCACATTCGCAAGAAGAAGCCCATTTCACCAACGCCGTTACCGAAATCGTGCTGAAAGACAATGCACATGTGAATCACATTCGGGTTCAGCGCGAAGGCAGTAAAGCGTTTCATATTGCCAACTGCGCGGTGTCACTCGGGCGCGCCAGCAACTATCAGTCGGTGAGTGTCGCGCTGGGTGCGCGTATTTCACGCTATAACCTGCACGTGTTGCAAACGGCCGAGGGCGCCACCTGCACGCTCGACGGGCTGACGCTGATCTCTGGGCGACAACTGGCCGATACCCATACCTGTATCGACCACGCCAAGCCCCACGGCATCAGCCGCCAGTTGCACAAATGCATCGTCGGCGGCAGTGCGCATGCAGTGTTTAATGGCAAGGTTATGGTGCGCGAAGGTGCGCAGCGTACCGACGCAAAACAGTCCAACCGCAACCTGCTGTTGACCGCCAAGGCGCACATCGATACCAAGCCGCAACTGGAGATTTTTGCTTCCGACGTCAAGTGCACGCATGGCGCGACTATTGGCCAGCTTGACAGCGAGGAGGTGTTTTATCTGCAAAGCCGCGGGCTGACCGAGGCGGCGGCCCGTAACCTGTTGACCTATGCGTTCGGCGCCGAGGTTATCGACCGCATCCCCATCGCATCACTCAAGCACCAACTCGAGCAGACGGTGCTTGAACAAACAACAGGCCTGCCATGACCACTATTCAGACTGCGCGCAAAGCACAAGTGACGTCCGTATTCGACATCGAGCGGATTCGCGCCGATTTCCCGATCCTCAAGTTGCAGGTCAACGGTAAGCCGCTGGTGTATCTCGATAACGCTGCATCGAGTCAGATGCCGCAACAGGTCATCGATCGCCTGATGCGTTATCAGTCTACGCAGCACGCCAATATCAATCGTGCAGTGCATACACTATCGGAGATTGCGACCAACGAATTCGAGGAGGCGCGGCGCAAATTGCAGCATTTCATCCATGCGCGTGAAGAACGCGAAGTGATCTTTACCAGCGGCACCACCGATGCCATCAATCTGGTGATGCATGGTTATGGCCGCAAGTTCATCGGACGCGGCGACGAAATTATCCTGACCACGCTCGAGCACCATTCCAACATCGTGCCGTGGCAGATGCTGGCGGAAGAAAAAGGCGCGACGATTCGTGTGGTGCCGGTCAACGACGCTGGTGAGCTGGTGATTGACGACTATGAAAAGCTGTTCAACGAGCGCACCAAATTCGTCGGCGTGATGCATGTTTCCAACGCGCTGGGTACGATCAACCCGATCAAGCAGATGATCGCTTTTGCCCATGCACACGGGGTTCCGGTGCTGATCGACGGTGCACAGGCCGCGCCACACATGCCAGTCGACGTGCAGGATCTTGACTGTGATTTTTATGCGTTTTCGGGCCATAAACTGTGCGGTCCGACCGGCATCGGCATTCTTTACGGTAAAACGGCACTACTTGAGCGTATGCAGCCCTTCAAGGGCGGCGGCGACATGATCTTGTCGGTCACGTTTGAGAAGACCACCTACAACACGATCCCGCATAAATTTGAAGCTGGCACACCACCCATCGCAGCGGCGATTGGACTTGGCGCTGCAGTGGATTATCTGTCGGCAATCGGCATGGACGCTATTTACGCACACGAACGTTCCCTACTCCATTACGCCAGCGAGCAGATGGCCCGACTGCCGGGCGTGCGCATTATCGGCACCGCTGAACACAAGGCCGCAGTGCTGTCATTTGTAATCGACGGTGTGCACCCGCATGACATTGGGACACTGCTCAATGAGGAGGGTATCGCAGTGCGTACCGGACATCATTGTGCGCAGCCGGTGATGCAGCGCTTCAAGCTGCCTGCCACCTCGCGTGCCTCGTTTGCATTTTACAACAACATGGCAGAAGTCGACGCGCTGATCGTCGGCATCCGCACCGTACAGAAGGTGTTTTTATAATGGCCGATCCTAGAGCGTTATATCAAGAGGTCATCCTCGACCACAACAAGAAACCACGCAATTATGGCGTGCTCGAGCACCCTAGCCACCATGCGGCGGGGCACAATCCGCTGTGCGGTGATCATATCGAGGTGGCACTCAACCTCTGTGGCGAATGCATCGACGGCATCGCGTTTCAAGGTGCAGCGTGCGCGATCTGCAAGGCGTCGGCGTCGATGATGACGGTGGCCGTCAAGGATAAGACACGAGCTGAAGCGGAACTACTGATTCACGAATTTCTCGATATGGCGACCGGCAAGCTTGATTTGAGCGGCGATCACCACATCGGACGCCTGGTGGTGTTTGCCGGCATAGCCGACCTGCCGGTGCGCGTCAAATGCGCGATACTCCCGTGGCACACACTACAGGCCGCATTCAACGCAATTGATAACACGTCAACCGAGGCGGAACATGATCCGATGCACGTGATGATCGGTGATGCCTGAATATGAAAATAATTTTTTCTATAACGTACGCAAAGGTTCAGGGATTTCGTCGTTCCTGTATGCCTTATCTGTGTTTACTGTAATTTTAACATTGAGAGAATGCGATGCTAACAGCGAGTGACTTAAGAAGCTACATCATGGATGGCTTGTCTAGCGATTATGTGGAAGTGCAAGGTGATGACGGTCAGCATTTCGAGGCGGTGATCGTTAGCCCGAAATTCACCGGCAAAAACAGGGTGCAGCAACATCAATTAGTGTATCTGGCACTGGGCGAGCGTATGCGTACAGAAATTCACGCACTGTCGATACAAACCTTCACGCCTGAGGCGTGGATTAAAAGCAACAATTAAACTACTTTGGACAATGATTATGATGGATGCTCAGAAAAGAATTAACCAACAAGTAACGACCAACCCGGTTGTGCTGTACATGAAAGGTACGCCCCAGTTTCCGCAGTGCGGCTTCTCCGGCGCGGCGATCCAGATGCTCAAGGCATGCGGCGGGCCGAATCTGTTCACGGTGGACGTATTGGCTGACCCGGAAATCCGGGATGGCATCAAGTCCTACGCTAACTGGCCGACTATTCCGCAGCTTTATATCAAAGGCGAGCTTGTTGGCGGTTCCGACATCATGCGCGAGATGTTTGAGCAAGGCGAATTACAAAAATTGCTGCAAGCGGCACAGCTATAAGTTGCTACGTTTGGATGCGCTGTTATTTCCCTTAATAGGGGAAATTCGTATTCCAGACGCCAAAAATACGATCCTGTTTTTAGGAAATTGAAATGCCAAAAATTGTTGAAATCGAAGACACGCCCAATCCGAATGCGATGAAGTTCATACTCCATGAGCCGTTGACTTGGGGCATTACCCACTCATACGACAACGCTGAGCAAGCCAAGGACGATGTGCTGGCCTCCGCGCTGTTCGACATTGAACACGTAAGCAATGTGTTTTACGTTGATCGCTGGCTCACGGTCACTCAGGACGGCGGTACCGATTGGCCGGAGTTGAAGCGCCTGATTGCCGTACCCATACGTGCCGCTCCAGCGGCAGATGCGCAGTCGGCTACCACGGTTGCCGCAGCGAGCACGGTAATTGCTGAACTTAGTGGCGAGGATCAACAGCGCCTCGAGCAGATCAACGCGTTGCTCGACGAGCAGATACGCCCCGCTCTGCAAGGCGATGGCGGCGATTTGCACGTAGTGGATCTTGCTGGTAACTATCTCAGCATCCACTATCAAGGCGCTTGCGGCAGCTGTCCGAGCTCAATAGCGGGCACTCTTAAAAGTATTGAGAACCTGCTTCGGACGATTGAACCGGACATCGAAGTCGTGGCTGTGTAGGTTTTAAACGGCGGTTTAATCCCAGGCTGATTTTCAATGCCTGATTACGTTCATGGTGTGGCTGTACCGACAAAAAGTGCGCGGGAATCAAATGAGACTCGGCATAACACATGAAGAGGCAGGCGGCTTTATTCAACCACGAAGGGTCGCCTAAATATGAAAAATTATGCAAAATTTGACACCCATTGAATTGGCCGCATGGCTTGCGGATGAAGTACGAGAGCAGCCTGTATTACTCGACGTGCGTGAGGCATGGGAGTTTCAGGCCGGTCATATTGACGGATCCTTAACGATGCCGATGAATACCATTCCCGACAGACTGTCCGAACTGGATGCGCAACAGCCGATTATCTGCATTTGCCACCATGGCGTGCGCAGTATGCAGGTTGCGTTATTTTTAGAACGGAATGGTTTTACAGCTATTAGAAACCTGACCGGTGGCGTTCATACATGGGCGTTGCAAGTTGACAGCACGATACCTATCTATTGAATTGTAGACTAACTAACCTTCGGAGAATTACATGCGCAATCCCTGCAACCGCTTTTATAACCTTGCTGAATGTTTACAACAGGATGCTATCGGCTAAGCGGTGGAGCGACTGATGACATACTTGTTCCAACCTATTACCGATTTTTAACTCAGAGGAAAAAGAAATGGCTAAAATTATTTGTGTACTCTACGACGACCCCATAGCGGGCTACCCGAAGTCTTATGCGCGCGATGACGTTGCGCAACCAGAACATTACCCTGATGGGCAGACGCTGCCGACGCCGAAAGGCATCGACTTCAAGCCCGGCACCTTACTGGGCAGCGTGTCCGGAGAACTGGGCCTGCGTAAATATCTGGAATCGAATGGCCATCAGTTGGTTGTGACTTCCAGCAAGGATGGTGCCGATAGCGTGCTTGACCGCGAACTGCACGACGCCGAGATCGTCATCTCGCAACCGTTCTGGCCCGCTTACATGACAGCCGAGCGTATCGCCAAGGCACCGAAACTGAAAATGATCGTGACTGCCGGTATCGGATCCGATCACATCGATCTGGAAGCTGCCAACACACGCAACATCACCGTTGCCGAAGTGACCTATTCCAATAGCAATAGCGTTGCCGAACATGTGGTAATGATGATCCTGTCACAGGTGCGCAACTATATTCCTTCGTACAACTGGGTGGTCAAGGGTGGCTGGAACATCGCCGATTGCGTGGAACGCTCCTACGATCTGGAAGCGATGAGCGTCGGTACCGTTGCTGCCGGACGCATTGGTTTGCGCGTATTGCGCCTGTTGAAACCCTTTGATGTCAAGCTGCACTACACGGATCGCCATCGCCTGCCTGAATCGGTCGAGAAAGAACTCAATCTGACCCATCACACCAGCGTGGAAAGTCTGACCAAAGTCTGTGATGTCGTGACGCTAAACTGTCCGTTGTATCCGGAAACGGAACACATGATTAATGAAACAACGCTGAAGAACTTCAAGCGCGGTGCTTATCTGATCAACACGGCGCGCGGCAAATTGTGTGATCGCGACGCGATTGTCTCAGCGCTGGAAAGCGGCCAGTTGGCTGGTTATGCCGGCGACGTCTGGTTCCCGCAACCACCACCGGCCGATCATCCCTGGCGCCACATGCCGAACCACGGCATGACTCCGCATATTTCCGGCAGCAGCCTGACGGCGCAAACGCGCTACGCTACGGGTACGCGTGAAATCCTCGAGTGTTACTTCGAGGGCCGTCCAATTCGTGATGAGTATCTGATCGTGCAAGGTGGAAAACTAGCCGGCGTGGGTGCGCACTCATACAGCGAAGGTAACGCAACCAAGGGTTCAGAAGAAGCGGAGCGATTCAAAAAATGATAGGGCCTAACAAGCAGCTTGTTGTTTTGGTGACTCCCGCTCACCCGCAAACCTGCCTCCTAAACTGAAGATACAAGGAACTTAGTCATGCAGACCACTGACCACAACCAACAGCAACAGCACGCGCCAGGCGCGTCGTCACAGTCGGCCGTCGGCCCCGAGAAACTACCGGGGATTCGTCATATCATCGCCGTCGGCAGCGGCAAGGGCGGCGTCGGGAAATCCACGGTGAGCGTCAATCTGGCGCTCGCGCTGCAGCAGCTTGGAGCCTGCGTCGGGCTGGTAGATGCCGACATCCTTGGCCCCAGCATCCCCGGCATGCTCGGCATCCCAACCGATGAGCCGCCGGCGATGACTCCGGACAGCAAGATGATCCCGGCAGAGCGGCACGGTCTGAAGGTGGTATCGATGGGCATGCTTACCGGAGACGACAAACCGGCCGTGTTGCGCGGGCCGATGGTGGGCAAATACCTGAAGATGTTCGTCGGCGGCGTGCAATGGGGACCGCTGGACTACCTGATCCTCGACCTCCCGCCCGGCACCGGCGATACCCAGTTGACACTGGCGCAAAGCATGCCGCTGTCGGGCGTGGTGATCGTCACGACACCCCAGGCCGTGAGCCTCAAGATCGCCCGACGCGGCTTGCGCATGTTTGAGAAAGTGCAGGTTCCGATTCTTGGGATCATTGAGAACATGCGCGGCTTCACCTGCCCCCACTGCGGCGAGAGCACGGATATCTTCCGTCACGGCGGCGGCGAGCAGATGAGCCGGGAGATCGGCGTCCCGTTCCTGGGCGCTTTACCCCTTGATGCCGATGTCGTCACCTGCGGTGATGAGGGTAGGCCCATCGTGGTGGACCAGCCAAAGTCGGTCAGCGCCAAAGTGTACTCCACCATCGCCGCAGCGCTGGTGGAACAGCTCCATGCAGCGGTCGCGACGCTGAAGCCCTTTGTGTGGAAGTGGGACAGCAACGAGGGCGCGCCGGCCTGGCTGGAAGACGCGGCGCGGCCTGCCGGAGCGCGGAACACGCCCATCGGTCTCTTGCGCCGCGATCCGCGTACCTTGTCCATCCTCTGGGAGGACGGTCATCGCGACGACTTCGATGTCCGCGACCTGCGCCTGTCATGTCATTGCGCCCTCTGCATCGAGGAGATGAGCGGACGCAAGCTGCTCGATCCCAAGACGGTGCGGGCTGACGTGAGCCCACGCCAGATCCGGAGTGTAGGCAACTACGCGATCGGGTTCGATTGGAACGACGGTCATAACAGCGGGATACATACGTTTAACGACCTGCGTGCTTTGGGCGAGCGCGCTGCAGCAGAGAGCATCGAAAATGTCTGAAGCACTGTCTGTGGATCTGGCATCTGTAAATCTGGCTTTTGTGGATCAGCCGATCAGCATCCGCGCGGAGACTTCTCTCGCCGACCCCGACACGTGCAAGTTCACCGTGAGCCGCAGCTTGCATCCCGGCGGCCCCTTCTTCTTCGGCAACAAGGAACAGGCGACCGGGTCGCCGCTGGTCGAGCGACTGTTCGCGCTACCCGGTGTGGCCAGCATGCTCATCGCCGAGAGCGTGGTGACCGTCGGCAAGGAGTCGGGCGCCTCGTGGTCGGGACTGAAAGCGGCCATCGGGACGGCGATCCGGACGCAGTTGCTCACCGGCGTGCCGGCGATCTTGGAGATGGCAGTCCACGCCAGCAAGCAAGGGCGATCCGATGCCGAGCTTGGCGTGGTCGTTCAGCAACTGCTGGACAAGGAAGTCAATCGCTCCATCGCGAACCACGGCGGGAAGATTTCACTCGTGGAGGTTCGCGAAGGTAAACTTTTCATCACCATGAGCGGCGGCTGCCAGGGCTGCGGGTCCTCTCAGGTGACCTTGAGGCAGGGCTTCGAAGTCATGGTGAAAAGGGTCGCCCCGGAAATCGAGGAAATCGTCGATGCGACGGATCACGCAGCGGGGAAGCAGCCGTTCTACCCGCGCCATGAGTAGACCTATGACAAATCGACTGTCCCAGGAAACCTCCCCAGCCATCGCGACGCTCGACGATCTTGCAAAGTTGGCAAACTACTCGCTTATGGACACGCTCAACTGCGATCCTGACGCGAAAGCAGACGGAGCCGACCACGCGCCGCGACAAGTTTTTACGGGCCACTATGTCCCCATCAATCCCACGCCAATCAAAGACCCCGAGTACGTCGCTCACAGCAAAAACTTTTTTCGCGAACTTGGCTTCGCCGACAGCATGGCACAGTCGGCCGACTTCGTCCGCATGTTCTCCGGCGACATCTCGCACGTTCCGAAGCCGATGCGCAAGGTGGGTTGGGCGTGTGGGTACGCATTGTCCATCTTCGGCACCGAATACACCCAACAGTGCCCGTTCCAAACCGGCAACGGATACGGCGACGGTCGTGCAGTTTCCGTGCTTGAGGCCGTCATCAGCAGTCGACGCTGGGAAATGCAGCTAAAAGGTGGCGGCCGGACGCCATACTGCCGCGGCGCGGACGGTCGCGCCGTCCTGCGCTCAAGTGTCCGGGAGTTCTTAGCGCAGGAGCACATGCATGCGCTCGGTGTGCCAACGTCACGGTCTCTGAGTTTGTACGTTTCAAAAACGGAGAAGGTCAAGCGGCCGTGGTATTCGGAGGGCTCGCGCTCGCAGGATCCCGACATACTTATATCGGAGGCAGTCGCCATTTCGACGCGCGTAGCACCGTCGTTCATTCGGGTCGGTCAACTCGAGCTCTTCGGTCGCCGTGCGCGCAAGAAGGAACACCCGAAAGCGATGGAGGAGCTCGAGCAGATTGTGTTGCACTTGATCGATCGTGAGTACGGTGACGTCATCGACAGACAACTAAGCACTGCCGAAAAAGTGGTGTTGCTCGCGCGCGAGTTCCGCAGCCGCCTGACGTCGCTTGTGGCGAGCTGGATTCGCGTCGGCTACTGCCAGGGCAACTTCAACAGCGACAACTGCGCGGCCGGTGGCTTCACACTCGACTACGGTCCATTCGGATTCTGCGACGTGTTCAACCCGCACTACCAGCCATGGACGGGTGGCGGACATCACTTCGCGTTCCTGAACCAAGCCGTGGCAGCGGAACGCAACTTCCACATGTTTTGTACGGCGTTGCGGCCCTTGCTGACATCACTGACGTCGCATCAGGACACTCTGCGACAGCTCGACGAGATTCGAAGTGGCTTTGCGACAGTGATGCAAGCGCAAATGGAGAAGATGTGGGCTGCCAAACTTGGACTCGGCACTTTTCACGCGGCGTTGTTCAGTGAGCTCGAAACGCTCATGGTGCAAACTCCTGTCGATTACACCCTTTTCTTCCGCGAGCTCTCGATGGTACCCGACGACATTGGCCCACTCAAAAAAAGCTTCTACGATGACTCCGAAGGGATGGACAAGCGCTGGTCAGAGTGGCTCGCTAAATGGAAATCTCTCATAGTCAGCGCCAGCACGACCGTCACGAATGCTGCGCAGCCCCCTTCCCGTGAGGAGCTCTCTAGGCAGATGAAACTCGTCAACCCAAAATACAGTTTGCGAGAGTGGTTGCTTGTGCCTGCGTACAGCCAAGCGACTGCGGGGAACTACTCTCTAGTTCGAGAGCTGCAGGAAGTCATGACGCAGCCCTACGCCGAGCAGTCGAAGAAGGTGGAGGAGAAATACTATAGACCCAAGCCGTCTGAGTTCTTTGAGGTCGCTGGATTGTCGTATATGAGCTGCTCGTCATGATTTTTCTAAAACTGATCGGCCAGGGACGACACACCGTAAGCGGCCTACCCGGCGCCTACGTGTGCCGAAACCGCAGCTGTGACCTGCCGGTGACGAGCGCGCAGGCACTCTTTGAGTACTTCACCGTATGACGAAAATTGCCATCACACCCCATCGTCTTTTACCCCTATCGGGGGAGCCAGGTGCGCTCGAACGAGCGGGCATTCTCGGGGGAGATGCGTCTCCCGAAGAAGTGGTCGTCGCCTACCACGAGCGGACCAAGCACCACTTCCACCGCTACGCCGCCGCGCAGGGCTATATGGACTGGGCAACGCAGCCCGATCCGTTTCGGCGATACACGGGAGCGGATCTGGTTCGCCTCCCTCTGCCCAAAGCAGGCCGCCCGCTGCCTTATTGGCAGCTCTATGCACGCGAGACTGTGCCTCCGGCACAACTGTCGCTGGAGTCGGTCTCGTTATTTTTCCGCTACACACTTTCGCTGACAGCATGGAAGCAAGTTGGCGAGACCACGTGGCCGTTGCGCGCAAATCCATCGAGCGGGAATCTTCATCCGACCGAGGGCTATGCCCTACTACCTGCGCTCGAGCACATCGGTGACACGGCCGCCGTGTACCACTATGCGCCGAGGGAGCACGCGCTTGAACGGCGAGCGGCGCTCGACGCGAAGCTGTGGACCGAGCTGATTGCGCCTTTCCCTGAGGGCTCCTTCCTCGTGAGCCTGTCGTCGGTGCATTGGCGCGAAGCCTGGAAGTACGGTGAGCGTGCGTTCCGCTACTGCCAGCACGATGTCGGCCACGCGCTGGCCAGTCTGCGTATCGCGGCAGCGGCGCTCGGCTGGAAATTGCTGCTTCTTGACGGCGTTAGCAACAGCAACCTCTCCAGCCTGCTTGGGCTTGACCGCAATGAGGATTTCGCGGCGGCAGAGCGCGAGGAAGCTGAACTGCTCGTGTTGATTGCACCGGATTTTTCGATGCCACTTGCGGCCGACTCGAAACCAATGACGGCGCACGGCGCTGGTGTATTTTGGCAGGGCAGAGCCAACACGCTGAGCCTCGAGCACAGCGTCGAGTGGCCAGTGATCGACGAGGTTGCACAGGCGACGCGCCGCTGCGAAAGCACGCCTATCAAGGAGGACTTCTCCAGATTTCCATCGGAATATGCGCTTTTTGGGACACCAGTCCGTCAGGGCCTGCTCAGCGCGGAGAAGGCCATTCTTGGCCGCCGCAGCGCGGTAGCGATGGATGGATCGACCGCTATTTCACAAGTAACCTTCTTCCGCATGCTCGCTCGATTGATTCCGACACATGAGCGACGCGGGATGCCTTGGGACGCGATTCCCTGGCGACCACGCATTCACCTTGGGCTCTTCGTCCACCGCGTCGATGGCTTAGCGCCTGGCCTCTATGCACTCGTCAGAGATCCCGACAAGGTCGAGACGCTCAAGGCAGCAATGGATGCACAATTTGCTTGGCAGCGCGTGCCAGACTGCCCATTCGGTCTCCCCTTATACCTTCTCAATGAAGGAGACTGCCGCGCTCTGGCGGTGCGTGTCTCCTGCGGCCAGGACATCGCCGGTGATGGTGCCTTCAGCCTGGCCATGATTGCCGACTACCGGGATAGCCTGGCCACTTACGGCGCCGCCTTCTACCGTAACCTGTTCTGGGAGGCCGGCATGGTGGGCCAGTTGCTTTATCTTGAGGCCGAAGAGGCGGGCATCCGCGCCACCGGGATCGGCTGCTACTTCGACGACCCAGTCCATGCGGCCTTCGGGATCGCTTCGCGCGAGTGGCAAAGTTTCTACCATTTCACGGTGGGCGGCCCGGTTGAAGACGGGCGGCTCAGCACCTTGCCTGCGTACAACTTGAAGGAAGAACGATGAGTATCCCAAGCACTGTCCCAATTATCGGGACAGAACCACAACCCACCAGAAAGGAACAACCATGTCCCTAAACGAACCTCTCCGCCAGCAGATTTCCGAACTCCTGGCGCAAAACCAGGTCGTCCTCTTCGACATCAGGTCAAATGCCGCGTTACTGATATACAAAGGAGAACAGCATGTCGTCCCATCCCACTGACTTCCAAGGTTCCGTCATCGATGCGCTCCGTGAGGCGATCGAGCGCCAAATTCCCGATGCTCGAGCCGAAGTGAACGGCGGCGGCGGTCACTTCAACATCGTGGTGACATCGCCCGCGTTTGCCGGTAAGAACATGCTCGAGAGTCAGCGGCTGGTGTATGGCGCCATCGCCGATCTGATGAAAGGTGACAAGGCTCCGGTGCATGCCGTCGACAGTCTGAAGACCCAGATACCCACTCAACCCTCAACTACCCACACTCAAAGGAGATCATGATGGCACGCATGGTAAAACGTACTCACAGTAGCCCTTACAAGCTTGTTATTGGCGGTGAAGAAAAATATCTCTGTCAATGCGGCTTGTCCAAGAATCAGCCATTCTGTGACGGATCGCATAAGCTCGCCAAGGACGAGAACAAGGATGACAATCGTCTTTGTTGGTACGACGACGCAGGAAAACGTCACGAGCATACCGGAGACTATCTTGACATCCGCACGTTCTGAACGGTTGTCGCCGCTCAGCAGGATCCATGCAGCAACGCCCATACCCAGGCGTCCTCCAGAAACAAGAAGCAATGAATTGTAGAAAGCATTTATGAGCGCAGCACCGCTACTCCCCAAGAACGCTCCGTTCTCTGCGGAGGAAATTAACATTTTGAACAAGGTGGTGTCGCGAACGACGTCGCTGCAGCGGAGCTGGCTCTCCGGCTTTTTCGCGGGCTTCGAGGCGGCACAAGGCGCTCAGGCGGTGTCGGCGGCTGCGGCTAGGCCGCAGGTGCCTCTGACGGTCCTCTACGCCACCGAGAGTGGCAACGCCGAAGACCTCGCCATCAAGGCGAAGAAGGCCGCACAGAAACATGGCCTCGATGCACGCGTCATCGACATGGCGGACGCCGACATGAGCCTTCTCGCCAAGGCGAAGAACCTCATCGTCTATGCGGCGACATGGGGCGAGGGCGAACCTCCGGGCCGCGCGGCCGACTTCTATCATGCGCTGATGAGCGACGCTGCGCCGCGGCTCGATGGCGTCCGGTTCGCAGTGCTCGCGCTGGGCGACACGTCTTATACGCAATTCTGCGCGACCGGCAAGGCAATCGATGCGCGCCTCGAGGCGCTGGGCGCCTCCCGCGCGGCCGACCGTATCGATCTCGATCTCGACTTCGCGAAGCAGGCCGTCGAGTGGACGCAGGGCGCGCTCACTAAGCTTGCTCCGGCCGATGCACCGTCGACGGCGGCGGTGCACGTCGACTTCAAGAGCTCTGCGCAAGCGGCGGATGAGAATGAGGACGCGGATGAGCCGCTCTACACCGCAGAGACCCCGCTCGAAGCCGAGATCGCGACCTTGATCAAGCTCAATGGCACCGGCTCGACGCGCGAGACTTGGCACGTCGAGCTCGCCTCCGATGCGCCTGGCTTCACCTATCTGCCGGGTGACGCTATCGGCATAATACCTGAGAACGATCCCGACCTCGCCGCCGAGGTCGCCGAGGCGGCAGGGCTCGGTTCGCAGGCCGTGGTTTTGCAGAAGCTGCGCCAGAGCTACGACATTACGACGCTGTCGCGGCCGCTGGTCAAGGCGTATGCAAAGCTGACGGGCCGCGCCGACGTGGCCAAGCTCAAGGAGCAAGAGGCGTTCGCCAAGTTCGCGGCCGACCGCCAGCTGGTCGATTTCCTCCAGGCGTTTCCCGAGAAGCTGTCGGCGGACCAGCTTTTCGGCCTCCTGAGGCCATTGCCGGGCCGACTCTACTCGGTCGCATCGAGCCTGAAGGCGCATCCCGGCGAGGCGCATCTTCTGGTCGGCGCGGTGCGCTGGGACTCGCACGGCAAGGCGCGCAAGGGCGTAGCCTCAAGCTATCTTGGCGACCGATGCCGCATGGGTGATACCGCCAAGATTTACGTCAAGCCGAACCGCCATTACCGCCTGCCGGTAGACGATGCACGTCCGATCATCATGATCGGTGCGGGCACCGGCGTTGCCCCCTATCGCGCCTTTGTCGAGGAGCGGGTCGAGACCGGAGCCAAGGGTCCGAGCTGGCTGTTCTTCGGTGAGCGCAACTACACGTTTGATTTCCTTTACCAGCTCGAATGGCAGGATTACCTGGCGAGCGGCGCGCTCACCCGCATCGACGTTGCTTTCTCCCGCGACCAGCCGGAGAAGATTTACGTCCAGCAGCGTCTCTGGCAGCGCCGCGCCGAGCTTCGGGAGTGGGTCGAAGACGGCGCGTACCTGTACGTCTGCGGCGACGAGAAGGGCATGGCGCGCGATGTCGACCAGATGCTGGTGAAGATCCTGGGCGAGCCGGTGAACGGCGACGAGGAGGCCGGCCGCACCAAGCTCAAGGAGCTGGCGAAGGCCGGCCGCTACCAGCGCGACGTGTACTGACACTGGCGCGTGACGTTATTTTGTGGGCAACATCAAAGGAGAAGGAACATGACCGATCAAATGACCGACAAGCGTTCGCGCAACGAGATCATCAAGGAGAGCAGCCGACAGCTGCGCGGTACTATTGCCGAAGGGCTCGCCGATGTTTCGACCGGCGCGATCTCCGAGGACGATGGCCAGCTCACGAAATTCCATGGCACTTACCTTCAGGACGACCGGGACCTGAGGCCCGAGCGGGCCAAGAAGAAGCTCGAGAAAGCCTACAGCTTCATGATCCGCCTGCGTGTGCCCGGCGGCGTCGTCACGCCGGCGCAATGGCTCGCGCTCGATCAGATTGCCGGCACCTACGCCAACGGCACGCTGCGGCTCACAACGCGTGCGACCTTCCAGTTCCACGGGATCATCAAGTCGAACATGAAGCGGACAATGCAGGCCATCCATGCCGCATGCCTCGACACTTTGGCCGCTTGCGGCGACGTCAACCGCAATGTGATGTCGGCAGCCAATCCTTATCTATCGAAGTCACACAAGACGGCCTACGACCTCGCCTGCAAGATTAGCGCTCATTTGCTGCCGAAGACCGGCGCCTATCACGAGATATGGCTCGACGGCGAGAAGGTCGAGGACAAGAGCGGGGCGGCGGCAGCCAACGAGGAGCCTATCTACGGCGTCCACTACCTGCCGCGCAAGTTCAAGACGGTGGTGGCGGTGCCGCCCGACAACGATGTCGATATCTTCGCCCACGACCTCGGCTTCATCGCGATCATCGAAAACAGCGAGGTGATCGGCTACAACGTCACCGTCGGCGGCGGCATGGCCATGACCCACGGCGAGACCGACACCTTCCCGCGCACGGCCGATGTTCTCGGCTTCTGCACGCCCGAGCAGGCGGTCGATGTCGCCGAGAAAGTCGTCACCGTGCAGCGCGACTGGGGCAATCGGGAGCTTCGCAAGCGGGCGCGCCTCAAGTACACGATCGAGGACCGCGGGCTAGCCGCCTTCCGCGCCGAGCTCGAGAAGCGGCTCGGCCATCAGCTCGGCAAGCCCAAGTCCTTTGCCTTCGAAACAACGGCCGACGTGATCGGCTGGCGCCAGGGTGCGGACAAGAAGTGGCACCTGACGCTGTTCATCGAGAATGGCCGCGTCAAGGACCAGACTGGCCACGCCCTGCGTTCGGCCATGCGCGAGATCGCCGAGACGCGTGCGTGCGAGTTCGTCCTGACCTCCAACCAGAACCTGATCCTTGCCAACATCACGGCCGAGGTGCGACCGCAGATCGAGGCGATCCTTAAGGCGCACGGCGTGCAAATCACGACGTCCTCCGGCTTGCGTCGCAACAGCATGGCGTGCGTCGCCCTGCCGACCTGCGGCCTCGCCCTTGCCGAATCAGAGCGCTATCTCCCTGATCTCATTACGGCGCTCGAGGATGTGCTCGACAAGGCGGGCCTGCGCGACGCCGACATCGTCATGCGCATGACCGGCTGCCCCAACGGCTGCTCAAGGCCTTATCTTGCCGAGATCGGTCTCGTCGGCCGCGCGCCCGGCCTCTACAACCTTTATCTTGGCGGCGCGTTCGACGGCACGCGGCTCAACAAGCTCTATGCACAGGATGTCGACAACGCGAAGATCCTCAAGTTACTCGATCCACTGATCGTGCAGTACGCGAACGAGCGGAACATGAACGAACGCTTCGGCGACTTCGCGATCCGCGCGGAATTCGTCACCGCAACGCCGGCCGGCAACCGTTTCCATGACGATGTGGAACTCGCCAATTAAATTTTACGGGTCGCGCTGCAATTCGGGTGCATCGGCGCTCTTCTCTGGCGACCTTGGTTCCGCAGCAATTGACAGCAGTTTATAGACACAACCTACAGGAGTACTCGGCCATGCACAAAAACGTAACGCAGAAGTTGATCGAAAGTCACTTGGTCGAAGGCCGCATGACGCCTGGCGAAGAGATCGGTTTGAAAATTGATCAAACACTGACCCAGGATGCGACCGGCACGCTGGTCATGCTGGAATTTGAAGCCTTGGGAATTCCGCGCGTCCGGACCGAGCTTTCTGCTCAGTATGTGGACCATAACCTGTTCCAGGAAGACTTCAAGAACCCCGACGACCATCTGTTCTTGCGCAGCGCCTGCAAGAGGTTCGGCCTTTGGTACAGCCGACCTGGTAACGGTGTGAGCCATCCCGTCCACATGGAGCGCTTCGGCGTGCCGGGGAAAACCTTGTTGGGCTCGGACAGCCACACCTGTGCAGCCGGCTCCTTGGGGATGCTGGCCATCGGGGCGGGCGGTCTGGAGGTGGCGATGGCGATGGCCGGGGAGCCCTTTTACGTCGAGATGCCGAAAATATGGGGCATCAAGCTGGTGGGTGAGCTTCCTGACTGGGTGAGCGCCAAGGATGTGATCCTGGAAATGCTGCGCCGGCACAATGTGGACGGCGGGGTTGGCAAGATCATCGAGTATTACGGTCCCGGATTGAGGGCCCTGAGCGCCATGGACCGGCACGTGATCGCCAATATGGGGGCCGAACTGGGCGCCACTGCGACGGTCTTTCCATCGGACGAAGCGGTCAAGGCGTTCCTGAAAAGCCAGGGACGGGGTGATGCCTGGCGGGAGATCCTCGCAGACGAAAATGCGGCATACGACGAATACGAGGAGATCAACCTGTCGGCGCTGGAGCCGCTGATCGCGCTGCCCAGCAGCCCAGGCAACGTCGTGCCGGTGCGCGAGGTGGCAGGCAGGGAAATTTATCAGTCGTACATCGGCTCATCCGCCAATCCGGGGCTCCGGGACTTCGCCATTGCCGCCCTCATCGTGGAAGGCAAACAGGTGCATGACCGCGTTTCATTCGACGTCAACCCGACCTCCCGGCAGATTTTGGAGAACATGATTGAATTAGGTATTCTCGGAAAGCTCATCCGTGCTGGTGCGCGCCAGCACCAGGCGGGTTGCGGCGGCTGTATCGGCATGGGACAGGCACCAGCCACCGGACGCATTAGCCTGCGCACCGTTCCGCGCAATTTCCCTGGCCGCTCGGGCACCAAGGAAGATCAGGTTTATCTGTGCAGTCCGGAAACCGCCGCCGCCTCGGCGTTGACCGGCGTCATTACTGATCCGCGCACGCTGGACATGGTCTACCCCCGCTTCAAGGAGCCGGTGACCAACCGACTCAATACCGAGATGCTGCTTGCTCCCGCGTCGGAAGGTGCGCCGTATGCGCTGGAGAAAGGCCCCAATATCAAACCGTTGCCGATTTTAGAGCCGCTGCCTGATCGACTCGAAGGGCCGGTTCTATTGAAAATGGCAGACGATATCTCCACGGACGGCATCATGCCGGCCGGGGCCAAGGCGCTGCCGTTCCGCAGCAATATTCCGGAGCTCAGCAAGTTTGCTTTCAGCCAGATCGACGAGACCTACTACGCAAGAGCCATGGCTTGTCGGCAACAGGGCTCGTTCGTCGTGGGCGGCGCCAATTACGGGCAAGGTTCGAGCCGCGAGCACGCCGCCCTGGGACCCCGCTATTTGGGCCTGAAGGCGGTGCTCGTGAAAAGTTTTGCCCGGATACACCTGCAGAATTTGAGCAACTTCGGCATCCTGCCTTTGACCTTTGTCGATCCGGGGGATTGGGAAAAGATCGCCCAGGGCGATGTACTTTCCATCCCGGATGTGCGAAATGCCATCCGCAACGGGAATCGGGTGAAGGTAATTAATCTGACCAAGAACGAGACCTATGAGACCCAACACCCGATGACGCCGCGCCAAGTTGAAATAGTACTGGCGGGCAGCCTGATCAACCTGGTTCGGCAGAAAAGCCACAACCTGGAATACCAATGATCACACCCATCATCCAGAGCTTCGAGAAAATGCTTGCCAGTGGTAAGGATAATACGCTGCTGCGCTTCTCCCTGGGCAGCGAATACCTCAAGGCCGGCGAACCAGTCAACGCCGTAAACCACCTGAGGCAGGCGGTGGTACTGGATCCAAAATATTCCGCCGCCTGGAAGCTGCTGGGTCGCGCACTCGTCGAATCGGGCCAGCCTGCCGACGCCTTGGTCGCCTACCGCGAAGGCATCGCGGTGGCCGAAGCAAAGGGCGACAAACAAGCCGCCAAGGAAATGACCGTATACGCCCGCCGTATCGAAAAGTCAGTTCACGAAGATCGAGATAGGAGCAATGAGAATGACTGATGAACTTGGCTGGGAAGGGCTCGCACCTCCGAACACTACTCATCAGGCCGAACGGAAGTTAATACTTCACCGTGCCGCATCAATAAGCCAAATTTAACGTAACCCACCAGGAGAACCAAATGAATGACAAACCGAAATTACTATCCGCCACCGCCACCGTGGATAAACGCGCCATCCTACCGCTGCCGAATTCCCGAAAAATCTATATCGAAGGATCGCGCCCCGATATTCAAGTAGCGATGCGCGAAATCAGCCAGTCGGATACCGCAGCTCCTTACGACGCGGAAAAGAACCCGCCGATTGTTGTCTATGACTGCTCCGGGCCGTACACCGACCTTCATGTCAGCATCGACATCAGCTCCGGCCTGCAAACGCCGCGCACGCCCTGGATTATTGATCGTGGCGACACCGAGGAGTTATCCGGCCCGAGTTCGGCTTACGGCATTGAGCGCATGAATGACCCAAATCTAGCCGAAATGCGTTTTAACCTCACACGCAAGCCGCGCCGCGCATTGCCAGGCAAAAATGTATCGCAGATGCACTACGCCCGGCAAGGCATTATCACGGCGGAGATGGAGTACGTCGCAATCCGCGAAAATATGCGGCGTAAGGAGTATCTGGAAGAATTAAAAACATCCGGTCCGACAGGCAAAAAAATGGCTGAATTAATGGGCCGCCAGCATCCAGGCCAGTCATTCGGCGCCAGTATCCCGGCCGAAATCACGCCTGAGTTTGTGCGCGAAGAAGTTGCTCGTGGCCGCGCCATCATCCCGCTCAACATCAACCATCCGGAAATCGAGCCGATGATTATCGGTCGCAATTTCCTGGTGAAAATCAATGCCAATATCGGTAACTCGGCCACCACCTCCAGCATCTGCGAGGAAGTCGATAAACTAACTTGGGCGATCCGTTGGGGTGCTGACAACGTGATGGACTTGTCCACCGGCAAACATATCCACGAGACGCGCGAATGGATTATCCGTAACTCCCCCGTGCCGATCGGCACCGTGCCGATTTACCAAGCGCTGGAAAAAGTCAACGGCAAGGCTGAAGACCTGACTTGGGAAATCTACCGCGACACGTTGATCGAGCAGGCTGAGCAGGGCGTCGATTACTTCACCATTCATGCCGGTGTCTTGCTCGCGTATGTGCCGCTGTGTGCCAATCGCATGACCGGAATCGTTTCGCGCGGCGGATCGATCATGGCCAAGTGGTGCATGGCACATAACCAGGAGTCGTTCCTGTACACCCATTTCGAAGACATCTGCGAGATCATGAAGGCGTATGACGTCAGCTTTAGTCTGGGTGATGGTCTGCGTCCCGGTTCGATTTTCGACGCCAACGACGAAGCGCAGTTCAGTGAATTAAAAACCTTGGGTGAGATGACCCAGATCGCATGGAAGCACGACGTGCAAGTCATGATCGAAGGACCCGGTCACGTGCCGATGCACATGATCAAAGAAAATATGGAATTGCAGTTGGACAAGTGCTACGAAGCACCGTTCTACACGCTTGGACCGCTGACTACTGACATCGCACCAGGCTATGACCACATCACTTCCGGCATCGGCGCGGCCATGATAGGCTGGTACGGCACCGCCATGCTGTGTTACGTCACGCCGAAGGAGCACCTCGGCCTGCCGAACAAAGATGACGTCAAGACGGGCGTCATTACGTACAAGATCGCGGCCCATGCGGCCGACCTTGCCAAGGGCCACCCCGGCGCTCAAATCCGCGACAACGCCTTGTCCAAGGCGCGCTTCGAGTTCCGTTGGGAAGACCAGTTCAATCTAGGTCTCGATCCGGACACGGCGCGCGAATTCCATGATGAAACGCTACCGCAGGAAGGCGCCAAGTCCGCACACTTTTGCGCGATGTGCGGCCCTCATTTCTGCTCGATGAAAATCTCACAGGACGTACGCATTTACACCGCTAACCTGGGCATTACGGAAATACAAGCCCAGAAACAGCAGATGGAAGACGAAGCGGTCGAGCTCATCGAGAGCGGTGTGGAAAGTTAGGAGGGAGTTAGCCATGTTGTCCCACCCAACTGCAGCGATCACCGTCGATGCCGAACTGTTCGCCCCCAGCGGCGCGCTGGCGGACACGCGCGGCCGGCTGTTGCGCGATCTGCGCATTTCGGTCATCGACCGCTGCAACTTCCGCTGCACCTACTGCATGCCCAAGTCAGTATTCGACAAGGACTATCAATTTTTACCGAAATCCGAACTATTGAGTTTTGAGGAAATAACGCGCATGACGCGCCTGTTCGCTGCGCACGGTGTCAATAAAATCCGCCTCACCGGCGGCGAGCCCCTGCTGCGCAAAAATCTCGAGGTTTTGATCGAGATGCTGGCCGCCCTCAAGACGCATGACGGCAAAGCACTGGATCTGACCCTCACCACCAACGCCTCGTTGCTGGCCAAAAAAGCCAAGGCACTCAAGGCCGCCGGCTTGCAGCGCGTCACCGTCTCGCTCGATTCGCTCGATGAGACTGTATTCCGCGCCATGAACGACGTTGATTTTTCGGTGGCTGATGTGCTCAAGGGCATAGCCGCTGCGCATGATGCGGGCTTTGCGCTCATTAAGATCAACATGGTGGTGAAGAAAGGCGTCAACGATCAGGACATCGTTGCGATGGCGCGGCGCTTCAAGGGTAGCGGCCACATCGTGCGCTTCATAGAATTCATGGACGTGGGCACGTCCAATGGCTGGCGCATGGACGATGTTGTGCCCTCGGCCGAGATCGTGCGCATGATCAGCGCCGAGATGCCACTCATCGAAGCCGAACCCAACTACACCGGTGAAGTCGCCGAGCGCTGGGCCTATGCGGATGGCAGCGGTGAAATCGGCGTTATCTCCAGCGTGACGCAAGCCTTTTGTTCCACTTGCACCCGGGCCCGGCTCTCGACCGAGGGCAAGCTATACACCTGCCTGTTCGCGCAGTCCGGTCATGATTTGCGCGCGCTCATGCGTTCGGGCAAAAGCGACGAGCAAATTGCCGCTGCCATAGGCTTGATCTGGAATCAGCGTGAAGACCGGTATTCTGAAATTCGCACAGAAGAAACTGCGCGAACGAAGAAAATCGAGATGTCTTATATCGGCGGCTGACAATTTCATGCGCACCAAATTTTAATTTTATGAATGAAGGATTGAAATGAGTGAGTGGATCACGGTAGCGCGGGCCGAAGAGATCGCGCCAGACGAGCGGCTGGTGATAAAAATGGGCGACGCGCAGGTCGTTGACCAGCGCGACCGTAACCAATGATATGCAACGTATCGATTTTTATTATTAGATGGGGTTCTAAGCCCAAAACCGCGTAATTTTCCCATTTCTTGTTAAATCAATGGGTTAGTTATGCTTTCTATTAACTAAAAGTTATTGATCCACTTGCAAAATTACCGACCGGAAAATGGGACAAGTTAATATCGGCTCCCGAAAAGCCTTTTTTGAACCAAGCAGGCCACCCGTAAGGATTCGATCTTGATTTGATGGTTAATGCACTGAGAACGTGATCTGTTTACCTGTCCTGGCTAACATGTCCACCAAAGCGTCAATTGTGAATTTGATAGATTTTTTGTTGATCAGGTCAGATACGCGCGGTCTTGTTATTCCCAGTATCTCGGCCGCTTTGGCTTGCTTCAGCTCTTTCTGGATTATCCACACGGAAATTTCATCCATCAATCTTTTTTTGATGGCAAGTTTTTCCGAGATGATTCGATTCGAATTCGCTTGTAACTCCGCAGCTTCTGCTGGCTCAAACCCTAGATCAGCAAAAACGTTGCCGTCGGCCGGGGTGATGTGCATGGATTTTGTCTCAATGCTCATTTCTTGCTCCTTTCTTGAACAAGGGCTTTGTAGCGAGCTGCTGCAACGGCCTTGTCATGTTTACTGGTTGTGTTTGTCTTTTTCTTGAAGCAGTGCAGCACAGAAACAGCTTCGGGAAATTTAGCGACATACATCACCCGGAACCATCCATCATCAAGATCGATAATGATTTCTTTCGTGCCAGCGCCGACATCATTAAAAGGCTTCCAATGATCGGGTTCAAGCCCCGCTTGTACCTGGCTAAGTTGATGACCGGCTTCTCGTCGAGCATTGGGGGTAAATAGGTTGTCGTCCTTAATATCTTCTAAAGAAGATCCACGCCAGTCAATGGGCTTTTGCTTCATATTGCTCCTCCTTGCATATTGTATCAAATTTTATACACATCAACACTTATTTGCTGGCCGCCAGGATTCGATAGACAGAAGCCTCACCAATTTTAAGTTGGCAGGCAATGTGCGTTTTTGCCATACCGCCTGCGGCAAGGCAAACAACTTCTTGACGTAGCTCATCTGTCAAAGGTTTTCGGCCTTTGTACTTCCCCGCTGCCTTCGCTTTAGCGACACCCTCCCGCTGTCGCTCCAGCATTATTTCTCGTTCGAATTGGGCGACACCGCCCAAGACGGTTAGCATCAGCTTGCCGGTTGGGGTCTGCGTATCCATACCCAGATTAAGAATGCGCAAGCCCACTGTCTTTTTCTCTAGCGTCTGAATAAGCGTCATGAGATCGGCTACTGATCGGGCGAGACGATCAAGCTTGGTGACCACCAATACATCACCCTCTCGCGTAAATTCTAATGCGGCTTCAAGCTGGGCACGGATGGCGACAGAGGAAACTTGTTCCTGAAATATTTTTTTGCACTGGGCGGCTTCTAGTTCTCGTATTTGCGCTTCAAGACCGGCTATTTGATCGATGGTCGAGGTTCTGGCATAGCCGATGATCATGTTTCGCTCACTAGGGTTTTAGATATTGTGATAGGGTACCTATCATAAATCTAAATACTATCTATTGGTAGGATTTTATGGCAGTTGCCGACTCCCTCACTAGACCAAGGCCTATTGAGAGGATGAATAGAGAATATTTTTTAGTAGCACGGCTAACTTTTAATATTTCGTGCTCTTGTCTT
This sequence comes from Methylobacter arcticus, assembly GCF_050917435.1. Lineage (NCBI taxonomy): Bacteria > Pseudomonadati > Pseudomonadota > Gammaproteobacteria > Methylococcales > Methylococcaceae > Methylobacter > Methylobacter arcticus. The sequence continues at coordinate 1,243,246 of NZ_CP159583.1, forward strand.
CTGAAAAAGACACGTCTTGCAACATTTCCAAAAAATCATCGCATGGAAAACTTTGAAGATACTCACATCCCACTAAGGCGTTCTGATAAGAGTAAACGCTTAACCGTTCTATCTGAAGCAGAGAAAGCCGCTCTATACGAATTACCTGATTTCGATGATTTTCAGCGCACCGAGTTCTTCGCAATGACTGAGCAAGAACACGCCATTGTATTCCGGCGTAATGGCCTTCGTGCGCAGGTTTATTGCCTTTTACAGATCGGATATTTTAAAGCGAAGCACACTTTTTTTCAGTTTACGTTGCAAGACGTACCTCGGGAAGACATCACCTTTGTGATGGAGCGGTATTTTCAGGGTATGGCATTGGCGGAACGCCCCATACCATCCAAAGAATATTATCTGCAACGCAACGTGATCGCGGAATTATTGGGCTATCGGCTTTGGTTAGAAAGCGATATGGCAACGCTATGGGATAAAGCTACTGAACTGGCGAGACAAGATGTCACGCCGACATTTATCCTGACCGAATTGATTGTCTTTTTAAACAACCAGAAAATTGTGCGCCCAGGGTATTCAACCCTACAAACCATCATTGGTGATGCCTTGACTTCCGAACGCAACCGTTTGGAGCAATTGATCGACGAAATTGTCGATGAATCCGCACGAACAGAGCTTAAAAAACTACTCATTCGCGAAGATACCTTGTCTGAATTGGCGGCCATCAAGCAAGATTCCAAGAACTTCAGTTACTCAATGATGGTGGTTGAGCGCCAGAAACGTGCAGCGCTGGAGCCTTTGTACCAGTTAGCGAAGGTACTGCTGCCTAAACTCGAAATTTCGCAGCAAAATAAAAATTACTACGCCAGTCTTGCCAACTTTTACAGCATCTATGACTTAAGGCGGTTGAAGCCTGGGCAAACCTATTTGTACCTGTTGTGCTACGCCTGGCAACGTTACCAGCAACTGAGCGATAACCTGGTCAGCTCATTTTGTTACCAGCTTAAAAAACTGGAAGAAAAAACCAAGGCTATATCGGAGCAGCAATTTACTCAGGCTCTGGCCAGCAAGCAGCAAGAGGCGCCACAAGTGGGTCGTCTGATTTTACTGTATGTCGATGAAGCGATAGACGATACTGCTTTATTCGGTACCGTACGCGATCAGGCATTTAACATCATGCCGAAGGATTCCCTAATCACAGCGGGGCAGCGATTATGCGAGAAAACACCCAGTCAAATGGCTTTACGCTGGGAGGCCGTCGATAAAGTCACCGCGCGGTGCAAGAAAAATTTGCGTCCGCTGGCGATGGCCACCCACTTTTCCAGCACCGAGACACAGAACCCTTGGCTAATGGCACTGAACTGGATGAAGGCAGTATTCTCCCGCCAACAAACTTTGGCGCAGCGGCCAGTGAGTGAAATTCCAACCGACACGATACCAAAACGCCTGCGCCCCCATCTGCTGGTATTGGACGAAGAAGGGAAAATCGCCAGTATTCGTGGCGACCGATACGAATTCTGGATTTATCGCCAAATCAGAAAACGCTTCGACATTAACGAACTGTATCTGAATGACAGTGTCGTCAATCGCCGTTTTAGTGATGATCTGGTTTCGATGGAGCAGAAGGCCGATATACTGAAGAAGTTGGACATCCCCTGGTTACGTCAGCCCTTGGATGAGTCAATTGACACGCTGTACACTGAACTCGGTCAGCAGTGGAAACTGTTCGACCGCGAGTTGCGACAAGGTAAACTAAAGCATCTGGAGTATGATGCGATTCGCAAGCATCTGACTTGGCGAAAGCCAAAGGTCAACAAAGACGAGGCTTTAAAGGTGGCTTTCTATGCCAAACTTCAAGCACATGGCATCGCGGATATTTTCCGATTTGTTAATAATCAGTGTCATTTTCTCTCTGCGTTAACGCCGTTACAACCGCGTTATGCCAAGAAGATAGCCGATGAGGATAGCTTAATGGCCGTTATTATTGCTCAGGCTCTGAACCACGGCAACCTGAGCATGGCCGAAACTAGCGATATGCCTTATCACGTCCTGGAAGCCACCTATCAGCAATATTTACGACTATCAACATTGAAAGCCAGCAATGATCGGATCAGCAATTTCATTTCGGAATTAAGCATCTTTCCCTATTATTCATTCGGACTGGAAAGCCTCTATGGCAGTGTTGATGGGCAAAAGCTCGAAATGGGAACACCTACCCTCAAAGCGCGTCATTCTAAAAAATACTTTAGAAAGGGCAAAGGCGTTGTCGCCTATACGCTGCTCGCCAATCATATCGCTTTGCAAACAGAATTGATCGGGGCGCATGAACATGAAAGCCATTTTTTATTCGATATTTGCTACAACAATACCTCGAACGTCATGCCAACGGCCATCACTGGCGACATGCACAGCATTAATAAGGCCAATTTCGCTATCTTGCACTGGTTCGGCATGAAACTAATGCCTCGATTCGTAAACCTTCAAGATCAACTGAAACACCTATACTGTGCCGATGATATGGCAAACTACGAAAAGTTTTTGATTCCTCCTGCCGGACAGATTAACCGCTCTTTGATTGAATCCGATCAAGCCCACATTGACCCAATCGTAGCCACGTTGGGCCTTAAGGAAATGACCCAAAGCACATTGATCAGGAAATTATGCGCGTTACCTCCACAAAATCGAACACGGAAGGCTATCTTCGAGTTCGACAAGTTGGTGCGCAGCATTTACACCTTAAAGTATTTGCGTGATCCTCAGATAGAGCGTGATGTACACCGCTCGCAAAATCGCATTGAATCCTATCACCAATTGCGCTCATATACATCCCAAGTCAGCGGCAAAAAACAACTCATCGGCAGAACTGATTTGGAAGCCGCCATCACCAATCAGTGCGGCAGGCTAATCGCCAATGTGGTAATTGCCTATAATTCGATCATGTTATCGCTGCTGTTCGACAAGTATAAAGCCGCCGGAAACGAGAAAGTGATTGCGTTACTCCAAAAGATTTCCCGGGTGGCTTGGCAACATATCCACTTCTTAGGCCACTATGACTTTAGAAATAATCATAATCCAATCGACTTTGAAGAGATTTTAGCTCGCATAACATTTGACTAACCCATTGATTTAACAAGAAATGGGAAAATTACGCGGTTTTGGGCTTAGAACCCCTGTTACAAGTTAAAATTGAAAAAGGTGATCTGATCCTGATCAAAAAACTGGATCGCTTGGGTCGAGATACGGCGGCTCGCGACTAATCACGTGAAATTACGCTCAAGCCTTTTTGACGAAGTTCAATAATCTTGCTGGCAATCCGATTGAACAAGGCCGGAGGCAATAAACCGTAATCGTACTTCCCAATTTTTCCTGATATAGATCGAAGGTCATATCCAGGCCATAAAAACTCATTGAAATCGTCAAGAATAATCCATGACCGTTCCCCATCGAGTCCTAGATACTGTTTTACCCTTGGTGGAATCTCAACTGCGACAGCCAAATTATTAGGCGGTGTGTGAGTAATAGGAGCAACGGTGACTGTTTGGCTATCATTATCGTTTTTGACGACCAGAATAATGGCGCATGGTCTATTTTTTACGCCCTCTATTTTTCCAGCTTTGTATTCATTTCTCCATAGATAAGAATAGGAAATAACAAGCCCACATTCCGGTTCTGGTAGCGCCATAACTTCTCAATTTATTGGTTTACTTAATCCATTAAGGCGTTCAAATGATCATGCGCTGGATTCATTTGTACTTTAGCAATCGCAGCAACAGTTTCTTCCGGTAGTTCACTAATATGATAAGCGTGTCGTGTGTGGGCTTTGAGAAGCATATATTCACGATATTCATGTTCAGAAACGAAATATCCGCTCGTTCGCCCATGACTTGTAATCGCGATTACCTCTCTTTGCACTCGCTCTTTGTATTGTCCAAAATTTTTTACAAATTCGGTTGCTGGGACTTCTAGCATGACACACCTCTAATACATAATATGCGTATATTACAGAAAATACGCATTTTGTCAATTGTTATGTTCTTTTCCATTTATGGTCAGGGTTGCATCCGAAACCGGTTGGGCTCGCATTTGGGGTGCGTTTAAATGCACCCAAGATGATCCACTAAGTCAAACAAATCCGTTTGGTTGACGTTTTTCTTACGCTTCCTCATTTTTAACCACTGACCTATTTCGCCAGCTTGGACCATTCTCACAACATGCTTTCGCTTCTTCCAGCGTACCAAATGCGCCCCATGATGTAGGGCGATCCCATGCACCCCCGTCAAGGCAATGGACGCGATAAGCTGTTCCAGATGGGAAGTGCTTAAACCAAGATTCCTTTCTTTCCTGAATGTCCGGCGTCAACTATCCTGTCCGGGTGACGACAATTACCTTGGCCGGTTTTAGTTGAAAAAATTTTGATTATTTCTTTAAGCTCTGTTTTTTTCGATAACTTTCTCCTTCTATTTCAATAATAGTTGCATGGTGGATAATGCGATCAATAGCCGCAACGGTCATCATGGTATCTGGAAAGATCTGGTCCCATTGGCTAAAAGGTTGATTAGAGGTGATGATTAAGCTGCCACTTTCATAACGATGAGCGATGAATTCAAATAAGACCTGGGTTTCAGCATCGGTTTTTTTAACATAGCCAATATCATCAATAACCAGAACCTGATATTTATCCAGCCGCGTCATTGCAGTCATTAAATCCAGATCCCGCTTGGCTTGTTGTAGGCTTTGAACGAGTGCGGTGGCTGAGAACCATTTAACGCGAACTTCCCGTTCTATTAATTGAGCGGCGAGTGCTGCCGCTATATGCGATTTACCAACCCCCGATGGCCCGATCAGCAAGACGTTTCCGGCATGGTGAGCCTAGTCAGTCTGATCTTTCAGCGCAATTATCTGCTGTTGTACGGATGCGCTGATTTCTGTCAGATTCAAGTTGGCAAAGCTTTTCCCCGCAGGCAAGCTGGCTTCTCGTGTCCAACGTTGCACACGTTTCTGATAACGATCCGCCACTTCCTGTTCACAAAGTCCCGATAAATAGCGGACATGACCATAACCTTGTTCAATAGCCGGCTCTTGATGGCGTTGATAATGCCGACTAAAGGCAGGCAGTTTGAGTTCTTTGGGGTACGACAACGATTCCTTCATTTTTGGGCCATAAGGAATTTCAGTCTCTAATGACCTGCATATTCTTCCTCAAATCTGCCAATGTTTACGGTTTAAACCAGCTGCTCATCCTGATTCGAACGAGTCACTTGAATTTACTCAAAAGCGGTCATTCATACTGAGCAAATTAAGGGATAATCAACCGACAAAAACCGACCCGCAGGAGTCACTGAGATCATATTTTTGAATGGCAGCATACTCGCGCAAAGCGGCCAGTCGATTTTAGTGAATCAACTAGTATTAGTTGACCAACGGACAGACATGAATCTATCAAAATTGTAAAATGGTGGACTACTGGATGATCACAAATTGCCACCAATATCTTCTCTGAGTCGTTTGGAGACTAACTGCGACTAATGAGTCGGCTATATGAACAACTCCTTAGTTCCTGCGTTAACGTTTTGAGACTCCAGTCAGAGTTCTTTTCGGCCAAAAAACTTGGCTTTTAATTCAAATAATGAATAGCCCTTTGCGCTTGAATCGTCGGTCTTTTGGGGCTGATTAACTTTTTCTCGGCTTCTTTTTAATCGCAATAACATATTATTTCTATAAGCTGGTAATGCTATCTGGTTCCAATATGGGAATTATGCAAGTAGGGGATACTCAATGTTAATTATTGAATGGATTCCATAAAACATAAGACGTTATCTTTTTGCGAGTTACCAAAAATACTTGGTTTTTAGCTGCATAAATATCTAGCCCAATCCTCAGCGGTATCAACATCCCATTGCCTGGCAAGTTCATGGAGTGAGATTGAAGCGTGCCTGGCTCTGCGCCGGGTTTCTTCCATTACCTTTTCGCTGCCCCAGACCATGTCTTCAAATAAGGCAGGTTGCGGGACGTTTAGGCCGATTAACACATAGCCGCCGTCTTCGGCGGGGGCTATGACGGCATCCTGGCCGTTTTGGAGTGCTGTCAGGGCTTGCTGTAAATCATCAACCGTCAGGCTTGGACAATCGCAGCCGATCAGGAGCGCATGACGATACTGCGACAGGGCGTCACGAAAGGCATTCAGCATTCTTTCTCCTAGATCAGCACCACGCTGCGTTGACAGCAGCAACGGATAATCGTTGGCGCATTGCTCGAAAAACGAATGGTTGGTATCAGGGGCGCAGTAAAGCTGAACCGCGCATAACGGCCGTTGAAAAGCGCGATCCATCGTCAAGCGTGTCAGATGCCGGTGCGCGACGGCGGCCTGGAGGGCGGTCAGCTCTGGTTGTAGCCGAGTTTTGACCTGGCCGGCTACCGGTGCTATGCAAAAGATCAGCAGTACGCTGTCGGGAAAAAAAGTGGTCATAGCTTAACGAAACGTACAAATATTTTCATCAGGATCTCCGGTAATAGTGGGCTACCAGATCGTTGGGATCGGCGCCAAAAAAATATCTGAGCCGTAGCCACCACATCAACAAGATGGTTTTGAATATTCCATGTTGCTGCCAGCGCCGTGCCGAGGTGACGACCTTGGCTGTCAGGCAACACGGTCTGCCCAACTTTTTTAGACTTGCACTGACAGCAATATCTTCCATCAACGCGATGTCAGGAAAACCGGCAACGGCATGAAAAGCTTGGCGGGTCATGAACAAGGCCTGGTCGCCGGTGGCGATGCCGGTCAGTCGGGAACGCCGGTTCATCATAAAAGCGATCAACCTGAAAACAGGCTGCGGACTATCAAAGTTGACATCGAATCGCCCCCATTGGTAACCCTCGGCAGCCGCCTGCAATATCAGGCTTACGGCGTTATCCGATAAATGGGTGTCGGCGTGTAAAAACAACAGCACCTCGGCTTGCGCCCCCGCCGCGCCGCAATTCATCTGCCGGGCTCGACCGCGAGGGCTGTGTAAGACTTGATCGACCAGCGGTTTGGCGATTTTTGCACTATTGTCATCACTGCCGCCATCAACCAGCAGCAATTGGCAACAATTTCGCAACGCTTGCAGCCTGACGACAAGGTGTTCGGCCTCGTTGACGACAGGGATGATAATACTTAGTTGGGGCTTCATCTATAAAGCACCGCCGCAACTGCTGCCTTGTCCTGCCGTACAACCATAGCAATGTGCCGCAGTCGCAATCGCAGCGCCGCTCAAGGCTTCCAGTGTTAGATCGGCGATATGTACACGCGGCTTGGCTATCGCTCCCAGCGGTAGGGACAGCATTTGGTTGAAGTCGCAATCGTAAACAAAACCCTGCCAATCGATGCTCAACGTATTTAGGCACATCAGCTGGGCGAGGTTGTCCTCACGAAAACTGCTGCGCAATAAGTTTAGGTACCCGTCAAACCGTCCCTGACTGACCAGCATGCTGCCGAAACGCTTTATCGGCATATTGACGATAGCATAGAGCTTATTAAAGACGATGCCGTAATGCTGTAGCAAATGCTGTTTGTAGGCCTGTTCCAGGGTTTGTTGATCTGGCGGCAGTACCGCATCTTGCGGGTTGAAAACCAGATTAAGCTGCAACAGGCTGTCTGGCTGACCATAACCCATGCGGTTCAGGCGCTGCAAAGCGGCCAGACTGTCCTTGAATACGCCTTTACCGCGCTGTTTATCGACATTTTCTTCCAGATAACAGGGCAGTGAGGCGGTGATTTCCACCTGCTGTTCGGTCAGAAACTCTGCCAAGCCCACATAACGCTGATCTTCCAGTATGGTCAGATTGCAGCGATCGATGACCTTGATCCCCAGGTTTCGTGCCACTTTCACCAGATAGTGAAAATGCGGGTGCATTTCTGGTGCTCCGCCAGTTAAGTCCAGGGTATGAATATTGGCCGCTTGAGCCAATGCCAGCACCTGTTCAACCGTTTCCAGACTCATCATCTCGGTGCGCTTAGGTCCGGCGTTGACATGGCAATGTACGCAACTTAAGTTACAGAGATAACCCAGATTGACTTGCAGAATTTCCAGCGGTTTGCGAAAAATGGCCGGAAAATCGCTGTTGGCCAGTAGTGGTCGAGTATCGTGCATTGTTAATCCTTGGATTAGCGATGGACAGGCTGCCGTTGTGATTTAAGCCAAGCGTCAAGGCTTAACTGACCGCTGCCGCTCAATACCAGCGAAACCAACATCAGCAGATACATCAGCGGCAGTTTGTAATTGCCGTAACCCTGATCGGTAATGGCGTAGCCTTTCCACAGCTCGGCAATACCGTGCCATTCGGTCGGCCAATGTACAGCGGCAATCGCCACAACAGTCAACAGTATTAACGCCAAGCTGAAAAAACGGGTCGCCAAGCCCAGAATCAGTACGACAGGCGCAATCATTTCCAGGCCGGTAGCCAATGTCCAACTGACGTCGGCAGGCAACAGGTTCACCGGAAATGGAAACGTCAAATCGGCAAACCAGTTGTCGCCGTTAAGTTTTTCCAGCCCGGCTTCGCCGAACTCATAAGCCAGTAGCGCCCTCAGAAATAATGGTGCCCAGCCTTGTGCATTGCTATCGAACCACTGGGACAGTTCACCAGGAAAAGCGCAGACGCGACTGATCGTCGAAGAAATAGCGCAAGCGGCGCAGCTAGTGTCGGATAAAGAATGATCGTTCATAGTGAAGGTATATTTTAAAATAGTTAATTGGTGTTGATACCGATAATCGCACCCTGGCGATACAAATCGGCCAGAATGTCTTTCCCAAACAACATCAAATTAAATAGCTCTGAAGGTGTTAAATTTTTGCCCAACTCTTGCAGCGCTTGCTTTGCCGTGTACTGGTTTTGCAACTGGAACACCAGACTGGCGGTCGCCGGATTGAGGGCGATAAACTGTACTTGGTCGGCCGCATCGCGGAATCCAAGAATATGTGTGGCTACCGATGGGGGTTCTTTAGTCTGATATGCCGGGTTGATTTGTTGCACCGGCCAAACGTAATGCAGCAGCTTTATTACCGGCGCGAACACCAGCACCGCTTCCATTAATTGTTTATCAGACAGTGTTTCAGTCACCATCGGCGCTACCTCGGCAATCGATAGCACCAGTTCTATCCATTCAAAATGCGCCAGTTCAGGCAGAAAGGGCGAATCGTCTGTAACCTGACGTTCGTTTTGCAGATATTGCACAAACTCGTCGGGGATTTGCCGGTAATAAGGCGACAGGCAACGATGTTCGGCGATAAAGTCTTTAAGCAATTGCTGCCAAGCTGTTTCACCCAAAATCGCATTCGTGACCGGAAAACACGTTGTTAGACTGTCATTGAATTTGTTGTACAGCAAATCAACATAAATCGCAGCACCTTGCTGATCAAAGCCTGTAGGTAAAGGCTGTTGCTCGGGGTTACGCAAATGCGCTAAAAATTGCCGTTGCAATTCTTGAAACGCGGGTATGCTAGTCATGAGTTTCTCCATAACGCTGTTGCAACGCGGCAATATGCTCAACTTCCACTAATAAATCAGCTAACGGCGGCATATTAAAATCCCGTTCCAATAAAGTGGGAAACACGCCAAAAGTCTGATAAGCGAGCTCCAATAATTGCCAAACAGGATCGCAAGTCGTTTGGCCGTGCGTGTCAATAATCATTCCCGACTTATCGTGATCATGCCCGGCAACATGCCCATAAACAATCCGTTCACCCGGCAAACTTTTTAAAAAGGCGGCGGCATCGTAGTTGTGGTTAAGGCTATTGACGTAAATGTTGTTCACGTCCAAATGGAAAGGGCAATCGGCTTCTTCCAACACGGCGTTAATGAAAGCCATTTCGTCCATTTCCGCTAACGGAGGTTTGACGTAGTAAGAGGCATTTTCCAGCGCAATCGGGCGTTCAAGAATATCTTGCGCAAGACGCATCCGTCCGGCAACATGATGTACCGCTTCCTCGGTAAAGGGGATAGGATAAAGGTCGTAGTGATGGCGGTCATCACTGCAAAAACTCAGGTGTTCTGTGTAAAGCGCGATTGTGTGCTCATCAAGAAAAGCTTTCATGCGCTTTAAAAAAGCTATATCCAATGGCGCAGGGCCACCTATAGATAACGAAAGACCATGGGCCACAAAGGTATGACGCTCCGTATAAGCGCGAAAAACCTTGCCCAATCTGCCGCCTATATCTATCCAGTTTTCGGGCGATACTTCAAAAAATTTAATCACCTCGGGAACGCCCGATTCCAGCGGCGGTAAAAGCTCTCGCCGGAGCCCTAAGCCCGCTCCATTGATAGTAAAAGTTTTCACTTGTGCTCCTCTTGTGATCTTTAGGTTTTGTCCTTACTCGATGTTTTTAACACGAAAAAGCTGTCCAAAAACATTATCGGACAGCTTTAAAGAGGTATTACATCTTGCCGCTACAACCGCCTTCTTTCATCTTGTCACTGCATCCGCCTTCTTTCATTTTTTCTTCCGGCTTTGCTGCGCCGCTACAGCCGCCTTCTTTCATTTTCATTTTATTGGCACCGCATTTGCCTTCGCCGCACTTGCCTTCTTTCATTTTTTTGCCGCTACAAGCGCCTTCAAGCATCTTTGTATCAGCTGCCGCCAGTTGTTGCGAGGTGTTGATGCTGGACATCGCAAACGGATTTTCACCTGCCTGGATGGTGGGTGCCGCACTTAATAAAGCCGTAGCAATCGCACTGCCCAAAGTTAAAGATAAGGTTTTTTTGTTCATAAGAGATGCTCCAAAAGTGATTGATGAATGTCAGGAGAGTTATAACGACACACGCCGCAATGCTTTCCTACCTCATCAGTCGCGGACGATCCGGATTCCTTACAAACTTTTTTCAATCGCACAAATTGCTCAGGCTATTTAATCGATTTGTAAGGAATTCGATTTTATTTCGACTCATCCATGATTAGCAGAGAAAGGCACTGCTTTGCCCGGCTGCTATCGATGACATAACTGGGTTTAACTATTTTTAGATACTTGGACTTGTTTAAGGAAAGCATTGAATGAATTTGTTAACGAACAATTGGCATATCTTGTTAGGCTCGCCATGGTCGTATTTAGCGCTGATATCGGCTGCTATTATCTGCGGAACGATAGTGGGTGCCGAGCGTGAAAAAAAAGTTAAGCCGGCCGGTTTGCGGGCGATGATCCTGATCACGCTGGGCTCGGCTTTGTTCACGATGGTTTCAGGTCTTTTTGCCGATGACGGCGGTGACAAGAGCCGCATCGCCGCACAAATCGTCTCCGGCATCGGTTTTTTAGGCGCAGGTGCTATTATGCATGATTCCGTCCGCATCCGAGGCTTGACGACCGCCGCGATGATCTGGGTGATGGCGGCTATAGGTATGTTGTGCGGGGCTGGATACGGAGGCCCTGCTGTGGCATTGACTTTCGCCCTGTCCTTGTTATTGCATCTGTTGACGCGCATCGAAAACCGCTATCTGGGTCCCTGTTTTCAGACCCAGGTCACTTTAGTGTTCGATGATCAGGGCGGCAGAACCAGCGTTAAGATCGATGCGATTCTGGAGGATTATAAAGTCATGACTGGCACGATTAAAAAAAACGATGTACAAAACGGTCTGACCGAAATGACATTGAATTACTGCAACGCCCACAAGCACCATAAAGCCTTTCTGCTGAAATTTGCTGAAATGCCGGAAATTAAAGCCATCTTCCGGAAAAAAGGACATGACGAATAATGTTTAGCTGATTCGCATAAAATTAAACAGAAAAATCCAACAAGATGAAGCTAACAATTGGCAATTTGGCCAAACATGCAGAAGTAACCATTGAAACTATCCGCTACTATCAGAAAATAGGTTTATTGATAGAGCCTGAAAAACCTTGCAGCGGTTATCGGCACTATCCACCAAATGCTATAGCCAGAGTTCGATTTATCAAACGTGCTCAACAAGCCGGTTTTACCTTAAAAGAAATTGCAGAACTGTTATCTCTGGATGGCACTCATTGTGCTAAAGTACGAAAAATTGCTGAACAGAAATGTCAGCAAATCGATGCGCAAATAAAGGATTTAATTGCTCTTCGTCATGTCTTGGATAACCTGGTAAAAGGCTGTCAGAGTGATTCATCAAAAGAATATTGTTCTCTCATTGAAACACTTTCAAAGGATTCGGACATAAAATCCTGAGTTTTAAAAAAATAATACAACCCCTTCTTGACTCTGTTCCATAGAACAGGGTTTACACTCCTATTCGAACTTAATCACTATTTAGCTTCTGACGTTTAGCATGACTTCGCTAAATGCCAGTCAACAGAAAAATTTCTATGTTTAATACAGGAGAACTCTTATGACAAGAGAACATGTAACCCCACCTAAAGACACATCCTGGTTAGGGTTCGGAGCAGTACTAGCTGCCATTGGCGCATCAATATGCTGTGTCGGTCCATTGCTACTTTTATCCTTAGGGATAGGCGGAGCATGGATGAGAGCATTAACCTCAATGGAATCGATCCGCCCATTTTTTCTCATTCTATCCCTGATTTTTATAGGTTTTGGGTTCCGCAAGCTCTATTTGATACCGGCTAACTGTAAAGCGGGTGAAGCGTGTGCAGCATATGACGTTCAGCATAGGCAACGGCTAATTTTCTGGATTGGTTCAGCGTTGGTCATGATGCTATTGGCATTTCCTTGGTATGCCCCGTTATTTATGGAATAAGGAGAATAATAATGACCTTTAAAATCATATTTTTTATTTTTAGCTTAGTAACAGCACCTTTATTAATGCAGACAATACATGCTGAAACGGTTGTTCAAGTGAAAAGCAACAGCCAATCGGTAACATTGGCTATACAAAACATGACCTGTGCGATGTGTAAATTCACCATTAAAAAAGCGCTGCTAGGTGTTGTGGGTGTGCAGGAGGTTAGTGTTGATTACAATTCAAAAACAGCTTCAGTTACTTTCGATCCCCAAAAAACCAGCAGCGAAGCCTTGATTAAAGCAACCACAGATGCCGGTTATCCGGCAACGGTAAGTCAAATAAATAAATAAACATAAACAGAGCAAGACTATGTCAAATTGTTGTTCGAGCAGTCCCATTACACAAGCTTGTCCTCAGTGTGGTGCTGCTTGTAAAAGTGTCGAAATGCGCACACTTTACCATCAGGTAAGGTTTCCAGAGAATCAGGAACTTACTCCCGGCACCTATTATTTTTGCTCATTAAAAAATTGTTTAATCGGCTATTTTTCATTAGCCGGAAACTCTGTTCCCAAACTGCATTTAAGATCGTATCAGGAAATCCAGAAAAACAAGCTTTGTTATTGTTTTGACATTGAGGCTGACCTCTATCGAACAGCGTTACGTGCTAACGATGCTGACTCGATCAAAGACTTTGTTATTCAACGAACAAAATCAGGCGAATGCGCCTGTGAACTCAGGAACCCGTCAGGACAATGCTGTTTAGCGAAATTTAAGCATATGGAAAAAGAATACACAGCTCAACAGTGAACTAACTGAAAAATATTGGCATGGCACGAATACCCTTGACCGTTCGGTTTTAGCCGCTATGATGCTGTCAATATTCCTCTAATTTAGGCTGCTTTGGGATAACTTTACCAACTATTCAGACCTATACCGTTCCGCGACTCCAAACATCACGCGATATCGCGATTTACGATTTTTTACCTAACCGGCTTTGCAGATCATCAGTGTAATGCCGTGCCGCCTTGCGGATAAACTGTGTCTGTTTTTGAAAGTTGCGGCAACGGTTACACATCATTACATGCAGCCACACCGCAAGACGTTCGCGCAAACTTAATTTTTTATCCAACCCCTGGGAAACCAGGGCGGAAATATCTCGACAGCTACGCATGGTGTTTCTCCTTTTTTGTATTATTGAACCAACGGATTTCCAGGCATTCGCGCAGCCTGAGTCGCGCCCGGTGCATGGTGACCCAGTAATTAGCTTCGCTAAGTCCGGCTTCCCGGCAAACTTCGTCGGTTTCCAGCCCGACCAGTTCACGCAGCATAAAGACCTTGGCCATTTTCGGCGGTAGGTTGTTTTGACAGGCCTCGTATATCGTCCAGAATTCCTGCTGTTTCAGCGCCGCTTCAGGATCGGCCCAGGCCTTGGGACCACCATTCCAGTGGCCGTTACTCATGAAAAATTCGTCTTGCTCCGTTTCGTCATCACTTTCGTCAATTTGGGTAAACTCCGGGACAGCGCTTTCACGGGCGCTACGCCGCCAGTGATCGGCGATTTTGTGTTTAAGAATACCAATCAGCCAGGTACGCACCCCCGCCTTGCCTTCAAAACCTGATGCCGATTGTAAGGCCGCCAACAGCGTTTCCTGTACCGCATCGTCGGCTAACTCGTTATCACGCAATTGCAGCAGCGCGTAGCGAAATAATACCGGCCTTTGTTCAGCCAATGTTTGTTCGGTGAATAAAGTGTCTGTCATCACATAGTTGCTCCAATCAACAACACAAGCCAGTCTCTGCCGAGTCAACCTCAGGCCCTGGCGTACAGTCAAACAATCCGAAGTGGTGGGATTTCTCACCCAACACCTGAAAATGCTCGGCATAACGGCTGGCGGTCAGCATGTCGGCGGTATTGCCACATACCCGTAGCGGTCGGCCGGTTTCAAAGTGATGATGATCGTCCAAATCAAAAGCATGGGGATGCTCGGGGATGGTGCCGAGATAGTAGGCCACCTGGCCGTAATCCTCGCAGCGATCTTCCAGTGGTAGCTTGAAAGCGCTGACAGTGACTGAGCTAAACTTGACCATGCCGATTTTAGCGGCGACTTCTGGATCGTCGAGACTGATGGGATTTTGTTTGACGACGCGCACATCGGGACAACCCAGTTCGTGCAAAATCCGCCGGAAGTCTTCCCAATACAAAGCGCCGCCCAGGCATTCTCCCAGCAAAACGGGGTCTTGGCGCAAGGCGGCAGGGATGCGGCGGTCGGCAAAGACGTCGGAAAAAAAGAGTTCGCCGCCCGGTTTTAGCACCCGGAATATTTCCGCCAGTACCCGTGGTTTTTCCGGTGACAGGTTAATCACGCAATTGGAAACCACGACATCAATGCTGTTATCGTCGATACCGATAGCCGCCAGATTTTCGATATGTCCGTGCAAAAATTCGACATTGGCATAACCGAAGCGTTCGGCATGCCAATCGCGGTGACGCGTTGCCACTTCCAGCTGCTCCGGTGTCATATCGACGCCAATCACCCTGCCTTCCGGGCCAACCAGTTTAGACAACAAATAGCAATCGCGGCCAGAACCGCAGCCCAAATCCAGCACCGTCTTGCCCCACAAAACCGGAGGCAGTGGCGAGCCACAGCCGTAAAAGCGCTCCAGCACTTCCGGGTGCAAACCGGCCAGTAAGGCTTTTAAGTAACCTGGCATCGCGTCAATACTGCAACAGGCGCTGGTTTTTAGGTCATTACTGGATTGCAAAACCTGACCATAATAATGACGGACGGATTCGCTGATTTCGATGCTGGTAGTCATGGGCTTCCTCTCGTGTTTTAAAATAAAAGTCGGCACCAACAACCTGGATGGCGGCTGAACATAATGCCGTGCATAGTAATGCTTTATTAGTCGTTAAGATCAGAAAAAACCTTACAAAAATATCCATTAACCCTAAATAAATCGTCAAGTTTAGAATTTTACAAGCTCCCATCCAGGCTACTCGCCACCGTTTATAGATCAATTACCCACGACTGCCATTGACATAAGCTGCCGTTAATTCATGAGCAGGGGCTTCAAAAATCTGCTTACATTGACCAAATTCGATCAGGCATCCGGCTCGCTGGTCTTTGATCCAGAAAAAACCGGCGTAATTGGCAATACGTCGGGCTTGGGCCAGATTATGGGTCACGATCACGACCGTGTATTTTCCGCGTAAACGTTGAATCAAATCCTCAACGACACCCGAAGAAATCGGGTCTAAGGCGCTGCACGGTTCATCCATCAATAATACTTTCGGTTGCAATGCCAAGGCCCTGGCGATACACAGACGTTGTTGCTGTCCGCCGGACAGGGCCAGCGCAGAGGATGCCAGCCGGTCTTTTACTTCGTCCCACAAACCGACATCCTGTAGAACCTGTTGCACAACGTCGTTTAACTCTGCTTGTTTGCTCATACCGTGCTCCCGTAGCGGCAGTTCTATATTGCGCCGGATCGACAGCGGAAACGGTACCGGTTTTTGAAAAATCATGCCGATATCGCGGCGTAATCTTTGCACATCAAGGGCGGGATGTCGTAAATCCCTCTGGTTAAAATGAACATTACCCGACACGCGGCAATCGGGAATCATATCGGTCAAGCGATTGAGTACTGACAGGAAACTGGTTTTACCGCATCCGGACGGCCCGATCAGCGCCGTAATGCAACCTTTATAAATATCCAGCGAGACACCTTCCAGTGCCGGTTTTTCTCCATAATGCAAAGACAGGTTGTCAACTCGGATCAGCGGCTCAGGATCGCAGCATGGAGGGCCTGCCTGCAAAGGTCCCAAGGTATAGGCATCATCCGTATTGGATTTATCGGCCTGTTCAGATTTATTGTTTATAAAGTGACTCATGGGGTAACAACGCTCCTGTGCAGCCAATGGTTAGCCAGGCTTAGGGCAATACTGTTGATGATTAATAAAAGCAGGATCAATACCAGCGCGGATGAATATGCATTGGCATCGCCACCCGCCACGTTCATGGACAGGTCATAAATATGTACCGATAACGCCCGGCCGGAATCAAATAACGAGTCCGGCATGCGATCGACATAACCGCTGGTAAAGATCAGCGCAGCGGTTTCAGCAACGGCTCGCCCGATCCCTAGCATTAAACCGGCGAGCAAAGCTGGAGTTGCGGCTGGCAACAGCAGATGAACCAGTGTTGCGCTCCGTGACATCCCCAAAGCAGCAGAAGCCAACCGATAATCATTGGGCGCTGCCTGCAAGCCTTCCTCGGCGGTGCGGATCAAAAGTGGCAAGACCATACAGGCCAGGGTCAGACCACCTGACAAAATGGAAAAACCGAATCCTAAATAAATACAAAAAAACGCATTACCAAACAGCCCGAATACGATCGATGGCACACCCGCCAGCACATCCAGACTGCGTCGCACTAAGCGGCCAAACACACTGTCATGCCGGGTGAATTCACTCAATAGCACAGCCGTAGCCAGGCTAAGCGGTACTGCCGTTACCATCGCAACCCCTAAAATCAATACCGTCGATACGATAATCGGGCCGATACCGCCGGAACGTCCGGCATTTTTAGGTATTTCAATGAGAAACGACCAGGATAGTTTGGGCAGTCCGTGAATAATGATGTCAGACAGCATCCAGGCAAAGACGCCGCTAACCAGCAGCGCTATCAGCCAGATTAACAGCGTCGTTAGCGCATTTTTAAACATGATGGCGCTCTTTAGAAAATAATTCAGCCGTACCGACTAAAACCAACACCATAACCATCAAGGCCAAGCCCGATACAAACAAAGCCGCGCGATGCTCACCTGTTGCATAGGCCATTTCCAGAGCAATATTCGCGGTGAGTGTGCGCACCGGATCAAACAGACTTTGCGGTTGTTGCACTACATTACCGGCCACCATTAACACCGCCATTGTTTCGCCAATAGCCCTGCCTGCCGCCAGCAGTGTGCCTGCGGTTATGCCCGAGCGAGCGGCGGGCAAAGCCACACCGCTGATCAAACCCCAACGCGATAGACCCAAAGCGGCCGCTCCGCGAACATAAGCAACCGGCACCGCAGCCAATGCGGCATCGGCGGTTAATGCCACGGTCGGCAGAATCATCAGCGTCAATACCAGTATACCGGTCAACAGACTGACGCCGGGCGGATGCAAGCGACCGATTAACGGTGCTAACGTGGTTAATCCCCAAAAACCGTAAACCACGGATGGAATACCTGCCAGTAATTCGATCAGCCGGCGATAACCACCGGCAATAAATGGTGGCGCATAATAACGACTGAACACCGCTGAAGCGATGCCCAAAGGTGCAGCCAACAACACGGCACCCAGCGTTGAATACAGCGTAGCCGACAGCATCGGCGTCAGCTTATACAAACCGTCTACCGGGTGCCATGATGCATCAGTGACAAAACGGGTCAGTCCAACATGGCGCAACACTGGCCAGGATTCCTTGACCAGAAACAATAAAATTAACAGTACAATCGCTGCCGAAAGCAGCGCACAGCCCTGTAGCAGTGCAACCAGTTGTCTGTCAGTGCGGAACAGGGACAAAGTATTGTGCCTCTATCTGATCATCCACTTGCGGCGAACGGGCGAACTCGATGAAGTCTTTGGCGAGTCCGGCAGGCTCGGCACGAGTCACCAGATTCAACGGTCTGGATAAGGGGAAACTCCGGTTTCGCACATTCTCGACTGAAGCCGCTATGCCTTCAAGCGGCAGCAATTTAATGGCCGCACCCTGACTCGCTTCATATTCGGCTGTCCCCACAGAAACGTAACCAATGGCATCCGGGTTACCCACCACCGTCTTAATGCCTTGCTGATTATCGCCAATGACGACTTGTGGCTTGACATCGGTGTTTTTCAAACCGAAATAATGCAGAAACAGTTCCAGTGTCGAGCGGCCTTCTGCTTTGTTAACCACGGTAATAGGGGCATCGTTGCCGCCGACATCTTTCCAGTTGATGATTTTGCCGGTATAGATATCAATGATTTGTTGTTTATTCAGCGCTTCAACGGGATTAGCCTTATTTAAGATGACGCTGATGCCATCCAGGGCAATGGTAAACTGAAGTAAATCTTTTTCGTCTTCCTTGAGTGCTCTGGAAGCCATGCCAATATCGGCAAGCTCAGCCCGGGTATCGCTGACCCCGCGAGAGGAACCACCTGTCTGTACATCTACCCGCACATTGCTGTGTAACGACTCAAAGCGTTTACCGATTTCCGCAGCAAGCGGTGCTATAGTGCTGGAACCGGTTAATACCAGTTTTTCGATTTTTGGTTCATCGGACTTTGTTCTCAACAATCCCCAGACCGCCCCTATCAGCACAAGAAGCGTTACGACTATGCCCAGTTTTTTCATGCTTAACTCCCTTGTTATTATTGAACGATGCTATTGCGTTACACAGTGATTCTGACGACCTTGCAACAGGCATTAGTCGTTATTGCCAAACAATCCTTACAAATTATTTACTCAACCTCTACGCCAGGCGTGGAAGCGGCCAACCCAACGCAGCAAGCCTTCCGGTGCATGGTTACGTTTCCAGACGCCGGCTACATATTTGTTGGCCTCGGCCATGGTTGGATAAATATGAATGGTGCCGAGCAGTTTATTCAAACCAATATGGTGTTTCATAGCCAGTACAAATTCAGCGAGAAGATCGCCTGCATGTTCGCCAACGATGGTAACGCCCAAAATACGGTCTTTGCCCGGCTGGGTTAGCACTTTAACAAAACCATGCGCTTCACCGTCAGCAATGGCACGATCCAGATCGTCAATGTGATAGGTGCTGACTTCATAGGCGATGCCTTTTTCTTTTGCATCCTGCTCATTAAGACCGACCCGTGCGACTTCCGGATCGATAAACGTTGCCCAGGGAATCACTGAGTAATCGGTACGAAACTTTTTAAAGCTGCCGAATAGCGCATTCACCGCCGCATACCAGGCTTGATGCGCGGCGGTATGGGTAAACTGGAATGGGCCGGATACGTCGCCGACGGCAAAAATATTCGGGTAATTGGTTTCCTGAAAGTCATTAATGGCAACAGTGCGTTTGGGCGACAGTTCCACCCCTATATCTTCCAGTCCATAGCCCTGGGTATTGGCAACACGGCCAATCGCTAATAGCACTTGGTCGAAGGGAATGCGCACTTCTTGACCTTGATGCTCGGCAATCAAAATCTTTTCGCCGTTTTCGATGATAAACTGTTTGGCAGTATGTTCAACCAGCACATCGATACCTTCCTGGCGGAACTTTGTCATGACTATTTCAGAAACATCACTATCTTCACGGATCAGCAAGCGCGGCAGCATTTCCATCTGGGTCACCAGGCTGCCGAATCGTGCGAAACTTTGCGCCAGTTCGCAGCCGATAGGCCCACCGCCCAGTACAATCAGACGCTTGGGCAGTTCACGCAACGCCCAAATGTTATCGGACGTCAGATAGCCGACCTCTTCTATACCTGGAATTGGCGGCACAAACGGACGCGCACCGGCGGCGATAACGATGGAACGGGTAGTAATGGTGCTGGTTTTACCGTCTGTGGTTACCTGAACTTCCCAGGGAGAAAGAATTTTAGCTTCACCTTCGATGACATTCACGCCCAAGTCTGAATAGCGTTGCACCGAATCATGCGGTTCGACAGTTTTGATAATCGACTGCACCCTGTTCATGACATCGGCGAAATCAAATTCAGCATCGACTTTTTTGATGCCGAAATCCGCAGCCCTTTTGATATGAGACAGCAATTTGGCGGAACGGATTAAGGCTTTTGACGGCACACAGCCGGTATTCAGGCAATCGCCGCCCATTTTATGTTTTTCAATCAAGGTGACTTTGGCTTTTACGGCGGCGGCGATATAGGAAGTGACCAGTCCGCCGGAACCCGCACCAATCACGACAATATTGTTGTCAAAGCGCGCAGGTTTAGTCCATTTCGCATAGACTTTGTTGGCTTTAATGGCTTCGACGATTTTATTGGCAAGCAGCGGAAAAATGCCCAGTAACACAAACGAACCGATCAGGCCAGGCGACAGAATACCCGATAATGACTCCAGGTGACCCAGCTGAGTACCCGCGTTCACATAAACAAGGGTACCGGCCAACATACCCACCTGACTGACCCAATAAAAAGTCTGGGTTTTTAGATTGGTTAAACCCATTACCAGATTAATCACAAAAAACGGAAAAACCGGTACCAATCTCAAGGTAAAGAGGTACAGAGCACCTTCTTTAGCTACGCCTGCATCTATGGCTTTCAGTCGATCGCCAAAACGCGATTTTACCCCATCGCGAAACAAAAACCGGGCCGCCAGAAAAGCCAAGGTTGCGCCGATGGTGGAGGCGAAAGAAACAATCACCGTTCCCCACAGCAAACCAAACACAGCACCACCGGCCAAAGTAAGAATGGCCGCACCGGGCAGAGACAAACCGGTAACGGCAATATAAATAAGCGCATAAATGGCAACGGCCATGCTGGGGTGGTTGCTGCGATAAGTTTCAATCGATGCTTGTTGCGCCTTCAGTGTTTCCAGGGTTAAGTAGCTCTGTAGATCGAAAATGAAAAAAGCAGCGATCAGGGCCGCTATAAAAGCCAGTAATGCTATGCGTGAAAAATTCATAATTTGTTCTCCTTAATAATGTGTGTCCATAAAACGGTTGTTAGCAGGGATTTTCCCTGTGGAAATGTTGAAAAAGAGGAAGCGCTGAATGAAAGTATGTCGTTATTCATGAAAGATTCCCTAATATATAAATGCAAAAGATTGTTCATTTGTCGCACGACAAGCGGAATCCTTACAATTTACTAAGCGCACATCTTAGTATTCCGTAAATAATAATGCGTGCCCATCCGGATCACGGGCCATGAATCCTTTTGAAAACCCCAAACTATCATCCGGCAATTCGACCACCGTAGTGGAAACAAGACGGTAATGACGGCTGCGCAGAATACCGTTAACAGCCTGCGTGTCGTGAGTCGATAGCTGAATTTGCCAGTTCCAAAGATCATTAGATTGAGTATCCTCTGGCATGGGTAGACCGCTATGTGGCGTTAGATATTCCAGTAGTTCAATGCCTGGACCTTGGGACGCTCTAAGGGCAGTGATACGCAAGTGCGCACCGAACACATTATTCAGGCGTTCTTGCTCGATGCCATAATTGTCGCTGGTACCGGCCACATGAAGTCCGAGAGTGTCACGATAAAATTTCAAACTGATGTCAGTATTGGCAACCACGATGGCGGTATGATCTATCCCAAGAAATAACTGCTGGCTTTTTTCATGCCACTTCGGGTTGCCTTTACCTTCGGGAAATTCCAGAATTTCAAGATAATGACCGTCAGGATCTTGAAAATAGAAGGCCTGAATGCCGCCAGCGTTGGGATTCCAGTCAGGTAAACGCTGCGGGGCGGGTGAGGCATGTTCCACCTTATGTTTTCGCAGATGTGCGTAGGCTTTATCCATATCGGTAACGATGATGGCAATGTGTTGAAACCAGCTATCGTTGCTATGCGAGCTTTCAGGAATAGGGCGGCCGCGCGGCGTCAAATAGTGAATCAGCTCAATGAATTCGTCGCCCAATTGCAAACGAACAATCTGTACACGCAGACCAAATACGCCGGTAAGATGTTCGTAGGCATCGCCAAGCACCTCGGCTTCGGCAACCTGTTTGAAGGCAAGTACCTGAGTGTAAAACGCCAGAGAACGATCCATATCGCTGACCGTAATGCCTATTGCATCAATGCCGCGCACCGTCGGTTCCGCCCATACGTTACTGCCGTTCAGGTAGAAAACGAAGACGATGATAGTCATGCTAAAGCGGAATAACATCCTGATGGCTCCTAATAGTTTGTAGTAAGGTGGAAACGTTACACTGCCTTCCTTATAGAGCGGCAAGATACTGGCCAAGACGCAGGCCCCAGGCATAAATAGTCAAGCCCGGATTGACCCGGCTGGAACGCGGCAATACGCTACCATCGGCCACATACAGATTATCGAAGCCGTGGACTTTGCCGTTGGCATCCACCACCGAGCTGGCCGGGTCGTTGCCCGTCACCATACTGCCCAACGCGTGAGCGGTTGCGGCCAGGCCCATACGTTGCGATACGCCGAGTAATCCTGCGGCTAACAGTCTGGCTTTGAAGGCCTTAGTGATCTTATGATGCTCGGCGACAGATGCCGGAATACGTTTCAATTCATAGTCCAGCCTTGGTAGATTATCTTGGCCGCCGTTGCCGGCGATATGATTATCCGGGCTTGAGCCGTCTTCAGTGGTGATAAAAAATCCGTAAGCCCTTGCGCCTAGCGCATTGGTTACGAAAGTAGGCAGCCAAAGCGGTAATTGCGTGGACAGTATTTCGCCGTCCATCCAGCCCAGACATTGCACCGTACTATGCGGGAACTTTTCATTAAAAAAGATCGCCGTTTTGCGCAATACATCCCGTTGCGGAAACAGCGAGAACCCGAGCAAAGCGCTGTTGATATGCAGTTTGAAATAGGCACCTACCAGCGGAGCCGAGGGCAGCGTTTTGTCCAGCCCACTTTGTTGCAGATATTTTTGCAGAATGCGTGGAGAAGACATTGCGCCTGCCGCAAGAATGACCGTGTTTGCGTAATAGCACACACCATCGACACTACGTACCCCTGTGATGGCTGTCGTATTATTGTCATCAGAAAGCAATGCGGTGACGTCTTTATGTGGCAGCAGTTGAAGTAGCGGGTTATCAAGAAAATGGCTCAGCAAGTTCTGTTCGGCATCGGCCTTGTAGCCGCCCGGCGAGGCAAAGCCGTCGAAGTGTTTGGCCTCAACGGGTTGAGCGAGAATTTCCTTTTTCAAGCCCAGTGGTAACGACTCGACACGCCAGCCGTTATCAGCTTGGGTAATTTGATTGATGAGTCGGCTCAGTTGCGGTTCGTTGTCAAAATAATTGATTTGTAACAATTGTTCAGCTTGGGCGTAGAACGGTTCCAGATCGGCATAGCTAATCGGCCAGCCCAGGCATTGGAAGTCTGAATCTGCGGTAAATTCGTGCGGACTGAAGCGTAACAGGGCAGCGCCATACCATTTGGTTTTGCCGCCGACATTGTAATATTCGCCGGGCATCAATGGTTGATTGCGGTTGTCTGTCCACGGTTCCCGGTTCTTGAAGCGTTCTTCCCCGAAAACCTGCTGTACGTTGAGCGTACTACCATCGGTAGGCAGATGGCCGCCTTTTTCCAGCAACAGCACACGTTTACCCGCCTGCACCAGATTGTAAGCACAGGCCGAACCGCCCGCACCCGATCCGATGATAATGGCGTCATAATGGTGTTCGGTCATAATGAATCCTTGAGTAAGCATCTTGATTCGATGCGGGTTGCTGACTGTTAGTGTTATCTTTCTTAATGCCGTGACCGCAATGAATACAACGCCGGTCAAGGGGATGATCAAGTTTTGCGCACATTCTTTGGGTGGTGAACCTGAACAAACGATAAAGTTCGACCGCACTGAACATGCCCAAAAAAGGCGCAGTGAAATAAATCCAGCCCGCTGTCCAGATGCCGGAGGGCGCAGCCGAGGCAAAGCTGCGTGCCGGATTCATGCTCATGCCGGAAAACGGCGCTTCCAGGGTAATAAATAGGGCCACCAGCACACCGGCGGCGAGTCCTGTGTAATGCGCAAGCTTTTTTGCATTCATGAAGGCCAGAACCGTTAACATCAAAACCATAGAGATCAGTGTTTCAGCAGCAAAGGCGAGCCACGCCCCCTCAGGCCCCGGTACGGTCACCACATAGGCGACTGGTGGTTGTGCGAAGCTGTCGCCAAAACAGGCCAAAACCAGCAGTATGCCGAGGGTGCCGCCGACGAATTGAAACACGATGTAAAACCACGCATCCCACGCTGCCATTTTACCCAAGCGTAAAAAAGTTAAGGTGATCGCCGGGTTGATTTGTGCGCCGGACTGTTTGCCCCAGGGCGAATAAATGATCCCGATGGCGGTCAAGCCCATGAACAGACCTACGATAGCCCGGCGCAGATTGCCGTCAGGGATCAGCTCAGGTATCGGCGAGTCGGGTGCTTCCAGCAGCACCACAACGATACCGGCCGATACCATGAACATGCCCAGACCCCAGGCTTCCATTAGATATTCCGGCCAGTGCTCGCGCAATGATTGGCATAAATTCATGTTTAGCCGCCTTCTGTAAACCCTGGGTAAAGCGTCATGCCGCCATCGATAAACAGGCTGATGCCATTGGCGTAATCAGAATCGTCCGAAGCCAGCCAGACCACAGCGCGGCTAATATCGTCCGGCTCGCCAATGCGGTTATAGGGGATCAGCTTCATCAAATCAGCATAGGCTTCCGGGGTTTCCCAAGCATCGCGATTGATCGGGGTGCGAATGGCGCCGGGGCAGACACTGTTGACGCGGATGCGATAGGGAGCGACTTCCTGTGCCAGGCTCTTGTTCATCAACATCACGCCGCCTTTGGACGCGGCGTAATTGACATGGCCAGCCCAGGGTATAACCTCGTGTACCGAGCTCATGCTGATGATTTTGCCTGCGGCACAGGAAATTTCCCTGACTACGCCGCGCCGTTTGAATTCGCGGGTCGCTTCGCGGGCGCAAAGAAACTGTCCGGTGAGGTTGATACCCAGTACCTTATTCCATTGTTCCAGCGTCATTTCGTCGAAAGCCGCATCGCTTTGTATGCCCGCGTTGTTGACCAGAATATCGATAGTGCCGAATTCATCAAACATCTGCGCAAACATCGCCTTGACCTGATTCTCCTTGGATACATCGGCGTTGATGGCGATTGCTTGGCCACCTTTGCGCTTAATTTCTGTTACTACGTCGATGGCGCTTTGCTCATCAAAAATATAGTTCACCACCACGTCAGCGCCTTCTTCGGCCAGATGCAGCGCCACGCTGCGACCGATGCCGGAATTGGCGCCGGTGACCAGCGCTTTTTGGCCGCGTAGCAGATTGCGCGGTGGGCATTTGGGCATGACGACATCGGGTAACGGGGTGTCGGGGTTGTTATGTTGCTCGGGATTCATTCAAAATACTCCAGTTACTGGGTGAAAAAACAATAAATCACTTGTAGGCCAGACGCCCACGTCGCGAATTTCAGTCATGACTCAGATTGAGTCGTCATGCTCTGATGTCTTTGATTCGGCGCTGACTTCCAGCAATTTCGCAACCAGTCCGGTCCAACCGGTCTGGTGCGAAGCACCGACACCTCGTCCGTTATCGCCGTGAAAATATTCATGAAACAGCACATAATCCTTAAAATGCGGATCGTTTTGCAGCTTGTCGTTAATGCCGAACACCGGCCTGCGCCCTGAGTCATCGCGGCGGAACAGGCGGGTCAGCCGCAGCGCCAGTTCATCTGCAACTTGATGGATAGTCAGATAGCGGCCTGAGCCGGTCGGGCATTCGATTTTAAAATCGTCGCCGTAATAACCGGCAAAACGTTTCAGCGAGGTGATCAACAGATAGTTGACCGGAAACCAGACGGGGCCACGCCAGTTGGAGTTACCGCCAAATGTGCCGGATTCGGATTCGCCGGGCTGATATTGCACCGACATCGGATGGCCGCAGCAGTCGAACACATAGGGAGTATCGAGGTGTGCTCGCGATAGCGAACGGATGCCGTAGCCGGATAAAAACTCGCTTTCATCCAGCATGCGCTTGAGCAGCAGCTTCATGCGGTGACCACGCAATAGCGATAGTAGATGGCGATTGCCGCGTCCCGGTTCGTTCCAGCGCGATACCAGGCCGGCCAGATCGGGCCGGTAATTGAGGAACCATTCCAGGCGCCGTTTAAAGTCAGGCAGCCGCTCCAGCATTTCCGGCTCGATGATTTCCACGGCATACAAAGGAATCAGTCCGACCATCGAGCGGACTTTCAAAGGCATCATCTCGCCATCAGGAAAACGCAGTACATCGTAGAAAAAACCGTCTTCGTCGTTCCATAGACCGAAGCCGTCGTCGCCAATATGGGTCATGGCTTTGGCGATATACAAAAAGTGTTCAAAAAATTTGGTGGCGATGTCTTCATAAACGCGGTTATGCAGCGCCAGCTCCAAGGCAATGCGCATCAGATTAAGGCAGTACATGGCCATCCAGCTAGTGGCGTCAGCCTGATTGATGTGGCCGCCGGTAGGCAAGGGTGCGCTGCGGTCGAATACGCCGATGTTGTCCAACCCCAAAAAGCCGCCCTGAAACACGTTGTTGTCGTCGGCATCCTTGCGGTTGACCCACCAGGTGAAATTGACGATCAATTTGTGCAGCACCCGTTCCAAAAAATCAAGATCGCCGACACCGCCGTTGGCTTCGCATTCAGCTTTGTAAATTTCCCAGGCCGCCCAGGCGTGTACTGGGGGATTGACATCATCGAACGACCATTCATAGGCAGGCATCTGGCCGTTGGGGTGCATGTACCAAACTCTTGTCATCAACAAAATCTGGTGTTTGGCAAAAGCCGGATCGATCATCGCCAGCGTGACGCAAT
The DNA here is from genome assembly GCF_050917435.1 of Methylobacter arcticus. Taxonomy (NCBI): domain Bacteria; kingdom Pseudomonadati; phylum Pseudomonadota; class Gammaproteobacteria; order Methylococcales; family Methylococcaceae; genus Methylobacter; species Methylobacter arcticus. The sequence goes on from NZ_CP159583.1 coordinate 1,270,438, forward strand.
GAAAGGCCAGGTCCCAGGATGCATACCAGGGATATTCCCATTTATCCGGCATCGAGATGATGTCGGCGTTGTTAAGATGCAGCCAGTTCTTGTTGCGTCCTTTCCGGCGCTCAGTTACGGGTTCCGGCTGTCCGGGATCGCCATTCAGCCATTGCGGTATGTCATAATAATAAAACTGCTTGCTCCAGATCATGCCTGCGAAAGCCTGACGCTGGATCATCCGGGCGTCATCGTCCGGGATTCTTGTCTGTATAACGTCATAAAAGGCATCGGCTTCGCTCAGTCGGGTCTCGAATACTTGCTCGAAATCGCTAAAAGCAAGCGGGTTAGGCGTACGAGTCAGGCGCAGGCGAACTTCGACTTTGGCTTGTGCAGGGATGGAAAACTTGAAATGGCCGCAAGCTTTGCTGCCTTTTTGATCAGGATTAACGGCATCGGTTTTATTGTGGATGATGGCGTCATGAAAGGCGTCTTTAAAATAGCCTTCTGCTTCCGAACAGAACAGCCGTTTACCATTGGTGTCGTTATCACAGAATAAAAGTTCGGGTACGCCGTCGAGGTAGCAATGGTATTCGCCCAGGGTTTTATGCTTAATCGCAATCGCGCCGGTCTCGGTTGCCGACAGCGCAGGTTTCTCCTTGTCGTGACCCCAGCTCCAGGTGTTGCGAAACCACAGTTGCGGCAGGATATGCAATGGCGCGGCATCGGTGCCCCGGTTATAGGCGGTAATGCGCATCAGAATGTCGTCGACATCGGCCTTGGCGTATTCGACAAAGACATCAAAATAGCGATTATCATCGAATACGCCGGTATCGAGTAGTTCAAATTCCGTCTGGTCCTTGCCGCGTTTGCGATTTTCTTCAACCAGTGCCTGGTAGGGAAAAGCCTGCTGCGGATATTTATAGAGCATTTTCAGATAGGAATGACTGGGCGTAGCGTCCAGATAGTAATAGAGCTCCTTCACATCTTCGCCATGATTGCCTTCGCCGTTAGTCAAGCCGAACAAGCGTTCTTTAAGAATGGGATCCTGTCCATTCCATAAGGCCAACCCTAAGCAGAGGCGCTGGGTCATGTCGCTGATACCGGCGATGCCGTCTTCACCCCAGCGATAAGCTCGGCTGCGGGCGTGGTCGTGACTAAAATAATCCCAGGCTTCTCCGTGTGCGCTGTAATCTTCGCGCACCGTGCCCCATTGGCGTTCGCTCAGATAAGGCCCCCAGTCACGCCAAGCAGCCGTGCCATTGCTTTGTGCGTCAATGCGCTGTTGTTCGGCAGTCTGAATGTTCACTGGCTTTGTTTGGGTACTGTTGGCTAGGTTATCGCGTTTATTCGCGTTGGCTGTGTTGTTTGTCGGTAGGGCCATGGTTAGGTTAACTCCTGTTTGCGTGATGTTATTGTTTCAAGCTGATGTCATTGGCTTTTATAAATTCACCCATTCAGCAATGGAGATTAGCGCCCATGCAGATTCAGCCAGGCACGCAAAATTTCCGAGACGCTCCAGGCCTGGGCAAAACAGCCGCGTGGAGTAAAAGGCGGCTCAGCATCAAAAATTTCGCTGACTTGACCGATGCAGGCATCGGTAAGGTGCAATCCCAAGGGTTCAAGGAAAGAACGGGCTTTTTCGGCATCCTGGTACACGCGGAAATGGGCGTCCACAAACGGGCCGAGTAACCAGGCCCATACGGTGCCTTGGTGATAGGCGCTGTCGCGTTGTGTCGGATTGCCCTGATAATAAGGCACGTAGCCTGGCTCGCCCTTTGCTAGGCTGCGCAAGCCGAAAGAAGTCAACAGTTCACGAGCACAACTGTCGACAACAGATTTTTGTTGTTCGGCAGACAGCGGACTATGCGGCAAGGAAACAGCAAAAATCTGGTTGGGCCGCAAACGACTGTCGTAGTGGTTGCCATCAGTACCGTCGATGACATCGTATAAACAGCTTCCGGCCGGATTCCAGAAGCGTTGAAAACTGTCTTTTACCTGTGTTGCGGCAGTCTGATAGTCGCGTGCCTGCAGGGTGTGGCCCAATTGCCCGGCAAAGCCCGCCATAATCTTTAAGGCGTTGTACCACAAGGCATTGATTTCCACGCATTTGCCGATGCGCGGCGTAACCACCCAATCGCCGACTTTGGCATCCATCCAGGTCAGTTGTACGCCGTTTTCACCTGCCGCGAGCAGGCCGTCGCCCAAATCGGCCTTAATGCCGTAACGGGTTCCTCTACGATGCCAGTCGATAATGTCGGCCAGCACCGGATAGAGTTCTTCAGCTAACGAAGCATCTTGGCTGAGTTGGGTATATTGATCGATAGCATGAAAATACCAAAGCGTCGCATCGACCGTGTTGTATTCCGGCTCCGTTCCGTTATCCGGGAAGCGATTAGGCAACATGCCGTCACTGACGTAAGTGGCAAAGGTACGCAGAATATTGGCGGCAATATCGAAGCGACCTAAAGCCAACGTCAAGCCGGGCAAGGCGATCATGGTATCGCGACCCCAATCAGCAAACCATGGGTAGCCTGCGATTACAGTCTTGCCTGCCGGTAGGCCGTCCTGGTAACGATCGACAATAAATTGTTTTGCAGCCAGAGCCAGTTGCTTAATCCAGCCGGGAGCATCGGTCGGTAGGAATTGAAGCAAAGCGAGTTGTTGCTCGCGTAGCTGTTGATGTACGGTCGCAAAATCGTCGGCAATGCCTACTTCATCGGAGATCACCACCGTTGCCTGTTCGCCTTCGCCAAGGCTCAGGGTAAAATGGCCGGGGCGAAACAGGTCTTCGCTATCATCCAGGCCACGGGCTGTTTCAGAGCTGTGTTTAAAATGCCAATACCAGACTGGGTCGGGTATAAAAGTAGCCTGTTCACAGCAGAGTCGATAGGCGCATGCGCCTGGAAATGCGTTGACCTCAAAACCATGCAGAATCTCGCGTAGACCTAAATTCCATCCGCCGTAACTATGGCTATGGTAATCCCGGTAAGTGCACAGCGGCGTCAAGTCCACTATCAGTTCATCACTGGCGCGTAGCACCTGTATGTTGACATAGGTTGTATTCTGTCCCGGTTTCATCACGATGCGTTTTTCGATCAAGGCATCGGCAACGGCATAGCGCCAAATAGGCAGACCGTTATCGAGATGAAAGGACTCCAAATAAACATGACCCTGGGGGGTTACGGTGCCGTCGGCGAACTCGTTGCAGAATAAGGGATATTCCTGGCCGCGATAGCGTACGGTAATATCCAGTTTGGCGACCAGCAAGAATCGAACTGCCGGGGGTTCGAAAGCGGCCACCAACAGGCCGTGATAACGGCGGGTATTGGTTTCGCAAACTGTGCCGCAAGCAAAGCCGCCGATGCCGTTGGTTATCAGCCACTCCCGTTCGACAGCTCGCTCAAAGATTCCGCAGTCGCCGGGTCCTAGTTTAATGTTTGTCATATGTTCTCTGTCCCCAACCAAAGTCGGAATTGACGGTTGTGTTTGCTAACGTAGTTCGTAAGTCGTGTTAGCAGGGCGAACCCCGACAACCTGTGCCGCAAAGTGTCGGGGCACACAACTCTAACCTGATCTATATGATTAAACTTCCTGAGACCAGTTATGGCATTGGTTACTTACCTCTTGTTCGGCTTCTAGCCAATCTTCCATGTCATGGCCCGCTGCAAAACCTCTTGCTTCGGCTTTAAGATAAGCACGCTCTGCAACCATTTCACGAAATTTGTCGGGATCAATATCATTGTTATGGTTATTTTGTTGTGATTTTTTGTCAGTCATTTTCTTCTCCTAAATAGAGTTTGTTTGAGTTAGGTCATTCATGCCATTCGACTACGCTCAGGAGAGCGTTCGACAAGGCTCACCACGAACGTCTTAGCCTGCCACTGGTGTTGATACGTGTCGGATTTGTGGTTAACGAGATGGGTTAAGCCAAGCTTCGGTGTATGCTGCAACAGTTATCAGCTTTGCCAGCAATAACACCGAGCAATCCGCCATAAACCAGGTGCCCCATTAACGCCGCCATGACCGCTTTCATGCCGCTGATTTCGGACATGAAAAATCCGGCGCCAGCCATTGGCATGACCAGGGTTTCGGCAATCAGCCACAGGATCAAGCCCCAGGTCAACCCTTTAATAATGGGTGCTCCCGGCAGAAAGCGGAAAACAACAATGGCGTAGACCAGTGGGAAAACAAGGACGCCGAGCATGACATGAACCGCCATACCCATGGCGTAGTTATTGCCCATCATGTTGCCGAGCATGGCCGCGATGTCCATCGGCTGTCCTACCATCATGGGAGCGGCAAAATGCATCATTAATGACATCATCAGGGTTCCGGCGATGCCGCCGAGTATTGTTTTTATGATAGTTGTGTTCATCTTTTTATCCTTTTAGGGTTACAGCTATCTTGAAGTAGCTGTTATTTAGTCTCGGCAAACTCTCATTCCTTACAAAAGATATTCAGAAAATAGAGTAACTCGTTTGCAAGAGGTAGATAAATCAGTACTTGGGGATTGGAGGCGCAGTGGAACGTCTGATCGACGAGGCCGAGCACCGCTGGCCCGAACTGCACGTCGCCTAGATAAAATCGGGGAGGTTTGGTCTAAGTCGGGAACGCGATCGGAGCGGGTACTCGCGGTAAGGCCTGACCCGATCCCTGGTGGCCAGGGTTGCTCTAAGACATCCCGACGATTGCGGGCAGAGAAGCCAAGGTGGTGATTTCCCTGTCGGGCGGTGAGGGGATGCGTTCGGGAGCCTGCCCAAAGCGGTTGCACCAGACCACGCGAAAGCCAAAAGCCTTGGCGGCATGGGCATCCCATGCATTCGACGAGACGAAGCAAATTTGATCAGCCTTCACACCAAATCGATCGGTCGCGAGTCGATAGACGTTCGGGTGAGGCTTGTATATCCCCACTTCCTCGACCGATAAGACCGCATCGAGTAGGTCAGCAATTCCGGAGTTATCGACCGCAGCTTTAAGCATCTTTGGCTCACCGTTGGAAAGTGTGGCAAGCTTCATGCCGTGAGCCTTCAGCTGTGTCAACGTATCCTTTACCTCAGGGTATGCACAGAGCTTCAGGTAAAGCGACATCAAGCGGTCGCGTAATGCCGGGTCTTCGATCTTGAGGCTGGTCATGGCGAAATCGAGGGCGTCTCCGGTTACCTGCCAGAAGTCTGCATGTTTTCCCATCAAGCTACGCAGCCAGGTGTATTGTAGCTGCTTGGTACGCCAAAGGTCGGACAGTGCCTGCCACTGGTCTCCGAGTGCGCTCCTTTCCTGAGCGGCTGCGCTGGTAAAGTCAAATAGCGTCCCGTATGCGTCGAACACGCATGCGGTAATGCCGCTTAAACGCAGTGTTGTCACTTGTTTTCCTCTCAGGCAAGTAGATAACGCCTTCCTTAAAAGCTATTCAGGTTGAAGAGATTGCCGTCAATCGCGGGTAGGCTAAATGAGGTCATAGCGTCACCCGGTTGATGTTTCATAATGCCTTCCTGATTAGCACATTGAATTAATTATTCTGGATTGATTTGCGAAAAGTCAGCAGGACATCTTCATCTCTCAGCAGAAACAGGGCAACGCAAGCCGCCAGCATCGGCCAAGCCGCAAAGAACAAAAGATGGGGCCCCTCAAAGGGCGCCATATATTGTTTAAAAGAGGACAGTGTGGATATTGCATGGATGACCAGGACAAAGCCGTAGCTGAATTTTTTATACAAACCCGCCAGGAATGCGGTCAATATAACCAGTTCGACGACTCCCAATATAATAAGCATCACTGAACCTTCCAGACCGGTTATAAAATAGAATTTTTCATAGATCTTGCCAGCATGTGCCGGATTAATAAATTTATCTATGGTCCACATAAACATCACTAAAAATACGCTGATTCTTAAACCGAATAAGGCGATGGGTAATGATTTATTTTGATTGATCATGAGTGTTCCTTGATGGGATAGCAATCAGGGCAGTTCAGTTAAGGAAAAACTCGTCGTTCCGGCAGAGCCTGCCCCGGCCAGGGATTGCCGGAAGCCAGAGACCAAGGATGGCAAACTCTAAACACATCTCTGTGTACTGGATACCGGCCAACCCTCGCTTCACTCCCCTGCCGATATGACGGTATAACTTAATGGCATGGGTAGTCAGGCTATGCAGCGCATACCCTGACTAGCATCAATTTGTGTCTAATTGTTGAGCCAATTCTCTCAATAAAGCCACATAGATTTGATGGCAAAATTCTGCCGCGTCTTCACTGACAGATTCCCAATTTGAACCCCATTCGACAAGCGTTGAATTATTCAAGGTCACAGGGATCAGGTGCAGGTTGCCGATGTAATGGGTGACTTCAGCGGATGAAACCGGAGAGGGGCCATCATCAATTGAATATCTGACCCTGTGTTCCTGGTCGTTACACTCTAATAGGGTTTCATGAAAGGCATTGTTCAAGATTCTTTTGGCACCCGCTTCGGTGCCTGATTTTTCGCCAACAGCCTCGCATTTTTCAATGGCTCTGGCGGCCCATGACATATCATGGAAATTTTTGATGGTGTCCCATACTTTATCGACGGGGGCATTAACGACTATGGATTGATAGCAATGTGGCATGATGTGTTCCTTATATAATGGAGGAAATAAATAGTTATTGAATATTCATTCAAAAACAATTAAAGCATAGCTTTTATTGAATGAATGTTCAATAATTAGTTTTAGAATTTTTCAGGAATGTGTGACATGGCCAGACCCATAGAATTTGATCGTGAAGAAGTACTCCGGAAAGCCATCGGAGTTTTTTGGCAAAAAGGTTACAGTGGTACATCTATCAAGAATCTGGTCGAAGCGACAGGACTACAGCCGGGCAGTATTTATTCCGCATTCGGCGATAAACGCGGGCTTTTTTTGGCGGCCATTGATGGCTATTTTGAAGACATGAAACGCATGATCTTTACTCTGCTGCATACCGACCAGCCTCCCATTGTCCGGATCGAAACCTTTTTTAACCGGCTGGTCAACGACTCGGTGACTGATGAACATCGCAAAGGCTGTTTTTTGGTCAATACCCTGCTTGAAATTCCGGTTGATGATCAAGAAATCAATTCCCGGTTGCAAGCGATGTTTGGAGAGGTAGAAAATGAATTTAGGGATGTGCTAAAAGAACACATAGCCTCAAGCAGGTTTGATAGTAACCAAAGCCCTGAAGAATTAGCCCGGTTTCTGGTTGCGGGTATATACGGGCTGCGTGTGTTTAATAAAACCCAGCCCGATATTTCAGCCTTGAAATCCATCGTGAATAATTTGCTTTTTGTGTTGAGGGGAAAGTCTTGCAACAATAGAGCCTGACATTTCCAGAAAATGCGCGGTTGAGCGAAGGACACTCAAAGCCCTAATGCTTTAGCCGCAAGCGCAGTGCCGAGGACCCGGTTGGTAATTTTTTCCACAGCAATTTGCCGTGAGCGGGTGGTGTCGTCACCAAAGGGCGAGAAGCCGCAATCATCAGTTGTGCCAAAACGTTCTGCGGGTATAAATTTCGCCGCTTCCAGAATCTGGAGTTTGACCTCTTCCGGTGTTTCAATGTGTGGATTAATGGGATCGATCACGCCGATAAAGATGCGTTGTTCCGGTTTAGAGTGTTCCTTTATGATCTTCAATACTCGGCGGCGATCTTTTTCACTGGCCAATGCTATATAAAAATTGCCTGCTTTAAGCTCAAAAAGATCAGGCAACAGTTCAGAGTAGTCCACGTCTGCACTGTGAGTTGAGTCTTTATCAGCACCCGGGCAGGTATGCACGCCGATTTTTTTTCGTTCCTCGGCAGTAAACCGTTCCAAAACCCGGTTGTTGAGTTTAATAAAATTCTTTAGCAAGTTCCGGGTAGGATCAAGTTTGACCGAAAGCCGCCCTTCGGTAAAATCGACTTGAACGCAATGCGCACCCTGATCCAGACAGCGACGAATGTCGGCTTCGGCTTCATTAACCAGATCATCCAAAAAATCCTCTTTCGGATAATCGGCGATGCCATCTTGCGGATAGAGCAGGCTTAGGGCTGAAGCGGCAATGACGGCCTGTTTTACCGGGACACGGGCATATTTTTGCGCTTTAATCAGATACTGCTGTGCATATGTTTGATAGCGAAAAGGGCCGGAAGTCAGCCTTGGCAGTTGCCGTACATGACCGTCTGAGAAATGAATTTTAATACCGTCCGGCGCAATGTTTGGCAGACCGTGAACCGGATAGGTGGCAAAACTGGGTTTGCTTTGTTCGCCGTCGGTAATTACCGGGGAACCGGTCTCCTCAAGCAGTCGTATCGAATCTCGGACTGCCTGGGTAGTTAGGGCATCAAGCGCCTCTTGATTAATAGCACCTGCTGCAAAATCGGCTATTCCGTCAAGCAATTCCCTAGGTCTGGGAATGCTGCCAATCTGTTCGGTAGGGATAGACATTGTTTGGCTCCTTAATAATTATTAAAAGGTTTAACACTAAAAAAGTATTTGGATGGGTATGACCTTTGCGTAGGTATGCGCTTAAAGGTAATTCCATCACGATGTAGACCATTTGTCGATAACCATCGACAGCAAAGTCAAGACGATAATCCGAGTGCGTGACATCAAGTGAATTCCGATATGGCCACACACACTTTATTATTTTGCAGTGATGCCATTCACGTTCCAATCGTAGTTAATATCCTCCTTGAGCGGTAATTCCGGTAAATCGGATCGATAACGGCGAATGAATGCCTCAACACCGCCTGCAGGCTTAAAATCCTTCCCGAACCAGTCAAAAATCCTGGAAATCTGGATGCTTTCATTGCCAAGTCTAAGCCCTTTATCGGCATTGGTCAGAAACTTTTGCACTTGTTCATCCAGCTGGGCGTTCAATTTCGACGCCGTATAAGGCGTGTTGCGTAGATCAGGGCAACTCACCGAGGCGCAGACGATGGCAAAATGAATACGCGGCTCGCCCATTGGACGCAGGATTTTATTTTCTATGTCATCCAGCGAGACCGTTTTGCCGTCAATACTGCCGGCGGGCTTGCCCCACACAGGACTGAGCAGACTGCCGACATCCTTGATGCTGTCAAGCGGCCAATGATCTATAACCGTTTTTAACGCCAGGATATTGTAGGCGTTGATGTAAAAAGCCAGTTTTTCCTCTTTGCTGTTGAGGTTTTTAACCGGGAAGCTTGATAATTGCTGGTAGGCGGCTTCCAACTTACCGTTTTCTTTCAGTGTCTGGTAATCCACCAAGGCCAGTTTGATATTGTTCTTTGCTCCCGGACTGACATTTTTTAAAACGTCGGCATAAGCGCTCCAGTCCGGTTCCGTGGCAAACGTGTTAAAGCTCAGCATCAGCAGGGCTGTGAATATCATTAAACGTTTCGTTAAAATCATTGGGTATCTCCTAAAAAGTTAGTTATCGCTTTCTTAGTCGGTTTGCAAAACGATAACTTACAAATTCTTTATGTTCTGCCTCATTATTTTTTTCAGGTGTGTTATGTGAGTCGTTGAATAGATCAGTTATTTACTCTCCGTGTAAGGTTTTCTTTTGAAAGACGACTGATTGAATATGTATTTAACCTTTTACCGTCTTTGTGGGGGCGTTACTGTTGTATATAACACTGGCGATACGTTATTTAAATGCGGCCAAAAGGTGGATTAATGGATGAAGGAAAAATTTACACATTCAGATTTAAAGTGGACAGAAAATGCCAATCGGCACGTGCTCGAAGTTTGGAAAAATGATCAGTTGATATTAAGATTTACCGGTCGCGCAACGTATATTTCCAAATCGATACCGTATTCTCGGCCGAGATCGTGTTGGCTAATCAAAGGCAATGACGCGTATATCGCCAAAATTGACATGGTAACCAATCATTTCTGCTGGTGCCATTTCGACGCTACTAAATTAAAACATTACTACTCAAAATAAATGTCCACAGCTAGTTATGGGTGCGTGGCTGCCTGCCGATCACTGGCTGTCTCTGAATGACCGCTTTTCAAGATTAACCAGCCGTTCACTGGAAACCTGTGTCTGTCTCTAAATGGCCGCTATGTATAGTACTCAACTATGTAAAGTGCATAGATGGTTACAGGCTGCGAAGCTCTAGTTCATTAATCTAAAGAAAAATTTGAAGTCTATTAACTTTACATAGTTTCACTTCTACTCTGAAGTAAAAATCCGCACACTTCAACATTTCGAGATCAATTTGGTCATGTAAGACAAGGCTCAGTTAAGATTCCATGCCTCTAAGCCTCCCAATACAAAAATATCAAGCTATCACTACATCCATATAGCTCCATCAGTTACTGAAACTATGTATAGGCCGTTACAAGCAATATCAAGTAGCACATAGGACAGGGATCACAACTATACATAGTTCGGTACTATACATAGTGGCCGGAAATTGTCACTCGGTTTTCCGTAATATTATTAATTATGAATGGCCGCTTTAGAGTAATTTCAAGTGACGGGTTTATTTCGTAATCGGTGGAGGCTTTCGCTGGAATATTTAAATAATCATCACCAGCTGCGATCCGGGTCGTCCATAGAAACAATATCCGCCTCTATAAAACACTTACGCATATCTGCCGTGTGTTCTGCTTCTGCCAATATTTCATCGTAGATAATACGGTTGAGTTCCTCATCGGAGGTATAGGGAATCGAAAGAATATATCGACAGTTATGCTTGTCCAATTTTTCCATAGCAAACTGGCTAAGAATGAGCTGTTCAATATCATTTCGCACCTTGCTTTTTCCTCGCACAAACTTACTGTTGTTCTCAACCTGCAAACATACTTCGACTTTCATAATTCTGGTGACAGGTGTGTTCGCGCTATCTTCAGACTTTTGTATTTTCTGCGGCTCTTCAGCCAACTTGTCCTCTGATTGCGTATATTTGTAATAGGTGTTGCGTGATATACCCAAGATATCGCAAATTTCCTTAACACTCCGTTCTGGATCTTTCTTTAGTGCTAATGCGGCTTTTCGTTTCTTTTCATCCACCCCTTTTGGTCTGCCGCCTTTTCTGCCGCGTGCACGCGCTGATGAAAGTCCAGCATGAGTTCTTTCGCGTATGATGTCTCGCTCAAACTCGGCCAGCGAAGCGAAAATATGAAAAATAAGCTTACCACCAGAGGTCGTAGTATCGATGTTTTCTTGCAGGCTTTTAAATCCGATCCCCCTGGTAACAAGATCACGTACCGTTTCTACCAAGTGCGGTAGAGAGCGTCCCAATCGATCAAGTTTCCAGACAACCAGCGTATCACCAGACCGGCAGCATTGAAGTGCCTCTGCTAATCCTGGCCGTTGTGCCTTAGCTCCATTGGCGGTATCAGTAAAAATACGCTCACACTGCGCAGCTACGAGTGCATCTTGCTGAAGATAGAGATTTTGATTAGTAGTTGAAACTCTGGCATAGCCAACGAACATTAAGGCAGCTCCTTTTTAATAATCAGTTTATACCACGAAACTCAACTTATAATATAATTTTGGTACGTTGATTTAGTATATGGTTTTTATGGTATAAAATTGGTTATCAAAATGGTTTAATTTAGGCTTTTTAAAAATTTAAGCCATTGTACCATAAAAACGACCGTTTTTATGGTACAGGTTGTCGGCCTATTTATCTAATTCCTTTAGCTTTCAGTGAGATTTTTTATCCTTGCCAACGATTCAGGAAACCGCATACCCGCGACTCAAAAACCATGTTTCCGTTCGCGATTTGGCCGTTATTTATACGCCTAATGTGGATGAGTTGGCCTTGGCTAAACAAGTGACCCGTGGGGCGCTTGCCCAGTTGGTATTCCTGGTTCTTTTGAAGATTTTTCAACGTCTGGGATATTTTGTGCCAATTAGCCAAGTACCAACGGTTATCATTGAACATATCGCTGGCGTGGCTCAGATTCAGCCAGCTATCACTGATCTGACTGGCTATGATTTGTCTGGAACGCGCAAGCGCCATTTACAAATCATACGTCAGACACTCCATATCAATTGTTATGGTAAGGATGCACGCCACATCCTGTTGCTGGCCATGAGCCAAGCGGCCAGGACAAAAGAAGAATTAGCCGATCTTATCAATGTCGGCATTGAAGAGTTGGTGCGTAAAAAATATGAGCTTCCTGCCTTCGATACTTTGGTTCGTGGAGCTCGCCATGCACGCACCATTCTCTATCGGCAGTTCTACCAGCAAGTGGATGCTAGGCTGAGCGCTAAAGAAAAGAAAGGTATCGAAACGCTGTTTATTGTTGAACCAGAATCGCGTTTTACGCCCTGGAACACGCTCAAGCAAGAGCCTGGCAGCCCAACCTTGACGCATCTCAAAGTCTGGTTAGACCGGCAAGCCTGGTTGGCCCAGTATCACATCGGCGAACAAGTTCTTGCCGATATTCCTGATGTAAAAATCCAGCACTTCGCGGCGGAAGCCAGAACTTTAGACGCCGCCCGAATGTTGGAAATCGAACCCAAAAAACGCTTAATCCTGGCGGTTTCGTTGCTGAAAGTGCAGTCGAATCAAGTCCTGGACGATTTGGCAGACATGTTCATCAAGCGCATGTCGACCATCCATCAGAAAGGCAAAGATGCACTGGCAGATTATCATGCACGCAACCAGCAGCGTGCCGACGAGCTGGTACAAACCTTACGCGATTTGGTCATTGCCTACCGCACCGAAGGATCCGCCCAGGATAAGATCACAGCGATTGAGGCCTTATTGGCAGACCAAGGTGATGTTATTCTCCAGCGCTGTGATGATCATATGGCTCATGCGGGCGACAACTACTTCGCGTTTCTCTGGCGTTTCTACAAAAGTCATCGCTCTACGCTTTTCCGCCTGCTCAAGCGTATCACAGTACGCACCACCACTCAGGATACAACTTTCGTGACGGCGTTGAATTTTCTGCTGGAACACGAACACAAGCACGGCGAATGGCTGACAGCACCAAAAGCTCCTTGTTTGGATCTCCGCTGGATGTCAGAAGCTTGGTGGCGTCTGGTTACTGAACAGCGCAATCACGATGAAGTACCAAAACGTCTGCACCGCCGCTATTTCGAACTATGCGTCTTTTCGCAGCTGATGATGGAGCTAAAGTCCGGTGATTTGTGTATCCTTGGAAGCAATCATTACGCCGACTATCGTGACCAGCTCATCTCCTGAGAGGAGTATCATCGCGATATCGCCGCCTATGGTGAAATGGTTGGGTTGCCTACCGAAGGCGCTGCTTTCGTAGCACACATGCAAGCACGATTAGCTAAAGTTGCTCAAAAAACTGACCAAGCTTTCCCCGACAATACTGATTTGCGTATTGAGAATGGCGAACCTATTTTATGCCGACCCACAAAAGCAACGACGCCCGCTGGATTACGTAATTTCGAACAACTAATTGCCGACCGGTTGGAACCCACGCATTTATTGGATGTGTTGCGTGACACTGAACACTGGTTGAACTGGACGCGATTTTTTGGCCCCATTTCCGGCCACGACACCAAGCTCGACAATCCCGTTTCGCGTTACCTGACCACTACATTCTGCTATGGTTGCCACCTTGGGTCGGCACAAGCAGCGCGTTCACTGGGTAACGTCGACAGACGGCAACTTTCCTGGGTTCATTGGCGCCATATAACGGAGGAAAGCCTTGAAAAAGCGATTCGGGAAGTTATCAATGCCTATCACCGTTTCGCCCTGCCCAAACAATGGGGAACTGGCAAAAATGCCTCCGTCGATGGCACCAAGTGGGATCTGTATGAGCAGAACCTGTTATCCGAGTACCACATTCGCTATGGTGGATACGGTGGAATTGGCTATTATCACGTTTCCGACACCTACATAGCGCTGTTCTCAAACTTCATTCCCTGTGGGGTCTGGGAAGCGGTCTACCTGCTTGATGGGTTGCTCAAAAACTTTTCCGACATTCAACCCGATACGATTCATGGCGATACCCAGGCGCAAAGTACACCGGTTTTTGCCCTAGCGTCACTTCTGGGGATTTCCTTGATGCCCAGAATCCGTAACTGGAAAGATTTGATATTGTATCGTCCTGACAAAAACAGCACTTACGCTCATATCGATACGCTGTTTTCGGATACCATTGACTGGAAACTGATCCAGACTCATTTGCCGGATATGTTACGGGTGATTCTTTCTATCAAGGCTGGCAGGATTACCGCGTCAACATTGTTGCGAAAACTGGGAACATACAGCAGAAAGAATCGTCTATATCAAGCGTTCCGAGAGCTGGGACGCGTCATCCGAACCGAGTTTTTGTTGAAATACATCAGTGACTCTGAATTGCGTGTACTTATCCAGGCGGCAACTAATAAAAGCGAGGCATTCAATGGATTTTCGCAGTGGCTAGCTTTCGGAGGTGACGGCACAATATCGACCAATGACCGCGATGAGCAGCGCAAAATCATTAAGTACAACCACCTCGTTGCTAACTGCTTAATTTTCCACAATGTTTTCTCTATCAGTCGTGTCTTGCAAGATCTACAGCGCGAAAACTATCCGCTGGAACCTTGGCAGATAGCAGCACTTAGTCCATATTTGACTTGGCATATCAATCGCTTTGGCCGGTACGATTTGGATATGGAAAAACAGCCACCAGAATTGCTCTACGACCTATGGACACATGAGAGTCAAATCCCTTATGGCCCAAAAATGAAGGAATCGTTGTCGTACCCCTATACGACTACCGAATTAGCAGCGGCCCCCACGATCATTGCAGCAGATGGTGCCCCAATGGAAGGCCAACACAGCAATGTAAGGGGTATTTCGAAGCAGATTCAAATAGTCGTCACACCCATCAGCGGCCATCCCGTCCTGTACGGCCGAATCAATGCTCCGCCAACAAAGAACCTATACGACACTAAGAGTGATCAACCAATCGGCGGCGATCCTGAAACCATTCATTCTTATTCGGCCTTTCCGCAACACTGGTATTGGCTCGTTTTTAATGTTGGTAACACTCCAGCCAAGTTCTTCTGGGAAGAATTCGAAGACGACCTTTAAATGTTTGACAGGTCACCATGTTAGCCAGCGTCGCAGCAGCCATTGGAGTCTCGGTGTCAGACGCGTGCGGTTGTAGGCATCCGCCGCCTTCTTGATCGCTTCAGCCTGGGTCGGATAGGCGTGGATGACGTGGGCGAGGGTACGCAGTCCGATCCCTGCGACCATCGCCAGCGTGATCTCGTTGATCATATCGCCTGCATGACGGGCGACGATTGTCGCGCCGAGTATCCGGTCCGTCCGCTCCTTGACGTGGATCTTCACAAAGCCCACCTCCTCGTCGTCGGCGATTGCGCGATCCACGTCGTGCATCGGGATAGTGAAGGTCTTCACCGGGATGTCCCGTTCGCGCGCCTGCCGCACATAAAGTCCGACATGAGCGATTGCCGGATCGGTGTAGGTGCACCAGGGAATCGTCAGTGCACTCAAGCGCTGACGACCAAGAAATAGCGCATTCTGAACCACGATGCGCGCCGACGCGTCGGCGGTATGGGTGAACTTGTGCTCCAGGCAGGCATCGCCGGCGGCATAGATGCGCCGGTTGCTGCTGCACAGGAAATCATCGACCCGAATGCCGGTGGCAGTGTCGAAATCGACGCCAGCGGCCTCCAGATTCAGGCCGTCGACATTCGGTACCCGGCCTGTGCCGACCAGAATGGCATCGACCGTTATCGTGGTGCTGTAGTCGTCGCTGACCAGATCAACGAGCTTCTGCCCGTCTTCCACGCGCACATTGACGGCTCTGGTGTTCAGGCGCACCTCGATGCCGTCGCGCGCAAATGCATCCGAGAGGAGCTGTGCGGCGTCACGCTCTTCCTTGGGCAGGAACAGCGGCTTTTCCTGGGCAATAATGGTCTGCGCTCCGAAGCGGCAGAACGCCTGCGCCAGTTCGCAGCCGAGCGGGCCGCCGCCGATGACCAGCAGGCGACGTGGCAGCTCGGTCAGGTCGAAGATGTTCTCGTTAGTCAGATAGTCGGTCTCGTCGAGGCCGGGAATACAGGGCGTGTTCGGCCGCGCGCCCGTAGCGATAAGTGCCTTTTTGAAGTGCAGTTTCGTGCCATCCACTGTCAGCGTATCGGCTCCGGTGAAGTAGGCCTGGCCGAAGAAGACATCCACGCCGGCCGCGATCAGTCGGTGCACCGAATCGGAGCGGCTGATACGGGCGCGAATACCGCGCATGCGCTCCATCACGGCAGCGAAGTCAACGCGGATATCGCTGGGGATTTGCGCGCCATACTGCTCGGCATTACGCATCTCGGCATACAGCCGCGCCGTGCGGATGATCGCTTTCGACGGCACGCAGCCAACATTCAGGCAGTCGCCTCCAAGCAGGTCGCGTTCGATCAACGCAACCTTCGCACCCAGTGCCGCTGCGGCGTGCGCCGCAACGAGTCCTGCGGTGCCGGCACCGAGAACCACCAGGCTGTACTGGTGTGCTGGCTGCGGATTGCGCCATCCAGCTGGATGCACGTTTTCCAGCCGCTCGCGATCGTGCGCGTTCGATGGGGCTGTCGAGTAAGGGGCGTTGCGCTGCTGCATGGTTGTGATCCTTGAATAAAGGGAGCGGCTAAAGCCAGCCGCCGCGGAATCCGGCGCGCCGTAAACCGGCGCCGACATAGGGACAGTCCCGCATCAGCCGCCAGATCAGTTGGGTGCGATGGTTTTCGATCATCATCACCACGATGCCCTGGTCTAGCCCGAAGTGACCGGCCGAAACCCAGGCGCTACTGTCGGCACTGGCGAGAGTCGGATTGAAGCTGCTGGCGTACTGCTGAGCGGTCAGCATCTCGGGATATCGTTGCAGCATGTTGCGTACGGCGCATAAGGCGATCTCGGGCGCGAACGGCAGCGATGCCAGCGCCGCCCATCCGCTGAGAGTTCCGTCATCGGGTCCGTATGGCACGCCACGCGCGGCATAGCCGAACAAGCGGTGCGGCTGGTTGGCCAGCTCGGGCAGCAGATTGCTGGGACCATCACAGGCCGTCAGGCCCCAGCAGTTTTCGTCATAACCGGCGAACCTATGCGGGTTGCGCCGCGCGTATTCGCGCTGAACCTCAATTGCCCGTCGGCTGTTCTCGAAATAGTCGCAGCGCTTCTCGCGCATGAAGCGATCCCGAATGCCGCGAAAATCGATCCATGCGTGAGAGAACTGGTGCATGAACAGCGGCCCCGCATACAGGTAATCGTAGCCGTACAGATGTTCCCATTGATAGGTTGCCGTCCAGGCCTCGTAACTGTCGTTCTTGAGCGGGTGCGTCGGCGAACCCATCGCGAGGACGTAGAGGACGATAGACTCGTTGTAACCCTCCCACCCATAGTGCAGGAATCCGCATTCCGGTTTCCAACCTTGCCTGATCGTTGCCGCTCCGCCCTGCGACCATCGCCAGTCGACGCGAAGGTATAGCGTCTCGACGAGTTCGCGCAGTTCGGTTTCCTCAGGCGTATTCGCGGTGAAGTACATGCTTGCGGTCAGCGCGCCGGCAATCAGCAGCGCGGAGTCGATGGTCGACAGCTCCGAGCGCCAGACACGGGCACCGGTGTGCATGTCGAGAAAGTGGTAGTAGAAACCTTTGAAGCCGGTCGCCTCCGGGCTGCCGCTTTGATCGCTGTCACGAAAGAAACGCAACACCGAAAGACTGCGTTTGACCGCGTCGGCCCGCGCCATCCAGCCGCGCTCCACCGCCACCGGATAAGCCGACAGGGCGAACCCGACGACGGCAATGCTGGCTGGCGAATTCCCGCGCGAGGTGTCGGCGATCAGTCCATTGGCCGGATTCACCGCTTGCAGGAAGTAGCCGAACGCGGCACGCTGGAGTTGGTCGAGCCTCTGCTCGTTCATCGAACATTCGCCGAGACTTCTGTGAAGTCATCCTGACAGCAGCACAACACCCAGACAGTGAGGTTCTGTCGGAAAGGTGATATGCGCTCCAGCAACAACGAATCCAGTCTCATGAATCCGGTTTTGGAATTGAAGTTTTAGCCGGTAACCGCCCTTTGAGGTTCTTGACAGTGAACGGACCAGGCTCGGCGATCAATTGGCGGGCGGCTTCCACCTGCTCCCACACATTCCACAGCAGCACGCCCCGCACGCGGTCGTTCTGTAAGTAGTAGATGACGCCTTCCTCGTTGGGTCGCGTCCAGTCGGCAAAAGTCTCCAAACGCGAGTCCACTTCGCCCAACGCTTCGTATCCCAAATCGAACATATCGGAGTAAAAGTAGGGCAGGTGATGATAGGGCTCAGACTTGCCTGCCATGTTGCGCCCCGCCAACCGGCCCATGGAATTGGCGTTGTCCTCGTGTTCGACCCGGATGCGCTTTCCCAGCGCAGGGTTGTAGAATGCGGCAACGTCTCCTGCTGCATAGATGTCGGGATGGCTGGTGCGCAGGAATTCGTCCACGACGATTCCGTTTTCCACCTCAAGCCCCACGGATTGAGCAAGTTCAACGTTCGGCGTGATGCCGACTCCCGCCACCACGCCGTCCACCACGATTTCCCGGTTAGCACTCGTTTTCAAAACATGTTGGTTGCCGCGTGTTTCCAAACCAACAATCTCTTCGCCTGCCAACACCTCAACGCCCTTTTGCTTGTAGAAGTTAGACACAAACTGAGCGAGAGGGCTCGGGAAGACGCGGTCTCCAATATCTTTTCCGGGGAAAATCATCACCACTTCTTTCCCGTTCATAGCCAGCGCCGCAGCGACCTCCGAACCGATAAACCCGCCACCGATGACGGCAAACCGCCGCCCCGTTTCGGTGAGCGCACGAAGACGCCGGTAGTCCGGCAGGGTGCGGAAATAAATGATATTGTCATCGCCGAACGGAAGCCGTCGTGGCTTGCCGCCCGTGGCCAACAAGAGTTTTTGATAGGTGAAAACGTCTCCCTTGTCGTCCACAACACGTTTCTGCTGGGGAAAAATTTCTTTGGCGATACAGTCAAGGTGAGTGTTAACGCCTTTGTTTTCCGTCTTGCGCCAGATGCTGTCCAAGGGCTTGCCCTTCCAAAGCGCCTTCGACAGAGGAGGGCGGTCGTACGGAGCGTCAAGCTCCGCGCTGATCAGCCCGATGCTGCCGGTTGAATCGACTTCGCGTATGCCATCCACCGCGGCCGCTGCGGTCATCCCGCCGCCGATGATCAAATACTGATAGTGCGTCATAGTTTGTGTCTCCTGTCTTTTACTTGCTCTTTCCAAAGTTACTGTCCGGACTCGTACAGCGCCATTATAGATTGATAAAAAATTGTCCTTCACACATAGAATGTTGTCTGTACGCTGACGAACACAACGCCATGTTCTGACCACTACGTTTCAAAGATCCTAATGAACATGGAGTTATGGGTGCCTAAAATTACTTATCCTCGATCATGACTTCAAAATCATTGGCCGCCAGCACTCGCTGCGAGACAGGAGTCGAGTAGTCCCCAAAAGCGATAGTGCATGTATTTTCATGAAGCGCTTTTTGCGTAGTGAAATGGAGGTTTTCCGAAATCGCGTCGAGTCATTGCGAGAATGATGCTGGGCACCCCTTGTTGGGTGTCCAGCGAAAAAAGCAGGACGGCTGGGGCAGACGCAGGCATTAGCGATCACGTAGCTTTTGCCGCTTGTTGGGCAGGGATGCCCATAAAAGCTTTAGCAAAAATAGTGACTCCCCGGTCAACCTGGAACTTGTTAGGTTCTGTTGACGTTTCATCTCAACCATAACAGTGCCGAGGAAAACGACAGCATTCCCATGTAATTAATAGCCTTTTTCTCATATCGCGTAGCAATTCTGCAATAGTGCTTGAACTTGCCAAACAGGCATTCGACGACATGTCGCTCTTTATAATGCCAATAATCACACTCTATTTCTTATTTCCGGTTGGATTTTGGTGGGATAACGTAAAGTCAGTTGGTTCACTTGAATCGACTGGCCGCTTTTCGTGGGTATGGTGTCATTCGGAAATATGGATTGAATGGCTCTTATGGGTCGTTTTTTGTCGGTCGGCTATCCTTTAATTTGCTCAGTATGAATGCCTGCTTTATGGCCCAAAAATGAAGGAATTGTTATCGTGCTCTTTAATGCTGAGCCGAAATAGCGAGGCCACTAACTTAGTCACCCGCAACTTCGGCATACTCAGCCAGGCGCTCGTTGGCCTCATCCAGCTCGAAGAGCTTGGGATCGAATGAGCCGCCCAACCACTCGATAAGCTCGCGACGGCGGGCATTCCGCCTCCCCGCCAGGGTTTTCAGCATATCGGCGTAGCCCCATGACCCGCCGCAATCCTCAGGTGGGCATGCATTTTTCCCCGTAACACAGCGCGGATAGATGACACCGGGCCGAATCCTCATCTCTTTCTCGATTGTGACCAGATGCTCCCAGTTGTCGCCAAAGTCATAAACGTAACACAGCGTATCCCCAATGCGGCATACGTCGGCCAGGGTCGAACTGTCGTTGAGTTCTAATCCAGGCTCGGCGTGAAAAGAAAAGAGGTGGGCCAACTCCCAACTCCCAACCCATAACGCCCTGAATGAAGTAGTGCAGTTGCGACAGTGTGATGGTCGCGTAGGTATCGAAGCGCCGCCAGACCATCGGGCTTGTGTCCGCCAGAACAACTTTGATACGCCAAACGGGTGGGTGATTTATCGCCATGTGTGAAACTCCGTTCCCATTTCCCCGAAGTATTGTTCATGCCGTTTACCGAATTCAATCATTAACTTTCGGTTTAACAACGGATCAGTGCAGCATTGAGCGCACGTAGAGACAACATCCCGATAGATTACTGCCGGAACTTTTCTTTCCCCTGATAATTCATTAGAAGCTTATTGCCTAATTGATCGGTTGTTTTACTTCCCCTTTGGAACATGAAAATATTGGGAAGTTGGCCGTAGGCCGCAAAAACAACATACCGCCAACTCGGGTCTGGAGTTCCCTTCTCAGAAAGAACCTCCACCGAATAATTGATGTCTCCACCATTACTCAGTTCGTCATAAGCAGCAGAGCATTTTTTCGGACCATCTGCGATCAACACACAGGGTCCGATTACATCGTAATCAACAAAATCCGTACTTGCTTCAATGCCCAGCAGTTCTGACAAATCGTCCCTTTCAGTATCAGACAACGCCGCCTGACTATTCAGGAACCAAAGCAATTGTTTTACTGTAATGCCGATAGCGTTGGCAATGTTGCCTGGCTTATTGGGCCAACAATCAACCAGTATTTTTGCTTTGATCGCACAACACCGGTTCCAATCCTCAACGGTTGTGTAATCCCTATTTTCATCCTCCCCGGTTTCCAACCAGTAGCAACCGGTATTTATCTCATTCCGCCGAAAATGCATTTTCTGATTTTGTGGAACATTTGATTCCCATGAGAAAAGCCAGGAGCCGCCAACCCAATCCAGTTTTGAGAAATCCAAAGCGGCGTTACTTGCATTGACGGGCAATCCCATCCATTCTGACGCCCGTTCTTTAACGGATTTAGTGCTATGCATTTCCCATATACGGCGATTGATGTGTTCATTGTGGACATTCAGGGCATAATCATTCAACTCTTTTACGTCGTTGATGACATGCCCATCACGATTATACCAACCCAGTTCAAGCCCGCCTTGTTGAGCAACACGCAACGAGGCAGAAAACCGCTTGTCCTTGCCATCCGCCACCACAAGCGATATATCACCCATATTGCCTAACGAACTTTGCAAGTGAGGGCATGCATTGGCAATATGACGATTGATCTTCAGGTGATCTGGGTATCCGCGTAAGCCAGATGCCTTTTCCCAGCCTTCCAGCAAAACACTAAATAATGATCTCGGCTCATCGAATAACGAAAACGTGTACCATTCGATTTGGGTGCCTGGGACAGTAAGTCCATATAGAAGCAACGGCTTCAAATTGAGCTTTTCGGCATCTTTTAATCGAATCGGATCGCTAACAAAAACAATACCCTTCTCGATATGTAGAAAAACATGTTTTGCGATTGCGACATAGAAATGATGTTCGCGAGTGCAAGCCTTTAATTTCATGATAATAGGTTCATTTTTTGGAAATTTTGCATGTAAATCCAGGGCATAGTAGTTCAAGCCGGGTATCTTGCTCATATTTGCACACAATGTGAGCCCTGAGCGATGTTACAAGTCTTATGGATTATGTTTGCAGGCCGCTACAGTTACCCCCCGCGCTCTACCTGTCTATTGCCGCCAAGCCATCATCAATTGACACAACACCGGCGTACAGCAACATTAAACGCCAAGCCGAATAAGGGATAGCCCGCGCATCATCGGAATCCGGCCTAGCCCTCCATTTCCGGATTGTTGAAGACCCTTTTTTTGGGTTAAACGACACACCCACCAAGGCCGCCGCTACACTCTGTGACCAACCCGTCAGTTTTACCAAACAGTCCACCTCTTGGGGTGACGGCGGCACATAAGCCGGGTGGCCGAATGGCAAAGCACACGGCCGGTTACTAAATGCTTCTAGCGATACCGGCAACGAACCGCCGACATCATAAATAGGTGCTATTTCCATGACTATCTCTTTAAATAATAACTGATGTTACGCAGCCAGTAATTTTTGCAACTCTTCATAAGCTATCTGGTTCGCTTTGATAAACAGCTTAGTTCTTAGCGCAAAATGATTGGCCTTGTGTTTTATCTTCAGACATTCCAGCTTGAACACCGCATAGATCGACATGAAGACATGGTTGTTCTGGGTAGTGACCGTACGGGTTGGTGACTTTGCCAACCCCGCATTGGATTTTAATGACTTGTGAAACTCCTCAACTTTCCACCGTTTTTGGTAGATCGTGGCGGCTTGTTCGCCATTGCACGCTAAATCACTGCATACCAGATTCAATAGGCCGATGCTGCCGTCTTTGTTTGTAAAGACCCGACGGACGAAAAGCACCTCATGAGGAAAACCTTTCATCCAACCGCGCACCGCCTGCTGATCCGCCAATTCCAGCTGACTGATCCGTACAAAACGGCCTTCTTTCTTGTCGTCTTCTGTTAAAGCCACCCAGCGGTTATCCTTTAGGGCGCTGATGAAGTGCTTGTCTTTTTTCAGGATGAACTCAAAGTTTTCCTTGCTGGCAAACCAACTATCTGTCAACACATAGCGGAACTTGATGGCATTCGCCACACTGGTCGCTATCATCTCCCGCATCAGCTCATTTTTGGTGAACTCACTGGCCCGCTTGACCTTGCGGGTCTTCACATCACTGAACTGGTAAGGCTTGCGCACCACTTCAAAGGCGACGGGAATTGAAACTTCCCCACTATAGTATAGGGCGTTCAGCAAATTGATTCCTTTGACCGAACGCCCTTTGCAGTGATCATAGTGCCAGCACATGATTTCGTTCTCATCCGTCCAGGTCTTCTCCTGAATGGTATCGTCAAATATCAAGCAACCATCTTCCCGTTCTATCTGGCGTACTGTCGCTTTAACTTGCCCCCACAGGTCTTTGGAGGTAAATGCTTTCGATGCCAGAAAACGCGTCATCTGGTCATGGCTTATATCCCCTTCCATCATTGCCGACAATCCGGTCGCCGTCGCAAACCCGTTATTGCAGATCAGGTAGTCTGTGTATAATTCTAGTTTTATTTTTTCCATCCCGAAATAATACGCTTTTTGAGGGGGGTGCGTAACATCAGTCAGTCATATAAACTTGTTCATCAATTAGTCAATTCCCAGCCATCTGATGGTCGTTTATTTCTAATGAGCGGAACCCCTCATCAAGGTAGCGAGGCAAGATTTAAAAATCTCCTTCGTCTTCTGGCTGATGAGGGGCAGTCTTTGGAAAGTGTAGCCGGAAAGGTGATTTACCGAACCAAAGACCGTATAAGAGATTGGCGGGGACAGCCACTTTTTCCGAGTAGACAAATAAATCCACCGACAGTAGTGCAACTTGGTTTTGCGTATGAGCAGTGGTATGAAGGGATAGGCAGTCTTTATGACCAAGCGGAAAATGGAGGCAGTCGCAGTCGTGCGACCGGCTGGGCAAAAGGGCAAGCACTGCAATGGGCA
This sequence comes from Methylobacter arcticus, assembly GCF_050917435.1. Taxonomy (NCBI): domain Bacteria; kingdom Pseudomonadati; phylum Pseudomonadota; class Gammaproteobacteria; order Methylococcales; family Methylococcaceae; genus Methylobacter; species Methylobacter arcticus. The sequence goes on from NZ_CP159583.1 coordinate 1,294,410, forward strand.
GCCTCCAGCGTACAGGCAGGGCTTGGTTTTCTTGTCAGGCTCAGTATGCGTAGGCTTGGATGGGGAGTTGAGCATACAGAACTTAGCGGAGCGATGGCGGCACTTCGTCCATATCGTGGGGGTGCAGTAAATGAACCGATACCAGTACTATTTGCACGCCTAATTAAGCAAGTTGGATTGCAAAAGGAAAATGATGACAAGGTAAGTGACCTTGAGGAGCTTGAGGACGAACCCTGGGCTCCAGATCCTTTACTTCTTGCCGATTTACTAAAAGAAGGGGTTAGTCTCCTTAGTACGGAGGCAGCTGATGCTAAATGGGAGGCTTTGTGTCGGATCATTGAAAAGTCTGATGACGAAAAAATAGTGTTTTTCGCTCAACCTGTGGAAACAGTTGGCGTTGTTGCATCATTTCTTAAGAAAAGATTCGATGTTGATCCTGCCATCATAATTGGAAATCAAAGTGATGAGGAACGATTATCTCAAATTAGAGAATTCCAGTCGGTCGATGGCCCTAGGTTCTTAGTTTCGTCCCGAGCAGGTGGCGAAGGTCTAAATATGCAGCGAGCTCGGCGCTTAGTTCATCTGGACGTTCCTTGGAATCCAATGGATCTTGAGCAGCGTGTAGGCCGTGTTCATCGCTTTGGTTCAAGTAAAACAATTATTGTGGATACAATCGTTGCGGCGGGAAGCCGTGAGGTCGATATGTATCGGATCGCTAGAGAAAAGCTAGCCCTTATCTCCTCGCAATTAGATCCAGAGCAATTTGAAATATTGTTTAGTCGGGTTATGTCACTTGTTCCGCCCAAAGAGTTAGAAGACGTTATCGGTAGTGCTCCGAAAGGCACTTTAGGAATGCTAGAATCAAATGCAATTGGTATGCTTGTAACCGAAGGATTCAAAATCTGGAGTTTATTTGATGACACCTATCGGCACGAAGCTGAAAAAATTCGCGCGATTGAACCTGGCAACGCAACATGGTCTGATTTAGCTAGTTTTTTATCTAAATATGGGGATGCTGTTGCAACCGATGATGTCGAAGTGGCTACGTTTAAGTTTAAAGACGATGAAATCGTATCTGTTGAAGAACAGCTGCCTGCAATTGCTGTCGGTTCCAGAACATACGTCTGTGGCGATACGGGAGGCTTGCCTGTAGATATGGTTGGTGGGCAACAGGTACATGCCTTAGGAATGAATCTTCCTGAAATTACCGAAACATTAACTAATCGTTTTATTCCCGAGAAAATTGTAGGCTGTGCATTACTTAGAAATGATGCTGATATTCTTTCAGTTTTCGATGGTATTCCTGTAGCTGGTTTGCTCGTTTTTTTGAGGCAAACAATTCATTGTGAATTGGGAAATAGCAGGGAAATTGATTTATCATTCAATTTCTTTGCCTTGTTAACCAATGGTGAAAGATATCAATTATCCTCTACCGAACAAGCGAAAATAGTAAGAGCAATATTTCAAGCGCAAAGATCAAAGCAACTCGCGGCGGCTGATGTTATTAAGCAGTTGAAGGATTATGAGGTTGATAAAATTCTTGAACTCAAAATTCCCAATGATCAGGAAATTTCCATGGGAATCAGGCATGCAGTTTGGCCTATCGCGGCAATCGCGTTTGTTTAAAATAAATTGGAAGGAGAACAGTATCAAGATTAATGAATAATTACATTGAGCTAACTAATAACCGAGGGTAATAAAGTATTTATTTATAAAATTAATTATAAGTTAATAATTTTTATTATTTTTTTAGGTAAAACTGCTCGTTGTGTTTAACAAAAATATTCGTTATAGCTTAGTACTTAGAGGGTTGTGTTACTTGGCATGATATCTGCTTTGGTGTTAAGTAACTATCATTCACTACACAAGGAAAAGTTTCATGCCTAAATTAATTTCTGAATCTGTCCGTCAACACGTCATCAAAATTGCCACTCAACAAGGCTTTGTCGCCCAATTGAAAGATAATGGCGAAGATCAGTATGTTAAAAATCTGATGTTTTATTCCAAGCCGTTAAACCAATTTATTTATATCCGTAAGGATAGAGCAGTTGGAGCGGGTGGCGTTCCTGCTTATTTTCAGGTTGCTTTACACCCCGACTTTTTTAACAAGAGCTGGGCAGCGTCATCCGACGGTATTCAGGAACACATTAACCGCCAGAAGAAGAAAAACCTGCATTCCAGCAGTTATTATCAGAAATTTCCCGTTTTTTCGGAAAACAACGAGCCGTGTGGTATGTGTTTTAAGGCTGCTGATTTTGATGCCTTGGAAAGATTATTTCAGCGGATGGCATCAGGTAAAGTGTTTGCTAGTGAGCAGTATATTGAGCCGCTGAGTCAACATGCTACACAAAAAACGGATCAATCCAAGGTCGCTTTAGCAGCAGATAGTTATTCGATTCCAGAAGTGGAAGCTGAATTGACCTCAAAAATCAAAGTTGAAGCAATTAATGGCATACCGACTAAAGGCTTGATTATAAAAAGTCCTTATATCGATAGAATTCTGGCCGGAACCAAGACTTGGGAAATGCGCTCAAGCAGTACCAGTCAACGTGGACCTATTGCGTTAATTAAACAAGGCACAGGGCAAATTGTGGGTGTAGCCAATCTGGTTGGGGTCAAAGGACCGCTCAGTGAGCAAGATAAGATGAACAATATCGACCAGCACCAGATTTCCGAGGAGCGTCTGCAATCGGGCGATACTGAAAAATGGAATGTTGCCTGGATACTTGAAAGCGCCCAACCGCTGGAAACACCGGTTAATTACCAACATCCGAATGGGGCTGTCATCTGGGTGAATCTGGAACCACAGGTGCAAGCAAAGCTTGCGCTTGCAATCGCTTAAACTAATGGAAATAATCATGACTGAACCCTTGTTAATCGCATTTTCTGTTACCGGACTAATTATTGTCGGTATTTTTATTTTGTTAGCGGTTGTTTTTATACGTGTTAATAGTTTGATCAAAACCAATTCGGAAAGTGGCTCTCAGGAGTTAATTCGTTTGCAGCAACTACACGAGGTTAGCCTAAAGGAAGGTTTTTCCGAGTCACGAAAGGAGCTTCGAGAAGTCAGTTCGGAAAACAGGAGGGAGACGCAGGATGCCTTTAAAAATTTCCAAGATACCATGCTAAACCGCATTAGTGAGAATGGTACTGCTCAACATAAACAGTTGGAAATGTTCAAGAACGCCTTGAATGAATTATCAGAGCGTTTGATTACAAATTCCAATGAATTTAAACAGAGTGTGTCATCGTCATTTCAATCTTCGAGTGAGGCTTTAAATCGCAAACAGGACGAATTTAGAGAGCACATAATTGTAAAGTTTGATGCTTTTGACACTAGCATGAAAGATGATGCCAAAACTAATCGTCAAGAATTGACAGAAGGCTTAAATGCACTAAATGCGTTGTTTGAAAAAATCATTATCAATTCAAATGATTTCAAAGAGAGTGTTACCCAGTCATTCCAATCTTCCAGTACCACCTTAAATCAAAAACAGGATGAGTTTCGGGAAAAAACAGCTTTAAAACTGGACGGCTTTGATGCGAGCATAAAAAACGATGCTAAATTGAACCGGCAAGAACTAAATGACGGATTAAAGTCTTTTGGCGCTAAATTTTCTGAAAACATCACTGAATTCAATAATCAATTAAGCTTGAAATTCTCTGATCTAAATAAACAGCAAGTCGATGCCACGGCACAAGCCAAGGGCAGTATTGTTGAAATAAGGGACGCCATTGAAAAGCAACTGAAATCTATCAGAGAAGACAATACCCAGCAGTTGACCGAAATACGTAAAACCGTGGATGAAAAATTGCAAAGCACCCTGGAAAAACGTCTGGGCGAATCCTTTAAGCAAGTCAGTGATAGGCTCGAACAGGTTCATAAAGGCTTGGGTGAAATGCAGACATTGGCGATTGGTGTCGGTGATTTAAAGAAAGTTCTTTCCAATGTTAAAACGCGCGGCATTTTGGGCGAATACCAATTGGGCAATATCTTGGAGCAAGTATTAACGCCGGAGCAGTATTCGACCAATGTTGCCACCAAGCAAGGCAGTCAGGCGAATGTCGAGTTTGCGGTAAAATTGCCTGGCAAAGCGGATGAGAAAACTGTCTGGCTGCCCATGGATTCCAAGTTTCCGCTCGAAAGCTATCAGTTACTATTAGTGGCTTACGATGAGGCCGAACCGGCAAAAATTGACCAGGCGCAGAAAACATTGCTTAAAGTCGTGGAAAGTTTTGCCAAAGATATTAGTGCTAAATATATCGATCCTCCGTACACCACTGATTTCGCCATTATGTTCCTGCCCATTGAAAGCTTGTTTGCCGAGGTGTTAAGGCATCCACACATGCTTGAACTGCTACAGCGTAAATACCGAATCACTATTACGGGGCCCACGACCTTGTCGGCGCTATTAAACAGCTTGCACATGGGCTTTAGGACGCTTGCTGTGCAAAAACGCAGCAGTGAGGTCTGGAAAGTATTGGCGGAAGTTAAAACTGAATTTGCCAGTTATTCCGATCAACTAGCCTTGGTTCATAAACAGCTGACTACGGCATCGGGTTCGTTAGAGAAGCTAAAAGATACCAGAACCAAAGCGATGCAAAGAAAATTGCGGGATGTGGCGGTATTGGAGATTACGGAGGATAAGGAAGCTGTTTTGTTATTAGAAAATTAAGGCTATTAACGTTATTGAAAACCATGCCTAGAAATTACCCGATTTTAAGCAACTGGAGAAAATAGAATGAAAGGTGCGGAAGCAAGTATTGAGTAACCAGGTAGAACTTTTCTCAAATCCACCCAACACGTCAGAGTGAGGGAGACGAAAGGGAATTATGCTCGATCAATAGCTGTGGGCCTTCAGTTTGGTATCGTCCATCTCCCTTATGAGATTGTCTCTGTGGTCATCTGGCCTTTTGTCAGCAATATTACGACGGATGTTTTTACGGCGGCAGTGATTTTATTTTTGTGCTAAGAGCGTCTTGGGCGGCGATTCACACTGGCTTTACCGGAGTTTTGGAAGCTACGGATGAACCTATCACTGTCGAGCTTGATGAGGAGTAAGGCTGTCTATTATTGGAAATAATATATGGCTTCAAAAAACGAGCAGTTAAACAAAACGGCCAGGGGTCCCATGAAAAATATAATCGCAGTAATATTACTTGTCATGTCATTTAACGTTACTGCCTATGATCGCAATGATACTAGACAGAACAATAGCTATAACCTCAACTCATACGGCAGTCCACGACTCTATTACAGCGCAGAAAGCATCAGAGAGCGCCAAAAACTAGAGCTTTTAAATGAATCAAATCGCATAGCTAAAGAGCGATTGGAAGTAGAGTGTGAACAACTTCAGGAAGATAAACGTGAGCATGGAACATATGGAGAATAGTCAATTGATATGAATTTAGGATTAGGGTTTATTGCCTTTAATTCGTAACGGAAATTGTCAATGTAGTTGTCGCCTCGACGGTTAAAACTTACGCTGCTTTTTGGGTCTGAATAATCACCTCCCTGGTCTCATCTTCTTTTGTTTCGGCCTTATCAGGGTTAAGGTGGACTGCTTGGATTCTTTGCCAATTCCGAGTGCTTCCGCTCCAGCGTTGCGGATGTTTAGCACGAGCAGCCCCGTAGACGGTTTTACGGTTATCCAGAAGGTTTTCATCCAAGCCTTCATGACGTTGCGCTGGGGTGACAAAGCGGATAGCGCTGTGGCGATGTTCGTTGTTGTACCATTCCACTAACCCCGTGACCCATTGACGTGCTTCTGTGACATCGGCGAATGGCTTTAACGGATATTTAGGGCGATATTTCAAGGTCTTAAACAACGATTCTGAATAAGGATTATCGTTACTAACCGACGGCCGACTAAAGGAAGGCATGACACCGAGCTGCTGCAAGGTTGCCAGCATAGACGATCCTTTCATGGGACTGCCGTTATCAGAATGCAGGATAAGCTGTTTTGACTGTATGCCTTCACGATGACATAGATCGCGTAACAGTTCGCCAGCCAAGGCGCTGCTTTCTTCTTCATACACCTGCCAACCGACAATCTTTCGACTGAAAATATCAACAAATAGATAAAGATAGAAGAACTGTCCGCGGATAAGCGATGGCAGGTAGGTAATGTCCCAGCTGTAGAGCTGGTTAGGCGCTGTGGCACAGATTGCACGCGGTTTGGTACGTGTTTGAGCAGGACGTTCGCTACGCCGATGGGCAAGCTGATTTTCCTCTCGGAGTATGCGATAGAAGGTCGACTCAGACGCCAGATAGCTGCCTTGATCGGCTAGCCGTGGCACGATCTGACTCGGCGGCAGATGGCCGAATTCATCGGAATTGGCGACAGCCAATACTTCGGCGCGCTCGATTGCTGTTAGCTTGTGTGGCGGTTGATAGTCGCGCAAGGGGCGTTGATCACAGTGAACAGTTTCACCTGTCTGCCAGCGTTGTAAGGTGCGTTCGCTTAGGCCTAGCACTTCACAGGCTTTAACTTGGCGTACCCCCGCTGTTATCGATTCATTCAGTAAAACAATCACTTGCTTGCGCTCTTCGTGAGACGTCATTCGACCTCTCCCCCCAAGAGCGCTCGGAACTTTTTTTGCAGAACCAACAGCGCTGCGGCTTCCGCTAAGGCCTTGTCTTTACGCAATAGTTCGCGCTCAAGGCTTTGCTTTTCCACTTTCAATGCACGTAAGGCCCGCGCTTCTCCACGCGGGTCTCCTGAATCACACTGACTACAGAAATCAGTTTTCCACTGTTCCAGTTGATGGACAAAAACGCCTCGTGCATGGCACCAGGTATTTAAGTCCTCGCCGAGTAAACCATAGGTTTGCTGCAAAGCGGCAAGGCGTTCTTCTGGGCTCCAATCCTCGGGACGTTTTGATTTCGGTGGTGCAGGTTTATTGACGTCCTGTTCGCTTTGTTTCATCCAAGTCTTCAAGGTAGTTAAATTGATGTTCAATTCGTCTGCGACGGACTGAATCGATTGCTCATTGCCACGACTGTAAACTTTTACCAATGCCTGCTCTTTGAAGCCTGCTGAATACCTTTTATATTTTTTCATTTCTAATCTCAAATTTTATTTTTTCTTAAAATTTGAGGCGACAACTATTCTGACGCAGGGGGACTGGGACAATCTTACCTGATAAAGATAACAAGGCTAAGCAGCCATTTTTACCAATACGCGGGCATTTATTTCATCAAGTAACTAATGGATTATGGTGCTGTGTCGATCCTAACTGTAGTCGCAAAAATGAGACTCTCCTAGCGGATAACTGGGCATTTGGCTATGTATATAGCCAACAACGCGAGTATTGCGAATGCGGAGCGCCGGTTTATGAACTGATTTTTTGTACTGATTGCAATAGTCCACATTTACAGGCTTTTCAAACTCAGCAAGGGAAATTGATCCAAATTCCGCGACAGGCAATTGATGAGTTTAGCCTGCAAATTGAATCTGCCGGTGAAGAGGATACGGAAGAGGAGCAGGAATCTGATAGCAGTACAGAAACGGCGAGTGAGCTAGTCAATCTGGCGGTAAAAGCCGATGCAGATTTGACCCATTCTGTTACTTTGTCACTCGATAATAAGCAACTCGGTGAAACGCATCAGGCCATTACGATTCATATCGTCAATGATAGCGAAACTTGTGGACATTGCGGTTTTGTTCCTGATCACGGGAAAAGTGGTGTTTTTCGCCGATGCTTGTTAGGTACGCCGTTTTATGTCAGCAATACTGTACCAACTTTGCTGGAGTTTTGTCAGGATGGTAAAAACCCATTGGAAAGTCCTGGACGAGGGCGAAGACTGATTACCTTTACCGACAGTCGACAAGGCACTGCGCGGCTAGCCGTAAAAATCCAGCAGGATTCGGAGCGAAACCGTTTGCGTGGGCTGGTTTATGAAATGGTTGCTAAACAAGCAGGGACTGTCAGCGATATAGAACGTAATGAATTGGAAAAAGCCAGAAATGAATTTTTAGTGAAAGCAGAAAAATTTAGAAAAATGGGTTTGGCGGAAGCAGACGATTTTTTAAATTTTGCAGAGAAAACACAGCAACAAATTGATCGATTGAGTGTACTACAGCCCATAACTTGGCAGGAAGCAATTAATACGCTTCAAGCCAATAGCGACATTTCAAAACCGATGTTGGATTATTACCGTGACCAGAATCCTATGCTGTTTCAGGACAATAACGGTTCTATAACTTTGTCAGAAATGTTGCTGGTTAGAGAATTTTATCATCGACCCAAGCGTCAAAATACCTTGGAAACTCTTGGGCTCGTTATGGTTCAGTATCCTGCTTTAAAAGCTATCGATAAAGTTTCTAACGAATGGAAAAGTCTTGGGTTATCGTTAAATGATTGGCATGACTTTCTTAAAATAAGCCTGGATTTTTATGTACGGACAAATTTTATTTCTGTTAATCAAGACTGGCTTAATTGGATAGGCGTTACTATTTACCCTAAGGAGCTTTTAGCCCCAGATTCAAAAGAATGGACAGGAAAACGCATTAGCAAATGGTCTTTAGTTAGAAAAGGGCGCAATCACCGATTAATTCGCATTTTGGTTCATGCACTAAATCTGAACTTAGCCAATAAAGCAGATGAAGACATTCTAAATCAAATCATGCGCTCTGCCTGGAAAGCACTTACGCAGGAAAGCCGGATTTTAACCCCTGTTTCAGGTTCTCTAACTTATCAAATGAAGCCGCAACAGATGGCATTTTGTTGTGTTCAAGACGTGTGGGTTTGCCCCGTGACACATCGGTTACTGGACACAACTTTTAAAGGCATTACTCCCTATTTACCTTATGCACCTAGCCAACAAACGACAGTTTGTCAAAAAATAGCCATTCCAGTGTTACCTATCCGTCATGATTTTAATTCAAATCATGAAAAACTTGAATTTATAAGAAAATGGATTGCTGACAATGCCAATATTGCTGAACTTAGAAAACAAAATCTGTGGACGGATTTAAGCGACAGAATTCTAGAAGGTGGCGTATTTTTTAGGACTGCAGAACATTCAGCGCAACAACCGGCTAGTCGTTTGCAATCTTTTGAAAAGCTATTCAAGGCGGAGAAGCTTAATGTCTTGAGTTGTTCTACAACTATGGAGATGGGCGTAGATATAGGGGGGATTTCAGCCGTTGCCATGAACAATGTTCCTCCCCATCCTGCCAATTATTTACAACGAGCAGGACGTGCCGGACGCCGTCAGGAGACCCGTGCGCTGGCATTTACTTTATGTAAGGACAATCCGCATGAGCGTACGGTTTTTAATAGTCCATTATGGCCGTTTACCACTCATATTAAAGCACCTTACATTACTTTAAATAGCGCCAAGATTGTGCAACGACATGTTAATTCCCTGATATTTTCGTTCTTTTTAAAACAGGTTATTAGCGTTACTCAACAGCAAAACACCAAATTAAATTGTGGCTGGTTCTTTTGTCAGGACGAAGCCAGTAAATCACAGCTTGAGCATTTTTGTGCCTGGCTGGATGAGTGCGAGATTAGCGGGATTCCTGAAAACCTGGAGCAAGGTCTGAAAGCATTAATAAATAATACGATTCTGGCTGGCACATCAGTTATCAACCTCACACATCAATCTCTGTCGACCATTAATGGCATCAAGGATAAATGGCTGTCAGAGTACCAGCCATTGCAAGCAGAGTTTGATGCGTTAAGTTTAAACATTGGTGAAAGAAATCCGTACAAAAAACGGGTAGAGAAAGACTTGGAGCGCCTAAAAGGAGAATATTTGCTGGCTGAACTGGCAACGCGCGGTTTCTTACCTTGTTACGGATTTCCAACCGGCATCGCCTACTTTGATCCTTACAGCGTCCATGATTATCTTCTTCAAAACCACAAAAAAAACGAACAGAGAGAAGATAATCTTAGCCGTATCCGCGAAAAACCGACTCGCGACTTATCCATTGCCATTAGAGAATATGCACCAGGCTGCGATATTGTATTGAATGGTTTGGCATATCGTTCAGCAGGACTGAGTTTAAGTTGGCATATTCCCGAAAGCGGTACCAATGAAACTCAGAAGCTTATGACTGCTTGGCGTTGCGATCATTGTGGTGCAATTGACAATGCTTTAAGTAGTGTTTCAAGTAATGTTTGCAACGAGTGTGGTGAGTCGCTTAATCCTGAGCATAAGCGCGAATTTATTGAACCCGCAGGATTTGCCGTTGACTTTTATACCAGCCCCCATACCGATGTTTCCGCACAACATTATGTGCCGGTTAAAGAACCGTGGGTTACAGCTAAAGATAGGCTGCGTCCTTTATCAAATCCTCATTTAGGACAGTTCCGTGCCGGTAGCCGAGGTGATATTTTTTATCACAGCTCTGGCGAACAGGATCACGGTTACGCTTTGTGCTGGCATTGCGGTCGGGCTGATTCGATGAGTGCCGATAATAAGTTGCCCGATGTTTTTACAAAACCTCATAAAATATTACGCGGCAAACTGAGTGGTGAGGCCGACGCGTGGTGTAGCGGTAACGACAGCGAATTTGCCATTAAAACCAATCTTCATTTAGGTTATGTTGACCATACCGATGTTTTTGAACTGTATTTAAAACATTACAACGAACAGACGTTTCTTGATTATAGAAATGAAGATAGTAAAAAAATAGCCTGGACATTATCTGTGGTTCTCAGACAAGCCCTCGCTGACACTTTGGGTATCAATGTTGATGAACTGGGCTATACCGTGAAGCCGACTAAGTTGACTGGTTGCAGCTATCCAGTGGCGGCCATTGTTTTATACGACAAATGCAGTGGCGGTGCCGGTTTTGCATCGTCTGCATACCGTTATTTTGACGAGTTATTTGTTAAATCTAAGCAATATCTTCAGTGTAACTGTCAAGGCGTGTGCCAAAACTGCTTGTTAGGTTACGATACCCGCTTCCATATTGAATATTTGGATCGGCAATTAGCGGCAAGATATTTGAATGAAGAATTCATCAAATTGCTGGCTTTGCCGGACGAATTAAAACTATTCGGTGATTCGTCTCGGTATTGCCCCGAAACGCTATTTACTGAAATCCACGATGCAGCTAGTCAAGGTGCAACAGAGCTGCATGTGTTTTTACAAGGCCAATTCTCCGACTGGGAAATAAGTGAAAGCCAATTACTTGAACGCTGCTATCGCTGGATGCAACTCTATACCAAACTGGTTTTGTTTATTAACTCTTCGATACAGCCACTTTCCGAAGCCATCAAAGAAGAGCTTTGGATTTTGCACCGATTAGGGGTGACTATCGCTATAGTTGACGATAATAAGGTGATACTCAAAGGCTCAGCTTGTATTGTTGCGCAAACACTGTCAAACAGTGGCTGTAAGACATTTGCGCACTCGCTTAAGCAAACCGCAATTCCTTCTCAAAATTGGTTAAATCTATCCGACAGTGTTTTAGTATCTGCGGATAATTACCCGCTTGTTCCGATATTAAAATATCTGGATGAGGCGGTTTTGAAGCCAAATACCGGAAATGGCGATATGGAGGTAGAAATACTAGTTGAGTGCAATGGTGCATTAAATAAATTTGCAGAGAAACTATGGCAACGTCTACTTGAACATCATCCATTATTGCAACAACATGTATTAACGGATGAACTTGTTAGCCTGCATTATTCCGATCGCTGGTTGTTTTCACCTTGGTCGGTTATGCTCATTGCCGAACTTATTGATGGGTTAAAGCAGCTTATGCAAAGTAACTGGAATAAACCAAAAATCGTTATTAATACCGGAGTTAAAAGGGAAATAAGTAATCAAAATCGTGGTTTATTGGCCGATTGGATGGATGACAACTTACGTATGGATGTTATTTCCGCTTATTTTGATGCAATGGATGAAAATTGTATAGTCAACACTGCGAGCGATGCGCCACATGGTCGAGTGATGGAATTGACATGGCAGTCTGGGAAAACAACTCACATTCGGTTTGATCAAGGTGTTGGCTATTGGAAAATCGGAGATAAAGCACCTTGGTTTGATGATAATTTGTCGCAATCTACGCAACAGGTAGAAAAAATGTTTCAATTAATTAACAAGCTTAATATTAGGAATGCTAAAGAATTTCCAACGCAAATTTTTGTTAAGGAACGTTAAATATACTCCATATTGGCAAACTTTCGCTTAAAACTGGGTGATTAAAGGTCTGTGGCCTATTTGGGACCTCTCAAAATTAGGTTGGATTTAGCGGTAATTTTGTTATTAAAACAAAAAAAATAGCAGTGTTTTTGAATTTAGTTGGGTTGGTTAGCGTAGCGTTATCTCTGTTGCTTCATGGGGCACTGATGGGACACTTGAGAATAAAAAATGGCAGTAAATGGCAATACTTGATAAACAGAAATTTACATAACTATATGATTTTATTGTTATAGTTTGTTGTGTTGTTTTATGATTTATTGATTTTAACGCACTTTTAATGCGATGGTCGCGCGTTCGAATCGCGCACGACCCACCACAAAGACTATAAATAACCAGCACTTAGCTGGTTTTTTTTATGCCTGCCGTTTTTCGTTTTGTACCCCGTGTAGTAAATTTTTCTCAACTTTTGAATTCCCCGCGTAATTTTGCAGATGCTCACTCGACAAATGTGCGTACCTCAAAACCATTGTTGAATCCGCACAGCCGCCTAGTTCTTGCAGTACATGTAACGGCGTTCCGTTCTGAATGTGCCAACTCGCCCAGCTATAGCGCAAGTCGTGCCAACGAAAATCAACAAATCCCGCCCTGATTAACGCTTTTCGCCATGCGTGGTTATTTGCATGGCTGACGGGCTCACCGTCGTAAACAAATGTGTTTACCGATCTGATTACGAATTACCTTTAGCGCGTCATCACTCAACGGGATGGCAATGGCCTTTTTCGCTTTCGCCTGTTCGGGATGAATTCAGGCGCAACGCCGTTGCATGTCGATCTGGCTCCACTGCAGTCCCGTGACATTGGCTTCCCGCAACCCCCTCGCCAAACTGAATCGTATCGTCGCTTTAAGGTGGGTAAGTAGTTCCCCACATTTTTGGCGCGTTATCCAACGAATACGCTTGTTGTCTTCTTTTAATCCCAAATTCCACATAGCTGTATCAACTAGCAGATCCCGATCCCGTATCGGCTGTTTTGGCGGTGGCATAGCGCCGCCAAAGCACCTTGGTCCAATTATTGAAATCATCCAGATAGGTATACACCACAGGAATCACCAACAGACTCAGAAAGGTGGACGTTATCAAGCCACCGATCACGGCGACCGCCATCGGGCTGCGGAAAGAAGAATCCGCTTCTCCCATGCCAATCGCAATCGGCAACATACCGGCACCCATCGCGATGGTGGTCATAACGATAGCGCGGGCCCGTTTCCGGCAAGCATCCAACAGTGCCTCTATTCTGGGCATGCCATGATCTCGCCGGGCAACAATGACATACTCGACCAGCAATATGGAGTTCTTGGTGGCAACGCCCATCAGCATGATCAGCCCGATCAGCGACGGCATAGAAAACGCTTTACCGGTCAATAACAGCGCCACAAAACCGCCGCCAAAAGAAAGCGGCAATGCAGCCAAAATGGTGATCGGTTGTAAAAACTCCTTGAACAGCAATACCAGCACGATAAATATGCATAGCACGCCAGTAAGCATGGCGGCACCAAAACTGGCGAAAAGTTCAGCCATCATTTCGGCATCACCAATATTGATCCGTTTTACCCCGGTCGGCAGATTGCGAACGCTGGGCAATTTTTGCACTGCGGCAGCGACATCCCCTAACGGCAGGCCGGAGAGTTCAACTTCAAAGTTGATGTTGCGTGAGCGGTCATAACGATCGATAACCGCAGGTCCACTGGAAAGCTCCAAATCGGCCACTTGACTCACCATCACCGACCCGGAACCTGCTTTGCCTGATGGCACAGTGAGCCGTTCCAGCACCGAAAGATCGCTGCGCCCATCTGCGGCCAGTTTCACCACTATGGGTACCTGGCGTTGGGCGAGATTGAGCTTGGGCAAAGACCATTCGTAATCCCCTAACGTAGCAATGCGCAGAGTTTCTGCGATAGCCGCAGTGGTAACACCCAGATCGGCTGCACGGGCAAAATCGGTTCGTACCGCAATTTCCGGCCTCACCAGCGCGGCGCTGGAGGCTATGTTGCCGAGGCCGGGAATGGTTCGAAGATCGTGTTCGACGTTACGGGCTGCGGTGCTTAACGCCTGCGGGTCGTCGCCGCTCAGCACCAGAATGTATTTCTCGCCCGATCCGCCGAGGCCCACCTTGGTGCGCACGCCGGGCAGACTTTGCAGCGCCTGTCGGATGTTTTTCTCGATAACTTGCTTGTGTACAGGTCTGTCTTGTCGATTAGCCAGCAGAATCGTCAATGTGGCGTTACGCACTTCGCTGCCTTGAGTTCCTGCAGAAGGCTTGCTACCTGCAGAACCGCCGCCGATAGTGGTGTAAACCGATTTCACATAAGGCACGTTTGCCACCAGTTGGCGGGCCGCTTCCGCCGAAGCCCTGGTTTGAGCCAGGCTGGCGCCGGGAGATAATTCGACGAAAACCTGGGTCTGCGGATTGTCATCCGGCGGTATGAAGCCCTTGGGCAGCAAAGGAATCAGCAACAACGAGCCGATGAAAAACGCCGCCGCAGCTGCTATCGTGATGCGGCGATGTTCCAGACACCAGGCCGCCAGCTTCATATAGCTTTGCATGATGCGGCCTTCCGATGGTTCGGAGTGGCCGCTATCTTTCAACAGATAAGCGGCCATCATCGGTGTCAACATCCGCGCCACTACCAGCGAGGCCACCACGGCCAGCGCCACCGTCCAGCCGAATTGCTTGAAAAAAAGCCCGGCAACCCCGCTCATGAAGGCCGTGGGCAGAAATACCGCAACCAGGGCGAACGTGGTAGCGACCACCGCGAGGCCTATTTCATCGGCCGCCTCCATCGCCGCCTGATAGGGCGTTTTACCCATATGCAAATGGCGCACGATGTTTTCCACTTCGACGATGGCATCATCCACCAGAATACCGATTACTAAAGATAAGGCCAGCAAGGTGATGCCGCTCAGGGAAAAACCCAAATACTCCATGCCCCAAAAGGCCGGAATGATCGACAGCGGCAGGGCTACCGCAGAAATGAAAGTCGCCCGCCAATCTTTTAAAAACAACCATACCACCAACACGGCCAGCAAGGCGCCTTCGTAAAGCATGGTCATGGAACTTTGGAAATTTTCCTGTATCCGCGTGACAAAATTGAACGCTTCGGTAAATTCTATATCCGGGTTGGCAAGTCGTAATTCCGCCAAGGCTTTTTGCACGCCTGCGCCGACCTCGACATCGCCGGCACCCCGGCTACGAGTCACTTCAAACCCTACCACTTGTTTACCGTTGAGCAAAGCCAGCGACCGGGCTTCAGCGACGGTATCGTCAATCGTAGCGACCTGGTCGAGCCGAATCCGACGACCGTCTGCCAAAGAGAGTTGTAGCGGCCTAAGTTCTTCAACAGAAGTAACGTTGGCTAAAGTGCGTACCGGCTGCTCGCCGCTACCCAGATTGGTACGGCCGCCAGAGCTTTCTCTTTGTATCGCGCGCAACTGGCGGGAAATATCGGCAGCCGTAGCACCCAGCGATTGTAATTTGACCGGGTCCAGGGCGATGGTCACTTCCCTGCTAACGCCGCCCACCCGGCTAACCTGGCCCACACCACGCACACTGAGCAATTTTTTGGCAATCGTGTCTTCTACGAACCACGAGAGCGCTTCGTCATCGCGCTGAGTGGAGGCGACAGTAAACGCCAGGATCGGCGAGCCGGCCAAATCCAGCTTGGTGACGATCGGGTCGGGCAAATCGGCAGGCAAATCCGAGCGCACTTTGGAAACAGCGGAGCGCATATCGTCCAGGGCTTCCTGTACCGGTTTTTCCAGTTTGAATTCGGCAGTCATCGTGACGCTGCCGTCCTGCACTTTAGTGGTGATGTGTTTTAGGCCTTGCAAGGTGGCGATAGCGTTTTCGATTTTACGCGCGACTTCGGTTTCCAGTTGGGACGGCGAGGCGCCGGGCAGGGATGCCGAGACCGTCACCGTGGGCAAATCCAGATCCGGCATATTCTGAACCTTCATCGACTGAAAACTCAATATCCCGCCGAAGCTCAGCAGCACAAACAACATCAGCGCCGGAATAGGGTTGCGGATACACCAGGAAGAGACGTTCATGGCTGCACCACCTGCACAGTATCGCCATCGGCCAGGAACGAGGCACCGCTAGCGACCAGACGATCATCCGGCTTGAGTCCCGAGAGGATCTCAAAACTGTCATCGGTTCTTCGACCCAATTGCACTTTGATCTGGGAAACCTTGGCCAGTTCGCCGTTTTGCTCACCCAGTTTGAAGACATAGCTGAAGCCTTCCCGCAGGGAGAGCGCGGTCTGAGGGACAGTGAGAGCGGCGTTGATGCCCAGCTGGAATTCGCCCTGGGCAAACATCCCCGCGCGTAAGCCGTGCACAGCAGCTTCGGGTAAATCCACGTAAACCAAGCCATTGCGGCTCTTTTCATCCAATGTCGGCGCCAGTGCGCGAATCTTGCCCTCGATGTTGCCAACATTGGGCACATCGACGTTAACAGGGATGCCCGGTTTGAGTTGAGCCATTTCGGCCGCAGTGACTTCACCCCGCCATTCCAGCCGGTTTTGCCGGATCATGCGAAACAACTCCTGCCCTTTTGCCGCGACTGCCCCCAAGGTGGCGCTACGGGAAGAAATAACCCCATCATCGCTGGCTAGAATCCTGGTATATTTCAGCCGCAACAATTGCGAATCCAACTGCGCTTTGGCCGACTGTACCTTGGCCTTAGCCGTTTTTTCGCCGGTAAGATATTGGTTCACTTGCTGACTGCTGAGTGCCCCGGAAGCCGAAATCTGTTTTGCCCGTTCGGCGTTAACTCGCGCATCGGCCAAATTTGCCTCGGCCTCGGCTAACGCTGCCCGGCTTTGGGCGACATCGGCTAAAACGCTCTCGTCAGAAAAAACCGCCAGCGCCTGCCCTTTCTTTACGGTTTCTCCCACTTGCACATTGACCTCGGTCAAACGCAGGTCGCTTATTTCAGCGCCGATAATGGCCTCCTGCCATGCCGCTATCGAACCGTTGGCAGTCAGTGTCGTAGAAATATCGCGCATGACCGGCTGAATTACCGTAACGCTGAGCGCAGGCTTAGGTGCGGAAGTAGTGTCGGCGGCGGGCTTGTTACTGCGTCCGGCAATAATGCCAAAGCCGATCAGTACGATTAAGGCTGCAAGGAGAGCGCCTATTGTTCCTTTTGTCATGGTTTTCCTCCGGTGAAATCGACTTGATGATTTATGTGATCGGTTTTTTCGGGTTTGCTGCTGCTTGGAGCTTGAGAGCTTGCGGCGTCCGCTTTCTGAGTCCGGTCATTGTCGTCCCAACTGCCGCCGGCTGCGCGGTAGAGAGCGATCCAGGCGCTGACTTGCTCCTGTTCTATTTCTTTAACGGCTATTTCAGCCGACAAAACGTTGCGCCTGGCCGTTTCGACATCGATCAAGTTGCCTAAGCCGGATTGGTAAAGCTCCTGGACAGCCAGGAAATTTGTTCGATAACCGGAGACAGCGTTGCGGGCCTGAGGCAAGCGCTCGGCAGCGCTATCCAAGCGCACCAAGGCGTCTTCTACTTCTTTTACCGCCGTGCGCACCTTGCTGCGAAAGTTGCTTTCAGTCGCTTTATATTGAGCGCGTGCCGCTTCCACATCAGCCGCCCGCTTACCCGCATCAAACAGCGGCAAGCTGAGCGTCGGGCCGATTGCCCAGGTTTGCGCGAGCAAAAATGCCGCCCCGTTCATGTTTTGCAAGGTTGGCGTGATGTTGCCGGACAGACTCAGTTTCGGAAAGCGTTTGGCCTGCTCGACGCCGATGTTGGCGCTGGCCTCCGCGACATCGCGCTCGGCAGCGGCCACGTCGGGCCGTTGCAGCAACACCCGAGCCGGCAGGGGATCAATTCGGAACGCCGGTGGGCTGGGCAGCTTTGCCACCCGTTCCGGCGCCGCGGTTAACAATTTTCGAACCTCCGCTTCGTTAAGGGCCGTCATTGCAACCAGCCCTTTTATCGAACGTTCGCACTGCGCTTGTTGTTGCAGCAACATTCTATTGCCTTCGGAGGCGCTGGCATTGGCCAGTGCGACGTCCCCCGGCGCACGGAATCCGGCTTCACCTGCGATTTCCGAGAGCCGCGCCGATTCCCGGCGCGATTCGGTGTCGGCCTGCACTATTTGTACTTGACCTTCGCAATAACGGTAAGCCAGATAAGCATTGGCGACTTCCACTGCCACCGCTACGCGGGCATCATGCCAGGCTGCATTTTTTGATTCCAGCTGACTGCGGGCCGCCTCTTCCTGGCGGGCCAAGCCGCCGAACAGGTCGATTTCCCAGCTGGATTGCAGTCCGGCCGGAAACTGGTTCCAGACGAACGGAGTGCCGCCAAAGGAAGAAGAGGAGCGTTTGGCGCCTATGCTGGAGTCTATAGTGGGCAATAAGGCGGCATCGGCGCCGACCAGATTGGCTCTGGCTTGCTCAATGCGTGCTTTGGCATCGGCCACGGAGGCGCTTTCTTGCTGGGCTGCTGCTAAAAAGCGGTTCAGAACCGGGTCTTGAAAACGATCCCACCACCGAGTTAAATTCACTCTATCTCCCTGATGAGCAACCGGTAAGTTATTCCCTACCGACTGGGGAGCTTGCCAGTTCGCCTCTGTTGGTAACGGTGCAGTTTGGTAATCGGGCCCCACTGTAGTCAGCAAGCCGCCGGAGCCGCATGCTGAAAGTAGCAAAGGCATAAGATTCCGGCTTAGCCGGCGCAGATTTTTATTGCTCATGATTTACCTATTGTGCGCGACGACGGGCCTCGCCTTCGATCATCGAAACGGCGTAACCGGCCAACCGTTCTGCCAGAAAATCAATTGCTTTGAGGGTGTTCAGGACTTGCGGCGAAATGGTCGCAACAACCTCTTGCGCGACATAAAAATGCACGGCCATACCGATGATCGCAAAAGCCAGCCGATGTACATCGGCATCAATGCGTTGCAGGTCCAAATGTTCTTTAAGAATCGCAACGAGAATTTCATGATGCAGTTTGAGGTTAGCGCCTGTTTCCTGTTGCCGGATCCCGGTAGGCTCGATCATTTCCCGGAAGTGCAACTTCATCACCAGCCTGATTTCCTCGCCTTTTTTCAAAGGTTCAAGAAATTCCGTGAAAAAACTGCCAAGTGCTTCGGCTAAAGGCAATCCCAAGTATGTTTCAATATTGGTATGGCATTTTGTCTCGCCCACGGGCTCGGTGAACATAGCACGATAGAGACCGGCCTTATCGCCGAAGTAATAGCGAATGGCCGAAATATTCGCCCCCGCCGCTTCACAAATTTCTCTGGTGGTGGCCGCCTCAAAACCTTTTTTGGCAAACAGCCGTAATGCCGAGATGACGAGCCTGCTACGCGCATCATGAGTTTCTGTTTCGGTACTTAAGTTATTGACCATGCCGCCTCGGGGGATTTCTTGCAAAAAAATAAATCAAGCGATTGAATTTGAGAATATCAATCAAACGTTTGATTGTCAATTTCGCGTATTGTCAGGAGGATTTATTGATGGCAGTAGTTTATTGACCGAGATGTCTATCATCAGCTAGACCGGCCTTCTTGCTCCTGTCTTGAAGTCATATTACCTCGACGCATAACTAAAATAGAGGGTTAACTGATGTTACGCACCTGCCTCCAAAAAAAGGTATCGTTATGAAATGGACAAAGAAAAATTAGCGTTATACACAGGCTACCTGATCTGCCATAGCGGGTTTGCGACGGCGACCGGTTTATCGGCGATGTTGGCAGGAGATATAGGCCACGACCAACTAACCCGTTATTTGTCAGCAAGGACATACACCTCAAAAAACCTGTGGGGAAGTTAAAATGACGATGTGCCAAATAGAATAGGAAGACGGTTGCCTGATCTTTTGACGACACCATTCAGGAGAAGACCTAGACGGATGAAAACGAGGGTAGTGGGTCAAACCTGTAACTTGGCATGAATATCGACGCCAAACTGGTAGTGGGTGAAATCGGTGATCATGGTGAATATTTTTTGAATTCGGCCTTGGAGGCATCATTTCATGTGATGGCGCCGTCGCCACCTTCAATGAACTCCAGGTTTACGCAAACGATAATATATATGGCCAAGTTGGCTTCGTCGATGCGTACATCGAAAGGCACACATCGAGTCGATGGGCTGAAATTCATTACCGAGATCATTCCCTGATTTCCCGAGTAGTTCGATCACTCCTTGACTGGAGCTAGGGCACCATGTTCAAAATTGCAGTCGCCAGGGACATTAGCGGGGTGTGGTTGCAACCGTATCGGAGACAAACGTAGTCCATACAATGTCCTTAATAAACTGAACCACTAGCTAAAGCGGGTGGGCTTGTATGGTTAATTATCCCTATTGATTTCATTGCTGTGAAGTTGATAGCTGCATTATTTACGGGCGCCAGCCGCGTTATCTGGCGTGTCCATAATACGGTTTAGCAGGTTGGTCTGTTGTGATACTCTATCGGCTTGAGTTAAGTCGATCATACCTTTAAGTTCTGAAAAACGTTTCTCAGCTTCTTTTAGGTTTTCTGTTGCTTTAATCAAATCACCGTCTTTTATCGCCACTCGAGCTTTTTTCAAATAATCATTAGCGCGGTTACGATTACGGTCAAGTTTATCATTAGCATTGATCTCTTTACTCAACTTTAAGGCGTCTTTGATATTGTTTATAATGATATCGTCACCGGCTTTTCCACTGTCTGCTGCGCCGCCGCTGTTTCTTATCTGAATAGCTCTCAATGCTTCAGCAACTTGACCCAAAGTGGCATCAATTCCTTCAAGCGGAGTCATTTTATTGTACATACATGCCATACCCAAACAGACGTCGGCAGTAGTCGGAAAAGATCCTAAAGAAAGTGCCAATGTAGTCGCCACGACAGCGCTTTTTAATAATTTCATGTAATGTAAACCTCGTTGTAGTTATTATTATTAGGTCTGCAACTACCTAGATATTAGGCATATTTAATTAGTTACATGACAATTTGAACTTTATCATAACTTTTGTGAATATTAAACGAATTAACTCGGCTCTAGGCATTCAGAGCATCTAAAATATGGGCAACGAAGTATTTTGTTCGCTGCCGCCTGCCATCAAACTCCTTTTGTCGATTAGCTGTAACGGCTAGCCCAGGAGCATGAAAATTTTGTATGGGCGATCGGACTCTCAGATCCTCAGCCGGAAGATAATTGGCAGGGGACAACCGGTTTTATTCGCCAAAATCCTATACGAGAATTACCTAAAAGATCACCCGGCTCCCAAGACTCCGAGTATTACCTGTGTCGGCCGCCGATGATAGCCGCCGTGGAAAAATGCTTGATGATCTTGGCGTCAATGCAAAAAATATCATGTTCGATAAATTTGGCGGTTAAAATGCAATAGGCAATCACTCAACGTTAGCAAAGGACACGCATCAATGGCTAAATTAAAAAATGAATCCCAGCTGCTAAAAAAAGCGATGGAGGTTGGTGAAAATTATGCGAAAAATCGTGGCTACGCAAATTTTGCCTCGACGGATTCATCAAAAGACAAGACTGAATGTCTTTATCGTCTGTTGGTTAATGATCAACTTATTCAGCCGCTGGCGATTGACCAGGAAAACGGGGTGAATATGAAACATAAACTAGCCTTATGGATAGCGCGGCAATTGCCGAAAGATCACCCTCTTTTGTAGTAAACCCTAACTCAAGGTAAATCCGATGAATAACAAAACCAAACTGCGCTGGGGCATTTTAGGTGCGGCGCGCATCAACGAGCGTCTGATGCCTGCTATCGTCGAAGCATCCAATGCCGAGCTGGTTGCGATAGCCAGTCGTCGCCCCGGTGCCGCTGCACAAACGCTGGCGCAATACGCACCGCAACAGCAGCAGGTGCGCACTTACGACGACCTGCAAACCTTACTCGATGATCCTGAAGTCGATGCCATATACCTACCGATGGCCAACCACGAACATGCCGAATGGACGTTGCGCGCCATCGAATACGGCAAACATGTATTGTGCGAAAAGCCTATGGCGTTAACCGTAACCGACATAGCAGCCATTAAAGCCGCCGCACAGCGGCATAAAGTCACCGTCATGGAAGGCTTTATGTACCGATTCCACCCGCAACATCAGCGCGTGCAGGAATTGATTCAGTCGGGAATAATCGGCGAAGTCAGGTCGGTGCGCTCCAGCTTTTCTTTCATGATGAAACCTGCCCGGCTCTATCGCCTGACAGAAAGCGTCGAAAACGGCGGCGGCGCGATGTGGGACATCGGTTGTTATGCGATCCATTCAGCACGGATGTTTTTTAACCAGCCCGCTGTCGCGGTAACGGCCATAGCCAAATATGTCGACAGCGGCGCGGACATTGCGACCAGCGGCATCATCGATTTTGGCGACGGGAAATACGCGCATTTCGATTTCAGCTTTGAACGCGCAAGACGCTGTGAATATGAAATCATCGGCACCAAAGGCGGCATTAAATGTCATAACGTCTGGTCTATGCCGAGCGATGTGCCGGTGGTTTCATGGTGGACTGAAGACGGTCAACTCGGTGAAGAGCCGCTGCCTGCGGCAAATCACTTCCGGCTGGAAATCGAACATTTCAGCGCTTGCGTATTAAATGACACTGCTCCGAAGCTGTCGCTGGAAGATGCCCAAGCCAATTGCCAAATCATCGTTGCCGCCTTGCAATCTTCGGCTAGTGGGCAACGGGTTAAACTGGGTTAAACCACGGACATGCGACAGGGGTTGAGAAGATCGTCAGTGCGGTTCGCCCGTTAAAAATGTCCTCATCGGGATTGACATGACAAACTAGGGGCATCTTTCACTATGTTAGCAAAGTACAGCCGATGTTTTGAGCGCCCAAAGTCCGAATTCCCCTGTTCTTGGTTTATTCCTCAAGTTGCGTAATCATCTCCGCCCCTTGCGGCGTTTCTGCGTGGGGTTGAGGTGATAAAATTCGATTCTTATGTACCTTCCTTCATCACGCGTTTACTTTGTTCTTTTGCTTTGTACATCCTGGCATCTGCTTTCCTGAGTATTTCGCTCATCTCTGTGCCATCGTTGGGATAAACCGCAATGCCTAAACTGAGATTAATATTGAGCTCAATGTCCTGGATAAGCACCGGTCGGGCTAACTTGGCGTGAATTTTATGCGCGACCTTTTCTGCATTCGCATAAGACGTATCTTCCAGTAGGATCACGAACTCATCGCCACTGATTCTGCTCAAGGTATCCTCGTCCCTGATGCACTCATTTAGTAAACCGCCTAAGGTCTTGAGCAGCAAATCGCCAATTTGGTGACCATAGGTGTCATTCACTTTTTTGAAGCCATTCAGATCGAGAAACATAGTTGAAAATGTCAGGCCATTACGTTGTGTCCGGGAACAGGCCTGATTGAATCGATCTTCCAGTAGGGTTCTGTTGGGGAGTCCCGTCAAGGCATCGTGTGTCGCCATGTGGAGCAAGCGCTTTGCCGATATTTTCCTTTGGTCCTCCCGGCGTAAATGGGTGTTCATGAAGAGTAGCAGAAGCGCCAGGAACAAGAGCGAAGTACAGCCTATTGCGATCACAAGTGGAAAGTCAAGATCAGACCAACCCATTTGTTTGTCGACCCTGAATGCGAACGGCTGGCTTCGACTATCCAGCTTCATTTGGGCAGTTAGCTTTGGAAATAGCCAGGCTTCTAATCGATTCGGCGTGGATGCAGCAATATGTAACAACAAGCCTTCCGGTGCATCGCTCGAATAGCTCGCGTAATAAAGACGAAAATCAAGGTTTTTCACCAGAAAAGCAATATTTTTCTGAATCGTTTCAGCATTGACTTCTAGTAGCGCAAATGCTTGTTTCCGCCCGGAATAATCTCTTCCTGGAACATTGGGAACGGGAAGAGATAGGAGATATCCTTGAGACCCTTCGACGAGTTTGTAGGGGATGCTAGCGACGGAGGACTGTAATTCTTTCGATTGATTTAGGGTATCGCGTAGAAAGGGTTCCGAGTCCAGGTCTGCGCCGATCATCTGCTTGGTGTTAGGCGACATCGATTCAATAAAAATAATGGGGTAGTATATCGGCTTTTTTTTAACCCGTTGCTTAGTACGGCCATCAACCCCGTAACTGACCGCTTTCACGTTAAACGAGGGAAACCAAGATCGTTTTTGTCTTGCGATAAACTTCGCTAAATCATGCCGTTCCACGATAAGTGCAACCTCAAGCGCATAAACATGAGGGTAGCGGGAAAGGATTTGTCGTGCATAACGGGATGCGCTTTCTCTATCGGCATATTCAATAGCGCTCAGATAAGCGGAAAAACCTTCCAAAACCGACTCATTGTCCCGAGTCATGAGTTCAATGCTTTCGTGTAGTTGCATTACCCTCTGATTGAAGGCCACTTCCGCTTCGTGCAGCACAAGCTTGTTGAATACCAGACTCATTGTGATCGATATCACCGCAGTCCAAGCCAGAAAAATGAGACTGTAAATCCAGTAGGGTTTTGTCTTGAAAATGATTAGCAAAGTATTTTCCCATTTCTTATGCGTACCTGAGGCTTCAGTCATCGCGCATATTAGTTTAGGGCATTGTATAAAATTTGCCATTTTCTACAAAAAAATAATACCCCACCCATAACCATGATTAAAATCAAGGGTAAAAAACCACTTTGCATCTGCAAAAATTACAGGTATTTCAAGACATTCTTGCGTATCCTCAGATAAAAATCTTCCATAACATCGATAAAAGAGCTAAAACTCCCGTCTTTTTTAATTAACATAGCAGGGATAGTCGCCGGTTGGCTGGGTTCTATGCTTTTTGGCTGATTTCCTGGCGGAATTCTGCAAGTACAGGACGGGGGTAAAAACTATCCACTGACATTCATTCAACGACTGTATTGTTTTTAGCATCACTCAACACTGCCTAAAGGCATAGCTATCTACACAAGTTTTCCTGAATTATGCGTTCCCACGCTCCAGCGTCACTGCCATTAAGTTAAGCGGATTAGATAAAATAATGGCTAATGTGGGGGCGACTTCGCCTAAAGCGCTTACTGTTGGTAGTCGCCCCACAACCCTGTCTATACGTCAACTTAATGGTGGTGGCACTCTGGCGCGAAAGCGAGCGAATAACTTGTGTCGATAGCTATGCCCTGAACGGCAGGGTTTTGCGCTACTGATGATAAATACTTTATTGGGATCTTAGATTCAGAACGGTGTGCAAAAGAGGGTTTTCCAAACCTGTCCAATAAACGTTTAATAGGCGGTGACAGGCAGCTCACGACCCATCAGCGACATTCAGCTATGGATTTAGGCTTCCCTATAGCGGTCATTGGCAAATTAACACTATCAACCCCTTGCCATCGTCGAACCAAGGCAATCAAGTTATTTAAATTAAAGTAGTGGTATTGATACAAACCTCGATTTATCACTTTATCTTATCAATTTTTTTACTAAACGACCTAATGTGTCGCTTATCTCGATATACTGATTACCGTCATCAAAAACAATTGTTTCGGAGTCAGTCATGATCAATCAAAAAATGCCCGATTTTATGCCAGCCGTCAGTACTGCGCGACAAACCAGAGCGGGGCGCAATCAATATATCGCTTATCAACGCTTGGCGGCAATCTATCTGTTGCGGCTAACCCTGGGTTCACAAAAAAATATGAGACGAACCCAACTCTGCGATTTTTTTGAAGATGATTTGGGCCGTATTACAGGACTGGACGACTTTCACCGTACTGGTAATGGCGAAGATTTTAGCGATGATGAATTGCCCTTTTCACACGGCGTCAGTAAAGCGGTATTGGTAAAATGCATGCGTCAGCAGCTGAGTACCTTACTGGAAGAAGGTATCGGATCGTCTGAATCCTTGTTTGATAACATACGTTTGCTGAGCAATACCTTAAAACTTAGTTCAGTCGAACAGGAAATATTGGTGCTACGTTTACTGATGCCCTTGCTGGAAGTATTTCGCGAAACGGTGATCAATCAGTGTGGCACTTGTACCATGCAGTCTACTGTAGATTATTTGCGACTGATGACGACTCGCCCTGCCAGAGAGATTCTGAAGGCACTGCAACCTAATAGCCAATTACAACAAATGGGCTGGTTAAAAATCCATTCCGGAATAGTTGATCTGGAAGATAAGTTGATACTGGCAGAGGGTCTATTGGATATTATGCTACGCCAGCATGACAGTGCCGAAGCGTTGTTTGCCAATTTCTTCCGACCTTCCAGTCGCACCAAATTAGTTATTGATGATTATGGCCATCTGCAAAACGATTTGAATGTGCTGCAACCCTACTTGAGGGCAGCATTGGATGAAAAACAAGCAGGTGTAAACATTTTAATCTATGGCCCTCCAGGCGTTGGTAAAACCCAATTTGCAAAGTTATTGGCTCAAACAGTAAGCGCATCGTTATATGAAGTGTTGTGCGCCGATCAGGAAGGTAACGTTTTACGTGGCAGTGCCCGTTTTGCTGCCTGTAATCTTAGCCAGAAACTGCTTAGTAAAAGCCAAGACAGCTTGCTGTTGTTTGATGAGGCTGAAGATGTATTTCCCTCCCGACACAGTTTCTTTTTCGACGATGATGACGATGAGCAATCGGGCGGACAAGGCGATAAAGCCTGGATCAATCAGCAACTGGAAAATAATCCGGTGCCGGTACTCTGGATCAGCAATCGCACCCAAGGTATGGATAAAGCCTATTTACGGCGGTTTAGTTATTCAGTTGAAATTGACAAGATGCCTACCTCCATCCGTCGCCGTATTGTCAACAAGTACAGTAAAGGTTTAAAGGTGAGTGAAGGTTGGCGAGACAATATGGTTAGCCAAACCCACTTGACGCCAGCGCAAATTGAACAGGCTTGTTCAATTGCCAAAACGACGCAAAAACAGGTTACAGGCCAAGCTGAGCAGATTGCAGAACGGGTACTGGAAGCCAGTATGCGATTACTTAAACAAACCAGTAGTCTGCAAAAAACACCTGCCTGGACACAATATGACCGATCCTTTACTAATACGGACATTGATTTGGATGCATTATTAACTGGCCTTAAACAACATCAACGCGGTAACTTTTGTTTTTATGGCGCTCCGGGCACTGGCAAAACTGCATTAGCAAAACACATTGCCGAAACATTGGGTTTGCAACTGCACATTAAACGCGCGTCCGATCTGTTAGATAAATATGTGGGAGAAAGTGAAAAAAACATTGCGGCAATGTTTGCCGACGCACAAAAACAGGGTGGTATTTTATTGTTGGACGAGGCTGATAGCCTGTTAAGTGATCGCAGTCATGCCGGACAACAATGGGAAATTACTCAAATCAATGAGATGCTTACTCAGATGGAAACCTTTTCAGGTATTTTCATTTGCACCACCAACTTGATGGACAAGTTGGACGCAGCTTCGCTACGGCGTTTTGATTTTAAGGTGAAATTTGACTACCTCAGTCCAGAACAGCGTTGGACCTTGTTTCAGCAAGAAAGCCAACGCTTGGGCGGTAGTCTGCCCGATGATGCTGAAACCTTGGCGATACTCAAACACCAGATTCATCGCCTAACTAAACTGACCCCAGGTGATTTTGCTGTAGTCAGTCGTCAAGTGGCTGTGCTGGGTAAGACTCCGACTCCAGAAAGGATCATTGCCGTGTTAGCTCAAGAATGCAAAGCTAAGGGTGAGACCTTTTCACAAATTGGCTTTGTTCATTGATGTTCTAACGGTTTTTATTAGCTCCCAATAAATCAGAAATCAAAAAAAAACGAAGTCTCAGCTGCACTGCCATTACCCAATTATGCTTTGCTGCTAGATTTTAACAACGGTGAACAAAAGGTTCGACATGATCCCCTATATGAATTACCTTGTTTTTCAGTGATTGCAAAATCTAGGCTTTTTTAAGCTGGTTGAAGTTGATTACGGTTTAGTGGTCTGAACGGGCGCAATTGGTATTGCGCGGGAGACTTTGTATTTGGATTCGGAATTAGCGTAGGCTGGTTGCCCGATTGGATAAGTTATGCAGGATAAGCAATAGGAAACTAAATAGTGAATGCGATTTTGATTAGAACAAGACAACACAATGAACGCTGCCCACAGTGTAAATTAACCGTCAGAAATATGCTTACCAATGTTTTCGGTAAAGTAGAAGCTAATTGGAGTTCGGGGCTGCCGTGTAAGCTAGCTGACTACAATAATACCGATTTGGCTGACTCATTAGGAGCAGTTCATGAGGCGCTTCAAAATCACAGGGGAAATAACCAATTCGTTTTTGTAAATAAACTACCAAGGGTTGATTACTTTATTCCAGACCAGAACCTTATAGTTGAATTCGATGAATCGCAGCATTTTACAAAGCCGAGAAATATTGCGCTTAGTCATTATCCTCAAGGAAAAGATTACGGCTTTAACGTGGAAAAATGGCGTGAAATTTGTCAAAAATTAGACAAGCGTGATAATGATCCGAAATATAGAGACGAACAAAGAGCATGGTACGACACGCTAAGAGACATTGCCCCGCAACTTTTAGGGTGCAAGCAAACAGTTAGATTATATTCTCGCGACCTTGTATGGTGCTCTCTGAATCCCGACAGTGAATCCGATCTGCTTAAATTTAAGCAGATTATTCTTCAAGTAAACGAGTAATAATTATGTCAATGAACGGTAGTGGTTCGCAAAAAGAAAAAACAAACGTATCTGTTTCATTGCTACAACCTAGCTTGAACATTACCAAACTAGGTATTGTCTCTCGTAATTATTGCAATAAGATTGGAGACGACGGGAAGCGTGACTTTAGCCCCATATTAAAGGAAGTATTGGAACTACTGGATAATAAAAAGTGCGATGCTGTTCTTTTCTCATTATTCAGTATTCCAGGCAAAGATTATTATGACCCAATTCCTGCATTCAAGGGGCTTCAATCTATCAATGCGGTATTTATTGAAACGTTTAAAGATAATGTTACAGATAGATTTAATTCTAAAGAAATAGCTATAGAGAGAGAATATATACGATATAAAGTCTACCATAAAGGACCAAGTGGAGAATGGTCTGAGTACCCCTTTGATCAAGTATTTGGCACATTACAAGACATGCCTAAAGGTGGTATTGAAAAATTTGTCAAAGATGATATGCCCAAGAGAATGATGGGAAACTGCTGCGTTTTACTATGCGGGGAATCCAATGGAGTAAAATATTCTAAAGAAAATAAAATAGTGGAAGATACTTTTAAACTTCGACAATCCATTCAAGACGCGAATATAAATATTATTCTTAACCCTATACACGATCGCATGACAAGGTTTGAGATGCCGCTAAAAAGACAATTTTTATCTAAAAACAAGCGATGGGTAATATCTGTCTGGAATAAAGGGAAAAAAAATAAGAAAGGCCTTATTAGGGATGGAGAAAAACCAGCATGGATGGTGTTTTTTAATGGAATAGAAGTTGTTGTTGATCCGATAGTGAACGATTATGGGGTTGAAGTTGGAATATTAGAGTTAGATATACGAAAATATAAACTTGAAAATGGTCAAAAACCATCTGAAGGCAATGATACAGTGTATATCCCAATCAAAAGGTAGTTTTGCATCAACGATGCGGTCATTATGTGATCCATACAAATCAATTCATTATCATATCAGCGGATTGAGCAGGTGTTTTATCAACGTGATCAGTTCACGATAACATAAGCAAATTGTACCTCTATGGACACCATCCTCCGTTACTTTGAAATGCTGCGCTTTATTCCCAAGGAACCAGCCAGTATTTCCACTCCAGATTTACAAAAAAGGCTGCAAGACAACGGTTATAAAATTGATCTTAGAACGGTGCAGCGAGATTTGAATAAACTATCTGCATCGGGTTTGTTTCCCTTTACCAGCACTGAAGACACCAAGCCGCTAAGCTGGTTCTGGCCAAAAGAAACTCCACGATTACAATTGCCGTTAATGACGGCAGATGAGGCTTTGACCTTCAAGTTAGTTGAGACGTTTTTGGAGTCCTTGTTACCGCCTTCAATTAGAATGCACATGGCAGAGTATTTTCAACTTGCTGACAATACCTTAAAGGCGTCTCCTTTGGCCTGCTGGATAGACAAGGTTCGTATCATTCCTAATGGACTATCGCTATTACCTGCTGAAATTGATTCTGTTGTTTTGCCAGTAATTTATGAGGCATTACTAAAAAACTGCCGCTTCGATGCCACCTATCAAGGACGAAAGAGTGTGGCAAAAACTTATGAAATGAGTCCATTGGGCTTGGTCTTCCGCAATAATGTAATCTATTTGGTTGCAACTATTGGCGATTATTCCGACATTAAACAGTTTGCGTTACATCGTTTCAAATACGCAAAAATGGGTGAAAAAGAAATTGCAGTGCCAGTGAACTTCAAGCTAGATGAATACATTGCGCAAGGCGAATTTGATTATCCAATCATTACTAGCCATCAAGACATTGCACTAAAAATCAAAATAACCAAGTTTATGAGTACGCATCTTTTTGAAACGCCACTTAGCAAAAATCAGCACATTACTGAATTGGAAAATGACATGTATTTGTTAGCAGCAAATGTAAAAGATTCAGATCAACTACGGTGGTGGATACGGAGTTTTTCAACCCATATTGAAGTATTGGAACCTTTGGAATTACGGGCTAAATTTGCACAGGAAGCGCGAGCTTTAGGCGAGATGTATCGATAATCTTTCAACGCTAGATTTTGTCGTATGACCTTGGATAATTGTTAGCAACAGCTGAATTATCAATTCGTCTATCAAAACGAGTTATAAGCTCTAAGTCTATCTCCAGTGATGCGTGCCCCAAACATTCATCGAAACCGACCTACTTAAAAAAACATGAATGCATTGGATTGCCTCCATCAATTTATTAGTCAAACGTTTTACGAAAAAAACAGCATAAATACCTTGGATCGCTTCAGAGGCTGTTTACTAGGCTTGGCTGTAGGAGATGCGGTTGGAACTACTCTGGAGTTTAAACCCAAAGGTAGCTTTAAACCGATTAAAGATATGATGGGTGGTGGCCCGTTTCGTCTGAAAGCAGGGCAATGGACGGACGACACCTCAATGGCCTTATGTCTGGCAACCAGTTTGCTTGAATGCCAGGGATTTGATGCGAATGATCAAATGCAACGCTACTGCCGATGGCAGAATGAAGGATACCTCAGCAGCAACGGCAGATGCTTTGATATTGGCATTACAGTCAATAGGGCTTTACACGCGTATCAAAAAGATGGCAATCCTTATGCTGGAGCAATTAATTTCCAGCGTACCGGTAATGGCAGTCTGATGCGCTTGGCCCCGATCCCTTTGTTTTACTATACCGACAGAATCAAGGCGCAGACCTTTGCCGTAGAAAGCTCCAGAACCACCCACGGTGCATCAGAATGCCTTGATGCATGTCTTCTCTTTTGTAACATGCTGCTTCGAGCCCTCGCGGGTGGGGATAAGCAACACATTCTGTTTGCCGATGCAGACTCGTTTGACGGAGAATCCAAGATTATGGCTATTGCCAACGGCGATTATTGCCAAAAAACTGAGCAAGAAATTCGAGGCACCAGCTATGTTGTCGATTGTCTGGAAGCGGCTTTATGGTGCTTCTGGAATACCGATAACTTTGCCGATGCTATTCTTAAAGCAGCTAATCTAGGGGATGATGCTGATACGACGGCAGCCGTTTGTGGACAAATTGCCGGTGCTTATTACGGCTACTCAGCCATACCTCACTCTTGGAAAAAACGTTTAGCCAAGCGTCAAATGCTGGAGCAACTGGCTGACCGACTCTATGCAGTTGGACACGAATGTGGTGAGTCCGATTTCCTCTAATCACCATTCGATAGCCTTCTGTTTCCGGCGATGGTTTTTTGGGGTCGGCTACCAAACTTTTTCTACAATATTCATCGCCGTAAAGCTGCCGGTCGTGGCGGTCAGGTTTTGGCCGACAAGCGACCGTCAGGTTTTTGTATGTGGAAGAAGCTATTTTTAGTGACCGTTTTTTTGAAGTGTAACCCCAGCATCGCGTTATAAATTTTTCGGTTGTAACGGCTTTATTCTGCTAACAGTGTAGCAATAGCCGACTTGGCATTACACTGCGCTATTGCTTCTGCTAGCTGTAATTCATTCAATTTATGTTTGATAGCTTCAGTGCCATTGAAGTCAAATGCTTGATAATCCTTTTTGGCAAAGGTAGCGATTTGGCACTTCTTGAATGGCATATTTTCAAACGGCATTTTTATCGAATCCAGATTCAATGGTGCAGTCCCTTCCAAACTGGGCGCATAAATCAAAAATTCACCTTTCATCGCAAGTACAGCACGATATTGATTGACAGTGGTCAAATATAAACAGCCTACTTCAACCTCTTTTTCTTTTAATCTCATCTTGTTAAATTCCTTGATTTATTTCATCTAATTAAGCATCTGCCGGAGCCTTTATTCACTCAATGGACGATTAAGTTCAGTGCGCCATGTATACGGATCTGGGTTGGACTCAGGGTCTGTTAGATAGCATTCCCATAGGCTTTCTTGCACATTAAGCCCCTCGGCTTCAATCCATTTGCAAAACTCACCCCAGGCTGCACCAAGCCCTTCATATCCACCTTGATAAATAGTCCGGACGACTTTTACGGCGGGCAACTTTCTCATCTTAACGCGACCGGCAGGAGTGATTGGCTGACTAACGGGGAAACCCACCTCGAAATCAAAAATGTCGGTTGGTCTTTTCTGATGATAAGAAAAACACGGTCCGGTAATGGCGGCTCCCTGGGCGGCAAGGGTGGACATGATTTCAGCAATGGCCGGTCCCATAACATTGCTGATTTCAGCACGGGGAACGATGAGATGAATGACTGCGGTTAACTGTTCTTCTGTTTGAATGAGCAGTGGTGTATCAATCATATAACCGCCAAGTTACCTAGATAGTCGTTTTTCCTGGCTAGATATTCATCGACAAATGCCTGCATCGGCTCAGCTTCATAGCCACTCGGCACACTGATCGCTAGTTTTTTAAAGCCCGTGCCGACCACATCTCCGTCCGCCTTGATCTGAAAGTGCAAAAAAGCCGAAGCGCGTTTGCCGTTGACTTCTATCTTCGGTTCCAGCATTTCCACAGACGCCCGCTGAAAATCAAGATGATCAAATGACAGGGTCATGCTTTCGTAAATGACCAGTGGCCGGTTGATGTTAAACATAACGTTTTCCTGGGCTAATAACGGCACCAGCACATAGGGAAAATTTTGCCCTGAAAAAGCCACATAATCGCGAATAAAGCTTTCAATCAATGCTGAGTCCCTACTAAGGCCTCCCGAACGCTCGACCTGCAAATAGGTTTTACCCTGATTGTCGTTTACATCAATCAGTTCGGCATCGGTGTCGGGAAAGTTTAACAAGACGTCATGTCCGACCATGCCGGAAAAGATAAAGTGCATGTTTTGGCTAAGGCCATATTTCTCCAATGCCATTGAAAACAACAAATCGCCTGGTACGCAAAAACGTTTGGCGTCAACATCGTGTAAAGGGTTGAAATCATGCGCCACTTCTTTGGCAAACATGCTGGCTTGTTCGGCGACAATACTGACACTGTCATCATGAATACTATAAAAATCTTTTAAAAACATATTGTTATTTACTAATATGGGTGCAAGGAATAATTCTACGTCAGTAAGTGCTCATATCCGGTTTCATTAACCGGTTCCGCAGAGAATCTGTAGGGCGCTACATCATATCCTCCTAATTAAATTCAAACAATTCTACTGCTTATAGATCAGTGTAATTGAAAAGCTGCATGCGGCTGGTATGATGAGAGACAGTTATTATCGAATAGCAGATGCTCAAAACTGAATTGAAAGAATCAAAAATGTTTTATCAGTGCCATTTTTCCCTGCACCAGCGATCAAGTTGTTTTGCATCAATTAAAAACGTTACAAGCCGAACATCCACACGCCAATCATATTGCCTTTGCCTGCCGTATAAAAACAAATGAAGGCATTATTTATCGGTTTCATGATGCAGGTGAGCCTACAGGTACAGCAGGCAAACCGATCTTTCAACACCTTGAAGGTAAAAACATTATTAATGTACTCATTATAGTGATTCGCTATTTTGGTGGCGTGAAGCTGGGGGCCGGTGGACTTAACAGAGCTTATGGTCAACTGGCGAAACAGGTGATTGATACATCGACATTACAACCTTACATCGAAATGACAACACTTCATTTCACGCTGGATTATGAAAGATTTCAGTCTTTTGATTACGCATTGAAAAAAGTGAATGGGCAAATTCTTGAGCAGGTCTTTGCCGGACAAATTCATCTAACCGTTACACTGCCTGTTGAAAAGCAATGCGACTTGGAAAGCCAATTTACTCCTGTATAACCTGCTGCATGAATAAGAAACTTGATGCTAGAGTTATTAGCAATAACAGACAGGATTAGCCCAAAGGACCAGCGAATACTAATAAATAAGGTCTCGACCAGATTGGAGTCCTTGGAATTCATAGTGTGCACGGGCGGGATCGAATATTCCCAATCACGTGGTCTAAACTGGTTCCGGTGCCAGTTCCGGGGCAACAAAAGTTCAAAAAACTGCAATTGGAGTTCCAATGGACAAGACAGCCCCAGAAGCAGAGCTACACATATAGCCAACCGGATCAACGAAGACCATTGGTGAACATCCGGTTACGACCCACAAGAGACACACAACCCAGATTTCCGACTAGCCGCAAAACCACGGGGAGCGGACAATCGAATTTAGCGTGCTAAGTGGATTATAGGTATTTATACGAATTGTTTTTTTGGTTGTAGTGGTAGGCTGCGTTCCCAATCTGGAGATTGGGAACGAGCACAACAGGCACCGTACTGATGCTTGGTGTATTACTGATGCATTAGATTTATTGATCGGTTAATGGGTTCAAGACAAACTAAACTCTTCGGTAACTTGCCGGATTAAAATAGTGCTTTGTTGGTTAACTTGCATCTTCTCGCACCAAAAGCAAGCACCTTTTACTCGTTGCTGGTTCCCAACCTCCAAGTCGGGAACCAGCCTAACCTCAATCCCTCACCGATCTCGATTTCAAAGCCGCCCTGACGACCAGTATGACGGCAGTCAGAAACCCGATCGTCGTCAGCGTAAAACTCAACCCTGCCTGAAAAGGAAAATGCGGTTCAACCGGAATCGCAGCAACAACAGAGTGCTTCGGCGTCAGGCCTCTGACCAGAAATGCCAAAGGGTTGAAAAAAGCCCCATAGCAGCACGCGGCAACGACCCAGACTGGCGGATCGATGGAATACTGCCGAAACAGCAAGAAAAAGATGAACAGAAATTGGGCCATCATCAGATAGTCGACATGAGCCCTGATAATATCGGCTCGTTCGACAAGGAATCCGGCCAAAACCCCATCGGGAAAAAACAGCGTTATGCCGAGAGTCCAGGCTAGGGCAAGCGCTATCGCCAGACACAGTCCAGCAAATGTCAATAGAAAAAGATTTGTTATACTCATAATTTTTTGGTTTGTCATGGTTACCCTCATCGTTATACGGAGACTTTTGTCCCACCTTGTTGGACGTCAATATCGGCGAATTGCCCAGCCACCGTCACCTAGCCAGGAGTTGCCAATAGTCGGCGATTTGACTAAACTAGACTGCATTGCAACGTTTGCGTTGAATACAGGGCAGTCAAGACAATGTATGGAAGTATAAACAATGGTAGATAGTCCTCGCTTGTATGAACGTGCTGCGCCGGAGGCCGTCGAGTTCGACGCCCTCTGGGACATCAGCGACGGACGCACGTTTTTTACCGGACCACTGCACTACAACGCGAGCCATCAACATGGTGCGCCGGTTTTTCTTGCCGGAATTTATGGAAATTTTCGCCTGCGACTGCATGGCGGCGATTGGCTGTACTGCCGCACCGCCGTCATTCCCGCCGGTGTTCTGCATGAGCTGGATATTGGTGGCGATCCGCTGGCAGTGTTTTATATTGAGCCGAACATCGCCAGGGCCGATGCACTAAAACCGCTCATCCGCAATACGCGCGAGGTAAACGGCGCATTGGTTGGCACTGCCGGTGAAGTTTCGTTCATGCGCGACCTTTACGAAGATCGCTACAATCCTCAATGGACTGCGGAACCATTAGACGATCTAATGGGTTTTTTCAGGCGACGGGCAAGAACCGAACTGATCGATCCTCGCATATCCCAAGTGGTCGAATTTTTATTCAAACACGGCAACGATCTCACCTCGGTAACAACACTTGCCGGAACGGTCGGCCTATCCGCCTCACGATTTCAGCACTTGTTTACGCAACAAATAGGTGTTCCTTTCCGCCGTTATCGAGCTTGGAACCGAATAAGAAAGGCTATACGCGAGATCATAAAAGGCAACAATTTCACTACCGCGGCACACGCCACGGGTTTTTCGGATTCGGCCCATTTTAGCCATGAATACCGCAAAACCTTCGGTGCGCCACCCACGGTAGGACTGCAAAGGCTGGCGCGGTTGCAGCGTTGAAGAACAAGTAGCCCGATGGGGCTTGCGTTATACATGGATTCGTGGCTCCGTTGCTAACATATCAACCTGTCAATGACCGCTATATGCGAGTATTCTGCCATTCGAACAAATGGATTGAATGTCTACAAATGGCCGACAAGCGACCGTCAAGATTGATCAAAAATTGAGATGAGTTGGCTCTCTTTGTTCGTCGGGTGGTTAACGCCCCTTAGCAGTTAGCCGATAAACTACTTCTAAAAGGAGTAACATGAAAATCACCGGCTCATCCGGTGATTTATCGGTTAAATTTCAGGTTTTATGTATTTTTTCCATGAAAACATATTATTGACTTGGTCCGGCCCCATTCACTGGCACTCGATAGCTATTTAATTTTTAGAATTGAGTTGGCCACATGCTGCTAATACATCATCGCCTTTAGCACTTCTTATTAAAGTCGGGATTTTAAAAGTATCTAAAACTTCTTTAAACTTTTCAATTTTATCAAAATCAGGACTCTCATAATGCGATCCTGGGAATGAGTTAAAAGGAATTAAGTTTATATAAGCACTTTTACCCGCCAGTATCGTTCCCAATTTTTTAGCATCATCTGGAGAATCATTAAAATTTTTTATCAGAATATATTCATAAGTAATAAATTGCTTTTTATTTAAAGGTATCTTGTCAATAGTTGCCAATACCTCATCTAATGGATATTTTTTATTAATGGGAATAAGTTCATTCCTCTTTTCTTCAAAGGGTGAATGAAGAGATAACGCAAGGTTCACTCCAGGAATTTCCAGGCTCCATCTTTTAAGCCCAGGAATATAACCAGCCGTTGAAATAGTAATTTTTTGAACACCAATTGAAGTTCCGTATTGTGATAAAAATATTTCGCACGCTTTTTTGACGGCATCAAAATTATGTAAAGGTTCGCCTTGTCCCATAAAAACAATATTTAAAATTCTCTCTTCTCCAGGCCTGTTTTTCGCTAACCAACGCCAAGCCTGTAGAAACTGGCCAACAATTTCACTTGTCGTCAAATTTCTTTTAAGTCCTTGTTTTCCGGTAAAACAAAAAGAACAATTCATTGCACAGCCAACCTGCGATGAAAGACAAATAGAATATTTATTATGAAACGGAATAAGGACGGTTTCGATTTTATGATTGTCTTTAAGCTTAAAAAGAAACTTTACTGTTCGATCTTTTGACTCATGAACCGTATCGATTTCGGGTAGAGAAAAGTCGAAATTATTTTGAAAAAAGGCCAATGAACATTTGGCTATTTTATCGTAGCATTGAGTATTTTCTTTTTTCTTATAATGCCAATTAAAAAGAACTGCCGCTGCTGAGTGGTTTAAATTATTCTGATTTATAACTGTTTCTAAATCAGAATAATTTAGATCATAAAAGGATTGTTTCAAAAAATGTCTCCTGGTAATATCAATATTTTACCAATACCAAATAATTTGAAATATTGGATTTGATATCGCAATTATATTGAACCTGTTTATCATTAAGTAGCGTAAAACTCCGCCGTTCAGGGCGGGGATGTAAGCGGCTCAGTTAGCAAAATAATCTATTTTGGCGTTCTTTGTTGTTCAATGTATTGCCGAATAATAGCTATAGGCGCGCCACCGCAACTCCCGGCAAAGTAACTGGGCGACCATAATGCGCCCCTCCACAATTTCTTTTTGATTTCAGGATAATCCTTCTTGCGAATCATTCGGCTTGATACCCCTTTAAGACTGTTCACCAATGACGAGATCGAAACTTTTGGTGGATAGTTCACCAACAGATGAACATGATCGTCCTCGCCATCAAACTCTACCAGTTCCGCTTCAAAGTCAGCACAAACCTGGGTGAAGATGTCCCTTAGATCATCAATCACGCTTTGAGTGAATACGCCACGGCGGTATTTGGTCACAAAGACCAAATGAACATGAAGATTAAAAACACAGTGCCTACCAGGACGAATGTCTTGATTGTTTTGCATAGACCAATTAAAAATTATGCTAGTATAGCACTATGAAAAAGACTATACGCAAAGCCTTTAAGTTCCAGCTCAAAGCAACGCCAGCGGTTAGCCAGCAATTAGCTAACTTTGCGGGCGGAAGTCGCTTCGTCTGGAATAAAGGACTGGCGCTAAATCTTGATCGCCTTGAACAAAAAGCGCCGTTGCTGTGGTATCAGGAGCTTAACTTCTGGGCAACCTTATGGAAGTAAAACAGCTTATAATTTTTTCCATTGTCAGCACCTGTTTTTCCAGTAAAAGGGGACGATAAAAACCTGTAAGCCTCTGATTTATCATTGCCAGCGGCAAATTAGGACGCTCTTGACGGGCACATTTTCAAAGCTGTTTGACACTTTAAGGAGGTTTGTAATAGCGACTACTAAATTTTATCCGGTGCTGCTTATTGCCGCGTCGTTGCTTTTCAGTCACCGTGCTTGGGCTATTGAACTTAGGCCGTCTGGAGCTAATCTCGCTTTACAAGTAACCACGGCTTCCGAAAAGAAATCAGCTCTGATCAATCGTGGGGAGTATGTGGCCCACCTGGGAGACTGCATCGCCTGCCATACCGTACCCAATGGAAAATTGATGTCCGGCGGATTGGAACTCAAGACGCCGTTTGGCTCACTCTATTCCACCAACATAACACCCGATGTCGAAACAGGCATCGGTAAGTATTCTTTTGAGCAATTTGATCGCGCCATGCGCAAGGGAGTCGCCTCAGATGGGCGCAATCTGTACTCCGCCATGCCATACCCTTCCTACGCCAAGATGACCGGTGAAGACATGCGCGTGTTGTACGCTTATCTGACTCAGGGAGTTGCGTCAGTCAAGCAGCTCAACAAGCCTGCGGAGATGTCCTGGCCGTTCAGCATGCGTTGGGGACTGTCGCTCTGGAACGGGGCATTCCTTGATGGGACTCTCTTCAAGTCTGATACGACCAAAGATGCCAGATGGAACCGCGGAGCTTATTTGGTACAAGGTCCGGGACATTGCGGTGCCTGCCACACGCCCCGCGGCATTGGCTTTCAAGAGAAAGCTATGACTCAAGAAGGTTCTAACGGCAAATTCTATCTTTCAGGCGAAACGGTAGAGGCTTGGCGAGCACTCAGCCTGCGTAACTTATGGGCAGTGGAAGATACTGTCTTGCTGCTTAAGACCGGGCAGAATCGCTTCGGTAGCGTTTCCGGCAGCATGGTCGAAGTCATTCATCACAGCACCCAGTACTTTAGCGATGACGATTTGACAGCCATTGCCATCTATCTGAAATCGCTGCCACCCGGGAAGAACGATTTACCTATACCCGCAGTGCCAGTTGATGCGGCTACATCAACAATTCCTCTCAACCTTTTCTCCACGCGGGGTGGGTTAGGATATCTGCAATTCTGTGCCGCTTGCCATCGTCAGGATGGTGCGGGAGTAAAAGGAATCTTCCCGTCGTTAGCGCAAAACGCTTCTGTTGCATCGTCGGATCCATCGACACTTGTTCATATCACCTTGACGGGTTGGAAAACAGCGCAAACGGCGGCGCACCCGCGCGTATACACCATGCCGGCTTTCAGTCGATTGGCTGATCAGGAATTGGCTGAAATCCTGAGCTTTGTGCGTGAAAGTTGGGGCAATAACGCCGGGCCAATCAATGCAGCTCAGGTTAAGAAATTGCGCCGACAACTCGACTCTCAGACCATAGATTCCCCCAAATTTGAAACTCCGCGTCTAGCGAATCTGCTTACCCAACCCAACCCAGAACAGTTGATTCGCGGCATGCGTTTGCACCTTGAAAGCCAAGCATTATTGCCACAGAACGTCGGTAATGCACTGAATTGCACAAGTTGTCACCTGAACGCAGGCACCGTGGCTGATGGGTCGCCTTTCGTGGGTGTTTCTGCTTTCTTTCCAGGCTATGCCCCACGTGCGTCAAGAATCATCACAATTGAAGACCGGATCAATGGCTGCTTCAGGCGTTCAATGAACGGCAAACCGCTAGCGGTGGAATCCGCAGACATGAAGGCGATGGTGGCCTATTTCAATTGGATGAAAGGTGAAACCAAGTCGCAGGACAAAGTCGCTGGCCGTGGCGTGGGCAAGGTTGATACGGCAATCAAACCCGATATTGAAAACGGCAAAAAAGTCTATTCGCTACAGTGCGCTGTGTGTCACGGCAAAGGAGGCGAAGGCTTGAAACAGGCGGATGGTCGATACATTTATCCTCCGCTATGGGGAGATGATTCATTCAACATAGGCGCAGGCATGGCTCGCACCTATACAGCCGCGGCGTTTGTGAAAAGAAATATGCCAATAGGATTGCACGAGAAGTTTCCTCTGGGGCAAGGCGGTCTTTCTGATCAAGAAGCTGTTGATGTCGCCGAGTATTTCTCCCACCAGCCACGTCCGGATTTCCCGGACAAAGTAAAGGATTGGCCGAAGGATAAAAAACCGCAAGACGCGCGATATTGATTCCCGCTCAACTCAGCGCTCAAGCGGGCCAGTCGCTGAGGCGGCCAGAATGGCGGCAACCCTTACATCTACATTGCCGTGCCGGTAATATTCGAATGCTGCGGCGAGACCTATGGGCGGAAGCAGCACCGCAATGGACGTTCCCGTTGCCATATGCTGAGAGAAACCGGCCCAATAAATAAGTGCCGGTACGATGACGATGCCTCACCGATGCCGAAGAGGCCCGCTGATATACCACCGAGAACACCGATAATTACGAATGTGAGCCATGACGGCATCTGGATTCTCCCTTCAAATTAAAGATAGCTGCACAAGTAGGCGGATCAATAATACGTGCGGCATTCGGCGATATTTAAGGCATTTCATTCGTGAGGCGTATCCAGTAAAATCCGTTTATTGGATATACGTTGTGCGCGTCATTATACCTATTTCTTAGCGTCAGTTTTTATAGGCCACTCGGCTCCTGAGTCTATCCAGGCTTTGAGTAACGCTACGTCTTGTTCGGAAAGTTTGTGCCTTTCTGCCATAGGCATATCTTTTTTTGTACCAGACACAATCGCGATTAACGGGCTTATAGCGCTCTGTTTCGGCATAATCAGGGGGGGACGATCATTACTTCCGAAGAAATCCTCACTGCGATCAATACGAAAATGGGCTAGTTGTTTTTGCGGGCCATGGCATGGTAGGCAATTGTTCTCGAATATCGGATAGATATTTTTCCAAAACTCTATACTCTCTTGATCGATACTGCTCTGCACTTGGTCTGTGGCTAAAGATTCATTAACCTGACGGGTATGCGCCCAGTGTTTTCCCCGCATTGGCCTAGCTGTTTCTTTAACACTATTTTGAGCCGTCCACGCGAAGAGCGTAATCGTAAGAGTGACTATACTCGCTGTTAAGATGCCACTGCGGATGAGTGAAGGGTGTGCAGTCGTTACCAAATGGCAGCGCTTGCCTATAACGGTCACTATCCAGTTCCAATGCAGCACTAAATGAACCACAAGTACCATCAAAAGTCCCTGGCTTATCCAAAAATGGATATCACCCCACTGGTGGCGGGTGTAACCCCATAAACTCAAAGTTTTGTTGCTGCCTGGTGGCAACGGGAAACGCAGTAGGTAACCCGTTGCAATCATGCCTAAAAACAGAAATGCAGCAATTATGTCGATGATGATGTTGGCAATTGTGCGATTCATACTTTTTATTTATTCAATAACGCCGTTTCACAAGCAATCTGATAAACGATAAAATGGATCAACTTTGCTGAACGCAGTGCTATTAGATTAATGAACTTTGGGCTTAAGACGCGAATTTACACGCATTGCGCGGATAAGTCTGCACCGGCAGCCGTTTGTATGTTGGCTTAAAAGTTTAAGCCAACAGTATTGAGCTACATCGTCCCCATTGATTGCTGATAAATTTATTTGGCAGGTGTTAATTCAAAAATAATTAATTCAGCGGAGTCTTCGCCCATGTTTTCAACGGACATCAAATGCCCGGATTCCCAAAAAACATCGCCGACAGAATAGGTGTTGGTTTTGCCGCCTTCAACGACTTTTAGTTTGCCTTTGACAACATAACGAGGCCCCGGTCCTTCATGGGTATGGCGGGGTGTTTTAAAGGCGGGCGGGAATGTGACTCGTATTACTTTGGCATTAACGTTGTTGCCGGGAAGTTCAACCGTGTTTTCTAATAGAACAGCTCTGTTTAAAGTGGGTTTTTCCTGAGCCGAAACAATTTTGATATTGATGAAAAGTAGCGCGGTAAACGTAACCAGAAGTAATCCTGCTAATTTTATGGTTTTTATTTTAAACATCTGCTAGTCGCTCTGCCTTATGTTATAAAAAATAAATCCAGCTATGGGATAAGCTGAAAAGGTTCTTTAAACGGCCTCTAACGCATTTTTCAGGCACGCCACTTCGCTTATCCAAAGTTAATGGAACCGTTTATGTGTCGGGTACTTATTTCGCCTCGTCAACCATCTGGATGATTTTCTCCTCAACCTCTTTGGCAACTTCGACTAATTCGGCATCCTGAGATAGTGCCGAAAGCATTGGCAACGGCTTGATGAGGCCGATCATGGTTTTGCCTCTCTCCGTATACACCGAAATACGACACGGCAACGCCATGTTCAAGCGCATATCGGCGGACAAAACTTTTGCAGCCTGTCCCGGATTGCAGACTTCAAAAATTTTGCACTCGTTATCAAAAGCAATGCCTTTGCTGCGTAGCGTGGCACCCAGGTCGTGGACATGCAATACCCCGAAGCCATGATGTTTAACGGCTGATTCAAGGTCTGCAGATGCTTGGTCGAATGATTTATTGGTTTCAACTATGTAATACATGGAATAACCTCGATCTTTGTGGTCGAAAAAACTTAATAAAAGGATATCCTGTTTAGATAGGAATCGTCACCGCATGATTGAAATATCTTCTGGTCGCTGCACCGAAAACCGCTCTACAACTGTCGTGAAGTTATAACCGGACTGGTTTTCTATTTGTCTCTATAAGTAGCCGCTTCGATATGATGTTTTTTCAGTTTTTGATGGACAGCTCGTGGAGTCATTCCAATTTCTTTTGCGGTTGCACTCACGTTTCCAGAAAATTTCTTTAATGCATCATGAAGCATCTTAACTTCAATTTCACCAGCAACTTTCTTCTTTGTCATATTAAGACTTCCTGTGTAAATATGACCTACATTTAAATCAGTACAATCGACAGAAACATCCTCAATAATAGCTCCCTGTGCGAACAAAAACGCATGCTCCAAAACGCTTTCCAATTCCCGAATATTGCCGGGCCAATCATAGATCATCACTTTGTGCCATGCCTTTTCACCAAGAGTTTTTCTAGGCTTTTGATATTTATTCGATAACTGCTTTAGAAAAAAATTAATTAAAGTGCCAATGTCTTCGCGCCTATCTCGCAAAGGTGGGATCTGAATAGGAACAACGTTTAACCGATAAAAAAGATCTTTTCGAAAATCGCCTGCTAACACCATGTCTTTGATTGATTGATTAGCGGCAACGATAACCCGGACATCCGCTTTGATCGCCTGTCTGCCACCCACTCTTTCAAATTCGCCCTCTTGAAGTACACGTAGCAACTTTGCTTGCCCTGACAAACTCAAACTGTCTATTTCATCCAAAAACAGTGTACCAGTACAAGCCCTCTCGAAAAATCCCTTATGAACATTATAAGCTCCAGTGAATGCACCTTTTTCATGGCCAAATAAAGCACTTTCAATCAAAGTCTCAGCTATAGCCGCACAATTTACAGCGATAAACCTTTCCGGGTTACGTCCGCTTCCGACGTGTATTGCTCGAGCAATAATCTCTTTACCAACACCTGTCTCACCACCTATCAGTACATTAACCATGGTCGGAGCAACTATCTGTATTGAATCAAAAACTTCTCGCATCGCTTGCGATTGCCCAATAATGATATGTTGCGAATTTTGCCGAGGATCAGATTCAGTCGCCCCACAATGGCACCAATTTTTCTCTATCTCCTCTGTTACCTGCACAATAGTTTCGGTAGAATTCAATTTAGAAATGATAGAGCCTTCCTGGTTGTGGTATTCATCCCCAGATCTCGCCTGACTCAGCTCCTTATCCAAATGAATACTGATATCGCAATACGTATCGCCAGTAGCAATCCGTTTTTTTAATTCGACTTTTGCGTACCCGAAATTTCGCGCGGCAATACCACCAAAAACCGAAGATGTCATTTGACACAGCTCAGGCGTTT
Organism: Methylobacter arcticus; assembly: GCF_050917435.1. NCBI lineage: Bacteria > Pseudomonadati > Pseudomonadota > Gammaproteobacteria > Methylococcales > Methylococcaceae > Methylobacter > Methylobacter arcticus. The sequence continues at coordinate 1,339,227 of NZ_CP159583.1, forward strand.
CTTTTACCATCTCACCAAACGGACAACGTGTATTTTCAACGCGGATAGTACCTACATCGCTTGATACCCTAGAAAATCCGCCACCGATTTGATTCTTAATTTCGATGATAACATCGGCATATTGGTCAGACGTTAATGTATTTTCATACTCTAATTGCTCTCTAACAATTTTTTCTAAAGAACTACTCGCCAACAAGCCAAGATGTTGGATATAGTTGTCATTGCTCTGTTGCCCTAAATTTTTCTTGCGCCATAACTTCATACTTTGAATCACAAAGGCCTGAAGAAATGAAGTTGGAGTTAAGCGAGACAATAATTTATTTTTCATTATCATCAAAGACCATGTCTATGAAAATTTAACTTTATGTATTGCTTGGCACAGCATGTCATGATGACGATGATTTACAACCGCAACTGGGGCCATGTTGATGCCTATTATTCGGTGCTTTCGGTTGTAACGAATGCATCGCCTGTTCGCGACCGATCGTTTTATAACCATGCGCAGCTGGGGGCGATAGAATGAGTTTCTCACATGCCTCGCCGCAAGTCGGACAAGTAGGACGAATAGCATTCATTCGATGATTTGCTTCAAACTGTACCTTGCATTGGGTACATCTATAATCATAAGTTGGCATACTTTACCCTCAACTATAAAAAAACTGGGGAACACATTAAGCATTCTCCAGTTATGTAGGCTTTCTAGCCCCAACGAGCAGGTTGTTTAGTATTCACTCCAAACGCAGTAGAAGAAACATCGGTTCTTAAGCGTTTTTCAGGATCAAGTGTAGGGGCTCTCAATCGCCGGGTTTCAACTTCCCAAATCCAACCACTGATAACAACATCCTTAGGTATAAGTGGGTGATTCTTAAAAACATCAATCGTTCTCATACACGTTACATCGACATCGTCCATCATTCCGATCCACTTTGCAAATGAGCCTTTTTCAAGCTTTAGTTCAGGCAATGTCGGATCAAGCGCTACATTGTCCGTATCGATCCCTTTGTCGCAAAACATTTTTTCAAGATCCTGGGCATTCGCCGAAAGCATACCGCACTGGGTGTGCTGCACAATTACAATTTCCTTGGTTCCGAAAAAATTACACGTCAACATAGCAGAGCGAATCGCATCGTCAGTTACAATTCCACCCGCATTACGAAAACAATGCGCATCTCCACCGCCGACAGGTGTATCTACATGAATGCCCAGTGCTTCGTCTACCGGCAAACGCTCATCCATACAAGCAAGAACCCACAAACTTGCGTTATTGTGTCCTTCAGCCCCATAACGGCGACGTTGCGCCCAATAATCATAATCTGTAGTCCGCTTTTCCAGCTTACCTTTCAATGTTGTCATAATCTTATTATCCTCAATAGTGAAGTAAAAAACTTAAAGCCTGAAATGGTGTCGCCACCACATCATACTTCAGCAATTCACATGCCAATCGTAAAGATAGTTATATGTCAATGACTTACAAAAATAATTAGTTTATACACTGACGCTTATTTCTTCGGAAAACATAACTAAAATAGATTTTTTCTTTAAAAATCAATTGGATAAATATAATTAAGTAAAATCCTTCAACTGAGAAGTAAAGGTTCTTACTAGGAAGTAGAATTTCCTTAAAAAATCCTATAACTCGATGTTCAAGTTTTTAAATTTTTTGCAACTGGGTTCTTGAAAAAGTCATCCGGAAACTCCGTACTGTAGCAAAGTCCTTTGTCCTAGGCGCCCCAAATCTCTCCCAACCCTATGTTTGCCAGAAGGAGCATTAACTGAAAAACATCGTCAACAAGTCCAGCCAATTGTTTAAGCTTATCTGCAAGGGTTTTGATGTTCTTTGGGTTCAATAACCCCAATCCGGGCTTCGTGTATCGGGATGTCGTGATATTCTATGCCAAGCACCTTGGATGCGCATGGCTTCTGTGTACATTCGCTGCGAGCCACGGCCGCTACCAATGCTTTGGAGCATAAAGCCGATATTGCCAAAGTCCAGAAATGGCTGGGCCATGCCAATATTTCAACCACCCGACTGTACGAAACGGCATAGTCGGCCGGAAGATAGTCCGAGTTTTAAGGTGGCGTATTAGGGGGTCGTAAACCCAATATCACTAATGGCAGAAATCAGTGCATCTAACGGAAACGGACAATCAAGCTTATTTTGATAAAACCAAAGCCAGAGAAAAAACCTGTGCCGTATGGTTAAAAGGGCAAAGCAAAGCAGTACGCAAGCCTATTCTCTTAGCCGCAGTTGCAGGAATCACCAACGGTTTTGGCGTCATTGTTCAATCGGCAGTGCTGGCTTTCATACTTCAAGCTATTATTATTGACAAGCTTCCGTGGGCGTCATTAATTACGCCATTCATAGTGCTGGCAGCCGTTTTCATCCTACGCAGCTTATGCATATACGGTCATCAAACCTGGGGATTTGAAGCTGGAGCGCAAGTCCGAGCGTCGGTAAGACAACAGTTGTTCGACAAGTTTTTAGCACTAGGGCCTGCCGAAATCAAGCAACATCAAAGCGGTGAATTGGCGGCGATTACTTTGGAGCAGGTTGATGCGCTGGAAAATTATTTTTCGCGTTATTTGCCTCAACAAATGATTGTCGGTGTATTACCGATCATCATGATTATCGTGGTCATGCCGGTCAATTGGGTGGTCGGGTTGATATTTTTAGTAACAGGGCCGCTGGTGCCAATTTTTATGGCATTAGTCGGTATGGGCGCCGCCTCTGCAAATCGCAGTCAGTTTTTGGCAGTGGCTAGAATGAGCGGCTATTTTCTCGATCGTTTGCAAGGGTTGGCGACACTAAAGATGTTTGGTCAGGCTGCCCGTGAATTGGGAAACATCAACACGATTGCTGATGAGTTTCGGGAAAAAACCATGGCGGTATTAAGGCTTGCGTTTTTATCATCGGCCATTCTGGAGTTTTTTAGCGCGGTTGCGGTTGCGCTGGTAGCCGTGTATGTGGGGCTGGGTTTATTGGGGCAGATTCATTTTGGCCCAGCTGAGCATATCAGTTTAAGGGAAGCGCTGTTTGTTCTGCTGTTGGCGCCTGAATTTTTTATACCACTCAGGCAATTGGCCATCAATTATCATGACCGGGCTGCCGCATTAGGCGCGACTGATGCTATACTCGCCATACTGGAGCAAAACGCTGATGCGATGATTACAATCTGTATTGACGATAGCCCGGCCAACACAATCAGCCTGATCGAATTTAACGATGTCAGCAAATCTTACGGCAAGCGTCAGGTTTTAACTGCCATTAACTTGCACATTGCCGCCGGGGAAAAAGTTGCCCTGGTCGGCGAATCAGGCGCTGGAAAAACGACTCTTTTAAATCTGTTATTAGGTTTTGAGTCAGTAACTGTCGGGCGGGTATTGCTTAATGGCCAGACTGTAAACCGTGAATGCGCCGCAAAAGCTATTGCCTGGGTGGGACAAAACACCTACTTCTTCCACGGAAGTATCAAGGACAATATCGTGCTGGCTAATCCAGATGCCTCTGAACAACACATTATTCATGCGGCACAGGCAGCCGGCGTAACTGAATTCAGCGCACAATTGCCGGAAGGTTTGCTCACCCCGATTGGCGAGCGGGGCTATGGTTTGTCGGGTGGACAGGTGCAACGAATTGCGCTGGCCAGAGCGTTTTTAAAAAATGCTGATATTATTTTACTGGATGAGCCGACTGCCAATCTCGATGCAACTAACAAAACGCTGCTATTGGATGTCATCGATCGATTGTTTATTGATAAAACGCTGATTATCGCGACTCATGATTCTGCAGTGATCGATAGAATGAAACGGCGGATAGAGTTACAGCAAGGACGGCTGGTGTTATGAAAGATTGTTGGTTTTTCCTGAAATTATTCAAACCGCATAGCATCTGGTTATCGGGTGGGATTTTCCTGTCATTGCTGACCGCATTGGCTTCTATTGCTCTATTAACGCTATCCGGCTGGTTTATCAGCTCTTCCGCTATAGCGGGATTAGTCGCTATTGGCGGCAATACACTTGCTTTCAATTTTATGCTGCCTGCCGCGCAGATACGAGCTTTGGCGCTCACCCGCACGGTGGGCCGTTATGGTGAGCGCTTGGTGACACATGAAGCAACTTTTCGGGTATTAGCAGGCATACGCAGCTGGTTTTTTCAACAGCTTATTCCCCTGGTTCCGGGGCGATTGTCGGCTATGCGCAGCGGAGATTTATTATCACGCATGACGGCGGATATTGACGCCTTGGACGCGCTGTATTTACGACTGCTCGCTCCGGCCATTGTAGCGGTAATTGGTGTAACCGCAGTTACCGTATTTTTGGCATTTTATTCGCCGGTAGTTAGCCTGACTACTGGTCTTATGCTGATTATTGCTTCGGTATGGACACCGTGGGTTTTTAATCGTTTGGGACGTGACGGAGCCGAAAAAATCGTCGTTTTGGCGGCAAATTTCAGGATTCGGCAACTCGATATGATGCAGGGTCTGGAGGACTTAATAGCCAATCAGGCTTACGGGCGATTCAGCGGTTTTCTTGAGCAATTTTCCGATGCGATGATTAACACCCAGCGCCGGAACAACTGCTTGTCGGCGATTTCTTCAGCGCTCACCTTGCTGCTGTCGCAGATAACCTTATTAACGGCATTAGTTCTTGCAGCGGTTTCATTTAAAGAAGGACTGTTATCAGGATCGGATTTAGCCCTGGTTATTTTTTGCGTGATTGCAGCTTTTGAGTTAGTGACACCCTTGCCGCAAGCCATGCAAATGCTGGCGAAAACCCAAGAATCCGCCCGGCGTATCAGGCAGGTTACAGAAATGCCGCCGACAATTACTTCGTCGGCTCAGCCGTTACCATTGCCGGGCCGTTATGATTTACAGTTAAACGGTGTGAGCTTTCGCTATTCCGATCAGCAGGATTGGGTGCTGAAAAACATCAGCCTGACTATTCCACAGGGCGGTAAAATTGCCATTGTCGGCCCTAGCGGCTCGGGTAAAACCACCTTATTACAACTGCTAATGCGTTATTACGATCCTGAACAAGGCAGTGTGTTATTGGCCGGACAAAATATCAGGCAATTGGATGCCGATGAATTAATGAGCTGTTTTGGCGTATTGTCCCAGCGCAGTCAATTGTTCGCCGCCACTATTAAAGAAAACCTGTTGATTGCCAAACCGGACGCCTCGGCAATGGAACTGGATGTTGCCATTAAAGCCGCAGGCTTGGAAAATTTTATCGGTTATCTGCCGGAAGGTCTTGATACCTGGGTAGGCGAAAGCGGCGTGAAAGTGTCGGGAGGGGAAGCGCGGCGTATCGCCTTGGCGCGGCTTTATCTTAAAAATGCGCCAATATTAATTCTGGATGAACCCACCGAAGGTTTAGATGGTGAAACTGAACGCGACGTATTCAAAGCGCTGGCGGATTTTGCCAGGGATAAAACCGTGGTCATGGTGACTCACCGCGAGGCCGGATTGGTTTTGGTCGATGTTGTCTATCGAATGGAGCGGGGCGTTTTGCGGGAGTTGTAATTCATTCAACCTAAAAACAGTGGAATTTAGCTCGTAGGATGGGTAGAGGCGATAGCCGAACCCAATAGCCTTATGCGATGGATTTAGCGTTTCTCTCCCATCCTGCGCGCTTTACCTCTATTTTAAACACTAGTTTACACCATCGGCGCAACTGAGGAGGTAGGGTATAGATGGTTAGAATGACGAGTAAATTAACAAGTTAAAATATAAGGAACTTAAAAATGTCTATCGGATGGCAAAACATCAAATCATTTAACAATTCTCAAAATAATGCTTTTGAAGAATTGATTTGCCAACTTGCGAGAGAAGAACCAATTGCCGATAAAAAGGAGTTCTATCGTATAGCAGCTCCAGATGGGGGCGTTGAAGCCTACTGTGTTTTAGAAAGTGGTGAAGAATGCGGCTGGCAAGCTAAATATTTCTCATCTATGGGAAGTTCACAATGGTCACAGCTTAGAGAATCTTTTGAAACAGCACTTAGAACTCACCCAAAATTAACCAAATACTACATTTGTATTCCTTTGGATAGGCAAGATCCAAGACGCGAAAACCAATCGTGGTTTATGGATAAATGGAACGAAAAAACTCAGGAATGGGGTAAATATGCAAATGATCTGGGAAGAAGTATTACTTTTGAATATTGGGGAAGTTCGGAGTTGATTCATCGGCTGTCTAAGGAAGAACATGCAGGCAGAAGATTATTTTGGTTTTCAAAAGAAGAATTCTCGGATAAATGGTTTCAATCACATATTGAAAATAGCATTCACAATTTAGGGCATCGCTATACGCCAGAACTAAATTTTGAGTTAGATATTGCAAAGCACTTCGATGCACTTAGTAGAAACGATAGATTTCGTGGCTATTTCAAAAACAGGCTTCACACCCTTCTTAAAAATTTAAAAAAATTAGATACAGAGTTTTTAGGTCAAGATGCAGCTAGAAATTTGATTGGTCTATTAGATAGAGAATTTGAAATTTCCCAAAAGTCAGAATTACTTTACTTTGACATCGAAGCTATTCAGAAAGATTGTAAATTTATTATAAATTCGCTACACGAATACCAAAATGCCTTAAAAAACAAAGAAAGCGAATTATCTAAAGACACGTTTAACTATAAAAATTTCAATATAAGAAACGCTTACGATGCCATATACGAATTCCAAGAATTTATTAACGAACCGACATTAGTTTTAGCCAATTTACCAATAATGTTGCTCTCAGGTGAAGCCGGAATTGGAAAATCCCATTTATTAGCGGATATTGCTTCAAAAAGGATCAATGAAAATAAATCGTGTGTTCTCTTATTAGGGCAACACCTCACTTCTGAAGAATCACCCTGGACGCAAATTCTTAATAATTCATTACGGCTGGAATGTAACGAAAAAGAATTATTAGGGGCTTTAAATGCTAGAGCGGAAGCACAAGGTGAACGCCTGTTGTTTATCGTGGATGCAATTAACGAAGGCCGAGGGCGTTATTTTTGGAACAATCACATAAGGGGATTTATCAATGATTTTTCAAATTACCCTTGGTTAAGTCTTGTGCTAAGTATTAGAACATCTTATGAAACATTATTAACTCCAAAAGACTTAATTCCTGATGATGTCATCATCAGGGTGGTGCATCATGGATTTGAAAATGTTGAATATCAAGCTTCGAGTTTCTTCTTTTCTCAATATGACATTGAGCAGCCCAGCATACCTTTATTACATCCAGAATTTAGCAACCCGCTATTTCTAAAATTATTTTGCGAAGGATTGAAACGTTCCGGTCAAAAGCAAATTCCAAAAGGTTATGGCGGCATAACCAGCATCATAGATTTCTTTTTAGCAAGTGTTGATGAAAAATTATCACCCCCCTCATTTTTTGACTATCAACCTGCGTCTGGTAAACAGCTGGTAAAAAAAGTAATCAACGCGCTCATCCAACATAAGCTACAAAATGATTTAAGTATCATTCCTTACGACTCAGCAGTTGATATAGCGAATAGCATAGTTTCGAAATATAGTGACAGAAAAGGTTTTATTGATAATTTAATTTCAGAAGGCGTTTTATCTAAAAATATCTATTGGAAAAATAATAATGAAGACATTATTTATTTTGCTTATGAACGCTTTGAAGATCACTTAACTGCCGCCTATTTACTCGAAAGCTATCTTGATAAAAGTAACCCTGAAATTGCTTTCCAAGATGAAGGTGCATTAGCCCAATATGTTAATCATATTTATCGGTATCAAGGTATAGTCGAAGCCTTATCAATTCAACTTCCCGAGAAAATAGACAAAGAATTACCTGATTACCCATAATCCTCAGCCATCTTCAGTAACCGCATAGGCATAGGTGGTGTTCTGACTGCAACGTAACATAGGCGGGGCAGCATATCCTCAAGGACAAATCGCCGATTGAAGCGATAACAAAATTCTGCCAAATAGCGCGGAAGGTGTTTATGATTGATAGCGTGATAAGTCCTGTCAATCGACCTTTTGACATTACCTATCATCGTATTGACCCAAGTGAAGGGTTCCAGCGAGACACATTCAGGGCCTCCACCGGTTACGATGCTGGTATGCTGGCATCCTGCCTTGGTAACAAGGCCAGTCCGTCCGAGACCACGTGACTGTCGGTGCTAAGATGGCGCTTCGCCCAACGAGTGATTTCTTTGGAGCGGAACCCGTTGACCACAGTCATGTTCATGGCAATAGGATGTCCTTTTTCGTTGACCGACACAGCCGCCACAAAAGGTGTTTTGTTGGGTGAACCCCGTCCACGCTTGCCTCCCCGATGTTCGCCGCCCCAATACACGTCATCCAGTTGGATGACGCCGGATAACGGCTTACTATCATCACGCTCCTTCATTACCTGCATCAGCTTCTGTTTGATGCTCCAGGCGGTATTGTATGAAACACCTAATTGACGGCGCAGTGAAAGGGCAGAAACGCCAGTTTTTGCTTGTGTGGTCAAGTGGATCGCGAGAAACCAAGTTGTTAACGGGAGTTTCGTCGCAGAAAAAATGGTGCCACTAATGAGGGAATGTTGATGGTGGCAGTGATTGCACTGATAAACCACTCGTGTTTTCAGGGAGCAGTAGCTTTGCCCACCGCATTCAGGGCAAACATAGCCTTGAGGCCAGCGCCACTGAAACAAGGCTTTTCGGCATTGCCCTTCACTCCCATAATTTTTCATGAACTCGCCCAGGCTATAGCCTTTTTGAAATTGAACTTTGTTTTTCATGACGTTATCCCATCCGTATGGTAGATACTGTCAGTATAGACATTCTTGTAACATTGGCTGTTCTTTATGGGTAATCAGGAAGAATTATATGAATTGGTTTCTGATGAGAAAAAGTCAAACAGGGCAATAGTTGAAGCATTTGTTAAAAGTCTAATCTGGAGAAAACCGGAAACTATCACAGAAAAAGTAAAAGATTATGTCAATCAGCAAGTCTTAGTTGACGATTATACTTTCGACTTGTTTTTTCAAATGGTCTATTCCGTATCGTCAGATCCTGACCATTTCTTTAATGCACATAGCTTGCATCGTTTCTTGATGAAATTCTCATTAGCTGATCGTGATGCTATGTGGACAGCTTATTTACATCATAAAAATGATGAAGTTTCAGCAATGCAAAGGCTTATCGATTGGGCATTGCATGATTGCAATAAAAATTATTTATCCGCTGAATCCAGATTATTATCCTGCAAAGCTTTAGCATGGCTGTTTACCAGTACTAATATCGGTTTTAGAGATATGGCAACAAAGGCATTAGTTTGCGTATTGGAAAATAATCTTCCAATAGTCAATCGGCTTCTGATTGATTTTCATACCGTTAATGATCCCTATGTTTATGAACGCATTCTTGCCGCAGCTTATGGTGCAGTATTACGTTCCGTCGATTTGAATGGATTACTAGAATTATCTGCATTTATTTTGGCAACTTTTTTCGAAAAAGAAGAAGTCTATCCTAATGTGCTAATTCGAGATTATGCCAGGAACATTATTGAATATGCTTTATACAAACAAGTTTTTGCTTTAAAAAATCCACAGGTCATACGTCCACCCTACAAAAGCCAATTTCCAGATGGTTTTCCCAGCAACGAAGAAATTGATGCTTACAAATACGACTACAAATTAAACGATGCAAAAGATCATTGGGGACAAAATGCAATACTGCGTTCTATGGTCACTGAGTATGGCAGAGGCATGTGTAGTTATGGTGACTTCGGAAGATATACTTTTCAAAGTGCTTTATCTGATTGGGGATATAAATTCGACCCTAATGATTTGAGCAATTATGCCTGCAAGTTAATTTTTGAAAAATATGGCTACGATGTCAAAAAACATGGCGAATTTGATAATCATGCCAGCTCTGGCGATAGGCACACGAATAAAAAAGAAAGAATTGGCAAAAAATATCAATGGCTTGCTTTGTATGAAGTGCTTGCTAGGGTGGCTGACAATTATCAAATGCAAGATGGATCAGCTGGCTGGCATGATGATAAAAAATATATTTGGTATCAAGGTACTTGGGAACCTTTTGTTAGGAATATAGACCCGACATCGGTTTGCCGTCCAGGCAATAGTTCTTCGTTTAATCGCAACGAATCTTGGTGGGATAAAGTCGAGTATAACGATTGGTATGGCAGTCATCAAAATTGGCTAATTAGCGCTGAAAACTTGCCGAATCCAAAAGAAATTATTGAGATCAAAGATACCCAAGGCAATGAATGGCTTGTTTTAGAAACCTATCCTAGCTGGGACGAATCGGTGCCTGTTGGGTATGAGCAGCATGAATATCCACACAAACATCTTTGGTATCAAATTAGAAGCTATTTTGTTTCTTCAGAACAAGCAGAAGGCTTGACTGCTTGGGCAAAGCAGCAACATTTAATGGGAAGATGGTTTCCTGAAAATAGTGATCAATATCATGTATTTTCTCGTGAATATTATTGGTCACCTGCTTATCGTTTTTTCGATAACCCTTACTATGGCCGCAGCCAATGGGAAGATGTGCATGAACAAAATGACCATGAACAAGTCATAGGCGAAGTAATGGTCACAACGGAAAGACATAATTGGGAATCAGGAGCCGACTATCGAGAACAACCTTCATATTTTGCTCCCAGAGAGTACATGTATGAAAAAATGCAGCTTCAATATTCAAAAAATATTGGCGAATGGTTAAATACTGAGGATGAAGTTGTTTGTTTCGATCCCTCAGTCAACCAAGAAGAGGGTTCTTGTTTATTAATTAGAAAAGATGCTTTATTGCGATTCTTGGACGAAAATAATTTAAAAGTATTCTGGACTTGTTTGGGCGAGAAACAAATCCTTGGAGACAGTTATGACCGGATTAAATACACACAATGGCTAGAGCTTTCAGGCGTTCTCACACTAAATACAAACGGAGCGGATGGTGTTATAAATCCCTTGATCAAATCAATGGGTAGTTAGGCCTAGCTGTATGAGTAGCTACCTCAACTGGACGGGTTGTTATAAACCCGTCCGTAGTGCTTGTTTCTATAATCGCATTGTTAAAAGTCTGAGATTTATAAACCGCTCTTTGCCGTTGCAATTCTGATCAATTCATCTACTTCATTGGCTGTAGTGGAAAATTTTTTAGGGTAATTGGCGTATTCAGCAACCCCGGTAGCTACTTCAACAATCAAGGCACTGGGCGCTTTAACACGCTCTAAAATTTGATTTTTAATCTGTGTCGCGATTTCCTCGGCTTTTTTCAATGAAGAACCCGGCATCGCAATCAGAAAATCCTGTTCATCTATTCTTGCCGCAATATCGACGCCCGCCCTGATGTCTTGTTTAAAACAATCGGCCACACCACGCAATATGGCGTCCATTTCATAGTCAGGGAAATTATTATGCTTAGTTTTAAAATCCTTTAAGCTGATAAAAATAATGGAAAAAGGAAAGCCGTTGCGTTTGGAGTTCTCGATTTTTTCCTTTAACCGCCCCAGCATCGTGTCTTTGGTCATTAACTGGGTTAGCGGGTCTAAGGGGATATGTTCTTTATCCCATGTTTCCTGCGCCTCCAGCCGAAGCACGTTGATAATGCCTAATGAGCAGGCCAGTAATAATCCAAGTATCCAGGTGAAATACCACATAGCAACCTCCTAATAAGCCGAATGATCGTTCTGATGAATGTGTTCCAGCGTTATTTTGCCGCGCAACACACGGAACACCCAAGTGGTGTAAGCCACAATGAGGGGTAAAAAAATCACCGTTGTCCAGAACATGATTTTTAAGGTGGTAAGACTGGAGCTGGCATCCCACACGGTCAACGAACTGTTCAAAGCCGAGCTTGATGGTATCAGGAACGGAAACATCGACACGCCCGCCGTCAAAATAACGGAAGCCAATACTAATGAACTGGTTATAAATGCCAGACCCGGACGCCCCATTTTCGATAGCGCTAGGGTCATAGCTCCGGCAATAAAAGCCAGTCCGGGAACAGCCCACAGTAGGGGGTAATTCGCATAGTTACCCAGCCATAATCCCGGTTCTTTAGACACTATTTTTGCCAGCGGGTTGGACGGCGCGTTAGGAAGAACTTCGGAGCTGATCTGGTAACCGTCAATATTGGCAACCCAGATGCCCGCCAAAGCAAAAACGGCTAGTGTTATTATTGCAGAAACAGTGGCCACTTTTTTACAGCGCTGATGAATGTCACCCTCGGTCTTAAGCTGCAAATAGACCGCACCGTGCATAATCAGCATCGCCAAGCTGAGCAGTCCCGCCGTCAACGCAAACGGGTTTAATAATGCCCAGAATGAACCGGTATAGAAAATACGCATATCGTTATCGAAATGGAACGGCACACCTTGTAATAAATTGCCGAATGCGACGCCGAAAATTAATGTCGGTACAAATCCGCCGACAAACAAGGCGATATCCCAGTTGCTGCGCCATCGTTGACTGGGCAATTTACTGCGGTAATCAAAGCCTATCGGTCGCAGAAATAACGCGAACAAGGTTAACAATAAGGCAAAATAAAATCCTGAAAACGCCACGGAATAGGCGATAGGCCAGGCAGCAAACAAGGCGCCGCCTGCGGTGATAAACCAAACCTGATTGCCTTCCCAGGTTGCGCCGATGGAATTGATAATCACGCGGCGTTCGCTATCGTTTTTCCCTAAAAAGGGTAATAGGATAGCTACGCCCAGGTCAAAACCGCCGGTAATGGCAAAGCCGATCAATAAAGCGCCTAATAAAGCCCACCAGATCAGGCGCAGGGTTTCATAATCGAAAATCATAGTGACGCTCCTGTGGCGATTTCAAAATGGTAGCGGCCTTTATGCAGGCTGCTCGGACCTAACTTGATAAACTTGAGCATCAAGAACATTTCGATAATCAAAAAAACCGTATACAAACCGATATAGCCCGCCAGACTCAAGTATAAATCCAGTTCGGTTAAGGATGATGCGCTTAAGAATGTCGGTAAAATCTCCGCAATAGTCCACGGCTGACGACCAAACTCTGCTACAAACCAGCCCAATTCAGAGGCAATCCAGGGCAAGGGCATCATATAGAGACTTGCACGTAATAACCAATCCTGTCTGCATTTGCGAATTGAGCTGGCTATAACCGCAAATATAAATATCGCCAGCATGATAAATCCGCATGCCACCATGATCCGGAAGGTCCAGAATAAAGGTACGACTCTGGGGATAGAATATTGCGCCGCCAGTTCTATTTGCTGGTCGGTCGCGTCGACCACGTTCTCCGTATAGCGTTTGAGCAATAGACCGTAACCCAGGTCCTGCTTGTAGTGGTCAAACTCGGCACGGACATTGGGATCCTTGTTGCCCGCTCTTAAGGTTTGCAACAGCGAATAGGCCTTCATGCCGTCACGAATACGCAAGCGATTTTTTTCCAGGATTTCCGATAAACCGGTAATCGGCTCATCGATAGAGCGCGTGCCGATCAAACCCAATACCCAGGGAATCTTTACTGCATAATGCGTTTCCATGGCTTCCTGATCCGGTATGCCGATGACCGTGAATGCAGCGGGCGGCTCTACGGTATGCCATTCGGCTTCGATAGCCGCCAGTTTGGTTTTTTGTACTTCGCCATCGGTATAGCCGCTTTCATCGCCCAAAACAATGACCGACAGGATAGCAGCCAGGCCAAAACCTGCGGCGATGGTATAAGAACGTTGCGCAAAGGCCGCATCACGGCCTTTCAGCATGTAATAAGCGCTGATGCCCAGCACGAAAACAGAGGCCGTGGTGTAACCTGCGGCAACGGTATGGACAAATTTAACCTGGGCGGCCGGGTTAAATAACAGCGCACCGAAGCTGGAAATTTCCATGCGCATGGTTTCATAATTAAACTCGGCTCCGACCGGATTTTGCATCCAACCGTTAGCCACCAGAATCCATAATGCGGATAAGTTGGACCCTAAAGCAACCAGCCAGGTCACCAGCAAATGCTGTCCTCTGCCTAGCTTATCCCAGCCGAAGAAAAACAGGCCGACAAAGGTGGATTCCAGGAAAAAAGCCATCAAGCCTTCGATGGCAAGCGGCGCACCAAAAACATCGCCGACATAATGCGAGAAATAGGACCAGTTCATGCCGAATTGAAATTCCATGGTCAGACCGGTGGTGACGCCCAGCGCGAAATTGATACCGAATAATTTCCCCCAGAACTGGGTCATATCCTTGTAGATTTCCTTGCCGGTCATCACATAGGTCGATTCCATGATTGCCAGTAAAAACGACAATCCCAATGTCAACGGAACAAACAAAAAATGGTATAAAGAAGTTGCCGCAAACTGCCAGCGCGATAAATCAACCACGGCCTCTGAAATCATAAATTCCCCTATATGTAGGTTGCAGTCTTGTAGATCAGAACTTGAGATGAATGGCATTGAAAACAAAGTAAACCACTCCTGTTTGCGATTAGAACAAATTACACTTTGAGAAACAACACATACTTTGAGCGTGCTTTATTCTAACAATTAGACTTGCATGCAAAAATAAAAGCGTGTTACCGTATATTAGTAACAACTAATATAGAGGTGGGCTTTTAAGTTTTTCGATACTTATCTGATCGGTTACGGTTTAATGACTTTTCTTTTTTATTACCTAGTAGACGTACTTATTCACTTTAATGAGATTTTAAATTAACGTTGATGATTAAGGATCGTAATAATAATTATTAATCAGGAGAACATCATGGCTCGTATAGTAATTTTAGGTGCAGGTATTGGCGGCGTACCGATGGCTTACGAAATGAAGGAAACGGTAGGAAAAAATCATGATGTGATTGTGATTTCCGATAGTCCCACTTTTCATTTTGTGCCGTCAAATCCCTGGGTTCCACCCAAATGGCGAACGCCTGAAGAGTTGAAGATTGAATTAGCCCCCATTTTTAAAAAGAAAGGCATCGAATTTATTCAAAAAGCCGCCGCAAAAGTTGATCCGGTTAATAATCAGGTGCAGCTGGATGATGGCTCAGCCGTCGCTTACGACTTTCTGGTTATTGCTACAGGGCCGCGTCTGGCCTTCGATGAAATTCCCGGCTTAGGCCCTGATGGATATACCTCCTCAGTTTGTCATGTCGATCATGCCGAAGTTGCCATAAAAGATTGGGATAAATTCATCGAAGATCCCGGCCCGATTGTGATCGGTGCGGTTCAGGGTGCATCCTGTTACGGCCCGGCATATGAATATTTAATGATTCTTGAAACGGAATTGCGCAAAAGAAGAATCCGCGATCAGGTGCCGATGACGTTTGTTACCGCAGAGCCTTATATCGGTCACTTGGGTTTAGGCGGTGTCGGCGATACCAAAGGTATGCTGGAAAGCGCGTTGCGTGACAAGACCATCAAATGGATAACCAATGCCAAGGTCGACAAAATCGAACCCGGCATGATGTTTGTTACTGAAGTCGATGATGAGGGCAAGGACAAGAAAAAACATGAATTGCCCTTTAAGCATTCAATGATGTTACCTGCTTTTACCGGTGTTGACGCGGTGCGCAATGTCGGCGTTGAAGGCTTGGTTAATCCGCGCGGCTTTGTTTTGGTGGATGAGCATCAGCGTAATAAAACTTTCAAGAACGTCTATTCCGTCGGCGTTTGCATTGCCATTCCGCCTATAGAGCCGACGCCGGTACCGGTTGGCGCGCCTAAAACCGGCTATATGATCGAATCGATGGTGACCGCCACCGCGCATAATATTGCCGATGAGTTGGCCGGCAAAGAGCCGACCCACAGCGCGACGTTGAATGCGTTATGTCTGGCTGATTTTGGCGATTCGGGGGTGGCTTTTTTGGCCAAACCGCAAATTCCGCCGCGTAATGTAACCTGGTCGGCCGAAGGTAAATGGGTGCATTGGGCTAAAATCGGTTTCGAGAAATATTTTATGCGTAAAATACGAAAAGGCATCAGCGAACCTTTCTATGAACGGTTAATGCTCAAATTAATAGGTATAGTTCGGTTAAAAGGAAACTAATATGACTATTGATCGCGTAGTTTTTGCCGTTGCAGGCAGTTTTATTTTGATTAGCCTGTTATTGGCGCATTATCATTCTGAATTGTGGCTATGGTTTACCGCTTTTGTCGGCGCAAATTTGCTGCAATCGGCATTTACGGGGTTTTGTCCGATGGCAATCATGCTTAAAAAATTGGGTGTTAAGCCGGGTAGTGCATTCTGATGGTGTACAGTTTTAACTAAGTTTTCGACGAAAACGCTGTTATATTTTTCACCACGAAGACTACGAAGAAAAACATAACCCTTCGTGGTCTTCGTGCCTTCATGGTGAATCAAAAATGCCAATTTCTTAACAGGTACGTGAAGATTATGCTTAAAATAATAAAAAACAAATTGGCATTAAGTCTGTTACCGATACTCATGTTATCGACCTTGTCAGCCTTAGCGGATCAAGGTCTCAAAAATCCTGCTGATAAAACCGCACCGGAGAAATCAACCCGCCAATCCTTTACGCTGGATCAGGCTATTGATTACGCATTAGCCAACAATCCCGACTTGCAAATTACCGCAGAACGTATCGGGCAAGCTGAAGCCCAATTAGGCGTGGCGCTGTCTGCGTTTTATCCGCAAGTAACCGCCAAGGTCGGTTACGATCATTCCAACAATCCCGCGCAAGTCTTTTCGATGATTGTGGCGCAAAGGGATTTCAATGCCAACTCGATCAATAACATCAATAATCCCGGTTATCGGCAAAACTTTCGCCCCGAAATCATAGGAAAGCTGTCCTTGTTTCGTGGCGGTCAGGATTATCAAAACAGTAAAGCGGCGGAGCTGGGCATAAACGCGGCGGAGTTTGAACGCTCAACGGTGCGCAATGCCTTGATTGAAGCCGTAACCGCTTCTTATTACGCCTATTTGGCCGCGCAGGAAGCGCAGAAGGTCAGCAAGGATTCCATTTTGGCCATTACCAGTGAGCTAAAGCAATCAAAACTAAGGTATGAGGCCGGAACCGTACTCAAATCCGATGTTTTATCGTTGGAAGTGAAATTGGCTGAAGCTCAGGAAACCGAAATCAGGGCCGCCAACGGTATCGAGCTAGCTAAAACCGGCATCGCCACCTTGCTCGGCCTATCGACGGATCACGCATTTACTGTCGCATCGGCATCTTCGATGTTGCCCGAACCTAAAATGACGGCATCGTTTAACGACTTGCTCGAACTTGCGATGACGCAACGCCCGGAAGTTAAAGCGGCCGCCAATCAGGTGGAAATCAGCCAGCGCCGGGTAAAAAGCGAGCAGGGCGCTTATTTGCCCAAAGCCGATGCTTATGTCAGCTACGGTCAAAACAGCCAATCTCCCGGTTTTTCCAGCAGCAAAGACAATGTCACCGCCGGGGTCAGCGTCGAAATGGATTTGTTTTCCGGGCTAGAGACCAAAAACCGCGTCAGTGCTGCGGAACGGAAAGCCGCCGAAGCACGGGAAACGGAACGAAAAACCAAGCTGGCCATTGAGCAGGAAGTCAAAATTGCTTTCCTGAAGCTGGAAGAAGCTCTGGCGCGCATGCGCGTTACCGAAGCCTCGGTGCGATCTGCCGACGAAGCGTTAAGACTGGTCAATGAACAACGACGGGCCGAAACAGTCACGGTTACCCGTTATATCGAATCGGAGGTTGCCAGGAATAAAGCCCACTCCAACACGATTGCCGCGCATTACGATGCGCTGAGTGCCGAAGCAGCATTGAAAAAAGCTATCGGCAACTGGAAATAAAGGAAATCTTATGTCACCAATCGAACCCAAAAATATCAACAAAATCGCCATTATTTCCGCAGCCGTTTTAGCCTTGATCCTGTTACTGCTTTATATGCAAGGCAGTTTTGTCAGCAAAGTGCCGCCCGGATTAAGCCCATTGGTTAATGATTCAAACACGCAGAAAAGCGACACGGCTGTTGTCGAAAAAAAGCAGGTCGACGATATTCTGGCCTGGCCCGGCACGGTAAAGTCGAGAACCGTTGCCAATATCGCCCCTAGAATGACGGCCCGGATTATCGAGATCAAGGTCAATGCAGGCGACAAAGTCAAAAAAGGCGAGGTCATCGCCCGGCTTGACGAGCGTGATATTAAGGCCCAGGAAAATGCAGCCCTGGCCGCGCTCGCCGGAGCAAATGCCCAAGCCAATCGGGCCAAAGCAGACGAACAGCGCATCCGCAGCTTGTACAGTAAAGAGGCGGCAACCCGAGAAAATTTTGATGCGGTAGTCGCCAGGGCAAAAGAGGTGCAAGCCGGCGTGAATCAGGCTGCAAGTACGGTCACTGAAATCCGGTCCCATCTGGCCGATTCGTTGTTGCTCGCTCCATTTGACGGCATAGTTGTAAAACGCCTTAAAGAGCCCGGCGACATGGGCCTGCCCGGCGTCCCCGTGGTGACCTTGCAAACATCGCAAGGATTAAGGCTTGAAGCCGACGTGCCGAGCACTTGCGCCGGACGCTACAGTATCGGTATGGATGTTACGGTGCGTATCGATACCTTGGGCCTAGCAACCCGTGCGCAAATTGACGAGATCAGCCCCGAAGTCGACCCGCAAACTCGCACCCAGCTGATCAAAATCGGACTGCCTGCCATCGAAGGCCTGCAACCGGGATATTTCGGCTGGCTGGAACAAGCCTGCGGTCAGCATGAAGCCTTGCTGATTCCCGCCAGCGCCGTGCACCATATCGGTCAGCTGGAAGTCGTCAAGGTATTATCGGAAGGCCGACAAGTCATGCGTCATATCAGAACGGCCAAAGCCTTCGGCGAGCAAATTGAAGTTATTTCCGGCTTGCATGCCGGTGAAACCGTCATAATTCTTTCACAGCAGGCGCAATAATGGACGACCTGCAAAACCAAACTCCTAAGCGCGGATTGACGACCAAGATTGTCGAAATTTTCACCACCTCCCAGCTTTCGATACTGTTCCTGATTATTTCGCTGTTGGCGGGAGCGGCGGCGCTGATCCTGACGCCCCGCGAAGAAGACCCGCAGATTGTCGTGCCGGTTATGGATGTGCTGGTTGAATATCCGGGCGCTTCCAGCGAGGAAGTTGAAAAACTGGTTGCCACGCCGCTGGAGGTTTTGCTTAAACAGCTTGAAGGCGTGGAATATGTGTATTCCGTCTCCAGACCCGGTGCGGCACTGGTTACCGTGCGTTATTTCGTCGGCCAGGATTTTGAGGACAGCCTGGTTAAGACCTGGGACCGACTGATGTCCAACCAGAACCTGATTCCTTTGGGCGTAACCCAATGGAAAGTGTCGCCGGTTGAAATCGATAACGTGCCTATCGTTTTAATGACACTTTCCGCTCAAAATAATAATTACGATTCGATGGCTTTAAGGCGCATCGCCGACGAGCTGATTATTTCCCTCAGGAGTGTCGGCGATGTCGGCAAAAGCTGGGTCGTCGGCGGCGAGCAGCGGCGGGTCTCGATTTATGCGAACCCTGCCGCACTGGCCGCGCACAGCGTAACCTTGCTTGAAGTCACCCAGGCGCTGGCTGATGCCAACGTTAACCTGCAAGTCGGCAATATTGAACGCGGCAACCGCGAAATCCTGCTGGAAGCCGGACCGCATTTTGAATCATCGGCAGAAGTCGGCGCGACCGTCATCAAAAGCGTTGCCGGACGGCCCGTTTACCTGCGCGATGTGGCGCGGATTGAAGACGGCCCGGCCGATGTCGACCATTACACCCGCATCGGCTTTGGCCCTGCGGTTGATGAGATGCCGACGATAGGCCATGCCACCGGCAACAAGCCGCAAGTCGGACAGGAGCGGCAGATGGTCACCATTGCCGTTGCCAAACGCAAAGGCAGCAATGCCGTACACGTCGCCGAAGCCGTTATCGCTACTGCGGAAAAGCTGCACGGCACGCTGATCCCCGAAGATATTTTGCTGAGCATCAGCCGCGATTACGGCGAAACCGCCAACCACAAAGTCAATGAACTGGTTAAGCATTTGAGTTTTGCTATCGTGATTATCGTGGTGCTGCTGGCTTTTTCATTGGGACTCAAAGAGTCGTTCATCGTGTCGATCGCCGTGCCGATGACCTTGGCGCTGACCTTGTTGCTGGACTATCTCTCCGGTTACACGATCAACCGCGTCACCTTGTTTGCATTGATCCTGTCGCTGGGTTTGCTGGTGGACGACCCGATCGTCGATGTCGAAAACATCCACCGGCACTATAAATTACGCAAGGAATCGCCGCTGCAGGCGCTGTTGACGGCGGTCGACGAAGTCAGGCCGCCGACCATCCTGGCGACTTTTACCGTAATCGTGTCGTTCCTGCCGATGTTTTTCATCACCGGCATGATGGGGCCGTACATGGCGCCGATGGCTTTTAACGTGCCGATAGCGATGATTATTTCCTTGATCGTCGCCTTTACCGTGACGCCCTGGGCGAGCTTCAAACTGCTGCAAAGCGAATACCACAAGCATAGCGACGAAACTCCGCTGGAGCTCAAGCAAACTTTTATTTATCGGACCTATCGAGCTGCACTCGGGCCGCTGCTTGAGACCTCGGGACGCGCCAAATTGTTCTTGCTGATCGTGCTGATAGCCTTTATCGGCTCAACGCTGCTGGCCGTGACCCGCGCCGTTCCGCTCAAGTTATTGCCGTTCGACAATAAAAACGAGCTGCAAATCATGATCGATATGCCGCGCGGCTCGACGCTGGAACAAACCGATGAAGTCGCGCGAGCCTTGGGCAGCTACCTTGCGACCGTTAACGAAGTCACCGATTATCAAACCTATACGGGTCTTGCCGCGCCGATGGATTTTAACGGCATGGTTCGCCATTATTATTTGCGCAGCGGCGGTTATGTCGGCGAAGTCAGGATCAATCTATTAGCCAAAGACCGGCGGGAGCAACAGTCGCACGAAATCGCCTTGCGCATTCGGCCGGACATAGAACGGCTCGGCAAAAAATACGGCGCAAACCTTAAAATCGTAGAAATACCGCCGGGGCCGCCGGTGCTTTCCGACTTGGTCGCCGAAGTCTACGGTCCGCCTGAAGCCAGCATTGACGGCTTGGTCGCCGTATCCAAACGCGTCCGGGCCGATATGGAAAAAACCGAAGGCGTGGTCGATGTCGACGACTATTCCGAAGCGCAACATGACAAGGTGCATTTCCACCTGAACCGGGAAAAAGCCGCCTTGTCCGGCATCAGCGTCGCACAAGTTGCCCAAACGCTGCGCATCGCCGCCGCTGGCCAGACGGTCGGCATCGTGCATGTAGACAGCGAACGCCAACCGCTGGAAATCACCCTGCAACTGCCGCGCGCGCTGCGCTCGTCCATTGCCGATTTATTGGCGTTGCGCGTTAAAACCGGGCAGGGCGATCTGATACCGTTAAGCGAAATAGGCAGCGCCAATATAGAAACCGAAGACCAGCCTATTTTTCACAAGAACCTGCAACGGGTAAATTATGTGGTTGCCGGAATGGCCGGGCGAAGCCCGGTAGAAGCGGTTTTCGACCTGAATGACACTATGGCCGAACGACCGTTGCCGGAAGGCTATACCGCCGAATTGGCCGGGGAGGGCGAATGGAAAATCACCGTCGATGTATTTCGCGACCTTGGCTTGGCCTTTGCGGCCGCGTTGGTGATGATCTATGTGCTGCTGGTCGGTCAAACCGGATCGCTGAGCGTGCCGCTGGTGATGATGATCGCCATCCCGCTGACCGTCATCGGCATCATGCCGGGGTTTTGGATTCTTAACCTGTTTGCTGCGCCTGTGGCAGGTTACCCCAACCCGATATATTTCACCGCCACCGCGATGATCGGCATGATTGCGTTGGCGGGTATCGTGGTGCGCAACTCGATTATCCTGATCGACTTTATCGAGCGCATCCGCGCCCGTGCCGATGTGACGCTGGCGGAAGCCCTGATTGAAGCCGGTGCGATACGCTTGCGGCCGATATTTTTGACCGCCGGAGCGGCGATGTTCGGCGCATTTGTGATTATTTTCGATCCGATATTTTCAGGGCTGGCATGGAGCTTTATCTTCGGTATTTTTGCCTCGACTTTGTTTTCGTTGCTGGTGATTCCGGTGGTTTATTTTTTGATTAACAAGGAAGCTAAAGCAGATAAGCAATCGTTTTAACGAAAATGAACTATCCCGACCTAAACTCATCGCTATCTACACAAATGTTGTTGCCCCTTCTCTGAACGGAGAAGGCTGGAATGAGAGAAATATAAGTGCTTGTTTTTATTATCTTCTCATCAATCCATTGTATTGATGGTACAAAAAGTTGTGTGATAGCTATGGCTTTAGCCAGGGGAAGATGTCAATTTTGTTACCTCGATGCTTTCGAGGGTGGCAGCAGTCGGCCATCCTCCATTTCCACAATTCTATCAAATACATCCAGTGCGCGGACATCGTGGGTAACCACGATGACGCCCGCATTACTTTCATGGGCGACTTGAGCAAATAACTCCATGACTTGGCGGCCACGGTGGCTGTCGAGTGCTGCGGTGGGTTCGTCAGCTAGAATCAGACTGGGTTCATTGGCTAATGCTCGTGCCACGGCAACGCGCTGCTGTTGACCACCGGAAAGCGCATCGGGCAAATTATCGGCGCGGTCGCCGATGCCTAAATGATCGAGCAGATACATCGCCCGTTCCTTGGCGATATGTACCGGTGTGTCATTGATTTCTAAAGCGACTTGTACATTCTCCAGGGCGGTGAGAAACGGGATCAGATTGGCTTTCTGAAATACGAAACCAAGATGCTGACGCCGGAACGTGCGCAGGTCGATCTTGGCGTCTTCGCCGTCCATGACCAGTTTTCCGCCGATAACGATACGCCCCGAGGTCGGCGGATTGATCAGAGCCATTGCGGTCAGCAGCGTGGATTTACCCGCGCCGCTTGGACCCAACAGAGCGACGACTTCCCCACGGGCGACGCGGAGTGTCACATCGTTCAGAGCGATAACCTCGGTTTGGCCGTGGCCATAAACTTTGGTGACGCCAATGGCCTCAATGGCCGGGACTTGATCCGTGACGGTATTCATCAAGCCAGTACCGTGTTTGGTTCGACTCGCATCGCCTTCCATATTCCTAAAAGACTGGCCAGCATTGAAATCAGCACAGTGATAAATGCCAGTTTAATAAGATCTGGCGTCTCCAGCATGACCCGTCGTGGAAAATAAGGGAAGAGGTATTCACCACGCCAGAGCGTATCCAAACGCCCCCATGAGTAAAGCCTGTTGCAGAATAAGACCGACAATGACCCGATTACGGGCGCCGATAAGTTTGAGTAAAGCAATATCGTGAATTTTGTCGAGTGTCAGTGTGTACATGATGAGCGCGATGATGATGGTCGAGATGATGATCAGCAACACGCTAAACAGGCCGAGTTGTCGTCTGGATTTGTCCACCGTGCCGGAAAGCAGCAGCTCTTTTTGTTGCTGTGCGCTATAAACGGTAATATCGGACCATGTCGACTCTGTACCGTTGCTCCATCTGTGCGCTATAAACGGTAATATCGGACCATGTCGACAGGGTGCCGATGATCTGGTCGACATCGGCGCTTGGGTTTAGGGTGACCAGTATGGCACTGACCTGTGGCCGAGGCAGTTCTGAAATGCCGCTGGACGGTCCACCAGCGCGCTCCAATAGCAAAGGTTGTACGCGACCCAGATCCTGATTTTCACTGCGAGCGAGACGAGCGGCGCGTTCCAGGCGTATTGCTTCGCTCGGTGCGTCAAATTGGATGGCCATTGCATCACTCACGGTGAAAAAAGCCAGGCCGTCACCGGCGATGCCGGACATCCCGGTAGTGAGTCCGACTACCCGATACACGTCTTTGCCGAACTTGACTTGCTCGCCCAGCGCCAGTCCCAATGAACGGTCGGCGACCATCTCGAAATGTGCCTGCCCCAACGGGCGTCCTGCAACCAGCGATACCCATTCGCCTTTGTCATCCGGCCATGCAAGGCCCTGAACCATCAAGCGCAAAGGCTTACCATGATGCTCGCGTTGAATCGAATGGTTGACGAACCGGCGTGCCTGGGCAATGCCCGGTACGGTACGGACGCGGTCTTCGAGATTGGCGGGGATGCGCGAGAGCTCGGCAAAGGGGCCGCGTGTGTCGCCTTGTACCACCCACAGATCGGCCCCGATACGATCCACGAGTAAAGTGGCTTCGAAGATGAGGCCTCGATAAATTCCAGCCATGCCCATGACTACCATCAGCAACAGGCCGATACCGACAGTGGTGAAGGCGAAGCGGCTGAAATTGTGGCGAATATCTCGA
This sequence comes from Methylobacter arcticus, assembly GCF_050917435.1. Classification (NCBI taxonomy): domain Bacteria; kingdom Pseudomonadati; phylum Pseudomonadota; class Gammaproteobacteria; order Methylococcales; family Methylococcaceae; genus Methylobacter; species Methylobacter arcticus. Next base: position 1,363,483 of record NZ_CP159583.1, read on the forward strand.
ACGGCCAGATTCATTGCACGCTGATGGCTTGGCCATCTTCCAGAGGTTGCTTCAGGGTCTCAGATAGCATCACGATTTGATCGCTGGCGGAAAGGCCTTTTGTCACCTCAATGTCTTGCTGTCCGTAAAGACCCAAGGCGATGCTTCGCCAGAGTGCCCGGCCATTATAGTTAACGAATACACCGGGTTCGCCTCCGCGCCAGAGCAGGAACTTCTGCGGAATAGCGATGACAGCGGACTTATGCCCGGATTCAATATAGACCTCGGCTCGTTGCCCCACCGCCCAGTTGACAGGCAACTGCTGCACGCGCACGTCCACCAAGAACTCACGGGTCTCGCGGTCGGCTTCGCGGCCCAGCCGTGCTACCGTACCTGAATAATTCCGCGTCGCCTCCGAACGGAATACCACGCGAACCGGTTGGCCCACCGCCAGCGCCGCTATAGAGGTCTCGTCGACCCAGGCGCTGATCCAGATTTCCTTGGTATTAATGAGTTGCAAAATTGATGAGCCGGGGACTACGATTCCACCCGGGTCGCGATCGCGACGCACAATCAGTCCCTCGTAAGGACTACGCAGTTCGGTGAAAGCCAATTGCTCCCGGCGAAGTTGTAAATTGTTTTCAGCGTTAATTATTTGGCTGCGAGCCTCGACGATAACGGACCGAGAACGATTGAGATCAGCTTCGGCTATATGCAGAGTTTCTGTCGCTTTATCAAGCTCTTCTTGCGAGGCTGCCTTACCGGAGACCAGTTCGGCGAGACGCTTATGCTGCAATCGTGCCTGCTGGAGCACGGCCCGGGCACGAGCCTCATCGGTGCGCACGCGTGTGACGGTCGTGCTGGCAGCGGCTAGCGTGGCTTGGGCGACCGCGACCTGCTGTTTCAGTTCCGCATCATCGAGCCGAGCCAGTAGTTGTCCGGTCTTCACCGTGTCGCCTTGATCGAAGAATACTTCAGCCAGGCGCTCCTGAATGCGCGGGCTGATCGTCGTCTTGACGCGCGCTTCCAAGGTGCCGGTCCCCATGACCTCACCATACAAATCGCCGTTGGCGACCGTGTGGGCTATCACCGGAACCGGCTTGAATTTCAGCCAGTACACGGCAAAAAGCAGAACAATGACGGCTACGATTAGCCAGATGAGGTGGCGTGCAGAAAGCTGTTTTTTTAACAAGAGCAGCTTCCTTTGTTTTGTTTACTGGATTTTTTCACGGCATAAGCGGAAATTATTATCAATAAAGCGATTAAGAGAAATAGCGCGGTTAAGTGCTTCATTAATTAATTATTTCCATTTATAGGTGGATAAACTCAACGTGTTTGCCAGCAAAATTAAAGGGTGGTGGATATTTTGCCGCTTATAAAATGCCGTTAATCTGCCTGCTGCTCACTTTCAAAAAACCTACTTAAGTAGTCATTCGAAAGTTATTTGAAAACCAACGGTGATAAACAGTGGGAAGCGTAGACATAAAATGCCGAATAATTGTTACATCATTACTTATTCAGGTGAGTTTTGTAGGAATAACCGGCATCTCTCCACGCAGAAATGCCACCTGGCGCACGGTATACATTGGTGTAGCCCAGTTTTTTTGCCCAAGATGCCGCATTATGTGAGCGACCACACTTGGTAAGACCGCAATAAGCTACGATTTTCTTGTTTTTATCAGCGCCCAGTAAGACACGATAATCCTCTTGCGTTAAATTATTAGGCATTGCTATATCTTTTTCCCAATTACCCGAATGATTGGATTGAAAACCGAAATGCCGTGCGCCATCAATATAAGCCAGATTGTGTTCCTCGGTAGGGTGTGCGTCGATTAGCACAAAGTCTTCTTTGGCATCAAGCATCTGTTTAAGCTCAGCCACGCTCAAAAGCTTATAACCTCCTTGTACGGTTTCTTTAGCCACTTTAAGCGCCACCGCTTCAATGTCCGTTTCTTTTAGCAGGCTATTGCCTGCCAATGCGCCAGTAGTCATAAATATGAGCAATATCGCTAGGATAATGTGTTTTTTCATCGTCTTTCCTTGGGTTATTAGTTTTGCTAGGTGTGTCATTAAATTGCTAGCGTATAAAAGCATCTACATCGCCGCTGCCTAATGACAACGTTAAGGATGCGGCACCGAAAATCGTTCGACAACTGTTGAAAAATTATAACCGGATTGGGTTAGTTTGAGTCCGCGATCTGTCATCATCAGCCCCATAAGAATAACCAGAATAGCCGACACGGCCATTAACTGGCTCTGGATTTTGCCGCTAAGTGCGCTGGCGAATATGCCGAAGGTCAATAAAGGAATTAATGTACCGGTGCCAAAACACAGCAGCAATAAAGCACCTTCTAATGGATCGGCGGTACCGAGTGCCATGATATACATGGCTTGTAGCGGGCCGCAGCCGAGTAAAAATCCGCTTAAAAAACCGACACTAAATGGGTTGCGCCTGGGTTTTAGATCGCGATAAATTCGTTGTGTGACAGATCCAGATTTGGAACGCAGAGACGGCAGACGAAATTTTGGCAACAGCTTGAGCATATTTAAGCCAAACAGCACTAAAAAGATACCTGCTAGAAGTGCGGCGATCCCACGCATATGAGGGGTGATGGTAAGAACGGCACCCAAAGCGCCGAATCCTGCGCCGAGCAGAGCATAGGAGATATTCTTGCCTAGCGCATAGGACAAATGGGCAAAAAATACCGCTCGTCGTCCGCGTTCTTGTAAGCCCTGGGTGTAATTCATCACAAAACCACCGCACATACCGATGCAATGAAAACCGGTGAGAAAACCTACGGTAAAGATTACGCCATAGCCAAGACGCGCATCGAATTGCTTCATCAATCCAGGCATGAGGCTTTTGCCCCAGAAGGCGACTCCGCCCACCAGAGCCAGTAGCACAAAAAATACGGCGAGCTGTTTTAAGCGCGGTCCCCATAAAAATTTTTCGACCTGGATGCCATAGCTATAACCTTTGCTTTCGATACAGGCCAGGATTGCTGAGGGTGAAGCGAGTTCATCATCGAAACGAACCTGTACTTTTTGGGCGACATGATCAGCGCTAACCGTGTCAATCCCCGGTAGCTCCTTCACAGCAGTACAGATAACCGCTTCACAGCCCGCACAGTGCATGCCGCTAATAGGAAACGAAAGTGTTCGTTGGGTCATAGTAAGCTCCTACGCAAAACGATGATGATTTGGCTTGAAAGAAAAACTCGGCAAGCCTTCTCTGTGATCTTCAGCGATAATTGGCACCAAATTTTTATCGCTATTTGTCACTAGAGTGACGAATCAGTGTTCGATATACCGTTGGACGTGAAATTGAAAATAACTCCGCCAAATCGCTGATAGAATATTCGCTAGTGGGTCAAACCTGTAACTTGGCATAAATATCGACGCCAAACTCTACCTTATTGATAGCAGTCCAATGGCGGTATCATACGTCAAAGCTGACTTGGAAAAACAGATAGTTTTTCTTGGAAAATACACGGTGGTGATCGTGACCCATAATCTGGCCCAAGCCCGACGCATTGCCAATTATGCCGGTTTTTTCTGGATCAAGGACCAGCGAGCAGGATGCCTGATCGAATTTGGTCAATGTAAGCAGATTTTTGAAGCCTCGGCGCATGAATTGACGGCGGCTTATGTTAATGGCAGTCGGGGGGTAATTGAGCGACAAGGAGTGGACATTAAATCATCGAGATGCCTGATAAATTAATTGTGAGCCAGGGATTTTTCTGTAAGGTTTCCGCTGAGGTTAACGACTTATTAATTGTTATTATGTACGGCTGCCATCCAGGTTGTTGGCGCCGATTTTTATTTTAAAACACGAGAGCAAACTTATGACAACCAGTATCGAAATCAGCGAATCCGTCCGCCATTATTATGGTCAGGTTTTGCAATCCAGCAATGACCTGAAAACCAGCGCCTGTTGCAGTATCGACACGATGCCGAGTTACTTAAAAGCCTTGCTGGTCGGCTTGCACCCGGAAGTGCTGGAGCGCTTTTACGGCTGCGGCTCTCCGCTGCCTCCGGCTGTCTATGGCAAGACCGTGCTGGATTTAGGCTGCGGTTCAGGGCGCGACTGCTATTTGTTGTCTAAACTGGTCGGCCCTGAGGGCAGGGTGATTGGCGTCGATATGACGCCGGAGCAGTTGGAAGTCGCCGTGCGTCATCGTGACTGGCATGCCGAGCGCTATGGTTATGCCAATGTTGAATTTTTGCACGGCCATATCGAAAATCTTGCCGCTGTCGGTATCGAAGACAACAGTATCGATATAGTGGTGTCCAATTGCGTGATCAACCTGTCGCCGGAAAAATCCAAGGTGCTGGCGGAAATATTTCGAGTATTAAAGCCGGGCGGCGAACTGTATTTTTCCGACGTCTTCGCCGACCGCCGCATTCCTGTCGCCTTGCGCCAAGACCCTGTTTTGCTCGGAGAATGTCTGGGCGGTGCCTTGTATTGGGAAGACTTTCGGCGTATTTTGCATGATCTGGGATGCCCCGATGTGCGCGTGATCAAACAAACGCCCATCAGTATCAACGATGCCGACGTCGACGCCAAAATCGGCATGGTCAAATTCAGCTCGGTCACCGTCAGCGCGTTCAAGCTTCCGTTGGAAGACCGCTGCGAGGATTACGGGCAGATGGCCTGCTATCTCGCCAGCATCCCTGAGCATCTCCACAGCTTTGACCTGGACGACCATCACCACTTCGAAACCGGAAGGCCGCTACGGGTCTGCGGCAACACCGCCGACATGCTGACTGCCAGCCGTTATGCCGAACATTTTCAGGTAGTGGGTGAAAAATCCCGCCACTTCGGCTTGTTTGACTGCACCTCAGGGCTGCAAAGTAACTTGGCAGAAGAAACCAGCGGCTTGTGTTGCTGAGCGACACCGTTACGTTGACAAGCATCTTATTTACCAAAGAGTCCGTAAAGCCCCTTCCTTCAGGCATAACTATCTACACAAGTTTGCCTGAATTTTGGCACCATGCCGGACGGGTTTTGCAATGTCTTTCTCAGCAACCTGTTTCCAAAACCAGCCATTCATGCTTATCGGTTTTTTATCCAGCTACTGAGGTGAAGCATTGAATTTTCTGATTTTCCTTAAAGGGATACCGGTTATTACTTATAATGCCTGTTTCAGAGAAGCCCCAAGGATTTCCTATGACCCTGTTAACAACACCCGAGCCTGAGACATGGCTGCATGACTATGGCGACATGCTCTATCGTTATGCGCTGTTGAGGGTGCGCTCGGAAGCCACCGCTGAAGATCTGGTGCAAGACACGCTGTTAGCTGGACTGCAGGGATTTCAGAATTTTAGCGGGCAATCGACCGTCCGAACCTGGCTGGTCGGTATTTTGAAGCATAAGATCATCGACCACTTCCGAAAAAACCGGCACGAAACGTCAACATTCAGCGAAGCGGACATGGGCGATGATTTATTGGCTTATCAGTTTGATCAAAACGGAAACTGGCAAGTCGAACTGGTGGAATGGGCAAGTCCGGATCAATCGTTAGATAACGAACAATTCTGGCAGGTATTTAATGATTGTCTGTCCAGGCTGCCTAAAAACATGGCTGATTTATTCATGCTGCGTACGATGAACGATTTATCCAGTGAAGACTGCTGTAAGGTTCTGGGTCTTGATTCGACCAATCAATTGTGGGTTGCGTTGTCACGAACCCGCATGAAACTCCGGCAATGTCTGGACACTCGCTGGTTTACTAAAGAGTAAAACAACCATGCTTAAATGCAAACAAATCATATATCTGGCTTCCAATAGCCTCGATACCGAGCTGCCCTGGCGAATGCGCTGGCAAATGAAACTGCATTTGTTGATGTGTAAAACCTGCAGCCGTTATTTTAAGCAATTACAGTTTCTACAAAAGATAACAGACGGCCTACATAATCACTGTCAGTCTATTTCATTATCGGCTCCCGCCCGTAAACGCATTAGCGATAGGATCAAAGGCGACCGGTAATAACACGGCAGGGGTGGTGTCAATAACGCGCCCAAACCCTAGCGATATATATTACAACCAGTTTCGTAAGCGTTGCAGCCAGTTTACGCCGTTGTTGTTACTGTCAACGGACAGGTACGGTAGCGCCTCTTCGAGCAAGCGCCCCAGCAGGTCATGATCGATATTAGCCTGTAAATCGTGGGCGGTGCCAAGCTTTCCGGTGGGTTTAAGCGTAAATTCGCCATGTTGTTTTTGCAGTGAAAAGCCGTTGCCGCACACCCGACAAAAGATCGCATCACCGGCTTTCTGGTATTTATGCACGACCACAACCGGTCCGCACATCGGGCAGTTATGCATCGGAATACCGGCTTCACTGTGGCCGATAATGACATCCAACTCGCCCGACTTGGCCAGCGCGATGAAGTTCAGGCCGAAGGTCTGGTCGAACTGCGTATCCAGATGTTGGCTTATTTGTTCAATGGCCGCGTCCACCGCCATGCCTTGACGATAGGGACGGGTGCTGGTCATCGCATCGAAAGCATCGGCCAGACCTACTATTTTAGCAGTGTCCGACATAGCGCTACCCATCAGTCCGGCCGGATAGCCCCGACCGTCGATGCGCTCATGGTGTCCCAATACCGCATCCATCGCCAGCGACGCCAATGGATGACCCTGCAAAACCTGAGCCCCCAGTTCGGGATGGGTTTTCATCACCGCATATTCGTCATCACTGAGTTTACCGGTGTTGTTCAAAATACTGTCCGGCACCCCCACTTTGCCCAGATCATGTAAAAAACCGCCGAGTCCTGCAACCACCGCCTGCTGTTTGGAAAGGTCGGAAGCCAGCGCCAGCCGGGTCGAAAACTGCGATACCCGCCACAAATGTCCGCCGGTGTAACGATCGCGTGCTTCGACCAGAAACGCCATGCTATAGAGAGTGTGCAGTAAATCCTGGATATGGGCTTTGCTTAAGGCGGGTTTCATGTTGTTTTCCTTTGCTTGAACTAATAAGGGTCAATGACTTGGTTCGCTAACTCATATTAAGTCGAAATAAAAATAATTTCCTTACAAAAGCATTTCAATGACCGGGCAGATTTTTTTTGTCATGACGTAAAAGAAAAATGTAAGGAATGCGGATCGCCTGCGACTGATTAGGCAGGAGAGTTTTTACCGCACATGTTGTGAAAACGCTCCTGACATTTTTAATCACTTTTGGAGTACTTACTATGAACAAAAAAACTTTATCTTTGACTCTGGGCAGCGCGATTGCAACTTCTTTGTTAAGTATGGCACCTGCCATTCAGGCCGGTGAAAACCCGTTTGCGATGTCCAGCGTCAATACCTCACAACAATTGGCTGCAGCTGAAGAAAAAATGAAAGAAGGCGGATGCAGCGGTAAATTGAAAGAAGGCAAGTGCGGTGAAGGCAAATGCGGTGCCAACAAAATGAAAATGAAAGAAGGCGGCTGCAGCGGTGCTACTAAGCCGGAAGAAAAAATGAAAGAAGGCGGCTGTAGCGGCAAGATGTAATATCTTTAAAGCCGCCTGTTATATTAACAGGCGGCTTTTTATTTGAAGCAGGAATACATATCTATGGCGAACATCAAATTAATAGATGAAGCTGAAGCGGTCGAACCGGTCTTATCTATTTATACCGACATCAAGGACATATTCGGCATGGATCGGGTCGAGTCCGATATTTTCCCTAACTAAGCGGGTTCAATAAGCTAAATATGATGAAAACTTTTGCTGTTAACGGGGCAGGGCTGGGACTGCGACGAGAGCTTTTACCGGCGCTGGACGCGGGCGTTCCCGAGGTCATTAAATTTTTTGAAGTGTCGCCCGAAAACTGGATAGATATTGGCGGCAGGTTGGGCAAGGTTTTTCGCGCTTATACCGAACGCCATAGCATTGTGGCGCATGGTCTTTCGTTATCGCTGGGCGGCCCTGAGCCATTGGATATCGCTTTTTTGCAGCGCATGAAAGTTTTTCTCGATGAACATAACTTCGCGCTGTACACCGAACACCTCAGTTTTTGCAGTGATGACCGTCATCACTACGACCTTTATCCTATCCCGTTTACCGGGGAAGCGGTGCAGCATGTTGCCGGGCGAATTCGGCTTGCGCAAGACATTCTAGAACGCCCGATTGCGTTGGAAAACGCCTCTTATTACGTCACCCCGCCGCTTGCGGAAATGGACGAATTGAGCTTTATTAATGCGGTATTGGCAGAAGCCGATTGCGCCTTTCATTTGGATGTGAACAACATTTACGTCAACAGCCTCAATCATAACTACGATGCCGCCGCCTTTTTAGCAGGTTTACCGGGCGAACGCATTGTTTACGGGCATGTTGCCGGACATGATTTGGACAATTCGGGAATGATTATCGACACCCACGGGCAAGCGGCTTGCGACCCCGTCTGGCAATTACTGGAACTGGCTTATCAGACCTTCGGCGTGTTCCCGACCTTGTTGGAACGGGATTTTAATATGCCGCCGTTAGCGGATTTAGTAGAGGAAGTCGAGCATATTGCCATGCTGCAACAATCTTCTGGAGAACGCGGATGATGGCTTTTCAAGCTTTACAACGGCAATTTTTAGCGCATTTGCGCAAGCCCGATCAACAGCCTTTACCTGCAGGTTTTGACCGGCGGGGTGCTGCCATTTATGCCGATCTGCTGTACAACAAATTCAACGACAGCCTGACTACGTGCTTCCCGGTCACCGCTGCGATTTTGGGCGAAACCGCCTGGCAGCAATTGCTCAAAGATTTTATCGGCGAACATCGTTGTCTATCGCCTTATTACCGGAAAATTCCCGACGAGTTCGTGCTGTATCTGCAAAACGAACGTCAGCTGAGAGACGATTTGCCGTTTTTGCCTGAACTGGCGCATTTTGAATGGATAGAGCTTGTGCTATCGGTTGCAGAGGCGGAGCCTGTGGCAGCTGAACCGCTGACGGATGAGCAGCTATTGGATGGGGTGCCGGTATTTGTGCCGGTCATGCAGCTGTTGCATTACCTTTGGCCGGTACAGCAACTCAACCCGGCCTATCAACCGGCCGAGCCGCCATCGGAGGCCGCGCACCTGCTTGGCTTTCGCGATGCCGCTGACCGGGTGCAGTTTATCGCGCTCAATCCGGCGACCGCCAGCCTGTTAATGCACTTGCAAAACGGGCATACGGCAACTCAGGTATTGCAAGCCTTGGGCCAAGACTTAACGCCACCGGAACGATCAAGCCTGACGCTGTTTGGTAAAAACATCCTGGCCGATTTGTATCGTCAGGGCGCCATTATCGGCATTAACACTCTTTGATTATTTAACAAAGAGCATTCATTATGAACGATCATTCCTTATCCGACCCTAACTGCGCCGATTGCGTTATTTCTTCGACGACAGGCCGCGTTTGCGCTATTCCCGGTGAATTGTCCCGATGGTTCGATAGCCGTGCGCAAGGTTTGGCGCCGTTATTTCTGAGGTTGCTGCTGGCTTATGAATTCGGCGAAGCCGGACTGGAAAAACTTAATGGCGACAACTGGTTTGCCGATAGGGTGTTTCCGTTCCCGATCAATCTGCTGTCGGCCGAGCTCAATTGGACATTGGCGACCGGACTGGAAATTATTGCGCCTGCAGCACTGATTCTGGGCTTGGCGACGCGGTTTTTCAGTCTGGCATTAATGTTGTTGACGGTAGTGGCGATTGCCGCCGTGCATTGGCCCGTCGAATGGCACAGCGTTGCCGAGCTGTGGAAAGGCTACGCCATTAGCGATCAGGGCTACGGCAATTACAAATTGCCGCTGATGTATCTGCTAATGCTGACTTCGCTGGTGTTCAGCGGCAGCGGCCGTTTAAGCGTCGATGCCTGGCTTACATCACAACGGCAGTCTGCCCATCGCTAATAAAATTATTCACTATGGAAGACTGCGGCCAAACGCTTTGTTATCCGTATTAAAATCTCCCCGGCTCTGCTCACCTGTTGCATAAACCAGGGTTGCTGCGGATCGTAGTATGGTGGCGCGGCTGTCGATTTCAGTATAACGGGCGCGGGCCAAATCCTTTTGCGCGGACAGCAGCTCTATCACCGTGGAAAAGCCGTGGGTATAAGATTCCTGTGTGGCCGCATAGGATTCTTCGGCAGCTTTCAATAGCGCTAACGCAAACTCGCGTTTTTCCAACGCGGTTTTGGTATCGGCATAGGCTTTCCATATGTCGCGCATAATTTCCAGACGCAAGGCCCCAAGTTGGGCTTTGGAAACCTCTTTCATGGCCTCTGCTTCATGCACGGCATTGCTGCGCTCAAAGCCGTCGAACAAAGTCCATTCCACGCTCAGCATCGCTGTACCGACCAGGTTACTTGCCGAATAACTCTCATTACCGGGTGGATTGGTATGCACATTTCTCCAGGCTTGATTGCCGAGACTGCCTCCCAGGGAAAACTTGGGCCAGAATTCGGCCCTGGCCTTCTTCACTTCGGCTTCGCGCGCACGTAATTCGGCAAGGCGCGCCATCAGATCGGGGCGTTGCTCCAATGCCTGATCGACAATTTTTTCGACCGACTGTACCAGTCCTGCCGGTAAAGGCAGCTTGCTTAAGTCCATCAGTTGCAACGAATAAGAAGGCGAAATACCCAAGCTCGAAGTCAAATCGGCATGTGTCTGAATCACCGAGCTGCGTGTATCTTGCAGGTCATAACTGGCTTTCGCCTGCTCCTGAATCGCCAGCAATAAATCGGGGCGTGTCGCCAGACCTTTTTCGAGTTTCGCCTGAACCGAAGCGGAGCCGGCCCTTGCGGCCTCAAATGTTTGCTCCGCCGCCGTTACCTTGGCCAGGGCGGCCTGATAGGCAAAAAAACCGGTTGCAACCCGATAGGCAATTTCCTGATGTTTGCGGTTGAAGGCAAAATTAGCGGCGCTCAAGCGCTGTGCGCCCACATCGACCAAGGCTTGCCTGCGTCCGAAATCGAACAGTGTCCATGCCAAATTCAAACTGCCCAAAGAGGAGTAACCGTGGCTTACCAGCGCACCTTCGGGGATGGGAAAGCTGTTTTTGAAATATTGCCCGAACGCCATAGCTGTCAGAGTCGGGTACCAGGCACTGCGATTCCTTTCGAGCCGAGCGGCGGCGGCTTTCGCCTCTTCCCAGCTAACCCTGGTTTCCGGGTTAGCGTGCAAGGCCAGATCGACCAGCGCAGGCAGGTCGTAGGTGAGCTTGGTATCGATCGGGCTTTCTTCAAGCGGGTGGCTGGATAGCGGGGGCTGCTGCGTGCCGGTTGTGGTCTTGGTCCGGTAATCATGCCAATCAACGGCATGGTCGGCCGGAGCCGCCGCATAGGGTTCATCAAACTGCACCGCGCTCGGCGGCATGCAGGCTGTCAATGCCATCGCGGCCGGCACAATCGCTCGGCTTATACCTCGCGGCAGATAGGACAACAATGTTAGCCAGTTATCGCACTTACTGCGCCGCAACTTTTGCAAATTTAAACCACCTTATTCAAACGTCAATTTAGTTGCAGGATGTCCCTATTTTCGGAAACTTGAATGAGTTGGTTGACAATAGGGGCTTCAAATACCAGAATCCTGATCGGCTACACTTTAATTAATGCCTTTAGTTTTTACAACTTAAAGATTTATTAATGACCTGATCAATCTTAAAAAAACGCCGCCAAAAATAAATCCAATGGTCATACGAAAATTATTTACGTTCAGTTTCTCCGTTCAGGCGCAAATTATGACCTTCATAACGAGATTACGAAAAACGGCTTTCCCGGTTATTTTTGCGTTTTTTCTGACGGCTTGCGACCCGATGCTGAGTATTCAGGGTTCGTTCTGGCCTGCCTGGATTATCTGTATCCTTGCCGGACTGATGGCGAGCATGGTATTGATGTGGCAATTGGTGCGACACCGGCTGGCGCCGTATCTGGGGCCGCCGCTGTTGATTGCGCCGAGCCTGTGGGCGCTATGCACTTTTGTTATCTGGTTGTTATTTTACCAAAATGCACCGTAAAGCCCCGTCGTTCAGGGCGGGGATGTAAGGTGTGCTCTTGATTTTTTTGACAGAGTAATCGACAAGCCGTATCTTGGAGACCATGAAACCCATAATCAGAACATTATCAGTCAGAGTCCGCGATAAACACGCCATCGTGTTAAATCGCATGGCTTTTGATGCGAATCAAGTCTGGAATGCTGCTAATGCCTATTCTGATGAATTTTCATGGGTTCCTGTGCCGGAAGTCGGCTACATAAACTGTGGCACCTCGGCGTTTGAGTTGATGAAAGACTTGAAAGGCATTCGCAAAGAACGCGGCATGATCATCGACTCGACGGCGGTTCAAGAAGTTATTGCCGTTCATGCCAAAGCCAGAAAGCAATTCAAGAAAAACAAGCTTAATTGGCGCTGCTCTGGTGGAGCAAGACGCGCATTAGGCTGGGTTCCGTTCAAGTCCGGCGCGGCCAAATGGGTTAACGGTCAAATCAGATACGCGGGGCTTTATTTCAAGGTATGGGATAGTTACGGATTAAGTCAGTTTGATCTTCGTTCCGGCTGTTTTAGCCAGGATTCGCGCGGTCGCTGGTATTTCAATATCGTGGTGCATGTTGATGTTGAAATAAGGCAAGCGGCAGGCGGTCAAATAGGCATTGACCTTGGCTTAAAAACCACCGCAACTTGTTCCAATGGCGATACCTTGGCAAGACAGGATTGCTACCGCAACAGCGAAGCCAAGCTGGGCCTAGCGCAACGGGCTAGGGATAAAAATCGGGTTAAAGCGATTCATGCCAAGATTAAGAGCCGACGCAAGGATGCGATCCATAAATTCAGCAACAAATTAGTCAAAGAAAACCATTTAATCGTCGTTGGCAACGTCAGCGCGTCCGGCCTTGCGAAAACTAAAATGGCGAAATCCGTTTTAGATGCAGGCTGGGCGATGCTGAAAACACAACTTGAATATAAGTCGATAGCGACGCAAGGCGTGTTTATAGAGGTCAACGAGTCGTACACTACCCAAGCCTGTTCGTGCTGCGGCTGCATAAGCGCCAGTAGTCCGAAAGGTAGAACAGGCTTGCGAATAAGAGCATGGACTTGTGCCGAGTGTGGCACTACGCATGATAGAGATATGAATGCGGCAAAGAACATTCTCGCGCTTGGGCATAAGCGTCTAGCGGTAGGAATCCCCGTCCTTTAGGTCGGGGAGGATGTGTGCGCCCAGCATGGGCGCGATCTCGGAGGTGAAAGTCCTCCCGTGAGCTGACCACAGCGAGCGAATGGAAGCGCAACTGCGCAAAGGTGACTGAGCGTGGGAAGGAAGCGTGGAAAGAAACCGTGAGCCGATGAACAAAAATCAGATATGAGGCGCGTCCAATCAAGGCGAGCAGGCACATTACTGCGAAGCTTTTGTGGTCAATGAGAGGTGGCGTAGATCTGGCGGTTGTGCGGGGAAGGATCACGTTCTTACCTGGGGAGATCTCGTTTTACGCCTGAAAGGGCGACGGCGTAAGCCGGGACGAGAAGTCAGCAGAGGCCATAGTAGCTGGGTGACCAGCGAAGGGCCAAACGAGAAGGAGAGCTGAAAAGTTATGAATCTTGGAAATGTACTGCATCAGAAGTCCGGGAAACCGGAGCGGGTCGTGACCGGCAAGGGTGAAGCCCAAGCCGATGCGGCACGCGATGAAACACGTCCGGCGTTTCATAAACAAGAAGGCTTGGGGCGGGAGGACTTGCTTGCTCAGGCTCTCTCGCGTGAGAACATGGCTGCGGCGTGGAAACGCGTCAAAGCCAACAAGGGAAGTGCTGGTGTCGATGGACTGACTATCGGGCAGACTCCGGAATTCCTCAAGACCCATTGGCCACGAATCCGGTCAGAGCTTTTAAACGGGACGTATAGGCCTCAAGCCGTGCGGCGCGTGGAAATTCCAAAACCGGCAGGTGGTACGCGGGAGTTGGGGATACCGACGGTTGTCGATAGACTGATCCAACAGGCCTTGCTGCAAGTCTTGCAGCCGCTGATCGATCCGACTTTTTCAGAGTCCAGCTATGGCTTTCGACCTGGCCGAAGTGCGCATGATGCAGTGCTCAAAGCACAGCAATACGCGCAAGAAGGCTACCGGGTTGTGGTCGATGTGGATTTAGAGAGATTCTTTGATCTGGTTAATCACGACATCCTCATGGACAGGCTTGCCAAACGTATTGCCGACAAGGCCGTTCTACGGCTGATCAGGCGGTATCTACAAGCCGGGATCATGGCCAAGGGTATGGTGATGGAGCGAGAACAGGGGACGCCACAAGGCGGGCCGCTGTCGCCGCTTCTGGCCAACGTGTTGCTCGATGAAGTGGATAAGGCTTTGGAGAAACGGGGACATCGATTCGCCCGATATGCCGATGACTGCAATGTTTACCTGCACAGTCAGAAAGCCGGCGAGCGGGTGCTTCGCTTTCTGAGGAACCTGTATGAGAGGCTGCACCTTCGGGTGAACGAGAAGAAAACCGAGGTGGGTCCGGTATTTGGGCGCAAGTTCCTTGGCTACTGCCTTCGGCGGTGGTCAGGCGATACGGTCAAAATTGCTGTGGCACCCAAGGCGCTCGACACGTTTAAGCAACGCATCAGGCTCATCACACGCCGGGTGGGTGGACAAAGCATGGCTCAAGTGGCTGAACAACTGCAAGCGTATATGCCCGGCTGGAAGGCCTACTTCCGACTGGCGCAAACGCCAACGACGTTCAAAGATTTGGACTCTTGGCTGCGACATCGACTCAGGGCGATTCAACTGAAGCACTGGCGGACTGGCACCACAATCTATCGTGGGCTACGAAAGCTTGGCGCGTCACACGAGTTGGCCCTGCAAACAGCGGGTGGTGGTGGTCGATGGTGGAGTCACAGTGGCTCTGCCTTGAACAAAGTCCTCACGGTGAGCTATTTTGACAGCATTGGCATTCCGAAACTCACATGACCTCAACTTCTCGAACCGCCTGGTGCGGACCCGCATGCCAGGTGGTGTGGCAGGGGCGCAGCTTAAAGCTGCCCCCTATGCCGTTCAATCGACGTAAACACGGGTGCCGTCCATCATGGAAAACAGTCAAACTGATAATCACGCTATAAATTTTAAACGCCGCATGATGCTGGGACGCATCATCGGAACGTTAATCGTGCTGGGCGCACTCGTGACCGGGGCGCTGGTCTGGCGCATCAACTATCAGCATCCCCGCACCAACGATGCGATGGTGCGGGCCAACATCGTCGGCATCGCGCCCGAAGTGAGCGGCCGTATCGTGGAATTGCACGTCGAAGACAATCAGTACGTCAAGCAGGGCGATCTGCTGTATGTGATCGATCCCCGCCCCTATCAGGCCAAACTAGCCCAAGCCAAGGCGGAATTGCTGGTGGCCGAAAAAGATGTGGATTCACGCCGCGCCTCCAGCGGCTCCGCCGAGCTGGCCATCGAACGACTGGAACACCAACGCGCCGCCGCCGAGGCTGAAGTCAGCAGGATTGAGGCCGAGGATGAATATCTGCATAGCTATGTGGAACGTCTTGAGCCCTTGGCGGAGAAACAATACGTAACGGCAGACCAGCTCAAGCAGGCCCGATCCAAATACGCCGCATCGCGCGCTGAACTGGCGGACGCTCGGGCCAAGGAACTTTCGGCCCGGAGCGCGATAGACGAAGCCAAAAGCGATAGCCGCCGCGCCGTATCGTTGATTGCCCAGGTCGGCAACGTCAATGCCCGCATCGAAGCGGCCAAAGCGGTCGTTGTCGCCGCTGAACTGGACGTCGAATACTGTTCGGTGCGTGCGCCTTTCGATGCCTACGTCACCAACCTGAACACACGCGAAGGCGAATACGCCAGAATCGGAACGCAAATGTTCGCTTTGGTCGATGACCGCCACTGGTATGTTATCGCCAACTTCAAAGAAACTTATCTACAGTCCATCCGCCCAGGTCAGGAAGCCGACGTATTCTTGGTCGGCTATCCGGGAAAACGCTACCGGGGGGTGGTAACCGGCATCGGTTGGGCCAATTATCCCGACAATATTAAGCAACAAGGGGTTCTGCCGGAGGTTCAGCGCACCCTGAACTGGGTCATTCTGGCATCCCGCTTCCCGGTGCGGATCGAGATACACGAACGCGACCCCGAACATCCGTTGCGCATGGGCATGACCGCCTTTGTCACCGTCCTGGATCGTCCCGCCGAAATTCCGGGGCTTTCGCCTGCCACTGAGGAAGGAGAAAGCAAAGGCCGGATTCCGCAATGAACCACGGCGACGTGTAGCACGCTTCAGCTCTGAACAAAAAGCGAAGCAGACTTTGGTTCGGGACCGGCCTGACGCAATTTCTTAAAGTTGAACTCAAAGATTCTCCAGAGCGGCGCGTAGCCGCATTCCGCCTGTTCATCGTTGCGATGACCATTGCCCTGGTCAGCCAAACCCTGCACGTGCCGCCATTAGGGGCGATCGCACTGCTGATATGCTTGAGTTACGACGCGTATGCGAATGCCGGTCAATCGTTGGCGTTCGGGCTGCGCCAGCTGGGGTATATCATCGTCACCACCTTGGTGTCGGTGTTTACGCTTATGTTTGCCGGCAATGATGCCTGGCTGCTGCTCCCCTTGTCTTTCATCATACTGGCTGTCGCCCTGTTTCATGCCCGCCTGATCGCCTGGCCTACCGGCATCGCCCTCTGGTATTCGGTGGCGGTGCTGTATAGCCCAAGCACTCCCGCTCAAGGCATCTACAACGCCTTGTGGAATATCCCGATCATTGGCGTATTGGCGATTGGATCCTGGACGGTGGTGCATCTGACCATCAAGCCGCAAGACCCGCTCAAACAGCTGAAGACGAGTATCGCTGAACAACTGGCGGCAGTGGAAACCATTTTCAGTGCGCGCTTGGCCGACAGCGGCGTGAATATCCATAAGCGGGTCATCTCAAAATTTTCCAGCGCCGGCAGCTTCGGCAAAATACTGGGGCTGCTGTCAAACGCGGAACTGATACATCCCGCCATGCATGGACGGCATGATACTTATCTTGCCCTGCTGCTTGAAATCGACGGTTTACGGCAGATGGCCATCTGGCTGGATCAGGTATTGACGGCAGAGTATCGCGCTCAACCGATGAATCAGGAAAAATTAAATGTCTACCTGGCTCTGCAAAGCGCCTGTGCAACATTGCGGCAAGGTGTGGAAGAATCGCGCGATGTTTCCGGACAAATAGAGACGCTGCTGACCGATGAAGTGCTGCGCAGTTATTCGCAAACCAACCCTTCGCTGTTAACCGCCATTTGGCGTGCGCTGCAACGTACCGCCGGTTTGATGCATAACTTGCATGAGCCGGCAGCAGCGTCTGAAATTAAAGTCCTAGAGGCCGAAACCGGCAGTAATGAAGCAGATGACTGGTTACCCGCCTGGCTTGGCTATGATTTCTGGGCGACGCATGCCGACAGCCTGCAATTCGGGATTAAATTTTCTCTGGGCGCCATACTCTGCACGCTGATCGTTGAAAGCCTGGGCTGGCCGAACATCAACACCGCCATACCCACCTGCCTGGTCGCGGCACAAACCAGTCTCGGCGCCGACTACCGGCTATCGATATTGCGGGTGTCGGGCGCGATCCTGGGCGGGCTCTGCGCCTACTTTTACGTGCTGATGTTCCAGTCCCAGCTCGACACTATCGCCGGCTTTGCGCTTGCAACGGCTCCGGTGTGGGCCATTGCGGCCTGGATTTCCTCCGGCAGCGAACGTATCGCTTACATGGGAAGGCAACTCGGGTTTTCGTTCGCAATGTTCGTTTTGCATGATTTCGGCCCGGTCACCGATCTGTATCTGCCGCGTGACCGGGTTATCGGTATTTTGCTGGGCATCGTCGTGATGGGAATACTCGACTATGCACTATGGCCGCGGCGTTCGATTGTACTTGCCCGTCACCATACCACAGCGGCATTGCACACACTCGCCAAGTTCACAACCCGGTTGCCGGACCTGAGCCTGATGCTTAAATCTACCTTGCCATTGCGCTTGTCGGCTGAAAAAGATCTGGCTGCTGCACAGGATTTGGTGATTCACGCGGTACTGGAGCCGGATGCAAGATTAACCTACAAAATCAACGAAAGAACGGTGTTGCGTGCGGTTATTGAAGCCGCAGGCAACTTGTCCGGATTGCTACAGATTCGGCGGCGCTATCGCTTGCTAAGCGGCCAACAATTCAGCAGCTTTCCTGATGAACTGCAAAAACATAGCCGAGCTTTCGATGCGGCGCTGACCAGCGCTCTGGAGAATGCGGCGCTGGTGCTGCAAGGCCGGCAACAGGAGATCCGGACTGAGGCTGCCGACATCCACGCGCTACTGAAACAAAGCTACACCGAACATCACCGTATCGGCAGCTTGCCGACCGACTTGGCAATGGAATGGGAACTGCGATTCATGCTGGATCAGCAAATCATGGAACTGGTAGAGCAAATCCAAAAAAGAGCCCTGGATTTTGTTTCATATCGCCTGAAAGCCGGTTCGACTATTGATGAGTAACACTTCAGGTCGTTCATAAAAGACGGGTAAATACCGGAGTTAATAGAGATGAAATGCGAATCAAATGAACGATTAAGTCCTGTTTTGTTTATTCCCCATGGGGGTGGCCCTTTACCCCTGCTTGGCGATAAAAGCCATCAGCATCTGGTCAATTTTCTGCGGGCAATAACGCCAAGTTTGGGGCAGCCGTCAGCCATCCTAGTGGTTAGTGCTCACTGGGAAGAGAACATAGCCACGATAACCAGCGGAGAAACACCATCACTCATTTTCGACTATGATGGTTTTCCTGATGAATCTTACCAAATTCAATATCCAGCTCCGGGCGCGCCTGACCTTGCGGATAAGATTTTTCGGCTATTGCATCAGAGTGATATTGAGGCACGATTAGACCCTCACCGAGGGTTTGATCATGGTTTGTTTGTGCCATTAAAAATCATGTTCCCGGATGCCAAAATCCCCTGTGTTCAGTTATCGCTGATCCATGATTTGGATCCGGAAACACACATCGATATCGGCAAAGCCCTATCGGAATTACGAAAAGAAAATGTACTCATCATCGGTTCCGGTTTTTCGTTTCATAACCTTAAAGCCTTTTTTACTTCAAATGGCGATTCGCCTGATGCCATGAATGCGGCATTTGAAGATTGGCTTATTAATACCTGCACCAATGGCCATCTTTCAGCCAATGAACGAGAATATAGACTCATACATTGGCGTGATGCCCCTTATGCGAATTATTGTCATCCTAGAGAAGAACATCTATTGCCATTGCACGTTTGTATGGGTCTTTCGAGCTCTTTTGCAAAGCTGGTATTCGACGGCGAAGTATTGGGAAAAAAGGCGAGTGCTTTTCTATGGTAATTTTGTCGTATCAAAACTGCTTTCTTACCTACTATCCAGACTGTAATGGTTCCGGGGCAATCGCCCTTAAAATTTCTTGAAAATATCGTTAATTGAAGGCGTGCTATAGTGCGTTATACCTATAATGTATTAGGATATTACTGCGCATAAAAAATGACTATTACCCCCGATGAAGCGGTGTATGAAGGCCTGCTCGGACGATTGGAAAACGGAAAATGAGCTAATTCATTGAAGGCCTGGTGAGGCCGTATGTCATGGATACCCGGATGGATGACGGATATAAGGCGATGGCCGCAGACAAAGAGCGTGAAGATGAAGCTATGGAATGGTGCAACGCCATTGCCAGAGATACGACCAATGAAGCGAGATAAAGTTTGGTGGGTCGAGTTCGCTCCATTTATTAGTAGTGAAATTCGTCAAACGCGTCCGGCTGTGATTGTCAGTAATGACTCGGCTAACCGGAATTTGTTGCGCGTTGTGGTCATACCGATAACCAGCAATACAGATCGACAATATCCAGGTGAAGCGCTGGTAATCTTTGCCTATAAAAAACAAGGGAAAGCAATGGCCGATCAAATTATGGCTGCCGATAAAAGCCGTCTACGACGGCTAGTTTGAGCTAGTCATCCGCAACGCTGGAGCAGAAGTTCCCGCAATGGGGTATAAAACTGCGTTGCAGGTCATCCTGTTCAGAAAGAAATGGGACGATAACCACAAATTTCCTACTAAATCCCGTGGACCTTTAGAGTCTTTTGTTGATTAGCAGCCAAAAATCGACAGGCATAAAAAAACCGGCAGTGCTTTTGAGGCTCTGCCGGTTCTTGAAATTTGGTGGAGGCGGGGGGGATTGGGTTCAATTCCCGAAAATAAACCAAGCGCCTGATTTCCAATATAATATTCTTACCGGATTTGTTGCCGATTGCCACTGTGATTCCGGTTTGTGGCCCTATTGGTGGGATTGATTATAAAGGGGCTGGGTTCAATCCCGCAAGGTGGTGATCTTTATATTGAGCTGAAAATTTAGCCCAGTCGACAATGAGACGGGATCAAATTTGAGTCGGTCTATTTGGTGAACAGCAAACCGCCGCCGTCTACTCCTTGAACCGTAGTTGCATTGCCCAGCTCTGGGTGAGTGATTTTGTGAACCAGCATACCGGCGTGGGCCGATGTCGATATGATTGCCGATGCTTCAAGAATGTTTGAAAGTTGTTCGATGCTGATTGTTTCCATTTTCATTGTTATTGGTTCCGTTTTATTTAAAGAGGTGCAACAATAACACAGCATGCCAAATTGTCTACGTAAAAATACTTACCTAAGTTGTTGTTTTTAGGTAAGTAAGTGGTGACTTATGTATGCTAATGCCTGTTTCCGATGTTGTATTCCAATAATTTTGAGTGCTGGATTTGATTAATAAATACCCTGCTAAATAGTATGGTTTTATTGCTGGCGAATTGGGTTATGTTTTACCTATATTGCAATCCGCCGCTGTGTCAGTCGGTCGTAAAATGAGGGCGATTTATCGCCAGAATTGACCTTTAGATTTTGGCAGTTTTTATGGTTCTTGTAGTCCGCTGTTGTCCGCTACAGCGGACTACAGAATTGAAAGCGTGTGTAGTCCGCTGTGAACAACCATTTTGTAGTCCGCTGTTATGTCTGGTGGCTGGGCGTAGTTCGTGTCCTGTAGCGTTTTTTAAAACATGAAAACATAGGGGCTTTTAAGAGCCCCAGACGGCACTACCCCCCCTACGTATGCACCCACACGCCTACGGGCGACAGTCTCATTAATTCGTTTAATTGTTCTGTTAACATTGGCTCTGTTTGTTTCGACGCCAGTCATCCATTTATAAATTCTTGCTGCATTGGTTGGCGACTTTTCCGCAAGCATGTAACACTCCCAAATTAAGGCGCGATAAGTGGCGACTTTTGGCGTAACTTGATAAACGGTGTCGCTTCTTCGTAACTCACGCTCATGGCGCACTTGTGAGCTCTTTTGTGCTGATTGTAGGAGCGACATCGCGGATAATTTACCCTCGACTGGGTATTTTGCCTTCCTGAGAAAATTAAGGCACCCGATTTGCTGGAATCTGGATAACTCGAAATCGTGCCTGATCTTTTTGGCCGTAGTTATCTGGCGTTCGCCGATACTTACCGCCAGCTCCATACCGAACCCATCAGTAAAGATTGATTGCCATCGCTGGTTAATGGTTTTATGTTTGGGGAATGTGAGTGCTAGCCAATACGCATCGATAATGGGTTCATCCTCCACCAATGCCGATTGTTGCTTTTCAGTTTTACAGGCGTTTTGTAGATTCTGCCATCTTGGAGCAATGCCGTAATTAGATAGGGCTTTGGATGTGCAGAAAACAAACACCCTGAATTTATTCAAATCGGTCAGTAAAATATGAGCCTCTGCTAATTTAGACCGAAGCTTCTCGATAGGGAAGTTCTTGATCGCCATATCAATACGGGCAATATTTAATACACTAACTGGTGATAAAAACACCTCTCTTGCGCTGGGTATTGTTAGCGCAACTTTGCTATAATGTCTGCTCATTGATTTGACTGTCCATGTGTTGAACCCCAAAAGAGCTACGAGCTCTAAGGGGTTTTTTATTGCCTAATACTTAGGGTATAAGTATTCGTTCTAAGCAGCTTCCAGCAGTGAATAGTAGGTAAAGCGACATATCGCTCATTTCCTAAGACTTGTCGACCCATGTTAGGCGTTAGTTGACTGCTACGCCTGAACTGATCGCCGCCGCTGTCCCTGATCGAACGTTAAGCATGTTTTGCCTGCTGGTTTCGTTGCGTAGTTCAATCAAAGCTCTTTGTTCGGCTGATAGTGAGGCTAAGTGCGTTTCCCTCTGCAAATGCTTTGTTTTGCCTGTCAGTGGTCGATGCTGATGTAGGTGGCATGTGGTTATGGTACAAGCCTGAACCTGTTGAACCCATGTTCCCTGATCGGCCTTATCGTAGATGCATTCACGACAGTTGAGTGCAATCGCTTTGCGTGGTGATGTGGTTGCCATTATGCCGCCTCGCTGTAGTACTTCAAACCCGATGCCTTTGCTAACTTAATCGCCAACGCTTTGGCGCAAATGGGTTTCAGTCGCTCCTCGCATAATGCTTGCAGGTCTTCGAGTTCGTAGAATGCGCGCCCTCGCTCATTCTTCCAGTAAGGGACGCATCCATATTTTTTATTATTGCTAGCACGGGAGACACGGCGATTTTCCCTTAAGGCCGTGTCGACGTTGCCCTTGAATACCTCAGCGTAACCATTGCGATTAAGCCAAGTGTTTATGAATCTAACTGCGTCTGCTGGTGATAATTTTGAATTCATTTTGAATTGCCCTGTGTTGATTTAAGTTGTTCTGCCTTACGGCGCTCTTCCATCTCTCTAAGCTTCGGCAATGCTTCCGCCGCATCGCATGCCCACGACGCAATCGCATTCTCTACCACTTCCGCCCTTGAGTTTCCAGAAATGCCGATGTAGTCATCAATTGTTGAGATAGTAATTTTTGACAAGGTAAATTGAATTGCCTGCATGCCTCCTGAGTTTCGGCGTTGCCTGTATGCTCTTGATCTATCTTTAGTACTTATTGCCATTGGTGCAATCCTTTATGGTGCAAGTTACTGATTTTGTTTAATTCTCAATACGGGATAGTTATATCAAATCGTGATCGGTCACACAAGCGTTATTTATAGCGATTCGATAATTATTTGCTTTGGACGTGCTCAGACATACCCAGACATATAAAATAAATTTCAGGCACAAAAAAGCCGCTATGGTTAAGCGGCTTTGATGTCAATTAAGGCGGTAGTGAATTACTCTGCGAGTAAGCGGTAGACCGATGCTTTACTTAGGCTGTACTCGGTCATCAGGTCTTTGATTAAAATGCCACTGGCGCGCTTTTGTCTCATTTCAGTTAGTTGTTGGTCGGTTAGTTTTGACTTTGCGCCCAAATGTACTTTATTGGCTCGGGCTTTAGCTATGCCGTCAGCTTGTCGCTCTGAACGGATGGCGTTCTCGAACTCTGCGACAGCGCCCAGCATATCGAATAATAACTTTCCGGCTGGCGTGGCTGTATCCATGCCTTGATCTAACACAACAAGCTCCACGCCTTTTTTCTTAAGAATATCGGCAATTTTCGCAAGATCGAGCGTTGATCTTGCTAGACGGTCGAGCTTGGTAATAACAAGAGTGTCGCCCTTGCGAACGTGGCGTAAACATTCTGCAAGAGCTATTCTTTTGTCTGTGCTGGTGCCGCTCTTTTTTTCTTGAAAGATTTGACCATCCGGTTCGGTGCAACCATAGGCGGCAAGTTTGTCGAGTTGAATATCTAATGACTGACCGGTTGAGCTTACTCGTGCGTATCCAATTTTAGCCATGATCTTACCCTTTTAATATGTCTTATAAAGCCTAGGCTTAGTGAGTCTTAATAATAAGACATAAAATAAGACACGTCAAGGCCGCATTGTATGGCTGAGTAAAAAAGGTCTTATAGAGTATACACAATAAGACTCGTGCTAAGTGTGAGACTCTGGGTGATTTAATCCAAAATCAATCAGCTTTATCGCATCAAACATCACATCGACGCGATAATCTTTGCCGTAGCGGCCGTAGGTCATTGAATCGCTTTCGTGCCCAATAATAGCCTCAGCCACCTCCACCGGAACCCTATTTTGTTTAAATTCGTTCGTTAGCGTATGCCGGAAAGAGTGAAATACCTTTCCTTTTCCAACAATGCCACATCGCTTCCGGTATCGTGCGAACCATTTTGACGCTTGCGCCCCATATTCATCATTAATCGGATTGAGTTCTTCAAATAATCTCGTTTTGCCGATTGCTCTGAGGTGTTCGATATAATGCAACAAGCCCAGTTCGCATAATTTAGGATGAATGGGAATGGGCCGAAGTGCTGCCTCTGTTTTGCCGTCCCATTCGCCATCCCTACCGATTGCAATGCAGCCGATACCGTCAATTTCTTTAAAATTATAAACCCGTAAGCGACAGATTTCTTCAAGCCTCATACCGGTGTGGAGGCTGATAATTGAAATCCAATATTGATAGGGATGCTTAAAGCCTTTAAGGTATTCTTTCGACTCAAACAGAAGAATTAAGTCATCTTTATCGAAAGCTTGCCGTTCTTCCGATGCTCGTTTTTTCTTCCCCAGCATCAAACCCTCTAATGGGTTCTTATCGATATAATCTTGATCTTTTGCCCAATTAAACAGAACGCTAATTCTAATCAGATTATTATTGATGGTGTTATGCGACAAGCGGTCTTGTTCTGGAATATCGATTGCCAACAATTCAACGATGCTCTTATCTCGATAAGCGACCCTCTTATTCATGTTAGAGGGCAACTTCATGTATTGCTGTTTGAAGCCTCTAGCGCCAGCCTTATCTATGGATTTAATGGGAATATCGCCCACGATGGATTTAAACAGGTCAAGCGTTGATACAACCTGTTCTTTGCTTCGTTCTGTCCACCGTTTGAGGGTTTCGCCCTCTTTAAGGTAAGCTTTAATAACCTCCGACAATAGCGGCGATAGTTCCGCTTGCGGTGTTGTGTTTGTGCTGGACGGGCTTAGTGCTGGCGCTGCGAGTTTGGCTTTGAAGAAAGCGTCTTCCCTTGCTTCGTGGACTTGGTGCTTGGCTTCTCTGTCGAGCTGGTTTAATAGGTATTCCTTGTGCCGTGTGGTGTCTTCATCAAGTGACGATAAATTGCGCTTGATTTCGCCCGTGATAGTCTTTGTTTTGCCATCCGGTAGGGTTATGACCCTTTCGGCTTTTAACGTCACCTCAAGTGCGCCATAGGAGCCGTGTTTAAGCTTATTCATTTTCTTGTCCAATTCTGCTCGATAGGCACGTGCTAACTTTACGGCTTGCCGCAAGCTGTCGGTCTTTAGCGATTTTTTGATTTCTGTGCTGAGGAAGTGTTCCAAAAATTGTTTTGGTATTCTGGCGCGAAAGAAGTAGATACCGCGTTCGTTTTTCCATAAATAGGCGGGGTGATTCATGGTTGCTTGCCGGATGATGTGACCCCATTTGTGGCCCCATTGGTGGATTGAAGAATCCAGCAAGAAAAATTATTAGTTGAAAGTCAGAAAGAGCGGGGGTTCAAACCCGCTCTTGGTGTCGTCTGGTGGAGGCGGGGGGAATTGAACCCCCGTCCGCAAGTACTCCGCCACAAGGTCTACATGCTTATCCCGCTCTTTAATTTAGCTAGTGACCGCCCGTCGGGCCAAGAAAATCACCGGTGATTTCGTAAGGTTTTAGCGCATCCATACCGGACAGACTTCAGCGCGATCTTATGTAGATGACCTCTGAGCGCCTCTCATACCTACGACTGCCACGGATGGCGGAAGTGTCGCAATCGGTAGGAACCGATGCGACAAAGGTACTAAAAACTCCACCCGCATAAGCACAGATGGTCAAAGGAATGGTGCTGTGTTTAAGCAGCTAAAGCCATTGAGTAGTTTTCGTCATTTGCGAATACTTTAGTTTCAGTAGATTTTACGAGGTGTACTGTCCTCGGCATGCACTTAAGGTTTTGCTACCCACGTCGAAGCCATGTCGCCCCCGAGTAGTTTTCAGGCCATAGTCTATGGCCTTTATAAAGAAGTTCAAGAGCTAACATAAAAAATTAGCTGTTTTCTTTATAGTGTATCTTAATTGCCCGCTGTGACGACGTTTTGCGCGACAGCGGGCGTTTGCTACTTAAATGACCGTTACATTTTCAGCTTGCGGGCCTTTTTGGCCTTGCGCTACGCTGAACTGTACTTTTTGGCCTTCATCCAGCGATTTGTAGCCGCCGGAGTTATTGATTTGTTGAAAATGTACGAATACATCGGGGCCTGATGCTTGCTCGATAAAGCCAAAGCCTTTATCTGAATTAAACCATTTAACGATGCCAGTAGTTATTGTAGACATAATGAGTCCTATAAAAATTTGATGATATAAAGCCTTAAAAGAAAGGCGGATTGAGCCGGTAAATTTGGAAATTACAAAATGAAAAACAGGACGAGGAACTACAGAAGATACATCGAAATGGTAAGCAGAGGGTAAATCTTATTTCTAAGCTGGAGCCAGTACGCGCTTCTGATCATGGTGATGTCAAGGTATATTTTTCTATAGCTGAACACGCCAGCTTTAACGGTTAACTATGAATGTATTCATAGTCGATCAACATCGAGTGGTAGCGGCTAGTCTAGTTTAGCTTGCGGTCAGCAGGTGTTGTGAAGCAGAACAGTTTTAAGCGAAGTGAAAACTAAAAGACTTCCAAGTCGTTAAGCCATGGAAGTCTTCAAGATACTGGGTTAAGACCTTCAGTTAGATGAATCAATCCCATGAAAATTGACCGGTTTTGCCCCGTTTACGGTTCAGATTGACGTTACTGGCAATGGCCGCTAAGGCGAATAGCGCAGATGAGATAATGAATTCACCGGAAATAAAGCCCACTAGGCCGATGACAAATACCGTTCCGGTTAGAATATCTTTGTGTAAGTCGTTCATGAGCAAGTCCTCATAAAGTTGAAAGGTTTTTTCATACTACGATTTAACTATAATGAAAATGCCTATTATTGACAATGGCGCTAGGTATTTATGGATTGTTTCCTAATTGGCTACATTAAATTCATCAGCTGTTCATACAGCTAGGGAAGAGCTGATTGCATGCTTCGGCAAGCTCAAGATGTATAAACTTTCATAAGTCTGTAATTACAGCCATAGCAAGCATTGGTCTTGATGATGCCATGAGAGCTGCTACCTATACCACAGCATTGAAGCGCCTGCCGCTTTAAGGGCTGAGATTGACCGACAAGCTTATGCTATTTATAAAATGGAAGGATGTCCGAAATAAGGCCGACTGATGACTTTGTGATCAGTACCTAACTTGCATAAACCGTCCCAACCCATCGCATGACGCAGACGTAAGTCCCAGCATTGTGCTAATCGTCGTTACACAAAAAACCCTTATCCGGAAATTCCGAATAAGGGTTTTCTTTACACCATCACTTAAAGGGGTCTGCCTGAAGGCGTGGACACCTTTAGCGCTTAGTGATTCGCTGCATAAAGATTTTGAATTTCTTTATATCGGTTTGCCGCATCAGTTAACGATTCTTTAGCCGCTTCCAGTTCGTTATTTTTGACCGCTGTACGCGCTTGCTTCAGCACATTGCTGGCTTGGTTGCGTTTCAGATCCAGCACGTTATTAGCAATATCTTTTTGCAATTGGCGGGCATCGCTGATCATCTCTGCGACTACTTCCTTGTCGGCGCCATTGTTCAACGCAGCAATGGTCTCGTCGACTTTAGCCTGGGTATTTTCGATGGCCGTTTTAACGTCTTCATAGGAAGGGTTCGCTACCGCAGAAGCAGTTGATGAAATAGCCGACATAGAGATAGCCATAACAGAAGAAAGCAGAATTTTTTTGAATGTGTTCATGGGGTAAGCCTCACAAGTGATAAATAAAATAGTTCAACCTAACGAATGATTCAAGTGACTCGCTAGGTAGGGATATATCTTAGCATTATTGGTTCTAATTAGTACAATTATTTGTTCTAATTAGAACTATTTTTATTGGACCTGTTTTTTTATCGAGTTCCGTTATCTGACTTTATAAAGCAAGATTTTATTTATCAATTGCTTACGCCGTATTTAGATATCTATATTCACTGGTTTGATGAGTCGTAGACCGCGTACTATTGGCTTCATAACGTCGGCAACACTTGCCGAAAAACCAGAAAATCGCCTTAATGATGGTGCTCAGACACTGTTTAGATGGCAAAGCGGAAGGGTTTTAGATGAATACCGGCAAATTGAGGTAAAAAGCTTGAGACTACGTTTGATTAGGTCTATATTTGGTTCTTATTAGAACTAAATAGGTTTAAATGCTATGTCACCTCCAACGGAATTTCCCCGCGTACTCAGCGAGTTAGTGCGTACGAATCAGGCTTTTTTAAATTATGCGGCCATCCATGCGTACACCTTAGAGCTGACGTTGCCCCAATTAGATATTATTTTGACCTTGGGCCATGCGTTCGGTATGACCTTCAAGAGACTGGGCGAGAAAACCTTAATCACTAAAGGCACTTTGACCGGCATTATCAATCGCATGGAGCATAAAGGCTTGGTACAACGGATTGCCTCGAAAACCGATGGTCGCAGTCAGATTGTCCGACTAACGACGGCGGGACAAACCTTATTTGAACAAGCCGTACCCGAGCATCTGGACTATGTTAACCAACTATTTAAGGAATATTCCCTAGAAGACATTGCGACGCTGGAATCGACTCTGCTGCGGTTGCGTAAGGCGATCTTTGCCGCGCATGGTGACGGCAGTGAAAAGCCAGTTGATGAAATAGCTGGCTGGTGTACCCAGGTTAAGGCGGTCTGTAAAAATTATCAGGAGGGTAATGTGGTCGGGCTTTGCTAATGTACAGTTGAAACGTGTAAATATAGTTGTAATGAGTGCTACAGGTCACTACTATCAATTTACGAGCGAGTCTTTACGCCTCGACCTTCAAGGTCAGCATCACCTGTTACCTTTACGCCTTGCTTCCTTTCGTGCCTACGTATTAGGCATATCGTTACCGCTATGCCTGCATAGGCTTAATACCAAACTCGTGGCTAGCGATTACCTAGGTGGGATTTGCACCCGTTAGTTTATGCAGTATTACCAGGCCGCAACGGGCTTACATCCCTCATTAGGAAAATTATTTACGCCACTAATGCCATTGAGTCCGTTAATAGCGTCATTGGAAAAGCGATCAACCTCAGAAAAATATGTCCCAATGATCAATCTGCAACGAAAGTCATTGATTGTTTAGCCAAGACATTTCCTCTTGATTATCGCTATAAGACCTGTGTGCCTGGAGTCAAACGCCAAGTGGTGGAGATGGCGATCAATGGCAGCGGCATTCGTGATACGGGGGCGAGTGTTGGTGGGGATTAACAAAAACACAGTCATCAGCACGCTAAAAAAAGCAAGCACTGCTTACACAGGTAAACCCTATGGTTGATATGTTGGCTGCGTCAGGCGGTATGGAAGCTAGGCTGGAAGTGTTCGGCGACAATTACTCTGTCCGGGTCGGCGACAACTATCAAAACCGGTTGACCGATATGTAGGACAAGGATGGGTTTCAATTTTATTTGGAGTCCGCTCTTGCCTGGAAAAAGCATCTGTAGCTTCTGACGGGCTTCAATATTTGGCTTTAAATTCGCTATGTCAGTAGATTCATATGCGCCCACTTGCCTTTATTAATTCTTGCGCTGATTTGGTCAGATTCTCACTCAATCGAAAAAATGTTAGCTTTTGTCGCATCCAATCGGAATTAACCAAGAAGATGATGGTTTTTCATGCTTAGTTGTAACGGCTTGCAATTGAGTCGGTTACAGCGTGCATCAGACCATTTAATAAACGTTTGTCGGTCGCAGGTTCAAGGGCTGATCAGGGTCCAATGTTGACCGATAAAACCTTGCAAAGGCTGGTATTGGTCTTTGTAGTTCATTTTTCGGCAGTTAGCAATCCAAAAACCTAGATACAACCATTCCAGGCCCTGATTCTGTGCATGTTGTATTTGCCACAGCACCGCATAAACGCCGAGACTGTAGCTGGAAAACTGGGGGTCAAAGAAGGTGTAAACGGCAGAGAGGGCGTTATCGAGCCGGTCTACAATCGCAACGGCGGCAAGTTTGTCGTCACAAAAAAATTCTATAAATTGGGTGTTACACCAGGAACTGCCTAAAAATTTAATGTATTCATCAGGACTGGTGTTTGCCATGTTGCCTTCGGCATGGCGCTGATTTTGGTAGCGCAGATAAAGATCGTAATGGGCTTGTTCGAAAACGGCGGGCTTAATGATGGCGGTGGTTTGTCGGTTTTTTTGCAAGCAACGCTTTTGGCTGCGGTTGGGCTTAAATTGCGCCACAGGCACACGTACCGGAACGCATTGCGAGCATTGCGCACACTGGGGGCGATAAACATCATCGCCGCTACGCCTGAAACCGTGAGCAATCAGCAGCGAATAAATGACGGTATCCAGCCTGAATGATGGATCAACAAACGCGGATTGTGCCGCCTCATTCTCTAAATAGCTGCAAGGATGCGGGGCGGTAATGAATAAAGGAATAGCGGTCATGGTAAATTCAAGATGTATTTAGTCCGGCAGGATGCATAGATTATCGCAGCTCACGCTGCGGAGATTGTGAAAGTAATAGCCAAATCAAGTTAAGAAAAATTTACCACAGAGAGCACCAAGAACGCGAAAGAAATAATTCGGTTAGTTTCGTATACTGAAACACTTGGTGCTCTCGGCATGCCGCTTTGCTGTTTCGGCAGTGTTTTTAGTGTTGCCAAAGGCGACGCCGGAGTGTTGGGACGATGATAATATTTGGCGGCACAGCTTCTGGAATCCACCATTCACGCGTTTGTCTGCTGTCTTAATGGCTGCTGTTAATCGTTGTAAAGACCTCCAGGGTCGAAACGTAACCGGTAATGCAGCTGATAAAGCCGGCCGCTGCAAACGCTTGACCCCTTGTTGAATGCTTATGATAATAAGCGGCCTTTTCACCGTAGAGACTGTGAAAATAGCCAAATCAACCTAAAAAATTATTTATCACTGAGGACATGGAGAAATGTTTAATTCATTGAAAATTTCGTGTTCTTCGTGGTTATCTCTTAATGTGCACTGAAATATGCATTATTTCACGACCTCTGGAGTGTAAGCACGAGAAAAGAGGTTTGTATTTATATAGGAAAAACCTATTTATGTATAGAGTATCAGTATTGTACAAACGCTTGGTTTTCAGTATACGATTATAAACATTTTATGAAAACGATATGAGAAAGCTATAAAAGTAGCTTTTATGTCTTCAGGTTTCAATGATTCGGTATTTTATCGCTCCTATGCCGGAAAGGCTGATGTAGTCTTAACTAAATCAGCCAAAAAAAGTCATTCATCACAGAGGATATGAAAGACATGGAGAAAACACGCACATTAATTCAAGAGAGTGAATCTCAGTGGTCTTTAAGCTGATGTCTATGGGGCGGCCTTAAATATACCCTACTGCTGAAAGGATTTTTATTCAATGAAATGGGTATTATTATGTGAATTTGATGAATTCCTTTAACCGCACTATTTTTCATAGTAGGAGCTTGGTCAAATGAGCTGTTAAAAACAGTGTATGCAGGGTTTGGGGGCTATGATGTATTCAAATAAATTTTTATTAATGCCGGGAAAGGCGATTGTTAATGAGGTTAATGAAGCGAAAGAAAGCGCCGAGCATTGCACTTTACAAATGGCGAGTAATTTAGAGTCTGGTAAGTCCAGTCTGATTAATATCCTGTCACAATTTCCTGCCACTGCGTTATGGTTGCTTCATCGATACGAAGCCGACGCGTCCAAGACTGAGCAGGCTGTCGAAGCGCTGACGGTTACGTTAGCAAAAATCAAGAGCCATTACTTGCTGGCAAGCCTGTCGTTTTCAGGCCGAGGTTTTAAGCATAAGGTTGATGCCGATGAAAAACAGCAATTAACCGAGGCATTACAAACGTTTCCTTTTTCGATTGAAGACCTGCTGGTGCTGACGGAGCTTATCATTTATGCTTTCAAGACCCGAGGCGATTGCGCTCAATTAGCCAAAAATTGTCCCGATTTGGTTTTCAAACGGCTGCAGGGATCAAGTCGGCGCGACAAGTTAAAACTGCCTGATATAATTGATGCCATGCGCGCTAGTCAATTTGATGAGCAATTTCTGTTTTTATCCGGTGCCGATATGCGTCAATA
The DNA here is from genome assembly GCF_050917435.1 of Methylobacter arcticus. Classification (NCBI taxonomy): domain Bacteria; kingdom Pseudomonadati; phylum Pseudomonadota; class Gammaproteobacteria; order Methylococcales; family Methylococcaceae; genus Methylobacter; species Methylobacter arcticus. The sequence goes on from NZ_CP159583.1 coordinate 1,395,590, forward strand.
TGTAACGGATATGATTTTTGCAGAACACCTTTGGTTAAGTTCAAGACAGGCATTAGCCGAGGCAAATTCCGGCTTGGTGTTGTTCATAGCCAACCGGTACCGATGCGGGTTTTTAGACTTTGACGATCTGGTTCAGGAAGGTCAAACCGGCTTATTACGGGCTATCGACAAATTCGATTACCGTCTGGGATTCCAGTTTTCAACCTATGCGGCTTATTGGATAAGACAGGCTATGTCCCGCGCTTTGTCTCGTGGCGAAAGAGTCGTGCGTGTGCCTTGTGAACAGGTGGCTAACATACATAAGGTATTACGCGCTAAAACCGAGTTGCTTTCAAAAACGGGCAGAGAGCCTTTGCTTAAAGAATTAAGCGAATACTCAGAAATGCCCGTTGACCAAATAAGTGCTATTTTATCTATCTCGCAAACGGCAGTATCGTTGGAAAATTTAGATGACGATGAAGATTCATTGGCACCGATAGCTTTTTTAGAACAGCAGGTTTTTGATCAGCCGTTTAAAAAAATAGAGCAATCCGACCTTAAAGCCTGGGTTAGCAAGGCGATTAAAATTCTTAATCCACGGGAGTTAACGATTATTTGCTGTCATTTCGGGATCAATACCGATAATGAAATGACTTTACAGGAAATTGGCGCAGAACTTCACTTAACCCGAGAGCGGGTTAGGCAGATTCAAGTGATGGCGCTTAAAAAAATGAAACTCAATTATGGTGAGCAATTAATGAGTTTTTTATGATTAATGCTCGTTATTAAGCGGTCGCATCGGTTCCCTACCGATTGCGACACTTCTGACCTCCATGGATGGAGGAAATGCCGACGACTGCCGGGAGCAGTCGCGGCCACCATCCATGCAGTCGCGGCCAAGAGAGATACCTATGAAAAAAAATTTGTTTAATATTCTGATTTTCGGCGTTGTTATTGCCGGCGTTTATTTAATCTACGACCGATTGCGCTCCACGCCGCCAATACAGGATTCCCTGGCCTATTCGGAATTTATCAGCAAGGTAAAAAGTGGGCAGGTTGAGCGCGTGGAAGTGAGCGGCCAGCAGATTGGCGTTCGGACTTCAGACGGTCAAAACTACCAGACCTTTAATCCCGGCGATGGGCACTTAATCGACGATCTTCTGACTGCCGGTGTGCAGATAAGGACAGTGCCGCCGGAGGAAGAGACCTTGCTGATGAAGATCTTTATTTCCTGGTTTCCGATGCTGTTAATGATAGTGGTGCTGGTCATTTACATGCGCAGAACGCAAAGTGGCATGGGCGGCGGTGGCTTTGGCAAGAGCAAAGCCAAAATGCTGGAAGAAGACAAAATGATGGTTACTTTTAGCGACGTTGCCGGTTGTGAAGAAGCCAAAGAAGACGTGGCCGAGCTGGTTGATTTTTTGGCCGATCCGCAGAAATTTCAAAAATTGGGCGGAAAAATACCGCGCGGTATTTTGATGGTTGGCCCGCCGGGAACCGGTAAAACTCTGATTGCCAGAGCCATTGCGGGTGAAGCGGGAGTGAAGTTTTTTACCATTTCAGGTTCGGATTTTGTCGAAATGTTTGTCGGTGTCGGCGCATCCAGAGTCAGGGATATGTTTGCCCAAGCTAAAGAACATGCGCCTTGCATTATCTTTATCGACGAGATTGATGCTGTCGGTCGCCAGCGGGGCGGTCCGGGCATGGGTGGCGGCAATGACGAACGGGAGCAAACTTTGAATCAATTGCTGGTGGAAATGGACGGTTTCAACGGTAATGAAGGTGTTATCGTGATCGCCGCAACCAACCGCGCCGATGTGCTGGATAAGGCTCTACTCAGACCGGGGCGTTTCGATCGTCAGGTGAATGTCGGCTTGCCCGATGTGCGCGGTCGTGAGCAAATTCTCAACGTGCATATCAAAAAAGTCCCTGCGGCGGCCGATGTCGAATTGAAATATCTTGCCCGAGGTACCCCCGGTTTTTCAGGTGCCGATTTGGCCAATATTGTCAATGAAGCCGCGCTGTTTGCTGCCCGTTCCAACAAGCAGGAAGTCAGCATGAGCGATCTTGAAAAAGCCAAGGACAAAATTCTGATGGGTGCAGAGCGGCATACCATGGTGATGACCGAAGAGGATAAATTGTTAACCGCCTACCATGAAGCCGGGCATTGTATCGTCGGGCAAAAGTCACCGGATCATGATGCGGTTTATAAAGTCAGTATTATGCCCAGAGGCCGCGCCCTGGGGATCACTATGTTTCTGCCTGAGCGGGATCAATACAGCGCCAGCAAACGCAAACTCGAAAGCCAGATAGCCAGCTTGTTTGGCGGCAGGATTGCGGAGTTGATGATTTACGGCGGCGACCGGGTGACCACCGGCGCATCGAATGATATTGAGCGTGCTACAGAATTGGCCCGCAATATGGTGACGCGCTGGGGTTTTTCCGAAAAACTCGGGCCACTGGTTTATGGCGAGGAAGGCGGCCAAGCATTTTTGGGGCATCCGGGAACTCAAGGCAGTTCCGTATCCAGTAATGTCGCACAGCTGATCGATGAAGAAATACGTTCGGTGATAGACCATAACTATCAACGCGCTGAAACTATTCTGCAAGAGAATATCGACATCCTGCACAAAATGGCCGATGCGCTGATGAAATGGGAAACTATAGATCGCTTGCAAATTGAGGATTTAATGGCCGGCAAAAATCCTAGGCCGCCTGCGGAAGACGATGACTTGCAAGTGAACAAGCCTTCGGAACCGGGTGATGAAGCGAAAGATAAAGCCGATAAAACAGCCATTAAGGCGGCGACCAATAAACCTGCAGGGCAGGTTTGATAGGGTTCGCGGAGCGCTTAACTTAAGGCTATGGTATTGTTAAGTGTGGTCTACGGAAGTGCAGGCTTCGCCTGTTGCAAGCGAAGCTTGCACTCCCGTTACCCTGTATTGCTTAATCCCTAATCTTTTCACCCTGTATATAGTCTAAATCTAAAGAGCACATCATGACATCCATAAAAAACAATCTGTTTTCGCCGATATTGTTGGGGGATTTGGCCTTAGCCAACCGGATAATTATGGCGCCGTTGACGCGCAACCGGGCGGGCGAGGGCAATGTGCCTCAGGACATGAATGTGGAATATTACCGGCAACGCGCCGGAGCCGGTTTGATTATTAGCGAAGGCAGTCAAATATCGGCTACTGGCCTTGGCTATCCGGGAACGCCGGGTATTCATTCCAAAGCGCAGGTTGACGGTTGGAAACGTGTTACCGATGCCGTTCATGATGAAGACGGTCGGATTTTTATCCAGCTCTGGCATACCGGCAGAATCTCCCATTCATCGCTACAACCGGGCCAATGTTTACCGGTTGCGCCGTCCGCGTTGAAAGCCGCCGGTCAGGCTATGACCCATCAGGGTTTGCAGAATTTTGAAACGCCGCATGCGCTGACTCTCGAGGAGCTGCCGGGCATTGTTGCCGAGTATGCAAGTGCTGCAGAAAATGCTAAAGCGGCCGGTTTCGATGGCGTGGAGATTCATGCCGCCAACGGTTATTTGCTGGATCAGTTTTTACGCGACGGCACCAACAGGAGGGAAGATGCTTACGGCGGCGATATTGCCAAACGGATGCGCTTGTTACTTGAAGTCGTTGAAAAAACCATCGCTGTCTGGGGCGTACATCGTGTAGGGGTGCGGGTGTCGCCGGAAAACAGCTTTAACGATATTAAAGACAGTCAGCCGCAGCAAACCTTTAACGCGGTCGCCAAAAGTTTATCCGACTATCCGTTGGCCTACCTGCATGTGCTGGAAGGCGACATGCTAACCGGTGAGCGGCAGCTGGATTATCAGGCCTTAAGAAACTGTTTTACCGGTTTCTACATGGCTAATAACGGTTATGACTTGGAGAGCGGCAATAGCGCTATTGAACAGAATCATGCGGATATGGTGGCGTTTGGTAAGTTGTTTATCGCCAATCCGGATTTGCCGGTGCGGTTTGCCAAAAACCTGCCGCTGAATACGCCCGACCAGGCGACTTTTTATGGCGGCGATGAAAGGGGTTATACCGATTATCCGAGGTATAACTAATATTTTCTCTATTGTGGGTGCGAATTGATTCGCGCCCACAATATATTCAGCCATCACTATTTCCGGTTTAATTTAACCAATTCCAGATAGCCGTCTTTATAGCTCGGATAGTGGAATTGATAACCCAAGGCCTTTAACCTGGCATTGCTGCAGCGCTTATTCATTCCGGCATCGGCCGCTTTAGCAGTCGGTCGCAGGCAATGCAGTTGATCTGCCAGCCAGGTCATGACGTCCCAGGTCGGCGCGGGATCATCATCGCTGGCCAGATAGCATTGAGCCAAGGCGTTGCCCGCCAAACGCTGTTCCAGTAAAAAAGATAAAACGCCCACGCAATCCTGCTGATGTATCCGGTTGGTAAAATAAGGCGGAGATTGCTGTATGGCCGGTGTTTGCATGGCCTGTCTTAACAGGTATTCTCGCCCCGGTCCGTAAATCCCGGAAAAACGCACCACGATATTAGCCGGGTTAAAATCCATTAATGTTTGTTCGGCCTGCCTGATCAAGCGGCTGGTGATATTTTCCGGCTGTGCGACTGAATCTTCATCCACCCATTCGCCTTGGATTTGTCCGTAGACGCTGGTCGATGAGACCATCAGCCACTGCGTTTTTGGCAGCTTGGCCAGCAGGTTGCCCAAGCCGGTTTGATAAACAGCGCGATAGCTTTGTTCATTGCGCCCGTCAGGTGAAACGATAAAAAACGCCTGAGTAAAATCGGTGTCCAAATCGCTCAGATCCGCAGCTGAACTTATATCGGCAGTGGCATAGTTGATTAGGCCTGGCGCGGATAAAGGCGGCTTGCGTTTTAGCCCGGTGACATCATGACCTTGTGCCGATAACACCCGACCAAGTTCCGAGCCAATTGCGCCGCAGCCGACGATTAATATTTTTGCCATGATTACAATTGATTGATGAGTTGCAGTTCTTGCGGATAAGGCGACAGGTAATAGGACTCTTCTATATACGGATCGGGGCTTTTGCGGAAATGGTGTTTAAGCAGGGTCAACGGCACTATCAGCGGGACGTAGCCATTGCGGTAATTTTCAACCACTTCGCAGAGTTCGGCTTTATCGTCGGCGCTTAAGTACCTTTTTAAATAGCCCTGAATGTGCTGCAAGACATTGACATGATTTTTGCGGCTGGCCACCTTTTTAAGGGTCGTCATCAGCTGTAAAATGTATTGCTCCGCAGTTTGCGCAAGATTGGCTTTGGTGGCACCGGCTATCCGTTGTCCCAGGTCGCGATAATCTTCATGACTCATGATGATCAGCTTATGGCGGGCATGAAAATGCGTCAGGGCGCTTAGCGTAAGCCCTTCTTCTAGCATGGTTTTCCAGCGGTGGAGCACATAAACGCGCTGGATGAAGTTCTCGCGCAGTCCGGGATCGCCAAGTCGGCCTTCTTCCTCTACCGGCAACAGCGGATTATTGCGCATCATTTCCTGAGCGTAAATGCCTGCGCCATCTTTATGCGCTTGAACGCCGACATAAACCTTGACCCGTTCCATGCCGCAACTGGGCGAACCCTTTTTTAAAATATAACCGCATAAGTCGGCGTGCAGCTCTTTTTGGAATTCAGCATGACTGCGTAACCGGTCGGTTACATCGATTTCAGGGTCTTTAATGCCGACACAGCGTACGGCATTATCTATTTTTACCAGGTGAATGGTGGGGCGCGGCGTACCCAGGCCGATTTCCACTTCCGGGCAAAAAGCTTGAAAATCAAAATATTCGCTCAGGGTGCCGGTGATATAAGAATCCCGTTTGTGGCCGCCATCATAACGGACATTCTGGCCTAATAAACAACCGCTGATACCGATAGGGATTTTTTTCATAGAAGTTTGCTGTTTTTAAAGATAGAATTTTTTACTTTAGCACTAAAACTTGGCGCTGTAGAGATAGTTTTTGTATCGACTCTGCTGGCATTTGTCTGTGATTGATGCGATGCTTTTATTACGGCAGATTTTTTCGAGGGGCTATACTGATGAAATTTAAAACCATTTTTTATATTATCGTTATGACACTAAGCACAGCAATTCAGGCAGCAGAAAAACAATTACCGCCTTGTCCAAGCAGCCCCAACTGCGTGTCCAGTCAGGCGGCAGACGTCGATCATTTTATTGCGCCGTTTAAAATTACCGGCAATGTTGAAGATGCTTGGACGGCCTTGAAAAAAGCCCTGCTTAATCAAAGCCGAACGGTAATCACCAACGAAACCGGCGACATGCTTCATGCCCAGGCAACCAGTCTGGTATTTCGCTTTGTCGATGATATAGATGCGATACTGGATACGGAAGCCAGGTTAATTCATATCCGTTCCGCATCGCGTACCGGTCACGGCGATTTCGGGGTGAATCGCAAGCGGGTGGAAATGCTCCGTGCGCAACTGCAACAGGCGCAGGTTATTGAGTAAAACGGCTAAGGATTAACAATCCTCAGCTTACTATTTTTTCCGCCATTTTTAAAAAAGGCTTCGATGATCGCTTATTCGACTTCATTATTCATCTTCCGTCGCGACCTGCGTCTTGAAGATAATACCGGGCTGCTTGAAGCCTTGCGGCTTTCAGCGCAAGTCATTCCCTGCTTTATTTTCGATCCCCGGCAGATTGAGCCGCATCCTTATCAGAGCCAGCCGGGCTTGCAGTTTATGTTGCAGTCCATTCAGGATCTTCAGCAGCAGTTGCAGTCGGCAGGCGGCAAACTGGCGCTTTATCATGCGCTGCCGGAGCAGGTCGTCAAGCAGCTGGCCGAACAGCAACAGATACAAGCGGTGTTTATCAATCGCGATTACACGCCGTTCAGTCGGCAGCGTGATGATGAGCTGGCCGCCGTATGTAAGCAGTTGGGCATTGCACTGCATACGCTTCCCGATAGCCTGCTTAATGAGCCGGAGCAGGCGGTAAAAATGGATAAAACGCCGTATAAAGTGTTCACAGCGTTTTATAACAATGCCAAACGGTTGTTTCCGGTTGCGTTGCCGGAAACATTGGTTAGACATAATTTTTTGGCGGAAGCTGCTGAATTTAGCCTTGATCAGCTTGATGTATCAGTTGCGGAACCCGCAATCAAGGGTGGTCGCAATCAGGCCTTGGCGATACTGGATCAGCTCGGCGACTGCGCTGATTACCAAAATACCCGCGACTTTCCCGCGCTGGATGCGACCAGCAAACTTTCCGCGCATGTAAAGTTCGGCACTTGTTCGGTTCGGGAAGTTTATTATGCGATTACCGAACAACTCGGCAGTGAACATCCGCTGATAAGGCAGCTTTACTGGCGCGATTTTTTTATCCATATCGCTTATCACTTTCCGCAGGTTTTTGGACGGGCGTTTCTGGAAAAATTTGCCGATCTGCACTGGGATAACAATCCCGATTATTTTCAAGCCTGGTGCGCCGGAAAAACCGGCTTTCCGATCGTCGATGCCGGGATGCGTGAACTCAACGCCACCGGTTACATGCATAACCGGGTGCGTATGATCGCCGCCTCATTTCTGGTCAAAGACCTGCATATCGACTGGCGCTGGGGCGAACGTTATTTTGCCCGGCATCTGATCGATTATGATCCTTGCGTCAATAACGGCAACTGGCAATGGGCTGCCTCGACCGGTTGCGATGCGCAACCGTATTTCAGGATTTTCAATCCTTGGCTACAGCAACTTAAATTTGATCGGGACTGCCGGTATATTTATCGCTGGCTGCCGGAACTGCAAGATTTTTTGCCTAAAACCATTCATCAATGGGACAAGCAACACAGTGCTTGCCGTTATCCCGCACCGATTATTGATCATGCCCGTGAGAGTCAACTAAGCAAAGCCCGGTTTAAACAAGCCGCTACTACCTAAAATTACCTACGTAAGTTTTTCTGAATTTTGGCGTCTGAAGTCGCCGCCACAATCCTGTCCATGTCTTAACTTAATAGCAGTGACGCTCTTGCGTGAGAACAAGAGATAACTTGTATAGATAGCGATGACCTAACACAGGGCTCAGTCGGATTGCTATTGATGCGATAACGCCTCATTTAACGCAGCAGCAAGATCGTCATATTGAAACGTAAACCCCTGCGTCAATAGCCGTTCCGGTACTACGCGCTGACTGCCCAACACCAGCTGCGACATTTCGCCAAGCATTATTTTTAACGCGCAGGCCGGAACCGGCAGCAGGGCAGGGCGTTTCAGGCATTGCGCCAGAATTCGGGTAAATTCGGCATTGGTCACCGGGTTCGGCGCGGTCGCATTATAAGCGCCGCGCATGGTTGCATCGGCCATCATGGTCAGCGCGATGTTGATCCAGTCCTGACGATGAATCCAGGACATCCACTGCCGCCCGTCGCCCAAACGCCCACCCAAGCCCAAGCGAAATGTCGGTAACATCCGTTGCAGAAAACCGCCGCCATTGCCAATAACCAAGCCGGTTCGGATTAGGCAGACTCTGACACCGAATGGTTCGGCCTGTTTTGCCGCAGCTTCCCAATCGGCGCAAAGTTGTTGCGAGAAATCTTCATAAGGCGTCGATTGTTCGGTTAACACCGTGTCGCCTTGGTCGCCGTAATAGCCGATAGCGGAACCGCTGATTAATAATTCTGGCTTAACGTCCATGCGGGCGATACAGGCTACCAAGTGTTCAGTCAGGTCGATACGACTGGCCCGGATCAGCTGTTTGCGTGCCTCGCTCCAGCGGGCGTCAACTATCGGCGCACCGGCAAGATTGATGATGACCTGATAGCGGTCTTCGGCTTTAAGCTGCGTGAGACTACCCAGTGCATGAATGCGCGAACCGTATATTTTGGCAACCGTATCCGGACTGCGGCTCAACACCGTAACAGCATGATCTAGGTCGATCAGGCTTTTAACCAAGGCACTGCCAATAAAACCGGTGCCGCCAGTAATCAGTATATTCATCATCGTGCCCTCATAACTATTGATTAAGTTGAAAACGTTTAGCCACCCCTAAAATTTTCCGTTGGTTTAGTTAACTAGTGGGTTTTGAGCTTGGAACCCAGGATCAAGCCATGGCCAACCGGTAATAGAGTTCGGCATTTTCGGTCAATTTAGCAACCACTTTGGCATCGAGATGGCCGCTGGCAACGCGCGACTGTAAATTGTTAACAATATACTCAAGACTCATGGGGTGGCGATAAGGCCGTTCTTGCGCTAGCGCCTGAAAAATATCGGCAACGGCAATGATGCGGCATTCCAGATCCAGTTCTTTGTTGCCGTTTTTAAACGGATAACCATCGCCGATCAAGGTCTCATGATGGAATCCGGCCCATATCGGTATCTTTGAATCGTCAAAAACGCGCTGCAGAATGCGGAAGGTATCGTAGCTATGGCGGTGCATGGTGGCCCTTTCATCCTGCGTCAGACTGCCGGGTTTGTCAATGATGTCTTCCGATACCCGCAGTTTGCCGATGTCGTGCAACAGTCCGGCGATTTCAATCTGCTCAAGCTCATAGCCTGCAATGCCGAAATCCATGGCCAATTGCCGGGCGATATGCGCTACTCGTTGCGAGTGCTCATTGGTGTATGGAGATTTGGCGTCGACTACGCGCGAAAACAGCCGCGCCAGCTCTTTAAGCGCAGGAATGCCGAGCGGGGTCGTTGGAATATGGCGGCCGATGCGGTGTAAATCTTCATCCAGATATTCGGGTTCCATGGCCAGCCAAAAAGCCTCGACATCAGCGATGTCGGCAAAGGCGTCCACCAGTTCAGGCGCAAAAAATACGCCGGACAGTGTTTTGATATGCGCGATAATTTCAGGATACTCGATCAGAATCCGGTCGCTGTTCAGGAAAGGCGCTTGCAGCATATCGATGCGATCTGCCAGATACAGCAGATTGGCACGCAAGCGCAGTTGATGATCGATAGGTGACTCCAGCAGTTTTTCCCAGCGGGTGTGATGGTAGCGAATCTCAGTGGATAAATGCGCCAACGGCTGACAGGCCGACAAATAAGCGGCGCCACGGATGCAATGATCCTCGGCACCGTCCCATTCCAGTGTTTCTGTGAGCCGACGGTGTTCATGGATTCTGGAAACCCCGCAATCATGGAGCATGCCGGCGTAAAGACTAGACAGGCACTCAAGCTCTGGCCAGTTCAGGCGACGGGCAATAGAATTGGCCATGATCGCCACCCGTTTGCCGTGTCTGACTTCGTCAACGCCGACTAAATCCAGTGCGCAACTTAAGGCGGTAATGGCGTTATGTATATCAACATGTTGCAGTTTCATGGCACGCGGAGCTCTGTTTAGTGACAAATCGGTTCGATGGAAACACCCTGGATTTTGACAGGCGAGCCGCCGATTGTCTTTAAAAATTTGCCGATAATACCTCCTGAGTTGACTGGCAGAATCCTGCTCGTTAAAGTGAGTCGTCTGATGTAGTAAATATCCCTTTTAAAAGGCATCGCGCATGAAAGCATTATTTATACTGATTATTAGCTTATTGACCAGTTGTACCGGTATTCCCGAGGGGATTACGGCGGTTGACGGTTTTGAGGTTAATCGTTATTTGGGGACCTGGTACGAAATCGCCCGGCTCGATCATCGATTTGAACGGGGCTTGGAGAATATTTCAGCGACCTATACCTTACGAGACGATGGTGGTGTTGATGTGCTGAACAAGGGGTGGGATATAAAGGCCGGGAAATGGCACGAGGCCCAAGGCAAGGCGTATTTTGTCGGGCAGACGGATAAAGGCAGGCTGAAAGTGTCTTTTTTCGGGCCGTTTTATGGCGGTTACAATATCATTGAGCTGGATAAAAAAGATTATGCCTATTCGATGGTCACCGGGCCGGATCGCTCTTATTTCTGGATATTGTCCCGAACTAAACAACTGCCCGAGTCGACGTTGACGGCATTAATTGAACAAGCCAAGACGCTGGGTTTTGCAACCGATAAACTTATTTTTCCCAAGCAGAATTAGGGTGCAGATGAATTGTAGGGGCGACCGGTTGGTCGCTCATTGAAAGGCATGAATTATTTGATTTTCAGACCTTATTGCCGATTGTCATCGGCGGGAACCCCGAGTAAACCGGCTAATCCTGATCACTCATATAAAGGTCTTCAAGCAACTTTCTTTCTTCTTGTGTAAGTAAAATCATGGAATATTTTTTTTCGGAACGGAGTTGCTCGGAAAGCTGTTGTAACCGCCGATCAACTGCACGCCTTTCATTAGTGCGTCTGTTCAGGTCACGACGATTGACTTTTGGCCAAGCCAGATAATGTTTTTTTATATTTTCCACCCATTCCGGTGAGCCGAACGGGTAGGGTATCTTGCGTCTGTCAGCCACGCGTCGAGTCATTAGCGACCGGCGCGGGTTATGTCGAAAATCGTACAGGTTCATGTTGGGCGACCTCTGCTGATTTGCTTTTGCGGTGCTGTAAAACCGTCAGGTGTTTGAGCGGAAACGCTTGTTTTCGCTTCCGCTGAAACCGGCCTATGTCGCTATTGTTTGATTTTTAACGGCTTTAGTCTATAGGTTTTCATACCTATTCATGTCAAAAAGACCTGAGTTTTCGGGTTGTTCATCGCGATATTTCTTATTAAACCAATCGTAATACTGCCATATCTCAGGATGGGTACGGCGAATGCCGTAAAGACCGTAAAACAAGTCGGCATCGGTACTGGTTGAACTGTGTTTTAGCTGATCAATGAATCCTGCCAGTTGCGACTGTGGCACACTGAAAAATATATTGGGATAACTGCCAAGAAACCCAGGGACGACGGTAAGCGTATCTTTTTCCGGCTCTCTGCGTAGGTTTTCACCAAAGATGAATGATACATTCAGTAGCTTTTGATTGCGAACCAGGGTGTAGACCCGGTCTGTTGCAGGATCGGCTGTTTTTATGCGTAGAAAGGATAATTCCGGCAAGGCGGCAATTTCTTCGCCTTTTAAATCAGCCAGTTTACGCATCATGGTGTCAATCTGTTGTTGAACCGGTATCGCATCGGCGTTATTGCATTGCGCTTGCAGGCAGCGGTTGATCAAATCAGGCGGCCCGCCGGCTTGTCCCAGCCGTTGCTGTAGACGTTGAAAAAATTCATGCTTGTAATCGGAAGTTTGATAGCGAAGTGCCGGTTCCTTGTCGGTGTTAAAGGCAGGCGTTTCAAAAAAACTGAAAATCTTTAAATCAATACCCTCGTACCAGCTGTTGTGCAGGGCTATGCGTCGTTTGATCGGGATAAATTTTAGAAAATTATTTTCCGCTTCCATACGCAAGAAATCCATATACAGACGCGTGGTGACTTGATGCCCAATGGTGCCGGAGACATTGAATCCTGCGGCCAGCAAATAATGTATGCGTTCAAATATGGGGTAATCAACAACCCAGGCGGTTAACGGCGGCTTGCCCATGAGCCCCTTAATAACGGTGGCACTGTCAAAGTGGCGGAATACCGTTAACAATGCATTCCGGTTATCGCCGTCGCCATCCCAGATCAGGTTCAAATCAACCGGCTGCTGTAATTGGTCGGTGAATATTTCTTTGTGTTTTAGATAATGCCGTTGTAATTGGTTGTATTCCCGCCATTCAAGAAAGCCGATATTTTCGCCGTCAGAGGCGGGCATTTGCAGGTATTGATTATTTTCGGCCAGAAATTGGGTGTATTGCGGGTTAAACTCAGGCTGAGGTTTGACAAAGGCGACCCAGAACTGATCCCTGATCACATTGAGCGAAGCCTGACCTCGGCATACCGGGCCTTTAATAAATCCGGAGAAAAAATATTGGGCATCATCGATCAGGAATTGGTATCGCGATACCGCCGGTAATTGGCTAAAGGTTTTAAACGGATTGGCGGTAGCTTGCTGTTCATAACCCGGCAGTTGAGTAACGCTGAATTTGGGTTTTAAAAATAGTTGCTTAAAACGCTGCATTTTGCTGTCGCTTAATTCATAAACAAAATGATTCTTATCGACTATGGTCGAGGTAACGGGACGCAGTCGGTAATAAAATTTTGCGACGCCGGGGGCATCAAAAGGGCGCACACTTTTCAGTTCATCCACCGGCTGTCCCGAGGGCGTTGCCGAACGGATCAGCTTATAAAATTCATTATGAGGATGGCCTTTAAAATGCAAGTCGCCGATATACAAATGCTCATATAAATAACGCGCGCTCAGTTGCTGTTTTAACGATGAACCGTTAAGAAACTGCTCCCATTTTTTAATTTCAGCAGTAGCGAGGGGCGATAATGACAGTGGCGCTGTATCGGTTTTAGCGCCTGCTTTTAGCCAGTTTAACAGCGTGCTCTCCTCGGTTTCGGACAGCGCGGGCAATCCGTAAGGCATGCCCCAGAGCGGGTGATCTTTTTTGTGTTCGGTAAACTCGTCCACAGTCGGGCATTGCAAAGAGCGCTCCAGAGCCAGTTCTATGGATGTCGGTAATTTACCCTCGGCAGGCAACGGATGGTCGCGTTTTAACAGGAGTGATTTTGCGATCAGCGAGTTATCGATATTGTTTTCAGGCGATTGTGCCTGTTCATTCAGTACCGGGAAAAATTCTTTTTTTCTCCAACCCGCCGGGCTGGTTTCATCAATAAAGAGTCGGCTGGGCTCTACGGCTTTAATGCGTTGATGATCGTAGACCGGGTTCTTGGTAGCGCCTCTTTCTAAACCCTCAAATGAGCCCAAGTTAAGCTGGCAAGGGGAGTCGTAGCAGGAATGGCAGGCCACACAGCGGGAATCGAGGATAGGTTTAACATCGTGGCTATAGGAAATTTGGCCGGCAGCCAGCAGCCTTATATCGGTAAAGCCGCAAGCGATGATGAAAAATATATACAGGGCGGTATTGTTAATCATTGTCCGTCGTCAAATCCTTCTGGTGTCGCGTTAGGTAAGTGTTCGGTGTCTCTCTATTCAAGCGTTTTGCGCTGCTGTTTGACGACCCTCGAATAGCGCGGTAATCAGTAGATAAAGCAGCATCAAGGTACTGGCCAATAGCCACGGCTGCCAAGTGATAAACACCAACAATTGTCCGTGAGCAAAATACAGGCCGATGCCCAGTCCGATATAAGCCAGTATGCGTTTGACCGGGTAATCTACTGGATAATACTTTTGCCCCAACAGGTAGGAAACGATAGCCATGCTAGCATAACAAGCCAGAGTCGCCCAGGCCGAACCGACATAACCGAGCACCGGTATCCACCAGAGATTGAGTAGGATCGTCAGCGCCGCTCCGGCTAAGGATACCAAAGCGCCCAGCAAGGTTCGATCGGTTAATTTATACCAGATGGACAGGTTAATATAAATGCCTAAACAGAGATTGGCCAGCAGCAGAATCGGTACGACTTCAAGTCCTGCACGGAACTCGTCGCCGACAAAATATTGAAAGAAATCGATAAATAAGGTGACCAGCAGGAAGATGAATACGCAGAAAATGACAAAAAACTTAAGCACGACTGCGTAAATTTTGCGGGCATCGCTGTTGTCGGCGTAAGCAAAGAAAAACGGTTCGGCGGCATAACGGAAAGCCTGAATGAACAGCGACATCAAGATCGACAGTTTGTAGCAGGCGCTGTAAATCCCCAGCATCTTCATGTTGGTCTGGACATCGTAAGGCAACAGGTACTTTAGCAGGGCGCGGTCGAGCATTTCGTTGATGATTCCGGCGAAACCGATCACCACCATCGGCAATGAATAGCGCGCCATGCGGCCGAATAATGCCCGGTCAAACCCCCAGGCAAGACCGGATAACTGGGGTGCAAGCAGCAAAAACTTAAAGCCGCTGGCCATTAAATTGGCGATAAAAATATAGCCTATGCCTATTGCGGGGTTGTAGATCAGCGCTATCCACGATTCGGGGTTGGTCGCGTAGACCTTGGGGCAATAGATGATGAAAAACAGGCTGAGCAGCACGGTCAGCAGTATCTCGATGATTTTGACGCCGGCAAAGCGTAAGGCTTTATTTTCGGCTCGAAGCCGGGCAAACGGAATGGCGGCAACCGCGTCCAGGATTAAAATCAGGCTAAAGCACAAGACATATTCCGGGTGATTGGCGTAGTTTAGCGCGGCCGAAAGTTGAGTGTTGACGAGCAGTATCAAGCCAAAAAAGCCGATATTGATCAGCACCACGAACAGCAGCGCCGTCGAATAAGCGAGATCACGGCCGGTGTGTTCCTTGTCGCGAAAGCGGAAATAGCCGGTTTCAAAGCCGAGCAGCAGCAACACCGAAAAAAACCCGGCATAAGCGTAAAACTCCGACACCACCCCGTATTCCGCTGCCGTGAAATAATAGGTATACAGCGGCACCAACAGGTAGTTGAGGAACCGGCCGAAAATACTGCTAAGGCCGTAGACTGCGGTTTGCGATGCCAGTTTCTTTATAATGCTCATGGCGCGAAATTATACATGAACGGGGTAGGGGCGCGGTGTTTATGCCTGAAAGCGTAAAGAATGAATCTTATTTTCTACTCCCCGCGTCGGCTAAAGCGCCTACTGTTGTTGGTTAGAGATAGACCGTAGCGCATCCGGAACATGCGCTAAAGCCTTCCAATTATCAGGCGTGGTTAGCCTTTATCCTCGGCATAAAACCACATTTGATAAATGCTCAGCAAGATTTGCAAGCCCATTGAAATCCCCATTAACGCACCGCTGGCAACGACTACGTAGGCGAATGAAGGAATGGATTTGGTAATAAACCACGACAGCACATCCAATAACATCGCGGCAAAAGGAATGACGACGGCGACTCTTTTGACGAGTGCATTAATGTCGCAAAGCAGGAAAATCTTGCCGATAAAAAATAGAATAAAAGCAATGCCGAATAAATGGATATGGGAAACCCGGATCAAACGCGGGTATGATGCGCCTCCGGAATGTGCGACTTCGGATACGCCTGCGTAATCGGTTAAATCGGGCAGGGAAGGGTTAATGGCGCGTGTATGGCACTTGATGCAGTCGCGGTTTAAGATGGGGGCGATTTTTTGGTCATAATCAGGCTCATCGGCACCGTCTTGTATCCATTTTAAGATGAGGTCCTTATCGTTTTTATATTTCAGGTTGGGTTCCATAATGCCATTAATGGCCGAACCTAAGCGCGTCTGGTCATTTGAACCGTGATAATTAATGGTCACGTCGGCAATGGATAAGCCGGCGATACCGTCACGACCCTGATGGGTATAATACAAATTGCTCAGGGCAACCAGATAGCCGAGTCCCACGGTTAGCAGAAATACAGTGTTTAAAATTCTTTCGCTGACGGAAATATCGCGAAAGCGGGTATAAGATTCGGGCATGATTGCTGGTGGATAGTGGCGATGGGCAGTGTGAGAAGGATTGCTATCCGGATGAACAGCGCCCTGATTGTAACGTTGCAATGATTTGAATAAAAGTTTACTGCGGAGTAAAAATGAGGGCTAATTCAATAAAGCTCCTTTCAATTACCATTGTTGCTTGTGAGTGGTTATAATTGGCTGCGCTGAATACTGATCATAGAGGTGAATTATTCGCCTTGCAGGATGGACAAGTTTAAAACTTGCCTTTATGCCCCTTGTAGGCACTACAATCCAACCGAAAACAGATGTAATTATTTTAATGTTAATACTGATGCCAGAATGCTTGAATCATTCTGTAATATATAGTACCGGGAATTTGTTCTGAGACGCATGTCTGTTAAAACTTCTGCTGCTACCTTATCAAAAATCCTTGTAGGCAATGAACATGCATAAACGAGCGATTTCACGGTTGCTGCTGCTTTATATTTTGGGCGGATGTATCGTCATCGGAATATCGGTTACTTTGCTGGTAAAAAAAGAGGTGCGAACCTCTACCTATCAGTCGCGTTATCTGTCGGAAATAAGCAAACAATTAAGTTCGGAACTTAAACCGGGACCTAGTTCGGCGATACGCTATCCCGATCATGGTCCTTATGATCAGCGTTTGGGTTACACGCTGTTGCCGGGCGAGATCGCCCGTCTGGAAAAGTCGGGGTACAGCGTTATTACGCAGGCAGCTATTTCGCCGATGATGAGCCGGTTGATTGATGATTACGGCCTGTTTCCGATCTATCGCGAGAAAACTCAGGCTGGGCTTCGCATTGTCGATAGAGCCGACCGAACGATATTTAGCGCTGTCTATCCCACCCACGGTTATGCCGATTTTAATGCCATCCCGCCGTTGGTGTTGAATACCTTGTTGTTTATAGAAAACAGGGAGTTGCTTGATGAAAATCACAAAAATATTAATCCGGCGGTAGAATGGGATCGCTTGGGCTTTGCCGCATTGCAAATGATGGCGCGAAAATTGGGCGCGGATCTCAACGTGCCGGGGGGCAGCACCTTGGCTACGCAATTGGAAAAGTATCGGCATTCGCCGGATGGCTATACCGAATCGATAATGGAAAAGCTTCGTCAAATGGGCAGCGCGTCTCTACGCGCCTATTTGCTGGGACCGGATACGCGCGAAATGAGGCGGCAAATCGCGTTGACTTATTTGAATTCTATGCCGCTGGCTGCGACGGCAAAACTAGGCGAAGTGCATGGCTTGGGTGATGGCTTGACGGCCTGGTTCGGAGCCGATTTTAACGAGGTTAACCGACTACTTAGACCGAACGCCAAGGATGCCGGAAGTATCGCAATCGGTACGACTGCGTGGATGCAGGAGGTAAAGCAACGCAAGGAGCCGTTACCGAAAGAACCGATGCAATCGTTCCATTCAACTGAGCGAACCACCCCGCAACAGGCACAGGCTTACCGACAGGTGCTTAGTATCCTGTTGTCGCAAAGACGGCCTTCCTATTTATTAGGTACGGGTTTCAACGCACTGCAAAATCTTACCGACAGTTATCTGCGCGTACTGGCAGAACAGGGTGTTATTTCAACCTCGCTACGGGATGCGGCCTTGCTGGTATCTACAGTTCGTCATTCTACCCCGGATAAAATACCGGCCAAATTCATGTCCGAGAAAAAAACCCAAAATGTGCTGCGCGCTCGTCTTGCCAGGACTGTGGGGGTAAAATCCAACTATGATCTGGATCGTCTGGATTTGACGGCTAAAACGACCCTTGATTACGATGCACAGAGGGCGATTAAGCAGGCCTTACGCCAGCTGAGTGAGCCTGATAAAGCCCGCGCCGCCGGTATACTGGGCTTTAGATTGCTTAATGAAAATGTCGATCTTAGATCTATAGTCTATAGCCTGATGTTGTTTGAGCGTGGCGAAAAAGGCAATCTACTGCGTGTTCAGACCGATAATTATGATCAGCCGCTCGATATTAGTGAAGGCATACGGCTGGATCTGGGATCAACTGCCAAGTTGCGGACACTGGTGCATTATCTGGAGCTCGTTACCGAAGTCTATCAGCAATATAAAGACCAGTCGGCGCAGGAGTTGAAGCGAATTGAACTGCACCCGCGCGATTATTTATCGGCATGGGTTATCGGTCAGCTGCGAGCCAATCGAGAAATTAGTCTGGAAGTCTTACTTGATGAGGCCCTGGATCGACGCTTTTCAGCTAGCCCTTACGAGAACTTTTATACTGGCGGCGGTGTACATCATTTTAATAACTTTACCCGGGATGAAAATCAAAAAATCATGTCGGTGCGTGATGCGTTGCGTGATTCAGTCAATCTGGTGTTCATTCGGTTAATGCGTGAACTGGTTTATTATCATCTTTATAAACCGGAAGGCATCGCGCGATGGCTGGAAATACCCGATGACCCGCGCCGCCAGGAATACCTGGAACGCTTTGCCGATAAAGAAGGCCAGGTTTATTTAAGACGTTTTTACGAAAAATACCGCGGCAAGCCAGCCGAAGAAATTTTGGAGATGCTGACCGAGAGGGTTTTTGCCAAGCCATCACGTTTGACCATGCTTTATGAGGCAATTTATCCTAACGCAGATGCCAGTGGACTAAGAAGTTATTTGAATGCCCATTTGAGTGCCGCTACCTTAGGCCGAGAGGATATTGACCAGCTTTTTTATAAGTATTCACCTGAGAATTTTGACTTACAAGATCAGGGCTATATCACCAAAGTTCATCCCCTTGAATTATGGTTGGTCGGTTATCTGATCCGACACCCCGATGCTACGCGTGCTGAAATTATAACTGCCAGCACCGAACAGCGGCAGAGCGTCTATCGATGGCTATTTAAAAGCAGCAGAAAAAATGCCCAGCAGCGGCGTATTATGACCTTGCTCGAGGATGAAGCTTTTAAACAGATTCATGCGGCGTGGGATCGAGTGGGTTATCCGTTCGGATCATTAACACCTTCTTACGCGACCGCTATTGGCGCATCCGGTGATCGTCCGGCGGCATTGGCTGAACTCATGGGCATTTTACGCAATGACGGCGTAAGATTATCGACAGTCAGGTTCGATAGTCTGCATTTTGCCCAGGGAACGCCCTACGAAACCGTGTTGGATAAAGTGCCAGAGGTTGGCCAGCAGGTACTTGTGCCGGAACTGGCAAAAGTGGCGCGTGGTGCGCTGATCGGTGTGGTCGAGGCTGGAACCGCAGGACGCCTGAAAGGTGTTTATAAGGATGCAGACGGCAAACCGTTATCGGTTGGCGGAAAAACCGGAACCGGAGATCATCGTCGGAAAATATTTGGAGCCGGGGGGCGCTTGATTGACACGGTATTCATCAGCCGTGCCGCCACTTTTACGTTTTTTTTAGGGGATCGTTTTTTTGGTGTGATGACCGCCTATGTGCAGGGATCTGATTCTGAGCGTTATCACTTTACCAGTTCGTTGCCGGTACAAATCATCAAGTTTTTGGAGCCCACGTTAGCACCTTTGATAAATAAAACGCCGGATGGCGGTGTTTCCAAGATGTTGGCAAATTTAAAAACGGCACCGACAGGCAAGGGTTCGGTTTTGGTATCTCCGCCTTAGTTGATGATGATATTTTTTGTTGCGGCCATCCGCTTATAGTGGTTTATCGTTGGCAATTTCCGCAGAATACCGTTGACCGATTCGCTATCCTGATTTCCGTTAACGGCTGATTGCAGCTAACACACGGTAACCCGGTACGACCATAAACCTTGAGTTGCTGCTGAAAATAACCGGGTTTTCCGGCTTCATTGACAAAATCTCTCAACGTTGTACCGCCTTGCCCAATGGCTTGCTGTAAAACCACGCGAATACATTCAGCCAGTTTTCGATAGCGGGCTAAAGACACTTTTCCGGCTGGGCGCGTAGGCTGTATGGCGGCCATGAACAAGGCTTCATTGGCATAAATGTTGCCGACGCCAACAACGATATGGCTGTTCATAATGAATGACTTAACTGCTGTTTTACGGTTTCTGGACAAAGAATAAAGCAGTTCCCCGTTAAAATCGGCTAACAACGGTTCGGGGCCTAAATTTTTGAGCAACGGATGTTCTGCTGCAGGTTCCGATGTCCATAACACCGCGCCGAAACGGCGTGGATCATTGAAGCGCAGTACCGTTCCGTCATTAAAAATAAAATCGATATGGTCGTGTTTGCCGACTGCCTGATCCGTGGACATAATCCGTAAACTGCCGGACATGCCTAAATGCAAAAGCACGGTGCCTGAAGCGGTGGAAAATAGCAGATACTTTGCTCTTCTGGAGACGGATTCAATGGTCAGTCCGGTTAGTATCTGATTGAGTGTTTCGGGCACAGGCCAACGCAGTTTCGGTTGGCGAATAACGACCTGTTTAATCATTTGGCCTTCAATATGCGGCGCAATACCTCGGCAGGTGGTTTCAACTTCAGGTAATTCCGGCATAGGATTTGGTTCTTGATGTGGACTGGTTTTTGATTATGATGTGAATTCTACCATGGATATACCGGTCGAATTTAGGGGCTTTCATCGCTTGCTGGGGGATGCTTTGCTGCTAGGGATGCATCGGCATCATCACATTATGATATGAAATAGTTTACGTGGGTCGTATAACTGATTTTTTTTAAAGCAAGACAGTCTGTTGAAATAGTCTTTTTAATTATTAAACATAAATTATAATCGGTCGGTGTTTAGTTCGCGGTTTGTTGGCTTGGCACTACGTTAGTTGTTTGCAATATGTATTTTACCAAATGAAGAAAAAAAGTATGAGCAGTGCCTGGGCGGTAGGTAATCATGTAAAAGTTCAGGGTATGTCTAGCGATTTTAAAATACTCTCTTATGATTTTATAACGGGTGGTTGTGTTGAAATGATTCTGGAATCACCGGAAGGCAATAGAATTTTTTTAAGGCGTAGAAAATCGGAAATCTCCGATATTGAGCATGAGTATGATTTCGATACCGGATCTAACGATGCGAGTTACGATTAATAGCGTGAGTTGTACTGGTTTTTATTTTGAACTCGCCAGCCAGAAAATAACTGAGGTTATGCGCACCGGCTCAAAAAGCGTATTATTTGAACAAGATTGTGCCGTGCGCGCCTTTTTCGCTACTTTCTGGCGTGCACGGCACGCCCTACACCGGTATCAGTATCCCTTTATTTTTTAATGCTTTTCGCGGATAGCACTTTCTCATGGGATGCGGGTAATCCCGATATCAGCTAGTTGGAGTTCCATGGATGACAAACTAAGATCTACTACGTTACGGGCAAAAGCTGAAGCGCAACTTCCCCATGCACCTGTTACGAAATCAGCGACTCGACCGGCCGAAGAATTACTCGAGGAACTCCATGTCTACCAAATTGAACTGGAGATGCAAAACGAGGAATTGCGGCGCGCTTATAATGCTCTGGATGACTCCCGTGCCCGTTATGTCAACCTTTATGAATTTGCTCCGGTAGGTTACCTGACTCTTACCCACGAAGGCCTAATTGCCGAAATTAACCTCACCGGAGCTAGACTCCTCGGAATGGATCGGGAAAAGCTCATTAACCGTCGTTTCGCTTCTTTAGTCGCAGCTAAGGACGGCGACCGTTGGCATCTTCTGCTTAAGGGTACCTGATTACCCATAAAGAACAGCCAATGTTACAAGAATGTCTATACTGACAGTATCTACCATACGGATGGGATAACGTCATGAAAAACAAAGTTCAATTTCAAAAAGGCTATAGCCTGGGCGAGTTCATGAAAAATTATGGGAGTGAAGGGCAATGCCGAAAAGCCTTGTTTCATTGGCGCTGGCCTCAAGGCTATGTTTGCCCTGAATGCGGTGGGCAAAGCTACTGCTCCCTGAAAACACGAGTGGTTTATCAGTGCAATCACTGCCACCATCAACATTCCCTCATTAGTGGCACCATTTTTTCTGCGACGAAACTCCCGTTAACAACTTGGTTTCTCGCGATCCACTTGACCACACAAGCAAAAACTGGCGTTTCTGCCCTTTCACTGCGCCGTCAATTAGGTGTTTCATACAATACCGCCTGGAGCATCAAACAGAAGCTGATGCAGGTAATGAAGGAGCGTGATGATAGTAAGCCGTTATCCGGCGTCATCCAACTGGATGACGTGTATTGGGGCGGCGAACATCGGGGAGGCAAGCGTGGACGGGGTTCACCCAACAAAACACCTTTTGTGGCGGCTGTGTCGGTCAACGAAAAAGGACATCCTATTGCCATGAACATGACTGTGGTCAACGGGTTCCGCTCCAAAGAAATCACTCGTTGGGCGAAGCGCCATCTTAGCACCGACAGTCACGTGGTCTCGGACGGACTGGCCTGTTTTGCCGCTGTTACCAAGGCAGGATGCCAGCATACCAGCATCGTAACCGGTGGAGGCCCTGAATGTGTCTCGCTGGAACCCTTCACTTGGGTCAATACGATGATAGGTAATGTCAAAAGGTCGATTGACGGGACTTATCACGCTATCAATCATAAACACCTTCCGCGCTATTTGGCAGAATTTTGTTATCGCTTCAATCGGCGATTTGTCCTTGAGGATATGCTGCCCCGCCTATGTTACGTTGCAGTCAGAACACCACCTATGCCTATGCGGCTACTGAAGATGGCTGAGGATTATGGGTAATCAGGTAAGGGTATGATCCGATCCTCAGAAGAGTTGCATAGTTTCGAGCTCGCTATTCAACGCGCGGATAATTCGCTAGTTTATGTCCAGCTTAACTGCCTGCTGATGACGACTGACGATAAGGTTCCGATAGTGTGAATCACGCTCACCGATATTACCGAGCGTAAACAGACACAACAATTAATACACGAAAAGGAAATCGCCGAACGAACCTTGGCCGAACAACGTCAGTTCATTGCCATGGTTTCGCATGAATTTCGTTCGCCGCTGGCCGTCATCGATACGGCTGCTCAGTTGTTGTCTATTAAAATCTCACCGGTATCTGATTGCACACCGATTGTTTCCCGTATTCGTCGTGGGGTTATGCGCCTGTCCAGCTTTCTCGACAATTGCCTGACTGAAGACCGGCTAAATAGTAACGGTCTGGCCTTGGAACCGGCCGCTATTGATCTTCAGGAGCTGACGGCATCGGTCAAAGACAGCGCCAAACTCATATCCGGGGCGCACCAGATCATCACTGAGCTTGAGCACGGTCT
Organism: Methylobacter arcticus; assembly: GCF_050917435.1. Taxonomy (NCBI): domain Bacteria; kingdom Pseudomonadati; phylum Pseudomonadota; class Gammaproteobacteria; order Methylococcales; family Methylococcaceae; genus Methylobacter; species Methylobacter arcticus. The sequence continues at coordinate 1,419,053 of NZ_CP159583.1, forward strand.
GCCGACACTTGAGGCTGATCCGCAACTGCTGCGCATCCTGCTGCTTAATTTACTGGGCAACGCCATTAAATATTCGCCGACAGCAAGCCAGGTCAGGCTATGTATCAGCTGTAATGGCCTGTCCTGCATCTTCAAGGTCATCGATCAAGGATTAGGCATTCCCGCCGAGGAACAGTCTTTGGTTTTTCAGAAATACATGCGCGGCCGAAGTGTAGCCGCTATTCCTGGTGCTGGACTTGGCCTCGCATTGGTGAAAAGTATTGTCGAATTGCATAACGGCAGCATCGAGATAAACAGTCGGGGTAATGTCGGTACCTGCGTCACAGTGGTATTTCCATTAAAATTAGCGATCAATCTGACTACAAAACGCCCTTTATGACGGTTTACACACCACCGCGCATCGCGATTATAGAAGACGACTACGACCTACTGCAAAGCACGCTGGAATATCCGCACATTGCCGGCTATATCGCTTGGGGTGTCGGCAACGGGGACGCTTTTTATAAACAACTGCTGATTAATCCGGTCGATGTGGTTATGATCGACATCGGTCTGCCCGGCGAAGACGGCTTCAGTATCGCCAGGCATCTACGCAGCATACCTCATCTAGCCATTATCATTGTCAGTGCACGCGACACTCTGGAAGACCGGCTCGCAGGCCTCAATGCCGGTGCTGACCGTTATCTGGTAAAGCCGGTCAATCTGGACGAGTTGATTGCCAACATCAACGCGATGGTACGTCGCAAAGACGCGGATGTTGATCCCCCTATCGAGGCTACCCTGATACAATTCGAGGATGCCCTCTGCTGGCGCCTGTCCGGTCAGCACTGGACGCTAACCTCGCCCAGCGGAGCGGTACTGCCGTTGACCGCCCGCGAATATCGCTTGTTGCAGATGTTAATTGCCGTCCAGGGACAGACGATATCCAAATTCGACATTGCCGACGACATCATCGGTCGGCGCATTATTAATCGCAATGAGCGGCTGGATGTGTTGCTGGCCCGCCTACGCAAAAAAGCCAACGCCACGCTAAACGAACCCCTGCCGATCAAAACCGCGCATATGCACGGTTATGCCTTTACTGCCCCTGCCATAATCCAATAACACCCGGTACAAAAAAAACATATTCATGCAATAAACTGCAAGATCTTGCCATGTTTTGACAGCCTGAATCGGTTTATCATTGAGAAAAATTATAAGTCTAATATCTGGTATAGTCGTTCATTTTTTGCTGCTCTGCCACAGAGATTTAATCACTATTTTCTATTACGTTGCGCGAGGCAATTCTATCAATAATCCCATTATTAACACTTAATGAAACCAGAATATAAGTTATGAGAATCAATATGCCGGTAACCCGCGTGGAATACGTCCTTAAAGACAGTGATTCCATTGTTTCCAAGACCGATCTAAAAGGGATGATTACTTATATCAATGACGATTTCCTTCGAGTCAGCGGATTTACCCAAGAAGAGCTGATAGGGACAGCGCACAATATAGTACGCCATCCCGACATGCCATCTGAAGCATTTGATGATATGTGGTCATCACTAAAAGCCGGCCGCTCCTGGACTGGGATGGTCAAGAACCGCTGTAAAAATGGCGATTATTACTGGGTGTTGGCTAATGCTGCGCCAGTCTACGAAAACAATCAGCACATTGGTTTTATGTCTGTCCGCAGCAAACCCAGCTATTTGCAAATAGAGGCGGCAACGGCTGCCTATAAGCTATTCCAAGAAGGTAAAGCCAGCAAACTAAAAATCCAGGATGGAAAAGTCGTCAAAGTAACGTTACTGAACAAACTTAACCTATTGAAGAATTTGAACATCCAAACCCGCTTAACAGCAGTCATAGCCATCATGGCGCTGCTGTTATCGGTCATCGGCGGCATCGGACTATTCGGCATGGGTAAAGCCCATGATGGTTTGCGCACTGTCTATCAGGGTCACACGATTCCGATAAACCAGCTTGCCGCTATCCAGAAACTGCTGATCACTAACCGGCTGCGCATTGCCGCCAGCCTAATCACGCCAACGCCCGAAGCCATTCAGAAAAATACCACTGAAGTGGAACAGAATATCGTAGAAATTACCAGAATCTGGGATACATATAGGGCTGCCACGCTCAGCCCGGAAGAAATAACGCTGGCTGACATCTTAGCCGAAAAGATGAATCACTTCGTCGAATTAGCCCTGAAACCGGCTGTCGGGGCGTTGCGTAGCGGTGATAGGGTTCTGGCAAACAGCATCGCAGTCGACAAGATTCATTCTCTGTACGTGTCGGTCGACCAAGGACTGCAAAAACTGATGCAGCTGCAGCAAGATACCGCCAGGCAGGAATACGAACTATCGCAAGCGCATTATGACCAGACTCAAAAAATTTCCATGGGTTTGATCGGAGCTGGCCTGACACTGATCCTATGGTTGGGTATAACGCTGATCCGAGCCATCGTGCGGCCACTTAAATCGGCAATTGTAACTTTCGGTCAACTCGCCCAGGGCAATTACAGCAACACCATTGAGATTGAACGGCAGGATGAACTTGGCAAGGTGATGGATTCGCTTAAAGCGATGCAGATTAAACTCGGTTTCGATATCGCCGAAATCAACCGTATCTCTGATGAGAATTTGCGCGTCAAAATTGCGTTGGACAGCATCTGCACCGGCGTGATGATTGCCGATAATGCCCGTAATATCGTCTATGTCAACAAAGCGGTGGTCGATATTATGGGCAAGAATGAAGCGGAGATTCGCCAGCAATTACCGAATTTCTCTGTTGCCAAATTAGTGGGCACCAATATTGATGGTTTCCACAAAAGCCCGCCGCACCAGGCTCAGTTGCTGTCATCCTTGACCGGTACTTATAGAGCCAGGATGTTGCTGGGTAGTCACTCTATGGTGGTGACTGCCAATCCGATGGTTAACGCACAAGGATCACGGCTGGGTACGGTCGCTGAATGGCTGGATCGAACCGCCGAAGTCGCCGTGGAAAAAGAAGTGGCCGCTATCGTGCATGCTTCGGTTATGGGGGACTTGAGTCTGCGCCTGGATTTGCAAGACAAGGATGGCTTTATACTGCAATTGGGTTCAGGCATGAATCAGCTGCTGGAAACCAGCGAAAGCGCGCTTAATGAGGTGGCGCGAGTACTGGGTGCTTTATCCCAATGTGACTTGACCGAAACCATCAGCAATGACTATTGCGGAACTTTTGGAAGGCTCAAGGATGACTCCAATACTACCGTAGAAAAACTGAACGACATCATCACCCAAATCAAGGAAGCCACCGACAGCATAAACACGGCATCTAAAGAAATCGCCTCCGGCAATAATGATTTGTCGCACCGCACCGAAGAGCAAGCCGCCAGCCTGGAGCAAACCGCCGCCAGTATGGAAGAGTTGACGTCTACCGTGCAACAGAATAGCCAAAACGCCAGGCAGGCTAACCACCTTGCTGTCAGCGCTTCCGAAATCGCGGAACAAGGTGTCGTGGTCGTCGGTAAAGTCGTCACCACCATGGAAGGTATCAATGAATCTTCAGGCAAGATTGTCGCCATTATTTCGGTGATCGACGACATCGCTTTTCAGACCAACATCCTTGCTCTCAACGCTGCCGTAGAGGCGGCCCGTGCAGGTGATCAAGGCCGTGGTTTTGCCGTGGTGGCCGTGGAAGTTCGTAATCTCGCGCAACGTGCGGCCACGGCAGCTGGAGAAATTAAAAAGCTGATTGCGGATTCGGTAGAGCAGGTTGAAGGCGGCACTAAACTGGTCGCTCAAGCGGGGAAAACCATGGAAGACATCGTAAGTTCCGTTCGTGGCGTGACGGCGATGATGTCAGAGATCAGTGCGGCCTCAATGGAACAAACCGCCGGTATCGAACAGGTCAATCAGGCGATCGCTCAAATGGATGACGTCACTCAACAGAATGCAGCATTGGTAGAGCAGGCCGCCGCCGCAGCAGAATCACTCGAAGAACAGGCACAAAATCTGTCGGTTACAGTGAGCGGTTTTAAAGTGGGCGGTAACTCGCGCAGTACTTCGGGTTCCTTCGTGGACGCTGCACCCAAAATGCAGCAACGGCATCAGCAGGCTGTCAGGAATGCAGGAAGCAATATTAAGGGTCATGCTCCGGTAGCCAAGCCTAAGCCACAGGCGCTATCCTATAATGATGAGTGGGAGGAATTTTAACAAGGTTGAGCGACTTGGCATGAAATACACCAAAAGACATTGCCTTAACATTTTTTGTATTTGGAATAAGGTGTAAGTGTTGCGGTTTGTTTGTATCAGCTAAATATTGACGGATTGACCGGGCTATTGAGCAAATGTAGCCTCATATTGGTCACAATTTCAAAGAAAAAAAGCCTTACAAATATAAATCTGTAAGGCTTTTATTTTATTGGTGGGGTGTCAGGGATTCGAACCCTGGACCTATGGATTAAGAGTCTAGTTTTATCAAAAAACCACAACACAACACAACAAACAATAATAAATAATTCAATGGCTTAACTGTTTTGTCTTGTTGCCTGTTATTGTCATTTATTGCCCTTTTTTATATTCAATTGCAACGTGAGTGCAACGTGAGAGTATAATCAAACCCTAGAAACAAAGCGGCCTCGCGGGTGTATCAGCACCAAGCAAGGCCTTACCAATAACTTAATTCAGGGTTAAGCAATGGCTGAAAGCATCATATCAGAAAGCCGGTTGCTATCCCATAGGGGCAATCATGGCAACTATCACTAAACGACAAACCGCAGACGGTAAGGCGTACTACACCGCACAAATTCGGCTGAAAGGCTACCCAGCACAAACCGCCACCTTTAACCGGCTTACTGATGCCAAGAAATGGGTTCAAGACACCGAGAGCGCAATCAGGGAGGGGCGACACTTTAAAACCACCGAGGCCAAAAAGCACACGTTAGGCGATTTGGTTGACCGCTACATTAAGGATGTATTGCCCACCAAGCCAAAACAAGCCCCGGCACAGCGGCCACAGATGGAACGCTGGAAAGCTGAGCTGGGAAGTTATCTGTTATCGGATATAACACCGGCCTTAATTGTTGAGGTCAGAGACAAGCTATTATCTGAACCCACACCGCGCGGCAATGTAAGAAATCCGGCTACAGTGGTTCGCTACATGGCGGCGTTATCCCATGCGTTCAGTGTTGCGGTTAATGAATGGCAATGGCTGGAAGATTCACCGATGCGAAAAGTTAAAAAGCCCAAAGAGTCAAAAGGCCGTGTGCGCTGGATGGATGACGAGGAACGCGCCAAGCTCTTAACTGCCTGCAAGGAATCACCCAACCCTTTGCTTTATCCGTGTGTCATTCTGGCATTGTCCACCGGCATGAGACAGGCTGAACAAATGGAACTTAAATGGCCGGATGTTAATTTAAAGGACGGCTTTCTAATCCTGCACGAAACCAAGAACGGCGAACGGCGGCGCGTTACATTGGCAGGGCATAGCTTGGAGCTGTTGCGAGAACATGCCAAGGTTCGGCGTATTGATACCACGCTACTATTCCCAAGCAACCGAAACCCACAGAAACCGATTGATTTACGCAAGGCTTTTTTACATGCAATGGAACGCGCACAGATAACAGATTTTCATTGGCATGACCTTAGACATTGCACCGCTTCTTATTTGGCGATGAACGGCGCGTCACTGGCTGAGATAGCCGAAGTCTTAGGACACAAAACCTTAAGCATGGTTAAGCGTTACGCGCACTTATCGGACGGGCATGTAAGCAACGTGGTTGCCAGTATGAACGCTAAAATATTCGGGGGTGTTTGATGGTGACTATAAAAAATCAAACAGCCTTGGAGCATGGGAAAAAATTATTATCTGATGCTCATGGCTATGAGTTTTTATCTGACACATGGCCGGAAAGATTAGGCATTGATGATATTGCAGTTCTTCAATCTGGCGACATAGAAGGCCCGGATTATTTAGCATGGGATGTATGCCTAACAAAAGCAGGGGAAGTGGGAGAACTTGCCACACAACCGCAACAATGGGGTGTTGCTACTGATTCACCGCCGGAGTTTTGGACAGGTGTCGCGCCAACAAGGCATTTTATTATCCCACTATGCCATGAACACTTGATTGATGGTGCTATTTTATGGCCTGTAGGACTTCAATTAAAATACACAATCAGCCCTTTAGACTTTGCCGAATATCTGAAAAAACAGCATGTACAGCCAAGCAAGTTTATTGCTGCATGGTTTGACGCTTTCGAGATTGAAACGCCTACAACTGAACCGCAAGCCGAAGCCGTGGCAAATGATGGCGCGGGTAGCCATGCAGAAACAGAAACAAAGAAGCCATTAACCAAACTAGAAAAACAGCAGGAGGCTATTTTAGATGCTATGAAGATTAAGCAATTTAAGCCGATGCAGATACCAGACGGCGAAAAAGGGACTATCAGATTAATCTGTGAGTCGGATTATTCAGAATTGTTTAAAGCCGAAACAGCTTTTGATAGAGCTTGGAAGGCCGGAATCAACGAACTATGGAGAATGGAACACCACGAAAGTTATGCAAGACGAGGCAAGGAAATAATTAATCATTAAAACATAAGGTTATAAAAAACGCCCACGAACACCCACGAGCCGCCACTTCGAACACCTACACCCGCGAGAGATTTAATTGCCACAAGCCGGAGCAAAACGCACCGGCTAAACTCAACAATAGGCAATTAGATATGACAACGACACCAGTTCTATCAACAGTAAATCAATTCACCGCAAAACAACCAGCTTTCACCCTTGGCGGCCTACGCGCTCTTATATTCAACGAAAACACCAACGGCCTTGCTAAGTCCGGCGCAATTGTTCGCATTGGCCGCAAAGTTTTAATTGATGATGCCAAGTTCTTTGCTTGGATTGAATCACAAAACAAGGCGGTGGCGTAATGAGGCGCCCATTAACCAAGCGAGAACAACGCGCCATTAACGCACTATTAAACGGCGCAGTCATGCGCGAAAACTTAGACTTCATTGCTGGATGCTCCAATAGTCCAGAGCTTGTGGCAGGGCTAAGGCGCAAAGGTCTATCAGTCCCATGCGAACGAGTAGAACGGTTCGACAAAGACGGCAATTCTTGCTGGCCGGGGCGTTACAGTTTTACGCAGGAAGATAGAGTTTTAGCCCGTGAATTGGGGGCATGATGCAGACCGAAATTAAAAAGGCCGCTGACTGTACGACCAGACCAGCGACCCAATACCAAAAACCACAAAATGATTTTACCTTAATTGCTGGCCGCGTAAAGGCTGAATTTATCCGGCTGGCGGTCTGGGTATCAATCGCAAGGGGTGCGTAATTGATGTCTACTTTAAACGATGCAATGAGGGCGGCAGGCTTCGAGCCACCCGACACTATTCCCGTCGGTCAAACATTGAGATTTTCCACAAACGGGAAGAACGGAGACAAGGCAGGTTGGGTTTTTAAATTCGCTGATGGCAAAGGTGCGACTTTTGGCTGTAATCGTACTGGTGAACAGCACACATGGCAGGAAGCACGGGACAAACCATTTAATGAAGCGGAGCAGGCAAAATTCAAGCGGGATTGTATAGCGGCGAACAATGCGCGGAAGCTGGAAAAAGAAGCCCACTATCAGCAAGGGGCCATTCAATCATTGGCTGAATGGGAAGCGTCACCGCCTGCCCCTGATTCAATCCCATATCTGACGCGCAAAGGTAGCAATCCGAACATGGCGCGTGTTGATGTTCACGGAAATTTGTTAATCCCTGTCTACGGTCTGGCCGGTGAGCTTCAATCGCTCCAACGCATAGCACCTGATGGCGGCAAACGCTTTGCCAAGGGCGGGAAAATGCGTGGCGGTCATGTTTGGCTTGGTACACCTGAGAACGGCAACACCTTGCTATTGTGTGAGGGGTTCGCCACGGCTGATACGCTACACAGAGCAACCGGCCACGCGGTTTGTGTGTGTTTTTCGGCTGGCAATTTAAAGTGTGTCGCGGAGGCTATGCGGAAACGTTACCCCAAAGCGACTTTTATTATTGCCGGTGATGATGACACTCAAACCGCTGGCAATCCCGGACGCACCAAGGCAACGGAGGCAGCGCAAGCCATGGCAGGTACAGCCATTTTTCCGGACGGTGGCGGGGATTTTAACGACCTTGAGCAGTCCGACGGTCTGGATGCGGTACGCGGTCACTTCGAGTTGATGCAGTTGCCAGTTGTGCATATTGCCTTTGATACCCCGGCTTTATCGGGTACTGATTCGAGGGATGGAACGGACAACACCCGGCCGCTATCAGAATTAGGCAATGCGGCGCGATTGGAGGATGCCCACGGCGGCGATGTTCATTATGTGCACGATGCCAAGGCGTGGCTTCAATGGCGCGGTGGTGCGTGGAATTGGGACGTTGACGGGGCGATGATTCGAGTAATGGCGGCAAGATTACCGCAACAGATTTATAACGAGGGCGGTTTACATTTGGCTGATGCAGAATATTTTGCTAAGTGGTCGAGAACAAGCCAGAAAGAAAGAACCGTCTTGGCTACCGTGTCATTACTGCAAGACTTCGAGCAGGTACGCTTACCGCTTGCGTTAGTGGATGCCGATTTGTTCAAGGTGGGATTTGATAACGCCAAACAGGTTCTTGACCTGAGAACAGGCAGAGCAAGACCGGCGCTGCAATCAGACTTAATCACCAAGTCATTGAGTGTTGACCGGCTGGGCGATTCATCCAAGGCGGTACGCTGGCAGGCGTTTTTAACGCAAATCTTCGGGGATGATACGGGACTGATAGATTGGCTTAAACGCTGGTGCGGCTACATGCTGACCGGCTCAACGTCGGAGCAGATATTTATATTTTGTTTCGGACTGGGCGCTAACGGTAAATCTGTTCTTGGTGATATTTTGCGTTACATCCTATGTGACTATGCGCGAGCTATTGCTTCGGAGACTTTGACGGAATCTAAGAGGGCAGCAGGAAGCGCAACGCCCGACCTTGCCGAACTGGTAGGCGCAAGAATGGCAGTTTGCGCGGAAACCGAGGACGGCGCGGCATTGGCTGAATCACTGGTTAAGAGTTTGGTATCTGGCGACACCATGACGGCAAGGAAGTTGCATTGTGACCCGTTCCAATTCACACCACAATTCAAATTGATGATGCTGGGCAACCATAAGCCGATTATTAAAGGCAATGACCACGGCATTTGGCGGCGGGTTCGGTTGATACCGTTCAAGCGCACATTCAAACCGGAAGAACGGGACGCGGGGTTATCGGATAAACTCAAGGCCGAAGCTCCACATATTCTGGCGTGGATGGTTGAGGGCTGTTTAGATTGGCAGCAACGCGGATTGAAAGACACGCCCAAGACCATCGAGCAGGCTACCGGAACTTATCAGGTAGAACAGGATTTAATCGGTAACTGGCTGTCTGAGTGTTGCGACCTGTCACCAATGAATGAAGCATCTTCAAGCGACATTTATACCAATTACAAAAACTGGTGCATAGAAAACGGTTTAAGGCCGAATAGCAACATAGCACTAGGCAGGCGACTAGGTGAACGTGGGTTTAATAGCCGCAGGTCAAACGGGGCAAGCCTTTGGTCTGGTTTAACGGTTTCCAATTCGAGCTATTCAGGCGATTACAGAACAGCAAGCGGCAGGTGAATCAGTGCAGACAGTGCAGATAAAACCCGTTTTCAGTATAGCCACACGGAAATTATTTATAGGAGCTAATAAGAAAACACGGTTTATCTGCACTGTCTGCACTTGATACCAAAAAACCGATAACTTTAAATTCCGGTATCTAGTTGTATACCGGCGTTAGTATACAATTAGAAACCTATGAAAATGACAACGAACCGACGATTAACCTTAATGGCAATATCTCAAGACAATGGCGACGCACCGCCTTATTCTGCTTCATCAATTGGCGACATGCTGATGCAAGCCATTACTTATCAATGGCCGGGGAATGGCCTCCCAAAGTGAGATGATGTGCCATGACAGAGTTTGGTAACGATTCAATACCATAATCAAGGCCGGGGAATACCGGCTTTTTTGTGCCTGAATTGTTGGCAACGGTTGCAGTTTATTATAGTTTTTTATTTTCAACTGCAACGTGAGTGCAACGTGAAGGAATTTTAGGTAATAAAAAAGGCCTTCGATTTCTCGTAAGGCCTTGATTTTATTGGTGGGGTGTCAGGGATTCGAACCCTGGACCTATGGATTAAGAGTCCACTGCTCTACCAACTGAGCTAACACCCCAAGATCCGACAATTCTAAAGGATTTACTCACTTAATCCAAGAACAAAATTCCTTTTGCTCTACTCGCAGTGCTTATTTTATCAGGTCTTCAGTTTAATTTACCCAGTACCGCGGATAATTCCTGACTGAATTCACTCAGGATTTGGTTCAGTGCTTTGACGGTAGACGGGTAGGATGAGTCGTTTAATGGATGCTCAATTTTTGTGTGACCATTGCTTAGCAAAGTATGTTTCTTTTCATTCATTATCGACCAGTTGGCTTCAAAATTTACGCTCTGTTCAGGGCGGGTGTCGAATCTGATGATGTCTATGACGATGCGATAATCGACCGTTCCGTAGGCGCTCCAGGGATAGGCCCTGATCAGGTCGTTTGGTTGCAATGTAGCCAGGTTATGGGTTAGCACTTGTGCGACATTATTTTTTAAAGGCGATGCCCATTGATGAAATTCGGCGATTTTTACGCTGTTATCCGGTAACCGGGTGACAATTTGCTTGCGCTCCAATAAGGCCGGTATGGATACCGGGCCTATGCCGATCTGGCGTTTTTTTTCTGCTGTCGCTGAGGAAGAAGGTGGCTCACTCAGCGGTTCTAATAGATAAAATTGGGTGGGTGGCGTCGATAGGCATGCAGAGAGCAGGGTGCAGGCCGGTAGTAATATTAACCATTTTGAGAGTTGATTTGCCATTTTACTGCTCTTGTTTGCCGCGAATTAATGAGCTGGGATTTTGTTCCAGATAATCGGCTAGTTGTTTGACCGAGCCTGCCGCCTGGGTCAGTTCTTGGAGCAATTGATCCAGTTCGTAGTGGGTGGTTGAGCCGGGTTCCAGCGTGCTTAATAGCTGATGTGCCGAAGTCATGGTTTTGTCGGCGGTATCGAGTGTACCTTTAGCGGTCGCCAGCATGCCGCTTGCCGCTTTTGACGTGCTTTGCAATGCTTGCAGGGTTTTATTGGCTTCAGTCGTTAAGTCTTCCAGCGGCAGTTTGGCGACCTTATTCATGATAATGTTGGCCGAATGGGTAAATTGATCCAGCGAGCTGGCGGTGGTGGGAAACTCGGGATAGACGCTTTTATTGTCGCTGAATACAATCTTGCTTTCCGGATGAAAATCGAGATCGACCAACAGTTGCCCGGTCAGCAGGCTGCCGGTTTGTAATTGTGCGCGCAGGCCTTTGTTAATCAGTTGCGCCATCATGTCTTTATCGCTGATATGTTTTGGGTTGTTGATTTCTATGATGCGATCCGGTTCCAGTTCCACGGTGACCGGAATATGAATTTCAGCGGTCTTCTTATCCAGCTCCAGATTGATGTCGGTAACTCTGCCGATAGGAATGCCGCGTAATTGCACCGGCGCACCTACGGTTAAGCCGCGTACCGAGCCGTTAAAATACATGACGTATTTTAAGGTGTTTTGATAAACAACCTGAGTCGATAGCGCATAAGTATCGTACAGTGGGAAGATACTGTTTTCAGGGCGGATATTCTCATTCGTGTCTTCGGCAGAAGCGCGAAAGGCAATGCCGCCGCTTAATAAGGAAATCAACGGCCCGGTTCTGACTTTAAAACCATCGGCACTGGCAGATAAATCGACGCCGCTGTCTATCCAGAAACGGGTGTTTTTCCTGACGAACTGATCGTAGGGTTTGTTGATAAAAATGGTTAAGCGTATCGCATCCGCTTCGTCAGATAGCTTGTGACTGAGGACTTCGCCTACGATGATGCCGTGAAAATTGATCGGCGTTCCAGGCCTCATAGAGCCTAGATTATTGGTTTCCAAAATAAAGTGCGAGCCTTCGGCGTCGTTTTTTAACAAGGGCGGGGTGGTCAGGCCGGTAAAATGATCTTCTTTGTTGCCATCGCCCGGTTTGATAGCGATATAAGGTCCCGAGAGCAGTGTACCCAGCCCGGAAATTCCACCCAAGCCCACTTGAGGCCGAACCACCCAGAAGCTGGTATTTTTGTTCAAATAACCGGCCGCAGCGCTGTTCATTTGCGCGGTAATCAGAATGGTTTTTAAGTTGTCACTGATGGAGATCGCGGTGACTTTGCCGATTTCTACATTTAGGTATCTAATCTTGGTTTTATCCACTTCCAGACCTTCTGCGGTAGGAAAGCTGATCGTGATAACCGGGCCTTTTTCATTGTAGGATTTGGCGATTAGCCAGCCGCTGACCAGCAGGGCAATCAAGGGTAAAAACCACACCAGCGGCAATTCTGTTTTTTTATTGATGGTCACTTCTGACGCATCAGGGTCGATAAAGTCATTCATTTTTAGCGCTGGTTATCCCATAGTAATCGTGGATCGAAATTTTTCGCGGCAAACATGGTTAGCACCACGACCGCCGCAAATGCTGTTGCCGCAGGCCCGGCGATAACCTGAGCCACACCGCCCATGTCAACCAAAGACACCAGAATTGAGATCATAAAAATATCCAGCATCGACCAGCGGCCGACAAAAGCAATAATACGGTAAAGGATAGTCCATTTTTTTGCACGGCCTTGCCAGCGATAATGAACGTTGAGTAACAGCAGACTGATTCCCAGTAATTTTAACAAGGGTACCAGAATACTGGCGACCAGAACCAGCAGGGCAATGGGCACCATATTACCGTTAATCAACGCCATAATGCCGCCGATAATGGTGTGCGGCTCGCCGACGCCCAAGCTGGTGATGGTCATGATCGGAAAAATATTGGCTGGAATATACAAACAGAAGGCGCTTAACAGCAAGGCGGCGGTGCGTTGAAAACTATTGGGCAGCCTTGGATGCAAGCGGCCGCCGCATAACAGGCAAAGTCTGTTTTTGCCAGCCTGCTTTGATAAACAGCCGCAATCATGACAACGGATAAAACCCTGAGACAGGGCGGTCTTTTTGGCTTTCATTTTCTTAATTGCCCGATTTGCCGCCAGAACAAAACCTTATCCAGACTGCTCGTCAGCATGCCGGTCACGATCAGCAAGGCCACGAACGCGTAGAGCCCAAAACCGAATTTAAGTTCAGACGTGGAAGAAAGTTTAACGCAGGCGACAATAATGCCCAGCATATAAACTTCCAGCATCGCCCACTCATCGAGGTGTTGCAGCCAGCGCATCCAATGCGCCAGATGCCGGTTCGGCTGGTTAAAATAAAGATGCGCGCTGATCAGCAAGGATAAAACTATGTTCAGCAATGGAAATATAATGCTGGATAAAAACACCAGTACCGCAACCCCCCACAGCTGTTCTTCAAATAACGCAGCCACGCCCGACCACAACGTGCCGTCTTTAGTATTGCCGAACATTTTAATACCGACCAACGGCATTAAATTGGCCGGGAAAATCAAGATCAACCCGGCAATAGACAAGGCAAACGTACGCTCGATGCTTTGTTTGCGCGGCCGTTGCAGCAGGTAACCGCAACGGGGGCAGTGCGCCTTGTCACCGACTACAGGCGCGCCGGGGTTGAGTAATAAATCACACTCGGGGCAGGCGGTGAGGTTTGTTTGGTTCATGTTGTGCGACAATGTTTAGCGTGTGACGACTATTATCCCTGTCAAATCTCCGGTTGTCATTTTTAGCAAAAGGGTGAACGCGGTAAGGCGATGGGATGGGCTCCTTCCACCTACCGGCGTCGGGTAATGGGTCGCATCTGCAATTTTTAGAGGGTGTAAATAATTTCGTGTAACGGCTTAATTTCTGTTGGTGACATCAATTGTGAAAACCTATATTGCAATAAACGATGAGTTTATATAAGGAAGTCATTACTTTGATTTTCAAGATTAAAGATTTTTGTAAAGTTTCTTGATCCACTGGCTTACGCCTTGATCAATTTGAGCTAGCGCAGACTCGAAAGCTTTTAGATTCAATCGGTAGGGGTCGGGGATGTCATGTCCTTCCCATTCGCCTAATCTAAAAATCTTTCCTTTAGCGCTGGGTTCCTTGGTTTCGATATCCGTTTTATGAGCCAGTTCCATCACTAAAATTAGATCAGCTTTTCGAATCATTTCTTTATTTAACTGACAAGCACGATGCGGGGAAATATCCAATCCTCTTGCCGTCATAAGTTGACTCGCCTTGGCATCGGCTTTGTGACCAACCAAAGCACCGATTCCCGCAGAACTAACATGACAAGTATTCTGCTTTATTTTAGAAAGGGCATCTTTAAGAATTGCTTCCGCCATGGGACTACGGCATATGTTGCCTACACAGACAACTAGTATGTTATTGAACAAAATTGATATTTCCCTTTATTAGGTTGACGACCCTAAAATCATTCGACATATAATTCGATTATTGACATCCTCCCCAGCTCAAGGCGAGGGATTCCTGATAGAACTCAGGAGTAAGTGTGTATCGCTACTGTTCACTCGTTTCTGCTGCTAGCGGCATTGCTGCACAGCTCACCTCATTTTACAGACTAGTTCCGTCTATCTGACGGTTATTTTTTACTTATTTGCTATGGCATTCAAGAGGTCGCTAGTGTCACTTGGTTATCGCTGATAGTTATTTAAAGTCTTTTCTGCTGAGAAAATCTTACCAACAAGGGGCTTATTTTGCTAAACAAATTTAAAAGAATATCGGATGTAGAAAATCACTCGCTACTGAGCCGCTTATGTTCTTGCTCTGAACGGCGGGGGGAGGGGGGACGCTACTCCAGGATAAAAATACAATTGTCATATCATGTAATGGTAAACAACCATTAAAAAACGATAAAAATATAACTATGTAGTGATTAAAACGCAATAACTGGAACTGTTTCACAATTTTTATCAGGCTGATACTGTAAAAAGTGGTCATATTGAAATACTGAATCAAAAGCCAAAAAATGACCACCCAATTCATCCTGATTGATCGGTGATTCTAGTCAAGGGAATGTAAATACTTATGATAATGCAGCGATAAAATCATACATTGCGCAAAAATGGCAAGTCATAATCAAGCATATGAAGTCTGATATCAGCACGAACCGAAAATAGACGAGTTTACTGGAATTTGAAGGGAGCGCATTAAGAGGGGTGAGAGAGAAAATAACCTTGGTTGAATCATAAAACAAAACTAAGGGCAGTAAAAATTGTAACAACCCACTTTTTTGAACTTTAAACTTGATTAGGCGAGTTGTTTAGTTCTATTCATTCGACAGCACCTAAGCGACTTAATGAATGTGTCATCAAGCACTTAATTTTCTTTACTAATTCAAAGGTATTACGGCAAAAATTTGAAACTTTTTGCCGTAATACCTTAACTTTAAATGTTTAGATTTTATATCTAAAACCGTATTTTTGGCGAACCAGGAGACACTGTCTTGACTAATTTCGAAACATCATACTTAACCATGCTAATGAGCAGCTCTTTTTTTATAACGATAGCTGCAATGATATTGTTAAGGCCGGTTGCCTTTAAAATCGGTCTTACCGATCAGCCAAGTTCACGAAAAACACACCAGGGAGAAATCCCGATGATTGGGGGCTTGGCGATCTACCTTTGCATCACTTACATCATCCTGACACAAGGTGTGGACGTTCCGGTAAATATGGCTTTTTTGACAGCAGTCACCATCATTGTTATCACTGGATTAATTGATGATTTTAAAGACTTAAACTTTAAAGTCCGTTTAACCGCAGAAATAGTTGCGGCGCTGATCATGATAAAGTGGGGTGGCGTTGAGATAACCAGCTTAGGTAATTTATTAGGGTTTGGTGAAATACAACTGGGTATGTTTTCGACCTTGTTTACGGTGTTTGCCATTGTAGGCGGCATTAACGCCTTCAATATGATTGATGGCGTTGACGGCTTAGCGGGCGGCACTTCATTAGTTGTCTATTTGCTGCTGTCGATTTTGTGCCTTACTTATAATTCCACCAACTCCTTGCTATTTTGTTTCATCCTTGCTCCGGCTACAGCCGCATTTTTATTGTTTAACCTGCCTTTTCCAGGACGAAAAAAAGCACCGGCTTTTCTCGGTGATACGGGCAGCATGTTGCTTGGTTTTAGTATTTGCTGGCTGGTTATTTCTGCATCGCAGGGCGACAATAAAATCTTTTCGCCTGTTACCGTATTATGGCTTATTGGGGCGCCCATTTTGGACTCGTTGTGCATCATAATACGTCGTATAAGAAAAGGCCGGTCGCCATTTGCGCCTGACAGAGAGCATTTCCACCATATTCTCCAGGTTGCAGGCTATGGAAGATATGCGATTTTATTCATCATCTTATCGTTTACCACGTCCTTGGCCGTAATAGGGTTAGCAGGGGATATTCTGTTTAATGCGCCTGACTGGCTTATGTTCTACGGGTTTATCATCGTTTTTGCGCTCTATTACTGGGGTATGAGCCATGCATGGAAGATGGTGAAAGTTACCCGACATTTGCGAGAACATAAAAACGAGCATAGAGGGAACGACTCCTTACGCTTGTTGTTTGTCACGGAACCGGAGTTCGAGCGTAGTAATGGCAAATAGCTCCCCAGAAGCGTATAGCTATCTGTACACGTTTTCCTGAATTATGCGTTCCCACGCCCCCACAACCCTGTCCATGCGTCAACTTAATGGTGGTGACACTCTTGCGTGACAGCGAGCGCATAACTTGTGTAGATCGCTATGCCAGAAGCGATGGGGCATGTGTTTTCACGGTGCGTTTTTTGCCTAGCAAAAATGTAGGCTTTTCGGAATCGCGTTGCCTACACGGATGTAGGTACTTAGCGTGAGCAGGATGCGGAAGCTGCGAGTCTTGGGATAATATTCATCGGCTGTGAACGAGAAATGCAGGACGACTGAGGTAGTCGCAGGCATTGATAGCCGTGGTGTAATTGTTGCAGCTTTCTTTGGACGGAGACGCTAAAAATAGCGACTCCCTGTAGTCAAAAATGCACTCTCTTTTACTTGCCGAGCGTCGAATGTTAGCTGAACGGAATGCTGGCATGGATGCACCCCTTATCGCAAACTGACGCTATTGAATGTAATAGCTAGAATATTAGTAAGAGCGTGAGCTTTTATAACAACAAACCCAGTATTTATAATTGAAATAAAAGTGATATCTGTCGTTTATGCCACTTGCAACAAACAGCTCCATAGGTAGTAAACTTGAAAATTTTGTCTTTGATTTCATGATCTTAAATTCTTATATTTAATAAGAAATGAAAATTCAATCTCGGCGTACCATCAGGCAATCCCATTTGTTAAGCGGCCATTAAGGTTAAATCGAATAATATAGCTCAAAGTTTATCACTGAATAATTCATGTCTGTACGAAATCAATATACACCCCTAATTATTTAAGGAAGATAATGAAAAAGTCGTTTTTTAAATTCAATTAACTACCGTTGTAATCTTGTTTTCACCGCTTTTTATGCTGATAAATCGGAACACCGCGGCCACAGCTGGCACTACTACCATACCCACTTTGGCGAACCAGGAGACACTGTCTTGACTAATTTCGAAACATCATACTTAACCATGCTAATGAGCAGCTCTTTTTTTATAACGATAGCTGCAATGATATTGTTAAGGCCGGTTGCCTTTAAAATCGGTCTTACCGATCAGCCAAGTTCACGAAAAACACACCAGGGAGAAATCCCGATGATTGGGGGCTTGGCGATCTACCTTTGCATCACTTACATCATCCTGACACAAGGTGTGGACGTTCCGGTAAATATGGCTTTTTTGACAGCAGTCACCATCATTGTTATCACTGGATTAATTGATGATTTTAAAGACTTAAACTTTAAAGTCCGTTTAACCGCAGAAATAGTTGCGGCGCTGATCATGATAAAGTGGGGTGGCGTTGAGATAACCAGCTTAGGTAATTTATTAGGGTTTGGTGAAATACAACTGGGTATGTTTTCGACCTTGTTTACGGTGTTTGCCATTGTAGGCGGCATTAACGCCTTCAATATGATTGATGGCGTTGACGGCTTAGCGGGCGGCACTTCATTAGTTGTCTATTTGCTGCTGTCGATTTTGTGCCTTACTTATAATTCCACCAACTCCTTGCTATTTTGTTTCATCCTTGCTCCGGCTACAGCCGCATTTTTATTGTTTAACCTGCCCTTTCCAGGACGAAAAAAAGCACCGGCTTTTCTCGGTGATACGGGCAGCATGTTGCTTGGTTTTAGTATTTGCTGGCTGGTTATTTCTGCATCGCAGGGCGACAATAAAATCTTTTCGCCTGTTACCGTATTATGGCTTATTGGGGCGCCCATTTTGGACTCGTTGTGCATCATAATACGTCGTATAAGAAAAGGCCGGTCGCCATTTGCGCCTGACAGAGAGCATTTCCACCATATTCTCCAGGTTGCAGGCTATGGAAGATATGCGATTTTATTCATCATCTTATCGTTTACCACGTCCTTGGCCGTAATAGGGTTAGCAGGGGATATTCTGTTTAATGCGCCTGACTGGCTTATGTTCTACGGGTTTATCATCGTTTTTGCGCTCTATTACTGGGGTATGAGCCATGCATGGAAGATGGTGAAAGTTACCCGGCATTTGCGAGAACATAAACACCAACGCAGAATGAATAACTCCCTACGCTTGTTGTTTGTCACGGAACCGGAGTTCGAGCGTAGTGATGACAAATAGCTTCCTAGAAGCGATAGGCATGTGTTTTCACGGTGCGTTTTTTGCCTAGCAAAAATGTAAGTTTTTCGAAATCGCCGTTGCCTACATGGATGTAGGTACTAGCGTGAGCAAGCTTTTGCAACTGCGAGAGATATGGGATTTTTTCTACGGCAAACTCGTAGTTTAAAATTTATTAAAACCTTTACGTTCATCGCTTCGTAAGCGACTAATCGTTTCGCCTGTAAAGGGCTAATGAAAACGGGTATGTTCGTTTTTTGCTATGTGATCTTACCAATAGCAGCCAGTATATGAAATCCTCCATACCGACTAAAGTGTATAAGCAAGTAGTAATAGCATGAGATACATCGACTTAATCACATTGCCTCCCGTAAATAGTCTATTTTTAAAAATATACTCACATGTTAATTGTGTCAGAGTCAGTCGAGAATAGAGAAAAATTCAATTTTGAATACCCAAGCCCATAATATGCGAAAAAAATCCTTACTTATCTTGTTGATACTAGCCACTCTTACCGGTTGCACCATTATTCCCGGGATGCACGTGAGTCCATTCGCCAACCAATCCAGTATCGAAATGCCGATTGGGGAAAATAATGAAACCCTATTAAAGAAACTCAATATCCAGACCATCACTGCTCAGAAAATTATCGAGCTGGAAAAGAATGTCAATAATCGCAGTTTAGGTTCCAATAATGCGGCTAATCTTTATTTTGATTATCGCATAGGCTCAAAAACCGTAAAAGGTACTCCTGTCTCAAAAGACTATAAGCAATATTTGGTTGGCCCAAGAGATATTCTTAATATTACCGTATGGGAACATCCCGAATTGACTATTCCAGCCGGTGAATTTCGATCGGCTGAAACTGCCGGTAATGTTGTGGGCGAGGACGGAACTTTCTTCTACCCTTATGCGGGCATAGTAACAGCAGCCGGAAGAACAGTTGAAGAAATAAGAGCCGAGTTAACTGAAAAATTATCCAAATATATCGAACAAATTCAACTGGATGTGCGGGTAACTTCGTATCGTAGCCAGCGGGTTTATGTGGTCGGAGAAGTCAATCAACCCGGCATACAATTAGTAAAAGATATTCCCTTGACCGTCCTGGAAGCAATCAATAGTGCCGGTGGCGTAAAAGCTGACACCGCTGATCAACGCAACGTTACGCTTACCCGTGACGGAAAAACCTACAGTATTAATCTCTTGTCGCTCTATGAGGGTGGCGATATTACTCAAAATATAATGTTAAAGCACGGTGACGTGCTGAATGTAGCGGATAACAATTTCAACAAAATATTTGTTTTAGGCGAAACAACGATTGGCGGAAGTAATTCAGCAAGATCACGCAGTCTTTTCATGAATAAGGGGCGGATGACATTAGCTGAAGCGCTTAGCGATGCTGGTGGCGTTAATCAAGATACATCAGATGCAGCGCGAATCTTTGTCTTCAGAAGCGGGGTCAATAAACCAGAGATTTTCCATCTGGATGCAAAATCGCCAGACGCATTATTGTTAGCCGATCGCTTTCCTTTGCAACCACACGATGTGGTCTATGTTGATCGAGCTGAGGGTATCCGCTGGAATCAAATCATTGCTCAAATTCAACCCACCATTACGTTGTTGAATATATTTGACGGTTCTTTGAAGGTACAACCGTTTCTTGCTCAGTAATTAAATCAATGATGCTGTGGCTGGATAAATGCGCATGATTCAGATCAAAATTTTTGAATGCTTCTAAAAAAAGGAATCTATGCTTAAGTTCTTCGATAAGTCTCTGCTGAGAATAGTCGAAGAACTAAGCATTAACGCTAAAGGCTTCAACAGACCCCCTAGGGCAAGTTGATTACGTTCGCGAGCTTATCGAATAGTCGAACCATGAATGAATTCACATTATTCAAAGATTTCTTATGGTTTAATCTGATCGATTTTTCACACAAACTGTTAGAAAAATTATCCCAACAATAGACGACAGCATGACAAACCAACATTCAGCTATAACCAATCATCCAGGAAACTATCAAGCCAACCAAGAGGATGATGAAATTGATTTGGGAGAATTAATAGCGACCATTGTGGATGGCAAGTATCTGATTGCCATTATAACTTTAGTTTTTTTAACGCTAGGGGTGGCCAAAGCACTGATAGATACACCGATTTACAAAGCTGATGCGATGCTGCAGGTCGAAGTGAAGTCAAACTCCCTTGATGCCTTGGCATCGGTATCATCATTAATGGCAGGTAAAGAATCGGCATCGACGGAAATAGAAATAATTAAATCACGAAAGATTTTGGGGGAAGCCGTTAAAAATCTCAATCTGGATATTATCGCCAAACCAACATACTTTCCAAAGATCGGTGCAGCCATCGCCAGACGCTTTCAACAACAGAACATAACCGACCAGGTTTCCGCGCCGCTATTCGGACTGGATCAATATGCCTGGGGCGGCGAGTCAATTCGTATTGATACCTTCTCAACACCTGAAAGCTGGGTCGATAAAGAATTAACATTGATTGCCGGCGAACAAGGTCACTTTACCTTAGTGGATGACAATCAACTGATTCTTGAAGGTGAAGTTGGAAAACCGCTGATCGAACAACTGGCAGATAATCAGCAAACGCTTACCCTGTTTGTGTCGTTGTTAAAAGCGCGGCCAGGCACACACTTTACGCTAATGAAAAAATCCTTAGCCAGCGGTATTAATGACTTGTCTACGAATCTTGCCGTCGTTGAAAAAGGCAAAAGCAGTGGGATTTTAAGTTTTACCTTCGAATCTAATTCCCCGGCTGTGGCGGCACGGACACTCAACGAAGTGGCTAATATTTACGTAAAGCAGAATGTTGAGCAGAAATCCAAAGAAGCACAAAATACCCTTGAGTTTTTAGATAAACAATTACCTGCCATCAAAGACCAGTTGGAAGTATCGACAACAACCTTAAACGATTTTAGAGCCAACAAAGGTTCAATTGATCTAAATATTGAAACACAAAACGTTCTGACCGGTGTGGTGGCAATCAAAACACAGCTTACCCTTCTGCAGCAAAAAAGAGACGAATTACGCGGCAAATTTACCGAATCACACCCAGCAGTTGTAGCGATTGATAAACAAATTGCCCGACTACAAGTACAGATGAACGCAAACGATAAAAAAATTGAAACATTGCCGGAAACCCAGCAAGCTATCCTAAGATTATCTCGCGACGTTCAAGTCAGCAACGAGCTTTACACCACATTGCTCAACAACGCGCAAACCCTAAAAGTGGCCAAAGCGGGTACCGTTGGCGATGTAAGGATTATTGATGGAGCAATTCCCCCCACTGAATCAATAAAGCCTAAAAAACTGTTAATTATTGCAGTGTCGTTGATATTGGGGGTAATTGCTGGCGTAGGCTGGGTTTTTATTCGCAAAATGATGCGTCGTGGTGTTGAAGATCCTGATCAATTAGAAAAGCATCTCAATATTCCGGTTTATGCCACTATTCCTCATAGTGATGAACAAATAAAACTCAGCGAAAAGCTAAAAAAATTAGACAAAAAGCATAACGATCAACCCATGATTTTAGCAGTGGAAAACAAAGAAGACTTGGCGATAGAAAGCCTTAGAAGTTTGCGTACCACCTTACATTTTGCTTTTTTAGAAGCGCAAAATAATATCATTATGATTACCGGTCCCAGTCCTGGTATTGGCAAATCATTCGTATCAATCAACCTGGCAACCGTGTTAGCCGATGCGGGTAAAAAAATCCTGCTGATAGACGGTGATTTACGTAAAGGTTTTATCAACAAGGTTTTAGGCGTAAACAGAGAAGGTGGATTATCGGATCTAATCTCCAGCGCGACCACCCTGGATAAAGCCGTCCGTCATATTGCTGCGGCCAATATCGATTTTATTCCCACCGGATCAATTCCCCCTAATCCGTCAGAACTATTGCTGCATGAGCGTCTCGGACAGTTATTGGAGACTCTGGGCGAACAGTATGATCATATCATTATCGATTCACCGCCTATTTTGGCTGTTACCGACGCCTGCATTATAGGCCGTATGGCAAGCGCGACATTAATGGTTGTTAAAGCCGGCCAACATCCTATGCGCGAGTTAGAACAATGCACCAAACGTTTAGCTCAGTCTGGCGTCCATATGAAAGGCATCGTGTTTAACGACTTGCCAAAAACCTCGTCAAACTATGGCTCCGGTTATGGGAAATATGTATATCAATACAATTATCAAACATCCAATTAAATGGTCACATTGTCAATAAGCTAACGGGAAATCAATAAATGAAAATCAGTGTAATCGGTAGTGGGTATGTTGGCCTGGTAAGTGGCGCCTGTTTTGCCCAAATGGGTAATGACGTCACCTGTGTCGATATTGACGAAAGCAAAATAGCCAATCTTAAGCAAGGCATTGTGCCCATTTACGAACCTGGACTAGACGAAATGATCCAGGAAAATTTTAAACAAAAAACTTTACATTTCACCACAGATAGCCAAAAAGCCATTACGGAATCAAAAATAATATTTATTGCCGTCGGCACGCCCATGGGTGAGGACGGCAGTGCCGATCTGCAATATATTTTGGCGGTTGCAAAAAACATTGGCCAACATCTGCAAAGCCACGTTGTCGTCGTTGATAAGTCGACTGTTCCTGTGGGTACCGCTGAAAAAGTGCGCGAAACCATTCAAACCGAATTAAATCAACGCGGTTGCAACCTCACTTTTGATGTTGTATCAAATCCAGAGTTTCTAAAAGAAGGCGCAGCCATAGAAGACTTCATGAAACCAAATCGTGTTGTCGTTGGTGCTGATAACGCCAATGCTATGGACACCATGCGCGAACTCTATACCCCTTTCATGACTAAAAATGATCGGTTTATCGGCATGGATATTAAAAGCGCTGAAATGACAAAGTATGCCGCCAATGCAATGCTAGCTACCAAAATTTCATTTATGAATGAAATAGCCAATATTTGTGAACAAGTAGGCGCTGATGTTAATCAGGTTAGGCATGGTATTGGCTCTGACAATCGAATAGGTTACAGCTTTATTTATCCAGGCTGTGGATATGGCGGCAGTTGCTTTCCAAAAGACGTACAAGCGCTAGTTAAAACAGCAAAAAATAAGGGTTATAACCCCCGGTTATTAGCAGCGGTAGAAGCCGTTAATACGGATCAAAAATCCGTGCTTGCCCATAAAGTCATCAATCGCTTGGGAAAAGATTTAACCGGCAAAACCTTTGCCGTCTGGGGACTCGCATTTAAACCCGAAACTGATGATATGCGCGCCGCCGCCGCAATTATTATTATTAATATGCTGACCACGCAGGGTGCAAAAGTAGTGGCTTACGACCCTAAAGCACGACACGAAGCGGAAAGCTTTTATCTTAAGGGTAATAAAAATGTCAGTTATGTCGATAGCAAATACGAAGCCCTTAAAAATGCAGATGCCATGTTATTAATAACAGAATGGCAAGAATTTAGAAGTCCTGATTTTGATGAAATAAAAAAATTACTCAAAACTCCCTTATTTTTTGATGGGCGCAATCAGTTTAAACAACAGCGAATGGAAGCCATGGGCTTTGAATATATTCAAATTGGCGTTACGGCATAAAATATATTATGAAAATACTAGTTACCGGCACAGCAGGCTTTATCGGTTCATATGTTGTTCAATGTTTACTGGAAAGAGGTGATGAGGTCGTAGGCCTTGACAACATAAACGACTATTACGATGTCAATCTTAAACAGGGTCGCCTTGAAAAAGTCGGCATTAAAGAAGACCAACTTTCCTGGTATAAGTTTGTGCAAAGTGATAAATATCCCAATTACCGCTTTATTCGAATGAATTTGGAAGATAAGCAAGCTATGCAAATGCTTTTTGCTAATGAAAAGTTTGATAGGGTCTGTCATTTAGCCGCACAAGCCGGGGTACGTTATTCAATTGAAAATCCATATGCCTATATTCAAAGCAATATAGATGGCTTTTTAAATATTTTAGAAGCTTGCCGTTGGAACAACGTCAAGCATTTGGTCTATGCCAGTTCAAGTAGTGTTTATGGTTTAAACGGTAAGGTTCCATTTTCCGAAAAAGATGGAATAGCTCACCCAGTAAGCCTTTATGCAGCCACCAAAAAAAGTAATGAGTTAATGGCCCATTCCTACAGCCAACTCTATAACCTACCAACCACCGGCTTACGGTTTTTTACAGTATATGGCCCCTGGGGTCGGCCTGATATGTCACCGTTTCTTTTTGCGGATGCTATATTAAATGATAGGCCTATCAATGTATTTAATAATGGGGATATGTTGCGCGACTTTACCTATATTGATGACATTATAGAAGGCGTTATTCGCTGTATAGACAAAGTGGCATTACCTTTTATGGAATGGGATGCTGAAAACCCTGACCCAAGTTGTTCATTAGCGCCTTATCGTATTTATAATATTGGCAATTCATTTCCTATTAAATTAATGGATTTTATCCAGGCAATAGAATTAGCTTGTGGAAAAGAAGCGGTAAAAAACTATTTGCCGATGCAACCGGGAGATGTCTATCAGACCAATGCCGATACTACGGCATTAGAGAGCGATATGGGCTATAAACCATCTAAAAATCTTCTCGAAGGCATTAAAGAAACCGTGGAGTGGTTTAAGGAATACTATAAATTGTAGGGGAGATAGGCCGACCGCCGATTGTGAAAAAGTACTCTTTGTTCCCACGCTCCTGTGCGGAAACAAGGAAGTTATTGGTTACTAGGATGCTGTTAATGTTAAATTCACGTTTGATGTGTAAACGCTTTAAATTAAGATGTTAAACCCTAATAACTTGTAAGATGTATACCATTAGGCCCTACCTAGCTACTAAAAACTGTTGGATTATTGCCCTAGTCATACCCTACCTATTGGCGCTGGAATTGATGAAGCGCTGAAATAATATATATAAAGATATTATTGGATGATAGCGCGTTGTTAATATCGAATCTATATTTGACATGGAAATTCTTATTAAAACAACTAGGTTTTAATTAAACTGTCTGAACATCAAAATTCAGCATAATTCATACACATTAGTTGCTACTTGTTAAAACAGTAATACAGTAAAATCAGTTTTGATCCACAAAAAGTTCTAGATTTAATAATTAAGGGAGAAATTTTGCGAAAAAAATATAACGCCTTGCGCAGTAACACTTATGTTATGCAGATTTTTACGCTAATGTCCGGTACTTTAGTTGCGCAATTAGTCATGTTGGCCTTTGTGCCTATTTTGACAAGACTATATTCTCCAGCAGAATTTGGTGTTTATTCGTTGTTTTTCTCAGTATCAAATGTTCTTGGCATGGTTTCAAGCTTAAAATATGATCAAGCTATTATGCTACCCAGATCAGATAGAAATGCTCTAGCTTTGGTATTGTTGTCAATTTTTATCACATTGGGAATGGTTGTTCTTGTTGGTTTATCCATATTTTTATTCGATGATTTAATTATCAGTTATTTTAATAACCTAGGTCATGTTATTTGGTTAATACCTGTCGGGGTATTTTTAACCGGTTTTCTGCAAATATTCAATGCCTATTCAAGTAGATATCAATTTTACAAGCAGTTATCTGTGGTTCGTGTGGTCAACGCATTTTCAGTAATTAGTGTACAAATTGGGAGTAAGTATTTTATACAATACCAGTCTTCAATTATAGAGAAATTAAAACTAGATACTTTTATTCAAGAGAAATTAAAGCTATATCCTTTTATTCAAGAGAGATTAAAATTTGATGCTTTTATTCAAGAGGGATTACAAGAGGGATTAAAATTTGACGGTTTGATTATAGGGAAATTGTTGGCAGATCTTATTTCTCTTCTATCATTGATAAGACATCATTTTAAAAGACAAACACTTCAGTTTTTTTCAGTATCTCGTAGACGATTAATAGTAAATGCTAAACGTTATAGTCACTTTCCTAAATATCAAAGCATTACAGTTTTTTTAAATGCTATTTCTCAGAACATACCTATTCTTTTGCTTTCATCGCTTTATTCAGTGGAAATAGCAGGGCTCTATGCCTTGACTGTAAGGGTGTTACAAGCGCCAATTGGTCTGATAGGCGCATCTACCAGGGAAGTTTATTATCAGAAAGCATCAAAACTTCATGCTAATGACGAGAATTTTTATAATTTATATATAAAAACTACATTGGGGCTTTTAAAGATATTTATTTTCCCTCTTTTGATTGTTTTATTTTTTGGCGAATATTTATTTGGTTTTGTATTTGGTAGTCGATGGAATGAATCCGGGGTTTTTGCGCAAATTTTAATATTCTGGTTTGCTTGTGGCTTCATAAATTACCCATCAATTGTTTCTTATAGCATTCTTAATCTTCAAAAAATACAAATGAGGTTGGAAGTAATTTCCCTTATATTAAGGTTTTTAGCTATTTATATAGGATATTACTTATTTAAGTCATATTACATATCCATCGGTTTATTTATGATTGTTAGTGTTTTGACCAATGGTTTTTCTATTTTTTTCATAAAGCATAAATTAAAGAAAATAACTACTTAGAGATACAGCTGTGAAAAATATATTGAGTTTCCCAAAAAAATTATTTTTTTATTTACAAAGAAAATTTTTTATTAAAGCTATAAGAGCTAAAAATAATATTAAAATAGAAGGAAAAATAAATTTAATTTCCATTCCAATTATTGATATAAAATCTAATGCCTCCTTATACATTGAAAATAATGTAACACTAAATTCCAGTAATGACGGCTATCATATTAATATGCATTCTCCAGTTAAACTAATGGCTGATAGAGATGGCGCGATGATAAAGATAGGTCAAAATACTCGAATCCATGGTACTTGTATCCATGCTTATAAGTCCATAAGCATTGGTCGAAATTGCCTGATTGCGGCTAATTGCCAAATCATTGATGGGAATGGACATGATCTCTCTTTTCCAAATGTTCAAAATAGAATAAATACGAAAGGAAGCGCGAAAGAAATAACAATAGAAGATAATGTATGGATAGGAGCAAATACTTTTGTTTTACCAGGAGTAAGAATTGGTATGGGCTCGGTTATTTCTGCAAATAGTGTTGTGAAAGAAGATATACCTCCTATGGTCATCGCCGGTGGCAACCCTGCGATTATTATTAAAAAATGCAGCATAATAAATGATTAAGCATTAATATTTTATTAAATATGTCGGAATATCTATTTAATGAATGTCAGTAACTTTTTAAAACATATAGGCTCTTCCCGATTTCGTGAAATCCGGCTGCATATAGATATTTAGATACGGATCGATGAGAGTGAACTAATCTCAATGTCGTTTATGGTGAATGCATGAAATCTACATATAGTGGCTACCCCAAGAAATCGGGAAGAGCTGATTTTTTATGCATTTAACCAATTACCTAATGCTAATCGGCCAAGACAAAACTGCCAAAATATCTCACTCTATAGATTTCTAACATTCATGGTGGTGGCGTTAATCATTATCCTTAGAGGGATATGGGGCGTTATAGCGCCTTCATCTGGAGCAAGAAGGCAATGGGATCAGTAAGTTTTATATTTTGTCTAGACATTTTAGGTTGCGCAGACAATTAACATTAAGGACTGAAAGTGATTAATCAATACATTTTAAACGATACTCCAATTACCTTAACTTCTGATTTGGCGGGGGAGTTTCCGCTGTATTTGTATTTGGCGTCGGATAAGAAAAGCCTGATTTACTCGATTTCGATTATCGAACTGTTAAGCGATGCGCGGGTTAAAAAACATTTGGTGGTGTCTGCTGAGGGGATGTCGTTTTTATTGCAAAGCGGGGTAGTGCCACCGCCTAAAACCGTTTATGAAAATGTGTTTATTGTCGGTATTGGCGATAGCGTTGAGGTGGGTACGCAACAAAACCAAATCCAACTCCATTTTAAACATGAGTTCCCTTTTTTCAATGCCCATCGTCTTGCGTCTGAAGACATGCAACCCGATGAAGAACTGATTTTGCAAATATTGGCCGAAGCGACCATTTCTCGCATCGATGAATCAAAACCAACCTTTTTATTCCATAGCGCTGGTAAAGACAGTAATAGCATTGCGCTCGCGATGGCCGAAGCCGGTTGGCAAAATAAGGTGACGCTGATTACCCATAAATCCAAAGGACAGGCGGACGAAAGTGAGATTTCAAAATCCATCGCAAAACAACTCGGCTTTAAACATCAAATTTTGCATGAAGTCGATCAGCTTAAAGATCAACACAAGCGCGTAATCGAAGACTATTTTAGCAGCGTGCCTTTTCCTAGTACCGATAATGTCATGCTAGCCTACCCGCTCTATGCGCACCAAATACCAGAGCTAAAGGGGGCGAATATTATTGATGGAGGCGGCAATGACAGTTATATGATGACACCCCCTAGTAGGCACGAACAAAAGGTTTTACCACTTTCTAAATTGACATCTAAGTTTGCATTTATACGTGGAATGGCGGCCTCGGAAAGCCTATTAACGCCATTGTTACGTACCCCAGCTGAGTGGTGCGGTATGGCGGGTTTAAGTTATGCGGATAGCAAAAACATTTTCCCGGAAAGCATTTCGGTTTATGGGTATTGGCAGGCGGAATCAAAATTAAGACAAAATTGGGATAGCTTCGATTTTAAAACAGATATTCTTACAACAATTACTGCTGCGGAACTGCACATTAGAAAAGTAAGGACCTTTGCAGATTCAATCAATTCAAATTTAGTTTTGCCGTTTGCAAATCAAAATGTCGCTACATACTTTGCTAAAATGCCAGAAGCCTATTTATTTGACCGTAAACAGTTTAAAAACAAACTCATCCTGCGCACGCTACTAAAAGATCGCATCGGGCTAGATTCCGACAAACTTGGCAAAATGGGCTTCAGCTACGACTCGCGCAGCATTGTCCTACAAAACTGGGATTGGATTACTCAAGAAATCCACCAATGCAGCCTTTGGCATCAACCAGGCATGGAGAAGGTATTAAATAGATTAAAATCCACTATGCAAAACAAGCATAAATACGCGGAGTTCTCTGGTCGATTAATCTATCGAAAGTATTTGATTTCTTCATGGTTTAATCGTAATAGGTTTATTAATGACTGATATAAACAATAAAAAAATCACATTTCTAATAAGTACATTGGGCGGTGGTGGGGCTGAGGGCGTTTGTGTTAATTTGGCCAATGCTTTGGCGGAGTGTGGTTGGGCGGTGACGCTGGTAGTGTTGCACATGAATAACTCGGTTTACCATGATCGGCTGAGTGATAAAGTTGAGTTGCTTGTGTTGGGTATGAATCATGCGCGTTATGCGTTTAGTGGTTTGTGTCGGTTTTTAAAAGAGTACCAACCTGAAAAAGTGCTAGTGTTTAATTATGAATTAGCGGTGTTGTTAGTGGCGGCTCGCGCGTTAACGCGGCAGAAGTTTAAAATCATTGCACGCAATGTTAATACGTTATCGTATAACCGCCGCTTGTCAAAAGGATTTTGGCATAAGCAGGTAGTTAATCGTCTTGTTGATGAGCTGTATTGCAAGGTAGATCATGTGATTAACCAGTGCGAAGGCATGCGTGAGGATTTGATTATGCTTTATCCAAGTTTGGCGGATAGGTCGAGCGTGATTTATAACCCGGTTAACCAGATGGTAGCCGATACGGCGAAGCAGATTAATTCCAGTTCTGTACAAAAAGAAGATTATCTATTGTGTGTTGGCCGCTTAGAGCCGCAAAAAGCGTTTCATTATGCTATTGAGGCATTTGCAGAGATTGCGGTTACCTATCCAAGCTTGCGTTTAAAGATTGTCGGCACAGGAAGTTTGGAAGCCGATCTAAAAACCTTGGTAAAACGCTTGGGTATTATCGAGCGTGTTGATTTTGAAGGCTTTAAGAAGGATATGATTCCTTATTATTTAAAAGCCCGTGCTACGGTTTTAACTTCACTTTATGAGGGTTTTCCGAATGTATTGGTGGAATCGATTACACTCGGTACGCCAGTTGTCGCGTTTGATTGTCCAAGTGGTCCAAGTGAAATTATTCAACAGGGTCTGAATGGGTTTTTGGTGAATTATCAAGATCATACTCATTTGGTTTTGTCCTTGCACTCTGTTTTAACAAAATCTTTTAGTACTGAAATAGTTTCAGCCACGTCAAATAGCTACTCCATAGATCATATTCTTGATCAGTATATACGCTCAATAGGCTTGCCGACGGTATGAGACTGCCCAGAAAATTAATTTTATGTTACGCATTCTTGTATTCTTTTTGTTTTATTTTAATTCCCTGGGAATCCATGTTTCCATTGGGTTATTTCATAGATAAGTCCGTTTATTTAAAAAGAATGCTAGCTTTTTCAGAAGGCAGAGAGCTTTATGTTTTTGATAATATTACGTTAACTTCGTGGGTTACTAATGAATTAGGATGGGCCTATTTATTACTATTTTTTTCAAATTTAAATTTTAATCATGAGTGGTTTTTAAAATCTATTTCTTTTTTTATAGTATTTGTGAATTTATTTTTTGTCGTTACTAGAATTAATAAATTCAATGTATTCATATTGTTCATTATTTCTTTGTTATTTATAAATCCAATTTTTGTGGATTTTTCGATGTCGCAGATTAGATCTGCATTTTGTTTGTCAATATTTTTAGTTTTTTTGATGCTTTATGAATCAAATAAAAAAACTATTTCCTTGTTTTTCTTGTCAGTAGTTCCGATTATTCATACTATTGGGATTGTTTTAATTTCGTTTTATTTTTTGTATTTGTTACTAAAACGATTTAGTTTAAATATGCTACAAGGTCAATACTTTCCTGTTGTACTTGGACTTTTATTCTCTTTGTTTATGTTTGTAGGTTGGCATTATGTTTTAAGTTATTTAGGAGATAGGCGAGCAGAATATTCTGATATGTCTTCTAGTCTGAAATATATGATCTTTTGGGTTTTTTTGCTCTTTGCATTTGTTTTGTTGAAGATAAAGTGTGTTGAAAGTTATATATTTTTAGGTATGTTATTACTTTCAATAGCGGTATTTAACACCATATTTTCTTTATATTCTTCCAGATTTATTGCTTTAGGATTTGTTTTTATCATACCCATTTTTTTTATGATTAGGAAACCTATGTATTTTTATACTATAGTCCTTGCTTATATGTCGTTTACGCTTGTGCAATGGTTTTTTTGGTTTGAATTGCAGGAGTTAATATAATAATGATCATCCTACACATTATCTCAGGCCTCACCAACGGCGGGGCTGAATCGGTTCTGTATCGTTTATGTATGCATGATAAGGCTTACACTCACATCGTTATTTCGCTGATGGATGAGGGTAAGTATGGATCTTTGTTGCGTGAAGCGGGGATTGAGGTGCATTGTTTAAATATGGCATCTGGTCGCGTGACATTACAAGGCTTGGTGAAATTGTTTCGTCTTTTGCGTTCTTTAAAACCTGATGCGGTACAAACCTGGATGTATCATGCGGATTTGATCGGTGGTGTAATGGCAAGATTGGCGGGGATTAGAAATATAAATTGGGGTATTCACCACACCATACTAGATCCGAAGCAATCCAAAGGCACAACTATTTTGGCAGCTAAGTTATGCGCTAAGTTAAGTGGGTTTGTGCCCAAAAAAATTGTTTTTTGCGCGCAAAAATCTTTGGAGGTTCACAGGACTCTGGGTTATGCCTCGAATAAACTTGTTGTTGCAAATAATGGCTATGATTTGTCCCTGTTCTTTATCAATAGTTCGCTTGGCGATAAGGTTAGGGAGGAGTTTAACCTAGATGTCAATATACCTTTGTTGGGTTTAGTGGGGCGGTTTGATCCTTTAAAAGACCACCATAATTTAGTGAGTGCGCTTAGCTTAATTAAACAAAAAGGTGTTTCGTTTAAATGTCTTTTGATTGGTGCCGAATTAAATCGTCAAAATTCCACTTTACATGATTGGCTAGTGGAAAATGGTTTGAATGAGGAGGTGTTGTTACTTGACCAGCGTTCTGACATTCCGGCAATCATGAATGCGTTGGATATTCATGTTTTATCGAGCTTTAGTGAAGCGTTTCCCAATGTGCTTTGCGAGGCAATGGCTTGTGGTACACCTTGTGTGACTACTGATGTAGGGGATACAGCGTTAATTGTAGGAAAAACGGGCTGGGTGGTTCCGCCAAAAAATCCGCAAGCCTTAGCGGATACGATTATTACTGCATTAGATGAAAAGCAAAATAACCCAGAAAAATGGGCCGATCGTAAAGCACAAGTTCGTAAGCGTGTTGAAGCGAATTTTAGCATTGAAATTATGATTGCAAATTATCATGCAATATGGTCCGGTTATAGTAAAGAAAAAGGTAGTTTATGAAAGTTTTTAATTACAGGCATGGCTAGTTTTATTGGTGTTCATTTAGCGAATAAGTTGAATGCGCGTGGTGATTGAAGTATTTATAAGCTGATTCAATATATGGCTTGCCGGAAACCCGTTATCGCTTCACCGGCCGGATGAATCAGAAAGATCGACAGCCCTATACACTCATGTCATGAGTCCTTGAAAGAAATTGATATATCATCATGCCGAGGACATTATGATTGATTTTTTGATGATTAATGTGTGTCCGGAGACTACAAAAATATGGTTACTCGCCCGATGAAAGTTCTTTTTTTCGCAAATACTGAATGGTATCTGTTCAATTTTCGACTGGCACTTGCCAAACATCTGCGTAAGCGCGGGGTAGAAGTGGTGATGATATCGCCCCCCGGTCCTTACGGTAAAAAACTGGAGGAGGAAGGATTTCGCTGGATACCTGTACCCATGGCACGCCGCAGTCTTAACCCATTGCGCGAGGCTTGGTTGTTATGGAAACTTATCCGGATTTATCAAACCGAAAAGCCGGATATTGTGCATCACTTTACAATCAAGTGCGTTGTGTATGGTGGGCTGGCTGCACGTTTGGTTGGCATTAAAGGTATTGTTGGCGCTGTAGCAGGGATGGGTTTTGTGTTTGCGAGTTCAAGTGCTTTGGCCGTTATGCTACGACCAATGGTTCGAGTTCTTTTACAGATTGCACTAGGAGGAAGAAAGTGTCGATTAATCCTACAAAATCCCGATGATCTGAATGCATTTGTTTCTGCTTCGATAGCTGATCCTGCCAATGTTAGATTAATTCCGGGCTCCGGCGTAAATACCGACCGGTTTTCGCCGACTTTAAAATCGTCTGCATCAGAAGGTTCAAAAAAAGTTCTTTTGGCAGCGCGATTGCTTTGGGAAAAGGGTATTGCCGAGTATATTGAGGCGGCACAGCAGTTGAAGGCACTTGGGTATTCAGTCGATTTTTTGTTGGCTGGCGAACCCGACATGGGAAACCCTAATTCTGTTCAACAGGAACAAGTTGAGACATGGAAGCAAGCTGGAATTATTAAACCAGTCGGTCACGTTGTTGATATGGCTGAGTTGCTGAAATCGATTGACATTATGGTTCTACCAAGCTTTTATCGCGAGGGAGTTCCTCGTAGTTTGATCGAAGCCGCTGCCGCAGGTCTGCCTATCGTGACAACCGATGCACCAGGCTGTCGCGATATTGTGGAAAATGGTGTAAATGGTTTTTTGGTGCCAGTACGCGACAGTAATGCACTTGCTGAGGCCTTGTGTAAGATTCTCGAAGACCCCGCGCTCGCTTCCCGCATGGGCGAGGCCGGCAGGTCAAAGGCTTTAGCCGAGTTTGACGAACGGTTGGTATTTGAAAAAACCGTTGAAGTTTATCGTGAATTGGTTCCGAAGCTTTGACTGGAAAGGATTTTTCTTAATAACTGATGTTACGCAGGCAAATCAAAAATCAATAACTTACAAAGTAAAAAATGACCATAAGTTATTGATAATTTGTAGTCGGTGTGTAACATCAGTTAATAACTGATGTTACGCACCCACCCCTCAAAAAGCGTATTATTTCGGGATGGAAAAAATAAAACTAGAATTATACACAGACTACCTGATCTGCAATAACGGGTTTGCGACGGCGACCGGATTGTCGGCAATGATGGAAGGGGATATAAGCCATGACCAGATGACGCGTTTTCTGGCATCGAAAGCATTTACCTCCAAAGACCTGTGGGGGCAAGTTAAAGCGACAGTACGCCAGATAGAACGGGAAGATGGTTGCTTGATATTTGACGATACCATTCAGGAGAAGGCCTGGACGGATGAGAACGAAATCATGTGCTGGCACTTTGATCACTGCAAAGGGCGTTCGGTCAAAGGTATCAACTTGCTGAACGCCCTATACTATAGCGGGGAAGTTTCAATTCCCGTCGCCTTTGAAGTGGTGCGCAAGCCTTACCAGTTCAGTGATGTGAAGACCCGCAAGGTCAAGCGGGCCAGTGAGTTCACCAAAAATGAGCTGATGCGGGAGATGATAGCGACCAGTGTGGCGAATGCCATCAAGTTCCGCTATGTGTTGACAGACAGTTGGTTTGCCAGCAAGGAAAACTTTGCGTTCATCCTGAAAAAAGACAAGCACTTCATCAGCGCCCTAAAGGATAACCGCTTGGTGGCTTTAACAGAAGACGACAAGAAAGAAGGCCGTTTTGTACGGATCAGTCAGCTGGAATTGGCGGATCAGCAGGCGGTGCGCGGTTGGATGAAAGGTTTTCCTCATGAGGTGCTTTTCGTCCGTCGGGTCTTTACAAACAAAGACGGCAGCATCGGCCTATTGAATCTGGTATGCAGTGATTTAGCGTGCAATGGCGAACAAGCCGCCACGATCTACCAAAAACGGTGGAAAGTTGAGGAGTTCCACAAGTCATTAAAATCCAATGCGGGGTTGGCAAAGTCACCAACCCGTACGGTCACTACCCAGAACAACCCTGTCTTCATGTCGATCTATGCGGTGTTCAAGCTGGAATGTCTGAAGATAAAACACAAGGCCAATCATTTTGCGCTAAGAACTAAGCTGTTTATCAAAGCGAACCAGATAGCTTATGAAGAGTTGCAAAAATTACTGGCTGCGTAACATCAGTTAATAAAACATTCCTGATTAAGAATCTACAGCCAATACGTGACGTCCTATTTCGTCGTTCCGGCAGGAATTGCCGGAATCCAGCAGCCAAGGATATCTTGTGTAACTCAAGTCCATGTAGCCTGGATATAGGCAATCTTTGCTTGGTATGACGCCGTCTTCGCTTAGCTGAGGATACTGATTAATCCAAGTTATTGTTTAAAGTTTTTTTCACTCGTATTCAAGTTTCTATCGAGGTTGTTGTCAAAAACTGTATTTCCGCCATCGGCATCTTTAATGCCGTTTTTACCCGTGACGGTATTCCCAATGACGGTGTTTCCCTTCACTCCTTTCTGCAGGAGTATGCCGTAACTCTGGTTATCTTTAAGCCGATTGTTAATTAACTTGTGGCCAGAGGTATTGTTGTGAAGCTTGATTCCACCAGCAAGATTGTTGCTAATGGTGTTGCCATCTAGCGTTACATGCTTAATTAAGCTATGTTTAGCCCATTGAACAAGTTCTATTCCAAAACCCTTGTTGCCAATGGACTGCGAGTTCACTATCTGCACGTTGCTGATAGTGTCTTCTTTGTTTGGCTCAAAATCGATACCCGCCTGAGGAGGAGCACCACCGGTGTTCTTGAAAATCGAATTCTTCACGACCATTCCATCTACTGAGATGATAGACATTCCTTGGCGGCGGTTGCTATCTGCAATGACGGAGCAGAATTTGACATTCTTACTAGCACCACTAATGTAGAAGCCATCTCCCCAGTTGTTTTTGACCGTCACTCCCTCGATTACTACGTTAGCGGCACTACGCAACATAATCCCCATCCCCCATTCACCCGTAGTGCCTAAGTGTTCATCGCGTTCGCCGATCAACGTTCCATCAATCACATTGATGTTGGAAGCACCTGTAATATTGATGATGTTATAGTGATCCTTCTTGTTTGGCAGTGCCTTAAGTATGGTGCCTCTTGACATACGGAAGGTCATATCGCTTTTAATTTGAATGCCGGTGATGGCATCAATCATGTAAGTACCATCGGGCACCAGAACAGTCCCACCTGTCCCCGCCACCTGATTGACCGCGGCTTGAATAGCTGCCGTATCATCTGTGATTCCATTACTCTTCGCGCCTTTGTCCTTAACATTAACGACAAGGGATGAAGTTGGTGCTGCCGTACAGTTGTCACTGCCACTAGCATTTCCTATTACGCCAAAAAATAAAACAATAAAACTTATGGAAATCAACATATTAACATTCATATTTTTTAGTCTTCTCTGATTTTGATTAGTCGGGTAGGGAGGGCAACGCTTTTTTGCCCACGCGGTTTAACGCATAATTTGTATTTAATCGCAACCATCTATCTAATCCTTCATGGGGTTGGGGAGGGTTATAGCATTAAGCTGTGCTGCGTAAGTCGGAAACGTTATCTCACGCGACGCACTCATCTTTATACTACACAAGTGTTTACCAGACCCGTGTTAGGTGTTTTTTACTTCATGGGATAACTGTTTGCTGATCACTGATGGTAGCTTCTTGGGCGATGTAATCCGTACTTGTTTATTGACATTAAATCGGCCAAACACAACTTCAATATCATTGATAGTCACGCCAAATTCTTTTGCCAGGAATCGAACCATATAATCGGTTGCTCTACCCGCCACAGGTGAGGCAGTGACACTAATTTTGAGTTGATTGCCTTTAGCTTTACCCATGGCATCCTGTTTTGCGCTAGGTTTGCCAAGAATGTTAAGCACTAAGGTGTCATTGTCCCAGGTACAAAAGGAACTCATTGCCAATCTTTTGTGTGTCATTTTGTCTCCGTGTATTTGATTACCCTCGTTTCCGCGTTTCACTAATCCCAAGGCGGCACATCGCCGTTATAGGCAACAAAGTCTTTATCCTGTGTATGGGTTTTGGCCCCGGTGGTGGTCTTCTTGGATGAGGAACTGATTTTGGAAGCTGAAGCCTTCGATCCTGGCGATGTTACAGCACCGGCTTCGGTTTGCCACTTGGCAAAGAGTGCAATGTCCTTATCGGCTGGGGCATGCCATTTTTTTTGTACGGTATCCCACCTAGCACCAAGCGCTTTTGCCTCATCCTTTTGAGCAAAAGGTACATTCAAATAAATTTTTGAGTCTGCCATTTTGTAAAAATAGTGATTCGGAGTTGATTGGGTGAATTGTGACATTATAAGTCATTGCCTACTTGGCAGAATCAGATAATTGACATCTTTCCTAAATAGTCGGTACGGTTATTCCGGTCTACATACTTCGAACCTGACGGAAACGCTACCACGCGCTACGCTTGGGTAGCCTTATTTCGGCCACATGCCTATATAGCTGTATTTAGGAAAGATGTCTAATTAAGACCGGAGTAACTGTGCCGAAAAAACCTATGCTTGCGACGTCTAAAATAGCAGTCTTTAACACTGGATCGTCAACAGCTTAACTATTTATCATAGTGTGTAACCGGCGACAATTCTCGCCTTACGCTCGCGTTAACCCGGTATCTACAGGCTACAGACTTTTTTGAAGGCATTAATTCATTTTCAGCACCTTGGCGCCGCGAATTTTTCCGGTCTTGAGTTCAATCAACGCTTCATTTGCCTGTTCCAATGCAAATACCTGAATCTCTGGCTGGATATTCATTTTAGCCGCCAGACTCAAGAACTCTTTTACATCGCTCCGGGTGATGTTGGCGACGCTCTTTAGCTCTTTTTCTTGCCAGAGATGCAGCGGATAGTCAAGATTCAGCAGGCTGCGCTTGTCGCCTTCCTTGCGAATCGCATTAATCACCAGCCTTGCGCCCGATTCCAGGTTCGCTAATGCTTCCACGATCGGTTGCCATGCCGGGGTGGTATCGATGATGCCATCCAGTTTATGGGGCGCTCGCTCAGCGGTATCTCCGACCCACACTGCGCCCAGTTCTTTGGCAAACGCTCTTTCCTTGCTGCTTCGGGCAAAAACATAAACTTCACTATTCGGATAACGGTACTGCACCATTTTTAACACCAGATGCGCCGATGCGCCAAAGCCGGTCAGTCCCAACCGTTGCCCATCTTTCAGGCCTGTCAGGCGTAATGACCGGTAGCCGATGGCACCGGCGCAAAGTAAAGGAGCTGCCTGTACATCGGAAAAAACTTCCGGTATGGCATAGGTGAAATCTTCCGCAACCGTCATATATTCGGCATAGCCGCCATTGGCATCGCGACCTGTCGCCGCGAAAGCCGGACACAGGTTTTCCTTGCCTGACAGGCAGAATTTACAGGTGCCGCAAGCCGAGAAAATCCAGGCAACACCAACTCGGTCGCCTGTTTTAAGTGTATTCACCTGACTGCCGACGGTTTCGACACGTCCGACTACTTGATGCCCAGGAATTATCGGTAATCGTGGTGGCGGGGTGCGTCCTTCAATTTCATCCAGTTCGGTATGGCAAACTCCGCAAGCAGAAACTTTCAGCAGGATTTCCTGTGCACCAGGGATAGGAACAGGGAGTTCCATCAATGCAAGCGGCATCGGGTTTTCCTTAAGGTCGCAGAGCGCTTGCAATACCATAGCTTTCATTAGTTTCACCCTCATTCGATTTGCTTATGTCATCGTTCAGTCTGGAGTGCAGGCTTCGCCTGCGAAATGTCAGGCAAAGCCTGCACTCCATTGTTCGAATATGCGCCGGCTTTTTGCATAAGGCTATCAGTAATGTCCCCAATTGAAACTTTGCCGCAGTTATGTTGGAATCATGATTTGTATTGCCGGAGAAAACCATTCATCCATGTCGTGGCCTTAGGTTGATTCTTAAATAGAGCCTTTCACCCAGCCGTGAGAACGCAAAAAAACACTCCTCGGAGCATAATCAATGAACGATCTGCAACATATGTTGAGCGATATTGAAATGGAAGTTAACCTGACCCGCCATCTGATCGGCAAGGATGTCTTGGATCACAGGGTCATGGCTGCCATCAAGCAAGTACCGCGGGATGAATTTTTACCTGCGGATTTTCGTTTTCTTGCCTACGAAGACGGCCCTGCACCTATCGGTTACGGGCAGACCATCTCTCAGCCTTATATCGTCGCCTTGATGAGCGATTTACTGGCTACCAAATCCACCGATACCATTCTGGAAATAGGCACCGGTTCCGGCTATCAGGCGGCCATTCTTGCAAAATTAGTCAAACAGGTTTATTCGCTTGAAATACGGGAAGAACTGTCCACCCAAGCGCGACGGCGGCTTAAAAAACTGGGTTACCACAATGTCACGGTACGCACCGGCGACGGCCACCTCGGCTGGCCGGAACATGCGCCCTATGACGGCATCATCGTCACTGCCGCCGCAGCCTATATTCCCCAGCCGCTGATTGATCAGCTGCGTGTTGGCGCTCGGCTGGTCATACCGGTGGGTTTGCCTTACGATTATCAGGAACTGATGGTTGTAGAAAAAAAGGCCAATGGCGAAATCGAGATTAAGAATATTCTTGGCGTCAGTTTTGTACCGCTAGTCGCTGGCGACGCGAAAACAAAAGAGTTGGGTGAGCTGAATGACCAATAACCGCCATGACATCAAAGATTTATCGCTGGCCGATCAGGGACGCGAACGCATTGACTGGGCGCTGACAGAAATGCCGGTATTGAGCGCCATTCATGATCGTTTTGCCAAAGAACGGCCGCTGGAGGGCGCGCGGATCAGCGGCTGCCTGCATATCACTACGGAAACCGCCAACCTGGCCCGCACCCTGAAAGCAGGCGGTGCGGATCTGGTGTTATGCGCCAGCAATCCGCTGAGCACTCAGGACGATGTTGCGGCCGCGCTGGTGCAGCATTATCAGATTCCCACTTTTGCGATTCGCGGCGAAGACGACAGCACTTATTACCGGCATATAGCCAAGGCGCTGGAACACCGGCCGCAATTGACCATGGATGACGGCGCCGATCTGGTCAGCGAATTGCATAAAAATCGCAGCGATTTGTTGGCTGGGATTATCGGCGGCACCGAAGAAACCACCACCGGCGTCATTCGTCTGCGTGCCATGGCGGCAGAGGGTGCGCTCAAATTTCCGGTGATTGCGGTCAACGATGCGCTAACCAAACACCTGTTTGATAACCGTTACGGCACCGGCCAAAGCACGCTGGACGGCATTATACGCGCCACCAATATCCTGCTGGCCGGTAAAATCTTCACGGTTGCAGGTTACGGCTGGTGCGGACGCGGCATTGCGATGCGCGCCAAAGGCCACGGCGCACAAGTTATCATCACCGAAGTCGATCCGCTTAGGGCGCTGGAAGCTGCAATGGATGGTTTTAGGGTCATGCCTATGCTTGAGGCGGCCGCTATTTCGAATTTTATTATTACCGCAACCGGCGACAAGCATGTGCTGGATCAAGCGCATTTTGAAGTGATCAAAGACGGCTGCGTGATTGCCAATTCCGGTCATTTTAATGTTGAAATCAACATTCCGGCGCTGGAGAATATGGCGGTAAAAAAACACCGGCCGCGTAGCAACGTTGACGCCTATCAGCTTGAAGACGGGCGCACTATCCGGCTGCTGGCCGAAGGACGACTGGTCAATCTGGCTGCCGCAGAAGGCCATCCGGCAACCGTCATGGATATGAGTTTTGCCAATCAGGCCTTGAGCGTTGCCTATTTATGGGAACAGGGCGCTGGTCTTGAAAACAGCGTACACCCGGTGCCGAGCAATATTGACCAGAAGGTCGCGGTGATGAAACTGGCGGCAATGGGTCTCAGTATCGATAATTTAAGCCCGGAACAGCAGGCGTATCTGTCATCATGGAAAGAAGGCACATGAAACATCTTATCGCCCCCTAACATGGGCAGGAGCAATAGCTATGTCATCAAATCTTAACATCCTGAAATGGCTATTCGCGCTGGTGCTTATTTTTGGCGGATTTACCATTTACAAGATTTTTGGCGTCCTGGCTGTAGACCTTGGCGATAAAGAATACGTCTGGCTGGTAAAAATTATCTCCGAGTTCGGCTTGTTCACGTCGGTGGTGATTTCAGTGGGTTTTTTTCATCATTGGATCATCGCTACTGAAGAACGTAAAGAAACCGAGAAGATATTTCACAGCGTATTGTCCAAGTATATCGATGAGACGGTGATCAATGCCAAGAAACGGGGGTTTTTAGGCATCACCGAGAAAGAATTGGATTTTTCCGAGATCATGCACGGCCTGTATCCCGGCGATTATGTGTACTGGATGATTACTTTTGATCCCCGCTATAGGCATTATTGCCGGGAATTTGAACTCGCCATTAAAAAAGGCGTTCATTTCAGGATGCTTATTCTGAAGGATGGCCCGACTTCAGAGCACCATGCTAAGGAAATAATAGGCTTCGGCGCTGAGGAGTTCAGGCAATATAACCGTTTGTTTTTGTCATCACTCGAAGATATAGCCGGGCGAATCAATGAAAAGGACGAGGGGACGCTGGGCGTTTTTGTCTATGATTACGAGCACTTGCCCAGTACGCCGTTGTTTATTATTCTGCGCAAAAAATCAAAAGTCCTGGAGGTTTTTAACAGCTTTTACCTGTCCGAGCCGATAGGAAGAATGCCCTATTTGCATTGGCAGTCTGATCTTAAAAACGATAACCGTTATTTTTTCGAATCGGAACAGTGGAGCATGCCGGATCTATTTTTAGACTATTTTCACCGACACTGGATGATAGAAAGACATAACTTAACGATGGCCGATAAAGACAAATCACCCTACAATGATTTTATCTATGCACCCGCTTCGGCCAGAAAAAAATGCATCAGGCTGAGTGGTGAATCGGATGTGTTGAGTGGTTCTGAGAGCATGTGACCTTGATGGCAGGCAATAAGTTTAGGTTTGTAGAATACGGCTAAAGTACGAAGCCTGTTCTGAGCATGTCGGAGGAGGGTGTATGGATAGCGATGGATGCGCTACTGCGTACAGCGCGTCTTACCCGCTAATTTTTTTATTGATCTGGAGAACGATTATGTCTGAAATAGACCAACAACGCGATGTTAAAGGTGCAGTCCGGGCAGCGGTTAAGTCGGGGACTGATGTTCATCAACAAATCAAGGAGATTACCTTAAAAGCGCTGACAGCCCGTCAACTGGATATGGAAAACATCAAAAGTGTTACTGAAACGGTCATTAATGGCATTAATGAGGGCATGACTAGTCATGGCGATCATGGCAAAGAGGTCTTTATGCAGGCAGCTACAGCATTGGATGATGCTTTGGCGATTGCAGCAGAAGCCTCGGCATTGGCTATTGAAGAGGCGGCTGCCAAAGTTGCCGAGTATTCTGAACATGATTTTAATGATGCGATCAAAGATTTACAGGATAGGGAAGGGGTGTTTCTCGATACTCTGGAGAAAGTCGCTAAAGGCAGTAATCAGGTCATCGCCGACATTGTGAATGATTTTATTGCCCATTCGCGGCAAAGCGGAACCGCAGTTGGCGAACAAACTTTAATTGCCTTGGAAGCGCTGAAAGACTTGCCGAGGATAAGCAAGGACATCATTATTTCAAGTACGGTTGCCACAACTTCCACTTTAGCCCAGATAGCCAGCGGTATTTTATTGGGTATTGCTGAAAGCCTGCAGCCGTCTCATTCCAAAAAATAGAGTTTAGCCGTAGAGCATGTTATGGGAAATGTTAAATGCAGCCAGGGATCTGGGCAGGGTTCATGATATTGCATCGGTATTAATCCGTTACGGATTCGGCAGCTTTGTTCGCGGCTTGGGCATGGGCAAGGCATTGGAACGCGCGGGCAGGGTGCTGCATTGGCAGCATGTGGACGAGTATGTGAATCTCGACACGCCGCAACGTATGCGTCGTGTATTGGAGGAGTTGGGGCCTACCTTCATTAAATTGGGACAAATTCTTGCGACGCGTGTTGATTTATTCTCGCCTCAATATATTGCCGAATTTGAAAAGCTTCAGGATCAGGTGCCTCCCATGTCCTTTGAGGAACTACTACCCCAACTTGAAGAAGATCTTGGCGGCAGTATTGATGATTTTTTTTCACAGGTTGACAGACAATCGCTTGCCGCTGCATCCATTGCCCAAGTTCATAAAGCCGTACTCAAGAACGGAACGCCGGTTATCTTGAAAATTCGCAGACCCGGCCTACGCAAAATCATTGAAGCCGATTTACGCCTTTTACAGCGTATTGTTGATATTGCTGAGTCCGAATCACCGGAGATTCGTCGATTTCATCCGAAAGAAGTCCTTCGCCAGTTTAACCAATCATTACACCGGGAACTTGATCTTGCTGCCGAGAGTAGAAATGCAGAGCGGGTAGCCGCCAATTTAGTCGATGATCTTAATATCAAGATTCCTAAAGT
The DNA here is from genome assembly GCF_050917435.1 of Methylobacter arcticus. Lineage (NCBI taxonomy): Bacteria > Pseudomonadati > Pseudomonadota > Gammaproteobacteria > Methylococcales > Methylococcaceae > Methylobacter > Methylobacter arcticus. The sequence continues at coordinate 1,463,163 of NZ_CP159583.1, forward strand.
CTATTGGCAATGGACTTGTGAAAGGCTCAATGTACAAGAGTATATTCAAGGTATTCAAGGCAGGGATCTTGACGCTGTCGATAAAGCGGGACTGAATAGAAAACTGCTGGCAGATCGAGGCACTCAGGCGGTCATGAAGATGATTATGGCAGACGGATTTTTTCATGCCGATCCGCATGCCGGCAATGTATTTTATCTGCAGGATAATAAACTGGCATTTATCGATTTCGGTATGGTTGGTCGATTAACTGAAGAGCGCAGAGAGCAGGTTGTCAGCTTGCTGTATAGCATGATTAATCATCTCCCGACTAAGGTGGCTGAGATACTTGAAGACTGGTCGGACAATATTTATACCGATGAACAAGTGCTTACTATTGAGATAGAAGCCTTTGTCGATCAATATAGTTCGCTGGCGCTAAAGGATTTAAGTATTACCAGCATGATGAGCGATTTAATGACAATATTGAGGGACCATAAGTTGATATTGCCTGCCGATCTCGCCTTGTTAGTCAAAACTTATATAACCCTGGACGGTTTAGGCAGGCATCTGAACCCGGAATTTAATATCTTGGTTTTTGCCGAGCCCTATGTCCAGAAAATCATGATGGAGCGTTACCGACCGGAGGCTATCGCCAGACGGGGCTGGCGCAATCTGATCAGCGTCACCGATCTTTTATCAAGCTTGCCAAAAGACCTGCGTAGACTGTTGCGCGCCTCCAGAAAAGGAGCTTTTCAGGTTGATATTACCGTCAAGCATCTCGGTCAGTATGTTAATCATATCGATAATGCCATTAGCCGGTTAACTATGGGTATAGTCATCGCCGCGCTCATTATCGGCTCGTCTATTATCATGACGGTAACAGGCGGGCCGGAAATATTTGGTTTGCCGGCATTCGGATTTCTGGGATACTCTTTTGCCACTATAGGCGGCATCTGGTTGTTGCTTTCCATTTGGCAAAGCGGGAAATAACGATGACAAATAGTTATCAGTTTGAGTTTCATAGAAAACTATGATTCTTTAAGCGCTTCAACATAGATTGCTTTGACCGAATAACCGTGAAAGTCTTATGCTCACAGATAAATATTCTCAATGTGACGGATGTGAGGGTGATGATTTTGCTATATCAGTTCTACGTAAAATATAGCGATCGGCAAGTTTTCCAGGGATTCGATTGCCAGTGTTATCGAGCTGAATGAGCCTGTTTTCGCCGACAAAATAGTGCCTTGTAGTTGAACTATTGCGTGGCGTTAAAACGATCGTATTGCTTTTATCACCCCACGTAAATTTCCCTTTTTCCACAAATTCTCTTTCTGACTTACCAACGTATTGGGTAATCAAGATATAACTGTTATTTTTATTTAAAGCGAGCGTAGTTTTAACTCCATTGCAATCAGCACAGGGCGTAAAACCGTAATAAATACCCGGCCAATCAAGGCTATTTTGGGCATGATGTGTATCTGTATCCTTTATCTCAGGCGGTTCAGCAAAAACAGGGTGGTAACCGGAGAAAGTTACGATGAAAATAAAAAAAGTCAGAATTTGTTTAAATTGTTGTCTATATGTGCGCATATTTTTCCTTCAGTAAAACTGACGATAATAATAAAGTAGAATGTAAAGCAGCGAAACCCATCCATAGAGGGATTTTTTGTTTAGAGGTTTGAGGTCAACTACAAACCCATTAATTTTAGTCAAAAAACATTAACCCGCTTCTGGCATCCGAGAAAATACGTAATCAGAGATAAAAAGGACTAGCGACTCCAAGTTATTCCTAATATATGCAATAAAAACAATTGGTTGAATCGGATTCACGCTCCCTCTCCTGTTGGAGAAGGAGTAACAACACTTGTGTGGATACCTAGGCTTATTCCGGGAGGGTAGCACGCTTCAATTTACAGTTTTACACATGAGCGATAGGCTTGTCGGTAAATAAATAGTCTTTCAGTTCATGGTCGAGACTCGAATCTTGACGCCGTATCCATTCCAGCAACATGGCTGCATGTTCTTTTTCTTCATCACGGTTATGCGCCAGGATTGCTTTGAGCTCAGGGTTCTTGCAGGCGTTGACGCGTTGGTTGTAAAAATCCACTGCTTCCAGTTCTTCTCGGAGCGAGATGAGCGCTCTATGCATGTCTCGGGTTTTGTCGTTCAGTTCATGAACGGGTTCTTGATAACCATCAGCTGCCATCGTAGTGCCTCCATAATTAAGTTATTGTATTTTTAATGTTTACGCCAGTTCCAGCTTAACCCGATAGCCTATTCAAATCAATGATACCGAGTCAGAAAGCACGTCAATATTTGCCGGAGGCAGTTGGTACAGCTGCGTGAATAATCTTAAAATGATTAAAAGCCATTAGATGGGATTGCTCTTTGCACTGGAAAAACTAAGTGCCACGGCCCATTTGAGTCCAGAATTTCAGCCGGTCATTAATGCGTAACTTCTATATGATTTAAGGCCGCTCATTAGGGGTATACTGATTGCATTTCAAAATTTGGCGCTTTTATGCTCTCTGTTGCTTGATAGGGTTATGGAGAAGAGATTCAAAAAAGCGAGATTTGATGTGTAAACACTATAGAATAGGACAGATAATAATAAAATTTTCGGCTATCAATGACAACTCAAACCCAAATTATAGATTCACGTTTTCTAAGAAAATACGTTAAGCGTTTTTTGACGAACTCTCAAGCGGTCGCACTGGCAATTATTCTTATTGTCAGTTTTGTGCTGATTTATTCATTGTCCGATTTGTTAATGCCGGTTTTTATATCAATCGTACTGGCATATCTGCTGGAAGGACTGGTGAGTAAGGCTGAAAGCATCAAGATGCCGCGTTTGCCGGCTGTGTGTCTGGTGTTTTCAGTGTTTATGGCTTGTTTTATTTTTTTATTGTTTTATCTGATACCGATTGCTTCACAACAGGCCATCGAGCTTGTTCAGCATCTCCCTGAGATCATTCACAGCGCGGAAAATGAAATTATGCGTTTGCCGGAAATGTATCCGCAATTGATTTCAGAAATAAAAGTCCGACAGATGTTGTATGCAGTGGAAAAGGACCTGTTAACTTACGTGCAAAATACGTTGTCGCGGTCTGCGGCATCTGTTATGGGTTTAGTCAGTGTAATGATTTATTTGTTTTTAGTGCCGATGATGGTGTTTTTCTTTTTAAAAGACAAGCAGATATTGGTATCCTGGTTTTTGCAGTTTATGCCCAAGGACAGGCATTTGACCGTGCGCGTATGGGAAGAGGTCGATGTCCAGATAGGTAATTATATACGCGGCAAGTTTGCCGAAGTGTTTATTCTCTGGGCCGTCAGTTATGTGACTTACGCGGCTATGGGGTTAAATTATGCCATGTTGCTGGCTGTTTTGATGGGTTTGCAGGTCATTATTCCTTACGTTGGGGCAACGCTGGTTACCTTTCCGGTTTTGGGTGTTGCTTATTTTCAGTGGGGATTAGGCGGCGATGAATTTATGTATATTGTTATTGCGTACTCAATTATTCAGATGCTGGACGGCGTTGTGTTAGTGCCGGTATTATTTTCAGAAGCAGTTAACTTACATGCCATCTCAATTATTGTTGCCATTTTGTTTTTTGGCGGCTTGTGGGGTTTTTGGGGGGTGTTTTTAGCCATTCCATTAGCGACGGTTGTTAAGGCGGTACTAACCGCCTGGCCACGGATTGGGGATGAAAATCCGAATACAAGTTATTAAACCTGATTTTAAATACAATAGAAGCTGTATCTGCGTTCTATTATATTGATAGCTGAGTAGTTACCTAGTTACAAAATATCTGAAGCGTAATCAGCCAAGCGTGAACGCTCGCCGCGCCGCAAGGTGATATGCGCTCCATGGGGCCAAGTTTTAAAACGGTCTACGACATAGGTTAAGCCTGATGTTGTTGCCGTTAAATAAGGCGTATCTATTTGCGACAGATTGCCGATACAGATAACCTTGGTTCCAGGGCCTGCGCGCGTTATCAGGGTTTTCATTTGTTTTGAAGTCAGGTTTTGAGCCTCATCGATGATCAGGTAGCGATTGAGGAACGTCCGTCCACGCATAAAGTTAAGCGACCTGATTTTGACCCGGTTCATAATAATATTGCTGGCCGCGCCTTGTTCCCATTCGCCGTGTTCGGCATTACTGCCCAGCAGTTCGAGATTGTCGATTAACGCGCCCATCCATGGGGCCATTTTTTCTTCTTCGGTGCCGGGCAGAAAACCTATGTCTTCGCCAACAGAGACGGTTTCGCGGGTCATGATGATTTCCTGATAGGCTTTTTTTTCCAGGGTCTGGTCAAGGCCTGCGGCCAGAGATAATAGGGTTTTTCCGGTGCCCGCCGTACCCAGTAAGGTGACAAAGTCGATGTCGGGGTCCAGCAAGACATTGAGGGCAAAGTTCTGCTCCCGGTTTTTTGCCGTTATGCCCCAGATATTATTGTGCTTTGCACGATAATCCTTTGCCAGTTCCAAAACTGCAATCTGTCCGTCGCAAGATCTGACGATGGCTTCAAAATTGGTTTCGTCTTCGATGTACACATATTGGTTGGGATACCATTCGGTTACTATGGGGTCTTCCAGTTTGTAAAAGGTGCGGTTTTTTTCCTGCCAGGATTCCATTTTGGTGCCATGTACAGTCCAGAAATCTTTTTCCAACGCCATTGCACCGCTGTATAACAGATCAATGTCATCGAGGGTCTGGTCGTTATGGTAGTCTTCCGCAAGCAACTCCAAGGTCGCTGCCTTGATGCGCATGTTGATGTCTTTTGACACCAGGATAACGGTGGTTCCTGGCAGTTCCTTAGTGAGCGCCAGGACGATTCTGAGTATAGAATTATCGGCAAGGTTACCGGGCATGCTTTCCGGCAGCAGTGCGGTCATGGTGCTGGTTTGGAAATATAAGCGTCCGCTGTCAGTCGTATCGGCATTCGGGCCGTGTTTTATGCTCGACAACGGTAGACCGTCGTTGATGGTTTGCTGGTTGGCGTCGCGGATTAATTCATCCAGAAACCGGCTGACTTGTCTGACGTTGCGTGCCAGTTCAGTTAGGCCTTTTTTTGCATGATCGAGTTCTTCCAGAACAATCATCGGGATAAAAAGGTCATGTTTCTTGAAACGAAAGATGGCGGCGGGATCGTGCATCAGCACGTTGGTATCTAAGACAAATAGCTTTTTATTCGGGGATGTTTGAATATTCACGGTTAGTTGCTGGTGAGTTCATGTAAGGCTTGCAGCACTTCTTCACAATGGCTTTTGACTTTTACTTTGCGCCATTCCCGAACCAATAGACCCTCTGGGTTAACCAAAAAGGTGCTGCGCTCGATGCCTCGAACCTGCTTGCCGTACATGTTTTTCATTTTGATAACGTCAAACAGCTGACACAGCTTTTCATCCGAGTCTGAAAGCAGGTCAAAGGGAAATTCCTGTTTGCATTTAAAGCCTTCGTGAACGCGGACGCTGTCACGGGATACGCCTAAGATGGCGGCATTGAGCGCGATGAATTTTTCGATGTTATCGCGAAAACTTTGGCCTTCCTGAGTGCAGCCGGGCGTGTTGTCTTTGGGGTAAAAATAAATAATAAGGTATTTGCCGCGGTAGTCGCTTAGTTTTACCGTTTTATCGCCGGTAGACAAAGCCTCAAAATCGGGCACAGGGTTTCCGGGAGTTATCATGGTTAAGTTTATCGTTTTATGGGTTCAAGGATCGCATCGATATTTAATTGGTCGCAGAAATCCATAAACTCTTCGCGCAGCGTCAGCAGATGAAGTTGCGGTGGGATCAAAATGACGAATTTGGTTGAGAATACTGAGGTTTGAATATACGGAGCTTGATAGCAGCTGCCGCTTATTTCCTCAATGTCTATCTCTCTGTCAAATAAAAAAGAGGTAATGGATTCGGTCACATTATCGCGATCCAGCGATATGGTTTCCAATGAGTAGGGAATGCACTCTTTGGGCTTGTCTTTTTGCTCAGGCCGTAAGGTGTGAATTTTAATGTCCAGTCGTTTTTGGATAATGTCCAGGGTGCTTTCAAGTTTGGCAATCTGGTTCCAGTTACCCGAAATAAGCAGGTAGGCCGCAGTGGACTGAGCGAGACGTGATGACCTTATTTCCAGAATATTACATTTACAGTCGCGCACGGCGGGTAATATTTCAGCAATAAAATTAATTTTATGGTTGCCTAAGGCGGTGATAGCTAGTTGCATTTTTCTTCTTAAAAGTTTTTTTGGCAGTTTAGCATCAAATCGGTGAAACTTTATGAACATTAAGCTTATTCGGTATTAAAATGATGAAAATTGTTTTCCTGCCGAAAAATATTGAATACGCCATTTAAACTTTTTGTAGTTATCTTACAACACATTGCTGAGCCTGAATATGACTGATCCAACAGATAAAAAAATAAATGAAAAGCGCGATAATCTTGATGCTATGTTGGACGAGGCGGATGCATCTTTTCTCCCGATGAATGAGTCTCAGGACGACGAAGATACTATTGATAGATTGCTGATGAATGCCGACTTTGATGTAGATAATACGTTAATACCGACAGAGGCGAACAAGGATATTGATGAGTTAGATGATTTTTTAAGTTTTGACGATTTTCGGGCTGAGTTTAATGAGCCGAAAATAGATCGACAGGATTCACCACAAGCCGCTGAGGTAGAAGCCGAGCGGGCAGAACAAGCTTTACGGAGATCATCTTTTACTCAGTCAAATGACTCGGAGGGTGACGAAGATGAGCTCGACAGGTTGCTGATGAGTGTGAATTTTGATGCTGACGGCGCGCCGGTGTATTCAGATATGGGTGTTCTTGAAGAGTTGGAACGGGTTGCGGAGAATCCGTTTACTGTTGTCGATGATGAGCTTGGCGCATCGGCTTCGGAGGGTTTCGCTGTTGATGCGCCGGATAATTTTTCAGACTTTAGTGATTTTATGGATGCGGACATAATTCCTTCAGCAGATGGCGATGTTACTGCCCTGTCGGATGAAGTGGATGATTTTTCCGGTGTTGATTTTGATGAATCGGACCTGATTCAGGATGACGAAGTTGAGACTTCAGCAGATGTGATTGCGCCCAATGATGAACCGCTAGCCGCTGACAAGGATGACTTGCTCCCGGATGTCGGTTTAGATGCCGCAGACCTGTTAGCGCAAGCAGACGAAAAAACGGAGTTTCCTGGTGATGTTACTGCCCTGTCGGATGAAGTGGATGATTTTTCCGGTGTTGATTTTGATGAATCGGATCTGATTCAGGATGCCGAAGTTGAGGCTTCAGCAGATGTGATTGCGCCCAATGATGAACCGCTAGCCGCTGACAAGGATGACTTGATCCCGGATGTCGGTTTAGATGCCGCAGACGTGTTAGCGCAAGTAGACGAAAAAACGGAAGCAGTTGATGAAGTTGTCGCTCTGCCGGGTGAGGTGGATGATTTTGTCGGCTATGGCGACGATTTTGACACATCGGACATGATTCAGGACGATGAAAATGGCTTTGCCAATCTCTTGGCTGATGCCGGTTTTGATTCCGAGGATGCATTAGAACCAACGGCAGGAAAAAAAGATGCGATGGGTGACGATTCTGACTTGAATAAAATTGATAACTTTTTCCAATTGGATGAGGTCAGCGATGATTTTTCTAAGGAGATGGAAGCGGACACTGATAATTCATCAGATGAAGAAGATGATTTTCTGTTGCCTGACTTTGATATTACTGCCGATATGGATATTTCCGAGATAGGCAGCGATGCAGGCATTCAAGAAGATGAGTTTGCAGATGCCTTTGGTGACAGTGACTTCTTAAATGAAGATGTAGCTATGCAGGCTTTTGAGTCGGAGCTGCAACCAAGCGGTAATGAAGCAGTTGTCGAAGCCAAGCCGAAACAAACAGTCGACACGATTGTAGATGACACTGAAGATGTCCAAATGAGTCCATTTGGATTTGAACGGGAAGACATTAAAAAACAGCTGGAAGATGCGGAAAATAAAGTTAAAAAAGCGAAGCTTTTCGGTTATGTGGCGTTGGGGTTCGGTGTTGTTGCGTTAAGTGCAGCCGCAGGATTGGGCGTGATGACCTATAGTGCTAAAACTGAAGTTTCAAAATTAACTGAAGATGTTTCAGCTCTTGAGGCGGATTTGGCAAAAATTGTTGCAAACAATCCTAATGCAGAAATTAACGCTATGGTGAATTCTGTGGTGCAGTTGAATCAGCAGGTTTATAGCTTTATAACCGAGCTGAAAGGGAATCCCCAGTTCCCCGTTGATTTATTAACTACCAAGGTACCTGATATTACGGAAAAACAGGATAGAGTCAGCAAGGCGCTGGACATGCTGCAGGTCAAAATTGGCGATTTAGAAGAAAAGGTATCTTTAGCTCCACTCGATGTTGAGCCGGCTAAGGTCGAAGTGGAGCCTGCACCGGTTAAAGAAGGTAATACACAGGAGCATGGGCCGGCGAAAGATGGAGTTACGAATGAGCATGGTCAGGCGAAAGATGGAGTTACGAATGAGCATGGGCAGATCAAAGAGAAGGCTATACATGAAACCGCTCCTGCTAAAGTAGCCGTAATACCTGAAGTTTTGCCTGCTAAAGTAGAAACTAAGCCTGAAGTGGTGCTTGCCAAAGAGAAAGTTAAGCCAAAAATGGTAACGGCTAAACCTGCATATGCAGCAAAACCTGTTAGTAAACCTGATGCCAGGCAAGCCATAAAGCAACAGGCCTATGGAGAATGGGGCGTGAATTTGATCGCATTCAAGCAGGAGTGGTTTGCCAGAAGCAAGGCGGCTGAATTTGCGCGCCTAGGTGTTTTTAGCGAAGTAGTGCCTGTGCGTGAAAAGAATGTAACTATGTACCGGCTCCGAGTTGGAGGTTTTAAAAGTAAAGCAGACGCGCTTTCAAATACGGCTAAACTCAAAAAATCGCTTAATTTGGATTCAGTTTGGGTGAGTGATAACTAAGGTTAATGCCCGCTTAGGAACATAGCTATCTACACCAGTCCCCGTTTCTTTCTTCTCGCTGCAACCCTCTTCAACAGGAGAGGGCGCTTGGCGTCACTGCAACTCATTGTTTTTATTGTGGAGTAAAGTGGTATAGATACCTATGCTTACAAAGGGGAAGTGACTGCTTAACTTGCTCAAGTTAAATCATGCACGATCCTAAGCTATAAAATAGACAGTTTTGATGTGGCCCCTGCTTGTTCTTTGACCAGCTTTGGCACCAGATAGCCGGGCAGGGTGGCTTGAACTTGCCGGATAAGTATTAAGGCTTGTTGTTCAGAAACCTCAAAATGTCCTGTGCCGGTGGCTTTGTCTAATAAATGCAAATAATAGGGGATGATGCCGTGGCTGAACAATCGTTCGCTCAATTCACATAGCACTTCGGCATTATCATTTATGCCTTTTAACAGCACCGATTGATTGAATACGGTGATGCCGCTAGTTTTCAGCAAGTTACAGGCGGCAATGACGCGGTCACTGATTTCATTGGCATGGTTGCAGTGGACGACAATAACAATTTGTTTGGGGCTTTCGGTCAGGGTATTAATGAACTCACCGGTTATGCGGGCAGGCAGAACGATAGGCAGTCGGCTGTGTATTCTGATACGTTTTACATGTTTGATAGCGTTCAATTGCTGAATGAGTCGGCTTAGCCGTGCATCGCTGAGCAGCAAGGGGTCGCCGCCGCTTAAAATAACTTCCGAGATACTGTCATCTGCCTGAATATATTGGACGGCGGCCTCTTCCTTTTGCTTGCTGAGTTGTAAATCAGCGTACGGAAAATTGCGCCGGAAACAATACCGGCAGTTGATGGCGCAGCTGCCGGTATTGATAAGCAAAACCCGGCCATAGTATTTGTGCAAAACACCGGTCTGGGCGGCTGCCGCAAGATCGCCGACCGGATCATGGTTAAAACCGGGATAGGCAAACAGTTCTTCCTTGATAGGTAATACTTGGCGTAATAAAGGATCATGCGGATTGCCTTTTTCCATGCAGGCTGCAAAGCTTAGCGGAACGCGTAAAGCGAAGTTTTCAGTTGCCGCAACTGAAACCGGCAAGTCATCCGGCGATAACTGTAAATAACGGCAGAGGTCTTCAATGTTGTTAAAAGCTTCGGCAAGTTGTTGTTGCCAGTTTTTAGTAAAGTGTTGAATTTCGAGCTGTGGTTCGGGCATGAGGGCTTATTAAAGTTTCTATCGGTTGTTGGCTCTATTATAATGGCTGAGTTTTATATTGTTTGTCATCTTTGAGGATAAAATGGCCACTTACAGCACTAATGAGTTTAAAGCCGGGTTAAAGGTTATGTTAGATAACGATCCCTGTGCGATTATTGAAAATGAATTTGTCAAACCGGGAAAGGGTCAAGCTTTTAGCCGGGTAAAAATCAGGAATTTGAAAACCGGCCGGGTTATTGAAAGAACCTTTAAATCGGGTGAGTCAATTGAAGGCGCTGATGTGGTTGATGCTGAGATGCAGTATCTTTATAACGACGGTCAATTCTGGCATTTTATGGTGCCGGATACTTTTGAGCAGTATCAGACTGATCAAAAAGTTGTCGGTGATGCGGGTAAGTGGTTGAAAGATCAGGATTCCTGTACGGTAACCTTATGGAATGATTCGCCTCTTGCGATCTCGCCGCCTAACTTTGTCGATTTGGCAATTACTGAAACCGATCCGGGCGTGCGTGGCGATACTTCAGGCGGAGGCGGCAAACCCGCAACCTTGGAGACTGGGGCGGTGGTCAGGGTGCCCTTGTTTGTGCAAATTGGTGAAGTGATTAAGGTCGATACCCGTACCGGCGAATACGTTTCCCGCGTAAAAGAATAGTGTTAGCTGACTGGCGGCCGTCATGCGCTATAGAGCTGATGCGTTTAAGAGCGCAGATGCTAGCCGAACTGCGTCAGTTTTTTGCTGAGCGATCGGTGCTGGAAGTGGAGACGCCGCTGCTCAGTCACAGTATTGGGACAGATCCTCAGTTGGAATTTTTTACCACTGAGTACTGTTTGTCACCGCAGCGGCAAACCCTGTTTTTGCAGACATCCCCTGAGTTTGCGATGAAACGGCTGCTCGCAGCCGGCAGCGGTTGTATCTATCAGATAGGCAAGGCATTCAGAAACGGAGAGTCAGGGCGTTTTCATAATCCTGAGTTTACGATGCTGGAATGGTATCGGGTTGGCTTTACCTTGCCGCAGTTAATGGATGAAATCACCGAGCTGTTTGCGGGTCTGTTTAAAGAACAGTCGTTACAGGAAACTCAAAGAGTCAGTTATCAGAGTATATTTGTTTCGTATACCGGTTTAGATCCCCTGATATTTTCTTATCAGGACTACTGCGTTTTTGCCAGGAAAAGCCAAATACCTGAAGCGGTGGATATTTGCGGACACGATCATGCGGTGTGGCTGGATTTTATATTCAGTCACAAGGTTCAGCCGCATTTGGGTGAAAATGCGTTGTGTATGGTTTACGGTTATCCCGCTTGCCAGTCGTCATTAGCAAGAATCAACGAAGGTAATGCACAGATCGCTGATCGCGTTGAATTGTTTATTAATGGCGTTGAGCTTGGCAATGGCTATTATGAGCTGACAGATGCTAAAGAACAAAGCAGGCGATTTGACCAAGAACTGGCTATCCGGAAACAACAAAAATTACCTGTTATCGTTAAAGACCAACGCCTTATTGCGGCTTTGGAATCGGGATTGCCGGAATGCTCTGGTATGGCTATAGGCCTGGACCGTTTATTGGCACTATTGTCGAATAGCGCCTCCCTCGATGAGGTGCTTAGTTTCCCTATTCGTCGGGCTTAAGTTCGTTTAAATTTTTACTGTGATATAATTCGGCAGTTTTTCAAGATTGCCCTATATTGTTTTATTGGTAACTGCATCAGCAGATGCTAACTAACTGATAAGAGCATGGATTAGACGGGTTTAAAAGGCTGACTAATAAGCCGAAGTCAAGTTCGTAATATACCTTTATCCACGAGTAGCGTAAAACCCCGCCGTTCAGGGTGGGGATGTAAGCGGCCCAGCTTCGTATTTCTCATAGTATTAAATCTTTCCATAGTGTTAAAATGGACCTGTTGCTACCAGAGGACGCTATCGGCTCGTTCCATGACGGCAACTTAGTTTTAAAAAAGACTTCAAATTCACTTTCAGCGAAAACCAAGCAACCAGTGTGAGGTCTTGAATAAGCGCTTAAAAAGTACAAAACAACCGTCGGGCTGACGGGGCTAGTCTGTGAAGTGAGCGATGCAACAATGTCGCCAGCAGCAGAAACCAGCAGGTAATAGCGATATATGCCTGCTCCTGAAGTTACATCAGGAATCTCCTTCCTTCAGGTGGGGGAGGATGTCAATAAAATACCTTAATGATTTTTCTGTCATCTTTATGAAAAAAGCTTGATGTTATCAGTCCTTGCCAGCCAAATTCGTGTCGTCTACTTTTGGCATCTGTGTTCTACTTTGCTAGCGGCTAAGTAGTTACTTTTATTTTTAGAATTCCACATGAAATTAAATATTTTTTCTTGCTTATTATTGCTGTTTGTACTTGTTTCTCAAGTGGTTAAAAGTGATGAAGGATTTCTTGTGGAAGATATTCAAGTCAAAGGGCTTCAGCGCATCTCTGTAGGTACTGTTTATAATTATCTCCCTATTAATGTGGGTGAAAAGTTTTCCCTGGATAATGTCGCTCCAGCAATCAAGGCGCTATTCAAAACCGGTTTTTTTAAGGACATTTCTCTGGAAAGAGAAGGTTCAACGCTGATTGTTAATGTGGTAGAGCGACCCTCGATTGCAAAAATCATTTTTGAAGGCAATAAAGATCTGAGTAAAGACGACTTGACCAAAGCTTTAAAGAAAATTGGTTTGGCTGAAGGCAAGGTATTTGACCAGCAGGTTCTGGATAAAGTCGAGCAGGAACTCAGTCGGCAATATTTCAGTCATGGTAAATACGGTTTAAATATAACGACGGATGTATCCAATCTCACTCGGAATCGGGTGGGTATTCATATCAAAATTTCTGAGGGTCGAGTAGCAAAGATCAAACAGATCAACATTGTTGGCAATAACGTTTTTGATGATAAAACGCTGTTGCGCAATCTGGAGTTGAATACCTCTAATTTGCTGTCGTTTTACACCAAAGACGACCAATATTCCAAGCAAAAGTTGTCGGGAGACTTAGAAACCTTGCGCTCCTATTACCTGGATCGCGGTTATATTAACTTTAACATTGAATCCACGCAGGTAGCCATTACCCCGGATAAAAAAGATATTTACGTCACCATTAATGTCAAAGAAGGTGATGTTTATAAGTTGGAAAAGGTCAAATTAGCCGGTAATTTGGTGGTTGCGCCTGAAGAGCTTATTAAGCTGGTAAAAGTCGGTCCTGGCGAGATTTTTTCCAGAAAAAACGCTACCGAAACTTCTAAAGCCATTTCTGAGCGTCTGGGTGATGACGGCTACGCTTTTGCCAACGTCAACATGATACCGGAAATCAACGAAGCCCAAAAAACCGTTGATATGACCTTTTTTGTCGATCCGGGAAAACGTGTTTATGTCAGACGCATTAACATGAAAGGTAATAGCAAAACCCGTGATGAAGTACTGCGCCGCGAAATGCGGCAGATGGAATCCAGTTGGGCTTCGAGTTCAAAAATTGAACGGTCAAAAACCCGGCTTGAACGTTTGGGCTACTTTGAAGAGGTGAATGTTGAAACACCTCCGGTTACAGGCACTGCCGATCAGATTGATGTTAATTATTCGGTAGTAGAAAAGCCCTCCGGCAACTTGTCGGCAGGTGTAGGCTTTTCTCAAGTCCAAGGGATAGTGTTAAACGCCAATATTGCTCAGGATAACGTGTTTGGTTCTGGCAAACGGGTCAATGTTGCCTTTAATAACAGTAGTTATGCGACCAGTTATCAGTTTGGTTTTTTTAATCCTTATTTCACCGTAGACGGTGTCAGTCAGGGCTATAATTTGGGTTATACCAAACGCAATGCCGGTCAAGTGAACATTGCCAATTATTCAACCAATGTGATGAATGCGGGAATAAATTTCGGCATTCCCCTGAATGAATTCGACAGCTTACGCTTTGATATTGATGCAAAACATACTGAGCTGAGTACCACTAATTTTTCATCCACACAAATTCAAGATTTTATTAATAAGGAAGGCGATACCTATCTGACACTGGCGCCGTCAGTGGGTTGGACTCATGACACCCTTAATCGGGCAATCTTCCCTAATAAAGGTGGGCAACAGCGGTTTTCTGCGTTGGGCACAGTCCCTGGCAGTGACCTGGAATATTATAAAATCGCTTATAAACATCAGCTTTATTTACCGTTGGCTAAAGATTTTACGTTCAGACTGCAAGCTGAAGCGGCCTATGGCGATGGTTACGGAAAGACGGATAGCTTGCCTTTCTTTGAGAATTATTTCGGGGGCGGTACCGGATCCATACGCGGCTTTAGGAATAATACCGTGGGTCCGAGAGAATCCAATGGTTATCCGTTTGGCGGCTCCAGTAAAATTATCGGCAATGCCGAAATGTTTTTCCCGGTACCTTTTATGCCGGAGACAAAATCAGTCAGGTTAGGTACCTTTCTGGACGCTGGAGCAATTAACGATGGCTTTAAAGTCGACAACATGAAATATTCTGTCGGGGTTTCCGGTGAATGGTTGTCGCCTTTCGGCGCTTTATCCGTTAGTGCCGCATTACCGTTAAATGCTGAGTCAGCTGGAACGTCAGATCTTGGTGTTGCAACAGGGGACCAAAAACAGATGTTCCAATTCAACTTCGGCCAAAACTTCTAGCAGAAGTAGGGTTACCGGCCGGTAGTCCCTACGTTTATAATTTGGCGAAATAGTCATATATTTTATTATTATTTTTTTAATTTAATCAGAGGCCTGTTTAACAATGAAATCAAAAATTGTTTTGTTTTTAGGATTATTGCTCGCTGCTAATGTGAGCTATGCTGATTTAAAAATTGGCTTTGTTAATATACCCTCTGTTCTTGAGAAAGCCCCGCAGGCAGAAAAAGCCAAAAAACGCTTGGAAAAAGAATTTTCACCGCGAGATAAGCAATTAGTTGCCCAGCAAAAAGAAATCCAAAGCATGGATGAAAGAATGGCTAAAGATGCAGCTGTGATGGGTGAATCAGCACGAGTCAATCTGGAAAAAGATATTTTAAATAAGAAAAGAGACGCAAAAAGAGCCCAGCAAGAGTTTAGCGAAGATTTTAATGTTCGTCGTAATCAAGAATTGGGTAAGTTACAGCGCCGTATTGTTGAAGCTATTCGGGAAATAGCCAAAGATCAAAACTTTGATTTGTTACTGACGGACGGCGTTATTTATGCCAGTGATAAAATTGACGTGACGACTCAAGTTCAACAAAAGTTGTCAACCATGCCGGAATAATTACACACGGGTTTTTTATTTAGGAAAGAAAATAAAATAACGCTATTTTGATCCGGTTAGTTAGTTACCGTTTTTTAATTGCATAGTCATCAACTTTTTAGAGAAGCATCCTCAGATATGTCCGTTAAGCTAGATATTTTACAAATACAAGAATTCTTACCACATCGTTACCCTTTTTTATTGGTTGATAAGGTTATTGAGTGTGAACCTGGCGTTAGACTACTGGGAGTAAAAAACGTTACTTATAACGAACCGTTTTTTCAAGGGCATTTTCCACAAAAACCCATTATGCCGGGCGTACTGATTTTGGAAGCTCTGGCGCAATCTACGGGATTGCTTGCATCAGAAACAGCCGGCGATGAATTAGCCGGGATGATTTATTACTTAACCGGTATTGATAAGGCAAAATTTAAAAGACCCGTTGTACCCGGTGATCAATTAATGCTGGAAGCAAGATTCGTTAAAAGTAAGCGCAATATCTGGGCATTTGAATGCCGTGCAGAAGTTGATGGTGAATTTGTTGCGAGTGCGGAAATCAGATGTGCAGCGGTGGTAAATTAGTTTTGATTGATCCGACAGCGATAATTGATAGTGAAGCGGAGTTAGCCGATGATGTATCGGTTGGCCCTTTTTCGGTTATAGGTCCCGGAGTAAAAATCGGTGCCGGTACGGTAATAGGTTCGCATGTTGTTATTAAGGGACCTACCACCATAGGCCAACAAAATCGTATTTATCAATTCACCTCTATCGGCGAAGATCCCCAAGACAAAAAATATGCAGCTGAGATAACTCGGCTGGAAATTGGCGATAGAAATACGATACGCGAATATACTTCCATGCACCGGGGGACTAAGCAGGATCGCAGTCTTACTAAGATAGGCAATGACAACCTGTTTATGGCATATACTCATGTGGCACATGATTGCATCATCGGCAACCACGTCATTATGGCCAATGGAGCCTCATTGGCCGGGCATGTGCATTTACATAGTCATGCTATTTTGGGTGGGTTCACCCTGGTGCATCAGTTCACCCAAATCGGCCAGTACAGCTTTGCCGCGATGGGCAGCGCGATTACTCAGGACATTCCCCCCTTTGTTATGGTCGGCGGTAAGCCTACCCGTCCGCATGGCATCAATTCAGTCGGTATGGAGCGTAACGGCATCTCTCCTGAAGACATCAGGTTAATCAGAAAAGCCTACAAGATCATTTACAAGACCAACCTGCGTCTGGAAGATGCGATTGACCAAATGGAAGATTTGGCCGGTGAAAGTAAAGAATTGTCTGATATGGTCAGTTTTTTGCGCAATGTGAATCGTGGCATATTACGATAGCTGATCGGGCTACCCATTTAAACCGGGACAACTGAGGCTATTGAGTAATAATTAGGTTGCAAGCCAAGCTCCATTTTCTGTTGAATCACTGCCATTATGTTTATATTGTGGGCGCGAATAAATTCGAGCCCACAACATTCAACTATAATTAGCTTCAGCGCGATAAAAAAGTGTGTAGATACCTATGAGCTTAAAGCGGAAGCCGGTTACGGCTAGTGGCCCTATAATCCAGCTTAAAGAGTTTTCGTGGGTTAATCGCTGTTTTAGGAGTGGAAGTTAGTATGGATGACGAGATTATTATTGCCGGCGTTGATGAAGCTGGACGCGGTCCGCTTGCAGGTCCGGTCTTTGCCGCAGCCGTTATCTTAGATCCCTTGAGGCCGATAGTCGGATTGGCTGATTCTAAAGTACTAAGCGCAAGCAAGCGCGATAGTCTGTATATCCTCATCAAGGAAGCAGCCTTAAGCTGGTCAATTGCGGAGGCCAGTGTTGAAGAGATCGATGAACTCAATATCCTGCAAGCCACGCTGCTGGCAATGCAAAGAGCGGTAAACGGCTTGCCTATCCAGCCGGATGAGGTTTTAGTGGACGGTAACCGTCTTCCTAAATTGTCGATGCCTGCCCAGGCCATCGTTAAAGGCGATAGCAAAGTGCAGGCGATCAGCGCAGCCTCAATATTGGCAAAAGTTGAACGGGATAAGTTGATGGTTGATTATCATCAAAACTACCCAGATTTTGCGTTTCATCTGCATAAGGGCTACGGCACCAAACAGCATCTGGCCGAAATCGAGCAATTCGGCTTTTTAGCTGTGCATAGAAAAACATTCAATCCGGTAAGAACCCTGCTGATGCGGCAGGGTAAGCTTTAAACCGAGTGCGTAGGATGTGCTGAACAACGTGAAGCGCATCAATCGCGTTAACCCAACTCAAGCGGCCCTTCATTCATTAACGCGATCTGTTCGCGCAGCTCAATAATTCGATCCTGCCAATAACGCGGGGTATCAAACCACGGAAACGCCATAGGGAACGCGGGATCATCCCAGCGCCGTGCAATCCAGGCAGAATAATGAATCAGACGCAAGGTACGCAGCGCTTCAATCAGATGCAGTTCCCGGGTATCGAAATCATAAAAAGTCCGGTAACCGGACAGCAGATGGTTTAATTGGATAGTCATGTCGGCGCGATCTCCTGAGAGCAGCATCCACAAATCCTGTATTGCCGGGCCCATTCGGCTGTCATCGAAATCAACAAAATGCGGGCCGTCATCTGTCCATAAAATATTGCCGGGATAACAATCGCCGTGCAGGCGAATATTTTTGACCTCACCGGCGCGTTCAAAGCAACGTCTTACGCCATCCAGAGCGTGTTCAGAGACACTGCGGTAAGCCTCGATAAGATCGGCGGGGATGAAGTTATTTGCCAGCAGAAAAGCTCTGGGGTTGTCGCCAAAACCGGTAATGTCAAGTGTCGGACGCTCCTTAAAAGGCTTTAGCGCGCCGACAGCATGAATGCGCGCGATAAATCGTCCCATCCATTCGAGCTTGTCGCGCCCCTCAAGTTCCGGCACGCGGCCGCCTTGCCTGGGAAATACCGAAAAGCGGAAGCCATCGGCGTGGATTAAGGTTTGATTTTTGCCAAAGGGAATCGCCGGTACCACAGGGATTTCAGCGTCGAATAATTCCTGAATGAAAGCATGCTCTTCAAGAATGGCGGCAGTCGTCCAGCGCTCGGGTCGGTAGAACTTGGTTACAATAAAGGAGGCATCCGCCATGCCGACCTGATAGACGCGATTTTCATAGCTATTGAGCGCCAGCAGTCGGCCGTCGCTATGCAGGCCGATACTGTCGAGCGCGTTCAACATAATATCGGGAGTGAGTGCTGAAAATGGAGTGAGATTAGTATTCATGGTTGCTATTGTAGCGCTGAATTCAGTTATGGCTTAATTAACCTGAGTTCGGGATAAGGATAAGGATTAGGGCTTGGTTGGGCAAACATTATTCCTGCAATAATTCGAGTATCCGTGCTTCCAGCTCGGGATAAACACCAAATGCACAGTCCCTGAGTATGCCTTGTTTGTCCACCAGAATGTGCGAGGGTGTGCCTTTTAACTCGAAACGTTCAAAGGTTTCCGCATGGTAATCAAGGGACTGTAAATAATTCAGTACTTGCTGTCTGAGCTGGTGTTGATGCGTTGTTGATTGTTGTTCAAACTCGGGTATATAGGTTTGAATGAAGTTGTTGATGTCGTTATCGCCCACTTCGCCGGATTGTCTGAGCAGATCCATCGCTAGCGGAAAGGGGATGCGATAGGGCAGGCGTCCTGCGTTTAACTGGCCTTGTTGGCTTAACACGCGCAATGTTTCGCCGACCACCTCGCCATGTTCAGCCAGACGGGTTAGATTTTCGAGATTGTTTTTATCAAAATCCTCAAATGCAGTGGCGACGCCCAATACCGTTAAGCCGTGTTCCGAATATTTTTGGTATAAGTTTACTGCTTGAGGCAATGTATATAAAAAGCAACCTGGACAATTGACCTGAAATACCTCGACTAATACGACTTGACCCGTTAGCCGGTCAAAATTCACCTCAGTTCCCTGAACCCAGGCAGACACGGATAATAACGGGGCTTTTTGACCTATTTGCGCTTTCATAATTGGAATAGTTAGGTGGCTTGGACTCAGGTTAATTCAAATTACATATAGGTAGACTTTCTAGCGACACAACTGGATAGAGCCGCACCAAAGAAGTTATTGCGTTGATGTTAGCTGTCATAGGCTTCGGATACCTTTTAATATTTTTAGTGAACTATTTCCAATTTAAAAAGAATTTTGATCGGCTCTTGTCGGGAGCAGTATTTATACGATTTTTTAATCGACCCTGCTCAGATTGCTGAGTGTCGGCGCCGGTTTTCCCCCGACTATTATGCTGATGATTGGGTGCATAATACGGATAAGCGGGATAAGTCGGGGGGAAACGATAAAGCGGAAAAGAAGGAAAATATTGATACTGCTGATAGGGAAGTTGTATATTTTGCCGCTCTAAGGCGTCTGCCTGTCGTTTTGTCTGATAGGCCTGCTGCTGTTGATATTCTGCACTTTTTTTCAGCGCCTCAACAGACGCTTTTCTGTCCAGTTCGGCTTGACGCTCTTGTTCAACCTTGACTCTTGCTTGTTCACGCTTTGCAAAGTCTTCCTTCCAAGCCTTTAGTTTGACTTCTGTCTCGGCAACCTTACGCGGATCGGATTTTTTAATCTCAAGAGCTTGCTGTTTTGCTGAAGATTGGCAGGGCGTAGACTGATAAATGGTTTTGCCTGATTCTAGCAGGCATTTAAAAACCTCAGCCCCGGCAGATGGACTGAGTAGGAGCAATAGCATGAAAAACAGGATTTTCATTATTGAACTTCCGTATTGATGTGCGTAAGCGGAATGATACAAATAATCCTGATCGGTGTCATGTTAAATTACTGACTGATGTTGTGCTAAGGCCCATTGCACGTGCTCCTTAACCATAGCGGAGTCGTGATTGAGCATAGGCTTTAAGGCCTCAACAATAGGCGCTGATGCCGGTGCATTGCCCAAAGCCACGGCGATATTTCTGAGCCAGCGTTGATGGCCGATTCTGCGTATCGCCGAGCCTTCGGTTTTTGCCAGAAATTCCGTTTCGCTCCAGGCGAAGACGTCAAGTAATTGCTGGGTATTAAGCCGATGTCTGGGGCTGAAATCCTGTTCACCGGTTGGCTTGGCAAAACGATTCCACGGGCAGATGATTTGGCAGTCGTCGCAACCATAGATACGGTTGCCGATCAGCGGTCTTAGGTTTTCCGGTATTGAACCGTGCAGTTCGATAGTCAGATAGGATACGCAGCGCCTGGCATCGACCTGATAGGGCGCAATAATCGCCTGGGTCGGGCACACATCCAGACAGGCGCGGCATTCGCCGCAATGCGCGGTAGCAGGGGTGTCGATCGGTAGCGGCAGGTTAGTGAATAGTTCACCGAGAAAAAACCACGATCCGGCTTTGCGGTTGATGACATTGGAATGTTTGCCTATCCAGCCTAGGCCTGCTTTTTCGGCCAAAGCTTTTTCCAGAACCGGGGCGCTGTCGACAAAAGCCCGCATTGAGCCGGGAAGGTCGGAGCCGATTTCTGCCTGAATTTTATCCGCCAGTTTTTGCAGGCGGTTACGCATCAATTTGTGGTAATCACGACCCAGAGCATAACGAGAAATATAGGCCGAAGTGGGATCAGCCAGGGCTTGATTCATAGCAATGGCAGCTTCGGTCTGGTAATCCATACGCACGGAAATAATACGCAATGTTCCCGCATGCAATAACTCGGGTCTGCTGCGTTTAAGGCCGTGACGCTGCATATAGTCCATTTCACCGTGGAAGTTATTGTCCAGCCAATTTTTCAGGTGGGCTTCCGCTTCAGGCAAATCGGTGTCGGTAATGCCGACCTGTTGAAAGCCCAGTTCCAGTCCCCATTGTTTAATTTGCAAGGCTAGGCTTGCCATTTTTTGACTGCTGATGTCCATAATTGTTGACAGGGATATAATATGTTGTAGTGGCAACCGGCAGATTGCCATTAGATTTCTTGGCGCTACCTAAAGGCAACCTGTCGGTTGCCGCTACGAAAATTACATTACAATACCATGCAAAATTTACCAGTAAAACTCTATCGCGCGGCGCAAGTCAGGGAAATGGATCGGATTGCTATACAGGAACGCGGCATTCCCGGTTTTGAATTAATGGGCCGGGCGGGATATGAGGTTTTCCACTGTATCAAACAACACTGGCCTAAAGCCCGGTCTTTAGCGGTTTTTTGCGGTTCCGGCAATAATGCAGGCGATGGCTATATTATTGCCGGATTGGCTCTGGCGGCAGGCTTGACCGTTTGCGTCTATACGCTTGCAGAACCCGAAAAGCTTAACGGCGATGCGTTGCTCGCTTACCGAAAATATAGTGAAGCATCTGGAATGGTTATGCCATTTCAGGCTGGGCAGATCATTCATGCCGATGTATTAGTTGACGCATTGTTGGGTACCGGGCTAGATAGGCCGGTAACGGGACTTTACGCGGAAGCGATACAGGCTATCAATGCCCATTCATCCCCCGTGGTTGCCGTGGATATTCCCTCCGGCTTAAATGCCGATACCGGTAATGTAATGGCTTGTGCGGTAAAAGCCGATTGTACGGTGACCTTTATCGGCTTAAAGCAGGGTTTATTTACCGGCCAGGCGGCTGAATATTGTGGTGAAATTTGCTATGCCCAATTAGCCGTGCCCGATGAGGTGTTTTCCGGGTTTAAAGCAACGGCGACCCGTGTCGTTAAATCCCAATTGCCGCGACGCCACCGTTGTGCGCATAAAGGCAGCTGTGGGCATGTGCTGATAATAGGCGGTGATCTGGGTTATTCCGGTGCTGCCAGAATGGCGGGCGAGGCGGCTTTGCGCGTGGGTGCTGGTTTAGTTAGTATAGCGACGCGGCCTGAACACTCCGGGCTGATGAACCTGAACAGGCCGGAATTAATGTGTCATGGCGTGGAAACTGCCGCACAACTTGCGAAGTTATTGGAAAAAGCCGATGTCGTTGTGCTAGGGCCTGGATTAGGGCAAAGTACTTGGGCAAAAACCTTATTTAATACGGTGAGAATTGCTGAAAAACCGATGATCATCGATGCAGACGGTTTGAACCTGTTAGCTAACGCACGAGCAGCGAAACCTAACTGGATTTTAACGCCGCATCCCGGCGAAGCGGCTAGGCTATTGAATTGCACGATAGCCGACATACAGCAAGACCGGTTTGCGGCGGTTTTATCTATTCAGGCTAACTACGGCGGAGTTGCCATTCTTAAAGGTGCGGGAACATTAATCGCATCCGAACAGCAGCTTGCCGTTTCCAATAGCGGAAATCCCGGCATGGCATCGGGCGGCATGGGCGATGTGCTGGCCGGTGTGATTGCAGGATTACTGGCTCAGGGCTTATCTTTGCAGGATGCGGCGCAACAAGGGGTTTATCATCACGGCCTAGCGGCGGATTTAGCCGTAGTAAAAGACGGGGAAAGAGGTTTGCTGGCGAGTGATTTAATGCCTTATCTTAGACAATTGGTAAATGAATGAAGACATATTTAAAAGATACCGAAGCGACGGAACAGTTTGGTGCCAGGCTCTGGGCAGAATTGCCGCCAAAGTGCCTGATATTTTTGCATGGCGAACTGGGCGCTGGCAAAACCACGTTGGTTAGAGGCTTGCTGCGTGCGGCAGGTTATACCGGTGCGGTTAAAAGCCCGACTTACACGCTGGTCGAAGAATATACGATAGGCGGACGCAAAATATTCCATTTTGATTTGTACCGGATTGCCGATCCCGAAGAGTTGGAGTGGATCGGAATAAGAGATTATTTTGATCAGGATTGCCTTTGTTTTATTGAATGGCCGGATATGGGTAAAGGTTTTTTACCCGATCCGGATAGGATTATTAATTTGGTTGCGGATGGATCCGGTCGCTCAGTAACTATACGTAGCTCGACACAGGGCTAAAAAATAAATGCAACTGCTCTGGAAAAACAACTACATACTGCTATAATCTAATTTAAATTATCACTTTTTGGATTTATGTCGATGGGAAGTTTCTGGAAGGTCTTGTTTATTATTGGATTACAGTTATTAGCTGTACCCGGTTACGCGCAACAGATCGATATTGGTTTACTGCAATATTGGAATACGCCCGATCAAACGCAAATGCTGTTTGATGTAACATCTTCTCCTGAACATCGGGTTTTTCTGATGAAGAATCCAGCCCGCTTAGTGATTGACATGCGCAATGCCAATGTCAAGCAAGGATTAAGCCAGCCGCCATCATCTCACCCGCTGTTTTCCCGAGTACGTTTTTCAACCAGAAATAAAACCGATCTAAGGATTGTCGTCGATTTAAAACAAGAAATTAGCGCAAAGAATATGTCATTAATGACCAATAGCAGGAATGGACATCGCTTGGTTATCGAATTATTGAATAAAGGATTGAAGAAATCTGGGGAGGCTGTGATTGAAACAGCTGCCGCTAAAACGACGAGCACTAAACAACATGCAGCAAAAACGGTTAAAAAGCCTCAAGAAATAGCGATTAATAAGGTTGAATTCAGTTCGGTTAAATCAACAAAAACTTCCGGGCGGCGAGATAAAAGCGTCGTTATTGCGATTGATGCGGGTCATGGGGGCAACGATCCCGGTGCTCATGGGAACAATGGTACCGAGGAGAAAAAGATTACGCTAGCCATTGCCAAAAAACTCGCGTATTTGATCAATAAACAGCCGGGCATGAAGGCCGTTATGGTTCGTAAAGGTGATTATTACGTGGGTCTGAGAGAAAGAATGCAAATCGCCAGAACAGCTAAGGCCGATTTATTTATCTCGATTCATGCCGATGCCTTTCAGAACTCGACAGTTAAAGGCGCTTCGGTATATACCTTATCCACGAAGGGAGCCACCAGTGAAGCCGCACGTTGGTTAGCTAACAGTGAAAATGCATCCGATTTGGTTGGCGGTGTTAGTCTAAGCGATAAAGAAGATGTGTTGGCTTCAGTATTATTGGATTTGTCGCAGACCGCTACGGAAGATGCCAGTGTGAAGATTGCCGGGAAGGTGTTGAAGAATTTTGAACGTATCGGTGAACTGCATTACAAGTCAGTGCAAAAGGCTGGGTTCGCTGTATTAAAATCGCCAGATGTACCGTCTATTTTGATAGAAACGGCGTTTATCTCTAATCCGTCAGAAGAACTTAAGCTAGTCAATACCACGCACCAATCAAACATAGCACTGGCTATATTTGATGGTGTGCGTAGTTATTTCAATAATGCTTCTCCGGTGGAAAGCAAAGTGGCAGCTTTGGAGATGTGATTTTAAGACTACAAAAGGCTAAGGCTTTATTGCTTTTTCAAATTGAACTTCATTTTGCTATTTTAAATTTTGACTAACCAAAATCTTGTCAATCCGTGTACCGTCCATGTCGACAATTTCAAATCGCCAATCATCTGTTTCATAAATTTCCGCCAACCGAGGAAGTCTCTCCAAATTAAACAAAATCATTCCAGCTAATGTGTGATACGCATTACTCGATTCACCAGGAAATTGGCCATTCATTCCGATAGTCGATTTAAGCTGGGCAATGGACACATCCCCATCAATCAACCACGAACCGTCAGATCGTTGCGTAACTTCAAAAGAAGATTCAGGGGACACAGAGGGAAGTTCACCAACAATCGCGGTGAGTATATCTATTACGGTTACGAGTCCTTCTATATCGCCATATTCATCGACAATCAACGCCAAATCTGATCGGGCTTCCCGGAAGTGACTGAGCAGATGTGTAAGCGTCATGGTTTCTTGAATATAGAACGGCGGTCTTAATGCCTTTTCAATGTTGAACTCAGGATTGCCCAGCATTGTTTTTAGCAAATCGCCGCAATGCAAGATTCCAAGCACATTTTCAAATCCACCCCGGCAGACGACTATTTTATTATAAGGACACTGTTCGATTTTACTTCGTTGTTTATTAGACTCTTCCAAACTGTCGAGCATATAAATTTCTTGACGAGGAACCATAATTGCCCTGACGCGCACTTCATCCATTTTCATTACATTGCTGACTAATTGGCTTTCATCCGCGTGGAATACCCCAGATTCGGAGCCCATTTCCATCATGATTCGAATTTCTTCGTCGGTTACTGTTGTTTCTAGGGTTCGATGAAGTCTCAACAATCTGAGCAGAAAGTGGCTTGATGCGGACAGCAGCCAAACCAAAGGGCTTACCAGTAATGCCAGTCCTTGCATCGGTTTTGCAATGGTGGCAGCGATACCTTCAGGGTTTTGCAAGGCTAGGCGTTTAGGCACTAGCTCGCCAAGTACCACTGAAAAATAGGTAATTATGGTCACGGTCAGCATTAAAGCCAGCGTTTCTGCATGAGGTGCCAACAATGGAATTTGCAAAAGCTCTTGATACAAGGGTGTCCGTAATATTTCCTCACCGAATACTCCGCTCAAAATCCCGACCGCCGTGATACCAACTTGTACCGTTGATAAGAAATGTGTGGGCTTTTCGTGGAGCGCAAGTGCTGCTTTGGCTCCCAAACGCCGTTCTGAGATTAATTTTTGCAGCCGTGCTTTAGTTGATGAGACGACGGACATTTCCGACATGGAAAACACCCCATTTATCAATATCAACAAAAAAATAAGACCTATATTTGCATAAAAATCTGCCATTTAATTTGTCAAAAATGCATGAATAAAAACGATTAAAACAATGAGTGAATACCCCGGTAAGTCGGCATTACCCCAGTTTACGATACAAGGTACTTCGATCTAAACCCAGTATTCGGGCCGCCTGAATTTTATTGCCGCCGGTTACTGCTAAAACATGGCGAATATAGGCTTGCTGAATGTCCTCTGCTGTCCATCCTTGCATCATTGCCAACTCCAGAAAATTCTTATCGTTGACGGGGATTTTCGACGCTTGCGCCAAATCTTCTAACAAAAGGGTATCATGTTCGGCAAGTACGATAGCCCGTTCCAAGGTGTTGGCAAGTTCCCGGACATTACCCGGCCAATGATAGGCCCTAATCCACCGCAACACCTCCACCGAAATATTGACCGACCCTTGTTTGCCAAGACGCAGGCAAATTGTGTCGATTAATATCTTGGTTAATTCGTCAAGATCTTCCTTGCGTTCTCTTAATGGAGGCACTTCAAGGCTAATGACATTCAGTCGATGATAAAGATCGGAGCGAAACTGTTTGTCGTTGACGCGTTGCTCCAGAGGTTGATGGGTAGCGGCAATCAAGCGGACATTGACCTCGGTTTCTTTGGTGTCGCCCAGCGCACGGACTTTTCCAGTTTCCAATGCTCGCAGCAGTTTAGGCTGGATTTCTAAAGGCAGTTCGGCAATTTCATCAAGAAATAATGTCCCTGAATTGGCTTGCAAAAACAACCCTGGCCTATCTTTTCCGGCATCGGTAAAAGCCCCTTTACGAACACCGAACAATTCACTTTCCACTAAACTGTGTGGTAACGCAGCGCAATTAACGGCGATAAAAGGCCCCAGATTATGTTGACTGTTGTCATGAATCCAATGGGCCACTGCACTTTTGCCGGTGCCGCTTTCGCCGGTCAGGAGTATCGTGGAATTTACTGCTGCCGCCCGTTTTGCCAATCTTATCAAGTGCTGCATGCACGGGCTATGGGTTATAAAAACACTGGTTGCACTATTTTTATCGCCGGCAAAGTCGACTTTTACCGCTGTGCGCCGCATTTGCCGGTCTTCAAGCGCCCGGGTTATTGCAGCGTAAAGTTCTTCGATACGAAAAGGTTTGGTTAGAAAGTCGCAAGCACCTGCGCGCATACCTTGCATCGCCAAATCAATACTACCGAAGGCGGTCATTAGCAATACCAACTGTTCAGGTCGTTTATGGTGTATAGCAGCCATCAATTCCAGGCCGCGCATCCCAGGCATGATTATGTCGGATATCACCAGGTCAAAAGGCTCAATTTTGATGGCCTTCAGCGCCTCAGTACTTTCTGTAAATCCAACGACCGAATAATTAACCTGCCGTAACATATCGATTAGATAATCAACAACGCCGGGATCGTCATCGATCACTAAAAGCCGACCGCTTGCTGCTGTCATAATAATTTTCTCCACGGTAAGTCAATGGTAAATAGACTACCTTTTCCAGATTCCGATTCGGCCATGACGCTGCCGCCCATTTCAGTCACTAACGTTTTGACCACGGCTAAACCGAGACCGGTACCGCCTTGTCGGCCACGCGTAGTGAAATAGTGTTCAAATAGTCGGGATAGATGTTCCGGGGCAATTCCTGTGCCCGTATCGCTTACGGTAAGCCTTAGTGCCGGAATGGTTTGATCAGCATAGATAATCGAAGCCTGGGATAACTCGATGGTTATGGTGCCTGTGTTAACCATGGCGGCTAACGCATTGGTCAGCAAGTTTAAAACGATCTGTTGAATACTGTCCTTGTTGATCGATATTAACGGCAGCGATTCGGGGTGTGCAAAAGTCATGGTGACTCCTTGACGTCGTGCTTCAAAACCCAGCATATCAATAACTTCAGCGCTAGCCGCGATGGCATCACAGCTCATAGGTTCGGTCGAATGACGGGGCGCAAACTCCAGGAGACGCTGGACTATTCGGGTGATACGGTCAGTTTGGTCGACTAAGATGTTAGCAATGCGGCGAACCTCATCATAATCATCGTTGCACTTTGCCAGCGCTCTTGCCCTGCCGTTGACAATTTGCAAGGGTGAGCCAATTTCGTGGGCAAGTTCAGCCGATAACTGACCGATCGAAATCAATTTATCCGCGTCTTGTAATGCCCGTTGCAGTTTCCGCCTATGTTCCGTTTCGACATCCAGTCGGCGGTAAGCCGAAAACAACTCGGCAGTCATCCGGTTAAATTCTTGTGTCACTACAGCAAGTTCATCTTTACCGGATACGGGTAAAGGTTCTGGGGGGGCTGTGCTGTCTCTAAAAGCCCGCATGGCCTGACGGAGTCGTTGTAGGGGCAGAGAAATGTAGACATGGCCTAACAAAAGGCAAAGTAATGAAGTGAATAGAATGAAAGTAATTAAGGACAAAAGAATATAGGTTTTGGTTTTACTTAAGTTTTTATTCATCGTTTGCAGCGATCTCACGATAGCCACATTGCCGCGTAAGGTGCTCGAAATTTCATTAAATGGTAGTGACAGAATGAATAATTGGGGGGCATCGACTGGGTAATAAAACTGTTTCAGTTCACCCTCTTTTGCTGCCTGGTATAAGGTCTGTTCGACTTTTTTCGGCCATATCAGGCTTTCCGCATCCGAACGGATGATATTGCCATTTTGGATATAGATACGGACGTCGACAGAGGGTTTGATACGTTCTAATTGTTGCATGAGTTTTTGCACATCTTCAATCTGATGATCCCGTAAGGCGTTTTCGACTGAAACCAGCAAGCTGTTGGCTAATAAACGCGTTTCTTGTTCTACCGCATCGCGCAAATCCTGCGATTCGGAGCGAATTTGATAGGTTCCATAAATACCAAAAACCGTCAAGCTTAAGGCAAATAAGGATATTGCGAGTTTATAGATAATAGGCATAGTGAGGGATTTTGCACTTAGTTGTCGCAAAATGCAACATTGTGTCAACAGCATTATTTTTACTATTTTAAGTAAGTCTATGAAATATAGTGAAAATTATTAAATAATTATATGGCCTGTTTTTTGCTTATATTTAGTTTATAAGAATTTAACTAGCCTAAGTATTTAACATGAAAATTAGCCAAATACTGTTTATTTCAGTCTGCTTAATCACGGCATCCTGCAGCTCGAAAAAAGAGACTGATCCAGGTATCGATACACATGAAGTAGTCAATCCCATAGTAAAAGAGGCTACCTACAGTAACCAATATGTCGCCAAAATTCAGGCGGTGAAGTACGTAGAGATAAGAAGCAAAATTAAAGGTTACATTGAAAAAATTCATGTGGACGAAGGTCAGGCGGTAAAGGAAGGACAGTTGCTGTTCACGCTTAACTTTTTAGCATTAGAAAAAGAATTGCAAAAAGCCAATGCGGCTTACAAAAGCGCTGTAGCCGATTTGAAGGCGGTCGAAGTTGAATTAAGCAACGTGAAGCTGTTGGTAGCAAAAAATATTGTCTCCAAAACCGAGTTTGAGGTAACAAAAGCAAAAGTAGAGGCATTAAAAGCTGATGTTGACGAGGCTATGGCAAATAAAGAGCAGGTAGCCTTAAATCTTTCATTTTCACAAATAAAAGCACCCTACGACGGCCTTATCAACCGTATTCCGAACAAAGTGGGCAGCTTGATAGCAGAAAGCGATATGTTGACCTCTATTTCCGACAACCGAGAAGTATTTGCCTATTTCAACCTATCAGAAATCGATTACCTCAATTACCTTGCCGACGGAGATCAAGAGACGAAAGTGGTGAGTTTAAAACTCGCCAACAATGTTCTCTATGGTTACCCGGGAAAAATCGAAATGATTGAAAGTGAATTCGACCGCTCAACTGGCAATATCGCTTTCAGGGCAAGGTTTCCCAATCCAGATGCTATTTTAAAACAGGGATCAAACGGTAAGATCATTGTAAAAAAACAGCTTAAAAATGCTTTGCTTATTCCTCAAAAATCAACTTTTGAAATTCAAGACCAGCTGTATGTCTACGTCGTCAATCAAGAGAATACGCTAGAGCAAAGAAATATTATCCCCAAAATGCGGCTGCCAGATTTTTATGTCGTGGAATCCGGTTTGTCTAAAGACGAACAGATACTGTTCGAGGGTGCGGGTAATGTAAAAGAGGGTAACAAAATACATTCTGTTCATGTCGATTTGGCAAAAGCGATGTCATCAAGCAGCAAACATTAAATAGGGACTCATCTACATGACCGCTAAATTTATTCATCGCCCAGTACTGTCCATCGTGATATCGATTTTCATCACCTTGATGGGCTTGTTGTCTTTATTCCAACTCCCTGTCACCCAGTTTCCCGATATTGCCCCGCCCGAAGTCAATGTCACGACAAAGTTTATCGGTGCTAATGCCGAAGCCTGTGTAAAGGCGGTAGTAACGCCGCTTGAGCGGGCGATAAACGGCGTCCCTGGCATGGCCTATATGTCGTCTGTTTCCGGCAACGACGGCACCAGCGTTATACAGATTATTTTTAAAGCGGGAACCGACCCGGAAGTTGCCGCTGTCAACGTTCAAAACAGGGTGGCTTCGGTATTGGATGAACTGCCGGAAGAAGCTATTAAATCGGGAGTCATCGTAGAGAAAGTGCAAAACAGTATGCTTTTGTATGTCAACTTACTCAGTAAGGATTCGACCATAGACGAAAAATTTCTTTATAACTTTACCGACATCAACATCCTGAAAGAGCTGAAAAGAATCGAAGGAGTGGGTTTTGCCGACATTATGGGGGCAAGGGAGTACGCGATGCGTATTTGGTTGAAACCCGATAAATTGGTCATGTACAACATCTCGCCTTCTGAGGTCATTGAAAAATTAAAAGCGCAAAATGTAGAGGCCGCGCCGGGTAAAATTGGTGAAAGCTCAGGTAGAAAGGCGCAGACACTTCAATACATTTTAAAATATACCGGCAAGCACAATACGACAGAAGCCTATGAAAATATCGTACTAAGCAGCAAAGAGAATGGAGAGATTTTGCGGCTAAAGGATGTGGCTGAAGTTGATTTCGATTCACAGGATTATGATGTCCTGTCCAAGGAAAACGGACAGCCCTCGGCTGCCATCATGTTAAAGCAACGTCCGGGCAGCAATGCGAAAGAGGTGATTAATAACATCAAAAAGACCATGGAGGAGATCAAATCAAATTCCTTTCCTCCAGGGATGGACTACAGCTTGAGTTATGACGTTTCCGAGTTTTTGGATGCGTCTATTCATGAGGTTATTAAAACCTTGATGGAAGCATTCGTATTGGTAGCCTTAGTGGTATTTATCTTTTTACAGGATGTCCGCTCAACCATCATACCTATTATCGCGGTACCGGTATCGCTGATTGGTACCTTTTTGTTCATGCAATTAATGGGTTTTTCACTTAACCTCATCACCCTATTTGCTTTGGTACTGGCCATTGGGATTGTCGTCGATAACGCTATCGTGGTCATTGAAGCCGTTCATGCCAAAATGGGGCATTCGGGCATCAGTGCGATGAAAGCCACGGAACAAGCCATGCGTGAGATCAGCGGGGCGATTATTGCGATCACGCTGGTGATGGCGGCCGTTTTTTTACCCGTTGCCTTCATCGATGGACCGACGGGAATTTTTTACCGGCAGTTTTCCCTAACCATGGCGTGTTCTATTGTACTTTCAGGCATCACCGCGCTCACCCTGACGCCAGCCCTGTGCGCGTTGTTTCTCAAAAATAGCCATAACGCCGAACACCATAAAAAATCGGGGCTGCAAAAATTCTTTGCTGGGTTTAATCGTTGGTACGACAAGCTTTCTGACAACTACAAGAAGCTTATCGGTGCGATCGCAAACCGAAGGCTTATCACTTTTGCGATATTGGTCGGATTTTCGGCAGGTGCCGGATTGATAGGGACTTTTGTACCGTCGGGTTTTATTCCTGAAGAAGATCAGGGGACTATATACGCGAATATTACCTCACCCTCAGGCGCGACTCTGGAACGCACCGAAAAAGCGGTCGATGAAGTGCAACGGATTGCATCCACTATAGACGCCGTCAATTCGGTTTCAAGCCTGGCAGGATTCAGCCTACTCTCTGATGGTACCGGCGCTGTTTATGGCATGAATCTGATCAGCTTAAAAAATTGGAATCAAAGGGCGGC
This sequence comes from Methylobacter arcticus, assembly GCF_050917435.1. Lineage (NCBI taxonomy): Bacteria > Pseudomonadati > Pseudomonadota > Gammaproteobacteria > Methylococcales > Methylococcaceae > Methylobacter > Methylobacter arcticus. The sequence goes on from NZ_CP159583.1 coordinate 1,495,268, forward strand.
CTCTGATAAGGAAATTATCAGTGTTCTTGAAGAAAAAACCAAACACATCAAAGATGCCAGCATAGAATTTTTCACCCCGCCGCCGGTGCCGGGTTACGGCAATTCAAGTGGATTTGAAATGCGCTTGTTAGATAAAACCGGTTCGGACAATCTTGAGCAATTGCAGACAGTGGCTAATGCCTTTGTAGAGGAACTCAACAAGCGGCCCGAAATAGTCAATGCATTCACCACTTTCGATGTCAGTTTTCCGCAGTTTCTACTGCATATTGATAGCGATAAGGCCGCGCAAAAAGGGATCACTGCCGAAAATGCCATGAGTACCCTGCAAACCCTGATGGGCAGTGAATATGCGACTAACTTTATCCGTTTTGGCCAGATGTATAAAGTGATGGTGCAGGCGCTGCCCGAATATCGAGCTCAACCTGACGATCTGATGAAGTTGTCTATCAAAAATGATGCCGGGAAGATGGTTTCCTTTTCTTCTTTTCTTCGTATTGAAAAAGTCTATGGCCCTGAGCAGGTGACACGCTACAACATGTACACCTCAGCCATGGTAAACGGACAGCCTGCCTTAGGGTACAGCAGCGGACAGGCTATTGCTGCCATTAAAGATGTGGCGGCACAAAAATTACCGAAAGGTTTTGGCTACGATTGGGCAGGGTCATCCAGAGATCAGGCGCAGGCAGGGAACCAGGCAATTTATGTGTTCATGATTTGCTTGTTATTCGTTTACTTGCTCCTCGCGGCACAGTATGAAAGTTTTCTGATGCCCATGCCGGTTATCCTTTCGTTGCCCATTGGTATATTCGGCGCCTTGTTTTTACTGTGGATTATGGGCTTGGAAAATAATATCTACGCGCAATTAGCGATGATCATGCTAATAGGCATACTCGGCAAAAACGCCATTCTGATCATTGAATTTGCCACATTACAGCACCGTCTAGGAAAAACGCCGTTTGAAGCCGCTATTGAAGGCGCGGTACTGCGGTTGCGCCCTATATTAATGACCTCATTTGCCTTTATTTCCGGCCTTATTCCGTTAATGTTTGCCTCTGGTGCCGGGGAGATCGGCAACAACACCATCGGCTCGGCAGCAGCAGGGGGAATGATTTTTGGGACCATTTTCGGGGTAATTATCATCCCGGGTCTATATGTGATCTTTGCCACCCTGACAGAAAAGTATCATCGTGGCCCCAAAAAAGAAGAAACGCCATTCACTGAAACTATTTAACGCCTAATGATGACTAGAATTTATTACACCTTTAGCATTGCGTTTTTGCTGATAAGCTTCAGCGGATGCTCGCTCAATACCAACTTGTCTATTCCCGAAAAGGAAATACCGGTAAGCTTCCAAAATCAGAAAGGCAGCACCACCATTGCTAGCATCAAGTGGCGGCAATACTTTAACGATGCGCTGCTGCAAAAATTGATCGATACCGCCATCAGCAACAATATTGACTTACAAATAGCGTTGCAGCGTATTGAAATTTCGCGTTCTAGTGTGAAATTGGCAAACGGTGCGTTGTTGCCGCAAGTCAGTTTGAATGTAGGCGGCAGTGTTCGCAGGTTCGGGCTTTACACTATGGACGGTGCCGGTAACGCGACTACCGAAATCACCCCCGGTCAAAACATTCCCGTCAATTTGCCTGATATCTATTTAGGCTTACAGTCATCCTGGGAAGTTGATATTTGGGGCAAGTTGCGCAACCAGCGCAAGTCGGCCATTTCGCAATACCTGTCAAGCATCGAAGGAACCAATTTCGTCATTTCAAATCTCGTTGCCGATGTTGCGATTTTCTATAATGAATTGCTGGCATTGGATAATGAATTGGACGTTATCAGACAGACCATCCGGAAACAACAGGAGGCGCTGGAAGTCGTTAAACTGCAAAAAGAAGCCGGCCGGGCAAATGCATTAGCCGTGCAACAATTTAACGCACAACTGCTCAATACCCAGGTATTGGAAAGAAATGTATTGCAACAACTGACCGAAACCGAAAACAAAATTAACTTTCTGTTAGGGCGCTATCCGCAACCGATTGAACGGACGAAAAACGTTTTTTTCAAAGAGATTCCGCAACAAATTTCAGCGGGTGTGCCCTCGCAATTGTTGGCAAACCGCCCCGATGTCCGTGCAGCGGAATTTCAGATTGAAGCCAGCAAGTTCGATCTGAAAGCGGCGAAATCCGCATTTTTCCCGAATTTTAACATTACGGCAAGTTTTGGTTTTCAGGCATTTAATCCCGAGTTTTTATTTGTGTCGCCTGCCTCAATTGCCTATTCCGTTATGGGAACTTTAGTTGCACCGCTGATCAATAGGAATGCGTTGAAAGCACAGTTCAACACCGCAAAAGCAAACCAGTTGACCGCAATGTATAACTATCAGAAAACCATTTTGAACGCCTATGTTGAAGTGGCAAATGAACTCTCCAATATTCAGAATTTGCAACAAATTAATGCGCTAAAAAAACAACAAAGCGACGTGTTGAAACAGTCGGTCGACACCTCTAAAGAGCTTTATAAATATGCCAGGGCAAGCTACTTAGAGGTGCTTCTGGCACAACAGAGTGCGCTGCAATCTACTATCGAATTAATCCATGTGACCAAACAACAACGGATATCAACAATAAACATTTACAAAGCATTAGGCGGGGGCTGGAGATAGCCGCAGTACACACGTTGACATCCTTCCCGTTCTTTAAGTCGGGGAGGATGTCAAAAGGAAGTGTGAAAAATCCCCCCCAGTCATATAAAATACGTTATTTGTTTTAGGCTTGCTGATGCGTATCCATTCACTCCCCACTCAACTGATTAACCAGATTGCCGCTGGCGAAGTTGTCGAAAGACCCTCTTCGGTGGTGAAAGAACTGGTTGAAAATTGCTTTGATGCGGGAGCCAGCCAGGTCGTTATCGAGATAGAGCAGGGCGGCTCAAGACTGATAAAAATTAGGGATAACGGCTGCGGCATCGTCAAAGAAGATTTGCCATTAGCCTTGTCCCGCCATGCGACCAGTAAAATTTCCAGCTTAAAAGATTTGGAACAAGTGGTCAGCATGGGCTTTCGCGGTGAGGCTTTGCCCAGCATCAGCTCGGTTTCAAGGCTTACGCTGATTTCACGGATTAGCGATGACGATTGTGCCTGGCGCGTGAATGCCGACGGCACTGAGCAGGATTTCAATCCGCAACCCGATCCGCATCCGCAAGGCACCACCATTGAGGTGCGCGACCTGTTTTACAACACCCCGGCCAGACGCAAATTTTTAAAAACCGAAAAAACCGAATTTGCTCACATAGAAACCTTGATCAAACGCATGGCGCTGAGCCGTTTCGATATTGGATTTAGCCTGTCGCACAATCAAAAGGAAATCCTCACGCTAAAACCGGCGGCAACGGACAGCGAGCAACAGCAACGCATTGCCGGTATTTGCGGATCGGCTTTTATCGAAAATTCGGTAACCATCGATTTTGCAGCATCGGGGCTGCAATTGACCGGTTGGGTTGGCTTGCCGACCTTTTCCCGCAGTCAGCAGGATATGCAGTTTTTCTATGTTAACGGCAGACTGGTCAGGGATAAACTGGTTTCCCATGCCGTTAAACAAGCGTATCAGGATGTATTGTTTCACGGGCGGCATCCGGTTTTCGTGCTGTACCTGACGCTCGATCCGACGCTGGTTGATGTCAATGCCCATCCGGCAAAACTGGAAGTCCGATTCAGGGAAGGCCGTCTGGTGCACGATTTTTTGTTTTCGGCCCTGCATCGGTCATTGGCAAACCTAAGACCGGGACACGGTGCAAGCCGGCATCCGGATTCCGAATCGCCGCCGCAAACACCTTCTGTTTCGGGCGCTATAAACAATGTGGCTTGGGTTGATCCAGTCCCTGAAAGTCCTGGGCAGGACGTGCCCCGACAATCCATATTCAGCTTTGACGCTAAACCGTCATACCGTTCAAGTCCGCCGCAGCAGGCATCACTACCGTTACAGGTAGAAGAAGCCATTCAAGCCTATGCCTCGCTGTATCCTAAACCCGAGCGGATGTTACCCGCAACGCAACCGGAAGCCATGCCGCTAGGCCATGCCATCGCGCATCTGCACAATATCTACATATTGGCCGAAACCCCCAACGGCATCATCCTGGTTGATACCCATGCGGCGCACGAGCGGGTTACCTACGAGCGCCTAAAACAGCAATATCAACAGGGTACAGTGCCCAGTCAGCCCTTATTGCTGCCGATTAAAATAACCGTCAGTGCCGCCGAAGCGGATTTAGCCGATGACGAGCAGGCGTTTTTCAACACCCTGGGTTTTGAGCTTAATCGTTCCGGGCCGGAAACCATCGTGCTGCGTTCAATACCTATTTTATTGGGTAATACCGATATGGAAACCCTGATTCGCGATGTGCTGGCCGACCTGATCGAGCACGGCATGAGTCAACGGATACAGGAAAAGTCCAATGAAATCTTGTCCAAGGTAGCTTGCCATGGCTCGGTACGCGCACACCGCCGCTTGACCATCGATGAAATGAACGCCCTGCTGCGGGATATGGAACAAACCGAAAGAATAGGGCAGTGCAATCACGGCAGACCCACCTGGATAGAATTATCGACCCATGAGCTTGATAAATTCTTTTTGCGTGGGCAATAAGTTCCTATACCGTAGGGGCGATCCGGCCGGTCGCCCACATCAACCAATCCTGAATTATGAAAACTCAACCCAGTCCCCCCGTTATTTTCCTGATGGGGCCTACCGCCTCAGGAAAAACTGCGCTATCGGTACAACTCGCCCAGGCGCTTAACGGCGAAATCATCAGCGTCGATTCAGCCCTGGTATTTAAAGGCATGGATATAGGCACAGCCAAACCCACGATGGATGAACGGGGCGGCATTCCGCACCATTTGATCGACATACTCGATCCCGCAGAAGCCTATTCCACCGGCCAGTTCAGGAAACAGGCGCTGGCGCTAATGGACGACATAACCCGGCGCGGAAAAATCCCGATAGTCGTCGGCGGCACCATGTTGTATTTTAAGGTACTGAACAGCGGTCTTGCCGTATTGCCCGAAGCCGATCCAGCCATTCGGGCCAAACTCGATCAGGACTTGGCGCAACTGGGTAAAGAAGCGCTGCATCAGCGATTGGCCGGGATAGATCCGGAAGCGGCGGCAAGAATCCACCCCAACGACCCGCAACGCGTACAACGCGCGCTGGAAGTTTATGAAATCAGCGGTAAACCGTTAACGTCTTTTTTTACCGCAGCCCAGGCGCAAGACATTCCCTATCAAAAAATAAAGCTGATTATCGCCCCGCAAGACCGAGCCATATTGCACGGCATTATTGCCCTGCGGTTTAAGCAAATGTTGGCGCAGGGTTTTATCGACGAAGTCGCGGCACTGTATCAGCGAGGCGATTTAACCGACAAAATGCCGTCGATCAGAGCCGTCGGTTATCGGCAAGCCTGGTCGTATCTGCAAAGCGAATACGACCTTGACACCCTAACCGAAAAAGCCATTATTGCCACCCGACAACTGGCCAAACGCCAGTTCACCTGGTTGCGCCGCGAAACCGATGCGGCAAATTTCCAGACCGGCCAGAAAGATTTATTAACCAAAGTGTTGGCAGAAATTGATGGTCAGCTGTCGGGAAGCAGTGTGTAATTCTAAGCTGCCTGTGCGGCAGTGAACGTAAACTTCATCAGCTCCAGGCAACCATACCCTTTCTAAGCTGCCTGTGCGGCAGTGAACGGATTACAAAAATGATCGACGCACTAATCAGCTTTCTAAGCTGCCTGTGCGGCAGTGAACGCTTTAGCCTGGTACGCGGCAGCCGAGAAGAATTTCTAAGCTGCCTGTGCGGCAGTGAACGTATTCTTTTATTCCGGTCAATTATTTAACGCTTTCTAAGCTGCCTGTGCGGCAGTGAACGCATTAACGACGGCATAGCAGCATTATCGAGCTTTCTAAGCTGCCTGTGCGGCAGTGAACATTAAGACGCTGAATGAGCACAAAGCGGAAATTTTCTAAGCTGCCTGTGCGGCAGTGAACATGCTAATGAAATTATGCGCAGGGATGGAAGATTTCTAAGCTGCCTGTGCGGCAGTGAACGGCGGCACTATCGAAGTTGACCGTGCTTTAGTTTTCTAAGCTGCCTGTGCGGCAGTGAACAGCATTGAAGCCGAAGCGACACGCAAGGCACATTTCTAAGCTGCCTGTGCGGCAGTGAACTGCCGCTAATGCCGTAGATCTCGCGGTTGGACTTTCTAAGCTGCCTGTGCGGCAGTGAACGATCTCGCCCTCATATGGCAGCGTATGTGTTGTTTCTAAGCTGCCTGTGCGGCAGTGAACCGCCATCGTCGGCAACACGTTCAAATCTACCTTTTCTAAGCTGCCTGTGCGGCAGTGAACGAGGACGGGCAGAGCTGGTGGATAATACCCAATTTCTAAGCTGCCTGTGCGGCAGTGAACAATGTGGAAACCCGATCACGCAGCTATTTTGCTTTCTAAGCTGCCTGTGCGGCAGTGAACGCAAGTGCGGCGCAATTTATCACTAAAAAAACTTTCTAAGCTGCCTGTGCGGCAGTGAACGACTGCGGAAGGTGATGTGTTCGGCAGGATACTTTCTAAGCTGCCTGTGCGGCAGTGAACGGGCTGTCAATGGGTGCCGAGGAATGCGAAGATTTCTAAGCTGCCTGTGCGGCAGTGAACACGGTTTTATACTCGAAACCAGATCACATAGATTTCTAAGCTGCCTGTGCGGCAGTGAACGTTATTGGCCGTGCTGATTGTGAGGATATACATTTCTAAGCTGCCTGTGCGGCAGTGAACTATTAAAACTTGTGGCGGCTGCTCACTGTATCTTTCTAAGCTGCCTGTGCGGCAGTGAACGTACCAGCGGTTTAACTCACGCTGATGATTGATTTCTAAGCTGCCTGTGCGGCAGTGAACCTGGCAAAACTGAGCCTGATCCGTAATATTTTTTTCTAAGCTGCCTGTGCGGCAGTGAACGGTCAACTGACTATGCCACTGTTGCCAACGGATTTCTAAGCTGCCTGTGCGGCAGTGAACTCACCGAAAAAGCCTTCCCGATAGCCGGTACTTTTCTAAGCTGCCTGTGCGGCAGTGAACTGCCGAAAGTTTTGCATTGCGCGTTATAGACTTTTCTAAGCTGCCTGTGCGGCAGTGAACGGATTAAGAAGAATGACATGGAAGCGAGTTATTTTCTAAGCTGCCTGTGCGGCAGTGAACTCAGCCAACCCGCCGCCGCCGCGATAACCACCTTTCTAAGCTGCCTGTGCGGCAGTGAACTCGCCGGTTATGGACAATACCGCTGAGATATTTTTCTAAGCTGCCTGTGCGGCAGTGAACAAGTCCAGTCTATGCAGGTATAAGGCCATGCTTTTCTAAGCTGCCTGTGCGGCAGTGAACCCTGAGCTATAGTGACATACGCCGATACTACATTTCTAAGCTGCCTGTGCGGCAGTGAACTAGTCATGTTGTGGCTCTTAGTATTCTGTTAATTTCTAAGCTGCCTGTGCGGCAGTGAACTCATTGGGTAGAGAATTTGGACAAACATTGGATTTCTAAGCTGCCTGTGCGGCAGTGAACAGTCAGTATCACCACCTATTTAGTTGCCAAGCTTTCTAAGCTGCCTGTGCGGCAGTGAACGGGGCATTGATGCCGAATTTGTCAAATGTATTTTTCTAAGCTGCCTGTGCGGCAGTGAACGAAACCTACTATGACAAGTTTTTTACTGACGCTTTCTAAGCTGCCTGTGCGGCAGTGAACGCGTTTGTTGGTAATGATGGGTTTACGGCCAATTTCTAAGCTGCCTGTGCGGCAGTGAACTAAGTCAGTTTTGCCGACATATTTGTTTTCGTTTTCTAAGCTGCCTGTGCGGCAGTGAACGAAACCTGGAGCCTTTCTTTTAACTGTTCAATTTTCTAAGCTGCCTGTGCGGCAGTGAACGGAGATTGAGCGATTGAAAGTAGGCCACGACATTTCTAAGCTGCCTGTGCGGCAGTGAACACGAAGATAGTGCATTAATTTCGGCATTGAATTTTCTAAGCTGCCTGTGCGGCAGTGAACTAATGGATAGTCATTACGGATTGGATACGCCATTTCTAAGCTGCCTGTGCGGCAGTGAACTAACATTTTCCAGTGACCAGTTTTGATGATTCTTTCTAAGCTGCCTGTGCGGCAGTGAACTTTGGTGGTCGCCGTCGAATCGCGAGATTTTCTTTCTAAGCTGCCTGTGCGGCAGTGAACTTGGGGCAGATGCAACAGGATTGACTATAAATTTTCTAAGCTGCCTGTGCGGCAGTGAACTTTAACATTCGCTTCAAACAAGGCTTGACTCCTTTCTAAGCTGCCTGTGCGGCAGTGAACTTAGCCGGGGCTGTAATTGAAAAACGACAGTATTTCTAAGCTGCCTGTGCGGCAGTGAACAACAACGCAAACGGCTGCAGGTTGATATGTTTTTTCTAAGCTGCCTGTGCGGCAGTGAACTCATTGCCGGGGCCGGGAGTCAGGTCGTTGTTTTTCTAAGCTGCCTGTGCGGCAGTGAACGGAGCAGTTCGCGCAACAACTGCCCACCTAGCTTTCTAAGCTGCCTGTGCGGCAGTGAACGTAGCGAGCGGCATCGCCATGAGCGAGCAGATTTTCTAAGCTGCCTGTGCGGCAGTGAACTCTTACGGATCATGTTTGCATTCATTGCTTTGTTTCTAAGCTGCCTGTGCGGCAGTGAACATCCTCGTCGCGCTATATTTATACGGGGAATCTTTCTAAGCTGCCTGTGCGGCAGTGAACACCGACAATAAGGCGGCTAAAGTCGAAAGAAATTTCTAAGCTGCCTGTGCGGCAGTGAACTGCTTGAAATTATATTGGCACTCGTGGTGTTTTTTCTAAGCTGCCTGTGCGGCAGTGAACAATCAGGAGGTTTTATGGGTGTCTTTTTTAACTTTCTAAGCTGCCTGTGCGGCAGTGAACTAAACATGAGCAGGCATCGCAGGTGCGTGAGCTTTCTAAGCTGCCTGTGCGGCAGTGAACTGAAAAGGCTGCCTATTTAGACTCAATCAACTTTTCTAAGCTGCCTGTGCGGCAGTGAACCGCTTATGTGGGTGGGTAAATAAAATGTCTGTTTTCTAAGCTGCCTGTGCGGCAGTGAACCAGGAGCAGCGAGCGCCGCAGGAACATCAACATTTCTAAGCTGCCTGTGCGGCAGTGAACCCGCTATTCCCACTGACATTAACGCCTATATCTTTCTAAGCTGCCTGTGCGGCAGTGAACCGCCAGCAACGGTTTGTGAGCCGCCGACAATTTTTCTAAGCTGCCTGTGCGGCAGTGAACGCGCCACCAGCACCCGCAGTCGGTGTAATTGTTTTCTAAGCTGCCTGTGCGGCAGTGAACTGGCAACCCAATATAATCTCTGTCTGATGTGGTTTCTAAGCTGCCTGTGCGGCAGTGAACTACCGCTACTTTGGGTGGATAGTTCACCAACATTTCTAAGCTGCCTGTGCGGCAGTGAACAGGACGCGGATATTTTGGCCGATGTATTGATTTTTCTAAGCTGCCTGTGCGGCAGTGAACGAAACAGATTGTGCAGAGAGTTATCGCTCTCATTTCTAAGCTGCCTGTGCGGCAGTGAACAATGAATCACAATCAACGGCGGTTGTCATATCTTTCTAAGCTGCCTGTGCGGCAGTGAACGGCGCCATGATTGTTGATGCCTTTGCGGGTCATTTCTAAGCTGCCTGTGCGGCAGTGAACAGGCATCAGTATGTTCAGATAAGCCATGCTCAATTTCTAAGCTGCCTGTGCGGCAGTGAACTAGGGAAAATAAGAGGGGGTAGAGGGGGTACATTTCTAAGCTGCCTGTGCGGCAGTGAACAAACCTCACGCAAGGTGCGCGTATCCAAAAAATTTCTAAGCTGCCTGTGCGGCAGTGAACTACGCGCATTCCCGGCAGCAGCGCCTTTAGTTTTTCTAAGCTGCCTGTGCGGCAGTGAACCGTCTTTGTCAGACTGTGGCCCGGACATTTTCTTTCTAAGCTGCCTGTGCGGCAGTGAACTAGATGATCAAAAAATATTAGCTGTAATAATGTTTCTAAGCTGCCTGTGCGGCAGTGAACGCAGCAAGAGCTGCAGAACCGTCGACACACGCTTTCTAAGCTGCCTGTGCGGCAGTGAACATTGGCAACAAGGGCCCAGCTTACGCAATAACTTTCTAAGCTGCCTGTGCGGCAGTGAACGTGCGTAAACATGAATCGCTGTGCAACGTGCATTTCTAAGCTGCCTGTGCGGCAGTGAACTCGAATTCGCGCGTCACCGTTGAGTAATTTTTTTTCTAAGCTGCCTGTGCGGCAGTGAACCTTGGGCGTCGGCGAGCCGCACACCATTATCGTTTCTAAGCTGCCTGTGCGGCAGTGAACCATCAATAGATGCTCCGCCAAATTTCAATCTAGTTTCTAAGCTGCCTGTGCGGCAGTGAACATATACTTTTGTCCAAATCCAATTTCATTTCTTTTCTAAGCTGCCTGTGCGGCAGTGAACAAAAGGATGTGATGATCCCCAGTCAAAAGAACTTTCTAAGCTGCCTGTGCGGCAGTGAACTATTAAACCACGCTTTAAAATACCTGTTAGCTTTTCTAAGCTGCCTGTGCGGCAGTGAACGTTTGCATAGCTCGGCTAGTGATTGTAATGGGTTTCTAAGCTGCCTGTGCGGCAGTGAACAAAATAATTGCAGCTTACTTACGCGGCGACTTTTTCTAAGCTGCCTGTGCGGCAGTGAACTGTTTCCACATCCTATCACTGAACCTAACTGATTTCTAAGCTGCCTGTGCGGCAGTGAACGATAACGTGCAGTTGAACATGCGCTATCCAAGTTTCTAAGCTGCCTGTGCGGCAGTGAACATAGTTACGCTTCTTTTGCTCAACGTATGCATTTTCTAAGCTGCCTGTGCGGCAGTGAACTGGGCGCTGCTGCACGGAGTGCTACAGTCGGTTTTCTAAGCTGCCTGTGCGGCAGTGAACTTACGCCGGTGTACATGAAAAGCACTTTGATTTTTCTAAGCTGCCTGTGCGGCAGTGAACTTCAAATAGACCTAATGTATCCATTGCAAAAATTTCTAAGCTGCCTGTGCGGCAGTGAACTTCAGGTAATCCGCTTCTTTGCCCATCATTAATTTCTAAGCTGCCTGTGCGGCAGTGAACTCCGCAGATGCCGGCATAAAAAAAGCGTGATGTTTCTAAGCTGCCTGTGCGGCAGTGAACAGTCCTTTTTCCAGTTGATAGGTAAATACGCCTTTCTAAGCTGCCTGTGCGGCAGTGAACTGGGCCGAAGACAATATGCCGTCCAATTTCGTTTTCTAAGCTGCCTGTGCGGCAGTGAACTTTTATTAAAAAAGTCTTTGTTCCCTGATAATTTTCTAAGCTGCCTGTGCGGCAGTGAACTCAACATTCCCTTGCTTAGCATATAATCATCTTTTCTAAGCTGCCTGTGCGGCAGTGAACTTAAAATAAAACTAACCAAATCCGGTATTACATTTCTAAGCTGCCTGTGCGGCAGTGAACAGCCGCTGCTATCTGTCCAGTCATCGATGCTATTTCTAAGCTGCCTGTGCGGCAGTGAACATAAAAATCAGCTTGACGTTATTGGATGGGATTTTCTAAGCTGCCTGTGCGGCAGTGAACCTCAAGTTTAAAGCTTAAAAATTTAGTTACAACAAATACTTAGCTTAATTTTTCATGTTTTACCAAAAAAACTCAGCCGTTCTGTAACTATATGATTTAGTTATATTTTTAAAGAGCTAAAAAATAAAGGTTAAAACCAAGGAATCGTGGACGTCTTGCTTAAACCAAAAAAGTCAAATTTACCTGTTGTTGCTTCTGCTGTTTTATCTCCAAAAACTAAATATCGACGATGTTTATGCCCATTCGATACGCTTTCTAATTCAAGATAAGGATTATCAAGACCTCGGTTAAACATTTTGGCTTTATATTGCTTTATTTCTTCTGGGGATATTGTTCCTCGGTTCACTAATCGCCTCAGTTTAGCTTCGGTCATATTCGCTTGTATACGTGAGATTGTTCTATAAGTCACACCCTCTGGGATTTCTTTTATTGGTGTTAGTTCACAATACCCAACTAAGCCGCCTAACCATTCTGTATCTTGCAATTCTGATAGTTTGATTTCAGTGCCATGGACACGTAGAACATCACCGAGTAGAACTTTATATTTTGGAAAACTAACACCAATATCAGTCGATTTCAATGAAGATAACGCCTTATGAAGCTTACTATAGACCTTATTAAGCAATACATTTTCGCGCATTTCAGCATCAGGTTTAATTTTTATATCAATATAATGATCCATTAGTCCGCCTTGCTGGGTTTCGTTTCAATATCAGACACATAAGCCAAGCCTTTTTTGCCTAGATAAAAACTGGATACGCCAGCATATTCAATCATGGATTTAATTTCTTTGGCTTTGTCTCGATCTATATCAATTTCAATTTCTAACTGACCACTGGCTTTAGTCATAAAATAAGCAATTTCACCCACACCTTTTACCCGCTCTTTACGAATATAAGGATTTCCCCAAATCTTCTTTTTATCCCCTGTAGTAAAACGGTTCATAAAGTCTTTTTTAGTAAACCCGCGCTTTGATATACCGCTGATTGAGCCGCTTTTGGTTTTAGCGGTGTCAATGTTGTCAAACCTATCTTTGAGACGCTCCAACTGCAAATACAGAGAAGAGCAATAAAACATGATAGGGAAAATATCGCCTTTATTACTCAGATAATTGGCATCAGGGAAGTGTTGATTCAAAACTTGCAAAGCCTGATTAGCCATGCCTTCATTGATAATAGGCTTTTCTTTATCTAAAACTTCCAGTTTTGAAATAATACTAATTGGATCAAGTGGAATGATTTTATCGACTTTATTGTTTTCAACAATAAACTGACAAAGCTCATTAAAATCCAAGGCTAGGACGCCCCAAAATTCAGGTGAATAATCGGATAAAAAAACGGGGTCTTGGACCTTGATAATGCCGGTAAATGAATTTTGATCGGTACTGCCCGTCATGTTTCTGATATAAGTCACTTCATTATCATTAATTCTTGTTGGCTTATCTTTAAATGTAATTAGCGGTTCAAGCTTTTTAAAATAATAACTACCATGTTTTTCTTCATTTCTGGCTTGATATAGCTTTCTTTGGTCGCCAATCAAACGATTTAAAATACCCATTACAGTATCAAGAGATACTTCTCGTTTGATAAAGTTTTCGGTTTTTTGCAAACTGGTCATTGAGCCAATAAATTTACGCCCTTGTTTCGGCAAAGTTTCATTATTACTGCCATCAAGAAATGAATTACGCCAACTGGATTCGTATTCAATAGTGATTTTCATAACAACCTCTATTTTGCGTAAAAATAGGTCGCGTACTCTGATTCTGGCTGCACAGCAATAGAGCCTTCGCTGTGCTTAATCCGCATCATTTTTGGGCTATCATTGTAATCCACTACTATTTCATCTACATACATATAGGATTTGGCTTGGCGTATGGATAATTCAGCAATCATGCTGAGTGCGTATTCAATTAAGGTTTGAATCGCATCATTGTTTAATAAAATCCCCGTTTCACCTTCTTCAAAAATAGTGCCTTTACGCACATAGTTAGTGTGGAAAGTGGCTTTAGGGTTTAACTTCGGATTAAGTGACTGGATAAAAGTTTGTACAGCCGTTGCAACTTCTTCACCTTGCCCTTCTTTAATCACCATTGATGCACGGTCAAATTTTTTATCTAAGGAAATAAATTGTAATTGCTCTACACTAATTGAACCGTAGGAGATGTATTCCGTATCGCCAAAGGTGGTTTTGGAAAAAAATGAGGAGCTATCACGCTCACCTGCCTGACCAAATTGTTCAAAATTACCATTGCCTAATTGGTCAACAAAATCTTCCATTAATAAGGGACTGGTTCGTTTACATTGACTAGAGGGCACAACGTAACCACGTATTAAACCAGTGAATGATGCTAAAACCTGTTGCAGGTTTTTATCGCCCGCATAATGTAAGTCAAACGCTTGGTCTCTAAATAAGTGATGACGAATACAGTTTTGGCTTATATAGAGCGGTGTTTTTTTAAAATCAATATCTGTGGCTTCCTTCTTATATTTATAGCCTGTGCCTTCTTTTTCTTTACCTGTTAAGTTTGTATAACCGCGTAATTTTGGCAAAGTGTGATTATCAACCGTTTTGCCACCATCACCTGTTAAGGTGGTTGGCCCATTCCAATTCACTACGCCATGTCCTAATGCTTTAATTTTGAAGTCTACGCTTTTAATTCCAGTTACTTTTTCCATTATTAGGGTTCCTGTTGATACATTATTTAAAAAATCAGACATCTGAATTATGTTAGAAGTTAGATTATAGCGCTAAAAAATAAAAAAACCACTATGTTCTACATTTAATCATTCACTGTTATTTGCTATTGCGTAAAATATTGCATGACTACTGAAAAAGTAGCTTAGAAAACTATGTTCTAATTTTTTACTGCCGAACAGGCAGTGCATTCTGGTTCCCACGGTTTCCTTGGGAACCAGAATGCAAGAGCATCACTGCCATTAAGCTAAGACATGATATGGTTGTGGGGGCGACTAAAGTCGCCCCCACATTAGCCATTATTTTGTCTAATCCGCTTAATGGCCGTGACGCAGGAGCATCGGAACGACAGTTATTCTTTCGGTTTTAATCTATTTAAAGCAATAGCCCCTATGGCTTGACCATTAATGCCTTTAGCGTAATAAATGGCATACTCGTTTGCTGTATCATTGCACAGAGCTAAATCTTCATCTGTGTAACTCACATAAATAGGCGTTTCAGAATCACGCGCTTCATTCCTAATAATATTGGTCGAGTGTTTTTGCTTGATAGTTTCCCCACTTTTAACCGTCTGTATTTTATGGTCTTTTTGATACATAAAAGCCAATAAGTCATGATCACTTTTTTTATGTTCGCCAAAACTACCTTCTATATCGCGAAGCGGTAAGGTTAAAGCATCATCTGGGTCTGCTGTGTTACAAATATAGTCATTTTCAAATTCCACCTTATCAAAACTATGGATAGTACACACCGCCATTTGTACAAAGCGGGTATCTCCTCGTAAGGATTGTTTTTTAATTTTTACCTTGCCATCTTTGGGTGATTTTTTAGGTGGCATGGAGACAGGATCAAGTAATCGGTAATTGATAACCTTTACGCTCTGATTTAAGGCTTTTTTCAAATCCTCTTCAATGGCTAGTTGATGCGTGTCGTTAGCGTAAAATTGTTCATATAACTGATATATCTGAGCCAGAGTAACGGGCTGATTTTCTGTTAATTCTGCGTTTAAAAATTCTCGCCATGCTTTGGCACTTTGTAAGCTATGCAGACTATCTAAAAACTTCGCACAGGCACTGATCTGTTTGCCACCAACGGCTAAGGATTCAGGAATAGCGGTAATATATTTATTAACGTTTATATTTTTGCCAAACCGATCCAGTCGCCCGAGTCGTTGTAACCAGTTTTCTGCATGGGTAAATTCTGTGATCATTTTGTCGCAAGTGATATTAAGCGAGGCTTGTACAATCGGGCCGCTACGCAAAATATCGTATTGTTGAGTACCTTCTTTATTAAAGCTATCAACAACCGCATTAAACGTTTTTTGTTTGTCTGATTTCTTATATTTTCCATGAAATAACAGTGCATTTTCAGTGCTTTGGTTTTTAATAAAACTTAGTTGCGCGGTAGTAGCTGTATTACTGATAACAAAGGTATTTTTAGTTTGGCTTTGGCTTTGGTATAACGGATTGTTTTCATCTTTATTTTTCTCTTCGAATGTAGGGAATGAAAGTAAATATTGGCTTTGATTGAAGCTTTCAATACCCACAACATAACTCCTTTTTAAACCTAATAAATTTTCAATAAAATAGTAATTCGGTGTCGCGGAGACTAATAAGGCTTTGGCGTTATTGCCTTGTAATTTTTTGCATTCCACTAATTCGGCAAACAGCAAATTAAACGCGGGCATATTGATGTATTCGTGATATTCATCAAATACCACATGCGCATTCATATAATCCACTAAAGTATCTATTTGGCGATGGGTGATTATGGCATTGCTGATTTGATCTATGGTGGTGATGACTATATCACCTGAAAAACTCTGCCCTTCGGGTGTTTCTTCCGGATCATTGCCAAATTGGCGCATTTGTTTGAATTCACCGGTATTAATTTCTATCTTGGCATTGGGTAAATAATCAGGTGCAGCTAAATCATTAAACAAACCTTGGCAGACTTGTACGCGAGGGCAAATCCAAATGATTTTTTTAACGTTTGTTTTTACGGCCCATTCCAAGGCTATTTTAGTTTTACCGCATCCTGCCGGGCCACTGAGCACGCCAACTGAGATGTCTTCATCGGTTAATTCTGTGGCGGCTGTGGCTTGGCGTTGATTTCGTTCGTTATTGGTTGAATCTTTTGCAAACCCTGAAAGGCAGTCTTGAATAGCTCGGCTTAAACCACGCTCTTGTAGCAATTTTTCATCTAATATCGTGTCTAGCGTTTCTTCTTCAATATAGGCGTTTAATGCTTCGCTGCTTAATGCTGAAATAAGCCTGTCGGCTGTGACAAGCGCAGTTCTAGCTAGGTTGTTTTTGGCATTGCATAAGATGCTGTCTCGATAATTTTTTAAGTTATCCGATTCAAAGTAATCTTTGTATTTAGGCAGTTCTGTTTTTTTAAAGCTGTAGGCTTGCTCATCTGTCATGGCATGAATAGAGGCCGATAGTGTGGGAAGTTCTTCAGCAGAGAAATTGTTAGACAGTGTATTGATTGCGGAAATTAATGGGTTAAAGGCGTGCGTTAAATCCCTTAATTGCTCTGCTGTTAAGTTCGTTTCTAATTTGTCATGGATACTATAAAGATTATCCAAATCCTTTTTGCGAATCGGCTTGGCATGATGCCAGTAAATAGTATGCAAAATGCGATCAATATTTTCTGGGTTGATATTGCCTTTGTCTTTCACCAATTGATACAGCAATAAGGAGATTTCATTATGCCTTGGGTGTTTTTCAAACCAGCCATTGCCAGATGTTTTATCAATATGTTGACCTTCATCAGGTAATTCATCTATCAGCTTCTTCTTGGTTTTTTCCAGAATCCAGTTTTGAAAAAGTGGGTCTATTTTACCGACATCATGCAAGCAACCTGCATGAAAAACCGCAACGGCAAGCTTGTCATCATCAACCAGCCGTTTGATCAATTGATAAGCCGTATAGCCAACGGAAAATAAATGCTGATCTAACGCTTGTTTCTTGGTATTTGCATAATAATTTTCAATCTTCACGTTTATTTCATCCATTTTTAGTGCATCTATTTGATTGGTGTAATTCACTGGCACAATGCCTTGGGTGTTAAATTCATTTTTACTGCCAACCACCCATAAAAACTCACTACGGCTACGGCTTCTGATCCAATGACAAGAAACCGCTGTGTTCTTAGTCGCTGTATGGCGTAGTAGTTTTTTAACTGCTTGCAAGCCCTCTTCGGTAATCACAGTTTGCCAGGTTCTACTACCGATGCGGTTGGCAAAAGCGTCGAGTACGCGGCGAGTTCTGTTCAGGGCTTTGTGTTCGCATTGTGCGACGAAGGTGACCATCATAAATCTTTACCTTCTAAACTGGCTTGTTTTACCACTTCAAACATAAAGTCTAGTGCTTTATGTTCAGTGAAGTTTTGTAGGCATTGTTGGCGAAATTCTTGTTCGGTGGCTTGTTCTTTGGCACAGATAAAAGCCCAGGGCAGTATTAAGGTATCTTTGATTAAATCGGCGACATCAAACACTAAAGCACCTCGTCTGGTTTTGCCGTGCATCACGGCAAAACCATGCGGTATGCCTAGCACCCAAAGCGTGGTGGCAGCCAGTCCATAGGCTAAATAGTTACCGTGATTTAAAAAGGCATTAGCATCATCTATGCTGTCATGCTGACGGATAAAGTCTTTTTGTTTGGTGCGATTGGCAGCTATTTTGTAGAGAGATTTGGTAAGCTGTGCTTCGACTAATAGTAAATTAGTGACGTCAGAACAGTCTGCTATTTTTGAGGAAAACAAGTTTAGTGCTTGTTTTATATCGGGGTCTTCTGTGGTGAATCCTTCGTTTTGTAAGTCGCGATCTTTGCCCCATATTTTCTGCATATAGCCCAGCCGTTGTTGTTGAAATTGCTTGGCAACCTTGAGGCGTTTTTCTTGTTCAAACCAAAAAGACATCCAGCCTTGCACATATTCTGTTGGCCGGTATTCACTTTGTGGTGAGAGCCATTCTATTTCGTTGGCGGCTATCAATGGGGTTCCGCCGCCGCCACTAAAACCAATTAACACGCCAGCTGACGCAAGCATTCTCACAGCGGTTTGAGTAATGGATGTGCCTGTTCCTAATAAAATACAGGTGGTATTGGCAATGGGAATATTCCAGTATTGTTTTTCGTTTTGCTCTTCGGTGAGATAGAGTACGCGACCATCTTTTTGCATGACCCGGCATTTTTCCAGGTAAAAAATATTGGCTCGTTTAGAATGCAATATAGCTTTTAAATCTGACAATTGTTCCATTAACCACTTTCCTTATTGTGATTAAAAATTGATAGACACTGCTTTTTAATCTGAGTTTGAAAATCAGAAAGCCGTGGATTCAATTTTTAAGTGTGAAGTTTTCAATTTAATCTGCTCTGCCCGATTCTCGAATCAGTAACCGAATGCCCGGCGTAACATACATCTGGTAAAACAGGTGCAGGTTCTTGTCTGGATCATGCCGTTTCAGGTAAATGTGATTCATGGCTCCCACCAATTTATCCTCTTCTGCCTTACATGGCTGTAAAAAGTCTATCATGTTTGTGCCAAGGAGATGGGTTCTTATAGGCAGTGTGAATAATTACCATTATAGCCAGCTAATTGATTTAAAAAGATTTAAAAATAAATGGTGGTATTGCGAAGGTTTTGGTTTAGAAGTTCTTAATAATGGGTAATTTTCTAATTCTGACAAAGCTGTAATTTTCTTGTCATACGGCTGCTTGGAGTGGACCGTTAGTCTTCTCTACAAACTACAGTTTGGACGCTCTTTACGTATTTTCGTGTTTTTCGTGTCTTTTCTTTCGCGGGTCAATTGATTTTTCTAGGATAATAGATTTCTAAAATTGTTTATGGTGCTATGATTCGACTACAGGTTTTGTTTTAACTATTTATCACTTTCAAGAAAAACCAATGAATTTAACTCTGCAAAAAACAAATGGTTGTACTGTCCTTTTTATTAAGGAAGAAAGGATAGATGCGCATAATTCAGGTGAATTAAAGGAAACTATTTTGCGTCTGATAGAGCAGGGTGAAATTAATATTATTGTCCAGCTGGAACAAGTCCGTTTTATTGATAGCTCCGGTTTGGGCGCGTTACTGTCGGGCCATAAAAATGCAGCGGCCAAGTCGGGCAAGTTGGTTATCACTAACTTGCAGCAACAGGTATTATCGATGTTTGAGTTGACCCGCTTAAACAGGATATTTGAAATCTATGCCGATTTAAATGAAGCTTTTGATAGTGAAACATAGAGGTTATGTATGTGTAATTCGGTTATTCAGGTAGAGGTAATCATTCCGACGCAGACCAAATATCTGGATTTGATCGGAAGTATCGGTGAGCATATCGCGAAAGAATTGGATGATTACTCCGGTGACCGGGAAGCGTTGGCATATCATTTAAATCTGGTGTTAACGGAAGCGACAGTTAACGCGATCAAACATGCAAACTTTGGCAACCCGAAAGACACCGTCAGAGTATCTATTCATATCCATGAAAATGAGCTGAATATCAAGGTGTACGATCACGGTCAGGGCTTTGATCTGGAATCGGTGCCGTTACCGGATTTTGAGCATCCTCAAGAAGGCGGTATGGGTATATTTTTTATCCGTACTTTGATGGATTCGGTTACCTATACCCGGCAGGGCGATTGTAATGTGTTGGAAATTATAAAATATCTGAGTTGACTTTACTGCGCGAATAAATTCGCGCCCACGATAGATTAAATCCATTAACGACGGATGGGGTAGAACACTAAAGGTACGCGCTTTAGGCGATGCATGGAGCGGTTCGAGTGTTTTTTACTGCTGAATAGTGACAGGTGGATAAGCCATTGAGAAGACAAACCCAAAATTGGCCGATTGCCTTACAGCGTATCGCTGAAAGAGCTTTGGGCGCAGCAAGCGGCCGACAACTGTGGCAAAAATACCATGCCGCGTTTTCAGCCGAATATCAGGCGTTGGTTTCGCCGCGTTATGCACTAAAAGATATGCTGAACCTTGAGCGGATCTTAGCGTCACACGAGCAACGCATTAGCCTGCTTAATCCCTGCAAGAGAGTCGATCATTATCGGCTGCATTTTTATGGTCGACAACCCCGTTATCTGGACGAATATATTCCGGTTCTGGAAAACATGCATTTAAGGGTGGTGGATCAGGTGCAGTTTTCGGTTACGGTCGATGGCATTACCTTGTTTATCAAAAGCTTCATCATCAAGGCGGCAAAAAGCCAGTACGCTTCATTCACCCAGTTAAGAAGTCGGATGCTGGAAACCATTCAAGTGATGATGGATGGGAAGGTCGAAAACGATGCGCTGAACAAGCTGTGTGTTCTGACCGGCATGACCTGGCAGGAAATCGATGTACTCAGGGCTTACCGAAATTATTATTTACAACTGGGACACCAAACGACCCGCGCCAGCGTACATCATGCTTTGCTTAATAATCCGCCGGTTGCGCTAGGCTTGTTTAATTACTTTGAACTGCGCTTTAGGCTGAATCCTGATTGGGATGATCCGGCGATCAGGGAAGAGCAGGTTGTATTTCCGCTACGATTGCACTTGCTGGAAAGCATCGACTCGGTTTCCGATATTAATGATGACCGCATTTTGCGTACCCTGTTTAACCTGATTGATGCGACCATGCGCTGTAATTTTCATCTGCGTCGCGGTTTGGCGGACTATTTCATCGCCTTTAAAATTAACAGTCTGGGCATTATCGATATGCCCTCACCCAAGCCGCAAAATGAGATTTATGTTCATGCGGTCGATATGGAAGGCATACATTTACGTAGCGGTAAGATTTCCCGTGGCGGTATCCGTTGGTCGGATCGTCCCGATGATTTCAGAACCGAAATTCTGGGGTTGATGCAAACCCAGGTTAGTAAAAATGCGCTGATTATCCCGACCGGTGCCAAGGGCGGATTTGTTGTTAAAAAGAATGGTTCAAAGTCATCCAGTTTGGCAACGAGGGAGGCAGGCAAAAAAGCCTATCTTACCTTGATACGCGGTTTGCTGGATTTAACCGACAATTATATCGACGACAAGGTTGCCAAGCCGCACAACATTGTCAGTTACGACGATCCCGATCCCTATCTGGTGGTGGCGGCCGATAAAGGCACCGCGCAGTTTTCCGATATTGCCAATGCCATTTCGGCAGAATATCAGTTCTGGCTGGGCGATGCCTTTGCCAGCGGCGGCTCTTATGGTTATGACCATAAAGCGCTGGGTATTACGGCGCGCGGTGCTTGGGAATGTGTAAAACGCCATTTTCGGGAAATGAGCAACGCTTCCGCTGACAGATCTTACCTGCGTCCTGTAGGCAAAGCTTCCGCTCCTACTCACGCCCCTTACCTACGTCCTGTAGGCAAAGACATACAAAACGAAGCCTTTACGGTCGTCGGTATCGGCAGCATGGATGGCGATGTGTTCGGTAACGGCATGTTGTTGTCGCCGTTTATCCGGCTAAAGGCGGCTTTTAGCGGACAGCATATTTTTATCGATCCTAATCCGTCCGATAGCGAGGCTGCTTTTAATGAACGTAAGCGATTATTTGAGTTGCCGGGTTCCAGTTGGAATGATTATGAGCGTACGCTGATTTCAGCAGGCGGCGGTGTTTATCTAAGATCGGCCAAAGATATTCCGCTATCGCCTGAGTTGAAAAAATGGTTAGGCCTACGTTACAAATCGCTGGATGGCGAATCCCTGATTCGTTACTTGCTGATGGCTCCGGTGGAATTATTATGGTTGGGCGGTATCGGCACTTACGTAAAAGCCAGCAGCGAAAGACACGAAGAAGTAGGCGACCGGGCAAATGATAATGTGCGAGTGAATGCAGTCGATCTGGGCGCCAGTGTGGTCGGCGAAGGCGCTAATTTGGGCTTCACCCAAAAAGCGCGTATCGAATACAGTTTGAGGGGAGGGCGCATTAACACCGATGCGGTCGATAATTCGGCGGGCGTCGATACGTCCGATCATGAAGTGAATTTAAAAATCTTTCTGGTCGGTCTGCAAAAGAAAAACCGGATTGCTGATTATCAGCCGTTATTTATCAGTATGACCCAGGATGTTTGCCGGTTGGTGTTGGCCGATAATATAGACCAAAGTCTTTGTTTATCTTTGGAACAATTACGTTGCACAGAAGATTCGGCTGTTTATTTGCAGCTGGCCGAACGTTTGGAAGCAGCCGATTTTTTCGATAGGGCGGTTGTATGCTTTCCGCAAACTAAAGAAGTTATGTCCCGACCCGGACAAATGATAACCCGGCCCGAATTTGCCGTATTGATGGCGGCCAGCAAAATGTACCTGACCCAGTTAATACAGCAGCAATCCGCTTTATTGCAGGAAGAATGCTGTAACTGTTATTTACAGGCTTATTTTCCTGAGTTGGTTAGCAAACAGTATCCAAACTATCTGTCTGCTCACCCCTTGGCCCATGAAATTAAAGCAACCTTGATTAGCAATAAAATCATCAATCAGGCCGGTTGCGGATTTTTAAGTCTGGATGTCGATAGCGCAAATATCCTGGATCATGTCACCTGTTATCTGACCTTCGATCGGGTTTTAGACGGCGACGCATTGCGGCAGACGATTAGTGCGCTTGACAATAACATAGCCGCCGACGAGCAATACCGGCTATTGCTGCAGCTGGAAAATACGCTGGTCGGTTTTTGTCGTTGGGCCTTGATGCAGGGGAGAAAAATTCGACCGAATGAACAGATCATCGATTGCTATAGCCGTCATTTAAAAGACTATGAACAGTATTTTAACAGTGAGTACACCGGGTTTGCCGAACAACTGGCGCAATATCGGCAAGACGGCATTCCCGAGCTGCTGGCGTTACGCCTGGTGTTTATATCCAGTCTCAATGATTTTCCGCTGATTGTTTCATTATCCGCCGAAACCTCGCAGGATTTTGTCGCCACCCTGAAACTGTTCAATGAAATCACCGGTTATCTGGGCTTGGTAGCGATCAATGAACAGTTGGCAAAGATGCCGATGCACGATTACTGGGAGCGAAAAGTACGGAACGAATTGCAAGAAGAGATGAAGCGAGCCACAGGTCGTGTGCTTAAGGCCATCCTGGCAAACAACGTTGAAACTTGTACCGATTACTTCGAACAGCAAGACCAACAACAAAAAATCAACCGGTACCGGCGGATTTATCAGGAAATTAACAACCGATTGCAGGTTAACTTGTTTCCCTATATCGCCCTGACTAAGGAGCTGGAGCATTTAGTTTATGGTGATGTATAAGGCTATTCTTGAAAGTATCAATTGTAAAAACGAAGCTGGCTCCGAATGGGATTGAGCAGGAGTGCAAGCTTTGCTTGCATAACAAGCGAAGCCTGTGCTCCAGGCAACAGATAGACCCTCCTGTTTTAGCTAGATTGTCACCTTAATCATCACACAGACAGGCTCATGAGAATTTTACTGGTTTTATGGTTATGTTTACCCGGCTGGGTTAACGCGGAAATTTATCAATGGCAGAATGCGGACGGCAGCAAGCATTTTTCCGATCGCCAGGGAGGGTGGAAGTGTCGCAATCGGTCGGGAACCGATGCGACCGAGTGTCCGGTTGCCGAGGCAAAAAAACTCGATATAAAACCGGGCCATGATTTTTACCGGGTCAAAACGGTTTACGATGGCGATACCGTAGTGTTGGAGGATGGGCGCAAAATCCGCTTTTTGGGCATCAATACGCCCGAGGTTCAGCATCGGAATAAACCGGCCGATGCGGGCGGCGACGAGGCCAAGCAGTGGTTGATCGATACACTGAAAAACACCAAAGTCCGCCTCGAAATCAACGCGGAAAAAACCGATAAATACGGCAGAACCTTGGCGCATTTGTTCACCGAAACAAAGCAGCATATAAATTTGCAACTGGTCGAGGCGGGTTTGGCTGCGGTCAGTATTTATCCGCCTAATCTGCTTTATGTCAATGAGTTGGTTAAAGCTCAGGATCAGGCCGAGCTTGCCAAGCTGGGTATCTGGGGGCGGCCTGAATATGCCCCGCTACCGGTCAGCCGTCTTACCGAAGCCGGACATCCGGGCTGGACGCGTTTGCTAGGGAAGGTGGTTAATGTGCGTACGACTCGAAAGTCGGTTTATCTGGAGTTTTCCGACGCATTTGAAGCGCGTATCGAGCGCAAATGGCTGGATTTATTTCCCGATGTGAATAGCTATTTGGGAAAAACCGTCGAAGTGCGCGGCTGGCTGAGCAAAAGCAAGGGGCATTTGTCGATGCTGATTCGTCATCCGAGCGCGATTAAGACGAATACCGTATTTTAAATTTTTATTCAAGCGACCACTCCTATAAACTAACGCGCTTTACCATTAACTGAGATTTAAATGACTGCCCCACAAATTGGTTTTATTAGTTTGGGTTGCCCCAAAGCCCTGGTCGATAGCGAAAGAATATTAACCAAGCTGCGTTCAGAGGGTTACACCATTTCGCCGACTTATCAGGACGCCGATTTAGTCGTGGTGAATACCTGCGGCTTTATTGATGCGGCGGTTGAAGAATCGCTGGACAGCATCGGCGAAGCGCTGGCCCAAAACGGCAAGGTCATCGTGACCGGCTGTTTGGGCTCCAGGGAAGATGAAATCAGGGCGCGTCATCCGCAAGTGTTAAAAGTGACCGGCGCTCACGCCCTGGAAGAAGTTGTGGCTGCTGTGCATGAGCATTTGCCGCCTCCACATGATCCGTTTATCAGCCTAGTACCGCCGCAAGGCATCAAACTGACGCCCCGGCATTATGCCTATTTGAAGATTTCCGAAGGCTGCAATCATCGTTGTACCTTCTGTATTATCCCATCAATGCGCGGCGATCTGGTCAGCAGGCCGATTGATGATGTGATGCTGGAAGCCCAACGTCTGGCTAATGCCGGGGTAAAGGAATTGCTGGTGGTGTCGCAAGATACCAGCGCCTATGGCTTGGATTTAAAATATCAAAGCAAGTACTGGAAAGGTCGTTCGGTTAAAACCCGTTTTTACGATTTAGCCGAGGCGCTGGGCGACTTGGGCATCTGGGTCAGGATGCATTATGTGTACCCGTATCCGCATGTGGATGAAGTGATCCCGTTAATGGCCGAGGGCAAAATCTTGCCTTATCTGGACATACCGTTTCAACACGCCAACAGCCGTATTCTTAAATTAATGAAGCGTCCGGCAGCCAGCGAGAATAATCTGGAGCGCATTAAAGCCTGGCGCGAAATCTGTCCCGATATAACTTTGCGCAGCACCTTTATCGTTGGCTTTCCCGGCGAAACCGAGCAGGAATTCGAACAGTTGCTGGATTTTATGAGCGAAGCGCAACTGGACAGAGTCGGCTGCTTTGCTTATTCGCCGGTCAAAGGCGCGGTGGCCAATGACTTGCCCGACCCGGTTCCCGAAGACGTCAAGCAGGAACGCCTGGCGCGATTTATGGCGCATCAGGCAGAAATCAGCGCGGCGCGTTTGCAGCAACGCATAGGCCGAATCGAAACCGTACTGATCGATGAAGTGGTCGAAGAGGGCGCGGTGGCACGAAGCAAAGCCGATGCGCCGGAAATCGACGGGCAGGTGTTTATCGATGGCGCGACGCATCTGAAAGTCGGCGATTTTGTCGATGTCGAGCTGGAAGAAGCCGATGACTATGATTTGTGGGGGCGCTTGGTTTAGGGCTTGCAGGGCGTCGATAATTTAACCGGGGCAGATGCAGCGTTAATACATTGCTTGTTGCATTATATTGAGACTCATAGTTCAGTAAGATGGGTAGAGGAGTAACTGAAACCCATCTTTCGAATAATTTAAATTTCGATTTTCTTAGCCCGTTTTACGCACCCGCATGTTGATATTTATTATGCGGTTTTAAGTAAACATACACATGTCTTTTTTGCTGAGATATTTGTATATTATTGTTAAGTTGAGGATTTTTAGTAACAACGGCTTGTTTATTTAAGAATCGTTGATATAGTCACTACATGGCGGCGTAGTTAGGATGTTACTTTTTGAGTGCAGCCGCTGTTTCCATTAAACCCTTCTAATTTAAGCGAGTGAAAGAGGTTTTTTAAATGAAAAAAATATTATATGTGCTAATACTTTTACTGACATTTCCATCATTTGTTAATGCCAGTTCAGTGGCTGAGAATCCAGCAATAGCGGCCGATTCTATCGTCATCTTTGTGCCGAGCAAGGATCAATCGTTACTAATTACAGACCAAGAACTTATCATCGAAGGAAGTATCGCCAAGGTAGAGAAAGGTGTGGCGCCTAGTTTGATAATAATACCTGCTCATTCGTTTTTGATGCCACTCCAGACTGGAATACCCGAAAGGATGTACCAGACTGGAATACCCGAAAGGATGTATCTGAGGAAACTTACGGATCGGGATGCATATTCGCCTATGCAGCAATACATTCTATCTTTCAAAGAGAGGATGACATCCCCGCCAATTATCTCTGTCAGCATTGTTGATGAATTTGGTTCTGAAATTTTTAGCGCAGGTATCGGTCAGTACTTTCCTACATCGACCTATTATTTCAATGCCACCATCTCGTTTCCGGGAGCGTTTGTGGGAACGCCGTTCAAAGGCGACGTTTATTTTGGTGTTATTCCGCCAGAAAATAACCGGTCATTTACGTGGGTAACGGACGGCGGAGTGAACAGCCTAAAGGAGGGGCTCATACCTATCGCGCGTGATATCGGGATTTCGCAAAATTCCACATTCAGTCTATCCAGTACATTGGGGCAAAGTATTCAATACGCATTCAAAAATACCGAATCGGCTGGTATGTACTCGATTTTTGCACTGCTCGTGGCTTCCGGCGCTGACCCATCAGTCACGCGGAACTGGATTGGTATAAATATGGTGCCGTTAGTGATTGTGCGGAACGATGCGGTGATCCTCTGATATTACAATGCTATAGCAATAATGTTTAGCTATTGTGCCTACCCTCGAAACAGCAAAAAGTAATCAAGTAGAGTAAATATGTTGTTTATGCTCAACATTGTTACGCTGGAGCGGAAGTTCCCGTAATTGGCAAAAAATCCAAGTAGTTCACCTTAACCCAGACAAGATCTAAACAAAAAAGAGGCTTCCAAGGAGGTGATTATTCAGAGCACAAATCAAAGTAAGATTTAGCCGTCGAGGCGACAACTAGATTGACAATCTCCGATGAATGTTATAACGTAACTCTCGATTTCAGCTAAACGGTTTTTGTAATGAATACACCTGTCGAAGTAAGCGCTAATCCTCTCCATTCTTCAGGACACGATCATAAAAAATGTGTCAGCGAGGCATTAGGCACTGCAGAGCATTTGTGCGTAGTACGCGGGGTGCAATTAACGCCGATACGCCATCAAGTGCTGGAATTGATCTGGGAAAATCATAAAGCCGTTAAAGCTTACGAATTATTGGATCGGCTTAAGCCGCAGATGGATGCGGCAAAACCGGCGACGATTTATCGCGCCCTGGATTTTTTGATCGAACAGGGCCTGATTCATCGGGTCGAGAGCCTCAATGCCTTTGTCGGTTGCCGTTGTTCCGCCCATCAGCATGAGCAGTTGCTATTGATCTGCAATAACTGTCAGGAAGTAGAGGAACGCTCAGCACCGGAAGTCATGCAGGCGCTATCTCAGGAAATCAAACAGGCCGATTTCATTGTCCACAGCAAGGCCATCGAAATTCACGGGATATGCGCAAAATGCGCGCAAACCATGGCTGGAGAGCAACACTGATCCTGTTCTTTTTTAAAAGCAGTCAGGCTTACTGATTGTTATGTTATAACATTATTTACGATGCCGCTTTAATTCGGTTGGTAAATGATATTTTTCAGGAAACACGATTAAAAAACTATGAATAAAAAACTCGCTATCATTTTCTTATCGACCGGTGCCTTAGGCACTAACGCCAGTGCGGCTGACAATGATGTCCAGCAACTGGATGAGATGGTTGTTATTAGCTCGGGTATCAAGCATACCACGGCAAAATCAGCCAAACCGGTGACGGTGTTGACTGGCGAGCAGTTGCGCATGAGCGTGGGCACAACCATCGGCGATACGCTAAAGAATGAACTTGGCGTTACCAGTCAATCGTTCGGTTCCGGGGTCGGTACGCCGGTCATTCGTGGGCAAGCCGGGCCCAGGGTGCGGGTCATGCAGAATAGCCTGGGCAATAATGACGTGTCGTCATTAAGCCCGGATCATGCCAATGGGGTTGATCCGATTCTGGCCGAACGGATTGAAGTGTTGCGCGGACCCTCGACGCTGCTGTATGGCAGCGGCGCTATCGGCGGCGTGGTCAACGTGATCGACAACCGGATTCCCGAACAGGTTCCCGACAAGCTGATCGGCGGAGCCGGTGAGCAACGTTATGATTCGGCAACCAATGAAACGTCCAGCGCGCTTAAACTCGAAGGCGGGAAAAACGGTTTTGCTTATCATGTCGATGCTTTTTATCGTGATCAAGGCAATACTCATATTGGCGGAACGGCGATTGATGAAGCGGCCGTCCGCTTACATGATCCCAGCTTTAACAGCCTGCCAGTCGGTGAATTGCAAAATTCATCAGGATTGATTGATAACACCCATGCCCGTTCGCGCGGTGGCTCCGTCGGTTTATCGATGATAGGCGATGCCGGTTTAGCCGGTGCGTCGATCAACAGTCTGGAAAAAAACTACGGTATTCCGCCGGATGGCCATGGCGAAGCGCCGGTAAACGTCGATTTAACGCAAACCAAATATGATTTCAAGGGGCAACTCAATAAGCCGTTCGCTTTTGCCGAAGAAGTTCGGATGAAATTCGGTTATACCGACTATAAGCATGTGGAAATGGAGGGTGGTGTTGCCGGCACCACTTTTTTGAATGAATCGTTTGAAAGTCGCCTCGAACTTGAGCATCAACCTATCGGCGCGATGAAAGGCGTAACTGGTTTTCAATCCCTTAACAGCCAATTTGTAGGTTTAGGCGAAGAAGGTCAAATTATACCGAAATCTAACACTAATTCTTACGGCATTTTTGTCGTGGAGTCTCTCGAAAATGGCCCGGTAACCTATGAATTGGGCGGGCGTGTTGAGTGGCAAACGATTGATCCTGAGGGTTTGGCTAGCGTTTCTCATCTGCCGGTGAGCGGCTCCGCCTCAGCGTTATGGGATATTAACGACCAGCACCAGATGAGTCTGGGCTTTACCCATTCACAACGTGCGCCGCAAGTGCAGGAATTGTTTACTGATGGTTTTCATCATGCGACGCGCAGCTATGAACAAGGCAATGCCAATTTAACCACAGAAACGTCCAATAATATTGACTTGGGCTATCGCTTTAATGCGGCCTGGATGACAGCCGACATTAACCTGTTTCATAACTGGGTGGGCGATTATATTTATCAGCAGCGCTCTTCCGATCAATTATTTAATAAAGATGATGGCGTTTTTCAACGCTCCGGTATGGATTGCGATGAGTGCTTTCCTTTGCTGAACACCCAGCAGGCAGCCGCAATCTTTAAAGGCTTTGAAGCCCAAACCGTGTTTCCGCTGCTACAAAACCGTTACGGCGCGGTCGATCTGACCTTGTTCGGCGACTACACCCGAGGCACCTTTGAACAGGGCGGCAATGTTCCCCGTATGCCGCCGCTACGCTATGGCTTGCAACTAAGCCATGAGAAAAATGACTGGTCAACCAATGCGCGCTTGACCCGTGGTGAGGCGCAAACCCATGCCGGCGAAAATGAGACCAGTACGGCGTCTTATCTATTGCTCAATTTGGGTGCCCAGTACCGCTTAGCGAGCTTTGGCGATTCGGAAATGCTGCTGTTTGCAAAAGGCAAGAACATGCTGAATGAAAATATCCGCAATTCCACCTCGTATCTGCGTAATTTCGCTCCGGAACCAGGACGCAGTGCTGAGTTAGGTATTCGGGTTAGTTACTAATTACAGCGGTTTCAATTTTGATGAGTAACTATTAAAAGGCTATGTCACCATTAAGTAATAAAACAACATTGTCGCTGGGGTGCAGGCTTCGCCTGCATTGGCAAGCACCAAAAGTAGGTGCTTTAGGCGAAGCTTGCACTCCCGTCACACCATAGTTTCAATAGGCATAGTGGTTATTTTAGTAATTAACTGAATTTGAAAATGCTGTAATAGAGCAGTCACTTTGTAGAGAGCCAAGAAAAACTTGAGTATTTGTCGGGCGAATTCATGCATGGCTATTTCTGCCATGCATCTTTCGGGTAAATCAGCCGCTACACAATATTTCATGGGTAATTTTATTTCAGGCACGTTACTTGATATGAAATGTTATGTTATAACATCATAAATTGATCAATCTTCTTTAACACACAATATGCAAACCAAACAACTACCCGTCACGGTTCTGTCAGGATTTTTAGGCGCAGGCAAAACCACGCTACTCAATTACATTCTCGCCAACCGAGAGGGCTTAAAAATAGCCGTGATCGTTAATGACATGAGCGAAATCAACATTGATGCCGCGCTCGTTAAAAATGAGGTTACCCTCAATCGCGCTGAAGAAAAACTGGTGGAAATGAGCAACGGCTGCATCTGCTGCACCTTGCGTGAAGACTTGCTGATAGAAGTCGGGCAGCTAGCTAAAGAAGGGCGTTTTGATTATTTGCTGATTGAATCGACTGGTATCGCAGAGCCTATGCCGATTGCCGAAACCTTTACTTTTCGGGATGAAGATGGCCTGAGTTTGTCGGATATTTCCAGACTGGACACGATGGTGACGGTGGTCGATGCGGTTAACTTCATGCGAGATTACCTCGAAGCGCAATCATTGAAAGACATCAATGCCGAACTGGGCATTGATGATGAACGCAACATTGCCGATTTACTGGTCGAGCAAGTTGAATTCAGCAACGTGATTCTGATTTCTAAAGCCGATTTGGTGTGCATCGACGAACTGGCGAATTTAACAGCCATTCTTAAATCCTTAAATCGCGACGCTGAAATTATCCCGATGATGATGGGGCAAGTGCCTCTACAAAAAATCATCAACACCGGACGCTTCAATTTCGAACAAGCCGAGCAAGCGTCGGGTTGGCTGCAAGAAATACGCGGCAGCCATATTCCGGAAACCGAAGAGTACGGTATTTCGAGCTTTGTGTACGCCGCCCGCAAGCCGTTTCATCCTGAGCGATTTTACGATTATTTGCATCGTGAGGATTGGTATAACGGCACTTTGCTACGTTCCAAAGGCTTTTTCTGGCTGGCCTCGCGGCCCGAGTGGGTAGGTAACTGGTCCCAAGCGGGCGGCACCATGCAACATGGATGTGCTGGCCGTTGGTGGGCGTCGGTGCCGGAAGCAGAGTGGCCGGAAGAATATATCACTGACATTCGCGCTAATTGGCAAGCGCCTTTTGGCGACTGTCGTCAGGAGCTCGTCTTCATCGGCCAAAATATCGACATTGACCAAGCGCGTCAGGAATTGGATCAGTGCTTATTGAGCGATACTGAATTATCTGCCGGTGCAGAGGCATGGCAAACCTACCGGGATAATTTCCCGGCCTGGCTAGTTGATGAACACTCTTGATCACACAGTTCATGCACTGGGAGCGCTGTTGTTGATTAGCTTGGGTGTGTTATCGCTCCGGATTGAGAACAAGCGTTTAAAGCGGATTGTTTCCAATTTATTCGTTTTAGTGCTGGCCGTGTTATTAGCCGATGTATTAATACATCGGCTGCCCAATGCCATTGCCAGTTTCATTTATAGCTCACGCCATAATTTTTTATGTGCCCCAAAACTTTATTAGTTAATGAAAAGCTATGAATCTAACCTTTGAAACTTACGCTGGTGCTATCGGCGCGAGCTTTTTAGTCAGTCTTACTTCAATGAGTGGCATGTTTGCGTTCTGGATTGAGCCGGAACGGCTTAAACGCATCATTCCTTATTTAGTCGCACTGGCAGTGGGGGTATTGTTGGGCGATGCGTTTATTCACCTGATTCCCGATGCGGTCGCCAGGCAAGGCTCAATTTCCACGGTCTGTTTAACGGTATTATTAGGGATGTTGTTATTTTTTGTGCTGGAAAAACTGGTGCGTTGGCGGCATGACCATCATGTCGATGTGCTCGGCCAACAACATGATATTCGCCCGATTGCCAAGATGAATCTGATGGGTGATGCCGTGCATAATTTTGTCGATGGGATTTTGATTGGCGGCAGTTTTTTGGTCGATCCCGTACTGGGCTTTACTACGACGCTGGCAATTATTGCCCATGAAATCCCGCAAGAAATCGGCGATGTCGGTGCACTGATGTATGGCGGTTATTCACCGGAAAAAGCCGTGCTGTACAACTTTTATTGCTCGCTGACGGTGGTGGCAGGTGCTGTTTTTACCCTGTTGTTCAGCCAACTGGCGGAATCGTCGTTAGTTTTCTTGCTGCCGATAGCTGCGGGTGGCTTTATCTATATTGCCGCCACCGACATGATACCGGCGTTGCATGAACATTCCACGATAGCCAATTTGGTGGGACAAACCATTATCTTTGGCTTAGGCATTGGCTTTATGCAGTCAATTATCATGCTGGAACACACTTTACTGAGTCAATGAGGGCCGTCATGGTTGCTACCGAACAATATTTAATAACGCCAGTTTCCCGTGCTTATCATTCTAATAACTTGGCGGATTTAGCCCAGATTTATCACCCCGTCATCAATCTTTGCGTGGTAGAGCGTCAAGTTGATAATGAGTTGAAAAGCTTTGTTGCGCATTTGTTAAAACTTCCCAATCCAATCAGTTTTGTTGAAAGCATTGATTTTGCATCGTTCAATTTCTTTAGCTTGCTACCTCAAACAGGGCATTTACCGGGTTATCGCGCATTTTGCAAAGACGTGGCCAGTTTAACGGCGCTTTATTGTGATTTATTCGAACTGGAGCGGGTTGGTTTGCGTTTGCGCACCTTGGATAACGCCATGTGCCCGAGATTTCATGTTGACTCGGTGACCTGCAGGATGGTTTGCACCTACGGAGATATTGGCACCGAGTGGCTGGAAGAGGCTTATGTCGACCGGCATAAACTGGCTGGCGGGTCAGGCGGTTTAAGTGATGAACTTTCGGGTCTGATTATGGATACGAATGTCATACAAACCATACCGGCCTATGCAATTGGTTTACTTAAAGGGTCCTATTGGGAAGGCAATGAGCAACATGGCGCAGTGCATCGCTCGCCACAATTACCATCAGGCGCGTCAAGACGCTTATTGTTAACGCTCGATTTTGGCTGAGATTCACACCGTAACTTCTCATTTTACGGATTAATTTGCTTGTATTCATTGCCGAAAATAATTCTTTATAACCTCTATACTGGAGAATCCAATGTTTGATTCCAATCGCTCCACACCTGTACCCGTAACCATTTTGACCGGGTTTTTAGGCGCAGGAAAAACCACGCTGTTAAACCGTATTTTGTCCGAGGAACATGGCCAACGCATTGCCGTCATTGAAAATGAATTTGGTGAAGCAGGGATTGATAACGACCTGCTCATTCAGGGTGAAGAGCAGATCGTTGAAATGAACAACGGCTGCATTTGTTGCACGGTGCGCGGTGATCTGGTGCGCATTTTGGGCGAGCTGGCCGAAAAACGCGAAAACGGCTTGCTGCATTTTGAACGGGTCATTATTGAAACCACGGGGCTTGCAGACCCCGCGCCCGTCGCCCAAACGTTTTTTGTGGAACGGGATATTGGTGAGTATTATTTGCTCGATGCGATTATTACCGTCGTCGATGCCAAACATGCCCTTAAACAACTTGATGATAACCATGAGGCGGAAGAGCAGGTAGGCTTTGCCGATCGTTTGTTATTATCCAAAACCGATTTGATCACGCCGGAACAACTGGCCGCCTTGGAAGCGCGATTACGCACCATCAATGCCCGTGCGCCGATTGCCCATGCTCATTTTGGTGAAACCGACATCAGTGAAATTCTCGATATACGTGGCTTTAATCTCAACGCCATTCTGGAAATTGAGCCCGATTTTCTGGACGATGTCAGCCATGAACACGATGCAGGTATCACTTCTTTTGTGTATCGCACCGACCAGGCATTTGATGCGGCAAAAATCATCGGCTTTATGGATGTGATGATCAGGGATTACGGTAACGATTTATTGCGCTATAAAGGTATCGTGCATATCGCAGGCTGTGATCGTAAAGTAATTTACCAAGGCGTACACATGTTATTGGCAGACAGTATTGGCGTACCTTGGGAAGTCAATGAAATTCGCCAGTCGGTGCTGGTCTTTATCGGGCGCAACCTGCCTAAGCAAGAAATACATGATGCATTAGACAGTTGCAGGGTATCAACATGCTAACGCGCTTAACAGGCGGGCGGATTTTTGATCCCGCTCAAGGTTTGAATGGCGCGGTTCAGGATCTGTTTATACGCGGTGGTGTGATTATATCCGCGCCCGATTCAGGTGAAACGATTACCGCTGATTATAATGTCTCCGGCAAAGTCGTTATGGCGGGCGCGATTGATATTCACAGTCACATTGCCGGTGGCAACGTCAATACCGCGCGTTTGTTGTTACCTGAACAACACCGCAACTTTATGGCGCGAAAATTAGGTCATGCCTTTAGTACCGCGCGTTGGTCAACCACGGAAATCGGCTATCGCTATGCGCAGATGGGTTACACCACTGTGGTTGAACCTGCAGTATTGCCCGCCAATGCCCTGGATGCGCATTTACAAATGGCGGATATTCCGATTATTGACACAGCAGGTCTGGCAATTCTCGGTAACGATGATTTTTTACTGCGGCTAATGCGCGGCAGAGCCAGCCAAAACCAAATCAACGATTATGTAGCCTGGACCTTACATGCGACCCGTTGTCTCGGTTTAAAGGTGATTAATGCCGGTGGCGCCAATGCCTTCAAATCGAATGCACGCAGTTTTGATCTGGATGACGTGGTGCCGGATTATGGCGTCAGTTCCCGGCACATTTTGCAAACGCTGCAACGCGCAGCTTGCGAGATTCAACTGCCGCATCCGGTGCATGTGCATTGCAATAACTTGGGCATTCCCGGCAATGTCGATACCGCTATCGCCACCATGGAAGCCGCGCAAGGCTTGCCGATGCACCTGGCGCATATTCAGTTTTATGGTTATGGAGCGGAAGGCGTCCGAGGCTTTTCATCGGCGGCGGCCAAATTGATTGACGGCTTTAACAAGCATCGCAACATCACTATGGATGTCGGTCAGGTGATTTTTGGCCAGACAGTGACCATTTCCGGCGACGTGATTGCCCAGTACAGCCGCCGTCATGACGCTTCGCCCAACAAATGGGTGGTCTGGGATGCCGAATGCGAAGGCAGTGGCGGCGTTGTTCCGTACCGTTATCAGGAAAAAAGTTTTGTGAATAGCCTGCAATGGCTGATTGGCCTGGAAATTTTCTTACTGGCCGAAGACCCGTGGCGCTTGTTTTTTACTACCGATCATCCCAATGGCGGGCCGTTTACGCGCTATCCGTATTTGATCCGGTTGTTGATGGATTATGATTTTCGTCTGGAATGTATGGCCAGGCTAAATCAGGAAGCAGTGTCCATGAGCTTGTTAAAAGACTTGAAAAAAGAGTTTTCGCTCTATGAAATTGCTGTTATGACCCGCACCGCCGCCGCGCGACTATTGGGGCTGCATGATCGCGGGCATTTAATGCCCGGCGCCATTGCCGATATTGCCGTCTACAGCGAGCAAGCCGACAAGGAAGCCATGTTTACGGCGGCTGATTTGTTGTTCAAGAACGGCGAACTGGTGGTTAAACAGGGCGTTATTTGGCAACGCCGTCAGGGGACAACACAAACCATACAAGCGCAGTTTCATCCGCATATCAAACGCGACATTCAAGCCTATTACGACCGCTTTTATAATCTGAGCCTGGATAACTTCAAAGTGGAGGATGTGAGTTTCAGACAAGCCGATAGCGAGCGTTTTGTCAGCCATGATTGCGGACAAGCTTATCTTGCGCCAGGCGCGAGCTTAAAACAACCCCTATAAATAAACCATGAACCATTACAACTTGTCCTCACCCGCTAAAGCCATTGAACGCATACCCGTGTTCATAATCAGCGGGTTTCTGGGCAGCGGCAAAACCACTTTACTCAATCGTTTATTGAGCCATGCGCCCAAATCTGCGGTCATCATCAATGAATTTGGCACTACCCCGATCGATCAACAATTACTGCGCGAGCACCAAGTACCGTTATCAACTTTAGTGGGTGGTTGCTTGTGTTGTCAGGTGATAGGTTCGTTAACACCTTTACTCAAAAATCTACGCATGGCCTGGGATTCCGGCAATAGACCTTTCGAGCGTGTGATCATCGAAACCAGCGGCGTTGCCAATCCTGAACCCGTGCTGGATATTTTGTTAAGAGAACGTTGGCTAGCTAAGCGATATAGCTTGCAAGGTGTTATTACTACCGTTTCAGCGGTCATGGATGAAGCTCATTTTGGCTACTTTCCTGAAGTTCAAGCGCAAATCGCCTGGGCAGACACGGTGGTAATGACGCAAACCGATTTGGCGACAGCCGAACAAATTGAGCGCATCAGTGCGCGCCTGGATCAATTGGCCCCCGCTGCAACCCGATTGACCGCTGTGAAAGGGGCGCTTGATTCCGATGTATTGCTGAATTTTCCCCAGAAATTCAGGCGACTGCGGGATACTGAACGGCCCGATTTACCCGATCACGGTTTTAGCAGCATCACCTTGCAGCTTGAGCATCCGCTACCGTGGGAACGGTTACAAAAAGCGCTGGAATACCTGGTCTCGCACTATCCTAAACAGCTGGTCCGCTTAAAAGGCATGGTTTACACGCCGGAGCAAAACCAACCCTTACTGGTGCAGGGAGCAGCTGGAAGGCTTTATCCGGTAACGTGGCTGCCGACAAGGGTTTCTGATGATGGCATTGGGCGACTGATCATTATTACCCACGGTGAAATAAAAGGCTTAGCGGAAGATCTGATGGTGCAATTGCGCAGTGAATCAGTAGTGGAAACCAAGGCTCAGCGCTGATAGTTTTTTATCGCCTATCAAAGAACAGGCTTGACGAATGCGCGTAATCTTATAGAATACGCGGCTCGAACTGCGGAGCGGTAGTTCAGTTGGTTAGAATACCGGCCTGTCACGCCGGTGGTCACGGGTTCGAGCCCCGTTCGCTCCGCCATCTCCAGGCATGATTTCACTGCCGATAAAAAACAATCCGCCGTAAACTGCCGGCAAGTTTTTGCATCAAGCGTAACTGATTGGCCGCCTTGGTCAGATCATTTATGATTTTATCGTCAAAATTAGCGTTTTTTTGAAATCATCCCGATAGTTATGCTGTAAAATTACTGTTTTTTGATCTTAGCTTTCAGATGACCATCAGGCTACCCGTACCGCGTATCGCATTAACTCCCGGAGAACCCGCCGGCATAGGTCCCGACCTTTGTATTCAGCTTGCACAGCAGGATTTACCCTGCGAAATCATCGTTATAGCCAGTCCGAAATTATTGGCAGAGCGCGCCGCACAGTTAGGTTTGCCGCTACAGATAAAAGAGTTTGACAGCTCTTCGCCTGCTGCGGCCCAGACTGCCGGATGCTTGACGGTATTGCCGGTGGAACTGCCAGAGCCGGTTCAGTGCGGACAATTGAATCCGGCCAATAGCCGTTATGTGTTGAAAACCATCACCAAAGCGACCAGATGCTGCATGGATGCGGTTTTTGATGCGATGGTCACCGGTCCAGTCCACAAGGGTATTATCAACGATGCGGGTCTGCCTTTTAGCGGACATACCGAATTTATTGCCGACATTACCGGCGGACATCCGGTGATGATGCTGGCAACGCCGGGTTTGCGGGTGGCGTTGGTGACGACGCATCTGCCGCTGTCGGAAGTCAGTTCAGCCATTACCCATACCCGCTTACGAGCGGTTATTCGGGTGCTGGATCACGAACTGAGAACACGCTTCGGCATAGATTTTCCTAAAATACTGGTGTGCGGGCTTAATCCGCATGCCGGTGAAAACGGTCATTTGGGCAGGGAAGAAATCGACATTATCGAACCGGTACTTGATACCTTTCGCAAACAGGGCTTGAATCTGCATGGGCCGTTACCGGCTGACACGCTGTTCACCGACAAGTATCTGGCTACGGCGGATGCGGTCTTGGCGATGTATCACGATCAGGGTCTGCCGGTGCTTAAATATATCGGATTCGGGAAAGCTGTCAATATTACGCTGGGGCTACCGGTTATCCGCACTTCGGTTGACCACGGCACGGCGCTGGATCTTGCCGGCAGCGGTAAGGCCGATTTAGGCAGTCTTCAGTTTGCCTTGCAAACTGCATTAACCATGATTACGCAATAAACAAATAAAATGGCACATACTCCGCGCAAGCGCTTCGGTCAGAATTTTCTTCATGACCACAATATTATTTACAATATTATCTCCAGCATTCAGGCTATTCCTGACCAACATTGGGTCGAGATAGGGCCGGGGCAGGGTGCATTGACCGAGCCGTTACTGAACGAAAAAGTGCGGTTGGACGTAGTTGAGCTTGACCGGGATCTGGTGGTTTTGCTCAGGGAGAAGTTCAAGCACTATCCTAAGCTGAAAATTCACAGCGCCGATGCCTTAAAGTTCGATTTTTCGGCGCTGGCTGGTGAGGGGCAAAAACTGCGCATTATTGGCAATTTGCCCTATAACATTTCAACGCCGCTGATGTTCCATTTGCTGGATAACGCTTATTGCATCGAAGATATGCATTTCATGCTGCAAAAGGAAGTGGTTGACCGAATTTGCGCGGCTCCTGGCAGTAAAAAGTACGGCAGGCTTAGCGTCATGATGCAATATTTTTGCGAAACTGAGATGTTATTCGAAGTGCCTCCGGAAAGCTTCGACCCGGCCCCACAGGTAATGTCTGCTATCGTCAGATTGGTGCCGCATCTGCAACCGCCTGTTGTGGTGAATGATATGGCAAAGCTCAATCGGGTGGTCACGCAGGCGTTTTCTCAGCGGCGCAAAACCTTGCGTAATTCGCTGAAAAAACTCATTGCCGAGGAAGAAATTGTCGCCTTGGGAATAAACCCGGTATTAAGGGCCGAAAGCATTACGCTGGCCGAGTTTGCAAGCTTGAGTAATCTGTTGCAAGACTTGTAGTGAGCATCGCGTACTAGGGTTCCCAAGCTCCCGAGACTGTGAAAGTATTCATATTTAGAAAATAACCACGAAGAACACGAAGTTTTTAATACCTTGAATTAATGCTGTTGTTTTCTCCGTGTCCTTCGTGTTCTCTGTGGTAAATAATTTTTTCAGCTCGATCTGGATAATACTTTCACAGTCTCTCTAGCTTGGGAGCCAGCGCCAGTGTTTTTCTTCATATCCTTCGTGGTGAAAATTCTTTTCAAACAGAAAAGCTCTCGCCGCAACCGCAGGTGCCTTTTACATTCGGGTTGTTGAACTGGAAGGCTTCGTTAATGCCTTCCCGGCGATAATCCAACTCTATACCGTCGACAAATTCCAGGTCGTTTGCGGCTACGATGACTTTTACGGCGAAATTTTCAAACACCGCATCGCCTTCATTCAGCGTATCGGCGTAATCAATCGTATAAGCATATCCAGAGCAACCGGATTGCTTTACGCCCAGCTTTAAGCCTAAGCCTTTACCGCGTTTTTCCAGTTGTTTTTTGATTTGCCTAGCGGCACTTTCAGTTAATGAGACAGACATACAACCTCTTTATCTTGTTAAGGAGTTTACTTGTTTAATAAATTCAATGACTTCATTTTCAGTGTTGGCTTTGCCTAAACTGATGCGAATTGCGCTTTTTGCTTGGGCAGGATCAATGCCCATGGCAACCAAAACCGGACTGGCTTCTCTGATGCCGCTGGCGCAGGCTGAGCCGCTAGATACGGCAATGCCTTTTTGATCCAGCTGCATCAGCAGCATTTCACCATCGATACCGTGGATGCCTACCTGCACGGTATTGGGTAATCGTTCTGCCTGCTCTGCAAAAACTGTCAGGCCGGGCATAGCGCTTAAGCCATGTTCCAGCAGTGTCCTGAGTTTTAGCAAATGTGCCTGGCGTTCGGCAAGTTCTAATTTGGCAAGTTCTGCCGCCTTACCAAAACCGACGATAGCGGCGACATTTTCAGTCCCTGCTCTGAGTCCTTGTTCCTGTCCGCCACCTAACAAGATGGGTTTTATGGCTACAGATTTTTCAAAGACTAGCGCGCCGCAGCCTTTTGGTCCGTAGATTTTATGACTGGACAGCGACATCAAATGCGCGCCGAGCCGATTGAAATCGACCGGGATTTTTCCCAGCGCCTGCACGGCATCGGTATGAACCTTGATGCCGTGCGTTTTTAGCTGGTCGGCATAGTGTTCGATATTCTGTATTGCGCCGGTTTCGTTATTGGCCAGCATTATCGAAACCAGACTAGGTTTTAGCGAAATCACTTCGTCGATAGCATCCTGCGGAATCTGTCCGTTTGCATCAACATCAAGTAGGGTCAGCGGATGTCCCATACTTTGCAGATGCAGGGCAGGCTCAATAACTGAAGGATGTTCAGTGGCTGAAACCGCGAGTCCGGCCTGAGGAGCCAGCGTTGCCAAAGCCAGATTGTTGGCTTCGGTGCCGCCGCTGGTAAAAATAATTTGCCCCGGTTGGGCGCCAATCAGAGCTGCAAGCTGTTCACGCGCAGCATCGATAGCGCTACGACAGGCTCTGCCGTGGCGATATAAGCTGGAAGGATTTCCGTAGAATGTTTTCAGGAAAGGCAGCATAGCGTCGAAAACGCGATCATCTATCGGTGTGGTCGCGTTATGATCAAAGTAAATCATTTATATCACCAAGGATGGTGTGTATGCCGCAAGACTGTCGGGAGCAGTCGCGGCGCAAGCATTAGTCGGGATGACGATAAATTTCAATAGTGTGCTGCGCATTGTGATCCTGTCTTTTGGCGACGTCTTGAACCTGATTTTTTTCTAATAGGTCGGCTAAAGAAATATCCTCCAAATAATCT
This sequence comes from Methylobacter arcticus, assembly GCF_050917435.1. Classification (NCBI taxonomy): domain Bacteria; kingdom Pseudomonadati; phylum Pseudomonadota; class Gammaproteobacteria; order Methylococcales; family Methylococcaceae; genus Methylobacter; species Methylobacter arcticus. The sequence continues at coordinate 1,536,634 of NZ_CP159583.1, forward strand.
CTAATCTGTTCACCCAATCCCACCCACAGGTCATGTGTTAAACAGGTTTGCTCTTTCTGGCAGTTGGCTTCGCCACCACATTTAGTTGAATCAAGCGATTCATCGACAGCGGTGATAATCTCGGCAATATTAATATCGCTGGTTTTACGACACAGTTTGTAACCGCCGCCAGGGCCGCGGACACCTTTTACCATGCCTGCCCGGCGTAAACGGGCAAACAGTTGTTCCAGATAAGATAAGGAAATGGTTTGACGAGTCGCAATATCCGTCAATGTTACTGGCTTGATTTGACTGTGAAAAGCCAAGTCGAGCATTGCAGTGACCGCATAGCGACCTTTAGTAGTTAAGCGCACAATAGTATCCTCTATAAATACCGTTAAGATATTATTACTATACTTAACCTAGTAAATTAGTCAACTATTATGGCCTTGGCGCTCAGGAGAAAGGTACAAGGAGTAGAGACCAATATTCAAAGTTGGGCGATTCGCAATAAATGCAAACATCCTTGAACCTTGAATCTCTATTCATCCTCAATTTCGCAACCGTTCAGTTTAGGGATTGAGGACTCTTTGTATTGAATACCTGCATCATTAAGCGCTTTTTGTAGGGTTTCTATCTGCTTGTCCATCGCTTGAATATGATCCAGCATGTGATTAATCGCGTAGGCAATGGGATCGGCCACGTCAGTTGTTGCTCCGTAGGCATGAAAACCCATTTTATAGGCAATCTTGTCACGCTCGGCGGTGGCGGCTTTACTGTTAGGATCGACGATGTGAGCGGGGATTCCAACGGCGGTTGCACCCGCCGGTACCGGTTTTAAGACCACCGAGTTTGATCCGATCCGAGCGTTTTCACCAATATCAATAGGCCCTAAAACTTTTGCCCCTGCACCTATCACTACGCCATTATGCAAGGTCGGATGACGCTTGCCTTTATCCCAACTGGTTCCGCCTAAGGTGACGCCATGATACAAGGTGCAGTCGTCGCCGATAACGGCGGTTTCGCCGATCACTACGCCCATGCCGTGATCGATAAAAAAACGCCTGCCGATGATTGCGCCCGGGTGAATTTCAATTCCTGTTAGCCATCGGCCGATATGGGCAATAAACCGTGCCAGCCATCTGAATTCGGCTAGCCAGAAAAAATGACTGAGTCGATGAATTAAAATGGCATGAAATCCGGGGTAAGTCGTCATCACTTCAAAGGCCGTTTGCGCCGCCGGATCGCGGTCAAAGACGCAGGCAATGTCTTCTTTCAGTCGGTTAAACATCGTTACTCCTCTTGTGGCCTTGAGACATTCTCAAGATGCCTCTGAGTATGTCCAGTTCCTTGGTGTTCATTTGCACCCGGTTATAAATCCGGCGCAAACGCCGCATAATGGATTTTGATTTGGCCGGATGCATAAAGCCTATATCGGTTAATGCTTCAGCCATGTGAGCATAGAAAGACTCCATTTGCGTTGCTGTAGCCAAAGGGTCTTCACCTTTATCGCCGACCTGGATTTGTTCTTCGGCGGCTTGCCCGGATGTGACAAATAATTCATAACAAACAACCTGCACGGCGGCAGCAATGTTTAAAGAGCTGTATTCGCTGTTACAGGGAATGCGTAGCAAAAAGTGACACAGATCCAGTTCATGGTTTTTCAGGCCTGAATTTTCCCGGCCGAAAACAATAGCGACGTTGTTGTCAGGTTCATGCACTAACACTTTTTCAGCGCATTCTCTCGGTGACAATTCCGGCCAGCTGATGGTTCGACCTCGGGCGCTAGCGCCAATCACTAACTGGCAATCGGCAATGGCTTCTTGCAAGGTCTGGCAAACAATGGCGCCAGCCAACACATCATCTGCGCCTGAAGCCCTGGAAGTGGCGTCGGCACTGGGAAATGTCTTTGGCGAAACCAGATAAAGGTTGTGCATTTTCATGTTTTTCATGGCACGGGCAACGGCACCTATATTCCCCGGATGCGTTGTTTCGACCAGTACTATTTTTATAGTAGACAGCAAGGCGATGTCCTTAGTTAAAAAAAAGAGCCTAAGTTTAGCAAAATATTTGGTATTATATGGGATTTTCGACCATTGCCCCTTTGCAATCGTCTATGCTTATATAAATCCGCCTATGCAACCCATGTTAAATACTGCCGTCCGTGCCGCAAGAAGCGCCGGCGACTTGATCCTCCGCTCATCAGATAATATCGGTCACCTCAAGGTCGACCAAAAAGGTAAAAACGATTATGCCAGTGAGGTCGATCGTATGGCCGAACGGGAAATCATCAACATTATCAAGACGGCTTATCCCGAGCACAGCATCCTGGCAGAAGAAAGCGGCGAGCATCAGGGTAACGATTTTGTCTGGATTATCGATCCGCTGGACGGCACTACCAACTTTCTGCACGGTTTTCCGCAATACGCTGTTTCCATTGCTCTAAAGCATAAAGGCAAGATTGAAATCGGCGTCGTTTACGACCCGTTACGCGATGAGTTATTCACCGCCAAACGCGGCGGTGGGGCCATGTTAAACAGCCGTCGCCTTCGGGTGACCAATCAGAACAGTTTGAAAGGTGCATTAATCGGCACCGGCTTTCCGTTTAAAACCGATTTGCACATGGATGCTTATTTAAAAATGTTCCGTTCCATAGCCGTTGATTCGGCCGGCATTCGCCGCGCAGGTTCTGCGGCGCTGGATTTGGCCTATGTGGCTGCCGGTCGCTTGGATGGTTTTTGGGAAATAGGCCTGATGGAGTGGGATATGGCCGCAGGTCTTTTATTGATAAAGGAAGCAGGCGGTGTCATTACCGATTTTTCTTTCAATGATAAGTATCTGGAGTCAGGCAACGTGATTGCTGCTAGCCCAAAAATGCATCAGCTCATGTACCAGCTTATCGAGCCGTATGTGACTGATAATTTGAAATAGTTATGTCAAAAAGGGCGACCAGCCAGTCGCCCTACAGTTTTAAAATATCTGCAATGCCAGCATTAGCGCATCTTCGCGGCCGTTTTCCGCCGGATAATAGCCTTTTCTGATGCCGATTTCGTTGAAACCCATGTCCTCATAAAGGGCGATGGCGACGGTATTAGACGGCCTGACTTCAAGGAACATGGTTTCTGCCCGGCCTCTGGCGGTTTCGATAAGGTTTTGCAGCATTTTACGGCCTATCCCTTGCCCCTGTTCGGCAGTCGCCACACAAATATTTAACACATGCGCTTCGCCTACGCTGATCGAAAGTATGCTGTAACCCAGCACCGTATCATTCTCTTCACAGACCCAGCAGCTATAGTTAGCTTTAAAGCAATCCCTGAAAATGTCCTCTCCCCAGGGGGCGTGATAGTTGGCCCTTTCAATGGCCATGACGCCGGGTAAATCGGAGCTGCGCATTTTTCTCAAACGCATTAAATCTTTCCGGCCTACCGAATCGGGAAATATTTTGGCGTAGAATTCTCTATCGGCATCATAAATCATAAAGTCTTTTATTTTTTCTAATGTTCCCCACATGACCTACCTTTGATGGTTTCTAATTATTTGCATCGCGAATTTTAGATCTGCCCAGGCTTTACGCTTGTTCAGTAATGATCTTAATAAGTGCGCCGGGTGATAGGTTACAACAACCGGCGTATCATTTAAAGTGTGTATTTTGCCTCTTAGTTCGGCTATCGACTCATCGGTGTTTAACAAGGCCTGCGCGGCAACATGGCCTAAAGCCAGAATGATTTTCGGTTTGATGAGTGCGTGTTGTCGCAGCAAATAAGTTTTGCAGGTTTCAACTTCGATGGGCTTGGGTTCTCGGTTATCGGGAGGTCTGCACTTGACGACATTGGTTATAAAGACTTGTTCCCGGTCAAGGTCGATGGCTCTTAGCATTTCCGTCAGCAATTGACCCGCCTTGCCGACAAAAGGCAAACCCTGTCGATCTTCGTTTTTCCCGGGCGCTTCGCCGACTATCATCCAGTCGGCGTTTTTATTGCCTGAGCCAAAAACAGTTTGGGTACGAGTGTTACACAAATTACACCGCGTGCATGGAACGACTTCAGCTTGCAAGACTCCCCAGCTGTCGGTCGGTTCAGCGATAATGCTCGGCGCTAGCAGGTTATCGGCTCTGGGCACCCAGACATCAATGCCCATCGCTTCGAGGTATTGCAGGCGTGTTGCGTTATCCAAAACCTTGTTCCTTTCGCCTTAATTCAAACATCCCCTTTTTGAGGATGTCGACGTTGATCGGGGCTGTGCAGCTTATTTAAGGCATTGATGTAAGCCTTAGCAGAGGCGATAACAATGTCGGTATCAGCACCCAAACCGTTAACAATCCTGCCCGCTTTTTCAAGACGAATAGTGACTTCGCCCTGAGCATCGGTGCCGTTGCTGATACTGTTAACCGAATAAAGTTCCAGCGTGGCTTCGGACTGCACCAGTTTTTCTATGGCTTTTAAACTGGCATCTACAGCGCCGCCGCCTTCGGCATTACCGGTGACTTCTTTATTGTCGACACGTAAGGTAACGGTTGCGTTGGGTATTTCGCCGGTTTCCGAACACACTTTGAGGGCGATCAGTTTGACATGCTCATCTTCCGCCTCAAAACCGGCTTCCGAGATCAATGTTTGCAAATCTTCGTCAAAGATTTCGTGCTTTTTATCGGCCAGTTGCTTAAAGCGGGCAAAGGCCTCGTTCAACTCTTCTTCCGAGCCGAACTCAAAGCCCAGTTCGCTGATGCGGCTCTTAAACGCATTCCGGCCAGAATGCTTGCCCAGCACCATGCGGTTAGCCGTCCAGCCGACATCTTCGGCGCGCATGATTTCATAGGTCTCGCGGCTTTTTAATACGCCGTCCTGATGGATGCCCGCCTCATGGGCAAAGGCGTTGGCGCCGACGATCGCTTTGTTGGGCTGTACAGGAAAACCGGTGATTGACGATACCAGCTTTGAGCAGGTCAAAATCTCGCGGGTGTCTATGCCGGTTTGGCAGGTAAATACATCCTTACGGGTACGCACAGCCATGACCACTTCTTCCAAGGAGGCATTGCCGGCGCGCTCGCCCAAGCCGTTAATCGTGCATTCAACCTGCCGTGCGCCGTTCATGACCGCCGACAAGGAATTGGCCACCGCAAGCCCTAGATCATTGTGGCAATGCACCGAAAAAATGGCCTTATCCGAATTGGGGATGCGACGGATCAGGTTCGCAATGGTTGCGCCAAATTGCTGGGGAACGCTGTAACCTACGGTATCCGGGATATTCAGCGTCGTGGCCCCGGCATTAATAACAGCCTCAAGTATCCTACACAAAAAATCTTCATTCGAGCGTCCTGCATCTTCCGGAGAAAATTCGACATCATCGGTATATTGCCGTGCGCGTTTTACCGCTTTGACCGCATATTCGATGACCTGCTCCGGCTGCATCTGCAACTTCATTTGCATATGGATCGGCGAGGTGGCGATGAAGGTATGAATTCGTGGCCGGTTAGCGCCTTTTAGCGCTTCGCCTGCACGATCTATATCTTTGTCCAGCGCTCTGGCCAGTCCGCATACCACGCTGTCTTTTATGATATTGGCTACGGCTTGTACGGCTTCAAAATCGCCGGGACTGGCTGCAGGAAAACCGGCCTCGATCACATCAACCTTTAAACGCTCCAAGGCCTTGGCAATTCTGACTTTTTCCTCGCGAGTCATGGATGCGCCGGGGCTTTGCTCGCCATCGCGCAAGGTTGTGTCGAATATTATTAATTTGTCATTCATAAAAACTCCATCGATGGAGAGCTATCGACGGTTACGTCGATATAGGGAAATAGGGGGTATAAGTATTAAATGGAAATAGATTGATTGCCCATCAGGGCAGGTATCTTAAAGGCAGGTATAGCCACGCACGCAAGGCAGTTCCGGCAGCAAGTGTGCCGGAAAGCGGGATTTGAAATGCAGGGATTATTTGAATAAACATGGTCGTGACTATACGCCAATGGCTGTGCGGCCTCAAGCAGATTTTACGCTTTACGCTCCTGCAGCTTGCGTCTGCGCATGACCAAGGTAATCACCGGGCCTGAAATCGCATAGCCTAAAAACAACAGGAACAACATCGTTTGCGGCTGCGCCATCACAAAAGCGATACTCAGCATCACGGCAATGGCGACAATAAAAGGCACTTTGCCTTTTAAATCGATTTTTTTGAAACTGGAATAGCGGAAATTACTGACCATCAGAAGGCCGGTGCTGATGGTCAACACCAATGCAAAATATTTGAATAGTTCGATGTCGTATTTATACTCCAGGCATATCCAGATGAACCCGGCCAAAATCGCGGCGGCGGCAGGACTGGGGAGTCCCTGGAAATAATTCTTGTCGGCTGTTTGCAGCTGAGTATTAAAGCGCGCCAGTCGTAATGCACCGCCCGCCGTATGGACAAAAGCAGCAAACAGGCCCACTTTACCGAGGCTCGAAAACGCCCATAAATACATCACCAAAGCGGGTGCTGCGCCAAATGAAACCATGTCTGAAAGACTGTCGTATTGAGCGCCGAATTCGCTTTGCGTATGCGTCAACCTCGCCACTCGGCCATCCAGACCGTCCAGAATCATCGCGACAAAAATAGCGATAACAGCGGTTTCGTAGCGCCCGCCCATTGCTGAAGTAATCGCATAGAAACCGGAAAATAGGGCTCCCGTGGTAAACAAATTAGGCAGTAAATAAATTCCACGACGACGAGTTAAGCGTTTTTCTGGAAGCATATTGCAATCAATCCTTAGGTTTTAGGAAGTCAGTAAAAAACATAGCGTCAAATTATACAATGAGCCTGCAAACTGCACCTAGCTTAATCAAAATCAGATCGCCTCTGTTCTTGGTCTACGAATCATTGGAAATCTTCAAAGACAAGTGCAGGTTCAGTATCCATAAAAATTTTTTCGTTAAATTTACTGAGGCAAATGGCATTTAGAGTGACCTCTTCATACAGCCAATAATAAAAGTCGCTTTCGAAGACGCTGTGTCTGTCGGTATATTTGCATTGTACCCATTGATTATTCAATGATCCGATTACGCTAGGCATTTTATCGGCTTGAGTTCGGCCAAAATAGCCAATGACTTTATCGTCTAAATTCAGTTGAAACCGGTCGAATTGAATTTTTCGGTCGGCTAATGGTGCATATTTTAAGCGACCGCCTTGTCTATCATCGCCGTGCCGATCTATGACGCAGTGCTTATTGACAGCATAAACAGCGGGCGGAAAGGTGATGAGGTGTCGGTCTGGAATATGGGCGCGCTCCAAAACATGCGCTGCCGTTCGTTGACTTTTATCCCATTGTTTGATGATTATTTGCAAAACCAACATGGTTATTTTTCCGCGTGTGTTGATGGGGCACCAGGTTAATGGTCATTAATATTTCCTCTGAGTGCTTTAAGCCGGCCTTGTTTGGTTTTGCTGTCCAAGCGTCTCAATTTTGATCCTTTGGTAGGCTGGGTGGCTTTGCGCTTTTTGTGTATTATCGCCACACTTTGAATTAATGCCTGTAGCCGACTGAGGGCGTCTTCTTTGTTCTTTTCCTGGGTGCGATACTGCTGTGCCTTGATCACAATGACGCCTTCTTTTGAAATGCGCTGATCATTTAAAACTAATAGTTTTTCTTTGTAAAACTCGGGTAATGATGACGCATTAATATCAAAGCGTAAATGAACAGCGGTTGAAACTTTATTGACATTCTGCCCGCCAGCTCCCTGTGCATGAATCGCATGAACTTCAATCTCATGGTCCGGGATACTGACTTGGTTGGATATTTGCAACATTGATGTGATGCTCTTTTGTTAATTGGGCGGCGCTGAGCGATTATACGTTATTTGCTTTTGGACTTAGGGGATGGTTATGACCTGTGTGCTCTTGTATCGCCTCCCTTCTGATTTCGGTACTTCCGCTGTTTATGATTTACAATACGCCATAGCTTGAAACACAAACAGATAGCCGTCTTGTTCGACAAGGCGTTATTGTTGCTGAACCTCGCGTACACAGCAGCTGCATGTGATGATTAGCAGTATTTTTGAATAAGACAACCTACCATCGGAGCGATAAAGAATGACTAATCATGTTACTTTGACCCAGTTTATCATCGAACAGCAGCGCGGGTTGCCGGGGGTATCGGGAACGTTTACTTTGTTGCTTAACGATGTGGTTACCGCGTGTAAGAAAATTTCGCATTTGGTCAATCGGGGCAATCTGGTCGGCGTGCTGGGTAGCGCAGAATCCGAGAATGTACAAGGTGAGGTGCAAAAGAAACTGGACATCATTACTAATGACATTATGGTAGAGGCGCTGAACTGGACCGGCCATTTGGCAGGCATGGCATCGGAAGAAATCGATGGCATTATCCCCATTCCCTCGCAGTACCCCAAAGGCAAGTATCTGGCGTTGTTCGATCCGTTAGACGGTTCTTCAAATATTGATGTCAACCTGGCGGTAGGTACCATATTTTCTATATTGCGTTGCCGTGAAGGTGCGGAACCAACGATGGAGGATTTTTTACGCAAGGGTTCAGAGCAGGTTTGCGCCGGTTTTGTGCTTTACGGTCCGTCAACAATGATGGTTTTAACCACCGGACATGGGGTTAACGGCTTTACTCTGGATCAGGATATTGGCGAATTTATCCTGACTCATCCCACTATGACGATTCCTGCTGAGACCAGTGAATTTGCCATCAATATGTCGAACCAGCGGTTTTGGGAACCTCCGGTACAGCGTTATATCGAGGAATGTTTGCGGGGTACGGAAGGTGTGCGCGAAAAAGATTTCAATATGCGCTGGATTGCGTCTATGGTGGCTGAGGTTTACCGGATACTCACGCGTGGCGGGATTTTTATGTACCCGTATGATTTTCGCGATCCGTCAAGAGCCGGAAAACTGCGTCTGATGTACGAGGCCAATCCGATGGCATTTATTGTCGAGCAAGCGGGCGGTGCCTGCTCTACCGGACGCGAGCGTATTCTCGACATGAATCCCACAGGGCTGCATCAGCGGGTTCCGGTTATCTTGGGATCGAAAAACGAGGTCGAACGTATTGTCGGGTATCATTCGGCTAAAGGCTAAAAATCGTCTATCGTTCCACGCTACGGAGACTGTGAAAGTATTCGTATGGTCATCGTTCCCACGCTTCAGCGTTGCTAACAACGGTGCGAAAGACTAAAAAACAGCCGCCCTTGTATGATAAAATTTCGCTTCCTTAATTTCCCCTTTGAGTTTTTCCATGAACAAACCTAAAAAAGTCGCAATTCTTACCGCAGGCGGCTTGGCCCCCTGCTTAAACTCAGCCATCGGCAGCCTTATCGAGCGTTATACTGAAATCGATCCCAGCATCGAAATCATCTGTTATCGTAGCGGCTATAAAGGCCTGCTTCTGGGCGATTTTTATACGGTCACCCCGGAAATTCGTGAAAAATCCGGTCTTTTACATCGTTTTGGCGGTTCGGCGATCGGCAACAGCCGCGTCAAACTGACTAACGTTAAAGACTGCATTAAACGCGGATTAGTACAAGAAGGTCAGGATCCGCAAAAAGTGGCAGCCGACCAACTGGTTAAAGACGGCGTCGATATTCTGCACACGATCGGCGGTGACGATACCAATACCGCTGCCGCAGATCTTGCCGCTTTCCTGGCGAAAAACGACTATGGTCTTACCGTTATCGGTCTGCCTAAAACCGTCGACAATGACATATTTCCGATCAAGCAATCGCTAGGCGCATGGACGGCAGCCGAGCAGGGCGCTAGTTACTTCTGGAATGTGGTTGCCGAAAACAATGCCAATCCGCGTATGCTGATTGTCCATGAAGTGATGGGACGCAGTTGCGGCTGGCTGACTGCCGCTACCGCTGTGGAATACCGTAAACTGCTGGATCGCGCCGAATGGTTGCCTGAGCTGGGTTTGGATCGCGCCACTTATGAAGTGCATGGCGTTTTTATTCCAGAAATGACCGTCGATTTGGCTGCCGAAGCGAAGCGTCTGCGTGCGGTGATGGACAAAGTCGATTGCGTCAATATCTTCGTCTCTGAAGGCGCCGGCGTTGAGTCTATCGTCGCCGAAATGCAAGCCAAGGGACAGGAAGTGCCGCGCGATGCGTTCGGTCACGTCAAGCTTGACGCCGTTAATCCGGGTAAATGGTTCGGCGACCAGTTTGCCGAAATGATCGGTGCGGAAAAAACGCTGGTGCAAAAATCCGGTTATTTTGCCCGTGCATCTGCGGCCAATGTTGAAGACATTCGCTTGATCAAGTCTTGTGCCGATCTCGCCGTCGAGTGCGCGTTCCGTCGCGAGTCCGGCGTTATCGGCCATGATGACGATAAAGGATTTGTCCTGCGTGCGATTGAATTTCCCCGTATCAAAGGCGGCAAGCCTTTTGATTTGAATACAGGCTGGTTTAATCAAACCTTAGCTGAAATCGGTCAGGCTAAAGGTACTAAGGTAGACGTTGGGCATTAAAATAATCGCCGTATAAGCATCAGCTTGCGCTGGTTTCCAATCTGAAGACGCTGTGAAAGTATTTCCACTCCAAGTGGGGCGGTTTTGCAATTCCGTTGTTGACGATTTAATGCCAGCCTGAGCGTACACAGTAGGCATGAAACGTAAACAACGGGGGCCAATATGCCCCGTCCGGTTGTGGCGGCGACTAAAGTCGTCGCCACAACCGGCAATGCGTAACTAAAGTTATCCTTATGATCACCCTTATCCAACGCGTCACTACCGCTACAGTCACCGTCAATAATCAACAGATCGGTAAAATCGATACCGGCATTATGGCATTGGTTGCAGTAGAAAAAGAGGATACTCAAAAAGATGCGCAACGGCTGCTGGAACGTATCCTCAATTATCGTATTTTTGCCGATAGTGATGACCGGATGAATCTGAGTTTGAGGGATATTAACGGCGGTTTGTTGCTGGTTCCTCAATTCACGTTGGCGGCGGATACTCAAACGGGCAATCGACCCAGTTTTATTTCCGCTGCGCCGCCGGAAAAAGGCAAAGAGTTGTTCGACTATTTGCAACAGTTGGCAAAACAACTTTACCCAACAGTTGAATTCGGTCAGTTTGGCGCGGATATGCAGGTTTCGCTGGTCAATAACGGGCCGGTTACCTTTACCTTACGGACTCGCTAACAGTGCAGCAGCGGCTTGGGCCTATCTCATAGGCATCTTAATTCGGCTTTGGTTTACTGAAGCGGTGCGGTCTCGGTATTTGTATCGTCCCCGACGCTGTGCACAATTTCTTGCTCGGTTTTTTTGTTCATAACGATAATGGAAATTCGTCTGTTAATCGGATCCAGTGGTTCGGTGTCGGCATTGTAGGCAACGCTGGACGATAAGCCGATAACCCGTAAGATTTTTTCTTCGGCAAGTCCGCCCTGGGTTAATTCGTATCGAGCGGCATTGGCCCGATCACTGGAAAGCTCCCAATTGGTATATTTTTTTTGGTTGGGCGGGAAAGGCAGGGCATCGGTATGTCCATTAAGGCTGATTCTATTGGGTAATTCGTTAATAGCCGATGCCAGCGCCCTCAAAATTAATTTAATTTGCGGCTCGGTTTCGGCGCTGGCCAGTTTATACATGGGTCTGTTTTTGGCGTCGACAATGAGAATTCGCAAGCCTTCGGAGGTTATTTCCAGTTTAATCTGATCTTTGTACTCGGTTAATTCAGGCGTTAACTCTATTTTATGCTGAATTTTTTCCTTTAAATCTTCGAGTTTTTCCATCTCAATGGCTTCGGCTTTGTGTTCAATGTCCTCAGTCGACATTTCTTTTTCTTCCGCTGTCATGCCTTTGTCGACCTGTCCTTGATCTTGCGAGGTAATATCTGAGCCACCTGCTTGAATAATACTGGTTCGATCGCCGACATCCGCTCCTCGATTTTCTGTGGAGGACGCAAAAGGATCATGAAAGTATTCGGCAATGCCTTTACGTTCCGTTTCAGTGGTTGTGCCCAATAGCCACATCAGTAAAAAAAACGCCATCATGGCGGTAACGAAATCGGCGTAAGCCAATTTCCAGGCGCCTCCATGGTGAACATGGCCGCCTTTCTTTATTTTTTTTATGATGATCGGTTGTTGGTCTGCCATTTTTTAATTAACCTTTATTCGCTCTTAACTGTTCTTCCAATTCCATAAAACTGGGGCGCATGGCGGAAGCAATCATGGTGCGCATATATTCCGCAGTCATGGCCGGCGATACGCCTTTGGCGCAGCACAACAAGCCTTTTTGAGCGCATTTATAGACGTTACCTGCTGCTTCAGTACGTTCTGCCATCACCGCTGAAACCGGACCGATAAAGCCATAGGCCAGTAAAATGCCCAGGAATGTTCCTACCAGAGCTGCTGCGATTAATTTACCCAGCTCTGAGGGTGGAATGCCGACCGATTCCATGGTATGCACAACGCCCATTACCGCCGCGACAATGCCAAAGGCCGGTAAACCATCAGCAACATTTTGGACGGCTTTGACGGGCGCATGGGCTTCTTCATGATGGGTTTCGAGTTCCTGATCCATCAGTTCTTCCAATACGTAGACTTCAACACCGGTAACAATCAAACGAAGATTGTCGCAGATAAACTCCAATAAATGGTGGTCTTGGAGGATTTTTGGCGTAAATACTGAGCTGTTTTTCGGATCGTCGATAATGCTTTCCAGCGACAACAAGCCTTCTTTGCGTGTTTTGTTGGTGATGGCATAAAAACACAGCAGCAGTTCAAGATAATAGTCTTTATTGTATGGGGTACCTTTTAAAGTGGCAGTGGCTTGACTGATGGCTGCTTTTATAACGGGCATTGAATTGCCGCAGACAAAAGCACCGACAGCAGCGCCAATGATGATGATAAACTCAAAGGGTTGAAAAAGAACGCCTGGGTGTCCACCGCCTCCCATAAATCCGCCCATGATTGATATAGAAAGGATTAAATATCCAGCAATAACTAGCATGTGTTCTCTTTAGGTGTTTGGTTTTGTGGGGAAATAAGTATATAGGTTGGACGTAGATCCATACAGGAACATTGCCTAGGCGGTAATCGAACCCACACATTATGCGCTCTATGTTGGGTTACGCTGTCGTTAACCCAACCTACGGGCTGCATGATTATGAATAAGGGGACTCAAATTGAGTTTTTACTTTAATAATCCTGGGTGCTTATTTTAGCTTGAATTTGAATCTCAGGGGTTAATCTTTCACTGCTTTGTTTTTTTCTTGATTAGGAACTGGGTTAAATCATCAGCCGCTACATATAAACACGGAATCAAAATTAGAGTGATTACGGTGGCGAACAAGATACCGAAGCCGATAGGAATAACCATCGGTATCAATATGCGGGCTTGTCGGGAGGTTTCTAAAATCATCGGCATTAAACCGCCGAAAGTCGTTAATGTGGTTAGAACAATAGGCCTGAAACGCTGGATGGCGGCCATTTTAATGATTTCTGCGGCCAAGTGGCTGGTATGCCTTTTAAGATGGCTGGCATGATCAATTAATATGAGTGAATCGTTGATGACGATGCCTGATAGCGCCACGATACCCAATAGGCTGATAATGCTTAAGTCGTAGCCCATCAGCAAGTAGGCGCGCCCCCGCTTGATGTGGACGACTTCGCGTAGCGGTATTTCCCGTGCCGGTATCGATGCTGAGCCGGTAGTCCAGATCAGTAGGTCTTCGATATGGGTTTCTAAAATACGCTCGCCTTCCGGCAATCTGACCATAATCTTGATTTCGTTACGACCACGTTGCTGACGTAAAACTTCCTCGCCGTAAAAGGCGTTATGTACTTGCCTGGCAACATTTTGCGCGGTCAGTCCCAGGCTTTTTCCTTCCGGAAGTAGGGCAATGGGATGGACTCCTCCCACCTATCGGCATCAATGTGCCAGACTGATAAGATTATTGATCTATCAGACAATACGCGGAGGAGTCCGACATGAATATTAAACGAGTAGGTATAGATTTGGCAAAGCAGGTCGAACCGGCGTTTGCAAAACCTTACGATTCCGCTGTGCCTTGAGCACGATAGGGCGATTAGGAGCAAACGCGCGAATAGCCCATTATGGACAGAGTCATTGCGCTCAAATCAAAGGCCGGATATACGTGTGCAGTCGTACCCCAATCCAGAAGTGGTGAAATGCTTGCAAGACGGGAGGAGTCCATATACGACCAGTCGATCACCCTTGCGCAGAGGGTTGAGTTATTTAATTTTCATTCCTAGCGAGGGAAAGCCTTTTTGATGGCGCTAGGCCAGAGGGAGGCGAATACTTGACTTGCGTTTTCAATGGCGCTTTTCACGACCCAATAAGCCAAAGACCAATATTGCGGCAACTACGATGCCCGTTAATATCATATTTTGTCTGGAGGCGCCGAATATATAAGCGATGGCAGCACCCACGCCCATTCCTAGCCCGGTAAAGGCCAAACTACGCATGACTCGGCATAATGAACAATCTTGATGGTAAGATTTCATTGGTTTTTTATCTCGTCGTTGGTTTCAATCGGGTGAAGTTATTTTAAATCATCGGTGCAAATGTTCGGTAGCACCCTTATTTGACAACATGAACCCGAGTATCTTTGTTGCCCAGATTATCCAGCCAACTGATGGTGATTTTATCGCCGACGTTGCCGCCTCTTAGCATAAAAGCAAAAAAGGGGTCTTTGGAAATATTGGCGCCTATTTTGCCGTTAATAATAACGTTTTTATTCAGCTTTACCGTGAGTTCCTGAATAAAATGTGCGGGGATTAATGCATTGGTTTCGGCGTCCCGATTACGACCGTGTTCCATCGGGTGGGCTATCAGCATCCTGATTTGCGTTTTCCCGTCCTTGCGCTTAGTGCGTATTTTGATACTCGACATCTAAATGCTAGCAACCGCCCAGAGTAACGATGACTTTTTCTCCTGCACTATAAAATCCTTCGCTAGTCTCTACGATGACCAGAACCGCAGATGATTCGGCTATTTTTAGGCGGGTCGATACAAAAGGATCAAGGTCTGGCGATAATTCAAATTTGGCGGCCAAGGGTGTCGGGTTTTTTTCGACCAGTATGGCAATGCTTTCAACATCTTTTAGGGTGCTGGTTACCGTAATGGAGACGGCGGCGCCATTGACCGCTATCCTGGGAAGTTGGATGTCGATTTTATCGGATGCGATGATTTCTTGGTCTTTGAATAAACGCTTTAGGGTCTGTTGTAGGCTATGGGTCGATGGCGTATCGGGGAGCAATTTTGCCTTTGCCTCGCATAAAGATAGCAGTCCGCTGGTCGCAATAATCGAATAAGCACTTAAGGCAACAGACTTCTTGATGAATGCTCTGCGGTTGGCAGTCATGATGTATATTATTCCCGGATTTATGTAAAGTATTTAATCGCTAAATAAGGTTTGATAAGCCTTAGCCGATTGTTCCGGTTGATCGTCGAATAGTCCACCGATCACGGCTAATAAATCGGCTCCTGCGGCAAGTAACTGTTTGCCATTTTCCGGCAAAATGCCGCCTATGGCGACGATCGGAATAGTCAGCGCCAGTTTTGCTTGTCGTAGTGTTTCAATATGGGCGGGCGCGGCCAGTGGCTTTGAGTTGGACGGAAAAAATCGCCCGAAAGCCACATAAGTAGCGCCTTGTGTTTGCGCGGCCAGGGCTTGTTCGACAAAGTCATAGCAGGACACGCCGATAATAGCGGCACTGCCCAACTGCTTTTTTGCCTGGGCAATTGCGCCGTCTTCTTTGCCGAGGTGGACACCGTCAGCGCCAACCAGCGCTGCAAGTTCGATGTCATCATTGATCAGCAACGGGACGTTATATTGATGGCAGGCTTTAACCAGTTCACGGGCAAGAAATGGCGCATCAATAGGATTTTTGTCACGGTATTGCACGACGACGGCACCGCCTTTAATTGCCGCCGCTACTTCATTAATAATGGTGTCGCCGGATTTGTTTTCGGTTTGGGTGATTGCGTAAAGCCCGCGAGTAGGGAATTTCATTGCCAGCACCCTTTCTGGCGCTTTGCGTGCAAATCCGCTCCCGGCGGATTTGTCATGCATCTTCATCCATCCAGAAAAATCGATTGGGAATATGCTGGCCTTTGCCCGGTTGGTAAGCGGTATTTAATGAATTCCAGGTGTATTCCTGCGCTTCGATAACGGCTTGCAACGGCTCCAGGCCGTGTGCGATCAATGCGGCAATGCTGGAAGCCAGCGTGCAGCCGGAGCCATGATAGCTGAACGGCAATCTGTCCCAAGTATAGCTTTCCCAGCTGCGCTGGTCATGGAACAGCTGATTACTGACCGACGGCGTAGCTTCATGGCTGCCGGTAATCAGCACATAGTCGCAGCCTTTTTCCAGCAAGGCTAAGCCGCAATCATTAAGGTTGGTCAATCCGGTCAGTTTGCGAGCCTCTTCGCTGTTGGGCGTTAACACGGTAGTGCAGGGCAGTAGCAAGTCGACGAGGGTTGTTATAAGCCGGTCGTTTGACAATTCAGCGCCGCCTCCCGCCGCCAATACCGGATCCAAGATAACCGGAATATGCGGGTGCTGTTTTAATACCGCATGAATGGCGACTGCGGTTTCATGGTGGCCGATCAAGCCGATTTTAAACGCCTTAACCGTCAGGTCGTTCAGTAAGGTGTTGGCCTGACTGATAATCGCATCCGGGCTTTGTGGAATGAGTTTTTTGACATTCCGGGTGTCCTGTTCGGTTAAGGCGGTGATAACGCTGGCGGCGTGACAGCGATGGCTGACCAAAGTCTCAATATCCGCCTGAACCCCGGCGCCTCCGCTGGGGTCATGACCGGAAAATGAAAGTACAACGGGGCGGTTTACGCTCATGTCGGCTACTGAGGATAGTTGTATTGCTGCCGCGGATAGCCTTGCTGTTGCGGGTAACCTTGTTGCTGCGGATAGCCTTGCTGCTGCGGGTAACCTTGCTGTTGCGGGTAACCTTGTTGCTGCGGATAACCTTGTTGCTGAGGATAGCCTTGCTGTTGCGGATAACCTTGCTGTTGTTGTTGCTGCTGCTGCTGCTGTGGCTGTTGTTGAGTAGCACCGGCATTTGTATTGGCGACAATAGCTAACTCTACCCGGCGGTTCTGCGCCCGGTTAGCCTCATTGACATTAGGCACTTTCGGTATTCTTTCGCCCATGCCCTGTTGAGTCAGGCGTGAATAATTGACGCCGTGTTGAGCCAGATAACTTGAAACAGTGGATGCGCGTTGTTCGGACAGCTTTTGATTATAACTGTCCGAGCCGACATCATCGGTATGCCCGGTGACATTGATGGTTGAGTCAGGATATTGATTTAATACCTTGGCGACAGAATCTAAAGCGCCTTGTGCTTCCGGCGTTAAATTTGCCGAATCGAAGGCAAAAGTAACGTTGCTCGGCATGGTCAGATTAAGGGTATTTTCTGCGGTTCTTTGCACCTCGATACCGGTGCCTTGTAACGACTTTTGCAACTCTTGTTCCTGGTGATCCATATAGGCCCCTACCGCTGCGCCAACGAGGCCACCGGCTACAGCACCCAATCCGGCATTTTTCAGGTCGTTGCCACCGAACAGTGTTCCCGCACCTGCGCCGACTGCCGCGCCTAATCCGCCGCCCATAGCTGTTTTGCCGAGACTGGATTGCCCTGTATAGGGATCAGTGACGCAAGCCGTCAAAAGAACCGAACTTATACCTACTATCAATAATTTTTTTTTCATAAGAATATAACCTTGGGTTAGTTTGGGGATTTTAGTGGATTATTTTGACGGCAAAGTCAAAAGCACATTGACATCAGTCCTCTAAAGGAAAGTGTATTTCGTGAGCATTAACAAAGTTATTCTATCAGTCCTTTCATGATTGATGCGATAATTTTTCAGAAAAGCCCCTTCCTTCAGGTCGTAAGTATCTACGCAAGTTTAATAACTTATAAAACAATTAGTTAAATTCGGTTATTCATGATTTCTGGTTAACAGCTGACTGCATTGAGTGTCAAAACTTACCTCGTAAAGGTGATTATCTTTATGAAAAACCGACTATATTCCCCTAACCAACTGATTATAGATATTTAAAGTTATGTAGATACCTATGCCTTCAAGTGGGGGATATAAGGGCGCTTTTGATGCGTTGCTCACGGATTGCAATGGGCGGAGATCGTCCGATTATTGCAGTGCATGCAGCTTTTTTTGTAAGTCTAAGACATCTTGCAAGCGCGGTTCTAACTCATGCTGCAATAAATGCAATAATTGTTTATGCTGTTCAATACAAAATGGCTTTAACTCGCATATCTTATATTTCATGGCGATAGCTTTGCTAAGCTGCTGCTGTTGCATATAGATGAAATGCAATGTTTCATATCCGGCTGTTAAATAGGGATAAGTTTGAATGCCGTCAAGCGCAACCTGTTCCGCCTCGTCATATCGCTTTACAGCAATTAAATTTTTCACATGAATATAGTAATTTATAGGCTTGTACGGATCAGTATCGAGTAGTTTTTTGGTGAAATTAATTATATAGCTATAGTTGGATTTGCTTATGTTATTGCTAATTTCCTGCGCAAAACTGTGCATTCCAGTACTAATATACTCAGGATAATGCTCTTTAAAATGACAGGATATTTTATTAAAAATACTCATTGCTTTTGAATAATTCCTTTTATGAACATAGGCCAAACCAAGATAGGATAATGATAAATAGTCTGTATGGTTGTTTTTTAAAGCGTTCCTGGCATGAATGATAGTTTGATCAAAATCTTCTAAAGCGAAATAATTTTCAGCAAGATTCTGATAAACTTGCGCTCTTTCTTTGTTAGTAGAGCATTTTATTAATGCGCGTTTATTAATAATAAGAGCATCTTGTGCGCCTCTTGCATATCGAGTTATCTCGGCTAACTTAATTAAAATAGTCGCTGAATTATGTTCATAAGTATGCAAATATTGATGATAATACTGCATAGCCTGAGTCAAGTTTCCCTGTTCTTCTAGTTGAGCGATATTAGCCAAATCAAGAACTGGGGAATCGTAGCTGTGAATATCCCTGGTTATAATGATATTGCAGCCGGTTTCAAACCAAGTTCCGAATTTATCAATGACACAAAACCTTAAGACAGCCTCGGCTGATTCGTTTAGTTTATTGACATGATAAAAAGCGCTGCATTTTTGACCCGGATTTAAAGCAATATCAAGGGTTACTTTATTTTCAGCATATAAAATAGCCCTGCCTAAATTGGATAACCAATGATGTGTTATCGATAGTTGTCCCGCAGGCCATAAAATTTGACTGCAATTGGTTATCTCGACCATAAAAATAATTTTTTGGGCGCTTTGCTCATGTAATACAGCCTGAATATGACATTGTTTAGCAAGATCAGGTAGTGGCTCAACCCCCTCGTTTTCCACTATATTTTTAATCCGAGACTCAATACGTTCGGCCACAATCATTGCTGATATATAATATAATTCTGGATAATGTTGACTCTCTATGACATCCAATGTCCAACCGCCAGGATAATATTGTTTTAAAATATCGGATTGATCCAGTCGCGATAATTCGTTAATTAGACCGTTTTCATGAAAAAGTAAAAAAGCAATATTACCTGAATAGGTACAAGGTAAGCTTTGATCGACCATAATCAATAAAGGCACAGACTTTTGTTTTGCCAACAGTCGAGTGGCTATTTCAAAAGCCAATAAACCGCCTGAACAATATCCCCCTAATAAATAGGGACCCGATGGATTTAATTTAAGTATTTCACCGGCATAATAATCCGCTAATGACGAAAAATTATTTTCATTTAATTGAATGATATTGAATCCTGAAATTAAATCATAAAATGGCCTGTTTTTTATATGTGCGCCGAGATACTTTCCTCCATTAACAAAATATAATGGAATACCGGATAAATGCTCATTGTAAGGAAATATCAGCGGATGGTCAGGGTGCTGTTTTTCTTTTTTTCCGTTAGCATAAGTCAATAGACGTTTAAAATCATTATCAGCCATCCCATATTGATTTTTTTGCTGTGATTGAGCTGAGTTTGTTATGGACTGAAGATGAATGGCCTGCTCTTCGATAGTGTAACTTTGCAACAAACCATTAGCCGGAAAAGAGATGGCCAATTCTTTTTCTATGAATACGGTTAACTGGAAAAACAGAAAAGAATAACCGCCCAGATCAAAAAAATTGTCATGCCTGCCAACGGAAGGGATGCGTAGTATCTTTTTCCATATACGAGCCAACTGCCGCTCCAATTTTCCTTGGGGGGCGGTAAAGGTGTCTTCAGACGTTTGCGGCGTTTGTTCCGGTTTGGGTAATGCGTGTCGATCCAGCTTACCGTTCGGCAGTAACGGTATGCTTTCCACGATGATAAAGGCAGATGGCAGCATATAGCTCGGCAACTTCTCTTTGAGAAATTGACGCATGACAGCTGCATCCGGGGGATTATCTTGCATCTCGGGCACCAGATAGGCAGTCAACCGTTGGTCACCCGGCTGATCTTCCCTCATGATAACCGCTGCCCCGGCTATTCCGGAATACTGTAGTAACACCGCTTCAATTTCACCTAACTCGATGCGGTGACCGTGCAGCTTAATCTGCTGGTCAATACGCCCCAAAAATTCGACGGTGCCATCGGGCAGATAACGCGCCAGATCACCGGTTTTATACAAGCGCTCCTGAATGTCATTACTGAAAGGATTGGCAATAAACTTTTCAGCGCTTAATTCAGGGCGGTTAAGATAACCTCGCGCCAAGCCATCGCCACCGATATGCAACTCGCCCGCCATTCCAACGGGAAGCAGTTGCAAGTGTCTGTCCAGTATATAAAATTGGGTATTGGCAATGGGACGCCCAATAGGCGTGACGCCGGTCAAGAAAGTGTTGCCAGATAAACGCTGCGCCGATGACCAGACAGTTGTCTCGGTCGGGCCGTAGAGATTCCATAACGCTTCCGATTTCTTTCGTAAACGTAAGGCCAAATCATGGGGCAGCGCTTCGCCACCGCATAAGATTTTTAGTTGCGGATTGCCTGCCCAACCTGCCGCCAGCAATAAATGCCAAGCCGCCGGTGTGGCCTGCATCAGGGTAATCGAGTTAGTTTGCTGCAATGTTTTTGCTAAACCTGACCAACCCTCGGCAGTAAAAAGATCCTGGCTGATAATGACGGATTTTGCGCCGCAGATCAGCGGCAAATAAATTTCTAATCCGGCTATATCAAAAGACGGCGTGGTAAGACCCAGCAAAACATCTTGCCCATTTATATCAAGTAACTTGGCCATTGCCGTTAAAAAATTGACCATCGAGCGATGATTAATTTGTACGCCTTTGGGTTTTCCGGTGGAACCTGAGGTATAAATAACATACGCCAGGTTGGCAGAATGAAGTTCAATTTCCGGAACAATCGATAGGGTTTCTGGTAACTCGGCGTCCAAATAAATTCGTTGTATTCCGGCATTTAACGTCAAGGCATCGGTGACCGAAGCAAATTTTTTCTGGGTTAACAGCAACGCCGTTTTTGAATCGTCCAGCATAAAAGCCAGACGTTCCAACGGATAAGCCGGATCAAGCGGCAAATAGGCGCCGCCCGCCTTCAATATGGCCAGCAGGCCAATCACCAGGTCAATACTGCGCTCCAGACAAATCGCCACCAGAGTATCCGCTTGCACCCCCCGTGTTCGCAGGTAATGCGCCAAGCGATTGGCTTGGTCATTCAGCGCCTGATAACTCAGTTGCTGGTCTTCAAACACCAGCGCGATGGCATCCGGTGTTGTTGCCGCCTGCTGTTCAAAAAGTTGATGAATACAGCGGTGTTTCGGATAGTCGGTTTGGGTGGCATTCCATGTGACTAATAACTGCTGACGTTCAGCGGTTGTGAGTAGTGGCAATTGGGCAATGGGGGTTTCCGGGGCTTCAACAATGGCTTCCAATAAGGTCTGAAAATGACCTATCAACCGGGTAATGGTCTCGGCATTGAATAAATCGGTGCTGTATTCAATCGTCCCCGTTAAGCCATCGGGATGCTCCTTTAATGACATCAACAGATCAAACTTGGCGGTTGAATGCGGTACAGCAAGCCTGCTGACAGTCAATCCGGGCAATTGCAAGTCTTGGGTAGCGGGTTGCAAAATCAGCATGACCTGAAACAGCGGATGTCGGCTGGCATCTCGCGGCACATTCAATTCAGCCACCAGCTTTTCAAAAGGCAAATCCTGATGGCTGTAAGCGTCCGAGCAGGTTTTGCGTACCCGGCTTAATAGCGCATTAAAACCGGGCGCGCCGGATAAATCAGTTCGTAGTACCAGGGTATTGACAAAAAAACCGATCAGATTTTTAAGTTCCTGCCGGTTACGTCCGGCAATCGCCGTGCCGAGCACAATATCGTCCTGACCGCTGTAACGATGTAACAGTACTTGCAGGGCTGCCGACAAGGTGATGAACAAGGTCACGTGTTGCTGTCGGCTCAGCGTTTTCAAGCGCTGGGTCAATACGGCTGGCAAGTGAATGTCTGCTTGCGCACCCCGATAAGTCAGCTGTTTCGGGCGGGGCTTATCGGTCGGCAATTCCAATACGGCCAAACCGGTCAACTGGGATTTCCAGTAGCTGAGCTGTCTTTCCAGTACCTCGCTCTGTAGCCATTCGCGTTGCCAGACCGCGTAGTCGGCATACTGAATGGGCAGTTCAGGCAATTTAGCAGTTTGTCCTTGGCTAAAAGCCCGATAAAAACTAGCCAATTCTTGCCTGAACACGCCCATGGACCAGCCATCAGAAATACTATGATGCAGGGTGACCATCAGGATATGTTCCTGTTCGGATAATCTGAGCAACAAGGCGCGTATTAATGGGGCTTGTTTAAGATCGAACGGTTTATTGGCTTCTGTCTGGAGTCGGCGTTGGATTTCGCTAGTCCTATTTTCTTGAGGCAATTCTATCAAGGCGCAGGCAAAGGGTATTGACGCCCTGATGACCTGAACCGGTTCGCCGTTTTGTTCGACAAAACAAGTCCGCAGGCTTTCATGGCGAGCGACAATTGCCTTGAGGCTCTGTTGCAAGGCAGGAACATCCAGTTTGCCCTTCAGTTGAACGGCCCAAAAAATATTATAAAGACCGCCGATGCCGAGTAAGCGGTCTAAAAGCCAAAGTCGTTGCTGGGCATAGGAGACGGGGAAAATGTCATCATTTTCAACGGGGTCTTGTAAACAGGGAGTGTGGTTGTGTTCTTGAAGATGGCTCATGTTTTTTATGGATTAATGCTTACGGGGCAATGCTTTGATAGCAAGGCTTACCTGGCGATTTTCTTGTTTTAGCAGAGCTTCCAAGTGTGCCGACAACTCAGCAACGGTGGCGGCTTCAAACAATAGCTGCAGTGGAAAATCGACTTGAAATTGTGTATTAACCTGCGCGATAAATTGCATCGCTAACAAAGAATTCCCGCCTAAGGCTAAAAAATTGTCATCAATGCCGATACTTTCAATATTGAGTAACTCCCGCCACATAGTCAGCAACTTTTCTTGCAGCTGGGTGGCTGGTAATTCATTTTGATTGAATTTAATAGCTTGCGCGGACAATTGCGCTGCAAAGTAGGTCGCCATCTTATGCCGTTTCACCTTGCCGGTAGGGCCTTTGGGCAAATGGTCGCTGATTACAATACGATAAGGCACCTTAAATTCAGCCAATTTTTGCCGAACATAGTGCCGGAGCGCTTCGGCTTCTACTGGGTTTTTTTCAGTTAGGACAACAGCGGCAGCGACATTTTCACCTAAGGTCGCATGAGCTACCGAAAAAGTAACCGCTTCTTTAATGGCAGGATGTGCCAACAGGACTTGGTCAACCTCATAAGGCGATATTTTCTCGCCGCCGCGATTGATGATTTCTTTCATACGACCGGTAATGAATAAATAGCCGTCTTCGTCGAGATAGCCTAAATCCCCGGTACGAAAACCCTGTGCACAAAATGCATCCCGATTAGCGGCATCATTATCACTATAGGCGCCGATGACCGTTGGCCCTTGAACGGCTACTTCGCCCTCAGTCATTGAAGGCAGGCTTTGTCCAAGATCATCAATGACACTGATTTTACAAAGGCCGTAACTGATGCCCACTGAACCTTGTTTGCGAATGCCGGGAGGCATGGGGTTACTGCTAATATGTACCACTTCAGTCATACCGTAAGCTTCAATGAGATAGCCTAAATCCCCGGTACGAAAACCCTGTGCACAAAATGCATCCCGATTAGCGGCATCATTATCACTATAGGCGCCGATGACCGTTGGCCCTTGAACGGCTATTTCGCCCTCAATCATTGAAGGCAGGCTTTGTCCAAGATCATCAATGACACTGATTTTACAATGGCCGTAACTGATGCCCACCGAACCTTGTTTGCGAATGCCGGGAGGCATGGGATTACTGCTAATATGCACTACTTCAGTCATACCGTAAGCTTCAATAACGGGAACTCCCAGGATATTTTCCAGCTCATTGATTAAAGCAAGCGATAACGGCGCTGATGCTGAGCGAATGAAGCGTAATGACGGGTTGGTCTGAAAGCCCGGCGTTTTTTTAACTCGATCTAAAACAGCCAGATGTATCGTCGGTGAGGCGGAATACCAGGTCGGGTCGTAGGCTTGCAAATAAGCGACGAAAGTTTCTGCTCGAAACTCTGAAATATACACACAACAGCCGCCCACTGCCAAGGGCAACAAAACACTCGAAATTAAGCCATGTGTATGAAATAAAGGCAGTGCATTTAAGCAGCAATCCTGCTCGGTGAGTCCCATAAACTCGGCAACACTAAAGCAAGTTTGGCAAATAGCCTGTTGCAGAATAGGAACCAATTTAGCTTTAGCGGTTGAGCCTGATGTATATAACATCAAGGCAATATCGGTAGCACTGGAAAAACCAGAGTTGATAGCAGGCAATCCGGTATCGCCGCGCAATGAAAAACTACCCGCTCCTTGAGAAAACTCTGGAATAAGTTCAATAACCGGTATATTCAAACGTTGTGCAATGAAGATTCTCGTTGCAGAGTTTGAGTTAGCTAAAATAATCAGTGCGTTGGATTTAAGGTCAGATAAATAGCGTTCCAATTCTGCGTCGGTACAAATCGGGTTCAACGGCGCAAATGACGCACAGGAACTCACGGTAAGAAAAGCAACCGCAGCTTCCGGGCTATTAGGCAAAATGGAGGCAATGCGGCTTCCGGAGCCTAAACCCAATAAGTTTAATTGTTCGCGGATATGCTGGGTTAGGGTTAATAAATTCTTATAGGTTAATGGCAGACGCGCTGGCGCTATAATCGCCTCTTTATTAGGTGTACTGGTTGCCCAGTAAGAGAGTAATTGAACTAAACTTTGGGGTTCGGTAGCTGGAAACATGGATGTGTATTTTAAATGTAGGCTGAACAGAGAGGCTGATTATTGAATCACGTATCGGCTGCTTCAAATTTCATATACAAACATATTCATTTGATAATTCGCTTTCCGTTGATAGGTCTTGCAACCTGCAACTGGAATCCTGGGTGAGCAGTTTCAACCGGTTGGCACTGTTCCGTTTTAGCAAGATGGACTTGACCTGTTTATAAGGTGTCCATCGACTTATCTCTGAGTCGTGGAGTCTTGCTAAGACGTTTCGTGCGGCGTTAACATCCGCCTGCAACACCTCCCCGTTTTCTCGGCAATTGCTCCTGCATTGCTCTACCTCCTGCAATCCATGCAGTCGACGATAAAACTTTTCCCCGCTACGTTTCCGGGAAAGGGAGCCATCGCAAGAATCTATTTGTGAAGTGTATGCAGCATTGATGTAAACGACCGTAGAACCTCTACGGCGAGATACATTTTCTATTGCGTGGGCAATAACGCCTTTTGTCCAGGAGGACAATCGGCGGCTCACATTCTTACCGAATTTCTTACCGGCAATCGGTGAGGTTAAATCTTCGGTGACAATCACCGCCGCCTTGTCAATAACCTGATTGACGGCTTCATGCACTATCGTCCTAACACCCGATTGATGTTTAAGGGCTTGTCTGTGTAGTTTCTTGCGCCCCAAGTTATGCGGTGTCACCCAGGGCTTTTTCTTAGCGATATGCTTTAGCTTATTGCGGCGTTGATATTTCAGCTTTAGCCGGTCTGATTCTTTCGTTAAAACAGCGCCAAGGGTTACACCATGATGCACACCGTCTGAATCGGTCAATACCTCGGTGTAGCCTTTATCCACGCCGATTGTTTGGCTACCGCAATCGTTTGTTTTCACGTCTTCGGCAGCGTAATGAATTTCAACCTTATTGTTGCGCAAGATAATGCGCAGATTGCCTTTTGGCGCTACGGTGGTGCTTAACGGGATGGCGATGCGCTTGCCTTTAATCAGGCTGGGAATCTTGATCCAGACGTTTTTATGCAAGACAAAGACGGTGTAATCATCCGACCGGACGATGATTTGGTTATGGGTGTGGTTGTGTCCACGCTTAAAATATTTACACATCGTGCGCGACAAATAACGGTCGTCCAGATATTTATCGGATTTAAGCAATGTATACAGGCGTTTTTGTTCGTCCTTGTCTTGGGTGTGACGACGGATAGACTGTTTTACGTCAAATTTAGCAGCTTCACGACAGGCTTTAACGTCGCCTATTGCGTCGCATAAGGTTTGTTTCCAAGGCGTTGCGCCGACATTGAACTGCCTGCCTTGCTTAAGCCAGTTATCCCGAATGGTTCTGTCCCGTAAACCTATGCCATTAATGGAGCCGAAGCGCTCCCAAACCTCTGAGCGTATGGCACCCAGCCGCTCGGCTTGCTCGACCAGTGCCGCAAATTTGCCTTGATTAAGGTTATCGCTATAGGCTATCTGTGTTATCACTGACTGCGTCCTTTATGATTTTTTTATACCGGCGTAGTCCGTATAACCGACATGAAAAACCATGGATAATCGCCATTAAATCCTGCACCATTTCCGACTCGGGGGACAATGCTTCATTGTTAATGATGACCAGCTTGCAGCCGTGTTGTTCAAGATAATATTCAAACCAGTCCATGCCGAAGCGGGCTAGGCGATCTTTGTGCGCGATGACTAAGGTATGGATTGCCCTGGCCTCAACCAACGACATAAGCCTGACAAACTGTTTGCGCTTTAAGTTTAAGCCACCACCCACTTCAACCACGGTTTCGTCAATCGCAATGCCAGCGGCCACACAAAAATCGGCAACGGCCTTTTGTTGTGATAATAGGTCATCTTTTTGCCCTGGGCTGGACACACGACAATAACTGACGGCTATACGCTTATCGACTTTAACACCCAGAATGTCTGAAAGCTGGTCATGCGTATAGAACCGCCGGTTTGTGGGTGATCGGTGAGCTTTTAAAATACCTTTTCTATCCCATACTTGTAGAGTATGGGTAGATTTAGCTATCAGCTTTGCAAATTCATGTGGTCTGTATGTATTCATATGCTACATAATATAATATGTTTGAATACATTACAAATTACTTAGTAACACCTGGTTCTGGGACAAGCGATGGTGTTATCACTTCTATAACAAAAGGCTGATGAATAGTTTGAGTCTGTTTTATCCATGAGTAGCTACCAGAGGACGCTATCTTAAGCTTTAAAAAGACTTCAAATTCACTTTCAGCGATAACCAAGCAACCAGTGTGAGGTCTTGAATAAGCGCTTAAAAAGTAGAAAACAACCGTCGGGCTGACGGGGATAGTCTGTGAAGTGAGCGATGCAACAATGTCGCCAGCAGCAGAAACCAGTAGGTAATAGCGATATATGCCTGCTCCTGATTTACATCAGGAATCCCCTTCCTTCAGCTGGGGGAGGATGTCACTCTTAATCCTTATCAAATTCATAGTTAAGCTTTATTCTTTGCGATGTGCCGGTCTGCGTTTCAACATTCAGGGTTTTGGTTAGTTTGTGTTTTAACACCAATACGGCTTGTTTATTGAACAGGCCAACTTTAGCACCTACATAGAAATCCGGTGTCAGATATTGGCCTACAGTAGCCAAGGTATCCTGTAGTGTTTTTCCTTCTTTAATTTCAAACTCGTCAACGCCCAATTTATCGGCAATCCAGGATACCTGACCGGCTCCGTAGGATAATGCGGCGCTGGCAACCATATTACCTTCAGCTTTGCTCACTTGATTTAACGCCCTGCCGGTCACTAAATACGCCAGGGCTTCGGCTTCCGGCAAGTCGGGTTCTGAGTAGATACGCGTTTGCGGCGCTTCCAAGGGGCCGGTTAGGCTGAGAATGGCGGTAACGTCCTGGCTTCTTGATACGCGTATGGCTTCAACATCCAGCCAGGGTTTATCGACCGGACCGCTAAACAAGAAGCGTCCTTTACGCACGGTCAGTTCCTGCCCGTAGCGTTTATAACGGGCTTTGTCCATGTCGACGACGCCGTACATGGCGGTTTTTTCTCCGCTTTTGGCGATCTTCAGTTTTCCGGACAGCTTGGTTTCCAGGCCTTGCCCTGAGAAACTAATCTGCTTGCCCAGTTCAACTTCAATGTCGGCATCAATATTGATTGCTGTCGGTTGCTCGGCTTTTTGTTCGCCGATAATCACTTCATCAGGACTCGCTTTTACCGCATTTTCAGGAATTTCCTTTAGCTGCAACACGGCTTTGGGGATTTTCAGTTTGCCGGTCACTTTGCCTTGCCTGTCGGCAAACAGCAGCTTTAATGCCGGCGAAACGACTATTTGCGCTTCGGGCAGTTTGGCGGCGTCAAAGTCGGTCCCGTTCAGCATTATTTCTGCAGCACCACCTTGCAGGTCGGCAAAGCCGTCGAGATTGACAAAGCCTTGCCCCGATTTGGCCGAGCCGCTGAGCTGAATGCGTTCGACTGCTGCAAGCGCTTGAAGTTTTATTTCGCGAATTTCCAGACCCAGTTCAGCGATGTCTGCAGCGCCGCCGCTGAAACCGATTACCCCGTTAGCAATCGGTGTGTCGAGGCTGCCGGTCAATGCTAAATCTGCCTTAAGTTCACCTTTTATATTCGATAACTGCGGAACAAAAGGATTCAGCAGCGAAAACTCAATGATCGAAGCCGTCACTTGACCCGATAGCGTTTGGGTTCCCCCTGTGTCCAGTTGCAGACGGGCGCGCAAATAATCTTGGGCGGCCAGCGCCAAGTTAAGGTCGGCTGAAACAATCTCTCCTTTAATCTGGCCTGACAACGACGACGCACCCAAAGCAATCTTGGTACTGGTTTCCTCAGCCTTTAAGGCAACGGTCGTAGGGGGCATCGTTAATCGGTAATTGCCGATCAACAAGCCCTTTTGCTGCTGCATGTCTGCGTCGGCATTAATAAGGCCTGTTATTTTCATCTGTTCAGGCAGATAGGCTTGCATCAGGCTGGTCGGCAATTCCCTGGCTTTAATGGTAAAGCTAAAATCGCCGTTGGCCGGATAATGCCCCTGCAGGCAAATAATGGCGGCCTGTTGGGTCAGACAGGTTTTCGCCATCGTTGCATCAACGCCGACGGGGCTTTGGGCAATGCGGATAAGCATGTTGCTGCTAAGTTGCCAGCGTCCGAAATCCCTGGAATTCAAATCCAGTTTGAAAAAATCGCCCTGCCATATATCGCCCTGCAAACGGCCAGTAAGCGCAGTTGATACATCGCCATAAGAAGAACGGATGTCGGCGTTAAAGCGATGCTGGTCAACTGTGCCAAAACCGTCGATCAGCAGTTTTTCGATTTGAGTGGCGCCGGTTTTAATGGTGCCGGCAGACAGCTTCATCTTGGAAATCTTTTTGTCGTCGCTCTGATAATCGATGTTGACGGCTAACTGTTCGGCGCGGTGTTCGGCAAAGCGCAGGCGCTTGCCGGTAGCCTGAAATTTTACCGACGGGTTTTGCCATGCGCCTTGCAAATGCCCGTCACCTTGTAAACTGCCGCCTAGACCCGGCCATAACGATTCCAGCTTAGGCGCATCAATCATTAGATCGAGCACAGCTTGTTCCTGACCCAGGGTGCCGTCGACGGCAAATTTATTCGCCCCCGAAACCAGTTTAAAGGCATCGACCTTGAGTTGCCCGTCAGCCAAAAATAGCTTGCCGTTTGCGCTAACCGGGTAGCCTCTTAGCTTGCCGGTCAGTTGGCTAATGTCGGCATCCAGTTGCAATGCTTCGCCTGCCAGTTGTCCTTTAAAATGGGCATTAAAGGTCAGGCTGCCGGGCAGTTCGGGCATCAGGATCGCGGGATTGAAATCTTGACCGGCCGCTTTCAGGTCGAAAACCGTGGCGTCTTTCCACGATATATCGCCGTCGATCTTGAATGCTCCGGCCGTTGATTTGAGCTCCAGTTTTTCAATGGTCAAGGCATCGATGCTGCCTTTGCCATTAAACACCAGCCTAGCTTTGGGCAAATACGGCTGGGTTAAATCCCCGTTTAGCGTAATCCGGTAATCGCTGAGCAATCCGGTCAGCTCGAAATTGCCTTGTTCGCTGCTGACTTGCGGCGCATCGCCTGTCAGCGGCCAGTTCAGTTTTTGCCAATCGCCGCGCAAGTTTACTTTCGGTTCGCCCGACAAATCATCCAGGCGACCTGCCAAGGTTAAGGTAAATGGCGATGTTAATTGGCTATCGAAAGCCAGTTGTTGCAGGTCGCCCTTGATTGTGGTCTTTGCCTGCCACAGGCCGTTGTCTGCTGTGCTAACTTGCCAATCGGCAGTCAAATTCAAGGGAAAGCCTTTGCCCAAACCCATTTGTCCCTGCGCTGTCAGTCCAGCCGGTTCGGCATTGACGGACAGCGAAACGATGTTAAGACGACCTCGTTCGGTAAAGGCCGACAACTGCAGCTCTTCCAGATGTTGCCGATGCTCGCCTTGCTGAAAGCTCAGGTTGGTCACCAGCAGATTTTCAATGGCAATCTGCAACGGCAGAAGCAACTCGGCATTCAAGTCGAATGTTCCGGGATCTGCCTGCGTGGTCTCAGTCAGATTAATGTTGATATCATTGGCTGTCACATCAACAATTTTAACAATCCCCGAGAACAGTTGCGAAGGTTGCCAGGCAAAAGCAAGCCGGTTAATGGCAATGGTTTCGGTATTGCTTTGATAGTGCAGTCCGGTCAAGGTGATACGGTCAAGCAAGCGGCCTTCAATATTTTCAACCGAGACTTGCGTCGGCAAAACGGTTTGCAATAGCCAGCGGCTGCCGCTTGAACTGGACATCAAGCCGAGCAGGCCGGCCGGTATCATCAATACCAGCATCAGGCCGAGCAGAGCCCAGCGTTTTTTCATAGCCTTGCGCCTGCGGCAAAATGGATTTGGAATGACGAATCCGCATCATTCAAAGGTATGGCAAAATCCAGCCGGATCGGGCCGATAGGCGAATACCATCTTACCCCCAATCCCGCACCGGCTTTGATGTCGATATTGTCGGGATTGAACGCGTTGCCGCCGTCGATGAATGCCGCGAGGCCCCAGTCGTCAAGCACAGGGTGCTCGTATTCCGCGCTGACTACGCTTAAGAACTTGCCGCCTACCACGTGGCCCAGCGGGTCTTTCGCGCCCAGTTCCTTATAAGCGTAACCGCGTATGCTGTTCATGCCGCCGGCATAAAATCGGTATGATGATGGTAGCCGGTCGAACTCGTCGACCAGCATTGCGCCTTGCTCGGTTCGGCCGATAAACGTGCCGCCCCAAGGTAAGAGATGCATCCAGACGGCGGCTACGGAACCTTGCGCAAAACTGACATCGGACAGTGGGTTTTTATAACTTCCGGCCAGATTAAGCTCTAGGCGATGACCGCGCGTAGGGCGCATAGCGCTATCGGAAACGGAACGCAACCAGCTGCCGCCAGGTACCAACAAAAGCACTTGGTTGGATGTTTCGCCGATGGTGAAATCTTCGTAGACGGAGTCGATAAAAAGCGTCTGTCTCCAGCCGTTGTCGAAGATATGCTTTAACCGCGCGGAAAGTTTCGCCGATAGCGATTTAAAGGTATCGGTATCTTCTCGCTTGAAGCCTCCGCCGAAACTGAAGAAATCGCTGACTGGATTGTCGAGGGGGACGCTGTATTCGGCATCAGCTGTTGACAGTACCGGAGAGAGGTCGATATTGGCGTTAAAAAAATGGCCCTGTCGATTCACTCGACGGTTGATATAGGTAGCGCTCAACAAAGGCCCGATGTCGGTATCGAAACCCACGCCCAGGCTGTAATGGTGCTTGCTTTTGGGGTGCAGCTTAAGTGACACCGGCACCTGTTGCTGATCGATGTTTTCGGTGTCCGGACGAATGTCTATCATGTCGAAATAACCGCTTTTTGACAGCGTGTTGTGCGACTTAGCGAGTTGCTCGCCGGAATAAAAATCGCCGCTTTTGATGGAAATGAGTTTTTGCACAAAGTCCGGGTTCAAAATGTCCTGATCAACCCTGATATTGCCAAACACCATGCGTTTTCCTGCGTTAAACACCAGCTGGATATGCGCCTTGTTGCTGGCTTTGTCGATTAACAGCTGTTTTTCTGAAAAGCTGCTTTTTAAATAACCTCTTTCCAGCGCCAACGATTGAATCCGGCTTTTCATCTTTTCATAGTGATCGTGACGGAGCGGCTTTCCCTTTGCGGTCAGCAGTTGGTTGCGTAGTTTTTGGAATTCGGGGTCCTCATCGGCATCGCCGGTTATGGAGATAGTGACCTCATCAACGATGACTTGCGGACCGGGATTAATAGCAAAGTCTGCTTGCCAGCATGGGGTGCTGAAAGTCAGCGATTTTGTGATAACGGGATGGTAATAACCCAAAGCCCGTAAAGCCAGCTTTATATCTGTATCGGCTTGGTCGAACAAGTCGCGTATTTTCCATTCTGGCGAGTTGCAATTTTCTTTTACCAACGATAGTAAGAGTTCGACATTTTTTTTAGCTTCGCCGTTAAGCCCTTTAACAGAAACATCGGCAAGCACAACGGGGACCGCCAAACACAGCAAGAGCAGGAAGAGGGTAACTCTGACAGTGACAGAAATCGCTCGCATAATGAGTTCAATGATTTATTCAACAATGCCGGATAAGATAATTAAACTGCATGGTTTCAATGGGTTATGATGTTCACTTGGGGCTCTTGAGGCGACTCCTGTCAAATATCGTCGAGTTCGTTATTATGCAGCCTGCCCGTGCCGTGGGCTTGGTTTTCAGGTGTTCGTCGCCTCAGAATAGTACGGCATATTGTTTGGGCAAGATTCAACTATTGCCAGTGTAACACGGCTTCCGCTCATGTCAGCGCTATTGAGATTTTAAATATTTTATTATTTTATATTGAAAAGTGAAGAGAGTAATATAATTAAAAAGTGAGTTCTTTTAATGAATCTATATAGAAATCTATATGATTTGAAAGTCCTGATCCATGCATTGGAAAAATAATATCTATTTTGTTTTCTTTTATTTTGTCTAATGCATGGTTAAGATAATTATGTGATGGCAAGTAATTATCTTTATGTATTGATGCAATAATTTCTGTTATACAATTTTCATTATTTATTCCTGTAAATTCACCTTTTTGTATGAATAGATCGGAAGAAAATAATATTTTTTGTTCAATCCAGTAAACAACTAGGCTATCCCACTGATGAACATGCTTTGTGTATATAAACTTTAATGAACATCCTTCGAATATAGATATAATCTTGTTATCCTTTACAGGCTTTGCTCGCGCATTAAATATATCGTTTAAACCAAATGTGCAAATAGGATGCGCATATACCTTTACTTTCTGCTTCGACACGTTCAATATTTCGGGTAAGGCTCCCATTTCATCTGCTTCGAAGTGAGGAACTATGACATTGTCTATGTTTTCTGGATTCAATCCCATAGAGGCTATATTTTTTGATAATGCACCAAAATCATTCCTGAAGCCAGTTTCTATTATGGTTATTTTTTCATCTTTAGACACTACTATAAACTGGTTAAATGACAAGCCTATTTTGTCTATAAAAATAGAGTTCACATAAAGGTTTTCTAGCATCTTCACTATTTTTGATGGCATAATTATTATGGAGGGTATGTTGATTATTCATATTTTACTAGAAAAATGTCTAGTCTGTTTTTTTAAATAAACTTTAATAAGGTAGATATTTTTGTCAAATGTGAGTTATTTATTTGTGCTACTTATCATTGTCTTAGTAGCATGTTTTTCTTATGTTCAATAATTTTTTTTAAAAAGATTTCTCCTTTCTCTCCAAAGACTTCTAAATACTTTTTTACAAAAGCATTATTTGTCATTAAA
This sequence comes from Methylobacter arcticus, assembly GCF_050917435.1. Taxonomy (NCBI): domain Bacteria; kingdom Pseudomonadati; phylum Pseudomonadota; class Gammaproteobacteria; order Methylococcales; family Methylococcaceae; genus Methylobacter; species Methylobacter arcticus. The sequence continues at coordinate 1,570,786 of NZ_CP159583.1, forward strand.
AATGCAATATCAGTTATTGCCATATTTCTTATGGCTAATAAAGCAATTGGACTATCAAGGGGAAAAAAATTATCATTCCATAGCCCCTTTTCTTTACACCCTGGGTAAAACTGACCAATCATTAAGCTTTCTTCTACAAATATTGGCTTTAATTCATTTTGGATGGATTCAATTTTAGAATATTCTTCTTTATTAATATACGGGTAAACATTTATTATTACCTTGTAACTTTCTCCATTAGTCGTTTGTAGTTCTTTAAATAGCTTAATTTGACTTGCTATCTTTTTGATTTCACTTTCTTTATCCAAGCGAATAGACTTTTCTAGTGTAAAGAAAATACTATCCTTATTGATTGCTTCTTTTGTCAGCGGACAAACATTACCAGAACGTCCTAATGATGGATGAGGGTTGCATAAAAATTCAGTTATCCATTCTTTTATGCCTTTCAACTCTTCCGCACTGCTATTCTTCCATGACAGTAATGATATTGAAGGGGCTATTGGAATTGACTTTAACGGATCAATATTTTTTTCTAATGCTGATTCTGGTGAAATCATTGCTTCTCCTTATTAATAATGGGGGGCGCGCACTTCTCCGGTAAGGGAATCTACTTAAGGCTGTATAGAGGCCGGGCATTTGCATACCAAAGTTTTTTTGGCTTGTCTACGGCACGAAATAGAGCACCGTTGGTCAGCCATGTATTTCAGATGAAATACTAAATTAGAAGTTTCTCTGAAATTAATGTAAGAGCGCTCAATATCCAATAACTCCGTTGATGTTTATGAATATTCAACTGTTCTTAACTAAAATAGACCGCTGAACGACTTGTTTTGGCACTAGGAGCGTGCCAACTGTCGTTAGAATGTACAATATTTGGACCTATCCATACAATACGTGTGGTTACCTACTCCTATTTGATTGAAATAGATGTATATTATTAGCTGACATTACGCAGGAAAACTAAAAATCAATAACTTACGAAGTAAAAAAATGACTATAAGTTATTGATAGTGTGTAGTTAGTACGTAACCGCAGTAACAAGTTATGGGCGCTGTCTTATCATTTAAGTCATTCTGACTTAGCAGTCAGCACACCCGATAGCAATGGCGCTTAAATTTTTTGATAAAAAATAAAACCATTTACCATATAAATCAACAGCGATGACCCATTATTTCAGACAGTTGCGACTGACTGTGTCGGTTAAGAAATCGCTAATTAAACACTTTTCTAAAAAAATCAGCTTGTCTTCGTCTGTCTACATAGTAAGACGAAACAAGCTCTGATTCTGGGGTAATATACAAATGCACTTGTCTGATCCATCTAGCGAATTACCAGAGCTGTTTCAAAAACCGGACATGATTAAATTAATGGAACGGCAGCTGGATTACTGGAAGTTACGGCTAGCAGATGCGCCCGCGCTAGAATTGCCCACCGACAAGCCGCGCCCGACGGTACGGCCTTTCCGCAGGGAAACTCGGACATTCAGCTTATCGCCCGGCTTGGTAGAGAAATTGAAAGCCCTGAGTCGGCACGAAGGCGTGCCCTTGTTCATGCCTTTGATGTCGATTTTTCAAGTTCTTTTGCACTGCTACAGCGGCCAGGATGACATTGTGATCGGTACACCGAGCAATGGGCAGAGTCGTTTAGATAAGGAAAGTTTGAACGGATTTTTCGGCAATCCTCTGGTATTGCGTACCAATCTTTCCGGTAATCCGAGTTTCCGTGACTTGCTGACACAGGTGCGAGAAGTCGTGCTTGAGGCTTACGCCAATCAGGATATGCCGTTTGAAAAACTGGTCGAAGCGCTTGATTTGCAAGGCGACTGCAGCCGCAATCCGCTGTTTCAGGTCATGTTCATCTTCCAAAATCTTCCCGATGATACCGCGTCGTTAAACAAAATTACCCCGAATTTTCTACAGGACGATACCGGAACCCTCCCATTCGACCTTATCCTTGAACTATCGGAAACCTTGCATGGCTTGGCAGGTGAGGTGCAGTACGCGGCTGACTTGTTTGAAGCCTCTACTATAGACCGCCTGATCGGCCATTTTCAGACTCTTCTTGGCAGCATCGTCGCTCACCCGGAGGCGCATCTGTCCCAATTTTCCTTGCTGACTGAACCTGAGCGCCGACAATTACTGGTGGAGTGGAATAATACGAGCGTAGCGCTTCCCGACGCTAAATTCATTCATCAATTGTTCGAAGAACAGGTTGAGCGCACGCCTCATGCGGTGGCTATAGTTTGCAAAAATCAACAACTAACCTATGGCGAACTCAACGCCCGCGCCAACCAACTTGCTCATTATTTGCGTCATATCGGTGTTGAGCCGGAAGTGCTGGTCGGAGTCTGTCTTGAAAGATCTATTGACCAGGTGGTTGGTTGGCTCGGCATCCTTAAAGCCGGTGGCGCCTATGTGCCCTTTGATCCTTGTTACCCAAAGGAACTGCTGGCGTTTATGCTTGAAGACAGTGCTCCATTAGCGTTGCTGACTAATAGTCAGTATGAAACACTGTTCGCTGATCTAGCGAAATGCCCGCGTTTGCTTGATTTATCTGCCCAGTGTCCCGTGTGGGCAATATTTCCTGACACTAATCTTGACCCTAAAAGTGCAGGACTCAAGCCTGAAAATCTGGCTTATGTTATCTACACGTCCGGCTCCACCGGAAAGCCTAAAGGAGTCGAAATATTGCATCGAGGTTTACAAAACCTGCTTCCCTGGTATATCAGCGAGGGAACTGATCTTACTTGCGATGATGCAGTTTTGGTGGTGACATCTATGGCTTTTGATGTGACTCAAAAAGTTATTTACGGCCCATTACTTGCTGGCGCCAGACTGGTTTTAGCGAGCGAACCCTTTAATCCGCAAGTCATTGTAAATCTGGTGCTACAAGAGCGCATTAGCATGATGACCCTCACGCCGAGCGGATTTTATACGCTGATCGATGCCAGTAATAACGGAGAACTCAGCAGTCTACGGCGAGTTTTTTTGGGAGGCGAGCCGATGCAGCCATCCAAACTGTTGGAAATGCCGGAACCACGGCCCGAGTTTTTCAACAATTATGGGCCGACTGAGTGCACCATAATAGCTACGTGTTACCGTATGTCTTCTGAGCTTGAACAATATCTCAATCGACCTGTACCCATTGGAAGACCCATTCGGAACGTCCGTATTTACATCTTGGATGGCTATCGGCAACCGGTGCCCATTGGCGTCGCAGGCGAAATTTATATCGGCGGAGTGGCGGTTGGGCGTGGCTACTTAAATCGTCCGGAGTTGACAGCGGAGCGTTTTGTACACGACCCATTTGTCCCAGAAGCCGACGCTCATATGTACAAGACAGGCGACCTAGCTCGATGGTTGGCTGACGGTACCATTGAATTTCTGTTTCGCAACGACTTACAGGTAAAGATCCGGGGCTTCCGCATCGAGTTAAGCGATATTGAGGCGGCATTGCTTCAGCACCCGCAACTACGTGAAGTAGTGGTTGACGTGTACGAGACTGTTCCAGGAGACAAACGGCTTGTTGCTTATATGGTTTCCCGAGGCAGTTCCACCATCACCTCAACTGAAGTGAGGGGCTTTCTTAAGCTAAAATTGCCGGAATTCATGATACCGTCAGCCTATGTGTTTCTCAACGCCCTGCCGCTCACGCCTAATGGCAAGTTGGACCGTAAAGCCCTGCCACTACCTTTGGCGGAAGCAGTATCCAAGGCATGCGCCGCTCCACGCAATGAGATCGAACGCAAACTGATTGTTGTCTGGGAAAATTTACTGGGTGTGAAGAATATTGGCATTCACGATAATTTCTTCGAGTTGGGCGGACATTCCTTGCTGGCGGTTAAAATAGCGATTGAAATTAGCAAACAGTTCAATTTCGACATTCCCTTGGGCGCAATTTACCAATCTCCAACAGTTGAGGAGCTGGGAATAATCATATCGTCTGGTAATCAGCAACCTTCACGGTATTCTCTTGTTTCAATTCAGGCGCAAGGTTCACGGCCACCCTTATTTGCGATTCACACCATTTCTCTGCTGGACTTGCCCCGGTATCTAGGAAAGGATCAACCGCTCTATTTTCTCCGATATGGCATGGCGGCGGAAAACAGTAATCATTCTGTTCGTCTGCCGCTATTAGAAGAGCTGGCTAGCCATTATATTAACGAGCTGCAACTGATACAGCCGCATGGTCCCTACTATTTGATGGGTTTTTCCTTTGGTGGCATTATTGCCTATGAAATGGCTTGTCAATTACGTGCAAATGGATATGAAGTGAACTTTGTGGGCCTGCTAGATACACACCTGACCCATGAAAAGCAATTTTTACCCTATCATCGGAAGATGCATCGGTTGTTTAGCCAAAGTCCACGTCAATTGTTGACGATGGTCAATCATAAAATCACCGATCTGATAACATTTTATAAATATGGCAAGGATTTTTGGCCTCACATTTATACGGGAGCGCCCGATATAGTTTGTCACAATAGTTATCAACCAAAGATATATAAAGGTCGGGTGACGTTATTTCAGGGATTAGAGAGCGATAATGCAATCTCTAGCTATGCTCCTCCAGAACTGGCATGGACACAACATTTGGGCGATAGGCTAGACGTTCAACCTGTTCCCGGAGCACATTTTGATATCTGCAAAGAGCCTCACGTCAAAATTCTGGCTGAAAAATTAATCGCTTGTATGGATAAAGCCATTAACGAAAGAGGTGATCCATTATCTTGAACCGCAGAATTAATGAATCAACGGGGGCAGGTTCAATGCCGGTAAGTTAAGGGCTAACCCTTTTATTTCGCAAAAATATGGCCCGTAGATTCACGTATTTTTTTTAAAAAAGGGCCAGGATAAAACATTGGAAATGTCATTAATTTAGTCTCTATGTAGAAAAATAGTATTAACAACCCTCGTTCAAAGAAAAATGTCGCCTTTCAGAGCCTGCTTTTACACGCACGCACTCAATTTCCCTGCTCTAATGCGGTACCTACAACCTTAAAAAGTACTCAAACCAAGTAGATCTCGATCAGTTTTTTAAGCGTAAAACTGAGTTGAGGAGGCAAATCACTACCGTTTTATGATAAAAACAGGGCAGGCCGGTACTTTCAAGCCTCGTTACTTCAATAGGTTCGCAACAATAAATCGTTAGAGAATCGTGGTGAACGTGCGGGGATAGATTCAACAAGAGCCCGAATATAGGGCTGCAAACATGATTTTTGTTGGTGACATTAATAGTGAAAACTTATCTTGCAATAAACGAGGAGTCCATATAGGGGAATAGTATATAATTCCCGCAAAAAAGATCGCGGAGGATGACACCCCCGATCTGTTTTCAGGGCATGAAAATCACATCCTTTGTTGAAAAAGTTGAGCATCGCGTTACCTTCCCATCTCTTAGCAGTGTTGTCATAACAGTGCAATAATAATCGATACTTTATATGTTCCCGCTATGGAAAAAACGAGTTAAACGATGACCATTATTCAAAATTTGATACGTCACATACGCCTGCTGGAAATTGTCGGTGATTTGATACGGGTGCGGGCAGAAGGCGTGGCTTTTGGCGATATTGCCGTGGTTGAAAATATCGACGGCGAGTGTTCTCTGGCCAAAGTTGTCGATCTTGACCGGGACATTGTCAGTCTGCAGGTGTTCTCCGGCGGCAAAGGTTTGTCGACCGATGCCAAAGTTAATTTCCTCGGCCGTCCGCTGGATGTGGTCTATTCCGATAACATCCTGGGCCGGGTGTTTCGGGGCTCCGGCGAGCCTATCGACGGCGGCCCGGCACTGCCGACCGATCCGCGCATTCCCGTGGGCGGCCCTACGGTGAATCCGGTGATGCGGGTGATGCCGTCGCGGATGATCGAAACCCGGGTGCCGATGATCGATTTGTTCAATTGTCTGGTGGAAAGCCAGAAAATCCCTATTTTTTCCATTGCCGGCGAGCCGTTCAATGAGCTGCTCGCGCGCATCGGTTTTCAGGCCAATGCCGATGTCGTGGTGTTTGGCGGCATGGGTTTGATTTTCGATGACTATCATTTTTTCCGCACCGCCTTTGAGGAACACGGGGTTTTTCACCGCACCGTGATGTTTGTCAATCAGGCTTCCGATCCGCTGGTCGAACGCTTGCTGGTGCCCGATATGGCGCTGGCGGTAGCCGAAAAGATGGCGGTTGAAGACAATAAACGGGTGCTGGTGCTGCTGACCGATATGACCGCTTTTGCCGATGCGATGAAAGAGCTGGGCGTGGCGCAGGAACGCATCCCGGCGGTGCGCGGGCACATGGGCGACTTGTATACGCAACTCGCCTCGCGCTATGAGAAAGCCTGCGATTTCAAGGGCGCGGGTTCGGTGACGATCCTGAGCGTGACTACGATGCCCGGCGATGACGTGACCCATCCGGTGCCGGATAATACCGGCTATATTACCGAGGGGCAGTTCTATCTGCACGATGGTTTTATCGACCCGTTCGGTTCGCTGTCAAGGCTAAAGCAGCATGTCGTCGGCAAAGCCACGCGCGAAGATCACGGGCAGATCATGAACACCATGATCCGTTTTTATTCCGGTGCGGTGGAAGCGAAAAAGAAGCAGGCAATGGCCTTTGAATTATCGCTGTTTGATGAGAAATTGCTCAAATACGGCCATTTATTCCGCGAGCGCTTTATGGATACCCGGGTTTCGCTGCCGGTTATCGAGGCCTTGGATCTGTGCTGGTTGACGCTGGCTGAATGTTTCGAGCCCAAAGAACTGCTGATGAAGCAGAACCTGATTGATACCTATTACCCGAAAGCCGCCTTGAGCAAAGCCGAGCCGCAAGATGCTGCGGACAAGGCCGCGTAAACGGCGATGGCAAAGCTTAAACTGAGCAAGCATGCATTACATGAGCAGCAGGAAAATTTAAAGTTGTACCAGCGGCTATTGCCCTCGCTGGATTTGAAACGGCGGCAGTTGATGATGGAAGCAAAAAAGGCGCAGGACCAATATGCGGCGGCGCAGGCGGCGGTGGAAGCCCTGGAAATTCGTATCGGCGAAGAGTTGCCGATGTTAGCCGACGAGGAGTTTCGTCTGGCCGGTTTGGTGCATTTAAAAAGTTACAGCGTCATTGAACAGAATGTAGTCGGCGTGAAACTGCCGTTTTTGGATAGCATCGAATGTGCCGTTGCCGATTATTCGCGACTGGCCACGCCGCCCTGGGTCGATACCCTGGTGCAACGCTTGAAAGATGCCGTCGAGCAGCGGATACGCGCTGAAATTTCCGGTGAGCGCGTGCGTATTTTGCAAATTGCGGTGCGGCGCATCACCCAGCGGGTCAATCTGTTCGAGAAAATCTTAATCCCGACCGCCAAACAGAATATCCAGAAAATACGCGTTTTTCTGGGCGATGCCGAACGCGCCAGCGTCATCATTTCCAAGCTGGCCAAACACAAACAGCAACAACAACGCGAAGCAGAACTGGTAGCGGAGGCCGCGTTATGAGCATTGTTACCATGCACAAAGTGACGTTTATTGGTATTTCTGCCGATCGTGAGCGTTTATTGACTGATCTTCAGGACATCGGCTGTGTGCAGATTATTTCTCTGGCTTCTCATGATGCAGGGTTTACTGAGACTGCACCCTCGCCCGGCGCGCGTGAGGCGCTGCTGTTTCTGCAGGGATGTCCGCAGCGAAGACGACAGGTTATTGATAAGAAACGTTTTAATGCTGTTAATGTCCAGCGGCAGACATTGGCGGTCAGAAATCGCTTGCGTGATCTGGAAGATGAACGCGATTTTTTACTCAAGCGTATTCAGGATAGCCGTCCCTGGGGCGAGTTTGTGTTGCCGCCGTTGTCGGAAATGGACGAGCAGCGGCTTTGGTTTTACGCGGTTCCGCATAAGGAGCTGTCGAGAATTAAAGCCTCGGCTTCGGTATGGGAAGTTATCCGGCGCGATAACCGGTTCTGTTACGTTATCGTGGTGAGCAAGGATGAGCCTTTGGACATGCCGGTACCGCGCATTCATCTGGGCAGTCGATCCCTGAGTACACTCGAAACCAGGCTTGATGAGGTAGAGTACATTATAGAAGACGTGCAAGCGGAGCGGACTTATTTGACTCGCTGGCTTAATTTGTTTCGTCATGATCTTAATCAGCTTCAAGACCAAGCTGTCTGCGAGAGTGCGGCGACACAAGCCTACACTAACGATGCGGCTTTTGCCTTGCAGGGCTGGGCGCCCGAGGAAAGCTTGGCGACACTTGAAGATTATGCCCAAAAACAGGCGTTTCATTTTGCCGATGAAGCCTCGAAACCTGAAGATAATCCGCCGACGCTGATGCGCAATCCGTCCTGGCTGGCTGCGGGTGAGGATTTGGTGACTTTTTATATGACGCCGGGCTATCGAACCTGGGACCCGTCATCGGTTACGTTTGTTTCCTTTGTGATTTTTTTTGCGATGATCCTGGCCGATGCCGGTTACGCGGTCGTGCTTATGCTGGGCTTAATGGCGCTGTGGAAAAAAATGGGGCGTTCCTATTCGGGGCGTCGCTTCCGCCCGTTATTATTGTCGGTGGTGACGGCCTCGCTGGCTTTTGGCGTCATGGTGGGCAGTTATTTTGGGGTAACGCCTGACGACGCATTTTGGCTGGGCAAACTGCATGTGCTTGAGATCAGCGACACCGATCGGATGATGCTTCTTTCTGTGGTGATTGGCGTTTTTCATATCGTCCTGGCTAATGTGATGGATGCTTATCGCTGTGAACATTGGCAGGACAAACTGCCTTCAATAGGTTGGGCTGGCGTGATTTGCGGCGGCTTTATGTTGGCGATGAGCGGTTCAGCTAGCGCTGCTGGTTGGCATACACCGAGCATAGCCTTAATCGCTATTGGCGCAGTATTGATCGTGGGCTTTACCGCACCCCGCGAAAAACCGCTCGCCCGTTTTGTCCACGGCTTATTGGGGCTGACTAGGTTATCCAGTGCCTTGGGCGATGTGTTGAGCTATCTGCGCCTATTTGCACTAGGTTTGGCTTCAGGATCATTGGCGGTCGAATTTAACAATATGGCTCTCGGCGTTTACGAGGGCTATCCCGGCATTGGCTTATTTTTCGCGTTGTTAATACTGATCCTCGGACATACGGTTAATCTATTGCTCGGCATAATCAGCGGCGTTATTCATGGGTTGCGCTTAAACGTAATCGAGTTTTTCAATTGGGGACTCAAAGAAGAAGGGACCCTGTACAAACCATTTAAAAAAACTGGAGACTAAACGATGGACTCGTTAATTTTGATACTAGGATGGGTGGGGTTATATGCACCTTTAGCGTTAGGTGCGATAGGCAGTATGATTGGCTGTGTTCGTGCCGGTAGTGCCGCCTGCGGCGCTTTATTGGAAGTCGAAAGTGGCTATGGGCGCTATATCGGTGTAGCGGCGATGCCATCCTCGCAAACTATTTACGGCATTGTCGTGACCATGGCCTTGCGCCGCGAGCTGACATTGGAAAATTCTCCCGGTATTTTCGGCCTCGGCTTTTTGGCCGGACTGGCGATGTTGTTTGGCGCTATCGCTCAGGGAGATTCCTGTGCGGCCTCAATCAATGTATCAAAAAGTAAACTGGATATTTTCGGTATATCATTGGCTCCGGCTGCGTTGGTTGAGGGATTTTCCGTCTTCGCTTTTGTTTTTGCTCTGGTACTGGCAGCGGGAATTCCGAAATAACATCAACAAGAGACTATGAACATGACAGATCAAGATCATACTAAAACCGGTGCAGGCGTTCAGGATCTGGTTGACCGTATCCGAGACCAAGGTGTACTCGCTGCGAACGAGAAAGCCGAGCAAATTATAAAAGACGCCGAGGCCAAATCGGCAAAATTGCTTTTAGAGGCCAAGCGCGAAGTGGCGCAACTACGGGAAAGCACCCGTATTGAGATCGAGTCTAATCATGCCGCCGCCTTGGGAGCGCTGAAGCTGTCGGCGCGCGATACCATGCTGCAACTGGAAGCCAAAGTGTCGTCGGCATTCGAGGTTTTTGTGCAACGGCTAGTGACATCAGCCACCACCGATGAGCAATTTATTAAATCCATTGTGCTGGTGTTGGCCGGTCATGTCGAAAAAGAGCTGATCGGCGACAAGGAAGTGCAAATCCTGATTTCCGAGTCGATATTAATGGGTCAGCCCGATCAGAAACTGAACGAACTGTCCAATCAAACCATCATCGGCCTGTGCAGCGAAATGCTGCGTGAAGGCGTTGAGCTGATTCCATCCAGCGAAATCGAAGGCGGCGCCAGTGTGCGTCTGGTTAAAGAAAAGCTGGAGATAGACTTGTCCGACAAGGCTATTTCCAAGCTGCTTTACCAGCGCATTTTGCCCCGATTCAAGGCGATATTCGAAGGCAGAGAATAAGCGTCATGGCCGAGCCTTACATTACGCTGGTTTCCAGTCTTCCTTATCTGCCGCCGTTTGAGCAGGCCGAGCGCTCGCCGATTACGCGCTTGCGCTTGGAACAGCGTCTGCATAATTTGGATGCCGATGACGCCCGGCAATTGGCCGAAGCCGAAGCATTGGTTAGCTGGCGTATGTCGCTGGCCAAACCGAAAACGGATGCTGAGATGGTGTTGCGCAGTCGTGCCGCGATGCAGCACATCAGTCAACCGGCCTTGTGCGAATTCATCGAGTTCAGGATAGATCAGCAAGTGATACTGTCCGGTTTACGCCAGCGCAACGCCGGCGCCGATGCATCGGCTTTAGAACCGATTACCGCTGCTAGCCGTTGGGTGCGTTATATGACGGCGCATTGGGACGATCCGAATTTTAAGCTGGCGGCCATTTATCCGTGGATAGCCCAAGCGCACCGTTATCTCGACAGCAACAATGCCAGTGCTCTTGATAGCCTAATGATGCACGTCATCTGGCAACGGCTCGGTCGTATCACAGAAAACAACCGATTCGGCTTCGAGGCGGTCTTCGCCTTCGTTTTTAAATGGGACATCCTTCAAGCTTGGCTGGCGCGGGATGCAGCGCAGGCGAAGAGCCGATTTCAAGATTTGATTAAAGAGATAAAAAATGACAGCTGAACAACGGGTATTCAGAGCCGCCAAGATAATAGGCGTCAAGGAAAGTCTGGTGCTTATCGAGGTTGACGAAAACACGTCGATCATGAAGAACGAGCTGGGCTATATTTGTGTCGGCGACGAACGGCTTAAAGCCGAGGTTCTTCGCGTGCGGCGGCGTACTGCGGATATGCAGGTATTCGACGACACGCGCGGCGTGCGTGTCGGCGACACTGTCGAACTGACCGGAGAAATGCTTTCTGCAGTATTAGGCCCCGGATTGCTGGGACAGGTTTTTGATGGCCTGCTTAATCCGTTACATGCGTTAGCCGACAAATACGGTTTTTTTCTGCCTCGTGGCGTAACCATTCCGCCGCTCAATCTGGATAAGAAATGGGCGTTTGAACCCTGTGTCGCAGCAGGTGACCGGGTAAAGCCGGGCGGCGTTATCGGCACCGTTCCCGAGGGCGAATTCAGGCATAAAATCATGGTGCCTTTCAATCTGCCGGAAGCGGTCGAAATCACCTGGATTCGGGGCGGCAATCTGGGCGTCGAAGAAGTCGTTGCCCGTTACCGGTCCAGCAAAGGTAAGGAAAAGGAACTGACGATGTCCCAGCGCTGGCCGGTGCGCAAACCGATACCGGAAGCGCTGATCCGCCGCAGTTATGCGGAGCGCCTTTATCCTTCCGAACCGATCACCACCGCAACGCGCATTATCGACACTTTTTTTCCCATTGCCCAGGGCGGTACCGGCTGTGTTCCCGGCCCTTTCGGCGCAGGAAAAACCGTATTGCAAAGCCTTATCGCCCGTTATTCGACGGTTGACATCGTCGTTATCGTTGCCTGCGGCGAACGCGCAGGCGAAGTGGTCGAAACCATTACCGAATATCCGGAAACCAAAGATCCGCGTACCGGCGGCACGTTGATGGACAGAACCGTTATTATCTGCAACACCTCGTCAATGCCGGTCGCGGCGCGCGAAGCTTCGATTTATACCGGCATTACGCTGGGCGAGTATTTTCGGCAGATGGGCTATAACGTGCTGCTGATTGCCGATTCCACCTCGCGCTGGGCGCAGGCTATGCGCGAGACCTCGGGACGCATGGAAGAAATTCCCGGCGAAGAGGGCTTTCCCGCTTATTTGGATTCGTCGATAAAAAACGTCTACGAACGTGCCGGCGTACTCCGTTGCCCGGACGGTTCAATCGGTAGTTTGACCATGATCGGTACCGTCTCCCCAGCAGGCGGCAATTTTGAAGAACCGGTCACGCAATCGACTTTGGGTACGGTAAAAACGTTTCTCGGCTTGTCCTCCGACCGCGCTTACCGGCGATTTTATCCCGCTATCGATCCGCTTATTTCCTGGTCGCGTTATCTTGATCAATTGGGCGATTGGTTCAGCAAAAATATTGACGTGAATTGGGTTGGCAACGTCAAAGCCATGCAAGCCTTGCTTGAACAGGGCGATGGCATTTATCAGATGATGCAGGTTACCGGCGAAGAAGGTATTACCGAGGATGATTTTGTCATTTGGCAAAAATCCTTATTGCTGGACATGGTTTATCTCCAGCAGGATGCTTTCGATGAGGTTGACGCCTGCATGTCCAGGGAGCGGCAACTTGAGAGTTTTCAACTGTTGAAAGGCCTGATCGATGCCAGCTACGACTTCAAGGATAAAGATGCAGCCAGGGACTTCTTTACCGAGTTGACCAGCCTTTACAAAAATTGGAATTACAGCGCGCCGAAGTCGGTTGAATTCGACCGTTACCGCAAGAGCATTGTCGAACTGGCGGCTTTGCACGGTTACCTCGAAACAGTGGACGATTGATCGCTGCTGAGCTCGAGCCAGTTTTATCCCTTACATTCAACTCATAAGTGCAATCGATAATTAGCGGGACTGGATTTGCAACTTCCGTCCCGCACGGGACTGTTTTAAAGTGTTGTGGTGCGCATTACTGGGTATAGCAATAGCGCCGAGATCAATCAGTTTCTTGCTTATTGCTCACCCTGGGCCATTGATTATCATAGCCAATCCGGCCATTATAATAAGACCTAGAAATACAATCACGGCAGTTTTTCTCTGTTCTTCTTCGCGTTGCCGTCGGTGGTGTTTGTTTGTTTTTTTCATTAGTGCACCAATTATCCATTTTGTTCGTAAAACCCCTTCCTTCAGGTGGGGGATGTAAGAATGTTTTTGATTTTTATTTTGCATCCGTGTACGATTTTTCCCGTGCTGATAATTCAGCCTGCCGGAAGGAATATCCGGTACTGCCAGTCGAGGGGACTTTAGACTCCGCATTATGCCGAGCATCGCCCTGTTGAAGCTGGAAGCTCCTTCCTTTAGGTCGGGGTAATTCACAATTTTTATGAATTAAACCATTTTTAGTTGATTATCCAAAGCCGGACGGCGTATGTTACCGCGTCCGGCTGATTTTTCTCAGAGTTTAACGATAGTAGGCTTATCAAACGTTTGATACAGAGGCGCAACTCGGCCCGCTTGTTATAAGTAACATCAGCTGATAATGATGGTTGCTGAGTGCTCATAACGATCACCCGTAATTTCCATCGAGTCCTTTCGGGTAGGGATATTTAAGGTCTCCAGGCCTAGACTGCAGCGGCTACCTGTGGGTAAGGAGCAGTTACCATTGGCTGACGTAAGGCTCTGTGCTAATTCTTAATCCCAATACCTTTGTGCAAAAGGTAAAGGCTAAATAAGGTTAAGGTGACGATAAATCCGCCGGTAATGAGAAAGCTCAGCTGAATATCGATATCGGTCACGCCGATCAATCCGTAACGAAAGGCATTGATCATATACAAAATGGGGTTTCCCATCGAGACAGTCTGCCAAATACCGGGCAGCATATCTACTGAATAGAACACGCCGCCCAGATAGCTTAACGGGGTTAATACAAAGTTTGGAATAATCGAAATATCGTCGAAACTCTCGGCGAGTATCGCATTGATAAAACCGGCCAAAGCGAAGACGGCGGCTGTCAGTACGGCGATAGTCAGGGTAATCGCGATATTATTAATGTTAATATCGGTAAATAGCAGGGATATTAGGGCTACCACAACGCCTACCAGTAATCCGCGAACAATACCGCCGCTGACATAGCCACTCAGAATCATCCAGTTAGGTATCGGGGCAACCAGCAATTCTTCAATATTGTGCTGGAATTTGCTCGAGTAAAATGAAGATACGACGTTGGCGTAAGAGTGGCTGATGACTGACATTAAGATAATGCCGGGGACAATATAGTCCATGTAGCTGGCGCCGCTGATCGTACCGATGCGGTCGCCGATCAGCTTGCCGAAAATCAGGAAATACAGGGCGGTGGTGATGGCTGGGGGCAGCAAGGTTTGCGGCCAGATGCGGATAAAGCGGAATATCTCCTTGGTAACAATGGTTTTTAAAGCAATGCAATAGTTCATCGTTTAACGCCTGTCGGGTTTGAGTCGATCAAATCCATAAATAATTGTTCCAGCCGGTTGGTCTTGTTTTTTAAGCTGGTGACTTCGATATTTTGTGCGGTTAATTGGCTGAATAGCTTGTTAAGGCCGTGCTCTTTAGGTATGGCAACAGCAAGGGTTTTATCTGTTATCAGTTCGATGTGACAGCCTTCAATCACCGGCGCCACAGTAATGGGCCGGGCCAGATCCAGGATAAAATGTTCCACATGCAGTCTCGCCAGCAAGCTCGCCATATCGGAGTTTTCAACAATCCGTCCGTGATTGATAATGGCAATATTGCGGCACAGGCTTTCCGCTTCTTCCAGATAGTGTGTGGTTAAAATGATAGTCGTACCTTGCTGATTGACTTCCTGCATCATGTTCCACATCGAACGGCGTATTTCTATGTCGACACCTGCGGTCGGCTCATCAAGAATCAATAGCTTGGGCGCATGCACTAAAGCGCGGGCAATCATCACCCGACGTTTCATGCCGCCGGACAAACGTCTGGAAACGGTATCGCGCCTGTCCCACAAATCCATTTGTTTAAGGCAGTATTCGGTGCGTTGCAGCGCTAGTTTACGCGGCGTACCGTAATAACCGGCCTGATTGAGTAAAATGTTTTTGACGGTGTCGAATTGATTAAAATTGACTTCTTGAGGAACTAAACCGAGGCAGCTTTTGGCTTTTGCCTGTTCACGACTTAAATCATGGCCGAAGATACTGACTGAGCCGCTGCTGGCATTGACCAGTGAGCTGATAATGCCTATGACCGTTGACTTGCCTGCACCATTAGGCCCCAGCAAGGCAAAAAAATCACCGGCCTCAACCTCAAGATCGATTCCTTTTAAGGCTTCAAAGCCGTTATTATAGGTTTTTTTAAGATTACGCAGGGATAATGCATTCATGTTGAAACTAACACTTAACGGAAGCCTTTAAATAAGTTAAATTACGTATACTGAATTACGAAATAGGTTAAATTACGTATACTGAATTACGCGTCACATCCTGTGTTTGGATGACTAAAACCGTGTAATTTTATCAGATATTGACATGCATCATAGACAAAACTGGATAACTCGTGCCGAATAAACCTCCCGAAATCGTTGCTGCTGTAGACCTGGGCTCTAACAGCTTTCACATGATTGTTTGCAGTTTAACTGAGGGCAATTTACAAATACTCGATCGTCTCAAAGAAATGGTAAGGCTTGCGGCGGGTCTGGATAAAAGGAATTATCTTGATGCCGATACCCAGAAAAGAGCTTTAGACTGCGTGGAACGGTTCGGTCAAAGAATCCGTAACTTTCCGCCGGAAAGCGTGCGTATTGTCGGCACCAGCACTTTGCGGATGGCCAAAAATTCACAACAGTTTTTGGATAAGGCGGAAAAAGCGCTCAATCATCCGATCCATATCATTTCCGGCATAGAAGAAGCTCGCTTAATCTATCAGGGGGTGGCGCACAGTTTGGGCAGCAACGCCAACCTGCGCCTGGTTATGGACATCGGCGGCGGCAGCACTGAATACATCATAGGCTCTGGCGATATGCCCAGAGTAAAGGAAAGCCTGCGCATGGGTTGTGTCTTGGTCAGTAATGCTTTTTTTAAGGAGGGCAAGCTGTCCAAAAACGCATTCACCCAGGCGACTTTATTTGCCGAGCAACGTCTTGAGCCGGTGCAGATACAGTTTCAGCGCAGCAACTGGGATGAAGCCATTGGCGCGTCCGGCAGTTTACGGTCGATTGCCAAGGTTCTTGAGGCTAAAAACTGGAGCAATAATGGTATAACCCGAGAAGGCTTGGAGCTTCTGGTCGCTCATATGAATCAGTGCAATCATGTTGATGAACTGAATTTGCCGGAACTCGACCCTGAGCGTCTGCCGGTATTTCCAGGCGGTGTCGCCATTGTCTACGCTACCTTCAAAAGCTTGGGTATCGAGCAAATGACCGTTTCTGATGGCGCGCTCAGGGAAGGGCTGATTCAGGATTTACTGGGTCGGCTGTATGATCATGATATCCGCTCCGCAACCGTGCAGACTATGGCAGATCGTTATCATACCGACAAAGGTCATGCGACTCGCATTAAACAAACGACCGGCTATATATTGAGCCAATTGGGTGGCGATTTTTTTGGGTCTAATCATGAACACGTTGAGCAATTTTTGAACTGGGCAGCCGACTTGCATGAAATCGGCCATGACATCGCTCTCAGTCAATATCATAAACACAGTGCCTATGTGGTTGAAAACGGCGATTTTGCCGGTTTTTCCAGGCAGGATCAGATTTTATTGTCAACCATTGTAAAGTCGCATCGGCGTAAATTTTCACGCTCTCGTTTCAATGAATTACCATTTCCCTGGAATGTTGATGCGCCTAATTTGACCGTTATTTTACGACTGTCGGTATTGTTGCACCGCAATCGCCAAGAACATGTATTACCCGATTTTAAAATATCATTAATAAAATCAAAAATCCGCTTACAGTTCCCAGACAAGTGGCTGGATCAGGCCGCGTTAACCCGCGCCGATTTAATCCAGGAGGCTGATTATGTAAAGTCTGCCGGTTTCAAATTGGAATTTGCTTAACCGTAAGCTAATGAAAGTTTTAATACGCATTTTGATCTATTGTATTAGTGCTTTATTGCTTGTATGTGTGATGCTGGTTCTTTTTGGCGTAGGCAACAAGCCGGAACTTAAAGTGGGATGGTCGCCTACCCATGACGATTTGGTCAGGGCAAAAAAGATCCTGTATGAAGGTTTTAAAACGAAGCCCGATGAAATCGGTATCATCGAATTAAGCGAAGCCGACCTTAATCTTGCCGGCAATTATTTGTTAAACCGTTACAGTAAAAGTGCGGCTGATTTGGATTTGAAAAACGGTCAGTTGAGGTTCGTGGTTACCATAACTTTGCCCGCAAATAGCTTGGGGCAATATTTGAATATCAGTTTTAGATTAGGCAACGTTAAAGGCAATGATCTTCCGGTCATAACCAAATTTAAAGTCGGAAAGCTATTACTGCCGGCAAAATTGGCGGCTTTTGTTATCGACACCATTATTCAGTATTCATCGTTGAATGACTATTTTATTCTGGCGACTCGTCCTCTCAAGACGGTAACCATTGATGCGGAAAAGCTCTCCATTACGTACTATCCCAATAAGAATACATTGATACAGGCGCGAAACTTTTTGACGCACACTGGCGATAATTCTACGCTGAATATTTATCAGCAGAAGCTAGCCGACATTGTTGCCAAACATGATCCGGAATGGCGTTTATCACTGGCGGAGTTGTTGCGTCCATTGTTTGAACTGGCTTACCAACGCTCGACAATGGAAACCGCCATGGACGAAAACAGGGTCGTTATTTCCACGATCAATGACTATGTTAATAAACAGGAGGCAAAAAAGTTCCTTTCTTCGATTGAAGCTAAGCCCGTGACTGGAAAACAATATACGGCCTTTTTGTATAAACGTATCGATCTGGCGCAACATTTTATAGGATCGGCCGCGCTTACCGCCCTGGTAAGCAAGCAAGCCGCTCAAATTGCAGGTGAAGAAAAAGAATTAAGCGATGCGCGCATCGGCAGTGGCTTCAGTTTTATTGACTTGGCCGCCGATAAGGCAGGGATACGTTTTGGTGAAATGGCAATATCATCACCGGAAAATGCACGAAAAATGCAAAAAGCCATGTCAAAAATTACAGGTTACAGCGATTTTATGCCGGACCCCAAAGACCTACCTGAGCATATGGATGAGGTTGAATTTAAACAGCGTTTTGAGTCGGTAAACAGTCCAGTTTATCTGGAGATTTCAAAGCAGATTGATGATCGTATTTCGGCAATGCCAATTTATAATGCCGAATAAAAATAGGGGCGACCGACCGATCGCCCCTAAATTAACAGCTTAGTTAAAAGTAGAATCTAATGTGCCGGGCAAAACAGGCATTTGCTGTTTAGGGAACTCGCCGGTCAAACCATTCAAAAAGGCCACAATATCAGCAACTTCTTCTTTGGTTAAATCCTTGCCTAATTGCAGTTTTGCCATCAACGTTACCGCTTTATCCAGCGTTTTAACTGAACCATTGTGGAAATAAGGCGCAGTCAAAGCGATGTTACGCAAAGTCGGTACTTTCCACAAATGTTCGTCGGCCTGTTTTTTGCTGACTTCCGCTAAGCCTTTATCCTTGCTGAAATGATATTGCGCTTCCCAGTAACCATTAGGAATGACAGGGAACTTCTGGAACATACCGGGACCGTTAAACGCCGGGCCGCTATGACAAGTGGTACAACCCAATTCCGCCACTTTTTCCATGCCGCGAACCTGTTGTTCCGTTAACGCCGAGTTGTCGCCGGAAACATAACGGTCATAAGGACTGTTAGGCGTAATCAAGGTTCTTTCATAAGCGGCAATCGCTTTAGTTACCGCATCTTTAGTAATGGTATCCGTACCAAAAGCCCGCTCAAAAGGCATCTGATAACCTTCAATCGTTTTTAAACGGGCAACGACCTCATCCCAGTTTTTCATGCCCATTTCAATCGGATTGGTCACGGGACCTGCCGCTTGCTCTTCCAGGCTTGCCGCTCTGCCATCCCAAAATTGAACGGTATTAAACGCAGCATTCCAGACTGTCGGCGCACTACGCCCACCTGTCTGACCGTTCACACCCATAGAATTCGGTCTGTTATCTTCGCCGCCCAGCATGGTGTTATGGCAGGAAGCACAAGAAACCGTACCTGTAGAGGATAAACGAGGATCATGATAGAGCATTTGCCCCAACTCAACTTTAGCAGGCGTTGTCGCATTATCAGCCGGTTCAGGGGCTTCTTTAGGCAATACCTCCCAAGCCGACGCCACCGAAACCGAACTTGCCAACGCCAACGCTGCAACCAGCGAACGAATTTTAAACATACTATCCTCCAAAATATTAGTTATTATTAATGCGGAAAACCTACATAGCCCAGTAACCTTACTGCACATCCGACAGAATTGTAAGATATGCAGCAGATAAGGTACAACCAAATTTCCCCTGCTTGAGTTATCGGTGTGAATTTATAGGTATTTTGATGAAAAAATATCATTTTAGCGACAGGGTATTGACTGAAATAGAGGTTCCGCTTGTCAGGATTAACGATGTCAAAACGGTTTGGGGTATTATTCAAGTTCCACAGCGTAAACACAGGTAACAAAGGGGTTGAGCATGTTAATTAAAACCAAAGCAAACATCTTAAGCAGTGAAGTCACCGACCGGGCGGTTTTTGAATCTCGACGGGAGTTTATTAAAGCGGCTACTGCGTTTTCGGCGGGGTTTTTGTTGCCGAGCCTGGGACAGGCAGAAACGGGGAAATATGCCGATGTGCCCGTCGGGCCTTATTCCGCTAAGTTAGAGGTTACCGATCGTGAGGATGTTATGAGTTATACCAATTACTATGAATTCTCTACCAATAAACAGGATTCGACTGTTTTAGCCCAGGCGTTAAAAATCAAGCCGTGGAGCGTCGAGGTTGTCGGCGAGGTAGAAAAGCCTGGCGTTTACGATCTGGAAGATATTCTAAAAGACAATCCTGTAGAGGAGCGTATTTACCGATTCCGCTGCGTGGAAGCCTGGTCTATGGTGGTGCCGTGGATAGGCTTTCCATTGGGCGACATGTTGAAGCGCTTTAAGCCTACGTCAAAAGCCAAGTTTGTCGAATTTACCACGCTTTATAACCCTGAAATCATGACAGGTCAGCGTTCCGGCGTTTTGGACTGGCCTTATGTGGAAGGCTTGCGTATCGATGAAGCGATGCATCCGTTAGCGATTATGGCTACCGGCATGTATGGCGATGAGTTGCCCAAGCAGAATGGCGCGCCGTTGCGTCTTATTGTGCCGTGGAAATACGGATTCAAGAGTATCAAGGCGATCGTTAAAATACGATTTATGGAACATATGCCGGAAACCGCATGGCATAAAAGCGCACCTAATGAGAATGGTTTTTATGCCAATGTTAATCCTGAAGTATCGCATCCCAGATGGAGTCAACGCCGTGAGCGGGTTTTAGGTAGCAGTATTTTTACCCCGAAGCGTGATACGGAAAAGTTTAACGGCTATGGCGCCGAAGTTGCCGGGCTTTATTCCGGCATGGATCTAAAGCGGTATTTCTGATGTTACCGGGCAGAAAAGGCTAGGTGAGCATAAAAGTAATCATTTTTTCGCTGAGTCTGCTGCCTTTTGGCTTGCTGGTCAATGATGCAATTAACGATCGACTGGGCGCTAATCCCATAGAAACCCTGCATTTCGCCTTTGGCGATTGGGCCTTGCGATTTTTGTGCATAGGTTTGGCGCTGACGCCGATTAAAATAATAACCGGACAGAGCTGGCCAATGCGCTTTAGGCGCATGATAGGCCTGTTCGTTTTCTTTTATGCCAGCCTGCATTTGCTGATTTTTATCGTGCTTGATTTGTCGCTATCTTGGGAGGCATTTAAAGACGAGGTGCCGAAAAGCCCTTACATCCTGATGGGCTTGCTGACTTATGCGTTGCTCATTCCTCTGGCCGTAACTTCAACCAAAAACATGCAGAAAAGATTGGGGAGAAATTGGATAAAACTGCATCGTTTGATTTATATCGCAGGGTTAACAGCTCTGATACATTATTTTTGGTTGGTAAAAGCGGATTATACCGAACCGTTGATTTATGCAGTGGTGATCAGTATTTTATTGGCAATACGGATTATTGTTCATTGCCGAAAGACCCGTAAGCTTTCGCTGCGAGACCTGAGTCGAGTAGTCCTCAGTAGCGATAAAGCCGGTGCTTCCACGGAGCATAGTGTAGTGAAAATACCGGCTTTACGAAATCGCGTCCACGACTGCAGTCGCCGAAAGCATTAGCGGTCGCGTACAATTACCTGTTTGATGGGCAGGCGACAACACACCATCCATGGCGTTCATGCCCATAAAAGCTGGCACAAAAATAGCGACTCTCTGATAACCTTTTAGGTTATGTCAAAAGACGTTAACAATTCATCATGTTGAAGTTCGGTGATTTCAACGTGATCGACTCGGGCGGTTATCGGGCCTTTATGGCACCATTTAATGAATTTTTCAATAGCCAGCTTTTCCGCTTCGGCGATGATTTCAACCCGACCATCAGGGAGATTTTTGGCGCTGCCTTTTATGGCAAAATGTTTGGCCTTATTCTGGGTAAAAAGGCGGAAGTAAACGCCTTGAACTCGACCGGAAACCAGGATTTTAACTTTGCGTATCACTTTTTAATTCTCCAGCAATAATGGATTTTTGGATTGCGGGCAAAATCTTCCGGTATTGTTGCCGCGCTGATGTCTTCTACGATGAAATCAGACAATGCCTGCTTGTCGATTTTAAAGCGTCTGAAGTTGGTCGAAAAGTATAAGACACCTCCCGGCGACAGCAAGGAAATGGCGTTATTAATCAGGTGTACATGGTCGTTTTGTATGTCGAACGCTTCGTCCATCCGTTTGGAATTGGAAAAAGTCGGCGGGTCGAGGAAAATCAAATCGTAGTGTTTACTGGGAAGCTCAGCTTCAGTGGCTAGCCATTCCAGACAATCGGCCTGGATAAATTCATGCGTGCCTTCGTTAGCATTCAGCGCCATGTTCTTTTTTGCCCAGTTGATATAGGTATTGGACATGTCAACAGTGGTCGTCGATGTAGCGCCACCCATTGCCGCATGAACGGTCGCACTGCCGGTATAGGCAAACAGGTTTAAAAAGCTTTTGCCTTTGGCCTGTTGTTGAATCATCAGGCGTATAGGCCGGTGATCGAGGAACAAGCCGGTATCCAGATAATCTTCAAAATTCACCAGTAACTTGCAGCCGCCTTCTTCAATAATGTGAAAACGCCCCTGATCGTCGTGTTTTTCGTATTGATCGGTACTTTTTTGTTTGCGGCGTATTTTCAGGAACACCTGCTCGCTATTGACGCCAAGTACCCGAGGTATTTCGGCCAACAGCCCCGCCAGTCGCTGATCGGCTTTGTGCTGATCGATGCTTTTTGGCGGTTCGTATTCCTGCACATTGATCCAGGTTTGCTCGCCTACAGGGATGTAGGCAAGGGGCGTGAGCTGGGAGCGGCAAGCTTCGCCTTGATAAATATCGACGGCGACCGCGTATTCCGGCAAATCGGCATCATAAACCCGATAGCAGGTGATGTGATTTTGTTTGGCCCATTTGGACAGTTTTTTCAGGTTCTTTTTGAGCCGGTTGGCGAACATCTCGGCAGCGACGGGCTCACTTATATCCCTGTCGGTAAAGCTTACCGCTCCCAGCTCACGCCCCTTGCCTACATCCCTGTAGGCAACACTTACCGTTCCCGAAACACTGGTTTCCTTGTCGGTTCCGGTAGTCTCAGCTTGCGGAGCAGGGCGGGTCTCGGTTGCTTGAGCAATCCGTTGTTCCTGGGCTTTGCTGATCTCGGTCACTTGAGCGATACGCTCTTCCTGCGTTCTGGCCTTAGGGATGAAGAAATTGTTTTCTTCAATATCCAGACGTAATAGCTTGCATTCAAGTGCGCCATTAAACAGGGTAATCGGCTTTTGTGAGCGTATGCCTAAGCGAAAGCCCAGTTCCGGGTTGCTGATGATCATCGCGGCTTTCCAGCCGATAAAATGCGCTTTGAGTGATGCGCCGAATTTTTTGTATAACTCAGCGGTTTCCTGCTCGTCGCCCAAGCGTTCGCCATAAGGCGGATTGCAGATCAACAGCCCGGGTTTCCAGCTTTCGGCGGGTTCCGCGTCTTCAATGTCGCGGCGTTCGACATGGATTTTATGTTGCAGGCCGACATTGGCGATATGCGCTAAAGCGGTGTTGACGGTCTGGCGGTTTTGATCGAAGCCTACGATAACCGGCAGTTTTCCCATACCGATTTTTTTACGTTGTTCGGCTTCAGCACGTAATTTTTTCCAGCATTCGGCATCGTGTTTTTTCCAGCCGGTAAAGCCGAAATAGTCGCGTAACAAACCGGGCGCATAATCGGCGGCGATCATCGCGCCTTCCAACAACAGCGTTCCTGAGCCGCACATCGGATCGATTAATGAGCCCTGTTGTTTGGCGATTTGAGGCCAGCCGCTACGCAGCAGCATCGCCGCCGCTAGGTTTTCCTTCATCGGGGCTTTGATATTGACGTCCCGGTAACCGCGACGATGCAGACTTTCACCGGAAAGATCCAGGCTGAGCTGGGCGGTTTCGCCATTCAAATAAACGTTGATGCGGATACTGGGCTGTTCGGTATTGATGCTGGGGCGGATTTGAAACTTGTCTCGCATCTGGTCGACGATGGCATCCTTAACTTTTAGAGAGCCAAAGTGGGTATTGTTGATTGCTTCTGAGTTTTTCGCGCTGAACGAGACCGCAAAGCTGTCTTCAGGATTGATATGTTCAAACCAGTCGATTTTTTGTATGCCCTTATAAAGGTCTTCCTGGCTTTTTACCTCGAATGAGCTGAGCACCAGTAGGATGCGATTTGCTGTTCTTGACCACAGGCAGGCACGATACGCGGTCTCCAGATTGCCCTGAAAAGCGACCCCGGCCAGAGTGGCCTTGGTATGGGTTATGCCGAGTGCGCGGAGTTCATCGCTAAGGATGGTTTCCATCGCTTTGGGGGTTGTGGCAAATAGTTGGTAAGTGGGCATAAGAGAGTCAGGCGAAAGACGAAAGGCTAAGGACACAAGGTAATTACTTTGAATTTATATGTCCAAAGCCAGCTTTGGACTCCACACATTGGCGTTCAAGGCTGGCTTTGAATCGTTAGAACGGATGAACGGGTACTATTGAGGCTAAGTAGTTTAAAGACAATAAATGCAAAGCAACGGCTTTTTTGCCCTTCGCCTTTAGCCTGCTTTTTTATTGAATCTTGATCAGCTCAACATCAAAGATCAATGCGGCATTCGGACCGATTGCACGGCCTGCGCCTTGCTCGCCATAAGCAAGTTCTGACGGAATATAAAAGCGGTATTTTGCGCCTTCTTTCATTAATTGTACGCCCTCAGTCCATCCTGCTATTACCCGATTTAGCGGGAATGTGGCCGGTTCGCCTCGGCTGTAGGAGCTGTCAAATTCTTCACCATCAAGGGTTGTGCCTTTGTAATGCACGGTAACGTTATCAGTAGCTGAAGGTGAAGTAGCGCCTGTTCCAGGTGTTAATACCTCATATTGCAAGCCGGTTGCTGTCGTTACAATATTGGGTTTTTTAGTATTTTCTGCAAGAAAGGCGGTTCCTGCTGATTTATTTTCTTCAGGGGTGGTGGCATTGGCCATTGAAAACATAGTAAATCCTATAAGAAGAACGGTGACGATTGAAAGAACTTGAGTTTGAATTTTTCTCACGATTTTTGCCCTTTGTTTACGTAAAAAATGATAGTTTACCAAAAAAACCAGCTTTCGCTTTGTAATTCCTTTTCACAGGTACCTAATTGACGCTGAAATAATGTTGCCCGCTTGGCGACTTTGATAGCAACTTGCTGTAACCACGGTTTTTGCAAAAAACTTTTGCGATGAAAGCCGCCATGACCATCATGATAGGCGAGGTATAAATTTTTGGCATCCAGTTTCGATATGCCTAAGCGAGTGTGGCTGATGTTACAATACCAGCCGATAAAATCGCTGGCATCGGCAAAGTCATCACGATCTGCTCCCCAGCTGCCGACTTTGCTTTGATAGCCATCCCAGGTTTCATCTTTGGCTTGGGCGTAGCCATAAGCGCTACTGGCTCTGGGCAGCGGAATAAATCCCAGAAACCAAGGGCGTGGCGGTTGTGCATCGGCAACAAAGCGTGATTCCTGATGCATGATCGCCATTTGAATGTGGATAGGTACCCCCCATTTCTCAAATGAGTTTTTAGCGTCATCATACCAATCGTCTTTTTCTCTGAAAGTGGAGCATATATTGTCACTGTTTTTAGGCGGAATTGCCGTGCAGGCCGCCAAAGAGAGTAACAAGAGCGGGATTATGGACTTTTTCATGTTGAACAGAGTTAAGTAAGATTGAGATGATGTAGGCGATAAAAATAATTTCAATAGAAAAGAAAGCAAAATAACGCAGGCACTATAATTGCTCCTAATAACCTTGTACAGTGTATTTGATCAACAGCATAACACGGATAATCAGAGAGGAAAGTGAGGTGAATTTAGATGTGAATCGGCCCTATAGAAAAAACGTAATGTCGCATGGTTTGATTTACATGGGGGGAGAAGAACGGGAAATTACCATTAAAAATATTTCGTTAACCGGCGTGCTTGCAGAATTAAAGTGTGATCAGGCAAGTAGCGATGTCAAAGAGATTTTTAATATGC
Organism: Methylobacter arcticus; assembly: GCF_050917435.1. Taxonomy (NCBI): domain Bacteria; kingdom Pseudomonadati; phylum Pseudomonadota; class Gammaproteobacteria; order Methylococcales; family Methylococcaceae; genus Methylobacter; species Methylobacter arcticus. The sequence goes on from NZ_CP159583.1 coordinate 1,596,560, forward strand.
TGTCAGCATCGACTACGATAGATTTATATCTTCCGGAAATGCGTTTAGCGGGTGAAGCAGGAGTGGTCAGGGTCGATATGTTCGATGATTATATATTGCTTGGACTGGAATTTAAAAGTGTTGTTTATGACATAGATAATCAGCTGTACAAGAGGAAGGCCTATAGAAAAAACATGACGGCTCCAGGCAAAATTCTGTTGGATGGGAAATATCGAGAGTTTACTGCCGTCAATGTTTCGGTGGACGGATTAATGATTAGTGTTGCTGAATCCATAGCCGTCGAACCGGGACAGATAACGATATTTGAATTTGAGCAGTTGGAGTTGGAAGGTGAGATAAAAGTGATGTGGGTTGAAGGTATCGCTGCTAGCAGAACATTGCTTGGTTTAAAATATGTACACATGGAAAGAACTGCTATTAAGGGGATACCTCGTTTTGCCCGCTAACAAACTGCATAACCTCCTGCCACCAGAGAAGCGCTTGATTTAACGGCAAGCTGTTGTGGCTCGCATCCTTAAATGACCAGAGTTTCTTAGGATGATGTAGCGCCGCGAACAGCATTAAGCTGTGCTTATTGGGGATGATTTCATCTTTCTCGGCCAGTAATATCGCCGTATTTCCCGAGTAATCTTGCAGGTTTTTAATGTTGTCGAATTTGTCTTTGATTAACCATTTGGCAGGGAAAAACCAGTAATGGTGTTGGGCAATATCAGCCATGCTGTTAAACGGCGCGACCAAGACAATGCCTTTAACCGGAACCTGCCCACTCTGCACGATGCCGCAGGCCACGCCGCCGCCGAGTGATTCGCCCCACAGGAAAACAGGCCCGCCAAAATCGTTCAAGGCCTGTTGTGCGGTTTGGATGCCATCGGCAATCAACGCCTGTTCCGATGGCTCGCCGTTTCTGGCGGCATAGCCAGGATATTCGGCCAAAATCACCCGGTAACCTTGGTTTTCCAATGCATCCAGATAATAAGTCCGGTCGGTTGCCGATCCGGCATTGCCGTGAAAAACGATAACCGTACCCTTGCTGGTCATGTTGGGTGTTTTGGCGATCAGTCCCCGATAATTATCCGTTGACGGCCAGAGCTTCAGGTTGGCTTGATCCGCCCGCTGTTGTTGACCTTCAATTGAATAGGTATCGGGGAAATAGATCATTTTTCGTTGAAATAGAAAAACGATCAGCAGGAGCAGTAAGTAGGTTAGCAGAATTGAAAGCATAGGTTTAAATGTTGGCATTTTTGGTTAGCTGGGGCCTTGTGCTCGATCATCCAGCAAATATTTCCGGAGTTGCCTCTCTCCTCGCATAACATAAACGATGTAGACCTTGTCTTGATCGACGCGATATAAAATTCGGCAGGGGCCAACGATGATTTCACGATACGTTGAGCGCTCTAATTCTGGAGGCATACGGCCTGATTCTGGAAACTGCTCAAGACGGTCAACACTGGAAAATACCTGTTTAACCAAGCGGCGTGCTGCATCAGGTTTATCAAGTGCAATGTATTCGGCAATTTCATTCAAGTCTAATAAAGCCGGCTCGGCCCAGATTATTTGAGCCATTTACTCATTTTCTCTTTTGCTTCCGATTGGCTATAGGTGCGATTTTCCAAAATGGCCGTTTCCCCTTTCGCTATACCTTCAAGAAGATGTATACGACTTTGCATAAGCTCATAATCATCGACATCTATCAGGTAGGCCGACGGTTGACCATGTTCGGTTATTAAAACAGGCTCTTTAGATTCATGCAGTTCGGCAAGAATTTTGGTGGCCTGACGTTTTAGGGTGGTAACGAGTTCTATTTTCATAAGAAGTGATACTAAACTATCACTTTAGGTTTTGCAAAAACTTATCTCAGTCAGGTGGTGTATTGCCTAGCGGCGAATCCACCCTACAAGTTATCCACCTTATAGCGTTACAGCGAAAATTTATGAAATCGGTGATAAGGGTCACATAAGCTGATATTTATGTCTTATGCTTACCAGCTTTGCTTGACAACTAAAACGCTTTAATTGCTTAATGCCTCGGCGGTAGGCAATCGGGTTTACCACTAATTTCTTTTCAAATTTGAAAATCCTCACGGAGGGGACATGTTATGAACATACGTAAAAAATATTTCAAAAAGTTGTTTCTGCCAGTACTACTCGGCACTTTGGTGGCCGGGGGCGCAATCGCCTCTGGTCAGACACCGGTATACCTTGGCAACGCTGATACTTTTGCGATTCTGAGCCAAACCGGAATCACCAACGTTTATCGATCCGCTATTGTTGGGGATGTTGGGACGAGCCCCATAACCGGTGCAGCGCTCCTTCTCACCTGCGGGGAAGTGTCGGGGAATATATACACTGTCGACGCAGCTGGTCCTCTCCCCTGCTCGGTGACTAGCCCTAGCTTCCTGAGCTTGGCTGTGGGCGACATGGGATTCGCGTACGATAACGCTGCGGGACGACTTTCACCCGATTTCATTGAACTGGGCGCCGGTGAAATTGGCGGGCTAACCCTCACTCCCGGCCTCTACAAATGGTCTACGAGTCTTCTGATTAGCACGGATGTCACGCTCTCGGGGGGGCCAACCGATGTCTGGATCTTCCAGGTGGCGGGAACGCTGCAGCAGGCCAATGCTACACGGGTGACGCTGGCTGGCGGCGCCCTGGCCAAGAACATCTTTTGGCAGGTCGCTGAAGCTGTGACTCTTGGAACCAATGCACACTTTGAGGGCGTCGTCCTGGGTAAAAAAATGATCGCCGTGAGCACTGGAACATCGGTCAACGGCAGACTGTTGGCACAGACTGCGGTCACTCTTCAGATGAATGCGATTACCGAACCCGCCAATTAAGGACGCATGCCGCTCATGTGGGTTTGACATCTACCCACACCGGTAATATTAAAAGGGTTACAGATTTCGATCTGTAACCCTTTTATTTTACCCTCCGCTTCCTGCCCGTGGAATCAAGGTTCCTGTCAGGGCCGTAGGTTGGGCAGAGCACCGCGAAGCCCAATACGTCAGCCATTGAAAAGGCAATAGCTTTGATTGTTGGGCTTCATTGTGTATTCAGCCCAACCTACGAAAGGCAATGACCGGCAGCTTTTGGCCGGTTTGCTGCCTATCGCTGATAAGTCATATGCTCGGTGTCAAACTCCGGCATATTTCTGCTTATCCCGTCTCAACCAATACTCACTCGCCAATTGCTGAGCCTGTTCCTGCGTCTCAGCTTTGCCCAGCAACTTAAGCGCAATGGCAGCCGTGCCAATAATCGAGGCTTCGGCAAACTCATCTTCAAGCTTTCCCTGCCAAATTAACGCCAGTTGCTCCGGATCAAGAATTTCGGGTTTGACGTGACGGCGTGGAAATAAAGCAGGCCAGTTTTCGTCGGATAATTCGCCGTTGTGCACGCTTTGCACCAGGCATTCCATATCGGGATTGCGTTCGGTCTCGCCGCCTTCGCCTTTTAATACCGCCATATGCGGCTGGTTTAACAGGGCTGCGGCTTGTTGATGTACCGGACGGTAACCGGGATGGAAGATGCCCTGAATGCTGTGTTCCGCATTAAACGGGTTTAACAAGCGCACCAGGGTGTGTACCGGTGAACGCAAACCCAGTATTGGACGCAGCTCGATAATTTCATGCAATTTAGGGCAGAAATATTCCAGCGATAAATAACTGAAATGCTGTTGTTCAAGTTGCCGTTTGGCCTCCTTAATAGAGTTTGCGCATTGAATTCCCAAATAACCCAGCATATTTTCAGTGTACAGTCTGTCGGCCGAATGGCCGCTGGCGCCATGCATAAAAACAGTAATGCCATTTTCAGCTAGCAGCAAAGCCGATAGCAAGAACCAGGGCAAATGACGACGTTTTCCGGCATAAGACGACCAGTCCAGGTCGACTTTTACGGCATTATCGGCAATATCGAATGATTCTCTGGCGGCCAGTGCGAAACCGGCCAATTCTTCCGGAGTTTCTTCCTTGACACGCATCAGCATCAGGAATGCGCCCAGCTGAACCGGCAGCACCTGATCGGTCAGAATCATGTTCATGGCGAGATAGGCTTCATCCTGAGTTAATGGCCGTGAGCCTTTTTTGCCTTTGCCTAAGATGCGGATAATTTCTGCAAACGGATGCTCAGGGTAGGGCGTTTGCTCGTGATGAGTGAATGTCATAAGGTAAATTTAAAATAATGATCGACCAACAAGGCGATAAATACGCCGGTTAGATACATCAGTGAATAAAAAAAGGTTTGCATCGCCGTTTTATCGTCTTTTCGACGCATCATCAAAATGGCATGATAAATAAAACCAAGGCCTAATGGTACTACCGCAAACAAATAAATCAGGCCGCTCATGCCGGTCAGATAGGGCAGTAGGGTAACAATCAACAGCAACAGGGAATAAAGCAGAACATGCAGTCGGGTGTATTCTACCCCGTGGGTGACCGGCAACATCGGGATGCCGACTTTGGCGAATTCTTTGCGCTTGGCGATAGATAACGGCCAGAAATGCGGCGGTGTCCACACAAAAATAATCAAAAACAACAGCATTGCGTAAGGATGCACCTCGCCGGTCATCGCGCACCAACCCAGCAGCGGCGGCGTGGCTCCGAAAGCGCCGGCAATAACGATATTTTGCGGGGTCATCCTTTTAAGGTAGACCGTATAGATAATCGCGTAACCCAGTGCCGATAAAAAAGTCAGTAATGCGGTCAATACATTGACCATGAATATCAGCAATACCATCGAGATAACACCCAGCGTTAAGGCAAAAACGATGACATCGGTAGAGCTTAATTCGCCTTTAGGCAAAGGGCGGTGTTTATTGCGATCCATCAGCGCATCGGCGTCACGGTCAATATAATGATTAATCGCGGCGGCGGACGCTGCGGCCAGCGCAATGCCGATGCTGCTGTAAATAAACAGGCCGATAGGCGGTATTCCGGGAACGGCTAATAACATCCCCGCCATAGCCGTAAAAACGATCAGGGCAACCACTTTGGGTTTGCATAACTCAAGATAACTTTGCCAGGAAGGCCTAGGTGATTCGCTAGTCATTATGTAGTAGATTCCAACTTTTAGATTAGGGTACTGCTCCCATGGAAATTATGGGAATAGTGTTGTAGATGCTCCATTCGGTATTACCGGAGCGGCGCATAGGAAAGATGACTGTTTATTGTAATAGCATACAGTGAACTATTGATTATTGAAATAGCCCGAATTTTCCCCAGGAAAATTGAGGTTTGCACAACATCAACGGGTCATTTGCGCTCATATAATCCTCATCGGTAAATGGTATCAACCAAATGCTTAAACCAACTCGGTCTGAAAATCACAATATAAACAGCAATAAGGCTGGTTGTTGGGATAGGGCTAATGCCTATTATCGCCAAAGCAATCAATACCAGAGCTGTGATTATTCTTGTCTTCATCGATAAATCTCATCCACAAGACGTTTAAACCATAGTGGTCTGAAAATAACGGCATAAAGGCAAATAAGGCTGACAGTCGGAACCGGTCCAAGATCAGTAACCAGAATAAAAAGCAACGCCAACAATGTCAAAATTCTTATTTTCATCAAATAAACCTCTTAATTTCTAGCCTTTTTTGATCACAAAACTCAGTCTGTGGGCTATTTTCCGTATTCTATGGATACGGTGTAGAGTCGGGATTGCAGTGTTCACAAGTTCTTGCAATCATACCAGTCGTGCTCGACGATATAAAAATCAATGCGAGTAATGGGCTGATAAAAAGGCCGTATGGCGGATCGAAACCATAAGGTTGATGCCGAAATTTGGTGATGGAACGGTGGTTGGCAAGCCCGAATTCACCCGCCTATTGAAATAGGAGAAGGTTGACCATAAACAGTATGTTCATCTACAGAGCCTGTTCACTTTCCATCCGAACACTTTCCAGCAAATCAACACTATCCGAAGCCCTGTCGGTATGTGATAATAATTGACTTGATTTTGGCGATATTTCTTTCTAACCGACATAGCCGCAGGGCGTAAAGGGCACTACATAATGGATGAGAATAAAAAGAAAGCACTAGGCGCGGCACTGATGCAGATAGAAAAGCAATTCGGCAAAGGCTCGGTGATGCGCATGGGCGATGTGGCGGCTTCGCGTGACATTGATGTGGTTTCTACCGGTTCTTTAGGTTTGGATATTGCTTTGGGCTGCGGCGGTTTGCCTCGCGGTCGTGTGGTTGAAATCTATGGCCCTGAATCATCCGGTAAAACCACGTTGACGCTGCAAGTGATCGCCGAAATGCAAAAGCTCGGCGGCACGGCGGCATTTGTTGATGCTGAGCATGCTTTAGATCCCAGTTATGCCGAAAAAATCGGCGTTAATGTCGACGACTTGCTGGTTTCCCAGCCGGATACCGGCGAGCAGGCCCTGGAAATTACCGACATGCTGGTGCGTTCCGGTGCGGTTGATGTGGTCGTGATTGATTCGGTTGCGGCGTTAACGCCTAAAGCCGAGATTGAGGGCGATATGGGCGATTCCCATATGGGTTTGCAGGCGCGTTTGATGTCTCAGGCTTTGCGGAAGTTGACCGGCAATATCAAGCGTTCCAATACCCTGGTTATTTTTATTAATCAGATCAGGATGAAAATCGGTGTGATGTTCGGCAGTCCTGAAACCACCACCGGAGGTAATGCGTTGAAATTTTACGCCTCGGTGCGTCTGGATATTCGACGTATCGGTTCGATTAAAAAAGGCGATGAAATTATCGGTAATGAAACCCGGGTAAAAGTCGTTAAAAATAAAGTCGCGCCGCCTTTTAGACAGGCTGAGTTTGAGATTTTATACGGCGAAGGTATTTCCTTTTTGGGCGAAATAGTGGATCTGGGCGTAACTTACGGCTTTATCCAGAAAGCCGGTTCCTGGTACAGTTATGGTGATGAAAAAATCGGTCAGGGCAAGGATAATGTCAAAGCTTTTTTAAGAGAACATCCTGAAAAAGCCAAAGAAATTGAAGCCAAAATAAGAGCCGAGGCTTTCGCTAAGAAAGTGGCGCCTCTGATTGACTCGCCTGTGGTTGTTGACGGGGAAGAGTAATTCGTTTTGATTGAAGAACCTCATGTTGCCAAGGAAATCAAGGAGGTTTGCCTGCGGTTATTGGCGCGAAGAGAGCACAGTCAAAAGGAATTATTGGCTAAATTGGCTTTAAGAGGTTTTGACAAGGATGAGGTGTTGCCGGTTATTGACGAACTGGTCGAACAAGGTTGGCAAGACGATCTACGCTATGCTGAAAGCTATGCTAGGTTTCGTATTCTGAAGGGCTACGGACCGATTCGGGTGAGCTACGAACTTTCGCAAAACGGCATAGCGGCGCTTGATCTTGACGCCATCGTGCAAATTGAGGTCGGTGGTTGGATGGCGTTGTTGGAGCAGGTTTACCGTAAAAAATATAACCATGACATGCTGTTGGAACGCAATGAGTGGGCAAAACGCAGTCGTTTTTTGTTGCATCGCGGGTTTTCCGGCGCAATGATCGGCGCATTGTTTGATCAGTTGGACATTAGATTTCTCTAAGTTGTAGGCAGGGTTAGCGTAACCCGATTATTTTAAAAGCATTTATTTATTATGAAAAAGATGACTAGCGCCGAGTTGCGCACCGCCTTTCTGGAATTTTTCCGCGAACGAGGGCATTCTGTACAACCATCAAGTTCCCTGATTCCAGGGAATGATCCGACCTTGTTGTTCACCAATGCCGGCATGGTGCAGTTCAAGGATGTGTTTTTGGGACGTGAACACCGCGACTATAACAAGGCCGCGACCAGTCAGCGTTGCGTACGGGCGGGCGGCAAACATAACGACCTGGAAAACGTCGGCTATACCGCTAGGCATCATACGTTTTTTGAAATGCTGGGCAATTTCAGCTTCGGCGATTATTTTAAAAAAGAAGCGATCCATTATGCCTGGGATTTTTTAACCAAGGAACTGGAAATTCCGGCGGAAAAATTATGGATTACCGTTTTTGACGAAGATTCGGAAGCGGAGAAGATCTGGCTGGATGATGTCGGTATTTCGCCAGACCGATTCTCAAGAATCGGTGCCAAAGATAACTTCTGGTCGATGGGCGATGTTGGGCCTTGCGGCCCTTGCACCGAAATATTCTACGATCACGGCGCGGACATTGCCGGAGGGCCGCCGGGATCGCCGGATGAAGACGGCGACCGTTATATCGAAATCTGGAATCTGGTATTCATGCAATATGACCGTGCTGCCGACGGTTCGCTAACGCCGCTGCCGAAACCCTCGGTCGATACCGGTATGGGGTTGGAGCGCATCGCGGCGGTGTTGCAGGGGGTGCACAGCAATTACGAAATCGATTTATTTCATAAACTGTTGCAGGCAGCGGCCGAGCTGGCCGGTACTGAGGATTTGACCCAAAGTTCATTGCGGGTAATTGCCGACCACATTCGTTCTTGCGCCTTCCTGATAGCGGATGGCGTGATGCCGTCCAATGAAGGACGTGGCTATGTGGTACGCCGCATCATTCGTCGCGCCATTCGACACGGCTATCGTTTGGGTATCCGCGACGTGTTCTTTTATAAACTGGTTGCGCCGTTGGCTGAGGAAATGGGCGAGGCTTTCCCCGAGCTTAAAGCCGCACAAGCCCAAATTGAGCGGGTGCTGAAAAAAGAAGAAGAGCGTTTTGCCGAAACCCTGGAACAAGGCATGAAGATTCTGGAGGCTTGCGTCGCCAAGATGGACGGCTCGGTGATCCCCGGCGATACGGTATTCCAGCTTTACGATACTTACGGCTTTCCCGTTGACTTGACCGCCGATTTTGCCCGTGAACATCAGCTGACTGTCGATCATGCCGGGTTTGAAACGGCGATGTCGGCTCAGCGCGACCGGGCAAGGTCTGCGAGCAGTTTCGGCGCCGATTACGACCAGGATATAAAGCTTGATGTACAGACTGAATTTACCGGTTACGAACAGCTTGACGATCAGGTGCATATCATCGGCCTTTTCAAAAAAGGCCAGCCGGTAACCAGCTTGCAGGATGGCGAAGAGGGCATTGTTATTTTAGACAAAACGCCGTTCTATGCCGAGTCCGGCGGACAAATCGGCGATTGCGGCAAAATCGAAGCGGATGGCGCGATATTTGAAGTCACCGACACCCAAAAACAGGGTGGCAACCTGTTCTTGCATAAAGGTAAATTGATTTCCGGAATCCTGACTAACGGCCAGTTGTGCGATGCCCGGGTTAGCTCGGCGAACAGAAAAGCGACCGAACTTAACCATTCGGCGACTCATTTGTTGCACGCCGCATTAAGGCAGGTTTTGGGCGATCATGTCGCGCAGAAAGGCTCACTGGTTAATCCTGAACGGTTGCGATTCGACTTTTCTCATTTTGAGCCAGTGACGGCTGTCGAAATCAGCACCGTTGAGCGGATTGTCAATGAGCAGATCCGGGCAAACAATCCGGTTATCTCGGAAGTCATGGCCAAGGATGACGCGGTTAAGGCCGGTGCAATGGCATTGTTCGGCGAAAAATACGGCGATGAAGTCAGGGTTTTAAAAATCGGCGAATTCTCAACCGAGCTGTGCGGCGGCACGCATGTCGAGCGGGCAGGGGATATAGGCTGCTTTAAAATCATTAACGAAACCGGTGTGGCGTCAGGTGTCAGGCGTATCGAAGCGGTAACCGGTGGCGGTTGTTTCGATTTTATAGCCGGTCGCGACCATGCGCTTGCCAGTATTGCCGGAATGGTAAAAAGTGCGCCGGAAAAAGCGCCGGAAAAAGTCGAGCAGCTGATAGAGAAAAACCGGTTGCTGGAAAAGCAGTTGGAACGCTTGAATGCAAAGCTTGCCAGTTCTGCGGGTAACGAACTGGGCGCTCAGGCTGTCGATGTCGATGGCATCAAGGTATTGGCGGTCAAGCTCGATGGTGTCGATCCCAAATCCCTGAAAGACATGGTCGATCAGTTAAAAAATAAACTAGGCAGCGCCGCAATTGTGTTGGCAGTCGTCGAGGGCGACAAGGTCAGTTTGATTGCCGGTGTGACTAAAGACCAGATGGGGCGGGTAAAAGCCGGTGATTTGGTGAATTTCGTCGCCACTAAAGTCGGCGGAAAAGGTGGCGGTCGGCCCGATATGGCTCAGGCCGGGGGCAATGATCCGTCCTGTTTGGCTGACGCATTGGCTCAGGTTCCTGCCTGGATCCAAACGCAACTTGGCGCGTAGAAGGTTTTATTAAATGGCATTATATGTATACAAATTCGGCGGCACCTCGGTAGGTACTGTCGAGCGCATTAAAACAGTCGCCGAAAAGGTTAAAAAAGCCCACGATCTGGGCGATCAAATTGTCGTCGTGGTTTCCGCGATGAGCGGCGAAACCAATCGCCTGGTTGCAATGGCAAAAGAAATACAGCAACACCCTAATGATCGGGAAACGGACGTATTGCTGTCAACCGGGGAGCAGGTCACTGTTTCACTGTTAAGCATGGCTTTGCATGAGCAAGGTTGCGATGCCTGTTCTTATACCGGCAGTCAGGTAAAAATCCTGACCGACAGCAGTCACACCAAGGCGCGGATACGCAAGATTGATGACGCGCACATCCGGGCTGATCTTAACGAGGGCAAGGTCGTGGTTGTGGCGGGTTTTCAAGGCGTAGACGAACACGGTAATATCACCACGTTGGGGCGCGGCGGGTCGGATACCACAGCAGTGGCGCTTGCGGCAGCCTTAAAGGCCGACGAATGCCATATTTATACCGATGTCGATGGCGTTTACACGACGGATCCCAGGGTAGAGCCGAAAGCCCGCAGACTGGATAAAATCACGTTTGAAGAAATGCTGGAAATGGCAAGTTTAGGCTCAAAAGTATTGCAGATCAGATCGGTAGAATTTGCCGGAAAATATAACGTTGCGTTACGCGTATTATCATCATTTAAAGAAGGTAAGGGTACGCTCATTACCTATGAGGAATCACAAGTGGAAAGTGCTTTAATTTCAGGAATCGCATTCAATCGGGATGAGGCCAAATTAACTATCACTGGTGTACCTGATTTGCCGGGAGTTGCGTATAAAATTTTGGGGCCGATTGCCGATGCCAATATCGAAATCGATATGATCATTCAGAATATCGCCGATGATGCGACCACTGATTTTACCTTTACGATACATCGCAATGACTATCAGCGGGCGAAAGCCTTGCTGGATAAAACCAGTGCTGAGCTGGGAGCCAGAAATGTAACCGGTGACGACAAGATCGTAAAAGTGTCGGTTGTCGGTGTGGGCATGCGTTCCCACGCAGGCATTGCCAGCACCATGTTTAAGACGCTGGCAGATGAAGGCATTAATATCAGGATGATATCAACATCCGAGATTAAAATATCGGTTGTCGTCGATGAAAAATATCTAGAGCTTGCAGTCAGGGCATTACATGCTGCTTTTAAATTAGATCAAGAAATAGAATCCTAGGCTTTATTTATAATAAAAAGCTGCTATAATTGCCCGTCTTGGTTGGATACTGTTTAAGAACAGTGCGTTTTTAACATTTATAGGGAGTAGCCATGCTTATCTTGACTCGTCGGGTAGGAGAGACTTTGATGATTGGTGATGAAGTTACAGTCACTGTTCTTGGAGTCAAAGGAAATCAGGTTCGCATAGGTGTTAACGCACCCAAGGAAGTCTCTGTACATAGGGAAGAAATTTACGAAAGGATTAAAAAAGAACAGGGCGGGGCTACCGGCCTGACTGGATCTGAAGAGTAATCAGAAAAAATTTTTATGGTGCTATAAGCACTCACCGACTTGATCGATGTAAACTTGTTATTTAAGTGGAGTGTAAAGTATTTCACAAAATATATGTTGTGAAGTCATTTAGCGATTACACCTTAACATTGGTTAGGTAAAAAGAAATTATGTTAGTTTTTTTGAGAGGTTCCCTCTTAAAATTATCTCAGGGCACAGGACTGTAGCTTAAAGAGATACATCATCTATTTGGAGAGTTGGCCGAGAGGCTGAAGGCGCTCCCCTGCTAAGGGAGTATGGGTTTTATCGCCCATCGAGGGTTCGAATCCCTCACTCTCCGCCATATAGATTATTGATTTTAAAGCAAAAAATCAAGATTCAAAAAATAATATGGTGGCAATTGGCGGTTGAAAGCCGTCACTAATCGCTATATCAGTTCAAATATCGCCATTTCAATTATTTATTTCTACTCGCTAGATACCTAGCAATTCCGTTACTTCAGCGCCAGTATCTGTTTCAAAATTTATTTCACTGCAAAAATTTTTCGTCAAAACAGCGCGGGTGAGGAGGAGTGATTTTCGGGCGGGGGGACGGGCTTGCCTGGGATTTGCTACGTGGTGGTGGGTGGCGGTGCTGGAGCCGGGCGGGGAGCCCGGCTGTTGATGGGTTAGTGTAGGGTTGCGGCCAGGTCTTTGATCAGGGTGTTGAGTAGGCAGTAGATCTGGGTGGCCGTGATGGTCTGTTGATCTACTGCGGCGCTGATGCCTTGTGCTGCACCGTTCAATGCTTCGATGAGTTGTTCTTGTTCTTCTGTCATCGTCCGCTCCTATTAACTTATCTTGGCTTGTGAGCTGTCGAACAGGTCTACCTGGTCATGGTTCAGTACTATCCAGTTGTCCGGCGGAATCGGCTGGTTGACGATGTTGCAGAGTCGGCGCAGCTGGTCTTGTAGGAGCCGCCGCCTGTATGCGTTCTGAGTATTTACGATTTGTAAGGATAAGCTTTCAATCTGTTTTGATATGCTGATCTGGTCCTTGATGTCAATGGTGCCGAAGAATCCGGTTTTGCGGATCTCGGGCAGGACGGTTTCACAAACCCAGTTGGCGAAGTCTTTAGCTTTGGGTTTATTGGAGCGAAAGATCAGGTGATAAAGACCGGCTTCGTTGATGAAATAGGCGTCTTGTTCGCCGCCAGGGGTGATAAGTTTTATCACTCCTTTCCAGTTTTCCGGCATGTTTTCGAGGGTCATACTTGACCAAGATATGTCTAGTGCTGCGCAAACATCTTTGGCACAGAACCAGACCTCGCTGTGTTCGTCGGTGGCGGTACGGACATCCAGATCAGTGAACTGGAACGGATTGGCTAAGGTTTTAAAGTCAGTCATGTTACACCTCCCGAGTTAAGGCGATGGGTAACAACAGCGCTCTGATCACACGGATTGCGCGTTGATAGCGGATTTGAAACAGACGGACAGGGATTTTGTGGTGTGCTGGTGCTACGGACAGTAGCCAGGTTAAAAGCTTGTTCATGGGTGACTCCTTGACTGTGGTTAAAGCCACCGACAGGAGTTGCAAAACTCATGGCGGTGGATGATGTATCAGGTTTGCAAACCGGGTCAAGGAACCGGCAGGCCTCGCGGCCTCCCAATACACCACCCACCATGATAAATGTGAGGGCATAAAAAAAGCCATGTGCCTATCGGCGCATAGCTACAGCGCCTTGAACATTCGGATTGCAAAGTCCGTCTCTCGTTTTTTGCGAGAGCATGAGTAGATTAGATGTTAATTTTTTATTTGTCAAATGAGGATGATTTTATGAAGAAAGTAATCAAGCGGTTTATTGTTGCATTAATTGTTTCTATGGCGAGTGCCACACAAGCCGAACAACCGAAAACACCACCAGAAATAAAAGGCGGAACAGCCAAGGAATATGAAATCGTAAGTGCCGAGGATTTAAGCAACGGATACCGTAATCGCCATCGCTGGTTTATCGTATCCGATGCCGCCAAAACCTTTGAAGATAGAGCCGCTACAGTCATCAAAGCCGCTATCGATTTAAAAAAACAAACCAGGACACAAGAAGCCTTTATCGTAATGGATATTAGCAAGGAGTTCTCAGGGCATGGCGACGTTATAGCGATGGCCGATTACGTTTATGACAGCAAAGATGCACCGTGGAAAGTCCAGTCATCAGACATTATTGTAAAAAAGCCGCTCAACAAAAACCACATGCCTTTTATCCTGTTGAAAGAGGCCAAGTAGTCATGAGCCAAAACAACACCAACATCGACAGCCGCCGCCTAGCCGACCGCCAAACCGATGAACTGATCGGCATCTGCAAAGGCATCCTGTTCGACGGCATGGTGAGCTATGACGAAGCCAATAGTCTCTACCTCTGGTTTCAAGCCAACCCAAAAGCCATGCAAACCTGGCCGGGAAAAGAGCTTTTTTACACGCTCTGCCCGATGCTTAAAAACAACGCATTAAACACCGACGATGAAGAGCGTCTGTTAATCCTGCTGAGTAACATCATCGGCTTACCCTCCGTGGTTAACTCAGGAACCAATGCCAGCAGCCAATTGCCGCTAACTGATCCAGCGCCGTCCGTATTCTTTGACCGCAGAGTGTTCGTCGTCACCGGCAACCTAAAAATGGGCGCACGACGCACCGTCATTCAAGCTATTGAAGACCAGGGCGGCGAAGTCGTCTTAAAAAATATCCGGATGGATACTGATTATTTAGTCATCGGCGACATTGGCAGCAAAGCCTGGATGCATTCCACCCACGGCCGCAAGATCGAAAAGGCCGTCGAATTACGAGAACAAGGCCATGGTATTGCGATTATTTCCGAGCAGCACTTTATGGATAGCCTTATCCCGAATATCGAACAGCAAAGCGCATCGATCGAAGCCGCCAACACCCAAGTAACGCCATTCTTTACCGCCTTTATGCAGCACCTGGACGCATTTGAAGCGCTGGAGCAAAAAAACATCAAAACCGGCTTGTATGAAAACGGCGTTTATCTGCATCAATGCTTTAACAACGGAAAGCCGCAAAGCCTGCCATCGTTCAGCGTTGAACTGGATGAAGATAACGACAAACCCTGGGGCGTTTATGGCTTATCTACGCCGATGTTGTTTGATGCGCCTGAAGAGGCATTGGTTGAGTTGTTGAGGTTGGCGAATATTTAGTTCCGTCCTGCTTGATTATTGTATTAACTTGGATACAATAACCCCATGAACTACATCGTCGAACAAACCGAAGCCTTCGCCAAGTGGCATTCTGCCTTGCGTGATTTACGTGCCAAAACCGCGATTTCACGGCGCATCGACCGCGCTGAGCACGGCAATCTGGGCGATATTAAGCCGGTAGGTGGCGAGGTGTCCGAAATGCGCGTCGATGTTGGCGCCGGGTATCGTGTTTACTTTACATTGCGCGGCGGCGTGGTCGTAGTGTTGCTCGCCGGTGGCGATAAATCCACACAACAAGCCGACATTAAACGCGCTGTTGAACTTGCTAAGGAGATTTGAATCATGAGTGTAAAACTATTGCCGTTTGATATGGTCAGTCTGCTCGACAGCGACGAAGCTATCAGTGAATACCTGTCCCAAGTGCTTGATGACGGCGACAGTGACGAACTGCTCCGTGCTTTGGGTTACATCGCCAAGGCCAAGGGTATGGCGATGATTGCCAAAGAGTCTGGCCTTGGGCGAGAAAGCCTATACAAGGCGCTTTCTCCTGGATCCCAGCCACGCTTTGATACGATTTTAAAGGTGATTAAGGCGCTGGGGGTTAAGCTGCACGTCGAGCCGGTTTAGTCACAGCCAATAGTCGGGCATAACAACATGCCCGACCTGCCGTTTATCTATCCAGCCTCACCACCGCCCCCTCAAACTCCACATCCCCCATCTCACACCCCACAAACTCCCGCCCCAACTCCCTGCAGGCAATCGCCGTCGAGCCGCTGCCGACGAAGGTATCCAGCACCACATCGCCCGGCTTTGAGCTGGCCTCGATAATGTGGCGCATTAAATCAAGCGGCTTTTCGCAGGGATGTTTGCCCGGATACCATTGCACTGGTTTAAAATCCCAGACGTTGGTGTAGTGGACGTGTTTAGTCACCGCAAAGTGGCGGCGCTGTTGCTTGATAGCTTTGTATTCCGCCTTCAGTTGGTCATAGGGTTTCCTAATTACCCATAAAGAACAGCCAATGTTACAAGAATGTCTATACTGACAGTATCTACCATACGGATGGGATAACGTCATGAAAAACAAAGTTCAATTTCAAAAAGGCTATAGCCTGGGCGAGTTCATGAAAAATTATGGGAGTGAAGGGCAATGCCGAAAAGCCTTGTTTCAGTGGCGCTGGCCTCAAGGCTATGTTTGCCCTGAATGCGGTGGGCAAAGCTACTGCTCCCTGAAAACACGAGTGGTTTATCAGTGCAATCACTGCCACCATCAACATTCCCTCATTAGTGGCACCATTTTTTCTGCGACGAAACTCCCGTTAACAACTTGGTTTCTCGCGATCCACTTGACCACACAAGCAAAAACTGGCGTTTCTGCCCTTTCACTGCGCCGTCAATTAGGTGTTTCATACAATACCGCCTGGAGCATCAAACAGAAGCTGATGCAAGTAATGAAGGAGCGTGATGATAGTAAGCCGTTATCCGGCGTCATCCAACTGGATGACGTGTATTGGGGCGGCGAACATCGGGGAGGCAAGCGTGGACGGGGTTCACCCAACAAAACACCTTTTGTGGCGGCTGTGTCGGTCAACGAAAAAGGACATCCTATTGCCATGAACATGACTGTGGTCAACGGGTTCCGCTCCAAAGAAATCACTCGTTGGGCGAAGCGCCATCTTAGCACCGATAGTCACGTGGTCTCGGACGGACTGGCCTGTTTTGCCGCTGTTACCAAGGCAGGATGCCAGCATACCAGCATCGTAACCGGTGGAGGCCCTGAATGTGTCTCGCTGGAACCCTTCACTTGGGTCAATACGATGATAGGTAATGTCAAAAGGTCGATTGACGGGACTTATCACGCTATCAATCATAAACACCTTCCGCGCTATTTGGCAGAATTTTGTTATCGCTTCAATCGGCGATTTGTCCTTGAGGATATGCTGCCCCGCCTATGTTACGTTGCAGTCAGAACACCACCTATGCCTATGCGGCTACTGAAGATGGCTGAGGATTATGGGTAATCAGGTAGGGTTTTAACGCAGCGCCGAACAGTTTATCCATGGTTTGGTAATGCGGTCGGCCGGGAAAGGTAAATTGTGATCGATCAAACCAGTGGCTGGACATTTGGCAGCCGCAGGCTTGGTCTATTTGTTTGCGGGAAATGTTGGCGGCGGTTCTGGCATCGTCCAGGTAAGCGCGGATCGGTTCAAAGGCGAACGGTGTTTTCTTGCGGCTTTCGGCAAACATAATGTGTTCGGTCTGCGGAAAGTAGCGGCGTAGCGATTCTTTGTTGCAGCCGTTATGCCGACCATTGGGTTTGCGCCAGATTAAATGGTTTAGCAGGTTAAAGCGCTGGCTTACGGCAATATCCACTTGCGTCGCCAGATGCGGTCCGGCAAACAGGTATAACGATCCAGCCGGTTTTAACACGCGATGATATTCCACCAGAATGCTATCCAGCCAGGCGAAAAAGGCGTCTTTGTTTTGCCATTGATTATCCCACGCTTCGCCCTTTACCTTGTAATACGGCGGATCGGTGGCGATCAGGTCTATGCTGTTGTCGGGTAATTGCGCCAGTAGGGTTAGGCAGTCGGTGTTATGTAGGGTTACGTTGGCTTTTTGGTAGGTTCTCATGAGTGTCGCTTTTGCAATGACACTCGTGGTGTTCTGGTTTGGGGCTCTCGGCCCTCAAGAAATTTAGTGTGTTACAGCGCGGGCATTTGATCTGCAAAGTTTGATAAATGCCCATGCCTAGTTTTTTGCTGCAGGCTCCGCAGCGTATATCATTCATCATAAAATCTATATCACAATCTCATTCTGCCCCATAGCCGGGGCTTCGCCGTCGATCTTCCCGGCTCTGATATAGTATTTCCCGCCGACTGTTCCAGTCCCACGTACCCGCACCACGCCGCCATCTAATAGCGTTATCAAACTGATAACGCTATCGGTCACAGATAACGTCCCCACCAACAACGGGTCACGCGGCAGCAACTCTTTGAACATCGCCCATGTGTTCGGTGTTTCTTCGCCGATCTGGATGGTCTGTCTGACACTGCCTAGCGAGGCTGCTATCGACACGCTGTTGACGATACCTTTAACGCTTACGCCGTCCAGCGTAACGCTGACCAACTGGCCGACGCTGACCAATGGCACAATAACGCCATCCATTGGCACTGACAATGAACGCACCGACGGTTGAGTGTACTGGCCTGCAATGATTCTCTCACCCAGGGCCCTGCAACCAATGGCATCGGTCATCAACGCATTGGACGTGGTCGAGGCCAGTCTCGCGCCATCGGTGCCGTCCAGTCTGCACCACGCCAGAACGCCTCCTACCTCAGTACCATGCACATAGACGCCGTTGGCTTGATACGGTACGACCGGGCGTTGGCTTAACTCAGTGATAGCGGCTTCGGGAATGACCACATCAGGCGATAACAAGCCAAAATCCCACGGCAGCACCGGATAACGCGGCATGACGTTCAGCACTTTACTGTCGCGGCTGGGTACAATCATCGCGCCGATGTCGCCGACCAAGGTCGCCAGTGCCTGTATCGGCGTTTGGTTGTTGTAGCTGTAGGCACCGGATGGCACGAGCCAGGTCACCGCTGTCCAGTTGATTGTCCAGCCGGTCGGCAGTTGCAGCTCTGCCAGTTGTTGCACTGTCAATGCCGATGATTGCGTAGCACTAGCCGGTTGTTCGTAAGGTTGCCCCAGTAATGCCGTTAAACCGCGACCGGACAAGGAAATGCTGCGCCCCCCGAATTGTCTGCTGTGTTCGATGCGTTCTACCAACACTTTCCAGTTGTAGCCGTTGATAGTAATCACCAACTGCACCGGCTCATCGCTGCCGACTTGCTGCACCTTGACCAGATCGGATTTGTCCAGCAAGGTGCCGGAAAACTGCCAGGCGAATGAATCGGCATCTAGGCCTAAATTGACCGACTCCATCGAAATCGGGGTTAAATCGAGCAGGGTGACGGTGATGGTGTGTTGCATAATGTAAGCCGATTGGGTAGGAATTGTTATAGTGACATGGCCGGGCGGATCGGTTGGGTCTGGGTTCGGCGGGTAAACCTGAGTAGGCACCCAGGGCGATGCGTTGCCGCCTGTCCAAACCCGCTGGGCATCTTGGACGACAGAGCGGAACTCGACGCCTAATCTGGCAGCACGTTGGAAGCGCGATTCGGTTTCGCTAAGCAGCATTCCGGCGTGGTAAATGGCGAAATCGCGCAAGACCATTGCGCCTTGCCATGTTGGGGTGACTTGTTGCTGAGCGACTGGGTTTCTTACTGTCGCTGTCAGGCTATTGGCAACCGGAACAAACGATGACGACGGCGCATAGTCAGCGGTAAAGTTGTAAGCCGGTAAGGCGTTCTGACTGTAAGAGCGGTCATCGTTAATGTCAGCTTGTGAGGCAAACGTAAAAGCGTGTGACGGAACCCAAGAGGAAACAGGTTCTACTTCATGCCAATAACGCCGCAACACTGTATGCAGCGAATCTTTGCAGTCTTGAACCGGGTGCGTGGTTTCGCTGTGAGTAAAATCAAGAATATTGAACCCGGCAACAAAACCGTCAGACAATGGAATAGCTTGTTCAACCACGGCGGAAACATCCGGCCTGAGCAACTCCATTTGCTCGAGCACGACGGCGAACTGGTCAGTCAGCGGAATCGCCTGCTCGGCCACGGCAGTCACCTCAGGCATCAATAACAAGGTCTGTTCCATGACCACATCAGCCGCATGATTCAGTGGCGCGGCTTGTTGTTGGATCGATGCTGTGTAAAGCGGAGCAGGAATCGTCTGCTCATAAACAAAATTCACTGTTAACGCGGCTTGCAAGGCTTCTTGCTGGTCAGACACGACCGAACCGACGGTATAACGCGGCACATTTGAATCGTACTCGCCACTAAACGACCCCACAGCATCATCGGTAGTTGCAGAAAAAACGCCTTGATTGGTGACGATCTTGCCGGAAAACGAGCCAACCGCATCATCGGTAACGGCAGACAGCACCGCACACGGGGCGACGTAGGCAACAAATGAACCAGCGGCGTCATCGGTAACAGCCGATAAATGCCCAACAACGCCGGAACCCTCGTCAACAATCTCAGCGACAAAACTAAAGCCGCCGCCCGGCGTATAAGCCGCCTCGGCAAAGGTATAAATGTAAACAGCAGGCGCAACCGGAGTACGGTCGCCTACAGGCTCAGTGGTAACGCCTGCCATCGTAAACAAGGCAGGCGCATAAAGCACCGGCACACGCCTAACAAACGGCGGCACTTCAAACAGCGCAAAGGTATTCTCAGGCGTGTAATAATCGGCAAAATCATAAAGATTGCCCGGCGCATAAACATCACCAGAAAACGGATAATGGCTAACCGGCGTGTAATCGACGCCAAACCCGAACACATAGGACGCAGGCGCAACCGGAGTACGGTCGCCTACAGGCTCAGTGGTAACGCCTGCCATACTAAAGGCAGCAGGCGCATAAACCACGGGCGTCCTGTCGCCGACCGGCTCAGTGGTGACACCGAACAGGCTGAACGACGTTAGCGGGGCGTAATCTCCCCCGCTAAAATGCCAAATCATTTAGACCGGTACGGGGATAAGCGGCGCTTGGGTAATCGGCTGGATCAAACGTTCAACCCGTGTCCATGTTACCGTACCATCTACCACCGTACCGCCCACGGTAATCGGCCAAACCGGCTCGGACGAGGCGGTAAGGCCGCCTGCCGTGGCTTGGTAATAATACGGGGTATTGGCCGGGTTGGTCGGGTAAGCCAGTGCGTTGAGTGCTGTCGATTTCGATGCTTGCCATTGACTGCCTTGATTAGCTGCTACCGTTAAAGTAACCGGCGATGGCGTCGATAAGTCAACGCTGAACGTAGTGCCAGTAAACGTGCTGCTATTAAGAAAAGTGCCGGTATCATAATCATAAGCCGACGCTATCCAACTGCTCGCAGCTAAGCTTTCGGAAATCGTGCCGTCTATTTTCCACCCAGGCCCCACGCTCAACGCAACACCAAGAACATTACTGACAGCATCTATTTGACGCACAAAAGTGCCAGTAATAACGTCCAGCTCTACCACGCCAGGGCAACCGTCTGTACTCATAATGCAGATGTCGTTGTTGCGCCATATTACTGATTTGACCGCCGCTATGGTTAACTTCATCGGGAGAGATGACAGCGTTAATTTGGTTAAGTCGCTGACGTTATAAATAGTATAAAAAGGGGCCGATGTATGACCTATCGCCAACTTGGTGCCATCGGGACTAAACGCACAGCAGGTTGGACTAGCGGGCAGCAGCGAACTGGGGTTCGCCAGCTTGCTCCAGTCGCTGACGTTATACAGTGTAATAAACGGCGAGTTGGTATGTCCTACGGCAAGCTTGGTGCCATCTGGACTGAAATCACAACAAGCTGAATTAGAGGCTGGAAGCGTAGCTGGATTCGCTATTTTGCTCATATCCGAAGTGTTATACAGCGTAATAAACGGCGTATTTGTATGCGACACAGCTAATTTAGTACCATCTGGGCTATATGAAACGCCAAAAACAGTCCCCGTCGGGGCTGCACTGGGTGAAGATTTAGTCCAGTCCGACGTGTTGTAAACACTCAAATAAGGAGCACCTGAAAAACCTATCGCTAGTTTGGTACCATCGTAACTAAAATCACAGGCATAGCAACCCCCTGGGGGTATGAAACCTGGGTTAGCTAGTTTGCTCCAGTCGCTGACGGTATAAACATGAAAATAAGGCGCCCCGGTAAATGTCACGACAGCTTTAGTGCTGTCAGCATTAAAAGCAACAGCTGTGGCATTGTTAGTAGCAGCCACGGGCGGCGTTGACATTTTTTCGGTAATGCTATCGACGATAACAAAGAACGGCGTGGCATTAACTGCCATCAGTAGGGTATTCCTAGCCATCACATATTCCCCTCAGTAATTGAACCACTTAAAATCTGAATCACCCCGCCCGCCTGAGCCGACAGTGTATTAAACAACAACGCCTGCGCCCCGCCTGCTACGCCACAGCTCATATCGAGAACAAAGCCATCATCACCATCGACACCTCTTGCCCAGGCAATGGTGCCGGTGGCATCGGCAACCGGGTCATCGGCAATGGCGGCAAAGGTTAATACACCATTGGTTACGGTGCCACAGGGGTCTGACAGCACGCAGGTGCCGATCAGGGTTTGCGTGGTAATTGCAGCGCCGGTTGCCGGTTGGGTGCCATCGTAAAGTAAAAACTTGCCTGTTGCCGCTGTGTCCAAGGCCGTGATGATGGCTTGCGAACGCGCGGTTCTTAGTGTTGTTGCAAAGGCTAAATGTGCCATAGTGTTTCTCGTTTATGTGGTGTTAAAGGGCGACCGGCCGGTCGCCCCTACGGTTGGTCAATATCGCCGCGTAGTTCCAACGCCAGCGTGTAATCAGTGTCGGTAGCCTCACCCTGAGCGATAGCCTGGATCACCCAAACCGGCACATTGGCCGCGTAGGTGTTAAAGCGCAGCACGTTACCGGAAGCCCAACCGCCGCCCCAGCCTGCGGCGGGAATGGTGAAATACGGCTCGCCGGTGTTGGGGTTAATCGGGGCCGTCACTGTGGACGTTGAAGCGCCGGTCACAATCTGGCCGATGTTCTTGCCGATGACGTTAAAGGCAGTCGAGCTGGTGAACTGACAAATCCAGTTTTCAGCGATGCACGAGGCGTTGTTAACCACAATCGGGTACTGGGTGTTGTTGTACTGCGCCGCGACGCCGCTGCCTATCAGCGTGTCACTCCAGACATTGGTCCAGGTTTGCTGGTCGAACGGCACCGAGGTTCGGGCATAAATCGTGCCGTAGACAATGGCGTTTGATACCAGCGTATTTTCCAGCGGGAAAGCGTGGGTCAAGGGTTGCGACAGCGACAGCTGGCCGTTGATTTGCACATCCGACAGCACCGCCATGTCTTCGATACGATCAACGATGCTGATCGGTTGGCTGACGCCGTTTAAATCGCCCCAGGTAATGATGCCGGTATCCAGATCGGCGCTGTATTTATCCGAGGGCAACGCGTTACCGGCAGCGTCGCGGACAGTCAACTTTGCCAACCTAACCCGGCCTAGATCCAGAGTGCCTCCACTGGTGAAAGTGCCAACGCTGGTTTGGTCGTTGAGCACCACCACCACATCGCCCGGCGCATAAACCGGAACCCGACCGTCGGACGGCAGGCGCACAGGGTCAAGGCCGAGTATGGCTGCGGATAACGGCAGGTAAGTGTAGGCAACGGTGTTGTAGAAAATGGTGTCGGCGTAGACGAAACGAGGCTGGAAGATTAAGCCGTCTATAACGTTAGTGGGTTCATACCAATATTCTTCTTCGTTGCCTGCGGCTGTGACCCATTGCCCGAACATCAACTTGACAACGCCCGTCTCGTATTCGATAAAACCCTGAATAAAATCAGATTGAATCTCGCCGGTATTTAACGCCTCCGCTGAAATCAAACCCCCGCCGTCTGCGGGTGTCGCACGGACTTGGAACACGCCGGGTTTAATTGGTGCGGCAGGGGTGCGCATGACAGCACTGGAGACAGGCTGGAAATTCATCGTGGTGGTTAGCGATTGCAAGCCGATGGTGGTGTCTTGACCGGCTACCCAAGACGTCAGAATGCAAGTGCCCGTGCTGTAGTCAATCGTCCCGCCGTAAGTGCCTGAGCCTGTGGCGGCGTCGATGTTGTAATAAAGCTGGCCGTTACGGTCAATGTAGGTTCTACCGCTGAAAGTGAAACGCACAGAGCCAGAGACGATGGCTTCGGCATAATTTGGGGTTAGGTCGAGTTCGATGGTTGATAGGTTTAGGGTTTCGGTGACCGCCGAAGCCGCGCCGCCTTTTGAGAATGAGGCGGCAAGGTTGTCTAGCAAATTTGCTGTTGTGGGTTGGCTTGTATAACCTGTAAATACTAACATTTAAATGCCTATTGTTGTGAGCTAAGTAAGCTACGTCTGCCGTCATCTTCATAAACAGCAACTTTCTGTGTTTTTGCAACTGTCGGATCAAACGTAATAGTGCCTAAAGCATAATCAATTACGGCATTTCTAGTGTTATTTGCCAAAGTACCAGCGCCGTCATCATAGGCAAACTCACCAGCGGTAGCTGAATTGGCTCCGTTTCCGGTCAGGGATACCCATGAAACAGACCAATGCAGTTTCAGTGACCCCGGCAAAATATCCGTTTCCGTCAAATCAAAAGTCAGCAGATCACCAGCAGGATTAGACCCACTAACAGTCACCTTAACCATATCGGCTTCATTTGGCGCATTGTAATTGAACGTAAACGTAGACCCACCCAGCGGCAACGTAACAGGGCTTAACAGCAGTTCGCCTGTGCCCATATTTAACTGCCCCGTGGCATGGCCGCTGATTAATCCCGTACCGTTGCATGTTGCTGTCCTTGCCGTACCGTCATTCCAAGTAATTGCCAAGGTGGACGCGACAAAACCAGACCTGCCTAGCTGATGCTTAATCACCATCTTTTCCGGCGCAATATTGGAACGGTTGAAAAAATCAGCCGGTTTTGCCCACGCATAAATAATGTCGCTGTCGGCATCCGGTAACGCGGCTGTCGTCAAGGTCACCGAGCCGGTCACATAGTTGACCGAACCCGAGCCTATGCCCTGTTCCCCTATTAAGCCGCCGCTGGCATTGTCGCGCAGTTCATACCAGGAATTTAACGCCCGGTAACTGACTGATAGAGCGCCGGGTTGCGGCGGCGGGTTGAGATTGATCGTCCAGACATAGCCCCGGTTAGCGGCGGTGACCCGTACCGAGGTGGTGTCAGCAATGCGGATAGGGGCGGCGGCGGGTTTGAAAGTGGCTGAAATAGCCCAGCCATTTAAACTGAGCGGTGCATTAAAGCGTAGCTCGCCGGTCGCATAAACCACCGTGCCGTAAGCCACGCCGTCGCTGGTGCGGGTTATCGTGCCTGCGACATCGGTAAAGGCAATGCTGTTCATCGTCAACGACAACGAACCCGGCGTAATCGGGCTGCCCAAGTAGCGGCTAAAGATAGCGGTGGAACCGGTACCCAAACTCACCGTCACACTCGGCCCCGATTCAATCAACGGTACCGCATTACTGCCTGCAGTCACATCGACCAACGCCAATTCGGACTGGGAACTTGGTACCACTTGGGAATAAACCGAGTCCGTTTTAACGGTCAATGCACCCAATGCCGCCGGAATCGCCAGCGGCCTTGCACTGTAATACCTTGCCGCATTGGCGACTACGGTTTTATAAATGACCGTGGGCGGTAACTGCGTATCCAGCCGCGTCATTTGCAGGCCGACAAAATCAGCGGTCAGTACGTCCGATATTTCAATTTCCAGAATCCGCCGGGTAAAGGTGTTGTCGCCGTCGGCGAAAGTCTGCACCGACTCGACCAGCTTAACAATCTTGATCGTCTGCGACGCCGTCGCCGATACCAGCTCAAGAACATCGCCAATGCCGGGAATCTTCGCGTCTTCACGCTGGAAAATGGTAACAGCCCTACTCCCCACATACTGAGTAGCCCACAAAAAACCGCTGTACAGGGGTCCCCTAGCCCGGTAATTCTCCACCCGGCTTTTTGCTGATGGCCTGCGGTCAAAATAATCGCCGGTATTGAACAGGTTGACGCCGATCTTGCCATCGCCCGGCAATTTGCTGATGATGACGTGCGAGCCAAAGTAGCGGTCGGTGTTCTGGGTCTGCACAGCGGGAAACACTTTACGCATATGCACCGCACCGTAGACTCTGTCCATGGTGCTGATGTCGTCGAAGATGTTGTTGCTTTCGCCGGACAGTATCAGTTCGCCGGTAATAGCTCCGCCACCTTCAGGCGCGTCGGACATGGTGTCCGATTTGAGTAATTTGATGTCGCCTGAAAGGATGGCCATGGGTTAAACCTGCATTAATTTAAGAGTAAGCGAATACCAGTCGGTGCTGGCTGGCGTGGAATAATCGATAATCAGCGCGGCTTCAATCGGTCGCGAGTCGGCGCTAAACACCACGCTGAACACCCGCGCGTCATTCAGCGTTAAGGTCATCACGCTGGCACTGTCCAACTTGGCATAAAGTGACATCAACACACTGCGCTCAATCCACGCCGCCTGTTCGCCGCCCACTAACGTAATTGACCGGCCTTTTTGCTTAATGCCCAGCTCAACCACCAAAGCGCCGGTGAGCGTGTAGGTTTCTTTTTGCTGGCGTGGCGACCAGTCGAATTCGTCGGTCCAAATCAGGTCTTCCGGCAGCGTGATAGCGTCCAGGGTTATGCTCATACTGTCCTCGCTCCCGAATCTTTCAATACTTGCAAAATGGCACTGGCGTCGCTGGGGTTAAAGCGACCCGCCGACTGGCTGCCGGTCGGCGAGACAAACTGCACTTTCACGGTGGTAGACGATCCTTGAGCTTGTGCCTGACCGTTGCCGGATGAGGCCTTGGCGGGCAAGACCGGCTGCGGCACGGAAAAAGTTTTCGGTTCGGGCAACGTGGGCAATGCCGCCACTCTTTTCTTTGCGGCTGACGGCTCGCGCTCCACCGCAACCGCCCGGCTGTCGGCCTGATGACTGATAGTCTGCGAGGATTCCAGTGCTTGGGCGTCGGCAATAGTCAGATCTTCAATCAATCGACGGATACGCTCTTTTGTCGCTGATAACGTGGCGGCCGCGCCGTTTTTTTGATAGTCGTCGCCCGCTTCCCTGATGATGGCCATGCCGTCATCAGATCCCGATCCTACCTCGGCGTCGCTGAACGCTTTTCGCATTCTGGCGTTAAGCCCCGCTAAAACGGTCGTATCGAGTTTATTGGCCGCTCCAGATCCTATGGCATAGCCGTTGTAATGACTGCGGTCTGCCAGCATCCCAGCGCCTTGGGCAATATCGAGCAGAGCGCTGCCCAGATCGTCCAGTTGCTGCCTACGATGGGCTGTTCTTGCCGACGCCGCACCATCGCGCCTGATTTGACTGGCATCTACCGGGCCTCCGGTGGCCCGACGGATCACATCGCCGACCGGTTGTTGTCCGGCGTTGACCAGGTGCATAAACGGCATGCCCAGTTTTTTAACCGCCTCTTTACGGACGATAAATTCCCCCGATTCCAGCAATGCCTTGATCTTGTCGCCGCCGCCGAAGCCCGGCAGTTTGCCGGTTCTGGGCAAAAACCCGCCTGCAGCAAAACGCCAAGGTTCGCCGGTCGGTTGTCCGGCCGGGCCGCCGGTGGCTTGCGCTGCCGGTCCGCTGGTTTCAACGGTGTTGATATAAATGGTTTTCGTTTCCGGCGCAACCAGCCGGGCAATAATGGATTGCGCGGCGGTCAGGCTGGCGGTATCGATGCCTATTTTTAGCGCATACTCGGCATTGAGCTTGTCGGTAATGTCTTTGATGGTCGTTTGCGTGGCCTGCAACTGCTCATTGACGCCGTTATGCGCGGCTTTAGCGCGTTCGGCATTTTTTTCGTGCGCCGTTGCATTGGCTTCGAGCGTGGTTTTTTCCTGCGCCCACAAAATGTTTTCGCGGCCCTTGGCTTTGGCCAGTGCGTCGGAACCGTTACCGGCCGCGCTGGTAATTTGATCGTGCAAGCCGCGCGCATCGCCCAGTAAGGCGTTTATTTTATCCTGGTCGGCCTGTTCGCCCTTGGCTCGTTCTGTTTTTATTTTCCTGAGCTTGTCATTAAATAAGGACTCTTGCGCATCAATCTTTTCGCGCTCGCCCATGCCCATTAACTTGATGTTAAACAGCGCCTGTTCATGCGTTTGATTCAGATTTTCCAGTTGCTGTTTGGCTTGCTGGGCCAGTTGCAACTCGCTGGCATAAACGCCGGACAGGCGGTTAACCTCGCCCTGATAATAGTCGGCCAGACCGGTATAAACCGCCAGTTTATCCCGTCGCTTTTGGCTTTCTATCTCGCCGCTGCGCTGGGCGTTGGTTGCCGCCAGTGTCAATTCGGCGGCATATTCCTGGTCGATAACCGCCAGTTTTTGCTCTGCGGTGTTTTGCTGCAGCGTCACTTCGGCAGTTGACGCCGCCAGTTTCGCCGTGACCCGCAAGGTATCTTTTGCCGCTTCGCTGATGTCCATCGCGTCGATCAGCGCCAGGCGCTCGATCAAGGCCTGCTCAATCGCCGCCGTTTGCGCCTTGGCTTCGGCGCTGATGCTGTCGGACAGGGCTTTGGCCGCTGTTTGTACGCTGGCGAACGCGGTCTGCTGCTTCAGCGCTTCGGCGGCTATCAGTGCGCTTTTTTCCGCTTCGGTTTGCGCCATGCTGGCCGCGCCGTCGGCATGTGCCTGGGTGGTCTTGCCGATACTCGCGCGTACGCCGTCAAAATGGACGTCGATATTATCCAATTCTGCCGCGAAGGTCTGCCAGCTGGCCAGCGATAATGGCGTGGTCATAAAGGCACCGAACGCGACAAATTTGGCGGTCATCTGCGCGATATTGGCCCCGACCTTTTGCACCCAGTCGAACTGCAAGCCCCAGTTGCCGATGGTGGTGCCGATGTCCCAGGCTATCCAGGCGCCGAATAAGCCGTTAACCATGCCGCCCAAGCCGCCCAACGCGGCAAATGCCCGGCTCAGGCGTGTGGTACTGACGGCAGCCACGTCCTGCGCGGCCGCCAGATTTGCCGTCGCCGTACTGGCGCGGCCTTGTGCAATGCCCAAACGATTCAGTTCGGCGGTGAGCCTTGCGGTTGCCAGCGTGCGCTCGTTGGTAGTGGCAGCCAGGGCCACGCCCAGACGAGCTTCTTCAAGCATCGCCCGCTGCGCCGTCACCCCGGCTCGGGCGGCGGCGGCCTTGGCTTCGAGCAGCGCAAGGGTTTGAATCCGGTTGAGTTCGGCGGCGGCCGCATCGGCTCGGGCAGCGGCGGCCGAGGCGATCAGGCCTTGGGTATAGTTCAGCAATGCATTGACTTTGCTGGCCGCGAACATGGCCAAAGCCACCTCACCGGCCTTGATGGCCAGTGCGACAAACTGATCAAGATGGTCGGTTATAAAGCCTATACCACTAGCAATTGCATGCGTGGCATCGGATGCCCCCTTGGATTGGCCGACAAAGACTAACAGCCGATTTTCCAGCTTAGTCCATGATGCGGCAACCGTGAGCGGCATGTTGTCAGCGGCGGCTTTAATCTCATCAAAGCCGCCGACAATCGCATTGACCAACTCAGCATTGCCAACTTTGCCGTCGGCCATGGCCTTTTTAAGCGACCCCAAACCGTCATAGCCGAGATTTTTTGCCGCGACGTTGACCAACATCAGGTTGGTATCGGCCAATTGCCCAAAATCCTCCCATTGCACAGTATCTGTAGAGATAGCTTGCGTCAGCTGAGTAATAGTCGATGTTACCTCAGCGGCACTGGAACTCTGCGCCTTAAACGACAGGCCGACGGTTTCGGCCAGCTTGGCGGCTATTCCCTGACCGTTGCTAAATTTTTTTAACGCTTGGGCACCACGGGCATACAGCTGCACCGTCTCTTCCAGCGGCGTATTGGTACGCTGCGCAATATCGAATAATTTTTGATGTGTTGCCGCTAAATCGCCGGTCGAGCCAATCGCTTGCTTAATACGCCCGGTTAGGCTGGCATATTTGTTCGATAAGCCCGTCAGGCTTTCAAGGCCTTGCTTAATCGCGACAAAACTGAAGAAACCGACCATCAGCTGTTTAACGCGATCAACTTCCTGGCCAATGCCGCGCACATGGCCCCGGGCCGTATCGAGGCCGCGACTGGCATCATCCTGCAGGCGGAGGATGATGCGCATTGCTAGATTAGGATTAGCCATTTAATTATGATTTCTCGGGTGAATAGGTCAAGGCGGCGATAAAGAAAGTCCAGCCGTAGTCGAAAACGCCTGAATGCCCGCGTTCAATCAGGGCAATACAGGCGCGGTCGAAATCAGCTAAAGGGTTGGCTGCGGGTTTGGCGCTTTTTCCGGCACCATCCCCATCAGGTCTAAAAAAGCCGCGTTGACCTCCAGCAACGCGGCTTTCACTAAAGCGACCTCGCTGAACGTCAGGTCCTCCAGCGTCTCGCCGTCCGGCATGGCAATGCCGTCGCCGAGCAGCACGACCAGCTCGTCAAAGCGCTCGACCATCAGCGTCTGCATATCGACCTGATCCAGGCTTTTCGCCTGTGACAACAACTTGCGGGCGTCACGCACCCGCAACTCGCGCACGGTTACCGTGCGCAATTCATCGAGCCTAACCGATTGCTGCCGCCGCATGGCTTAGACCACGTCCAGTTCGACTTCGTAGGCTGAGGTGCCGCCCGTTGGCACATTCGCGATGCCTGCCAGCTCCATCGAGGTGAAATCATCGGCCAGGAAATCGACACCGGACGTGGGCGACAACACGCCTTCAAACACATTAACTACAGCCTTGCTCTGGTCGGCCTGATTGATGCCATCGAACAGGATGCGCACGATGATGTTGGAATTGGTACCGCCCGCCACCTTGTTGCTAGTCATTGAGGCGTAGGTGTAGTCGATCTTCAGCGACTGACCGTCAGTAATGGTACCAGTGGCCAAGACCTTGATTAATCCCAGACTGGCGTCGGTGATTTCGTAATCGGTACCGAGCGCGAAGGTGGTCACGGCGGTCGAGTCGGTGATAACGACTGCGCTGATTTTGCGCTGGGCGGTTTTTAAAATCAGCCCTTTAAAACCTGTCGCGACTTCGTCAGTGACGGCCGCGCCGGTGACCGAAACCGCCGAGGTATTGCCCAGAAACACCAGCGCCAGACTGTCTTTGTCCAAATCGTCCAGCGCGATATTGACCTCCGCCGGTTTCTTGATAAACACCGTATTCAGCGCCGAACCGTAATTGGCCCGGTCTTTTGAAATGCGTTCCTTTTTTTCCGAGTTTTCCTTGATCTCGAACTTGGTCGCGTTACCGATATATTTGAATCCCTGAAAAACCCCAGCGACTTTGCGATCTACATAAATGCGGCCTGAGCCTAAAAAACCTGCCATGTTCGTTCCTTATTCAGTTAAATGATGCCTTGGTCTGTTAGGACCTTGGCTTGGGTTTCGGTGATTTCGATTTCAGCGCCCGGTTGGTATTCAATACCGGCGTGGGTATGGGATTTTTTGAGTTTGACTTTTAATAGCTTGATAGCTTTATCCATTGTTTTTCCAGTTAAAGTGAGGTGATCAAATTTTCGGTGCTGAACGTGTCGATCCACTTCAGCTGCTTGGCTTCTTTTTTTTGTAATTTTCCGGCCACATGCTGCACCGGTTTAATACAGCCTGGCGGTTGCCACGCTATCAGCGCGTTAAATACTTCTTTCCGGTAGCTACGAATAAAATCTACTGCCGATTCGTGCAGTCGGTCTGTGCTTGCGCGGCGGATAATGATTTCCACTGCAACGGTGTTGACTGTGATTTGCCGCACACTGCCGTTTTTATTGCGGTTGTCATCAGATTCGTCACTTTCCAGATAAACAAACGCAACGGGGGAGTCGTAAAGGTCAATGGTCAATTCGTCATCGGGCAGGGTTTTAAATACCCGACCATCAAATGACGGGCATTGCGCTTGTAATTGCACCACCCACGGAGCGAGGTCTAATAACTCAATCATGACACCGCCGCTTTTTGCATCAGCAAGATAATCAGGCCGAGTGAGACTGCACCCACGCTGCCCATGGCAGCCCAAACGATTTTGCCTATCCACGCCTGATGCGCGTCGGCGATTTTGATAGCTGTGATTTGTGCCTCAAGGATTTCAATGCGCTGACCAAAGCGCCCGAAGGTGTCCTTGTTTTGCAGCTGCATGTCGCAGGTACGCTGGTCGCGTTCATCCATGCGCTGCATCACACTGGAAACGGAGGCGGTAAACCCGCATAAATTTATTTTTATATCATTGATGGATGCCTTGATTTCGTCGACGTCAGATCTGATTGTTTGAATCTCCATTTTTAAGTCCCGTCCTATCTCGTCAAGCCTATCGATTCTATGTAATTGGCTGCATGGTTCCGTCATGATTGTCTCTCCAGTGCTGCTTGTATTATGCCCAGTGCCAGCGTGGTGATCTCGGCGCGTTCGGTTTCGCTGACACCTAAAAATTGCCGTGCCGGCAATGTAATCATCCAGGATTCTTTGGGGCCGCCGCGCAATGCGCGCAAGATTACCCCGGCCTGGCCGACAGTCATGTTTTCCACCAGCCAGCGAATGGTTGGCGTCACTCCCGGCCTGCCTGCACGGCGGCGCTTAAATCCCGCCTCAATCAAGGCTTTGGCCTGCCTGCGCGTGCATTGATCGTTTTTATTGACGTTTTCCATGCTGTTTTCGCCGAAACTGCGCCGGGTAAAGGTTCGCGTGGTACCAAAATGATGTTGATCGGCAATGCCACCCTCAAAGGAGTTGCCCCAACCAACAGTTACACCATCATCACTGACATCCTTAATCACCATGCGCTGCGCCAGACGGGTCAGCATTTTGCGTTTGCGCCCGCGCGCATGTTTGGCAAACGTGGTACCGGTCAAATTAGTTTGCGTGATTGCCCGTTTCTTACTGTTTTTCCGCACTTCCGCGCCGATTTTTTTAATAATTTTGTTGCGCGTTTGCGGCGAGTCAATCGCACTCAGGCGGCGATGCAATTCATCCATGCCTTCCAGTTCGACGTTAATCATGTCAATGCGTACTTGACGCCATTGATTAACAAAGTGCCGTTAACATCAGCCACGGCGGTAATGTTTTCATTAAACCGGATGCCAAATTCCAGGTTAGCGGTTTTGTGGTCGAGCACATCAACGATGACGGTAAACGGCAGCGGCGCGGTGGAGCCGGTATCGTTTTCCATCAGCCAGCGCGAAATATGCGCAAACAGCACGTCAGTCGACACTTTGGCATGGGCATAACGCTCAATAAAAAACATCGCGGTATAGCTTTGCTCGCAGACGACCACATTAGCACCATCCGGGTAATACGCCGGAGTGATGGTCAAATCGTCAACCTCGCTGTTGAGCTGCTCCGCCGCAAACACATCCAGCGACAGCAAATAACTGTGCAAATCAGCTATTTTTTTCATGTTCACTCAACAACTCGGCAAAA
Source organism: Methylobacter arcticus (assembly GCF_050917435.1). NCBI lineage: Bacteria > Pseudomonadati > Pseudomonadota > Gammaproteobacteria > Methylococcales > Methylococcaceae > Methylobacter > Methylobacter arcticus. The sequence goes on from NZ_CP159583.1 coordinate 1,629,514, forward strand.
AACGCCTCAGCGCCGTGGTGGTGCACGGCCTCGTAATATTTCAGCGCCCTGCGTCTGCGTAGCCACTGCAACCAGCTGCCCGCATGGTTAATCAAGATCAGCAAATTTTCAAACAGCCGCCGGTCGGCGCGCGCTTTGTCGTCCCAACTGATGCCGACGTGATAATCGTAGTCGTGGATGCTGAACGCCTCTGTGCAATCCAGGCCATACATCGTATTGGGTATCAGGCTGCTGATCCAGCGCCCGGCAGGCCCGGCACCGTTGCAGATTTGCGCCTTGATTTCCGGCAGCAGGTATTTATAGCCGCAGGTTGATTTTAAAAGGGGCACATCCTTATGCATTCAAGCGTCCTTATTCGGGTAGTTCAGCGCCGGTTGCCATCATTGCCGACAGCTCGCGTGCGCGTTGGTCGTTTTCCCTGGCCCAATCGCTGTTTAACATATCTTCTGCGGCGCGGGCGTATTCGCCGCGTTCGGCTAATGATAAAAACCGCGTCATTTGTAACAGTCCAGCCAGACCCATGTCATAGGCCATACTCAGCAGCACGGTTTGCCGGGCACGGTTGAGTTTTGACCACCAACACAGCTTGCCGGTCAGATCATGCTCCATTTGCATCATGTTCATGGTTAAGCCCCTATGAATCGAGTGCGCCATAGCGCAAATTTGCGGCAATACGCCTTGCCCAACCGCGTCCAAAATCAATCCAGCTTTTTATCGAGGCCATAAAATCAAGGCGCTCGGCCAACACTAATAGTATTTGGTCGCTTTCGATTATCAAATTTGAGGCATGCAGCGACTGAGGGCCAAAGACGCCATCGGCGGCAACGCCCAGCGCGCGCTGATAGGCTTTGACTGCGTTACTGGTGCCTGAATTAACGGCGAAATCCAGCAGCTGGTACGCCACGCCGTCATGTAATCGGTCGGCTTTTAGCGGCGCCCAAAAATCGCGCTGATAAAGAAAACAAGCGCGCTCCCAGCTAAGATTCTTAATGTCCTCGTCTGGATAGGTCATCGCACTGATGCCATACTTAGTTCCCTTTAGCTTGCCCACGCCGATGCGGCCCGATGTCCAGTTTCCCCGGTCAGTTGGGTTTTGGGTAAAGCCGCCCTCATGCGACAGTATGCGTTTGATGGCTTTTTCAAAGTTCATAGCAGGCTCGCATAAGTATTTGCGCTGCCAAACACCACAGCATCTGGCAACACCGCATCAAATAACGCCTTGATGCTAAGTTGCGATTCATCCAGAAAATATTGTTCGGTGGATTCGCTTTCTTTGGCCGCGTTTTCGGCGTTCGGTTTGCGGTTCATGCTGTTAAATTGCTGCAACAGCCCGGCTTTTGCGCGGGTATGGACGGCATTGTGGTAGTTCAATTCCAGCATGTTGACACTGTTAACCGCTTGCGGATGATGCGCAGCAACATAAGCAGCAAAGACGTTAAATCCCATCGAGACCACTGCTTCTTTGACTGGATACAGCACATCATTAACGCGCACGATGGCCATGACCAGGCCGGTCGAAATCACCGAGTCGGCATATTCGGCAGGAACCCGGTAATTGTTCAGCAGGTCGGCAATTGATAAATTAGGCCAAAAACCATCATTGGTGATAGCTGAGGCCGAGGTGAGTGTGGGGTTTCCGGTCAGACTCATGCGCCGCAAATCCCGTTGGCGGGGACTAGCGGATAAGACAGGCGGATAACCTGCAGCGCAATTTTCCGCGCTGCCGAATCGCTGACTTTATTGCAATAGGTATCGATAGCGCTGAGCAGACTGGATAATTCGCGGGCGCTCATCGTTGAAAAATCACCGAATTGATAGCCGTCATCCAGTTCCGGAGAGGTGCAGCCCAGCAGCGCGATGAACAATAGGATGATGGCTAATTTCTTCATGATTTACTCCGTAAAATTTAATGCCTGGACAAACAACCTTTGCCATATCGAACCGTCAGGCGAATGACAGCGGTGTTGTCAGCCAGGGCTTGGAGAGCCGGTTAAGACTGGGCCGACAAAGCGGCCTGATCTAGTAACTTTTGCAATTCTTCTTTCATACCTTTAACGCCTGCCTTATCCGGATTAATCGCTTCCGCTTTCAGGCATAAGGCCAGCGCCTCGGCATAATCGCCATTGCGCTTTTTGTGCTTGGCCAGCATCGAATACAGCTTGCTTAAAAACAACGGGTTCATGTCCCATTTATCCGCTTCGGCCGCAGCGATCAGCTGATCCAGATACGGACTGGCACTGTGTTCGGCTTTAAGCTCGACGTTGGCCCAGTCGTAAATAAAGTCACACAAGAACTCCGGCATCGGCCGGTTGAATCTTTCCGGCATCTTCTGCTGTTGTTTGACCAAAAACAGCGCCAGGTTCAGGCCGATTTCAATACTGCCGATGTCCAGCAACCAGATCATCACTAACACGGCAACGTCGTTGGGGTAGTTGTGCGCCTTGTCCATGTACTCATCGACAAAGCCCAGGTAGGTCGGCAGCACGGTTTGTTTAATCCGCGCCTTGCCTTCCAGTGTCGGCTCGGCTTTGATTTTGGCGAGGTCGATGGCCATTGCAGCTTGATAATCCGCTAACTGCGCATTGACGATGGTCGTCGTACTTCTGTTACCGCCTTTAGCCGCAGGATCAAAGCCGATGATTGCCGTCGCTGCCGCTATTCGCGCTAAATGCCTTCTTGCCGGGCTAGTCATGGTTATACCCAAGTTCCGGTAATGTTTTCGATGACGCAGCCTGCGCCGTAGTCCTCAACCACATAAGCATCGTTGCTGGATTCGTAGTTTTCGATTCTGTCCCGTTTGGAATTTTCGACGATGTTTCTGCGGCGGGTGCCTTCCTGAAAATAGATACTCAAGTTGCTGAGCGGCGTGACAAACATCGAATTTGCCGGAAATGACGGTACCCTGACAGCAGGTAAATTGCCGATTCTTTTTTGACTGACGATGATGTCGGTAGCCAGCGTTTCCGTAGGCGCCTGACTGACGTCAATCAACGGGAAATATTTGTCGGACAACAAGGCTCGGCCGCAAATGACGACTAAATCGGTCGAGTCCTGGTGCCAAGGCTCAAGCAGCGAATTGACCGCATCAAATACCAATGCGTCGAGATTGTAATAGTCGCGACCGGCCGCATTACCGACTCTAATCGCCCCCACATTAGCGCCCTCAGCCATGACTCTGGCCAGGGCATTGGCCCGGTATTTTTGCAACCAGCCGATGTTGACGTCCTGCAATAACGGGTTAGTGCCGTTATTACTAGTCGCCGCGCGGCTAGTGCCGTTAAAGCCGATCATCATTCGATCAAGCGCCTGGCGCTTTAAAATGGCATCGCGGATCAGGGTTTGAAAATTAGGAAATTTCGCCCACATATCCAGCTTTTGATAAGTCAGATGCGTGTCGGAGTTGGTTTGTTCGCAGCGGTAGCCGTCTGTGTCCAGTGCTGATGGGTCGCTTGTAGCTCTGTCTGTTGTGGTTGTGTTCGTGGTGCTGGCAACCGGACTGGAAACGCCTAGACCTAATTTTTCGCCCTCTTGTTCCGACACGCCGACGATGTTGATTTTTTTCAGGAATTCAGAGCTTTCCTGCATGTTCGTTTCCAGCGACTGCTGGACAGACGGGGTGGCTGTAAATTTTTTGCTGACATCGGATACGCCGTTTAACTGGCCGATTCTGGCCTGATAGGCCTCAAACTTTATTCTGGTGCTTGCTTTCATTTTTATCCCTTAAATGGTGATCGTTTTGCGGTCAATCGCTTAGCAATCGGTTTGAGTCGAATCGTCTGAACTGAAATGTTCCCCGGCATTCGTTCCGTTTTGCTCGCCGACCGCTTTTTTAAATTCGGTTTGCAGAGCGGCGAAATCTTCGGTCAGTTTTGCCAGTGCGTCGGCGCTTTTGTCTTCTGCCTTTTCGGACTTTAGTGCGGCGAACTGCTGGGTCAGCTGGTCGAACTCGGCTTTCAACGCGGCAAAATCTTCGCTCGGCTTTTCTTCCGGTTTTAAGGCGGCAAGACCTTGCTCAAGTGCGGTGAATCTAGCCTCAAAGGCTTCCTTATCTTTCTTGTCCATGGTGTCCTCGTCAGCGGGTTCGGGTTGGGTAAATTTTTCGGCGAAGCGCTGAAACCAGCCGGGCGCTTGGTCTTCGTTAAAAAGTTGGGGAGCGTGTTCGGTGAATACCGATAACAAAGCGTCTTTGTTATTGATTGAGCTAAAGCGCATTTCAGAGGTGCCAGCCGAGGCAGGGTTATCGGTTGCCGCCAATCCGGTCAGATAAACTTCGCCGGTTTTTCTAAAGTCCGGCAACAGCTCCATGCTGGTAAACAGTTTTTGCCCGGATCGATTGATGCTTTGGTAATACTCGTTCGGCGCGATGATCGCAAACAGATCGACGCCGCCTTCTGCATTTTTTTCCGTACGCAACTCTTCGACCGTGCCCATGTTGTACCAGCGCTCATGCTCAGGCCAGATCAATGCGGTAAATGTCTCCTTGTTGTAGGACAAGGCGGCTTGCTTTAATTGGGCGGGATCGATCTTGCGTCCGTCGACGGTTGCGCCGCTGCGTCCGATACGTTTCCAGCCGGTTTTCAGTTCTTTAGCCATAACACCCTAAATAATGAGTTTTTTGTTCAGTTGCGCTCAATTTTAGTGGCAATTAGCCGCGCAATCAACGGCATAAATTCCTTATAATTCCTATATTTACATTATATTACTCAAGTAAAACATTAACTTCTATTTTCCGCGTGTTTTAGTCATAAAATAGCCTCGGACTATAAAAAATGGACGAACGATGATGGCTATAAAAAAGGGACGCGCAGGTTAATGGGAGCCAAACACTATTCGGCGCAGACCAAAGCGCTGGCCGGACAGTTTTACGTCAAGGGCTGGACTATTGACGAAATCGCGGCCGAGATGTCTATCAGTGCCCGCACGCTGTACAACTGGCAAAAGGCCGACAGCTGGGACGAAAAAAAAGCGGAGAGTAGCGCTGAGCTGGTGATTGCCCAGCGTATTTGCGTGCTGGCGAATCGCGAAAACAAAACCCCGGGCGAAATAGCGGAGCTGGGTGCGCTGTGTTCGACGTTCGGCAATATGAAGATCCAGCTGGCCCAGGCGGAGGCGATCAAGAACGGGCGTTATCCATCGTCAGCGCCGGTATCTTTCGACGGCGGCGAGACCGAGCAGCCTAAAAAGCCTGCTGGACAGAAAAAAGCGCCGCGCGAGAAGAAGGCCAAAAACGACATTTCAAGCGTCAGCGAAGAAATGATTATGTCGGTACTGCACCAGCTGTTTTTTGCCTATCAATTGGTGTGGTGGGCAGCCAAGAATAATCCGCTGTTCAGGCGCAACCGGTTTATTTTGAAATCGCGGCAGATCGGGGCGACCTACTATTTTGCCTTTGAGGCTTTGGCTGATGCGATCCTGACCGGCGAGAACCAGATATTTTTATCAGCCTCACGCGACCAAGCCGAGGTGTTCAAGGCGTACATCATCGCGTTTGGCTTGGAGCATTTTGGCGTTGAGCTGAAAGGGCAGGGCGTGATTACCCTGTCAAACGGTGCCGAGTTGCGCTTTTTATCGACCAACAGCCGCACGGCTCAGTCCTACCACGGGCATTTATATGTCGACGAATGCTTCTGGATCCCCGACTTCGACAAGATGTGGAAAGTGGCCAGCGGTATGGCCGCGCACAAGAAATGGCGGCGCACGCTGTTTTCCACGCCGTCGGCGATCAGTCACCAGGCCCATCCGATGTGGTGCGGCGAGAAGTACAACCAGGGCAGGTCCGACGACAAAAAAGCCGAGTTCGATGTCAGTCATAAAACGCTGAAAGACGGCGTGCTGGGCGCTGACAAAATTTGGCGGCACATGGTCACGGTGGTGGATGCCGAGGCGCAGGGCTGCGACCTGTTTGACATCGCTGAACTGAAAGACGAGTACAGCAAAGACGATTTTGCCAATTTGTTCATGTGCATTTTTATCGATGACGCCAAGAGTGTTTTTAACCTCGGCATCATGATGACTTGCTATGCCGGTGAGGATTACACCGACTACAACGACAAAGCCGCGCGCCCGTTCGGCAACCGGCCGGTGGCTGTCGGCTACGACCCGAGCCGCACCCGCGATAATGCCAGTCTGGCTATTTTAGCCATCCCACTGCGGCCAGGCGACAAATGGCGGGTGCTGAAGACGATGGACTTTCACGGGCAAAATTTTCAGTATCAGGCCAGCCAAATCAAGGCGGTATGCGACAGCCATAACGTGCTGCACATCGGTATTGACGTGACCGGCATCGGCTACGGCCTGTTTGAATTGGTCGAGCAGTTTTACCGCCGGGTAACGCCTATCAACTACAGCAACGAGACTAAAACCGCGCTTGTCATGAAAGCCATCGACGTGATCGAGAACGGTCGCTTTGAGTACGAATCAGGCAATAAACGCATCACCCAGGCCTTTATGATGATTACCAAAACCACGACCGGCAGCGGAGTGATTACTTATTCTGCAGGCCGCAACAACGCCACCGGCCATGCCGATGTGGCGTGGAGCATTATGCACGCGATTGCCTACGAGCCTATTGCCGCACGCAAAAAAACCACTATATCTATGGGATAAAAAACTATGTTTGACCGCGCTATTGAGATGTACACCGCATTGACCACAAAGCCTGCGGCCGGAAAAACCAGTCTGTTTAGCTTTGGCGATCCAGAGCCGATTTTAGCGAACAATGCCATGGATTATCTCGGCACGTTTCTGGACGGCGGAGGCGAGTATTACCGGCCGCCGGTCAGTCTACCGGGTCTGGTCAATTTGATGGGGGCCAATGCCTACCACGGGCCGATCCTGCATTTTAAGAAAAACATGATCCTGAAATGGTTTGAGCCGTCCAAGCTGCTCAGCATAAAGGATTTGGAAATAACCGCGTTGAATCACCTGGTCACCGGCAACAGCTATTTGCAGAGACTGACCAACCGGTTCGGCAAGACCACCAAGCTGCAAAGCCTGCCTGCGATACCGATGCGCCGGGCACGGGCAAAGGATTTTTACATCAAATTGCTGGCCGACGGCAGCAAGGTCGAGTTTAAACAGGGCGAAGTGATTCATCTGCTGGAACCGGATCTTAAACAATCGATTTACGGATTGCCGGAATATTTGGGGGGCATTCAGTCGGTGCTGCTGGGCGAGGCGTCGACGCTGTTCCGGCGCAAAGTGCTGCAGAACGGCAACCACATGGGTTACATTCTGGTGACCACCGATGCCGACATCGATGACGCCGACGCCAAGACTATCGGCGAGCAGGTCAAGCTGTCGAAAGGACCGGGTAACGGCCGCTCGATGTATTTGAACATCGGCAAATCGTCGTCGCGGGAGCCGGTTAAAGTTATTCCCATAGGCGACATCGGCACCAAGGACGATTTTGAAGCGATAAAAGCTATTACCGAGCGCGAAATGCTGGCAATGCACCGGATGCAGCCGGGATTATCCGGCATTATTCCGCAAAATACCGGCGGTTTCGGCGACATGGAAAAAACCATGCGCGTGTATCACGAGCTGGAAGTTATCTCGATGCAGCAGACGTTTTTGGAGCTGAATGAGGTGATGGGGGAGGAGGTCGTTAAATTTAAAGATCCGGTTTGGACAGTTTAGGCCGAATATTAGGTGTTTTAACGTATGGAAACGCATGACAATAGGTGTTATTTGCTATAATACGCGAAACAGCTGGAGAGCCGAATGCGCGTTATATGCCCACATTGTCATAAAAAAGCCTTGATTACTTCAACCAATGAATTGACCGGAACGGTCAAGGATCTCTACTGCATTTGCACCAACGCCAAAGAATGTGGAGCCAGTTTTGTTTTTACCCTGGCTTACAAACACGACCTCAATCCGCCGCAACGCACTACGCTGCAAATTGCCGCGACCTTGATCAACCACCTGCAGCCGGAACAACGCAAACGGCTGCAGGTTGATCTTTTCGGTTAAGCCAAATGTCTCAAGCGTTTCTGACTATCGGACAGTTCGCCTACCAACAGCCCGAACAGCCTGTCGACATGAATCGCGCTTAACTCTTCGCCATCATCAATCGACGCAGCCACGCCGGATGTCGCTACCGATAACGCCCCGATAATACCCTCCAAGCGATCTATCTCACCGCGCAAGCCGCTTTGACGGATGGCATCCATTTGCTCAGTGCGCGTCATGGTTCACCTCCCGCGCGGCCACAGCGCGTAAGGCCGGTTTTTTCTCCTTGATCAACACGCACATTTGCTCCATTAAAGCGCGTTCGGTGTTGATAATCGGATCCAGCAGGTAGGTTAACTCGGATGGCTCCACGCTGTCGGCGCTTGAGCAGCCATTGAGTAGGCCGCTCAGCGCATGGAGTGCGCAAATTTGGCTATGCAATTCCTCCAGCAGATCACTAAAGTGGCGTGAGGTAGCGACATCAAGGCTCATTGCGCACCGCCTTCAGGCAAAAACAAATCCGCCTGATCGTCTTGGTGGGCGATCAACTTAATATCCGGCATTCTGGAACCGACCATATTATGCAGTTCACGCAAGTGGGTCAGCAGCGTGCGGCGCTCGAAGGCGTTTTTGCTGGTGACGATCTGGTTGGTGAGTTGGGCGATTTGCCGGACGATGGCGACATAATCCTTGGGTTGGACTTTGCCGAAAAAGCCGTGTTTGCGGATTTGCGGCAACACTTCTGAATAAACAAAGTTGGCAAACTCTTCGGCTTTGGGTTTATTGGAGCGGAAAATCATCTTGAAAACGGCGGCTTCGTTGATAAAAATGGTGTCTCTTTCGCCTTTTATGGTCGGCTGAAAGCCGACCATAACCCATGTTTCAGGCATGTTACCGAGCGTTTTTGAGCCTCCGCACCACAAAATATCCAGAGCTAGGCATACATCTTTAGCGCAAAACCAGACATCATTATGCTCATCAATGGCGGTTCTTACATCAAGGTCGGAAAATTGAAAAGGGTTAGCCAGGGTTTTTAAGTTCATGGCTTATTCTCCTTGAATAGCGGCTACGGGATGACGGTACCCGTCTTCGATACGCGCTACCTGTTCGCAGAGCCAGTCGAGCAAGCCGGGGGTCAGATGGCTATACCCGCCAGTTTCAACCATATTGCGCAGGTAAGCATAAATCCGGTTGGCTTCCAGATAGCAGAATTGCAGGCCGTTGTGCGGGCCGAAGACCTTGATGCTATCGACCATGAGGCCGGCCAGAACATAGCCGGTTGCGGAATGCGGGTTTTGCGCGGCCTCGTCGTTATTTTGGTTGAGAATGGCGGCTAACTGGCGCAGGTTAAGATAGGTGTGGTGCTGCTCATCAATGACCAGGGTCAGTGGACGACCGGCATAATGCGCGACGATATTGAATGGGAGGGTTTTTAATTGGTTGTTCATGGTATATCTCCAAGTAAATTAAAACCCGGCGACATGAGACCACACATGGCGCCGGACTGAACAGGTTGGTCTACCGGCTACTTGAAACCGGCCAGCCTTGCGGCTGCCTGCCCAGCCCGACAGAATGAAAGGAGCTGGAGCGCTGCGCATAAAAAAACCGCTTGAAGGCGGTTGTGCGCCAAGTAGTTACCGAGAGACCAATCCCGACACTGGATGAGCCAGTGCAGGATTAGGTTAACCCCCTAAAAATACTTTGTCAAGGAATGCGTGTATTACGTCAAATTTGACGTTTTGTTTCCTGAAAGATACAATTAATATATGAAATACGAACTGCAAAGCACTCAAACCTTTAACCAGTGGCTGGCCAAGCTAAAAGACCGGACCGTAAAAAACCAGTTGCTGTCCCGCTTGGCACGAGTTGAAAACGGCCATTTTGGCGACGCTAAAACCTTGTCCACCGGTTTGTTTGAGTTGCGGTGCTTTTTTGGCGGCGGCCTTCGGGTCTATTACACGATCCGCAACCAGCGGGTTGTCCTGCTCTTGGTCGGTGGCGATAAGTCCAGCCAAGGTCGGGACATCGAAAAAGCCAACGCCATTTTGAACACCTTGGAGGATTAAACCATGACCAACCTAAAACGCAGCGCGGCTGAAATTATCACCCCCTTTGATATTGCCGAGCATCTGGAAACCGAGGCGGACATCCGTGATTTTTTGCGGGAAACAGCGAGTCACGGCGATGCGTCCGATTTTATCCACGCGCTTAACACGGCCGCCCGTGCCAAGGGCATGACCGAAGTCGCCAAACAAGCCGGGGTGACACGAGCCAGCCTGTACAAGTCGCTGGCTGAGGACGGCAACCCCCGGTTTGAAACTATCGCCAAGATTGTTGAGGCGTTAGGTTGCAGGCTAGTGGTCTCTTAAACACGGCACTGTTTCAGTCCATAGGATGTGCTGAGGCACGAAGCGCATCACTCGCGAACGATGCGCTTCACGTTGTTCAGCACAGCCTACGGCGCTGCTGTAAGTAGTCGTTTCATTCATCTACTAAATCGGCTTGGTACGGATGGCCGATTTGTTCGGCAATATCTTTCATCAAGCTGTGTAACACTTTGCGGTCGCCTACGTCTTCGGTAACGCGCTTTTCTTTACTCACGGACAAGAAGTTTTTAATTTTTCCGGATTCAAATTTGGCATGGCTTGATTTAACAGCAATGCCAGTTGTTTCATAGCTATAAAGGGCTTCGGCCCATTCTTCATGTAAGGCCAGTAAATGTTCAGCGGAAGACATATTGCCTTGGCTTCTAACCTGACCGATGCTGATTCTAGCAATGTACATTTGTACCCGTCTTAAACGAATAAAAACTGTGTCTTTGGGTGCATCGTCGCTGCAAAGAATGGCGATTTTTTGGCCTTCTTCCGAACCTAGGTTCGCGGAAACGTCATTTTTGGGGCTATATTTGCATGGCGCTTGCAGAATTTTACCGTTTTCCAGCAGCAAAGTTCCATAAAAAAGCACCGCGTCATCTTCCAGTAAACCGCGTTTTTGTCCCCGCCAATCCAAGCTAATTTGATCAACTAAAGGCCGCATTGAGATGTATTGTGTATCGTGCAGGGTATACGTTAGATGGGGGCGGTTTGCAAAGTGCATTACGCCGGTAACTTTCATTTCTGGTAGGTTTGTGGTCATTGTCTTTGCTCTCTCATGAATAAAATTAAATGGTTTTTCTGTGATTTAATAGTTGTTACCCGTGCTTATCCTCATCAACGCTTAAAAACCCAAACCCGAATCGTTCTACCTTCAAGCCTCGACCTGGCCGCTTCATTGCGCAAATATTTGCGCTTGCGGCTGGTGATCAGGTGACGACGCAACTCTTTATCATCCATCACTTCTATTTTTTGCTCCCGGCAGACTTTTCCGAAATGCACCAGGTTAATGGCGATCTCGGCCTCTGGATTGTTGCTATGGTTGATCATGTTTTTATCGACCATCGGCACGCCGTCATGCATCACCTTGGACTGGCTATCCAGATAATCGAAGGTCGCCCAGAATTGCTGCACCACCGGATGCTCTTCGTTTAATGATTCCTGCCGGATTTCGGCCATGGTGATCAATGAGCGGTGAACGGCGGCAATGGTGGCATCAGATACCGGCAACACCAGCGACAAACAATCGGCAAAGGCCATGATCTTGGCGTGGTTCTCGATGATGCGTTGTAGCTTGATCTTGGGGTTGGCTTGCAGATCCTGTTTGTGCTGAGTAAATTTCTCGTTAAACCGGGTCAGGATCGCATCGGCCTTGGTGACGCTGTGCAGCATAAAGCCGGACACGTCCATGACCGGCAACATGTTCAAGCGGTCTGAGGCGTGCTTGCCCTCAATAGAATGGTGCGAACGGTCGAATTGTAAATGCACAATCCGGCTCATGATCGCTTCTGACGCGATAACCGGGATGTTCTGCACGATCATCAACGCGGCCTTAAACACCGGCTTTTTAGTGCTGTTGTCCTGCGATTTGACGCCGGTTACCCGGCCAAACTCGCCATCGTACAGGTCTTTTTGCTCGTCCCAGTTAAACGCTTTCATGTGCCGGTCTTCCGCTACTTTTTCGTTGTCGGTTTCGTTAAAGACCACCGGCAAATTCGACACTTCGGCCATCTTGCGGGTGCGGCCCGCCAACGTGGAGCTGTTCGGGTTGAATGATTCGCCCTCGCGCCCCAGCAGTTTCCATAAAAAATCCACCATGTCCGATTTACCGGAACCGGCCTCGCCGACGACCTCAAAAAATGGATAACTGCGGTGTTGCTGCCGGATCTGTTCAACGACCAGGGTGCCGAACCACCAGGACAAAGCCACCATGCCGCCGGTGCCGAATGCGGCCTGGTAATCGGGCAGAAAATCGGCAACCAGCGTGGTGTTGAGCTTTTGCTTGATGTCCACGGTGGTTTTGATTCCAGATTTTTTCAGCTGGAAGAAGGATTCTTTGTTCAGTTTTAAGATATTGCCGTTTTCGACCGCGTAATCCAAATAGACATAGGCCTTGGTGGTGCTGTCGTAGCCGACATAATCGAGGGTTTTAACGATTTTGGGGATACGCCCCATCCAGTTTTGATACATGTAATCCAGGTCCTTGGTTGAGCCGGTAAAGAGCGCCGACGGAGTTTGGTGCATGACGGCTTTTTTAAAGTCTCCAGCGCCGCCGAAAGTTTTGCCGCCGAATGGCAGTTGCACTTCGGGGGCGTTGTTGCTAAATTTCAGCCGGAAAAAATACTGGCCATCGTCGCCGGTATCGGGTTTTTGAAAATACAGAAAGTCCATTTTGAATGTCGCAATCTCCTTTATTTTCGACGCATGGGTAAAGGCTTCGCGCTCGGCTTTTAAGGCAGTCTCCGGGCTGGTTTCCAGTATTTTTGTCTTGGCTTTTTCGAACTCGTTGTCGTCGATGCTGAAGGAGTAAGTCGAGTGGGCGTAAACAAACACAAAATATTTTTTCTTGATGTTGTGCTTCCATAGCGCCAGGGCTTTTTCATAATAACTTTGCGACAGCTCGACCCGGCCGAGGTGCCGATACTCGACCATGTCTTTTTTGCTGAGCTTTTGCGTCTTGTGCAGGTCGTTCCAGTCCTGTTTGTCTTCGGTATCGCCGGACAGGGCCGCGCCGACCCGCTCGCCCAGTTCGCGCAATTTGGCGGCGTGTTTTTGCAGACACCGGCGGCCCGTCACGTCGTTATCGACCGCGATGACCCACTTGATCTGTTTGCCCAAAAACGGCTTTATCGACTCGGTCGGAAAGGTGCCGCCGGCCATGATTGATACCGCTTTAAAACCATTCAGGTTTAAGGCGATAGCGTCGAGAATGCCCTCGCACCAGTAAACTTCGTCTTTTGCGTTAATCGTTAAAGACGGCGGTTGCCACCAAAGCCCCTTGAATGCGCCCTTGAAGCTTTTGTTCCTGACTTCTTTATCGCCATCCTCTTTGGTGATGGTGACATCGTCAATCAGCCGCTCCCACATGATGGTTTTAGCCGCATCCAGATAAAAGCGCACCGACGCGGTGCCAATGTCGCCGCGCGGATGCCAGTATTTGCCCTGTTCATACCAGCCTTTTAACTGCGCCGGGTCGAAACCCCGAATCAGCGACAGGTACGCATCGGCCGTTTGGTTGGGAATTTCTACGGTTGCCGGGTATTTTTTGTTGAGGTTTTCAAACAGTTCCGGAAACAGCTCCTTGCTGGTCGCGGCATAGTTGCAATTGTTGGTGCGGTCGCATTGCACCATTCCTGGCTTTTCCACCCATGTCCATAGCGTTTTTTTGCTGCATGACGGGCACACGCCCTCGCGCAGATGGGCGCCGGTTTGCTTGAATTTAAACTCGGCGATCAATAGTTTTATGATTTGCGGGTTTAGGTCGATCCTCATGCGACTGCCTTCATCATGTTGCGGTAGGTATACAGCCGCGCGGTTTCGGTTTGCCGCGCGGTCGGGTTGGGATAATTGCCGGTCATTTGGCTAACGCCGCCGATAAACCGGTTTAGCTGTTCTTGAGTGGGTTGCGGATAGTATTGCCGCAACCAGCCTTTGTCACTCTTGGCCTGATGACACATGACCGCTCTCCGTCGCTAATAGCTCCTTAATTTTAATCGCCAAATCCCATAAGGCATCGTCATTCCAGCCGGAAATCTGGCGGATGTGCAGGATCTGGTGAAACAGGCGGAAACCCTCGGCATCCAGGTTGTTCAGCAGATACAGGCTATGGTTAAAATTTTCATCTTTCCAGTACGCGCTGATAAGCGCCTCGCCTAAAAACTCGCCCGACCAGTCTAACGCGCGGACACGGCGTAACAGGGTTTCGGGTTCCAGCCGCAGCGGGGTTAGGCCGCGCTCTTGGGTTTGACGGGCTATCATTTGCTCCAGGCGTAGCGTTGCCCGATCCTGGCGCTCTTTGATAGTGATGGGCTGGACGGGATTCATGCTGCACCTTCTTCCAATGATTCTGGTCTGTATTGTGATTGGCCGACGTGCTGTTTACCGCACACGGAGCAGATGTAAATACCGCGATTGCTGTATTTAATATGTGTTCCCGTTGATGAAATACGCATGGTTGTATTTACAACGTTTTTCTTGAATTCGTATTTATGGCGCTTGCATTGAATGTTGTTCATGACTTGCGTCCTTTTTTCTTGCTGTAACGTTTCCATTGAACCCACAATGATTCGAATACCTGTCCACCGTTCTGTATGAACTCATGAGGTTCTCGGCACAATTCTTTGCGGCAGCGAATAACGACCAGGGCTGCACTATAGAGATCATCGTCAAGTCCACAAAGGTCGGTAATATCAAAGTTAAAGGCGTCGCAATTGTAGGCATTGAGCAGCACCAGCGCGCAGGCCCGTGATCCACCGCAATCTTTAACGGCGAATTTCATCAGGCTGGCGATAGCTTCAGCATAATGATGCTGGGTTAGTTGGGGCTGCAGGTGCGTGGCGGTCATGATTGCACTTCCGTTTTATTGGCCTTTAAAAAATCGGCTTTAGCTGCCTCGAATACGCTGCCCAATATTTCAGTGACATTCTCGCCTAATGAGGCGTCGGTATGGATATAAACAGATTCGTTGTGTATGAAGAAACCGATCCCATTTAAAAAAATATTGCCCCAGTTTGTACCGATGCTTTTGTAAAATTCATCTTTGTTTGGGCGCATCTTGGGGTACTCGCTTGCCCACTGCTCAAGCAGTTTTTTATGTGACTGCTTTTCCTCTGCAGTCATCTTGGTAACTTTATTACGCGGTTGCTGTGACCGGTCATTCCTGTTCGGTTTAGTCCAGAAGCAGTTGTCTTTAGGTGGATTAAAGATCAGGCCGCCAAATTCTGCGCTACGACTATCCGAGTAAACCAATGACTTGTATGCAGATAGCAGGGTTTTAAAGGCGTTGGCGGCGTCTTTTAGGCTGTTTACCTCATCATAGTATTGGTTTATTGCAACCAATACAGCCGGGTCTTCGGTCATGAAAAAGCTCATGCTACACCTCCCGCTGTAAAGCAGGCGGTAACAGCAAAGTACGCAACACGCGCTTGTAGCGCATATACCGGATTTGGGCGATACGGACGCCTATTTTGTGATGTAACGGGGCATTGGCGACTAGCCAATTTAATAATTTATGCATGGTTCTTCTCCTCAAACTTTTTTTGTGCTGCATTGATATAGCGACCGTAATCATCGACGGTCAGCTGGAAGGTAGCGCCCAGGCGCTGTTTTAATGCCTCGATATTGGCATCGGTTTTTAGCATTTCGGCCAAGTCCGGGTTTTCGGCTTTTATGCCTGACCAGAGCAGTTGCCGTTGGCCTGCGTTAAGACTGGCCGGATCAACCATGCGCTAGTGTTTGCCGACGTTACAGAACGGCGGCACTTTACGACTGTTGTCATTACTCATCAGGACACCCTATTCATGTGGACAAATCTGACGACTGAAGCACGCGGCGTTCTTGGCGGCCGTCTGGCGTCATCTTGCGGAAAAAAG
The DNA here is from genome assembly GCF_050917435.1 of Methylobacter arcticus. Classification (NCBI taxonomy): domain Bacteria; kingdom Pseudomonadati; phylum Pseudomonadota; class Gammaproteobacteria; order Methylococcales; family Methylococcaceae; genus Methylobacter; species Methylobacter arcticus. The sequence goes on from NZ_CP159583.1 coordinate 1,645,430, forward strand.
GTGTTGCAGAGTAGTAGCATCAGGATGATCTTTAACAGCGTGGGTTGATTGATCAGGCTGATTTCTATAAAGCCCAGGTTAATGGCGATGACGACGATCTCGCTGGAACCCCGCGCATTGAGTTTGATAGCAATGTTTTCTATGTGTTTTGAAATTGTCCTGGGCGATCTGAATAAACGCAGTGCTATTTCGGTGCTGTAAAGCCCTTCGCACATATAACGCAAAACCTCCGCCTCTTTTTCGGTAAACGGACCTTTATCGATAATCCTAGCTCTGATTCTGTGCATTTAAGTATTCTCGCGTATTTTCAGGTGTTGGTTGGGGGCTGATAATGTCAAAAATACCCCTCTTTTTTGAAAGACTTTAGGTTGGGTCTTTGGTGTCGGTAGCTCTTTCATAGTCATAGCGCCCAGGCCACATTTGTTCGACGCTAAAACCGGTAGCTTCGGCAATCAGTCGAGCGACTCGACGGGAAGCCGACCGCCCGGCGATTACGTTATTCACCAGGGTTTCAGAAATTTCCAGCTCATGAGCAATAACGCGCTGGGTGACGTTGTTTTTTTGCAGCGCGGCCTTGATGTCGGCCGGATGCATGTACTCAGGCTTTTTTAAAGCCTGCAACTCTCGGATTTTTTTGTTTTTCATGGTAATGTTTTTAACCTGTTAGTTAATGTTCAGGTAAGTATGGTATTCAAATGAATACCAGTCAAATAAAAAAGTATTCAAATGAAATCTTTTTCAGAGAGGTTAAAAGAAGAACGCCTGCGAATGAAGCTGACGCAGGTTGATTTTGGCGGCATTGGAGGTGTTAAAAAGGGTGCTCAATTGAAATATGAGTCGGGTGAAAGATCGCCGGATGCGCTTTATTTATCCTCAATCGCTGCCGCCGGGGCTGATGTTAATTACATCATTACCGGTCAACGTATACAGAAGGTCAGCGAAGAAAGCCCAGGCTATACATTACGCCCAGACCAAAAAGCCTTGCTCGATAACGTGGAGCATTGCTCAAAGGAGGATCAGGACTGCATTAAACGCATGGCCTTACTAGCCGCAAGGGCTATAGACCAGGATGAAACGCAACAGCAGGAGCTAAAAAAACAGGCTAACGGCGATTGAAATGACCCCGTTCGCTATATTTCAATCCAGTAATTTTTATTGAAAGGGGAAACCATGAACAGTGAGCAAATTTACGAGCAATTTAACGCAATCGAGGAGTCTATCCGGATGTTGTGCATTGATGCCGCAGCTGCGGGCTGTTTTCTGGTGCAGCAAGGACATGACGAGGCAGGCAGGAAGTTGTTGCGTACGGCTATCACAACCGGTGAGCTGAACGTCTCGTTGATCGCGGCACTGTTGGATAATTTACCAGAAAGTTTGGACGGCCTGGGTATGCATGTCGAAATCAAAAAACTTTTTAAACAGGCTCTGTAAGCCGCAACGCTTGCCGAATCCGCGCTAAAAATTATTTTTTTTCTGGGAAGGCCCTCGGAAAAGCGTGACATTTGTGACGCGTTTTAATTCCGCTTGATTTTATCTAGGCTAATCAATCGGATACATGACATTTTTAATAATGATTTTACTGTAACAAAAGTGTGACATGGCGTGACACAGGTTTTGCTTATATACGCTACAAGCAACAGCCAGCGGGGTGTGTAGCGCTTTTAATGAGGTGTGACATTTTGTGACAAAAGTGTGACGTCAAGCCGTGACAATGTCACACCAATGTTACAGTAATGTCACATTTTTAAGATACTCTTTTTTAGTTATAACCTTATGATTATATTAATATTATTATGATAATTTTTTTAATGTCACAAATGTTACACTTTTCCGAGGGGGTCTTGAAAAAAAAAAGTACCGTTCGAGTAGTTTGTTAAGAGTCGTGTTCAAGTGTCTGTAAAGCAAACCAAAAGCGGTAAATGGCAGGTCGAAGTAGATCGCAAGGGCATTCCGCGAGTACGAAAGACGTTTGATGTCAAGGAAACGGCTGAAAGGTTCGAGCGCGAGTATCTGGCCAAGTACGAGACCAAGATCCGCATTATTACCGACCGGCGCACGCTGCTAGAGTTGGTGGACATCTGGTATCGCTATCACGGCGTTAATCTGTCTGACGGTGACCGGCGACGCAAGAATGTGGAGCGCATGGCGGTCGGTATGGGTAATCCTACGGCCAGCGAGCTGACGCAGGAGATGTTTTTGACCTATCGGTACCGCAGGACGCAAAAGGATGCTGATCGGGTTACGTCCAAGACTTTTAATAATCAGCATGGCTATTTAAATGCCGTGTACCGGAAGCTGTTTAAGATGCAGGTAATCGATTATGACTGTCCTATCGCCGATGTTGAGTTTATTAAGCTGCAGGAGGGGCAAACGGGTTATTTGTCGCATGTCGAAATAGATATTTTGTTTGATCTATTGAAAAATCACCCAAGAAATGAGTCTGTCTGGTGGATAGCACAGTTGTGCATACGCACCGGCGCCAGGTGGAGCGAGGCCGAGAAGTTGACAAGGAAGCAGCTGCACAATGGCCGGGTGACGTATGTGTTTACAAAATCTAAGAAAACCAGAACCATTCAGCTGGATACGGGTTTTTATAACGAGCTAATCGCCTGGGCTAAGTATGTCCGGCCCAATGACCGGCTGTTTAAAAACAGCATCAATGTGTTTAATGTCGTGGTTCGTCAGTCTGAGCTCAGGTTTCCCAAGGGGCAGATGACCCATATCCTGCGGCACTCATTCGCCAGTTATTTCATTATGAACGGCGGCAGCATTCTATCGCTGCAAGAAATCCTCGGTCATTCTGATATTAAAATGACCATGCGGTATGCGCATCTGGCACCCGATCATTCGATTGATGCCGTCAGATTTAATCCTCTTGCCGTTGGCGGTAAAATTGGCGGTCTAACCGCCAATGTCCACCAATAACCGCCATTAGTTAAATCGATTAAATTATTAATACATTGATAAATAACATAAATATATTTAATTTAAAAATCAATTGAGTTTTCGAATCCCTCACTCTCCGCCATATAGATTTTACTTGTCTATCTACTTGATAAGTAAAGACTATTAAAGTTTTTCAAGGCTCTTTCGTCGTTTGCTACAAAATGATGATACATAATCGAGCCGACCACACCCAAATATCCGCACCTGCACTGCCTCACAATGCTATTTATTTTCGGTTGAGTGTTCGTCCCCCCATTCGTTTTCAGTCTATTCTTCACGATCGTGAACTGATTGTCGAGTTGCAAAGGCAAACTTTGAGCTCCGGTATTTGTGTGATGGAGTCCAAAGCTTGCTTTGGTAGTTGATTCCGATCAGAAATCACGATGTGTGGTGCGGGCAGTTGCATGGTGAGTGACGGGGGTAACTCGTACAAAGCCCATTAGTCACGAACGATGGGCAATAGAATCACTTCCTACACCGTTCGATCATGTTGTACAAAGCCATTCCTGCCAACATCGCTGCAACAAATATCCAGGCTTTGGACTGCCCCGCAGCTGCGCTTACCACAGCAGGACCCGGACAAAACCCGGCAATACCCCAGCCGATGCCAAAAACTAGGCTGCCTAATAGTAAGCGTTTATCCAGTTCGGTTGCAGAGGATAACTGCATGGGTGCTCCCAACAAGCTGCGTTGACGTTTTTTGGCGATAGCAAAGGCAATAGCTCCAACTAGAATGGCGCCTCCCATGACGAATGCGAGAGACGGATCCCAGGCTCCGGCTAAATCCAGAAAGCCAATGACTTTCGACGGGTCGGTCATGCCGGAGATGATGAGGCCCAGGCCAAACAACAATCCAGCGAGAAGAGCACTTATATTCAACATGATTAGAGTCCTAACAAGTGGCGAGTCAGATAGACGGTGATAAAACCTGCCGTCATGAACGTCAGCGTTGCGGCAATGGATCGAATCGATCCGCGAGAAATGCCGCAGACACCATGGCCACTGGTGCATCCTGACGCATAGCTGGTACCCAGTCCCACTAACAGACCGGCAATGATCAATTGTATGGTTCCCGCTTCGATAGTCACAACAGGCATATCGAAGGCAAGTTGATAAACAAAAGGTGCAGTTACCAAGCCGAGCACAAACATGACTCGCCAGATCTTATCTCCCTTGTTGGCCTGGATCAGGCCAGCCAAAATTCCGCTGATGCCTGCAATCCGGCCATTCAATAACACAAACATTGCAGCGGCTATGCCGATCAATAAGCCGCCCGAAAGGCTGGCAATATAGGCACTGTGGGTAAAGTCGGATAGATTCATATTTTTTCTTTAAGATGTGGGCGCTGTGGTTTATAGGATCAAAAGGGTTTAACAACTGCCAGTATAACAATACCGACCAGAAACAAAACCGGCACTTCATTCATCCAGCGATAAAAAATATGGCTGCGCCGGTTGCGGTCATATTTAAAATCCAGCAGCCACACATAACAGAAATAGTGATAAGCCAGCGTCAACATCAACAGTAATAGTTTTACATGTAGCCAACCGGCATGGGCATAAACACTCCAGTCGTAAACAATCAGCATCCAAAAGCCGAATATCAACGTTGCGACCATGCCCGGCGTCATAATGCCGAAGAACAGTTTGCGCTCCATTATTTTAAAACGTTCATTGCTGATTTCGTCACTGCTCATTGCATGGTAAACATACAGGCGTGGCAGGTAAAACAGGCCTGCAAACCAGGCGACCATAAATATAAGGTGTAACGCTTTAAACCAGAGCATGAGCTAGCCTTTGAGTAGTGATTCGATAGTTGTTTTCATTTTTGCCGAGTCAAAGAGCCCGATCTCTTTTTTAACAACCGAACCGTCCGGGCCGATCAAAAAGGTGCTGGGTGTAAACATGACGCCGCCAAAAGCCTCGGCGTGATCGGAGTTTATATCCAGCGCCACATTGTAAGGCAGTTGCCTGGCTTTGGTCATATCAATGACATGATTCGGCGGGTCGTAATACACCGCAACGGCGATCATCTCCAGACCCGAGGAATGATACCGGGTATACAGATCGATTAAGGCGGGGATTTCTTCGATACAACTGGGGCAGTCGGTCGCCCAGAAAGTCACCATAACCGGCTTGCCGCGTAAATCTTTCAGGGCGATTTTTTTACCGGTGATGGTGGTAAAAGTCACGTCAGGCGCCGATGTGATGGTCTTACTGCAGCCCACACTAAGAGTTATTGAAATGAGCGCCAGTAATAATAGGCCTGGAAGTCGGTGTTTGGCATTCATCAGTTATGCGCGCCTTGGTTTTTTGAACAGGTAATAAATGATCGCTGTCAGCGTAACCGCGACAGCGAATACAATTTTATTGCCGGTTTTGATATAGTCAATCACGCTATTACCGTAGTGGTAATAAAGCGAGAAATAGGAAATCGTGGTGATTGTACAGGCTGTTAAATCGGCGAGTGCAAATTTCAGAAAATTCATTCGCCCTAATTCGGCAGCCAGAAATAAACCGTTTCTTACGCCGAAAGGAATATCGCCCCACCAGAATCGTAATCAAGCCATATTTTTCATAGAAAAGATGGATTTTTCCGATTCTTTGAGCGGAAACCCTATTGGCGAAAAACCGGATTTCAAATAGTTTCGCGCCTAATATGCGTCCAAGCCAGTAGCAGACCAGATCGGAAAGATAAGCGCCCAGATAAACGGCGATGAAAAGCTGTACCAGATAATCGGGGTAGGTGTTGGCTAAAACCGCCGAGACGAACAGCATGGCGTCTTCGGAAATGGGGATGTTAAGTCCGGCCAGCATTAATGCGCCGAAAATAATATAGGGCGCATAAGGTATATTAGTCTGGATTAAATGGATCAGCTCTTCCATTGGTAATGTGGTAAATATTTTTTCAGCCCGATTTGGATGATATTTTCACCGTCCCGTACGTACTGCGCACCTTGCATACAGTTAATCAATCTTCCTCGGCTTTTACGATTTTTCCGGTAGCCGCATCGATCTCAACTTCCATTTTACGGCCATCGGTCATGTTAATATCAAACTCGTAAGTCGGGGTGCCGTCTGATTCGATTTCATACTCAACCTCGGTAATCGTGCCGGGATAAGTTTTCAATGCGATTTTTCGAGCCTCTGCTTCGTCAATTTTTTTCAGCGCGGCAAAAGCCGGGTGATCGGCACTGGGCAACTCCTGCTCTTTTTCGACTATTTTGCCGGTGGCTTTGTCGCATTTAAATTCCCATTGACTGCCGTCGGCAGCTTTAAGGGCGATTTCATAAACAGCCTGCCCTTTTTTCTGTTCTGATTCGATTTTGACGATTTCGCCTTTTGCATAATCGTCGACAGTCTTACGACAGGCATCTAAGGACGCATTATCCTCGGCTATTGCCGTCGCGCTGATAATCGCTATCAGGCTGCTCAGATAGAATTGATAGTATTTTATTTTCATGATTGCTATGCCTCGTTGACAAATAAATTTAAAGGGTTAGGTCGGTTGAGACCCTATTGTGAGCAAAAGTATATTACAACAGTATGACCCATACTGGGTGGCACTTAAAGCGCCATTTAAGGAAAAAATGAGTGTCCGGCGTAATGAGCAGACACTCATCGGGTACGTGGAAGTGTTAGGAATGGGTTGTGCTACGCCATGGTATTTACAGGCAAGGACAACCTAGAAACTCCACTTGATCCCACCCATCATTTGGAAGCCCTGTCCGGGGTTAATACCGTCGACGCGACTGGCTATATAGGTTTTGTTGCTCAAATTGTAGTCGTTCATATAGATTTTCCTAATTACCCATAAAGAACAGCCAATGTTACAAGAATGTCTATACTGACAGTATCTACCATACGGATGGGATAACGTCATGAAAAACAAAGTTCAATTTCAAAAAGGCTATAGCCTGGGCGAGTTCATGAAAAATTATGGGAGTGAAGGGCAATGCCGAAAAGCCTTGTTTCAGTGGCGCTGGCCTCAAGGCTATGTTTGCCCTGAATGCGGTGGGCAAAGCTACTGCTCCCTGAAAACACGGGTGGTTTATCAGTGCAATCACTGCCACCATCAACATTCCCTCATTAGTGGCACCATTTTTTCTGCGACGAAACTCCCGTTAACAACTTGGTTTCTCGCGATCCACTTGACCACACAAGCAAAAACTGGCGTTTCTGCCCTTTCACTGCGCCGTCAATTAGGTGTTTCATACAATACCGCCTGGAGCATCAAACAGAAGCTGATGCAGGTAATGAAGGAGCGTGATGATAGTAAGCCGTTATCCGGCGTCATCCAACTGGATGACGTGTATTGGGGCGGCGAACATCGGGGAGGCAAGCGTGGACGGGGTTCACCCAACAAAACACCTTTTGTGGCGGCTGTGTCGGTCAACGAAAAAGGACATCCTATTGCCATGAACATGACTGTGGTCAACGGGTTCCGCTCCAAAGAAATCACTCGTTGGGCGAAGCGCCATCTTAGCACCGACAGTCACGTGGTCTCGGACGGACTGGCCTGTTTTGCCGCTGTTACCAAGGCAGGATGCCAGCATACCAGCATCGTAACCGGTGGAGGCCCTGAATGTGTCTCGCTGGAACCCTTCACTTGGGTCAATACGATGATAGGTAATGTCAAAAGGTCGATTGACGGGACTTATCACGCTATCAATCATAAACACCTTCCGCGCTATTTGGCAGAATTTTGTTATCGCTTCAATCGGCGATTTGTCCTTGAGGATATGCTGCCCCGCCTATGTTACGTTGCAGTCAGAACACCACCTATGCCTATGCGGCTACTGAAGATGGCTGAGGATTATGGGTAATCAGGTAGATTTTTACGTCTTTGACAACCTGGTAATTGGCTGAGACATTGAACATGGTATAGCCTGGGATAATACCTTCTTGTCCAGTGCTGTCTTCTATAGGGGTATTTTCCTTATCGCCAAACTGCTGACTGACACTTTGAATACCAAAACGAATATCCAGTCCCCAAGGCGTTTCGACACCGATATTGGCGTTAATTAAATGCTCGGGAGCATAAGGAAGGCGATTGTCCTTCGCGATATCCGCGTCAGGCGCATTGCTGGAAAAATACGCATCAAGATAAGTATAGGACGTCGTTAAATAATAATTATATTGGGTGCCGAACAACTGGTCGGAATCCAAACGGAAGCCGGTTTCGACCCCTTGGTGTACGCTTTCGCCAGCATTGATGTATCGTTCTTCACCGCGCGTCGCAACATCTAACACAATTTGGTTTTCAAAATCGATTCTGAAATAAGTCATTTCGGCGTTGATACCGGGTATTGGCGAGGTTCTAATTCCGGCTTCGTAATTCAGACTTAATTCGGGTTTTACTTGGCTCAGTATATTCTTTGTAGGGTCAATAAAATCGCCGATTCTGCCTGGAGAAAAACCTCGGTGAACTCCGGAAAATAGCGTAGTGTTCTTTATGCCATTATAGGTAACGCCGATGCCTGGCAGGGCTTCCGTCCGAATTAAATTTTCCGAAGCACCGTCGATATTATTGATATTGTTCTGATAATAATGCTCGATACGAATACCCGGCGTCACGGCAAAGTCACCCAGGAAAAAACGGTTTTGGCCAAAGAATGATAAGGCTTGGCTGTTTAATGAGTTGTCTTGGTAGCGATTACGGCCGTGATTATTAAGCCCGGTGCCCTGATTCGTATCGGTAGGTCCGGCATTGCCGACATAGCGCTCCCGGTCGGCCCATTCGAAATGCCCGCGCATACCCAGTGTGGATTCGCTTTGCACGCCGAACACGTCATGTGTAAAGACCAGTTTTGGCTCGATGCCGAACACATTGTAAGTCCTGGGCCGTTGCTCGTTTCCGCAGGTTGAGGCTGCCTCGGCTGAAATCGGTGTGCTTCGGTCCGCACAGTTATTCATCGTCGAAGAGTCGTTAGCCTGACGTATGGATTCACGGAACATGTGGTTGCCGTAAATATTGGTGCTGAAATGCATGCTGTCGGACATGTCAAATTCATACAAAGCTTGACCCGAATAACGTTGCACCTGGAATTGGTCGTCGCGCAATAAATTGGTACGACGGCCTTGCCGGAACATCTCACCGGTTATGCCGGCTTCGCCCATCTTATTGTCTTCATGGGTCAAGGTGCCTTTCAGCATTAACCGGTGCCGGTCATTAAATTTAATCAGACTTTTTAGCGCCAAATCGTCGACTTCCTGATGCTGGCCGTGGCGATTGCCATCGGCTTCCTGCCGAATATAATCCAAAGAAAGTCCGACATTATCAACCGTGCCGCCTAATCTAAGATGGGTGTCGTAATAGCCGTTATTACCGCCCACTGCGGACATCGAGCCGCCGAATTTTTCAGGAATAGCCGCACTGACAAAGTTGATGGCGCCGCCGACGGTTTGCGGTCCGTACATAATTTGTCCGGAACCTTTCAAAACTTCGATATGGTCGATACGTTTCATTGAGGGAACGTAGTGATTACTGGGGTCGCCATAAGGTGCCAACTGTATTGGTGCACCGTCTTCCAATAATTGCGTGCGCGAGGATCGTCTTGGATCCAGGCCGCGTATACCTATATTAGTGCGTCGCCCCAGCACATCTTCGTCAACAATATGAATTCCGGGCACCGTGCGTAAAGCATCTTTAGTCGATAAAGGCCCTTGGCGGTCGAGCGTGGTTTTGTCAATGATAAATCCGGAGCCGGGAATGTGTTCCAATTGCGAAGGATCTTGCCCGATAATGTCCATACTGGGCAATTGCAAAGCGGGGGAGGTATCGTCGATGGTATCAGTGTTGGTCGCATGGACATCCAGTGCGGCAAAAACGGAGGCTGTTATCAGGCACAGCCGAAATGGCAGCATAAGCTTATTCGAATCATTGAGAAAATTCTCATCGCTATCGGGACGGGTTTTAGAAGGTTGCGACATCGTTTTACCTATCTTATTTTTTTAAAAAATTAAGGCAGGTATTGTAGTGGGTGCTTTTGTCGCTATCTATAGGAAAAAATCCCGAATCCACAGCACAGGCTGTCGCGGTTGCCCCAGCGAATATATTCCACTGCATAATTTATGCAGCTACCTTTGCCATGTGTGCGACACCGCACAGACTCTCAGAAGTTTTTCCGGTAAACTTTTTACCCACGAGTAGCGAAAAACCCCGCCGTTCAGGCATAGCTATCTACACAAGTTAAATTGTAGGGGCGATCCGGCAGGTCGCCCATTATCACTTAGTCTGATATGGCGCATTATCGCGTCTGAAACGTTTAGAGGGGGGGCATGCCCACGTCGCGATAAGGGCGCGTGCCAACATAGCCATGAAAATTAACTTAACTACAGCACGATGGGCGACCTGCCGGATCGCCCCTACCTTTTATCTCGCAATGGGCAAATAACTTGTGTAGATAGCTATGCTCCTTCAGGGGGATTATGTGAGTTTGACAACGATACACCGGCATCGTTATCCTTTTCGGTAACCTCCTCGTTCACGGGGCGGAACAATCCACCGACCTCTATCAGTCGGCGGTCGTCACTCGACGGATGAGGTCGGGTGTGGATTGAAATATGTAATCAAGAAACAATCATAGAGGAGTTTTATTATGCATAACATTAAAACAATCGACAAATTGCTGAAAGATGAATTAGCCACAACGGAAACTTATCAACAGGCTTTGGATACGTTTCGGGAAGATGTCGCACTGGGTGAGTCGGAGTATTTAATGCCAATTTATGAAAATCATAAGGATGCGGTTTCCAGTTTGCAGGCAGAAATCTCTCAATTGGGAGGAACTCCTTCTGAGGGTTCAGGAGTCTGGGGAAACTGGGCGGAAATAGTCCAGGGAGGCGCTAATTTGTTAGGTCAAAAAGCCATACTGACGGTTTTGCTGGAAGGAGAAAAAATTGGCGTAGAGGATTATGATGAAGCACTGCAGAATCCCGATCTGCCTTCGGCTGTTCGCTTGTTAATTGAAACGAAGCTGCTGCCTGCTCAACACGCCCATATACGCACTTTGGATCGGCTTTTGGACGTTGCATCTGCTTAGATTTTTTAATTTCATCAAATTTCTTCGTTGGTCTGAAACCTCCTCCTTCAGGGGGATTATGTGAGTTTGACAACGATGCATCGGCATCGTTATCCTTTTTGGTAACCTCCTCGTTCACGGGGCGGAACAATCTACCGACCTCTATCCGTCGGCGGTTGTCACTCGACGGATGAGGTCGGGTGTGGATTGAAACATACCGGAAATACAGTTTCTAATTGATGTCAGCGTGAACCGTAATTTGTTCACGCTGTCTCAATTGATTGCGTTACCTCACTCAAACGCTAACTTATAAACCAAGAGGTTTTAATATGATTTCAACTGTACCTGATGTGATTTTTAAAACACGTGTTCGCGACGAAAGTATCGGTGGCGACAACCCGTTTCGCTGGCAGGATGTCAGTACTGACGATATTTTTAAAGGGAAGAAAATTGTTGTTTTGGCTCTTCCCGGTGCCTATACACCTACCTGTTCAAGCCAGCATTTGCCTGGATATGACGCCAAATATCAGGAGCTTATTGATCAGGGGATTGATGAGGTTTATTGCGTGAGTGTTAATGACGCCTTTGTGATGTATCAATGGGGCAAGCATCTGGGCATTAAGCATGTAAAAATGCTGCCCGATGGAAATGGCGATTTTACCAAGGCAATGGGTATGCTGGTGAAAAAAGACAATCTTGGTTTTGGCAGTCGTTCATGGCGCTATTCAATGGTTGTCGAGGATAAAAAGATTATCAAATTATTCAGCGAACCCGGCCAAGCTGATAATTGCCCTGATGATCCATTTACGGTAAGCGATGCTGATACTCTGCTGGATTATTTAAAACATAACAAATGAGCCGACGTTGGCCCTTTAATGCTAAGAGAGACCCCCATGACGCAATATGATTATGATCTATTTATTGTGGGTGCGGGCTCTGGCGGTGTGCGTGCGGCTAATATGGCAGCGGCACAGGGTGTAAGAGTTGCCATTGCTGAAGAGCGTTATTTAGGCGGCACCTGTGTCAATGTCGGTTGCGTGCCTAAAAAACTGTTGGTCTATGCTGCCCAATTCAGCGGTGAATTCGAGTCGGCAGCAGGCTTTGGCTGGACGATGGGCAAATCAACGTTTAACTGGCCTAGCCTGATTGCAAATAAAAATCGGGAGATAGAGCGACTACACGCTGTCTATAACAATCGGCTGCAAAAATCGGGTGCTGAAATTATCATTGGCAGGGCACAAGTGCTTGATGCGCACACTGTCGCTGTTGACGGTACGGAATACAGCACCGAGCGCATGCTGATTGCAACAGGCGGCTGGCCGTCTGTTCCTGACATACCCGGCAAGCAACACATCGTCACCTCCAATCAAATGTTTTTCCTCGATCAATTGCCTAAACGCATCATTATTGTCGGTGGCGGTTACATCGCAGTGGAATTTGCCAGCATTCTTCATGGCCTTGGTGTTAAGACGACAATTTGCCATCGCGGACCTAAACTGCTTCGTGGTTTTGATGAGGATATACGTGATTTTCTGGCTGATGAACTGACCAGGAAAGGTATTGATATTCTTTTCAATACCGATATTGAAGCTATAGAAAGTACAGGGGATTGCTTCGCAGCACGGCTTATTGATGGCAGTCAAGTGAGTACAGATCTGGTGATGTATGCCACTGGCAGGACGCCGAATTCAACCGGATTCGGACTAGAGAAGCTTGGCGTTGAACTGGATGGCGACGCTGCGATTAAAGTCAACAGTGATTATCAAACCAATGTGCCGTCAATCTACGCACTGGGAGATGTGACTAACCGGGTTAATCTGACTCCGGTAGCCATTGCAGAGGGCATGGCTTTGGTCAATAAATTGTATGTCAATAAATCAAAACCGGTAGATTATGACAATATTCCTACTGCCGTTTTTTGCCAGCCCACTATTGGTACGGTAGGCCTGACCGAAGCACAGGCGCGCGAAAAATACCCGGACATCGATATTTACAAAACCAGTTTCACCTCAATGAAAAACAGCCTATCCGGTATGGATGAAAAAACCCTGATGAAAATGATCGTGGTCCGCAGCACCGACCGGGTTGTCGGCATGCACATGGTCGGGTCTGATGCTCCCGAAATTATTCAGGGCATGGCAGTTGCCATTCGAGCCGGTGCGACCAAGGCGGTCTTTGATTCTACTATCGGCATACACCCAACTGCTGCCGAAGAATTTGTTACCCTGCGCGAACCTGTGTCTTAACCCATAGTCCGCAAATTCCCTTCCTTTAGGTGCATTGCAATCTACGCTATTAGGTTAAGTGCTTGGCATTAGGTGGGCGCGAATTTATTCGCGCATTTGGCTGTCACTGCGCGAATAAATTCGCGCCCCACTGTTCAGTCATCACTGTCTTTTCAGTCTAACTTAATGGCAGTGCCATGGGAGAGCGAATAACTTGTGTAGATAGCTATGCCCTGAACGGCGGGGTTTTACGCTACTTAGTGATAAAAACAAAGACTAGATATTCATATCTTGCGATTATTTAGCTTAACTTTAACCGAATTTTGTCCAACGTAAGCGGTTAGCATTAGCAACCACTGTCACAGAAGACAGAGCCATAGCCGCACCGGCTATCATCGGGTTTAACAAAACGCCGAATAGCGGATACAACAAGCCTGCCGCGACCGGAATGCTGACGGTATTATAGAAAAATGCGCCGATCAGGTTTTGTTTGATATTGATAATCGTCGCTTTGGATAACTCAATGGCTTCAGGCACTTTCAGCAACGAGCCTTGCAAAATAACCACATCGGCGCTTTCAATAGCGACATCGGTGCCGGTGCCGATCGCAAAGCCGACATCCGCTTGCGCCAATGCCGGTGCATCATTAATACCGTCGCCGACCATGCCGACGATTTCACCCGCTTGTTGCAGTTCTTTAACCACCTCGGCTTTATCCTGAGGCAACACCTGCGCCCGCACTTCGGAAATACCTGCCTGTTTGGCAATGGCGTGAGCGGTTATTTGATTATCGCCGGTCACCATGATGATGCGTACACCCTGATCTTTTAACAGATGTACTGCGTGTGCCGAGTCCTTTTTAATCGGATCGGAAACAGAGATAATGCCCACGACTGCCAGGGATGGCGGCCGAGACTGCTCCCGGCAGTCCTCGGCATTCCCTCCATCCATGGAGGTCAGAAGTGTCGCAATCGGTAGGGAACCGATGCGACCGACTTTATTGTCCAAGGCAAGCAGCATCGGCGTTTGACCCAGAGCCGACAGTTTTTCCAATCTGTTATTGTAACGAGTGAAGCTAACGCCTTGCTGCTCCATCAATGCCTTGTTACCGAACAACACGCGCCGCCCATCAATCATCGCCATCACCCCGTGACCGGCGACGGATTCAAATTGATTAACTTTTTCCAGCGTTAACTGCTTAGCTTCTGCTGCCGCCAAAATAGCCGCCGCCAATGGATGTTCCGAACCGGATTCGATACTCGCCGCCAACTGCAGCACTTGCTCTTCGCTAATGTCGCCGACGGTTTCAATCGTCGAAACAGTCGGTTTCCCTTCGGTTACCGTGCCGGTTTTATCGAGTATCAAACAGGTTAATTTACCGGCTGTTTGCAAGGCTTCACCCTTACGAATTAAAATGCCTGATTGGGCAGCTCGGCCCACGGCTACCATCACCGAGATAGGCGTCGCCAAACCCAAGGCACAGGGACAGGCGATAACCAGAACGGTCATTGAGGTGACAAAAGCGTAACCCAATGAAGGCTCAGGCCCAAAAGCGTACCAAATCATAAAAGTCAGTACTGAGAACGCGACCACAGCCGGGACAAAAACGCTGGAAATTTTATCCGCCAGACGGGCGATTTCCGGTTTGCTGTTTTGCGCTTGACGGACACTATTAATGATCTGCGCTAATGCGGTATCGCGGCCGATGCGGGTTGCGGTAAACAAAAAACTACCGCTCTGATTCATGGTTCCGGCAACCACCTGGGCGCCCACGATTTTTTCTACCGGCAACGATTCACCGGTCAACATCGACTCATCGACCGTGGAATGTCCTTCCAGCAGCACACCGTCAACGGCAATTTTCTCGCCCGGCCTGACTCTCAAGGTTTCGGCTAACCCCACTTGCTCGATAGCGATATCAATTTCTTCGCCGTCCCTGATCACCCGCGCCGTACGCGGCTGCAAACCGATCAGTTGACGAATAGCGCTGGAGGTTTTACCTCTAGCCAGGGTTTCCAAGCCGGAGCCCAGATTAATAAACGCCAGAATCATCACCGCAGCTTCAAAATAGGCATGTTTCGCCAGGGACGGCAGGGTATCGTAATAATCGAGCACAATGCACGAATACAGCCACGCCGAACCGGTACCCAGCGCAATCAGGGTATCCATGTTAGCCTGTCCCAGCATTAACGACTTATAGGCGCCGCTGTAAAAATGCCAACCTGAATACATCATAACGCTTAAGGTGACCAGCGCAATTTCCGGCCAGACCCATGAACCGGTTGCTGAACCAATTTCCGGCAACCCGCCAAAGTGATCGGCAGCCATCAGCAGCAATCCGAGGGTTGCCGCTACCGAGGCTTTTTTCATCAACTGCCGATAGCGTTGCAACTCTTGCTCTTCCTGCTCGGAAGGATCTTCGAAACCCTCCATCACCGCCGCATCGTAACCGGCGGCTTTAACGGCCTGCATTAACAACTCAGGGTCGGCATGGCCTTTAACTGCGGCGGAATGATCGGCAAAATTGACGCTGACTTCGGTCACACCGTCAACTGCCGCTAATGCGCCTTCAACGGTGCTGACGCAGCCGGCGCAACTCATGCCTAAAATAGATAAGCGCAAATCTTCGGAAGTATTTGTACTCATTACGCTGTCTCTACGGTAAAACCCGCATCAATAATGGCGGCGCTAATAACATCCAGGCTGGTTTTTTCAGCATCGAAATCGACCTTAACTTCCTTGTCTTTGCTCGATGCCTTAACCGACAACACGCCATCAATGGCTTTCAGTTTAGTCGTCACATTGGTTTCACAACCGCCACATTTCATACCGATAACGGTTAACGATACAGATTCAGTCATTTTTATGTCCTCTTGTGCAGTGAAGTATTACCGTATCATACTCGACTGATAGTCGATAATCATGGTATAAATCCGCTTTTATTTCGGGTTTCGCGCTAAATCCGACCTAAAGATAGTTAAACTTAACACCTCCAGCAATTAAAATGGCAGACATTATCATCGGGCGGCAGCAGATTTTTGACCAGGAGCTGAATATCTACGCCTACGAACTTCTTTTTAGGGGCAATGATTTCGACCTGAATCATAAGGATGGCGCTACGCAAGCGACCAATCAGGTCATTACCGATACCATTTTAGAGCTTGGCCTTAACACCATAGTCGGACCTCACAAAGCTTTTATTAATTTTACAACGCAAAACATCCTGGATAAAACCCCTTTACGCCTTCCTAAAGATCGGATTGTTGTTGAAGTGTTGGAAAATGTTGAAATCGACATGACCATCGTCGCCAACCTAACAGAACTGTCAAATCTAGGCTATATCATTGCCCTGGATGACTTTGTCTTTTCTGATGCATGGACGCCGCTGGTGGAATTTGCCGACATTATCAAGTTGGATATTCTGGAAATGGGCGAGTCCAAAACACGAGAGCTGATCACTCGCCTCAAGTCCTACAAGGTAAAACTGCTCGCAGAAAAAGTAGAAACCTACTCCGAGTATCAATACCTGCTTGAATTAGGCTGCGATTATTTCCAGGGTTTCTTTTTCAACAAACCCAATCTGGTTTCCGGCAAGCGCATCAGCGTCAATCAAACGGCAGCCATTCAATTGTTAAACACCGTTAACAACCCCGATGTAGAATTTGAAGATCTGACCAAGATAATCTCGCTTGATGTCGGACTCAGCTATAAACTGCTGCACTATATCAATTCCGCGTTTTTCGCCCTGCCCAATAAAGTCTCATCCATTAGCCATGCCATTTCCTATTTGGGGCTGATCGAAATAAAACGCTGGATAAATATATTGACACTGGCTTCCTTATCCGAAAAACCGGAAGCGGTCATGCAAAACGCATTGATACGAGGCAGAATGTGTGAAGAACTAGCCTATCTAAGCGGCAATAAATCAGACAAATTTTTCCTGATTGGCATCTTATCCAATCTGGATAGCTTGCTGGATATACCCTTAGATGAAGCGCTCAGCCAATTGCCTTTGGCCGATGATATTGTTTCAGCCATATTGCACAAAGAAGGGCTGGGCGGTGAAGCGCTTAACTGTGTTATCAGCTATGAGCGCTGGGACATTTCATCTATATCATTTAGCAATGTTGACCAATCTATTATTGGCGATGCTTACATTAAAAGCATAAACTGGGCAAAAGACATTATGGGCACTATAAAATAATTATGTTACTAAAC
The DNA here is from genome assembly GCF_050917435.1 of Methylobacter arcticus. NCBI lineage: Bacteria > Pseudomonadati > Pseudomonadota > Gammaproteobacteria > Methylococcales > Methylococcaceae > Methylobacter > Methylobacter arcticus. The sequence goes on from NZ_CP159583.1 coordinate 1,662,842, forward strand.
ACCATCGCAAACCAAACTATCGCTCTTGCGGGCATTTCTCAGGCCGCTGTGCTAGTTCAACAACTGGCAACGACCGGCACCGCCGACTCGTCCGCCCTTGAAGCCAGCATAGGCAGTCTTTTTATCAGTGATGAACAGGGTGTAGCCAATGTCTACGGCGGTTTATCAGGCATTAATCTGGGGGTTTTACAGCTTAACGATCAAATGACCGGTCTTAAAATCGCCAATCCTGAACAAGCACGCTATGCCGCGTCGCTGGTTTTTCTGGAGAATCAACTAGCCAAGCAACCGGCCATGCTTAAAACCATTTTTACCGGAATTGAACGTGCCCAAGCACAATCGGAACATTTTGGCTTGCTCCATGAAAATGTACTGGCAAATCTCGGTGACATTTATCACACCACCGTCAGCACACTGCAACCGAGAATCATGGTTAATGGTGAACAGGAATACTTATCCAAGCCCGATGTCGTCAATAAAATACGCGCTTGTTTACTGGCCGGAATACGTTCGGCCATTCTTTGGAAACGATGCGGCGGCACCCGCTGGAAGTTCCTGTTTTACCGTAAGAAAATTCAAGCTGAATTACAAATCCTGCTGAAACAGCTTTAGCCTTCCGTATGACTACCCTGATTGAAGCTGAACACCTGACCCGTTATTACGGCAAACATTGTGCCGTTAACGATGTCAGTTTTACTTTAGTCAAAGGCGAAGTGCTCGGTTTTTTAGGTGCTAACGGCGCAGGCAAAACCACCACTATGCAGATGCTATGTGGCAATTTAGCACCCAGCGCCGGGCAAATCACAATCAACGGCTTCGACCTGCTCGACCAACCCAAAGCCGCCAAACGGAATCTGGGCTATTTACCCGATACGCCGCCGCTATACAAAGAGCTAAGCGTTCAGGAATTTCTGCTTTATTGCGCCAGACTGCACGGCGTAGCCAAAAGTTCTGTTACTGATGCGATCAACCGAACCAAAGAGCGTTGCGGTTTAGCCGAGGTTGCCGAGCGATTAATCGTTAATTTGTCCAAGGGCTTTCAGCAGCGCGTCGGCATTGCTCAAGCCATCTTGCACAACCCTGAAGTGATCGTGCTTGATGAACCGACGGTTGGTCTCGATCCCATACAAATCCGGGAAATACGTAGCTTAATTCGGGAGCTGGGACAAGATCATGGGGTCATCCTGTCTACCCATATACTCACCGAAGTGCAGGAATCCTGCTCCCATGTACAAATTATTCATCAGGGACAGCTGATCTTGAATGAAACTATAGCCGGACTTAACCGGCAAATGGATACCGGCACTCTGCAAATCACCACCCGGCTAGTGCCTGACATTAACAGCTTGCTAACTCTCCCCGGCATCAGTTCTATCGAAACCATGAGCGAAAACCGGATCAAAATTCATCACAGCGTAACCGCCAATCCGGCCGAACAAATTGCCGAACACATCATTACCGCCGGATGGGGATTACAGGAACTGACACCGATAAAAAGGTCGATGGAAGATATTTTTATTAGCCTAACCAAGGAACATCGCGAGTTATGAGCCTGATTTTAACCATTGCCTCCCGCGAATTCAGAACCCTGTTTTTATCGCCGATGGCCTGGACGATATTAGCTATATTACAATTTATTCTGGCATTCTTGTTTTTAACCCAGGTTGAAGCCTTTACCTCGCTCCAGCCCAAGCTGGCTTCCATCGAAGGCGCACCAGGCCTGACCGACATTATCGTGCCGCCCTTATTCGGTAACGCGGCCATTATTCTGTTACTGGTCACGCCGTTAATGACCATGCGTCTGATTTGCGAAGAACGGCGCAATAAAACCCTGTCTTTGCTGTTGTCCGCGCCGGTTTCCACTATCGACATTATCCTCGGCAAGTATGTCGGCATACTCGGACTGATGCTATTGATCATTGCCCTGATCACCCTGATGCCGTTATCTTTACTGGGCGGCGGCGAACTGGATTTGGGTAAATTGTTTGCCAATATTTTAGCCTTACTGTTGCTGGTTACTGCGTTTACCGCAATCGGCCTGTTTATGTCCTGCATCGCCGGTCATCCGACTGTTGCCGCGATGAGTACTTTCGGTGTTTTGCTGTTATTGTGGATTTTAGACTGGACATCCGGTCTGACAGATCAACGCAGCGAACTGTTTGAATACCTGTCGATTCTCAGGCATTTCCAGAACATCCAAAGCGGCCTGATCAGCTCGGTCGACGTCAGTTACTTTTTGCTGTTTATCACCACCTTTATCGCACTCAGTATCCGCAGTCTCGACAATGAGCGCTTGCAAAAATGAAAATATCGCCTCATAAACACCAGCAAATCCGCTTGAAAAATGGGCTCATTATCCTGGTTCTATTGTGCATGCTCGGCACGCTGGCCTGGATCAGCACCCGCTACAGCATTGAAACCGACATAACCGGCAATGCCGGTAATACGCTGTCTCAGGCATCGCAAAAACTGCTGGAGTCGATGCCAGGCGAAATAGTTATCACCGCCTTTATTAAAAAAGACCCCGCGCTAAGAAGTCAGATCGCACACTTGATCAACCGCTATAAACGCCATAAAGCCGAGCTAACGCTGACTTTTATCGACCCCGGCGCGCAGCCGGAAAAAATACGCGAACTGAATATAGGCGCGACCGGCGCGATTATTGTCGACTACCAAGGACGTACTGAAAAACTGAATTTTATCGACGAATCATCGCTGACCAATGCGCTGCTGCAACTGGCAAACGCCGATGAACGCTGGGTCACTTTCCTGACCGGCCACGGCGAGCGTGCGGCTGACGGCATCGCCAATTTCGATTTAGGCCAATTCAGCAAGGAATTGGATCACCGTAAAATTAAGGCTCAATCCATCAATCTGGCGACCATGCCGGACATTCCAGGCAACTCTGCGTTGCTGGTGATCACCGCCCCCGTCGTGCCGTTACTGGCAGCTGAACTGGAACTGATCAAACGCTATGTCCAGCAAGGCGGCAACCTGCTGTTGCTGACCGATCCGGGCAACCACCATTTGGACGCCTTGCAACAGCTTCTGGGTTTGCGCCAGCTTCCGGGAACTCTGGTAGACAGCAGTTCCAAGCTTTACGGCATTAACGACCCCAGCTTCGTGCTCGCCAGCGATTATAGCGTTCATCCGATCACCCAAGGCTTTCAGACCATAACCGTTTATCCGGTTACTGCCGCATTGGCAATCGGCGAAGAAACAGACTTTTACCCCATGGAGTTACTCAAAAGCGTATCGCAGTCATGGACAGAAACCGGCCCGATAGCCGGAAAAATTGTTTTCGATGCCGACGGCGACGAAAAACAAGGCCCGCTTGCCTTTGCCTATGCATTAACTCGCGACCTTGGTAAAAAAACGCAGCAGCGCATCGTGGTGGTAGGTGATGGCGATTTTCTATCCAACACTTATCTCGGCAATGTCGGCAATCTGGACATGGGCTTAAGAATGATCAACTGGCTGATTCATGATGACCGGTTTATCGACATCCCTGCCAAAGTTGCAACCGATAAAAGCCTGCAATTAAGCCAACTCAGCGTCGGCATTATCGGCTTTGGTTTTTTGATCATCATACCGGTGCTATTAATGGGGACGGGTTTCTATATCTGGCGTAAACGTAAGCAGCGTTAAGGTGTGTCTGGTTAATTTGCCATCCTCATCGCTCTGAATGGCGGGGCTTTTCGCTTAATCCGATAAAAACTCAACAGTACACGGCCAGCGTTGTGTAACATTGCGATTTATCTAAATTATACGGGTGGCGGCGAGTAGATTCTCATTTGGCTGAAAGGTTCTTGAAAGCTTCGGTGCTATACAATGGCATCTGGTAACTGTTCGTTCCCCCTCATATGGCCCTAGGGTTCGGTCGTCTTGTTCCTCTCGACGGACAGGATTTCCGCGCTCCAGGGATGAACGGTTACCAATCACTTATCCAACATCTCCTGCAAGGCCAAGGCGTTAAAAGGCGCCGTGCATCTGCAGTATTGTTGAAATAAACAGGTACCTGCTTACCCTATTTTAACCAGCGGGCAATACGATCAGCCCAATAGGCCAGTTCATCGACCAGAGTTTTGCCCTGCTAACTCGTCTTCTGGGACTTATAGTCCGCCCCGCACCCTGCAAGCCGAGCTGAATGCCTGAAAATAGCGTCGCTCTAGCCTGCCGTGTCAGACCTATTCATTCTTTTGATGCTTTCGTAGACCGCGCCCGGTTAGCTTCGCGATATAACATTCACCTGAATTTGGAGATAAACGCTTATAGGGTAGTGGAATCAGGCTGCTGTTTTTTAGGCGGGGCCGCTTTTTCCAGCTGACGGCGAAATTCGTCCAATTGCCGTATTAACTCATCACTGAAGGATTTTATTTGTTGCTCAAACAAAGGAATTTGCTGCTCCAGCTCCTTGTTAATGGTTTCGCCTATCGCCCGCAGGCTCTTAAAAACATCTCCGAAAGGCAGGATTGAAAGATTATTGAGCGTTCGCTGATAATCGACTTTCCATAGATCGTTTTCTTTTAATAAAACGGTATCAAAAGACAAATCCTTGTTGTTCTCGGGTTTTTTTAACGTCATGACCGTTGCTACCGTTGCATTGGAACCGTCGATTAAAATCACCCCGGTCTTAACTGTCGCATCTTCCAGATTTTGCTGCTTAGTCACAAGCTGTTGAGTCTCCTGGGTAGCGTATTTTCTGGCGGAGTCAAGATTGCCTGCTGCCATCGCTTCCCAAAATGCCGTAGTAACCTGTTCAGGAGTTAATACGGCCTGACAGCCGCTCAACAAGAACAATAGACTTAAAAGTCCCGCCAACCCAGACAGGCTTTTCTTGGTGTGATAACACCGGAAGCTCTTTAATAAAACGTTAGTTGTCGCCATTGGAAACTCCAGGAATTTGCAGAAAATTCAAGTAAAAGTTATGTGAAATATACGGTAGTATAACCCAACACAACACGACAAAGGGTTGTCGGATTACGGGGCTGCCCGGTATTGGTTTTCCGTAATTTTGAGCGTTCAAAGTATAGCTGTGCATCCAACCGAGGATATGTTTTATGGTCGACAGAAGACACTTTATCAAGAAGACCGCAGGCGGCCTGGCAGCGCTCGGCGGCTTGGCTTTGTTGCAACGATCGGGCCTGGCGACCGCTACGGCTGCGGAGGAAGCAACGATCATCGAGACGCTTCCCGGCAAGGAGGCGCTGATCAAAAAAACGTATCGTCCTCCCAATTACGAAACACCGATCAATTATTTCGATGCGCCCTTTACGCCCAATAACCGCTTCTTCGTGCGTTACCATAACGCCGTCATTCCCGAGGTAAAAACCGGCGAATGGCGGCTGCGCATAGGCGGCGATGCGGCTCGCACGCCGTTGGAACTCAGCCTTGAACAATTGCGCAAGGATTTCGAACAAGTCGACATCGCCGCCCTGTGTCTGTGCGCCGGCAATCGCCGGGGGGCATTTCAACCGCCTGTCCCCGGATTACAGTGGGGTTCCGGCGCAATGGGCAATGCGCTCTGGCGCGGCGTTCGCCTGAAAGATGTGCTAGCGGGGGCCGGAATCGACAAATCCGCGCTGGAAGTGAGTCTGGCCGGTGCCGATTCTGGCGTACTGCCCACCACGCCGGACTTTGTCAAAAGCCTGCCGCTGGCGAAAGCGCTGGATGAAAACACCCTGATCGCCTTCGAGATGAACGGCGAACCTTTGCCTCACTGGAACGGCTTTCCTGCCCGCCTGATCATTCCCGGCTGGACCGCCACCTATTGGATCAAGCATCTGACTGCGGTTAATGTCATATCCAAACCCTTCGACGGCTACTGGATGAAGACCGCTTACCGCATCCCCAAAGATCGCTTCCCAAGCGGACAATTCAGCTCACAGGAAACCGCAGCCGATATGCCGATCACGGAAATAGCGGTCAATTCATTGATTACCAGTCCGGCAGACGGGCAGACCTTGCTTAACGCCAAGTCCGTCGAAATCAACGGCGTAGCTTGGGATGGCGGCAATGGCATCGCACGCGTGGAGGTTTCCACGGATGGCGGCAGCAATTGGCAGCAGGCCACATTGAAGCAGGATTACGGTCGCTTTTCCTGGCGCCAATGGCACTGGGTCTTTGAACCTAGCCGTCTGGGAGCATGCCGGATTATGGCGAGAGCCACCAGCCACTCTGGCGCCAGCCAACCGCTAGCGCCGATCCCGAATCCTTCCGGTTACCACCACAACGCCGTGCAGAAAATTACCATCCAGCTGGTCTGAGGAGAACATGATGCGAACGCTGATTTTGTTGTTATGGTTTTTTGCGGCCACCGCAACGGCCGGGGAAAGCCAAATATTTCTAAAGGACAGGCCGGGCAAAAACCAAGTCGTTGCGCAGTGCGCAATGTGCCACAGCCTGGACTATGTCACCCAGCATGCCCCGATTCCGGATCGGGCAGGCTGGGAAAAAACAGTCGGCAAGATGATCAATAGTATGGGTGCGCCGATCAATGATGCCGACAAACAGATCATCATCGATTATCTGGCCCAGAATTACGGGAAATAAGGGTACACTTTTGTGTCTGCCAACTTATGTTGGGGCAGTCGTGTTGTAACATAACTTTCAATTTTTTACACTTTCAGGCGGGTCCCTACCATGATTACCCTGCGCTCGATTTGTTTACTCAGCATGCTGCTTGTTGGGCTGTTGCCGCCTTGTGCCACAGCCGCGCCAAACACGCATATTTATGTGATTGTGTCTCTGGTCGACAATGTATCGCAAGGCATCGCGCCGGTTCCTGCGAAAATCGGCAATGGCGATGATCCGCGCACCAATCTCTACTGGGGTGCGCTTTACGGCGTGAAAACCTTTTTGAGCAAAGCGGCTGGTTGGCGAAAGTTGGGCTGCGAACAAGATATTAGCGATACCATCTTGGAACGCTGCCAGTTTGCCTGGAAGGACAAGCTCACCGTTACCGCCGATGCTTATCGCGGCAGCCGGATTGACCAGGCGATGCTTGACTTTATGCAACAAGCAGCCACACCGCCTAATGCGGCAGAGCGTGAAATGGTGGTATTCATCGGCCATGACGGCTTGATGGACGAACAAAACCTGCCCATCATAGAACGCTTTCCAAAACATGCGGGGCATAATAAACAAGCCGTCGTCCTGGCTTGCATGAGCGAGGAGTTTTTCTCAGAGCATTTACAGGCCGCAGGTTCAAAGCCGGTGGTGACCACGTTCAGCTTCATGGCGCCGGAAGCCTACGTATTGGAAGCGATTGCGCGCGGTTTTGCCAACCAGGCGAGTGAAGCGGAATTGCGCAATTCTGCCGGCACCGCTTACGCCAAATACCAGCGTATCTCAGCCAAAGCGGGAAAGTCGGTTTTTATCGCAAAAAATTCAAACTAGGACTCATAGTCCGGCAAGTTCTGCGTCACTCAGATTGGGCTGGTAAAGGCCATGTTGAAGGCTGAAAAGCGGGTAGCGTTGATTTGCGCCACGGGGCTTCCAACCCCTTTAAAAACGTATTTCCAACCTTACTGATGGGGGCTTTACTTATGAACAATATCGTGAGTATTCGTTTTTTGGTTTCTTTGTTACTGCTGTGGATGAGTGCGGCCGATGTTTACAGTGATGAAAGTCAGCTAATGTCGTGCAGATCCTCCTATAGAAGGTTGAGCGATTTGAAGTTGCAGCAACCGCCGAGGCGGGTGCTGCTTGTGCCCTTATTGAGCAGGGAACCGCACACGACCGAGAGCCCAAGGTGGTCCGAGCAACCCGCCCGCACTCTGGAAGCCTTTTATCGCAACCGGTTCAATGCGGAAGTTACACAACTGCGGGATGTCTGGAGCTGGACGGATTATTACCGGCAGGCCGGACAATTGATGCAGCCATCGCTTCCTTACGACCGGGTTATTTTTATCAGTCATGGCGGTTTTGACGGGCCGGTGCTGGAAAATGTCGTATATTGGCAAGACTTTCAGATAACGGGGGGCAAAGGCGAATTGCTTCAGCTTTCCGAGGCGCAACCGGGACTTAAACATGCGCTGTCCATTATTTATGATACCGAAAAAAACCGCCTATTCAGCGACTATATGGCCTTGCGCTGGCCGGAGTTGGCGCCGATGAAATCGACCGACATCTGGCGCAGGCTTAAGGGACTGGAAAAACAGCTACAGCCGCTGGATCATGCCTGTTTTCAACAGTACTGCTCGCCGGAGCAACTGGCTACAAGCTCCGTACAGCAGCGCGGATACCGGCTCGATCTCTGCGAACTCATTTGCCGAGAATCGCTGTTCGAGCAAAAGACAGCGGTTGAAATATCCCCGGAACGGTTCTTTCATTTTACAAAATCCCTGAGCTCGCTGGTAACGGCAGACGGCCTGATTTTCTTCGGCGCCTGCAATCCAGGCAGTGCGGCTCCGGTAAAAATGCAGGAGAAGGATGAAACCGAGCTGTTAATCAATTCAACGCTTGCCGACGGGCCGCACCAGAGCTACGTGCATCTGGTTAGCGCAGCAATCGGCCGCATCACCGCCGGTCCGATAGGGCAAAGCAGCGCCGAGGACATTGTAAATCGAGTTATCCTGTTTGAGACCGGTCGTGCCCAATACAATTTATGCATCGTTGCCCCTGCGGCGAAGTGAGCATTTACGGACTCGGTGCCGAGGGCGCGTCCGTGCCGGAATAGAAATTGTCAAAGGTTGGGGAGACACCCTCCGCCCTGTAACTCACTATGTGGACATAAGCAATCAAGCCACTCCTTCCGCTGGTATAAGCTCCGTCCTCCGCCGCAGAAATACGATCTGTGTAGGTGGTGCCATCCGACATCATGATCGCTGCTCCGGTGCTCTTATCAATGATTTGGCCCCAGAGAAAGCCCCCGGATGACCAGAACTTTAGCCGGTAATCGCCGGATGGGTCAGGCGCTGGTCTCATCAAACGACCCTGGCCTTTAGTCAGAAAGACGGGAAAAGAGATTCCGCCCATGCTTTTAACAATCATCAACCTGCGTGAGGCAGGATTTCCATCTTTATCGTTCCTTAGCAGCAAGGCGTAACCCTTGGGAAGAAAAAACGGCGGGATAGGCTCCTGCATCCGCGCCAAGAGTCCAATGTCCTCCCCCCAGTTGTAGGTCCAATTCAGCAAGTCGGCCTCCACATGGAATTTCGTATGAGTCGGCTCATTCATATTGATGCTGCCGATGCGGCCAGGGCTGAGGAGACTGCCCCATGGACTCTCCATTTTATAAGCCACGCTACCCGACTCTATAGGAAACGAGAACTTTCCGGGTATCGGATTATAACGTCTCCAACCATCATCAATGCCGTCGTTGAAGTCGTCGAAGGTGGCGGCGTGTGTGGTGGAAAGGCACCCGGCTACCACCAGACAGGTAAAGAAAAATCTAATGTTCAGTTTCATGATCATGTTAATCCCCCCGATTGATTGTTTTTCTGATCTCAGTTTTTCGTGGTTATTACTATAGGGCTTTGACGTCCAGGTATGAAAAGTTGCGCTGATGTCTATCCTCATTCAATTTGTGGTCGTCTTCTTGCAGATTTTAGCTCCAATCGCTAGCCTTGATTCTTGCGTAACCATAAGCATTAAAAATAAAGGTAAGAAACATTATTTTACTTGCTTAGACTTTCATCTTTAGCCTTTGATACAAATCACCGGCTCCAGTCTGGCGACTTTCCGGGCTAATCCGGCCCGGTCGGCAATATCCGCTACCGCACCGACATCTTTATAAGCCAAAGGCGCTTCTTCGGCCACGCCGCGCATCGACGGACTGCGAATAATGATGCCTTGCGCCGCCAGTTTATCGACCAGCGATCTGCCTTGCCATTGCTTGCTGGCCTGTGTGCGGCTCATCGCCCGCCCCGCGCCATGACAGGCCGAGCTGAACGCGCGTTGTTCGCTTTCTTTGGTGCCGCACAATACGTAAGAACTGGTGCCCATCGAGCCGCCGATCAGCACCGGTTGGCCGACTTCTTTGAATACGGCCGGCAAATCGGGATGGCCGGGGCCGAAAGCGCGGGTTGCGCCTTTGCGATGTACAAACAGTGATTTTCGTTGACCGTCAATCATGTGCTGCTCAAGCTTGCAGGTGTTATGCGAGACATCGTAGAGCAGGCCGAGATGGATGTTTGGAAATAGGGTCGCGACGGCCTGCCGGGTCAGATGGGTGATAATCTGGCGATTGGCCAATGCGCAGTTGATGCCCGCCCGCATCGCGCCCAGATAGTGCTTTCCTAAGGGAGAGTTTAATGGCGCACAGGCCAGCTCACGGTCCGGCAACACGATCTGGTATTGGGCCGCCGACATGACCATTTCTTTTAAAAACTCGGTGCCGATCTGATGGCCCAAGCCTCTGGAGCCGCAATGTATGCTGATCACCACGTCATCGACTCGCAAGCCGAAAGTTTTAGCGACATTCTGGTCGAAAATCTCGGCGACCCGCTGCACTTCCAGATAATGATTGCCGGAACCCAGGGTGCCCATTTCATCTTTTTGCCGCTCTCTGGCTCTGGGAGAAACGTAGTGGGACTCAGCACCGGCCATGCAGCCGTGTTCTTCGATGCGTTCCAGATCCTGCGGTTCGCCATAGCCCTGATCGAGCGCCCATTGCGCGCCGCCTGTCAGCATGCCGTGCATGGCTTTATGATTCAAGTGTATCTTGCCTCTACTGCCGACACCGGCGGGAACCTTGCGGTATAACGCATCGGCCAGCGCCTGTTTATGCGGCTGCAGCTCGGCGATATTAAGGCCGGTAAGCAAGGTGCGCACGCCGCAGGAAATATCGAAACCGACGCCGCCAGCCGACACCACGCCGCCTTGATCGGGATCGAAAGCCGCAACGCCTCCGATAGGAAAGCCGTAACCCCAATGTGCGTCCGGCATCGCATAGGCGGCTTCAACAATACCCGGCAAGGTCGCGACATTGGTGAGCTGCTGGTAAACTTTCTGATCCATATCCTGCAGCAATTGTGCATCGGCATAAATAATCGCCGGAACGCGCATGACTCCTTTGGGTTGAATTTCCCAGCAGGTTTCGTCCCGTTGTATGAATTGACTGGTATCCATTGAATAGCTCCTCTAAACATCGACAACACATTGGGCAACCCATGTTCCATCAGCTTGCTGATAGACATGCAGCTCGGTAAAAGTAGCGCCTTTGATTTCCACGGCAGGTTGGTGTTTCTGCCGGTCGACGGCTACACCAAAGGCGGTTGCCGATAATGTGTCGTTTTTAATAAAAACCTGATAACGCTTGAACAATAATCCGTGTACAGACATTTGATAAACCAACTCGTTGATCCAGTTGACGAATAGCAGTTCAGTATCGGGCGCTTCGCAATGAATGGAAACGACTTTTGATGCGGTAACCAAGTCAGGATCGGTAACCACGGCGGTCATCGCGACGGCGGCTTGTTCGAACGCCTGCTCCAGCGTCGGCGCAATGCCGCGTATGCCGATGTCCGCTTGGTGTTCAAAATGTTCCCAGTGGGGTGTTGTCGGTTTGCTGTTCAATGGCAGGCCTCGTTCTATGAAATAGGTCAGAAAGGATTTAACAGTAAATAGATGGCAATCACCACCATAGCCAGACCGCTGATTAATTTGAGCCAGCGGCCTTCTTTTTCCTGTAGTCGCCGTTGGCTCAGCGTGATGATGCCAATGGTTAAAATAATAACGTCATCGAACATATAAGCCAGATTGTACAGTAGCAAATAACCGTAATAACTGATGCTATCCAACTGTTTCAACGTCAGGATCCGGGTGTACAGCATCGGAAAACCGGAGGTGCACATGAATTCGACAATCTGTACCAAAATGGCCAACACAAATGCCCCAATCAGCGCACCGGTAAGGTTCTTCGCCTGAAGTATTTGCCGGATTCGGGCATATATATCCGGTTTGGCGGTATCGGGAATCGACAATGACACGCCTAATCCGAAAAACCCGAAGTCCTTGAGATTAATCAGGCCGACCAGCAAGGCAATGCCCGCAATGGCGATTTCCGAAAGTCGGGATAGACCGATCAGCAAGAACAGGTTGAGCCAAGCCGCCATGAACATGAAATAAACCAGACCTTCGACAGCGACAAAGGTTCCGGCGATGGCGAACATCCGAACCCGGTCTTTCATCGATGCGAGCAACGAAATCATCAGCACCAACACCCATAGGGAACAAGGATTGAAGCCGTCCAGTAGGCCGATTGCCAGCGTGAACAGCGGTAAACCGATCTCGTCAAGCGACAATCTGCGACCGAAAAAATCGATGTATTGCTCTGTTTCACAGGACAAAGCAGCTTTCGTTTCGCAACTGCCGGAATTATCCTGAATGTTCGCTGTTGGGATTTTGGTCAGCGCGCTACGGATAAGCTGGTCGGTGCCTGCCTCTTTTGAATAACCGAAGATCAATTGTCCGCCGACCTGAAAAGCGGGAACCCTTAGGGTCTTTATACCCTGGTTTTGAGCAAGATGCTGTAATCGCTCCAGTGCGGCGGGCTCTTGAATGACGTCATGAATAATGATGCTCAACGTCGGTTGTTCGCGTTTGAGGGCCAGCAAAAACACCTCTGCGTCAGCGCAGTGTGGGCAACCCTGTTGTACGAAGACCTCAATATCGGCAGACGTATGGGCTGTTGTCGGCAAAGCGCTTGTTATCCCGGGGAATGCCATCGGACTCAAACCGAAAGCCAAGAGCCATACAAAAACCAAAAGCCATCGGGCGATACCTGTGCCAGCTATTGTTTTCAAAGGAATTCCTCCGCAGTCGATAACTATTTTGCCGAACGACTACTGTGAGCATATACTATCGATGGCTTGTGATAAATACGTATTTTAACCTATTGAAATATAATTAAATAAACTTATTATCTGGATAGTTGTTTGTTCTGAAATTCCTCACAGGAGCGTGCCATGAGAAGAATATATTTTTTAGTTCCCACTATTGAAATCACCCATAAAATCGTCGAAGAGCTCCAGGCTAAGGGCATAGAAGACCGGCATATTCATATTCTGGCGGCAAGGGACACGTCGCTTGAAGGTCTACCCGAGGCAGGGGTGACCATAAAAACGGATTTTCTTCCCGCCGTTGAGCGAGGACTCGCATTAGGCGGTTCAACGGGATTATTGGCTGGATTAGTCGGTTTGCGCTTTGCGGGATTTGCCATTGCGGGCGGGCCGCTTCTGGGAATCATTATGGCAGGCGCAACTATCGGGTCACTGATGGGCGGTTTAGCGGGAATGAATTCCGGTAATTCACGGTTAAGACAGTTTGAACAAGCCATCGAACAGGGCGAAATTCTGGTATTGGTTGATATTCCGCGCGATCAGATTGAGACTATCAGGAAATTGGTCATAAAACATTATCCTGAAGTAGAGTTTGAGGGCGTCGAACCGATTCTTCCGCCGTCCTATTAATGAACGATTACGCCTCTCAGTCCCGCGACTGAATATTTTTTGTAAGGTTTATTTGAAGCTTGGCGCCTATCCCGAGGTAAAAGATACGCCAGTTCGGCTTAAGTCAGGCGAAGCGATCCCCAAGGTCACAGTTTCGTGGCAATAACCCGCTCATGGCAATGGCGGGTTTTTCCAGCTTTGCAGGTGCGCCTTGAATGCCCGGAAGGCGACGCCGCGGTCATCGCCCAGCAGGAAGGCGTGAACGCCGCGCCGCAGCCAGTATTCTTGCTGTTCCGGCAGACGCGGTACGGCACAGAACGGCACATCGTGTTTGCGGCAGGCATCGGCGATAGTCAGGATGGCGGCCTGCACGTCCGGATGCTGAGCCTGGCCGGGTACGCCGTAAGACTGGGACAGGTCGATCGCCCCTTCCAGAACCAGGTCGATGCCCGGCACGGAGACGATCGCGTCGATGTTTTCCACGCCGACCCGGTCTTCGATCATGACCGCGACCAGCAGTTCGGCATTGGCCCGTTCGAAATAGCTCGGCAGATCCAGGCGACCGAAACCCGTGGTGCGTCCGCCGCTGATGCCGCGTTGGCCCAGCGGGTGGTAGCGGCTGGCGCTGACAGCGGCTTTTGTTTCGGCACGGCTTTGCACATGAGGGACGACGATGCCTTGCGCGCCGCTGTCCAAAGCTCGCAGAATCGCCCCGGCATCCATTCCGGGCACACGCACCAAGGCGGTAAGCCCGGCGCATTCCGCGGCCCGGATCATGTTCTCCAGGGTTTCCGGGTTGGTGTTCACGTGTTCCAGATCCAGGATGACGAAGTCGTATCCGGCGTAACCCAGCATTTCCACCAGCAACGGCGCCGGCACCGAATTCAGCAGCCCGTACACCGTCTTGCCGCTGCGCAGGGAATGCTTCAGCTTATTGGTTTGCAGCATGAACCGGCTCCTGCACTGGTAAATAAATATGCTGCGGATGCGGGTGGCGCAGGAAATCGTGATGGGAAATATGCCAGGCGTAGGCACCGGCATAAGGAAACACCAGCAGGTCGCCGACCCGCAACCGCTCCACCGGTGCGTCAGTGGCTAAAACGTCCTTGGGCGTGCAGAGCTGGCCGACCACGGTGATTTCGGTTTGCTCCACGCCGGGCCGGGAAAACGGATAGGGCCAGTGTTCTTGCGGCACTACGAAAAACGGATGGCTGTGCCCTTGAGCGTAGGGAGTGCGGAAATGGTGGGTGCCGCCGCGGCCGACCGCGAAATGGCGGCCAAAGCATTGCTTCATATCCAGCACCTGCATCACGTAATGGCCGCAGGCCGCCGTCAGGTAGCGGCCCGGTTCGAAACGGATGCGCCAATTCTGCATACTTTCGCTGTTGACCAATGCCGCCAAACCGGTACTAAATGCCTTCCAGTCGAATTGCCGGTCGGGCTCGCGGTAGTTGATACCGATGCCGCCGCCCACGTTCAGGTAGTTAATGGCTAGCCCGAATTGCTCCCGCCATTGCCGCGCCTGCCGGAAGTAACGCGCAAGCAAGGCCAGATGGGCGTCGGCGTCCAACTGGTGGGACATCAGGTGGAAGTGGAAACCGTGTAAACGGATTTCCGGGTGCCGCGCCAGCCATGCTAGGCATTCCGGCAGCTGGTCGGAATCGATACCGAACGGGGCGGCCCGGCCGCCCATGGTCAAGGTGGTGGTCGGTACGCCGTCCAGAGCCAGATTGATACGCAGCAGCACATCGGCCTGCCGGTTCATGTTTCGGGCCAGCCAGGCGAGCCGCCGCAACTCGCCCAGGCTTTCAACGTGCAGCAATTCTACGCCGAGCTCCAACGCGGAAGCCAGTTCGGTATCCAGTTTTCCGGGGCCGCCGAAAATCACCGGCGTATCGGGAAAATGGCTGCGTACCCAGGCCAGTTCGCCGCCGGATGCAACCTCGACCGCGCACATGAGGCGCAAGGGTTTGCAGAATCGGCAGGTCGGAATTCGCCTTGACCGCATAAAAGAGTTCGCAGTTGCCCGGCAGCGTAGCGGCCAAACCGGCGGCGTGCTTATCCAATGCCTCCAAGTCATAGATATAGGCACATAAAGGCTCATCGGCGCAGGCGAGATGAACGGCTTCCGCCACGCGGGCTGATGGTCGGTTCATGTCACGCATCCCCCAGGTAGGCCAACGGGCTGGGCAACGGCAGATAGCAGGCATCGCGATCGGGACGTTTGTAAAAGCGGTTGATCAGGTTGGCCTTGGCAGGGAAGGGCGCTCCGGACAGCAGGGCATTGATGCGCCGCGCCGCGTTCGGGTTGCCGTGCTGCGCCAGATAACAACGTAACCGGTGGCGGACGATACGCCACAGACGCGGCTCCAGCGAAGGGCGCAAGGCGCTCAATTGCGCTACCGCTTCGCAGAAATTGTTGACCAGCAGGCAGTAGGCGATGCGGTTCCAGCCCTGATCCTCGCTATAAAACAGCGCTTGCCGCACCTTTGCGTCGACGGCGTCGAGCGGAACGGCGTTGAATCGTCCCGCTACCAGCTTGACGCCCTCGAAATCGCGCAGCCAGACGTGGCTGGGCCAGTCGCCGGTCAAGCCGAGCAGTACGTTCTGCAAGTGCGGTTCGAACACGATGCCGTGGTCGAAAAAGCAATGCAGCACCGGGGGCAGCAGTTGTTCCACATACGCCGAGAACCAGTCTTCGGCTATCGCGTCCCACGGCGAAGCTTGTCTTCGCGCCAGCCTGTCGATGATGTCCGCCATGCGTGCCTGGCCTCGGGTATGGTTGCCGAATAATGCTCCGGCGAGCAGCGGTGTCGTTCCGGCTGTATCTGCCGGGTCCAATCCCTGGCGCAGGATCAGGCCGAAACCTTCCGCCGCCTCTCGCTCGGCCGGGGTTTCATCGTCACCCAGCCGTACCGATGCGTAGGCCGGTTCCTCCAGTATCCGCAGGGTAGGGAATTGTGCCGCCAAGCGCGGCCCGATGGCCCGCATGATACGAGTGACTTGCAGCGCCCCTTCCAGCTCGTAAATGGCATTCTTGCGCACGCAATTGGTGATGCGCACCTGCAGGGAGCACTTGTAAAAATAATGATCAACGGTAAGTCCAAGGACAAGTCCAGCAGGCGGCTGGTCCGAATTTCGCCGTCCGGGCCAAAACCCATAATGTCTTGCAATACGGTAACGCCTGAGACTTTCTCTTCGTTGTGCAAAAAGTCCATGATCTTGGTGAGCAGATGTTCGCCTTCCCGAAGATAAATCCGTACTACCGTAATAGATTGAGACCGGTAGCCCGGTAGGGGCGCATCGTGCGCCCTACCGGCCTTTAATTAATCATTACTTTGATGGATAAAACCCATTTTTCTTACCTTTTTCAATATGCTGCGAAAGCCTATTAATTTTATTCATAATGGTATAGTCAATTTCATATAACCGATTAAAAATATCTTCAATAATTTCAATGCTCAATTGAAGTTCTTGTTTAGTTGGAGTAATCAATTTATGAGCGGCTTTATCTCCAATAAATTTTAAACTTGATAATCCTTCAACAATATTTTCAGGTAAATGTTCTTGATTTTTTAATATTTTGAGCTTTCCTTCTAGTCCGAATGCCTCAGAATCAGTAATACCCTGCTTTACACAAATAGACTCTAACAAAGCTCTAATTCCAATAGCACATAACATAGATAAGTCATAATTAAATGCCTTAATTGTTTCATTGTATGATTTTTCAATATCACAAGGTCCAATTGGTGAATCTCTTAAGCCTATAAAAATCTTAGGTGTTAATAATTTCTTTTTTGGTGTTAAATTGTTTCTTGGCGGCCAAAAAATAGACTCATAAATATTCTCACCATCTTCATTGGTCATTGCTATATTTGTATTATAGTCTTCGAGTATTGCTGTATCACATCCTTTACAAACCCAAAATTTGTAAATGCTTTTTTCATAATAGACATAACGTAACTCTCCATTGTAGTTTTCTGCTTCTTCATAATCTGCACTATGCGAGCCGAAAAAGTTGTGGTTTGTAAAACCAGAACACACATTACAATAAATCTTTTTTTGTTCGATGGGAGTAATCACAATAATACAGCCTTACCTTTTTATATAACTTGAATTGCAAATTCTAACGTAGAGCTAAGCGGGCGCGGCACGGAAAGCTGAAAAATAAAACCGTAATATAACCGCGCTCCGGTTGAGCGCAATGTTAGGCCAAGGATATTGAATATGGGCAAAAGAATCAAAGATACAAGCGATGACTCAGCAGCTTGGGCAATTTATGTACCTTAGTATCGCTATTGTTGCAGTACATGTAGTTAATAATGACGCAAATAGGAACTTCCAATGCTCTTTGCAAAAATGCAATTTTGGAAATTTCAATCGCTGCGAGACAGGAGTCGAGTAGTCCCCAGAAGCGATAGAGCATGTGTTTTCACGGAGCGTTTTTTGCGTAGTGAAAATACAGGCTTTCCGAAATCGCGTCGAGTCATTGGAGAGCATGTGAGCTACCCCTTGTTGGGTAGCGAACGAGTGACCAGGACGGCTGGGGCAGCCGCAGGCATGAGCGGTCGCGTGATTTTTGCCGCTTGTTGGGCAGGGATGCCCATAAAAGCTGTCGCAAAAATAGCGACTCCCCGCCTATGGCCTTCCTCATACCCACTCTTTGTTAATCTGAAATGAAATGGTGATGCTATGTCTTTTCCAGAAATAAATTCTTTTTCTTTTAGGTTTCCGAAATATCTTGAATCAGAGTTCTGTCTGTCATGAACCTTTTCTTTTGTAATTCACGGGACAGTTTTAAATAGTGACGGATCTAATGATGAAAATTGATATGCATCAAGAGCAACCAATTGATCTCCATTATCTTCGATGTATTTGTCAAGGATGGCAATCAATAATTTCTGTTCGTCTTTTTTATAATATTCGTTGCTCATTGCTTGATACTTTATGTAGGCCTAACGTAAAGCTAAGGGGTGCGCCTTTCAAGGAAGATCAGCGAAGCCATCGAAGCTGAAAAAATAACAAACCTTCAAAACCGCTACGAAAAGGCTCGTCCCGCTTGAGCGCAATGTTAGGCATAAGGTTTTCAACGCCTACAAACCTGCGCCCATGTTTTGTCCATTTCACCAGTAGCCATATCTGTTTCAACGACCTGAATACTACCTCCAGAAACAAAGCGTTGAAACCCCATGTAGCCGCCAAAACTGTTCTTTGCATTAACTTCACCGCAAACCACGGGAGCACCGATGGCATTGGAAACAAAGGCATTGCGAAACTGAACACTTTCAGGATCTTTCAGTTTGCCCTTAATCTTTTCTTGATTGAGATCAATATAACTTGCTTCTTTTGCAGCCTGCGAAGGCTCGGAGTTTTCACCTCCACAGCCGGAAATAAAAACGGTAAATAGTATTCCGAGTATGATAAATTTCATTTGCATGATCGAAAGTTCCTTTGGCTGTTGCCTAACGTTACGGTAAGGGGCGCGCCGCCTTTGCGGGCTTGAGCGAAGCCGCCGAACCTTAATAAAAAATTGGACTTCAAAACCGCCAACGGGCGGCGCGTCCCTTTGACCGACTTGTTAGGCCGGATAATAACCATCAGAGCCAAACTACCAGCAAATAAAAATGATCGATTAGTTACGGTAACTCAATCGATTCTGCCCATATTGATTCTAATTTACTCTACTTTTTGGTATTCAATCTCATAACAAGTTTTGGACATTACTATCTCGTATATATCTGCACACAAGTCATGATATTTTATGCTGCTCAATATCTCGTTTTTTAAATCAGGCTGTGCGTTTGCCCCGATATATACACTTTTTATACATTCCTTAGGTAATTCGAATAGATAAATTGGATAGCCTGCCTCATCGTTGCCGCTACAAATTCTTGTATCCTTTTTAAAAGAGCGAAAAATTCTTACTTCTTCCTCATATGCCCAATTGATTGACTTTTCACAAAGTATCTTCTCGTAACTATCGTAGTCGCTCTGATGGGTTACGCTACGTTGTGTTGTGTAGCTAACTTTGTTAGGTGAAGTGTTTGCACCTCTGTGATCTTTTCGATAGAAGAATTCGTGTGATTCATCAAAACCAATTACAAAACCTTTGTGATTGTCAGCGTAGTGCGACCACATTAGTAAATTGCTAAATGTTTTAGAAAGCGAAAGGATTAGAATCTTCGGATTTATCATATCCACAACTTTGACCCCAATGCTAGAGGGGGACATCCTTTCTAGTATATCGATCTTTAAATTCCCAATGGTGTTTTGCAGAGTCTCATAGTTTTCTGGAGATTGTTCCTCTGGAAATTGATTTTTCCAGAGGTCTTGGGCGTCAAGCTCCATTTGCTCAATGAAGGCTTCTGTTTCTGAGTTCGTATTTATCAGTGGTAACGCTTCAAACGGGTCATTTAATGCTCTTAATTGTGTGAAACGTATTTTCAAGCTCTTTAGCACATCCAATCTTTTAGCGGGTAGATATTTATACAGCATAGTTTTTTAACTGCTTGCCTAACATTAAGTAGATACCTAAAAAGGTGTATATTAAATTTCAATCACAGGTGTATAACGCAACTCCTGCAATCCGTTAGGCAAGATACTACAAATGTTGAACTATTGATAGAAGCCCGTTTAGGCAACTCTAAAGTACACCTACAAAATCCCTTGATTCCATACGCATCGCGCACAAGCAAGTATCGTAAATAACTGCCACACAAGTTTTCCAGTCAACCGTTTTTAGTTGCCTTCATAATCAAGCTTTGGGACGTATATGAGTCAGGCCGCCTCGGGGACTACCCTGTGGCGGCGCAACACCTCCAGGTAAACGTCCGGCTCGGGTCGGATACGGTAGTTGTCGGTCTCATGCGTCCAGATGACCTTGCCGGTAATGACGACTGTCGGCAATACGGTTTCGCTGTCGTAGCCCATTATTTGCATACCCATCGGCAAGCCGTGAGCTTGCGCTATGCCTAGCGCACGGGCTGCGGCGTTGCCCTCGTCGGTGTTGAAATCGAAATCCACGCCGAACTTTTTCGCCAAATCCTCGGTATTGCTACCCAGCGCAACTGAAAAGGGTGTTGGAATTCCGGCGCGTATAAGGCGAGATCATCGGGTGAAAGACCCAGTTTCGCGCGCGCCGTGGGATATAAAGGTTGATATTTGCGGGTTGCCTGAGTGCGCAGTTGTTTCGCGCGCGCCGTGGGATATAAAGGGTGATCGAGAAACGCGGCCAGCCGCTCGTAGTGCAACTGCTGTTCTTCCCAGCGCGGGCTGAGCTGCGCATATTGGCTGCTTTGCCGCACTTCGGCAAAATATCGCTGCCGCTCTTTTGCGCACAAGATGCCGTGCTCGACGGCGGTCAGGCATTCCCGGGCATAGTCTGTGAAGTCTGCGGCCGAGGCTGGGTCCAGTCCTTGCCGGAACAGCGCGAGAATGGCGGATATGTCGTCCAGCCGATCATAGCCGCTGCTGCTTTGCCACACCAGCGGAAGGTCGTACAAAGCCCATTCCTGCATGAAGGTACAAGGCTGGACCGGAATCCACAGGCAGCCGTCGCCCAGATGCTCGACGGCGAGCCAGTGGCTGGGCCGCACCGGCGGATCAGACCATGGCGCGTCGGCCGCAGAGACAATAAGCCCCCTGCTTACCGTTTCCCGCACATCTTCCCGCAACAGCGCATCGACGACGCGCCGGCAGATATAGTCCTGCTGACTTTTGTCTGCGGCTTCGCGCTGTACGCTCATCAACGGATCTCCCACGCCAAGTCGGCGCCGGCTTGCGCCAAGGCTTGATGCACGGCATCCGCGTCTGTGCCGACGCCGGTCAGGACGCCCAGGTAATCCTTATTGGAATGCGTGATCGCTATGGTGTCACCGGCCTGGCGCAAGACGCGAAGTCCGATGTCGACGGCTCCGCCGCTACGGCTGAACGGCGTGGGAGCGCTGATGATTTGGCCGTCCGCAGAGGGCGTCAGATAACGTATCGCGGCTGCGCGCGGCGCCAACGACAAGGCGGCCAGCGGTTCGCCCAAGTGCAGCCGCAGCACGGTGTCGAACAGCGGGATGCCCAGCGTCTGCTCCAGCAGGAAGTCGCGCCGGTCGCCGATGCAGCGGTAATTGATTTCGATCAGGCGCGGTCCCTGGGCGGTCAACACGAATTCGGTATGGCAGGCACCGAAGCCGATGCCGAAACGGACGATCCGGTTCAGTACCTCCTGCTGCTTTGCCAACTCGCTGCTCCAATCGGCTTCCAGTTCGACGAAGTGCGGCGGCGCGGACAAGCGAACATGAAATCCGCCCAGGGCTTGCAAGCCTTTGCCGTCGCCCAATGTTTCCAGGGTACACAAAGGGCCTTCGAGGTATTCTTCCAATAGCATGACTTGGCCGGGCCGCGCTTGCCAAACCGATTGGCAGTGGGCGGCGAGTTCGGCGCAATCGCGCGCCAAACCGACTTCCTGGCTGGCGACGCCTTCGCGCGGTTTGACCACGCAGGGGAAGCCTACCTCGGCTGCGGCCTGCGCCAGGCTTTCCAATTCCGATGCTACGGCGTACCGTATTGTTTCGATACCTTGCTCGCTGAGGTAGCTGCGCATTTCAGCCTTGTTCTTGGCGCGGTAGGCCACCTGCCAGCTCTTGCCGGGCAGTCTGAAATAGTCGGCGACGACCGCAGTGCTGGCTTGCAGGTGATCGCTGTTGGAAAAAATCGCCGCCGGTTTCTGCCCGCGTCGGCTAATCGCCTCAATCACCGCTAACGGATTGAACACGTCGCAAGCGATGATGGCCTCCGGATAGACAGGCAGCCCGCTTTGGCTAAAGTGCTGGCGGTGCGCTTCGGCCTGATCGGTCAATAGCACCGGCGACAGGCCGAGGCGGCGCGCTGCCGGCAGAAAGCCGTCGTTGACCGATTCGGTCGAGACATGAGTCAGCAGAATCAATTCTTGGTTAGGCATGCGTTTTCCTTATAGATCCATTTGCAGGCTGAGCATCACCGCGCGTCCCGGTCCCGGCATTCGGCCTAGGCTGGTATCCACGCCGCGGAAGTAGTAGTCCTGATTGAACAGGTTGTTGCCGCCAAGGCCGACCCGCATATTGGCCTTGTCGACACGGAAATCCTTGGTGATTTGGGCGTTCCACAGCCAGTAGTCCGGTATCTTGCCTCTGTCGCCAATGGCGTTTTCCGGCACGGTGTTGGCCGCATCGGTGTATGCGGAACTCAGGTACGAGCCGTTGACGTTGAAATTGACAGTATCGATGCGGTAATTGCCTTGCAAGTTAATTTGATGATGCGAACTGAACGGCACTTCGTTATTTTTAAACGCGACTTGCGAGGTGCCGCTGAACAGGTTGTTCAACTGCTGTGTGTCCACATAGGTGTAGCCCGCCTTGAGATTGAGGCCTGCCAGGAAGGACGGGCGCCAGTCGAGTTCGGTTTCATAGCCCTGATGCTGGGCTTCGCCGAGGTTGCGGAACTTGGTGGTGCCGTTTTCCACGACGCCGACGATTTGATTGTCAAAGTCAATGCGGAAATAACTGAACGTGGCGTCGAGCTCCGATAGCGGCGACACACGCAACCCGGCTTCGTAGTTCCAGGCCTTTTCCACACCGGTATCGCCTTCCAGGGTGATTTGGGTGAATTGCACCGGCTGCAAGGATTTGTGCAGATTACCGAACAGGAATATTTTATCCGGCCATAAGTGGAAGCCTACGTCGAGGCCGGGCAGCAGTTCGTTGCTGCGATTGTCGACGACCTTGCCGGTCAGTTGGTTGTTGCTGGATTGGTCGATCCATTCCACACGCAAGCCCGGCGTGACGCTAAGCCGCTCATTCCACACGCTCAAGGTGTCGCTGGCATAGAGTGCAAAGGCATCGGTGCCGAAATGGAAGTCCTGGGCATTGGTGACCTTGCCGGTGCTCAGGCGGCGCCGGTCGACTCCCTGCTCGACGTCTTCGCTGACGTAACGTCCGCCCAAGGTGAATTTGTGGTCCAGCCAGCCGGTCTTGGCGCCTACGGTTAGGCGCGGCTCGGTGCCGTAAACGGTGAATGTGCGCGGGCTGGTTTGTTCGCCGTCGGATACCTTGGACGGATCGAGGTTACAGGAGGTCGCGGCAGCATTGAGCAGACAGCCGACGGTGAACTCCCTGTCGCTGGTGTGGGCAAAATTGGTCCAGTTGAATTCCGCGGGACTGCCGAAAAGATCGAAGTTTTGGTTGTAGACCAAATGCCCCCGCACCGTATCGCCCTGGAATTTATCGTGCGGCCGTTGCGACTGGAAACGATCCTGCGCGTAGGCTTGGGGCGACAGGCTGCCCGGCAGTTGGGTATCGGTGTTGTAATACTGCAATCCGGCCTTGATGTTGGCGTTGTCGGTGACGAACCAGTGGGCATCCAACGCCAAATTTTCCACTTCCGTGCCCGAATGGGCGCGAGACGAATCGCCAAGCAGCGTATTGGCCTGGAATTGCAGGCCTAGCCTGTCGTTCACGAAGCCGCCGGCGCGCAGGTAGCTGTCGGTAAGCACGTTGCCGGTGTCGGTGGAAATGGTCAGCGCCTCCCTGATGGTGGCGCTGAACTTATCCGGGATCGGTTTGCTGACGAAATTGATGACGCCGCCCACATTATTCGGCCCATAGCGGACAGCCGCCCCGCCGCGCACTACATCGACGCTTTCTACGGTTTGCATGGTCAGCGGAAACATCGACAAGCCCGTCTGTCCGTAAGGCGCCAGGGCGATAGGGATGCCATCGACCAGCACCAGCGTGCGGGAGCTGCGCCTGGGGTCCAATCCGCGCACGCCGATATTCGGCAGGATGCCGGTGCCGGTTTCATCCTGGGCGCGGACGCCCGGCACCAGGCGCAACGCGTCTTCCAGCGTGCGAGCGCCGGCCTGTTGCAATTCGGTGTCGGTGACCACGGAGCGACCCCCTGGATAGGTGCGAACGTTGTCCTTGGTTGGCGGTCCTAGCCAGTCTCCTTTGACCGTGATTTCTTCCAATACGGCAGTGTCTTGTTTTTGCTCTGCAGCAGCTAGCGGCAATGAAGCCAGATAGGCACTGCCGGCTAAGGTGATGGCCATGCGAGTGGTCGCGCGTTTCATGATAAGGCTCCTTGATAACCCAGTTGTTATTGTTCGTATAGAGAAGGCGTGTTTCAGCACATGGATCGCGGCGATATGACTAGCTTTCAGGATGTCATGAATCATGCAGGAAAAAGAAGTGCAAATAACTTTAAAGTTAATGAGAATGATTGTCAATTAGATTTATAAGAGGTTTATTTTATTCGCTTAGGCGGCAAAGCGGGCATATTGCTTATCAGGTCCGGGCCTGATTGTAATTTGGATGACAGTATGGGCGGAGTTTGCAAAGGTCTGTTGCTGAACGGCTGCAAGTCGAGACAGTCTGGTTTAATAGAGTCGGGCATGGATGTAGGACGGGTGGCAGAGCGATGCGGATTCGGTACCGGCATTCAGCAAGGCGTTTAATCGTTATTTTGGCATCTCGGCGCAGTCGGGAAGCAAACGAGACTGTGAAAGTATTATCCCAAACAGGTAAAAAACGATTAACCACAGAGGACACGAAGAACACGAAGAACACGAAGAACACGAAGACAATAATCCCATTAATTCAATGCATTGAAACTTCTTAGTCATTGCGTAACAACAGTTAATAATGCAGACCATTACCTCTATGTCTCTACCAATTTGGGAAAACACCATGCCGCCACGCTGTACAAAACCACCGCCAGGAAGATCAACACGGTAAAGCCGAACTGCATCGCAATCAGGGTTGCCAGGATCGCGCTGATCACCGAGGCACAACCGTTAACGCCCCAGGCCCAGGGTATCAGCGCCGGGGCGGTTTGGCTGATTTTAGCCAGGGCCATCGGAAACGGCATGCCCATAAAAAAACCCAGCGGCGCTATCAAAATTATCGAAAACAGGTAGCGCCCCCAGTTTTCCATTTTCAGCAAAAATCCGGAGATCGACTCAAAGCCCAGGCTGTAACTGATGCTAAGCAAGGCAATGGTCGCCATCGGCAGCATAAATGCCGATTTTTCAGCACTATGTGACAGCTTGGTCGAATAATAGCTGCCGACGCCTGCAGACAACAAAAAGGTACTCAGCATCACGGTGATGGCATAAAGCGGATGATGCAGAATCAGGATGAATTTCTGGATAAAGCCGATTTCGATAAACAAAAATGCCAGTCCCAGGCAGAAAAAATACGCCAGCATGCGCAGATGATTTCCTGATTCCGGTTCGATGCCCAGCTTGCTTTTCCATAGCCATAATGGCAACGCTATCAGCAACAGGCTGGCGAGTATCGCCTGCACTAAGGCCGCGATTAACAATAAATAGCCGCTTTCCAGCAAAAAGCTGCCGCCGCTGCCCAATAACGACAAGATCTCGGGCAAGGTTCGCCATTTGAAAAAATGAAACAAATAGGGCCGGTCGTCGGTTGCCGGTTCGATATTGAATTTGTAGGCATCGATAAACGCCTGGCTCTGATCGCCCAATAAAGCCACCGCCGCTTGATACAGAAAGGGTTGTTGCTGGATATTAAAGCGATTGACTTCCGACTCTGCTATGCCGGGGTAATAAACCAAATCGAAGCTGCGTTGGTTGCAGAACTGTTTTAAGCGGCTGATTTCCTCGGCGGATATGACGCCGTTTTTGACTATTAAGGTACTGGTTTGCCAGCCGCGTATCATGATTATCTGCTGGCCGGGTTGCCGGACACCTGTATTTTTAAGCGCGTTAATCACCGTAGCCAATAATTTAGGTTCATCGCGTGGCGGAACTTTAATCCAGCGGGTAATGCTGAGGTAACCGCCAGGGCTCACATGGCGCAGATATTCCTGTATGGCCTGTTCGGTATACAGGTAGTTTTCAGCCATTGAATACAGGCCTGATGTCGATGCGCCAAACGCATCCAGCAATGAAATATTGATCAGGTCATAGGTTTTACGGGTTGTTGCAAGGTAGCCGCGCGCTTCATCGATATGAAGATTTACATTCGGCTTGGAATAAAGATGACCTGCAAAGTCGGCGTATTTTATCTGCATCAGCTCGATGATCTGGGGATTCAATTCAACGGCATCGATGCGCTTAATGGCGTGATAGTTGGCCTGCAAAATATCGCTGCCGGTGCCTGCTCCGAGAATCAGGATGTCGGTCAATTGTTTGAGATGATAGGGCAGGGCGGACGTGGTTTGATCCAGATAGCCGAGCGTTTCAGGCTTGCCGTTATAGCGGGCGATTGCGCTGATATTGTCGGCGTCGGTAAACACGGCCAGCTGCTCCGGCGGTTCTGTCGTGGCATTAAGGCTCAGGCCGGGCGCATGCCGTAGCGGGGTAGTCTCGCTCTTGACTACGCTGATTAAACCCAGCGGGCTGGAATATCGGTCTATGATTTTTGTGCCCGGCACTTGCAGCAATTGATTCAGGCTCTTATACGGCGAAATCTTCAGTGTTACCCAGCCGGTCGGTGTAAAAAAAATCGTCAGCCCGATAATAACGGACGCGATGATCCCGTATTTTGACAGGTGAAAGTTATCAATCGACACCAGCAGGGTTGCGGCTATTCCCGACAGCGTCAATACGGTTAACAGCTGTTCGGGAAACACCGCAAACAGCAGCAAAATAACGCCTGCACTGCCAAGACCCGCACCAAACAGGTCGGCCGCATAGATCGAAGCTACCTGGTTCCTATAGCGGTAAAGAGACAAACCGACGACATTGGCCGCGAAAAAGAATGGCAAGGTCAGTATCAGGTAAATACCGAATAAAAACAGCAGTTGTCGGGGCGCCCACAGGATTTCTGTCGAATTAAACGGGACTTGCTGAGCCAGCAAAAAACAGGCGGGTGCAGCAAGGCTGAACAGCAGCATATTGGTCATGATCGCCGCCGGGAAATGTTGCGTTAAGCGCTCCCGGTTCAGCGCCAAAAAAACGCCGCTAATGCCATAGCCCAACAGCGCCAGGCTGATCATCATATAAGCGAAGTGATGCCACTGGATAACCGAAAACAGGCGCATCAACAAAATTTCATAGGCCAGGGCCGATGCCGAGATAATGCCGACAGCGGCCAACAGCGATAAGCGCGGCTTCATCGTTATTTGCCTGTCAATGCTTGCCGGTGAGCGGGACAAAACTGACCGGCAAAATCTGGCGAGTGGTGACTTTCCCGTCATCATCTTTAGTTATCAAAACCAGGTACTGGGTCATAAACTGAGCGCCGACCGGGATGATCATGCGTCCTCCGGGTTTAAGCTGTTTAATCAGCGGCGGCGGTATATGGCTGGCAACGGCGGTAACGACAATGGCGTCGAAAGGCGCGGCTGTTTCCCAGCCGTAATAACCGTCGCCGGTTCGGGTGTGAACCGCATCATAACCGGTTCGTTTAAGGTTTTCTGCGGCCTGTTTAGCCAGCGGTTCAATAATTTCTAGGGTGTAGACATTATCGACAAGTTCGGCGAGTATGGCCGCCTGATACCCGGAGCCGGTGCCGACTTCCAGAACCCGGTCGGTTTTTTTCAGCTTAAGCAGGTCGGTCATGATCGCGACGATATAAGGCTGGGAAATGGTCTGTCCGTAACCGATAGGGAGCGGCCTGTTTTGGTAGGCATAGGGTCGTTCGGCATCGCGGACAAATTCATGTCTCGGTACCTTGCGCAGGGCATCGAGAACCGGCTCGTCGAGCGCTTCCTGATTCAGGTAATCTCGGGTCGTCACCACTCCAGCCTTGATGATGTCGACCAAGGCATGACGCTGCTGGCGGAAACTGTCTTCGGCGATGACATGGCTGGAAAACAGCAGCAAAATAATGCCGATGACCACTAGCCAAAAAATAAGATGCTTGACTCTTTTCATGTTGACAACCTCCTGGTTTTATCGAGCAAGAATCGGCTGTTGAAATGGGAGTTTAAACCCATGAAAGTAGGTTTGTCTGTAGGTCTTTTCTACAATTGCCAGCCGGTTGGGATAGGTTTATTGTTTAACGGCGAACGCGAATGTGCCGGGTGAATTTATGCGCTAATTCCTAAGCTAATCCAGTGTGGGCGTGATTTATTCGCGCTTTTTAATGCCTATAGCGCGAATAAATCCGCGCCCACGGTTTACCCATGAGGTGATCAATGAACCCAAGCAAACAGCCTGCTTTTATCCGTTTAATTTTTTTAGCTTGCAGCATTTTTTTTACCACAGCCGCCATGGCTGAAGGAGCGCAAAATATGACCTTGATCCTCCAATCGCCTGACTTTGTCCATCTGGGAGAAATTCCCAGATCGTTTACTTGTGACGGTAATGACAGTTCGCCTGCCTTGAGTTGGGCGGGACTGCCGCAGAACACCAAAAGCCTGGTGTTAATTGTTGATGATCCCGATGCACCGGATCCTGCCAAACCCAAAATGACCTGGGTGCACTGGCTGCTTTATAATATTCCGCCGGCTATTAGCGAATTACCGCAAGCCGTTTCTGTCTCTGATTTTCCAGTAGGCACGCAACAAGGGAAAAACGATTGGAAACGAACCGGCTACGGCGGTCCTTGTCCGCCGATCGGTCGGCATCGCTACTTTCATAAGCTCTATGCACTGGATATTGAATTGCCTGATCTGCATCAGCCCAATAAGACCCAGCTGGAAACTGCGATGGCAGGGCATATAATTGGACAGACAGAACTGATTGGAACTTATCAGCGTCAGTAACTGATTAAACGTGTAGACGAAGCCACCAGCCAAACGGCGTATGACGTTATGTTTATAAGCGTGGGCATGGAATGTCCATAATGCGTAGTTTTCATGAACGCAGCCGATCTCAGTGGTCCTGCGCATCCGCTGTATACAGGTTTAGCGTGCAGCTATGGTCGGTCGTTCCGTGTTCCATTTGCAGCGTGCTGTGCTGAATGGAGAAACGCTCTTTCAGTGTTCGCGTAATGTCATCCATAAAAGTGTCGCCAGGGTAACCTTCCGGCATGACCAAATGGACGGTCAAGGCACCCTCGGTCGTGCTCATACCCCAGATGTGCAGATCGTGAATGTCAGTGATGCCGGGACATTGGCGCAGATAGGTTTCCACTTCGGTGACGTCTATATGCGCTGGGACGGCACTTAATGCCAGCCGTAACGAATCGCGTAGCAGACCCCAGGTGCTAATCATGATAACTATCACGATCAGAAAACTGATGACCGGGTCAAGCCAGTACCAGCCGGTATACATCATCGCTATACCGGCAACGACCACGCCCAGCGAAACGGCCGTATCAGCCATCATGTGCAGGTAGGCGCCGCGAATGTTCAAGTCGCCCTTGCTTCCCTTTACAAATAACCATGCGGACAGTCCGTTAATAACGATCCCGGCGGCCGCCACCAGCGTGATCGTCAATCCGGCCAACACAGGAGGCTGCGAGAAGCGATGACCGGCCTCCCAGGCAATGGCCCCACACGCGACCAGAAGGAACATGGCGTTTGCCAGTGCGGCCAGAATTGAGGTGCTGCGCAGACCATAGGTGTAGCGCTCGTTCGGTGCCTTGCGACCGAGGAGCGCCGCACCCCATGCCAGCAGTAGGCCTAGCACATCGGAGAGGTTATGTCCTGCATCGGCTATCAGCGCGGTCGAATTGGCCATGAAGCCATAGCTGAACTCAACCACAACAAAAGCCGTGTTTAAAACGATGGCAATGACAAAGGCATGACCATGATTGTTTGGATCACCGTGATGGTGATGACTGTTACTAGGCGAGTGTCCACTGTGATCATGATCGTGAGAATGCTTATGTTCGTGTTGATGTACCATTATCCTGCTTCCGTATGAAGTTCGGCGATGTGTTCCAGCATGTCAGCAAACACTCCCGAGATAGGTTGATCGGCGTCGGCATAGAACGAACACACTGGCTTTCCATGTCGACCTGCTTTGACGAGTTACGCGCGCAGATAATAAAAAAAATCGTAGTCCACGAAAAGCACAAAAAGCACGAAAAAACCGGGTACAGAAAAGCGTGTTTGATGTAATAACCAAAGCGCCTGAATGAGTAAAGGAACCTTGGCTAGCATCGTCATGCTGACATGAACGCCAGTATCCAGTCACATGAATATGAATGACTGGGTATTTACGCCGCCATATATGAATCTAGGTTTTTTCGTGCTTTTCGTGGACAGTGCGTAACATTAGTTAATCATACAAGAACCTATGTTATAGGGTCTGTCAAATATTCATAGTGATAAATCACGATGATATGTTCGCTTAATCGTCAATAAACTTAACGCTAAAAAAGCAAACACCGCCCCGCAATAAAAGGTAAATTCAGCGCCGTAACGATCCCATAACCAGCCTGCAATCAGGCTGGACAACAGCATAAACACGCCGCCGATGAAATTAAACAGACCGAATGCCGTTCCTTTCAGCTCCGGCGGCGTAGTCTCGGCAACCAGAGTCGCCAGAATGCCTTGGCTGAAACCCATATGTAATCCCCATAACGCTACGCCCAGCATAAGAACAGGAATTGATGTGGCTTGCGCCAGCGCCAGGTCGGCAAAAATCAAAAAAAACAAGCCGATTCCAAGTAAGTATTTTTTATTCATACGATCAGACAAAATGCCTGCCGGATAGGCGGATAACGCATAAACCAGACTCATCACCACCATGACCAAGGGTATCCAGGTGACCGCTAAACCCATTTGCTGGGCGCGCAAGACCAGAAAAGCTTCACTGAATCTGGCCAGGGTAAATAAGGCGCCGATAATAACGACCCACCAATATTGCACGGGAAATCGTGTTAGTACCGCCCATTTTAACGGCGAATGGAAAGGGCGCGCTATCACTCCGGAAGGCTCATCAACACCAATGACAATAAGCATGACTGCAATGACGGACGGAATCACTGCGGCCCATAGCACCAGCTTGATGTTGCCGTTGAGTAGTAGCAATAGAAGAATGGCCAGAATAGGGCCTAGAAATGCCCCTACTGTATCCATCGATTGCCGCAAACCAAAACAGGCGCCGCGTATGTTCGCCGGTGCAACATCGGCAATCAAGGCATCGCGCGGCGCTCCGCGTATGCCTTTACCGATTCTGTCGAGGAAACGCGCGATGAATACGGTGATCACTGAATCGGCCAGAGGGAACAGCGGTTTGGTTAAAGCGGCAAGTCCATAGCCGAGCAACAACAATATTTTCCGGCGGCCGAAAAAATCGCTGATTGCACCGGAAAATACTTTGACAATATTCGCAGTTGCTTCGGCAATACCCTCAATCAAGCCGACAGTCAACGCGCTGGCTCCGAGTGTTGTGACCAGAAATACCGGTAACAGGCTGTGTATGAGTTCTGAGGATAAATCCATAAACAGACTGACAAAGCCAAGTGCCCAGATGGTTCGTGGAATAGGTGTTGCCATATTTTTCAGTATGTTAGCGAGGTAATGATGATTGGGTTTCAGTCCTTTTTATCGCTTGCATTGTTATCTTTACTATCGCCCGATGCCAAGACTTTAACTTCGACAGATTTACCATCCACATCACCCTCCACATCAAAAAAGAATTCCTGCACGCTTTCAACCTCGGTTATTTTAATTTCAGGGTAACCTTTTTTAATCGCGTTTTGTGCGGCAAGTGGTAATTGCGCAAACTGCATACCCTGTTCAATTTCCATCACCAGGCCATTGGCGGCAAAAGTGATATCTTTACTGATACCGTCATTTTTACTTTCAATTTCGTATTTAGTTATTCCTTCATCCTGGATGGCTTCGACTTTGGTAATGCTGCTACGAACCTGATGCTTCAGTGCCGACGCCTGGACAGCTTCTGGAAGTTTTTCAAACGTTATCTCGCGGGTTTCCTCGGCATAAACGGCGGCAGAGAAGGTTAAAGTGACGAAAGTTGTGATTAATAGTTTTTTATACATGTTTTTTTCCTGTTGTTTAATGGGGGTTGAACTCTTTTGTCGAGTTAGCGATAGCGTAACCCGAGGTAAAAATTGTGTTTACCGTGATTTAGCGAAAGCAGACTCTCCTTTTATCGTTAAAGATATTTTGAGCAATGCCGGTAGTAAAATCAGCACCAGCGGCATCTGGACAATCAGGCCGGAAATAATGGCAATGGCCAATGGTTGCAGCATTTCAGAGCCTGCGCCGATGCCTAAAGCCAATGGCATAAGCGCAAGAATCGCGGCCACCGTAGTCATCGCAATTGGGCGCATGCGGTTATTCCCTGCGGTAATCATGCGCTGAATTCCCACTTCTGACTCAGGCAGACTTTGGTATTCGGAATAATAAAAGATACTGACCTCGGTGACGATGCCGATCACCATGGTCATACCCATCATCGCGGTGATGTTTAACTCGGTATTGGTCAGCCATAAGCCGACAAACACGGCCGCTACCGCCGACAAGGTGGTCAGCATCATCGACAGTGCCACATGAAAATATTCATACAAATACAGTAACAAAACAAAAACCAGCGCCACCGCCGCGATAAACACGATAATCAGGTCATGAAACGCAATGCGTTGTTGTTCATATAAACCGCCCAGAACATAATAAACATCATGCGGCAACATGCCGGGTTGATCGAGTGTTTTAATGACGTCGGCAACGGTAGATCCCATGTCCCGTCCGCTAATACGCGCAGTGACGGCCACCATACGTTTTAAATTATCCCGAGCGATTTGCGCCTGCCCGGTCTCCGTGCTGATTTTTGCAATCCGTTTAAGAGGCACCCAATGGCCGTCTGGCGAGCGCATACGCAGATTGTCTAATGCCCGAATTGTTGAGCGTTCGGCCCGGGGGATCCAAACGCGCAGGTTGACCATCTTGGGGCCTTCCTGCAATTGCGTGGTAATGGTACCCTTCAGATAATTATTAAGCGTCTGTGTTACGGCATCCGGACTGAGTCCTTCCAGTGCGGCTTTATCACGCAATACACGGATATTCAACGCATCTCCGGCCGGAATCACGCCATTGTTAATGTCAACGACGCCCGGTATTTTTTCCAGTTTTAGTGCGACTTTCGTCGCCAGTTCTTTTAATAACGGACCATCATTAGAATACAGTTTGACTTCGATCGGTTGCGGAACCGCTGTTAAATCGCCGATGATATCTTCCATCAGTTTGGCGAGTTCAATGCTCAGTCCCGGAACTTGCATACCAATCTGCTCTCGAACGCTGTCCATCACTTCATCCAGATTGCGCCGGGGTAATGGCTTTAAGCGCACAAAAAAGTCACCTTCATTGGCTTCAGTCAGGAAGCCTCCCAAACTGTTACCGGTGCGGCGAGAATACGTCTCCACCTCAGGTATGTTGTGCAGAATCTTTTCAACTTGTTTTAACAAGCGGTCCGTTTCCGATACCGACGTACCGGGCGCGGCCCGGTAATCGAGAATAAAACCACCTTCATCCATTGATGGCATAAATCCTGAGCCGGTCTGTTGCCAGCCAAAGAAACCGGCGGCCAGCAGCGGAAGCAGCGCGGTCAATATCAGCCAAGGCCTTGGCAACATCACTTGTAACAGGCCTTGATAGCGTTGATGAGACCAGCGGGTCAACGGGCCGTTTTCTTCCTGTTCGGTATCTTTTTGCGTCAGGGTATGAGCAGCCAGCAAGGGCACAACCAGCCAGGCTATTACAAAAGAGATAAGCAGTGCTGAAGCCATGGTGATCGACAAGGCTTTGAAAAAACTGCCGCTGACGCCGGATAAAAAGGCTAACGGCGCAAAAATGATAATCGTCGATGCTGATGAGCCTGCTAACGGCTTGCTGAATTCGTTGACGGCCAGATGAATCCGTTCCAGATAGGTCCCAGACGCTTCACGCATGCGGCGAATAATATGTTCGATCATGACAATCGAGTCATCGATAATCAACGCCACGGCGGCGGCCATGCCGCCCAGGGTCATGATATTAAAGCCAATCCCCAGTAAATGAATGATTAATACGGTCGTGGATAAAGTCATGGGTACGGTAATGGCGGCAATCAAGGTGACCTTGATATTTCGTAAAAACACCAGCAAAGTAACAATGGCTAGCCCTAAGCCAATCAACAAGGCTTCTTTGACGCTCTGGGCAGAGGCTACAATCAAATCGCTTTGGTCGTACCATTTGGCGATTTTAATACCTGCAGGGAGCTTCTGTCTGATCAGTTCCAGTTGAGATTGTGCGTTGCGGGCGATGTCAACCGTGCTACTGCCGGGTTGTTGATTAATTTGAAACAGGACGGCATCGCGACCCTCGGCGGTGATCCTTTGCCATTGCGGCGCGGTCGATTTAACCACTTGTGCGACATCTTCAAGAAAGACCAGGCCATTTTGACCACTCCGTAAAATAGTCTGCGCGATCTGTTCCGAACTCTGTAACTGGGTATTGGCGAGTATCAAATAAAGCTTATAGTTTTGCTCCAGTCGGCCTACCGCCTGGATAACATTGGCCGTCGATAAGGCGTTGGCAATATCATCCAGACTTAAACCCAAGGCGTTGATGCGTGCCGGATCGACAAGTACCTGGTATTCCGCAATTGCACCGCCCAGTATATCCACTTTTGACACGCCGGGAATGGCCGACAAGATCGGTCTGATTTGATAGAGCGCCATATCCCGAAGATCGACTAGACTATGCTTGGCGGATGACAGACTGTAACCTAGCACGGGAAATATCGTCGGATCCATGCGTCTGACGCTAAATGACAAGGTTGCAGGCAGCGTTGAACTAATTTGATTAATGGCCGACGCAACTTGCAGCGTGGCCGACACCATATCCACGCTCCAGCTAAAATTAATGGCGATATTAGCGCTGCCGCGACTGGTCGCAGAACGGACATTCAGCACTCCCGGCACGGCGCGCACCGCTTCTTCTACCGGCCAAGTTACCTGAACAGCCATGCGCTCGGCAGGCATGTCGCCGGCATCGAGATTAATAACCACTCGTGGGAAGGTCACCTGAGGAAACAAACTGACCGGCGTACTGCCAATGACAAAGAATCCGGCGATGGCGAATAGACTGAGTGCAAACAGAATAGAGCGACGGTGACAATGGCTCCATTCCGTCATGGTGAGACTCCTTTGTCGAGTTGGGTGCTCGGCGCCACGGACACCACCATACCAGGTTCCAGTTCGTAGTTGCCTAACACGACTACGTCATCCTGATCCTTTAAGCCGGCCGCAATCACTTCAACCTGTCTATCGTTTTCCAGGCCCACTTGTACTGGATGCTTAACGGCATGACCGTTTTCGACTGTAAACAGACTGTAGCCGCCATCATCGGGCAACACCGCCTGACGGGGAACCAGTAAGGTATTGACCGTGGAGATAACAATCTGACCTTCAACAAAGTCGTTGATCAGCAAGGTCTGATTTAACTCAGGCCTGACAAAGACATTGAGCAAGCGGGTGGTCGGATCGATCTGATGGGTGATAATTTCGATATGGCCTTTGACCGGTTCCGAAACAGGCGTATTGACCGGTCTAATCAATACCTGTTGGCCGACTTGCAGATGCTCGTAATCCTCCGGTTCGATCCCTAAGCGCACCATCCACTGATTCTGATCAACAAGTTGCAGCAACGGCGCACCGGCAGAAACGATTTGTCCTTGTTGCACATTAACCAGATAGATAATACCGGCGTTTTCCGCTCTGATGTGCTGTTCTTTACCTATGCCTTGGTCAAGCAGATTTTTGAGCATGACCGTAGCCTGTTCGACACGCAATCGGGAGCCTACCAAATCCTGTTTAGTCGCCAATTTCAGGCGTATGCGTTCTTGCAACAGTTGATTTTCGCGTGATGCCGCCGCCAGTTCTCTTTGCGCCTGCTCCAGTTGCAACATAGCGCTCGCGCCCGGCTTTAAGGTCAGTAACAAATCGCCTTGCCGGACAATTTGGCCCTGATTGACCCGCATTTTATCGACCTGACTGGTATAGGGCACGCTGACTGTCTTCAACTTGTCCGGTAAAGGCAAAACCACGCCATAGGCGGTAAAAGTTTCTTTGATTTCTCCTTTTTCTAGTTTGACCGTTTCAACCTGAGCAACCGGCGCCGGTTCGGAAACCGGCGTGTCAGGGCTGGTTACAGCCTGCGGCTTTGCCAACCCATAAAGCAATGCACAAGCGATAACGAAAGTCAGTAATAAAACCGTCACGACGGTTATTTTAGAATAGGATTTCATAATTTTTTTTCATTAAAATCAGTGGCTACATGATAAAGTCCGCTCGCAACCTCCAAAGCAATTCCCGCCTGCACTAACTGCAATTCCAAGTTCAGCAGGTCAATTTTTTTATCCGTCAGACTGTTCCAGGCCACATAATAATTAAATACGTCAACCTGGCCATTTTCGATACCTGACTGATAGGCGTTAACCAGATTGGCCAAATCGGGAATGGCATGACGAACGGATTGAATTTGCTTGTTTATCGATGCGATAGTGACCAGCAATTCGGCAATATCGGCTCTGGCTTGAAACAGCCGACTGGTATATTGATCGAACAGTTGTTGCCGCGTCGCCCGATCAAGCGCGATTTGACCCTGATTACGATCAAATATGGGCACTGTCATCGAGACGCCAAAGCCCATGGTATATAGGTTGCTGTTATCCCGGGCAGAATTAAAGCCGATACTGATTTGCGGAAATTGTTGCATTACGGCGATATGCAAGCGTTCTTCCTGGCTTTCATAGCCTCGTTTCAAGGCCATTAAATCCAGGCGACGGTTTTCAACGTTATGTATTAAAGCGTCATAAGCCGGAGCGTTCATAGCGGCAACGAGTTCAATATCTTGCTGCAAATTGACCACCTCATGGGGTTTGAGTCCCATGGCCCGGTTTAGTTGTTGTTGCTGCTGTTTTATTTGCAATTTAAGGGCGAGCAAACGAATATCAACCAGGTTTTTTGCGGACACAGCGGCGACCCGTTCAAGCTCTGTGACCAATCCCAATTCAGCGGCTTCTTGCAAGCGCGCACGGTTATCTTCCAGACGCTGCGCCATTTCGGAGAGTAAAGCCTGTTGCCGGGAGTAAACGATCAATTGATAAGCCGCTAATTTTGCCGCCTGAGCGATTTGCCATTCCTGCCAGGCGATTTGCAGATCAATACTCTGTTGCTGTTTCCCGGCAGCCGTTATTTTGTTCTGCCGCCAAATCAGAGCCGTCGCCTCCCAGCTCAGGCCGAGTCCAAAGGCGTTGCTCATACTCAGGTCGGTACCTCCGGAAGGCGCGGAAAAACTGTAGGATACTTGCGGGTCGGGTAATAATCCGGCCTGTAAAAGTTGCGCCTTGGCAATGCCATGTTGATCTCTTGCGACGCGTAATTCCGGATTGCGTAATACCGCCAAAATAGCTGCTTCATCCGGCGACAAACCGTCCTCCATAGTAAACTTAACCGGTTCGAGCAGAGGATGCTTTATTTTTGCCGCCTGGATAGTGAGCTGTTCACGCGATGGCGTTTGCAGTTGCTGCTGAATAGAGTCCTCTGTCAATGGGAGTGGTTGATAATGAGCACAAGCAGAAAGTACAAGCGACAATGCAATGCTAATAGCCCAGTGATAAAAGCCAATACTTTTAAAAGGATACAACTGAAAGTTATTAGCTGCTTGCAAATAGCTAGGGGTCATAAAAAGTTTCTGTCTATAAGGATCGATGATGAAATAACTTGGACGTAGTATAGTAGATCGGGTTTAGCCTTAGCATAATCCGACATTCAAATCCATATAGCTTAAGTGTATTTAAATTGAATTCTTTTTCTCCACGGCCTGATAATACAAGAGATTACCTTGCCGGAGTCTTTCCGTATCATTACCAAATGGTAATATACCTGACTTATAAAAGACGATAATATCTCTATCATGCGAATTCTTTTAATTGAAGATGATAAACAGGCGGCGGCTTATCTGGTTAAGGGCTTGACTGAAAGCGGTCACATAGTTGATCACGCCGCTGACGGAGAGAAGGGTTTAGATCTGGCTTTAAGCGAAAACTATAATGTTCTGGTGATTGATCGAATGTTACCGAAAAGGGATGGTCTCTCGCTCATTCGTATGCTGCGTGCTGATAGGAGACATACTCCGATTCTGGTATTGAGTGCATTAGCTGAAGTCGACGATCGGGTCGAGGGCTTGCGTGCGGGCGGTGACGATTATCTGGTTAAACCCTATGCCTTCGCCGAATTACTGGCAAGACTGGATGCCCTGGTGCGTCGGCGTACTGAGACTACGGCGCCAACGCATTTAAAAATAACGGATCTTGAATTAAATCTGCTCACTCACAAAGTCACCCGTGCAGGCCATCTGATTCGTTTACAACCTATGGAATTACGACTGTTGGAATGTCTGATGCGGCATGCCGGTCAAATCGTCACGCGCACCATGTTGCTGGAACAGGTATGGGATTTGCATTTCGATCCTCAAACTAATGTTGTTGATACCCAAATAAGCCGTTTACGTTCCAAAATTGATAAGGATTTTGACAAACCGCTACTTCATACTCTCCGTGGGATCGGCTATAAACTCGATGCCTACACGGATGTAGGCGAATAAATGCTTCTCGGTAATGGCTCCTGCATTACCCTACTACACGCCGTCCATGGCGTTATGTCTGATCTGCATTCAATACATCCCTGTGTTTTGGGTGTTAGCAGGATGCGTAAGCTTTGAGTTCCCGTAGATTGTTCAACACATCCGCTATGCGTATTGCTTTGCGCTATGCCGGACTTTATGCGGTGTTAATGACCCTGGGTTTGAGTATCTTGTACTGGACCAGTAGCGATTACGTTGATGAACAAATCAGCACAGGTTTGAAACAACGTATGCTTGAATTATTGCGAATTGATAAGGAAAAAGGCCGCGATAACGTCATTCATAGCCTCAACGCACAACAGACTATCGATGTTAAATACCGTCGCCATTTCTTGCTGCTGGATCCAAACTATAAAAAACTGGCCGGCGATTTGGAAGAATGGCCGCCAAACTTAAACCGTTACGGAGAAGTGGCCAATGTCTGGATTGAAGGCAAGCTCATTTCGGATCAAAGCAAAGAAGACGCTTATTGGCCTATGATCGCAACAACATTGCCCGATGGCAGCAGGCTGTTGCTGGCCCAGAGCCTGGAACAGGCAGAGGAATTACAGGAGGTTATCCTCTATACCATCGTCATGATTCTACTGGTCTCGGTGAGTTTGGCATTGACCATGGGCTGGTTTATCGGACAAACCCTGTTAGCGCGAATCGACAATATCAATACCACAGCCAAAGCGATTACCTCGGGCGACTTCTCCCGACGTGTGCCTTTAAGCAAGCGTAACGACGAGTTTGATGAACTCGCCGAACAGCTTAATCGCATGTTGATGCGCATTGAACAATTGCTGGCCGGCATGCGTCAGGTCACTGATAATATCGCCCATGACTTGCGCAAACCACTGTCACGATTACGCAGTCGACTGGAAATCACCTTGCTGGAAGCACGCGATCCGATCGAATATCGGCAAGTCCTGAGCGAAACCATTGAAGATGCCGATGACTTGATTCGTACTTTTAATGTTTTGCTAGAAATCGCGCAAACAGAGGCTGGAAGCTTTCGGGGTGAATGGCAGCCTGTCAACTTATCCACCTTGCTTGAGGGGCTAGGTGAGCTTTATCAGGAGCTGGCTGAATCACAAGGCAAGCACTTAACCATCAACGTGCAGCACGGCCTTAGCGTAATGGGTAATCGGCATCTGCTGGCTCAGGCCATCAGCAACTTGCTGGATAATGCTATTAAATATACTCACGATAACGGACAAATTACTTTAGAGGCTGGACAGCAACCAGAAGGGCTTGTCGTGCTAATTAGCGATAACGGCCTCGGTATTCCAGCCGACAAGCACTCTTTGGTCTTGGAACGGTTTTCTCGCCTGGATGCAGCCCGTAGTACCTCCGGAAGCGGCTTGGGACTCAGTCTGGTTAAAGCGGTTATGGAATTGCATGTTGCTTCTGTTGGCTTGGAGGATAATCAGCCGGGCCTCAGGGTCCGGCTTCATTTTCAATAGAGCTGGCCTACTTAAAAGCCGTTGCCGAACAATCCGGCAAAGTCGCTATGCTTACTCCACTTAAAAAACTGGCGAATCTAACTCAATGGGTAAACAATAGCCGGCAAGCTGAATTTTAACCAATTAACAGGCGAAATAGTAAATTGCAAACAAAACATATTATTTTAATTATCATCCTATCTGCCATGTCGGGGCGTTCTGTGAATGCACAAGAAATAGAAAATAAAGTCAAAAATCTGCTGTCTCAAATGACACTCGAAGAAAAAGTAGGGCAGATGACGCAGGTCGATTTTTCGGTTATCGGCGATCCTAAAGAACAAAATGCCGAGGATCAGATCAATCCTGCCAAGTTGGAGGATGCGGTGTTAAAACACCATGTCGGCTCCATCCTTAATGCGCCTTTAAACCGGCAGGTAGGCTCCATTCTTAATCCGTCTTTTACGTCGGCTAACAATGCGCAATCCGTTGAGATATGGCGAGAATTAACGCGCACCGTGCAGGATGCGGCGGCAACAACCCGGTTGAAAATTCCGGTCATTTACGGGATAGACGCGATTCATGGCGCGACTTACACGCAAAATTCGGTATTGTTTCCGCAGGCCATTAACATGGCGGCAACGTTCAATTCGGAACTGGCTTTCAAGGAAGGCGAGATTACCGCAAGGGAAGTGCGAGTTTCCGGTCTGCAATGGAATTTTTCCACGGTGATGGATATCGGTCGCCAACCGCTTTGGCCGCGCTTGTGGGAAACTTTCGGCGAAGATGTGCATTTGGCAACGGTGATGGGCACGTCTTATATTAAAGGTCATCAGGGCGATAATTTTTCTGCGGTCGATAAAGCGCCTACTTGTTTGAAGCATTATGTGGGTTACAGTTATCCGCTTAACGGCAAAGACCGGACGCCGGCCTGGATAGGCGAAAGAACGCTGCGCGAATATTTTTTGCCGACGTTTGAAGCGGGTATAAAAGCCGGATCGCCGACGGTGATGGTTAATTCGGCGGAAGTCGACGGCATTCCCGGACACGCCAACCATCATTATCTGACCACGATTTTACGCGACGAATTGGGCTTTAAAGGCTTTACCGTGTCCGACTGGGCCGACATCAAGCGTCTTTATACTCGGGATAAGATGGCCGCTAGCGAAAAAGAGGCGGTCAAAATGGCGGTGATGGCCGGTATCGACATGAGCATGGTGCCGTTCGATTTTTCTTTTTATGATTTGCTGATTGATTTGGTCAAATCAGGCGAGGTGCCGATGTCCCGTATCGATGAAGCCGTGTCCAGGATACTGACGGTCAAGTATCAGGCCGGATTATTCGAGCCTAAACCCTTACTGCCGGTGGCAGGTAATTTTGCCGCGGCGGAAGCCATAGAGACCAATCGTCAGGCGGCACGGGAGTCGATTATTCTGGCAAAAAACGACCACAACATCCTGCCGCTTAAAAAAGACGCCAATATTCTGGTGACCGGGCCTACCGCCAATTTGTTGAGTGCGATGAATGGCGGCTGGACGATTACCTGGCAGGGCGATGCCGAGGATTTATATCCTCAAGAGAAACTGACGGTCTTGGAAGCCATACAGGAAAAATCCACCGGCAAAGTGACGTATATCGGAGGCGATGCTTTTGATGCGCCCATCGATGTTCAACAGGTGGTTGAAGAAGCCAACAATCACGATGTGATTTTGCTCAGCTTAGGAGAAAAACCTTATACGGAAACCGTGGGCAATATTGAGTCGTTAAACCTCGACCAGGCGCAAGTCGAGCTTGCCAATGCCGCGATTGCAAGCGGAAAACCGGTGATTCTGCTGACCTTGGGCGGTCGTCCGCGCATTATTACCTCGATTGCAGAACGGGCTTCCGGCGTTATTTTGGGCTTCTTGCCGGGCATGGAAGGCGGCGAAGCCATTGCCGATATTTTATATGGCGACTATAACCCCAACGGCAAACTGCCTGTTTCCTATCCGCGCAACACCAATGGCATTACGCCGTATGATTACAAACCGATGGAGTCGTTTGAGGGAAATACTTATAACCCGCTGTATCCGTTTGGGCATGGTTTGAGCTATACAACCTTTGCAACCAGCGGTTTGAAGGCGGAAAAAGAAAAAATCCGCATGGGTGAAAATATCAATGTCACCGTTAAGGTCAAAAACACCGGCGCGTTGACAGGCAAGGAAACGGTATTGCTTTATATTAATGATGTGGCGGCTTCGGTAACCCGTCCCAACAAACAACTCAAAGCGTTTAAAAAAGTCGAGTTGAATCCTGGTCAAACTGAAAACGTAAGCTTTACCTTAACGCCGCATGATTTGTCGTTTATTGGCGTTGATCTTAAGCGGATTGTGGAGCCGGGAGATTTCAAGGTGATGGTTGGTAATGAAATAGTCGGTTTTACGGTGACCGAATAAAGTCATGATCAATACAACCGACACGACAAATAGTTCCGATAAAAACCCTTATCTTGGCTCACTAACCCTATTAACCTCGCTGTTTTTTATCTGGGGTTTTATAACCTGCTTGAATGATATTCTGATCCCGCATTTGAAAGCGGTGTTCACCTTAAATTACACCCAAGCCATGTTGGTTCAGTTTTGCTTTTTTACCGCCTATTTTGTCGTATCCGTTCCCAGCGGCTATTTAGTTAAAAGAATCGATTACAAAGGCGGCATCATTACCGGGTTAGCCATAGCGGGTGTGGGCTGTTTGCTGTTTTATCCGGCCGCAAGTCTGCATTCCTATCCGTTATTTTTGGCGGCGTTCTTTGTGTTGGCCTCCGGCATTACCTTGTTGCAGGTTGCCGCAAATCCGTATGTCACCATTTTAGGCAAGCCGGAAACCGCCTCCAGCCGATTGACCCTGACGCAAGCATTCAATTCGCTGGGTACGACTATTGCCCCTTATCTTGGCGCGTTATTTATCCTTGCCACTGCCGTTAAAACGGCGGATGACATTGAGCTGCTTAACGCCGACCAGTTATCGGTTTATCAAGCCGCTCAAGCGGCGGCGGTGCAAATCCCTTATTTGTTGCTGGCTGCGGCTTTGTTTTTTATGGCTGTCGTTTTTGCCCTGATCAAATTACCCAAGATTGAAGCGACCGAAACGCAGGTTTCGGGTGTTGATGATATTCATGATAGCGCCTGGAGCTACAAGCATCTGGTACTGGGAGCAATCGGCATTTTTGTTTATGTCGGCGGGGAAGTGTCCATCGGCAGTTTTCTGATTAATTTTCTGGGCGAGCCTTCCATTGCCGGATTGGCAGAACGTGATGCCGGAAAGTACGTGTCGTTTTATTGGGGCGGCGCCATGATCGGGCGATTTATCGGCGCGGCAGTCATGCAAAAAATCCAACCCGGCAAAGCGCTTACGGTTAGCGCGGTAACTGCGGCGCTGTTGGTTTTAATGACTATCTTTAGCAATGGACAGGTTGCGATGTGGACGATTCTTTCGGTCGGGCTATTTAACTCGATCATGTTTCCCACTATTTTTTCACTCGCAGTTAGCGGCTTGGGCAAACACACCGGGCAGGGGTCTGGGATCTTGTGCGCGGCAATAGTTGGCGGCGCTATTCTTCCTGTCGTGCAAGGGCTATTCGCTGACCGGATCGGCATACAGCAGGCGTTTTTTATTCCGGTACTTTGCTATGGCTACATCGCTTATTACGGCTGGCGGGGTTGCAAATACAGTGCAGTGCTGCGCTTGCCGGGCTAGGAATTGGGTGGATGGTATTAGGAGTGAGATAAAGCAGGGCACCCGAAAGTGCCCTGAAAGAAATCGCATGAAGAGTTGCTTACATAAGTTTTCTTAAATCGGCAAAATCTTTAGCCGCTTGTGCTAAATGCTCTTTTGCCGCGTTTAAATCACCTGATTTAGAGGCAAGGCGTGCTTTTTTCAAATGACCATTAGCGCGTTGACGTCTAACGTCAAGAGTATCGCTCACCTCCACTTCTTTAACTAAATCAGCAGCCGTCCTGATTAAATCCATAACTTCTTCCTGAGTAGAGCCACCTTCAATAGCCTGAGATGCTTCAGCAACTTTTGCCGATACATTATCAACAGCGACCTCAGCAGCGCCTGCTACAGCTATAGACGAAA
The DNA here is from genome assembly GCF_050917435.1 of Methylobacter arcticus. Taxonomy (NCBI): domain Bacteria; kingdom Pseudomonadati; phylum Pseudomonadota; class Gammaproteobacteria; order Methylococcales; family Methylococcaceae; genus Methylobacter; species Methylobacter arcticus. The sequence goes on from NZ_CP159583.1 coordinate 1,707,318, forward strand.
TGCCCGCAGTAGAAACGGCAATAAAAAGACTTAAGGTCATATTTTTTAAAAGTTTCATGGGTTGGAATCCTCGTGTTGTTTTATATTTATAGTTATATTTATGAATAGATAGCGAATCGCTATCTATCGGTTTTTATTCTACCATGAAATAAATATGTGATTGCATCAAGTATCATTAGCTGCACCTATGAAAAAGGCGGCAGTCTTGATATTTCAGGTTTGAATTGTTTTTAAGCGGCACAAATCAATGACACTTCAATCGACGGGGGGCGGATCTCGTAAGAAAACTTATCATTTCTTCAGGGTGAAAGTCCTTGCTTGGATTTCAAGGGCATAAGTTCACAAGGCCTAATCAGTTACCCGTATTGGGAGTTGTTGCGTTTCCTGCGAACAGGGGTGATGTTTGTCGCACAAAGCCTGTTCGTACAGTTGCTCGAACCGACTTATTCTGCCCATAGTTACTACGGAATGAGATATAAATTAGCTTAGCGTTGGCGCTGATGTGTTAATCGTAAGTAGAAAAAAGGCATCCGAAGATGCCTTTTTTAGTCTGCTTAGTCGTAGCTGTAATGCTTACGCAATTGCTTAACGACTTGCCATTGGCTGTTCAGACCTGCCGGAAAAACAACCAGGTCGCCAGGCAAAATGCGCACAGGTTCGCCGCCTTCCGGTGTTACCAAAATCTCGCCTTCCAGAATATACGCAGTTTCTGTTTCGTCAAAGTCGATCGGGAACTCGGATATTTCTTTCTCCCAAATCTCCCAACTTGCCACACCTAACTCTTTCAGACGTTCTTCACTGGGCTTATGTTCAATCGTAATTTTCGGCATGTGCTTCCTAAATGTAAAAGTAATCGGAGACTGATTTTAGCATTTTTCGGAAGAAACCAACATCATGCTTAAGCCAAGCGACTGGGTGGTAAGCGGTTAGTCCCCTTTTAGCAAAATAGGGTTAGCAGAGATTTAATTAGGCGTAGGCTGGAATAAGACATCCAAGCGCGTAGCGCGAGGTGGCGTTTCCGGCGAATCCGGGTAGTGCCTGCATAGCATCAATTCTGGAATATCATAAAAACTGCGGCAAATCACACACTGATTATGTGATTTGCCGGCTTTTATTTTTTTATAGTTCATAAGGCTTCATAAATAGCCGTAACTTTTTGATAAATAATTAACTATTGTAGATGGTTCGATTATTGCTTTTCTTTTTGTGTTTCTTGCCTGCTAATACCCGAAATTAGTTAGCCAGTAATGATTATTCAGTTATTTAACAATTAAGAAGAGAAAGAAAATATGAAACTATCTCAACGTTACGCTGTGCCTTTTTTATTGGGGTTAGTTAGCGCGTTACTATCAACACACGCTGTTGCTATGGGTGGCATGGGGGGTGGATGTATGATGGGCTGTACGACTACGCCAACGGTCATTGATCCGCCACGCGGGGCGGCATTTCAAGACCCTGTGACCATGCCCAATATTTCGACTATACCCGGTATTGTCGAAGTCAATATGGAAGCCAAAGTTGCACCGATTAACATTAACGGGGTGACGGCTAATTTAATGACCTATAACGGTACTTATCCCGCCCCGACTATTAAGGTAAAAAAAGGGGACCTATTAAAAGTTCACTTTAAAAACTCGTTGCCTTATACGGGCTTGAATATGATGGGAGATGCCCGCGATTTGACCAATCTGCATACGCACGGTTTGCATGTTTCTCCAGAAGGTAATTCTGATAATACGATGCTCAGCTTGATGTCGGGAGAGTTGTTCGATTATGAATATGACTTGTCCCTGCATCCCGGAGGCAACCTTAATTTTTATCACCCGCATCGTCACGGTAATACTGCTGAACAAATGTGGGGCGGTATGGCGGGCGCGTTAGAAGTTGCTGATGAAACACCGGCTTTAGCGGCTTATGAAACGCATATCATGATGCTGAAAGACATTAGTTTGGATGGCGCAGTCCCTGCCGCGCATACTATGGATGATTTTATGAGTGGCAAGGAAGGCAATGTCATGATGGTTAACGGCAAAGTCAATCCGGTGCTGAACATGAAACCCGGGCAGGTGCAACGCTGGAAAATCGTCAATGCCAGCAATGCACGGTTTTATAAACTGAGTTTGGGCAGCCATAACTTGCAGGTGATAGGCTCAGACGGCGGCTTGCTGAATAAGCCTTACGCGCAAAGCTCAATATTATTATCACCGGGTGAACGTGTTGATGTCATGGTCAAAGTCTCAACTACCAAAGGCTATTACAAATTGCTGTCCAATCCTTATGACCGCGGTATGAGCATGATGAGTGGTGGCGGCAGTCAACAAATTACCTTATTAACAGTCAACGTTACCGGTACGGCGGTCACTAATAGTATTCCCGGCACTATTAACGCTAGTGCGGTAAAACTGGCTGTACCCGCAGGCACGCCGACGCGGCAGATTACCCTGAGTATGGGTATGATGGGCGGCATGGAAGCTTATATTAATGGTATAGCGTTTTCGGAAACGAATGCCTATACCGCGCATTCCAGCGTGAACACCTATGAAATATGGGAAGTTTTCAATCAGAGTATGATGGATCATCCTTTCCATCAGCATGTCAATCCGGCCCAGGTGATTTCGATTAGCGGCGGCGACAGCGCCTATAAATCGCTTTATACCACCAGCCCAGCATGGAAAGACACCGTCATTGTTCCTAAAGGCGGCAGCGTTAAATTGCTCGTGCCTATTAAAGACTATACGGGAATAACCATGTTCCATTGCCATATTCTCGAACATGAAGATATTGGCATGATGGGGCTTTGGGATATTCGGTAATTTTTGATGATTTTGTAGTGGTCGATTTTTCTCGGATTTATGGAAAAACTATCCGTAATTAATTAGACCACTACAAACCGCATCAATCGAGTAACGCGAACGGTTCGTTTCTCACCACACCCTACTGTACTACCCATCCTACCTACCGTGCTGTCGATCAACTTGCCTTGCTACAGTTTTCTATTTTGTCGGTGACAGTTTGAAATAATTTGTAGGCACCTTCAATATGGCGCGATGCTTCCTCTGCAGCATTAAGAGATAAACCGTTTATTGACTTTATATTGGTGAAATTGAATATCAGTGACTTATCATCTATTGACGAGGTAAGTGAGTAGCGAATTTCAAATGGCACGGTGATGCTACTAATGATTAGGGTGAATGTTCCTTTCCCTTGCATCACAATGCTTTTTCGTTTTTTGTTTATGATTGGTAAGACACCAGTTGATGACACTTCCTGAACCATACAGGATTGAAGATCATCCACTGACTCTGGTGCAAAATTTTTTCTTATTTTTACGGATTCTAAAATAGGCCCGAGATCTGTAGTTCCAAGTGTTATATCTGGATTATTTTTTGCATAATTAGTCGGAGGGAACGGAGTTGTTGAACATCCCGTAATTATTAATGTTGCGATTAATCCTAAAATTGTTTTTTGCATATTTATCCAATAATTTAAGTTAGCGAATACGACCCGCGTGACGATTGAAGAATACCCGCATCAAAGGGGTCAGGTCTTGCATTATCACATTAAAAACAAAAAGAGCTGTACTGTATGTGATTTTGCAAGACCTGACCCCATTTGCCATGTGACCCCATTTACCATGACCCCATTTGCCATCTTCACAGACATCAGACATGACAGTTAAAAAGTTTTCTCTGTCTGAGTTCAGTTCATAAATTACTTTCTGGCGATTACCCCGTGAAGTAACGTGGTATAACGCACCGGAAAACTCAAGTCTAAGAGGTCTCGCCATCTCCGCTCTCCTGTTACTTTTCCACAAGCTTAATGGAACAAGCATCATAAATCAAAGACCTGGCCCTGCTGAGGTTCTTAGCCTGTTCTCTACTCTACCTGAGGTTTCTTCAATCTAACCTTATTCGTTAGGCACTGATAAAACCACCAACTTTTCACTCATCTTTAAATTGACGTGGATCTGGCGTATAGGCCTGCCTTGTAAATACATCACTAGCTGTAGGGCTATCAGCTAAATTAAGTTTATCAAATGCATTTTTTAGTTGTTCCTCAAGATGTTTTACTCGAAGTTCAATATGAGGGCGAACCGAGGAGAGATTCCCTTCGTATCCACCTGCTACTAAAGTTATTCCATCTGTAGGCCAATCTAATGTACTTACAAATAGTTCTTTTCGAAATTCTGGTTGCGCATGAACAGTGCCAGGTCGTAGAGTACAATACCAAGCAGTGATTGGATCAATTTTAAACCCCGTAAGCCAACTCAAGGTTCCAAGTGCAGCGCTACCTCGAGATACAACAAAATCAGCTCTTTGTGCCAGATGATCAGCAACATTTCTAAGATCTCGGAATGGCTTTAGCGCTTCCTCCAAGGTTACGACACCCGGCTTCGGTGGTGAAAAAGATATACCAGGCATTTGCAAATAGAGCATTCGAAATCGATCAATTGCATCAACCATTGCCCAAGCATCGAGAAAAGCCTGCGATGACATATCAGGTACCTCTGAAGAACTAGGAGGCTGTAAGGCAGCTCTAGTCAACGTATCTCTAAGTCGTCCATATGCTAAATCTATTATCTCTACTGCGTGTCGAATGCCATCTATAAATAGAGCTTGCTTGGGGTTTATTGCAGCCGGCACTCGCCTAAGTATTGAGTCTTCATTGAGCATAAGAATTTGTGCCTTTTATTGCCTAACGTTAAGTAGACACCTAAGCAGGTGTATATTAAATTTAAATTACCGGGATAAATCGGTATCCAGCCGTGCCGCACTAAAATTAACCAACAATCCGACCAATCAACTCCCCCAACTTAACCGTCTTCCCCGCTTTAAACTCGGCATCCCACTGCGCCTTATCCTTGCCAAACAAAACAATAATCGTAGAGCCCATATTAAACCGCCCCATTTCTTCGCCGATTTTCAATGTGGGCGCATCATCGCCATACTGCCAGCTTTGCACCGAACTGATGCTAGGCGGCGTGACCACGCCATGCCAGACGGTTTCTACGCTGGACACAAAAATTGCGCCGACCAGTATCAAGGCCATCGGGCCTGAATCGGTGTCGAATATGGCGGCGACGCGCTCATTTCTGGCGAATAGTCCGGGGACGGAATTGACGGTCGCCGGATTAACGCTGAACAAGCGGCCGGGGATATGCACCATTTCCCTTAAGGTGCCGGTCAACGGCATGTGCAGGCGGTGATAGTCTTTGGGTGACAGGTAAATGGTGGTGAATATGCCGTCATTAAACGGTTCGGCACGGGTCGCATCGCCGCCCAACAAATCGGTCGCGGTAAAGCTTTTGCCTTTGGCCTGGAAGATTTCGCCGTCGGTAATATCTCCGGCCTGGCTGACTGCGCCGTCGGCAGGGCAGGCAATGGCGTTGGTTTCGGTGCTCAGCGGTCTAACACTAGGTTTTAGTTTGCGGGTGAAAAAATCGTTAAAGCTAAGGTAGGCATTGATGTCCGGCTCCAGCGCTTCATCCATATTGACGCCGTAATGCCTGATAATCTGTTTGATAAACAGGTTTTTCCACGCCTTGTTTTCGCAGTGAGTCAATTTGCTCATTATTTGGGACAGGGCATGATGGGGCAACATGTATTGGGGCAGGGTGGTCAGGGCTTCTTTGATGTTCATGGATTATGACTGTCGGGTGTTTTGCCGCTTAAGAAATACGCAAAGGCGATGACTTCGGCGACGGCAACATAAAGTTCATTGGGGATTTCATCGCCTAACGGAATTTGAGCCAGAATTCTTGCCAGTTCCGGCTCGGTTTGCAGCGGTATTCCGTGCTCTTTGGCGATGGCGAGAATTTGATCTGCGGTAAGACCCGAGCCTTTGGCGACAACCTTGGGCGCGTTCTTGCCGTCGTATTTTAACGCGACGGCAAGATCGGTGGTGTAGTAGGTCTTAGGCATGATGATTCAACTTAGAAAAATCATTTTGTCCACGAAAAAACACGAAAGGCACGAAAAATACAATACGTTTGTGTTTTTTGTGTTTTTGGTGGATTCATTATCAAATGACTTAAGGCAGTGTAACCAGTTCCGGCGCTTGCCAATCGGGATTTCTGTGTTCTACGATGACGCTGGTGTAGATGCCGCCGCGCACGTTAAATTCGGCGCGGATACGCATAAAATTGGGCGCTATGGCTTTAACGATATCATCGAGGATTTCGTTAGTGACCGCTTCATGGAAGGCGCCTTGATCCCGGAATGCCCACATATATAATTTAAGCGCTTTCAGTTCGACGCACAGTGCCCCGGGTACGTATTCGATCTGGATAGTGGCGAAATCCGGTTGGCCTGTTTTTGGGCACAAGCAGGTGAATTCGGGTACGTCGATGCGGATGGTGTAGTCACGATTGGGGTTAGGATTGTCGAAAGTTTCCAGATCTTTGCTTGGTTGTGTAGTCATTTTTTGCTTATCTTTTATAGTTAAAGTGAGTTTTGTACCAAAATCAGGTGCATTAGGCGAAAAAATTCGATACTTGGTTAATTATCGTTAATAATAGCCGACTATTTTAATTCAACTGTCGGGATATTCATACCAGTACTATGTTTGTTTCAATCCACAGTCGATCTCATCTGTCGACTGACAGTCACTGACAGATAGAGGCCAGTGGGTTTGCTCTCCCCATGAGGTTAAGGTTGCTCGGTAGCGATCTGAAACAGGGGGTTACCAACAGGATAGCGATGCGAGTGCATGGCTGTCAAACTTAAATAATTCCCCAGAAGGGGAGGTTTCAGACCCGCAAGGACATTGATGAAACTGGAAAAAATCAAGCTTTCGGGTTTCAAATCCTTTGTTGATACCACGGTCATACCGATCAGCGGTAACCTGACCGCCATTGTCGGGCCGAATGGCTGCGGCAAGTCCAATATTATTGACGCAGTGCGCTGGGTGATGGGCGAAAGTTCGGCCAAACATTTGCGCGGCGGCAGTATGGCTGACGTGATCTTTAACGGCTCATCGGGACGGAAACCGGTCAGTACGGCTTCGGTCGAGCTGGTTTTTAACAACACCGAAGGCAAGCTGGGCGGCGAATATTCGCAATACGATACTATCGCGATCAAACGCCAGGTCAGTCGTGACGGTACCTCGGTGTTTATGCTGAACGGTTCGCGTTGCCGTCGTAAGGATATCACCGACATCTTTTTGGGTACCGGCTTAGGTTCGCGCAGTTATGCGATTATCGAGCAGGGCACCATTTCCCGCATGGTTGAAGCCAAGCCGGATGACTTAAGGGTTCATATCGAGGAAGCGGCGGGCGTATCCAAGTACAAGGAACGCCGCAGTGAAACCGAAACCCGGATGAGGCATACCCGCGAGAATCTGGAGCGGCTGGACGATTTGCGCGACGAAGTCGAAAAACAAATCAAGCATCTGCAAAAGCAAGCCGAAAAAGCCGAAAAATATACCGGTCTTAAAAAACAGGAACGCCAATTCAAGGTAGAGTTGCTGGCGATGCGTTGGAATACGTATCATCAGGCCGCAAAGCAACTGGATGAAAAATTGCAGGCGGTGGCTCACGAACATAACCGCCTGTTTGTCGCGTTGCGCGACATCGATAGCAACATCGAAGCCAAACGCGAGGCATATAAGACTCAGCTGCAGCAGACCAACAGCTCACAGGGCGATTATTACCAGATTGTCGCCGAAGTCAGCGGTCTTGAGCAGACCATCAAGCACAGCGAAAGCAGTCGCGAACAAAGCGCCGTTGAAATTAACCGCTTACGCCAGCAGGCAGACCAGTCGTTAACAGAACTCGAAGCCGATGTGCAGCAATTGGAACAGATCAAAGAGGCTCTGTTTGAAGCGGAAGAAACGCTAATTGTTGCCGAGGAAAGGCAGGAAGACGTTTTATACGGCCAGCAGGAAGTGCAGCAGCAAAAAAGTGTCTGGCAGGCGCAGTGGGAAGCGTACCGGACGACCAGTGCCAGCTATAAAGAGCAGGCCGAGGTGCAGCGGGTAAAAACCGTGCAGCTGGAAAACCAGAATCGCCAGCTGCAAATCCGTCTGGATAAGTTGCACGGCGAGCGTAGTGAGCTGGAGTCCAACGATTTGCAAAGCGAGATCGAATCGCTGGATAGCGGCATCGAAATCATTGAGACGCAGCGCGAGGAGTTGCACCAGCAGCTTGAAGACCGGCATCAGCAGATACGCGAGCTGCGGCAGCAGGTCAAGCGGTATCATGAAGCATTGCATACGCGCCGCTCGGAAATGCAAAGCGTCAAAGGCAAAATCACCTCGCTGGAATTATTGCAGCAACATGCGATGGGGAAGGATAACAAGCAGCTGAGTGCCTGGCTGGCGTCCGTGGATTTGGTCGAAAACCGGCGACTTGCCGAGTTTCTGGATGTGCAAGCAGGCTGGGATACGGCGGTTGAAACGGTGTTGGGCAGTTACCTTGAGGCGATTTGCATTGAGAGCGCCGACCAGATTATTCCGGGCTTGCAGCGTTTGACCGATGAATCGTTAATGCTGATTGAGACCCAATCTGTGGGGGCGACGCAAGGCGCCCAGCGGGCAGAATGGGCGCCTTGCGTCGCCCCCACAAACTTGCTGGATAAGGTAAAAGCGCCGTGGGATTTGAGCAATTTACTGGCCGGGATTTACTGCGTCGATGATGCCGAAACGGCGAGAGCTTTATCCGCCCAACTGCAAGCCTATGAATCGGTCATCACCCCGGACGGCACCTGGTTCGGCTCCGGCTGGATCAGAATCATCCGCGCCAAAGACAGCAAAACCGGGGTGTTGCAACGCGAAAAAGACTTGCGCCTGTTAAAGCAACGGCAACAAGAATTGCATGTCGACATTGAGACCTTTGAAGACCAGCTGGAAACCGCCGAAACCGGCTTGAAAGATGCCGAAGTCACGCGAGAGTCGATACAGCAGCAGGACAACAACTTAGGTGCTGAGCTGTCGGTCAAAAGCGCCGAATTCAGCGCGCAATCTGCCAGACTCGAGCATCAACAACGCCGACTGGATCAGGTTTGTAACGATATTGACGAGTTAAGCCGCGAGACCGCTGACAATGCCGAGACTCTCGCCGAAGCCCAGTTGTCGCTCGAACAGGCCGAGCAGAGCATGTCCGAACAGGAGCAAAAAAAACAAACTCTGGACGCGTTAAATCAGGACTTGCAATCCCGGCAACAGCGTATCGATCAAGCCGCCAATGAAGCCAGACTACAGGTTTACAGCCTCAAGTCGCAGATGGAATCGCTGCGTTCTTCCGAAACTTTAACCGGCAAACAGCTGGACCGTTTAAAGCTGCAACATCAACAATCGGTTGAACGCATCGCCGATCTGGAGCTTAATCTGCAACAAACGTTGACGCCAATGGCTGACGAAAAAAAGCAGCTGGAGCAGAAGGTTGTCGATAAGGAACGGTTGGAGAGTCGACTGAAACAACAACGCCAGCTCCAGGAAGATCTTGAAGCTCAAATAACCGGGCTATCCGAAGAGCATATCCGGACACAGCGCGCCTTGGAACAGCAAAAAGAAGCGCTGGATACGATTCGTTTTGAATTGCAGGAAAGCAAGGTACGATCACAAACCGTCAACGAGCAGCTTAACGAAATCGATGCAGATGTCGAATTGGTGTTGCAAAGCTTGCCGGAACAGGCCGAAGAACAGCGCTGGAAAACAACGGTTGACGACTTGTTGGCTCAAATCGAAAGATTAGGTACCATTAACCTGACCGCGATAGAAGAATACAAGGCGCAGTCCGAGCGGATGAATTTTCTGAATGAGCAACATGCCGATTTAATCGAGGCATTGCAGACGCTGGATCAGGCTATCAGCAAGATCGATAAAGAAAGTCGGCTGCGTTTTAAGGAAACGTTCGATAAAATAAACACCGGTTTGCAGGAAAAATTTCCTAAATTATTCGGCGGCGGTCATGCTTATCTGGAATTGACCGATCAGGATGAATTGGAAGCGGGGGTCAATATTATTGCCAGGCCTCCCGGTAAGAAAAACAGCTCCATACATTTGTTGTCCGGTGGAGAGAAAGCATTAACGGCTGTAGCCTTGGTGTTTTCGATATTCGAACTTAATCCGGCGCCGTTTTGTTTGCTGGACGAAGTCGATGCACCGCTCGATGACGCTAATGTGGGACGGTTTTCAAAAATGGTCGAAGAGATGTCGGCATCTGTGCAGTTTTTGTATATTTCCCATAACAAAGTAACTATGGAAATTGCAAAACAGCTGGCAGGTGTTACTATGAAAGAGCCGGGCGTGTCCCGGATGGTCGCAGTTGATATTGAAGAAGCAGTGAGTCTGGCGGAAATCTAATGGATAAAGAAATATTAAGAATTGTAATTATTGCAACCGGTATGGTTGTCGTTATCGGCATGTTGGCTTGGACTTTTATAAAGCATAAGCAAGCCCGGGAAGGCATGGAAGTTTACGATGACGATGAGGTCGACTATGACGATGAACTGTCGGCTGCCGAAAGCCTTGGGGAAGACGACGATGATGATATGATCCCGCTGGCCGAGGCAAATAGCAGTATCGGCGCTCATCAGACGCATGATAAATCGGAGCGATATTATTATGAAGAAGATGACGATGATGATAATGATGATAATGATGATAATGATGATAATGATGATAATGATGATAATGATGATGATGGCTACCATGACCGTCAGCAGAATAAGCCTGTAGAGCCGCCGTCACGTGCTGCCGCACCGGCGATTATTCAGTTCAGCATTATTACCAAGGCGGATGAGGATTTTAACGGCGTTGATTTGATTGAAGCTTTTGAAATGGTCGGCCTTGAATACGGCAGTTTAAAAATATTTGAACGTCTGGATGAAAACCGTTTGGTCGATTATGGCGTGGCCTGTATTGTCGAGCCGGGCACTTTTCCGGATAAAGATTTAGATCAGTTTTACTGTCCCGGTATTGTATTTTTTATGCAGCCGGAAGCATTGGATGATGCACCGGCCGTTTTTGACGACTACGTAGAAACCATTCACTTGTTGGCCGATCAATTGGATGGCGTGATTCTTGACCATAGAAGACAGCCGCTGACCGATACGACCGTTCAGGCCATTCGGCAGAGTTTGTGACTTTATGATCGTAGGTCGGGTTAGCGGTAGCGTAACCCGACTTTTACGCTCAAATTGTCGGGTTACGCTACCGCTAACCCGACCTACAACTACAACGTTATTTTCTGTCCAGATTATATAAATGTCCTCCCTTAGCAAAACCCAGTTAAAGATTCTTAAGCAAGCCGACCTGGAATCAACCCACTTATCTCCTGAGCGTATCGCTCAAATCGCAACACAGGCCAACCTCAATCAACTGACCGACGACCAGCTGCATGAGTTTTTGCAAGTGTGCAATGCCCTGTACCGTAGCGGTGAACCGTTTATTTCCGATGCGGATTATGACTTCATTTTCCTGGCAGAACTGCAAAAACGCCACCCGCAGCATCCGTATTTAGAAACCGTTGAACCGGAAGTCGGCTTTATCGGCAAGACCATCGTGTTGCCGGAACCTATGCTCTCGACGGACAAAACCTACAGCAAAAGCGGCATTGAAAAATGGCTGTCGCGACTGGAAAAAGCCGCTGACGACTGCATGGATGCAGGAGGTAGAGCAATGCAGGGAGCAATTGCCGAGGACTGTAATGTGGGTTTTTCCACCCTGATGATCCGGGCCACGCCCAAGCTGGACGGCTATGCGGCTTACGATGACGGAAAAATACTGTATACGCGCGGCGATGGCCGCAAAGGCACCGATATTAGCCGGGTTTTCGAGCGCGGCTTGAAAGTCGGCGGCAATGGCAAGCGAGGGCAAGGCGCAGGTGAAATCGTAGTCAGCCAAACTTATTTCAACAGCCATTTGGCCGATTATTTTGAAAATTCCCGGAATTTTCAGGCCAGTATCATTAAAGAAAAAGAGCTGGAGCAACACGCTTTAGACGCGATACAAAATCATGCGGCAGTTTTTTTTCCATTCTCCCAGTTACCCGCTTGGCAAGGCACGGCGGCCGAAGTGCTGACCGATTTCGACCATGTCATCGAAACAGTCTACACGTTAGTCGATTATGACGTGGACGGCGTCGTTTTCGAGCTGGTCGGCAATGACCAGTTGAAACAGTACCTAGGTGCAACGCGGCACCACCACCGCTGGCAAATCGCCTATAAAAGCAATGTCGAAACCGCCGAAGTGATCGTGCTGAAAGTCACCCCGCAAACCTCCCGTTCCGGCCGGGTCAATCCGGTTGCAGAACTGACGCCGACCAAACTTAGCGGCGCGGTGATTTCCAGGGCGACGGCTCATCATTACGGCATGGTCAAGGAGCTGGGTATAGGTAAAGGTACATTGATTGAATTAACCCGTTCAGGCTTAGTGATACCCAAAATCGAGCGGGTCATTATTCCGAAAGAACCGCAAATCCCCCAGCATTGCCCCAGTTGCGGCAGCGAATTGGTTTGGGACGGCGATTATCTTTATTGCCTGAACACCACAAAATGCCCCGCGCAGATTGAAAACACCATCGAGCATTTTTTCAGAACCCTGGCGAATGTCGACGGTTTCGGGCAAAAAACCGTAGAAAAACTGCACGCTTCCGGCATCAACTCGGTTTATGCCGTTTATCAGCTGGATCTGGCGCAATTGCAGGACATGGGTTTTGGCGACAAAACCGCGCAAAACCTGCTCGAGCAATTGCAACGCAGCAAAACCGAAGCGATCGAAGACTGGCGCTTTCTGGGTGCTTTCGGCATTTACCGAATGGGGCTGGGCAATTGCGAACGCCTGCTGCAACATCATCATCTGATCGATATTTTCAAGCTGACTATTGAAGACGTAATGAATATCGAAGGTTTTGCCGAGAAAACCAGCGCCGCCGTGGTCGAATGTCTGGCAAAAATCAAAGCCGATTTCAGGCAAATCTACGATCTGGGTTTTAATTTGATCCCAACGCCGTTAATCGCCGATGAGCCGCAAAACATCAGCCCGATTTCCGGCAAAACCATCGTCTTTACCGGCACCATGATCCACGGCAAACGCGATGACATGAGCAAGGAAGCCAAGCGCTTGGGCGCAAAAGTGGGCAGCTCGGTTACCGGAAAAACCGATTTCCTGGTTACCGGTTCCGATGTGGGTGCCGCTAAAATTACTGCCGCTACGGAAAAGGGCGTGCAGGTGATCAGCGAAGAGGAATATTTGGCGTTGTTGAAGCAGTAAGTTTTAGAGCGTCGATTCGATGGTGTCGCATTTGTTTGTGCGGCATGTCCTGTTGCTGTAAATTAGGTTTAATAAAAACAAATCATTAGATGGGTTTATGAAGAATATACGACAAATTAGATTTTTTATACGACAATCAGTGTCGTATATATTACGTTGGGCATCTTACCTAGGAGAAGCGCATGATTAACGATAGGCAGAATGGATATGTTATTAACCACGGGGCTTTGCCAGAGAAGTTTCCAACGCAAGGACACGATGCACTATTTTGGGAGAGCCTTGGTCGTGCTGTTGCGACCTTTGGGTTTCTAGAAGAGGCATTAACGAAGGCGATTTTTTCGTTTACTGCAACAAAGCCATACGAGGAGCATGAACTTCAGCAGGCTTACGCCGAATGGCTTCCTAAACTAGAACGCACGCTGAGTGATACGCTTGGTAGCTTGATTGATACGTTTGGAAAGGCCGTACGCGATTATCCAAAGGCCATTATTGGCATCGATGAACTTCTTCTTGATCTACGAAATGCTTCAAAAATTCGGAACGTCCTTTGCCACGGGTCATGGCGATTGCCTGACTCTAATGGAGCCTCAGTTCCATTTTTTGTAAATCGCCAGAATGAGGTGTTTGAAACCGCTATAGATCACCTGTATATAAACCAAGTGCAAAGGCATGCTACTGATCTGGCATGTTCGGTTATCAATACAGTTACACATATGGGATGGCAGTTTCCCGGCTCAAATGGCCCTGGGAACGTTATCTGGAAAAATGATTGAGCCGAGACGCCCAACCTTGCATTCGAGAGGGACAGGCCAGAAGCGGCCTGCCCCTCAATTTTACGTTAGACCCGGAGTATTATGAAAAAACAAATCGTACTGCTTTTGTACACTTTGGGCTTTTCTCAAGTTCATGCAGAAATTATTAAATGTAAGGATGTATCAGGTTTAGTTCAATACGCAAGCACTGAAACTCAGCAAGGACAGCAAGAAATTCAGTCACTAAAAGATAAAGGAATGGTATGCGATAACATTGACAAACGTACCCCTGAGCAAAAACTCATCGATGCCAAGGCTTATAAAGAACGGCTCAGGATTGAAAATGAGTTAGCGAGGGAACGTTATACCGACACAGTAAAAGCCACTGCGAAATTTTTAGATGATGTCGATGAAGAAAGGAAAAAGGATAAAAGGCGCTAATTGCCCTACGCATTAGGCATGCCGTAACAAGCAAGAATAACTGGGGTCAGAGCAGAATAACTGGGGTCAGAGTAAAGTTAAATGCCTAACCCAGCGCTCAACCGGAGCGCGGTTATACTACGGTTTTGTTTTTTCAGCTTTCCGAGCCGCGCCCGGTTAGCTCTACGTTATACACCACGTCCCAATATCCGGTATTTGGTGTCAGTTTCACTGGAAATCCAAACCGTCCAATGCACTTCCATCGTCGGTGCTCCGCCACGTTCCCCGCCCATAAAATCGGGTCGCCACGTCAACGGCAAAACATAGGCTGGCGGAAATTCTTTGAACAATGCAGAGCGTTTCTTTGCGTGCCAGTATTGCGACTTCAAAACCATTGCTACCGTTCCGGCCTGAGTCAGGGCGTGCCGAATAAAATCCTCGCTCACGTTGAACGGCGGGTTGGTAATGATCGCGTCGCAATCTCGGCTTTCTGTCAAAAAATCCACGCCGCCCTCGCCATAGCCTGTTTCTCTCAGGTCGCTACAAATCACATCATGCACATACATTTTTAGCACTTCAGCCATTGCGCCATCACCGCAAGCTGGTTCCCATATCCGGCAGTTATTAAAGTCCAAAAACCGCATAAGCGCGTGTGTTACGTCCGGCGGTGTTGGGTAGTAATCCAACTCCCTGCGCTTGTTGGTCGTGCTGCTATTAGCTAAATTCAGTGCTTTCATATAATCTCAAAAAAAAATGTATAACTCTTAGTTCAAGCGGAAAAGCCGCCCGAAGTTCGTTTGTTGTTAAAGTTCACCGTGTAGCGGCTTTCCGCTTAACACGGCGTTATACATCGTCATATCCAGTCATGTTTGCAACCTTAATTTTGCCAGCTTCTTCCTCATCCCATAAATATCCGGTCAATATGTCAATAATCTTGTTTGGTGATCCGGCGCACATATTAGCTAATGTGGAGACTAAGTAATTGGCTGTCCTATATTCCCGTTCTTGCGCTAATTCTTGCTCTGTTTTCATTTATAACGCCTCATTATTCGGGTGCATCCTGTCTTCGGCGCATTCTTCGCACAATGGGCCAAGTGAGCCTTGATGTTCAAATTCAGGTTCAAGATAGATGGAATCCTCTTCGCATCGTCCTGTAGGCTGATCGCAGGAAACACATAATTGCCTGGTTCCAGGATATTCTCTTGCATTAATTCGGTTATGTTCGCATTGCGTATAAACTGTCATATGTTAATCCCACGTATAACCATGCGCTCAACCGGAGCGCTCGGATGCGACGGATTCATTGCTTGTCTTCCCGGTGTCGCGCCCGGTTAGCTCTGCGTTAGGCAGTTAAAAGGAAGCATGAGTAGATATTCTATTACCATAGGCGATAAGACCTTTGGCTCAAAGTCCAAAGCGTTGGCATTTTACAAAGATATTTTAAATTCTTACGAAGTTGGCGAAACGTTAAATGACGAGGATTACACAAATGTTGTGGATCTCGTTTATATGGATTTTATTAGGGAAGAGATAAAGGCTTACGAATCAGAATGCGACGGCGAGAAAATAAACGTCATGCTTTTAGTCCAACAAATAAGGGAACAAATACAGGATTATGGATACGAAACTGGCGAACATATAAACTCTGTTAAAGTTGATTATCATCCAGAGTTTAGAAGTACAAAGTGTTTTTATTGTATGTATGGCAAAGAAAAACAGCTTTTTAGTTACCTACTTGCAATTAACGGCAGTGTATCCGACAGCCAACGCTTTTCAAGGGCTTGCCGTCACCTTGTCGCTGAACGGTTGCGTGAATTTAAAAAACAACGATTTGAAAATAGACCCGTCAAGTGTGCAATTACAAATGAAATTGTCGAGTGGGAAGAGTGCCAAATCGACCATAAGGCACCTTTAACATTTTCTGTTATCGTCAAAAGTTTCATCATCGCCCATAAAATCGATATAAGCAAAGTGGAATATATTTGTGAAGTCACAAAAGAACATTTTGCCGATCAGGAGCTTGCCGACAAATTCGATGCGTTTCATAAAGAGATGGCTGTCCTTAGAGTTCTTTCCACCAAACAAAACAATAAGCTATCAGGTGGGGCACGCATTAAACCAACCAAAAAAGATGGAACACTTACATAGTGTATAGATTGTTGGCCTAACCCTGAAAACACGGGGTCAAGTCTTGCAATCATGCATTCAGCCTAACAGGGCGCTCAACCGGAGCGCGGTTATAATGCGGTTTCATTGTTCAGCTTTCCGAGCCGCGCCCGGTTAGCTCCACGTTAGGCATACAGGAGTGTCATGATGCGCGAGACGATACCGAAAAAGACCAAAGATGCCCTACTCGACGAGTATGACCATCGCTGTGCTGTTTGTGGTGGCGACCGTCCACATCTACATCACATTGACGAAGACGCTTCGCACAACGAGCTATCAAATCTCTTGCCGCTGTGTCCAAACTGTCACCTTCGTGATCAGCACAACCCTACGCGAAAGATCGAGATTCCGAAACTGCAACTGTTCAGAAAATACAAAGATCCGGCAATCCTAAAGCCTCAGTTCCACCCGATTTACACCCGGCAACTTTTCCTTGAAACCGTTGTATCAGGCGAAGAAGATGTTGGTGAAATCCAAAGCCGAGTTGGGGAGCTTGTCGAACTTGTTCAATCATTGGAGATGGGCGAGTTCTATGGCAAGAGGCTCACCGAATTCATTGGCCCTCTAAATCGAGCGTTCACCATGTCGCTTGGTTCCAGCCCTGATCTGCGCTTCGAGGCACAACGACGTACCGCCAACCGAGACTACCGGCAAAAATTGATCGAAAATCGAGAGTCTGCGCGCGCACTTCTTATTGAGTTGCTTCGTTATCAGGTCTGGGCAAATGCCTAACCCGGCAATCGAGAGGGCGCAAAAGCGCGCAGCCCCTCACTTTTACGTTAGGTAGCAAAGACTATGAATATCTACCGCAAGCTATTTGAAATCTGGCCAATATCGACCCCGCAATCATTCACAGAGGCAGTGAGTACCCCTCCAAAAACGTCTGGTGAGTACATTACTGAAATTGCAGATGTAATAACTGTAATAACTGGTGTAATAACTGGGGTCAGGTACAAGTTATTTAAATAACTTGTACCTGACCCCAGTTATTACATATTGGCGGTTCTGCCTGATCGAAAGAAAGACACCGTTAAAGCTTTTTTGGCGGCTATTCCAGCGCCGCAAAAAGCCACTATCCAGCGGGTCTGCGTTGATATGTACGAAGGTTATAGCAACGCTGTTTATGAGGCCTTATCGGGGGTTGCGGTCATCGTTGATCGGTTTCATGTTGCCAAAAATTACCGCGGCTGCGCAGACAAGGCCAGAAAGCAGGAAATGCAGGTCCTTAAAAAGACCCTGTCCGATAAAGAGTATGCCGAACTCAAAGGCGTGATGTGGCTATTTCGGAAGCGTTGGGTGGATTTAACCGAGGAACAACAGGTGCCGCTGTTAATGTTGTTTCGTTATTCACCCATGCTTCAGCAAGTTTATATTTTCAGAGAAGTCATGACCTCTATTTTTAATAGACCCTTGACTAAAGCGCAGGCTGTAATAGAGCTGGAAGCCTGGATTAAACAGGCTCAAGAACTGGAACTGAGTTGCTTTGATTCGTTTGTGGGAACATTACGGAAGTGGATGGATGAAATCACCAATTATTTCATTCAACGGCAATCGAGTGGTTTTGTTGAGGGTCTCAATAACAAAATCAAAGTCATCAAACGGCGTTGTTATGGAATATATGACTTAGGTCGGCTATTCCAGCATATCTGGCTTGATGTTGAAGGTAGGCGGGTATTTGGCTATGCCTAACACTACACATGTAGTGGTCACCCCACGAAATCGGGAAGAGCCAAATAACTTGTACCTGACCCCAGTTATTAACGATTTGAAAATAGACCCGTCAAGTGTGCAATTACAAATGAAATTGTCGAGTGGGAAGAGTGCCAAATCGACCATAAGGCACCTTTAACATTTTCTGTTATCGTCAAAAGTTTCATCATCGCCCATAAAATCGATATAAGCAAAGTGGAATATATTTGTGAAGTCACAAAAGAACATTTTGCCGATCAGGAGCTTGCCGACAAATTCGATGCGTTTCATAAAGAGATGGCTGTCCTTAGAGTTCTTTCCACCAAACAAAACAATAAGCTATCAGGTGGGGCACGCATTAAACCAACCAAAAAAGATGGAACACTTACATAGTGTATAGATTGTTGGCCTAACCCTGAAAACACGGGGTCAAGTCTTGCAATCATGCATTCAGCCTAACAGGGCGCTCAACCGGAGCGCGGTTATAATGCGGTTTCATTGTTCAGCTTTCCGAGCCGCGCCCGGTTAGCTCCACGTTATAGCGTAGCGGGCACCATACAGGTATTGCTGGTTTTTTGTCATTCCAATCTAACGTGGCAATGATTGCATCGTGATTCTTTGTGCATTTCCAGTCAATTACCGTCTCGAATGAATCTGCTGTACCGCTTCCGCACAAGCATGGCGTGTATCTCTATCTTGCTCTTTCAGCGCTAATCGGATTGCGCTAAAGGCTGGACCGGCTTCCGGTAATTTTAGTTTTTGGCAAACTTCTTTTGCTTTTTCATCTACTGTTTTTGGCATTATTTAGTCCTCAAGTATAACTCTTAGTTCAAGTGCGACAATCCGCCATATACGAATTGTGCGGTTTCATCATTATTTTGTTGGCGGCTTGCGCCTTAACACGGCGTTATGCTTAAAAACAAATATTTACAATAGGAGATAGAAGATGGGACTATTTAGTAGTTTGTTTGGTAGCAAGAAATCTGAGAGTAATAGCAGCGCTAGTGTTGGTGTGGATGACTTGCTTAATGCATTGGATAATTACATTAATGATTACGAAGAAACAAATGGCAGAAAGCCAGAAACAATACTGTTGGATTTCAACATACACATTATGTTTGCCCAAGCGGGTGTCTATAAAACAAATAGATTTAACGGTATAAGGATAGAACCTATAGCAGGTATTGATGACGGGCTTACTTGGAAAGCGGTATAATTTTGTGTGTTTAGTTCCGTAGATACCGGGTTAGCTATAGCGTAACCCGACATTTATGGGCTTCGATGTGTCGGGTTACGTACGCTACGCTAACCCGACCTACATGGCTGCGGATAAGTTTAAACAATTAGCTGGGCTTGTTGATGAGGTTTTTCAGTTAATGCCTTCGGGCAAGCATATGGTTGGGCGAGCCTCGTAGGTCGGGTTAGCGATAGCGTAACCCGACAAAAGCATACATTTTACTGTCTATGTCGGGTTACGTTATCTCGCTACGCTCAATAAGCTAACCCGACCTACATGGCTGGGAAGACCAATTTTCTGGTTGCCGGTTCGGATGTGGGTGCAGCAAAAATCGCCGCCGCCACGGAAAAGGGTGTGCGGGTTATCAGTGAAGAGGAATATTTGGCGTTGTTGGGTAGGCCGGAATAAGACCACCCAAGCGTAGCGCGAGGTGGCGTTTCCGGATTCGCCTGTTTTCGCTGTTGCTCAAACCGGCTTATTCCGACCTACAGAACTGTGCTCGCTAAATAAAATTATTCCTGATCGTATGTATGTTGGCTTGCTCCCTACCGATGGTGGCGTAATCGAATTTACAGGATTTGGAATCGATATCAATTGATTGAGATCCGAAACGGGCTCAAACTCCGAGATGAAGCGTGGAAAAAAGAAGATGAATAAAAACCTACAACTTGCAGAAAAATATCTGTCGGTACTTTCGCAGCATGACTTAGCCAACATATACGATGGTTCGCCAGGGTATTCTGCTGTCTTTCTGCCATCGGTCAGTGAAAGCTACTTTAGTAGCAATATCCGCACTATGATTATAGGCAAAGAAACTCGCGGTTGGTATAACAATACGTGCAGCGGGAAATTAAACCAAAAGTTTGAGCTTGACGATGTTGTCACATCACAAGAAAGACATGCGAAGTTTCTCTCTGAACCTCATCCGAGGTCTAAATTCTTTCAATTTTATAGAAAAGCATGCGCAACCCTAAATGGCGAGAAAAAGTGCTCGGGCGAAAGCATTATCTGGTCAAATTTAATGTGCGTCAGCCATCACTCGAAAAGTCCCGTTAAGTCCAAATCGTTTGATGAAGTGAATACGCTTTCTAAAAAGCTTTTACTTGCACAAATCGAGGTGCTGCAACCCGAACTCATGTTATTCGTTACCGGCACATCGTATGATAAATACATCCGCGAATTCTTTCCGAACCGAGTAACAATAAAAGTAATCAAGCCGCGTAGCTTATGGCATTTTGATATTGATAGCGCTCAATGCTTTCGAACCAGTCACCCACAGTGGGGGAAGGGGGAAAAATATCGAGAGCAAGCGATGTCTTTGGCAATGGTTGAGATATAACAAACCTCCAAGCGGGACGGGGTTTGCACCCCGTCCCTAACGTTTTTACAATGTTTGATTTAAATGGCTACAGTTAACCAACGCAAAATATTTTGGACGCGGCAATATGCCCTGTTCGGCGGTGAGAAGATATTAACGTGACTGAATTATATGAAATCCTACAGCAGCAAAAGGCCAGCATTCTGGATATTGCCAAACATTACCACGCCGTCAACGTCCGCGTGTTTGGCTCGGTTATTCGCGGCGAAGAACGCGAAGACAGCGATATTGATTTATTGGTCGATTTTTTACCCGGCACAACGCTTTTGGATCAGGTCGGCCTGATTGATGCGTTATCGACCGCACTGGGTCGCAAGGTCGAGATAGTCAGCGAGCGGGCATTGAACAAGCATTTGCGTCAGCAGATTTTGCAAGAAGCTGTTCCTCTAGGAAAGATCGGTTTATCTTTACTGCTGCGGCACCGGAGCGAGTAGCCTGGATGGAGCTTGCGGAATCCAGGGCTTCGTTGCTCAGATCACCCCGTATTTCGTAAGCTACATACGGTCTACGCTTGAAATTAGCCCCAGCGCCCGGTCAATTTCCTCAAGCGTATTATAAAAATGCGGCGAAAATCGTATGCCGCCGCCGCGCAAGGCGCAAACCACGCCGTTGTCCTGCAAATATTTATATAACACCTCGTTTGCAACCGTCCGGTGTTTAAAGATAACAATGCCGGATTTCAGCCGACTTTGCTTCGCCGACAATAAAACCAACTGTCCGTTTTTATCAATGGCATCCTTTAAATAATCGGATTTTTCTAAAACCAGCGCTTCGACCGCAGCCATGCCTTTTTCCAGCAATAAAGACAAACTGGCGGAAAAAGCATGGATGCCCAGCATATTGGGGCTGCCGCATTCAAAACGACGGGCAGTGGGGTGAACTTCCCACGGTTGGTTTTCATAATTATGGATGTCTTTCATCATGTGCCAGCCGTATTGGGTCAGCTTTAGCTTGTCCCTGGCCTTGGGCGTGGTGTAAAAAACGCCCAAACCTTCAGGGCCGAACATCCACTTATGACCGTCGGCCATGACAAAATCTGCCTGATAAGCCTGCACATCAAACTGTACCGCACCCAGACTCTGGATAGCGTCAATACAAAATAAAATGCCGCGCCGCTTGCAGAATTCGCCGATTCTTTCCAAGTCCATACGCAGCCCCGAGGCAAATTGTATGGAACTGATGGTCAATAATCGCGTGTTGTCGTCTACCAGCGCAAATAAAGCATCCTCAGGTGTGTCAGCGCTGTGTAAATCAGCCTGACGAAATTCCACACCCTGATCGGCCAAGGATTCCCAAGGCAATCTGTTGGAGGGGAATTCTTCATTGCTGGACACAATGTTGTCGCCGGCCTGCCACGTTAAACCGTAGGCGACAAAGGACAGGGCTTCCGAGGTGTTTTTAACCAGCGCAATATCGTCAGCGGAGGGAGCATTTAATAAAATCTGCAATTGTGTGCGTAATTCGGCTTCCTTGTTCAGCCAGTCTGGATAAAAGTGTGAGCCGTAACGGGTGTTTTGTTCTGCAAACTTGATTACCGCCGCGCCGGTTCTTTTAGGCCAGGGTCCTACAGCGGCATGGTTAAGATAAATTAATGCGTCGGTTAGGGGGAATTCGGGGTGTTTCATAGTTTCAATCATCATGGTGGTTAGGATGACGGCAATCTAATCGCAAACGTTGGAGTTTGCAAGTTCACCCATAACCTACAAACTGTTTAGGGAGCGGTTTTAGACGACGAATCGGAAAACTGCATAATACGTGCAGTCAGCTTTTTTGCAAGTGCGTTAATGCCTCGCTGAGTCACTTTTTGATGCGTGCCTTTGAGTTCAATGGGAAAGTCTCCTGCGAGGTTTTGGGTCTTTACATTGACCAAGTGCGCCATTAAATACGAAAACAAAAAACTGGGTTTGCTATGTATGCCAACGACTATCCAGTCCGCGCCGGACTGCTTGCCCAGTTTGGCGGCAACGTCATTAAAATTGAACAGATAGCCCACACCGGCGGTTGCGGCATTCTGGTCGTTGACGCTCACTTGAACAATTTCAAAATCGCCAAGTTTGCTGATAGCCTGCTCAAGCAAGGGTTTCATGGAGGCGGTGCGGGTCAATTCCTCCGGTACATTCGGTAATGAAGTGATGTCATGTAACTCAAAGTTTAAAACGGCTATGCGGGGAGCTGCATTCACCGGATGACTAAAAGCCAGATAAACAAACAGTATTAAGCCAATAAGTTTCATGGTATTTTCCCCGTTAAAATTATTGCACCGGCACCACGCGATCATCGCTCAGGAAGCTGATGTCTGCGTATTGGCACACGCCTTCTTTATGCTGAAAAAGACTGACGGCAATCAGCCAGACTTTAACGATGTTGCCCGGCAGTGGCTCGCCTATGGCGTTGATGTAGTCCTGATAAACGTCCCGCTCTTCATTAAGCCATTCGCCTAATCCTTGCTGACCGGAACGGATCACGACATGGGTCTCGCGGTGAGTCCAGGTCGGTATCGGGCATCGATAGACCGTTTCGGGCGGCAGTTCGGCGCTCCAGTAATAGGTGATGTCCTGGCCGTTATCGAATTCGACCGCGATGCTTAAATAGTCGTGGGTGGGCAGGGTGTCTTCCCGCACTGATGAGGGCAAAACATCTATTTTCCATGACCAACGCAAACGGGTATTCGGTTTAAAGGGCAGGAAAACCGACTTTTGCAACAGGCCTGTGTCATTGTGCGTATGACAGCAGATTGCCGATTCTTTCACCGGCACTGCACGGGACTGATAAACTTCCGCAGGCCCGGTGAACCATAGATAATCCCAGCCTTCCGGCGTAATAACCGGCGAAACCAGCCGGTCGATTTCCATTGCGATCAGGTTGTTTGCGTCGCCGTATTCGGCAAGGTTTTTTAAGCCATCCAACGTATCGACCTGCCAGCGGATAAGCAGCACGGCCAGATTGCCGGTGACCATATCGTACACTTCATCAGGAGTTACCAGTTCTCCGGTTTTGCTAGACCATTCCCCCGGAAAATAGCTGGCCAGATAAAGCCGTCCCGGTTGCTCTACGGTAAAGCTATGGCTGTCACGGGTGCCACGGAATATCTCGCCGCCCTTACCGATACGAAACCACAGCTGAAAATTGGGTTCCAGGGTTATGGGCAGGTCTTTAAACCGGGTTAGCCCGGCTGTGAAAGAAGTAAAGCTATCGCCCGCTTCAATATCAAGGCCGGTATCTAGCCAGGGCTTCTGGTCGGATGGAAGATCAAAAAAGCGATGCTCGTAAATAATATCCTTAGCGATATTGCCCAGCAATTGGGTAAAGCGCGATTTAAATTCAATAATATCCATGGTGTGTCCCTTGTTGGTAAGGCTCATAAAAATCAGCTGGAAGGATTATAATCAGATAACCACACTAAAATCTTGTATGAACTGGCTATGTTAAAACTTTATCCTGCATATATGCGCTTGTTTATCTGGCGAGGTCGGTCGCTTTATTTCGGCCCGTCGGTAAAATTGGATGTGCACGCTTATGCAACGGTGGTGTTGCATGTGGGCATCTACCGGCCTTTCAGGATAAAAATTGCTAACGGTGCATGGCAAAGCTGCCGCTGTGCGATTGTGCCTGCCGATACCCCGCATGAACTTGATTTTGAAGGCGGCATCCACGGCAAGTTATTTATCGAAAGGGACAGTTCCGACTATCTGTATTTCAAGCGCCGGTTTGCTTGCCCTGAGCAATCGTCGGCATTATTTCAGGATGACGAACTGATCGATGAACTGCGCTGGATGTATGAAATGGATCCTGATAAAACTGTTATTGAAAGCTGTCTGGACGACTTGTTGCGCTGTGATGGAGAGTTGAATTTAGTGCTCGATCCGCGCATACAGACCGCTATCGACCTGATCTGCGACGAGCCGGATTGCAATTTTTCGCAAGAATATTTGGCGGATAGGGCCGATCTTTCACCGTCCCGATTTTTGCATCTGTTTAAACAGCATACCGATGTCCCATATCGGCGTTTCAGGACATGGAAGCGGCTGTTTTTAGCGTTGGAAAGTTTAAATGCCGTTGATAATATGACCATAGCCGCGCTGGATGCCGGGTTTGCCGATGCGACCCATTTCAGTCACAGCTTTCGCGATAACTTCGGCATAAATCCGGCTTATGTATTCCGGGGCATTAATCGTTTTGAGGTTTAAGCGCTCAACTTATCGGGATTATTCGGCGATAATACCCACTTAATTATAATAATAAACAACAGGAACAAAGTGTTATGTCCGCGTGGTTAGCTTCATCCATTTTATCAAAAGACAGAATTATTGCGAAACCCGGTTTTAACCGCTGGCTGGTGGCTCCGGCTGCGTTGGCGGTGCATCTGTGTATCGGTCAGGTTTACGCATTCAGTGTTTTTAATCTGCCGTTGACCAAGGTGCTGGGCGTGACTCAATCGTTGCCGGAAGACTGGAAACTGACCACATTGGGCTGGATATTCAGCCTGGCTATCGTATTTTTAGGGCTGTCGGCTGCATTCGCCGGAAAATGGCTGGAGAAAGTCGGGCCGCGTGTCACCATGTTTTGCTCGGCGCTTTGCTTTAGCGGCGGCTTTTTTATTGCGGCGGCTGGCGTAGAGCTGCATTCAATCTGGCTGCTGTATCTGGGTTACGGCGTTTTGGGCGGTATCGGTTTGGGGCTGGGCTATGTGTCGCCGGTGTCGACATTGATCAAATGGTTTCCTGACCGGCGCGGCATGGCGACCGGCTTGGCCATTATGGGTTTTGGCGGCGGCGCAATGATAGGCGCGCCGTTAAGCGTGCTGTTGATGAAGCATTTCTCGTCGGGGACCTCGGTTGGAGTTGCCGAGACTTTTATGACCATGGGCGGGATTTACCTGGTTTTTATGATGATTGGCGCTTTCAGTATTCGTTTGCCGGAAGAGGGTTGGTTACCGGTAAATTTTCAGCCGGATATGCGTAAAAGCAAGTTGATAACGGACAAGCATGTGCACGTTGAGCAGGTGCTTAAAACACCGCAGTTTTATCTGTTGTGGATGGTGTTATGCCTGAATGTGACAGCCGGAATCGGTGTGCTGGGTCAGGCTTCTGCGATGAGCCAGGAGATGTTCAAGGATCAGATTACGCCCGAAAAAGCCGCCGCGTTTGTTGGCACGCTCAGTTTCTTCAACATGGGCGGGCGGTTTTTCTGGTCTACCCTTTCCGATTATCTGGGCAGAAAAAACGTTTATTTCACCTTTTTCATGCTGGGCTGCGTACTTTATTCCATTGTGCCTTATACCGGACGAATGAATAATGTGATGCTGTTTATGGGCTGTTACGCGGTAATTATGAGCATGTACGGCGGTGGATTTTCAACCATACCGGCTTATTTGGCCGATATTTTCGGCACAAAATACGTCGGCGCTATTCATGGCCGATTGTTAACTGCCTGGGCCACGGCGGGGGTTGCAGGGCCGGTTCTGGTGAATTATCTCCGGGAAAGCCAGATTGCGCAGGGTGTGCCTAAAGCCGACGCCTATAACATGACCATGCAGATCATGGCTGGGTTATTGGTGGTGGGATTTTTTTGTAATCTGGCGATCAAGGCGGTCGATGAGAAACATCATCTCAAGCATGATGAAGTGCGTGATGAGTATGATGCACCGTAGCCGAAGAGTCTCTTGATTCTACCGGCCCCGA
This sequence comes from Methylobacter arcticus, assembly GCF_050917435.1. Classification (NCBI taxonomy): domain Bacteria; kingdom Pseudomonadati; phylum Pseudomonadota; class Gammaproteobacteria; order Methylococcales; family Methylococcaceae; genus Methylobacter; species Methylobacter arcticus. The sequence goes on from NZ_CP159583.1 coordinate 1,733,853, forward strand.
GAACCGCGTGTGGCTCTCTAGTTGAGAACTTCAGCAAGGCTTACCCTGTCTATGTGTTGATGGCTCAACGCTGTTGGCCATTGACATTGAGTGTAACAATATTCTGGAAATACGGTTGAATAGCGGTTATTATCAAAATATCGATTTTATTGCTGTTTGCAGAGTTCTCAGCTGCCGATAGTTTAAAATTTTTTTTAAAAATTGATCGTTATTTTTACTAGGCATCTTTCCTAAATAATCACTACGGTATTGACCTGGGGCTAAATACCACTTCCACCTGTTCCAGTGAATATACCTTAGCGCGTCAAGATTGCTACCGCAACAGCGAAGCCAAGCGCAACGGGCTAAGGATAAAAAGCGTGTTAAAGCGATTCACGCCAAGATTAAGAAGTGACGCAAGGATGCGATCCATAAATTCAGCAATAAGCTGGTTAAAGAAAACCGTTTAATCGTCGTTGGCAATGTCAGCGCGTCCGGCCTTGCAAAAACTAAAATGGCAAAATCCGTTTTAGATGCAAGCTGGGCGATGCTGAAAACACAACTTGAATATAAGTCGATAGCGACGCAAGGCGTGTTTATAGAGGTCAACGAGTCGTACACTACCCAAGCCTGTTCGTGCTGCGGCTGTATAAGCGCCAGTAGTCTGAAAGGTAGAGCAGGACTTGGAATAAGAGAATCGACTTGTGCTGAGTGTGGCACCACGCATGATAGAGATATTAATGCGGCAAAGAACATTCTAGCGCTTGGGCATAAGCGTCTAGCGGTAGGAATCCCCGTCCTTTAGGTCGGGGGAGGATGTCAAGCTACCCATTAATGAACTGAATTTTCCATACAGGGTTATATAATAATGAAAAATGCACCGTTAGATCCTTCGCAACTTTATAAGCCATGCAATGTTGAACAATTAAAATTCAGCTCCACCGAGGAACTTGAGGATATTGATATTGCCGTCGGCCAACAACGCGCTGTGGAAGCCGTCAAATTAGGCATCCGTATGCATAAAAACGGCTACAACATCTTCGCGATGGCACCCTCAGGCACCGGTAAATTGACCACGGTTCGACAGTTGGTTGAACATGAAGCCAGTCGGCAAGATATTCCTTCGGACTGGTGTTATGTCAATAATTTTAGTCAGTCGGCTAAACCTGCGGCGATTAAATTTATGCCGGGGCACGGTAAAATTTTTCAGCAGGATATGGCGCAGTTGATTGACGAGCTGAGTATCGCCATATCCGCGGCGTTTGACGGTGACGAATACCGTTCAAGAACGGGTGAACTTGAAAGTGAGTCGCGGCAACGGGAAATAAATGAACTTAGTCGCTTACGTGAAGAGGCAGCCAATGCGCATATTATTCTGACAGAAACGGCAACCGGTTACGCCTTTTCCCCTGCCGATGAAAATAACGAAATTATCAGCCCCGAGCAGTTTAATAAGTTCGATAAAGACAAGCAGCATGAAATTCAGAAAACTATTTTCGACTTGCAAGAACGCTTGGCAAAATTAATAAAAAACTTTCCTATCTGGCGTAAGGAAACAAAACGCAAACTGCAAGCGCTCAACCGCGAAGTTGCCGAGTTGGCTGTCAATCATTCTATAGACGAACTGATCGAAAAATACGCCAAACAGGAGGCAGTTCTTAGGTATCTTAATGATGTTCAAAAAGATATTATTGAGCATGTCCTGGATTTTCTTCCGCACAGCGAAAAAGTTTTTCCTTTTATGGAAATGTCGCAGGAAACTAATCCGTTTAAACGTTATAACGTTAACCTGATGGTGGATTTCAGCAACAAGAAATCGGCTCCGGTTATTTACGAAGATCATCCGAATTACAGTAATCTCGTCGGTCGTATCGATCATCAGGCTTACATGGGTTCGCTCGTCACCGATTTCACCATGATCAAACCCGGCGCACTGCATAAAGCCAATGGCGGTTACCTGATTATCGATGCCAGAAAACTGCTGTTTCAACCGTATGCCTGGGAAACGCTAAAAAGAACCCTGCAATCTGGCGAAATCCGTATTGAATCGCTGGAACGGGCGCTAAGTCTAATCAGCGCCTCATCGCTGGAACCGGAACCCATACCGCTTAATGTAAAGCTCATCCTGCTGGGTGAGCCGCTGATTTATTATTTGTTATGCCAATATGATCCGGAGTTCCACGATCTGTTTAAAATCGCAGCCGATTTTGACGAATCGGTTTCCAGAAACGATGGTAGCTCTGACTATGCCCGTTTACTGGCGACTATCGCCCGTCGAGAGAAGTTACGGCCGTTGAGCCAAAACGCAGTCGCCAGGGTTATAGAGCACAGTTCCAGAATGGCCGGTGATGCAGAAAAGCTGTTAACCCATCTGCGCAGTATTACCGACTTGCTGACGGAATCGGACTATTGGGCGGAAAATAATGGTCACGAGCATATTACCAACAGCGATGTGCAGCAGGCGATTGACCATAAAATTCACCGATTGGATAAACTCAGGGAAAAGCTGTATGAGCATATACACCGTGGTACGGTATTAGTTGACACAGAAGGTAAGGTTACCGGCCAAGTCAACGGTCTTTCGGTATTGCAGCTGGGTGAGTTTAGCTTTGGGCAACCGGCCAGAATCACCGCAACCACCCGTTTAGGTAACGGAAAAGTGGTGGATATTGAGCGTGAAACTGAATTGGGCGGTGCCATTCATTCAAAAGGCGTATTGATATTATCGAGTTTTATTGCCGCCCGGTATTCCCGGAAAACGCCATTCTCGATCTCGGCCAGTTTGGTATTTGAACAATCCTATGGGCACATTGAGGGCGACAGTGCTTCATTGGCTGAGCTTTGCGCCATTTTATCGTCGATTGCCCAAATTCCGTTACGGCAGGATCTTGCTATCACCGGCTCGGTCAATCAACTGGGGAATGTGCAGCCGATAGGCGGAGTTAATGAAAAAATTGAAGGGTTCTTCGATATTTGCGCTAAAAAAGGACTAACCGGTACTCAGGGCGTTATCATTCCCGCCACCAACATTAAACATTTAATGCTACGCTGGGATGTGGTTCATGCCGCTCAATCCGGTCAATTCAATATCTATGCGGTAAAAACCGTAGATGATGCAATTGAGTTACTGACAGGAATGGAAGCAGGGGCGGTCAACGAGCAACAAGGTACCTATCTGCCAAAATCATTTAACGGTCAAGTTGAAGCCCAGCTGTTGCAATTTACCAAGATCAAAAAGGAGTTTAGTGCTAAATCCGAAGATTAGACGGTAGTTGAGTAGGTTGAGTTGCATTTTTCCCCAACCCAACCTAACACATTGCCGCTATGAAGGTTAGCCTGAAAAGCGTTAACACAGACGTCCTGGTCCCGACGTAAGCGGCTAACCCAGCCTACTCAACGCCCGATTAATGCAGAGCTTAAGGTATTTGCTAAAGTGTCATTGCCGCGGGCTTTGACATAATCGATCACCACCGGAATAAATTGTTGCACCATCTGAGGCGACATGCCCTGCTGCTGAAAAGAGGAAACCACAGAAAGCAAATTCCCCGCCGTTCCACCTGAAGCCCCTGTTATTGAAGATAATTTTCCCGCCCAACCGCCCTGCTGCGTTTGGGCAGGTACAGCCCCCAGCATTTCTTGCATACCCGGAACCGACTGTTCCAGCTGGGAAAACGAGTCTGCCTGCATGGTTTTTTTAGCAACCTGAAACAAAGCGCCTGCGCCTCCTTGAGCCTGGGCCTCGGTTACGCCGGTGCGTTGTGTCAATAACTCGGTCAAACTGCCGGTTGGCAGTGGCTGGGCCGCATTAACAGTCTGTTGACCCGGCTGCAATGCTGGGCCTGCATTATTCGTCTGACCATTGACGTTGCTGTTGACAGCATTAAGCACATCCTTCCAATTTGCGGCATCGGCATTGTTGACCAACGCTATAGAAAAGGCCAGTGACGCACATAGCGTTAGCATTGTTTTTTGCTGCATAGTTTTCTCTTGTTGAGTTGAAGCCTGATTTGAAAGCCCGATAATATCGGATAAAACTTACAGTGTAATTAAGCCCTATGGCTCTATGCTCTGAAACCCTTTGGGTTGGAGCCGTATTCATTTTCGCTGGACTCGCTGTCTTGCACCATAAAGACAAAACAGATAATGGTGCCGATGAGCGGTATCAATCCAATGAGTAGCCACCAGCCGCTACGGCCAGTATCATGGAGTCGGCGCACTGACACGGCTATGCTTGGAATTAAGACTGCAATCGTATAAATGCCGCCTAACAGACCTACACCTGTTTCGGGGTTAAAACTGCCTGTCAGTCCGTCGATAGCGCTAAGAATCATACTGATAATGATGTTGAACAAGAAGAAGAACCAATATTCCTTCCGCCTCGCTCTTCCGTCAAAAACGGCATATTTTTTTAAAACGTCGAGATACCAGTTCATTTTTTGCTCCATTTTTGATTGCGTTTATTGAATTTGATAGGGACGCCCTGGGGGACGTACATTAAGTTCTAAAATAAATTCAGGTGGCGTCAGATAAATACGTACAACAAACAGTGATAATAAACCTAAACTCTTGCACAGCGAACCTTTAATGCCGCAATCAACGACTGATATGTTCAATATGCAAATAACTTTCCGACTGCATATCGATTAATCTCGACACCGTCCGTTCAAATTCAAACAAACCTTCGCCGTCGGTATAAAGTTCCTGAGCCGGTACTTCGGCGGTGCAGACCAGTTTTACTTTATGCTCGTATAGCGCATCGATCAAGGTGACAAAGCGCTTGGCTTCGTTGCATTTTTCTATAGTCAGTTTGGGAATATCAGCGAGTATCACGATGTCGAACAGATTGCCGATTTCCAGGTAATCGGCAGGGCCTAAGGCATGCGTGCAGAGTTCGTCAAAGGAGGTGAGGGCGACATTGCCGTGTACCGCAGACAATATCACCTTTCTGCCCAATACTTCCACAATGCCCGGTTTCAACGGGGCAAAATTGGTTAATTCATTATAACTTTGGCGTACGAATTTTGCCGCCTGTTCATCCAGCGGATAATAATAAGCCGTCTTCAGCGCGTGTAAATGACTGAGCCGGTAATCCTGCTTTGCAACCAATTTTATAACGTCGGCTTTTTGTTGCAGCAGTCGGACAAAAGGCAGAAACAATTGCCGTTGCAAACCGTCATGATACAGCTCATTGGGATGACAGTTGGAGGTGATCACGACAACAATGCCCAATTCGAACAGCCTGTTGAACAGCCGCACCAGAATCATCGCGTCGGCGATGTCGGAGACATGAAACTCGTCAAAGCAAAGCAGTAGTTCCGATTCCCTGATATGTTTTGCCAAGGCTGAAATCGCATCGGTGCTGTTTTGTTGCCGCCATTGGTGGATGAAGGCATGAACTTCCAGCATGAAGGCGTGGAAATGCACCCGACGTTTTTGGCTGATGGGGCAGGCATCAAAAAATAAATCCATCAGCATGGATTTGCCGCGACCTACGTTGCCGTAGATGTACAGGCTTTGATAGCTGGCAGGTGGGGGTAAGAATAGTTTATGCAGGGCGGATTTTTGTTGGTATTCGACAGCTGCCTTTAGATTGTCGAGCAGGGTTTGCAGGTGATGTAGGGCGGTGATTTGATTTTCTTCGTATTGAAGGTTACCTTGCGCTACCAGGGCGTTGTATTGCTGTTCGAGTAAGTCGAGTTTTACTTGGGACTGTTTTGAGACTGTTTGTCGAACGGGTTTTTTTAGCATGGTTGCTTTTTTCTGTACGGGGGTACTTGTTTCGTAGCGAAGGTAAAGATAACAACGTAACTCGTCATATCTCGTTCCCACGCGCTGGGTGGGAATGCAGTTAAGGCGCGCTGCGCCACGGGTTAGGCGCAACGGCCTGATAACGTAGCCAGTATAGGCACAGGACGCAGCGCGTCCAGCACTGCATTCCCACGCAGCGCGTGGGAACGAGAGAATCCTATACGGCCTCGGTAGCCTTTTGCCGATAACCATCCATCCGGTCGAAGTTCAAATAACGATAGGTATCCTCGGCGGTTTCGTTAATTTCGCTGGCATAGTGCATATATTCGTCAAAAGTTGGGATTTTTCCCAGAATCGAGCACACTGCCGCCAGTTCGGCGGATGACAAATACACATTAGCGCCATCGCCCAGACGGTTGGGGAAGTTCCTTGTCGATGTAGACACTACGGTAGCGTTTTCGGCGACCCGCGCCTGATTGCCCATGCATAACGAACATCCCGGCATTTCGGTACGCGCGCCGGCTTTGTTAAAAGTATCGTAATAACCTTCCTCGGTTAGTTGGCTTTGATCCATTTTGGTGGGCGGTGCAACCCACAAACGGGTCGGCAATTCACCTTGGTGCTTTTCCAGTAATTTACCGGCGGCGCGGAAATGGCCGATATTGGTCATGCACGAACCCAAAAACACTTCGTCGATTTTAGTCCCGGCCACAGCGGACAGTGTTTTTACGTCATCCGGGTCATTGGGGCAGGCCAGCAACGGCTCCTTGATTTCAGTCATATCGATTTCGATGATTTCAAAGTATTCGGCATTGGCGTCAGCTTCCAGCAATACCGGATTAGCCAGCCATGCTTCCATGCTTTTAATGCGACGCTCAATAGTGCGCACATCGCCGTAACCTTCGGCAATCATCCATTGCAGCAGGGTGACATTGGATTTTAAATACTCGCGGATCGGCGCTTCGTTCAGGCGCACCGTACAACCGCCGGCAGAACGCTCCGCCGACGCATCGGACAATTCAAAAGCCTGCTCTACCTTCAAATCCGGCAGGCCTTCGATTTCCAGGATGCGGCCGGAAAATACGTTCTTCTTGCCCTGCTTTTCAACCGTCAGCAAGCCGCGCTGTATTGCCACGTAAGGAATCGCATTGACCAAATCGCGCAGAGTAATGCCCGGCTGCATTTCGCCTTTAAACCTAACCAAAACCGATTCGGGCATATCCAGCGGCATCACGCCGGTTGCTGCGGCAAATGCGACTAGTCCTGAACCGGCGGGAAATGAAATGCCGATAGGAAAGCGGGTATGCGAATCGCCGCCGGTGCCGACAGTATCCGGCAACAGCATCCGATTTAACCAGGAATGAATAATGCCGTCGCCGGGACGTAGCGACACGCCGCCGCGGTTCATAATGAAATCCGGCAGCGTATGCTGCATGGTGACGTCAATCGGCTTGGGGTAAGCCGCCGTGTGGCAGAACGATTGCAGCACCAGGTCGGCGGAAAAACCCAGACAAGCCAAGTCTTTCAATTCGTCGCGGGTCATGGGTCCGGTGGTGTCCTGCGAACCCACAGTGGTCATGTGCGGTTCGCAATAGGTGTTGGGACGAACGCCAGCAACGCCGCAGGCCTTGCCGACCATTTTTTGCGCTAGCGTATATCCCTTGACCTCCAGGGATGGAGGGAATGCCGCAAGATTGCAGGAGCCATCGCGGCGGCCGCTGTCTTTAGCGTCGACCGGACGGCTAAAAACCGTGGATGCCGAAAGCCCCAGTGCTTTGCGTGCCTGGTCTGTTAAACCCCGGCCGATAATTAACGGAATACGCCCGCCTGCACGCACTTCGTCCAGAATGACATCGGTTTTCAGTTCGAATTTACAGATCAGTTCGCCATTGTCATGGCGTTTAACTTCGCCTGCATACGGATAAATGTCGATCACATCGCCCATCGCCATGTGGGTCACATCGCACTCAAAGGGCAGGGCGCCAGAATCTTCCATGGTGTTAAAGAAAATCGGCGCGATTTTTCCGCCGATGCAAACCCCGCCTTCGCGCTTGTTGGGAATGTAGGGGATGTCATTGCCCATGAACCATAACACCGAATTGGTCGCCGATTTGCGCGAAGAACCGGTGCCGACCACATCGCCCACATAAGCAATGGGAAAGCCTTTTTGCTTGAGTTCGGCGATTTGCTGTTCGGCGTTGCTAATGCCCTCGCGCGGCATTTTCAGCATGGCTTGTGCATGCAGCGGAATATCCGGACGCGACCAGGCATCGGGAGCCGGGGACAGGTCATCGGTATTGGTTTCGCCGGTGACTTTAAATACGGTCACCGTCAGTTTTTCAGGCACTTTGGGTTTGCTGGTGAACCATTCCGCTTCCGCCCAGGCACTCAGCACCTGCTTGGCGAACGGGTTGCCTGCATCGGCTTTTTCCTGCACGTCGTGGAAAGCATCGAATATCAGCAAGGTATGAGACAGCGCTTTGGCGGCAATCGGAGCCATTGTGGCGTTATCCAGCAAATCGATTAGCGGCGCGATGTTATAACCGCCCAGCATGGTGCCGAGTAATTCGGTAGCGCGTGCCGCATCCAGAATCGGAGAGTTGACTTCGCCTTTGGCAACAGCCGCCAGAAATCCCGCTTTAACATAAGCGGCTTCGTCAACACCGGCAGGAACGCGGTTAGCCAGCAGATCAAGTACGAATTGCTCCTCGGCAACTGCTCCATGCGTTGCTCTACCTCCTGCATCCATGCAGTCGTCTCCAGCAGGCGGTTGTTTGATCAGCTCGACCAAAGCGGCGACTTGTTCGGCATCCAGCGGTTTGGGGACGATGCCAACGGCGGCGCGTTCTGCTGCGTGTTTACGGTATTGTTCTAGCATGGGGAATTCCTGGGGAAAGGTTTAAACGGGATTAGACGGCACCTTTATCGTTCCCACGGAGACCGTGGGAACGATGTTATCTACTTTACTTCATCGCCTCAACAATTGCGTTACCCATTTCGATCGTTCCGCATGTCGATTGCGGATTTAAATCCGATGTAACACACTTGCCTTCATTAACCACTTTTTCAACTGCTGCTTTTATTTTAGCGGCGGCTTCGTGTTCGCCGATATGATCCAGCATCATCACGCCAGCCATGATAACGGCGGTAGGGTTAGCCAGATTTTTTCCGGTGATATCCGGCGCGCTGCCGTGTACGGCTTCAAACAAGGCCGCATCATCACCGATATTGGCGCCGGGAATCAAGCCCAAACCACCCACCAGACCTGCGGTCAAATCGGATAGTATGTCGCCGAACATATTGGTACAAACGATCACGTCAAACTGCGAGGGATCCATCACCATGTGCATGCAGGCGGCATCAATGATTTTCTCGTCAAACTGAATGTCGGGATAACGCGCGGCCGTTTCCCTGGCGACATCCAGAAACAGTCCCTGGGTGAATTTTAAAATATTGGCTTTATGGCAAACGGTGACTTTTTTGCGATGGTTGTCCTGTGCGTATTTAAAAGCATAGTCGATCACCCGTTGCGAACCGGTTCTGGTGACCACGGCCAGACTTTCTGCGATGTCTTTTTTAGGGGTCAGATAATGCTCAAGTCCTGCGTAGAGTCCTTCGGTATTTTCCCTGACGATCACAATATCGACATTGTCATAGCGGGTTTTTACGCCTGGCCAGTTTTTGGCGGGACGGACATTGGCATATAACTCATATTTCTGCCGTAACGCTACGTTAATGCTTCTAAACCCGGAAGCTCCGACAACGGTGGTCAGCGGGCCTTTAAATACCAGGCGGGTTTTATCTATTGATGCCATGGTTTCATCGGGCAGCGGCGTGCCGAATTGTTCAAAAGCGGCCAAACCGGCATAGGCTTCTTCCCACTGAATTTTTACGCCGGATGCGTCAATAATTTTAACGGCCTCATCCATTATCGATGGGCCGATACCATCACCTTTTATCAACGTAACTACATGCATTTATTTCTCCATAAGTTTAAAAAACAGCACTATTATAGTGCTTTAGACCGGCCGTTATCCAGTTGCAGTACTTATATGCAGGAAAAACGTATTAAAAAACAGGATGGTAAGTTGTTTAGTTCCGCCAATGATCATCCCTCTCGCTAAGTTGAGTGACTTGTTCTTCGTGGTTTTTCATCGTAGCGCTATTTTTTTTATAAATTGGGGGAGTGCTTTTGGTTTCTGTCGCCTTAACTGCAAACATGCGTGTTTCGGACAAATTAAGTTATCGACAAAATCAAGTGAAGCCTTGGTTCTGAAGATTAACTGACTTTCTGCAAGGAACTTAGCGGGGAATAAAACATGATTTTTTCGGTACAGTAAAGCGCCGATTCGATGTTCCTCATGGTTGCTGTTAGCTGGTAAACGCTTTCATAATATCATTAACTTGCTGCTTGGCTTTATACAGTACGTATAATGAGAGATCGGGAGAAAGTGGATTTTTTTTAAACTTGTTGGTCGCAGGAATAGAGGTGAGAGTGGGTAATCTAGGTGTGTTCGGCTTTCCTATTCTGCTATGAAACCGGGAAAGTACAACTATGTCGGTTAGATTCAGCTCATCACTGCTGTTTTGATACCAGTTTTCAGAATCGAGCGGTATTTTAAGAAATTCCTCAGAAAATCCCCAATCGTTTAAAACCTTATATCCTATCGGGCCTTTAACATAAGGCAAAATAAGTTCGATATCTGATTCAGAGCAATAGTCTTTAGGAAGATTGGCGGCAAAACTTAAAAAAGGTATAGCGCCTATGTCGCAGACGAGTCCTGCGAGTAGTGCTTTTTCTGGATTAACTTGTTTGGTGACAGCAGCCAAAATATAACTGAGTTTAGAAATATATATGCTTTGTTTCCAGATTTTATCGGCATATTTTATTACAAGTGGTGAGTTGTTTTTGAAAACTCGACTGAGGCTTAAGCTAATGACGAAGCTGCGAGTGGCATTTAAACCAATACGGTTTACCGCTTCAATGCAGCTTTTTACGGGGGATGCGCTGACATAAAAAGGGCTGTTGGCTAAGCCGATAAGCTTGGCTGAAATGACTGGATCAAGTTGAATGATTTTTACGATTTTGGTAATGCTGGCATCGTTCTGCATGGCGTTGCGCAATTTAACCGTAACATCCGGTAAGGAGAGTATATTAAGCTCTTCATTATTGTAATGATGAAGAAAGCTGGACATCAGATGATTTTTAGTTATCTCATTTGGAATTACCAGTGTTGAAAATGGTGATAATGGTGCATGTTTTCTGGACATTATTTTTTGCGAGACACGCAAAACACTCACATCAGTTTTAGTTATAGCTGTTTTTGTATGTATGGCACTGCTTGAGAGGGGGAATTTGGCTTCTTCAGTTCCAGATACGAGTTCAGAATTTTTTCCGTTCTCATCCGATAAAGAAATAACACCTTTTAACAAATACAGAGCTGAGTCAGTCTTATCGCCGATATGAAACAAGGTGGTTTGTTTGGGACATATTTCAGATTTAAGGTCGGATGTAAAAGCTAAAAGTTTTTCATTGTCGTAATTTCTGATTGGAAAGAGGTTTTGTACGACATCCATTGAAATATGTTCCTCAACAAGACTACATGCAGGCAATATATTTAATGGCTTATAGTGGCTTTTATTGGAGAATAATCTTTCTTTTAACTGATCAAATACGCCCTTACAAAACTCAATGACATCTGATTTTGTGCTATCGCCTTTATGTAGCAAAAAGGGATTTTCGGGTGTAGAAGGCTTAACCAAACCGCTATCACCAGTAGTAGATTGGTTAGCCGTTGCGTCTAAGGCCTTATCAATATTTGTTTTTCCTTTAGATTCGGTAACGGTTTGTTCAATATTTAAGGTTTTTTTGTGTTCCTCTGTTGAATCCGTCCCGCTATTGTATTCAACAGCAACAGGTCCATTGATAATCTCTAGCGTTCGCTGATCTTCAATCGAATCTGATATGTTGCCGGCATTCTCAGGCAATAGAGTTGCCGTTTGGCTATCATCTGTCACAGCAACAAAATCATTTGCTAGCGTTTGTTGAGTTGCTATCGCGTCTAATGTGTTCTCGGCATTTACAAGCAGCGACACTTCCGTCTGGTTATCGTATCCAACAGGAGGCGTAGAGTCAGCTTCAGTTGCTTCAATAACCCGCATGTCTTGTTGTTCTTCAATAGCTGTCTGCCCAGCAGCAGTTGCGCCAGACAGTTCACTATTTTGATTATCAAAGACTGTTACTTTGCCACAGGCCAGACATAGCCCTGATTTGGGCATGACTGTATAATTATTACAATAATAACAATGAGTTGAATATAAATCGGGTTCGGTTAAGATGGTTTCTATAACCGGCAGGCCTTGTTGTTCTTTGATAGCCGTTTGCCCAAAAGCAGTTTCACTTAATAGTTGGTCAAGCGGCACACTATTTTGATTATCCAATTCTGTTGTGTGTCCACAGTCTAGGCATAGGCCTGATTTGGGCATAACTGCGGCAGAATTACATTGGGAGCAATAAACCGATGGAGGCATATTGAATTGATTTTGGTCTTTCGGTTTGCTCTCCAGCACCACAGACAGAGTAGCTGGTCTATATTTTTGAATGGGTGAGGGTTGAATGTTTTGTCTGGAGTGCACAGAAATAACGCCTTGAATTAATGAATATTTGTAACATTTTTTACAAAGAGATAGTTGGTATGGTTTTGTCTGCCAAAACAAAAAAGGCAATCAATGAAACCATTTAACCACTTAATCCAAGAAGAAAGATACCCTATCAAAATAACGCAAAAAAACTTTACTTGGTGAAATAGCCAAACATAATTCTCAGTAGAGGGTCTGTATAGTGGCACCTCATTTAGGACAATAAAGTATGAGTCTAAGCGGGTAACCTTCCATATGCAGCGAAATGGAACTGTCTCATTATTACTTTATATTTTCGATTGAGTTTGTCTAGCTGAATTTGCCTGCAATCCTTGTTGCCTCTGCTCGCTGTACAGTAGGCTTTGTCCTGTGCGCAGTGGTGGGTGCATTTTTCTGTGTTGATCAAAAAGCGTGGAAAATTTACCGGTTTTTCCAGAAAAGAACGATAAAGAAGATCAGTAATGACCTCTATATTATTGTTTTTAAATCTAATTACGTCTTACTTGAATGGAGAAGCAGACATGGAAAGTAGAAAATTGGAAGTCCATTTGTGTAGTATGTGAGATTCTAGCTTATTAGTGTAAACTGTCAGGTGAATTATTTTTTCAATTTAAACTTTCACCATGCGTTTAAAGCTGTTTATGCTTTTTATACAGTATTTTTGTGAAATCCGATAAATAAATACAATTTTTTGACGCGCTAAATGTGTAATAACAAATTCATTATTTTATTACTAAGTGTTTTTTTTATGTTGATTGCTTCGCAGCTGCAAGCTGATACAGTGAAGCATAGATACATTTTAGAACAACAAAATAAAGTCGTCGAGGATGATTTAGCCGTAAAAAAAATTAGTTTATTTGTGAGCGAATCAGAAGCTGCGTTGAATAATAACGATCTTAAAAAAGCTAGTTATAAAATTGACGAAGCGATTTCTTTGAACACACAAAATCCTTGGTTGGCCTACCGAATGGCTAATATTTTGAATCAACTCCATAGAGAAACCGATGCGGATCGATTTATTGGTCAATTTTTGGTTAATACTAAGCTGTCTTCAGATAGCTATTTCGCTGCTGCACTTTATTTGGCTAAACAAAATAAGTTGCTTGAGGCCTTAGCTGAAATGGACAAAATTGACGCCGCCCAGCGTTCGCCTAGTCTCATTGAAAGTCAGCAAAGGATATGGTTGGATTATCAATTTGGTTTGCTGGATAACTTAATAGAACATGATAAACAACAAGCAGTCGTGCGTTTACATGCAATAGAATCTAAAGTGGGTAATAATCCCAAGCTGCTTATTAAGTTAGCAAAATATTGGTTTGAGATAAACGATCTTGAGCATTTAAGGAAAATCGTGGCTTTATTAAAGCGTGACAAAAACTGGAAATTAGATACTAAGTCAGACTACGATAAGCTCATTGCTAAACTCAATAATTCTGAAAAATCGCCCGATTTAGGAAAAACCATTGTTGTTTTGACCACATTAACTAAACAACAATTACCGTCCCCTAAATTAAAAGCGAGTCATGCAGGGCACCCTAATCAGGGTGATAAAAAAGTGATTAAAGCAAAAGTTACCAGTCGTGAGTCATTAAAAAATTCATATTTAATCAACCATGTTTTTGACAAAACAAAAAATAAAAATAAAACGACATCGAAAGATAATGTAGCTAAAAAAAATAATATTAACGGCAATAAGCATGTGTTAGACATTGCAAGCGTGATACCTTTGTTGTCTATAGGTGAAGCGCCATCAGTGTATGCGTCATTTCCATTGATGCTTGAGTATGATCAGATTAATAATAAAGTGATTGGTGCTCAGGAACGTCGTCGTAAATCAATTAATCCTGTTATGGATGAAATTGAAAGTAAAACGATCGTACAAAATAATTCGCCTGAAAAAAACATAAATATTCCACCCAATAATGCAAGTGCGGTTCCTTCATTGTCTACAGGAACAGCGCCATCAGAGCATACGCCTTTATCAAAGTATATTGCCGTTATCATTTTGTTATTAATAGGTGCCGGTATTGGATTGACAATAAAAAAGACTCGGCATCTTTTAGTAAATATTGTGGTAAAAATCATTAGAAAACCAAAAACATTAAAAACCGTCGATTATTCGTATTTTTTTGGCAATCCCAACGAAGAAATAAGGTGAAATCGTCTGGTCCCCTCCCATCGCGCTTAAAAAAGTCTTTCCTGAATCCTGATAACCCTAAAAAACCAGGCAACATTCCCTGTCTTTTATGCTTAAATTTTATTATAAAAACATAAAGTTAAGGTCACTGGCTTCAGACGAGCGGCTTTAGCTTTGCAATCTTTTTAAGGTGCTGCCTTATATTATTTTCTCTTGTTTATACACCTAGAAGTTCAGGGGGAACATAGGTGCCCGGTGGCTGTATCGTTAAGCGAAACTCAATAAAATATCAACTTGTGATGACATAAGACGCGACGTAAAGTCGACGCGTATTTGAACTTTTCGTCTGTAACCCAACCTCATGGGCTTTAGTTGATGCTTGTTTGGTTGATGTTTCTCAACGCTCTGCCATAGTTGACTTTTTTTCTCGATGAGCATTGATTGCTGCTAGCTCGGATAGAGCTCAATACTTTTCATCACAAAAGGCTCTTGTTTCATGTGGTTCATGAGGAACACACTTGTATGTCCTGCTTTGACAGGTCGCGATGTATACGTTATATTACGTATAGATAAATTTTGAATTGCGTCACATTTATTAGATATTGTTGTAGACAAATTAATAAAAATGACTGTTAAAAAATCAAGATATGCGTTGATGATTGTGTTGCTGTAATAAACAGGAATCTTAGGCTGAAGATTAAATTACAAGGTTTTACCGGTAACGTCGTCGTCTCCGCTGAATACAATTGAATTATCCTCGTGTGCATTTCTGCGCTGCCTTATTCGGGAACCCCGTGGCTTGATAATGATGTGCTTGCTATTAAGGGATATGACCCTACTTCCATCTTACTTTGAAAGCGTACAGTTATTAATAATGGAACTGCTTGCTAGTTAAGGGCTGTAAATTCTCAAAAAACCATATGATTTGTTACTCAGATGGGAGTAATCGATTAGTTGATGCTACTGTTATCGAAGTGGGTGCTGGAATAATGACAGAGTCAGCCGTAAGTTTTTAAATCAGCCATTTATTAATGGTGTTACGTAGTGTGCACACAAGACATGTTATGTCGGGAAGGAAATTATGAGTGAAAATTTGCTAGGTGATGAGCATAACGGGATAAAAAGTTTTAAATGTATCGAATGCCAATTAGTTCTCTCTGAGAGTAGTCGATTTCAGGATAAACCTGTATGTGTAACCTGCGTTGAAAAAGCCGGGTATATAGTGCCAATGGATATAGTTGCTAATAAAAAAGGAATGGCGCAGCAAGAAGAGTATAAAGACGCTGTTAAAACTAAAGCCTCTATCAGTACGCTAGAACAGAAAGCTAAGGTAGATACCACAAAAGTAGTGGATGTTATTGTTGATAAAGCTGACGATAAAAAGGAAATTGCGCAGCAAGAAGAACATAAAGATGCTGTTAAAACTAAAGCCTCTATCAGTGCGCCTGAGCAGAAGGCCGAGCTAGACATCATAAAAGCTGTGGATGTTATCGCTGATAAAGCTGACGATAAAGAAGAAATAGTGCAGAAAAAAGAGCATAAAGTTGTTGTTGAAGCTAAAGCCTCTGAAAATATACCTGAACTGAAAAATGAGGTAGGTATCGCAATAGATGCCGACACTATTGCCGTTGAAAATAACACTATAAATGAGTGCATTATGAGCATAACAATGGTTGAAGATACAGATTGGGTAACAATAGCCGCAGGTGAATTCATGATGGGTTCGCTAGATGCAGCTGAGGACGCTGATGAGCAATTACATGATGTAACGGTGTCTGGATTTAGAATGCTGAAAACGGCAGTTACTTTTGAACAGTTTGATATTTTTTGTAAGGAAACAGGAAAAGGGAAATACAGTGACTGTAAATGGGGGCGTGGAAATCGGCCGGTTATATTTGTTAGTTATTGGGATGCTGTCGACTATGCAAAGTGGTTATCTCATGCTAATGGCTGGCAGTGTCGACTTCCTACCGAAGCGGAGTGGGAATATGCCTGTAGAGCTGGAACGGAAACCCCCTTTAATACAGGCAAGACCATATCGACTGCTCAAGCCAATTATGATGGCGCTTCGCCACATCTAATGGTTTCAAAGGGCATATCACGTCATAAAACGATGCCGACAGCAACTTTTCTCGGAAATGCCTGGGGACTTTTTGAAATGCATGGCAATGTTTGTGAATGGTGTGCATCTGAATATGATCCCTATTACAACGGTTCAGAACAACTAGACGGAAGTACCGATCGCAGTAATGATGTGCCTCGGGTTTTGAGAGGTGGTAGTTGGAATAGCCGCTTAGAAACATTGCGATCAGCGGCTCGAATGCAGAGTAACCCAGAAAATAGGAGCAATGAATGGGGTTTTCGTTTAGTGCGTATTGATTGATAAGAATTAGTGCTTGGCGGCTAGTCTGAGCTTAAAATAAAATCAAAGATTCATGTTATTGGGCGTGTTTTTTCTATGTTGATGCATTGTTCTTATTGTAATTCCGACGCAGTCATGCCCAAATCCGGTTTATGTTTAGACTGTGGACAAGTTACTGAATTCGATAGTAAAAATAGCGTACAGATCAGTAAGCAGTTAAGTGAAAGAGATAGCGAAATTGTTTCCAGGCAGGCGGCTTTTGAAGAACAACAAGAAAGATTAGTTGTTGAAACGTCAGTAGATGAATCTGTTATTGCCGTTGTAGATGATGTCCAGACGGCGGTGTTGTTGCCTGAGAATGTTAGTGACACATCAGGTTCGCTTGAAGATCAACCAACCCTAGATATTAAAACGCCCGCGAATGAGTCTGCTTCAGTTGTAGACGGGACTCAGGAGGGCACCCTTCTGCTTGAAAATGCTATTAATACATCGGATTCTATTGAAGAACAACAAGAAATATTCGTTGTTCAAACGTCAGTAGATGAATCTGTTGTAGGTAATGTCCATGCGCTAGTGTCGTTGTCTGATAATGTTGGCGACACATCAGGTTCGGTTGAAAATCAACAAGCTCTAGATATTGAAATACCTGCGAATATACCTGCTGTTAAAGTTATAAGTGCTCCAAACAAAAATGAATATTCTATTCCAGAATCGTTAATAGGAATTAAAAAATTAGATCCGTGTTACGGTTCTATAGAAAAGCATGGGCTGTTTGTAATCACAGTTCCACTATTTTCTTTAGCTAAATCAATTTTAATTCAAACGATTATCCATAATCCGTATATCAAAACTGCATTGATTTCTTTTGAAGAAAGGAATGGATTATTCAATGTACCCCCTGAAATCAATAAGAAATTATTTGTTATCTATGATATGGGAAATCTGCTTTTGAATGTTGTTTGCATAAAAGACGGTAAACATTTATTTAGTGGAATTAAACAAGATATGGAAGAAAAAGCATTTGCATCTGTTGATCTTGTTTTAATTAACATTGAACAAGATATTATTATGTCCACTACTGATGCTGAATTAGCAGCCATTTTATCGTCGTGGCAGAGTTGGTTTATTCAACATAATAAAACATGCGTTTGGATTGTTCATGGGGGAATGGCGTCCGGCTTTGTAAAAAATAAGTTTTTAAACCTAAGTAATCTGTTCAATGGGTTAGCTAGTATAGAGTTTGACGCATCTGAAATTAAATATGAAGTTATATTTTGGTATTTATATTCGTCTATGCAATCTACTATTTTGTTGAATTTACAATTTGATGAAATTAATCATGAAATATCCGTGACTGAAAGTAATGAGCTGCCTCTTTAAACTCAATGCATGATTCTCTTATAACCGATGGCTTCATTTTACTTACACCTTTGTGATAAATCGTATGATTAAGAACGATAGGTCCAGTTTTCCCGTTTCCTTATTTATGACGAGGAAGCTTTACTTCGCTAAGGCAGGGATAAAAACATTAGCATGTGGAAAGTATTCTTTTGAACAGATTCAAGACCGTTTGGTTTATCTTCAGTATTGCGCCAGAGTGCCTGTCTTGAGCCTGTCGAAGTGGCTTGTACGAACCCGAGGCATTATTTTCGTCTCGGTTATTTTAAATATCATGATAGTGTCGGGCTGTGCCATAAAGCGCGATCACTACGATGTGCCGGTCGTGCTCCTTTCGACACAATACCAGCAATCTGCGTCCTTCCCCAAAGCTGGAGATGTGGCTCCCCCTGCTGAAGATGATAGGGTCCCTGCAAAATCGCCTGCAAGGACACCCACAAAGCTGCTTACAGAAGCAGATATTGATGAGTGGTGGCATCCCTTTGGTAGTGCCGAGCTTAATTCACTGGTTGACCAAGCATTAGCCAATAATACCGATTTACGTATCGCCATGCTGCGCTTAGCCCAGTCCCAGGCGCGTGCAAATCAGGCGGATGCAAATCAATACCCGGTTGTTACCGCTCCGCTTGAAGCGCACTATGACTCGCCACCCAACGGTGTCAACTCGGCCCAGATTAATTCGAACAATCAAGCCAAGCACCGCGAATATTATCAGGTCGGCTTGCGCGGTACGTGGGATGTCGATGTCTGGGGTGAACACAGATCTATGGCTGAATCGGCGGAATTTCAGCTATGGCAAGCCACTTATAAAAGTGATGATGTCCGTCGTACTTTGATTGCTAATGTCGTTTCCAAGTACATTGAATATCTCTACCTTAATGATCGCGTCCAGGTTGCGCGTGAGACGGAAATCGTGCTCCACGGCCTGCTCCAGGCTGTCAGTGAGCGCGTGAAAGTTGGCGATGCCACCATTATTGATCTGGAGCAGCAACGTTCCGCTGACTTTCAGGTACATGCGACGATTCCTGGCTGGGATTTGAAACGGAAAATCGCGGCAAACGCACTGGCTCAACTGCTAGGGATTACGCCTAGCGCACTGACGTTATCGGATAAAGGGTTGGATTCGCTTACCTTTCCGGGAGCGTTGCCTGATGTGCCGACTTCGCTGTTAGTGCGCCGACCTGATATACGCGCGGTCGAGGCCAGATTGTTGGCGGCAGATGCCGACATTGATGTGGCGCGGGCGCGATTATTCCCGCCGCTAACATTAACCTCCCAAGCCAGTGTGGGCTTGCTGACCTATGCCCAACTTTTTTTTGCGCCTTACGGCCTTATTTATAACGCAGTAGGCAGTCTGGCGACAACGATTTTCGATCATGGCAAGCGTACTCAGGATGTCGATTTTGCACGGTCGTTGCACGAAGAGTTAGTGGAAACATATTTGCATACTATTTATTCAGCGGTGCGTGAAACCGAGGATGCGATAGTTAGCACGCATTTGAATGGCGATCGGTTGGCGGCGCAGAAAGTGTCCACAGAAGCCGCATTGCGTGCTTGGTCAGCTAGTAGGGAATCCTATGATGTTGGCGGTATTGACTTTTTAACCTTGATTGATACTGAGCGAACCTACCACCGTATGCTGGATGAATACCACGATATACGACAACAGCGTTTTAATAGCTTGGTTTCGCTATATAGTGCCTTGGGCGGTGGTGTCCATCAAGGAGGGATATTGCCTGGTGACGGTGTTCGCCCTCAGGATAAATCTGCTCTAGCAGCGACGCCTATGGCTGAACCTGGCATTGACTGGACTGGAAGCAAAATCGATACCGATGATGAATTTTGGTTGGTTGAATTAGCCGGATTACATGATCGCTCAGGGGTTACTCATGCTTGGCGTGATTTGCATCAACGCTTTCCCAACCTGATGACCGACCGCACTGCGCTGCCTCGGCTGCAAGGTAAAGTGGCGAAAGAGCAGCAAGAACGCGCTACTTGGTATAGGGTGTTTATTGCCCGATTCCCAAGCCAGGAAGAAGCCGGTACTTTCTGCTGGGAACTGAATGCCAAACAGGTACGTTGCAACCTCGTGTCTTCTAAAGCTGATGAATTTAATGACTTCATGGAAGACGAATCATCCGGTTCTGTGATGCAAGCGGAGACGGACAATACATCCAAGCTCGTCCTAGCTGATCCTAAAAAATTAAGCGACAAAACGAAAGCAACATCTTCAGCGTTAAGCCCCCAAGCCCCTAATGTAGACTCTAAGAAGTCGGGGGGGGGGGTATTTTTACTGAAAGCTTGTTTTGGGAATATCGGTTTTCCTGCTTCCCTCGTTTTACGATATTGTCTTCTGCTTCGCGCGTTTGTCCTGTGTCAATCCTGTCTCAGTACCCCATTTAATTTCCCATGGTGTATTGAATAATGCCGCAGATGTTTTTTATATGGCGAAATTTGTTAGTGATAAGACATGTATGAATCAAGGGCCTATTGATAAGTTGTCAGCAACTGCATTCCTGAGTCAAGAAGTTGAGCTGTTGCCTGAACTTACTCAGCGGCAGCAGCAAATTCTGGCATTAATTAAAACCGGTAAAGTTAATAAGGAAATTGCCAATGAATTGGGGATAGGCCTGGGCACAGTGAAGCAGCATGTCGTCGCGCTGTTTAAAAAACTCCAGGTCAGCAATCGCACCATGGCCGTTTCTCAAGGCCTTAATCAGGAGCCCGTTTCTCAACCTGAAAGCGCCGAAATATCCGAAGGGATACTGGAACGTCGTCCTTGTCTTGTATTAAGCATTTATTTGTCTGACTCAGTTATGAAAGCCAGTGCTGAGCCATATTCAAGGGTTATTGTTCAAGAATTGCACAAAACTTTTTCAGCCTTAGCGGGCGCTCATGATGCCTTGTTTCTGACCAGTAAAAATTATATAGGCGATTTGATTTTCGGCATTAAGCGTGGGACTGAGCAAGATATTTTTAAGGCGTTACGTGCAGCTCGTGCTGTTTTTGACGCTCTGACGGATTATCCGAATCTTACCGAGAATTTACGCGGCGGATTAGCCGCAGGACTCGCAATTTCCAGCATGAATCGTCATGGCGGTTGGTCGGGGGAGGTTGTCGCCAGCGCGGTAATTGCCCATGCACGTGAACTTGCGAGCAACTCAGCACCCGGAGAGTTGGCGCTGAGCGCTTCGGCGGAAAAAATGCTGCAAATAACCGGCCCCAATGCTCATGGATACTCTGTTCCCCGTATCTTATTTAAGACGCTTAATAGAATGCCGTGGGGCAAAAAAAACCTGCTCCCGGAATCTCAGCTAGGAAGCAGCGAAGAACTCGGTAGCGAGCCGTTAATATTGGGACGAGACGCCGAACTTGAACGTCTGCAAACACTGTTTTCCGAGGTATTTAGAGGCAAAAAAAACCATCTCGTTTACATTGAAGGTGAAACGGGCATGGGTAAATCACTGCTATGTCGTTATGCTGCGGAATATGGCCTGAATATGAAAGGCCGAATTCATCACTTCGTTTGTCATTCTGGCGGCAAAGAGGGCAACTTGTACCTGTATCCCAACGGAGTGCCGGTAAAGCCTCAAGCCATGCTGCATTGCATCAGATCAGTTGCGGGCCGAGGTCATGATGTCATTATCGTAGACGATGCTCACCTCTTACCCGTCAATATTTTGATAAAAATGACTGAAACAGCAAGTGCCGCGAATGGAAAGTTGGTTATAGTTGCCGCACGTAAATTTTCTAAATACGCAATAACCCCCAGTGAAACTATCAGGCTGGGACATTTACCTAAAGCTGCCATTGAAAGACTGATAACCGAATCTTTTGCTCAATCGGAAAAAGACGCAATAAAAGCAGGGGGGAGGTCTGATGCGGATATTTGGCGCGCGCAGGATAGAGAGCAAACCACAGCGACAATCGTAAAGCAGGCCGCAGGTGTTCCGCTTTTTGCCATTGAATTGGCATGCCATCACCGGGATGTCAACTTACCCCTCTCCTTACAAGTCGTGATTAACGCACGCATGGACGGACTCAAGCTTGATCGTGCTTTGCTGCGTCAGGTCAGCAAGGCAACGACTCCCTTAATGGCGACAGAAATTGCCGCAGCCATGTGGGAGTCCGAAGACACTATACAAATTGCCGTTGAACAGGCTATTGCCAGTGGGGTTTTATCGCAAAACGAAGAGGGATGCATTACTTTTGCGCATCCATTATTACAACTGTTAGTTAATCAATCTGGAGTTGAATAGCTATGCGAGCACTATTATCAACTTTGCTGAATAAGGGCAAAATCAGCAAAGGTTCAATTGCTCCGCTTTTGGACATATTTCGCTCTCCTGACTTGCGACGGGTCAGTCCTTTACTAGCGGTTGCGGCCTTACTCTATAACATTCTGGGTTTGATATTGCCGATGGCAATACTGCAAATCATGGATCGCGTGGTGCTGAATCAGTCTTTAGAAACCCTGGCTCTATTGGTGGTAGGGGTCGTTGTAGGGCTGGTTATCGAGGAACTGTTACGGGAAGTTAATGGACTGGTAACCAGTTGGTTAGGCGCGCGCTTTGAGCATAATGCCAGTGTGGAGGCATTAAGCAGATTAATGCACGTTCCTATCCAGCGTCTGCAACAGGAGGAACCGGGAGTTCATATTGAGCGCGTGGCATCGGCTTCAAAGGTCGCAGAGTTTTATTCGGGGCAGGCATTGCTGGTTTTGTTAGACCTGCCTTTTGTCCTTCTTTTTCTGGGCATGATTTATGTCATCGGCGGCTGGGTAGTATTAGTACCCGTAGTATTGTTGGTAATTTTTGTTTACGTTATTTTCAGGTTCGGCAGTTGGTTGAGACAATTGGTCGATCGTAACCATGTCGCCAATGATCGTCGCCGCAATTATTTGGTGGAAGTTTTTACCGGTATCCATGCTGTAAAGAGCATGGCAATGGAGGCTCAAATGGAGCGCCGCCACGAGCGCCTTCAGGCCGGTTCCGCCGATATGAGTGAAAGCATGTCCAATAGCAGTGCCATGGCTACCGCTTTAGGTACAAGCTTTGTGCAGGTGATGACGGTCAGTATCGTTTTTGCCAGTGCAATTGCTGTGCTTTCCGGGCAGATGACGCCGGGTGGGGTGGCGGCCTGTATGATGCTTTCGGTGCGTTCATTGCAGCCCTTGCGTCGGGGTCTGACGGTTTGGATACGTTATCAGGGTTTTGTTGCGGCAAAGAAACGACTGCAAGAAGTAAACGATATGCCTTGTGATGATGATCACGATAAACCTGAGTTGCCGCAGGTTCAGGAGATCATTGAGCTCAAGCGGGTTGGGTTGGAGCGTAGACATGGCAACCCCATTCTTCAGGACATTTCCTTTAGCATTCAAGCAGGCGAATGCATCCTGATTCAAGGTGAAAGCGGAAGCGGTAAGAGCAGTCTCTTATCCATTATAGGCGGGGCGATAATGGCCGATTCCGGGGACATTCTGGTTGACGGTCGCAGCCTAACCGAGTTTTCTTCCGATAGCGTACAAAGAGAAATTGGCTTGTTACCACAAAAAGGTGCATTGATTGCCGGCACCATTTTGGAAAACATGACCATGTTCGACAAAAACCTGAATGAAGTTGCTCTGGATATAGCCCATCAATTGGGTCTGGATGAGGTGGTAGCCAGCATGAAACTCGGTTATGAGACCTCGCTCGGGGAAGGCAATGCTGAAACGCTACCGTCTGGAGTACGGCAAATAATCTCGATTGTACGCATATTGGTGCACAAACCCAGTGTCCTTCTGTTTGATGAGGCCAATCTATCGCTCGATATGGCGGGCGATAAGCGTTTGCTGAATTATATTTCCCAGCTAAAGGGTATTTGTACAATCGTGTTAATAACGCCTCGTCCTTCATGGTTTACTCTGGCGGATCGGGTGTTAAATATAGCTAACGGTCGGATTGTTGATAGAGCGGTTGACGCCCATCAGTCTGCCCAGGTCGGTGCCGGGGCAACGTATTTGGAAAGGCCTCCTCATGTGGCCGACTATGCAGATCTCATACGTCGTCAGTTTGAGGAAGAGTCCGATCTTTCAATCTGCCTACTGCCACTTTTACGTGCACTTGGCTGGCACGAAAATGAAAGGGAGTTAATGGAGGCTATGCCTCATGCAGAGAGTAATCTTGATCTTTCAGGACTTTGCTCAACCATGGAGCACTTGGGATTATTGCCTAGGAGTTTTGTTAGCAGTCTGGCTCGCATTGATCATCGACTGATGCCATGCTTGTTTGTTCCTAGGAACGGCTCAGCCAAGGTTGTTTTGGAGAGGTTGCCGGATGGACGTCTACGCTGCTTTGATGGCGGAATGGGTAGTGAAACTATTCTTGACGTAAGCACCGTAAAAAACGAAGTTTACGTGTTCAGGGCGCGTGAACGCATGGATATAGGCGCTCGCAACGAGATTAAATTTTTTGGGGATTTATTTCAAAGATTCCGCAAGCATATTTTTCTCGCATTTGGTTTTACCGTTGCAAACACTGTTTTTGCGTTGGTACCGCCCCTTTTTGTGAAATCGATTTATGATCGGGTTTTGCCCTCTGGTGATATAACCATGGCAAGTTATCTAGTGCTTGGGGTCTTTATAGCGCTGGTGTTGGATTTTCAAGTGCGTCACCTTAAGGGGCGGCTGATTGCTCATGTGGGCGGCCGTATTGACTATATTATCGGTACCAGTGTATTTCGCCGGGTTATCAGCCTCCCAACCAGTTCTACAGGGAACGTTTCAGTCGCGCGTCAGGTCGGTCGTCTTCGTAACTTTGACAGCCTGCGTAATTTTTTCATGGGTCCGCTTGCGGTCATTGCTTTCGAAATGCCCGCTAATATTATTGTGGTGATTGCGATTGGCGTTATTAATCCTTGGGCACTACTGGTCGTTTTGATTTCAGTTATTTTCTTCTTTTTACTAGCCATTGGTACTCGTAATATCAGCCATCGATCCATTGTCCGCTCATCCAGGACTGCCAGTGAGCGCACCGAGTTTCTCGACGAGGCCATTACTCAGATGAACACGATACGAAGTGCCGGTTGCCGCAACCTTTGGGTAGAACGCTACCGGGATCTGAGCGGTAAAGCGTCCATGGCTAACTTTTTAGACAATCAGGTGCATGCCCGGATTAGCGGGAGTGCACAAATACTGAGTACTTTGACCGGTTTTAGTGTGCTGGCGGTATCTGCGATTAATGCGATTAATGGAGACATTAGTCCTGGCTCAATGGTTGCTACTATTATGTTGGTTTGGCGTCTGACTGGCCCTATGCAAAACTTTTTTGTTGCAGTCATATCGATGTCTAAAATCCGCACAAGTATGCAGCAAATTGAGAATCTGATGCGCTTGCCTACAGAAGCGGATAACGGCGTAAAGCAAACTATCAGGCCAGAGTCTCAGGGTGCAATCAGTTTTACCAGAACCTCTATGCGCTATCTACATGACTCTGACCCTGCGCTGCTTGGTGTGACCTTTTCGGTAACGCCAGGACAGGTAGTGGTGATTACCGGCCCAAATGGGTCTGGAAAGTCCAGCATACTTAAGCTTCTTACCCGTACTTATTTGCCACAGGCTGGGACAGTACGGCTTGATCATATTGATATTCGCCAGCTGACTTCCGCTGATCTTCGTGCCCGAATCAGTTATATGCCCCAGCATTGCGATATATTTTACGGCACTATTATGCAAAACTTGCGCTTAGTCTATCCAGCAGCTACCGATGATGAAATTACCTGGGCTGCCGATATGGCGGGAATACTTGATGACATTACAGCCATGCCCAATGGGTTTCAGACCCGCATTTCACATAGTCAGTCCAGTCAATTGCCGATTGGTTTTCGCCAACGCATTGCTTTGGCGCGCGCTGTGCTAAAACCAGCCCCGATTGTGATATTGGACGAACCGGGCAATGGTTTGGACAATATGGGTGAAGCAGCCTTAGAGCGTTGCATAGAATGGTTGCGAGGTCGTTCCACCCTTTTGATGGTATCTCATCGCCCTGCGCATATGCGCATGGCTGATACCACTATATACATGGAGCGCGGTTCAATATCGGCTATTGGCCCGTTTGAGAGCATCAAAGAAAAGATTTTTTCGAGAGGACGCAAATGATGTTTGCAAAATTTAACAATAAAAGCGAAGCGATGACTGAAAAAAGTGCAGTACTGCTTGGAAGCCGCCAGCGCCGATTGCTTTCGGATACGGCGCATATTGAGGATGAGCTTATCCCCGGCTTTGTGCGCCCCATGCTGCAATTGGTGACTGTTGCCGTTACCCTGTTTTTTCTTTGGGCCGGTCTGACGCATATCACTGAGGTGGCACGCGCCCCCGGAGAAATTATCACTATCGGTAAACCTAAAGTCGTGCAACATCTTGATGGCGGCATGATTAAGGAAATCATGGTTGAAGAGCGTTCGTTGGTTCAGGAAGGCCAAGAGCTGTTACGATTGGATGGCTCCCAAGCTATCGCAAATTTGAATCAGTCAGAGACGCGCTTAGTGGCGTTAAGGCTGCGTGTTGAGCGACTTAATGCCTTTGCGCTGGGGCGGAAACCGAATTTTGCCTCATTGGCAAAGTCGCACGACGATCTGCTGGCTGATCAGCAGGCGCTTTACCATACTCAGGTGGTCACGCGTGATTCCACCCTTTCGGTTCTTGACCGGCAAATTGACCAGCAGCGTCGCCGCATCGCTCAACATAAAGAATTGCTCGGTTCTTCTATAAGTGATCAACATCTGACCGGAGAGCTTGCCAATATGCGTGAAAATCTGGCTTCACGTCACTTGATTACTCGAAGCGTATTGCTTGAGACGAAAAGAGCGAAGGTCACTGCGGACGGTGAAGTGGGGCGAATAAAGCAGGATATTGGCGTCGCCCAGCAGGAGCTCGCCGAGTTAGAGTTTCGTCGTGCTGATGCGCTCAATCAGTTGCGCCGCGAGGCACAAAATGAAATGGGTACCGCAACCGCAGAAATAGCTGAAGTTGAAGAAACCATGGGGAGCCTGAAAGCCAAGGTTGACCGCTTGGTGGTGCGCGCGCCTCATCGGGGTTATGTGCTTGAGCAGCAAGTTTTAACCCTAGGGCAAATTGTTCAGCCGGGTGCATTGCTGATGCAGATTGTTCCGGATGATGTTCCATTGGAAGCTGAAATTCGTATCCAACCCAAAGATATTGGTTATGTCAAAGTAAACCAAAGAGTTAATTTGCGGGTGAACAGCTATGACTACGCCCGTTTTGGTTTTGCTACCGGCGTACTGAGGCGATTTTCGGCTTCAAGCAATCTAGATGAAGTTAATAAGCCTTATTATCGAGGCTGGGTGACTCTTGATCACCCCTATGTTGGTAAAACGCCGGGGCGCAACATACTGCAATCAGGTATGGGCGTTGAGGCGGAAGTGATTACAGGAAACAAGACGCTGCTATCCTACCTTTCCAAACCCGTTATTGACGTGGTTACACGGTCTTTCCACGAACGCTAATAGTTAAAGGTTATATTCATGGGTATTATCAAAAAAATCCTGTTTCGCGGCAATATCCTGGGTAAGCCGCGCCATCGCAACTTTTTTCTCGATATGGAAGAAAACATTCATATCCACTACCGAGACCTCCGTATCGAGCTGAGTAGGGAAGAGTTTGAAGAAATATCGGGTACATTTGCCAAGCAATCGGCAGAGTTGCAGACCATCATTGAGGAAAAAAAATACCAGGATGGCAAGCTGGCTAATTCAAATCAGGATGACATTCGTATTTGGACGGAATCACGCTTGACGCATGGGGTGAAATATCATCCGCAACGGTTTTCGTTGGAGGAATGTGGCGATGGTTATCACTTTCATTATCGTAACTACAAACTCCTCATTGACAAGGATGAGTTTCGACAAATTGCACACTTATTTAGAACGATGGACATTGATGGTCCGTATGCCTCAACCTTTGATGAGGTAGTCCGGCTTCTTGATGCCAATGAAGTAGATTTTGTGCTGGATGTTGGCAATGTTCCCGATGAGGTGCTCGCCATATCTGTAGCGCATTATCATATGCCAAAAGTCCGGGATATTTTAAATTACATCAATTTCAGTACCGAAAAGGACGAACCCGGCGAAAAACGTTATTTGGGTCAGTGTCTAACTGTTATTGCGCGTCCTGATAAGCAGCGTAGCGCCATGGATTACCGGCGCCTTCGCGGCAATCAAAAGGTAGGCCGGTTGGTTGATTACCTTGCCCAATCCGGGACGGCTATTGATGTCAACGAGCTGAATCAGCTACGCTGCCAAGTATTGGATTTTTACTTTGCGGTGAATTCCGATAAGGCGAGCAATGTAGACACCGATCCACAATCGTGGCTTTATTCATCAGTGAACCGCCAAGTTGTTTTTCCGTACAAGCCATCAACCGAGTCCGGTAAGGTCAGTGCTGAGAAAATGTATCGTGCCTGGAGTGCGCTTTTAAATGGTTTTCAGTTGGGTTTTGTCAAGCCATCCAAGGAAGTACTTCCAGCGGATGAACAGGTTGCACTAAAACTTAAAATAGAGAAAGTTTTGATGCGGGAGATAGCGGCTTTCGCAGCAGTGGACAAAATTTATCTGATGGGCTCGGCGGTACGAGGGGATATGGGGCGTTACGACTCGCCTTTTGTTCACGGAAAACTTGCCAAACTGGCTTCGGATGTCGATATCCTGGTGGAAATTGACCCTGCCCGAGAGGATGATATTCCTCCTCATTGGGATTGTTACCTGCCATCGGCTTCCAATCATTGCGCTGTTTATCACATTGCCCAGATTCCTTTGACGGGCGGGGTCGAGGAGTGGCAGCAGCTTTTCCCCCATATCCAGTTTACTCATCATCTTGTGGATGCTTACGTATACTTTCCTTCTCGGGGATATAGAGAGGAAACCGATGCTTTTCTCCAGAAATTTAAAGCTCAGCTTTTTTTTGATCGTGCTCGCGACGGCATGGTTTATTATGGCGAGGAGGAAGCACGTATAGCGAAGCGATTAACTGAACTTTATGGTTTTCCGCAGGTGGCTGTGGAAAAAATGAAGGTCTCCACCGAAAATGCACTTTTTAAAGTGTTTGCGGATAAGCAAGACTTGATTCTCAAGCTTTTTAAAGTGTCAGGAAATTATAGTAGCAGTCGAATTGCCGAGCATACTATTTATGAAGAAAAACTAGTGTCTGCGATCAAAGAGCGTGGCGTTTCTACGGCCGAGATTATTCATGCGCCTGCCGGGATAGATACGGCTATTGAAGGCTTCAGTGCGTTATTGTTCGAGCGTATCCCTGGAAAAGTTGAACAACGCCCAGAATATCCTCTAGATAGAATTGGTGCAGCCTTTGCCAAGATTCATCGGGTGCAGATAGAAAAGCCGCTTGAGTTAGAGGCAAACTTTCATTTCGACGACGCCTGCATGATCTGGCTTCCTACCTTTGATAGGTACCTCAATGGAACTCAGCACTCCCCTGAAATTGCCAAGGCTTTTGCTGATCTGGCTCCTTTGGCGGCGCGATGGCATCCTGGAGAGAACCGCGATGTATTATTTTCACGGAGTCCGATTGTTCACTGCCATGGTGATGTTACCCCTAAGAACGTCATTGTGGGCGAGTTTGGCGAGCCGCGTTTCTTTGATTTTAACAACGCATTTGTCGGTCCGCGCATGGCTGATGTGGTAGATGGCGCATTTGAATTTTCGCTGGCAGAAAAATATATTCATTTAGCTGATTTTGCGCGTTTTGACAGTTTTATTGCTCATTATGCTGAACATAATCCACTGACTTTGGAAGAGACGCAGGATTTGCCCCTGTGGATTTCATTAATGGGCGTAATAAAGTTTACAAAGGAGGTACGCGTATTGCTTGAGCGGCCTCAAGAAAGCTTGCGGCGTAAACGCGCGCTGGCTATTGTTGAATTTACGCTTTCTCGTGTCGGTGAATAGCTGGATGATCCCGCGCGTTCAGGCAACTACTCAGGCTGGTAATTGCCTTCCCAGTGCAGGGAATATGAGCGCAGACCGATTGCCATATGAACAAAAAAGCTTAAGTCAACAGCATTGAGCCGACTAGGGCCGCACCGAGCGCGTCTTTTTCGCAGCTGGGATTAAATCGACGCTTAATTACCCCTTCTGGCGTGCGGCACGCCTTACGTTAAATAGTGCCATCCATGGACTCTGAATGGCAACATCCATGCAGGTATGACGGTGCAGGCTGAGGTTCCTTGCCAATCAGGTTGATCTATAACTTCTGGACGTCTTGTGGCTAGTCATTGATGTGATTAGCATAACACCATCTAAATCCGTCAACCCGTCAAGAGAATATCATGGCTGAAAATAATAAAACTGAAACATCTAGCGATGGGGCTACTACGCCGCAAGGTGAAGGCAATCAGGATACGCAGTTACTTGACGACTTGACTGTACTTTCTCGTGACGAAAGTGAGCAAGAGACGGCTCGTGGCGAAGCACTTAGTGACACATCCGGCAGTATTGACGATGGTGGCTACGAGAACCTTCAGTCAAGTATTCGTCTTAATGGCGATAGGAAAGCTGCGCAAGTTGATGAGGGCGATATCAGGAACGATAGCCTTAATATTGATCGAAGTGGTGTTGACGTTGGCGTTGAAGTGCCGCTTAACCCTAGTGATAGCGAAGGTCATCAAGACCCGGTGCCTCTCATTGATCAACCTTTACCGGCAGCGGAAATAGACTTTAATCAACAACCGCAAGGGCCATCTGATGAGCCCTCTGTGCCGTTGTTACCTGAGGTTTCTGGCATATTTAACCCTGCTACTCCTGCTGCAGTGGCTGATTCGACACTACCGACTGCCCAGAGATTGTCTGAAACACCAGCCGATACCGGATCGGTTACTGACATATTTATTCCTACTGCTTCGACCACAGACACAACCACTACGACGCCAACGACTGCGACCAGTCCAACAACCGCGACAACGGCGACGACAGCGACCAGTCCAACAACTGCGACTACCGCGACAACAGCGACGAGCCCAACGACCGCAACAACCGCAACCACAGCGACGAGCCCAACAACCGCAACGACAGCGACGAGCCCAACAACCGCGACTACCGTTACAACAGCGACCAGTCCAACAACCGCAACGACGGCGACCAGTCCAACGACGGCAACGACTGCAACCAGCCCAACTACCGCTACGACAGCGACGAGCCCAACAACCGCCACAACAGCGACAACGGTGACTAGTCCAACGACAGCAACCAGTCCAACGACTGCGACTACCGCAACGACAGCGACGAGCCCAACAACCGCGACCACCGCCACAACAGCGACGAGTCCAACAACCGCAACGACGGCGACCAGTCCAACGACGGCAACGACTGCAACCAGCCCAACAACCGCCACAACAGCGACAACGGCGACTAGTCCAACGACAGCAACCAGTCCAACGACGGCAACGACAGCGACGACAGCGACGAGCCCAACAACCGCGACTACCGTTACAACAGCGACCAGTCCAACAACCGCAACGACGGCGACCAGTCCAACGACGGCAACGACTGCAACCAGCCCAACAACCGCGACTACCGCTACGACAGCGACGAGCCCAACAACCGCGACTACCGCAACCACAGCGACTAGCCCAACCACGGCTACGACCGCAACAACAGCTACGACGACCACAACTGCGACTAGCCCAACGACAGCGACCACAGCGACTAGTCCAACCACGGCGACCACCGCAACGACGGCTACAACGGCTACAACGGCTACAACGGCAACCAGCCCAACGACAGCGACAACGGCGACTAGCCCAACCACGGCGACTACCTCAACGACGGCGACTAGCCCAACGACTGCAACCACCGCAACAACGGCTACAACGGCTACAACTACGACTAGTCCAACGACAGCAACAACCGCAACCACAGCGACCACAGCGACCACAGCGACTAGCCCAACGACAGCTACCACCGCAACAACGGCGACTAGCCCAACGACTGCAACTACTGCAACTACTGCAACGACTGCAACTACTGCAACTACTGCAACGACGGCAACCAGCCCAACGACTGCGACTACCGCAACAACGGTAACAACAGCTACGACAGCGACCACTGCAACAACGGCGACTAGCCCAACAACTGCGACTACCGCAACGACGGCTACAACGGCAACCAGCCCAACGACTGCAACTACTGCAACGACGGCAACCAGCCCAACGACTGCGACGACTGCAACAACGGCAACAACGGCAACTAGCCCAACAACTGCGACTACCGCCACAACAGCGACAACGGCGACTAGTCCAACGACAGCAACCAGTCCAACAACTGCGACTACCGCGACTACCGCGACAACAGCGACAACAGCGACAACAGCGACAACAGCGACGAGCCCAACGACAGCGACGACGGCAACCAGCCCAACGACAGCGACAACGGCGACTAGTCCAACAACCGCAACGACAGCGACCAGTCCAACGACAGCAACGACTGCGACTACCGCGACTACCGCGACAACAGCGACAACAGCGACAACAGCGACGAGCCCAACAACCGCAACGACGGCGACCAGTCCAACGACGGCAACGACTGCAACCAGCCCAACAACCGCCACAACAGCGACTAGTCCAACGACAGCAACCAGTCCAACGACGGCAACGACAGCGACGACAGCGACGAGCCCAACAACTGCGACCACAGCGACTAGTCCAACCACGGCGACCACCGCAACGACGGCTACAACGGCTACAACGGCAACCAGCCCAACGACAGCGACAACGGCGACTAGCCCAACCACGGCGACTACCTCAACGACGGCAACGACTGCAACCAGCCCAACAACCGCGACTACCGCTACGACAGCGACGAGCCCAACAACCGCCACAACAGCGACAACGGCGACGAGCCCAACCACGGCGACTACCTCAACGACGGCGACTAGCCCAACGACTGCAACCACCGCAACAACGGCTACAACTACGACTAGCCCAACGACAGCGACCACAGCGACTAGTCCAACCACGGCGACCACCGCAACGACGGCTACAACGGCTACAACGGCAACCAGCCCAGCGACAGCGACAACGGCGACTAGCCCAACCACGGCGACTACCTCAACGACAGCGACTAGCCCAACGACTGCAACCACCGCAACAACGGCAACAACGGCGACTAGCCCAACGACTTCGACTACCGCAACAACGGCTACGACAGCGACCAGCCCAACAACTGCGACCACCGCAACGACGGCTACAACGGCAACCAGCCCAACGACTGCAACGACGGCTACAACTGCTACCACGGCAACGACACCGACTAGCCCAACTTCGGATGATGATGATGACTCCGACAGCGACGCCGACGCAGACAGCGATGCGGATGCCGACAGCGACGCCGATGCGGACAGCGATGCCGATGCCGACAGTGACGCCGATGCGGATAGCGATGCGGATGCCGACGCGGATAGCGATGCCGATGCGGACAGCGATGCCGATGCCGATGCCGACAGCGACGCCGATGCCGATGCCGATGCCGACGCGGACAGTGACGCCGATGCGGATAGCGATGCCGATGCCGACAGCGACGCCGACGCGGATAGCGATGCGGATGCCGACAGCGATGCCGATGCGGACAGTGATGCCGACGCAGACAGCGACGCCGATGCAGACAGTGATGCCGATGCAGACAGCGACGCCGATGCAGACAGCGACGCCGACGCAGACAGTGACGCGGACGCAGACAGCGATGCCGACGCAGACAGCGACGCCGATGCGGATAGCGATGCGGATGCCGACAGCGATGCCGATGCGGATAGCGATGCGGATGCCGACAGCGATGCCGATGCGGATAGCGATGCGGATGCCGACAGCGATGCCGACAGCGACGCCGATGCCGATGCCGACAGCGATGCCGACGCGGACAGTGACGCTGATGCGGATAGCGATGCCGATGCCGACAGCGATGCCGACGCGGATAGCGATGCCGATGCGGACAGTGACGCTGATGCGGATAGCGATGCCGATGCAGACAGTGACGCCGATGCGGACAGCGATGCCGATGCCGACAGTGATGCCGACGCTGACAGTGATGCAGACGGTGATGCCGACAGTGACTCTTGCGGGTGCAACGAGACGCTCCCGGATGATGGTACCGAACGGATCGACACTGGCGATACGAACGACACGATTACAACTAGTGGCAACCAGATAATCAACGCTGGTGGCGGCAATAACACGATCACGGCTACTGGCGGCGACCACCGGATCGAAAGCGGCGCTGGAGACGACACGATTACGGCTAATGGCGGTGACCAGGTAATCTGCGCTGGTGACGGTAATAATACAATCACGGCTACTGACGGCGACCACCGGATCGGAACTGGTGCTGGAGACGATACGATTACGGCTAATGGCGGTGACCATATAATTTGCGCTGGTGACGGTAATAATACAATCACGGCTACTGACGGCGACCACCGGATCGAAAGTGGCGCTGGCAACGACACGATTACGGCTAATGGCGGTGACCAGATAATCAGCGCTGGTGACGGTAATAATACAATCACGGCTACTGACGGCGATCACTGGATTGAAAGCGGCGCTGGCAACGACACGATTACGGCTCATGGCGGTGACCAGATAATCAGTGCTGGTGACGGCAATAATACGATCACGGCTACTGGCGGCGACCACTGGATCGAAAGCGGCGCTGGCAACGATACGATCACCACCACGGGTGGCAACGATATAATCTTTAGTGGCGCGGGTGACGATGTGGTTAACGCTGGTGACGGCAATGACACCATTTATGGCGGTGGCGGCAATGACCAGCTCTATGGCGGTGCCGGCGATGATTTGTTTGTATTCGGCGATATTTCTGGCGATACCTATGTCGATGGTGGTGCAGGGGGCTGGGATGTCATTGACATGAGTGGTGCTGAAGGAAATTGGACTGTGCAAATAGAGGGCGGTGCTAGTTTTGAAGCGGGTGACCGTGATATATCAGGGAGTATAAATAATACCGATACTGACGATGTTATCAACTTTGACAATATTGATAGTATCGAATGGTGATTAGGTCATCGTCATCTAACCCATCGGGATCCTTTTGCGGGGGTCCCGATTTTTCTTTTTAGTGCCGCTATTTTTGCAAAAGCTTGTTTTGGGTATCCCAGACCCAAGCAAGCGGCAAAACTACGCGACAACTAATGCCTCCTGTGGACACAGCTATCCTGCCCTCCCTTACCTAGCAAAGGGTACAATATTGGTAGGCAATGACTCGACGCGATGTTTGAAAATCTGCATTTTTTACTGTGTAAATAGCGCTTCATGAAAATACATGCACTATCGCTTCAGGAGACTAAAAATCTTCGCTCCGCGTTGTTACGCTTCCACTATTTTCTGCGTTGGTGATATAAGGTATGAAGATAGTGTGAAATCCATATTATGTGTACAGGGATAGCTGTAGTGTTCTGACTGATTGTAAGGTGAAGATAAAAATGCAGATATCAGATATAAAGAAGCCAATATTGCTGACTTTGCGAGAGATAGGGCGTGTTACGGGCGGAATCTGGATGCATTTGCCTGAGGAAAAAATCGAGATTACTGGCGTTAATTTCTACCTGCCTTACGTCAGTCCGGGCGACCTTTTTGTATGCAGTGAGCAGGATGCTGTTACAAAATCAGACATTGAAAAGAGGCTTAGAGAAGCATTTTCTCGCGGGGCTGTTGCTGCTGTGATAGGCAAGGATATTATTCCCAATAATAATTATCCCCTTCTGGTGGTGGCAAATGTTCTTAAAGCGTTGCAGGATTTAGCTACTGCCACTAGCCTTCAATTCGATGGTGTTCGTATTTTAGTGACGGGTTCTCACGGTAAGACCGGCTTTAAGACGCAGCTTTACCATATTATTCGCAAACAAATAGTTACCCACGCCAGCTTGGGTAGTGCCAATAAGGAAAGGGCAGTGTGGCTTACGCTTGCAGCTATCCAGCAGGGAGCTAGTGTGGCGATTGTTGAGGCGGCGGTTCCTGCACGGAATATTGGCCAAGACCGTGGTTTTTTTATTCGCCCCGACTTCTGTGTCATTACTGGCGTTGGTCTGGAGCATATGAGTTCACACAAGACGCTGAAGAATTTAATTGAGAACAAGGCTGCGGTGGTGATGGGGTTGCGTCCAGGCGGACGATGCTTACTTAACGCTGACGATGCGCATTATGATGAGCTGTATGCCGCAGTGCGAAAGAACTCAGGATGTGACATCCTAACTTTTGGCTCGGCATCGGTGTGTCAAGGCCGTCTTCTTAACAGGGAGTTTCATAATTTCGGTTGGCGGGTACAAGCCGATATACTGGGTGAGGAAATTGAATATAATCTGCCGTTGATAGAAGATTATGCCCCTTTAGCTTCGGTTAGTGTGCTACTTATGGCTAAGTTATTGGGAGCTAATTTACAACAGTGTGTTGCTGAATATGAAGATTATCAGCATTTTGAAAGTAGCGGCAATCTTTTCAAGGTTAATTTAGGTAGTGGACATTTCTTCGTCTACAGCCAAACTAGGCGTGGCGAACTAAAGGGATTTGAGTCGATGTTTGAGATTATGTCGCGGCTTCATCCTCAGAATGGAGGTCGTAAAATTGCTGTGGTAAGTGAGTTCATTAACTTTGAAGATAATCCTGGCATTGAAGTGGATATTGAAAAAATGCGTGATCTGATGACATCGGCGGGTATCGACTTGCTCTATACGGTCAAGGAATTTAAGCAGCATGAGGCCGTGATTCCAGCTGGAGTTGATTGGTGTCAGCATGGCGAGACTTATAAAGATATTAAGGATAGTCTGCTGGGTGCTGTGCGGGAAAATGACATGATTTTTTTGCGGGGTGTACTGAAGGCAGGGCTTGGAAATCTGGTCGATGCGTTGCTTGACAAAGGATTGGGTGATATTCCTTATGAAAAAGTATACTGAATATTTTTTTTGCAGGTGATCTGCGGATTGTATATTTTTCTTAGGACAGTGTAGGTGTTTTACATGAATGATGATAACGAAAATTATGCTTGTCCAGAGCAACGAGAGCCATTTTTTGGTGTAGGAAACGCCGATATGGTTTTCCTACACATGTTGAACGAAGCGATTCGGCAGACTTGCTGTGATAACGAAACCATTGACCGGCATTTCGTCGAGACTGGTTTTCCCCAGCGCTATGAACGCCTGATCCTGGTGTTGTACGCCCCCGGCCATAAGCGCATTCTCGTTAGCCGGGCAGGGAAGGGCGAACAGGTGAAATTTTCCAGTGTCTTGCAGCGGTTACTTGCTCATTCCCGTTGCGGGCTTATGGCGTCACAGCCTTTTCGTCTGCAACTGGATTTTGTGTTGGAGCCGCCATTGCCAGTGGATTATTACGCGGTGGGAATGGAGCATACCGGCGAGCGTCATTTCGAAATAGGCATTGACGGTTTGATGGTGCGTGGAGCGGATAATAAGTTCCATATTTTTTTGCCCGGCGATGGTTATGTGCGCTCTGTTATGAGCATGAGCCAGTTGCGTGTTTATATGAGTCGTGTGCATGGCGAAGAATATTTGCGACAGACGGAGTTTAAACGTTTCCGATCAGAAAGTTTTCTGTCAGCAAAAGATACCTGGTTACGTTTGTATCGTGGTTATCCTGTGGTAGGGACAATCAGCAAAGATAAAATTCAGCATGCGCTTGAGTTGGCGATTGCGCATATCCAAACTACCCAAGAGGCCAACGGTAAGTTTCTCTATTACTATGACGCCGCAGCAGATTCCCGCCGAGATCATGAACACCCTGGCCGTGATCCGATTAAAAATCCTTTTTATAATATTTTGCGACATGGCGGCGGCGGATTGACTTGCCTGTACTATGAGAAAAATGCTGGTCGGGGTCAGACATTTGAAAATGTGCGCCGCGCCATAGATTACCTGATTACTCAAACGCGGGTGCAGGATTACGCCGGACGGGAAGGCGTCTATATCTACAGTGAGAAGAAGGCTAAGCTGGGTGGATCCGGTATTGCGCTTTACTTATTGGCGGAGTACCAGCTCGTGACCGGCGATGGTCGATACCGGGAATGGGCGGATAAAATTGCGTGGCATTTGCTCAACCAAATTACCGCTAGTGGCGAATTTATTTACTACAATATCTATCTTGATATGCCGGTAACTGAAGAGGAAAACCAAAAGTTTTTTTCTTTTTATTACCCCGGCGAAGCCGTGTGCGGTTTAGCGAAATACTTGCACTTGGTTGATGAGGAAAGTCGTGGGGTTATATTCGAAAAACTACATAAAGCACTGGAATTTCTCCTGGTCGTTCGTCCTGCAACACGCGCTAGTGAATACAGCGTGGTACCGTCCGATGCCTGGTTAATGATGGGGATTATGGAATTGTGGGACTTTGCGGACATGCGCGATTCCAAGTATGCGGATTTTGTTTTTACCGATGCGCAAAAGATGATCGATAACTTATATAAAGTCACGGATGCACCTTACCCCGATTATGCGGGGGCGTTTTATTATAAATACGGCGATTATCCCTACGCCGACGGTGCGCGCTGCGAAGGATTGCTGGGCGCTTACGAGTTGGCGATTAAAATGGGTGAACAGAAAAAAGCCCGGCAAATTTGGCGTGCGCTGCGCCTTGCTGCTTGGGCGGTGATGCACCTGGTGAATACTGAGGATGCCATTTATTTTGCCAAAAATCCCGCCATTGCTTTGGGCGGAATACGTTTTAAGTACACGCGGCATTGGTTTCGCATTGATACTATCCAACACGTTGCTTCATTTTTCGCCAAAATGCTGCCTTATTGGGATAGTGCCGAGCATTGTGGGGGCGAATTCATTCGCCCTGGGCGACTAAAGTCGCCCCTACAGCACTGGATTTACTCAGACGCAGGACGTTTAGGCGACGGCGGTTATGCCCAGGTTTATCGCTGCCGTAACGCCGCTGTTTCTACGGATGAATACGCTGTCAAAGTATTAGATGATCCCACTTATGCTAATACCTTCGAGCGGGAGGTTCGGGCGCTAAAAATATTGAGAGATTGCCCTGCTGTTCCGAATTTGATCGATTATGGGCGCAACGCTGAGAAAAAGTTGTGCATTATCACCGATTTGGTGCCAGGGGTGCGGTTGGATAAACATATACGCCGCAACGGGCCGCTTTCTTATGATTCAACGTTGGCGCTGATTGAGCAGTCCCTGATCGTGTTGGCACACTCCCATAGCAAGGGCTTGTTGCACAAGGACATTAAGGCTTCCAATGTGCTTATGGACGAAGACCGCTTCACCCTGTTGGATTGGGGAGTTGGCGAACTGGTAGGTAACGGTAGATCTGAAACTATACGCGCTAACCAAGACTTTGTTGCGCCAGAGTGTTATCACGGCGAACATGGTTTTGCCGTCGATTTTTATTCGTTAGGTTGGCTGGCGGTATATGCGCTCACCGGCCGATTGCCTTATGATTTTTTTGCGATTCGCGAGCAGGATTATCGGCTGGTTGCTCATTGTTTGCAGCGCCCCGCTTTGCCGGCGGATATACCCGCACCTCTACGCAGCTTGATTTATAACTGGATCGGTAAAAAAGCCGCAGAACGTCTGGTGGGTTATAGTCTGCCAGCTTTGCTGGCAGCCGCTCAGGGGTGTGAGCTGGACTTTTCCGCGTACATGGACTTGCGGCAAATACAACGGGAATTCAGTTATATTCATTTGGCGGCCAGACACGGTATTCCTTATGCTCAATACCAATTTGCCTTACGCTTACTCAAACAAGGGTTTACTGATGAGGCTGTTTTTTGGTTGCAAAAAGCCAGAGATGCCGGCTTTGTGTTAGCCACAGATAGGCTTTCCAGGATATTCGTCAAAAGAGGCGGGAAGGATCGAATTCGTGCCGAGGCGCTGATGCAAGAGGCTGCCTATGGCGGCAATGTCAGTGCTCAACTCAGGCTGGGAATGTCTTTTCTGCACTCCTTGGAACGCGACGTTGAGCAGGCCGGTACTTGGCTGCGGATAACGGTCTTGCCCGTGCTCAATATGAGTTGGGTAGGCTACTGCAAGATGAACTGGGCAACCCCGATGAAGCATTAATCTATTTGGCTATGGCCGCCGAACGCGGGTATCTAAAGTGAAGTTCTTAAGCAAACGCCGTGGCCTTGCGTTGCTTGCTTTCACCCTGGCGTCTTTTTATGCGGCTGCGGATTGGAAAGCGCCCCGTGAGGCGCTGGATCAGCGTTTGGTACAGGGTGAATTCCGCATTCATTACACCCTGACCGGGGAGAACGCATTTCCCTTTGATGTTTCGCCACCGCAACGCGCGCAGCAAGCGGCGGTGCAGCTAAATAGTCTGGTCGCCCAGATTGATCAGGCCAGTCATTTTTACAGCGAGTTGGGGCTGACGTCACCCTTGGGCAGTGCGCGTTATCGAGATGTGCGCTCAATTGATGTCCACATCATCAAGCTCGAAGGTAAAAAAGGTTCTACGGGTGATGCTGCCATCGTCTATCGTTATCAGTATTTTGATGGAAGCTCACCCGCTTTGACCATTGCTTTGTCCAACCAGTGGCGTCCGCCCAATTTAACACCCAATCACGAAGTTTTTCACGCCTACCAGTACGCTTACACGTTTTTCAAGAACGCCTGGTATCTGGAAGGCATGGCGCACAGTATGGAGAAGGCATTTAAGGGTGGGGAAGTGCAGACCGAGGTATTGCCCCGCGATGTTGGACAGCTAAAGCAGGTTTTGGCGCGCTCTTACGGTGCGGATCTATTTTGGAATCGTCTTATGTATTTGTGTGATGGTGCTTGTAGCGGCAGTACCCCAGCCACGGCTTGGAAGGGTGATGCTTATACGCCCCGCAGCCAGTTTTGCGGCGGTGGGCTGGTGCGTAGTACCTTGGAGCAATACCAGATGATCGACAAAGAAGCGGCGCAGGCACGCGGTATAGCTCCCAATGATTGGCCGGAGGAGGAGCAACGTTCCGAGCAAAACAACCCTTTTTTGCTGCGCGGTTTGCGCCGTGCTATCGAAAGTCAATGTCCGGTGCGCAGTAATCCCGAGCTTGAAAATTTTCATGGCTTATTGGAAGGATACTAAGCGTCATGCGTGGTCAGTGATTATTACCTAATCTGTTGCAGATACCCGTTTCGTTACATGCTTATATTTTTACGCCAAAACATAAAATTACTAAAGAGGGTTTGTTTGATGGGGGGAAGAAGATCGGTTGGATTGATCCTGCGCGCTTTCGCCGTCCTGGCGCTGATCCTGGCTTTTGCGTCCGGGGCGTTAGCTGAGGCCGCAACCATCGGCATTCGCTTTGTCGTCAGCGACGACCTTGGGCAAAGCGCAACGCAGCGCCAAGCTACCCAGGCAAAACTGGAAAGCTATGTGGAGAAACTGAACGGCTACTACCGCAACAGCGAAGTTGTATTGCAAGTCGAGATTGTGGATGTCGAATTTTCCCGGATTGAGGCAGTCGATATTATGCAGATACTGGACGACATGGCGCATGAGCAGAACGGATTTGACGCTATGTTCAAAAAAGCCGATGAATTCGGCGCTGATTATACTGTCGCAATGCCCAGTAAGCTAATGATGCAAGGCAAACCGGGTTGTGGACGTGCTTATGCGGTGCATCGGTCAGTAGAGGCGATATCATCGACGAGCAAGGCTTTCGCAGTTGTCAACTTCGTTTGTGGCGCACATACCCTAGCCCACGAGTTAGGGCACCTGATGGGGCTGAACCATGG
The DNA here is from genome assembly GCF_050917435.1 of Methylobacter arcticus. Classification (NCBI taxonomy): domain Bacteria; kingdom Pseudomonadati; phylum Pseudomonadota; class Gammaproteobacteria; order Methylococcales; family Methylococcaceae; genus Methylobacter; species Methylobacter arcticus. The sequence continues at coordinate 1,775,874 of NZ_CP159583.1, forward strand.
CACGCTGGTTGATTTCTGTAATCCTGGAATGGGACATACTTCGGCCATTGCTCCCTATGCCAACGGTTACGCTGTGGGTAACTGCGATGGCAAACCGCAGTCGGGGGAGTTTGGCGACATCATGGTGGGTGGGCATATGCGGGAAATTATCGGCAATGACAAAGGCAATCTGCCTATTTTTTCCAATCCGCGCATACACGATGAGCGTTGCGGAATAAACAGAACTTGCGGCGATGTCGCCATTGGCGATGCCGCTCGTACCCTGAACGAAAATGCGCATTATTATGCGGCCCATGAAGAGCCGGATGTCCACACCCTGCACTATGGCAGCGCGGAACTGTTTGCCTGCATCAGGAAAAAATATCGGGACAAGGAGATTGCGGAACTGGAAGAGCTGGTGTGCCCCAATGCCGAGATCAGTAATGTAGCCGACCTTGAGAAGTTGAGAGCATTGCGGCATATTGACCTATCCGGTAACCGGCTTGAGGATGTCGGTCTGCTCGGGCAACTGTCGCCTGATCGCATTGAGAGAATAGATCTGAGGGGAAATGATAGGCTTTCATGTACATCTCTTCATGACCTTGTAAGAAGGTTCCCAGGCAAGGTGGTGAGTCCCATAAGATGCTCGGCTAGTCCATAAACGGGCATTAGATTGAGGGGCTTTTCCGATGTGAAAATATTATCGTTCACGGGGGGAGGAACAATCCATCGACCTCTATCCGTCGGCGGTTGTCATTCGACGGATGAGGTCGGGCGTGGATTGAAATATAGAGGTTCTCTTAAATAGCTTAAAGCGTTTACCCGGTGGTTAAATGATGCAAATCGCTGTGCTTTTGTTATGATGCAAAAAGTCCATAGAGACGTCGCCTATGCACCTACTGTTGGTGCGGTCCGACGTCGCTACCTTGCACGGCATTACTCAATATGATTTGAAGGAGTTGTTATGGCTAGTTTCACACCTAATCTACCCCCAAACGGCAGCGCTATCACTCTACAAAGCGGCAAGCTTGTGGTGCCGAATAATCCGATTATTCCTTTTATTGAAGGTGACGGTACTGGGCCGGATATTTGGCGCGCCACCGTTCGTGTTTTGGATGCGGCTGTTGCCAACGCCTATTCCGGGCAAAAAAAAATTCACTGGATGGAAGTCTATGCAGGAGAAAAAGCCCATCGATTGCTTGATACCTGGCTGCCCGATGAAACCGTTGATGCTTGCAGGAACTATTTGGTGTCGATCAAAGGCCCGTTGACTACCCCGGTAGGCGGCGGTATTAGATCGCTGAATGTGGCTTTGCGTCAATTACTGGATATGTATGTGTGTTTGCGGCCGGTAAGATGGTTTCAGGGCGTACCTTCGCCGGTAAAAAATCCCGGAGCCGTTGATATGGTTATTTTCCGGGAAAATACCGAAGACATTTACGCCGGTATCGAGTTCGAACAAGGTAGCGACGAGGTAAGGATTTTCCTGAATCTGCTCAAAGATAATTTTCCCGAGCAATACGCAAAAATCCGTTTCCCTGAATCGTCGGGCATAGGCATAAAACCGGTGTCGCAGGAAGGCACGGAACGCCTGATCCGCTCGGCTATCGATTATGCCATTAGTAATAAACGCAAGTCGCTGACTATTGTACATAAAGGCAATATCATGAAATTTACCGAAGGGGCGTTTCGTCAGTGGGCCTATCAGCTGGCCGAGCGTGAATATCCTGAACATGTCTATACCTGGGGACATTGGGAAAAAACCCGTGCCGAGTTTGGCGTAGAGGCGGCAAACAAGGTTCAGGCCGAAGCCTTGGCAAAAGGGCGGATTTTAATTAAAGACAGCATCGCGGATATTACCTTGCAGCAAGTGCTGACCCGGCCTGAAGACTTTGATGTGATCGCTACCTTGAATTTGAATGGCGATTATTTATCCGATGCCCTGGCCGCGCAAGTTGGCGGCATCGGGATTGCTCCTGGCGGCAATATCAACTATCAAACCGGCACTGCTGTTTTTGAGGCCACGCACGGCACGGCACCCAAATACGCTGATTTGGATAAGGTCAATCCAGGTTCATTAATTTTGTCCGGCGAAATGATGTTGCGTTATATGGGCTGGACAGAGGCTGCCGATGCCGTCATTAAGGCGATGGATGCCGCTATCGCCGGTAAGCGGGTGACGTATGATTTTGCCCGGTTGATGGATGGGGCGACAGAAGTCAAATGCAGTGAGTTTGCCGATGTATTGATTGAGCATTTGAACTGACACTCACTATACAAAATGATTGTAGTCATAATGCCTTAGGTAAGGCTTCGTCACCGGTAAGTGTCTCAAAGCAATGGATGGGCCAAGGAGGTATACGACGTGCCCATCTACGTTTGCTCGTCATCAGATCTGCACCATCTCTGAATCCGCATCAATAAGCAATTGAAAATAAGTTCTTTAAAATTCCACCGCTAACGGTGACCTAGCCTTAGGTAATGATACTAATAGATGGCAGTTGGGTTTTAGCCTTATTATTGCGAAAAGTTCATCAAGCGCGTCTGGAGTAGAGGTTATGGCGGGAAAAACAGCTCGAACGCAAGTTCGTTACGAAAGAAACGACATCAATGCGGTTTTTAAAAAAACGCCCGTTTTTTTTAACCAGGTGCAGCCGGTAAAAATAATTAATATCAGCAAGCAAGGTATTGCCTTCTGTAGCCATCAGGCGTTAAAAAGAAACCATCACCTTAAAATAATACTGAGTTTTATAAAGGGTGAAAGTTTTTTTCTTAATGGTCGGGTTGTGCATTCGTTTAGTCAACAAAGCAATTCCCATTGTGATGAATTTGTAGAATTGTATGCTGCGGATTTGTTAGCGCCTGTCCCGTTGCCGTTTAAATACGGCATTCATTTTGAACAAAATTATCCTCAATTTATGGATTATCTTATTGAATCGGGATGTAAAAACGGCTTTGAAGTCCAGCGCCGCGTTTATTCAAGATAAATCCGTCCCAAATAATTTTCAGAGTTTAGCTTTTACTACCTAGAAGGGACTTTAGGTCTGCAAATGGATTGTGAGTAGAAACAGGAGTAGTTGATTTGTTAGCTGTCGAACTGCCAAAGCGAGTTTCTTCGTATCTTGAATGCTCGTTATCATGGCAATAAATACACAATAACTCCCAGTTGCTACCGTCCGACGGATTGTCGTCGTGGTTATGGTTTTTATGATGCACAGTCAATTCAGTTAGGTTTTTATGGTCGAATTCACGGGTGCAGCGACCGCATACCCAAGGATATAACTTAAGCGCTTGGCCGCGATAAGATTGTTCTCTGAGTTCCTGATTGCGTCGTGCATCGGTCACGATTTGATTTGACTTATTTTTATCGGGTTGGTTTTTTTTGATGGTCATAACAATATCTGCTGTCATAGGTGAAAAATCACACGCTGAATTTGAGTGCGACTGCTTTAAATTGAGCTAAATTCTACCAGAAAATACCGTAAAGGATAGTGATCGGCTTTTGTCTGTGTGACGTTAAGCGACTGGTTTGGAAAAAACTAATAAGCAATCTCGAATTAAAGAATTTATACTTAAAAAATAATTAACAAAAGACTAAGGTGGCGTGTGGACAAACGAACATTTACCAATCGACTGGTAGTTCTCGATACTGAAACTACCGGATTAAATCCTCAGGAAGGACATAGGATTATTGAAATTGGCTGTGTGGAGCTGGTTAATCGCCGTTTAACGGGCAAGCGCTTTCATACTTATATTAACCCCGAGCGGATCATTGATGACGGCGCCATCGAGGTTCACGGTATCACTAATCAGTTTTTAGAGGATAAGCCCTCTTTTGCGGATATTGTTAAGGATTTTATTGCGTTTATTCAGGGTGCTGAGCTAGTTATTCATAATGCGCCGTTTGATGTCGGCTTTATTAATTATGAGTTTTCACGGTTGAATAATCAGGCCGGAACAGTCGCAGATTACAGTAAAGTCTTTGACACGCTGACCTATGCCAGAAAAAAACATCCGGGGCAGCGCAATAGTCTGGATGCATTATGTAAACGTTATGGTATCGATAACAGCCATCGGGATTTGCATGGCGCACTGCTGGATGCCGAAATTCTTGCCGATGTATTTTTATTGATGACTGGCGGACAGTCTTCGTTGCTGGATGAAGTACAGGGAAAGGCGGTGGATGTGACGGCGAATAGCGAGGTTAAATATTTGTTAACGGATCGTCCCGCGCTGAAAGTCATACGTTGTACTGAACAGGAATTAAACGCCCATCAACAACGCCTGGAGGCTATTGAAAAAGCCGCAGGCACTTGTCTCTGGAGCGTAGGGGCGACCGGCGGGTCGCCCACAGATTTGTAGATTAATCTTCAGCTTTCGGTTTTGCTCGTCTGGATGTTGAGCCTACCCGTTTTTTGCTTTTATCTACTTTTTTAGTATCGTCATCGTCTTTCGCTGCTTTTTTAGCGCCTTCATCCATTTTGGATATATTAAGTTGCTGGCCGACTACCCTGACTTTTTTCAATTCCTGAAACAATTCTTTCGGTATGCCGGCTGGTAACTCAACGGTGCTGTAGTCGTCTTGGATTCTAATGCGAGCAATATGGTTGCCATCAATCCCGGTTTCATTGGCTATGGCACCCACAATATTACCGGGTTTTACACCGTGATTGTGACCGACTTCAATGCGGTAGGTTTCCATTTCAATATCTGCCCCGCCACCGAACGCACGTTTTGGTTTGCGGTCTTTTTGCGGTCTGTCGGGTCTATCGGATCTTGAGGATCTGTCATCTCTGGATGGTCGATCATCACGGCTATCTTTGGGTCTTTTAGGCAGGTTTTGCATTAACAGAGGCGTGTCGCCTTGAACTAGCTTTGCCAGTGCGGCTGCTATTTCCAATGCGGTTACATTGTGCTCTTGTTGGAATTGTTCTATCAGTTGACTGAAGAAGCTAAGCTCTTCGGCTGCCAGTGTATCGGAAATGTTCTGTTTAAAGCGGGCGATACGTTTATTGTTAATGACCTCGGTTGAAGGCAAGCCCATTTCTTCAACTTTTTGTTTGGTCGCTCTTTCAATATTGGCCAGCAGATTTCTTTCTCTGGGAGCAATAAACAAAATGGCGTCACCGGTGCGTCCGGCGCGTCCCGTTCTACCGATACGGTGAACATAAGATTCGGTATCGTAAGGAACGTCATAGTTGATGACGTGAGTGATGCGGTCTACATCCAGTCCACGCGCAGCAACGTCAGTGGCTATTAAAATATCCAGTTTACCGCTTTTTAGGTTGGCAATAGCGCGTTCACGCAATGCTTGAGACATGTCGCCGTTAATTGCGGCCGCTGAATAACCACGCGCTTCCAGTTTTTCTGCCAGCTCAACTGTTGCGGTTTTGGTTCTGACAAAGATAATCATGCCGTCAAAGGTTTCTGCTTCCAGAATACGAGTCAGGGCATCCAGTTTGTGTACGCCGCTGACCATCCAATAGCGTTGGCGTATGTTTTCAGCCGATGCGGTGGTGACTTTAATAGTGACATGAACAGGTTCATTGAGATATTGCTGAGCGATTTTACGGATAACGGAAGGCATAGTCGCAGAAAATAAGGCGATTTGTCTTTGTTCCGGAATTTGCTCAAGAATCCATTCCACGTCATCAATAAAACCCATACGCAGCATTTCATCAGCTTCATCAAGAACCAGAAAGCTGAGTCCTTTCAGATTTAATGTGCCTTTGCGCATGTGATCCATAACCCGACCCGGCGTACCGACAACGACATGAGCGCCGCGTTTTAACTGACGCAACTGGGTGCTGTAGTCCTGTCCGCCGTAGATAGGCAGAACATGGAAACCTTTCAAATGCGAGGCATAACGTTGAAACGCTTCTGCCACCTGAATGGCCAGTTCGCGAGTTGGCGCCAGTACCAGTACTTGCGGGTCTTTTTGCTTGAGATCGATGCGCGACAAAATCGGTAAGGCAAATGCGGCAGTTTTGCCGGTTCCTGTTTGTGCTTGTCCCAGAACGTCTTTGCCTTGCAGTAGGAGTGGGATGGTTTGTGCTTGTATGGGTGAAGGTGTTTCATAACCGACATCATTCAGTGCCTTTAGCACCGGTTCAATCAGCGCTAAATCACGGAAAGAGGGTAATGTAGAAACATCATTGGACATGGATTTACCTGTTGTAGATATAGAATGCGCGTAAGCGCGGGGGAATGTGTTTGTATATCAGCGCATTATAACTCACTATATCAATATGTGCATAAAAATTAACGAGACAAAGAGCCGGATAATGAGAATTTGGGTTGATGCAGATGCGTGTCCTAATGTGATTAAAGATATTTTATTTCGCGCGGCGGAACGAAAGCAGTTGCCGTTGACGCTGGTTGCTAATCAGTATTTAAAAACGCCTCCATCCAAAGTTATAGATACGGTTCAGGTTGCAGGCGGTTTCGATGTGGCTGATAAGTACATTGTCAACCACTTACAGGAAAATGATCTGGTGATAACTGCTGACATTCCTCTGGCTGCTGAAGTCATAGCAAAAAATGCTCATGCTATCAATCCAAGAGGTGAGCTTTATACTAAAGAAAATATCAAAGAGCGATTAGCCATGCGTGATTTTATGGAAGAAATGCGCAGTGTTGGACAGGTATCCGGAGGTCCGCCGCCTCTTGGACAGCGAGATAAGCAGGATTTTGCCAATGTGCTGGATCGTTTTTTGGCTAAATACCGGTAAAGTTACGCATCAGGCTGAGTTTTGGTTATTTGCTTGTTATAATGTCGCCAGTTTTGTAACAGCATTAATTCTGATCGAGAAATTTCATGATTCAAGGTAGTATCGTAGCATTAGTCACACCGATGGATGAACACGGTGCGGTGGATAAAGACAGCTTAAAAAGGCTGGTGGAATTTCATATAGCAGAGGGAACGGATGCCCTTGTCGCTGTTGGAACCACAGGTGAGTCGGCGACGCTGGATGAGGATGAACACTGCGCTGTGATTCAATGTGTCGTTGACTTTGTCGGCGGCAGAATGCCGGTGATTGCCGGAACCGGCGCTAATTCGACCACTGAGGCGATTACCCTGACCCGTCTGGCTAAAGAAGCCGGAGCCGATGCCTGTCTGATCGTGACCCCCTATTATAACAAGCCTACTCAGGAAGGCTTATATCTGCATTACAAGGCGATAGCCGAGGCTGTCGACATTCCTCAGGTTTTATACAATGTGCCTGGGCGTACCGCTTGCGATATGCTGCCGGAAACTGTTGGCCGCCTGTCGCATATTAAAAATATCGTCGGTGTTAAAGAAGCGACCGCTGACTTGTCCAGAGTTAAAACAATTCGTGATTTGACTAACGATGATTTTGCCATCTATACCGGCGACGATGCGACCAGTCGAGAATTTTGTCTGCTGGGCGGCAACGGCAGTATTACGGTAACGGGAAATGTTGCTCCAAGACTGGTGCATGACATGATTAAGGCGGCGATAGCGGGCGATGGAGAAACCGCTTTAGCCATCGACAAAAAATTGGGCGCATTACATAAAATGCTGTTTATTCAGTCTAATCCGATTCCGGTTAAATGGGCGGTCGCCGAAATGGGGTTGATGGGGAAGGGTATCCGTTTACCATTAACCTGGTTGACTGAAGATTGCTTTGATGCGGTTCGCGATGCTATGCGTCAGGCTGGAATTATATCCGGCAACTGCTCCGGGGTTGTTCTGCCTCCTGCGTCCATACAGTCGAACGCGTCATGAAAACTAAAATCAGTTTAGTCTTTATCATTGCGGTTTTGGTTAATGTATCCGCCTGCACTTACATAAAAAATTTATTTCCAGACAAGGAAAAAGATTATCAGTTTACAACTGAAATTCCACCGCTGGTGTTGCCATCCGATCTGATGAATAACTCAGTTGCAAAAGTTCCCTCTGCCGCCCCGGTTGCTGAAACGAGCGTCGCCGCTGACTCGATTGATGAAGCGATCAATGTCGAACCCTCTGCTCCGCAATCTGAAACAGATCAGGATATAGACCGGAAATTAATTCAGCTTGAGTTGGTTGACGCTGATCAGGGAACCAAGCGATTACGTATCGGTGCGTCATCAATTACAGCTTGGCGTATGGTTGGCAAAGCCTTAAGCCGAAATTCTATTGAGGTGCCTAATCGCAATCAGGAAGAAAGGCTATTTCATGTCCAGTATGACCCGAACAAACAAGTAGTAGAGGATGGGTCTTTTTGGGACGAGCTTGTTTTTTTCTTCACTGGCTTTGAAACCAATGAACGAGAATATGTTCTCAAGTTGGTAGAAAACAACCAGCAGACCGACGTTATTATCATGGACAACCAGCAGCAACCGGTTGCTGATCAGGGAAGTTTACGATTGTTGACGCTCTTGCATGACGCCATTAAAGCTGATTTGGCTAAGTGATTTATCTTTAGGCGAAAGACTAAAGGCTAAGGGCTAAAAAGCCTCTAAGTGGTACGGGATTTCGCCTTTTGCCCCTTACCTTTTACCTTGAACCTTCTTTTAAAATGTTAAAAATTTCTGGAATTTCCGGCGCGAATTTATTCGCGCGATGGGAATTAAAAAAGCGCGAATAAATTCGCGCCCACGACATTTCACTATTTTCGGCTTAACTTAATGACAGTGGTTCGGCATCTGCCTTTCGCCTTTCGCCCTTTACCCTTTACCTTTTACCTTGAACCTTGAACCTTCTTTTCAAATGTTAAAAATTCCTGGAACTTCCGCGCTTTCTGACTTTCGTATTAACAAACTACTGGCTGAGCTTCAGTCCTTAGAACCTGCTATCAAAGCCGTCTCAGCACGGTTTATTCACTTTGTGGATATTGAAAATGACTTGAATGAAGACCAGGCCGGAATTTTGAAACAGTTGTTGGCTTACGGCTCCACGCAAGACAGCATCGATATTTCGGGGCAGAATTTGCTGGTGGTGCCTCGTTCAGGCACGATTTCACCCTGGTCCAGCAAGGCGACCGAGATTGCCCAGCGTTGCGGATTATCCGATGTTAATCGTATCGAGCGGGGCATCGAATACACGCTGGATGTTAACGGGCCGTTATCGGTAGCAGTGACCGCGTTATTGCATGACCGCATGACTCAAACCGTTTTAGAGGGTGACGTTGAGCCTGACGACTGCATGGATGCAGGAGGTACGACTCCACGGATGGAGGAGGTAGAGCAACGCATGGAGCAGTTGCCGAGAGCAATGCATGGAGCAATTGCCGAGTTATTTGTTCAGCATCAGCCCAAGCCGTTATTGCGTGTCGATATTATTACGCAAGGACGTGACGCGCTGGTTAGCGCTAATGCTGAACTGGGTCTGGCCTTGTCTGAGGATGAAATCGATTACCTGACCGATAGCTTTCAAACCTTGGGCAGAAATCCGACCGATGTTGAATTGATGATGTTTGCCCAGGCCAATTCTGAGCATTGCCGCCACAAGATTTTTAATGCCGATTGGACGATAGACGGCGTAGAGCAGGCGCAATCCTTGTTCAGCATGATCCGCAATACCGCACAAAAAAGCCCGGAAGGCATCTTGTCGGCTTACAGCGATAACGCTTCTGTAGCGATAGGCTCAACCGCGCAGGTTTTTATCCGTAATGCGCAAACCGGCGAATATGCCTATGTCGAAGAAGAGGCGCATTTGTTGATGAAGGTGGAAACCCATAACCATCCTACGGCCATTTCGCCTTATCCTGGGGCGGCAACCGGTTCCGGCGGCGAGATTCGCGACGAAGGTGCAACCGGGCGCGGCTCTTCGCCTAAAGCCGGGTTAACCGGATTTTCGGTATCGCATTTGAAAATCCCCGGATTTCCTCAGCCTTGGGAAGCGGATAACGGCAAGCCGGAGCGCATCGCCTCGGCGTTAACCATCATGCTGGAAGGCCCGCTAGGCGGCGCGGCGTTTAATAATGAATTCGGCAGACCCAATCTGGCCGGTTATTTCCGCAGCTTTGAGCAGTCTGTACCGGACAGTGACACTGAATTTCGGGGCTACCACAAACCCATAATGATCGCAGGCGGCATGGGCAACATCCGACCGATGCTGGTCGATAAACACCCGATCCCGGCCGGTTCGCTGATCATCATCCTGGGCGGTCCTGCGATGTTAATCGGGCTGGGCGGCAGCGCCGCTTCCTCGCAGGCTTCCGGCGAAGGTTCGGAAGATCTGGATTTTGCCTCGGTGCAACGGGAAAATCCCGAAATGGAGCGTCGTTGTCAGGAAGTCATCAACCATTGCAATTCGATGGGCCACGATACGCCGATCGTGTCGATTCATGATATTGGCGCTGGCGGTTTGTCTAACGCGGTGCCGGAAATCATCCACGACTGCGATCGCGGCGGCCGCTTTGAATTGCGCAAGGTGCATAACGCCGATAAAGGCATGTCGCCGATGCAAATCTGGTGCAATGAAGCCCAGGAACGTTATGTGGTTGCGATTAAGCCAGAGTCGCTGGCATTATTTTCCGCCTTTTGCGAACGCGAGCATTGTTTGTTTGCGGTGATCGGCGAGGCGACCGAACAAGAGCATTTATCGTTGAGCGACGAGTTGTTGGGCGACCAACCGGTCGATATTCCAATGTCGGTATTATTCGGCAAGTCGCCGAAGCTGCACCGCAATGTCGAGCATGTTCAACCCAACACCCAAGCGCTGGATGTTAGCGGCATCAAGCTGGACGAGGCGGTCAAGCGTGTTTTGTCATTCCCGGCCGTTGCCGATAAGAGCTTTTTGATTCATATCGGCGACCGTTCGGTCACCGGCTTGGTGGCGCGTGATCAAATGGTCGGTCCCTGGCAAACGCCGGTGGCCGATGTTGCGGTTACGGCTTCCGGTTTTCATGCGTTGACCGGCGAGGCGATGGCGATGGGTGAGCGCTCGCCGATTGCGGTTATCGACGCACCGGCATCCGGGCGCATGGCGATAGGCGAGGCCATTACCAATATTGCCGCCGCCAGCATCGATTCGTTGAAAAAAATCAAATTGTCGGCTAACTGGATGGCCGCCGCAGGTTACCAGGGCGAAGATGCGGCCTTATTCGATACCGTCAAAGCGGTGGGTATGGAATTGTGTCCGGCGCTGGGTATCGCGATACCTGTGGGCAAGGATTCCTTGTCGATGAAAACCGTGTGGAAAGATGACTCCGCTGACGACTGCATGGATGCAGGAGGTACGACTCCAAGGATGGAGGAGGTAGAGCAACGCATGGAGCAGTTGCCGAGAGCAATTGCCGAAAAAACCATGACTGCGCCGCTATCGCTGGTGATTACCGCGTTTGCGCCGGTTGCCGATATTAGTCTTACCTTGACCCCACAACTGCGCTGTGTGCCTGATGAAGACAGCGCCTTGATTTTGCTTGATCTGGGTGCCGGTAAAAACCGTTTGGGCGGTTCGGTGCTGGCGCAAGTCTACAACCAACTGGGTGATGATTGCCCGGATCTGGATGAGTCGAGTCGATTAAAAGCTTTTTTCGATGCGATACAAACGCTGAACGGTCAAGATAAGCTGCTGAGCTATCATGACCGTTCCGATGGCGGTTTGCTGGCAACGGTGACGGAAATGATGTTCGCCGGCAGACTGGGTGTGACCTTAACGCTCGATAGTCTGGGCGATGATGTGCTGGCGGCGCTGTTTAACGAGGAACTGGGCGCCGTATTACAGGTGCGCCAAAGCGATTGTAAGGGCATCGTGGAGCTGTTGAACCAATCCGGCTTGATTGATTGCGTTTATGTCATAGGTAAGGTTGTTGATTACGCCATGACTCAGTCCGAATATTGTGGGGGCGACTTCAGTCGCCCTGGGCGCCTTGCGTCGCCCTCACCGGATGCAGGGCAGCAATTAATTATTCACCATTTTGGAGAAGTTATTTATTCAGCAGGCCGGGCCGAACTGCAGAGCATCTGGTCTGAACTCAGCTACAAAATGCAGGCCTTGCGCGATAACCCGGAATGCGCGCTGCAACAGTTCGAACGCATCGCCGATGATGAAGATCCCGGTTTGAATGTTGCGCTGAGCTTTGATGTCAATGACGATGTAACCGCCGTTTTTGCAACTGCTGCAAGACCTAAAGTCGCTATATTACGTGAGCAGGGCGTTAACGGTCATGTAGAAATGGCGGCGGCATTCGATCGCGCCGGATTTACCAGTATCGACGTACACATGAGCGATATTGTTCATGGTCGGGTGAGCTTGGCTGATTTTGTCGGGTTGGTTGCCTGCGGTGGTTTCTCTTATGGTGACGTGCTCGGCGCCGGCGGCGGTTGGGCAAAATCGATTCTGTTCAACCCGCGCTGCCGTGATGAATTTGCCGCATTCTTTCAACGTTCCGATACTTTCGGCTTGGGCGTTTGCAACGGTTGCCAGATGATGTCGGGATTAAAAGACATTATTCCCGGCGCCGAACATTGGCCGCGCTTCATGCGCAACACCTCCGAACAATTTGAAGCGCGGGTGGCCTTGGTCGAAGTGCAAAAATCGCCATCGATACTGTTTGTCGGTATGGAAGGCTCCAGAATGCCGGTCGCTATTGCGCATGGAGAAGGGCGCGCAGAATTTTCTGTAGATCCTGCGGTTGCGTTGGAAGCCGGTGCGGTGGCTTTGTGTTATGTCGATAACTACGGCGAATTGACCACTGAATTTCCTGCCAACCCTAACGGCTCGCCGTTCGGCATTACCGGATTGACCACTACCGACGGGCGTTTTACCATTATGATGCCGCATCCCGAGCGCTGCTTCAGGACCCTGCAAAATTCATGGCACCCCGACGATTGGGATGAAGTTGGTGCGTGGATGCGCCTGTTCAGGAACGCCAGGGTTTGGGTAGGCTAGAAGTGTTTGTTTAACTGATATAGGTATTATTTACGGTTGAAATATGCAATGTATAACCAAATTCTAGCAATTTGACATCCTCCACAGCTAAAGGAGCCTGCCATTAAGTTAAGCCGAAAATAGTTAGGGTTGAATGCCGTGGGCGCGAATTTATTCGCGCCCACGCTATATTAAATCCTTAACTTTTAACTTAATAATGTCAGTGAGCTAAAGAAAGGGGATTCCTCTTGTTCAATCATTAATAAAGTTTAGAGGTCGTGGATTATGGATAGGGTCAACATGACGAAAAATAAAAATCGAAGATCTTTTTTCCGAATTTATGATGAAGTTCATCTGTTTTACAAAAAAATAGATGAAAAGCTGGTAACCGAACCGTACTCTACTTTTGACAATATTCTAAATAACTCGGTATCATCTTCTAATATTGAAATGATCTCGCAGAATTCGGAGTTGCTATCGCCCGATGAGGAAATAATCTCGCCGGATGTTATGACTCCGAATGCCCAAATTAAGGAAAATGAAATCCACGACGTCAACATCAGTGTAGGCGGCATGGCTTTTATTTGTGAGGGTGCGCTTAAAGAAGGCGACTATCTGATCATCAAAATAGTGCTGGTATCCAGCATGGCTGCCATCGTAACTTACGGCAAGGTTGTTTTTTATGAAAAAAGGCAAGCAAAAGACGACAGTCGCTACCCTTATTTTGTAGGTGTCCATTTTGTCAATATGAAGGATAAAGATCGGGAATTACTGATCAAGTATGCGGACAAAAAGCGGCTGCAGCAAAGATGGGTTAATGGATTGCTACTGGCCGTTGTCCTTGCAATTATCGTTGCACCTGATATGACATTCGGTTTATTGTTCGAACTGTTTCATTTCTTGTTCGAGCATCTCCTTGAGTTCTTTCATATTGTTTTTGAGTTTATCGAGTCCAATCTTGACAACCTCGTCGAACATTTTTTTCATACCGATTTACAGCAGACCCAGCTCATTGTTTTTTATATCCTGGTATCTTTTGTGGGCTATGGGCTTTACCGTCTGTGGCAGGTATTGCGGGTATTGCCGTCTTTTTGTCGGCATAGTAAAGAAAACCTGTTGGTAATCTGTGCGCATAAGAAAGCAAGTCTGCTTTATTATTGGTGGGAGCAGTCTTTGTTCAATAAAATTAAACTGGTCGTAATTGGCATCGCGAGCATTACTCTCTATGTTCTTTTTGGACTATAAGCTGATTAAATCAGCGTCCGAATGATGATTCGGGGTAAAGGGCTTTATGAACGATTTTCTTAAGCCGTTCATGCCGAATTCAGAGCAATGACTCGGTAGGAGCGGACCATGCCCGCGATATGTTGGCAACGATGTGAAATCTTGACTCATAGTTTTCGCGGGCATGGCCCGCTCCTACAAAGCTTAAGCTGTTAGCGTACCCCATACATTTGTTGATTGCAGAGGATTAGTCGGCCCAATATTTCATTGGGCCGATTGGATTACCATCTTCTTGGGTAGTCCTGGCCAACTCCGTTGCCGAGAAAAGAACCCGCTGCCGCACCCAGTCCGGTAGCAACAGGGTCGCCACCTCCCAGTTCATAGCCGAAAACGCTGCCGATAACCCCACCGGCTAAGCCTTGGTGGGAGCGTGGATCGTTTGAATACTGTGGTTGTTGGTAATAACGAGCCGGCGGTTGCTGATAATAGCGAACTTCAGGTTGGGAATAATAGTAATTGACCTGTGGTTGCTCATAATAGTCATCGTGGTCGCGATGATGACCATGATGTCCTCTATGATGTCCCCAGCCGTGACCACGGTGTCCCCAATCATCGTCGTCAGCATAAGATAATGGCGAAAACAGGATGACAGCGGCAGTTAATTGAATTAAAAAAAATAATTTTTTCATGATATTTTCTCTTTGATTTGTTGGGTTGTTCGGTGTTGAGTTAATAAAATCAAGTTTGCCGGTCAATTAAACAGGGTTAGCGTCTTCCAGCAACGCCATTGCCGAGATAAGAACCTGCGGCAGCGCCCAGTCCGGTAGCAATTGGGTCGCCATTACCTATTTCGTAGCCTAAAACACTACCGACAACACCTCCGGCTAAACCTTGGTGAGAGCGCGGATCTTGAGGCTGTGAATATCTAGGCTGTTGCTGATAATATCTGGCCTGTTCGGAATGATGATGGTTGTGGTGTTTTCTGCCATGACCACGACCTTCACCTCCTGACGCGTAGGATACAGATGAATATATCAGGGTAAACACAGCCAATAGAGTAAAAAAAAGTGACTTTTTCATGGTTTCTTCCTTAAATAATTAATTTAACCTGGTTATATATGGAGTCGGTACAGGCATGATGTTCAGTGATAAGCTTTGGACTCATATTATTCGCTTGAACCTTAATGGCTGCTTAACGAATTGAATTGTTTGATGGCTGGCGTTAAAGTTATGCTTAAATCATGGTCTCTTCGTTTCGTGCAACAATTAATTGCCGGAATGATTCCGCCTTACTGCTTATGGCTTATAATAGCATCCAATTTGAATCAACATTTACTCAATGGCATCTTAATAAATGGAACAGTTTATTCCCGGCCAACGCTGGATTAGTAACACCGAGTCGGAGCTCGGTTTAGGTCTTATTCTTGAGGTGGCGCACAAGCGGGTCACGGTGCTTTTTCTGGCTTGTGATGAAAAGCGTATGTATGCGCAAGATAACGCGCCGTTAACGCGCGTCCGGTTTTCGGTAGGCGACGTTATTGAGTCGATTGACGAAGATAAAGTAACCGTCACCGGTTTAACTGAGCAGGACGGCTTGATTACTTACGTGGGCAAAGACGAGGACGGGCAGGAAGTCCGGTTGGATGAGGTGGAGCTGAATCATCACATCCAATTTAACAAGCCTCAGGATCGGTTGTTTATCGGGCAAGTCGATCCTTCCGCCTGGTTTTTGTTGCGCTATGAAACCTGGCGCAGATTGCAACAGCATCAACAATCGCCGGTTAAAGGCTTGCTGGGCGGTCGTGCATCGCTGATTCCGCATCAGCTGTTTATTGCGCATGAATCGGCTAACCGGTCGGCACCAAGAATCATGCTGGCCGATGAAGTGGGCCTGGGTAAAACGATTGAAGCCGGTTTGATTTTGCACCATCGGCTGATTAACGGCTTGAGCAACCGGGTGTTGATTATCGTGCCGGAAACGCTGCTGCACCAATGGCTGGTCGAAATGCTGCGGCGTTTTAATCTGCGCTTTAGTATTTTTGACGAGGCGCGCTGTCTCGATACCTATGCCGAAGACGACATGCTCGCTGAAGCGGGTGAAGCTGACGCCGCTGCCGATAATCCGTTCTTAACCGAACAATTGATTCTATGCAGTCAGGGCTTTTTTTCCAATTATCCGCGTCGCCAGCAACAGGCCATTGCGGCGGGCTGGGATATGGTGATTGTCGACGAAGCGCACCATCTGGAATGGAGCGAACTAGCGCCCAGTACTGACTACCTGTTTGTCGAACAACTTGGATCGGTTTCCCCCAGCCTTATTTTATTGACGGCGACCCCGGAGCAATTAGGCAAGGAAAGTCATTTTGCCCGATTAAGATTGCTCGATCCCGACCGTTTTTACAGCTTTGCCGCTTTTGTCGAAGAAGAGCGCTTGTTTGAGCCGGTGGCTCATGCGGCGAAGTTGTTGCTGGCGGAGGAAGTTCTGAATGAAGCCGCGCAGCAACATTTAACCGCACTGCTGAAAGATGACAATGTCGACGGCTTGCTGAAAAACCTAATCGCCAGGGATGGTGTGCATGCCGCAAACCTGCCAGGAGCAGGTGCGGCGAACGATCCTGAACAATCGGCGGCGGCGCGAGATGCGCTGGTTAATGTGCTGCTCGATCATCATGGCACCGGACGGATTTTATTTAGAAACTCGCGGCAAACCGTGCAGGGCTTTCCAGAACGGGAACGTTACGGCTATGCCTTGACCGGGCAAGCAAATGCTGACGACCTGCAACAAGACCCGCGCTACTTATGGCTGGTGGACAAGGTCAAACAGTTAGCTGGCGATAAAGCGTTGGTGATCTGTAAACAGGCACAAACCGCGATTGACCTGGAGCAAGCTCTGAAAAACCGCGCCGGCATCGCGTCGGCGGTGTTTCATGAGGGTATGAGCATTATCGAGCGCGACCGGGCGGCGGCTTATTTTGCCGATCCGGAAAGTGCGGCGCGGCTATTGATTTGTTCTGAAATCGGCAGTGAAGGCCGGAATTTTCAGTTTGTGCATCATTTGATCCTGTTGGATTTGCCGACCAATCCCGATTTATTGCAGCAACGTATAGGCCGTCTGGATCGTATCGGCCAGAAACATGTTATCCAGATTCATGTGCCGTATCTGGAGCATACTGATAATGCGGTGTTGTACCGTTGGTACGATGAAGGCCTGAATGCGTTTGCCAGTAACAGCTCGTCGGCTCAGCGGGTTGCGGATATTTTGCATGATGAACTGGCGGCTGTTTTGGCTAGCGGTAGCCCAGCAGATATTGATAGCCTTATAGCCAAGACTCAAGCGCTCAGCACCGAACTTGAAACGCAAATGCATAATGGTCGCGATCAATTGCTGGAGTTGAATTCCTGTCGCAAGGAATTGGCCGATGAACTTATCGAGCAGATGAGTGCCTACGAGAAGGAAGGGGTGCTTTGGCCTTATATGGAAGATGTCTTTGAATGTTACGGCGTAGATACCGAGTTCCATTCACCGGATTGTTTTATTATTCGCCCTAGCGGTCATTTGCGTGTCTCGCATTTTCCCGGATTAACGGAAGACGGCATGACCATCACCACTGACCGGCAGATTGCTCTAGCGCGGGAAGATATGCAGTTCATGACCTGGGAACATCCGTTGGTAACCGCATCAATGGATATGGTGCTGTCCTCTGAGACCGGCAACGCCGCGATCAGTGTGATCAAGCATAGCGATTTTAAAGCCGGGCAGTTTTTTCTGGAGTGTTTGTTTATTGTCGAATGTAGCGCGCCTGCCGAATTACAGATTGGACGGTTTCTGCCGCCTACCCCGATTCGGGTATTGATCGATCAATACCAAAAGGATGTCAGTGCGGACATCGACCACCGTGACTTGGTTGAAGCCGGTATTAAGTTTGATAAACACCGAATTATTGCCTTTTTGAACAGTCAAAGGCCGCACATTATCAATATATTGAGCGTGGCTGAGAAAAAAGCCAAAGCCGACATGCAAGCGTTAGTCGATCAGGCAACTCAAGCGATGTTGGAATCGCTGAGCAATGAGATAAAACGTCTGGTTAGATTGAAAAAAGTGAATCCGAGCATCAGAACTGAAGAAATTGAGCAACTAAAGGATATGACCATGCTGGCGCATGAAAACATCCAGGCCGCGCAGTTAAGACTGGATGCGGTGAGGTTTGTGATTACCAGTTGATGTAAGATTTTCCACTGCAAGGGCGACGACTTTAGTCGCCCGGTGTATAAAAGGCGACTAAAGTCGCCTCCACAGGAATAATGTGTATATAAATTATGATAAATATCGGCAAAATAAATAAACTGAATGTCGTTAAACAACAAGGTGCTGATGTCTATCTTGATGACGGAACCTCGGGAAAAGTGCGGCTGGCGGACAGAAGGCTGCCCGCAAACTGTCAGGTTGGCGATAGTCTGGACGTATTTGTTTACGTGGATTCGGAGGGTCATCTGGCGGCCACCAGCAAAAAGCCCTTGGCCGAAGTGGGTGATATAGCCTGGATGAAAGTGGTGTCGCTCAATTATGTGGGGGCATTTCTGGAGTGGGGCCTGCCTAAAGATTTGCTGGTGCCTTTTAGCGAGCAATACCATGAGATGGAAGTAGGGCGGTCTTATCTGGTTAAGGTATTTCTTGACGAGCAAAACCGCATTGCAGCAACCACCAAGATTGATAAATTACTCAGCGATGAATCGGTCGATTTTGAAGTCGGCCAAAAAGTGTCGCTGATCATTGCCGATGCTTCTGATCTGGGTATTAAAGCCATTATCAACAACAGCCATTGGGGCATGTTGTATCAAAACGAGTTGTATCAGCCGGTCAAAAAAGGCCAAAAATTGGACGGTTACATTAAGCAGATACGGGAAGATCATAAGATTGACCTGAGTTTGCACCAGCCTGGATACGGTAAGGTGGTATCGCTTACCGACAGCATTATCGCCAAGCTGAAAGCCAATAACGGCGAGTTGCTGCTGAGCGATAAAAGTCCGCCGGAAGCCATTTATGCCGCGTTCGGAGTCAGTAAAAAAGTATTCAAACAGGCGATTGGTGCGTTATATAAGCAACAATTAATCACTGTTGATAAAAATGGGATTAAGCTGGTTAACCTGTAGATTGGGTTGATGCTTTTCTAACTCAACATATACCATGCCGCGGTAATGTGTTGGGTTACGAAAAGAGGTAATACAACGAAATTGAAAGCAGTATGGTTAGATTCAGAACTCATTCATCTTATTTTTTCAAGGGTAGCTGCATCTCAGGCAGCGGCATGCCGATATGGTAGCCTTGGGCATAATTGATGCCCATACTTTTAAGCGCTTCCCAAATTTCCTGATTTTCGACAAATTCGGCAACGGTGAGGATGTCGATGTCTTGGCATAATCGCGACAAGTTATGTACCAAGGCATAATCCACTTTAGAGCTCAGTATATTACGCACAAAGGCGCCATCAATTTTGACGTATTCAAAACGTAACTCACGCAAATAATGAAACGAGTTATAACCTGTACCGAAATCGTCCAGCGCAAAGGCAAAACCTTTACGACGCAGATTGGTCAAAAACCGGCGCATGTTGGCCATATCGCCAATCGCATCGCGTTCCAGCAATTCAAATACAATGCTTTCCGGGGGGAGTTCCAGTTGTTGGCAGAGCTCTTCGGCATAACCCAAAATGCCACGGCCTTGAATTTCCTGTACCGATAAATTGATAAAAACTTTCGCATTCGCTTCCGGGCGGTTGGCATCCATGGCAGCGCGTTTAGCGGCAAAAGAGTTGTTGATCATAGCGAGGTCGAGATCACGTGCCATGCCATATTTGTCAATGGTTTCGATAAACATTGCCGCCGAAGTTGTTTCTCCTGTTGGCGATTTATGTCTGGCCAGCGTTTCAAAGGCATAGAGTTCGCCGGTCTGGCAATTAACTATCGATTGATAATAGGGAATAATCCGGCCTTCTTTTAACGCCTCGCGCAGACTTTCCGCATTATCGCGGGTCTCGCGAATACTGATGCGCTCCTCCGTTGCATCAAAGGCGAAAACGCTGTCTTTACCCATGTCTTTACCCATGTCTTTAGCTTTGTACATGGCGGCGTCGACGCCCTCCAACAGTGTATCTATGGTTAGGCCATCAACCGGATAACTGCTCACACCTATGGAGACGGTTAAATGAAAGCGATTACCTTGTGCGGAGGTGATGGCTAATTCCCTCAGTGCTTTGCCTATTTTTTCGGCAACTACCCGGGCGCCTTTTGGACCGGTTTCAGTCAGGATGATGGCAAATTCGTCTCCGCCGATGCGGGCGCACAAATCGCCATTACGGGTATGTTCAAGCAGCACATTGGCGATGGAGCACAGCGCTGTATCGCCGGCGGGATGCCCATAGGAATCGTTAATGTCCTTAAAGTCGTCCAGGTCGAGCATCAGTAAGCTAAACTCATGCTGGTGACGCTCGGAACGACCTATTTCATAGTTTAAAATATCGTTAAACTGGCGGCGATTATGCAGTCCGGTAAGAGGATCATGTACGGCGTAGTATTCAAGTTCTAACAGGGTACGCGATAACACCTTGCTGGAACCGACCACCATGACCATCACTGCAAGTATCGCACGGATAACGCTGGCTTCTTGTGCGGATAAGCTGTTTTCAGCGGCGTAAGCGACCCCTAATAACCCGGCCAAATTGGTCGAGTGATCGGGTACCGGCACGCTAATCATTTTAATATCGAAATTTGGCTTGATTGCAGCACCACAATTAATATGAAATTCTTCAATATCTAGCGGCGCATCAGGGGGCAGGCCAATGCTTTCAAGCATCTGTTTGCTCAGCAAGCCTCGCGCTTGTGTTCGTGCCTCATCCGGGCAGTCGCCCAGATAATACAAATACAACGATAAGCCATGTTCTTCGGCAAAGGCGATGTAAAAAAAACTAAACGGGAAAATGGTGTAAAAATCCGCCAGAATTTCCTGTACAAATTCTTTCCATTGCGAGATGTGTTCGTGCGACAGGATAATGCGTTCCAGTACCTGGCTTTGGCGCTCCAGCAAGTCTTTTTCAATCAAAACAGAAGACAGCTCAAGTAAAGTTTGATTGAATTCGATCAGCAGGTTTTTGATGTGTCGGTCATTAGCCGTCCACTGCTCACTGCGTTGCTGGAATAGCAAGTCAAGACTCCGATCCAGTCTTGTGCAGGTATTGATGATATGCGTAATCGTTGGAATCATCGCAATCATGGCGTTGGAGTCATCGGCAGCCATAGCGGACATGGCCGTCATCAATTTACTGATAATCTCCTGATGTACATTATGATTAAGCTGGGATATATCCGTTGCAGAGCGCTGAGTGCGTGTTTGGTTTTCTAAAATCTCGGCTATCTGAGTGATAATGCTTAAGCGTAAAGCCTCCAGATGACTGGGCTCGGCAACTGCTCCATGCGTTGCTCTACCTCCTGCATCCATGCAGTCGTGCGATAACTGGCCCATGCTCAATCCTCTTCCTGAAAGTATCCGCCCGGCTGCATCAAATCAATGCCGCATTGCAGATCTTTGAGCCAGTTTAAGAAATCCTGAACTGCAGCGCCCCGATAAATTGGGCCGTGTTGCGGGGCAATCATCTTAATATCCAGGTCGGCAATGGTTTCTAACCAACAGCGTATCGCTTTGTTAGAGCACATGTAGCGACGGTGAAAACCTTTTATATAAGGGATGTGATCGATAAAATCGTCTACATAGGCGTCATTTTTATCCATGGGTAACATTGCCGCCCCGATATCGCCGGTGAACAGGATTTTAGAAATCGGATCGTATACGTTGATTTGGCCTTCGGAATGCAAAAAATGTGCGGGTACGATTTTTAGTTTAAAACCGGGAGAGGGTTCGCAGTCCATGCCTTCGTTGGGTACGCCGACAAATCGGGCCATGTCTTTTAAACCGTAATGGGGCAAAAAGCGTATCCAGATACTGGAAACATAGACCGGGGAGTGACACAGTTCCAGCCAGGTTGATAGGCCGCCGACAATATCGGGATCTTGATGCGACAAAAAAATAGCTTTAATTTGTTCCGGTCCCACATAGCGCAACATTTCCGCCAGAACCCGAGGCATCACTCCAAAACCGCCCGGATCGAGCAGTACGCCGTCATTATGATGGGTGATCAGATACTGATTGGAACGAACGCCGTCTTCTTCGCCCGGCTCACTCTCGTTGAGTAAAATAAAACGGTGATCAATGGATTCAAATAATGTGATGTTGCGCATATTCCCTAATCTTCTGCTGGTTTATGATTTTTATATTTTCCCTAGTTTACTTCAGGTTATTTAAAAAAGCATGGTTATAAGCTATTATTAATGCACCATAAGTTGTAAAAACTATATTGCCGTTATAAAAATCATGATAAGAAACCGGTAAACAGCGAATATAGCTAATGGCTGCTTATTTCTTACCACCACTCACCAAAAGCGGTAACGCGAGTATAGCCAGACACATTAACCATCCCAGTAATTGACAGTTGGTTACGGAAAAAACCAAGGCAACGCCAATTCGTTCTAGCACATCAGGATAAGCGAGGATAAAGTCGCGGCTTTCCAGGAAGGCTTGGCTTTCCCGAATAATCAGCGCCAAGCCCACGATCAGCAGTGCGTAGCCCATTATCTTATCCTGATCGGCTTTGGTATTTTGGTGTCCAGCCAATCGGTTAATCTCCAGGGTCTTTAACGAATATGAACGTTCGATCATATAGCTGATGATCATTAAGCCCAAAACCCCAATAACAGGAATATAAACCGCTGCCGTCGGAAAGCTGATATAACGCCCATTTAACGCCAGGCCGAAGGTTTTATAAACGGCAAATCCGGCAAACAGTATATAGAGCGTATATATCCAGGAGCCGAGTTTTGGATGGGGCGTTTGATTGGCAAACAGCGCATAGCTGCGCCGCAATATCAAGCCGCCTAAGAGTGCGTTTGCTCCCGCGATTAGCGCTGTCTGAAGACGCTGCCAGTCGCTATAACTGGTATACCACAGGTTCTCAGTCATGCTTGCCAGCAGTAAGGCCAGCAGTTGCGAGAATAGCAAAAAAACCGCTAGGCGCATTGATGATAACGCTTGTAATGGCTTCCAACAGCCGATAACGATGAATAGAAAAAGGATTGTCGATGCGATAACGCCGTTAAACCAACCCGGATTTTCGTAGACTTTTCCGGTCAACGGAAAAACCTCTTTACGATCGACAGAATAAAGCCCCCAGTTAGCACCGACTACACCTTCAAAGTCACTTTTCCAGGATTGGTTAAAGGCTTCGACAATGTTGTAATCGAAGCCGTTTTTAGTGGCTACTTCAATTAATTTACGGATAAATTTTGCTTCGTTTACCACGTTAGGCACTGCCCAGCCGCGTTGCCTACCTGCGCCCGGCCAGCCTGATTCGCCGATCAGTATGGGTTTGCCGGGGGCAATGGAATCGGCTTCCTGTTGAACCTGCCGGTAAATGCGCTCAATATGCTCAGGAGCCTGGTCTACGGTGATAGGTTTATCCTCCCAGTAGGGCAGAATGTGGATGGTAATAAAATCCACTTCTTTGATTAACTCCGGGTATTTCATGTACATAGACCATACATCGGCATAAGAAACCGGCTGTTTAACCGAGCGTTTGACTTCGCGTATGTATTCAATCAGCTGAACCGGCTCCAGATCGCCGCGTAACAGTACTTCGTTGCCGACGATAACCCGTTTGACCACGTCGGGGTTCGCGTTGGCGGAGCGGATGACTTCGGCGATTTCTGTTTCATTGTCGGCTTTTATGGAACCCAGCCAAGCGCCTTGAATCATCTTCAATCCGTGCTTTTGCGCTAAGGCGGGAATAACCGGCATACTGCCTTCCGCGCTGGCATAGGTGCGAATAGAGTAGGTTTTTTCACCCATTAAACGCAAGTCAGCGTCAATTTGTTCGGGTGTGGGGAATTTTTCATCCATAGGCCCCTGGCCTTCTCGAAACGGAGCGAATGATAGGCTGTTGAGTTTTCCTGACGGAACGTCCGACCCTACATCCTGAGGTAAGTTGGTAAACCAACCTAACAAGCCGTTAAGTAAAACAACCAATGCAACGAATAAAGCAATTCTCATAGTTAGGATCAGTAGATTGAAAAAATTTTGAAAGAGGGCGTTATAACATACACCGATTAGATCAGCATCATCTCACAATGGTTATCTTTTGAATATGGGCAGACTTTTTATGGCATAAACTACGCAAACGCTAAGCGTTCAGCTAAAATACGGTTTTTTTTGTTTCTGTAACCTTATGGCTAAAAACATGCGCATTGAAAGATGGAGCGGCGCAGCTCTGGAACCGTTTATTCCTGAACTCGCGCGGCTTAGAATTGAAGTGTTTCGCGACTTTCCGTATTTGTATGACGGGAACATAGATTATGAAAAAAAATATTTACAGACTTATATCGATTGTCCCGAAAGCGTCATCGTGATTGCGTTCGATGGCGATACCGTGGTCGGAGCATCGACAGCGATTCCGATGAAATATGAAACCGATGAGCTGAAAAAGCCGTTTATCGAGCAGGGTTACGATCTCGGCGAGGTTTTTTATTGCAGTGAGTCGGTGTTGAACAAGGCTTATCGCGGTCTGGGTATCGGCGTTAAATTTTTCGAACAAAGAGAGGCTCACGCCGAGGAATTGGGCGGCTTCAAGCATATTTGTTTCTGTTGTGTCGAGCGACCAGTAGATCATCCCAGGCGACCAGCCGATTATGTGCCTTTGGATCAATTTTGGAACAAACGCGGCTACGCCAAGCATCCTGAACTTAACACAATCTATAGCTGGAAAGATCTGGATGATGTTGACGAGACGCCTAAACCGATGACTTTCTGGTTGAAAAATGAACGTTAAAATTGCGACAGCTCAGTACGACATCAGTTTTCTGGAAAACTGGCAACAGTATCAAAGCAAAGTTGAACGCTGGGTGGGTGAAGCGGCGCAACAGGATGCGAAGATTTTGCTTTTTCCCGAGTATGCCAGTATGGAATTGGCCTCGTTGTTTATCGCCAAGGATGGTGTGTATGCCGTAAGCCTGCCGGGAGCAGGCTCGGCAGGCGAGGCGGTTTATTCATCGTTAAGCAAGCAGTTGGCAGCCATGCAGTCATTGCTTGAAGATTATCTGGACTTGTTTCAAATGCTGGCTAAAAAATACCAGTGCATCATCCAGTCGGGCACGTTTCCGGTAAAAACAGATTCCGGCGCCTATCGAAACCGGGCTTATTTGTTTATGCCGAACGGTCAGTTCGATTATCAGGATAAGCTGATGATGACCCGTTTTGAAAACGAGCAATGGCTGATTCAAAGCGGTGAGGAATTACGGTGTTTTGATAGCGAATACGGAAAAATCGCCATCAATGTTTGCTATGACAGTGAATTTCCGATGCTGGCAAGAAAACAGGTTGAAGCGGGAGCAAATCTGATTTTAGTGCCTAGTTGTACCGATACGCTGGCAGGTTATCATCGCGTCAAAATAGGCTGTCAGGCGCGAGCCTTGGAAAACCAGTGTTATGTCGTTCAAGCTGCGCTGGTAGGCAATGCGCCGTGGTCTGAAGCCGTCGATGTCAATATCGGTGCAGCGGCTGTTTATACGCCTGTGGATCGTGGATTTCCTGATAACGGCATTTTAGCGGCAGGCAAACTCAATGCGGTACAATGGGTTGTTGCCGAAGTATCGCTCGGTGCTTGCGCTACGGTTCGGGAGCAAGGACAAGTCTTTAACTACAAAGACTGGCCATTGCAACAGGCATTTGTTATGCGGTCCTGATTAAACCGTCGACAAAAACCACCTAACGACGACGTTGTTGACTTTACGGTTTTTATTTTAATGATTAGGATTTCCCTGTTGTTGGCTCTGGCGTCATTACCGGTATTTTTATCGGTAGAACTGTTGTTGTGGTTAGCCGTACCTGGTTTGTCGGGTGTGTTAATTACCTTGGGTTCGGGCATGCTGTTAAGCGCGTTTTCTGCACTTATCATCACCGGCTTATTGGGTGTTTATAAAATAATTGTTCATTCTATGTTAGATTATTTTTCGTATAAACAGCGGGTACAGAGACGGCTATGGTTTGTACATGCTAGGCAGGATCAGATTAATCACCTGTTTTATTTTAAAAAATTGCAAATAAAGCATATCAATGAACTGAACAGAAAACGCCTGTTAACGCTTAATAATCGCAAACATATTCGCTTGCTATCTAAAGCCATCAATCAGGATTTGCTGCCGATTAAAACAAAACTACCGGGAACAATGTATCAGCAACTGCAACAAGACCATGCCCGCTATCGAAAAAAGCAGGATATTGAGGCGTTGTTAATATTGCAGCAAAAAATCTCCTCTCTTGTTTAGCCCATGACTATGTTAAATAAGCTCATTAAGCTGTTGTATTCGGTTAAAGACGAAAATCTAAAATGGCAGCAAGCTAATCAGGGCAATCTGGCAAAACTGAAGCATGCTCGCATCCTAGCCGAGAAAGCCCTCGAAGCTGAGTTAAAAAAGAAAAGCGTACGACTGGAACACGACATCAGTCTACTGAAGACTAGGCACGATGCCGAGTTGTCGATGTTTAAAACCAAGTGCAAGCAGGATGTTAAAGACTATAAACAGTATTTGGCCTCGCTGGATCAACTGAAGTTTTCAATTCAGGCCAGTTATACAGATTTGCCGGAGGTGGTCGCCTTCACCATTCATCATCATGCGAAATATTTGCTGAATAACATGTGGGATGCGGAAGGTGTTGAACAGAAAATGCAGCACGAAATGCAGTTAATCCGGTTTATGACCACCGTACATGAAGATACTCGCTTGTATCTGGAAGGCGCGACTACCGAAAACCTGCCGCAAAGAACGCTAAAGTTGATTCAGAGATAATAAAGCCAGATTATAGGCGGTAGGACACTATTCCAGCTTTCAGCCGGTTAAATTTGCCTGCCCATGTTTGACGCCCTGCATGATCATTTCAACGGACACGGTTCCCACAAACAGTGTGGTAATGCGCCCGGCTATTTCAATATACCTTTCGATAAGGGATGCTCGATGCTGGCGAACAACGTCATGCAACGCCTTGAGGCCGAGCATTAATGCGATGGCTATGATAACTGCTGCAAGTACAGAGCACAGGCTATCAACGGACAAACCTCTTTCCAATGATGACACGGGCACTGATTGTGCCCGGCCCAATCAGTGCTGGCATGGCAATTGCGCCTGCAAGATGCTCCGACTTATCATTTAGCATCTCAATAACCGCTGGACCCTTAAACCGGAAAAAATATTTTTTCCGCGAAAATCACAAAAAACACGAAATTTTCCAAATAGATCCCAGGTTGTAGGTCGTTACTCAAAGAGTGAATGGCTATGCCAACGATATACTGATTTATTTTATTCCTAGAGATGCTACTTTTGGCTTTCGTGTCGTTTGTGGATTGACTGCGGTTTTGTTAAGCCAGTTTAGCCGTCAAGAAATCAATAATATTCGCAAACGGGATTTCCTCGTTTGCTTCAGCCGTTCTGGCCTTGTACTCAACCGTACCGGAATCCAGGCCGCGATCGCCAACCACGATGCAGTGCGGGATGCCGATCAGTTCCATGTCGGAAAACATAAACCCGGCGCGTACTTTCCGGTCATCGAATAACACATCGATTCCGGCAGCCAGTAAATCCTGATATAGCTGTTCCGAGGCTACTCTCAGACGCTCCGATTTATGCATATTCATCGGGCAGAGGGCGACCTGGAAAGGCGCAAGGTTGGCTGACCAGATGATGCCTTTAGCGTCATGATTCTGTTCGATGGCGGCGGCGACAACGCGCGAGATACCGATACCGTAACAGCCCATGGTCATGATCTGATTTTTGCCGCCTTCGTTGATCACGCCGGCTTTCATCGCCTCGCTGTACTTGGTGCCCAGCTGGAAAATATGGCCGACTTCAATGCCGCGAGCCAGCGTGATTTGACCTTTGCCGTCCGGACTGGGGTCGCCTTCAACCACCATGCGCAGGTCGGCAACGTGGTCAGGAACAGGCAAGTCGCGTTCCCAGTTGACGCCTTGATAATGCTTGCCGTCCTGGTTTGCGCCGCAAACGAAATCTGACATTAGGGTCACGCTACGGTCGGCAATGATCTTGATATTTAAGCCTATCGGGCCGATAGAGCCGGGTTTGCAGTTGCAGACGCCGCCCACTTGCTCATCGCTGGCGAATTCAAGCGGCGAGGCGATGCCGTCAATTTTTATCGCTTTAATTTCGTTAAGGTTATGGTCGCCCCTTAACAGCAGCGCAACCAGCGTGTCGTCTTCGCCTTTAACGATCAATGTCTTGAGACATTGCGTGGCAGGAATATTTAAAAAACCGCAGACTTCTTCGATGCTGTGCTGGTTGGGGGTATCGATCAGCGTCAAGGTTTCGGTAGCCGAACCGCGAGTACCGGCAGGCATCACCGCTTCGGCTTTTTCGACATTGGCCGCATAGTCGCTGTCGGTCGAGAACGCAATCGCATCTTCGCCGGAATCGGCCAGCACATGGAATTCATGCGATATAGCGCCGCCGATAGAGCCGGAATCGGCGATGACCGCGCGAAAATTTAATCCCAGATGATTGAAGATATTAGTATAAGCCTGATACATTGCTTCGTAGGTAAGCTGCAACGATTCATGATCCAAATGAAAGGAATAGGCGTCTTTCATGATGAATTCGCGCGAACGCATTACACCGAAACGCGGACGAATTTCATCGCGGAATTTGGATTGAATCTGGTAATAGGTGATCGGCAACTGCTTGTAGCTTTTGATTTCGTTGCGTGCCAGATCGGTAATGATTTCTTCGTGAGTCGGCCCCAGGCAAAAATCGCGGTCATGACGGTCTTTTAACCGTGCCAGCTCCGGGCCGTATTGTTCCCAGCGTCCGGTTTCCTGCCACAGCTCGGCGGGTTGCAGGCCGGGCATTAATACTTCCAGCGCGCCGGTTTTTTCCATTTCTTCGCGGGTGATTTTTTCAACCTTGCGCATAACCCTCAGTCCCAAGGGCAACCAAGTGTAAAGACCGGCGGCCAGTTTGCGGATCAGCCCGGCTCGGATCATCAGTTGATGGCTGGCAATTTCGGCATCGGCCGGGGTTTCTTTAACGGTATTGAGCGGGAATTGAGTAGTACGCATGTTATTTTAAGAGGCTGGACAATAAAAAACCGCTATTTTACAGATTTAATGCCGATTTAGTCATGCTGTTATCATAATCAACATAAATTATGGGGATTGCCGGGCTAATTTGTTTTAGGTCTTTGTGGTAGAGGCGCTTCCGTGGTAACGCGGGTCATTTCTTTAACAGCGCCGCGCTCCTACAAGCAATCACCCTAGATACAGAATGTTCAATTCTCCAGTTAAGCCATGAATCCGAGTAAAATGGAAAGTCATCTTGCAGGGATAGCTTGTCGGATTAATTTTTTGTCATTTACATTAAATTATAATCAATCGACTTGGACCGTTTAGCATGTTGCGTTACCGGTTGTTCGTTGATATATCAAAATAACCAAGGGTTTCCTAATGAATCTTGATATATTTTTATCGCTGTTCAGTCTTATGCTGGTATCACTGGCGGTTTTTTTGCTATCGAAAAAACTCAATTTTCCTTATACGGTATTGCTGGTTATCGCCGGTTCATTACTGGTTCCGCTGTCGCAAATAGAATTTTTTCACTTTATTAGAAGCTTTGAGTTAACGCCGGAACTGTTGTTTTTTGTGTTTTTGCCTATCCTGATTTTCGAATCGGCTTACAACATGAATATTCGCAGCGTCACCGAAAATATTTATTCGATAGGCTTGTTGGCGGTAGCGGGTTTGCTGATTTCGACGCTATTTATCGGTATTGTTGGTCATTACCTGTTCGGACTGGCAGGGTTCGCCGTGCCGATACTGGCTTTATTGCTGTTCGGCGCCATTATTTCGTCAACCGACCCGGTAGCCGTGCTGGCGTTGTTCAAAGAGTACGGTGCGCCACAACGCTTAACACTGATTTTCGAAGGCGAGAGTTTATTTAACGACGCTACCGGTTTCGCGGCATTCCTGGTGGTCTTGGACTTGATGATCCACGGTTTCACCGGCACCGATTCCATTATGTCGGCGTTGGGGTCATTTTTGATCATGTTGGTCGGGGGTTTTCTGTTTGGACTATTCATGGGATTTTTATTTTCCAAGTTAATTGAAGCGGTCAAAGGTTATGAACACCTGGAAATTACCCTGACGTTGTTGGTTGCCCATTTTACCTTTATCTTCAGCGAAGTGATTTCTGAGCATCTGGTGATCGCAGGTCAGCAAATTCGCTTGTCATCCATTATTGCCACCTTGATTGCCTCTATGGTCATTGGTAATTTCGGACGTTACAAAATGTCTCCTCCGGTTGAAGAATATATGGAGAAGTTTTGGAGCTATTTTGCCTTCGTCACTAATTCGCTGGTTTTTATTTTAATGGGATTGTTGTTCGCCGATCTGGCGATTGACATGAATGTAGCCTTGTTACCGATTTTGCTGGCGATTGCGGTGGTAGTGATCGGTCGTGCGGTTTCAATTTATCCGTTGCTGTGGTTGTTGAACAAAACCGGCAAGGAAGAGCCGATACCGCGTAATTGGATGCATTTACTGGCCTGGGGCAGTTTGCGCGGTTCGCTGGCGGTCATCATGGTGCTGTTGATTCCTGACGATTTAACTATTCCCGGCTGGAATTTTACTATCAGTGTTAAGCAGTTTGTTGCTGCGGTTACCATTGGCAGTATCTATTTTACCCTGTTGATTAAAGCGACAACGATTGGCAAAGTCATGCACATGTTAGGGATTGACGCGCTGACGCCTGAAGAAGAGGTTGGTTACCATAAAAGCAAGGCGCAAATATACGATGAATCGATGCTTAAATTAGACGAACTCTTGGAGACTAGGTATTTAAATGAGCAGCAACATCAAACTCTTCAGCAGCGCTACCAGCGGTTGCATGATGATGCCTGTCTACAGTGTAAAGATGCTATCGGCGCTTCCAGCGATCTGATTGAAAATATGTTGCGTATCTATGCGCTAGGTGTTGAAAAAGGTGCGTTGAAAGAGGTTTACCAGCGTGGCGAAATCAACGAAAAAATATACAAGAAAATTCTGAATATGCTCTCTATTCAAACCGATCGGGTAGGGCGAGGTCATAAACAGGTTAAGTCAGTTAACGAACATTTTCCTATCGACACTCTGGAACGATTTGTGTTGCTGGTCAGTCGTCTGGCTTTCTGGCAGGATCATTCTTTTAAAGCGGAAGAGTTGTATCTTTATTATCGTACCTTGAACCAGATTATCGGCAAGGCTATCGAGGCATTAGATGCAATCGCTAACTCCAGTCTAAATGACGTTTTCGACGATCGTATTGCCTGGGTAAAGTTACAGGCGCTTTATAGCGAATTGCAGGTGAATACGCGGAAAAAAATGGAGAGCCTGATAAAAAACAATACCGAATTGTTGAATCAGCTAAACCAAAAGGCTGCTGAAAAATCGTTGAATACAGTGCAACTAGAAACCTTGGTTAAATTACACAAAAACGAAATAATTACCAGCAAGCTTTTCATTATGTTGAATCATGAGCATACGGAACAAAAAAATGCTGATTAAGGATTTGTTGTTACGCATAAGTGTGATCCAAGAAAAGCACGAAAAAATGGATGGGATGTTTGATCTTTCCCCGATTTTCATTGGTCACCTCGGGGTTAGAGATTACTCTCTTAGTCGTGTGTCCGTAAAATCGGGGAAAGATCAATAAGGACATGCTTTTAGGTGAATATCGCTATATTTGATTGCATTTCGCTGGGCAATAAAAAACCCGCTAAGCCTTACGACTTGCGGGTTTTTGTAGTTCTTTGCACGGCTCTGAACCAATGTTTGGTACGAGGGCCGGTCTCTAATTGTGTTGCAATGTATTGATAATTAAATATAAATAAAAATCATGTTTTAAAGTTACTGTAAAAGTTACTGCTTCTTTTCTTTGTTGCTCTGCTTTTACTAAAAAGAACAGAACATCATTACATCTAATTTTGTTTGTTTGTTTGAGAATAAAATAACCGCAACACTTGCCTAATTTTTAGGCATAAAAAACCGCCAATATTTAGTTGATTTAAAATAGATGCAATACCTTGCCGATCAAATTAATAATTCACAAAAGACAACATGAAAATTGTTACATGGAACTGTAATGGCGCGTTAAGAAAAAAGCTCCATGAAATTGATTGTCTTGATGCGGACGTAGTCATAGTCCAAGAATGTGAAAATCCAGCGGAATCGACAGAAGCAGCCTATCTTGCATGGGCCGGTGATTATTTATGGATTGGTACTTCAAAAAGCAAAGGGATTGGTATATTTCCAAAAAAAGGAAATAGAGTTAAAGAGTTAGATTGGAATGGCGAGTTTGCTCTTTCTGAGCTAAAAAGCAAAAGTAACTCACTTCGCTGGACTACAAAAGATTTAAAGCTTTTTCTTCCCTTTGTTTTAAATGATGCTGTAACAATTCTAAGCTGCTGGACTAAGGGCAGCGAGGCTGAAGTCTTTGGCTACATGGGCCAGTTTTGGAAATATCTCCAGATTCACCGCAATGAACTTAAAAATGAAAACACGCTAATACTCGGCGATTTTAATAGTAACAAAATCTGGGATAAAGCGGATAGATGCTGGAGTCACTCGGATGTCATAGCCGAACTGAATGAAATCGGATTAGAAAGCCTATATCACCACCAGCACAAAGAAGCGCAAGGAGAAGAAACCACACCAACTTTTTTTCTTCATCGAAACACGAACAAGTCCTATCATATTGATTACGTTTTTGCTTCCAGTGATTTACTCAGAATGAGCAGATTGGAAGTTGGCGCTTCTGATAAATGGTTACATATCAGCGACCACATGCCATTATCTGTTGAAATCAGTAGCTAGCTATAAAATATTTGATCTGACAGTTTCAAAACATTCGTTTGGATTTAGCCGGGTATTGGGTTTCAGTTCGGCCATGTGCGGACATTTGATTTACATTTTATGGTGCAGTTGATCAAATTAGTGTGAAATTATTAGGCGCAAAGTAGTCATAAGATGCTATTAGGAAATAAATTTGTATGTTATCTCGTTTAGAAACAGCTAAGTTCGTAATTAATCCTAAAAATCCACGTTCGCTATTCAAGTACAGAAAATTTGACCAGAACGCACTCCAGAACCTCATTAATGATAAAGTTTGGCTGGCAGCCCCAGGGAGCTTTAACGATCCATTTGACTGCCAGATTAACATCGATAGAAAACATAGTGACGAGGAAATACAGGCATATTTAAACTTCAACTCTGAAAGTCAAGGTGATACTAAGCGGTACACGTTAGAGGAAATCCCGAAAGAGCGTGAGTTCTATGAATCTGAACTTAACAGACTTGATAACGGCGTACGAAATGCGGGGATTTTTAGCTTGTCTACTACACCTTTTGAACCACTTATGTGGGCACATTATGCTGATGAACATCGTGGATTCTGTATCGAGTATGAACGAAGTCAAGACAATGATCTTAACGCAGATAACTGTTTTAAGGTCGAATACGGCAAACCAATATTTCCTATCTTGCGCGGACTTGATTACTTTAAAGCGCCTGATGATGAGGTCATGAAGATCCTCACTTACAAGGCCAAAAGTTGGCGTTACGAGAATGAGTGGCGCTTTGTTCAAATGTGGAAAACCCCACCGGAATTGAAGGAGAGAAGCTATCGACTAAAGGCGCATATCTTATCCATATCTTTTGGCGTTCGGATGCAACGACGCGAAGCCCTGACGATAATCAAGATTTTCCGTAACGACACAAGAATTAAGTTCTATCGAATGTCAATAATCCCAGAACAGTTTGCTTTGAAGGCAATCCTATACAGATTTTCAGCGGAAGAATTTGATCTCTAAGCGTGGTATAGAAACGAAACAGTAAACCGTGCTGCTCATAAACGCGCTATTAATTCTGTTTTGGAATAAATATCTGGTATCGGGCGAACTTGGTCTTTCGCGAATGCCGCAGTTCAGCCAATTTCTGCCAGTCACGACTAACCGCTTTATGGAGAAATGTTGATTGAATTTGACCATAAAAAGCATCATGCGAAGTCTTTATAGATAGACAATATGAAAATTACCATCTATGGTACAAAAAGACAGCAATACTTACCCCTGCCCTCCCGTTTGTTGCGAATCGCTCTTAATTGAGCAAAAAACAGAAGCAAAAGAATCAACAACCATAAATAAAATCTATCAAAAATGGCATCTCAAAAAGAAAAAGAAAAACATATAAAGTCAAAACTTAATGATTTTGACGGTTGGTTTAATGAAATTAATACTATAAGAGATGATCGAGGAGCTGCAATATTAGCCGCAGCATATCTGGATGCATATCTCGAAGAAATCTTAATCGCATTCATAATCGATGACGAAAAATGCAAGGAAAAACTATTTGGTTCAGCAGGAGTAATGTCCACATTTGAAACGCGAGCACATATTGCTTATGGCCTTGGCCTTATCAGTAATAATGAAAAAGAAGATTGCGTAATAATTGCAAAAATAAGAAACAAATTCGCGCACCAACTACATAACAGATCATTTAAAGATGATGATATAAAAAGTGTATGTAATAATCTTCGAACATTAAAACGTAGCAATTCTAAAGGCAAAGAAGAAAAATTGGCGATAGGTGAGCGCGAAAAGTTCATGTTTAGCATAAGCATTATGGCTTTAGAAATTAGAGAAAGAATAAAAAACATTGAACATCGAAATAAACAACCTGAAAAAAATCGCGATCTCTAACAAAATAAGACCTCGCATAATGCGGCCTATGCAAAAAAGCTGTGTTAGTTTCGGCCTTTGAAAGTCAGGTTTTTTCAACCTGTTTGGAGGGTGTAAAAAAATCCGTGTAAACTGCTTCTAATTAAAATTAGGCATCCTGTCTGTTAATTAGCAGATATAATCCGCCGCCATCATTAAGCCGTTTATCCTTAACATCGGGCTTTTCGTTTTTTATTGTGTTGTCTGACAGTAATTTTTCAGCCATTGCAGTAACTCCGGTGCAGTAATTTTGCAGTAACTTTTTTTACTGCTTTAAAACTACTGTAAATGTTACTGCATAAACTGTTGAGTGTTACTGCATTTCATTGCATTTCGTTGGGCAATAAAAAACCCGCGAAGCCTTACGACTTGCGGGTTTTTATAGTTCTTTGCACGGCTCTGAACCAATGTTTGGTACCGAGGGCCGGAATCGAACCGGCACTGAGTCACCCCAACCGGATTTTGAATCCGGCGCGTCTACCAGTTCCGCCACCCCGGCAAAGAACGTGTATTATAGGTAACGTTTATCGAAAAAGCTATTTTTTTTTAAAGGTGTATTTGAAAGCCTAACCTGATACTATCGCCCGCTATGAAAAAAAGTGATTTTAACTACCTGTTACCCGAAACGCTAATTGCGCAAAAACCCTTGGCAGAACGCGACGCAAGTCGTCTGTTATGTATGGATCGCCATACCGGACAGATAACCGACCGGCAGTTTACCGATTTTATTGATTTGATCGATCAGCGCGATTTGCTTGTTTTTAATGATACCAAAGTGATTCCGGCCAGGTTGTTTGGCAAGAAACCAAGCGGCGGTAAAGTCGAGATTCTTATCGAGCGCATTCTGGATGACCATCGCGCTATCGCTCATGTCAGATCAAGCAAATCGGCAAAAGCCGGTACGCTGATAGAATTAGACAAAGGTTATTGCTGCGAAGTGTTGGGCAGGGCGGACGACCTGTTTCAGCTGGAATTTAAAGGCGATACCCGTTTGCTCAGTATATTGGAGCAAATCGGCCATATTCCGTTGCCGCCTTATATTACCCGTGAAGATGATCAATCCGATCTGACCCGCTATCAAACCGTTTTTGCCCGAGAGGCGGGAGCCGTTGCCGCGCCCACCGCAGGTCTGCATTTTGATCAAGTCCTAATGGACAAGCTTAAAACCAAAGGTGTACAAAGGGCTTTTGTTACCTTGCATGTCGGCAGCGGCACCTTCCAGCCGGTCAGGGTGGAGGATTTATCCGAGCATTTAATGCACAAGGAATATTTTGCCGTGTTGCCGGAAACGGTAGCCGCTGTTCAGCAAGCCAGAGCAAGGGGAGGCCGTGTTATCGCGGTCGGCACGACGGCGGTCAGGGCGCTGGAATCGGCGTCCCAAAGCGGCCAATTGGAAACCGGTTTTGGCGATACCGATTTGTTTGTCACCCCCGGTTATCAATTCAAATCGGTTGATGCGATGCTGACCAACTTCCATCTGCCCGAGTCCACCTTGCTAATGCTGGTTTCAGCATTTGCCGGTTACGCGCCTATTATGAACGCCTACAGCCATGCTATCGATGAATCTTACCGATTTTTCAGTTATGGCGATGCGATGTTTTTGGGGTAATGATGTTATAGGGAGTATGCGCTGGTTCCCAATCTTCAGCTTGGGAACCTAGAAGGCGGAGCTTTGGGTTCGCGAGACAGGAAGCAGGAGCTTCCAATACTGAATTACCAAGCGGGAGCTTGGGAACTAGCGAAGAGGACTAAGCATTAATAACGATCGAAAAAAAACCAGGCCTGATCGAATAAACTACAAAACAAGCTTACTGGCAGGCTGTTTTGCTGTGCATACGAGGCTTTTTCGGTCATTGACCTTAGATAAAGCGGGCGTGGTGTTGTCAGGAAAAAAATCCCCCGCCACCAAAATTGCATTTTTAACGGCAGGCCTGGATTTTGTTGTTGAGTGCGGTTATTTCTGGGATGCTTTGGTCATACACACTGAAGACGGCCAAGTTATTCGTTTTGGCGGTATTGCCAAAGATCAGTCGCAAAAAATCAAAAGTGAGCTGGATTCGCAAGCTCAAAGCTATATCAAACGTTATTACCAGACCCTTGTGCCTGATTTAAAACAGGCTTATTTGCAAGCCGCGTTTTTATTTAATGGTCAGCGCTATATTCGCTATCCCATTGCCCGGCAATGGCTAAAAACCCATGAGCATTTACGTGACGGCGTTTGTCGTCAGGATTTATTACGCTATTTAAACGATGAAGCGACGCTGTGGGCCGAATTCATTCGTCCATTTTTGGATAATGCTCATCACATTGGCATCATCAATGAGGCCTATATCCAAACGCAACTCTCCCGTTATCAAGGCTATTTTGATCAAGTAGAGAGCAATCCGTTAACGGATAAGCAACGTAAAGCTTGCGTGATTGATGAGCAGAATAATTTGGTTCTTGCCGGTGCAGGTACCGGCAAGACCAGCACCATGATCGGCAGGGCAGGGTATCTATTGAAATCGGGTTTGGCAACAACCGATAAAATTCTGATGCTGGCTTATGCCAATAAGGCGGCCAAAGAAATGGAACAGAGGATTCAGCAAAAATTAGCCATCAACACGCTGACCGTCAAGACTTTTCATGCTCTGGGCAAACAGATTATTACCAAAGTGGAAGGCGCGGTTCCTGCCATTAATAAGATGGCCGAAGATGGCGCGCTGAGAGCTAAATTTGTCGATGACCAAATCAAGCAATTTTTACTCGATGATCGTTATAAATCGCGACTGGTCACTTACTTTATCCGATTTACCTATCCCTATAAAAGCAAGTTCGCTTTCAAAACACTCGGCGCTTACAACCAATACATCCTAGAAAATGAGCTGCGCACTTTGCAGGGCGAATTAGTCAAGAGTTACGAAGAATGCGAAATTGCCAATTATTTATACCGGCAAGGTGTTGCTTACCGGTATGAGGCCAATTATGAGGTGAACACCGCAGGTCCCGATTATAAAGCCTATCAACCCGATTTTTATTTGCCGGAATACGCTATCTATATTGAACATTTCGCTGTGAATGAGCGCAATGAAACGCCGCCGTTCATGGATAGGGCAAGCTATCTCGAAGGCATGGCATGGAAACGTGCATTGCATGGCACGCATCAAACCCGGCTGATTGAAACCTATAGCTATCAGAAACATCAGGGTGTTTTGACTCAGGTTTTAAGAGCTCGGTTGCTGGAAGCCGGTGTTAATTTTAGACCTTTGGCGGATGATGTCTTGTTAACTCAACTGCACCAGTTGGGTGAAATATCGAAGTTCAGCGAATTAATCGCTAATGTATTGGTGCTATTTAAAGCCGCCTATCTTTCGATACCCAGCTTGGGTCATCTGGCGCAGCGACATGAGGATAAGGAACGCATGCTGGCTGCGGCTAAGCTGTTCGAGCCGGTTTATGAGGCGTATCAACAACAGTTACGCATGACCGAGACCATCGATTTTGACGACATGATCAGTACCGCCATTGCTTATGTGGAATCCGGGCAATATCAATCGGCATACCGGTATATTCTGGTCGATGAATTTCAGGATATTTCAGCAAGCCGGGCCAGACTGGTTAAGGCTTTATTGGCACAGAATTCTGACAATAGCCTGTTTTGTGTCGGTGATGATTGGCAGTCCATTTATCGCTTTGCCGGCAGCGATGTTTCGATCACCAAGGATTTTGAACAACACTTCGGTTTTACCGCGACCAATGTGCTGGACAAGACTTTCCGCTTCAATAACAAAATCGGCGAGCTTGCAGCGAGATTCGTTAACCAAAATCCGGCGCAGCTTGAAAAAACCATCCACAGTGCTCGGATGGTTAATAAATCAGCGGTTTCTCTGATTAAAACCGCTAGTGAAGCGACCGGAATCAATGCAGCATTGACGGCTATTTATCAAAAACAAGCGGGTAGTAGTGCCAGTGTGCTTATACTGGCGAGATTCAGTTTTAAAAAGCCCGATCTTTCCGATTTGAAACAACAATTTCCGTCGTTAAACATCGAGTTTATGACGGTACATGCGGCTAAAGGCAAGGAAGCGGATTATGTGATTATAGTGGGACTGGAACACGGCAAACACGGGTTCCCGTCGGAAAAATCCACGCATCCTTTGCTGGACATGCTGTTACCCAAAGCAGAAGACTTTAAACATGCAGAAGAACGCCGGTTGTTTTATGTAGCGCTGACGCGAGCGAGACATCATGTTTATTTGCTTGCCGATGGTAATAAAGCGTCCGGTTTTATTCGTGAATTAGTCGATAACAACTACGACATCCTGACCGATGAATTTACCGGCAAGGGATTTCAAAAACAGTTAGCCGACACGCCGTGTAAGTGTTGCAAAACCGGTTATCTGGTCGAGAGAAAAGGCCCGCACGGTGTTTTTTTCGGCTGTAATCAATATCCGCTGTGCAATTATACTCAGAAGACACCGTCTACAGTGCGGCGATAAATGAGAAACCATGGCGATTTCAGGCTGTGCAAGCATCACATCTTGTGATTTTGTAGAGTGACCTGAAAGCGGCAAAAATATGCAGAGAAACTGCGTTAGCAGATAGGGGGGGGTAATAGCTCGGCAATTGCTCCCTGCATTGCTCTACCTCCTCCATCCATGGAGTCGTACCTCCTGCATAACCCACAAGGATGTGGGGAAAGCTTCCGCTCCTGCTCACGCCCCTTACCTACATCCGTGTAGGCAATGCAGATTTTGCATGGAGCAAAAATCTGTCCATGCGAGTCGTAAAGCGCCTATTGTTGGTATCGCGTATTGCGCTGAATGAGAGTCTCGCCATGCGACACAATACGCTACGCTCATTTTACGGATTGTGCCTTCCGCGGTTCCCTCTTCTTTTCAGCGATGCGATGTTTTGGGCTTGGTCGAGCAGATTTAGTTGCAGCAAAGAGAGATTATTCTACGTCAATCTGTTTGCCATCTTCGATCATCCGGTTTCCTCGTTCAACCTTGGCTTTGCCTTGCTCAACCATTATTGAGCCTTGTTCCCATTCTGCATTGCCTTCTTTAATCATTTCTTTTCCACGATCAACCATTTGGCCTCCTAGTGTTGGGGTGCTTGAGCATCCTACGAGTAACGTAATAATTGTTGATATCAGTATAAGGTTAAGTTTTTTCATGGCTCTTCTGTTTGTTTATTTCGGTTAAAATATTATTGTACTGCCAATGCGTTGGCTTGCAAAAAGTAGCATAGGGTTGATATTGCTCCAACCCAGCATTTGCTGCGTAAGTTACCGAAGAGTAAATAAGCCATTTACGATATAATCAAATTTTTAGATTAATTTCGCTTTAATAGCTCATTTGAAATGGCTACACATCAAACACTAATTTTCTCCCCTAAAATTCCGCAGAAACAAGATCAATCGTTCATCTGGACCGGTTTAACCGGCTGTGGTGATTCGTTGGCATTGGCTTCTGCCATTAAAAATGAAGATTGTTTGTTTGTTATTGTGACGCCGGATAATCAGATCGCTTTGCGGCTTGAGCATGAGTTGTCGTTCTTCTTGCAGGGCGAATATCCCATTTTGCATTTCCCCGATTGGGAAACCTTGCCGTACGATGTGTTCTCTCCGCTGCCGGAAATTATCTCGGAGCGGCTGAAAACGCTGGCCTTGTTGCCGCAGGTGAAACGTGGCGCACTGGTGGTTTCGGTGACGACATTAATGCACCGATTAGCACCCCGTGAGCATGTTCTGGCTAACAGTTTTGCGGTTAAAGTCGGCGATGATTTTAATCTGGAATTGAATCGCCTCAAGCTGGAAAGCGTCGGCTATCATTGTGTTTCGCAAGTCTACCAACACGGTGAATTTGCGGTCAGGGGTTCGATAGTCGATTTGTTTCCGATGGGCAGCAAGATGCCGTATCGCATCGAATTATTCGACGAAGAAATAGAATCTATCCGTACTTTCGATGCTGAAACGCAGCGGTCATTGGAGAAAATCGATCGGATTCAGCTATTTCCGGCTCGGGAGTTTCCGTTTACCGATGAGGCTATCAAGCACTTTCGCCAGGGTTTCAGGGATGCTTTCCCTGAAACTTCACCGAAAAATCATTTCTACCTGGACGTCAGTAAAGGCATTACGCCCGGCGGCATTGAATATTATTTGCCGCTGTTTGTAGAACAAATGGCGTCATTGTTCGATTACCTGCCAAAGTCGGCGGTT
Organism: Methylobacter arcticus; assembly: GCF_050917435.1. Lineage (NCBI taxonomy): Bacteria > Pseudomonadati > Pseudomonadota > Gammaproteobacteria > Methylococcales > Methylococcaceae > Methylobacter > Methylobacter arcticus. Next base: position 1,817,010 of record NZ_CP159583.1, read on the forward strand.
GTGGTGATGTCGGATAGTTTTGACGCAAATTCACGGGCTTTTTATGCCGAAGCCGAGGACAGGTTTCAGCAACGGAAATATGATGCAGATAGGCCGTTATTGAAACCGGAACTGTTGTTTTTATCGACGGATGAGCTGGCGCAAAGAACCGGAGCATTTGCCCGAATTACTCTCGACTGCATGGATGCAGGAGGTACGACTCCATGGATGGAGGAGGTAGAGCAATGCATGGAGCAATTGCCGAGAGCAATGCAGGGAGCAATTGCCGAAAATGGCATAGTTTCGGATGCCGATAGCATTGTTTTCAACTGCCGGCCGCTGCCCAATGTAACCATCGATGCCAAGCATGAGCAACCGGCGCAGGCATTGCAACAGTTTGTCGATAGCTTTGCCGGTAAGATTTTGTTTGTTGCAGAATCGGCAGGACGCCGCGAAGCCTTAATGGAGAGATTAAGGCAGTACAAAATCAGCGTGAAACAGGTCGAAAGCTGGGATAAATTTCTCCAGTCGGAACTGTCGCCCTGCATTCTGGTTGCGCCGATGGATCATGGCTTATGGCTAGCAAATCCGGCTATCGCGATCATCACCGAAAACCTGCTATCCGGCGAGAAAGTACAGCAACGGCGCAGACGGCGTAAGTCTGCGGCGCATGAGCTGGAAAATATTGTCAATAACCTGAATGAATTGACCATAGGTTCGCCGGTGGTGCATCAGGAGCATGGCGTGGGCCGTTATTTGGGTTTGCAGACCTTGGACATTGGCGGTATCGCGTCAGAATTTTTGACCCTGGAATATGCTAATAACGACAAGCTTTATGTGCCGGTTTCGGCCTTGCATGTGATCGGTCGTTATACCGGCGTGAGCCCGGAAAATGCGCCTTTGCATAAACTGGGCGGCGACCAGTGGAATAAGGTCAAGCAAAAAGCCATTAAGCGCATCCGCGATGTCGCCGCAGAATTGCTGGAAATTCATGCCAAAAGAGCGGTCAAGCAAGGCCATGCCTTTCAGGTCGAAAATATCGAATACGCGGCTTTTGCCGACGCCTTTCCCTTTGAAGAAACGCCGGATCAGCAGACTGCGATCGAAACGATACTCGAAGACATGGCCAGCCCCCATCCTATGGACCGGGTGATTTGCGGCGATGTCGGTTTTGGTAAAACCGAGGTGTCTATGCGGGCGGCGTTTATTGCGGTGCAAAACGGCAAACAGGTGGCGATATTGGTGCCGACCACCCTGCTGGCGCAACAGCATTTTCAGAATTTTCGCGACCGCTTTGCCGACTGGCCGGTACGCGTCGAAGTGCTGTCGCGTTTTGTCAGTCCCAAACAGCAAAAAGAGATTGCCGATGAACTGGAGCAGGGCAAGGTCGATATCGTCATCGGCACGCACAAGTTATTGTCGAAAGAGATAAAATATAAAGCGCTGGGGCTGGTGGTAATTGATGAAGAGCACCGTTTTGGCGTGACCCAAAAAGAGCATTTCAAAAAGCTGCGCAATGAACTGGATATGCTGACCCTGACCGCAACGCCTATTCCGCGTACCTTGAATATGGCGATGTCGGGCTTAAGGGATATATCCATTATCGCCAGTCCGCCGCCTAATCGTCATGCGATCAAGACCTTTATCAGCGAATGGATAGATGCACAGATCAGGGAAGCCTGTTTGCGTGAAATTAAGCGCGGCGGACAGGTGTTCTTTTTGCATAACGATGTTAAATCGATGGAGAAAATGGCCGGGGATCTGGAAGCGCTGGTGCCTGAAGCGCGGATTGAAATTGCCCATGGACAAATGCCGGAGCGCCAGCTGGAGCGCATCATGCTGGATTTTTATCATCAGCGCTTTAATCTGTTGTTGTGTTCTACGATTATTGAAAGCGGTATCGACATACCGAGCGCCAATACCATTATTATCAATCGCGCCGATAAACTGGGCTTGGCGCAGTTGCATCAGTTGCGCGGCCGGGTAGGGCGCTCGCATCACCGGGCTTACGCCTATTTTGTGGTGCCGCCGCTTACCTTGATGAGCAAAGATGCCGTTAAGCGGCTGGAAGCGGTCGAGGCATCCGGCGATTTGGGCGCAGGATTTATGCTGTCGTCGCATGACATGGAAATTCGCGGCGCGGGTGAATTGTTGGGCGACGACCAAAGCGGCCAAATTCAGGAAATCGGTTTTACGCTGTATACCGAATTGCTGGAACGCGCGGTCAATGCCCTAAAATCCGGTAAACAGCCGGAACTCGATACACCCATGGACAGGGGGCCGGAAGTCGATTTGCAAACGTCGGCGCTGATTCCTGAAGACTATCTGCCGGATATTCATGGCCGTCTGGTGTTGTATAAACGCATCTCCAATACTGAAACCAAGGACGATTTGCGCGAATTGCAGGTGGAAATGATCGACCGTTTCGGCTTATTTCCAGAGCCTGTGAAAACGTTGTTCAGCGTCACCGAATTAAAGCAGCAGGCCGAAAAGCTGGGTATTAAGAAAATAGAGGCCAATGCTGGCGGCGGGCGCATTATTTTTACAGCGACGCCTAATATTAATACCGACCAGTTGATTTCCCTGATACAAACACAGGCGCAAGTTTATAAATTCGATGGTGCGGATAAGTTAAGGTTTATCAAGCTGTTTGAAACGACCGAACAGAAGCTGGAGTTTATAACTGAATTATTGGATAAATTGACCTTAAAAAAATGACGATGATTAAAATAATGGTTTACAGTCTGGCGGCGATGCTGGGACTCTTTAGCAGTCCTCTTTTAGCTGAAGGCGGTGCTTATCAAATAGAATTGATCGTATTTTCGCAGGCGATGCCCAATACCGAGGTGTTCGAGCAGACCGTGCAACCAACACAGTGGCCGTCTGATTTGACGGAGCTGTCGGCTTATAAAAAACCGGAGACTACAACGCTAGATGACAGTTATGCGGCATTGTCGAAAGACTCGGCTTACCAACCTATCTTGCATGTTGCGTGGATTCAGCCGGTTGGGGAAGGGGGGCTAAGTTCTCCTGTTCATATTCAGAGCGCCGACGGCAACCTGAATGGCTATGTCCGGATGCAGCAGGATCAGGATTTGCAAATGGTGGTTGATTTGGAACTGGGTTCTGATTTGGGTGACGACTCCGGTAACGAGGTGGTTTATCGATTAAATGAAAAGCGACCGATTAAACCCGGCGAAACCTATTATTTGGATCATCCAAAGTTTGGGGTTGTCGCAAAAATAAGCCCTTTGTAGGGTATGCCGCCCTATGCATTCCGACGCTGGAGAGACTGTGAAAGTATTCGTTTTTAGAAAAATTAAAGAATAACCACGGAGAGCACGGAGAGCACGAGGTTTTTAATGCATTGAATTAATGCTGTTATTTTCTCCGTGTCCTTCGTGTTCTCTGTGGTAAAACATTTTTTCAGTCCGATTTGGATAATACGTTCATAGTCTCTGGAGCGTGGGAATGAGGAAATAGGGGGGTGGTGAATGCAGCAGCAATTAACAAGGAACAAAAATGAAGAGAAAAGATATAGTCCCGACAAGTCAGGAACGGGTGATGCGGGAAAATGATTTCATCGTTTCCAAGACTGACCTAACGGGACGCATCACCTATGGGAACGAGATTTTTATCGAGTTTTCTGGATATGACGAGGAGGAACTTCTGGGCAGTCAGCACAATATCATTCGTCACCCTGATATGCCGAGGGCAGTGTTTAAGTTGTTGTGGGACTACATAGCAGAAGACAAGGAGATCTTTGCCTACGTCAAAAATATGTCAAAAGATGGCGGGTTTTATTGGGTGTTTACTCATGTCGCACCGATGAAAGATAAAACTAAGCAAAAAATTGGTTACAGCTCGGTGCGCAGGATGCCTAATCCCAAGGCTATTCCGATTGTGACCGATGTGTATCGTGCGATGCTGAATGCCGAACGGAATGCGGGGCCGAAGGATGCGATTGCGGCTTCAGGCGCGGTATTGAGTAGCGTATTAAAAGACAAGGGCCTTACTTACGAGGAATTGATCAATGTATTACAGTCGCTTTAAAAATAATGAAAAACTAGCATTAGCGGTTGTTGCTTTTTGCTGGCTCGGCTTGCTGGTTTCCGTTTGGATGTCGGCCCTGAACGGAGCCGAAGGGGGTGGCGGGACGATCATACCGTCTTTGTTGACCGTCGGTTCAGCCTTATCTATCGTGTGGTGGAGAAAATCAAGATCAGGCGATCAGCAATTGCTGGCTAAATTGCTTAGCGCAAGTGACGAATGGGCGCAAGGATCCGTAGACGTAAGACTTACCTATATCGGCGGAAAAGAGCGGCCGCTTCAACAGCTTGCCTGGTCGCTGAATAATTTGATGGATCAGGTGGAAGCTTCACAGGTAGATATGTATTATTCTCTGGCGTATGTCACCTATGGCGATTTTACCCGACGCAGTTATCCGGAAGGATTACATGGCGGATTTTCATCGGCGTTGAAGCAACTGAATAGTGTTGCAAAAACCTTATCTATCACCACAACGGCTATTGCTGAATTGATGAACGCGATAGCTGAGGGCGACTTTAATAAAAAAGTTGATGTTAATGTCGAAGGCGAATACAGGCTTGCTGTAGACCGCGCTATGCAAGCCATGCAGGCTATGCAAGCTATGCTGGGCGATGTGGGCAAGGTCATGGGTGGTGTGGCTTGTGGCGATATCAGTCAGCGTGTTCAAGCCGAAGGTCGCGGCGACCTCGGTAAATTGAAAGACGATATTAATCTCTCGCTCGATGCTCTAGGAAGCCTGAATGACATAGCACTTATTGCGAGTGCCTTGTCCGATGGCGATCTGACTCAAACTATCAATAAGGATTATCCCGGCACCTTTGGCGCAGTGATTTTCGGCATGAATGGCACCGTGGAAAATCTTAGGAGTCTGGTAGGGGAGATCAAGGATTCCACTAACAATATCAATACCGCAGCCAAAGAAATTGCTGCGGGTAATAATGATTTGTCGCATCGCACCGAAGAACAGGCCGCCAGTTTGGAACAGACTGCGGCCAGCATGGAAGAGCTTACTTCCACCGTGCAGATGAACGCCAAAAGCGCCGAACAGGCCAATCAGCTTGCTGTGGGGGCTACGGATATTGCAGGCAAGGGGGTCGTAGTGGTCGATCAAGTTGTAATGACGATGGAAGGCATCAATGAATCCTCGCGCAAGATTGTGGATATTATCTCGGTGATTGACAGTATTGCTTTTCAGACCAATATTCTTGCCCTCAACGCCGCAGTAGAAGCGGCGCGTGCAGGCGAACAGGGTCGGGGTTTTGCCGTGGTGGCTGGAGAAGTGCGCAATCTTGCTCAACGCGCTGCTGCTGCCGCAGGAGAAATAAAAAACCTGATTGGCGATGCGGTAGAAAAGGTTGAAGACGGCACTAAACTGGTTACCCAGGCTGGAAAAACCATGGAAGAAATTGTTAGCGCTATTCGTGGCGTCACTGTCATTATGTCCGAGATCAGAACTGCTTCCGTTGAACAAACTTCCGGTATCGAGCAGGTCAATCAGGCTATTGGACAAATGGATGAAGTCACCCAACAAAATGCTGCGTTAGTGGAGCAGGCAGCTGCTGCTGCAGAATCGCTGGAAGAGCAGGCGCAAAACTTGTCGGTTACCGTAGGGCGTTTTACTGTTGATAATGGTCCGGGTGGTTTCCATAGCTCTCCCCATGTAACGCCGACGGTCAATAAAAGTTCAGTGCCGATCAGGGCGAAACCGCAGTTACAGCCGGTTTCTGACGGTGATTGGGAGGAGTTTTAAGGAGATAGGCTGGCGTATTGTTGTATGGACAGATATTTCATCAATACACTCGTCGTCCAAGCACTTACTGATTTTAAATAGCCTTCAGGTTATAATGCTCGTCGCTTACTAAGCCTTGGTCGATTGCCTCAGGCTTTTTTCATTATTACACGTGTGTAGGTTGGCATAGCGTAAATCCGCAAATCAACGCCACATCCGTTGGGTTACGGCGCAAAAAGACACGCCTAACCCAACCTACTTACTATTAAAAATATGACACAAAAACTTTATATTCAAACCAACGGTTGCCAGATGAACGAGTATGATTCCGATAAGATGCGGGATGTGCTCAACGCTTCACATGGATTTGAATTGATTGACGATCCAAAACTAGCCGATGTCTTGCTGTTGAATACTTGCTCAATACGCGAAAAAGCGCAGGAAAAAGTATTTTCGGCTTTAGGTAAATGGCGCAGGATTAAAGACAAGCGTCCCGACGTCATTATCGGTGTTGGCGGCTGTGTCGCCAGCCAGGAAGGTGCTGCCATCCAGAAGCGGGCGCCGTTTGTGGATATCGTGTTCGGGCCGCAAACTCTGCATCGTTTGCCCCAGCTTCTTGATCAAGCACGTAGTCAGAAAAAACCCGTAGTTGATATATCATTTCCTGAAATAGAAAAATTTGATTCGCTGCCTGAACCCAGAGCCGAAGGTCCAAAAGCCTTTGTTTCGGTCATGGAAGGATGCAGTAAATATTGCACGTTCTGCGTGGTGCCTTATACCCGGGGTGAAGAAATTAGCCGTCCCTTGGATGATGTGATTGCCGAAATTACCTCATTAGCCAAACAAGGTGTGCGCGAAATCAATCTGTTAGGCCAAAATGTTAATGCCTATCGTGGTGTGATGGACGATGGCGATATCGCTGATTTTGCCTTATTGCTGCATTATGTGGCGGCGGTAAAGGGTATAGACCGGATTCGTTTTACCACCTCGCATCCGATGGAATTTACTGATGCGTTGATTGAGGCCTTTGCCGAAATCCCGCAACTGGTTGACCATCTGCATTTACCGGTACAAAGCGGCAGCGATCATATCTTAAAAATGATGAAGCGGGGCCATGCCCGTGCTGACTACATTGAAATTATTCGCAAGTTACGTGCAGTACGCCCCAATATTTATTTATCATCGGATTTTATTATTGGTTTTCCCGGTGAAACTGATGCCGAGTTTGAAGAAACCATGTCGTTCATCGAAGAAATCGGTTTCGATTTGTCCTTTAGTTTTATTTATAGTTCACGTCCCGGAACGCCTGCGGCCGAGTTGCCGGATGATGTGTCTGCGGAAGTCAAAAAACAGCGCTTGGAACGATTCCAGAATCGTATTAACGAGATGACGGCGGCCATTTCGCAGAGCATGATCGGCACCGTACAAACGGTTTTGGTTGAAGGCCAGTCTAAAAAGAATCCGCTGCAAATGCAGGGCAGAACCGAGAATAACAGAGTCGTTAACTTTATCGGGCACCCGCGTTTGGCCGGACAGTTTGTCGATGTGCTGATTGCCGAGGCTTTACCCAATTCTTTACGCGGTCGGATGGTCGACTTATCTGTCGATGCTTCTTCTTGATAAAACACGTTTGGTAACAACTGATTTATGATTTCACAGGAAATTTCTTTGGCACCTGCCGATATTGGCCGGTTATCTAATTTTTGCGGTCAATTCGATGCGCATTTGCGGCAGATTGAATCGCGTCTTCAGGTCGAGATAGCCAATCGAGGCAATCAGTTTAAGGTGACGGGATTAGATAGTTCAGTCAAGGCGGCTTGCGCCGTTATGCAGAAATTATTTGCCAGCACCCAGAAAGAACAATTAACTGCCGAACTTGTGCATTTAGCCATGCAGGATTCATCGATTGATGAATTGTTGGGTGATCCGAAAGCATCGTCCGGGCAAAACGTTAGCATTAAGACCAAATGCGGGATGATCAGGGGGCGTGGGGCTAACCAGCAAGAATATCTGCGAAAAATCATGACGCATGATATAAATTTTGGCGTGGGACCTGCCGGAACCGGAAAAACCTATCTGGCGGTTGCCTGCGCCATTGAAGCCTTGCAAAGCGAAAAAGTCAGAAAAATTATTCTGGTGCGTCCTGCGGTAGAAGCCGGTGAAAAATTGGGCTTTTTACCGGGTGATATGGCGCAAAAAGTCGATCCTTATTTACGGCCTTTGTATGATGCACTATACGATATGCTTGGTTTTGATCGGGTTGAGAAAATGATTGATAAGGGCATCATAGAAGTTGCGCCGCTGGCTTTTATGCGCGGCAGAACGCTTAATGATAGTTTTATTATTCTGGACGAGGCGCAAAATACCACCGTTGAGCAGATCAAAATGTTTCTGACCCGCGTAGGATTTGGCTCCACAGCGGTGGTGACCGGTGATGTTACCCAGATCGATTTGCCTTCGGAAAAGATGTCGGGTTTACGCCATGTGCTTGAGGTGCTGAAAAACGTTGAAGGTATCAGCTTCACCTTTTTCGATGCACGTGATGTGGTCAGGCACCCGTTGGTGCAACGTATTGTTTGTGCCTATGAAGCCTACGAAAAGACCAACAAGGCCGCGTTGTGAATGAGTTAGAAATTCAGGCTATTTTTGAATCGAAAGGCCAACCAGATCAGCAACACATCCAGCTTTGGATTGATACGGCGCTGGAAGATTACGCTCAGGACACTGAAATTGTCGTGCGTATTGTCGATGAGCAGGAAAGCGCTGAGCTCAATGAACAGTATCGCCATAAACAAGGCCCGACCAATATCCTCAGTTTTCCGGTCGACCTGCCGGAAGGTATTGAGTTGAATTTACTGGGCGATTTGGTCATCTGCGCCCCGGTGCTGGAAAAGGAAGCTCTGCAGCAAAACAAGCGCTTGGCCGATCACTGGGCGCATATTGTTGTGCATGGCGTGTTACATTTGTTAGGCTATGATCACATCGACGATAAGGAAGCCGAGCAGATGGAAAGCAAGGAAATAGCAATTTTAAACAGGTTACAAATCAGTAACCCTTATAAAGAGGTAAACGATGTATGAGTGATGAACAACCCCCAAGTAGAAACTCCCCACAGAAAAGCTGGGTTGATAAAATCAGCCAACTACTGAGTGGGGAGCCGCAAGACCTTGAGGATCTACTTGAAATTTTAAGAGAAGCACGGGAAAAACACTTGTTGGGTTCGGATGCCTTATCCATGATTGAAGGCGTTTTGCAGGTTTCTCAAATGCGGGTCAGGGATATCATGATTCCCCGTGTTCAAATGGTTGTCGTACCCAAAGAGGCTGATCTGGAAACCATATTGCCGCTGGTTAAGGAATTTGGGCATTCTCGCTATCCGGTTATTGACGGGGATAGGAGTAAAGTGGTCGGCGTATTGTTGGCCAAAGATATACTGGCTCGCATTAGCGAAAACCAAACCCTGAAAGCGCATGAAATAATGCGCCCGTTATGTGTTGTGCCGGAAAGTAAGCGCTTAAATGTGTTGCTTAAAGAATTGCGTACCAATGGTAATCACATGGCCATTGTTGTTGATGAGTACGGCCAGTCGGCAGGCCTGGTCACCATTGAAGATGTGTTAGAGCAAATCGTTGGCGAGATTGAAGACGAACATGACGATCATGAAGACGAAGGCTATATTTTTCAGCGCAACGATAATGAATATATGATTAAAGCGCTGACGCCTATGGATGAGTTTGACGAATATTTTTCCACGCATCTGGCAACCGATGAATACGATACCATCGGCGGTTTTATCGTCAGTCAGCTGGAACATATGCCCAAAAAAGGCGAGAGCCTTGTTGTGGATTCAATGAAATTCGAAGTGATTAGAGCGGATAGTCGGCGCCTACACCTGCTAAAACTGAGAATAATTGAGTAGAATTGTCCACGAAAAGATATAAGTCTAGGGGCGAAGGACTGGAGATCGATTGGATGTTGGCATGTGGTTTTTTCGCCCTTCGCTCTTCGCCCTTTGTTTTTTGACGGATTTTTAAAAGTTTTTTTCGTGTATTTCGTCGACAAAATGCCTGTCAGTGTTCTTTTAGTCTAATCGTATTTGATGTATTTAAATCGCGGGTCATCGGGTGTGCCTTCTAATGCGCCGCCTTCTTTTGCAGGCTGCCACATAACCACCGCTTCGATTTTACCGGCCAATTCGAAATCCTTGTTGGTAATGCCTTTAGCCGCATGATTCATTAGCTTGACGATCACAAAGGCATAAGAAACAGTAAGGTCCGGATGATGAAATGCTACCTCAGCCAAGTGCCCAACCGTATTAACAACCATCAAGGTCGCTTTCCAGCCGCTGGTTTTGTATTTGCGCCGAATCCAGCCGTTTTCCAGATACCAGTGCGGCAATTCCTCCTTTAATCGCTGTTCGACATCTGCATCAGAATAAGTATCTTCATGTGTGCGTTCTCTCCAACCCATAATGGCTCATCTCTTGTTTGGTTATGAAATGGTTAAGGTGCAAAGGTTAACAGAGAAAGAACATCCGATCAAGCATCTGACCCACGGTTCTTTTTTATTGGAAATTACTTTAAACATACCTTGCTATCCTAGTTCTCTTGCTCTAGATGCGTGGCTTCGCAGCCTTGTTGATAAAACATAAATGACGGGGAAAATGGAACAACATCAATTGTTAAAGTTGTTTCTTGTTGAAATACTTTAACGGCATCAGCGACGCTATTACGGAAATTGTTAAACAATTGTTTTGCGAGCTTCTCTTGTGCTTCGTCTGCGCCCAAGGCAAATGGATCTTCAGCAAGATTGGTTGCATCAATGGCTTCTTGAAAGGCCTCGGTCGAAAGGGTTTGAATTTTATTTTCGAAATCAGCGAAAATTTGCGGCCCCTTTTCACTTTTAATGCGATCTATATCGGCTTGGTCGGCATAGACAAGAAACGCACCTTTAGCGCCTTGAAACTCATTTTTACAGGCTCCGCCATCCATAATTCTGACCAGATTTAATGTTTGATTATCTTTAATCAAGGTCATTGGCGGATTTTGACCTGAACTCTGCAGTGATTCATCCGTTATTACGGATAATTTATCCTTTGTAGGTGTGGCTGGTTTGTCCTGTTTTAGCTCTTGAGTCGCACATGCTGCCAGGGCCACAAACGCCATACTGATTAAAATTTGAATGCTTGCTTTCATAAATCACGGTGTGTTGTTAAGTGAGCTTTTGATATCCTCCCCCAGCTAAAGCAAGGGGATTTTTGATTGCTCAGGAGTGAGTATGTATTGCTACTGCTCACTGCTTTCTGCTGCTGACGGCATTACTGCACCGTTCACTTCACAGACTAACCCCGTCAGTCCGACGGTTTTTACTCATTTACTCTGGCATTCAAGACTTTACTCGGGTCGCTTGGTTATCGCTGATCGTGATGTAAGGTCTTTACCCCTAGAGAAATCTTACCAATAAGGCACTTATTTTGCTAAACAAATTTAAACGAATATAGGAAGCAGTGAATCACTCGCAAATTGGGCCGCTTACATCCCCGCCCTGAACGGCGAGGTGTGGATAAATAGTGTAATCTTTAAAAAAGTTATGGGCTAAAAAATATGACTGATGAGTTAGGATACGGGCTAAGATACGAAAAAATAAAGGTATTGAACGCTTATGGTTTTTGCACACAAGAAAATTGTTAACAAGGAATATCTAAATAATTGTTCATCAAAAAAAATATATTAGTTGTATTAAAATTTTTCTTTACAAGTTTGCCATAAGTAATTAAAAAGTGAGTTTTTAATGTTAGATTAATTATAACTATGAAAGTATCTAAATCTGTATCAGATAAATCCACGTCTGAAATTGGTGTCGACAAAAACAAAGATGATCTTGATATTGAAATCTTCGATTTGGGTTTGAGCAATGAATATATAGCTCTGCCTAACGAAAGTGAGAAAGCTGCAAAGAAAATGGCGGCACGAAGAAAAATTGAACTGTATTGGGAAAAAAAACGCCTGCAAGAACAGCTTGGTGATTTATATGGTGATGACCTTGATCTTGATTTCTAGTTTAGCCATAGTTAAAGAGGGCAAGGTTGCGTTTATTTATCGCAGGATGATATTTTTTATGCTGGGAGCGGCAGGTAAATCATGCTTAACATCCGGTTTGCACGTTTTTTGGTAGTCCATCCTTAGCTTTTATAATCAGGTTTTCATAAAACTGAACAACCACCAGCTAAAGCTGGTGGGTTCGTATAATGGACTAAAGTCCGGATACGGGTCATAAGACCCGTTCATGACTCTGTCCTAAAATTATCATCTCCTTTGGGTTCAAAATGATGTTCCAGATAATTTTTTATCATTTCATCTGTCAACTCACCAGAAGTCACGCAAAAGTAACCCCGTGCCCAGAAGTGACGACCCCAATAGCGTTTTTTCAAATCAGGAAAACTCTCGAACAGCTTCATCGAACACCTGCCTTTGATTCGCCTCATAATTTCGCTCGGTGCCAAATTGGGTGGCGCAGAAACCAAAATATGGACAGGATCCTGACTGATAACGCCTTTCAGAATTTCTATTTCAAAGGCTTCACAGGTTTGCCTAATCAGTTCACGAACTTTCAAACCAACGTCACCTTTCAACACCTTATAACGATACTTTGTGACAAATACAAAATGATATTGAATTTTAAAAACAGTATGACTTCCATAACGGTAATCCATAAGGCCCCCTACTTTTCAGTTCAGAGCAATATCATACGTCAAAAAATCATAGATAAATCTGACCACCTAAAAGGCGGTGGTTTTAACCTTACTACGGACTAATAAAATGCCGTTTTATAACGTATAACGTATTTACCAAGAAACACGAGGTGCCGATATGTCGAAAGTATCTTTTCTTCTGTCGATGGTCTATGGTCTGCTAGAGTCGGGGTCTGTTGTATTAGTCTCCACCGCCAGAGAGAGGACCGAGTGAGCATCATAGCACGCTATGCTGGAGTTTAAGCCGCCGCTTGTAGGTTGCGTCATTGGCAGCGGGAACTTCACCTTCGATATGTTGAAAGCAACCAAGGAATGCGTAATCAATATTCAAACGGTGGATCTGTCGAAAAAATGACGTCAGTTTTGCCTTGTAGGTTTAAAAATAATGTCTAATTGGGTAAATTTTTCGATACCTTATTAATCGCTGCTTTTTGTTGTTCCGATAGGTAAGTTCCGCCCAAAATGACTGTCATTATCAAAAGAAAAGCTACCGAAGCTATGCGCCTGGCTTTTTTTCCCTGTTCATAGTTGTTCATGATCGACTCCTGAAGTCTTATAAAAGTTAGAATAATACAATATAGACGCAACTGATGAAAGAATCATGAAGCCCGTGGTATTTTCTGGATAAACTAGGTAAGCGGCTGTTTTTCAGTTTCTGGAATCAGGCGTCGGCATGAAAATACATCAATTCACTGCCAATCAGACGTTGTTAAGTCTTAACGGCAGCTATGAGGAACTGTCTCAGGTTGAGGTTGAATATCGTATGGACGAGTGTCGACTGAATCGGATTGAGGAGGTGCGAGACGAGTCATTGATATTTCGTTTTATTAAGGAATTCATTCATTTTTTCGCGCTGGTACTATAGCTTGCGGCGATTTGGTATTTTTCGCAAATCGTTATTGTATTTCTTTGTAAAACACCGGCGCGTAGCGTGTTCGGTGCTGGCTTGTTCGTCAACCGCATCATATTCCGAGGTATCGCTTTGGAAATCGCTCCGATCCTGGATATTGACTATACTGCCTTTCGCTTTGAGGATGTTGCTCTTGGAGGAATTGCACAAGTTTGTGGTTAACAGACTGAACAGGTAAACGTTGGCTATGTGGTTTTAATAAGGCATTGATTTTGCGCGTTTAAGCTAGCCTTAAGACTTTTTAAGTTAAGATTGGGCCAGATTTGAATAAAAAAGGCTCTACCCTATGAATAAAATCATGCTAGCAGTTCCTGTTTTTTTAATATGCAGTTATTTTCAAATAGCCGAAGCATCCGGACATCGCTCGGTTAATAATAAAGCTTCCAACCACGCTGTAACAACAGCCCATAAAGCCAAGCATCATGCCAACAATCATCGGAGCACGGTTTCCTGGTATGGCCCTAAGTTTCACGGCAAAAAAACTGCCAGCGGCCAAGCTTATAACATGTATGCGATGACCGCTGCACACCAAACGCTGCCTCTTTTGTCTTACGCCAAAGTTACCAACTTGAAAAATCATCGTAGCGTCGTTGTTCGCATCAATGATCGAGGTTCTTTTCACGGAAAAAGAGCCATGGATTTATCCTATGCCGCCGCAAAAAAACTCGGTATTTCAGGGTTAGGGTCTGTAGAAATTACACCGCTGAGCCGTAATGAAGCATTATTACCACTAAATAACGGCAGTAAAGCAAGCAAACACGGTTAATTGAAAGACCGTAAATCACATCGCTCAGTGTCTCGCATCGAACCCGCTTAAACATCAAAACAGGGCGACAAAATGTCATCCGATCAGCGTTAAATAACATCCGAAGGTTAGCCCGCAGGGTTGTTCAAAGAAAATTTCTTGATGCGTATATCAACGTAAACTCGCTAAATTATAAATTCGTTTCGCTATCTATATGATCTTTTGGGTTAAGGCCGGAAGAATCAGGGCGTACGTTTAGGATTAGGGTCGTGTAAAATGTAGTCAAATAATCGACCTATTCAGAAACAAGGGATTTTTAACAAAAGCATGTCAGAAACCAATGAAACCTTAGTGATTTATCACGCCGATTGCCTAGATGGTTTAGGCGCTGCATGGAGCGCATTTTGTAAGATGGGCTCTCAAGCCCGTTACGTTGCTGCTTCCCATGGTGATACTGTTCCCGATTTTGAGCCGGGAGCAATACTTTATATACTGGATTTTTCTTATCCGCCTCAGCTATTGGTTGATGCCGCCGCAAAAGCAGGGCGGATCATTCTGATTGATCATCATATAACCGCGATGGAACAATGCGATGACTTTTTTAAGTCACAACCGCTTCCTGAAAATCTGTCGATCAATTTCGATATGTCGAGGAGTGGTTGCGTATTAACTTGGCAGTATTTTTTCCCCGATCGGGAACCGCCTCAGATCCTGTTGCATATCGAAGACCGGGATATTTGGCATTTCAAGCTGGACGGAACCCGAGAAATAACCACGGCGCTGTTTGAGCGTATGCCTATCAACTTTGCTGAAATAGGCGCGATTGATCTCGCGGAGCTGTTGGCGGTAGGTCGCATCCAGTTGGCGCAATTTACAGGAATGGTGAATAGGCTCGCAAAATCTGCACACAGTGTTACGGTGGCGGGGCGGGTCGGACTTGCGGTTAATGCGCCGTCATTATTCTCCAGCGATCTTGGGCATGTGTTAGCCGAAAAATCAGGTACGTTTGGCATGACTTATCAATACAACGGCAGAAAACAGCAATGGCATTTCTCGCTACGCTCAATCGGTGATTACGATGTGGGGCATTTGGCATTGAGTTTTGGCGGGGGAGGGCACAAAAATGCTGCGGGTTTTGTGATGGATAACAATCCATTTTTAACTATTCAGTAGATGCTGGCTTTTTGAGCATACGGATTTTACCGGTTTAAACGGATCTTAATCCTTAGCTAACGCTATTCGGAATATAATATGCCCACTGAATTCATAGCAACCCTATAGCAGGAACCCTGATGAGCATCATTCGTCAAGACGACCTTATTCAAAGCATTGCCGATGCTTTGCAATATATTTCCTATTATCATCCGCTGGATTTTATCAAGGCTATGCATGAGGCCTATAAAAAGGAAGAGAATCCGGCTGCCAAGGACGCAATTGCGCAAATCTTAATCAATTCCCGGATGTGCGCCGAAGGCCATCGCCCGATTTGTCAGGATACCGGCATCGTTACAGTGTTTTTAAAAATCGGTATGGATGTCCGGTGGGATGCAGATCTGAGCGTCGCCGATATGATTAATGAAGGTGTTAGACGCGCTTATTTGCATCCTGATAATGTGTTGCGCGCTTCGATACTGGCTGACCCTGCAGGCAAGCGGCTCAACACTAAAGATAACACGCCGGCAGTGATGCACATGGAAGTCGTGCCCGGCGATACGCTCGATATTGACATAGCCGCTAAAGGCGGAGGTTCCGAAGCCAAGGCAAAATTTGCGATGCTCAACCCTTCGGACAGTATCGTTGACTGGGTGCTAAAAACCGTTCCTACCATGGGCGCGGGCTGGTGTCCGCCCGGCATTCTGGGCATAGGCATAGGCGGTACCGCTGAGAAAGCCATGCTTATGGCTAAGCAGGCGTGCATGGGCTCGATAGATATTCAGGAATTGATCGCACGCGGCCCTAATAATGCGTTGGAAGCATTGCGCCTAGAGCTGTATGACAAAGTCAACGCGCTGGGTATCGGCGCGCAAGGTCTGGGCGGTCTTACTACGGTGTTGGATATTAAAATCAACGATTATCCGACGCATGCAGCCAATAAACCGGTTGCTATCATTCCTAACTGCGCCGCCACCCGTCATGTGCATTTTGTGCTTGATGGCAGTGGCGCGGCCGAATTTAAACCGCCTCGCCTGGAAGATTGGCCGCAAATTACCTGGGATGCAGGCGCTACTGCCCGCAGAGTTAATCTGGATGCCGTGACCCAGCAGGACTTAGAAAGCTGGAAGCCTGGAGAAACGTTGTTGCTCAGCGGCACTATGCTGACCGGAAGAGATGCGGCACACAAACGCATGGCTGAGTTTTTTGAACGCGGCGAAGCATTGCCTGTCGACTTTACCAACAAATTTATTTACTACGTGGGGCCGGTCGATCCGGTTCGCGATGAGGTGGTCGGTCCCGCAGGACCTACGACCGCAACACGTATGGATAAATTTACCGAAGCGATGCTGGATAAAACCGGTTTGCTCGGCATGATTGGTAAAGCCGAGCGTGGGCCTGCGGGAATTGCGGCGATTAAAAAGCATAAAGCTGTTTATTTAATGGCAGTTGGCGGCGCGGCTTATCTGGTATCGAAGGCCATCCGTCAATCACGTATTGTCGCTTTTGAAGATCTCGGCATGGAAGCCATACACGAGTTTGTTGTTGAAGACATGCCGGTCATGGTTGCTGTTGATACAGCGGGTATCTCGGTGCATCAAACCGCGCCAAAGATCTGGCAAAATCGGATAGGCAAGATTCCCGTTTTGACCCAGTAGGGGCGATCCGGCAGGTCGCCCGTGATTTTGTTCCCACGCAGGAGCGGGGAAAATGACATCAAAACACAGAGCAAGAAATGGCTGCAGAAATTGCGTTGACGGGTCGTGATAAACAGGATAATCGAGCTTGAATTTATAAAAATGTACCCCCATTATATTTTTCGGTTGCCAGGATACATCAAGGGAATTCAGAAGATATACAGTTTTAGATGAAAAACAGGCTGAAAGTAGAGTATTGAATTGTGTTGATGGGTAATTGCAGTTATCTTAATCAATAGTTATTAAAATAATAAGGAGAAATCGGATGTCAAAAGGTCAAAATTTACAGGATAATTTTTTAAATGCACTTCGAAAAGAGCATACACCTGTGTCCATCTTCCTTGTTAACGGCATAAAGTTACAAGGCAAGGTGGACTCATTTGATCAGTACGTGGTTATGCTGAAAAATACCTCGAGTCAGATGGTTTATAAGCATGCCATATCTACCATTGTCCCGAGTAAAGCGGTAAAAATGCCGCATGAAAATGGACCCCATGAACAATGATTAAGCCTTTAAGTGAATGTCCTTCGCTGCAGGAAAATCTGCAAGACAGCGGTGGTCTCTGTAGGAAAAATAAACATTTTTTTATCATTACGCCTATGAGGTATTTAATTGTTTGATCGTCCCGAATCAGGTGAACGAGCTGTCCTTGTTCATCTGACACTTCGTTCCATGCATGAAGATCTTTTAGAATTAAAAGAATTGGCCAAATCCGCAGGAACCGATCCTGTCTATGTGCTAACAGGCAGTCGCAAAAAACCTGATCCAAAATATTTTGTCGGCAAAGGCAAGGTTGAAGAGCTTAAAGGGATTATCGAAGCCTATGAAGCCGACATCGTCTTGTTTAATCACCCGCTTTCACCCAGTCAGGAAAGAAATCTTGAAGGTTATTTAGGCGTTCGCGTGGTCGACAGAAATGGGCTGATTTTGGATATTTTTGCCCAGCGTGCGCAGACCTTTGAAGGCAAATTACAGGTCGAATTAGCGCAACTGCAGCATTTATCAACCCGGTTGGTTCGCGGTTGGACGCATTTGGAGCGTCAAAAAGGCGGTATCGGCCTTCGCGGACCGGGTGAAACTCAGCTGGAAACCGATCGGCGCTTATTGGGTTTGCGCATCAAGCAGATTCAACAGCGTCTGGATAAAGTCGATAAGCAAAGGCACCAGGGGCGCAGCAAACGGAAAAAAGCCGAGGTGCCGTCAGTTTCTCTAGTGGGTTACACCAATGCCGGTAAATCAACCTTGTTTAATAAACTGACCGGTGCCGACATTTACGTGGCCGATCAATTGTTTGCCACCTTGGATCCGACCTTGCGCAACTGCCAACTGCCCAATAATAGCGAGATTGTATTGGCCGACACCGTAGGTTTTATACGGCATTTGCCGCATGAGCTGGTAGCGGCGTTTAAATCCACGCTGCAGGAAGCCAGCGAAGCGGATTTATTGTTGCATGTCATCGATGCCAGCAGCGATGACCGGGCAGAAACGATTTATCAGGTCAATCAGGTACTTGAAGACATCAAGGCCAATGAAGTCAGGCAACTTGAAGTTTTCAATAAAATCGATTTATTGGATAACATCCAGCCGCGTATTGAACGGGATGATGTCGGTAATCCGGTGCGGGTATGGTTGTCCGCCGAAACTGGAGCCGGTGTAGACCTGCTTTATCAGGCATTGGCCGAAATATTTTCAAATACTAAAATCAAAAGAAAATGTTATTTGCAGCCTGATCAAGGCGAAATAAGAGCAAAATTATTTGCCTGCGCCAAAATAATCAGTGAAAAAACCGATGATTTCGGCGGCTGTGAGTTAGTCATTGAAATTGATACCAAGTATTCGGGTTTGCTGAAATCGGTTGAAGTCGAAGAGATACTTTAAAATAAAGGTATAAGGCGAAAGCTTCCGGCTTTAGCCTTATACCTCAATCCTCAATAATGGTGGACCGGGAGGGTTGAAAACGCAGTGGGCAAGCCTGCCGACTGAAATAAAGCGAAGCTGTGTTGGTTTGCGTGTTAGGATGAGTCACGCTTGGTTCCCCTATCCTAACGGTAAATCAGCATATCAGCACATCAACATAACTTTATTATCACAATTCGTAACATGGAAAGTTCGCTCAAATTTTTTAACGCTAAAACAGCTTCATTCGGTCGTCACGAAACATTTTCCCTGCGCTATGCTTGGTTAACTAAAGGCTTTCAGGCGTTTAATCACAATCATACTGTTTTTTCATCGGATGAATCCACTATAGAGTTAGGTGTTGGCAAAAACATGGTCAACGCGATCAAATATTGGTTGCGTGCCACCGCAATACTCAAAGACTCCGGTGAGGGTTTGGTTGTAAGCCCCCCCCTGGGCAAGGCTATTTTTTCCGAGAAAGACGGCTGGGATCCGTATCTTGAAGATGAAGCGACTATTTGGCTGATACACTGGCTGCTAGTGACCAATTCTGAGTTAGCCACCGCCTGGTATTGGTTTTTTAACTGTTTTCATAAGCCCGAATTTACCAGCGAGGAAGCCGCCGAAGCCTTAGCGGGTTTTGTTAGAAATAACGTGTCCGGCAAACATTCCGAAAAAACTGTCAAACAAGAAGTTGCCATGATTTTGCGCATGTACAGTCCGCCTAAATTAAACGCAAAATCCGGAATTGAAGAAGGCTTAGATGCGCCTTTAAGCTCATTAAAATTAGTCACGGCCACCGAAAATTCACACTTTTACCGTTCTCTTCCCGGCTCGCAGCCTAATCTGCCGACCAGCGTGATGAGCTACGCCATTAACGAGGTTTTCAACCAGCGCCGTATTGACATGCTGCCCATAAACGATTTGATGTACGGACAAAACCATGGGATTGCTATTGGCAACGTGTTCAGGCTGACAGAAAGCGCGTTATTGGCAAAACTGGAAAATCTAGTGACAGCCTACTCTGAAAATTTTCAAATCAACGAAACCGCCGGTATTCATCAGCTATCAAGAACAGGTAAAAACATGACATCGTCAGACTTCCTGCGCGACTATTATCAATCCGCTACATGAAGGCTGACGACATGGACAACATTCAACTGGACACGCATTTACACCCGCTCGATTAATCTTGAGCGTGATGCGGATTCTTGCGACATCCTCAAGGCGTATATTCCAACCTCCCGTGCCATTCAAACGCTGGACAGAATTGCGGAAACATTCAAGCAAAAATCCGCCCCAAGAGCTTGGTCACTGATAGGTCCTTATGGTTCGGGTAAATCTTCATTTGCAGTCTTTCTGTCACACTTATTGGAAGACCAGGAGCTTGAAACCAATTGTATTGCTGAAGATATTTTAAAACGCTATAACGCTCCGGTAGCCGATAAAATCATCGCTCATACCGACGGCAGCAATGCCTATTGCATCGTATTGTTAACTGGCAGCCCCGAATCATTAAGCAAGCGATTTATCGACGCGCTGCATCAAGCCGCTGTTCGCTATTGGGACAAAGGACGACCCCCGCTATTGTTCAAGAGCTTGATCAAGCAAGACAGCAGCCACTAACGACAAGCAACATTATTGAGTTGCTAAAAAAACTCCAACAGGCCGTTAGCAACACATCAGGCAAAGGCATACTCATCGTTATTGATGAATTGGGTAAGTTTCTTGAATACGAAGCCCGTCATCAAGGCGCCAACGATATTTTCTTATTGCAGGCGCTTGCCGAAGCCGCCTATCAAGACAGCGACGCCAACATTCTTTTAGTGGTGCTGATGCATCAGGCTTTTGAACAATATTCAAAAGGTCTAGGCGCTTACCTGAAAAACGAATGGAGCAAAGTACAAGGGCGATTTGAGAGCATTCCGTTCCTTGAATCCGCCGAACAAACCTTGCACCTTATCGCAAAGACCTTTCGTAACCGGCTGACAGCCGAGCAGCAGCGCGACGTAAATTGCCAGACAACCGACATTGTGACTGTTTTACATCAGAAAAATGCCTTGCTTCCCGGCCTGAGTGCAGAACCCGCCATAGAAATTCTAAGCCAGTGTTACCCATTACATCCGATAGCCGCGCTGATTTTGCCGACGCTGTGCCAAAAAGTTGCGCAAAACGAAAGAACCTTATTCGGCTACCTCGGCAGTCAAGAATATTTTGGTTTTAAACACAGCATTCAGCGCTTAAAACAGATTGGCGACTGGGTTTTGCCGTGGGAGATTTTTGAATACTTCATCCAAAACCAACCTTTAGCCACCACTGACCATTTCACCCGCCGACGCTGGGCCGAAGTCATGACCGCCACCGAACGGCTAGGCGATGCCGAAGAACTGGAAACACACCTGCTAAAAACCATCGGCCTGTTCAACATCATCGGCGGTCAGGCTGGCTTTAAAGCCAGTAGCGAATTATTGAAACTGTGCTTCCCGGCATCGGTTAATGTTGATCAACTACTGGGGAATCTACAAAAAAAATCCATCATCAACTACCGGAAATTCAGTTCCGAATACCGGATTTGGGAAGGCAGCGATTTTGATTTGGATATTGCCTTACAAGAAACCATGCAGCAGTTAGACCGTTTTAATTTGGCGGAAACACTGACCCGTCGTAACAAATTAGCACCGGTCGTGGCCCGAAAATATTCCATACAAAACGGCACCTTGCGCGTATTCAGCCCTTTTTATGTCGATGCCGACACTAAAAAAGAGTTTTATCAGCACAGTGATCAACCAAGAATTCTTTTTTTCTTAGCAGAAAGCCCCGACGACAGTGCCGTTTTTGACAAGCTGATAAAAGCCGACTCCAACCCCTTAAATCTTTATGTACTATGTACTATGTACTATGTACTATGTACTATGTACTATGTACTATGTACTATGTACTATGTACTATGTACTATGTACTATGTACTATGCGGAAATTGTCAATGTAGTTGTCGCCTCGACGGTTAAAACTTACGCTGCTTTTTTGGTCTGAATAATCACCTCCTTGGCCTCATCTTCTTTTGTTTCGGCCTTATCAGGATTAAGATGAACTGCTTGGATTCTTTGCCAATTCCGTGTGCTTCCGCTCCAGCGCCGTGGATGTTTAGCACAAGCAGCCCCGTAGACGATTTTACGCTTATCCAGAAGCTTTTCATCCAAGCCTTCATGACGTTGCGCTGGGGTGACAAACTGGATAGCGCTGTGGCGATGTTCGTTGTTGTACCATTCCACTAACCCCATGACCCATTGACGTGCTTCTGTGACATCGGCGAATGGCTTTAACGGATATTTAGGGCGATATTTCAAGGTCTTAAACAACGATTCTGAGTAAGGATTGTCGTTACTCACCGACGGCCGACTAAAGGAAGGCATAACACCGAGCTGCTGCAAGGTTGCCAGCATAGACGATCCCTTCATGGGACTGCCGTTATCAGAATGCAGGATAAGCTGTTTTGACTGTATGCCTTCACGATGACATAGATCGCGTAACAGTTCGCCAGCCAAGGCGCTGCTTTCTTCTTCATACACCTGCCAACCGACAATCTTTCGACTGAAAATATCAACAAATAGATAAAGATAGAAGAACTGTCCGCGGATAAGCGATGGCAGGTAGGTAATGTCCCAGCTGTAGAGCTGGTTAGGCGCTGTGGCACAGATTGCACGCGGTTTGGTACGTGTTTGAGCAGGGCGTTCGCTTCGACGGTGGGCAAGCTGATTTTCCTCTCGCAGTATGCGATAGAAGGTCGACTCAGAAGCCAGATAGCTACCTTGATCGGCTAGCCGCGGCACGATCTGACTCGGTGGCAGATGGCCGAATTCATCGGAATTGGCGACAGCCAATACTTCGGCGCGCTCGATTGCTGTCAGCTGGTGTGGCGGTTGATAGTTACGCAATGGACGTTGATCACAGCAGACAGTCCCGTTAACCTGCCAGCGTTGTAAGGTACGCTCGCTCAAACCTAGCACTTCACAGGCTTTAGCTTGGCGTACCCCCGCTGTTATCGATTCATTCAGTAAAACAATCACTTGCTTGCGCTCTTCGTGGGTAGTCATTCGACCTCTCCCCCCAAGAGCGCTCGGAACTTTTTTGCAGAACCAAGAGCGCTGCGGCTTCTGCCAGTGCCTTGTCTTTACGCAATAGTTCGCGCTCAAGGCTTTGATTTTCCACTTTCAATGCACGTAAGACTCGTGCTTCTTCACGCGGGTCTTCCGAGTCACCCTGACTACAAAAATCAGTTTTCCACTGGTCCAGTTGATGGGCAAAAACGCCTCGTTCACGGCATCCGATATTTAAGTCCTCGCCAAGTAAACTATAGCTTTGCTGCAAAGCGGCAAGACGTTCTTCTGGGCTCCAATCCTCGGGGCGTTTTGATTTCGGTTGTGCAGGTTTATTGACGTCCTGTTCGCTTTGTTTCATCCAAGCCTTCAAGGTAGTTAAATTGATGTTCAATTCGTCTGCGACGGACTGAATCGATTGTTCATTGCCACGACTGTAAACTTTTACCAATGCCTGCTCTTTGAAGCCTGCTGAATACCGTTTATATTTTTTCATTTCTAATCTCAAATTTTCTTTTTTCTTAAAATTTGAGGCGACAACTATTCTGACGCAGGGGGGGTAGAGGCAGTACGCACAACTTCTGTTGCAGGGGTTAATTAACCCCGATTTCAAATGGTTCTGTCGTAAATATTCAAAGGCCTTCATGCCATGTAAATTATTAATGACAAACAATTCGTGAGTTATTGGCTATGTGCGCAGTCGCACAGACCGATTTCAGTCATGTGTGTATATTTAAAACACGGGCAAGGGGATTTAATAGGACATGTAGTGGGCTCACTCGTTATTAACAATAAATCGAGTCATCCAGTTAAAGTCAGAAAAATAGCTAATGCCCTCAAACCTTACCTGAGTTACCGACTAAGAATATCAATTAAATTCGCTCAGACTTTCGGACTGAGCCAACCGGAGAAAAGCTATGATTAATACCGACCAAATTAAGCCTGATATGCCCGTTGTCTGCTCTCAAGATGGCCAGTTCGCCACTGTCGATCATATGGAGGGGATGGATACCATCAAGCTGAAGAAAGATAAGACCGGTCGGCACCATTACATTCCAGCAAGTTGGGTAACCTCAACCGAGGGCGGCAAAGTTAAAGTAGATCGTCCAGGAGACCAGGCGATGGAGGAGTGGTCGACAAGTCCGCCAATCTTATAGACGAATGACTTCACGCGATAATAGTGGCAAGGGAGATGGTGGCTTTTCGCTTCAGATGAGAAGTTGAGGTCTATAAACGACAGGCACAACTAAAGTGGTAACGTTCAATGTATACGGTAGAGGATCTGTGGCTTTTGTTACGGATGAAAAAGGGTACATTAAAGCACACTAAAGTTCTATGAGTGTGTATCGAACGCTTTCGGGTTACATTTGTTATATAAAACATAACGCTTTTATTAGTCCGTAGTAAGGTTAAAACCACCGCCTTTTAGGCGGTCAGATTTATCTATGATTTTTTGACGCATGATATTGCTCTGAACTGAAAAGTAAGGGGCCTTATGGATTACCGTTATGGAAGTCATACTGTTTTTAAAATTCAATATCATTTTGTATTTGTCACAAAGTATCGTTATAAGGTGTTGAAAGGTAACGTTGGTTTGAAAGTTCGTGAACTGATTAGGCAAACCTGTGAAGCCTTTGAAATAGAAATTCTGAAAGGCGTTATCAGTCAGGATCCTGTCCATATTTTGGTTTCTGCGCCACCCAATTTGGCACCGAGCGAAATTATGAGGCGAATCAAAGGCAGGTGTTCGATGAAGCTGTTCGAGAGTTTTCCTGATTTGAAAAAATGCTATTGGGGTCGTCACTTCTGGGCACGGGGTTACTTTTGCGTGACTTCTGGTGAGTTGACAGATGAAATGATAAAAAATTATCTGGAACATCATTTTGAACCCAAAGGAGATGATAATTTTAGGACAGAGTCATGAACGGGTCTTATGACCCGTATCCGGACTTTAGTCCATTATACGAACCCACCAGCTTTAGCTGGTGGGTGTTCAGTTCTCTTTTTCCAGCGAACAGAAAGGGAAATTTAAACAAGTAGTTTTAGTTAATGTGCCACCCGGCAATGGTCAACAGATAGGTTTCATTACCGTTTCGGATTTTGAAGAGCTTTCACATACTTTCATTGCCGATGATCAGGTTGCCGTATTTTTGCCATTCAGTTATGCGATAGGTGGCAACACGGTCATTATGTCACGGGAAAATGTAGTAGAAATAGATATGTCTGTTGAGGATGCTCTGCGTTTTATCGCAACAGTCGGCATTGTTGGCAATATTAATGATGAAAAAAAAGAATAGTTGAAGGGTTTGAATTTCACTAAAATGAAAAAATACGCCGAGGTCAAATACGACCTTGGCGTAAAGCTTTAATAGTTTCCGGGATTCAAATGGATACTTCAATACACACGATGCAAACGTTATTTTGTCAATTAGGTATGGCAGGCGACGAGGAACAAATTAATGCTTTTATTGAAAAGTACAGACCGTTACCCCGTAATATTGCCTTGTCCGAGGCAGCTTTCTGGAACGAAGCACAGGCTGCGTTTCTGGCTGAAGCGGTAGCAGAGGATTCGGATTGGTGCGAGCTCGTGGATGAATTAGATTGTTTGTTGAGAGAAAATTAAGCGGGTAAGTATTATTCAAGTTAAAAATTTCGATGATTCTCTATTCTTGATAACGCTTCCCTATTTACTTTGAACTTATCTCAAGCAAATTTTATTCCAACCTAACTGAGTGAAAATCATCCATGTCATCTCCCAATCCAACAATCGCTATTCTCTATGCATTTGCTGCTAATTTAGGCATCGCAACGGCGAAAACCGGTGCTGCTTTCTGGACTGGTTCAAGTTCTTTAGTAGCCGAAGCGATTCACTCGTATGCCGATTGTGGAAACCAGGTATTACTGTTTATCGGTATGAAACGATCTGAAAAAGAAGCGACCCGCAAACATCCCATGGGTTTTGGACGGGAATCTTATATCTGGTCCATGATGGTAGCTTTCATATTATTTTCCGTAGGTGGCGTGTTTTCCATTCATGAAGGATGGCAGCGATATACTCTCCCGCATACTGTTGAAAATGAGGGTGTCGCATTGCTTGTTTTGCTGATTGCGTTGAGTTTGGAATATTTTTCATTAAAAACGGCGCTGGCGGCAATCCAACAAGAGAAAGGCACGCACTCTCTGTGGCAATGGTTTAAAGAGACTCAGTCCAGCGAATTGATGGTGGTTACAGGTGAAGACCTGGCTGCCTTGACAGGACTTGGGATTGCGCTGGTAATGCTGGGTCTGACAATGATTACCGGCAATACCGCCTATGATGCAGCAGGTTCGATTTTAATCGGGGTTTTATTGATTACAGTTGCCGTCGTGGTGGGTACAGAAGTGCATTCCTTGCTGCTCGGTGAGGCGGCTGTTGATATCAGCGATAACGTACAGCACTATCTGGAGAGCCAGCCCTGTGTGTTACAGGTGCTGAATGTGTGGGCGATCAATCACGGCAATAATGTCATGGTTACCATTAAAGCCGAACTTCAACCCGATATGACAGTTATGAATGCAGTTGATGAAATCAATGCGATGGAACGGCAAATCAAGCAAACGCATACGCGGGTTAAATGGATATTCTTTGAGATTGATAACGCTGGTTAAGTTATTTACGTTTACTTGCCTGACTTTCTTGCCCCATGTTGTCCCAACAAGTAATGAATAAAGCCGCAATGATGGGACCTAATACAAATCCTGTTAATGAAAACCAGGCTAATCCACCCAGGGTTGATACCAGTACCAGGTAATCTGACATTTTACTGTCTTTGCCTATCAGCCGCGGCCGCAGAAAATTATCAAGCATACCAATGACTAAAATACCGACTGCCAAAACGATAATCGCATTTAACGTTTGACCTTGTAAAAACAGAATTAATGCAGCGGGGGCCCAAATTAGCGTGCTGCCTACCGGCAATAAAGATAAAACTATCATTAACATACCCCATAAAAAAGCAGCGGGAATGCCTACAAACCAAAATAAAAATCCTCCGATACTGCCTTGTATCACAGCGACTGTTAACCCGCCTTTAACAGTCGCTCTGGCTACGCTGGTGAAACGTTCAAATAATTCTATTTCGATCCCGTCACCTATAGGAATTAGAGAGATGAGTTTTCTTATCAATTGATGACCATCCCTCAATAGAAAAAACAGAATGTAGAAGGACAAGGCAAATTGAACGATCAGATTTAACAGGTTCTGGGTCAATGCGGGAACTTGTTGCGCTATATATTTTACTGCCTGTGCAAAGGCATTCCCTGCTGAGGCGCTTATCTCCTCAACGCTTAATGTCTCCATATGTGAAAGCTTATTAAATTTTGGTAAAAAAAGCGCGAGAATTTCTTGGAAATAGACTTGAGGATTAATTTCCCCAACTTGAATTTTTTGATAAAGGATTGTGCTTTCCTCCGTTATCATCAAGATTATGGTCAGCAAAGGGATCACAAAAACCAGAATAATCATCATCATGGTTAAAAACAAAGGTAGTATTTCCGAATTTTTAAAATTTTGGCGAATCCGCTGATACACAGGATCAAAAACTACCGCCAGAATGATGGCCCAAAAACAGGCTAATAAAAAATCCTTAATCAATAGGAAAAATGATACCGTTACTAACAATACAAGGGTCAGAAAAAGAATATAAGGGGTATTTTTTTGCATGGAAAACACTTTGAAGCAAATGAAGTATTTTGGCAGCCTATCACAACTAGGATAGGCTGCCAAAACTGTTGAAAATCAGAATGAATGCTATCAATCCGCCATTATCAATTCAGGTGTAATCATTATATTACGCCTGGAAGTAAAAGAGGTTCGACGCCCAAGTGCAATTGCACCCTTATCAAGCGAGTGTTCTGACCCTCGATTCCCGCTCCCACTGACGTGTTTTAGCTGCGGCAATGAAGTGATTCAGGTTACCGATGTCAATCACACCTGCGTCTTGTTCGATAGCGGCTGTTTTCAGTAAGGCTTCGCCGCCTTTGTCAACGCCGATCGCTTTCAGATGACCGAAGGCGTCGCGCACGAAATCGATGGCGGCGGATTCCTTGCCCAATAATGCGGCTGCTTGGTCGGACAGGATGATTGCGACCGCGTCGAACATCACCGACGGCGTACCGGCTAATTGCCCGTCGACTTTCAAAAGCGAGCCGTCGGCAAGTTTCGCTTCGCCGATTTTCGCGGCGATAATCTTTACTGTTGCGCCGGCAGCAGTGACTGCCTGCTTGACAGCGTCGATGCTTGCCGCGTCCGATCCGTCCGCAATTAGTATCCCGACCGCACGGCCCTCAAGCGTGTCCTTCATCTTGCCGATAAGTTGCAGCGCCGGGGATAGGTCTAAGTCCTGAACTGCAACAACCGCAGCGGGCGCTTGTGGCAGCTCGCTCATCCCGAGACCGGAGGCAACCCGTTGTGCAAGGTCCTCTTCGATATGGCGCAGGTGACCAACCATGGCCTCACGGATATGCGGATGCTCGACTTTCGACAGCTCAAAGACCAAAGCGGAGGCAAGATGCGCCTGTTCGAAGGCGTTTTGGCTGCGATAGAATTGTCGCGCCTGGCTGTAATGATCGGCAAAGCTCTCCGCCCGAATCCGGCCTTTTACGCCGGTCTCCCCTAACGCCGCGCTGTAAAAGCCAGCCTCCGGTTGCTCGTGTGGGGAATCCGCTGCCAGGGTATTCGGTTCGTAGGCTACGCGACCGACCGGTTGCGCCATTTGCATATGACCGTCGCGCTGATGATTGGCGAACGGACACTGCGGCGCATTGACGGGTATCTGATGAAAATTCGTCGAACCCAGACGGGATAACTGCGTGTCCTGATATGAGAACAGGCGCCCCTGCAATAATGGATCGTTCGAGAAATCGATGCCGGGCACGACATGGGACGGACAGAACGCCACCTGTTCCGTCTCCGCAAAAAAATTGTCCGGCCAGCGGTTGAGTACCATGCGCCCGATAACTTGCAACGGCACCCATTCTTCAGGTATCAATTTGGTCGGATCGAGATGATCGAACGTGAAGGCATCGGCTTCTTCTTGGGAGAAAAGCTGAACCGCCAATTCCCATTCCGGGAAATCGCCGACGCTGATCGCATCGAACATATCGCGGCGATGAAAGTCGGAATCGGCACCGGCAATCTTGACTGCTTCGTCCCAGAGGGTCGATTGCAAACCGAGTTTCGGCCGCCAGTGGAATTTCACGAATGTCGATTCGCCCGCTGCATTGATCAAACGGAATGAATGAATACCGAAGCCTTCGATCATCCGTAGCGAACGCGGCAAGGTGCGGTCGGACATGATCCACATCACCATATGCATTGCTTCCGGTGTCAGTGAAATATAGTCCCAGAAAGTGTCGTGCGCCGACGCTGCCTGAGGAAAGCCACGATCGGGTTCCATTTTGACTGCATGCACGAGGTCGGGAAATTTGATGGCATCCTGAATGAAAAAGACCGGGATATTATTGCCGACCAAATCCCAGTTGCCCTCTTTCGTGTAAAACTTGACGGCGAAGCCGCGAACATCGCGCGGTGTATCGGCCGAACCGGACCCGCCGACCACAGTTGAAATACGCGTGAACAGTGGCGTTTGTTCGCCCACTTCAGTCAACACTTTGGCGGTCGTGTATTTTTCCAGGGATCGGGTCAGTTCGAAGAAGCCATGTGCGCCCGTACCGCGTGCATGGACGATGCGTTCCGGAATTCGCTCGTGGTCGAAATGAGTGATTTTTTCGCGCAGGATGAAATCTTCCAACAGCGTCGGACCGTTCGGATTAGCTCTCAGGGAGTTCTGATTGTCGGAAATCGGCAAACCCTGATTGGTTGTTAACGCCGGCTGATCGCCGATGGCAGTCTGGTGCCACTCTCCGCCTCTGCCGACTGAAACGGTTACGTCTTCCGGCCCGGACTTTGCCGGTTTGCCCTTGACTGGTTGAACCCCTGTATTTGCTTTGGTCATCATGAATCTCCAATTGATTTTGCGCGACGGCAACGCGGATATATTGCTACCTTCTATATTCGACTTTAAAAAATCATCCTGTATTTGTCGGCGGGGGTCTGTGCGTTGCCGCACACAACAGCTTCCTGATTTTTGGATATGAAAAGAAGGTAACTTTTTAAGCTATGAAAGACTATATGCCGCCTTATTTCGGCATAGCGGGGGTCACCCGCCATACGCTGTTGCCAACGTCATCGGCGACAAGCAGTGCGCCTGCTCGGTCTACGGCCACGCCGACCGGACGGCCCAGAGCCTCACCTTGCGCACTGACAAAACCGGTGAGTATATCCTCAGGTGTCCCTGCCGGGTGTCCGTCGGCGAACGGCACAAAAATCACTTTATAACCACTACGGGGTTGACGGTTCCATGAGTCATGCTGACCGATGAAGGTCCCGCCCATAAAGCGCTTCGGCAATAAATTGCTCGTATAGAAGACAAGCCCGAGAGAGGCTGTATGGGCGCCAAGCGTATAATCCGGCGCAATTCCAGGTCAGGCCGTGGCGGCTTCACTCTCGTATCGGCATGCTGGCCGTAATAGCTGTAGGGCCATCCGTAGAAGTCGCCGTCTTTTACCGAGGTCATATAGTCGGACACCAGGTCAGTGCCGATCTCATCGCGTTCGTTGACGGTAGTCCAGCGCGCCACTCTGCGGTTGCGAAGCAAGTCCATTCGGGTTGCGCAAGCCCGAGGCAAAGATCCGCGAACGGCCGGCCTGTTGCCGGATCAACCATCCAGATGGCGGCGCGGTTGACTTCGTTTTCCATACCATTCTCGCCGACATTGCTATTCGAGCCGACCGTGACATACAGACGCGAACCATCACGGCTGGCGATCACATTTTTGGTCCAATGACGGTTGATCGGTGCTGCGGGCAAATCAAGCACCTTTACGCCGGGCTCATTGATTTGTGTTTCACCGGTGCGATAGGGAACATGCCAAAGGGTGAGTTTAGCCCCGGCAGGGAAAGGAAGACTGTTCGCGTTTCCGCGATGCCGTCGCCATTTGCGTTGCGCAACAGGATGATGCGATTAGCGCTCGGTACGCCCGCCCCCGCGTATTTCATGGTCCGCTTCATCAACCAGCCCTTAAGGCCTTTGCTATCTTCGGGCTAGGGTGGGGCATTGGTTTCGGCAACCAGTACATCGCCGTTGGGGAGAACATAGAGCCAGCGCGGGTGGTCGAGGCCAGCCTTTGGCCGGGGCTACATTGACAGTAGGTAATAGCGTGAGGTTCGGCGGTGGTAGCGTCGGATGGGGACCGACGCCCGCCTGTTCCGGCAATGTCGCGACGTCACCACAGGCGTCAAGATTCAGTATTAACAGGCAGACGAGCAGGCGAAAAATGAAACGTTGGTGCATTCGGCATCTCCGGTTGGGAGGTAAAGGGGAATTAACGGCGTAAATAATTCAATTTGATAAATGTTTGAAATCGTTCGGGCTGAGCCTGTTACCTTCTGGTCTTTGGCCAGGCTCATGCCGAATGCAGTTAGTACTTCACGGGGCCGGTCAATAATTAGGTTGTCGATTCCAGCCGGTTTGTGTTCCACCCTTTCGCTTCAATGTTAGTGCAAGCTATTGCCAAATCATTCCAAAGATTGTTGCCCCCATTGAAGTCATTTTTCAGGGTTTATTGCGATAAAACCGATTGAGCCCCTCGCGCTGTAATTCCAATGTATTCGTAGTGTCCGGCCAGTGTTTCTTATCAAATCCCGGAGCCAATGTTAAGGTGGATTTATTCAAATCGAGGACGTAATATTCTTTATTGAGTGGACAATTAAGCGCTTTCCAGGGAACAATAAAGAGCTTGTCCCCCATACCCAATACACCGCCGTAGGAAAGAACGGCATAGACTACTTTGCCACTCCAAGGATCGAGTACTAACTCCTTGATGTCGCCGAGATTATCTCCGTTGGGATTTTTTACAGGGGTACCGATGATCTTGCTGGCCCGGGTCACCTGCTGCATCGACTCGTTGGGCTCCTGGACACGTTCGGCCGACTCTCCTCGTCTCTCTTGCTTTTGTTCCTTCTGCGTTTCTTTGACCGCACAGGAAGTAACCACGAATGTCGCACTCAAAAACAGCACGGTTACACTGGGATTTAATGTTTTCATACTATTCTCCGATTCCTTAAATCGATCTCAGTAAGATTACAGATTTACTCGGTACGTTGTGACGTTCTTAAACCCAAACAAACTCTAAGCGAAACATCAGACGCGGTCGGTACGTTAACGCACATACTATCGCATACCAGTGATATGCCTCGAGCTCCCCGAATTTGTTTGGTTCTGATGAATCGAGCCGGTATAGGCAAGTTGTTATCGCAACCAGTCGGCACTCTTGGACAATGGCCGGTTTTGCATACGCGGCAGAAGAAAGATAAAGTCGGCGATATGCCGTCAATAAAGCCATACCGTCATGAGGCAGTTGCAAACTTAATCCGTAACTATTCCTACCGCACCTAAGCGGTTCTAAATAGCCTGCGCATTTAAGGATAACCCTGAATCTATGTGCGTTAACGCACCGAACACATTCGGTTTAGCGTGTATTGTTATCGTCAAGCGATGGAATACATCATTTCAGGCTTTGGTTATGACCATTTGGTCATGGCTAAATTAATTATCAGGAGACACTCATGAACAAAGATCAAGTAAAAGGCCGTGTCGAAGAAGCCAAAGGTAAAGTCAAGGAAGTCACCGGCAAGGTGCTGGACGACAAGGTTATGGAAGTAGAAGGTAATGTCCAAAAAAACGTCGGCAAGGGGCGAGCTGGCTTTGGTGATCTCAAGGAAGATATTAAGAAAAACAAATAAAACGAGCACTGCTGGACTGTGCCGCCGAGTCCATACAAATTGGCCTGCCGCAGGACAGAAACGAGATATTAACAAAAACCTATTTCACAGGAAATAAACATGAAAATTACTAACATGAAACTCACCGGTTTATGGGCTGGCATCTTTTTGACCTTAGCCTCCTTTGGTGCTTATGCCGGGGAAAGCCACATGACGGAAGCGCTCAAGCACGCAGAGGCCGCAGCTAAAGCCGACGATAGCAAGGCTATCGTAGAACATGCGGAGGCAGCGAAGACCCATGCGAAAACCGCCGATGAACATTTGGATGCCGGCATCACGAGCCTGAATGATGCTATCGATCACGGCAAACTAAAGCATACCGACTTGGCGAAGAAATCCGCCGAAGAAGCCGTAACACATTTGAAAGCCGCGCAATAACAGAACCTCGGTTTCGGTAACACAAGGAACGGCGGGTGAATAACCCGCTTTTTTTTGCCATTTTAAAATTGCACCAGCGCCGGTCGATAAAAATTGCCAAACGCACAAATTATAGACCGCGCCAAGCTCATGTTGGGGGCTGGCTGACAGGTGTGTCATGTTGAACATGCCCGGCTATCGCTTTGACCTTCGGCGGCTATCGGTTGCATTGGAAGCCGATGTCATCGGCTGGGATTGCTGTTCGGACGTTTGACCCGACAAATCCCGCTGGTAGAAGGCCTTCATTAACCAGGCTAGAGGTAAGGCCGTGTATAAGGTGTGGATCGAGGTCATGAGGTTCAGCGCAGTCCTCAAGGGTGTCGTCTCGGTAGTGCGTAGCTTACCGGCAGTGCCACGGGATTGGGTGGTTTGGCGCTGGGTAATTTCGCCAAGGATAAAACCGATGCCGCCAGCCAGCAGTAAAGTGGCCGGAGCGGTCACCTGTTGATGTATGTTTCGGACCAACGTGGCGGTGCGAACTCCGACCCTTCGTTGACGGTTCAATAACTCTCGCTCAGCCTCTCCGATTTGAGTCCTCAGAGACAGAGACTTGGGTTTGTTTCGCTTTAGAAGGTGGGCCTTAATCATGACTTCTCCCTATCCCGTCGCTCAGAAGGCGGGGTCTGAAAACTGCGAAGGGTCGCGGGAAATTGTAGATAGCGGCTCTTACGGCGTATCACGCCAAATAGTATAAGCGCGAGCAGCAAATTGAAAGCGACGGCAAGCAGTATGGCGCTACTCGTTGCCACGACGTCATGCTCGACCAGTTCCAGCACGGCGGCGGCCATGAGTCCTAGCCAGGCACCAATCAGCAACACGCCAACCATCACTCCGGCCACAATCATGTCCACCAGGCTCTTGCCCGCCCG
Source organism: Methylobacter arcticus (assembly GCF_050917435.1). Classification (NCBI taxonomy): domain Bacteria; kingdom Pseudomonadati; phylum Pseudomonadota; class Gammaproteobacteria; order Methylococcales; family Methylococcaceae; genus Methylobacter; species Methylobacter arcticus. Next base: position 1,851,185 of record NZ_CP159583.1, read on the forward strand.
CTGCGTTTCCAGCCCGGCAAGCCGGAAACGAGCGTGGGTTAACCCGCGCAGCTCATGCCATAGCGATTGAGCATCTTCCAGCATACCGGAGCCGCTCCCCGGATCGCCGCGCGTTTCAGTTTGAACAGGCGTTTCATCCTTTAGGGCGTCGTGCTTCATGAGGTTTGACGGTCTAACGGCCGCTCAAAACGCGGCTCAGCAGAAAGCCGGCCGTCACTGCGATACCCACTGACGTTATGGGGTTGTCGCGAACATAAACGCGGCAATCCTCCAGCAATTGCTGCTCGGCATTTTTGAGTTGCTCGCCTTTTTTACCTAGCGCTTCTGCGGCCTGATTGGTTGCGCTGGCGACCTTATCGACAGCCTCATTTGTGGAATTAGCCGCTTTGTCTATTATTTCCATGATGTTTTCCTCTCTATTTAAGCCGCAAGTCTCATTTTCGGCGTTCGGGTTCATGTTTGACGATCGGTCTAACGTCGGTTCAGCAGAAAGCCGACCGCTACTGTGTAACCCAGGGATTGTAGCGGACATAACTGAGGTATTTCTTCATCAATTGCTCCTCGGCTTTTTTCAGTGCATCGCCTTTTTCGCCAAACGCTTCCGCAGCCTGATGGGTCGTACTGGCGAACTTATCGAAAGACTCATGTGCAGAATTAGCTGCTTTGTCTGTTGTTTCCATAATAATTTCCTCTCTATTAGAGCCGCAGGTCAGTTGCGGCGTTCGGATTCATGATGTTTGACGATCGATCTAAGGTCGGCTAAACAGGCGGCTCAGCACAAAGCCGGCCGCTACCGCGATACTCACCGACGTCATGGGGTTCTCACTGATATAACTACGGCAATTTTTCATCAATTGCTGCTCGGTTTTTTTCAGTTGTTCGCCTTTTTCGCCAAGCGTTTCTGCAGCCTGGCTAGTCGCATCGGCGATCTTATCGTAAGCCGCATGCGCGGAATCGGATACTTTATCTGTAATGTCCATGGTAATTTCCTCGTCTATTTAAGTTGTATTTCATTCTGGACTGACTTCGCGCTTCCCGTGCCACCGCTTTAGTAATTATCAGCACTGGGATTCATCAAGCCGCAGGGCTGCCTAAGCAGAATGCCATGTTGGCAACACTCAACGCGATTGGGCTTTCCTGGCCTTGACCGGCTCGGCTTCGCCTCTTTCCGCCTGCAACTCGTGCTTGCGTTGGGTCAACGCTGCACCTAGAGCGGCGGTGTCGACTTTGGCTTTCTTTGCCTTGAGAAACATTTTTTCCTCTTCTTCCTTTACATGATGATCGATGCTCTCGCCGAGCACGGTAACCGTTGCGTCGTAGTGGTCGTGTGCTGGTGTCATGGCCTCTAGTTGCGCAATGAGGTTCTTGGCTCCGGCATGTTCCACATCAGCTTCGTCCATCAAATCGTCGTCCTTGATGGCGGCGCGAACCGCCGGGTAAAAGATTTCTTCCTCGGCTTGGGCATGGATAGTCAGCTCCATGCATATCTGCCGAACCACTTCTGCTTTTGCTTTATCGCTGCCATCGCCCTTGGCGAGTTTAGCAAAATCCGCAAATAGTTTTTTTACCTTCTTGTGGTCTTCAGTGAGTAACGTGATGGCGTCCTCTCCGTGCTGCATGGCGGGTTTAAGTGCGGTCTTCGTCATAACTTTGTCCTCAAAAATTCTAAAGGCCAACTTGGGGGTTCCAAGTCATGCGGCTGTTTACGGCTGCGGAATGTCGCGGGCTGCCCCCCCCCCGGACCGACTCAGAAGCTATGTCCCTAGGCGATGGTTCGTCTCGCTTGTAGCTATAGTAGGTTCGTCATTCCGCTAAGTCGGTTCGTTGCCTAACATAGCGTAGGATTTTTTTTGCGGGCTCGGAAACCCCTGCAAATCGGTGACGGCAGCAGACCCCGAATTTATGAAATGATCATCGATCGAGATTGGCCTGGTGCCATTGCAGGCATACTGCAGAGCCTACCGGGCAATAATGGACCGTTGTTCTTGAAAATGCCGGGCTCAGAGGCGTCGGTTAAAAAGCAATCCTGATTAGCAATTGGCCATAAGACAAACCCACGGCAACGCTGTACCGAAAACAGCCCACATCAATACGGACTCGAAGTTCAATAGAACAAGACGCTTTCATTGATCAATTCTGAAACAAAGTCATGGAGGAGGATCATCCATCCAGCTCGTCTGCAATCAGAACCCCGGCTTCAGCATCATTCCGGCAAGTGCGTATGATTGACGTAGATGACAAGGGCGGCATTTCAAGTCGAGTTATACCATCGGGCGCCAAGTGCTACACCCTCGTTGGGTCTCACAATGAGTCTTTAAGCTACCTTGTCATCTACACAAGTATTGGAAGGTTTACCGAAGGAAAATTGAACTAAAAAAGAAATTTGGGAAATCAAAGTAATTTTCAAAAAACCTGAGTCTGGCCAGATAAAAATAGTTTATCTCCAATGTTCGACAACGCACCGACTCTTAGACGGTTTTCCCATAAATTATACCAGCTTTCATCAGGATGTTTTTTAACAGCATGTTTGAATGTAAGCCAAAATCAATAAAAAGACATACATATACACGAATATTTTAGGAGATGTGTCATGGGTAAATATTTTATAGGCTGGCTGGTAGGCGTGCCGGTGATTGTTTTGGTCATTATTTACTTTTTGTTCAATCATTAATCAGTAAATTGTTGGTTTACCCACCTGCCGTCATTTAAAAGACTGTAAAGGTCGGTGTGCCATCTCTGGTCAGCATGGTTTTGAAATCATCAGATGTTAAAACTTAAACTGATCCTTTTGCATTTTTTATAAGGAATCCATTATGAAAGCAACAGAGAAAACCAATACAGTCGATGATACCGTTGACCTCCTTAGATCAGGAGCTCACTCGACTGTCGACAAAGTAGCCAATGCAACCACTCAGGCGGCAGAAGTGTTGGGTCAAAAAGGCGAGCAATTGAAAAAAGTGGAGCAGCAATTTTTAGAAAACTGCCGGGGTTACATTCATAAAAACCCGGTAGCTTCATTAGGTATAGCCGTCGGATCCGGTTTTCTGTTAAGCCGTCTGATGAGCAGTCGCTAGACCATCGACCTGGTTGCCGTGCGATAACAGGTTTTACCGAGCAACAGCGGATTAACGATGCCGTTTGTGGTTAGGTAAAGTGGGTGGTTATTCGTTGAATCAGAAGGATAAAGCCGATGCCATTCAATTATTTCGAAAAAGAAACACTCACTATTTAGGAGATCACTATGTCTACACGCATATTATTAGCTATGTTCACTTTGACGGGCAGTTTAATAATGATGATGGGTACTGTTCGAGCCGAACAGAATACCGCCATCTATTTGGCGGCCGACTCAGCATTGGAAAATACCGAGATCAATGTTCGCGACAAGGATAACACGACGTTAACCCCGGAAGATCAAAAGGAAACCGAAGGCGATATCAAAATCACGGCTGCCATACGGCAAGCTGTGGTTAAAAATGAGTCGCTATCAGTCAATGCGCAGAATATAAAAATCATCACCCGTAATGGCGTGGTGACTTTGCGCGGGCCTGTTGAAAGTGAAGCCGAAAACATGAAACTGCAAGACATCGCCAGGCAAACGCCTGGGGTAATGCAGGTAAATAATCAACTTGAAATTAAAGCGCCGTAAAGGCCCAGGAGAATCACATGAAAGCAGTTTTTTGTATCGCCCAAAATACCGATCAGGCAGAAATCATTGTTAATGACCTGACTAGGGCTGGTTTTTCATACAATGATATATCGGTGCTGTTTCCCGACAAATCCACCACCAAGGATTTTGCGCATGAAAAGCACACCAAAGCGCCGGAAGGGGCTGCTATCGGTGGCACAGTCGGTATGAGTACCGGCGCTGTGCTCGGCTTGCTGGCCGGGATTGGTGCTTTGGCTATTCCAGGCGTCGGTCCGTTAATCGCCGCAGGACCCATTATGGGTGCCTTGAGCGGAGCGGCAGTAGGCGCTGCCACCGGCAGTTTGGCGGGTGCTTTAATCGGGCTGGGTATTCCGGAGTATGAAGCCAAACGCTATGAAGGAAAAATCACGGGAGGCAATGCTTTGATTTCTGTCCATGCGGCTACCAGCGAAGCCGTTGATAAGGCAAAAAAAATATTCGAGCGCAACCATGCCGAGGATATTTCCTCAACTGAAGAAAAGTCAGTTTAAGCTTGATGATGCTATTGCGCCTCATCAAGAAATAATCACGTGGTAGGAGTTTTATTATCTGATGTTACGCACCGACTACGAATTATCAATAACTTATGGTCATTTTTTGCTTTGTAAGTTATTGATTTTTGGTTTGCCTGCGTAACATCAGTTATTATGCATAACATTGAAACACTCAACAAATTGCTGAAAAATGAGTTATCAGCAACGGAAACTTATCAACAGGCTATGGATAAACTCGGGGAAGATGCCGAACTAGGCGGATCGGAGTATCTAGAGCCAATTTATGAAGATCATAAAGATGCGGTTTCCAGTTTACAGGAACAAATACGTCAACTCGGGGCAACTCCCGCTGAGGGCTCAGGCGCGTGGGGAACTTGGGCGGAAATAGTCCAGGGAGGCGCTAATATGCTGGGTAAAGAAGCTGCACTAAGGTCTTTACAGGGCGGAGAAAAAAGTGGCGCAGAAGCTTATGAGGAAGCGTTGCAGGAGACTGAGCTGTCTTCAGATATTCGCTCTTTGATTGAAACAAAGCTGCTGCCTGCTCAACAAGCGCATATTCGAACTTTGGATCGGCTTTTGGGCGCGGAAACTGATTAGGTTTTCCAGCTTAGCAGGCAGTTTTTAAATGAAGTCAGCGTGAACTCAAATTGATTCGCGCTGGATTTATTTATTGTGTGACCGGATTTTAAAGAAAAGCCCAACTCACTTAATTACTATTAAAGCTGATCAGCAAGGATCGTCAGCTATACGAATCCATGTCGGTATGACGCCTACTTGAGGGGTTGCCAGTGTGACTGATATTGTAAATTGATAAGACGTTAATTGTCTTAATGTAGCGGAATAGAAAGAAATGGCGAAACACAAGTAATGAATGTATTGCTGCGATATTATGCGGCGAAGCCTTTTTGATATTTTTTCAATAGGAGTCACCTATGTCTATATTTAATGCTGAAGATTCAACAAGATCTAGCCTGGATCGCGTCCGTAGTTCCACCGCTGCCCATGTGAACGAAGAAATAGATCATCAAACGGATATAAATATTCACCGTTATAAAGGCAAAAGCAGGGCAGAAATTCTTGAGCGTATTCAAATGCTGGATAAGGAATGGGATATAGAGCGAGTGCTTGAGGTCAATGCCTCTACTTTAGCCCTATCCGGCCTGATACTTGGTTTAACCAAAAATCGAAAATGGCTATTCCTGCCCGGCATTGTTTTGCCGTTTCTTTTGCAGCATGGCTTGCAAGGATGGTGCCCTCCCTTACCCCTATTACGCTGGCTTGGTATCCGTACCCGGGGAGAAATCGACCGTGAAAAATACGCGCTTAAAGCCCGACTGGAGAAAAGCTGAGCTGAGTTGATTCTATTTAGAACAAACTTTTGTTACAACGAATACTGCTAAAAACCTACCTGATGAGCAATAATCTTTAGCCAATTTGTAACAAATACATAACTCACATTCATGTTGCCTGGATAATACCGGCACAAATCTGTCTGTAACAGATTTGCATTAACCCGAAGGGTGTCAGGAAAAATAAAATGACGTGAATCCATGCTGGTATAACATTGTCTTCGTTTAGCTGAAGCCGCTGATAGGACAGGTATCAGTAAAAATTTCTTCAAAACAAACAGTGATTACCTGGATAATCAGGCACATTGTTGATAACTGTTTTTATGTCATTACCTCCAATGTAGAGACAAAGGTTAAATACTAAAGTTTCGGAGTTTAAAAAATACAGCAAGGCATTGATAAATAAATAATAAAGTGTCCTACAAGAGTATAATTACGGTTAGTTGAAGACCCAATCAAACTCAAGTAGGACGCTTAATGAATCGTGCCACAAAAATGACAGAACTACCAGCGCTCACCGTAGATTTTCTGAACGCAAAGGGAATATTAATCGATAACGTCTTCGCCAGCCTCTGGCGAGAAACCGGCATGAAAACCCTGTTAAGCCGCGCCGGCTTTAACAAACGGTCAGGGACGCCGATGCATGAAGTCATCTATGGACTGATGCTCTGGATATGGCTGAAGAAAGAGTCCATTGGCATGTTTGCTCGGGAAGGCTTGCAGGGCGCCATGGGCAAGGATGTCTTCTATGGCACGATCAACCGGGAAGACCTGAATTGGCGAAACTTTCATGGGCAGACCGCTGCCAAGACAGTCCAGGCCTTTAAAGCGCCCGGCAAAAAAGCCTTCGTGGTCGATGACACCGTTGCGGGGCGGTTTGGCAAAAAGATGCCGGGCATATCGAGCCATTTCGACCATACCCGCGGGCGGCACATGATGGGGCAGCAAGTACTGACATTAGGCTTAAGTTGCGATGAGGGCTTTGTACCGTTGGACAGTGAATCGTTTATTAGCCCGTAGTAAGGTTAAAACCACCGCCTTTTAGGCGGTCAGATTTATCTATGATTTTTTGACGTATGATATTGCTCTGAACTGAAAAGTAGGGGGGCTTATGGATTACCGTTATGGAAGTCATACTGTTTTTAAAATTCAATATCATTTTGTATTTGTCACAAAATATCGTTATAAGGTGTTGAAAGGTGACGTTGGTTTGAAAGTTCGTGAACTGATTAGGCAAACCTGTGAAGCCTTTGAAATAGAAATTCTGAAAGGCGTTATCAGTCAGGATCCTGTCCATATTTTGGTTTCTGCGCCACCCAATTTGGCACCGAGCGAAATTATGAGGCGAATCAAAGGCAGGTGTTCGATGAAGCTGTTCGAGAGTTTTCCTGATTTGAAAAAACGCTATTGGGGTCGTCACTTCTGGGCACGGGGTTACTTTTGCGTGACTTCTGGTGAGTTGACAGATGAAATGATAAAAAATTATCTGGAACATCATTTTGAACCCAAAGGAGATGATAATTTTAGGACAGAGTCATGAACGGGTCTTATGACCCGTATCCGGGCTTTAGTCCATTATACGAACCCACCAGCTTTAGCTGGTGGTTGTTCAGTCCCCGACATTCCAGCCACTCCCTCAACTCGTTTGTGTCGTAAGCTCTGTCCGCCAAAACGGCTGAGGCATTAACGTTTTCCAGCAAGGGTATCGCTCGCTTGCATTCAGCCTCTTGCCCACCTGTCAGGATGTACTTAACCAGCATGCCCAAGGCATCACAGAGCGCGTGAACCTTGCAGCCAAAACCACCTTTGGAACGTCCCAGTGCTTCATTCTTGGCGGAGCTATTTGCCGCCCAGCCGCACAGGCATGCGCTCTAATCACCGAGCCATCCATAGAAACATCCTGTAAATCAGCCACTTCAGAAAAATGACTTAAGAGCTTCTCCCATCCCCCTGCGTCAGAATAGTTGTCGCCTCAAATTTTAAGAAAAAAGAAAATTTGAGATTAGAAATGAAAAAATATAAACGGTATTCAGCAGGCTTCAAAGAGCAGGCATTGGTAAAAGTTTACAGTCGTGGCAATGAACAATCGATTCAGTCCGTCGCAGACGAATTGAACATCAATTTAACTACCTTGAAGGCTTGGATGAAACAAAGCGAACAGGACGTCAATAAACCTGCACAACCGAAATCAAAACGCCCCGAGGATTGGAGCCCAGAAGAACGTCTTGCCGCTTTGCAGCAAAGCTATAGTTTACTTGGCGAGGACTTAAATATCGGATGCCGTGAACGAGGCGTTTTTGCCCATCAACTGGACCAGTGGAAAACTGATTTTTGTAGTCAGGGTGACTCGGAAGACCCGCGTGAAGAAGCACGAGTCTTACGTGCATTGAAAGTGGAAAATCAAAGCCTTGAGCGCGAACTATTGCGTAAAGACAAGGCACTGGCAGAAGCCGCAGCGCTCTTGGTTCTGCAAAAAAGTTCCGAGCGCTCTTGGGGGGAGAGGTCGAATGACTACCCACGAAGAGCGCAAGCAAGTGATTGTTTTACTGAATGAATCGATAACAGCGGGGGTACGCCAAGCTAAAGCCTGTGAAGTGCTAGGTTTGAGCGAGCGTACCTTACAACGCTGGCAGGTTAACGGGACTGTCTGCTGTGATCAACGTCCATTGCGTAACTATCAACCGCCACACCAGCTGACAGCAATCGAGCGCGCCGAAGTATTGGCTGTCGCCAATTCCGATGAATTCGGCCATCTGCCACCGAGTCAGATCGTGCCGCGGCTAGCCGATCAAGGTAGCTATCTGGCTTCTGAGTCGACCTTCTATCGCATACTGCGAGAGGAAAATCAGCTTGCCCACCGTCGAAGCGAACGCCCTGCTCAAACACGTACCAAACCGCGTGCAATCTGTGCCACAGCGCCTAACCAGCTCTACAGCTGGGACATTACCTACCTGCCATCGCTTATCCGCGGACAGTTCTTCTATCTTTATCTATTTGTTGATATTTTCAGTCGAAAGATTGTCGGTTGGCAGGTGTATGAAGAAGAAAGCAGCGCCTTGGCTGGCGAACTGTTACGCGATCTATGTCATCGTGAAGGCATACAGTCAAAACAGCTTATCCTGCATTCTGATAACGGCAGTCCCATGAAGGGATCGTCTATGCTGGCAACCTTGCAGCAGCTCGGTGTTATGCCTTCCTTTAGTCGGCCGTCGGTGAGTAACGACAATCCTTACTCAGAATCGTTGTTTAAGACCTTGAAATATCGCCCTAAATATCCGTTAAAGCCATTCGCCGATGTCACAGAAGCACGTCAATGGGTCATGGGGTTAGTGGAATGGTACAACAACGAACATCGCCACAGCGCTATCCGCTTTGTCACCCCAGCGCAACGTCATGAAGGTTTGGATGAAAACCTTCTGGATAACCGTAAAACCGTCTACGGGGCTGCTCGTGCTAAACATCCGCAACGCTGGAGCGGATGCACTCGGAATTGGCAAAGAATCCAAGCAGTCCACCTTAACCCTGATAAGGCCGAAACAAAAAAAGATGAGGCCAGGGAGGTGATTATTCAGACCCAAAAAGCAGCGTAAGTTTTAACCGTCGAGGCGACAACTACATTGACAATTTCCGCCCATGCGCCATTGGTGCACCAGCGTGAAAATCGCTTGAAGATGCTATTCCACTTACCCTGCGTTGGCGGCAAAATCCGCCACTGCGCTCCCGAACGTAATATCCATAAGCAGGCACTAATAAATTGTCTGCAAGTATCTGGCTGACCGATACGAATGCCTGTCAATTTCTTTAAGTTTGCCAATATACGCGCCCACTCTTCATCGCTTAAATTTATCCGGCTCATGTTACCAAAAATAACAAATTCTACCTGATTGGCGAAACGTCAACAGAACCTAGCATTGCCGAACTCAAACGTTATGAGTATTCAAAATAATTATTGCCCCCGTCTCACCTTCGGGTTTGGGTCGTAAGAATCCGATCAATTCACAGCATTGCGTCAATTCTGGAGCCAGGCTTTCATTTGCAATTAAAGTGAGCCCGCGACAATGAAATGCAAGCCGGTGCCGATAAATGCAAGCTCATTTGCAGATAATGTGAGCCGGAGTATATTTTCACTTGCAATTATTGTGAGCCAAAAACGGCGCTGATTGCGAGCCCAACCGATTTCAAAAGCGAGCCGTTACAACTATTAATCTGTTATGACTTGAGTTTGGTGTTTAATTTACCTCATAAAACTCTTTAATATCCGATAGTTGTTACATTTAAAGACTGTCAAATCACCGGATTAAACGATATAATTGTGTACAACAATCATCCTGTTAGAGAATACAGTGGATATTAAAGAATACATGAAAATGCTTGGTCAGCAGGCCAGGAAAGCAGGACTGAAAATAAGCCGTACCGAGTCTGGTCAAAAAAACCTGGCCTTGCTGAAAATTGCCGAAGCCATTGAAAATGGGCATGAATTGTTGATAGCGGAAAATCGCAAGGATTTGGATGCAGGCAAGAAAAATGGCCTGGATACGGCTTTGCTGGATAGGCTGGAATTAAAACCAGCCGGTATTCAGGCAATGGTGGAAGGTTTAAAACAGGTCGCCGCATTACCCGATCCGGTCGGTGAAATCAGTGACTTAAGCTATCGGCCTAGCGGCATACAGGTAGGCCAAATGCGTGTACCTTTGGGCGTGATTGGCATTATTTACGAATCCCGTCCCAATGTGACGGTCGATGCGGCGGCTTTGTGTCTTAAATCGGGTAATGCCTGTATTTTAAGGGGCGGCTCCGAAGCCATATATTCCAATCAGGCGATTGCCGCATGCATATCTCAAGGTCTGGAAGCGGCAGGTTTGCCGGTGGATGTCGTGCAAATCGTGGCGACCTCAGATCGCGCGGCGGTAGGCGAATTGATCACCATGAATCAATACGTCGATGTGATCGTACCACGCGGCGGCAAAAGCTTGATCGAGCGTATTTCTAAGGACGCAACGATTCCGGTAATTAAACATCTGGACGGTATTTGTCATGTTTATATCGACGATAAAGCTGACCTAGACAAAGCGGTAAAGATTGCTGTCAATGCCAAAACCCATCGCTACGGTGTTTGCAATGCAATGGAAACCTTGTTGGTTGCCGAGAGCATTGCCGCAAAAGTATTGCCGCTATTAGCTGAAAAATACAGTGGAAAAGGCGTTGAATTACGCGGCTGTCTTAAAACCTGTTCCCTGATTCCTGCGTGTATTAGAGCGACAGAAGAAGACTGGGACACCGAATATCTGGCGCCGATTTTGTCGATCAGGATTGTTGACGGCATCGATCAGGCGATGGAGCATATCAATCAGCACGGCTCAAGGCATACCGAAGCGATTGTGACCGAAGATTACACTTTGGCGCGTCGGTTTTTACGGGAAGTGGATTCCAGTTCGGTGATGGTGAATGCCTCGACCCGCTTTGCTGACGGTTTTGAATATGGCCTAGGTGCTGAAATCGGCATCAGCACCGACAAGCTGCATGCCCGTGGCCCAGTGGGTTTAAAAGGATTGACCTCGTTAAAATATATCGTGCTAGGTGACGGCCATATCAGGCAATAGATGATCGGTATCTTCGGCGGCACTTTCGATCCTGTTCACTACGGACATTTGCGGTCAGCGCTTGAAGTTAAGGACATCTTCGGGTTAACTGAAGTTCGGTTGATTCCCTGCGCTAATCCGCCGCATCGCGAGCAACCAGCCGTAACAGCGAAGATGCGCGTGCAGATGCTGGAGCTGGCCATAAAAAATCAGCCGGATCTGAAAATTGATACCAGGGAACTGGACAGATATGGTTTGCATCAAGCACCGTCGTATATGGTCGACACACTGGAGTCTTTAAGGCAGGAGTTTCTAACCGACCCCTTATTATTGTTTATCGGCACTGATGCGTTTAAATATTTAACTGGCTGGTATGAGTGGCAGCGGTTATTTGACTATGCGCATATTGTAGTAATGACCCGGCCGGGTATTGAAACACAGACACTCAATGATTTTTTAAAAGTTCGATTGACTGGAGAAATCAAGGATCTGATGCAAGTGATCTCAGGAAAACTATGCTTTTCACACGTCACCCAACTGGATATTTCGGCAACGGCTATCAGGAATATAATTGCAAGAAAACAAAATCCGGGTTTTTTATTACCCGATGCTGTCATAGAATACATCAAGCAACACCAGCTTTACGAGACACATTGATCTCATTTTTTACACTAGGAATTTGAATGCAAGCAGAAGAAATATTGAAAATTGTCCAGGAAGTTTTGGATGAACGCAAAGGGCAAAACATAACGACACTCGATGTTCGAGGCAAAACCAGTTTTACCGATTATATGGTGGTAGTGACCGGTACTTCGGATCGTCACCTGAAGTCCTTATGTGATTATGTAGCAGAGAAATTGAAGGAAAGCGGTATTAAACCGTTAGGTATTGAAGGTGATCTGGGCTCAGACTGGGTATTGCTGGATTTGGGTGACGTGATTGTTCATGCGATGAACGCTCAGGCGCGTGGATTTTATCAACTTGAAAAATTATGGTCGGTTGATGACTCTAAAGAAAGCGAGCAGCAATTAGGTTAGTTAAAAACTTCTTTACAGGTTAGGTTGCCTTCTGTTCGGCAATCTAACTTTTTTAGACTTCTAAGTTTGTCAAAAGACGGTTATCAGGAGTTTTGCAAATACTGCTGTTCAAGTAGCGTTAAATAGCATTTATCCGTGCTCGTTAAAAAGTGAATTAACGTCGCGCGCGTCTGCAGGTTTAAAGGTTTGCTGTTTTTGATTCACCCAAATATTCCTATTCCTATTCCCATTCCCATTCCAATAACCTTCTGTTTACTTTCACTCACTCACTCACTCACGGCTTCTTATTTTTCGTCAGAGCATAGCTTAAACTATTGTTTGGATTTTGGGGTCCACTATAACGACGCTTGGGGGCAGTTGTAGGCATAGCAGCCCCTTGATTTTTTAGCATTATTGGATATTTTAAACTTAAAACTTATATTATTTGATAATAGAATCTTTATAGTTACTTCTGTAAAACGTACTTCAAAAAGGGTGCCTTTAACATGGACACGAAGATCAACGACAATCTTATTCTCGTTTTTCGAGAATAGCTTTTGTGACAGCTCTTTCATATTTTCTTCGGCAAGCGCGAAGTAGGCACAATCAGTGATTGTGCCACCCAGATTATCAACCGTCTCACAAGTGGTAATCTATTGAGCTAATTTTTGTTTATTTATTAGTAATATCAGTCTTTTGTTGTGTATCGTTATCATAACCGTAAGGGCAATGACGACAACCTGAATGGCAACAATAACCACGTTTCAAGTGATATTCGGCTGTGTAAACTACCCAGCCGTCTTCACGATAAAAATCAACTTCTTCTGTCAAGTTCTTCATAGTTGGGTCGCGTATCAAACAGGGCATTGAATAGCTTAATAATTGACAAACCTGCAACCGTATAGCATAAGGCATAACCAACATAAGGCGGATAATACTGGGCTACGCGTGCAAAATATTGTGTCCATGATACATCCGTATAACGCCCAGAAAGCATATAGAAGCTGCCGTTTGAAATGGCAAAGGCCGCCGATGTTGCCAGTATCAGGAGACCAAGCTGTATTGCCAGATCGGCCGTTTTCAGAGATTTAAATATCGAACAGTAGCCGCCTGCAAACCACATAACCGCATAAGTAGGAATCAGGAAGACATAAGCAGGTGATACACACCAGCTACTGGTTCCGTTTGCGATAGCGATATAATCAATCAATCCCGCCATAATCAGCAAGAAGACAAACAAAGCTTTTTTGCGGTAAAAACCGGCAAAGAAAAAAACGGCCAACGAGGCATCGGGCAGATGTAATAAGTCGCCAAAATGATGAAAGCGTGTCAGTACCATCAGCGCAATCAGCGCAATCAGGGGAATAGGTAAATACTCGACGTGTAGCCGTTGTTTTATCTTCATGGTGTTATCTCCAAAAGTTAAGGTTAGTTGTTATAGTGGATTGAAAGAAAGAAGTTACGGTCTGCGGTATTGTAGGTATTGATGGTTTGATACTGTTTATCAAGCAGGTTATTCAGCTTTACGTTCAGCATCCAGTTTTTATTTAAATGATAGGCAGTGCGTAAATCAACGGTGACATAACCGGCAACCTTAGTTTTGTTCAGTGCATCATCAAAACGGTCGGCCTGAGCCAGTACATTAGCACCCAGATCAAATTTTCCGAATGAGCGCGATAAATCATAAGATAAGGTTTTTTCAGTCCGGCGCGGCAGTCGCGCATTAGTCTCCCTGTTTTTAGGGTTTAACAGATTCATGTTTAGTTTATTATGCCAATCCATGAATTGAACCCCGATTTCGGCTTCAATGCCGTCAATTTGTGCCTTGCCGATATTTTCTGGGCTGGATAGAAAAGTTGTCGGGTTCGTTATCGTCACGATCAAGTTATCGATATTGGTATGGTAAGCTCGCATCTCCCATTGCAGCCAATCATGTTCACCGATCAGACCCGCTTCGAAAGACGTTGATTCTTCGGCTTTCAGCGAGGGATTGCCGAATTCCGGAAAATAAAGCTGATTAAATGACGGCGCTTTAAATGCATTGCCAAAACTGGCAAATGGGCTAATGCCGTAGTTTCCATTATAACGCCAGCCGAAATTACCGGTCAGCTGGTCGCCGAATGCCTCGTTTTTATCTCCGCGTACTGATGCATTGATAAAGTGGTCGTCAAGAATACGGCCGTGCAATTCAGTAAAAATACCCACATCATAGCGGGAACCTTCGTTGAAGGCGGATGAACTGTCTACTTGATCTAGCCGGTAATCGGAGCCGATAATTAATTGATGGGTATCCGACAAGGCGATTTCATTCAGCCAACTGGTATTCCAACGGGTACTGTTAAACCGGCTGGAAAATGCTCCGCCAGGCGCAAAGTTGTCACCTTCATCGCGGCTTTGTCCGAAGCGCAGAATTGAACGCCAGTTGTCAACAATATCGATGTTACCGGTGATGCCGACAACTTGGTTAACAAATTCGGTTTTTTCTTGGGAATTGCCGTCAAATTCAGTTTTTCCCTCCGCCCGCATAAAAAATGCCTCAACTTTGGCATTGTTGTCAAAACGATGACCTAATCGGGCATTCAGAGCCGTGTTCAGGTAACCGTCCTTATCCGGCTGATTAACGCCGAAGCGTCCCGGAATAGGCTGTCGGGAATTAAAACCCTGAGAACCGAACTGCGATGAACCCAAGGTATACCAACTGTTTTTCCATTTACCGCTGACAGTGCCGGAAGCGCGGTAAGTATCATAGGAACCGCCGCCGACATCCAGGGTGACGCTGGGCTTATCCTCTAGCCCGCTTTTGCGGGTAAAAATCTGGATAACCCCACCTATTGCTTCCGAACCGTAAAGACTCGATTGAGGTCCGCGAATAATTTCCACCCGCTCGACCTGATCGATCGGAATAAATTGAAAAGGTGTGGTACCTGAGGTGACAGAGCCGACTTTAATGCCGTCAATCAGCACCAGTACGTGGTCGGAATTGGTTCCACGCATGTAAATATTGGTATCCTTCCCGTAGCCGCCGCTTTGCGCCATGTCGATTCCCGTCGTGCCACGTAACAGTTCCGGCAGGGTTTTAGCCTGTAAGTGCTCAATGTCTTTTCGGGTATAGACAGTGGCCGCAGCCGCCAGCTGATTTTTAGCCGTCTCTGTTCGGGTTGCCGTAACAACTAGATTGGGAAGATTTTGCGGAGTTTCCTGCGCATGTAACTCGGGATTAAAACCCGTGAGTAATAATGATCCGAAGATGAGTTTTTGCATGTGTCCTCTCTGCGCCGCCCGCGCATAATGGTTGATTTACACAACAGAGGACAATAGAAAACGAGAAATGACGCAAACGCGAAGCTGCACTGTCACTTTCGCAGACAGCCCTCCGCTGTACCGAATTAAACTTTCGGGCCGGTCTCCGGGCTTATAAGTGGCGTTAGCCTGAATCATCACCTTCCCATGCGTGAACACAGTGGCATCTCGATGAAACTTTTACTTATATACCGTTGCGGGGGCAGCGTCGGATTCGGTCAAAACCTTACCGACTTCCCGTTTAACCATTGGGTCTGAAAAACCCTCCGGAACCTGAAAGCAGAAATGATTATAAGGAGTAGGGAGGATAAAGCAAATTTACGAGTTGGTAGGTTAGAGTTAAACAGTTCGCCCTGAGTAGTCGTGAGCTTGTTGAATGATCGAACGGGACTGAGCAGGCAGATTTGGATATGTATGATGGTATAAAGGTTTTTTGGATTTTGTGTAATTAGCTCCAAAACTAAAATTGAATTTGACCGTTTCACCGCTACCGCAAAAATTATGGAACATCAAAATATTTGCGGCGCGATAACAACAATTTACTGAAATGAAAATAATTATCTTAACTTTTTAATAAATTGGTTGGGATAATAGAAGAGTATTACACGTTAAATTTTAAAATTTTACTTTTTAATAAAGTAATAATATCCGCCGAATTTTCCTTTTAGGGTCATGTTTTTGTCGTCTTTGTCTACTAAAGTAAATAGATCGAATCTGCTATTTCCGACAAGATAAACTTTTAACTTACCATCGTCTATTTCATAATTTACAGGCGGTTGATCATAGTATGTGCCGTCACGTGGAATATGCAAAATCGTTACTTTATCGTTTTTAAATACCCAAGTATCTTCTCTTTTGACCGAATCTTTATCGGTTATAAAATTTTTGCTGTGATCCAGTTTCCAAGTACCTTCTACTTCTTTGGTAGATTGTAGGGTGATATCAGCATAAACAGCGCTTGTAAAGACAGATAAAATTAATAGCCCAGTCGCTAGATTTGTTTTTTTCATGTTTACTTTCCTAATCTTAATTTAAATAATAGTGAATTATTTTGTTCGTATACTTTAGAGAATCCAAGTGTTTTTGTATCGCGTAACAGAATCTTGAAAACGATCCAGTCACTACGGGAACGCACTAAACTTTAAAGCGCTGTTCGATACCTCGGTATCGAAGCCCAGTATGCGCCGGAAAGAGTTGGATAAACAGCGGTTTGTTATGTGTTCCTGGAAGAGACTGTTTTTAAATGGCGTTATTTAACCCCAGAAAATTTTATGCATTGCTCTACCTTAATGCGGTACGAAGCGTGAATTTGTAAGGATGGTTACTCACTTTGTCTATTGATCGCATACATCAGGCAATTTAAAGTATCGGTCCTGGTTACCTTAAAGAATCAATACCAAAATTAGCCAGTTCATCCGCTCTGTCGTTATCTTTATCGCCTGAATGACCTTTTACCCATGTCCACTCAATATTATGTCGTTGAATGGCTGCATCCAACCTGCGCCAAAGATCTTCATTCTTAACTGGGGCTCTGGAGGCGGTTTTCCAGTCGCGTTTTTTCCAGTTGATCATCCATTCGGTAATGCCTTGCAGTACATATTTTGAGTCGGTATTGATTCGTACGGAACAAGGCTTGGTTAGGGTTTCCAATGCCTGGATTGCCGCCATCAACTCCATACGATTGTTAGTGGTATCGGGGTCGCCGCCAAAAAGTTCTTTAACAGTACCCTTATAGCTGAGTATAACTCCCCAGCCGCCCGGTCCAGGGTTGCCTTTACAGGCACCATCGGTATAAATAATGACGGAATTAGTCATGTCTATTTTTCTGTGTTGTGGGTGAATTAAGTGAGTTTACCAAGATTGAACGGGGGGTTAGCACTTTTACTGGTGTTAAGGGAATTAGATTGTAACGGCGTTTGATAGCTTTAATCGCATAGGCGGTTGATGTGAGCGAGTATCCTCGTGTTATGAATTTTCCATGAGTTGATTTTACCGTATCCAAATTAAATTCCGAGGATACGATTACTTCAAAATTTAATAATTTTAGCCAGTCTAAAATCCTTGCTCGAGAAATAAAGTGTCCTCCCCATGAATTAGCCATTTTTTTATCCCACAAATACTGGTATCTAACCCATAGACTCCAAGGATTGAAATTCAGCACAATTAATATGCCTTCAGGTTTTAAAACACGTTCTATTTCCCGCATGGTCTGAAACCTGAAGGCGTCAAACTCCAACAAGTGCGGTACTATGATCATGTCGATACAGTTACTTTGCAAGGGTAGGCTGTATGATTTTGCACGAATTTTTCTCGCTTTATCGCAGCCTAGGTTTTTGGCATCGAGTATCGTAAAACTTTTGTATAAAGAGCAGTCGATGAAGTCATTTTCCCAGCCCAAACCACCAATCTGCAAAATAGTCTGTTGACAGCTGACGGTAATAGAACGCTGTATATAGTCGGCTTCAAGCTGTTGCAGCAGCTTGCCTCTTGGAGTTTGATACCAGGCAAATAAGAAATTGCGTTTCATGTGCTAAATCTACACTATCTGATGTTGATGATTTTCAATAAAAACAAGCTATAATAATAACATTCTAATAAAAAACTTCATTCTTAAAGGCTTAGGTAATGCGCATTAACTTTAACTGGTTAGTTAGATTTTTACTACTATTGACCTTTTTAATGGCAACAGGCTGCTCTACAACCCCAAAAAGATCTTTTAACGATAAGCCGCCTGCCATCTCCGAAATGAATGACGGTTATGTGAGGCATGCTCTCCATCCGTTCGGCAAACAAAAACACACCGTACCGGTAAAATACAAGAATACGGTTTGGGAACGGTTACTATCATTATATTCGCTGCCCGATATTCAAAATGAACGGATTGATCGCGAGTTAAACTGGTACTTAAGACATCCCGCTTATCTTGCCAGAATTCAGCAACGGGCGGAACCTTATCTGCACCTTATACTTAATGAGATCGAAGCAAAAAATATTCCCGGAGAACTGGCTTTATTGCCTGTGGTTGAGAGTGCTTTTTTGCCGGAAGCTTATTCGCGCAGCGATGCATCAGGACTTTGGCAGTTTATACCGGCTACCGGTCGTTTTTTCGGCCTTCAACAAAACGATTGGTATGATGGGCGTCGTGATGTTTATGCCTCAACCAAAGCTGCAACCACTTTTCTTAAACAACTGGGCGAGACTTTTGATGGCGATTGGTATCTTGCGCTGGCTTCCTATAATTTTGGCAAAGGCAATATCAGAAAAGCTATCGAAAAAAATGAAAGTCTTAATTTGGCAACCGATTATTGGTCATTAGATATTCCCAAGGAAACGGCAGACTATGTGCCACGATTGCTGGCAATAGCCAAAATATTTGCCAATGTTGAAAAATACAATATTAATTTACAACATATTCCCAATAAACCTTATTGTGAACTTGTTGATGTTAGATCCCAGTTGGATTTAAACAAGGCCGCAGAATTGGCTAACATACCACTTAATGAATTTTTAAAATTAAATCCAGCTTTCAATCATTCAAGTACAGCGCCGCAAGGCCCGCATCACTTGTTAATTCCCGTCGCCAAAGTACAATCTTTTAAGCAAAAATTGGCGCAACTACCCTACGAAGAACGGGTCGATATGAAACGCTATCACTACGAGACGATGGCTCAAACTCGACATAATGAAACACATAATGAACTCCAGAGTGTCTCAAACCAACATAGAGTTAAATCCGGGGAAACGCTCTCATCTATTGCTAGTAGCAATAATACAACTATTCAATCAATCCGTCAGACCAACCATTTAACCAGTAATTCTATTAACTCCGGTATGCTTTTAAAGCTACCACGTTTACAAAAAACAGCTGATACCAAGCAGTACTCTGCCAAAATAGCTAAAAGTAAATCAGGCTTTACCCAAATTTATGTTGTACAAAAAGGCGACACCTTTTGGAATATAGCGCAAAAATTTTCAGTTAGTACTAACGATATAGCGGCCTGGAACAAAATAACTGTAAAAACGACACTGATTTCAGGTCAGAAATTGACTATTAAACCCGCTAATCAATATGTTCAAGCATCATCAGCAGGAATTCGTACGATTAAGTACACAGTGAAAAAAGGCGATTCACTAGCACAAATTTCTCGTAAATTTAATGTTTCTGTCGCCGATCTGCGTAAATGGAATCCGCCAGGAATAAGCAACTCTCTTATTCCTGGAAAAATACTGAAAGTAGTTATTGAAGTTTGATGGCTGCTGAATAGTACGATATTCGCTGTCAACGCATAGATATTCGTGCTGCTGCACCTTAAGTTGGCAGCCGAAATGTGTATAAGATTGTATTACAAAACGAATATTTAAACTCTATGCGACAAGCAAAGCTTGTCATTTCTAACAAGCCAAAAGTTTTTGCTAGGTCATGGATTACAGGGCAGGGTAGAGGAGTTACTTTATTTGTTTATAATCATAAATCAGTTGCACCATTGCTTTTTTATTGCTCAAGCACTGCTCTAATTTAGCGATTATCGTCGTATCGTAATGGCGACATAAAACCGATTCCGTAGGCTGCAGGGGAGCAAGCGTTTCTATCATGGTGCATAAATGGGACAGATAATGCCGTCTCAGTATCGAATCCTGAGGAAGACTACTATCGTTTTCTATCGTTTCTTTTACTTGTGGCTTTGCAGACGGCTCTATATTAACTATGGGTTGCTCTTTCAGTTCTGAAAATTCAGGTTTGCTAATGTGAGTTTCTTGTGGGTATGAGGAATATTTTTTGCGCCTTTTTAAAACAATGTTAATTGTTATTAACAAAGCAACAAGTAAGATGCGGGATTCTGTGTCGACTGTTTGGAAGAAGCCATCAAGGCCTACGGGATGCCTGAGATCTTCAATAGTGACCAGGGATCGCAATTCACCAGCGATGCTTTTACTGGCGCGCTGCTCAACAGCGGCATCACGATCAGGGGTTTGAAGTCCAGCGGTACGAAAAGTAACGCTAGCCTCTGTAATGATGCGCTTCTGTAAAAAAGCATTGTTTTGAGCACCATAATTATTTTTCTTGCTTCAAGTACGCGTAAAGAGTCGGCTTTGAAATACCCATCATTGTACAAATCTGCTTTATTGTATGCTTTTTCTCATCATACAGCTTAACGGCAAGTGCCTGCTTGTCGTTGCTGAGTGATTTTGGTCTTCCGCCTGTACGGCCTCTTGCCCTAGCTGCTTTAAGTCCTGCTTGTGTTCTTTCACGAATCAGATTGCGTTCAAATTCTGCAAGCGCTCCAAAAATATGAAAAATCAGTTTTCCAGAACTTGATGAAGTGTCCATAGCTTCATGTAAACTCTTCAATCCAATTCCCCTTGACTCCAATAGCGTCACCATCTCAATCAAGTCTTTCAATGAGCGGCTCAGTCTATCCAGTCGCCATACCACTAAAGTATCTCCAGGCCTTGCGTAGTTTATAGCTTCTTGTAATCCACGGCGTTCAGCTTTAACACCACTTATTTGATCTTCGTAGATACATTCACAACCCGCTTGGTTAAGAGCATCCTGTTGTAAATTTAAATTTTGATCATCGGTGGAAACACGCGCATAGCCAATGAGTATTTGTAGAGTCCGTAATAGTTAATATACTCATTGAAGACGATATTATCTTAACTAAGATAGTTTTACCGAGTTTATTTACCCTATAATGCACCAGCCAAGGCATTCTGTCATGGTAAATCCAGCAGTAAAGAAAACCCTCGATTTTTTGCCCCCCATTTCAAACGTAATGCCAATAGAATTCCTTACGAAAGAACAACGAAGCCATTACGGATTGTTTTCGGGTGAGCCCAATGACAATCAACTTGCCAGATATTTCCATTTGGACAATGCTGATATTTCGATAATCAACAATCGGCGTTGGGATCATAATCGGTTAGGTTTCGCGCTGCAACTGACAACAGTGCGGTTTTTGGGCACCTTCCTGACCGACCCAACTAACGTGCCGCCCGGTGTTTGTGCTTTTGTGGCACATCAAATTGGCGACATAGACAGTGGCTGCCTGTATAAATACTTGGAGCGGAAACCTACCCGTTATGCACATAGCGCTGAAATACAAGATAGATATGGCTACCATGATTTCAATGGCTTTGCTTGGCGGTTCAAGCTAAGCCGCATACTTTATGCCCGTTCGTGGATCAGCAATGAACGCCCCAGCGTCATGTTTGATTTTGCAACGGCCTGGCTGATTGATAATAAAGTCCTTCTGCCTGGCGCAACGACACTTTCGCGCTTGATCTCAGAAATTAAGAAAAGGACTAACAAGAGGTTATGGCAACGTTTGGCAGCTTTGCCCAATGATGCTCAAAAATCAAAACTGAAGGATCTTTTAAAAGTGCCAGATGGCGCCGGGTCTTCAAAATTTGACCTATTACGTCGTGGCCCAGTCAGTATCAGTGGGCCATCTCTTACCGCTGCGATTAATCGCTATGTTGAACTTCGTAACTTTGGTGTCCATACGCTCAGATTAAAGCATATTCCGCTGATTAGATTAAAAAATCTGGCCCGTTATGTAGGCATGGCCTCCATGCATAAAATTTTACGCTTGCCAGAGGAGAGGCGCATCGCAACCCTTGTTGCTTTTGTTTATGCTTTTGAAATAGCCGCGCTCGACGATGCGCTTGACGTACTTGATTTGCTGATCACCCAAGTGACCGCTGAGGCCAAAAAAAATGGGCGCAAGAAACGTTTGCGCACCATGAAAGACTTGGATAGGTCGGCACTCATTTTGGCGGAAGCCTGTGCTTTTATGTTGAATGGCGCAGGTAGTGATAATGATTTGCGCGATGCCCTTTTCACAAAAATACCCAAAGAGAATATGCTTCAATCTATTGCCACCATTAATGAATTGGCACGGGCACCGGACAACAATTATTATGACGAAATGGTCGAGCAATATGGCAGAGTTCGCCGTTTTTTGCCGCACCTGTTGGATAAAATAGACTTCAAGGCCGCTCCAGCCGGAACAACCCTGCTTGAAGCGCTCAATTATTTACGCCAATTGGATGGTAAACAGAAGCTATCCCTGAAAGATGCCCCAGTTGATATTGTTTTAAAATCTTGGCGTCGCTTAGTTTTTAATAAGGATGGTCAGGTAAACAAGCAAGCTTATACCTTGTGCGTATTGGACAGGTTACAAGATAATCTGCGGCGTCGTGACATTTATGTTGAAGCCAGCGACCGCTGGAGCGATCCCAGGGCAAAACTATTGCGAGGCGAACACTGGGAAGCCAACAAACTGCAAATTTGTCGGGCGCTTGGCCATTCGTTGACGGCCGATGAGGCTACCAAAAACCTGTCATCATCCCTCGATAATGCCTATAAACAAGCCGAAGCAAACTTTTCCACAAATGATGCCGTGCGTATTGAAACCGTCGATGACACCCCAACGCTGACCATCACTAATCTTGACCAATTGGAGGAACCGCCAAGCCTGATCCAGTTGCGCCTGCAAGTCACAAGTTTTCTGCCGCCGATCGATTTGACCGAATTGCTTTTGGAAATCCATGCGCACACCGGTTTTGCCGATACGTTCACGCATGTCAGTGAATCCAATGCGCGTGCTGACGATCTGGCCATAAGCATTTGTGCCGTGTTGATAGCCGAGGCTTGCAATATCGGCATTGAGCCCTTGATCAAACACAATATTCCTGCCTTAACGCGTCATAGGCTAAACTGGGTGAAGCAGAATTACATGCGCGCTGAAACATTGACGAGTGCCAATAGTCAGCTGGTTGATTATCACACAAGCATACCACTGGCAAAATCTTGGGGCGGGGGTGAAGTTGCATCGGCGGACGGCATGCGCTTTGTGACACCGGTCCGAACCATCAACTCAGGGCCCAATAAAAAATATTTTGGCTCGGATAGAGGGATCACTTGGTACAATTTCATATCCGACCAGTTTTCTGGCTTTCACGGGATTGTCATCCCCGGAACATTGAGAGATTCAATTTTTGTTTTGGAAGGCTTGCTGGAACAGCAAACCCGCTTGAACCCCACTGAAATCATGACGGACACTGCAGGGTCGAGCGATATGATTTTTGGGCTTTTTTGGCTGCTGGGTTATCAGTTTTCACCACGGTTGGCGGATGCAGGCGAATCTGTTTTTTGGCGTATTAATGTGAATGCCGATTATGGCGCACTGGATAAGCTCGCCAGAAGTAAGGTGAAAATGAACCGCGTTACGCAACATTGGGATGACATGTTGCGTATTGCCGGTTCGCTTAAACTGGGTACCATCCAGGCGTCAGAACTAATTCGTTCATTGCTCAAAAGCGAACGGCCTTCAAGTCTGGCCAAAGCGATTATTGAAGTGGGGCGCATCAATAAAACCATCTATCTGCTGAATTACATAGATAACAAGGAATATCGTCGTCGAATCTTAACGCAGCTTAATCGTGGCGAAGGCAGGCACGCCGTTGCCCGAGTAATTTGTCATGGTCAACGGGGTGAAATCCGCAAACGTTACCGCGAGGGCCAAGAAGATCAACTCGGCGCTTTAGGACTTGTCACCAATGCCGTTGTGCTTTGGAATACCCTATACATGGAATCGGCGTTAAACCATATGAAAGGCCAGGGTATCCACATCAATGAAGGAGATTTTCCCAGGTTGTCCCCATTGCTACATTCACACGTAAATATGTTAGGGCACTATTCCTTTGTACTCACTGATCTCATTTCAAAAGGTAAGCTAAGGCCTTTAAATAATCAAAGCTGAATCATGATAGAGGCTAGCGTTACTTTTCGTACCGTTGGACTTCAAAGCCCGATCAGCATGGATGGGCGTGGTCGCGCACTGGACAATATTTTTGTCGAGCGGCTCTGGAGAACGGTGAAATATGAAGAAGTCTATTTGAAGCAGCATGACAGTGTACAGAGCTTGCTGATGGGATTGACCGACTACTTCATGTTTTATAATGAAGAGCGGCGTCATCAATCATTGGGCTATGAAACACCCAGTGTGGTTTACCAAACAGCTAGGGGTGGCGGTGCAATGATCGTGGATAAATACGGGGCGGCAGAAATATCAGTTCCCGTATCAAAAAATTGGGACAGCGCCATTCAGCTGGAGTGTGAACAGGCCTCTATCTTAAATTAAGGCATTATTTGTCTGGACAATGGGGTCCACTATATTGAGTTGGAGATATTAAATATTAAAAGCATTTAAGTTCGATGAAAATATCATGAATTAGAGCTATGGGCAATAAGTAACAATGCTAGTCATAGCTCTGTTATTCAACAGGGATTCGCGTCAGGCTATCAGCACCGTGCAGTGCAAAACCACACAAAACAAGAACCAGAACGCCATATAAAATACTTCGCATAATGTATATTATGTTAAATTTATATTATATGCCTGAAAACATCTTCTCCCTCTCGACTTTATGTACGAGTTTTACCACGTTAATCTACTGTTTCAACCCATCGACAACGATCATTCACAATTTTGGCGGTGTTCTGGTTGCCAATGCCCTTGGCAATGAGTGCAATCACTCGATTATCGGTATCATAGCCTACGTGCGCATCAATCGGATTGGCAAGTTTACCCAGACCGAATGCGTCAAAGATGGTCGCTACGTTGATGTTAATATTAGTCACATCAACGCATAATCTTGAATCCAGATATTTTTCTACAAAACCGTGTGGAATCGCATAACTTAACAAATCGTTGGGATCACTAAAGGCAATGATGGGCGTTTTAGACAGCATGCGTTGATTATACTTTTCGCCATTCGGCTGACAATAGGCTGCTTTTTGATTACTTACATCGGGTAATTTGCGCCCTAATTGCAACATAGGCAGTTGGTTAGACATCATATAAATGGGAATTTCTTTGTTTTTTAATGCTTCAGCGAAATCGGCATCGCGTTTATCCAGAAAAGAAGCAATGCGCTGCATGCCATCGATGATTATGCGACTGCCTAAGCTATGCGAAATAAAGGCATATTGATCTATCCGCATATTTGTTGCTGTGGTGTCATCATTAAATGAACATGCCTGCTTTACATCATCAGGCAAGTCAGCCCAATTACTTTTTGTCATCCAACATAAAGATTGGCCGAATGAAACCAGTATGTCTTCCCTACTCTCTCCCAGATAGATAATCGGGTCAGGACTGGTGTCATTGGAGAACTTTTTCATCAAATCATTGACTTCGGCTCTGCGAAACGCATATTCTCCAGAATTATCATAAGCCAGAACTTCTTTTTGCTTGGCAGTTATGGCAGACCACGTTAACTCATAAAACATTAACTCTCTGCTTTTGTCTTTACTTAGCAAGCGGTTGATTCTTAAGTTGCCCAGATTTTTGCTTGAATCAAGCCGACTTGTCAGCGAGATGTTTTTATACTGCGCTGACATTACCGGTAAATCCAGTTCTTCAGCCAGTTTTTCTACAAATTGAGTTGAATATCCGGGCCAATGATTACCCACTCCATGTACCATAAGCACCTTCATCTTGCCTTGCTTATTGCCCAGAAACGGCGCAAGTCCATCGAAGGGCTTTCCCCATATGTCACAAACACGGATATCGACCGATTGTTGTTTTTCCAGAAAGGCTTCAGCCATACCTCTGCCCAGACTGGCACAGCCGCTTAGTTGGGCAGTGGTAAGCAGTAACAAAAAAGAACTAAGAATGTGCTTCATGGACAATTTATTAATCGGGCTTTGTGGCTGTCACCAGCGCGTTGACTTCAAGTCTATTGGAAAGATTAATATCTGAAAAGCCGGCGTCCTGTAGCTGAGCTAACGCTACCGATTCACGCATCACGTGATTTTCTGATTCATCGCTAAACAAATGCACTATCCAATGTTCCAGCACATCCAGTTTATTGATCTGGGTTAATACTTTGAAATAACCGCTGACTTCCTGCTGAATGGTTCGCATATGAATGGAGACATTATCTAAAGCGTAACGGTCGCCGTTAATAAATTGACCTCCGGGCTTTAAGATTCTGAAGATCTGCTGCATGACTTCCTTACGATAAGTATCGAGAAAGTTGTGCAAGGTATAGGCCGAGGCCACTATATCGACGCTGTCAGTAGCAATATTTTGTAGCGCCGTTAATGCATCATCGCCGCAAAAAACCAGCTTTCCATTTGTCGCCCATTTGTGCAAATGCTTTTTGGCTTGTTCCTGCATAACCGGCTCGTTATCAATACTAAGAATATTGAAATTATCTGACGCAGCTAACAATGATAAAGTGGTAATACCGGTGCCGCCGCCCAGTTCCACGACATTGAGATTATCGGTTGTTTGCGCCGCATATTCAGCGGCCTTATCGCCTACCAAGCAGCTCATTTTAGTTGCTAACGGGCAGATTAAATTGAGTAACTCATAATCCTGCCCGATAACGCCGGAAAATATATCATCATATTGCGTTTTGTCGATCATCATTGTTTGATTTGTTGTTTACGCTCGAAGGCGCTTAATTGTTCAGTTGTGGACTCGGTTTGAAACTTATCTTTCCACTCGCTATACGGCATACCGTAGACGATTTCTCTGGCTTGCTCGTAATCCATCGCTATGCCCTGCTCTACCGCCTCTGCCATATACCATTTCCTGATTACCCATAAAGAACAGCCAATGTTACAAGAATGTCTATACTGACAGTATCTACCATACGGATGGGATAACGTCATGAAAAACAAAGTTCAATTTCAAAAAGGCTATAGCCTGGGCGAGTTCATGAAAAATTATGGGAGTGAAGGGCAATGCCGAAAAGCCTTGTTTCAGTGGCGCTGGCCTCAAGGCTATGTTTGCCCTGAATGCGGTGGGCAAAGCTACTGCTCCCTGAAAACACGAGTGGTTTATCAGTGCAATCACTGCCACCATCAACATTCCCTCATTAGTGGCACCATTTTTTCTGCGACGAAGCTCCCGTTAACAACTTGGTTTCTCGCGATCCACTTGACCACACAAGCAAAAACTGGCGTTTCTGCCCTTTCACTGCGCCGTCAATTAGGTGTTTCATACAATACCGCCTGGAGCATCAAACAGAAGCTGATGCAAGTAATGAAGGAGCGTGATGATAGTAAGCCGTTATCCGGCGTCATCCAACTGGATGACGTGTATTGGGGCGGCGAACATCGGGGAGGCAAGCGTGGACGGGGTTCACCCAACAAAACACCTTTTGTGGCGGCTGTGTCGGTCAACGAAAAAGGACATCCTATTGCCATGAACATGACTGTGGTCAACGGGTTCCGCTCCAAAGAAATCACTCGTTGGGCGAAGCGCCATCTTAGCACCGACAGTCACGTGGTCTCGGACGGACTGGCCTTGTTACCAAGGCAGGATGCCAGCATACCAGCATCGTAACCGGTGGAGGCCCTGAATGTGTCTCGCTGGAACCCTTCACTTGGGTCAATACGATGATAGGTAATGTCAAAAGGTCGATTGACAGGACTTATCACGCTATCAATCATAAACACCTTCCGCGCTATTTGGCAGAATTTTGTTATCGCTTCAATCGGCGATTTGTCCTTGAGGATATGCTGCCCCGCCTATGTTACGTTGCAGTCAGAACACCACCTATGCCTATGCGGCTACTGAAGATGGCTGAGGATTATGGGTAATCAGGTACCATTTAGCTAGGCAGTTTCGGCAAAAATCCGCCAATATCATTAAATCGATATTTTGAACGTCGGTGTTTTGTTGCAAATGCTTGACTAAGTGTCTGAATGCAGCAGCCTCTAATCCTGTTTTCGTATTTTTATCCACATATTTTCTCCAAAAATAATGAATATTTTAACAGAAACGGTTGTTTAAGCGTGTACATTCCTCACTAAAGATTTTACAATGACCCTCAGTTAAGTTTGCTCCGCACATTATGAAAATTCATAGCTCATCATTAAATTCAACCGTAGGCCTTAACCGGAAAATTGGTGAACATAATGGTGTGCAATATAATGCCGAAAACAAATTATCTGTCGCAAAGGATGCTCCAGACAAAAAAGTTAATCAGCCTTCTACACCTGAAGAGATTAAAAAAACACTGGATAATGTTGGTTTAAGCATTGATTTGACTAGCCAGCATAATTTTATTAAATTAACCGACTTGCGAACCCAAAGAGCACTTTCTGCCTACAATCAGGAATTCAATGCACCGCTGAGAGATCAACGTGCTCAATTGATAACAGGAATAGATGCTTACGCCTGATCACCCTACCCTCAGTTACTCATGAAACAGCTTTTCGAGTTTTTCCCCATACTTTTATTTTTTATCGCGTTTAAACTTTACGATATCTATGTCGCTACCGCCGTTGTCATCATTGCAACCATTGTTCAGGTAGCTTTTGCCTGGTTTAAATACCGTAAGGTCGAGACCATGCAATGGATTACCTTGGGCTTGATTCTGGTGATGGGGGGGGCAACTCTCTACTTACAGGATGAGCAATTTATCAAATGGAAATTGTCTATTATAGAATGGTTATTCGGCGCAGCCTTTTTGGGTAGCCAGTTTATCGGCAAAAAATCCTTTATTGAAAAAATGCTGTCCGGCAGCTTAACTTTGCCAGTATTGATCTGGAAACGATTAAATACTATGTGGGGCTGCTTTTTTATTAGCGTAGGCTTTATCAACCTTTATGTGATGTACAATTACAACACTGATGATTGGGTTACCTTTAAAACATTTGGCGTACCGGCTTTGATGGTTGTTTTTATTTTGTTACAAATGGTGTTTTTATATAAGTACATCCCCGACACAGAGGACTAAAAAAGTGTTATACGCCATTATCAGTGAAGATATAGCGGATAGTCTGGAAAAAAGACTGTCAGTGCGCCCGGCGCATCTCAAACGGCTACAAGAGCTGCAAGATGCCGGACGACTGGTTTTAGCAGGTCCCCATCCTTCAATTGACAGTGACAATCCCGGTGCAGCCGGTTTTACCGGCAGTCTGGTGGTCGCCGAGTTTGAAAACCTTGCAGATGCCCAACAATGGGCGGATGTTGATCCATACAATGATGCCGGGGTTTATGCCAAGGTTATCGTTAAACCATTTAAAAAGGTCTTTCCACAATGACATCCGAGTTAATTAAAAAACTGTTAAATGAAGCTTTTAGTCCAGAGCTTCTAGAAATTATTGATAACAGTGCGGCTCATGCCGGACATGCCGGAGCGCGTAGCGGCGGCGGTCATTATCATGTCACCATTGTCGCTGACGTTTTTGAAGGCCGATCTTTAGTTCAGCGGCACCAGCTTGTTTATAACGCGCTGGGCGACATGATGAAACAACAAATTCATGCCTTAGGCATTAATGCTCTTTCACCCTCTGAAGAAACCAAAGGAAGACTATAAATGAAAAAAAAATTCATCCCCCTACTTATTGTCGGCACAGCATTACTTGCTGGTTGTAATCAAGAACAATCAACTGACACAACAAGCAGCGTTACTCCTGCTGCAACTGCCATTGATAAAGCTGATGCCATTGCAGTTATTAACGGCCAGTATATCCCCAGATCAACGCTGGAAGCACTGGAAAAAGAAATCGCAGAGCGCAGTCACGGGCAGGTTTTTCCTAAAGAAAAATTGATTGAAGAACTCGTTCAGCGTGAATTGCTGGTTCAGGATGCCGTACAAAAGCAACTGGATAAGTCACCTGAATTGGCAGCGCAGCTAGAGGCCGCTAAAAAGGCATTATTAACCCAAGCTAACCTGCAAAACTTCATCAAAGCCAATCCTGTCACTGATGCTGAAGTTAAAGCTGAATACGACAGTAAAATTGCCGCTGAAAAGGGAACCGAATTTAAAGCGCGTCATATCCTGGTTAAAACCGAAGCAGAAGCTAAAAAACTCATTACTGAACTGGGTAAAGGCGCAGATTTTGCCAAATTAGCTAACAAGAATTCATTAGATGCTAAAGAGTCGCAAAATGGCGGTGATTTAGGCTGGTTTTCTGCTGCACAAATGGTTGCTCCTTTCTCTGAAGCCGTGGCTGCACTGGAAAAAGGCAAATACACCAAAGAACCTGTTAAGACCCAATTTGGCTATCATGTCATTTTGAAAGAAGATTCTCGTCCGGTAACGCCTCCTCCATTGGAAGCAGTTAAAGAACAATTGACGCCTTTCCTGCAACGCAAAAAAGTTCAGGACATGATAGAAACATTGCGTAAACAGGCTAAAGTAGAAATATTGGTGCCGCTGACCGATGAACAACCAAAAGCTGAAGCTGCTCCTGCTGTAGAAGCCCCGACTACCACAGCAGCAGAGCCTGCTAAAGCGGTTGAAGGTGAAGAGGCCGTTCCGGCAGCAGAACCTGCCAAAGCTGATGAGCCAGCTCCCGTAGCAGTGCCGGCAGAAACAAAAAAATAAGCACCACACTGTAAGACAAAAAAGGGCGGTTTATCCGCCCTTTTTTTATGTGATTTTTTCCAGGTACTGCACTATAAACTGCACGCTACGGTTGCCTCTGAATTCATTGATGTCCAGTTTGTAAGCCGCCTTGATATGCCGTAACCCCAACCAGTTTTCCGGCTGATCCACATAAAAAGCAATCGCATCGATCAACAAATCGCCGAACGGTTTTCTCAGCACTAATTTAAGATGGCGTTGCCCGACAATACGCGCTTGAATAACATCAAAAACGCCATCAAAAACAGGTTCTGGAAACTCCTGCCCCCAAGTCCCGGCGTTTTGCAATAATTCGGCAAATTCAATAGTCATCTCTTTTTCAGTCAACTCGCCATCGGAATGGATTTTCTGCTCCAAGTCTAAAGTTAGCAGACGCTTACTGACCAAAGCATCAAAAGCCAGGGCAAAAGGCGGATAGTCGTGCATTTTCAAACTCATGCCAGCAGCCATCGCGTGCCCGCCAAATTTACTCAGTAATTTAGGGTGTAGTGCGGCAATATCACTCAATACATCACGAATATGAACGCCTGGAATTGAGCGCGCGGAGCCTTTTATCTCATCTTTTCCGGCAGGCGCAAAAGCAATAACGGGACGATGCAATTGATCTTTAATGCGCGAGGCCAAAATGCCGATAACACCTTGATGCCAGTTGGCATCAAACAAGCAAACGCCCGCAGGCAAATGGTGTTCATCAAGCTTTTTCATCTCGCTTAATAATACCATAGCCTCAGTTTTCATTTGCCCTTCGACCTCGCGCCGGTCACTGTTCAGTTCATCGAGTTGCAGCGCCATTTGTTTTGCCAACGCTGGGTCTTCGGTCAACAGGCATTGAATTCCCAGCGACATATCGTCCATACGACCTGCCGCATTAAGCCTAGGTCCCAGCGCAAAACCCAAATCGGTAGCAAAAATGGCTTCGTGTTTTCTGCCCGATACCTCGATAAGCGCATTTATCCCGGGATGCGAGCGTCCCGTGCGTATTCTCAATAAACCTTGATGAACCAGAACCCGGTTGGTTTGATCCAGAGGCACTACGTCGGCGACCGTACCTAAGGCGACATAATCAAGCAGCTGAGCAAGATTGGGTTCTTGAACCTGGTGCTGCTCGAACCAGTTTTGTTCCCTTAACCGGCTTCTTAACGCCATTAATACATAAAACATAACGCCGACACCGGCAAGTGCGCCTCCGGGAAATTCATCATCGACCAGATTGGGATTTACAATAGCGTCTGCAATAGGCAGCTCATGTCCCGGCAAATGATGATCGGTAATCAGGACTTTTATACCCAGCTCTTTGGCTACCCTAACCCCGTCTATGCTCGATATGCCGTTATCAACGGTAATAATGACATCAGGGTTTTGCAGCTTAACCAGATCGACAATTTCAGGCGTCAAGCCGTAACCGTATTCAAACCGGTTTGGCACGACGAAAGACACCTCCCCTGCCCCCAGTAATTGCAAGCCCTTGATAGCCACGGCGCAACTGGTTGCGCCATCGGCATCGAAATCGGCCACGATGCAAATCCGTTGTTGTTCATTGATGGCTGTGATCAAATGGCCCACCATCTCTTCCATGCCCGATAACAGCCATGGCGACGGAAGTTTCGCCAGCGTCCGGTCAAGTTCGGCTGTAGACGTTAAGCCCCTGGCTAAAAAGATACGTTCCAATATAGGGTGTATTTCGCCCAGGTTAGCGCGTTTTTTTGAGACCGGACGGGTAACGATGGTTTTTTTTACGCCTTGATAATACATGGGTTTTCCAAAAAAATGCGTAGACCAGAATAAGAACACCTAAGCGTAGCGCAAGGTGGCGCGTTTCCGCCTACAGAACTATTTTTGGCTTAATGTTTTGCGTACTTCACGAACAGAGCGATGTCCGTGTTTATATAGACCATTTACTTCACCATCTAAGGATGAACACCGAACGGCGTAACCATTCCGAGAACTTTACGAATCATTGTTTCTTCATCCACTTCTTCGCTAGCTTCAACAGTATTCCCACCTGTTCCGCCAGCTGATATCCGAAATGAAATATTCCCAGTTTCTCGACGTTTCATCTTTACTGGGTAAATTTCTTTGCCTGAGTTAAGGACAAAACAGAATGCGCGTGAGAAGCGATCTTGATCTTTGGGCATTATATTCTCCAGTTAGTATTAAGATACTTTGAGCTTTCCAGCATTTTTCTTGAAATTACATTCATAGCATTCTGCTTGAATGTTTAAAATATCATCCGAACCGCCGTGGTAAATCGGGGTTTTGTGACCTTTTGTCCAAGTATTTTTATAGCGGGGATCTGGCCTTAGTGCTACCTGTGCCCATTCTCGGCCACACACTGCACACGCTGGGCTTTTCGAAAGTAGAGTTTCCCATTCATGCTTTGTATGAGAACCCCCATTTTTCTTAATACGTTCGGCGCGAGCTACAGCCCTCATATTCCTGCAATCCATGCAACGATTCCAACTATTAAACCTTGAGCCTCCGCATTTGGTGCAAATCTTCATTATGAGTCCTAACGTTTAAATTATATGTTACCCCGTCCGCAGGGTTTATTGCATGATTCAAAAATAGCAACCGTATAGGAACGTTTGGAACTTCGTGTCTTCGTGGTGAAAGTCTGTTTACAAACAATCCAAAATAGCTCTCTTAACCGCATCCAGGCTGGCTTCAATGGTTACCGGATGCGCCGCCGTGCATTGCGCTATAGCCGTATCGGGATCTTTTAAGCCGTTGCCGGTTAAGGTACACACGATTTTACTGCCTTCGGGGATTTTCCCGGAAGCAATATCATGCAAGGCTCCGGCTAGAGAAGTCGCCGAGGCTGGCTCGCAAAAAATACCTTCATACTGGGACAGCATTTTTTGTGCGGCTAAAATCTGTTCATCGGTGAACTTGTCAAACCAGCCACCGGACTCTTTTTGTGCTGCCCACGCAAAATCCCAGGATTGCGGATGGCCGATGCGTATGGCTGTGGCAATGGTTTCCGGCTCATCGATCATGTGACCTGCTACGAACGGTGCGGCTCCGGCAGCCTGATAACCGCACATGACCGGACGCTTAGCGGTGACGGCTTTGTGGGTTGCCGACTCGGTTGAATACTCTTTATAGCCTTTCCAGTAGGCGGTGATATTTCCGGCATTCCCGACAGGAAGACAGTGATAATCAGGCGCGAAACCGAGATCATCGACAATTTCAAAAGCGGCAGTTTTTTGCCCGTCAATTCTGAATGGATTGATCGAGTTAACGATCGTAACTGGGGCTTGTTCGGCGACTTCTTTAACCAGCGCCATGCCTTTATCGAAGTTGCCGTTGATCTGGATGATTTCAGCGCCGTACATTAAGGTTTGCGCGAGCTTGCCCTGGGCGATTTTGCCATCGGGTATTAATACGAAAGCTTTAATGCCGGCGCGTGCCGCGTAGGCTGCGGCAGAAGCCGAGGTATTGCCGGTTGAGGCGCAGATGATGACTTGACTGCCGGCTTCTACGGCTTTGGTAACCGCCATGGTCATGCCGCGATCCTTGAATGAGCCGGTAGGGTTCAGGCCTTCAAATTTGACATAAATATCAACCGACTTGCCGATCAATCGCGGGATATTTTGCAATTGGATCAGCGGCGTATTGCCTTCGTTCAAGCTGATGATACGGGTGGTTGCGCTGACGGGCAGACGATCTCTGTAACGTTCTATTAAACCGGTGTAATGTTTGTGCGTAGACATATATTTTATTTATCCTAAAGTTTCCAGGCGGATGCGGTTGACTTTACCGGTAACGGTTTTTAATGCTTCAATCTCAGCGATAGCCGAGTTCATTTCCTTTTCAAGCGTGATCTGAGTCAGTATGATAATCGGTATCGAAGTTTCGTTGTCCAACGGTTTTTCCTGCCTAATGGCTTTAATGCTTATTTGATGATTGGCCAGAATCCGGGTTACTTCGGCCAAAACTCCCGGTTTATCTTCAGCATTAAGCCGCAGGTAATAAGATGTTCGAAATAGTTCCGATGGCAATACCGGAATATCGGCTAAGGCATTGGCCTGAAAGGCTAAATGCGGCACACGATTTTCAGGGTCGCTGGTTAAGGCTCTGACCACATCAATGACATCGGCGACTACCGAGGATGCAGTCGGTTCGGCTCCGGCTCCGGCTCCATAATAAAGCGTAGCGCCGACTGCATCGCCTTTAACCAGCACGGCATTCATCACGCCGTCTACGTTGGCGATAAGGCGACGTTCAGGGATCAGCGTCGGATGTACTCTTAATTCGATTCCTTCCGGCGTTTTGCGGGCGATGCCCAGATGTTTAATGCGGTAACCCAGTTGTTCCGCGTACTCGACATCGGCGCGGGTGATTTTGGTAATACCCTCGGTATAAACCTTGTCAAACTGTAGCGGGATGCCAAAAGCAATCGAAGCCAGAATGGTTAATTTATGGCCGGCATCTATGCCTTCCACATCAAAAGTGGGATCGGCTTCTGCATAGCCCAGGGCTTGCGCTTCGGCTAATACGTCGGCAAAATCGCGGCCTTTATCGCGCATTTCGGTCAGGATAAAATTACCCGTGCCATTGATGATGCCTGCTAACCATTCAATCTGGTTGCCGCTTAAACCTTCACGTATGGCTTTGATAATGGGAATGCCTCCGGCAACAGCAGCTTCAAAGGCGACGATGACGCCTTTTTCGCTGGCTTTGGCAAAAATCTCATTGCCATGCAAAGCAATCAGCGACTTATTGGCGGTAACGACATGCTTGCCGTTTGCTATGGCTGTTAACACCATATCTTTGACCGGTCCTGCTCCGCCAATGAGTTCAAGAATGATTTCAATTTCGGGGTCATTGATGATTTCATAAGGATCGGTCGTTAAGGCGATACCTTGCGTGTCGCAAATACGCTGCTTGTTTAAATCATTTGCCGAGGCACGGGTGATGATAATTTCACGCCCTGCTCTGCGGGCAATTTCTGCCGCATTTCGCTTCAACACATTGACCGTACCGCCACCGACAGTACCTAACCCTAATACACCTACTTTTACCGGTTTCAAATAAAACTCCAGTTAAAAAAATATTATCATTCCTACAGGAAGTATCACTGCCATTAAGTGTATAGTGTGGGCGCGAATAAATGCGCGCCCACACTATACAACCATAACTATTTTCGGCTTAACTTAATGACGGTGATACGAGTATGGGAACGATGAAAACGTAGCATTATATAACTTTGTCTTTTTTCATCATATTGCGGATACCACGAACCGCCTGACGGGTGCGGTGTTCATTCTCAATTAAACCGAACCGGACATGATCGTCGCCATGTTGGCCGAAACCAATGCCCGGAGAAACCGCCACTTTGGCCTCTGCCAGCAGTTTTTTGGAGAACTCAAGCGAGCCCATGTGCTGATATGCGTCGGGAATACGTGCCCAGACAAACATGGTCGCTTTCGGTTTTTCAACCGGCCATCCTGCTGCCACTAATCCGTCGCACAGTACGTCACGTCTTTTACGGTACATCTCGGCAATTTCAGTAACGCATTCCTGCGGACCCTCAAGAGCTGCAATCGCGGCAATTTGGATCGGCGTAAAGGTGCCGTAATCCAGATAAGATTTAATGCGTGCCAAAGCCGCAACCAGTTCTTTGTTGCCGCACATAAAGCCTACACGCCAGCCCGGCATATTGTAACTTTTCGATAACGAGAAAAACTCTACTGCGATGTCTTTTGCGCCTTCGACTTGAAGAATTGACGGCGCTTTGTAGCCGTCGAAAACAATATCCGCATAAGCGATATCCTGTACTACCCAGATGTTATGTTCTTTGGCGATGGCGACAATTTTTTCAAAAAAATCCAGTTCCACGCACTGACTGGTAGGATTTCCGGGAAAATTAAGAATCAGCATTTTCGGTTTCGGCCATGAATCGATAATGGCTTTTTCCAGTTCATCAAAGAAATCACCGCCCGGAATCATCGGTACATGTCTAAGATCGGCACCGGCAATCACTACGCCATACGGATGTATCGGGTAAGCTGGGTTGGGTACCAGCACCACATCCCCCGGTCCTAAAGTAGCCAGCGCCAAATGTGCCAAACCTTCTTTTGAACCTATGGTCACAATAGCTTCAGTTTCCGGGTCTAAATCGACATCATAGCGATTTTTATACCAAGTACAGATGGCTTTTCTTAATCGGGGTATGCCTTTGGAAACCGAATAACGATGCGTATCGGGACGCTGGACGGCTTCAATCATTTTTTGGACAATATGATCGGGCGTAGGTTGGTCGGGATTGCCCATGCCAAAATCGATAATGTCTTCTCCCTCCGCTCGAGCTTTAGCTTTCAGCTCATTGACAATGTTAAAAACGTAAGGAGGTAAACGACTTATTCTTTGAAATTGTTCCATCGACAGCTCTTGAAAAACCGGTGTTTAAGTTAAAAAATATTACCTAAGGTACTGTTATTAATAGGCTACGTCAAATGTAAACAGTACTCAGGCAGGCTCTAGTGTTTTAAAAGTAATACTTGTTCTACGCGCAGTAAGTCTTCTTGTGTATCGACTCCGGCGGCAGGTGTTTGATCTACGATTTTTACCCGAACAGCTTCGCCGTGCCATAGTATTCTCAGTTGTTCAAGCGATTCGATCGATTCGAGCATGGACGCATCCCACAGGCAGTAGCGGTTTAAAAAATCAACTGTATAAGCGTACATGCCTATATGCCTGAGATAGGGGAATTTCCCTGAGGGCTTGCCGCCTGCTAGGGTAAATGTATCCCTTTCCCATGGAATCGGTGCGCGGCTGAAATAAAGCGCGTAACCGGCTTTATTCAAAACTACTTTGACGGCATTAGGATTGAAAATTTCTTCGAGATCGCTGATTTTGGCGGCCAGCGTGGCAATACCTGCCTGTTGTTGACCGGCTAATGCCGCAGCAACATCACGGATATAGGTCGGTGGAATAAGCGGTTCATCGCCTTGCAGATTCACGATGATTTCATCACCAGCCCAGCTGCATAGTTTTGCAACCTCGGCAATTCTTTCGGTGCCGCTTTGATGATCCGGGCGGGTCATGACCGCTTTAAACCCTAAGTCACTGACGACTTGAAAAATCCGGTCATCGTCGGTGGCGACAATAACGTCATCAGCATCGGCTTCCTGTGCGCGTTCACAGACATGCGCAATCATCGGCTTGCCTGCGATGTTCAGCAACGGTTTTCCCGGCAATCGTGTCGATCCGTATCTTGCCGGGATGACGACTTTAAAACGCACACTCATTTGGCTAATGCGTCGATTTCATCGTTGGTTAACTCGCGGGCTTCATCTTCAAGCATAACCGGAATATCGTCACGGATAGGAAAAGCAATCCGGTCGGCTTTGCAGATAAGTTCCTGCTTAGACTTGTCATAAATTAACGGACTCTTGCATAAAGGACAAGCCAGAATATCAAGCAGTTTTTTATCTATCATGGTTTTCTCGTAGTTGAAGTAAGTGGCAAAACTCGCCTTTCAGGCATTTTACAGTATTTTACAGTATTTTTAAGCAGCCTGTTTCATGCGCGTGCCGGTTCATCATCAAGCATCTCAGCCGTTCATCTAACCTGAATCGACAGAAATTGTTAACTATGGTCAAATAAGATCAGCTGAAAACAGAGTTTTTCTGAGTAACTGAGGATTTCAACATGACTGCGGCGCTACCTGTGTG
This sequence comes from Methylobacter arcticus, assembly GCF_050917435.1. Classification (NCBI taxonomy): domain Bacteria; kingdom Pseudomonadati; phylum Pseudomonadota; class Gammaproteobacteria; order Methylococcales; family Methylococcaceae; genus Methylobacter; species Methylobacter arcticus. Next base: position 1,889,689 of record NZ_CP159583.1, read on the forward strand.
TTTATATTGCATGACTCAGGCTATCGCATTGCTTATTGCTGCGAACGGCGCACCGGTTCTGGTCAATAAAATACTGGGCAAGCGTTGGGCATGGCCGGTGGATAATAAATTAAAACTGCGCGACGGCCATCGCTTGTTTGGCAATACCAAAACCTGGCGCGGCTTGTGTTCAGCCATTTTAACTACAACCCTGATAGCCATTTTAAGCGGAATAGAACCTTTAACGGGGGCATTATTCGGTGCCTCGGCAATGGTTGGAGACATGCTGGCAAGCTTTATCAAACGCCGAATGGGATGCGTCGAAAGCAGCCGGACGCGAGGTCTCGACACGGTGCCTGAATCACTGTTGCCGATATGGCTGTTAAAAGAGCCACTGGCGTTAAGTCTGATCGACATCGTTTTAATTGTCGCGCTTTTTTTCCTAATTGAGGAATTGATTTCACCGGTACTTTACCGGTTGCATATTCGCAAGCGGCCTTATTAAACTAACTACTCTATGAATAAAAAAGGATTACGAGTATTAACCTACAACATCCATAAAGGCTTTAATGTCGGCAACCGGCGGTTTGTGTTGCACCAGATCCGTGATGCATTGATAGCCGCCGACGCCGATTTAATGTTTTTGCAGGAAATGCAAGGTGAGCACCGGCGCCATCAGCAAAAAATCCCCGACTGGTCGGTTTTATCCCAGCTTGAGTTTCTTGCCGAAAACACCTGGCCTTACCACGTTTACGGTAAGAATGCCGTTTACAATGCCGGCCATCACGGCAATGCAATCCTGAGCAAACATCCGTTCGAGCGCTGGGAAAACATCAATGTATCGCCCTTCCCCTGGGCCAGTCGCAGCCTGTTGCATGGCGTTATTCGACTGCCAGGGATGGTGACCGAGACTGTTCCTGACAGTCCTCGGCATTCCCCCCATCCTTGGGGGTCAGGAGTGCCGCAAGCGATAAAGAATCGATGCGACCGACTTCCGGAGAACGGTCAGGATGTGCATATTATGTGCATACATTTCGGTTTGACCGGCAAAGAGCGCCGCCTGCAAATAGGCAAATTATCGGTGCGTATCGACAGCCATGTGCCGCATGATGCGCCGCTGATTATAGCCGGTGATTTTAACGACTGGCTGGGACAGGCTGACCGACTGTTCCATGATCGTCTGGGCTTGCAAGAGATTTTTCAGGTAACTCATGGCCGTTATGCGCGAAGCTTTCCGTCTTGGTTGCCCTTTTTACCGATGGATCGCATTTATTTTCGCGGTTTAACTCCGGTATCGTGTGAACGCCTGACCCATGCGCCGTGGCATACACTGTCGGATCATACGCCATTGACGGCTACGTTTAGCTTATGAGTAGCACTCAGTCCAAACTAACCCTGCCTAACCTGCTGACCGGGTTTCGCTTTGTGGCAGCGCCGGTGTTGCTGTGGCTGGCATGGTATGATCACCCAATTGCCTTCATGGGACTGCTGGCGATTACCTTCGCTACCGACTTGCTCGATGGCGTAATCGCTCGCTTGACCGGACAAGTTTCTCAGTTTGGTGCCGCCCTCGACAGCTGGGCGGATGTCATCACTTACCTGACCGTTGCGCTAAGTTGTTGGTGGTTATGGCCTGATGTGGTCAGCAGAGAACTGCTTTATGTTGGTCTAATTATTGCCAGTTGCCTGTTACCTGCCCTAGTGGGAATTTTTAAATTCGGGCGATTTACCAGCTATCATACTTGGGGGGCGAAAATCGCCGCCGCTACTATGGGCTTGACTTTGTATATGCTTTTTCTGGGCGGCCCTACATGGCCGTTTCGCGTAGCTGCCGTGATGTGTGTCGTTGCGGCAATAGAAGAAATAATGATCACTTGGCTTTTGCCTGAACCTGAATCGAATCTACGCTCAGTCTGGGATGTGTTGAAGCGTTCAGTGCGGAATGATCGCAAAAGATAAATCTGTATTTTATTTGCTTAAAATAAGCAGTATTTAAAGATTGCTAACAAGTTTTTCGTATGGTAGTAAGAACGCTGTATACGCTGTTCCGGTGTTCTTTTTGAGACGGTAATGACCCTTGATTTTTTACGGAAATGGTCGGCTTAATTTCACGTATTGGTTTTGGCGATGAAGGCATCTAGATAAGCCATTCTCGTCTGATGCTTGATCTATAACAACAAAAGCGCCTGATGAGTAATGAAACTTATTAGCTTAAAGGAGTTAAGCTCATCTTATTCCTGTCTTACCTTGTTTATCAACAAAATAGAAACAATCTATTGCTTTTTACCTATATTGTAGGTCTATAGCCATATGCGTATAATCTTTAATCATTCGGAAGCAAGCTATATTATTTAATTTTATCGTTAGACTAATGTGCTTATCATTGGAATACATAGACTTATTTTTAGTGTGCTTCATTTCAAATATTATTTGCAAGCGTTGCTGTTTTAAGCAACATTGCCATGAGATCAAGATTTAATAGTTGATCTCTAAAAGTTTCATGTACCTCCTCGTAGTGTGAAAGTTCAGAGCTATCCAGTATCTGTACATCTTACCTCCCTTTTCCTCTGGAATCGGGAGGTTTTTTTTGCCTCCAGAGATGTGTAGGCAAGGGGCGCGAGCAGGAGCGGAAGCCTTGACTACAGGGATTGTGGGAAAGGGACAATCGCGAGAGTAGCATAGCTATGCTATGTGCCGATAAGCAAATATATGTCTATGCAGTCGTAAGGCACTTATTTTTAACAACTACAATCCCGCAAGCCAACTCTGGATTTTTTCATCAGCCTGCCAGGCTAAATCAGTAAAACCACTAATTGCACCAGCCGCATCAGGCGTTTTAGTAGGCTGTTGTAGGTGAAATTCCTGTGTACCAACCTTCTTATTATCAGAATATGCTTCCACAAAAAAACGTAATATCACTCGCGCTCGATCTGGCGCATCGAATTGCTGCTCAAAATTCCGTAGCTTAACTATTAAGGCGTAATTCTGGGTTTTGTCGCTAGAACTCAGCAACTGCTCAAACAATTCGGGCGGCGATGCAATCCAGCGATCCAATCCGTAAAAATTAACTTGCGATGGCGAGGCAAAAAGCAATCGATAACGAATACGATTATCCCAAAGCCAAGTTGGTGCATTGACAGTAATCAATGCTCTGCTTTGCTGAGGCGCGACTGACACAGGCAAACCAAAATCATGCAATGCGAGTTGTTTGACGGGAACGCTACAACCCACATTAAAAAACACTAACCAGCCGATTAACAAATACCTCATTTCGGTTCCTTATAGTCCGGTTCACCCGGCCCTGAATCTCGTTGACTCGGCCCCAACAATAATTCCTGTGGGTTATTTTCTAATATCGTGGCGACTCTTTTTACCTGTTGCGCTGTCGATTGCAATTCGGTTAGCAGTTTATTAACTTTCGGTAATGTAGATTGGGTCAAAGCATCGCCGGTATTCTTTCCGCTATCGACTAGATTACCTGCTTTTACGCTAAGGTTTTGCACTTCCCCGGTTAATTTTTGTAAATCGTTAGTCAACCCATCAATATTTGTCAGGGTTTTTCTGGCATCGGTAGTCAATGCAGGGATACCCGTCAGCGCCTTATCAACGCTCTTTTGTAACTCGGAAAGCTTGTCGGTTAATGTTTTCAAGTTACTTAATATACCGCCGATATTCTTTTCATTTTCATCATTTAATAACGAGCTAAGCCGCTGCATTAAATGATCGGCCTTATGTAACAGCTCTTCTCCCGTATCCATTAGCCTGTCTGTCAACGATGGCACCAAATGAATATGAGTCATGGGATTATCCCCCGGCGGCAATACTTCGGAAATAGCACCAGAATCTTCCAGTTGAATCTGAGTCAGGCCGGTGACGCCTTTTAAACGCAAGGTCGCGTATACCCCTTTACTCAGCACGATGTTTTTATCGACCTCAACAGGAATAAGAATGATGCCGGAATCTAAAGGATCAAACTTAACTTTAAGCACCTTTCCCACTGCTATGCCTCGGTAAAAGACCGTCGATTCAGGATTAAGGCCCGACACCGACTCTCTGGTTGAAATGATATAGAGATTACGCTCTTGATTCATGGTGCCAATCCAGAAAACAATTGCTGTCGATGCCGTGACCAAAGCAATCAAAAACAACCCGGTAATCAGTGCATGGTTTTCTCTACCCATGAGCAGTCTCCTGATACTGAAATACCCGTTCAGCGCGTCTATTGTGAAAAAATTCTGCTACAAAGGGATGCTTGCAGTTTAAAACATCGGCCAGTGTTCCAAAAGCAACCATTTTATTATCTGCCAGTACGGCAACCTTGGTACACAAATCCCTTAATATATCCAAATCGTGGGTCACCATGACTACCGTAAAATGCAGATCCTTATGCAGCTCGAATAACAGGCTGACAAAATCTTCGCTAGAAATGGGATCGAGACCGGAAGTCGGCTCATCGAGCAGCAACAATCCTGGTTCCAGCACCATAGTGCGGGCCAATGCTACCCGCTTGATCATACCTCCCGATAAAGCAGCCGGCTTTAACCAGGCGTCACTGTCAGCCAAGCCCACCATTGCCAGCTTCATAAACACGATTCGTGCAATTAATTCTTCATCATGGAAACCCAGTTCCCGCAGCGGGAAGGCAATATTATCAAAAACATTTAGAACGCTAAATAATGCGCCTTTCTGGAACAGTACGCCGCAATTGTTACGCAACCGCTGGCCATGATCTGAATGAGCATGTTTCAACGATTGCCCCATCACGAACACCTCACCCTGAGTGGGCGTTTGTAGGCCTATTATTTCGCGCAGCAAAGTGGTTTTTCCACAACCTGATGCGCCCACTAATCCCAAAATTTCTCCATGCTCCAAACAAAGATTAATATCCTGATGAACAATTTTGTCTGTGCCTTTGTCAGGATCGCCAAAGCTGGTCCAGACATGCTCCAGCTGTATTGCGTAGGAGTCACTCATGGCATACCGACATCCATAAACAAAATGGCAAATACCGCATCGACCATAATCACCACGGTAATCGCAGCGACTACCGAATTAGTGGTCTCATTACCTAAGCTTTCGGTATTCGGTTTGATCCGAAAACCAAAATGACAGGCAATAAGGGCAATCATCAATCCGAATACCGCACTTTTCAATAGACTGATAAGAACGTTAATCAGCGGTACCACATCAGGTAATTTAAGAAAAAACTGCTGATAACTAATATCCAGCGTATTTTGCGCCGAAACCATCCCGCCTATCAGCGCCATAGAACTGGTCCATACACCAATTAGCGGCAAGACTATGGTCAATGCTATCACCTTAGGCAAAATCAGGCGTAAGGAATGGGATATGCCCATCGCCGATAACGCATCGAGTTCCTCGGTTACTCGCATAATGCCGATTTGCGCGGTCATTGCCGAACCAGATCGACCAGCAACCAAAATGGCTGCCAGCAAAGGGCCTAATTCACGAATGACACTCAAGCCCAAAATATCGATGATATAAATCTCTGCCCCAAAAATCTTCAATTGAAGCGCCGATAAGTAACTGAGCACGATGCCGATCAAAAAGCCTACTAGGGCAGTGATTCCTAAAGCCCGAACCCCTGACTCATAAATCGTGATGGAAATTTCCGACCAGGGAATTTCGCCCGGATGCAGCAACAGATAACTCATATCCAAAACCAGCTGACCTAATAAAGTCACTAAGTGCAGCAATTGTTCCAAAAAGTTGGCAAACAGTTGATAGCCGTATTTAATAATCAGACTTGAACGAGGACCGACCGGTTCAGCTTCTGAAATTGTCTGGGCTTGCCAGCGCTCGAACAAACGTTGATGCTCAGGCAGCATCTTCAAAGCAACCGGCAGCTTTTTACCCCATGCTTTCCAGAGTATCAACGCGCTGGCGCTGTCGAGTACGTCGATTGAGTTCATATCCCATTGAATGTTTTCATTTGCTGCGTACGAGCTTATTTTTAGATTTAGCTCAGGTGCGGAGACTAGACTGCGAAGATTCCAACAGCCTGACAATTTGACACAATCTTGTCCGTCGTCTTGTGCAACGATCTCCAATGCAGGAGGTCTATCCTGATTTATTAAGGTGTCAGTCATAGGGATGTGCATTGTTTTTAACCTAAAAATTTAGCGATTAACTCTCCAGCCAATCAATCTCAGCATCCGAAAAACCAGCAATTTTGCGTAATTCCCGGTTAAACGGGCCTTTAGGTTTACCGCCAATATAGTATTGATCGATTAACTCGCAATATTTGGCTTCAGCCTCGAAACCGCGTTGCTGACAAACAAATTTAAACCAGTAAGAACCCCGTTCTACATGCCTTACTTCGTCGGTCAAAATGCGCGTTAAAATTGCTACACTTGCATCATCACCCAGTATCCTGAATTTTTCAATAAGCGCGGGTGTTACATCCAGTCCTCGCGCTTCCATACAGCGTGGAACCATCGCCAACCGGCCAAGCAAATCATCGGCAGTATCTTTAGCATGATCCCACAAGCCGCTATGTGCCGGTAAATCTCCATACTCAATCTCTATAGCCCGTAGATGCATCCTGATTAATTCAAAATGCTGAGCTTCTTCATCAGCAACACGTAACCAATCCTGATAAAATTGGTCGGGCATGCCACGAAAACGATATAAAATATCCCAGGCCAGATAAATGGCGACAAATTCAACATGGGCAATGGCATGAAAAAAAGCCGCGACACCTGCGGTTGTGGTTAGTTTTCGCCGGGGCATCTGACGCGGAGCCAATAACTCCGGCCGTGCGGGAAACGTTACCCTATCTATCGGCAATACCGGCCGATCCGAAGTAAACGATAATCCCCCGGAAATATGTGTATGCCAAGCCTGATGCGTCAGCGCCAACTTTTCATCGATACTAATCGGCTGAAAAAACGCCTCAGTAAATTCAAATAAATTTTTCATTTACAAGACTATGATTAAGACTTTAGATTTCACGTTGTTATTTATTTATTGCCTATTGATTTACTGGCTTTCCGACCAGCCTATTCTGCCGGTTCCGAGTTTATTTTTCCAGCAGGATAAAATCCTTCACGCCGGAGCCTATTTTATAATGGGCGTATTGGCATGGCGCAGTTTTAATCACTTGCTTAATCGACCTATTATTCTTGCTTTACTCAGCGTTATTTTTTGTAGTTTATACGGTATATCAGATGAGTGGCATCAGTCTTTTGTTGAAGGTCGTTTTTCGGACATCGCCGATTGGAGCGCCGATACCAGTGGTTCGGGGTTGGCGGTATTTTTATTGAATAGGTTGCGTTGGCAGCAAGTATCAGTTTAAACACAAGGTTCGTGTATTTTTTGAAAATGACAAGAAAAAGGTAATCATTAACTTAGCCATCCATGGCTTCTGTATTCCGATATGCTCCCTGCCTGGATGACGGCTTAACTTAATGCCAGTGCGCTAAAGCGGACAAATCCTTTTGTCTTTATACAATCAATCCACTTTAATCCAACCTTCCAGTGCGTCGATAATAGCTTTCGCTTGATCTTTACTCGAAATATTAAACTTCGATTTTTGCTTGTACTCGCCATTGAGTTTCTGATAGCGGCGAATGGTGTATTTATCCGGTCCGTATTCTTCTTTGGCACGATTCCAGTCTTGATAACGGTACATAATCGTAGCCCAGGCACCTTTAGTCAGCACTTTCTTGTCCAGTTCCTTGACTGTCTCAATGCCTCCGTCTTCGTATGTTACAGTCAATTCGTCTACAGTTTCAGCCATGTTATCTCCAGGTCATTAGTTTCTCTGTAACAGCCGCTCAAGCGAACGGATGTTCCAGGATAATTGTTTCGTCTCTATCGGGGCCGGTTGACAAGATAGTAATCTTGACGCCTATTAGCTGTTCGATTCTCTTGATATAAGCTTTGGCGTTGTCCGGCAGCGCATTGTAATCAGTTACACCGGCCGTCGTTCCCGTCCAGCCCGGCATATGTTCAATAATCGCCTGACATTCTTCATACTGATCTGCACCCAAGGGCGCAGTTTCGGTAATAATGCCGTTAAGTTTATAGGCGGTACAAATACCGACCTTTTCCAACCCGTCAAGCACATCAAGTTTAGTTAAACAAATGCCGCTCAGGCTATTCATTTTTGCGGATTTGCGCATAGCGACCGCGTCAAACCAGCCGGTGCGACGTTTGCGCCCGGTAGTGGCACCAAACTCATGGCCGACCGTACCCAAGTGATCGCCGTTCGCATCATGCAATTCGGTCGGAAAAGGGCCGTTACCTACGCGAGTCGAATAGGCTTTGGTAATACCCAGCACATAGTCGAGATCAAGCGGCCCGATGCCGGTGCCGGTAGCCGCGCCGCCAGCGGTAGTGCTCGACGAAGTCACGTAAGGAAAAGTGCCGTGATCTATATCCAATAAAGCACCTTGTGCGCCTTCAAATAACAGATTTTTGCCTTGATCTTGAAGTTGATACAGTTTCTCGCTCACATCAGTCAACATCGGCTTGATTTGTTCACCAAGACTCAGTGCTTCATCAAGAGATTTTTGATAATCGACGGCTTCAGCATGATAATAATGAGTCAGCATAAAATTGTGATAATCGACCAGTTCCTTAAACCTCTCGGTAAAAACTGTTGGGTTTAAAAAGTCTCCAGCCCGCAAACCTCTTCTTGCCGCCTTGTCTTCATACGCAGGCCCAATACCGCGACCCGTAGTACCAATGGCTTTCGTGCCACGGGCTTTTTCACGTGCCTGATCAATGGCTACATGAACCGGCAATATTAGTGTGCAAGCTTCGCTGATCAGCAAACGGTTTCTAACCGGAATACCGGCTTTTTCCAGAAACTCAATTTCTTCCAGCAAGGCATTGGGCGATAAAACTACGCCATTGCCGATCATGCATTGAACACTCTTCCTGAGTATGCCGGACGGAATAAGATGCAAAACCGTCTTTTCCCCCTGTATAACCAGTGTGTGTCCAGCATTATGACCGCCCTGAAAACGGATAACAGCTTCCGCTTGTTCCGTTAACAGATCAACTAGCTTACCTTTACCTTCGTCACCCCATTGAGTACCGATGACAACAACATTTTTTCCCATAATTATTCCGAATTACGACTGCATTGATGCAGGAGGTAGAGCAACGCATGGAGCAGTTGCCGAGGATAAGGTTCTTACGAACCAGTTTTGATGATCTTGTTCCAAGATAGCTGTGCACCTGAGTTCTTGTGCTGTTCCGGTTTGCCCCGGTAGTTGCTGAACAACTGCCAGTCCCTTGGCGCGTAAATCCCTGATTTTTTCATTTAGTGCAGCATCGTCTAAATACGGAGCATAAATCAAGGCTCGCTGTTCTTTTTGATAGGCTATTTTGCCTAATGCCGATAATACTTTCAGGTCCGCACTAAAGCCGGTCGCAGCACGTGCACGTCCAAAAATAGCACCTATATTGTCATAGCGACCGCCTCTGGCTATTTCCCTGCCTACCGACGGCACGAAAGCCGCAAAAACAATGCCGGTATGATAATGATAACCACGCAATTCAGCCAAATCGAAACTAATCGGTAATGATGGAAAACTGGCCGATAATTTTTCCGCAATAGCTTCTAAATCTGCTAAAGCCTGTTTGACTTCGCCATTAGCCGTCAATAATACGGCTCGGGCTTTGGCAATGGTTTCCTTACTGCCGTTCAATTGCGGCAGTTTCAGGAACATAGTCTTAAGCTGATCATCGATGCTGTATCCGGCCATTAGCTCCTGAAGCTCGGGTCTGGCCTTGCGCTGCAATACGTCAAACAACTCAGCTTCTTGGGCATCATTTAATCCAGCCTGCTTTGACAGCGCCCGATAGATGCCGACATGGCCTAGGTCAAGATGCACATTTTGCAATCCGGCCATCGCCAACATTTCCAGCATCAAGCGGATAACTTCTACATCGCTTTCCTTACCGGCATGGCCATAAAGCTCGGCGCCTATCTGCATCGGACTTCTGGTTTTTTCCAGCGGATCGCCCTTGGTGTGCAAAATAGTGCCTGTATAACAAAGACGGGTCGGCCATTCCGCATTAAGATTATGTGCATCGATTCTGGCAACCTGAGGCGTCATATCCGCCCTCACCCCCAGCATTTCACCACTGATCTGATCGGTCAGTTTGAAGGTTTGCAATTCCAGATCATGTCCTGAACCGGTCAACAACGAATCCAGATAATCAATGAACGGAGGAATAACTAATTCATATCCCCAGCAAGCAAACGTATCCAGTATCTTACGGCGCAAGCATTCAAGATGCTGAGCCTCTTCCGGCAAAATTTCTTCTATGCCATCGGGCAAAAGCCAAGAATCTTTTTGTTGCATGTTTTATATGTCCACTCAAACAAAACGCCCCGCATGCGGAGCGTTGGTTACGGGTTTTCTAGTAGAGGCGACCTGAATGGTTGCCTCTACTAGAATCGGGTCTTTGCTTACTTCTGCTGTTTAAAGTATTTAAAGAAGTCTGAATCAGAATCAAGTACCATCATGCTTGAACTTGAAAAAGTCTTTTTATAGGCATTCAAACTACGATAGAACGTAAAGAATTCAGTATCTTCACCATAGGCTTTAGCATAAATCTCGGCAGATTTTGCATCGCCTTCTCCGCGAAGTTTTTCTGCATCCCTGAAAGCGTTTGCCATAGTAACAACCCGTTGCCTATCAGCGTCGGCACGAATTCTTTCTGCCGCTTCCGCACCTTGCGAGCGAAACTCACGGGCAACCCTTTCACGTTCGGCTTCCATTCTGAGGTAAACAGAACTACTGACTTCGCTAGGCAAATCAATACGCATGACCTGAACATCAACAATTTCCATGCCTAAATCAGCAGCTAGCGGCTTGGCGTTTTTAATCAATATTTCACGAATAGTCTGACGATCGGTTGAAACTAATTGTTTAATATTCCGCTTACCGAATTCGCCCCGAAAAGCGTCTTTAACGATTTGATCCAGCCGCAAATTAGCTTGATCTATATCACCGGCAACAACGGTATAGAAAGTGCCTACATTACCTATACGCCATTTCACAAAAGAATCAACAATAACGTTTTTCTTTTCTGCCGTTAAAAACCGTTCAGGTTTTGCATCCATCGTTTGAATACGTTTATCAAACTTTTTTACGTTATTAATAAATGGCAATTTAAAATACAATCCAGCTTCATAATCGTTTTTTATAATCTCACCTAAACGAAATTTAATTGCCCTTTCTGTTTCACTGACAGTAAACACGCACATCATGCCGACAAACAACAATGCAGCCAGACCTATCAATATTTTATTTTGTATCATTATCGTCCCCTTGCGTCACGACCGCGAGTTGAAGTTCGCCCAACGGATTGTGTTGGCGGTTCAATCCCTGTTTGATAAGGTTTATCTGTCGCACTTGGAGGAACATTAGTTTCTTGAATCGAAGACTGATGTTGGATCATTTTATCCAATGGCAAATAAAGCATATTATTGCTACCTTTAACGTCAATCATCACCGTATTTGTTTCGCCTAATACGGATTCCATAGACTCGATATAAAGACGCTTTCTAGTCACATCTGGTGCTTTAGCATACTCGGCAAGCAATTTGGAAAAACGACTGGACTCACCTTCTGCTCGAGCAATAACCTGTTCTTTATAGCCTTCGGCTTCTTGCATCTTTCTGGCGGCAGCACCGCGCGCTTTTGGTACGACATCATTAGAGTAGGCTTCCGCCTCATTAATTAAACGTTGTTCGTCTTCACGCGCTTTAATGGCATCTTCAAATGCGTTTTGTACCTGCTCAGGCGGTTGCGCATCCTGTAGGTTAACGCTGGTAATCAGAATGCCGGACTTATAAGTATCCATAACGTCCTGTATTTCCTTTTTAATCTGAGCTACAACCTCGCTACGGCCTTCGGTCAACACAAAGTCCATGGTGCTACTGCCGACTACGCCACGTTGTGCGCTTTCGGTAACCTGTTTCAAGGTAGCTGCAGGATTGACTATATTGAAAACAAAATCTTTTGCGTCTTTAACCTGATACTGTACGGCCAAACGCACATCGACAATATTTTCATCTTTAGTTAGCATTAGCGCTTCTTTAGGTACCGAACCAACAACTTGCTCACTACCGCCACTACGATAACCTACTTCGATATACCGTTGCTGCTTAACATCAACAACCTCAACCTGTTCGATAGGCGCAGGAAAATGCCAGTTCAAACCCGACTGAGTTGTCGCTACATACTTGCCAAACCGGGTTTCAACGCCATGCGTGCCTTCATCAATAATATAAAAACCGCTTAAACCCCATATTACTGCTGCGCCTACTATGAGAAAACCCAAGCTTTTTAAAGGAGGAATACCGGATGAACTTTCCCCCCCCTCATTACCACTGCCGAAAAATCCGCTTAACTTTTCTTGCAATGAACGTATTGCTTCATCTAGATCAGGTGGGCCTTTTTGGCCGCCACGACCGCTCCAAGGGTCTTTCTTATCACCGCCAGGCTCATTCCAGGACATAACTTTTCTCCATATTGGTTACTTAAACGTTATTACAATTATCCCGTAGGATCATTTCAACTTTTAGCAAGAGGCAACATTCCTTACGGCTTACCTATTTATATTTATCATTCTATCGTAAATATTGGCAAAAGGCGAAGCCAAGCCTCTTCCAATGTAAAATGAACTTATTGACTGAAGTTGAAAGGCATAGAATATTGCCTGTTGACTAGATTCATGTGAGGTAACTGTCATGAAGAATTCACTGTTATAGGTATATAGCGATTATCTGATGAGTTCGTTTGCCCAGATTACTGTTTTAAATTCGAATAAATAGCGATATTTGAACGACAAGGTTTTATGCTTTTCCAGAATAAAGACACTAAAGGGCTAGAGCTGCTTAGCGACGTGCCGAAGCGTAATTTAGACAACTGTAAAGAAAAAACTGTACACCGAAAATAAGATTAGCCATCAACAGGTGAATTGGCTGGGCAACAGGGGGCATACCCAATCTATCGAGGCTAATGCCTGCAATAATAGCCGTGACTACCAGAGCGGCTAGCGATAAACCGATAGTTCGTAACAGGCTTTTTTTATCGACATACCGGACAATTTTCCAAGTCAGCCAAAGGTTGGTGAATAAAATAATCGAGGAGAACGATCGGTGTATATAAAAGATAAGCGGAAAGTCGTCATGCCAATATTGGCGTTCAATATAAGCATGATTATGGGCAATAAAATCTACCGCTTCCCTAACCTGAGTTCCCATAGCTACTTGCAATAGAGTCAGAATCATTGCTGCGATTAACACGGTTTTAAATTTATTTGGCAGTGCTCGAACATCAATTCTGGCGATGGCCTCCCGTTGCGAACGGGCAATGGTATAGATAAGCAAGGCGACTATAAACAAAGCCAGCAGCATGTGTAAGGTGATCATCAAGGGTTTGAGATTGCTTGCTACCACAGTCGAGCCTAACCACCCTTGAAAACCGACCAGCAAAAACACGCTGGTCGCCAAATAGAAAATGGTTTTATCGGTTTTAAGATAAATGCGTGATGACCAAGCCGTTAGCAAGATCAAAAATCCTATAGTCACACCAACCAAACGGTTGGCGTACTCGGTCCAGGTTTTTACCGGGTTAAACTGAGTGTTTTCATAGCCACGTTCGGCATAAATTTGATGATAATTGGCGGGTAATTGGGACTCGTCAGTAGGTGGCACCCATTGTCCGAAACAAGTCGGCCAGTCGGGGCAACCCATGCCTGAACCGGAAGCTCTTACGATTCCGCCGACTAAGATGACAAAATAAACGGCGAAAATGGTTAATGTGCCTAAGCGGCGAAAATGTGCGGCGGCTTGTGGATTAATCATAGTTTTAAAGGTTTTTAGGGGCAACATCTGAAATGTCTAAGATATTAAATAATAAGCATTAAAATAATGTCGTTAATAAAGTAATTTTATTTGGATTATAATTTTTCAGTTTAAGATTATAAGTACTGGTGTCAGACACTTGCAAAACAATTAGCATCTTGCAACTATTATGTCTGCTTTGCGCATACAGGACCTTACCAATGTTCTGCTCCGTGCCTGTACTGTTATCAATGATTGTTGAATTAGGTTCAGGAGCCTCTAGGCCATCATATTCGACCAGAAACATTTCCCTTTTTGCCTTACCCAGATAATGAGTCCGGGCAACAATTTCCTGACCGGTATAGCAACCCTTGTTAAAACTAATGCCTCCCAGTTTATCCAGATTAAGCATTTGCGGAATAAACTCTTCCGATGTTGCCGCAGTAAGCCAGGGAATTCTTGAAATTATATCGAGATAGCGCCATTGTGCTGAATCTTCAGGCTGAAAACCCTGCTTAAGCCGTTCAGACCAGAATGTCTGAGCATGATTGGCCATAGCAATAATCAGGTTGCGGTTCTGAAGATTGACAATGATGTTTTCCTGACGACTTGTTGTAAAATCAACAGCTTCGGCGGGATGTACTGCACCATCAGATAAACCGATTAGACACAATTCATCCGAACTGTCGGTTAAGGTTACAGCTGATCTTAACACGTACATTTGCAATCTTTTTTTGACCAATTCCAGTAATTCATGGGGCAAAATCATTAAAAAAGCATCGGCGTTTTTAATCAGCAAAAAAGTTGTAATTGCCCTGCCCTTTGGATTACATATTGCACCTAGACTGCTTTTTATATTAGTGATGTCGTTAATGTTGCAGGTGATTTGTCCCTGTAAAAATTTTGCTGCATCAATTCCTGCAACCGTCAAAATACCTAGGTGTGCAATTGGATAAATATGCTTATTGCCTTCATGTTTGGGCAATGGAAAAACAATATCGGTATCGCAATTGAATATTGCGTTTTCAGCAAGCAGGAAATTTTTCCAATTAAGATTCATCAATAAATAAAATAATGGGATGTGAAGTGAAGTGCATTTATTATATCTCTATTTTATACAAACACGGTATAGATCAAAATATTAGACAGGCTATGCTATTTATAGAGCTGATGTTACGCAGCCAGTAATTTTTGCAACTCTTCATAAGCTATCTGGTTCGCTTTGATAAACAGCTTAGTTCTTAGCGCAAAATGATTGGCCTTGTGTTTTATCTTCAGACATTCCAGCTTGAACACCGCATAGATCGACATGAAGACAGGGTTGTTCTGGGTAGTGACCGTACGGGTTGGTGACTTTGCCAACCCCGCATTGGATTTTAATGACTTGTGGAACTCCTCAACTTTCCACCGTTTTTGGTAGATCGTGGCGGCTTGTTCGCCATTGCACGCTAAATCACTGCATACCAGATTCAATAGGCCGATGCTGCCGTCTTTGTTTGTAAAGACCCGACGGACGAAAAGCACCTCATGAGGAAAACCTTTCATCCAACCGCGCACCGCCTGCTGATCCGCCAATTCCAGCTGACTGATCCGTACAAAACGGCCTTCTTTCTTGTCGTCTTCTGTTAAAGCCACCCAGCGGTTATCCTTTAGGGCGCTGATGAAGTGCTTGTCTTTTTTCAGGATGAACGCAAAGTTTTCCTTGCTGGCAAACCAACTGTCTGTCAACACAGTGCGGAACTTGATGGCATTCGCCACACTGGTCGCTATCATCTCCCGCATCAGCTCATTTTTGGTGAACTCACTGGCCCGCTTGACCTTGCGGGTCTTCACATCACTGAACTGGTAAGGCTTGCGCACCACTTCAAAGGCGACGGGAATTGAAACTTCCCCACTATAGTATAGGGCGTTCAGCAAATTGATTCCTTTGACCGAACGCCCTTTGCAGTGATCAAAGTGCCAGCACATGATTTCGTTCTCATCCGTCCAGGCCTTCTCCTGAATGGTATCGTCAAATATCAGGCAACCATCTTCCTGTTCTATCTGGCGTACTGTCGCTTTAACTTGCCCCCACAGGTCTTTGGAGGTAAATGCTTTCGATGCCAGAAAACGCGTCATCTGGTCATGGCTTATATCCCCTTCCATCATTGCCGACAATCCGGTCGCCGTCGCAAACCCGTTATTGCAGATCAGGTAGTCTGTGTATAATTCTAGTTTTATTTTTTCCATCCCGAAATAATATCAGCTGTTAATTAACAGCACGTGGATACCGGTGAAAAATTGAAATACCCAGCGAGCGGTAGGCTTTGCGGTGGTGGTTTCGAGTTGGGAGGGAAATGTGTGTTCGACTTTGCAGCATAAGCCCAAGCGCTTGATCAATTGGACGGCCAGTTGGCTGTATAACGTTTCCGGACCGTATCCAGTGTCTTTCCCAAGGCATCATCGTTGATGATGATTCGCTTCTATACCTTCACCCAGTAAGCATTCGACCGGTTTATCCTTAAAAAAATGTGGCATCAAGTATAGCGTCCGATTGACGAAGCCAAGGCCGTTTAAAATTATGGCCTTGACGCATTAAATCAAAGTGTTATTACTGAACACCCACCAGCTAAAGCTGGTGGGTTCGTATAATGGACTAAAGTCCGGATACGGGTCATAAGACCCGTTCATGACTCTGTCCTAAAATTATCATCTCCTTTGGGTTCAAAATGATGTTCCAGATAATTTTTTATCATTTCATCTGTCAACTCACCAGAAGTCACGCAAAAGTAACCCCGTGCCCAGAAGTGACGACCCCAATAGCGTTTTTTCAAATCAGGAAAACTCTCGAACAGCTTCATCGAACACCTGCCTTTGATTCGCCTCATAATTTCGCTCGGTGCCAAATTGGGTGGCGCAGAAACCAAAATATGGATAGGATCCTGACTGATAACGCCTTTCAGAATTTCTATTTCAAAGGCTTCACAGGTTTGCCTAATCAGTTCACGAACTTTCAAACCAACGTCACCTTTCAACATCTTATAACGATACTTTGTGACAAATACAAAATGATATTGAATTTTAAAAACAGTATGACTTCCATAACGGTAATCCATAAGGCCCCCTACTTTTCAGTTCAGAGCAATATCATACGTCAAAAAATCATAGATAAATCTGACCGCCTAAAAGGCGGTGGTTTTAACCTTACTATGGACTAATAAAATTGTTACTTTAGCAGTTATTCTATGCTTGTGTATTCACTTGCTTGATATTTTGAAAGATGGAATTGGTTCCTACTGTTTTTTTGGGACGTTGGTTTTAAAAGTATGTTAGCGATATTTCGGTAATAATCGATATAAGTTCAGTGAACATAGATATGGCTGACGTTCAATAGTGATATTGCGTCTCAATAAACGCGATTCTTTTGTAGCCGGTTGCTCAGGTAAAAGTGTTTTATCGGGTAATGGTTTATCGGCTGTTGTTACGTAAAAAATAGGTGTATGGGCATAACGCTGTATACGCTGTTCTTGGTGTTCTTTTTGAATGTATAAATTGACACGTTGATGAATACTTTCTGGGTAGACACGTACTAAAACAGAATCATCAATTGCATCAAAACGTCGATACTCTTCTTGAATGATACTTTCATTTGATGAACTGTATTGTGCTATACGATCCAATTGCACTTTGATTTGTTGGCGAGTGAGTTTAATTGTTTTACGGTATCGGTTCCAAAAAAAACCAGCCGATAATACGGGATAAGGTAATGCGACAAACTGACGACAGGCTTGTCTTATATTGAATCGTGGATATCCCAAGCGATACATGGCTTTTTTTGCTAAAGGACTGGCACTTGTATCGGTATCTTCAGATTTTTCGTCTTGATTATTAGCAGGGATAAATCGATTCATCTTAATCAGTTGTTGATGTAGTTCAAGTCGGCTGTTATTAACGGCTTCGATAGCTAAAAAAGTTTTCAGCGAACAAGGTGCCAGACCATTGTATTGCAAAGTCTTGCCTGGTTCTTGGTCATTTTCTTCGTAACTCCAGTTTAATATCAATTTTTTTAGCATCTCTTTTGCTGCCAACGAGTTATCTATGGATTGTATCCAAATAGGGTAAAGATAATCTTGATCTAATTGATTGACTAATTGGACATGTACGTTTTTGAATGCATTTAACAAGGTAATTAATTCAATGGTTAATTCTGTTTCTTTCGACATAAGCAAGTTTTTATTAATTATAAAAAATAAATTTCTATTATCACATAATAGCATCTTATTTAAATTACGTCGAATCATTGGAGAGCATGTAGACTATTGTTTGTTAATACGGATGCTTATAAAATAACCAAAATAACAACTCTTGCCATGTTTAAATTTAAAAATTTCTTTTTTGGTATTGGGGTCTAGGGGGCAACGGAACGTAAAATCTGGTTAAGTTGGTGTTTATCAAGTTATGACTGCTTCACGAACTCACATCTATACCTGCTATTGTTGCAAAAACCTGTTGCTATTGGTGATGCTATCGCAATACGTTTTTGCAACATCCTAACCTGAATTTTATGGCTACATTGTAACCGTTGCGCAAAGGAACGTTTTTGTAACAGCTTTAGCGGAAAAGGTGCTACGCATCTAGTATATTCCACGACCAGAGCGGAGAGCTATCTCATTGCTATTTGAGATGCTTAACCGGGTTTTACGTTTCGTTGCTCCTTAAACCCCATATTAACAGTCATCATAACTAAAAATTAATAATTAATCATAAGTAAACCCCTAGCTCTGCTGGCGGACTCACAAAGTTTGACAATTACGGGAATCATCGAGAGTCTCCTTATCTGTGAACTGCCTAAAGTTTAAAAGATAAGGAAACAAATGATGAATTCGTCAGAGAGTTTAAAACATACGAAATGGGAATGTAAGTATCACATAGTCTGGATTCCAAAATATAGGAAGAAAAGCCTGTATAAGAAATTGCGGCAATATTTAGGGGCGATGCTGAAAGATTTGGCATCGCAAAAGGAATGCAGGATTGAGGAAGGTCATTTGATGTTAGATTATGTTTATAATTTATAAAGATTCTATTATCAAATAATATAATTTTAAAGGGCTCATAAACAACAAAATCACTTGATCGCTATTGTCAGTAACTGTACAAATCGCGGTAACTGTTGGTCTTGCGAGCTGTCCCTTATGCTTTTTAACGGGGGTGAGCACCGTGAGCTTCTGGGTTTGCCGAACTTTCTCCGCATCCGAGCGTAAATAGGCTTTATCGCCATATAGTACGTTATTCGCCAACTCGGGACGAATGAGGTCGAACACCTTGCCATCGTGATCACTGGCGCCGGTGATCACCGATATACTCAGGGTTGGGCAAAGTGCCTGCTTGGACGCAGCCGACCACATGGACACGAACGCCATAATAGTAAAGTTTCTTGGTCGAGCAATAGCCGTGATCAGCCAGTTCCGGCGCCACTTTCGCTTTAAATCGATGACCTTGCTTGGCGAGCGCCACCGGAAAAGAGGCCACTAACCAGGCCTGAGGGTTGTTTTCGCTCTCTTGCTCTTGTTGAATAATAGCCAATAAGGGCGCAAACACATCGGCAACTTTATTAGTCCGTAGTAAGGTTAAAACCACCGCCTTTTAGGCGGTCAGATTTATCTATGATTTTTTGACGCATGATATTGCTCTGAACTGAAAATAGGCAAACCTGTGAAGCCTTTGAAATAGAAATTCTGAAAGGCGTTATCAGTCAGGATCCTATCCATATTTTGGTTTCTGCGCCACCCAATTTGGCACCGAGCGAAATTATGAGGCGAATCAAAGGCAGGTGTTCGATGAAGCTGTTCGAGAGTTTTCCTGATTTGAAAAAACGCTATTGGGGTTAATTAACCGTTGCGGCCTGGCAAGGCTGCATAAACTAGCGGGTGTGAATCCCGCCCAGGTAATCGCTAGCCACGAGCCTGGTATCGAGCCTTGCAGGCATATCGGTAACGATGTGCTTGATGCGTAGGCACGAAAGGAAGCGAGGCGCAAAGGTAACAGGTGAAGCTGACCCTGAAGGATAAAGTCCCGAAATAACCGCATTGGATAAGGCCGATAGTTTGGTTAAGCTAGCAGGCAACAGTTGCCATAGCGTATAGGCGAGCTATGGCAAACATCCCGGGATCTCAGTCCGTATCGAGCTTTACATTGAGTTTATGCAGTAACCAGGGATATCCAATGGTCGGCGCACAAGCGCACCTCTTGCCAAGTCTAAACAGCGAGAATAGAGGCGGAGGCTATTGGAAGTCGGAGATGCCTATAGTAGCAATGAAGTCTGGTAATTCGGATGGAGCCAAGGGGCATCGGTTTGAGATAATGGGTAATGGAGACATGACCCGACACCGAGCGGACTATGTTCATGACAACACAAATTATTCATTTCACACAGTGGGCTCGTGATAATCCACAGCGAAAATACAATTCGCTGTTAGGGATGCTGTTTGATCCCGATGGATTAAATGAGAGCTTCGAGCGCCAAGCAGCGAACAAGGCGTCCGGGGTTGATGGGATGCGCAAGGCAGACTATGGGGGCGATGGATTGCCGGAAAGGCTGAATGATTTATCAGCCAGAGTACGCCGTTTAGGGTATCGACCTAAGCCAGTGAGGCGAGTGTTTATACCAAAGTCGAATGGTGGCCGCCGCGCATTGGGAATTCCCAGCTTTGAAGATAGAATCGTACAAGATCGGACGAGTCTGATTTTGCAGGCGATCTGGGAGCCGGAGTTTCGAGAGTGTTCGTATGGATTCCGTCCAGGGCGAAATGCGCATCAAGCGCTGAAACGTTTAGCGGAAATCATTACGATAGAGCGCACACAGTGGATCGTAGAGGCAGACATCAAAGGATTCTTTGACAACGTCAGTCATGATCATTTAAGGCGTTTCTTAGCACATCGAATTTCGGATCCGAGACTGCTACGGATGATCGATCGATTCCTCAAGGCGGGGGTGCTGGAAGATGGCGTATTTAAGGCAAGTGAGCAAGGCACTCCGCAAGGCGGATTGGTTTCGCCCGTGCTTGCCAATATTTACCTGCACTATGTATTGGATATGTGGTTTGAAAAACGCTATGCGAAGACATGTCATGGTACTGCACGGTTGGTGAGGTATGCGGATGATTTTGTCGCCTGCTTTCAATGGGAAGATGATGCCAAACGATTCTTGCAAGAATTAAAGATTCGATTGGCGCAATTTGACCTTGAGGCAGAACCAAGTAAAACGGCTATTTATCGGTTTGGAAACTTGGCGCAAGCGCGTTGCAAACAGGATGGTCATCGTCGCCCACAAACCTTCAATTTCCTAGGCTTCACGCACTATGTGGGACGTAGCCGCAAAGGCAACTTTGTGGTGAGTCATAAGACACAGCGTGAGCGCATTCAGAAGAAACTTATAGAACTGAATGTTCGTCTGGCTAGTTTGAGGGTTCAGGGTGGTAAGGCTATGATGGAGGAATATGCCTATCGTCATCTTCAAGGCCACATCCAGTATTTTGGGGTCAGTGGAAACAGCAGGAGCTTGCGTCAATATCGGTATCAAGTACAACGGCTCCTGTTTAAGTGGCTGAATCGTCGAAGCCAACGCCGAAGTTTTACTTGGCAGCAGGTTGGCGAGGCTATGAATCACTATCTTCCTCGAACATGTATTGTTCACAACCTTTACCCGTCACCACGGTGGATGACTCAAGCTGGGAGCCGGATGGTGTAACGCTCCAAGTCCGGTTCTGCGAGGGCGGTAGCGCGAATCATGAAAATGAGATCGCTGCCGCTACTCTCCAAAAGAACGGTTTGTCCCAAGACCCTCCTGGAACCCTTGGTATCAGTGACTTGTAACCGGAATATCGATTTTAAATTCCACTGATATATTTTTAATAAGTTATTGAATAATATAGCTATTCACTATGTTATAGAATTCATGACCCATGAGGTTAGCAGGAGAATGTCCTGTCAAACATATCTTAGATGGCTATTTCGTTCATCCACCGATATAAAAATGCGTAATTGCATTCACTTGACCACCCAATTGCATGACTTGCACACCCTTAAGATTGGGTGTGCAAGCCCGACCGGTTTCAAACGCAAGCTGTTATAGTTACGGGTTGACGGGCAATTTCCGGCCAAGTGCGGTCATTCATCTGGCATCAAATTTAGTTCTTTGTGCGACTGGTTCCTGCCTAAAACCGGTCATTTAAATCAGCCGAACATGACAATGTTTGCCACTTTCAGAGTCAAAAAATAAGATATAAATACTTAATTAGTGACATTGATGGATTTTTACTGGCAAATTTTCAACGTGTGTTTATCTGGAAAAAGATGCCCTCCTACATAAATTGAGGGCATTATGGAGGAAAACTTTTAAATGACTCGCCTGAAACTGAGGGTTAAAGTTTAGTTATAAGGATAGTTGTCGCCGGATAGAACGCGTTGTGTTCCGCATGATAGTTCTCCCCAAGAAAAATTAACTATATTTATTCGCCATATAATAGCGATTCGAAACAAGTATAGCGAATGAATTTTTCTTGGGAAAGCATTTAAGTTTTTTTTTGGGAATATGATTGCACTGAACTCATATTCATATTGTCTATCGAAAATTTAATTCTTAAGTCTTCCAATGGCTTAATGGGACCGGCACAGGCCTCTTTTTGCCTTTAACTGCATATCGACTTTTCGGTTGTCATTTCGACAGACGAACTTACGAATAAATGTCACTTTTGCCACAACAGCGCACACTTCCCTCGCCTATATTTCAGTTTGTTGGGAGAAAAGGGTACATTTTCCAATACACTAGCGTTAAAATCCCCATCCATGGCAAAACATTGGCAGCCGACCGCCAGACCTGGGTCGCCTTTCTGGTTTTTCAGTCGCTTGCAATACCGCGCATTATTTCGGAACTTCCCGGGCTGGAATTTACCCTGCGTAGCCATCTCTATCTGTGCACATGGTTGCTTTGGCTGGTGTGCTTTGGTGTTTGGTTTTACAAATCTACTCCAATCTATTGAAAATTGAGAGTAGATTGACGTCCGGTCTGACAGACCTCAACACAAGTCTCTGCTTCTCGAATTATTGTCACCTATTTACGGATTGAATCAACATGCTGCGTTCGTGGAGCCTGAAAATAGATTTCAGCAAGACCTCAAGTCTTGCCGTTTATCTGCAAATAACGCAAAAAATCATTGCAGAAATTCAACTGGGCCGATTACCGCCTTCCACCATGATGCCGGGAAGCCGAAAACTGGCCGATAGTTTGAAGGTCAATAGAAAGACTATCGTGCAAGCCTACGATGAACTGGTGGCGCAAGGCTGGTTGTCTACTGAAAGTCGCCGGGGCACCTTTGTTTCGGCTAATTTACCCAGTTTGTTGTTACAGGCCAATTATCCATCAAGCCATGTTGCGGAAACCTCACGCACTGAAACCGTGGCTTATACACCCCCCGCTGGCATTGAAGAGCCCTCTTCATTTGAAAATGTCATTGATTTCAATGACGGTATTCCTGATACCCGGTTGATTCCGTTTGAAGTACTATCCAGAGCCTTTCGTCATGCGCTGGTGGTATCCGCAAGAGCTAATCGTTTGGGCTATGATGACCCCAAAGGTACACTGGCGCTACGTAAATCCATTGCCGCCATGCTCAATATGGAGCGAGGTTTGCATGTGGGAGTTGACCATATTTGCATGGTGCGTGGTAGTCAGATGGGCATTTTTCTGGCGGCGCGTATACTGACGCGGACCAATGATTGCATTGTCGTCGAGCATCTGACTTACCCGCCAGCACGCGAGGCGTTCAAATCTTGCGGTGCCAAAGTGTTGAGTGTGCGACAGGATGAATGCGGCATTAACGTGGAGGAGCTGGAGCAGTTATGCAAACATCAAGCGATACGTGCCGTCTATGTCACGCCGCATCATCAATTCCCTACGACCGTGATGATGACGGCAGAGCGCAGACTCAAGCTGTTGATGCTGGCAGAGCAATATGACTTTGCCATCGTTGAAGATGATTATGACCACGAGTTTCATTTTTTACACCATCCGGTATTTCCACTGGCGAGTACGGATCATGCAGAAAGAGTCATTTATGTCGGTTCATTATCCAAAGTTCTGGCACCCGGTTTGCGTATTGGCTATCTGGTTGCGTCGACCGCTTTTATAGATCGCTGTGCCGCTGAAATCATGCTGATAGATCGCCAAGGTAATTCGGTCACCGAGCTGGCGATTGCCGAGTTGATGGATACCGGGGAAATCAAGCGCCATATCCGCAGAACCTTCAAAATTTATAGCGAACGGCGAGCTACGCTGGAACAGCTGATTCATCACGAGCTGAATTCACTGGTTGATTTTGAATTACCGTCCGGTGGTTTAGCGTTTTGGCTGCGGCTCAAACAGCCCATCACTATCGACAACCTAGCCGAACGCGCCTTGGCACAAAAGGTGCGCATTCTGCCGGGCTCACTTTTTACTGACGCTAATGAAGCTACGCAAGCCATCAGACTAGGCTTTGCCAGCCTGAATAAGCTTGAATTGGCAGAAGGTATTCAACGTCTCAAACGCACTCTGAGTGCGCCATAACCATCATCTGGACCAGCTATATTTATAATTCTGGAGGTTACGACTAGACCAGTATACCTTTAGTATTAATCTTAGCATTATCACTGGGGATACCTCCGCAGGAATTTTTAAAATACGAAGAGGAAAATTTCAAGATTATGGCTGATACATTTCACATTGAAAAAACCGAGCTTATCGCCAAGGCGCATCAGCAGATGCAACAGGTACTGGCGGATAACTCATGGAGTATTCGAGAAAAACTGGCGCTCACTTGTCGCATTCTGTTCGATGCGGGACATGATTCCGGCTTGGCAGGACAAATTACCGCCAGAGCCGAGAATCCTGGCACCTATTACACGCAACAATTCGGTCTGGGTTTCGATGAAATTACGCCGTCTAACCTGGTGCTGGTGGATGAGGATTTGAATGTGATGGGTAGCTCGGGCATGGCCAATCCAGCCAATCGTTTTCATAGCTGGGTCTATCGTGCGCGCCCTGAGGTTAATTGCATCATACACACCCATCCGCTGCATATTGCTACGCTGTCTATGCTGGAAACACCGTTAGTGGTGTCGCATATGGATATGTGCCCCTTGTTTGATGATTGCGCCTTTCTGAAAGACTGGCCGGGCATACCGGTGGGTAATGAGGAAGGCGAGATCATCTCGGCCGCCCTTGGCGACAAACGTGCTTTGTTATTGTCCCATCATGGTCAATTAGTCGTGGGCACGACCGTTGAAGAGGCTTGCGTGCTCGCCATACTTTTCGAGCGCGCCGCGAAAATGCAGCTGCTTGCTTTGGCTTCCGGCGATATTAAACCCATCCCGCAAAAATTGGGCAGTGAGGCACATGACTGGATCTCCACCGAAAAACGTAACCAGATCGCATTTGCGTATTATGCACGCCGCGCATTGCGGGCCCATCCCGATTGCCTAAGTTGAATGTTTCGATAAGCAATTTAGCCAACATATATTTAATGCAGGTCATTTTTTCACTCACCACAAGGACTTAACATCATGTCAAAAAATCTGTTCAAAGGTATCATCTCTTATCCAATCACCCCTTTTCTTGCAGGAGATGGTGGGGTTGATATTAAAACGCTAGGGCAATTAATTGATCGTCTTATCCAGGACGGCTCTCATGCAATCGCTCCACTAGGCAGCACTGGCGAGAGTGCATACCTGAACGATGAGGAATGGAATGCCGTGGCGGAAGCTTCGGTAAAACAAGTCGCAAAGCGCGTACCGACAGTGGTTGGGATATCCGATCTGACGACTCAAAACGCAGTGCGCCGGGCAAAGTTTGCCGAAAAAGTGGGTGCGGACGCGGTAATGGTTTTACCTATTTCTTATTGGAAGCTGACAGAACGGGAAATTTTTCAGCATTACGCTGCTATCAGCGAGGCCATCGGCATTCCAGTGATGCTATATAACAACCCTGCTACCAGCGGTCTGGATTTGTCGCCCGAGTTAATCGTGCGCATCATCAAGGAGATTGATAACGTGACCATGGTTAAGGAAAGCTCTGGCGACATTCAACGCATGCATCGAATTTCCCAGCTTTCCAATGCAGAAATCCCATTCTATAACGGCAGTAATCCCTTGGCACTGGAAGCTTTTGCCGCAGGCGCTGTCGGCTGGTGCACGGCTGCACCCAACCTGATTCCTGCCTGGCCGCTAAGGCTGTATGAGGCGAGCCTGGCTGGTGACTTAAAGCAGGCGCGCGAAGTATTCTACAAACAGCTCCCCTTGCTGCAATTTATTCTTAAGGGTGGATTACCTACGACGATCAAAGCCGGCCTGCAATTGCGCGGATTTGACGCCGGCGTTCCGCGCAAGCCTTTGCTACCACTGGATTCTGCCGGTCAAAATGAATTGGCTGCATTGATTAAACAATTAAATGGCTAAAACTTTCGCCAAGGACATTTGTCCTTGGCGAATTTTTTGCGGATACGCTAGCTGTGGATTAACCAAAGAACCGCTTACCCAACGTGATAGCGAAAAAATCTGGTCAGGAACATAGCGTGGTGTAATGCGTAGTTATTAAGCCCTGATAGTTACCGCAGCTATCCACATATGCTTTAAAAAATTAATTAAAACAAAATAGATGGAGCTCACTGTTCCAATGACAACCCATTTAAATAGGAAATATCTATGTCTATTTCACATGTATTTGACACTTATGCAAAAACAGCTCAAGGTAGAATTATACACTTTGATGTCGTGCTGGATGAAAAAAATGCCGCCAAAGCATTGGGTTACGCTAAGACGTGGCTAGAAAGTATTGGTGCATATGACGCTGTAGTGACACAAGAAAATTGCGTATTTTGCCACAGCGCAGAAACTCCATCAGAGTTATTAAAGCAAATCGACAGTCAAGGGTATGCGATTTATAAATTAGAAGGGTGTCCGAAATGATGGCGGCATATTGACTAAAGTTACACCAGGCACTGATATTGGTAAACCGACCAACTCATTAGTCTTGATAGCATGGACAGTGGCTATTATTCTATCGCCATGGGGTGTTTACAAAACCCTGATTAACGTGAATAAGTTCTTTACCTGATTACCTTTATTTTATTATGATACAGTGCATGGGCTTTTATCATCCGCATTCATTTTGCGCCGTTTTCAATAATGGACATTCAGATAAATCACACCTGATCGACCCCGTCGCTTTACAATCTGTAGCAAGCAATAGAGCTGTGCGCGAAGGTCATTACGTTGAAAAACAACGGCATGTTCTTTCCCAGTCATTGCGAAGAACTCGGCACGCTGAAAACCATCGAAATCAGGTAAGTCGTATAGCGCGTGTTTTTCTGCTTTGATAGAGCAGTTATCCGTTTACTCTTATTCGCACGCATGGATTGACCGGAAAATCCTGGGTGCTAATCAACAAAAGGCTCTAAAGTTCCACGGGATTTATCTATGCATTCAGCTATGATAACGACAAACGTCAGTGCAATTCACGCGAACTGATGAAATAAAACAAGGCTGAGCGTGTCACATAAATAATCTTTGCCCCCGTTATCTGAACAGAATTCTATATTTCAGTGATAACCGCCACCGATTACGATGCAAATCCATCACTTGAAATCACTCAAGCGGCCACTGAGAATGAGCAAAATTAATGGACAGCTGACCTGCTATAACCGATCTAAAGGAGATGTTAAAAGCCTAACTGTCAGCCCTGAATTGCCCATGGCGCAAAGCCAAACCGGGCAATACCAGCAGATTGAGCAATGTTGAGGTTGCAAGCCCCCCCAGAATGACGATGGCCATCGGCCCTTCAATTTCCCGGCCCGGTTCTCCGCTACCGATAGCAAGCGGTAAGAGTCCAAGAACTGTTACCAAGGCGGTCATGAGGATGGGTGTGAGGCGTTCCTGAGCGCCGCGCAGGGCAGTCTCTCTGTTCCAGGTCAGACCCTCGACGGAAACCAGATGCTCGTAATGCGACAACAGCATCACCGAGTTACGCAGGGTAATACCGAACAGCGTGACGAACCCCACCAGCGAACCAATAGTCAGTTCACTGCCCGACAGGAATACAGCCAAGACTCCGCCTACCAAGGCAAAGGGCAAATTGATCATGACCAAAAGCAAGTTCCGACAGTTACCCATGACGATGGACAACAGTAGTACGATCCCGACACCGGCTATCGCCGAATGAATCATCAAATCACGCGTTGATTTGGCCTGGGCCTCTGCCGCGCCGCCGAATTCCAGATAACTGCCGGTAGGCAAGGCGACACCAGCGGCAATCCTTTGCTTGGCTTCTTTCACGAACGAGGCGATATCGCGCCCCGAAACGTTGCAGGTAACGGCTTGAACTCTTCGAGCTCCCCGGTGCATTACCACATAACGCCCCGAGTCTTCGTAAATGTCTGCCAGCTCTTTGAGCAAGACATAAACGCCATTCGGACTTCGCAGCGGCAGGTGACCGATGTCCGCGATGTTTTTTCGCAGTTGCGGATCGAGTATTACCGCGACATTGAAAATCCGGTTGCCTTCGTAGATTTGACTGACCACGTCACCCTGATAGGCTGTGCGGATTGCTTCCAACACCTGTACCGAATCGAATCCCCACCGCAACAGGCTATCCTGGCGCAGGCGAACGACCAACCGCGGCGTACCCGGCGGGGATTGTACCTGCACATCGGTTGCACCCTTAACCTGGTTCAGAACCTGAGCGATCTGCCGGGCCTGAGTATCCAGACTATCCAGATTATTGCCGACCACATTAACCACTACCGAGGCAGTATAGCCTGACAGGGTTTCCTCGACACGCTCGGCCAAAAACGTTTTCACCGAGGAATTGACGCCGGGGAACTCCGCCAACACGCGACGAATATCCACGAGCGCCTGCTCGGATGCTTCACCGGACAGTGGCTTCAGGTCGACGTCCATTTCGCTGTACTGCGTGCCCCAGGTATCGTCGGCCTTTTCCGCGCGACCAACGCGTTGAGCGACCGAGATCACTACGGGGAGTTTCTGCAATGCCTGGCTGATCTGCCGACCGAAACGCAGCGACTCCTCCAGTGAAGTTCCTGGCGCGGCCGATACGTGAACAATAAAATGACCTTCCTTCATATCAGGAAGGAATCCGGCACCCAAGAACGGCAACGAACCCAGGGCGGTCAGCATCAGCAGGGCCACGCTGCCGATGATGACCTTTGGGTAGCGGTCGACTTTCGTCAGAATCCCAACGTATCGGCGCTTGAGCCAATTCATCAGAGGCGGCTCCCGCTCGTCCAGGTCCTTTTCTCCCAGGAACAGCAAACACAAGGCAGGGGTCAAGGTCAGTGCGACCGCCAGCGAGGCCAGCACGGACAAGATGTAAGCGATGCCCAACGGGGCGAACAATCGGCCCGCCAGATCGGACATCATGAGGATCGGCGTAAATACCAGCACGACCGCGAAGGTGGCATAGACCACAGCGCTACGGACTTCGATGGAGGCTGCCAACACGACGTGAAACGGCGACTGGGGATTTGGAGCTGTGCGGTTTTCCCGAAGCCGCCGCAGAATATTCTCCACATCGATCACGGCATCATCCACGACCTCCCCTATCGCGATGGCCAAGCCGCCCAAGGTCATGGTATTGAGGCTGAATCCCAGCCATTCCAGCACAATCACCGCCGACAGCAACGACAAGGGAATCGCCGTGCAGGAAATCGCCGCCGTGCGCAGGTTAAACAGGAACAGGCTCAAGACAACCACGACCAACGCGGCGCCGATGAGTAGCGAGGATTGAACGTTGCGGGTGGCGAGCTGAATGAAGTTCGCGGGACGGAAGAGGATGCGCATCGTCACGCCCTGTTGCTTCAGGCTGGGTTCGATCTCCTGCAAAGCTTGCTCGATGCGCTCGGTCACTTTCAGGGTATTCGCTCCGTATTGCTCGGAGACGACCAACTGGACCCCGGTCTGGCCGATGATAGACGCTGCGCCGATCATCGGTTCTGGCGCTTCACGGACGCGAGCGATGTCGCCCAGCGTGACGTTAGCGCCGTTGCCATGCACGATCACCGTCTTGGCCAGTTGCTCGGCGGTAATAAACTGCCCCTCGCTTTGGAGCACCAAGCGCTGGTTGGTGCTGTCGATGAACCCCGCACCGCGAATGCCGGTGGCGCGGCTTGTTGCGGCGCGCACGTCCTCAATGGAAAGGCCATATTGAATCAGGCGATCGGGTTGTACCTGCACTTGCAGTTCTTTCACTTCGCCGCCGAAAACGGCAACCTTGGCAACACCGGGAGTCGCTAGCAATCTTGGCTTAAGGATCCAGTCGGCCAGCGTCCTAAGCTCCATCAGCGAGCGTTGCTCCGAAGTCAGTCCTATGTCCAGCACGACGCTCATCGCTGAAGTCAGTGGCGAAATGACCGGTGTCGAAACACCCAGTGGCAATTGTCCGGCCAGGGTTGCCAGCCGTTCGGCTACAACCTGGCGGTTGCGAAAAATATCGCTGTTCGACTTAAAAATGACGGTAATGGCGGACAAACCCTGAATCGAATTGGAGCTGAGACGTTCGATGCCGGCGACGCCGTTGATGGTGTTCTCGATCGGTTGCGTCACCAGCACTTCCACTTGTTCGGCACTTAAACCCTGCGCTTCGGTCTGGATGACGACCTGCGGCGGTGCAAACTCGGGGAATACGTCGTAATTTGCCTGTTCCAGAGCATAGAGTCCATATCCCAACAGCACGCACGCCAAAGCGATGACGACACCCCGAAAGCGCAATGAAAAGCGGACGATGCCCGCCAATAATCCAGTAGATTCTCCATTCACGGCTTAGTCTCCTTCTTCCATTTGGATTTGTCCCAGCAGCTCCTGGGACAGCAACAACTGCGCGCCCTTCAAGACAATGGCTTCTTCTGCTGAAAATCCTTGATTAACAAACCAGCCATCGAAACTAGGCAGGTCTGCACGCAGTTCCCGGCGGATAAATTGCCCTGAGGATGTTTCGACGTAAACCCAGGATTTCCCTTGCCACCAGACCACAGCCATTGCGGGAATGTTCACGCCCGAAATCGGATCACCCGCAGGCAAAAAAACAGGTATATTCACGCCGGCCACAAAATCGAATGATTTACGCGATACCCGATAAAGTAGGGTAATCCCCTGAAACCTGGGATCGGTGCGCGGCAATCGGGTAATCAAACTTGCTTCAATCGAAGCGCCACCGCTCGTCTGAATATGGGCTGTGTCAGGTAACGAGGCGAGGCTTTCTTCTCCCGCCGGAAGGGACACTTGCACCAATGCCTCCTCCAGGCTTGTCACACGGGTGAACATCGGCGAGCCAGTCAAAACGGCCTGCACCACAGCTTCACCCCATTGCTGCCGGGCATTGCGCTCAATGGCCAGAGAAACTTCCCGGGTCGCCTGAGCGCGGGCTTCATCGGATCGAAAGGTAGCTTCGGCGAGCTGTACGGCTCGAGCGGAGATGTTTCGATCATCGGCATGTAAACCCTTAAGCCTCAGATATTCCTGTTGTGTAGCCAACACCGTGGCTTGGGCGCTTTCCGATTGCGCCTTGGCCGCTGCATAGGTATTGCGCAGATCAACCCATTCCTGGATAGGTAACACTACACCGAACGCACGTATCATCCGCTGGTGATTGACCGCTTGCAGTGCGCCGGTAGCGATGCCGCCTTTTTGGCGGGCGATTTCTTCCAGTGTGACAACAGCGGCGCCGTCAATGACCGCAACGCTCGCCTTAGACGGCGAGACGGCCTGTTCGCGTTCACGCTCCGTTTCCGATTCCCGACATCCCTGTAAGGCGAAAATCATCAATACCCATAACGCGACTTTTCTCATTCTGATGTGCCCTCCGGGCGCGGTGGGTTACTGGGAGATGGGTGATCAAGCTCGGCGTTCAGCGGCCGTTGCAAGGCGTCTTCCACCAAGCCGAGTGCTTGGTGCGCGCGATTCCAGGCATCCAGACGCGCGAGCTGGATGCTGATAAGTTCCACATCGGCGCTGGTCAAAGCGAGCCGATCGGTCTCGCCGGCGTTGAATTGAGCAGTGACCGCACCTTGCTGTTTTTCACGTGAGGCAAGCAATGCCTCGGCGATAGTCAGTTTATTCGAAGCCATCCGAAATCCGGTGACGGATTGGTCAATGTCACCCAGCGTCTGGTTTTGCAATGCCAGGAAAGTCGCCGATGCGAGTTTGCGATTGGCTTCGGCCTGGGCGATGGGACCTTCGTTCTGGTTCAGGATGGGTAGCTTCAGCGATACGCCCAGTGACCATCTGTTTTCACCTTGATCCCATTGATGACCAGGGTTCATCTGGATATCCGGATATTGCTTGGCAATTTCCAGGTGTAATGCCGACTGGCTGGCGTCGTATTCAGCCAGCGCTTTCAGGATATCCGCCCGGTTGACCAAGGCCAGGCGTCGCAGCCGGTCGCCCCCCAGCGATTCATCCGGCGGCAATCGGGAGAAGGCGTCGAAGGAAAATGCTATTCCGTCCAATGCTTGGACCGGCAGTCCCAGGCTCGATGCCAACAGTACCTTAGCCTCAGCGTGCTCCCGTTGCGTTTCTGCCAATAGCAGCTGGGATTGTTGCAGGGCGAGATGGGCTAGCGTCACTTCCGGCTGAGAGACGGCTCCTGCGGAGAGACGATGCGCCAGCAAATCGACCAGACGAGCCTGAATGTCCGCCTGCTTTTGCAAGGCCTCCCGCTTCGTCTGTGCGACGTAAAAGGCTAGAAAAGTCACTCTGACACGGCGACGGACTTGCCAGGCCGTGTTGAGCAATTTGAAGCGAGCCGCGTCTGTTTGGTGTTTGGCCTGATCCAACCGGTAGCCGCGTTTGCCCGCGGTCTCGATCGGGACATTCAGACTCCAGCCCATAGTCCATGGCGAAACCGAGGCGAGCGCATTGGAATTGAATTGCGGGGAAAAATTCACCGTTGGATTGGGCCGCATGCCGGCGGTAATACTTCCCGCTTCGGCAAATCCCAGTTCGGCGCGGGTTACGTCCAAGTCCGGGTGATAGTAAAATGCGGTCAACATGAGACGGGTCAAATCCCAGTTTGCGGGCGGCCATGAAAAGCCCTCTTGCCTGAGATTGGCCTTAAAAAACTCACGCAAACCGGGATCGGCCAGCGTGCGAGCCTCCAGACCGGATGCCGTGACCGAAGCATTGATCGGCTTGTCAGTATACGAAACGCAGCCGCTCAGCGTGAGGAGCAACAGAAGAAAGAGAAAAAATAAAGCCGGTCGTGTTTTCATGATGGCTAATGATAGAACCATGACCCGACCAGGAACATGACGCCAAGATTACATTTTTGTCATGTTGGGTGTGGATATTGTGAGCGTGTGGGTGGGCAATGCTTTTTCGCCCACCGCTTTTATCGGCAAATGGTGGGCAAACGATAAAGCTGTTTACCCACCCTACACGACTACTGGTTGTCTTTTGGTTGTCGGATCAATCCAATGAGCGCCATTGCGCAAAAGACCGCACCCGCATAAAACGTGAACGACGCTCCGAACCGATCCCACAGCAGCCCGGCAAGCACGCTGGCAATGAGCATGGCAAAACCGCTCATCAGGTTGAAGAAGCCATAGGCTGTGCCGCGTAGATCGGTGGGCGCGGCATTGGCTACCATGGTCGCCAGCAAACCTTGTGTCATCCCCATGTGGATGCCCCAGAGTGCGACGCCAATCAGCACGACACCCCAATGATCGTTGGTGGCCAGGACCAAATCGGCCGCGATCAGAACCATGAGGCCAAGCGCCAGCAGTTTGGCATGGCTCATTTTGTCGGAAAGCTTGCCGAACGGATAAGCCGAGGCCGCATAGACCAGATTCATTGCCACCATGACCAGCGGCACCAGTGCGATGGGAATACCGCCCTGCTGTGCACGCAAAACTAAAAACGCTTCGCTGAAACGGGCCAGCGTGAAAATGGCACCGATACTCACCACCCACCAATACCTTCGGTCGAGGCGTTTCAGGTTTTCCCGACGAATCGGGTTAGAACGCCTGTTAGCTGCATGTTGCTCCGGTTCCCGCACGCCGAACAAGAGCAGTGCGACCGCCATCAATCCGGGGATTACCGCAACCCAAAATACCGCTCGGAAGTCGTTTGCCCAGAGCAGCATTAGACCGACCGCCAGCAGCGGCCCCAAAAACGCGCCCACCGTATCCAGAGACTGGCGCAGCCCGAAGGCGGCGCCTCGCAAGTGAGGCGGGGCGATGTCCGCGACCAAGGCATCGCGCGGAGCGCCGCGTATACCTTTCCCCACTCTATCCAGCAGTCTGGCCGTCAATACGATGCCGATACCGGGCGCTAAGGCGAACAACGGCTTGGTGAATGCCCCCAAAGCGTAGCCAGCCAGCGCAAGACCTTTGCGCCTGCCGAGATAGTCACTCAGCACCCCCGAGAATACTTTGACAATCAATGCCGTGGATTCGGCCACTCCTTCGATCAGGCCCACAGCGAAGGCGCTTGCCTCCAGAGTTGTGACCAGGAACAGGGGTAGCAGGCTATGAATCATCTCCGAGGAAATATCCATCAGGAGACTGACGAAACCGAGTACCCAAACGCCCGAAGGAATTTGACGCAATATGCTATGGGTGATTTTTTTGGTCATTGAACAAAGGAAAATGCAGAGTTAAAGGGAAATGCAAAGTGACAGTCGTACCTTTACCGGGTTGAGATTCGATGCTCACCGTTCCACCGTGCATCGCCATGATGGACCTGACAATAGCCAAACCCAGCCCGGTGCTGTGGGAGTCGGCAGAGCGAGCCTGATCGACACGGTAGAAGCGGTCGAACACTTTTGGGAGATGCTCTCGCGCAATACCACATCCACTATCACTGATACGGATAGCCACGCTATCTGCGCTTGGGGAAGGCACCACGACCAGCTTGATCTGCCCACCCGAAGGCGTATGGCGGATAGCGTTGGCGAGCACGTTAGTGACCGCACGCCGGAACAGGATGGGATCGGCTTCCAGGCTGGCCTCGCCCTCACATTGAGCCGTTATACACTGTTCTTCGGTCACGGCTTCATAAAAATCACGGATCGCCTCCAGTTCTTGGCGCACATCGAGCCGAGCCAATTGCAGAGAAACCTCGGCGTTGTCTGCGCGGGCCAGGAACAACAGGCTGTCGATCAAGCGGGAGAGTCTGCCGCACTCCTCCAGGCTCGATTCCAGCACATCGCGATACTCGGCCTCCGGGCGTGCACGTGCAAGCGTGACTTCGGCCTCGCCCATCAGATTATTGATTGGCGTGCGTAGCTCATGTGCCAAATCCGCAGAAAACTGGGTAAGTCGGGTAAACGAGTCTTCCAGGCGTCCGAGCATTTGATCGAAGGCTTCGGCAAGCGTCCTCAGTTCCCGTGGCCAACGAGCCGCCTTGATGCGTTCATGCAACTGATTCGCGGTAATGCGTTGAGCGGCACGGGTGATGTCCTGCAAGGGCCGCATGCCCCGGCGTGCAACTAGCGCACCGAGTATTGCCGAAAGTAATATCCCGAGTGGCAGGATCATCGCCAGTTTGCGCTGGTAATTGATGAGTAGCGCATCTTCGCGCGAGACATCCAGCGCCACCTGAATCACTCGGGATTTGCCGACATCGTTAGTCGTCTGCGCTGCCAGCAAGAGATAGGGATGACCGTCAGCCGTGTGCCACTGAAAGCTGTTCTCGGCCAAGTTGCCCTGTTTCGTCTCGGCGGCGGGCATTGGGAAAATCGTAGCGGGAACAACCTCTGCCATACCTGGCGTTTCGATCACCACAATACCCTGGGGTTCGAGAATGCGTGAAAAATAGGCGTAGTAGGGTGTGACCTTTGCTGTCACCGCCTCCCATTGAACTTCCTGTTCAAGGGAAGTTCGATTATCCCCGTGCTCTTTTAAGAGTATTTGCAGGGTATGGACTTTGTCAGCGAGAAACTGTTTGTCTTCCTCACGGAGGTTGATCACTACAGCCTCGTATAAGAACGCGGTAACCACAATCAGTAATGCTGACGCCGAGAGGGTGTAAAGCAGAGTTAATCGCCCGGCAATCGAACCGGGGTCTCGGTCGGTCTTAGCGTTCTTCAAGGACGTAGCCGACACCGCGCAGAGTGTGAATTAGTTTTTTCTCGAACGGGTCGTCCACCTTGCGACGTAACCGCCTTACCGCGACATCGACCACGTTGGTTTCGCTGTCGAAGTTCATATCCCATAACTGTTCCTCGATGAGGGTTCGGGAAATGACCTCGCCATGTCGGCGCGCGAGCAGGGAAATCAAGGAGAACTCCTTCGGAGTCAGAGCGAGCTTGCTGCCAGCGCGGGAGGCTTTAAACCGCAACAGATCGATTTCCAGATCGGCTATGCAAAGCAATTCCGGTTGTTGTGCCGGGCTACGCCGCAACAGGGAGCGCACGCGAGCCAACAGTTCCGAAAACGCGAACGGCTTGACCAGATAATCGTCCGCACCCAGTTCCAAGCCTTTGACACGGTCATTAACCGCGTCCCGAGCGGTCAGAAACAGCACCGGCATCGACTTTCCACTTTTCCGAAGTTCCTTAACCACTGTCCAGCCGTCCATGAGCGGTAGCATGACATCAACGACGACCACATCGTAATTGCCGGTCGTGGCGAGAAAAAGACCATCCTGCCCATTCTGGGCATGATCAACCACAAAGCCATTTTCGGTCAGTCCCTTTTGCAAATAGGCGGCGGTCTTGAGTTCGTCTTCGATGATGAGCAGGCGCATGATAGTCAAATTATAACGATTCAGAGTGTTTCAAAACAACGGCTTTATTTACGAAGATCATGATGCGCTGGTTTATGTTGAGTCTTATGAGGCAATTGCAAAACCCCAACGACGAGCTGAATTAACCCCGGTGAAAGGTAGGAAAGAATGGTCATTGCTGGCATGGGAGTTTTTAACGACAACATTAATGCTGCTTGAATAATTTCAAGTGGCGGGTTTGAATCGTAA
Source organism: Methylobacter arcticus (assembly GCF_050917435.1). Taxonomy (NCBI): domain Bacteria; kingdom Pseudomonadati; phylum Pseudomonadota; class Gammaproteobacteria; order Methylococcales; family Methylococcaceae; genus Methylobacter; species Methylobacter arcticus. The sequence continues at coordinate 1,926,503 of NZ_CP159583.1, forward strand.
TCACTGGCTGGATTGGGGTGGAATATGCAGACAAGATGAACTTCACGCCGTTTGACACCTTTTTTCTGCATTACTGGTCAACGCCCAACACCCTTTTACCATATTCTCTTAATGCCCCATTGGGGGCAAGATAACGATAAAGAGTGGGCTTGGTGATACCCAGCTCTTTGCAAAGTTCGGAAATAACGGTTTCTTTTTGACCCATTGCCGATTGAGCTAATCTTACTTGGGCTTTAGTTAAGGAGAATTTTGCACCGCCTTTTCTCCCTCTTGCTCTTGCTGCCGTTAAAGCTGCTATTGTTCGCTCACTAATTAATTCACGCTCAAATTCTGCCAAGGCAGCAAAGATACCGAAAATCAACTTTCCACTGGACGTGGCGGTATCAATATTAGCACCCTGTCCGGCCAACACTTTAAAGCCGACACTTTTTTCAGATAATTCATGAACGGTAGTAACCAGATGCTTTAGATTCCGGCCCAGCCGGTCGAGTTTCCAAACTATTAAAAGATCACCCGCTCTTAATGCTTTTAGGCAGGCTAGCAAGCCTGGGCGTTCATCATTCTTACCGGATGCGTAATCACTATAAATATGGTCGGGTGTAACACCATGTTCTGTTAGTGCGTCTATTTGAGGATCAAGAACTTGAGAGCCATCCGATTTTGAGACCCTTGCATAGCCAATTAACATAATTTTACTAGTTTCATAAACGACCGTTTCTGTAACTCTTATTTTTATAGGTTTAAAGAGGATTAAACAGTAACATAATAAGTTAATCATACAAAGTATCATAAACATGATAACACTATGTGAAACTGTGGCAACGCAGAAGCCGTATTTGTTTTCATGGCGTAATAATTTAAATGCCCAGAATAAAGATTCTCAACACCACAGAAAAAAATGCCTTTGAATCACCGCCAGTGTTTAATAGTGTTGAACGCAGGCGATTCTTTACCCTGCCGCTGATGCTCAATGAGTCAATGGAGAGCTTGAAGTCGCCAACTAATAAGGTCTGTTTTCTGGTGACAGCTGGCTACTTCAAGGCACGGCATCGTTTTTTTGCCAGACAATTCCATCAAACAGATATTGCATTTGTTGCCAGGCAAATAGGTGTGCAGATTGATGACGTTGATATTAGCGTCTATAGCAAGGTCACTTATCTTCGGCACCAAGGCGTTATTTTAAATTACTATGGCTTTGCCCCCTTTGATACCGGCGCAAGGGCATTTGCCAAACATGAAGTGTTAATCATGTTGCGCGTCCAGTTCAGGCCAAAATTAATTTTATTGGACATCATACAAATATTAACGCGAAAAGAAATTTCACTGCCTAGCTATAACGTATTGGCGACTCTCATTATCGAAGCGATTAATGAACATCAGCACGGCCTAAATCAAATCATCAAGACCAGCCTAAACAAAGCCCAGCAAGGCAAGCTCGATGCCTTACTGGAAAAAGTGACAGGATCGGGCTCTGATGACAAATGGCGTTATCAAATTACGCTGCTTAAAAAAGCGTCCCAATCGACCCGACCGTTGAAAATTAAAGCCAATCTTGCTGACTTACAGAATTTGCTGGCACTTTATCTCGAATTTAAACCCGTAGTGAATCAGCTCGGCTTAAGTTATGAATGCTTGCGCTACTACGCCTATTCCGTCGTCAAAGCTCAGATTCATCAGGTTTCCCGCCGGGCAAAGCAGGAGCGCTATCTACATTTGATAGCCTTTATTGTCTACCAAACGCTGAAACTGCAAGACCTGTTAATAGATGTTCTGCTATTGGCTGTCCAATCTGCGATCAATGCCACTTATAATGAACATAAGGAGACTTGTTACCAAGAGATGGAGAGTCGGAATCAGTCCGTAACACAATTGGTTAACGGCCTTCAGAACGATTTTATAAGCACCCTGGCTACGATCAAAGCCATCATTGCTGATGCCGGATTAACCGCAGATCAAAAAGTGGTGGCAATAGAGGTGGCCATTAATCGGCCAGCAGCCAAAAAAATAGGTATCGAGCAGCGAATCAACGATTTCAAGGTTGAACTAACAACGCTTCAACAACAGAGCATCGGTTACTATGACCTACTGGAAAAACGATCTCTCAAACTACAAAGTCGTGTTGCTGATATTGTGCGGCAAGCGATTTTTGATTCAAATTGCGGCAAGCCATTGTTACTGGAAGCCATAGTGCATTACCAGAAAAAGTTTGGAAGTATCGACAAGCAGGCGCCTATTGCATTTTTAACGCCAGAGCAACGTAGTTTGATAGTCGCTCAAGACGGCAAGTTTCGTGTGTCTCTGTATAAGGCGCTGCTCTATCTTGCGGTTGCGGATGCTGTCAAATCGGGCGTTCTCAACCTGCTTCATTCAGAAAAATATCGCTCCCTGGATGATTATATGATTCCAAAAGCTGATTGGGATGAAAACCGGGATGAATACCTGCAACGAGCAGAATTAACCAACTATTCTGATTGTCAGGCAACGTTGACAGCGTTGGCACAGGCCGTTGATTTCCATTATGAGGAAACCAACGGCCACTTTATGGACGGAGACAATCCATTCCTGACGTTTCGCAGCAACGGTACATTCCATGTTTCAACACCCAAGCTTGAGGAAGTGGATAGCTTGCCATTGAGTGGCATATTTCCAGAGCGAAAATACATCTCCTTGCTTGAAGCGTTGGCAACGGTTGATAACGCCACCGGTTTCCTCGAAGAATTTGAACATTGGCAGATGAAGCACCGGCACACCAAACCAGCCAAAAAGGTTTTTTTCGCGGGAATCATGGCCTATGGCTGCGATATTGGCTACCGTAAACTGGCGCAAATTTCTAGGCAGATCAATGAAAATGAGTTGGATAACACGCTCAATTGGTATTTTTCGTTGGCTAACGTCCAAAGCGCGAATGACCGAATTTTACAATTCATGGATAAGATGGAGATACCGGATATTTACCGGAATCAAGCCGACCAGTTGCATACCTCCAGTGATGGGCAAAAATTCGGGGTATCTGTCGATTCGCTCAATGCCAACTATTCATTCAAATATTTGGGGAAAGATAAAGGTGTTAGTGTAGTGAGCTTCATCGATATGCGCCAGATGATGTGGCATTCTACTGTTATCAGTTCCGCTGAACGTGAAGCCGCCTATGTCATTGATGGTCTGATGCACAACGATGTTATAAAAAGCGATATTCATTCAACGGATACGCATGGTTATTCAGAAGTGATATTTGCCTCCACCTTCTTGCTGGGTTTCACGTTTGCACCCCGTATCAAAGGACTGGGTCGCCAGAAGCTGTATGCGTTCAGAAACCGAAAAACTACCGGACAAGACACTCAGGGCTTTCAACCTGATCGTAATATCAATGAGGAGATTGTCAGTGCCCAGTGGGACGAAATATTGCGGTTTATTGCGACAATAAGGCTAAAAATAACGACGGCTTCGCAGCTTTTTAGGCGATTGAATTCCTACTCTAAGCAGCACCCGCTTTACAAAGCACTCAAAGAATTTGGTAAGATCCCTAAAACGCTGTTTATCTTGAAATACGCAGACGACCCCGAGTTCAGGCAATCGATTGAGAAACAACTCAATAAAGTGGAGGGGTCACATAAATTGTCCAAGGCGATTTCATTGGGTAATGATCACGCATTCACTCAAGGCGAAAAAGAAGACCAGGATATTGCGGAAGGCTGTCGCCGGCTAATCAAAAATACCCTTATTTGTTGGAACTACCTTTATCTTGCCAAAGAACTCGGCAAGGATAATAACGAAGAACGTAGAAATGAACTTATTGAAGCCATCCGAAACGATTCCGTCATGCGGTGGAGCCATTTTAACCTACAGGGAGAGTATGATTTCTCAGATGAAAAAATGATTGATTCCATCGGGTTGTAAGCTCTCAAAAAACCACCTCTAAAAGCAACCAAAATTTGAGAGATCGAAAATCATCTATAGGCCTTTCTGGACAAGAGGTTAGCCAAAATCCCGTGGAACTTTAGAGCCTTTTGTTGATTAATACCCATTATCCATGACCAGTGTAATACGTTTAGCCTGCGGGTAATGGACATCAACCAGGTTACGGATCTGATGCGCCCAATCAATGGCCGTTCTTTGATCGGTCACCTCAACAACCCGTTTGCCCTGCAAGGGTTCAAAAAACATAAAAACATTACTCACGCCATTACGTTCATATTCCGTGTCATACCGAGCGACAGTACCCGGCTTTGCCGGTATTGGTGTACGCGTGTCTTTAATCTGTTGCTTGCTGCTTTCATCCATGCAAATCAGTGGCTGCGCTTCATCATAAGGTCGCTTGTAAACCTCAAGCGTATCTTCCATAGCACAAACAAACTCAGCATTTTTTTTAGCTGGAATACACCACTCTTTATTTTGCCAAGGTTTTAACTCGTTTTTTTTAAGGCTTGCCGGATAGTTTCATGCGATACACTTTCAACATAACCCAGTTCAACCATCTGTTGCCCAAGTAAACGTAATGTCCATCGACTACGTCCTTCAGGCGCATCGCCACAATTCAACGCGATCAAATGGGCTTCGTTCTCACCGTCAATAGTACGGCTTTTAACGCGAATTGATTTTGCCCGGTTTAAGGCTGATTCTAAGCCTTCTTGAACCAGTCGCTCCCGGACTCGTTCGACGGTACGCGTTGAAACACCAAAAGCTTCGCTTATTGGCCTGTCTAGCCATTTGTCTCCTAACTCGCTAATATCCGCTTTGAGCAGTATTTCTGCGTGTAGCCGTTTATGAGCTGCCACTTTTCCTGTATGAATCAAACTTCCCAAATAAGCGCGTTCATCTTCTGTTAGCCGTACTATGTATTTCTTTTTCAATTGTGTTTATAAATACCGATGCAAAGACATTACATATTGGGGCTATTATTCGACATATCAATGCTGACTGAATACTAGTACTCAGTCAGCATTGATATGTCGGTTGATAGTCCCCATATGATGATTATTTACATTACCGTGGCAATTGGCCCGCGCTAATGTCAAGGACCTGGTGAACAGCCCCATTTTTACAGACTTCTTTGCCGGGAAACTGCACGGGGAATTCCCCGTTGCGGTGCTGCCCGCCGCCGATCAGGCCTTGTTAGGCTCCGAGACGGCGACGGTATTGCTGTCGCAGCATTCCTTGGCGGCGCACCTGGTCGCCCATCCAGAAATCGGCTTAACGGATTATTTAAAGATTCAAACAATCTTGGAAGCCGGCGAGGTTTACCGTCAAGGCGAGGAGCGTCTGGTTTATCTGACGATTGGTGACATTGTTTATCGGGCGGCCTTAAAGCGCACGGCAGATGGCAAGAAGAATTACTTTTTGACGCTGTTTAAGAATCAGGAAGGCAGCAGGCCAAAGCAAACGGACAGGATCAGATAAGGGCGCCGGTCGCGGGGCTCGCGCTCCCCGCTAGACCTCATCAACCGCAGACGCGGAAGGGCTCGTAAGCGATTACGACGACCGGCATTTTCAGTATAAGCCAACCCACAGTATTTACCAATGATTAGCATCGAAATAGACAGCCGTCAGATCATCGCCGAATTAAATCGGCTGCTTGCCAGAACCGGCAACCTGTCCCCGGCACTGCGTGAAATCGGCGAGGATTTGAAAGGGTCAACCCAGCAACGCTTTGCCAGCCAAACTTCGCCAGACGGTTCGGCCTGGCTGGGCAACGCCGACACCACGATTGCGCGCAAAGGCCGCAGTCAGCCGCTAACCGATCACGGCACCCTGGGTGACACCATCGACTATCAACTGCTGGGCGGCGACGGCGTACAGATAGGCAGTCCGCAATGGAACTGGGAACTGGCAATTATCGAAAAAATACATTGTACGACTAACAGAAGAAGAGCGCACTGATCTGGAAACTTTGATTCATAAAGGAAAAGTGGCGGCCCACAAAAGGCTTCACGCTGAAATTCTGCTCAAGGCAGACATTAGCGAATTGGGCGGAAAATGGCTGGATAGTCAAATCAGTGAAGCCTTTGGCATTTCAACTCGCACAGTTGAGCGAGTCCGGGAAAGATTGGTTCAAGAAGGTTTAGAGTCAGCCTTAAATCGGGCGAAGCCGATCCGTGTTAAAAGTCGGGTTATTGATGGTGAAAAGGAAGCCCATCTGCTGGCGTTAGTTTGTGGAGACGCTCCTGAAGGGCGCAGTCGTTGGACATTGCGTTTGCTTGGACAGCGTAGGGTGGAACTGGGCCATGTGGAAAGCGTATCGCACGAAACGATCCGGCAAACACTAAAAAAATGAGCTGAAACCTTGGCAGAATAAAGAAGGGTGTATTCCGGCTAAAACCAATGCTGAATTTGTCTGCGGTATGGAAGAGGTACTGGACGTTTACAAACGCTCGTATGATCAAACTCATCCCCTGATTTGTATGGACGAAAGCAGCAAGCAACACCTTAAGGAGACACGTCAGCCGATACCCGCAAAACCAGGTACCGTTGAAAAGTACGATACCGAATATGAACGTAATGGCGTGAGTAATATGTTTATGTTCTTTGAGCCGTTAGCGGGTAAACGACATGTGCGGGTAACAGACCAAAGAACGGCTGTGGACTGGGCGCATCAAATTCGCAACCTGGCCGATGTGCGCTATCCTCGCGCTGAACGCATTACGTTGGTTATGGATAATTTGAACACCCACACGGGCGCCTCTCTTTATAAGGCATTCGAACCTGAGAAAGCGCGAAGAATTTTGGATAGATTGGAAATACACTACACACCCAAGCATGGGAGTTGGTTGAATAGGGCGGAAATAGAATTGAGCATCTTGTCTCGCCAATGTTTGGATCGGCGCATTCCAGACCAAGAAACATTAAAAAAGGAAATTGCATCATGGCAAGAAAAAAGAAATGCTACCGCTCAGCCTATGGAATGGCGATTTACTAATGAAGACGCTCGGGTAAAATTGAAAAAACTTTACCCGACATTAAAAGAATGACTGAGTACTAGTTGGGTTCCCAGGTCATCGGGTTTTTGGGTATTGTTGGTAAGGGATGCATTTTTGATTTCTGGATGCGTTCTTTCATATGTCGCTTCTTGCGCATAGGATATGGAGCATCCAAGAGTTAAGACTAAAAAGGCTAACAAAAGCATTGTGTTTCGCATGAAAGTTCTCCCCAAGAAAATATATAATTTGAATTGCTATATAATAGCGATTCGAAATTATTATAGCGACTTAGTTTTTTATAGGGAAGCTTTTTTAAAATTTTTTTCTGATTTTGTTTAAATGACATTGGTCTGAAATACTTTTCTGGCTGATGAATTAAGTCACCTATGAAATGCTGTTAGCTTAACCAAGCTTAACTATAATTTTTATTTGTTCCGGTAACACTTCGTTTATTCCCAAAAAATATCCAGGAATAACGGGGTAAGCTGGAGATGAAAAAGTGGATAGGATTAAACTAAACCCTAGCAGAATTTTTATAAATCAGGCTTAGAGGGTAAGCACTAAGCCCGGCTTTATATATTAAAATGCAGTGGATTATTGTTGTGTGATGACTTTGGCTTTGCGAGTTTCGCCCTTGCCGATAGTCAATAAATCCCAAATCAACAAGCCTAATCCTGCGGCAGTAACGACACCAAAAAATAAGCGCCAGACCATAGCACTCAGGAATGAAGGATGATTTTGCGCGGTAAAATACCCACCCCAGGTGGAGCCTTCGACTGCGCGCTCGATAAACGATTGCTCATACCCTGCTATCAACATCGCAATCGTCATCCCCAGCACACCCATATTGAGCAAACCTATTGCCCATTTCCAGCGCCAGGCATTGGCGATGCCCTCACCCATCCAAACACCGCCACGCCAGTGCTGTATGGCCAGATAAAAGAACGCGATGTTAATCGTAGCGTAAGCGCCGAAAAACGCCAGGTGACCGTGTGAGGCCGACCATTGGGTGCCGTGCGTGTACATATTGATTTGCGGCAGAGTGTGCATAAAGCCCCATACGCCGGCGCCGAAAAAATTACCGAAAGCGTGCGCAATCACCCAGGCCAGGGCCGGATGGTTGCCGTTTTTGAAGGCATGAACGCCTGAGTCATAAACGGCATGGACGACCATCGCGACCAGCGGGATAGGTTCTAACGCCGAGAAAAAACCGCCAATGGTCAGCCAATATTCCGGCGTACCGATCCAGAAATAATGATGACCTAAGCCTAAAATACCGGAACCGAACATCAGCGCAACTTCGATATACAACCAGGTTTGTACGATTTTGCGCCTGACCCCGAGCAATTTCATCAGCGACCAGGCCATGATCACGCCCACCAATACTTCCCAGGTGGCTTCCACCCACAAGTGGATCACCCACCACCACCAGTATTGCTCGTGGGTGATGTTGGTCATGTAAAACATGCCGGCCACGTATAAACCCGCCAAGGCCACCAAATCCAAGGTCAACACCCCGGCAATTCCCGACCACTTGCCCTTACTGAAAGTGGCGACGACATTGTAGAAAAAGATCAGCATCACGACCACAATGCCAATATCAGCCCAACGCGGTGCTTCAATGTATTCGCGGCCTTCATTGATAAACCACAAGCTGGAATCTTTTCCAGGCCCGATCTGTACTAACAAATACACCAACACTACTACGGTGACGGCGGCAGTCAGCACCCAAAATGCGATATTGCCCAATTTGAGGCCGATAATTTCAGTTTGGCTTTCATCTTCCAGTAACCAATAGACGGAGCCGATAAAACCGTACAGCATCCAGACGATCATGGCATTGATATGGATCATGCGGTTGACGTTAAAATCCAGAATTTCAAACAGAAATCCGGGCCAGATAAACTGGGTGGCGGCCAGCAACCCAAACAGAATCTGGGCCGCAAACAGAATAACAGCCACCGTAAAGTATTTCACCGCCAGTTGTTGTCCGTCCGTTAAATTGGTGCTATCCAATGCCACCCAGGCTTTGAATGTTCTAAAATACTCGGTTGTTTTTTCAACTAATCCTGTTGCGTTCATGCTCATTCCTCCGCATAAATGGTTTTGAAGTTATAGGGAAAGCCATTGGTATCAATACTGGACATCCACTTCAAAAAGGCAATCAGGCCTTTAGCTTCCTGTTCGGTAATCCCTAGATTAGGCATTTTGCGATTGCTGCCATAGGTGCGGGCATTGTTTTCCGGGTCCATTAAAAACTTCATCATTAAATCTTCGCGAACATCGGTGCCTATCCAACCCTTATCGAGCCAAGCCTTGGTCAAATCCGGCGCATAATACGCACCGTTACCCAATAAGGTGTGACAATTCATGCAGTTTTTGGCTTGGGAGGTTTTCTTGCCTAAATCCACCAGTTGACGGGCTTCTTCTTCGCTAAATTGCTGACCGAATAACAATTCATCTCCACTGATCACTGGCACCGACTTGTGCAGTTTTTCTTGATACTGGTAATCAATTTTTTTGTTGATCACTGAGTAAGCTGGAACGCGTTTACCACCGGCGCTGGTTTGACTTAAAGAATCCATGGTTAACACCACCAGAACCAGAAACGATCCGGCAGTCACCCAGATGGCGACTTTTTTCCAGAACGATTCCGACGCCCATAAAGGTTCATCAATCATTGTTTATCCTCCGTTGTTGGTTCGGCATGGGTTCTGACACATAAATGCCAAATACCGATAGGGGCAAAAAAATAGCCGAGCACCATCACCACGGATAGCGCCAGCCAGACACCAGAAAAATTTGCCGCGCGCGTCAATACCACCACGCTGACCAGCAGCACGGTATAAGACAAATAAGCGGCCCATTTGATTCGGGAATTGGATTTTATTTTGGACCAGGCATACAGCAGTGCGTAACTTGCGCCTGACAAAATGATTAAAGCGGCTGTAAAAAAACTGATGAAAAAATCTTTTAATGCAATAGGTTCAATCATGCTGACTCAAACAAGCCCAAGGCTTGTATTACGTTTAGGAAAGTAGCTACTGCGTGTTGGTATACGTCACTGGCTAGCGTTTTTTAGTGTTGTCCTCGAAAATATTCAAAATTGGCATGTATCTTCCAACGATTAGTTTTGTGTGATCCGTCTTTTCAATTAAGGAGACTCACTTTATCGCCAACGTGAATCTCTCCTCCAGCACCACAGGTAAGCATCGCAATTGCGAAAGTTGGTTTTTCCTGACTAAAGGCATGGGTCAGCGTTTTAAGGATCGGCAAGTCCCGTTTACCAGAATTAGGATTCGCTTGCGTAGCGAGGCATCTGCTCTTGGACATGACAACGTCGAAATTAATCTGACCTATCCGAATCTTTCGCCCTACCCAGCTTTGCTCTTCCCATGCATCCAGACCATCGATAGCGATGTTTGAGCGAAAGCGCAGCTCACTGAGATCGTTATCACCGACAGCACTACCAATAGCCGCTAAGCTTGCGCGGCTGTGTAATGTTATCTGACCTGCTTCATTGTCCTGATAACGCGGCGTAATCCCGTTCCCAACTAATCGCAACGGAAGCCGTTCCGGGTGAGAGGAAAGCGGATTATCATCTATCAGTTTGAGTACATAATTTTCGATAGCGGCAGCAATTTTCTTACGCCCAATCTCGTCCAATGCCTCATTAACCAAAACCGTTCCCTCTACACTGATGCATAGCCTAAGCGTCTTATGATCAAACCGAAGATGTAGACGTGCTAAGCCGGGTGTGTTAACCAGAGCAACAAACTCGTGCTTTTTACTCCAAGCATCATTCATCACGTTTGAATTAGCAAAGCGGAAACCGAGAACCCTGTCTTCGACGATTCGACCTTCATCGAGGACAGTTAAAACATCGCACGCCTCGGGCGTGAAGCTTTTAACAGGATAACGATATAAGGCAACGACGCGTGGCATCAGTATCTCCATCTTTTGGTATGTGCCACACAGTAATCTTAACGATAAAACCCACTGAGGGCTTACTTAGGTTAGATAAATGGCTGTCAATTTAAGCACAACATACGGATTCTAGATTCGTGGATTCTACAAAAACCATTCCTGGCGACCTCTTTGTTGCCAATAGTTTGATTTATTCAACGATGCCTATTTTCACGAAAAAAGTGTGGCTTATTCCATCAGTCTAAAAAAATCTTTAGGCGCTCCACAGATCGGGCAGGACCAGTCATTCGGTACATCGGCCCAACGGGTTCCGGGAGCTAGACCACTATCAGGGTCACCCTTTGCTTCATCATAGATATTTTCGCATTCCTTGCACTGATATTTTTTAAAATCGGACATAATGATTCTCCTAGATGGGTTAGTTAATGAAAGTAGATTAAATGGCACTGTCCAACGCAATGCAACGATACCGTAACATCGCCTTCATATTTCAAGTGCCTCGGTCACTCGCTGCCTAAGCATAGGGAGCAGCTCCTTCTCAAACCACGGATTTCGGCTAAGCCAAATATTATTTCGCGGACTTGGATGCGGAAGGAGGATTATCTTGGGCCAATGAGATTGCCAGCCTCGAACCGTCTCGGTAAGTGATGATCGTATTTTGTTCATGTGATATGTCTGCGCATACTGCCCAACAACCAGCGTAACTTCAAGATGACTGAGGTGACCGAAAAGTTGATCGTGCCATTCCTGTGCGCATTCAGGCCGTGGAGGAAGGTCACCGGATTTCCCCGTGCCGGGAAAGCAAAAGCTCATTGGCAGAATAGCTATCTGTTTCGAGTCGTAAAAGACTTCCCGCGTTACCCCCATCCACTCGCGCAAACGAGCCCCGCTAGCATCATCGAAAGGCATACCGGATTCATGAGCTTTTCTTCCTGGCGCTTGGCTTGTAATCAACACCCGAGCCTGCGGGTGTATCTGTAGAACGGGCCGAACTCCATGCGGCAGATGTGCCGCGCAAATGGTGCAATCACGTACTTCGGTTAGCAAAGATGCAAATGAAGTCACCAGAGGACGGAACAACGGAAACTTACGACCAAAGCACAGGCCACAGGTGGCCGGATGCAACACCTTATTCGGCCACAGTTGATTGTCTTCTACTTCCCCTGTCAAGTTAAGAGTGCCCATCTTCCACCTTTCCTTGTACATCGCCCCTCCAGCTAACAAAATAACGTGCTGTTTTCCTGGATCACAACCGCTTGGTTATGTTCCTCGTCCTTTGCGCCATAGACGAGCGTCACGATACCCGTGTCCAGCTCTTGCTTTAAGAGTTGGATTTGCCCGCTATTACTCTTGAGTTCAGCGAGATACCGTTCCTTGAACTCTTCCCACCTGTCTGGATTATGGCCAAACCATTTCCGGAGCTCCGTACTGGGAGCGATATCTTTGAGCCACAGATCAATGCTTGCTTTTTCCTTTGTCAAACCGCGCGGCCAGAGCCTGTCCACGAGGATACGCCGGCCGTCATGCTTGTCCGGCAGTTCGTATACCCTTTTAATCCTGAACCGATAATTTTCTGGTTGTTGCATTTATAAGTTGAATTCGCCGTTTGAGTTAAAAGGTAATCACGAGGTATCGTGCAGCATCGTGCTTGAAAAAATTGCCCGGTATAATACTAACGATTTAAACTTTAAAGATAATTGTGAGTAAAACAACTGAATCAACTACAGCTCTGACAGAGTGCGGTTCATCGGGCATTAAATAAAGCAGTTGGCCGGATGTTAATACTTGTGTTCCCCCCATTGCTGCGCACTCAATTTCCCCTGTTATGCAATGAATCACAGTGGGTCCTAATACCTTGTGATTTGGAAAATCTTTACCCGCCAGAATAACAAGGCGAACAAGTTCCATTTCATCTGTTTTCACAATGACTTTAGTTTTTTCATTTGGGACGTCTTGCGCCCAAGTTCCCAAGTCAACAATTTCACCTGGTGCTGCGTGATGTGTAGCCATGAATATTTCCTAATAAGTTTAAGTCTACCAAACACAAGTTAATAAACTAGAGACGAAAAAAGTGGTCGCTATTTCTTCAAATTGACCATTAGATTTTTCAATCCTCACAAAAATAGTAAGTTATCCATCGGACTAACGAATTTTGCAACTGATCCTTTAAATAGATTAGGTTTTATTACTTCAAAACGCCTGATAAAACTATCCACACACCGCAGCATCGCGTTGGCTGGAAAGAGCGTCAGTCCATCGGCTGTTGACACACCCCCAGCCAGCCTTTGATTGATGCGATCACTAACGGTATAGCGCCGAATAGAATACGCCCATCATCGCGGCATGGCCATGATTGGGCGTAAGTTGGGTGCCGACTTCATAGTAGCTTACGATTGGCAGGTTGATGAGGAAACCGAAGATACCTGCCCCGACGAAGTTCCAGAAGCCCACGGACATCAAGAAGTAGAACGTCCATTTATGCGGTATTGCTATGGCGTCGAGGTAAATCACTCGAAGCGCGACGTTGCGCCGGGTAAGACCCAGTTGATAAAACATCAGCGCCACCATCGTGGTTGCGAAGAATTCAAAAAAACCTTCGACCCATAAATGAATGATCCAAAAGCGCCAGGTATCGACCACGGTGAAGTTGGTCTTTGCACCGAAGAAGAGTGCCGGAATGTAGAACACAGGAATCGCCAGGGAAGCCAGCAGGAACAGCCTGACCAAAGGTTTCGCGGTTGACTCGCTCAAGGTATCTGGCTGCACCAGCTTTAATAATATTGCAAACCACACCAACAGACCGACGATAAGCAGGCACTGCCACAGCCGGCCGAGCTCCAGATATTCCCAACCCTGGTTGCCAAGCCAGAACCACCATTGACCCAGCATTTGTGATATACCCGCCCACTCGCCTAACAGGCTGCCGCCTATGACTACGACGAAAGCACCGAACAGTAGATGAATCCAGCCGACAAACCAGCGAGGTTCATCGTTGCGCAGTGAACGACCGAGAAACAAGGCCGCGGCAATATAGGCGGTAGCGATCCAAAAAACCGCCGTTTGCAGATGCCAGGTGCGCATCAGATTGCTGGGAAATAGCCGCTCCAGTTGGAAGCCGTAAAAACTGCCAGGATCCGCTCGATAGTGCGCCACCGCACCACCCACCAAAGTCTGCATAAGAAACAGTAGCGCCATCACCACGAAGAATTTCACCAGTGCAAGCTGGCCGGAACTGGCTTGACCAGGCAACAGATGAAGGTGTACATGCTGCCCGGTGCTAATCCAGCCAAGATAATCGAACTTGCCGAACATCAACAGTACGATTGCAATACCGGCTAGCAGCACGATAAGACTCAGCGCACTCCACAACAGCGCGCCGGGTATCGGCGTATTACCAACACTGGGGTCGTACGGAAAATTGTTGGTGTAGGAGTAGTTTTCACCGGGGCGGTTGGTCACCGAGGCCCACGCCGTCCATGTAACGAATGCGGTAAACTGGTACAATTCAGTCGGATCGCTGATCAGTCCACGCTTGAGCCCGCCATTACGTGCGGGATCAAGGAAGTAATCAGTCCAGTAAGTAATCTGTCGACGGTAGGCGGCACTCTCCGGCATGGTCAGATGCAGCGTTGCGCTGGCGGCGTCATAATGATTGGCTTTTAGCTCGACCGCTGTTTGTGCATACACTGCCGCCAGTTGCCCAGGTGTCAGCGCAACCAGTGGCAGTTGGTATTGCTGCTGCGCAATGACCGTGGCGGTATCCTCGCCGATACGATGCAATGCCTCGGCCGAGTAATCGGGCCCCAGATATGCCCCATGACCCCAGATACTGCCGTTGTTCATCAATCCGTACTTGAGAAAGATTGCCTGGCCTTCGCTGATGTCGTCGCCGGTAAACAGGCGAATACCTTGCGCATCAAGTACCTGTGCCGGGATCGGCGGAGCGTTGCGATAGGCCAGTGAAGTGATGACGATCAGGCCTGCAAAGCCCAGCACCATCACGATCAACACCGTGCGCAGCCACCAGGGAGACAACGCAGGGTCCTCTGAAGTTAAGGGTTGTGCGGCAACACTCATGGTGTTCTCCTTTAGTAAGCACCTAATACGATCGTCATCAATAGCCTGAAAACTCTTCCGTGCGAATGTTGTCATCGTCGACGCCCGCTTCGCTCAGTATTTGTCGCATCGAATTCACCATGGTGGGCGGGCCGTCAATGTAGTAGATGGGAAGTGTCAAATCATCAATGAATTTCAGAAGCGTGGCTTTACTGATAACCCCGGTTTCTCCATGCCACTCGCGGCTGGACTTTTCCATCTGCGTCATCGTACCGACAAAGGTATAGTTTGGATTTGCAGCGTGAGATCCCATCAAATCATCCAGAAATGCCGCATCTTCCGGCTTTCGATTGGAATAAAAGGCCAGGATTCGGTGCGAAACCTTATCGTGGATAGCTTGAAGAACAATGCTTCGCACCGGGGTAATGCCAATACCGCCTGTTAGGAAAACAGCGGTGACGCTCGCATTGTTGTGAAGCGTGAACGAGCCATGGGGAGCATTCAGTGTCACTTCCGTGCCAGGCTCCATTGTTTTTAATACCCGCTTGAACGCAGTGTCACGCATGCGTGTCGCCAGCATAAGATCGTCTTCGTAAGGAGCGCTTGCAAATGAAAATGCTCGTTTGTTGCCTTCGGTGTCTGTTTCAGCGGGGTTGATCAGGGACCAGCCAGCGAACTGACCTGCTTTATAGGTAAACCCTGCGGGTTTTTCAAAATGAAACGCCATCGTTCCATCTGCGATTTCCCGATGGCATTTCAGTTTTACTTTGTAGTTGGGCATGGCGTAATTCTCCTTATTTTTGTTGAAAATATAGCGAAGGCAACAACGTCGCGCACAGTGGCAGAACGTAAAGCCAACCGGGCGCGACCCACCAAAGCTCAAAAATGAGAAAGGGTCTTATGGCCGCGCTCCGGTTAAGCGCAATGTTCGGCATTGTGTGTATTCCGACTCCAATGATTCATTTCCCAGCTATATCCATTATTTCTTTTCCGTTAGATCACCCGCTGGAACAACTCCGTCGGAACGGCCTTTAAGATAGGCATACAGGTCGTCACTGCCGTCGACCACGACTTTGTTACCACTGAACGAATACATGATCCCACGGCCATCAATAAGGACCCGGTGGAACTGTTCTTTAGTCAGGTTTTTCAAGCTGTGAAGTAGATTCGGATTGCTCACGTTGCCTTCTCCAGTTGCTCCATGACAGCTACCGCAAGCTTCCTTTCTGTAAATATTCCAGCCGTTGAAAACAGCTTTATCGACATTGTTACCTTTGAGCGAATTAGTTGTTTGTGCGAAAACAGGTTGATTTGTGAATAATGCAATACCGCAGATCATAACGGCGACCGGTATAATTTTAAATTTGCTACGAAACATTTTGTTCATTGTTGCCTCACTTAAATCATAAGTTATGGAATACCCCAGTTTCACTCGCACACCACATCAACTTCGTAAACAGCGGCGTTCTAGCTTCACCCAATGCGACAAAAGTTCAGAGTGCTTTTGTCTATGACAAATATAGTAGGGCACCTCTCTATCTGAGAATTAGGCCATGAAAGGCTCGCCCAAATAGCTAAGGAGTGTTGCCCCCCCACTCTGATGGCTTTCAGCGAGAATAAATGAAATATTCTTAATCTGTATAATTTCATAAATTTTTACCTGATTACCCATAATCCTCAGCCATCTTCAGTAGCCGCATAGGCATAGGTGGTGTTCTGACTGCAACGTAACATAGGCGGGGCAGCATATCCTCAAGGACAAATCGCCGATTGAAGCGATAACAAAATTCTGCCAAATAGCGCGGAAGGTGTTTATGATTGATAGCGTGATAAGTCCTGTCAATCGACCTTTTGACATTACCTATCATCGTATTGACCCAAGTGAAGGGTTCCAGCGAGACACATTCAGGGCCTCCACCGGTTACGATGCTGGTATGCTGGCATCCTGCCTTGGTAACAAGGCCAGTCCGTCCGAGACCACGTGACTATCGGTGCTAAGATGGCGCTTCGCCCAACGAGTGATTTCTTTGGAGCGGAACCCGTTGACCACAGTCATGTTCATGGCAATAGGATGTCCTTTTTCGTTGACCGACACAGCCGCCACAAAAGGTGTTTTGTTGGGTGAACCCCGTCCACGCTTGCCTCCCCGATGTTCGCCGCCCCAATACACGTCATCCAGTTGGGTGACGCCGGATAACGGCTTACTATCATCACGCTCCTTCATTACTTGCATCAGCTTCTGTTTGATGCTCCAGGCGGTATTGTATGAAACACCTAATTGACGGCGCAGTGAAAGGGCAGAAACGCCAGTTTTTGCTTGTGTGGTCAAGTGGATCGCGAGAAACCAAGTTGTTAACGGGAGCTTCGTCGCAGAAAAAATGGTGCCACTAATGAGGGAATGTTGATGGTGGCAGTGATTGCACTGATAAACCACTCGTGTTTTCAGGGAGCAGTAGCTTTGCCCACCGCATTCAGGGCAAACATAGCCTTGAGGCCAGCGCCACTGAAACAAGGCTTTTCGGCATTGCCCTTCACTCCCATAATTTTTCATGAACTCGCCCAGGCTATAGCCTTTTTGAAATTGAACTTTGTTTTTCATGACGTTATCCCATCCGTATGGTAGATACTGTCAGTATAGACATTCTTGTAACATTGGCTGTTCTTTATGGGTAATCAGGAATTTTTATGAAAGTCTGTTCGGTCTTGCCATCTTCAACCCATGTTTTTTCATCCAATTATATAGATTAGATCCAGTGGTGTTATAGCGTTGTGCGATAGCTTTCTTGGTCAAACCATTCACCAACAAATTTTCGATTTCTGGTCGAAAGGCATCCAGTTTACTTTTGCCTGGCCCCTTGGGACGGCCAACCTTAATCCCTTGAGCTTTTTTGGAGCATAAACCGTCCTTAATTCTCTGCGAAATTAAGTCTCGCTCAATCTCTGTTGCCATCGAAAATGCCAGCGATATCTTGCTTTGAGAGCTTTGATTAAGTTGCCAATTCCCCTTTACTGAATACACGTAGATTCCTTTATACGTTACCAGTGATAAAATTTCCATACACTCCAGCATGCTACGACCCAAGCGCGAGAGTTCGGTCACAATAATGACATCGTTGGCTTGCAGCTCATCCAACACCCCAGCAATTTGACGTTCTTGCCATGGAATACGACAAGAGGCAAGCTCTTCAGTGAAATGTACTTTTCCAAGATCATGCTGATTGGCAAAGTGCAGAATGTCAGCCTTATTTTTTTCGAGGTTTTGATCGCGCATCGATTCCTGCAAATAAGCAACGATCTTTCGCGCTGATGGTACAGCCTGGCTTGTCATATTTAAACCTATTTTTATTATTGTACAACCCATTATTTTTAGTATAAAAATTTACCCAATTTTCTATTGTAGCGTCGGATAAAATGACAAAAAAACCTGCGATGAGCGCTAATCAGGAAGACTGACTGACATTGAACGCATCGGCATAAATATTCTTCATGGATGCACCTGCCAGAAAGGCTTTCCTCTTGGCTATCCGGACCATATCCGGATGTCCGCAGAGAAACATTCGCCAATTCTTGAGATTGGGGATCTGTTGAAAGGCCACGTCATGAGCTCGTCCTGCTGCAAAGCCATGGGGGACATCCTCACCGGAAAGACAAGGCACATAATTAAAATTCGAATATTGCTTGACCAGATCGTGCAACTCTCCGGTCAGATAGAGTCCGTTCAGGTCGCGGCTACCGTGAAACAAATGAATAGGGCCCGTATGCCCCTGACTGAGCGCGTCGCGAATGATGCCGTAGAGCGGTGCAAGCCCAGAACCTGTGCCGATTAAAATCAAGCCTTGTTCGGTATTGCCAGGCGTGTAAAAACAGTCGCCGCCAGGACCCCGAATCTCAACGGTCTCGCCAGGACGTAACTCCTCATGTATCCAGCCACTGACCCGGCCCTGCGGCAGACGGCGGACATGGAGGTGAAGGTGATCATCCTGGTGAGGCACGCTGGCGAGCGAATAACTGCGGCCAAGCGCTTGGTTTTGAAACAGGTTGATGAATTGCCCTGCCCGGTAGTCGATAGGCGCGTGGCATTCAAGCACGACATGCATAATTTCTGCATTGAGCAATCGCAGACTTTTGACGGTAGCAAGGATCACTGCCTGAATATCAGCGTCATCCGGCAGTGCGACTTCAAGATCAGCAGTAGGATGACAAACGCAAGCGAGAAAATAGTTCTGCAGCTTGAGACTATCTTTCAAGCCTTGCTGCGAAAGTTCAGGAGGCGCGCCCCCCGTCGCCCGCATCAGGCAGGTTTGACAGACCCCACTGCGGCAGGAAAAAGGAACGGGCACACCGCGATTGGTCAAACAATCCAGAACCGATTGGTTTTGCTCCAGTTCAA
The DNA here is from genome assembly GCF_050917435.1 of Methylobacter arcticus. Classification (NCBI taxonomy): domain Bacteria; kingdom Pseudomonadati; phylum Pseudomonadota; class Gammaproteobacteria; order Methylococcales; family Methylococcaceae; genus Methylobacter; species Methylobacter arcticus. The sequence continues at coordinate 1,945,790 of NZ_CP159583.1, forward strand.
AGTTGTCTTTTGCATAACGAATATTAACCATGGCGGCGTACCTTTTTACAAGATGAGTAGTTATCGATCCAGCACATCGTTACGTGTGCTTTCAGCGATGGCCGCTACCTGAGCAATCAGTTCCTCTTTTACACCCAATTCGCGCAGGGTAGCACCAAGGTCTTCGATCACGGCATCGACATGGGAGTCATTCAAGCCACGCGCGACCAGATGGGCATGACCGCGACGCATATCCAAACCGCTGTAATTGTGCGGCCCACCGAAAGCCATGGTCAGGAAGGCTTTTTGTTTAGCAGCCTGCTTCTCCATGTCCACGTCTTCAAAGAAGGCACTGATGCGGTCATCGCTCAGCACTTTGCGGTAAAAAATATCAACCGCGGCATTAACAGCCGCTTCACCACCCAATTGCTCGTATAAAGATTCTTGTTGTGACATTTTTCTCTCCAAATATTAAAAAGGCGTTTAAGATACATCTTAAAGGTTCGTTTATATCAAAGGGGCCCTGATTATGCGCCCCAATAAGATGTATCTTATATGCATCTTATTGCTTGATTATAAAATCGTCAATCTCTATCTTATCTTTTTTAAGCCCTAAACTAAAAAACAAGAAAATTTTCAAGGAGTATCAACTATGCAGCTTACGCAATTCACAGATTATTCACTGCGCTTGCTGATTTATCTTGCTCGTTTACCAGAACCAAGGTTGGCGACTATTGCAGAGATCGCCGACTATCATCAAATTTCCCGCAACCATCTGGTGAAGGTGGCGAATAGCTTGGCCAATCAAGGCTTCGTTATGTCGACCCGTGGCAAGGGCGGCGGTATCCAGCTGGCCCGACCGGCCTATGCCATAGGTGTTGGCGAAGTGGTTCGACGGACCGAGCTGAACATGAATCTGGTCGAGTGCTTCGATATTCCTAGCAATCAATGCCGCCTCATCCGCAATTGTTTTCTCAAGGCTACTTTATACGAGGCGCAGCGGGCATTTATGACGGTACTAGACAAATACACCCTGGCTGATGCGGCCAGTTTAGATGCCAATGCCGATTTGTCGGCGCTGTCGGGAGATAAACTGCCATAACCTGACGCGAAATAGATTTTAGCAAGTTAATTCCGTGTTTTTAGTGTGTCTCTTTTAATAAAAAAATGTATGACATCCTGGAAAAATAAAGGCATGAGGATAAAGAGTTCGTTCATTTCTGCATCGCAATCAAATAAAAAACCAAAGAACCATGCAGGTGATGCTCGCCATAAAGCCCATCAACCATTTTGTTTTTCCGATTGTAGATAAATCTTGCCAATAAGCTAAAATCTCTTTTTTTAGCTGCGACCAACCGGTGACAAAATTCTCTTTTACTTCGCGATACCGGTGAGGCAGAGCCCACAACAGTTTGTACAGTGCGAACCCGGCGATGGACAACATCAGATAAAATACAATAATTTGCGTATCATGAAGATCCGTGTGGAAAATATGTTCAATGAGTATGTCAAGCGAGAGTTCAACAAATTCGAATGAAACATGTATCAGTTCAAGAGATAATGCCAACACCGTGTCGAACATTAAGATGACGATAACAATGACGGTCAGAATTAAACCGAAAGCGACTTTTCGATTAATGGATAAAATCATTTATAGTCCTTAAGTACAATTGATCTGCTGGGCTTGCCACGGCCTCTTTACCGCTAACAATGATTCCACAACCATCCTCGGAAAACATAAAATCGACATCATCGATAAGCGCTGGAATTTTTAGTGGTTGCCGATTCGGGTCATTTACAATTTGACTCTACTGGAGCGTTTTTTTGAATCAAATTATCCATAATAATTTTTTGAGCCGTGGCTTCCGCATCGGCGAGTTCATCAATAAAGATGTCAGTCTCATACTCCTGAGAGGAAACTGCCGCCAGCGAAGCGCCCAGCGGCTGTTCCGATTCCCTGACGTCGATTGAGGTCAGGGTGGAGAGCCCAGGGCGTATGGGGTTTTTCAGTATTTCTTCTTTCTGTAATGCAATACGCACGGGAACGCGTTCTACGATATGAATAAAATTTCCGGCTGCGTTGTCTGGAGGCAATAAAGCAAAGACACTGCCAGTACCGGGCACCAAACCTTCTACCGTGCCATGATAGAGGTGGCTCTCGCCGTAGAGATCGACGGTAATCTCCGCCGGCTGGCCGGGGCGTACCCGCACCATTTCAGTCTCCCGCAGGTTCGCTTCTACCCACAGATGCTCCAAAGGAACAATTGTCATTAGCGGATCACCGGGCTGAATCCGGTTTCCGACCTGGACCTTGCGCATGGACACATAGCCTGAAACGGGCGCATGGATTTGCTGCCGCGAATATTCAAGATAGGCGGCGATGAATTTATACTTAGCCGCTTCCACGTCCGGGTGCAGAGTTCTACTCGTACCGCCCACTTTCGCTTCTATGGACTTGAGTTCTGCCTCGGCCTCCCGCATCTCGGCTTCGAGGGCCATCATCTGATCTTCGGCATTTTGCACAACCTGGTCCGATACCGAACCATTTGGAGCCGCCTGCCGTAATCGAATCACATCGTGGCGCACCCGGGCAAGCCGGGCCGAGCGAGCAATCAATTTTTGACACATTTGCTGGTGCGTGGAAAAAACCGCTCCGATCTCGCGTACTACCTGCCCCAGTTCGCCCCTGCTCTGGCCTAAAGCGGTCTGAGCGCGATGCTCATCAAGACGAACCAGCAGATCGCCCTTGTTTACATATTGACTTTCCTCGACCAACACCTGCGTGACGATACCTGTTGCATCCGCTTCCACCGGAATAAGATTGCCTGTAACGAACGCATTATGACTTACCACCCAAAAACGGCAGTAGTGCCACCAATAACCGGCATAAGCCAAAGTGCCGACAATCAGTACCAGCATAACTAACACTAGATAGCGGTTGCGGCGAGCGCGAATAATCTTGGGATGAGTTGTCATAGGTATGTATGTCGGTAATGCCGGATTTTATTCTGGATTCAAATATCGTTAATTGAAATTGATTGATCATCTGTCAAGCTCCTTTACAACGATGGACGATGTCCACATTGCCCAAGGCTTCCCTTAAATCTACCATGGCAACCAACTGAGTAGTTTTTGCTCGGGTTTTACTTGGGTAATCTGGAGATCGTTCACGTACCCGCCGCCCAAGGCTTCCATCAAATCCACCAGGGCAACCAACTGATCAGCGTTCAAAGTCTTCAAGACATATTCCTGGTTCAGCACGGCATGCTCGTGTGTCAGCAACGCCCGGCGATCATCCAGGCCACTGCGAAAACGCATTTGAGCGAGCTCCAAGTTTTCCTGTTGCGCAGTTAGCAAGCGGCCATGCGCTTCGAGGATGGAGTGGGTCTCCCGCCAACGGCTCAGGCTATCAGCTACTTCTTGCACGGCATGTAATAAGGTTTCATTGTAAAGCTCCACTGCACCATCGTACTCCGCCCGTTGTGCCGATAATTCCCCGCGCAGACGTCCGCCCTCGAACAACGGAAGCCGCAGACCTGGAGCAATTCCGTAGGAGAAGCTGGAACCTGAGAACAGAATACTGGCCAGAGAGCTCGCGCCCTTCGTTAACCTGAGGGCATTCAAGCCGGCAAATGCAGTCAGATCAATGGTTGGCAGAAAGCTGGCTTTGGCTACCTTGACTTGTTGTGCAGCCGCCTCGGCACGGTGAAGGGCGGAGGCGAGATCCGGGCGTTGGCTGAGCAACTCCAGCGGAAGCTTCGCAGGCAAGCGTATTTTTTCCGGGCTGATCGCCGTGCCGGTGAACAGGTTTTTTGTCGAATCGGACCCGTGACCAATCAGTCGGGCCAGCAAGTTCCGCTGAATATCCAACTGATCACGTATGCCCGCTTCACGCTTATTGACCTGCTCTAATTCGATGCTAGCTTGCTTCACCTGATCGGCAGAATCCAGACCCAAGCGCAACCGGGTCTCGTCCATAGTGAGCAAGTCGCGCCGTAACTCAACCATGGCATGCGCAAGATCGAGTTGCTGCCGCAACGCCATCCCCCGTATATAGGACCGCGTAATTGCACCCGTCAACTTAAGCAGAACTTCGGCCAGTTCCGCTTTCTCGGCGGTCGCTTCGCCCAGCGCCGCTTCCACTGCGGCGCGATTTTTCCCCCAGAAATCGAATTCGTAGCGGAAGTTGAAGGGATTAATCTGGCCGAAGACGATATTCGCTCCCGCCGCCTCTTTGCGGTTGAGCACGGCAAAAACACCATTCTCTGAAATACGCGTGTTCTCGAATTCCATTTCTGCATCCAGAAACGGTAATAATCTCGCACCTTCCACGCGAACCAGGGCTTGTGCCTGACGCAAGCGCGCAGCAGCCACCTTAAGGCCAATGTTATCCTTTAGGGCGATAACCATGAGGCCGTTGAGTTCCTGGCTGCCGAATTCCCGCCACCAGCGATCATGTGGCCAATGCTCGGCAGGAACAAGCGGTACACCCTGACCCGTATCGGATAGCGTGTGCTCCATCGGTGGAGTTTTCAGGAACTCGGCAGGCTTGTCGCCTGAAGGTATCCAGGCGCAACCGGTTATCAAGAGCATAAATCCGGTATAGAACCCCAAAATAAGCGATCGATGTGGCGTGAATTGACGCATCATGATTGCTCCTCCACTATCTCTTCTGCCCGCATATCCACTATTTCTTCCATCGGCGTTGGATGAACACGTTGATAGGTGGGATAGGCCAGCCACACCAGTCCGGCCAACCCGAGGAAGAGGTAGCTGGCCAGTAGAAACGCGTCGTTCAACGCCAGGATGGCGGCATGCTGCTTGATGAGGGTCAGGAGCTTGCCATTGACCATGCCTTTATCAAGGCCGGAGGCCTCCAGCCGCGAAGAAAATCCTTGCAGCACATCAATGGAGGCGAATTGCCGCCCCCCGAAATGATCCGCCAAATGAAGCTGATGAAAGGGGGTACGCCGAAAAAGCACGACGCCTTGCAAAGTGATGCCGAAGCCGCCGGCAATAATCCGCAGAAACCCAGCCTCTTCGGCCGCGCGTATCTGTTGATTGCCAGAAAGTCCGTGCAGGGTCAATTTGGTCAATGGCGGAAAAAACGAACCCACAAAAAAACCAAGAAGCAACATGGGCCAAAAAATTTGATCGAATGAGCCGGGATCATCAAATAGACCTAGCCAATAAAAGGTGGCAGCGAAACCAAGAAGATTGAGGCAGGCCAACAGGCGAGCGTCGAGCCCTTTGGGCAGCTTATGTATCAGCACGGCCACCGGCACCGCAAGCAGGATCATAGGCATGTAAACCATACCCGCCAGAAATGAAGAATAACCCAGCAAAACTTGCATCTGAACAATAAACACAGAGAGCAGTCCCTGAATTGAAAAAAATCCCGCCGTGAGACAAATCACGCCTATTGTAAAATTACGGTGTGCGAAAACACGTATGTTGAAAGCGGGGTGGCTTTCGTCGAACTCCCAGATAAAAAAACAGGGCACCGCTACGATGAGGACAATCAGCATACTTTGCAGAAAGGGCGAATCCAGCCAGTCAAAATCGTTACCCATATTCAAAATAGTCTGCAGGCTGCCGAGAATCAAAGCCAGGAGTACAAAACCGATGCCGTCGAAACGCGTGTGTCTGTGTTCGAATCCACGCCCGGTTAGCAATGAGCCGGTAATCCCGGCAATGGCCAGGGCGATAGGAACATTCAGATAAAACAGATAACGCCAGCCAAGTTCGTCGGCGATCACGCCGCCGATCGGAAAGCTGATGGTAAACGGCATCAGCGTGACCAGCCCCCATATTCCTAAACCCAACAATTTCAGTTGGTCAGGGTACTCTTTCAACAACAGGGACTGTCCAATAAAGAGTGTAATTCCACCTGAAAATCCGAGTAAAATGCGAGCCGGAATAAACAACCATAAGCTCTGGCTGATGGCGCATAGATAAGAAGCAAAGGCATACACGACAAACGCCGCGATAAACAAGCGATAATCGCCTACTAGGCCTGTCAGCCAGCGTGCAATAGGAAAGGCCAGCGCCAGGGCAATGATGAAATAGGTCTGGCCCCAGGTGCCAAAGCTCGGCAACACTCCGCCCAGATCACCGGCAACATGAGGCAGTAGTGCAATATAGGAGCCTACGCCGAACAGCACGATCATGTGTCCAAGACCGAGTACGACATTAAACAGAATGAAACGCCAACCGCGCAGACGTTCGTCGTAGGCGATGGTCATGGAGTTAACCTATCAACCGGTGATTTGGCAGGCATGATGTGCTGGCCATAAACCTTCAGCGGCAGTCCGAGGTCACTAAACCCGCGAGCAACCAATTGTGCTCCCATCTCGGTCATGAGTTGCTTGAACTTTTCTGCCTCATGATTGAGCAAGGTTTGTGGCGAGTCCTCAACAGAGAAGGTTTTCGCGCTGGTTCTTCCGATGATTTGTTGGGTATTGGGGTCGATCAGCTTGATCAATACCTGCAATGACGTTTGAGCGTCAAAAATCCTGTAGGTATCGATGCCTACTTCCAATACGGCATCGACGTGTTCCTGGCCAAGTTGTCGATAATCAATGGTGGATGTACCCTGGTTGTACCATTCCGAAATAGCATCATGCCAATGCGCTAACTGAGCATTGCGATCTGCATCGGCCATGGGTAAGCGATAATAATCTCGACTCAATATGGCTTTAATGTTGTTCTCGGTCAATTGAGTTACCGCTTGCTGCGCCAAAACAAGCGTTGGTATCCACGCTTGTTTTGGCTCGGTAGCGATTGCCAAGCTCAGGGGTATTTTGTCATCTTGGATAGTCACATCCTGTTCATCGTCGCCTGGACTGACCAAACCGGCAATAATGACGTCCCCAGACGTTCTGTAAAGTTTTTTCTCTAAAGGAAAATCTACGGACATATTTCGATAATGCCTATATGCCGGGATACGCTCTTCAATCGGGTCGGGAATGATTTCAAGCGGGGGTGACTCGACCGGCACGACCAGAATGGTGCTGAGTTTGTTGATTTCAGAAACGGGCGGTTTGATTGCTGCCGCCCAACAACCACTGACTAGCAAGACCAGCGCAACAGCAACGCTTCGATTTATTAAGTGGGAATTAAATATAGACTGAGAATCTTGTGCATTAATGGGTATGTTGGATGACGTTTGCATTCGATTGGACTCCCCCAGAGTGTTGTGTACCGCTTCTGCACTGATCGACGATTGTTATTGCGAACAACTATAAGAACGCAGTCGATATAAGACAAACGATTTTTATTGGACTTTAATATCGATAAGTCCGACACTAAACTGATGGATATTGATCAAATCAAAACTTTTTTAAGTGTTGCAGCCAACGGTAGCTTTGTGGAAGCCGCCAGTAGGTTGTATGTAACGCAGTCGACGGTAAGCACTCGGATTCAGCGTCTGGAAGCATATATGGGCGTTGTATTATTTGTGCGGAATCGTTCTGGTGCCACTTTAACGCTGCCAGGACGTCGCTTTTTACGTCACGCTAAATCGCTGCTGGTAACGTTGGAGCAGGCGCGACATGACATCGGCTTACCCAGTCGCTATCGTACCAGTATTACCATCGGTGCGCGGATTGCATTGTGGGAGGCCTTATTGTTACCGGAATGGATAGGTATCATACGGGCACAGGTACCGGATGTTTCAATACGCAGCGATATCGGTTTTGAAGAAGATCTAATGCGATGCCTCATCGAAGGTTCGATGGACATCGGCATGATGTATACGCCGCAACACAGTCCGGGACTGCAAGTTGAACATATATTTGATGAAACCTTGGTGTTGTTGACCACCGATCCCAACAAACCCTGGCCCAATGATGATTACATCTATGTTGACTGGGGGCCGGGCTTTTATGCCCAACATAGTAATAGTTATCCTAATCTGGAACGCCCAGCCCAGGTGGTCAATATCGGCTGGTTGGCTGTACAGTTAATTCTCAGCAACGGCGGTTCCGGCTTTTTGCCTATTCGCATTGCCGAACCGCTGATTAAAGCTAAAAAACTGTTTCATGTACCCGATAGTCCGCAATATAAATTAGCGGCTTATATGGTGTCGCAGCGCGATAGCGATTCGATCATATTACAACAGGTACTTAATAGCTTAAGGTCGTTAGCCGCGATTGAACGGCAAAAAAACTATTGCTGACATCCTGCCTAATTGGCCACTCTGAAGCACCAGAAAACTCATGGGGATATTAACTCTACTAGCTGATGTTTAGGAGTACATGAAAGGTCGCCACTATTTAATTCGCTCAGTTGTCCTGAAGTTGAGTGATCCAACCGCCAAAAAGCTGGCTAGGTTTTACGTTGATTTTTGAGAACTCATCTTTAAATAAATCAGGATGGGGCATTATCGACCTGAGTGGCGGCTTTGGGTTATAGCTCAGACTATTGATGAAAGTGGTGACCAATGTCGCCTATGGGTCGGTGGACTAAACCGCTACGCGCTATGGTGGCTGCGATTTTAAGCCTACCGGTGATTGAAAGAATGTAACTGTTCCCTATGTTAAGAAATGAGGCAATCCGCCTTGTTTCAAAATAGGAGCAGTGTTATGACTTCGACAAGTAAACCCATTACCCGTTACGCCAACGCATGATCGACGACATGCGGATGCGCAAACTTTCCCCCAAAACCCAGGCTGGTTATATTCGAGTTGTAAAGCGATTCGCAGCATTCCTGGGACATTCGCCGGATACAGCCAGTTCCGAAGATCTACGCCGTTATCAGTTGTATCTGGTCGATCACGGCATTTCGTCTATTTCCCTGAATGCGGCTATCACCGGGCTCAAGTTTCTGTTTGAAACGACGCTGGATCACCCGGAATTGTTGACCAAGATGCATCCCGTGCATGAACCTCGCAAACTGCCGGTGGTCTTGAGTCGTGAAGAGGTGGCTCGCCTGCTCGCTGCCATTGACAACCTCAAGCACCAGACTGCATTATCGGTGGCTTACGGTGCCGGCTTGCGTGTCAGCGAGGTGGTGTCGCTGAAGATCGGCGACATCGACAGCCAGCGCATGACGCTGCGCATTAGAGGCGGCGGGAATAGATAAGCGGGTAACGATGCATACGCTGAGACATAGCTTTGCCACACATTTGCTAGAACAGAAGGTAGATATTCGGATTATCCAGGTGCTGCTCGGTCACAAGAAACTGGAGACTACGGCGCTATATGCTCAGGTGGCCACCGATATTCTGCGTGAAGTGATCAGTCCGATCGAGACCTTACAACCTTTGTAGGTCAAGGCCATGATACGTCCCGCACTGGAGGTGGCGGATATCTTCCGCGCCCACGGCCCCGCTTGGCGACAAGTCCAGCAGAATCACTTAAGTCTGGGGCAGCTGAAAGTCATGTCCGCCATCGAACAGTATCGTACCTCAACCTTGGGTGGGCATGTGTTGCACTGTCCTGCCTGCGAGCATGACGAAATAGCTTACAACTCCTGCCGTAACCGGCACTGCCCGAAGTGCCAGGCCAGTGCGGCCAAACGTTGGCTCGAAGCCCGACAGGCCGATCTGTTGCCGGTGGACTATTACCATCTAGTGTTTACTTGCCCGCGCCGATCAGCGCCATCGCTTTTTACAACAAGGCGGTGATCTATGGTCTGCTGTTTGAGATTGCCGCCGAGACGCTGCGTACTATCGCCGCTGATCCCAAACATCTGGGCGCACGGATCGGGATCACCCTGGTTCTGCATACTTGGGGATCCGCATTGACGCATCATCTAAATGCATTATAATTTTAGCAAAGGTTTTTGCACTAAAAATCAAAGGAATTGCAATTGGAAAGATACGGTGAAGTTAGAGTGCAAAAAGTACACTTTTTGCACTCACTGAAAAGTATAGTGGACCCCGAAAACCGGACAATAGTTTAAGCTATGCTCTGTCGATAAATGAGAAGCAGGAAATGAGCGAAAGCAAACGGAAGATTTATACAGGGGCGCAAAAAGCCAAGATCGCCTTGGAAGCGGTTCGAGGCACAAAGACGATCAATGAGATCGCCCAGGATAACAACGTACACCCGACTCAGGTCAGTCAATGGAAAAAAGAATTGATGGACAATGCAGGCAGCCTGTTTGATGGTAAGCGGGGACCGAAGCCTACCGATGCACAGAGCGATCCGGATCGGCTGTATGCCAAAATCGGGCAATTGAACATGGAATTGGACTGGCTTAAAAAAAAAGTCTGGACTCAGCCTATAGATGAGCGGCAATCGTGGATAGCACCGGATAATACACTGGCGCTATCCCTGCAATGCAAGCTGCTCCAGGTTACGCGCTCGGTCGTCTATGCCCATAAAAAGCGTTTACTGAAAGCCGTTGATGAAGATGAATGCCTGTTGTTGCAGTTGCTCGATGAAGAGTATACGCGGCACCCCTTTTATGGCTCACGGCGTATGACGAAATACTTATGCGGACTTGGGCACAGGGTTAATCGCAAACGAGTTCAGCGCTTGATGCAAACGCTAGGCCTGGCTGGGATGGCCCCTGGCCCCAATACCGGTAAGCCGCATCCGCAACATAAGATTTATCCCTATCTGTTAAGGGGCATCGACATCATTCGCCCCAATCAGGTATGGAGCACTGATATTACTTATATCCGGCTACCGCGCGGCTTCGTTTATTTGGTGGCAATCATCGACTGGTATAGCCGCAAAATACTTTCCTGGCGGTTGTCGAACACCATGGATGCGGGATTCTGTGTCGACTGTTTGGAAGAAGCCATCAAGGCCTACGGGATGCCTGAGATCTTCAACAGTGACCAGGGATCGCAATTCACCAGCGATGCTTTTACTGGCGTGCTGCTCAACAGCGGCATCACGATCAGCATGGATGGGCGTGGTCGCGCACTGGACAATATTTTTGTCGAGCGGCTCTGGAGAACGGTGAAATATGAAGAAGTCTATTTGAAGCAGCATGACAGTGTACAGAGCTTGCTGATGGGATTGACCGACTACTTCATGTTTTATAATGAAGAGCGGCGTCATCAATCATTGGGCTATGAAACACCCAGTGTGGTTTACCAAACAGCTAGGGGTGGCGGTGCAATGATCGTGGATAAATACGGGGCGGCAGAAATATCAGTTCCCGTATCAAAAAATTGGGACAGCGCCATTCAGCTGGAGTGTGAACAGGCCTCTATCTTAAATTAAGGCATTATTTGCCTGGACAATGGGCTCCACTATAACATAGCTGGGCAGCTTTGGAAACCAACTGCGCAAATGGCGATCTGCGCACTCATAAATTTTCTTGAGTTCTCGGATTTTATCAATGACGCCAAATAGATAGAGCGTGATAACCTCTTCATCGCTAAAACTCAAATCGGCGTAAGAACTCATCCTTTGGCAATAAACACAAAGGGATTGTTGATAGTGCTTGCTTACATAAAGGTAAAGCGTTATTAATCGATCCTGCCAGTTCATCGGTTCTTGTCCTATTGAGAGGGAGTCGTGCTTTTCTCAATAGTTTACTGGAGCTTATGGACTGGCTCTACTAGCTCTTAATTCGCATTTAACATCAGGTATATTGATCGCTGAGTAGTTACAAAACATCTTGATTTTTACCTTTCACTTATTAACCTATGCCCTCTATCATTTGCTTCGATCAAGTATCGGTCACTAACCATAAAAAAACACTGCTCGCCAATATCAGCTTTGCGTTATTCGCTGGAGAAAAAGCGGTGTTATGCGGCAAATCCGGCTCCGGTAAAAGCAGCGTGCTGAGAACCTTGTTGGGGCTGCATCCTCTAAAATCCGGCACGGTTTATTTTCAAGGACAACCGCTAACGCCGAAATCTGTGCAAAGCATTCGAAGCTGCACGGCTTACATTGGACAAGAGCCGATATTGGGTGCAGAAAGCGTGCGGGAAGCATTGTTGCTGCCTTTTCAATTTAAAATACATCGTAATCATCAACCTACGGAAGCGCAATTGATAGAGGTATTGCAACGGCTGCAACTGCCGGAGGATATTTTAAACCGGGACAGCAACCGTATTTCCGGCGGCGAAAAACAACGGATTGCTCTGGCTCGGGGGCTATTATTGGGCAAAAGACTGTATCTGCTCGACGAGGTGACCAGCGCCTTGGACGCGGACAGCAAACAAGTGGTGTTCGAGGTTTTCTCCGATCCTCAGCTGACCGTTCTATCGGTAGCTCACGACCCCGAATGGCTTGAACGCTGTGACATTGTTTTTGAACTCGAAGCGGGTCGATTGACCGAGGTAAGGCGACATGGAAACCCTTGACATTAAGCTGCCGCAGATGGCTCTGCTTTACGGCCTCTGTTTTCTGCCCTGGTTATTGCTCTGGCTAATCGGCCTGCGCTTGAGTCGGGATATTGGCATCGGCATCCTGCGCATGAGTATCCAGTTAGCGCTGGTTGGCATTTATCTGAAAACGCTATTCGATCTTAACAATCCCTGGCTCAACGGCTTATGGATATTGGTGATGCTGATAGTTGCCGATTTCAGTATTTTGCGCCGCGCCGGGCTGAAAGTGCGTTATTTTGTCCTGGCTACCTTTATCGCGATTGCCTCCAGCATACTGCTATCCACCGCCTATCTGGTGATTCTGGTCATCCAGCCTGCGCACTTTTACGATGCCCGTTATATCGTGCCATTAGCCGGTATGATTCTCGGCAACTGCCTGCAAGCAAACGTGATCGCCTTGGAGCGTTTCTATTCGGCGCTACGCAAAAACGAGAACGAATACACCACCTTTTTAATGCTGGGTGCGACACGCTGGGAAGCCGTGCGTCCATATTTTCGTGAAGCCGTCAAAGCCGCAATCAATCCGACTATCGCCAGCATGGCAACAATGGGGCTGGTATCCCTTCCGGGCATGATGACCGGACAAATTCTGGGTGGCAGCGAACCGTGGCTGGCGGTTAAATACCAAATTGCTATCATGATCTGCATTTTCACCAGCGCCACCCTTGCCAGCATTATCAACTTGAAACTCAGCCTGGCTATTGCATTCAACGCGTTTGATGTGTTGCGGGATGAAGTGATTGAAAAAAAGAATATCCGGTAAAAAGAATGTCCAACTGTCGGACGATGTAACCTTAGTATAAGGCGGCGCACTTTAAATAACTACCTTCTTCGCCCCCAAACCCCTGCCAATGCGCTACCGATCAGGCAATGAAATACGGCTGAGATCGCAGCGGAGACCGGAGCCATAGCCATGCCTCCGGTTGCCACCATGCCCACAAACAGCCGCTTACTATCCACAATGGAAACCACTCGGCTATTTTTATGCAGTTCCGTTGCCAAACTTTTAACATGGTGATGATCCTTTATTGCTTTGGGTGATGGGTGAGTGAGTTATTTAACCCAGTTTTTCGCGTTAATAATGTATGTTTTAAAGGCGGCTTTCGCGACAAAATCGCAAAAGGCTTCATCGATGATGTGTTGTTCCGCAAGTTGCTGCAAGCTAAGCTCGGCATCAATGGCGGCTGACTTTATCAGGATAAGTTCAGTTGCCGAAAGCGTCTGCCCCAGCCATGCCGCCAAACTGTCTGAGCTTATATCCCAAGATGCCGGTATTCCCGCATTATCGAGTTCACTAATATCCGGTGACCAAATGACGGTTTTGTTCCGGTTCTGCGGGTGTTTAATTGCAGCGATATTTTCAGCAACAGCGAAATGGGGTTTAAGCCCATTAAACATCAAGGCCATTTGCTGCATGGCTAAAAGCGCCATGTGGTGGGCGGTGTTATCGTTGAATTGCCACTGTTGTTGGGCCAACCTGACCTGATCGGCAAACGCGCCGCCGCCGGGAACAATAACTACCGCCCTGCCCTGATAGTTTTCCTCTACCGTATTCAAGCAGTTAATCAAAGCATCCGAGCGGGACAGACTGCCTCCGAGTTTGATAACGATCATGTTACGTCCGCTTAAATGTCAAGTTAACTTTCCGTAAATTGCTGCAATAAATCGAGCATGGCTGCCGCTTTGTCAAAACTCTCCTGATACTCGTCTTCTGCTACGGAATCATTAACGATACCGCCGCCTGCCCAGAAACGAATCTTGTTTTCCGAATGCACCAGGGTTCTAATGGCAATATTGGTGTCCATATTGCCATTGAAACCGATGTAGCCGATAGCCCCGCAATAAACGCCGCGCCGGTTGGGTTCGAGTTCTTCTATAATTTCCATGGCCCTAATTTTAGGCGCGCCGGTAATCGATCCGCCCGGAAAACAGCTTTTCAACAAATCCAGAGCGCACTGATTTTCCGCCAAGATGCCGGTTACGGTACTGACCAGATGATGTACGGTGGCATAGCTTTCCACATCGAATAACATCGGCACTTTGACCGAACCGCTCTTGCAGGTTTTACTGATGTCATTTCTGAGCAAATCGACAATCATCAAATTTTCCGCCCGGTCTTTATTGCTGGCTTCCAGGTTTTTTATCTGCTGCTGATCTTCTGCGTAATCAAGTTTCCTTGGCCGCGTACCTTTAATGGGCTTGGTCTCGACCACACCATCAGTCAGTTTTAAAAAACGCTCAGGAGATGAGCATAAAATCTGCACTTCGGGCAAATTAAGATAGCAACTGAAAGGCGCAGCATTCAATTTACGCAAGGTTTGATAAGCCGCCCACGGATCGCCCTCGCAATCGGCTACAAACCGCTGCGCCAGATTCACCTGATAACAATCGCCTTCCCTGAGATAATGCTTGATTCGGTTAAAAGCATGAACATAGGCATTCTTGTCCATATTGGACTTGATTTCACCGACGACTTTGAACATAGGTTCATTCGACCTTACCGGTAATTGGCTGAACTGCTTGATCAAGTTTTGCCATTTTTGCTGTTCGCAATACCCTACCAGATAACTTTTTTGCTGATGATGATCGATAATCACGGCCCACGAGTAGATCCCTACCGCCATTTCGGCAATATGTTCTGCATCTGCCGCAGTTTTAGGCAATGCTTCCAATCGACGGGCCAAATCATAGGAAAAATAGCCAATGGCTCCGCCGTTAAAAGGCAAATCATCATTCGACGTAAAGTCCGGAAACAGACAAAGCTGTTGTTTAACTAAATCAAATGGGTTTTCAGTCGATGTGAGTGTCAGGTCATCACTGGTAATCTCGGTTATCTCACCATGTGTGATCAAGGTGCATACTGGCTCAGCCGCGATAATATCGTATCGCCCCTGATGACTGCCGGGAAAACCGCTATCCAGAAAAACGGCCCACATTTTATCTGCACAAACGGAAAACAGTTCTGCACTGTCAGTAAAATAAGGGATAGGAGTAATACGTTGATTCGGTGAGGACATTTTTATGAGGAGACTGGATATTCAATTGATGTTACGTACTGTCCACGAAAAGCACGAAAAAGCTTTAGGTTCAACAGATGCGTGAAATGCGTGGAGTACAAGGTCGGGGCTATGGGTTTGGCTTAACGTATCCTCGACACACGTCATTTGTATCTAAGGAGCGGCTAAAGCTGCTCCTGTATTTTTCATGCTTTTCGTGGATAGAACGTCATTTACCGATAAACTGTCCGAAAGCACGACTGCCTTCTCCGGTTTCAATGGTAGCTATCACTTTCAGGGTTTTGGCATCGATCACCGAAACAGTGCTGTCAAACCAGTTAGCCACATAGACATGCCGATCATCAGGATGAGTGTTAATGCCTTCAGGTTTGTCGCCAACGGTAATCAGGGCTATTTCCTTTAGGGTTTCTATGTCAATAACGGAAACCGAACCGTCATTCTGATTAGTCACCAACAGCCGACTATCATTAAGCGCCAGCGTTGTTGCATAAGGCAACATATGGACCTTTATGGTAGCAATGGGCTGCATTCGCGCTGTTTCTACAACGGTTACGTCATCACTTTTTACGTTAGCAACATAGATGCGCTCACCTCTGGCATCAATGGTAAGTCCAAACGGATGAGTCCCAACTGGCACGGTTTTTTTAACGGTAAGTGTATTCAGGTCGATTTTTGAAACTGAATTACTGATTCGGTTAGCGACATATAACCAGCGGTTATCAGGACTGACAATTAAACCAGATGGCGACTCACCAACAGCTATGGTTTTAATTAACTGTAGGCTTTTCGCATCAATAACCGAGACGGTATTTTCATACCAGTCTGCTACATAAATGCGCTCACCCTCCGCACCAACAGCAATGCCGAGTACGCCGTCATTGACAATAACGGTGGCGATCACTTCGCGTTTTTTGGTATCTACAACAGCAAAACCTTTAGCCTCCGGCGTACTGACGTAAACTTTACTGCCATCAGGAGCAACCGCAACCCCAGCGGGTTTACCGGCAACAGCAATCGTATCGACTACTCTGCCCGTTGCTGTATCGATAACAGATACGCTATCGTCTAATTGATTGCTGATGTAAGCAAAAGGCTGCGCGGCAAGCGGTGTAGATAAAAAGGCTGTAGCGATGCAAATCGCTACAGCCTTATAGTTCACTAGGAACATGCTTACTTTTCAGCTAAAGCTTTCAGATGAATCAATCCTGCTTCCAGAACGGCTTTTACTGCGTTATTAGCGGCTTCGTCGTTCATTTCTTCCGGTGGATTATTGTTCATGTAGGCACGGTAGTAAGCGGCTTTCCAATCAACCTCAGTACTACCACCTTTTTCAGTTAAATCAATACTTGCTGAATAGTCAGTTACGGGTAAAGCGGGAACTTCTTCTTCTGCGCCGGCATGAGTAATCTTTTTACTTGAACTCATTTCAGTAATTTTATAAGCATAAGACAGCTTCTTGTCGTCATACTTTTTTAATTCTTCAGTAATCGTGTTGCCGTCTTTTAAGGTTAAAACACGCGTCGCACCTTGGGTATTGCCACCCTGAATGCTGGTGTTAACAATATCAGGATGCCAGGACATATCACCAAAGTCTTTGATAAGAGCCCAAACTTTTGCAGCAGGTGCATTGATGGTGATTTTCTCAGCGGTTTTTTGACGCACAGGACCATGAGCGCTGGCTACTGAAGTAAAAAAGAACAGTAAAACTGAAACAAATAAAGCAATTTTTTTCATATTAACTTACCTTCCGGGAACATAAAAATCTAAAACTCACATTATATGACAACCAAGCGCTGCAAGCATCAGCTTAAGCTAATTTAAAATATAATAGGACTAATATGTTTAAAAACAAGCCTAATATATTGTCAACTATTCACCGACTCAATCAGTCATCTGAACTATGGAATTTATAAAATTAGCAGTCAAAGAACAACTGCCAGTATAGATATTCGGTAATTGCAGTTGCATTTACCGATTTAATTTAAATAGGCCATCTTAATTCAAGCACTTGTTTTCAATAATAGCCAGTTTGTCAGATTGAATTCCCAGTAATAATTCGCCTTTTAACAAACCGACCAACTCCATTCCGGCCATGTTAAAACGCCAACCATGCAATAATGGACACTCATTACCGTCATTAAACAGCAGCTCTTCCAGATCTTTACGTGTCGCAAGAATAACGGGGTTTAATGCGTTTTCTTCGGCGCGTATTCTAACCAGTGCCGTTAAAATATCCAGTACCGCTTCTTGTTGCTGGGTTTTTTTTACAGGTCGTCCCTTTTCATTTAAAGGTATCGGTGCACGGTTCTTGGCAGCCATAATTAAGTCGCACAGTTCTGCGCCATAACGATTAGCCGTACGTTCATTAATGCCTCGAACATTGGCCAATTCGCTCACTGTTTCCGGTTGCAGCTTGGCTAAATCGAACAGCATCTCATCACGCAACAGCCAACTCTTGGGGCGATCTTCAGACTGCGCAGTATTTTCCCGCCATTCGGCCAAGGTTTGAACAATCGACAGTTGTTTTCCTGTTAGCTTGTTTTTACCTTTAATTTTTAACCAAGATTTTTCAGGCTTTACCTCATAAAGATCGGGATTAGACAATTCAGCAAAATCACGCTCCAGCCAATCGCCCCGTCCCAACTCGGCTAATTTCTGCAACATCATTTGATAAATCTTGCATAAATAAATGACATCATCCGCAGCATATTGAATTTCCGCCTCTATCAGCGGCCGCTTGCTCCAATCAGCCCGAGTATGGGCCTTGTTTAAATTCACATTTAATAAACTGGAAACCAGCATCGCGTATCCCGGATTCTCCTGAAAACCCAGCAACGGCGCAGCAATTTGGGTATCAAAAATCGGCTCGGGTAATTTTCCGGTTAATTGATAAAATATCTCCAAATCCTGGCGACAGGAATGAAATACTTTTACGATGGATGGGCTGTATAAAACTTCAAAAAGGATATCCAGAGATGGTAATGCTATGGGGTCAATGCATGCCACCCATTCCGGCGTAGCTATTTGTAGCAGACAAAATTTTGGGTAATAGGTTTTTTCCCGTAAAAACTCGGTATCAAGAGCTAACCAAGATTCTTTTTTTATCTGTTCACACAGCTTCGCCAGCTGATCAGGAGTATTAATGTATTGTATAGTTGTCATAATGTTAAACGAGCAGTCGTTAAATTAAGGGTAAAACTTATGTGTCTTACCCTTAATAGTGGTTTTTCATGTTAATGATAAAGTTTTGTTTGTTGTCTCCCATTACATAGGCGAGTTTATATTATTCCAGCTAGCACTTATCAATAGGACCGTTCCCTGCTGATTTTGCGAACAGTCCGATAAAGCTGCCATTATTGATCCCGGAGGCGATATGGGTAGAGCGATATTATTAAGGTGGACGAAGAAATACTGGATGTTTTTCACTGCCCTGAATATACACGAGGATATAGGTTTTTTGTTCGCCGCAACACCAAACTGGCCATCGTCGACGGCGTGTTATTTAAAGCCTCAATCGGTCGAACCGATTTGCCAAAAGGATATCAATACCCTGATTAATGCAATCAAAATAATCTATCGATTGCATTGACAGATAGGAGATAAAGCACCAAAAGTAGGCGCTTTTAGGCAATACAGGAGCAACGTAACAATGTGCAGAGAAGAACTTGTATTACTCCCGGTCACGGCCCCATGTCTACTTTTGATGAAGAAATGCTTAATAATGCCTACGTCGGTCGGTAACATTTAACCTTTGAATCCGTTCGATCGAACTAACTGCTACTGACTCGCTCGGAGCCGCTATTGCCGGACGAGCGAACACGCTGTTTTCCTCGTCGACATTGGTTTTTGTCACGTTTTTTATTACGTGATTTTACCCGCCTTATGTCCAATTTATGTTGTTTAATTTCCACTGATTTTAAATGCAGAAAAATATCCTGAGGCATTTCATCGGGCAACTCAACAAGCGTATAGTCACCTTGTATATTAATATTATTAATATTATTTTTGTCGACTCCAGACTCATCAATTAACACTTTTTTAAGCTCTTCCGAGTTAATCTGATGTTTACACCCCACACCCAGGCGATAGCGAACCATTTTAATACCCGGTTGGGCAACCACAGTCCCTGCGGTCCTTACATTCATGGGTTGTTCTACCTCCACCTCTGGGGTTATAACTCCTGCTCTGACCTCCATGGACGGAGGAAATGCTGCAAGACTGTCGGGAAAAGTCACGGTCACGGCCATGCCGTCTTTATGATTGCTATTTATTTGTTTCACGATGTTGACGACCTGTAACCGCACTAAACTGTTTCAAAGTCTATCCTGATAAATTTCCACAAAAGCCTCGTCACGCAATCGGCGAACCCAGAGCTCTGTTTCTTCTTCGATTTTCCGCTTACGAATAGCCTCTCTGACTAAGTTCTTTTTAAACTCATTACTATCGTCCTTATTTTCCCGGCCTAAGACTTGAATGATATGCCAGCCAAACTGCGTCTGTACCGGCTCACTCACTTCATTAATGCCGAGATTTACCATGGCTTCTTCAAATGGCTTAACCAAGTCACCAGGACCTACCCAGTCAAGTGAACCGCCTTTTAATGCCGAACCTTTATCATCTGAATGCGCCCGCGCCAAGGCGGCAAAATCATCACCATCAGCAATGCGAACTTTTAATGCCAACAAGCGTTTTTTTGCCTCGGCATCATCAATCAACTCATTAGTTTTAATTAAAATATGCCGAACTTTAGTTTTGATAATCATGTGGTTATCCATGCCTTTCAACTGCAACATTTTAATGATATGAAAGCCGCTCGGACTGCGTATAGGGTCAGACACATCGCCTTGCTTCATTTCCCTGATTTCATTAACAAACAAGGTTGGTATTTCACTCATGGCACGCCAACCCAGATCACCACCTTTTAGGGCATTTGCATCTTCTGAATCACTTATTGCTGTTTGGCTGAAATCTTGTCCTGCCCGCAGTTTCTTAACCAGATCATCGGCTTTGCTCATTGCACGCTGTACCTCTGTCGATGACGCACCTTCTTTGACTGCAATCAATATATGGCCTAAATGATACTGCGTAGACTCTTCGCCAATTTTATCCTGGGTTTCCAAATAGTGTTCAACCTCGCGGTCAGTCACCTTAATACGTCCGCCTATCTCTCTGCCGCGTAATTGATTAATAATGATTTCGTTGCGCATATTATCCAAAAAACTTTGATAACTAATGCCCTGCCCTTCCAGTTCTGCCCTGAATTGTTCGACATCCATATTATTTCTTCGGGCTATATCTGCAGTCGAACTGTTAAGCATTTCTTCGCTGACGGTAATTCCGGCTTTTTCCGCCAGTTGCCGCTGGAGTTTATCAACAATCATTTTTTCCAGTACTTGTTTACGCAGTATGTACGCAGGCGGAATCGCGGCCTTACTCTGCTGTATTCTTTGCTCAATAACCGTAACTTCTTTTTGCAGTTCCCGCTCAAGAATAACGTCATCTTCAACCACAGCAATTATGGTATCCAGAACTTCGGCGTGCGCTAAAAAGCTGCCAAACAATAAATTACACAGCAGCACTGCAATAATAGTTTTTTTCATGTTTTCTTGTTTGATCATTTTTGAGGTTTCCGATAACCATAAATTTGATTTTCAAAAAACTCGTCAAGTTTTTCGCCAATACCGGTCAATCCTTTAAGTTCTATCTGAAAAAACACCCCTGTCTGGCTTATACCTGTCGCATCGACAATAGGCAGGGCATCAGGCGTATTTGGATTTTGATTAAGATTTATACTATTAATCCAACGTCGCCCGATAACACGAAAACGCCAACAACAATTTTCTTTTTCCAGGCCAAAAAAACTTTCTTGGGTAGAATTGTTCAACAATGAATA
Source organism: Methylobacter arcticus (assembly GCF_050917435.1). Lineage (NCBI taxonomy): Bacteria > Pseudomonadati > Pseudomonadota > Gammaproteobacteria > Methylococcales > Methylococcaceae > Methylobacter > Methylobacter arcticus. The sequence continues at coordinate 1,966,978 of NZ_CP159583.1, forward strand.
CGTCCAACGTCCAACCACAGACCAATTATCATAAACCGGCCAGTGGAAGGAAGCATCGCTTTGAATAATATCATAAAGTCTCTTCCCCGATAAATCAGGGATAACCGTGTTTTTTCTATAACGATAGCCAAGATTAACAATCTCACCCGGCTCATTAACATAATGCAAGCCAGCGTTATATCTAACGATATCATTAAGATGAGAATCCCATTGTACTCCAGAACTCACTGAAACATGATCAGTCAGTCCAGCATTCAACTCAGCTACCAAAGGCGATAATTGGTTGGTTTCTATAGGGTAACCTGGCAAAGTCACTTTTCTATCCTGAAAATAAATAATTTGACCCACACTGAGTTTTAGCTTTTCCTTGCCAGATGTAGCATCAACCAAACGTGTGGTTAAGGCTGCTGTAAGCTGATTGGCATCCTGTACCCTATCTGTGCCGCTAAAGCGGTTTTCCAAGAACATGCTATTAAATGAAAAATCAGTCAATGCCGTATCAAATATCGGAATGTCGTTCTGATCTGCGCTGGGAATATATAAATAAAACAATCGGGGTTCAAGGGTATGCAGATAAGATCTGTTAAAAAAATTCACGTCCTTTTCTGTATACAGACCGCTATCGGCAGAAAAAATCGGCAAAGTTCTTGACAGGCTGTCCGTGGCTAATACGCCGCCTTTAGGATTGTTTAGCGCATACTGGGTATGTTGCAAGGACAATTTTGGCGTTAAAAAAGCACTGGCCGTTTGCAACGGAAAACTGACTGACGGCTTAACATTAGCTCGCTGTCCATTGATGACAGAGTCATGTTGAAAATACACATATTCGGCATCCATCAAGGTATTCAATGGCATAAAATCGAATGAGTGATTTAAATTCAGATTAACTTGCGGCAATCTCCGATAGGGTAAGCGCTCATTGGTTATCGCTTTATCAATCGATTGATAATTATCAACATGGCCTCTTAAAGAAACCCCCTCGTTTGCATATCCCAAGTTAGCCTGGCTTACAAGATAACTGTTGTACGTCGAGGTACTAAGAGCATTACCCAAATCAGAGAAATACTCTTTATCCGACACATAATTCAAATCAAAATTTGAATTAATATGTGGGGTAAATTGAGTATTATTTTTAAGCGCTGCAAAATACCTGGAATTGTCGCGAAGACTGTCATTAGGCATGAATTCCAGATCCGTCGTCCCAGCTGTCATCTCTGTCAAATAACGGAAACCCCCGCCCAGTATGGCGCCTCTATTTGCCAAATATCGCGGTCGTAAAGTTGCATCGAAATTAGGCGCTATATTCCAGTAATACGGCGTTTCCAGCCTAAATCCGCCCCGTTGCGTGTTGCCAAATGAAGGCGCAAGAAAACCGGAAAGTCGTCTGTCATCTATCGGAAAAGAAAGATAAGGCGAATAAAATACAGGCGTACCTTTAAATTCAAGCCAAGCATTTTTAGCCGCGCCTTGACCGGTCGTTTTATTCAGTTTCAGCTCAGCCGCATGCACGACCCAATCCTGATTGCCGGGTCGGCAGCTGGTATAAGCAACACCTTTATATCGAGTTAAGGAGCGATTTTCCTTATAAATTGTTTTGGCCCGGCCTCTGAGCGGCGTAGACGGGGAAATAAACAACGCCTCCCTTAATCTAGCCTGATCGGACGCCAAGTTAAGGGAGGCTGATTCACTGTGCAAGGCCAATTCATCTTCACTGTAATAGACGCTACCCTGTAAATCCAATGTCTCCGAAATAGTGTCGTAACTCGCTTTATTGGAAACCGATCGCTGATCCGCGCGGGTCATTTCAACATTACCGACATAACTGTAAATTTCATTGTCGAATATTTCTGCATAATCAGAATTAATATCCAACGGCGACACCTTCCTCAAATCCTTTTCAGGTACAAAACCCGGTTTCCCACCACCAGGCGCAGTACAGTTTAGCCAAGGATCATATTTCAGTTGCGACTTAAGATTGCTAAAGGTTTGCTCTTCATTATGATCAAACGCCGGAGTGAGCAAACTTATACCCTGCTCATAGGTTTCAACAGGCCGCGCCTGTGCCTTAGGATCGGTACCGACCAGCTTACAATCCCAGTTTTTACCCTCGGCATTAGCATCGCAACTCCAGCCTGGACGATTGGATTCAGTTTGAAGCAGTTTTTTTGAATCAGGCGTCACAGGTAGCGGATTGACTGGCTTTGACTCTGCGCTAACTTGCCGGGTGTCTTTATCGGTCTCAATACTCTCGGAGCGTTTTGGAGCGCTGGGTTCAAGCTCTGCACTCTCAACTGGAACGGACTCGGATTCAACGTTTACCGGCTCTGCCACAATCGGCTGCGTAGTTGTAATAGCCTCAGGCTGCACGTCTTTAACCGGTTCAACCTGATCAGGAATTTTTGCCGCACTGGTTTTATTTGCAGGTTTTTTTTCACCTACACAAACCCACTCTTTGGTATCCTTACTTTGCACGCAATTCCAGAGCGCCTCATTGGCAACGCTGACCGGTGTATAAATAGAAGGTAAAAAAAGCAAAAATAAACGACGGCGCATAGGTAATATCAAGTTTAGTAGCGTAATGGATCATAAATCGAATAGAATGCCGGACGCTTATTTTACCTTACTACTACAGCATTATACTAATCTATCCTAAACATCATGATGCCTGAAGATTTAAGATCAATATCGATGTTTGACTGGCTTGAGCATGATTTATTGCTCACCATCACCCATTGCGAAATCGCTTCCAGCGATGCCAGCTTCCGGCGTTACTTTCGGGTAAAAACCCCGGACGGACAATTCATTATTATGGATGCCCCGCCAAGCAAGGAAAACATTGAACCTTTTATTAGAATTGCCGGACTGCTGACGCAGTCTCAGGTCAACGTCCCGATCATATTCCATCAAAACCTGACTGACGGCTTTTTACTGCTGGAAGACTTCGGTAGCCAATGTTTTCTGGATCAACTTAATGCGAGCACTGCGACCGATCTATATCAAAGCGCTTTCGACAGTTTATTCAAACTGCAAACCCAAACGCCCGTACAACACGCCGGACTGCCCGACTATGACCAGGCGCTGCTGCGCAGAGAACTGGCTATTTTTGACGAATGGTTTTTAGGTCGATTTCTGGATATTCAAATCCCCTCAGCTATTTGGGAGAACGTCAACGCCTTGCTCACGGCATCAGCCCTGGAGCAACCAAGAACCTGCGTACACCGGGATTATCATTCCCGCAATCTGATGGTTTTAAACTACGATTCACCCGGAGTCATCGACTTTCAGGATGCCGTCATCGGCCCGATTACCTACGACTTGGTATCGTTATTGCGCGATTGTTATATTGCCTGGCCTGAACAACAGCTTGAACAATGGCGATTCAACTACTTTGAGCGACTCCTGCAGACAGGACTGATTCATTGTAGCGAAGCCCAGTTTAACCGCTGGTTTGACCTGATGGGACTCCAACGCCATCTTAAAGCCATCGGCATTTTTTCTCGTTTGCACTTAAGAGACGGCAAGTCCAACTATCTGGGCGACATACCGCGCACGCTGAACTACGTCACTGCCGTGTGCGCGATTTACCCTGAACTTGCCGAATTTAACGACTTTCTGCATGCCCATGTATTACCTATATTGAGCGAAGTCTACATATGAAGGCCATGATTTTAGCGGCAGGGCGCGGCGAAAGAATGCGGCCATTAACCGACCACACGCCCAAACCTTTACTGCAAGCCGCCGGCAAACCGCTGATCGAACATACCATTAAACAGCTGGTTGCCGCCGGCTTTAATGATATAGTCATCAATCATGCCCACCTGGGCTTACAAATAGAAGAACGGTTAGGCAACGGCAATCAATTTGGCGCCAGCATAAATTATTCGCCGGAAGGCGAACACGCATTGGAAACGGCGGGCGGCATCATTAACGCCTTGCCTTTATTAGGTAACGAGGTATTTTTGGTCGTCAATGGCGATATCGCCACAGACTTTGATTTTTCCGAACTCAAAAACCTGACAGTCGATTTGGCTCATCTAGTTCTGGTCGATAATCCAGCACATCACCCAGAAGGCGATTTCAGCCTGGATAATACCGGATCTGTCGTGTCAAACAGCAGCGAACACCTAACCTTTAGCGGAATCGGACTGTATCGCTCCGAGCTGTTTAGTCACATAGCCACAGGTCCCAGTAAACTAGGACCTGTGTTACGACTGGCAATAGCGAAGGGCCGGGTTTCAGGGCAAAAAATAAACGGCTTCTGGATGGACATAGGCACACCGGAACGTTTGCAAGAACTGGATTTTTATTACACACAACAAAGGAAACGATCATGACCGAACATGTTTACAAAAAAATAGAACTCACCGGCTCATCAACCATGAGTATCCAGGACGCTATCGAAAATGCGGTAAGCAAAGCAGCCGAAACCATCACAAACATGCGCTGGCTTGAAGTTATCGAAACCCGTGGACACATAGAAAACGGCAAAGTCGCACACTGGCAAGTCACCATTAAAATCGGCTGCGCTCTGATCGAATAAAAATAGTGTCATTGAGGTGACCGCTAATGAATAAGCCAACCGAAAAAAGCCAAAATACCGTATGGCATCGTGCCACCGTCACCCGGCAACGGCGCCAACAAAAAAACACGCATAAATCGGTGGTCCTTTGGTTTACCGGCCTATCCGGCTCCGGTAAATCAACACTGGCCCATGCCGTAGAAGAACACTTGCATCAAAATGGTTTACATACCTTTGTCCTGGACGGCGATAATGTGCGCCACGGCTTGTGCAGCGACTTGGGCTTTAGCGATAAAGACCGCAAAGAAAATATCCGCCGCATCAGTGAAACGGCAAAGCTTCTGCTTGAAGCTGGCGTGATAACGCTTACCGCATTTATATCACCCTTTAAAGCGGAGCGCGCCATAGCAAGAAGCCTGATGCCGCATGGCGATTTTATCGAAATTTATTGCTACTGCCCGTTACCGATTTGCGAGCAACGGGATGTTAAAGGACTTTATAAAAAAGCGCGGCAAGGCGAAATAAAAGACTTTACCGGCATTTCTTCGCCTTACGAAGAACCTGAAAACCCGGAGTTAAAAATCGATACCAGCCAACTTTCGCTCGAACAGAGCATACAACAAGTCATATCGCTATTACGCGCTCGAAACATCTTATCCATTCAGGAATAAGCGCATGCATTTCGATGTTTTCAATGGCGACGCTGACGGTATTTGTGCACTGATTCAACTGCGCCTCGTTCAACCGCTGGCATCAAAGCTCATTACCGGCATTAAACGCGATATTCAGCTACTCGATAAATTTACCGCAAGCTCAGGCGACTACGTCACCGTGCTGGATATTTCCCTGCAACAAAACAGTGTTCGGGTTAATGAATTTTTAAACAACGGGGCGCATATTTTTTATGTAGATCACCACCAGTCGGGCGACATTCAAAAGCATCCTCATCTAAAAACGCTGATTAATACCGACAGCGCCGTCTGTACCAGCCTGCTAATCAATCAGCACTTAAAAGGGAAATACCCGTTGTGGGCAATAACAGCCGCCTTTGGCGACAACCTGAACCACAGCGCCGAACAATTGGCCGCCACCCTAAACCTAAATCCAGCAAAGCTCGACATCCTGAAAAACCTAGGTATTTATATTAACTATAACGGTTACGGCAGCTGCATGGCTGACCTGCATTTTGCGCCGGATAAACTGTATCTGGAAATGGCCGATTTCCAATCGCCTTTTGACTTTATCAGCGACAATCCGCACCTCTTTGCTCAACTGCAACAAGGCTACCAAGAAGACATGACTAATGCCAGGAGCATTCATCCTGAATACCAAAGCGATGCGGTCGCTGTATTCATCCTGCCTGACACTCTCTGGGCAAGACGCGTTAACGGCGCATTCGGCAATGATTTAGCCAACCTAAATCCTTCCAAAGCCCATGCCGTGATCACTTATAACCAGGACAATAGTTACCAAGTTGGCGTCAGAGCGCCAGCATGTTACAAAAATCAGCCCAATAAAGCCGGCGCTGACGAACTATGTTCCAACTTTCCAAGCGGCGGCGGACGCAAAGCTGCTGCCGGCATCAATCATTTACCTTCCGATCAGCTTAATGTTTTCATTCAAAAGTTTGAGAAATTTTATTCCTGAGTAGCTGGTACAATAAATAAAACGCCAACCAGACCGCCGGAATCAACACGCATGAACTCATTGACCCATAAAGCCCGCCCAGATTCATCCATCCCTAACCGACTGGAAAAACTGCAATACATTAACCTGCAACTGGCCGCGCTGGGTCAACCAACCTGTGCTGTGGAAAACGACCCGCAATATCTTAAAATTGCCGATGGTTTGTTAAAAAACTATTCCCAGCAACGTCGCCTGCTGGCACTGACCAACTACCGCTGCCCGGCCGACCGACGCATACAGGATTTCCTTAACCATTACTTGACTGAAAACGGCGTATCCGTTGATCAGAATGCATTCATCAGTTTGCCGGGTGAAACCTTTGTGCTGGAACAGAAAGGACTGGCAAGGGAACTATCCCTGCCCTTCCAACATAACGAATTTCATTCGGCTTATATCGACTCTTACCGGATACAGCAAGGAGTGCTGCATAATCCGCAAAATGACCGGCGCACCACCAAAGGCGTGTTCCATATTGCCGCCGGTGGACTTCCGGTTCCGGCTGATAAAAACGAAGTGCCGGTAGCGGCTTACGCGGCGCTGCTCCGCGAAGCACTTTCGCCTCCGGCCGACCTTTTGAGCCTGCCTTTTACCAGCACCCAACAAAACAGCGCAAAACTCTGGGTGTCGTCGCTGATGCGGCCTATCGTATGCCCGGAAATTTCCGATACTATGCCGGTCAAAACCATGGAAGTCCGCTTTTTCGCACCCGGAGGACTGGTCGCCAACCTGGATTTTGTTGAATCCATTTTCGGCAATGCAGGCAACCCGTTTCTACCCGAGAACGATGCCGCATTAGATAGCGCTCATTGGACCGGACATACCGGCTGTATTATTCTCGCGCCGCATCTGGTTCATTGCCGCAAACAAGCTCTGGGACTGCCGCATGTTGATGATGCCACCGAGCGCCAGCGTAAAGACGGCATGTGCTGGGAGCATGAAAATGATCTGTACAATAACGGCCAACCGTTTAAACTGGTATGCCGCAATATGCAGGGCGTGATTGTCACTATTATTGCCGACAACTATTTCGGCTACAGCAAAAAAGAAATCAAATCCCAGATCAGTTATTCGGCTAATTTATACGGCGGCTGTGAAGAAGAACATTCAGGAGGTGCGCTAGCTTTTCCTAGAGTCATCCTTGGGGAAATCTTTTTGCCGCATAGTTCCTTTATCGGCGAACAGTATTCTTTCGATAAAGTCTGCCGGCAACTGGCGGCCGTCATAGAGACTAATGAACAAGGCTACGCTATTGATAAAAACCATGCCGACATCATTTACATCCCCAATTCGGCAAAGATCAACATTCAACTACAGAAAATCAGCTGGACGCATAACAAGCAGCCGCAAACACTTAAACTGCTGTTCAACCACACTTATGTGTATCCCAATGGCTTTAAAGTCCACATGGAACGTCACCCTAATGCGCCCAGCTGGCGCTTGATCGGCACCCATCAGGAAGGCACTTTTTGTCATAAACCGAGCACAGTATCCGGTGGCGGCAAGTCGGAAATCTCAAAATCCATTGCTGGAGCGACTATTTTTGGCGCCGTCTTTATCGATGATTTCGACAAAGACATGGCGATAGTCACCCAACTATTCGAATACGATTACTCCTCCCGATTTCGAGATCCGGCACTGCACGGTCTCGACCAACGTCGCTTACTCAGCAGCGAACGCAGCCTGGGTTCGGTAATCAAGCTATTAACGCCATCGGCAAGCCAATATTCGGATGCCTATAACCGATGGCTGGAGGAAATTCCCCGGCATATTCTGGCGGTGGTACTGATGATTAAACGTTTTTACAAGGAAGAATGGCAGTCAGACTGGATGAAATATTTCTCCGTTGATATGGTCAACAGCCATCCTGGCAACGAACTGAAATTTCAAAACCGTAAACTGATCGCCAGCTATCTGCGCGTAGGTTTTGACGAAAAAGGTGCGTGGCGAGTGTTCAAACTGCGCCAAGATTTTATCGCCTCGGCCAAAGTCCAGATGGAAGATGATATTTCCGCGTCCACCGTGGTGCCGCTGCGTTATCTGACCGGCCTTAATCCCGACTATAAAAACCCCAGCGTCAAACTGGTCGAAAACTGCGAACAAAGTTTCTTTCAGCGCCCTGATGATGCGATTCATCGGGGTACCGATTTACAGACCGAACTGGATTTTTCGGGTACCGATAACTTCATCTCCAATTTTCAACCGCTGACCCCGCAAGATGCCCGCGAGTTTATCGAAGATGTTATTCACTTCGACAAATTCAGCGCACCGATGCAAAACGTCATCATCCAGGCCGCAGCAGGCCAAGAGGGCGAGTACTTCGTATCCTCGGCGCATCCTCGTCTGGTTGACGGCGAACCCAGTCTCAATGTCCGCTACCTGCAACTGCGTCCCGATATTACCGACCCAAAAGCGCGCTATATTGCCGAGCAATCCACCCGTTTAGCACGGGGTCTTAATGCCGATCAAACCGTTTATTTTCCGGTTAACTCGGTATTGACTGGACGGCGCAATAATCCTGCCGACCTGGAGGCGGGCATCCGGCCGCTGGCTATCTATAATCCAATTCATTACCAGGAACTGCCTGAGCTGTTTATGGATTTTATTTGCAGCCTGACCGGAAAATCGCCCTCTACAACCGGCGCGGGCTCCGAAGGCGCATTGACCAAAGGCCCGTTCAATGCCGTATCTGCGACCGCCGACCTGAACACCGCACTGGTTTCATTCATGCTGTGCGGCTACGACGGCTTTTCCACCGCGGCGGGATTCATCGGTTCACAGCGCCGAATCGATCACGACATCAGCTTGCTGATTCCGGAAATCTGGTCACGCTTGCCGGTAGCCGAGCGCGACCCGCAGTATTTGATTGAACAGGGACAATTGGAAAAACTGGAAGATTTTGAATACGAGGGTCGCACTGTTTTCCAAAGCCGTCTGGGTTACCGCATTACCGAACGCTTTGTGCATACCAATTTCGGCAAAATGTTCGATTACCCAACGGCAGTATTCGACGAAGCCATGTTGAAACCGGAAACACAAGATCTGCCGAGCTATGTTGACGGTATCGACAATGTTTTTGAGGCGCAGCAACGGGTAGCGCAACTGTATTTTCAGGACGGCTCCATTGATGATGCCTGTCCGTCTTTAAAAGCACTGCTGCACATCATGGCTCACGGCCATTATGCGGGTAAAACCATCAGCGACTCGGATATCCGCACCCTATTTACCCGCGACTATTTACTGCAAAGCGACTGGTATCAACAACGCCTTGAGATTAAACAGCAACGCGACAGCAAACTGTGGCAGCAACACCAGACTTATATCCAGCAACAATTGACGGCAACTGAACAGAACGATTCATCACAGGCTGTCTTTGCTTGTGCCCCTTCGGGGGCTTTGCGTGCCAATCCGCTCCTGGCGGATTGGTCGACCGTTCGCGCCGAGTTAAATCAAAAACTCGAAGCGGCAGAACGGATGCTGGCCGAGATCAACGATCCGGCTTATCTGCAACAACTACAAGGAACTTTAGGGGCGGATTGGGTGCATCATTCGTAGGCAAGAATAAGCCGGCTTGAGCGACACCAGAAACGACTGTTTCCGGGAATTACCACGAAGAACACGAAGTTTTCAACATATTGTTATTTGCTTTATGTCCTTCGTGTCTTCTGCGGTAAATAATGTCTGTCTACTGGAAACCAAGAGCCGAAGCAAAAAATAAGCGACTTAAACTTGAGTTTTAAGGCTTTCCGCAATAAGCCGAGCCAGCTGTTCATGTCCGTTATTTTCAATATCTGCATAGCGCAGTCCAATTTTGCACTGATCGCTGGACATACGCCGAGAAAAAACCACATGGCACCGTGCGACTATTTTGGATAACGATTCATCATCATTAGACAGATTCAGCTCGACAAACACGGATACCGGCCTGCCGTCACGGACAAAACTCCCTCCCGGCGTAAGCATGTTCCGTTGTGTGATATTACACTCTACACTTAGCCCGCCCCTGGATACATCTATCACAACCACCTTAATGCACACGCCATCGCCGGTAGTAACCATGGCGGAAACCTGTACAGGAATCCTTTGATAAAACCTACGCTCCATAACTATCCACACTTAACTATTATCAAAATCACTTAAAAATTTCAGTTTAAAAAAAATTATTCCGCTGTAATTTAAGGGCTTTTCACCACGCAGCCATAATTTTATGATTCACCGTGCTTTTGCCTAACGATCAAATAATCGGTTCGCCTTTGGCTAGCTTCGGTAAATTGCCTTCCAAACCCATCGCACTGCGCATCACTTTATTTTTAGCGGGTAAAATTCGTTCGGCTAAGCCCAGTCCAAAGTTGCGCAAGAACTTGACCGGCAACGCCTGATTGCTGAACACTCGGTAAAAAACATCCATGACCGTCATCATTTTCAGGTTTTCATTGCGGCGCATTTTTTCGTAACGCCTTAAAACCGTCAAATCACTCAACTCAAGACCTTGCTTATGAGCCTCAATGAGAACCTCACCCAAGGCCGCCGCATCCAGCAAACCGATATTAACACCCTGCCCTGCCAACGGATTAATCATATGCGCCGCATCACCTACCAGAACTACACCGGGTTTAACATAGCTTTGCGCATGTTGACGTTTCAACGGAAAACTCGCCGTTCCCAAGATAGCGTTAACCTTGCCCAGACAATCAGGAAACGTTGCTGTCAATTCGCGTAGCAAATCATCCTTAGGCAATGCTTTCAACCGGCTTATCTCATCCGGCGAGTTATACCAGACTATTGATCCGTAATGCCCGGTTAACGGCAAAAATGCCTGCGGCCCGCTAGGAACAAAGCGCTGCCAAGTTATATCCTGCTGCCCGTAATCGGTTGCGATATAAATCACCAGCGCATGCTGCTTATAATCCCAACTGGTTACGCCCAAACCCACTGTTTGCCTAACTCTGGATTGACCGCCATCTGCGGCAACCAACACTTTTGCCGACAAAATACGGCCATCAGCCAGTTCCACTACAGTCAGGTTTCCAGCAGAATAGTTGATTTTATCAATGGTAGCCGGGCACATCAGCTCGATATTGGCAAAATCGTGTAATCGCTCCAATAACGCCAGTTGAGTCACCCTGTTTTCAACGATATAACCCAATTCGGAATAATGAATATCATCGCTGCAAAACTCGGTATCCCCTGCGGTTTCCCAGACACGCATCCTGCGAAACGGACAAAGCCTGCGCTTGACCACACCATTCCAGGCACCTACAGTTTCAAGGATATTTTTTGACGCAATACTCAGCGCAGAAACCCGTAAATCATGAGGCTGATCAGCCGCAAAAGCTTGCGGAGGAACACTTTCTATCACCGCCACTTTCAATGAGCTTCCGCCAAGACTACAGGCAACGGCAGCGCCAACCATGCCCCCGCCAACAATTACAACATCAAAATTTTCTTTCATCATTAACCAGTCAACATATGAATTTACTTAACGCTAGAATAAGCAGATTGATTATTAAACCACGAAGACACGAAAAACCCAGGTAAAATCGGTAACTATTCAGCCTTATTCCTTGCTTCATTTAGTTCTGTAGCCCCGCTTGAACCCCAAAAATCACCGTCAGCATAATTCAAAGCATGCTTTTGCACTTTCAGCCGTGTTATTAAACAGCGGAACGAGCGTCGACACGAGTGAATAAACTGAATATTCTATTTCATTAAAACAACCGAAATAAACACCGCATCTGTATAAATCGTCAATAAAAGACCTCTGCCAACCTCATAATTATGAACAGTAACCAACACTGTTTACTAGTGCTGGCGACAAAAGACTACGTGACAGAATTATCTGTCATCCGTATAATTAGATAATTTTGCCGCCCCTGCGACGGCTGATGCGAGCATCAAAACAGGTGCGGAACGAGGGTTATTAACATAAAAAAATAACAACCCTTTTGTAATATTTTTCAGAGGTGACAATGAGTCAAAGTACGCTACCGACCAGACAGGGTTTATATGATCCACGCAATGAACATGATGCATGCGGCGTGGGTTTTATCGTTCATATAAAGGGTCAAAAAAGCCATGAAATCGTACGTCAGGGTTTGGAATTACTGACCAACCTGACCCACCGTGGCGCGGTCGGCGCAGATATCCATGCGGGCGATGGTGCTGGTATTTTACTTCAAATCCCCGACACTTTTTTCCGTGCGGAATGCGACAAACTTAGCATCTCCCTGCCGAAAGTCGGAGATTATGCGGTTGGCATGATATTTTTGCCTAGCGACGCCGCCAATCGAGCCACTTGCGAGAAACTGTTAACCGACATTATTGTTCGTGAAAATGCCGTAGTGTTAGGTTGGCGCGATGTACCTGTCGACAATCAAACCCTGGGTGAATCGGTAAAACTGGTTGAACCGTTTATACGGCAGATTTTTATCGGTCGCGGATCAGATTGCTCTAATCAAGACGCTTTCGAGCGCAAGTTGTTTGTCATTCGCAAGCAAGTTGAAAACACTGTGCGTGATTTAAAGCTAGATCATGGACACGCTTTTTATATTCCGTCGTTATCGTCACGTACCATAGTCTACAAAGGCATGTTGCTGGCAGATCAGGTCGGAGCATTTTATCCGGATTTGAACGACGAGCGCATGGACAGTGCTCTGGCCTTGGTGCATCAGCGTTTTTCCACCAACACCTTCCCAACCTGGGATTTAGCGCATCCTTTCCGGCTGATCGCCCATAACGGTGAAATCAACACCTTGCGCGGCAATGTTAACGGCATGGCGGCGCGTCGTCATTCCATCGCGTCCAAGGTACTGGGCGACGACATGCATAAACTGTGGCCGTTGATCGACGAAGCGCAATCGGATTCGGCCTGTTTCGACAATGCACTGGAATTATTGGTTGCCGGCGGTTATTCACTGGCCCACGCGATGATGTTGCTGATCCCCGAAGCATGGTCCGGCAACGTGTTAATGGACGAAAAACTGCGCGCGTTTTATGAATATAATGCTGCCTTAATGGAACCCTGGGACGGCCCTGCGGCTATCGCCTTCACCGATGGCCGTCAAATCGGCGCAACCCTGGATCGCAACGGCTTGCGTCCTGCGCGTTACTTGGTCACCGATGACGATTTCGTTATTATGGCCTCGGAAATGGGCGTTTTAGAGATTCCCCAGCACAAGATTATCAAAAAATGGCGCTTGCAGCCAGGCAAAATGCTGTTGATCGACACCGAACAAGGCCGCATTATCGACGATGCGGAATTGAAAGCCAATTTAGCCGCTTGCCACCCTTATGCCGAGTGGCTAAGTAAAACACAAATTATGCTTGCCGATCTGCCTGCTGAAATTTCTGCAATGGCACCCGATGCGCATACCCTGCTGGATAGACAACAAGCTTTCGGTTATACCCAAGAAGATATTGAACTTATCCTGAAACCGATGGCAAAAACCGGACAGGAATCGATCAGCTCAATGGGTATTGATGCTGCACTGGCGGTATTATCGGAGCGTTCGCGCTTACTGTACGATTATTTCAAACAAGGTTTTGCCCAAGTCACCAACCCGGCCATAGACCCTATCCGCGAAGAATTGGTCATGTCTTTGGTTTCACTAATTGGTCCACGCCCCAATTTATTGGGCCTGGACGAAGGCGGAACCCACATGCGCCTGGAAGTGGAACAGCCTATCTTGAGCAACCAGGATTTAGAAAAAATTCGCCGTATCGAAACGCGTACCGGCGGCGTATTCAAGACTAAAACCCTGACGTTTTGTTATCCTTTCGATTTGGGAGCAAACGGCATGGAAGCGGCACTGGATAACCTGTGTCTTGCGGCAAAACAGGCTGTTGAAGAAGGTAATAATATTCTGGCTCTGTCCGACCGCGACCTGGATATTGCCCATATCGCGATACCTGCCCTGCTCGCAACTTCTGCCGTGCATCACTACCTGACCCGCGAAGGTCTACGCACTAAAGTAGGCTTGGTTATTGAAACCGGCGAAGCACGCGAAGTTCATCATTTTGCGTTGTTAGCGGCTTACGGAGCGGAAGCGGTTAACCCTTATCTGGCGTTTGACACGCTCTCCGGTTTATGCGAAAACATTCCTGACCTAACCGAGTATGAAGCACACAAACGCTATACCAAGGCGATCTCCAAAGGTCTGCTCAAAGTCATGTCCAAAATGGGTATTTCGACTTACCAGTCTTATTGCGGCGCGCAAATTTTTAATGCGCTCGGTTTAGCAGAACCCTTTCTGGATCGCTATTTCACCGGAACAACCAGCACTATCGAAGGCATCGACTTAGCCCAAATCAGCGAAGAAACCACTCGCCGCCATCAGATTGCTTTCGGCAATGCCCCGTTATACCGCGACGCACTAGATGTTGGCGGCGAATATGCCTACCGCGTACGCGGCGAAGCGCATACCTGGACACCTGAAACCATCAGCACCTTGCAACACGCGACGCGCAGCAACAGCTACGAAAAATATGCTGAATTCGCTCGCCTGATTGATGAGCAAGGCGAATCCTTGCTGACCTTGCGCGGCTTAATGTCATTCAAGGAAGATGCGACCCCGGTGCCATTGGATGAAGTGGAATCGGCTGCGGACATCGTCAAACGTTTTGCAACGGGAGCTATGTCGTTCGGTTCAATTTCCTACGAAGCGCATACTAATCTGGCTATTGCGATGAACCGCATCGGCGGCAAATCCAATACCGGCGAAGGCGGAGAACTTCCTGAACGCTTCAAGCCTCTGCCCAACGGAGATTCGATGCGTTCGGCGATTAAACAGGTCGCATCCGGCCGTTTTGGCGTAACCACCGAATATCTGGTCAATGCCGACGACATTCAGATCAAAATCAGCCAGGGCGCAAAACCCGGCGAAGGCGGACAACTGCCCGGCCATAAAGTCGATGCGGTTATCGCTAAAGTGCGCCATGCCACTCAGGGCGTAGGCTTAATATCGCCGCCGCCGCATCATGACATTTATTCGATTGAAGATTTGGCGCAGCTGATCCATGATTTAAAAAACGTCAATCCCGAAGCGAGGATCAGCGTCAAACTGGTATCGGAAGTCGGTGTCGGCACCGTTGCAGCGGGCGTTTCCAAAGCCCACGCCGATCATGTGACCATTTCCGGCTATGAGGGCGGTACCGGCGCAAGCCCAATGAGCTCGATCAAACACGCCGGTTTGCCGTGGGAAATCGGCCTTGCCGAAACCCATCAAACACTGATACTCAACAAGCTGCGCGGACGCATCGCCGTCCAAGTCGATGGCGGTTTGCGCACCGGCCGCGATGTCATCATCGGCGCCTTATTGGGCGCTGATGAATTCGGCTTTGCCACTGCGCCCTTGATCGTGTCGGGTTGCTTAATGATGCGCAAATGCCATTTGAACACCTGCCCGGTCGGCGTGGCGACTCAAGACCCGGTACTGCGCAAACGTTTTACCGGACAACCGGAACATGTGGTCAATTATTTCTTCATGGTCGCAGAAGATGTGCGTCAATGGATGGCAAAACTGGGTTTCCGCAGCTTTAATGAAATGATCGGTCGCTCGGACAAGCTGGACATGCAGCGCTCACTAAACCATTGGAAAACCGAAGGGCTGGACTTTAGCCGGGTTTTCTATAAACCCGCCGTTGAAAATGGCACAGTCCTTTATCACCACGAACGCCAGGATCACGGCTTGGAACATGCGCTGGATCATACCTTAATTGCGCAAGCACAACCTGCGCTGCAAAACGGACAACCGGTGGTCATCAATACGCCTATCCGCAATATTAACCGCACTTTCGGCGCGATGCTGTCCGGCGAAGTCGCCAAGCGTTATGGACATAAAGGCTTGCCTGAAGACACCATTGCGATCCATGTTAAAGGTACCGCAGGGCAAAGTTTCGGCGCGTTTTTGGCGCAAGGCATCAGCATCGAGCTTGAAGGCGAAGGCAATGATTATGTAGGCAAAGGCATGAGCGGCGGACGTATCGCCATTTACCCGCCTAAAGACTGTCCTATTAATCCTGCTGAAAATATTATCGTCGGCAACACTGTGTTATATGGCGCCATCAGCGGTGAATGTTATTTCAGCGGTGTTGCCGGTGAACGTTTTGCGGTGCGCAATTCGGGCGCTGTCGCGGTTATCGAAGGCGTGGGCGATCATGGCTGCGAATACATGACCGGCGGTGTCGTGGTCGTTCTCGGACAAACCGGCCGCAATTTTGCAGCCGGCATGTCAGGCGGTGTGGCTTATGTACTGGATGAACAAGGCGACTTTGAAAAGCGTTGCAACATGGCCATGGTGGAACTCGAACCCATCCCCGAAGAAGATGACACGCTGGAAGCCATCGCGCATCAGGGCGGCGACATGGAAACACATGGACGCGTCCACCTTATGTCCGATATGACCCGTCATGATGCACAACGCTTAAAGCATTTAATTGAAAACCATAAGCGCTATACCAACAGCGCAAGAGCGCTGCACATTTTGGATAACTGGCAGGATTATTTGCCACGTTTTGTTAAGGTCATGCCGGTCGATTACCGCGAAGCGCTCAAACAAATTCAGGCTGAACAAGCATCCGCGACTGCATAATCGTTGCGACACTATAGGCTACAACTTAAGACAGAAAACAACCCAAGGCTTAACCGTTCGCCCTAAGCCTGTCGAAGGGTGGACGGTTAAACCGTTCATGGTTCGACAGACTCACCACGAACGGCTTAACCTTAGACTGTCCCGTATTGAGTTAGTAGCCACACTATTTAAGTAGAAGGTATTAAAAATGGGTAAACCAACCGGGTTTATGGAACTAGAACGCACTGAACGGCACACTGCATTGCCGAGTGATCGTGTCCTGCATTATCGCGAATTCACGCTAGCCCCCAGCGACGCCGAACTGGCTGAGCAGGGTTCGAGATGCATGGATTGCGGCATTCCTTTTTGTCATCAAGGCTGTCCTGTTAATAATATTATCCCGGATTGGAATGACGGGGTTTATCAAGGGAATTGGCAGCAGTCGCTGGAAATTTTACACAGTACCAACAACTTTCCCGAGTTTACCGGACGCATCTGCCCTGCGCCCTGCGAAGCGGCTTGCACACTCTATTTGCAAGATCAGCCTGTAGCCATTAAATCGATAGAATGCGCCATTATCGACAAAGGCTGGGAAATGGGCTGGGTAAAACCGCAAATTCCAGAGCAACGCACAGGAAAACGCGTGGCGGTGATCGGTTCGGGCCCGGCGGGACTCGCCTGCGCACAACAGCTGGCGCGCGTCGGACATGAAATAGTAGTCTACGAAAAGAACGACCGTATCGGCGGCTTGTTGCGCTACGGCATACCCGATTTCAAGATGGAAAAAAACCATATCGATAGACGCATTGCGCAAATGCAAGCCGAGGGCGTCAGCTTCAGGCCCAACAGTCATATCGGCGCCGACATTTCCGCACAGAAAATACTCGCCGACTACGATGCCGTGGTCTTGGCGGTAGGCTCGGAACAGCCGCGTGATCTGGATGTTGAAGGACGCAATGATTTTACCGGCGTTCATTTTGCGATGGATTTTTTGCGCCAGCAAAACAAACGCAATGCCGGTGACATCATAGCCGAAGATAGCGCCATTACCGCCACCGGCAAACATGTAGTGGTGATCGGCGGCGGCGATACCGGTTCCGATTGCATCGGCACATCGATTCGTCAGGGTGCAGCCTCCGTGGTACAACTAGAAATCATGCCGCAGCCGCCTGAAAAAGAAAACAAGTCGCTGACCTGGCCGCTGTGGCCTAACAAGTTGCGCACCACGTCTTCACATAATGAAGGCATCAAAAAGCGTTACTGGAGTGTAAATACCAAAAGTGTTACCGGAAAAGAGGGGAAAATAACCCATCTGAACGCGGTAGAAGTGGAATGGAAGCAAGAAAACGGTCAGTGGAAAATGAGCGAGAAGCCCGACAGCGCTTTCACCTTGGACGCAGATATTGTGCTGATAGCCACGGGTTTTGTTCACCCCGTACACGAAGGCTTATTGCAGGAACTTGGCGTTGAACTCGAGCGTAACAACATCAAAGCCACTGATAAACAGTACCGCACCTCAATCGATAAAGTATTCGCCGCAGGTGACGGCCGACGTGGACAATCGTTGGTAGTATGGGCGATACGTGAAGGCAGACAAGCTGCCAGAGCAGTCGACGAGTTCCTGATGGGAACATCGGAACTGCCGAGGTAATGATTTAGCTGTTAGCTGTTTTGTGGGATTGACTTTAGACGTTCCCACAAAACAGTCCGCTTAAAGTGCTTTAGATTTTATTTTTGAACACCGTTTACACTGATAAACGGTGATTAGTTTTCCTTGTTTAACATCAAACTGCTGTTCATTTACGACTTCCCATTTATGAAAACCGCTACGGCATAAGGTATTGCCTTTATGCAGTTGTGACAGCTTGGGTCGGTTGAATTGAACTACCTCCCCCATGATTTTCCTCCAGGCCAAAGTTACGACCAAAGCCAGCTTTGGACTCCGGTAGATAGGTAGTTTTGGAGTCCAAAGCTGGCTTTGAAGTTTAAACGTCACAACCTGTGACCCACTAACGTACTAGCGCATTTTCCAAAAGCAGATGAACGAGTGCCGTTGGAAAATAAGCAGTTGCAATTTTTAAATAACTACAAAAAATTTGTGTCTTCGTAAGAACGCATCAACCTGCTCATTTCTTAGCAAGAGCATTCCACGCCGCAAGCCAAGCTTGCGACTGATAAAAATCTGCTTTCCTGTCAAGAAAACCTGTCAATACCAGTCGCAAGGTGTTATCAATAATACCGAAGAACTCGGCGTAGCCCAACTGCGGACTAATATTACGTATCTCCCCTTCCTTAATGCCAACTTCAATGATACTGATGATTTTCTTGAAAGCTGCAGATTCATGTAACGGCTTTGCTTCGGGCAAAAATTCATTGACGTTCAAAACCAACAAAAACCGCGACACATCGGGCGCATCATCGGTTAATTTGAACAACAAATCGACAATACTGCGTAATTGCTCGGATGATTTTTCGTTGGTGCGCCTTATGTCATCAATGGAGATGCTTAAACTGTCGAATATATTTGCATGCAACTGCACTGCAATCATTTGTTTGGTTTTAAAATGCTGATAGATTATGCCGTTTGTCTTTAGTCCGGCCGCCTCTTTAATATCGATTAACGATGTATTGAAATAACCTTTTTCGGTAAATAATTTCAAAGCCGCCAACAATATTTTATCCTGCACTTCAGATTGAGTCTGAATATCTTCTATTTCCTGATCCATGTTCTTCTTTCACAGCTGATTCAATGCGCTGTATTGTGTGTTATTGAAAATCCAAGCAGTCTACAAGTTATAGACCCAATTCTATTTTGCGGTCAATACCGCTAGTGCTGCCCTTAAGTAATTAATCATCGACCATAATGTCAATATCGCCGCAATATACAACAAACCGTAGCCGCAATAATTTATGGGCAGACCCAGTAAATCTTCGCGATATAACAACAGGCCGATCGCCAGCATTTGCGCCGTAGTTTTCCATTTTCCTAATTGGGAGACTTTAACCTGCGCCCGCTGTCCGATTTCTGCCATCCATTCTCGCAACGAAGCAATAGTGATTTCTCTGCCGATAATGATAGCGGCAGGAATAGCCAAATAAGGACTGGCTTGCTGCTGGACGATCAACACCAAAATCATGGCCACCATCAATTTATCCGCCACGGGATCTAAAAAAGCTCCAAACGGCGTCTCCAACTGCATCTTTCTAGCAAGATAGCCGTCTAGCCAATCGGTAATCCCTGCCGCTAAAAAAATCAGCATGCAGGCAACATTGGAATATTCCCAAGGCAAGTAAAAAACCACGGTTAATAAAGGAATTAACGCAATTCTTAACAGCGTAAGATTTGTAGGTAAGTTAAATTCAATCATCTTGATGATGAAATAGCTCGTATATCCGTTGTGCTAAAGAACGGCTTATGCCGTTTACACTGCAAAGGGCATCCACGCTAGCTTGTGAAATACCTTGCAGTCCCCCAAATTGTTTCAATAAAATCTGTCGCCGTTTAGGCCCCAATCCTGGAATGGCTTCCATAGCCGATTGTTTTTTAGCCTTGCCTCGACGTTGCCTGTGTCCTGTTATTGCAAACCGGTGCGCTTCATCACGAATATGTTGAATCAACAACAGACCGCTAGCGCCAGGCTTTATATCTATCGGCTGAGCCTCATCCACCAGAATCAGCTTTTCCATGCCGGGTTTTCTATCCGGCCCTTTAGAAACACCGACTATCATAACATTATTTATGTCTAATTCCGCCAGTGCCTTTTGCGCTTCATGAACCTGACCTTTGCCACCGTCGATGAGCAATATATCCGGAGCAGTATGTTCTCCCTGTTTGAGCCGCTTAAAACGCCTGAATACCGCTTGATGTATAGCTGCATAATCATCGCCGCCGGTTATGCCTTCGATATTAAAGCGGCGATAAGCCGATTTTACCGGCCCTTCCCGGTCAAAAACAACGCAGGACGCAACCGTCTGTTCGCCCTGGGTGTGACTAATATCAAAGCATTCGAGGCGTTTCGGCAATTCCTTGCAGCCCAATTCTTCCTGCAAACTGAGGAACCGGGCATAAATACCCTGTTTATCGGACAACTTGCTCAACAGGGAATTTTGGGCATTGGTACAGGCCAAAGACAGCCATTTTAAGCGCTCGCCCCTGACATTATGGGAAATGGTCACCGCATGTTTCGACTGCGTCGCCAACACCTCCATCAATAAATCGACTTCTTCCGGTTGATGACTGACGATCAATTCATCCGGCGTTTGTTTATCTAAGTAATATTGCGGAATAAACGCCTGGACGATAGCGGCCTGATCATATTCACCGGTTATCTTGGGATAAAACACCTTGTTGCCCAGATGCTGTCCGTTGCGGATAAAAAATACCTGTACACAGGCCACGCCGGCTTTGGTCGCGCAGGCAATAATATCAACATCGCCGCGTTCACCCTGTACAAACTGTTTTTCCAGCACCGAGCGCAATTTTGCAATCTGATCCCTGAAACCGGCGGCCTGCTCATATTCCAGACTAGCCGCCGCCTGCTCCATCTTAACAATCAACCGGTCAATCAGCAGACCGCTCTTACCTTCCAGAAACAGCACTGTGCTGCCAACATCCTGCGCATAGCTGGCTTTATCGATTAGACCGACGCAGGGCGCAGTACAGCGGCCTATCTGGTATTGTAAACAAGGCCGGGAACGATTGTTAAAAACAGAATCCTCGCATTGTCTGATCGGAAAAATCCGTTGCAGCAATTTCAGACTTTCCTTGATGGCGCCGATACCCGGATAAGGACCGAAATATTTACCCTTACGCTTTTTTGCGCCGCGATGCAGGGTGATCTGGGGAAAATCCTGATCCGTAGACAGGAAAATATAAGGATAGGACCTATCGTCTCTTAAACAGATATTGTATCGGGGTTTATGGCGTTTGATTTGCTGGCATTCGAGCAACAATGCCTCGCCTTCGGTATGCGTTACCGTAACTTCAATGGCCGCAATCTTGGTGACCATCGTCTGTTGCTTGGTCGAGGCTGTTTGCTTTTTAAAGTAACTGGAAACCCGGTTTTTAAGGTTTTTAGCTTTGCCGATATAAATAATCTCGCCCTGGTCATTCAGCATCTTGTAAATGCCGGGGCGCGTGGTCAGATTTTTTAAAAACGCTGTTACGTCAAACTGGTTTTCTGATGAATCGGGATTCACGCTTTATCCTGGTAACATAAAACATTGCAATGCTTTCATGATCTTACATTACGCTATATCCGCCAAATTACCCTTGGTTTCCAGCCACACTTTCCGGTCTTGCGAACGTTTTTTAGCCAGCAACAAATCCAGCTGACCGCTGGTGTCGTCATTTTCCTCAACCGTTAACTGCACCAGTCTGCGGGTGTCCGGGTTCATCGTGGTTTCCCTCAGCTGGCTGGGATTCATCTCGCCCAGACCTTTAAAGCGCTGCACATTGATTTGGCCTTTGAGTTTTTCGGCGGCAATGCGATCCAGCACGCCGAGTCTTTCAGCTTCATCCAGCGCATAAAACACCCGTTTGCCGACATCGATACGATACAAGGGCGGCATCGCGACAAAGACGTGACCGGCAACCACCAGCGCATTGAAATGCTGATAAAACAACGCGCAGATCAGGGTCGCAATATGGTTGCCGTCGGAATCGGCATCGGCCAGGATACACACCTTGCCGTAGCGCAGGTTCTGCAAGTCGGAAGAACCCGGCTCTATCCCCAAGGCCACCGCAATATCGTGAACTTCCTGCGACGCCATCACCTGAGCGGACTCGACTTCCCAGGTGTTCAAAATCTTGCCGCGCAACGGCATAATCGCCTGAAAGTCACGCTCCCGCGCCTGCTTGGCCGAACCGCCAGCAGAATCGCCTTCGACCAGGAACAATTCAGTTCGGGATAAGTCCTGCGCCGAACAGTCGGCCAATTTTCCCGGCAATGCGGGGCCTGAGGTGATTTTTTTGCGAATGATTTTTTTATTGGAGCGCAGCCGCTTTTGCGCGCTGGAAATGATGATTTCGGCGATTTTCTCGCCTTCAGCGGGGTTCTGGTTTAACCACAGACTGAAACCGTCTTTAGCCACGCCGGACACAAAAGCCACGCATTCGCGGGAGCTGAGTCGCTCCTTGGTTTGCCCTGAAAACTGCGGATCTTCCAATTTTACCGACAGCACAAAATGGCAGTTTTCCCAGACATCTTCCGGGGCGACTTTAACGCCGCGCGGCAGGATATTTCGGATGTCGCAAAACTCGCGCATCGCTTCGGTCAGGCCTGCCCGCAAGCCGTTGACATGAGTTCCGCCTTGCGCAGTCGGTACCAGGTTAACGTAACTTTCGGCCAGCACTTCCGCCGGATTTTCAATCGCCCAGACGATACCCCATTCAACGGCTTCATGGTTAGCAGCCATGTTGCCCATAAAAGGCTGCTCCGGGCTATAGTCAATATCGCCTATGCGGTCGAGCAAATATTCCTTGAGACCATCCTGATAACACCAGAAATACTCTTCATCGGTTTGATCGACTTTCAACGATATTTTTAAGCCCGGACATAAAACCGCCTTGGCGCGCAACACATGCTTAAGCTTTAAAACCGATATTTTATTGGAATCGAAATATTTTTCATTCGGCCAAAACCGGATAGACGTTCCGGTATTATTTTTGCCGACTGTTCCGGTCTCCGCCAGCTCGGTTTGTTTTTCGCCATCGGCATAGTCCATTCGATAAATCTTGCCATTCCTTTTGACTTCTATTTCCAGTTTTGCCGACAATGCATTAACGACCGAGACGCCCACCCCATGCAATCCGCCGGAAAACTGGTAATTCTTATTGGAAAATTTGCCGCCCGCATGCAGCTGGGTCAAAATCACCTCGACGCCAGGAATGCCTTGCTCAGGATGTATATCGACCGGCATACCTCGGCCATTATCACTGACCTGCACCGAACCGTCTTTATACAAGACCACATCGATGGCCGTAGCATGGCCTGCCATTGCTTCATCGACACTGTTATCAACGACTTCCTGCACCAGATGGTTAGGTCGGGTAGTGTCCGTGTACATGCCGGGGCGCTTTCTCACCGGTTCCAGTCCGCTTAAAACTTCAATGGCCGACGCGTTATATTCGTTACTCATACTTCCCAATCACTCACAATTCAATTTCATATATAATACGGAGGCGCAAGGTACAAGGCGAAAAAACCTTGCACCGTGTACCTTTAAGCTTGCATCTTTACTATCGTATCATTAAAAATATTTTTATCTCATGCCGAAAAAAAAAACCACGACTTTATTTGAAGACTCCCTCGTCGAACTTGAACAGTTGGTTAACCAGCTTGAACAAGGCGAACTTTCGCTGGAAGACTCATTAAAGTCATTTGAACGCGGGGTTAACCTGACCCGAATTTGTCAAAAAGCCCTGCAAGGGGCCGAGCAGAAAGTTCAAATCCTAATTGAAAAAAACGGCACTCAAACCCTGGAGCCATTTACCGATGAGTAATGCGTTAAAAGACTATCTTGATTTTTGTCAAACCCGCGTGGAAAAAGCTTTAGAGGCTCGTCTTCCCAGTGCAACCATACTGCCGCAAAAGCTGCATCGAGCCATGCGCTACAGCGTGCTGGACGGCGGCAAACGCATGCGCCCCATGCTGACCTATTGCACCGGAAAAACGCTGGGCATTGCCCCGGAAGCATTGGACGGCCCGGCTTGCGCTGTCGAATTCATCCACGTTTATTCGTTGATTCATGACGATCTTCCGGCGATGGACGATGATGATCTCAGACGCGGAAAAGCCACCTGCCATATCGCTTTTGATGAAGCCACCGCTATTTTGACCGGCGATGCGCTGCAAGCTTTGGCTTTTGAAATACTGGCCAATGATCCCAGCATCACTGCAACTGCTGAAGGCCGTTTGAAAATGATTGCCGCTTTAACCAAAGCCAGCGGCTCCCAGGGCATGGTAGGCGGTCAAGCCATCGATCTGGAATCGGTAGGAACCAGCTTGACGCTGCCTGAACTTGAAAACATGCATATCCACAAAACCGGCGCGTTGATTCGCGCCAGCGTCAACATGGCTACGCTGGCGAAAGCCGATATAGATCCCAATATTGCCAAAAAACTGGACAACTATGCCAAATGCATAGGTCTGTCGTTTCAAGTTAAGGATGATATTCTCGACGAAGAAAGCGATACCGCAACCTTGGGCAAAACCCAGGGCAAAGATCAGGATAACAACAAACCCACCTACCCTGCCCTGTTGGGTCTGGCCGGGGCCAAACAAAAAGCGCAGGAACTGCATGAGCAAGCACTGGAAAACCTGAGTATTTTCGGCAGCGAAGCTGATTTATTGCGCGATTTATCGCTTTATATTATTCAGCGGGATCACTAGGAGGCTATCCGAAAATCATAGGATTAGAAGAAATTTAGACCGATTGAAATCTCTTCTTCACCACAATACCGAGCAGCTAAATGATTTCTTTAAGGATTGAGTGGTTGCGTTGAATGCACATCAAACAACACAAATCTGTCGAAGCAGATTTGTGTTTAAGTGCATAACAGAATAAACCTTAGATAAATTATTTAACGTCCAGGCAAATTTTAATAATAAGATTGTTACCGTAATTTTTTGCTAATTTAGTGACGTTATCAATTATTGATTGATCCACTACACAATTTCTAATATAAAGCTGTCCCCCAAAATAGATTCTATCCACTTTCATACCGATTTTCAGTTGTGGCAATGCAATTTCAACAATCGAAATGGGTTTTATAGGTTTATTTTGGCTATTCATGACAAAACCTTTACGCCATCGTTCTGTAGCCACAGCAAGCAGTTTCGATTTAGCCAGTGCCTCTTTGAGCTCCTCAACAGTTGCCCCTTTGAGTACATTAGCAAAAATATCGACAATATCAGGGTCATAACAACTTTCTTTCCGAATCATTAATTGACTGAGTGCAGCGTCAGCGTACATGACCTTACCGGTCATTGAACCCTCAAGATACTCGATATAGTCACTGACCACACTGAGAATACGCGATCCTAATGGAATGTTTTGTTGTTTCAAGCCATCGGGAAAGCCTTGACCATTATAGTGTTCATATTGATGCCGGATTAAAGTAGTCGCCCCTGCAAACTGTGTCAAACCAAGCAATAAAACTTCACTTTCAACTGAATGACCTAAATAGCGGTATTTGTCGACAACAGACATTGAATAGAAAGGTTTAGTCAGTAATTTATCCGGCAAAGTTATCTTACCGATTTGCATCAGCAATGCGGCATAAAAAATATCTTTCTTCTCTTCTGTGCTCATATCCAATACACAGGAAATCAGCAAGGCTTTTTCAGCGATATATTTTGACCGGCCGCTTTTAATACCTGGGTGCGTTTCGACAATACGTGAGAGTGCCCTGACGAAATCAATATCTTGTTTTTTTATACGCTCATCGGCATGCTCAAGAGACTGGATCGCAGCCTTAAACCGTTCAATATACGTCTCAACTTTCTTTTTCATTTGTTTATTTTGTTTGATGATTTATTGATGACAACTCATATCAGATTCACAATACCATGAACTCCGCAAGCTCTATCCAGGCTACGCGCTACGGTTGTTTACAGTGCATTTGTGACCACGAATCGCGGCGCAACGCACCTTGACTGCATTCCCACGTAGCCCGTGGGAATGCGACAAACCGGATAGGAACACATTGTTGTTTTCAACAAGGAAAAATGCAAGACCTGGAATCTTTTTACATTTTCTAAAGCGCCCAGCGATAAAGTTAAAACATATTTTCCGTGACATAAATTTCGGATCCGGAAATAGCGACCCCAATGCCTTGTTGGTCGTAGTTTGGCGACAGGATGTTTTTTCGATGCGGCGGACTTTCCATCCAACCCTGCACGGTCGATTGCACAATTTCTTCCTGAGTTTTCCAAAGATATTCTTTTTTTACCATGACCCCGTTTTGTGTCGTCGTAACGACCTTATCGTAAAGATGGTTCATAAATATATTTTCACCCGGACCGATTGCCCAAGCATTAGGGGCGTATTGCTTTTTCTTGTTCCATCCCAGATTTTTAGCTCGCTCGACGGGATCTTCCCCCTGCAAATTCGTGTGACTAAAAAAATGATAGCTCGCCATGTCGCTGCTATGCTTGCGGGCGATGTCGGCGAGTTGCTCATCCCTATCCAATTGGGACAATCCGTGATTTTGTCGCACCCGGTTTATTTGTTGATGAATTCGGCGTTCAAGATCAGCAGCCGTTATCTCCGGCGGCGCGCCAGCATCGGCTGCTACCGGATAATGAGCAAGGCCGAGGCAAAAAATGAGCATGGATAAAATTCGTTTCATAATGTTGATACGGGAATAGTGGCGTAAATAAGGAAAACGTAAAGGGACATTCGGTACTCGGAAAAAAGCAAAAAAAGTGTCAGATCTTGCCTTATGCATAATTAAGCGAGTAATTTATCGTACTCTGCATGACTGCCAATCCAAAACCACTGCACACCTTGCTCGACTGGAACTCCAAGTGCGCGATAACCCAAGCTAACGCGAACGCTACGAAACGCCCCATTTTTAACGGGTTTGAATTGTAACGAGGGATGATGCGGATTTTGTTTGAGCAGCTCATAGCTGTTACGCGCTTGCTGCTGGATATTAGCTGGCAACGCATCGAAATATTGCCAAAACTTTGAAGAGGTAAAATGCTTCAAAGCTCACGCGTCGTGCCATTGTGATATTCAGCTAAAGCTTCAGCAGCCAGTGCATCAAGCTTTCCTGCATTAGCGTCTGCTTCAATCTGCGCATCCCAAACAGCCTCATCAAACTGAGCAAACCACCGGCGAAACTCAGCCAACTCGTGTGCAGGTAATTGCTGAACCGCCTGTTCAATAGCTTGGATAGAAGTCATAAATTACTCCAAAATGTTTTCGTTAAAGCATTATATTACAAATCACTCTTTCTCATCCCAAGCCTTATCCATCCGCTTTACAGAAACCGGATAGGCCGTTTTAAGCTGCTGGGCGAACAGCGACACCCTGAGTTCCTCCAGCATCCAGCGGAACGGGTCTTGTTCCGGGATAACCTTGTCTTTTTTGGCTTTCTTCTCTACATCCTTCCAATACCGTATCGCATAACGGCTGACTTCCTGAACTTTTTGCAGATTGTTATCCCGTTTATCCAGCCGGTATTGTACGGCCTTCAAATAGCGCGGAATGGCTTTGAGCTGCTGATAAGGCGTGTTGCGGATAAATCCGGCATAAATCATCAAATCCAGCTGCTCGTTAATATCTTTAGCCAGCGGATCATTGGCATTCAGGCGGTTCAGTTGCGTTTTGATAGTGCCGTACAGTTCCATGATTTCCAGCGCGATTTTCCCGGCTTCATTGGCGGCGTTGATCAGCCCGGCTTTATTGGCTTGCAAGGTTTGTTCAAAAGCCTGCTGGGTGCGAATAATTCGGCTCTCAATAAACACTCCGTACAGCACTAAATAAAGCAGGTCGTCTTTATACGATACGTTCGCGTCTTCGCCGATAAGCGGATGTTTCGGCAAGCGGTTATAGGTCAGTTCTGCGACCGCCGACTTCGGCATGTTTTTGGTTACATAGGTGCATTCCTTGCGCAGTTGCAGCTGGAACAGGCGCATTAATCCGGCCTGATGCTGTAACGCGGCTTTTTGCTCGGTGTCGAAAATGCGCACGCCGACCGCATCGCCTTCATCGATGATCGCGGGGTAGCCGACAAAAGCTTGTTCATTCTGGACAAACCGGTAAGTCTCCGGCAGGTCGTCGAATGCCCAGCCGATGCAGCCGGTATAGTTCAGCTCGTCGGCGGCAATCTGGTCGAAGCTGTCCCCGGCTTTGACTGTATGCTTGAGCTGCAATTTTTTCAGGTCGCGCCCGTAATCCAGCAGCTGGCCTTGATCGTCTATGACCCTGAAATTCATCCTCAAATGATCGGTCAAAGTCTCGGTATTCCAAGCGTTTAACGGAATCGCCTCGCCAGTCAGTTTTCTTAAGCGGTTGCCCAACCATTCCTGCAACGCGCCTTTAAAATCCGGCTCGATTTCAAGACACTGTTTGACTTTTTCAGGCACGGGCACAAAATGTTTCCTGATGTTTTTGGGCAGGGATTTAATCAGCGCGATACATTTTTCTTCCAGCAGTCCTGGCACCAGCCAGTCGAAGGACGTTTGCGAAACCTGATTCAATTGATGCACCGGGATGATTGCCGTGACCCCATCTTCATCATGGCCGGGTTCAAAGCGGTATTGCAACGGGATGGTCAGGTTGCCGACCTTCTTGCTGTCCGGGAAATCCCATTCGTTGACATAGTCTTCCTCATGCTCACGCGTCAAATCCTCCTTGGTTAGAAACAGGATTTTGGGATTGGCGCGTTCCACTGTTTTACGCCAGGTATCCAGGGCAACGCCGCTGACAATCTCGGGCGGCAGTTTGCTGTCGTAGAATTCATAAAGCCATTGCTCGTCCTCGACCAGATCGACCCGGCGGCCTTTATGCTGAATCATGCCCACTTCTTCGAGCAGTTTCTGGTTGGCGACATAAAACGGCGCATTGCTGTGGTAATCATGATCGACCAGCGCTGAGCGGATAAAAATCTCCCTGGCAGCTTTTGGGTCTACATGGTCATAGGGAATCTTGCGCCCGGTTTGCAGCGTCAAGCCGTACAGCAAAGTGCGTTGAGACACCATGCAACGCGCGCCTTTCTTTGACCAATGCGGATCATAATAGTTGTGCTTGACCAAATGTTCGGCGCATTGCTCTATCCATTCCGGCTCGATTCTGGCGACATTGCGCGCATAAACTTTACTGGTTTCGACCTGCTCCGCCGCCATGATCCATTTAGGTTTGAGCTTATGCAGCCCGGAACCGGGGAATATGAAGAATTTCAGGCCGCGTGCGCCCAGGTATTCGTACTGCTCATGGCGAAAGCCGATATTGGACAACAAGCCCGGCAACAGGGCGCGATGGATTTTTTCATACCCCGGATCATCGGTGTTCGGGTGCATTTTTAAATCGCCTTTAACCACCTGCATGATTTGCGCGTGAATGTCGAACCACTCGCGCATCCGCATATAAGACAGGAAATTATCGGTGCAGTATTTGCGCAACTTACTGTTGGACAGGTGTTTTTTCTGTTCCTCGTAGGTATTCCAGATAGTTAAAATGGTTAAAAAATCGGACTCGGGATGACGAAAAGCCGCGTGTTTGGCATCGGCCTGCTGCATTTTATCGGCGGGTTTTTCCCTCGGGTCTTGCACGCTCAGCGCGGAAACGATAATCGCAACTTCGGTCAGGCAATGCTCATGCGCGGCCGCGATCAGCATTCGGGCAAGCTTGGGATCGGTCGGGAATTTGGCCAGCTGTTTGCCGACTTCGGTGAGCTTGCCCGCTTTATCCAACGCATTAACTTCATGCAGCACGGTTTTGCCGTCGCGGATCATTTTATCTTCGGGCGGCTCCAGAAACGGAAAGTCTTCAATATCGCCAAGCTTTAACGACATCATCTGCAAAATAACCGCAGACAAATTGGTGCGCATGATTTCCGGCTCGGTAAACTCAGACCTCGCCAGATAATCATCGTGCGAATACAGCCGGATGCAAATACCCTCGGCAACCCGACCGCAACGCCCCGCCCTTTGGTTGGCGCTGGATTGCGAAATGCGCTCGATTGGCAAACGCTGAATCTTACTGCGATGACTGTAACGACTGATCCGCGCGTGACCGGTGTCGACCACGCAACGAATGCCCGGAACCGTCAATGAAGTTTCCGCGACGTTGGTCGCCAGCACGATGCGCAGCTTGCCGCCTTTGGGATTGAATACCCGCTCCTGTTCGCTGACGCTGAGTTTTGAATACAGCGGCAAAATTTCATATTGAGTCGGGTGATGCTTTCTCAGCGAATCGGTCGTTTCCCTGATTTCGCGCTCGCCGCTGAGAAAAATCAGGATGTCGCCGCGCAAATCGCGATACAGCTCATCAACGGCATCCAATATCGCGTTTTGCAATTCATCGCCGGTTTCGTCTGTTGCTTTTTCGCCGTCCGCTTCCTCCTTAGGAACGATAGGCCGGTAACGCATGTCGACAGGGTATGTCCGCCCCGACACTTCGATAATCGGCGCGTTATTAAAATGCGTGGAAAAACGCTGGGTGTCGATGGTTGCCGAGGTGATGATCAGCTTTAAATCGGGGCGTTTTGGCAGCAGCCATTTCATGTAACCGATCAAAAAATCAATGTTCAAGCTGCGCTCATGCGCCTCATCGATGATGATGGTGTCGTATTGGTTTAAATAAGGATCGTTTTGCGACTCGGCCAGCAAAATACCGTCAGTCATCAGTTTGATTAACGATTCGGCGTGGGTTTTATCGTTAAAACGGATTTTGTAACCGACCGATTTGCCCATCGGTTCGCCGAGTTCTTCGGCGATGCGGTCGGCGACAGTACGCGCGGCAATCCGTCTAGGCTGAGTATGACCGATAAAACCTGCCGCACCTCGGCCTATCGACAGGCAAATCTTGGGCAATTGGGTGGTCTTGCCGGAACCGGTTTCGCCGCACAGTATCACCACCTGATGCTCTTGTATCAGCGTGGCGATGTCATCTTTTTTGCCGGCAACCGGCAAATCAGGAAAGGTAAGCACCGGAAAACTGGCAAGGCGCTTGTTCCTGGCGGTGATTGATCTTTCAATCTTACTTGCCAGCACATTTAATTCTTCAATTGAATATTTGCTGCGGCAGCGGTCTAACTGCCGTTTTAATAGAGGCCTGTCCTGGTTAAGACACTGCGCTAACTGATGGGTGAGTTGCTTGATAAGATCGGGGTTGGACATTAAAAACAGCCGGATAAAATAAGACCATTATACGTTAATTTATCTGTTTTTAACTTTATCAGACCCTTAGCTTTATTCAGGCTTATTTAAAGTATCTAAAAAATCAATCAACCAAGGTTCATGGAAATAATGTGTTATCAGCTAAACCCCCAGTACCAGGCTGTATTTTGTTTGTATTGGAAGCTTCGGTATTCCGCCGCTACATCATCTGAATGAGTGCTTATAGGTTCTTATACTAATTGCTTAACCCGCTGGACTATTGATATTTTAAATGCGGAGAAGAGAACCAAATAATCACTTATTAAACATCATTGTCAAAAGCATAAAAAGGATAGACTTATGAAAATATATACTGCAGAGTTTTTAGGTACATTTTGGCTGGTGCTTGGCGGTTGTGGCAGCGCTGTATTGGCAGCGGCATTTCCTGATGTCGGCATCGGTTTGCTCGGGGTTTCTCTGGCTTTTGGTTTAACCGTACTTACCATGGCCTATGCAATCGGACATATCTCCGGTTGCCATCTCAATCCGGCTGTTTCTATCGGACTATGGGCTGGCGGTCGTTTCCCGGCAAACCAGTTACTGCCTTATATCATCTCTCAAGTATCGGGCGCGATTGTTGCCGGAGGCGTTCTTTATCTTATCGCCAACGGTAAGGCCGGGTTCGATGTTTCAGCGGGTTTCGCTGCCAATGGCTATGGCGCTCATTCGCCAGGAGGTTATTCGCTGCTTGCGGCCCTGGTCTCTGAAGTTGTTATGACCATGATGTTTTTGCTGGTTATTCTCGGTGCGACCGACAAACGCGCACCCCAGGGAATGGCGCCTATCGCTATCGGTCTTTGCCTTACCCTGATTCATCTGATCAGTATTCCTGTAACCAACACCTCGGTAAATCCTGCACGCAGCACCGG
This sequence comes from Methylobacter arcticus, assembly GCF_050917435.1. Taxonomy (NCBI): domain Bacteria; kingdom Pseudomonadati; phylum Pseudomonadota; class Gammaproteobacteria; order Methylococcales; family Methylococcaceae; genus Methylobacter; species Methylobacter arcticus. The sequence goes on from NZ_CP159583.1 coordinate 1,999,508, forward strand.
TGTCGCCGTCTTCGTTGGTGACTGGGCAGTTGGACAGCTGTGGTTGTTTTGGCTCGCCCCGATCATTGGCGCGGTACTCGGTGCTTTAATCTACCGCTTCATAGGTAGCGCGGAAGAATAAGGCTGAACACTGTCATTTTCCCATCAACATAAAATACTCAAGCGATACCTGATCTTAAAATTCGCTTAGTGAATGGGTCTCCTTTTTACGCAAGATAGCCATTAAATCTTCGGCCAAACTCGTTACATCGCCCTCGGTAATAAACACCAAGCGACCTTTACCGTCATCGATCGATCTAACGGGCAGCCGGACAGGCGCATAAAGCCTATTGGTAACACCCTGAATCAATAACGGCTCAGGGGATTCAGGCGTAAAAACAACGCCTTTTAAACGTACTAACTGCTGCGGGTGTTTGTTAAGTAAAGACTTCAGCGCAATCTGTAAGCGCGGCCAGGCAATAGGATCATCCAGCTGAAGGCTGATGCTGTTAAATCGGTGCTCGACATCATTTTGCATTTGACCTAGCGGGCGAATTTTCTTTGACAACCCCAGTAATAAATCAGGCGCTACCGCCCCCTGCACGACATTCAATCTGACAGCACTCGGTGCCAGTTTATCAAGCCAGGCGCTGGTCGCCGCCAGTTGTGCCGTACTGGCTAAATCGCCATGGGTGAGCGCTACCGTATCTGCCCAGCCGAGTTGCGCTTGAGCTTCAGTGAAACGCTCAAGAGACTCTGCGCCAGTGACTGCCGACACCGTCGCAATCACTCCCTGCAGATGATAACGGGCTGATAGCCAGCGTTCCCTTAACAGGGTATCCAGTACCGGTTCGGGATTGGCGACGCCGCTAGTTTCGATGATGACTCGATCAAACGGTTTATCGGTCTTAGCCTCCCAGGCCATGCGCAGGTTTTTTAATACCGGCGTTAATGAACCACGAATTTGGCAACACAAGCAACCTCCAGCCAACACCGACATCGGCACGTTGTGATCTCTGAGCAGTTGTTGGTCAATCGGTGTGGTTCCGAATTCATTGATAATCACCGCAGACTTCGGTGCATGCTGCAACAGACGGTTAAGCAACGTGGTTTTGCCACTGCCTAAAAAGCCGCTGATGACGATGACCGGAATGCGCTCGATGATTTTGCTTTTGTTCATTTCGTCTAATCTCCCGAAATCGCATGATAAGGTTGTCCGCAATTATGCATCACAAAACGCTCACCGTCAGTTTGGTTAAAACTAACATCCCCGACCGCAAAATTATCCGGGCTTAAATTATAAAACCGGTCGTAATAGGCTTGAATGTCGCGTCTGATACGAAAGTCAAATTGCGCTTGTATCGTTGCGGAGGCCTTGAGCCAAAGCATCGAACGGAAAAAAAACTGGGCACCGTCAAACCTTTTGAAGTATTCCAGTCGCAACAGTTTTACCTGCAGGCGCAGATCGACTAGTTGCAGGCTGTTGCCGACTGCAACAAGGCGCGGTTTGCGTTAAAAGTCGCTCAAGGTGAAATCCTGGTATCTGATTGATACGACCTCTTCCTCCTGAAATATGTGAATCGTAACGTTGAATAAAGGCCACAATAAATGAAAATATCCGGTATCTGCGCCATCAATAGTGAAAAATTTACCCATGAGGATACAATGCCATCTGATTTTACTTACTGGTAACGGTATGAACCTAACAATTGGCAAACTTGCCAAACAAACCGAAGTCACCATCGAAACCATCCGTCACTATCAACGCATTGGTTTACTGACGGAACCAGAGAAACCCCATGGCGGTTATCGATCGTATTCGGCTGATGCGATTACCCGAATACGCTTTATCAAACGCGCTCAACAGGCCGGATTTACCTTGAAGGAAATTGCCACTTTATTATCTCTTGATGGGGCGCATTGTGCTGATGTACGACAACTCGCCGAGCAGAAATGCCAGCAGATCGATAAACAAATCAAAGATTTAACAGCTCTCCGTCAGGTATTGGGAACTCTGGTCAACGACTGTCAGCAGACAACTCCATCCGCGCGTTGCGCTATCCTCGATGCGTTTAGCGATGATGCATCAACCAAACCCTGATTTTAAGTAAGACACCACCGCCCACTTGACTCTGTTCTAAACAACAGGGTTTAAACTTCTTGCCAACATTGAGCATTGTTTGGTTTAGGAGATTCGCATGAATACAGACCCTGAAACACCCATTAACACCCCGTCATGGTTTGGTATCGGCGCCCTTTTAGCCGCTATAGGGGCTTCGGCATGCTGTGTCGGGCCTTTTTTACTTTTATCTTTAGGCATTGGCGGAGCCTGGATGAGCACGTTGACGGCACTGGAACCGGTCCGTCCATTTTTCATTATCTTAACCCTGCTTTTTATAGGACTCGGGTATCGAAAACTCTATCTAACGCCTTACCGCTGTGAGGCAGGCGAAATCTGCGCCACATCGGACATCCAACGCCGACAACGCCTAATTTTTTGGTTGGGTTCTGCATTCATTTTGATACTGCTGGCCTTTCCCTGGTTAGCGCCTTATTTCATGGCTTGAGAGGATTCCGATATGAGAATTAAATCCGGACTGTTATTTATAAGCCTGTTGTTACCGGGCACTTTGTGGGTGCCGACGGCCTATGCTGAAACAACTGTTGCACCGCCAAACCAACAGCAAACGGTGACGCTGAATATAGAAAACATGAGCTGTGCCATGTGTACAGTCACCATTAAAAAAGCTTTGCAGAAAGTCGATGGTGTACAGCAAGTGACTGTCGAGTACGATTCCAAAACGGCTGTGGTCACTTTCGATGGCATAAAAACCGATAGTACAGCCTTGATCAAAGCCACGACCGATGCCGGTTATCCGGGAACCCTTGTCATCCCGGTTTCTCGATAAAGCCAAAGATACATCTATGTCTGATTGCTGCTGCCCAAATACATCCACCAAAACCAAACAGATTTGTCCTGAATGCGGTTCCACTTGTAAAAGTGTCGGCATGTCTACGCTTTACCATCAGGTCAGGTTTCCCGAGAATCAGTCAATCATCACTGACAGCTATTATTTTTGCCCTGCAAAAACATGCTCAGTTGGCTACTTTTCCAGTGCAGGCAACACTATTCCCAAACAGCATTTAAGAAGCTATCAAGCCATTCAAAACGATGCACTTTGTTACTGCTTTGATATTGACGCCGAGCAGTATTTATCAGCGTTAAAAGCTCAACGTGCGGAACCGATAAAAGATTTTGTTATGCAACGCACCAAAGCTCGGGAATGTGCCTGTGAAATCAGGAACCCGTCAGGCCAGTGCTGTTTAGCGAATTTTAAATATTTGGAAAAAAGTCATTGAGACACGCTCATATAGGGCTAACATCAACCTGATACGCACAAACCTGCTATAGATTCACTCCGAAGCCTTAGCGTACTATTTTTCCGAATGCTGAGATTACCCCTAATTTAAAGCAGAGTTTTTTTCGCCTTGTGACTATCTTTAAATATCGCCTGCAGGTAATCCTTTACGACAACACAGCCTCAGCCTAAATCTCCACTATCCTGTTCTGATCGAATCCAGGTACGACTTTTGTCCCGAAATAGCCTCTGGGATTGCACAGTATCCTGGCCCCCGCTATACGATAATCTACCTGACTGTGAATATGACCGTGAAACCAGGCGGCAATCTCGTATTCATGCAACAATGGTTTTAAATCACTGCAATAAGCCAGTTTCTTAAGCGCATAAGCCGCATCATTCCAGCTCCATAGAGACGGTGCGTGATGGGTTACAACGACGGTTTTACCTGAAAATGGCTGGGCTAATTCCTGCTCAAGCCATGTCTTCGAGCTTTGATGCAAATGACTAAACAGTAACGCATCAAAAGGCTTATCGGCGAATTGAATCTTCCTGAAATCGTTTATAGTCTTGCCTAAAGCCTCGGCTTTTTCATTTCCTTCAACAAACAAATCGGCCCAGAGCGTACAACCTAAAAAACGCACACCCTGAAATATAAAACTGTCGTTCTCAAGAAAGCGCACATTGCTGCCCTCACATTGTTTACGGATCAAACGTAACGTTTGCCGATATTCCTGCGTATAAAACTCATGATTCCCGGCCACATAAATAACCGGCTTACTCAATGCCTTAAGCCAGTCTATGCCTTGCGTACTGACACCTATATCACCGGCCGCGACAATGATGTCAGCATCATTATCAGGCGCTTCCAGCACTCCAAACTCCAAATGTACGTCGGAAAAATAATTTATCCTCACACTAAACTCTATTCAATGGCCGGTATCGGCGTATAATTTAACAACATTCTTCCCGATCACTGTAACTTTTTTCAAAAGATTTTTTATATGTCTATTAGCCTTAGAAAAATTACCCATCAAGTTTTAATCGGCGACGTTAAAGTCGGCGGCGGCGCTCCAATCGTTGTTCAGTCCATGACCAATACCGATACCGCCAACATTACGGCAACCGTTAATCAAATCATCGAACTGGCCACCGCCGGTTCCGAGATTGTTCGCATCACGGTCAATTCCGAAGAAGCGGCTGCGGCCGTTGCTGAAATTCGCAACCAATTGGATAAAAAAGGCAACTCGACCCCGATCGTCGGCGACTTTCATTTTAACGGTCACAAACTGCTGGAAAAATACCCCGACTGCGCCCAGGCTCTGGATAAATACCGAATTAATCCGGGCAACGTAGGCCGCGGTAAGAGCCGTGATCCGCAATTTCAGCAAATGATCGAATTTGCCTGCCAGTATGACAAACCGGTACGTATCGGCGTCAACGGCGGCAGTTTGGATCAAGCAGTATTGACCCGCTTACTGGATGAAAACAGAAGCCTGAAAACACCCGAACCTTTGGCCGCCGTTACCCGCAAGGCAATCGTACTGTCGGCACTTGAAAGCGCCGCTAAAGCAGAAGAACTGGGACTGGGCAAAGACAAAATCATCCTGTCCTGCAAAATCAGCAATGTGCAGGAACTGATCAACATCTATCAAGACCTTTCCAGCCGTTGCGATTACGCACTGCATCTGGGACTGACCGAAGCCGGCATGGGCTCCAAAGGCATCGTGTCTTCGGCCGCCGCTTTATCGGTATTGATGCAGCAAGGCATCGGCGACACCATTCGTATTTCACTGACGCCAGAACCCGGCGCATCCAGAACCCAGGAAGTGATTGTCGGCCAGGAAATTTTGCAAACTATGGGCTTTCGTTCATTCACCCCCATGGTTATCTCCTGCCCCGGTTGCGGCCGCACCACCAGCGATTATTTCCAGAAGCTGGCGATGGATATTCAAAGCTATTTACGCGATCAAATGCCGGTATGGCGCAGCCAATATCCGGGCGTCGAAACCATGGAAGTAGCGGTTATGGGTTGCGTGGTCAACGGGCCTGGCGAAAGTAAAAGCGCCAATATCGGCATTAGCCTGCCCGGCACCGGCGAAACCCCGGTAGCGCCGGTTTATGAAGATGGCGAAAAAACGGTTACTTTGAAAGGCGACAGAATCGCTGAAGAGTTTCAGGAAATCGTGCAACGCTATATTGAAACGCATTACGCGCCGTAAAGCGGCTTTCATAGGGACGGGGGTGACGACTGCATGGACAGATTTTTGCTCCATGCAAAATCTGCATTCCCCACGTCCTTGTGGGTTATTCAGGAGGTGGAGCAATGCAGAAGCAATTGCCGAGGCCTGTCTTTTTGCGCCGTAACCGAATACTGTCGGGTTAGGCTACTACCACTAACTCGGCCTACAGGCACTACCAATCACCATGCCTGCCATGCTCTTCAATAAATTTACTTGCCCCTGTCGATTTACTGGTTATTTCAAAACAGAATACTTCCGCCTGCTCCGCTGCTGATCCAAACCCTTCAATCTCAACTTCAAATTCAGTGGCTTCTTGTATTAAATTATCATCCTCATCATACTCGGCGTTAACGCCATAGCAATCACCGTAAACGCCCATAATAAGACTGTCATAAACTGTCAAATATCGATCATCATCTGACAGATAATCTTTAGTAGGCGTCCATGTTGTAATTTGCATTTGATATAACTCTGCGAATTTTTTAGCTATTTGTATTTTTTCACTGTCGCTGATCATTTTTTATTTACGGCTAGTTATTTGTGGACTGACTGACATCATTTAATGCCTCGAAGCGAAAAATGTCGGTTATATATACGCTAACTCGACCGACGGTGTGACTGCACGACTAAACAAAAAAAGGGACTGTGACGAATCACAATCCCTTTTCTACACCTTTAAGCTGCCCTTTTATTAAGAGCAGCAAAACAGCACAAGGTTATTCTGCTTCGATTTCTTTCATGCTCAATCTGACTCTGCCTTGACGGTCTATTTCAAGTACTTTGACTTTGACCACATCGCCTTCGTTTAATCGATCGCTGACTTTATCAACGCGTTCATCTGAAATTTGCGAGATATGAACTAAACCGTCTTTACCAGGAAGTATGGTAACAAAAGCGCCGAAGTCCATTAATCTGACGACTTTGCCTTCGTAAACTTTACCGACTTCAACTTCTGCGGTAATTTCCTCGATCATACGACGCGCTTCTTCACCGGCGGCTTTATCAACAGAGGCTACTTTAACCACACCGTCATCGGTCAAATCAACGCTGGCACCGGTCTGCTCGGTAATGCTGCGGATGGTTGCGCCGCCTTTACCGATAACTTCGCGAATTTTGCTAGGATCGATTTTGAAAGTAATGATCCGCGGTGCGAAATCGGACATTTCTTCGCGTGTAGAGGACAACGCTTTGTTCATTTCGCCCAGGATATGCAAACGACCGTGTTTTGCTTGTTCCAATGCTGACTTCATGATTTCTGCGGTAATGCCATCGATCTTGATGTCCATTTGCAGTGCGGTAATACCGTCTACAGATCCTGCAACTTTAAAGTCCATGTCGCCTAAATGATCTTCATCGCCCATGATGTCCGACAATACGGCAAATTTGTCGCCTTCTTTAATCAGGCCCATCGCAATTCCGGCAACCGGTGATTTAATCGGCACACCGGCATCCATTAACGCCAAGCTGCTGCCGCAGACCGAAGCCATGGAGCTTGAGCCGTTGGATTCAGTGACTTCAGAAACAACGCGAATGGTGTACGGGAACTCTTCCATGTTCGGTAACACGGCGGCAACGCCACGTTTCGCCAAGCGGCCATGACCGATCTCACGACGTTTGGGTGAGCCGACAAAACCGGTTTCACCAACGCTGTATGGAGGGAAGTTGTAATGCAGCATGAACGGTTCTTTGTACTCACCGGCCAAGGCATCGATGATTTGCGCATCACGTTGCGTGCCCAATGTTGCAACCACTAAGGCTTGCGTTTCGCCACGGGTAAACAATGCGGAACCATGGGTTCTAGGCAATACGCCGGTTCTGACGGTAATCGGTCTGATTTTGTCTAACTCGCGTCCGTCAATACGTTTGCCTTCGTTAAGAATAGCGTTACGAACGATGCTGTATTCCAGATGTTCGATAATGCCGCGAATCTCACTTTCTGCATACTCGGCATTAGCTACCAGTTTTTCAACGACGGCATTTCTAATTTCTTTCAGTTGTTCTTGTCTAACCAGTTTTTCAGCAACTTGATAAGCAGCTTTAATACCTGCTTCAACTTCTGCAGTAACCCGTTTTTTCAGTTCGGCATTAACTTCGGGGGCTACCCACTCAACAACGCCTGCACCGGCAGCAGCGGCAAATTCGTTAATCGCATTAATGGCAACCTGCATTTGCTGATGGCCGAATAAAACCGCACCTAACATCACTTCTTCCGACAGGTTGTCAGCTTCTGACTCTACCATTAATACGGCATGTGCAGTACCTGCAACCACTAATTGCAACTTAGATTCTTTTAATGCAGTAGCAGTCGGGTTTAAGAGATATTCGCCGTCTTTAAAACCCACGGTAGCGGCGCCGATTGGGCCGTTAAAAGGCAAACCTGAAACTGCTAATGCAGCAGAGGCACCCAATAAAGCAGGAATTTCTGGATCAACGTCAGGATTCAGCGATACAACGGTTGCAATAATCTGAACTTCGTTGGTATAGCCCTCTGGGAAAAGGGGACGAATAGGCCGGTCAATCAGGCGAGACGTTAAGGTCTCTTTTTCACTGGGACGACCTTCTCTCTTAAAAAAACCGCCTGGTATTTTACCGGCCGCGTAAGCTTTTTCTTGATAGTTTACAGTCAACGGGAAAAAATCACCGCCGCTTGCCTGTTTTTTACCGACGACGGTAACCAACAGTGTCGTACCATCTACATCGATCATCACAGCACCGTCTGCTTGACGTGCTACTTCACCGGTTTCTAATTTAACGAGTCGATCGCCGTACTGAAATTCTTTCCTGATAGGATTCACTATAAGGTTCCTTTGCGAGGTTATTAAGGAGGGGTGTCAGGTTACGCTATCGCTAACCCGACTTACAACAAAAACGGCACAAGAGGGTTGTGCCGTTTCTTTGTTCTGTTACTTACGTAAGCCGAGACGTTCAATTAAAGTACGGTAACGGTTTAGGTCTTTATTCTTTAGATAATCCAGCAATTTACGACGCTGATTAACCATGCGCAGCAGTCCACGACGCGAATGATTGTCTTTTTTGTGTTCTGCAAAGTGCGGCGTTAAATGGGTGATGTGTGCTGTCAATAAAGCAACCTGTACTTCAGGTGAACCGGTATCGGTTTCTGACTGACGATAGGCTTCAACGACTGCCTTTTTTTGTTCTGCTGTAAATGGCATTTGTAATCCCTATGTAGATTAAAAATTAAAAAATAAAGCCGCCGAAAGTGGCGACTCCTTAAGTACACTGTTTCCACGATAGGGTGTAGAAACAGGTGTATTCTTTGCTGCCCGAGCGCTTGCTTTAGGGCAAATCGTTGTTCATATTAAACAACTTTTTCGGCACTAGTTTACCATCACTGAGTAATTCCCCCAAACCTAAAAACACGGTATCGTTATACATACGCACGGTACCTTGGCATTCGTTCTGCCCGAGTTCGTCGAAAGGTAATAAGCTAAGCGACTGACCGTATTTAATACAAATAGTTTGTTCATCAGTCAACTGCACAGCGGGTAGAGTTTCGAGCGGTTTATCGACATTTATCAAGCATTGAAACAAGTCGTGCTGATCCATTGCCGTCAATTGTTCGATAGTTCTGGCATTTTCAATGTTGAATTGCCCCGCTTCCAATCGCCGCAATTCTTTTACTGTTCCGCCGCAACCCAGAGCATGACCGATGTCTTCGGCCAACGAACGAATATACGTGCCTTTTGAACAATAAACTTCAAGCATCAACTGATCCAGTTCCTTGGCTAAAGATTGGGAATCAGTCAGTAACTTCAGTTCAAGTATAGTGATGCGTCTGGCTTTACGCTCAATGGTTATTCCTTCCCGTGCGAGCTCGTAAAGCTTTTTGCCGTTATGCTTTAAAGCCGAATACATTGGAGGAACTTGATCGATTTCGCCGATAAATTTTTGAAGACAAGCCAGGATGGCATCAATAGATAATTCAGGTACGGGGTTGGTCTCGATAACCGTACCTTCAAGGTCGCCTGTATCGGTCATAACCCCCAGCTGAACAACAGTCTGATAACGTTTATGGTCATCAAGCATCATCCCCGACACCTTAGTCGCTTCGCCGAAACAAAGCGGTAACAAACCGGTAGCCAGCGGATCAAGGCTGCCGGTATGCCCGGCTTTATTGGCATTAAACAAGCGCCTGACTTCCTGCAAGGCTTTGTTTGAAGATATGCCCAGGCGCTTATCTAACAGCAATATACCGTGAATATTGCACCCGGACTTGCGTTTACTCATGTAACCTAACCTTCTTCGGGTTTATCCAGATCGCGCTCGTGCAAATCACTTAGCAGCTCCGATACCCGCATGCCGGTATCAAACGAATCATCGTAATGAAAACGCAAATCAGAGATGTGCCGCAAACGCATCCTTTTGGCTAATTGATGCCGAATGACAGGCGACAACTCGTTAAGCAATTTAACGTTGGCTTTTTTGCCCTGTTCATCGGCATTCAATACCGTGACATACACTTTTGCCACAGCAAGGTCTTTAGTGACTACAACCTCATTGATAGTAATAAATCCCAGCCTGGAATCATCGATGTCACGCTGCAAGACCAAAGAAAGCTCTTTTTGCATCTGTGATGAAACACGGGCATTACGACCGAATTCTCTTGCCATACCGTTTACAGTTCCCGTTTAACTTCGATGCGTTCAAAAACTTCGATCTGATCGCCGGGTTGTACGTCGTTGTAATTTTTTACCCCGATACCGCACTCCATGCCCATCTTGACCTCGGCCGCATCATCTTTGAAGCGACGCAAAGATTCCAGCTGTCCTTCATAAATCACTACGTTCTCACGCAGTACCCGGATAGGCAGATTTCTCTTCACAAAACCGTCAATAACCATACAGCCGGCAACCGCACCGAATTTCGGCGATTTAAAGACATCGCGCACTTCGGCAAGACCGACAATCTGCTCTCTGATTTCAGGCGCCAACATGCCGCTGATGGCTTTTTTAACCTCATCTATCGCTTCATAAATGATGCTGTAGTAATGCAGGTCGATGCCTTTTTCTTCGATCAGTTTGCGTGCAGTGGTATCGGCTCGGACATTAAAGCCCATCAGAATCGCACCGGAAGCCAAGGCCAAATTCGCATCGCCTTCATTAATGCCGCCCACGCCGCCAAAAACAACCTTAACTTCGACTTCGTCATTAGACAAGCCGATTAAGGAGCTACGCAACGCTTCCAAACTGCCCTGTACATCCGTCTTAAGCACCAGATTGACGCTGGCAATTTCACCGGTAGCCATTCTGGAGAATACTTCATCCAGTTTAGAGGCGTGTTGCACGGCATGCCGGGACAGCTTCATGCGGTCTTCACGATGCTTAGCCAAATCTTTGGCAATACGTTCGTTTTGGACAACCAGAAATTCATCGCCGGCATTTGGTGTACCCGAAAGCCCTAGAATCTCAACCGGCGCACAAGGGCCTGCCTCTTTAATGGTTTTTCCGTTCTCGTTAAACATGGCTCGAACCCGACCGTATTCATGACCGCACAACACCATCTGACCGCTTTCCAACGTACCTTTTTGAATCAATACCGTTGCCACGACCCCACGACCTTTATCCAATCGTGATTCAATAACAATACCTGATGCCGGGCCTTCAATAGGCGCTTTCAGCTCAAGAATTTCAGTTTGCACAATCAAAGCTTCGATTAACTCATCGATGCCTTCACCGGTTTTCGCCGAAATTTTAAGGAACTGCACATCGCCGCCCCACTCTTCAGCGAGAACGTTCAAGGTTGACAGCTCCTGCATCACTTTGTCAGGATTAGCAGCGGGCTTATCGATCTTATTCATCGCCACAATAATCGGCACATTGGCTGCTCTGGCGTGTTCGACCGCTTCCCTTGTTTGCGGCATAACGCCGTCATCCGCTGCAACCACCACAATCACCACGTCGGTAACGTCGGCGCCTCGGGCACGCATGGCGGTAAATGCCGCGTGACCCGGTGTGTCTAAAAAGGTGACTGAGCCGTGATCGGTTTTTACCTGATAGGCGCCGATATGCTGGGTAATACCGCCCGCTTCACCGGCAGCAACACGGGTTTTACGGATGTAATCCAACAGCGAGGTTTTACCGTGATCGACATGTCCCATGATGGTAACAATAGGTGCTCGCGGTAATGCCACACGATTATCTTCTTCTTGCGCCTCAGCCAGCATTTCCTGCTCAAGATCGTCATCACTCTGCATAATCGCTTTGTGACCCATTTCTTCAACTAAAATTGCTGCTGTTTCTTGATCTATGCTTTGATTAATAGTCGCCATAATGCCGAGTTTCATCAAGTGTTTAATTACCATCGCGGCTTTAACACTCATTTTTTGAGCAAGATCAGACACCATAATCATTTCAGGTATACTGACTTCTTTTACGACAGGTTCAACCGGCATTTCAAATTGATGCTTGCCATCAGACTTCACGCTGACGCGTTCAGCTTTCTTACCTTTTTTCTTCGGTCTTTTGGCATCTCTGCCACCTGCTCCAGCACGCGCACTTTCTTCTTGTTTCTTTCTATGCAGTATTTCCTGCTTAGCTGAGGCTTGCTGCCTTACTTTGTCAGCATTTCTTTTGATGGACTCCTCAAGTCGAGCGTCTTTTTCCTGCTGTTTTTTTCTGGCTTCAGCCGCTTCTTTATTTTTAGTCAATTGTTCTTGATTGACTTTCTGTTCTTTCTTCGGCTGCACAGAAGCAAGAGGTTGAGTAATGTCGGGAGCAGTGGAGCGGTGTGACGAAACGGGCAATATCTCAGTCTTTTCTTCGACTGACAGAGATGGCGAAAGTGTCGCAACGGGTAGAGAACCGGCGCGACCGCCTTCAGGCGCGCTAGCGACTTCAGGCTTAGCTACTTCGACAGCGGGTTTAACTGCCGACTCAACGACAAGATCTTCTTTCTTTTCTTCCAAAACGACTTTTTCTGCCTTTATCTGCGCTTCAATTTCAGGAACATTTTCAGTTTGCTGTACAACCTGTTCTTTAGTTTGCTTGGCTAACTCCAAGTTCCTTTGTTCATCGGATTCTACTACTTCACTGCGTTTTATGTAAGTTTTCTGCTTTCGAACTTCAACGCTAATCGTTTTGGTCGTACTGCCTGGTACGCTAGACTGTTTAAGCTCACTCACGGTTCTACGTTTTAAAGTCACCCGTTTCAGTGAACCATCAACCTCGCCTTCGTTCTTACCATGGCGTTTGCGCAAATGCGCAAGCAACTGCATTTTTTCATCTTCATTGATCACATCATCAGGGGCACTGGCAGATAATCCTGCTTCTTTCAGTTGCTCTAATAATCGTTCCAAAGGTATTTTTACTACCTCAGCTAATTGTCGTACTGTTTTATTACTCATTTCATACCCCTTACCTACTCGCCTGTTCCTCAGCAAACCAAGGCTCACGCGCCTTCATAATCAACTTTGCCGCCCGATCTTCGTTCATTCCTGGAAAACCCAACAAATCATCTACTGCCTGCTCTGCCAAATCATCCATCGTAATAATGCCATGACTTGCCATATCATAAGCCAAATCCCTGTTCATGCCTTCCATTTCCAACAAATCCTGTGCAGGTTCGGCTGTTTCTATGACTTCTTCAGCCGCAATAGCATTAATCAGTAATGCATCCTTAGCTCGGCTTCTAAGCGCATTAACAAGATCTTCATCAAAGCCTTCAATTTCCAGCATTTCACTAACCGGAACATAGGCGATTTCTTCAACCGTATTAAAACCCTCTTCAACCAGAATCAAGGCAATATCTTCATCGACACCCAGCTGATCGACAAATAATTGTTTTATCTTATCGGCCTCGGCTTGACTGTTTTCTTCTGCCTTAGAGGCATCGATGACATTCAGCTCCCAACCCGTCAATTGAGTCGCAAGACGTACATTTTGTCCGCCGCGACCGATAGCCTGAGACAGATTATCTGAACTGACCGCCAAATCCATGCTGTGCTTGTCTTCATCGACAACAATAGACTGGATTTCAGCCGGTGACATCGCATTGATCACATATTGAGCATCACTTGCATTCCAAAGAATAATATCAACGCGCTCTCCAGCCAGTTCATTTGAAACCGACTGCACTCTCGAGCCTCTCATGCCGACGCAAGCGCCGACAGGATCCAGTCTTGGATCATGACCTTTGACGGCAATCTTGGCTCTGGAACCGGGATCACGGGCAGCGCCCATCACTTCGATCAAACCTTCGCCCACCTCAGGCACTTCAAGACGGAATAAGGCAATCAGCAATTCCGGCGCAGTCCGACTAACAAACAATTGAGGGCCACGAGGTTCTGAGCGTACATCTTTCAGATAACCCCTGATTCTATCGCCAATACGAATAGCTTCACGAGGTATCATGTCTTCTTTAGCAATATAAGCTTCTACATGCCCACCCAAATCCAGATAAACACAGCCCTTTTCAATACGTTTTACGATACCGGTGATGAGTTCGCCTACGCGACTCTGATAGGCATCAACTATTTTCTTGCGTTCAGCTTCCCTGACCTTGTGAATAATAACCTGTTTGGCCGTCTGTGCAGCAATACGTCCGAAATCGACAGATTCAATTTCCTCTTCGACCAAATCACCGACCTGGACATCAGAATTATCGAATCTAGCAACTTCCAATAAAACTTGCGTTTCAGGGAACTCGACATCGCCATCAATTTGATCATTGGCATCAACAACTTCCCATATTCTATAGGTAACGTAATCACCGGTTTTCCTGTCAATACTAACACGAGCTTTAATTTGATTTACGTGACGCTTGATTGTAGCCGCTTCTAATGCTGACTCTATAGCCTGAAAAACAATCTCTTTTTCAATATCCTTTTCATTAGAAAAAACATCTACCACCAACAAAATTTCTTTATTTGCCACTGCGCCCTCCTTTTTCAATTAAATACTCAGGAACCAAACGCGCTTTACTCATCGCGATAAATGGAACCTCAAAAATCTGATCGCCTTCTTGAAGTGAAATCGCATCACCTTCAACTTTTACTATAAGGCCTGTAATTTTTCTACGGCCATCTATGGCTTTAAATAAATTTACCAACACCCTACTGCCAATATATCGTTCAAACTGGCTCACTTTAAAGAAAGGTCGGTCTGCACCCGGCGAAGAAACCTCCAAATGATAGTTGCCTAATATGGGATCTTCCACGTCCATAGCCCCACTGATTTGGTGACTCACTTTAGTGCAGTCTTCAACCAAAATCCCGTTTTCACTATCAATATAGATTCTTAACAGACCATGTTTAGGGTGAGGATTATATTCAATGCCTACGCATTCATAACCTAAACCTTCAACAATTGGCTCAATTAGGTCAACCAAATGTTCAGGAGCCTGCTTCATCTTTTCCTCACTTACTTTCGCACAAAAAAAAAGAGCCGACGGCTCTTCCATTAACAATCAACTATGAGCCTTTAAACCACTAAAGGCCAGAAAACAAAAAACCCCAAAATGGGGTTTTTTGAAACCAATCCTTGCGTCACACTAACTCCTGCATCCATGCAGTTTTATATGGTAGCGGGGGCAGGATTTGAACCTACGACCTTCGGGTTATGAGCCCGACGAGCTACCAAGCTGCTCCACCCCGCGATTGATTTGGCTATTATAGGGTATTCTCAGTATTTAGCAAGCTATTTATCAATCTATTTATCAGCTACGCTAAAATTCGCTACTACCAGACTCATTACATACCCTCTGCATCAATTTTAGAGGCGACAACATTATAATTTCAATCAACCTGAATACCGAATGCAGCTTTTTTTTCAAGCGCATAAGCATTTAATGCGTCAATAATACCGATATTTGTATTTTCGTCACTGCGCAACTCTTTCAGGCGACTAAAATAATCATCAAGCAAAATACCAGAACCCGCTTGACGACCGGTTAACCGCTTAACACAAAACGCATTCCACCTTAACTGCTCATCACCAGTCAAAGTTTCCGGATAATTTCTGGCCCGGTATCGAAATAGCATTTCCGGCAATCGGCTATCAATAAATTTAAATGTTGCTTTGGCTAATTGCTCAGGCAGCATACCTCTAATTTTAGCCATTTGCTTTTTATCGTTTTCAGTGAAAAAACCGCCGCTGTAAATTTCCAAATCGGGATCGGAATCTTGCTCGGCGTAAGTATGGCCGCTAAACACTGCCGCCAACTTTTCAGCCAAGCCGACAGCAGCTTTAATCCTATCGATATTGGCATGGCATAACGCCAAATCGATTGCCAGTCGCTGCGCGTCATCCGGTCTAATAACAGACACAGGTGCTAACACAGGACATTTGTTGATATGCACGGTTTTTAACGGGATTCTTGCCACACCTTCGGGCAAATCAGCCGTTGCGGTGAAGATTCTCCGCTGAATTTCTTCCACCGATAATCTAAGCATCGGCTCTGGGTCGACGGAAAGGTCATAAACGATGATACCGTTGGTATTGGTAGGATGCTTGCAAATAGGAAGCACTATAGCCAGACAATTTTTAGCAGCAAGATATTTACCTGAAATATGCACTACCGGCTTAAAACTACCTAACTGAAGCAAGTTAAGCACCTCGGCTTTAACCCGGTGCTGCAACAAAAATTGATAAAGCTTAGGCTGAGCCTGCTTGACCAGTTTAGCGATTGCCAGGGTAGCATAGACATCGGAAAGCGCATCATGCGCCGCCTCATGAGCTATGTTATTGTCACGAGTCAGTTGATCCAACCTAAAACTAGCCCCGCCCTCCTCGTTAACAGGCCAGACGATGCCTTCAGGACGCAAGGCTTTAGCCGCCCTGACCACGTCGATTAAAT
Source organism: Methylobacter arcticus (assembly GCF_050917435.1). Lineage (NCBI taxonomy): Bacteria > Pseudomonadati > Pseudomonadota > Gammaproteobacteria > Methylococcales > Methylococcaceae > Methylobacter > Methylobacter arcticus. The sequence continues at coordinate 2,015,901 of NZ_CP159583.1, forward strand.
CCCAACGGGAATTGCCGTTTTGCCATTCCCTTGCATAGGGATCATAAAAATTACGATAGAGACAGTTCCGGGTGACCTCATCATCAAAACGAAGACTGTTGTAACCCAGGGTACAGGTATTGGACGCAGCTAATTGATCATGTATCAGGCGAATAAATTCGGCTTCGCAAACGCCTTTTTGCTCAGCGAGTTGCGGGGTAATTCCGGTAATTAAACAGGCATCAGGGTGAGGAAGGCAGTCTGCCGCCGGTTTGCAGTAAACGACTAAAGGATCGCCTATGATATTGAAATCAAAATCGGTTCTAATTCCGGCAAATTGAACGGCTCTGTCTCTTCTAGGATCGGTGCCGAATGTTTCGTAATCATGCCAATAAAAGGTTTGCGTAGCGCTCATTACTTTCAACCGTTATCGGTGATGGAACCAAAGGTAGGCACTGGCAATTGCTCCTGCGTCCCTATAGTCGCAGGAGCAGTTACAATCCTTAATGACTTGAAGCCAAAGCCTTTAGGACATCGGTGCGACTGACGATCCCAACCAGCTCATTATCCTGAAAAACCGGAAAACTCCTGACAGTAGTCTGCTGGAACTTCTCTGCCAAATCCACGATACTGGATTCAGCATCAACACTGATGACCTCTGAACTCATATAATCGCCAACCTTGCCGCTCATACTTTGGTTGTAAACAGCCTCTAAAACAATTCTCATGACATCCTTTTCAGAAAACATGCCCAGCAAGCGCCCCTGCTGATCAACAACCGGAGCACTGGTGATTTTATGATCCAGTAATAATTTTACGGCATCGATCACCCCGGCATCCCGAGTAAGCGTAACCAATCTTTTCGACATATAATTTGCGATAGTAATTTTCGCCAGCATAATGAACTCCTGCTTATTGTTATTATTGTAAAATTCCGGTCGGATCGCCTCAGCAATAACTGCTGCATTGCGTTACCTTTTGCATAACCCACAGGGACGAGGGCATGCAGATTTTTCCATGGGCAAAAATCTGTGCGTACAGCCGTAAAACACCTACTCTCGATAGCTTTGGTGCAATCCAATAATCGAAGCTGCTAGCCTTGATTCAAATTAGCTTCCAATTTCTTTCTTTTATCACACTTTTCCACACAAATACAATTTGCGTTGTTTGCCGCACCGCCACATGAACCTTTAATAGCGCGTCTTCCGAAAATCACACCTATCGCCATAATGGCAATAACAAAAACCATAAACACAAAAGTCACTAAAAAATAAGTCATGGTAACACCTCGTAAAATTTGTAAAGGCCTACAATAAAAAACGAGGAGTGGGCTTAGCCGCACTCCTCGTGTAGGTTAAATTAGCGTAACCTACGCTTCTTATCCGCCAAAATCGTCCAAGAAGATATTTTCCGGCTCTACGCCATTATCCAACAACATTTTGATCACCGCTGAGTTCATCATCGGCGGCCCACACATGTAGAACTCGCAATCCTCTGGGGCAGGATGATTCTTAATGTATTCTTCGAAAAGAACATTATGAATAAAACCAGTATACCCCGTCCAGTTATCTTCCGGCAACGGATCGGACAAGGCAACATGCCAGTCGAAATTGTCATTTTCCTTGGCCAGCATATCAAAATCTTCTACATAGAACATTTCGCGTTTGCTACGGGCGCCGTACCAGAAAGTCATTTTACGCTTGGATTTCAGCCGGCGCAACTGATCGAAGATATGCGAACGCATCGGAGCCATACCGGCACCGCCACCCACAAAGACCATTTCTGCTTCAGTCTCTTTAGCATAGAACTCGCCATAAGGCCCTGAAATAATACATTTATCGCCGGGCTTCAAGTCAAAAATGTAAGAAGACATGATGCCTGGCGGTACGCTATCTGATGCACCGGGAGGCGGTGTCGCGATACGAACGTTCAGCATGATTTCTTTTTCTTCAGGATAACTTGCCATTGAATAAGCACGTAACGCAGACTCCTTCACATCAGAAACATAACGCCATAAATTGAATTTATTCCAATCATCACGGAATTTTTCTTCAACGTTGAAATCGCTGTATCTGGCGACATGCGGAGGACATTCAATTTGAATATAACCGCCTGCCCGATAGTTAATTTCTTCACTTTCAGGTAAATCAAGCACCAGTTCTTTAATAAAGGTGGCAACGTTATGGTTTGATTTAACCGTACATTCCCATTTTTTTATGCCAAAGACATCATCTTCGACCTCAATGCTCATGTTATGTTTTACAGTAACCTGACATGAAAGGCGCTCGCCGTGAGCGGCTTCGCGCTTGGTAATATGGGTCAGTTCAGTCGGTAAAATTTCGCCGCCGCCTGAATGCACTACGACTCTGCACTCGGCGCAGGTACCTTTGCCGCCACAGGCTGATGCTACAAACAGGCCGTTATTGGCCAACGCAGTTAATAATTTTGACCCCACCGGTACATGAATTTTCTTGTCATCATTGATCAGGATCTCAACATCCCCAACAGCGACCAATTTGCTTTTAGCGCCGATAATAACGAATACCAGTGCTATCACAAAAGCCGTGAAAATTATGATCCCTAATAGAATTTCCAGCATTACGCAATTCCTTAAAGTTGGATTCCAGAGAAAGCCATGAAGCCAAGCGACATCAGACCCGCAGTAATAAATGTAATACCCAATCCTTGTAAACCGGCAGGAATATCACTGTATTTAAGTTTTTCGCGTACACCGGCCATAACCGTAATGGCCAATGCCCAGCCCAGGCCACTGCCCACACCGTACGTGACACTTTCGCCGAAATTATAATTACGCTCAATCATGAACAAACTGCCGCCAAGAATCGCGCAGTTTACCGTGATTAAAGGCAGAAACACGCCCAAGGCGAAATACAACGCAGGAAAAAACTTATCCAAAATCATTTCCAGAATTTGCACCAAGGCTGCAATCATACCGATACAGCTTAACAACGCTAAAAAGCTTAAATCCACACCGGTAATGCCCATCCAGGACAGCGCATCTTCTTTTAATAAGGCATGGTAAACAATATTGTTGGCCGGTACCGTAATGGCTTGCACCACCATCACCGCAACGCCTAAACCCATCGCGGTCGAGATTTTCTTGGAAACCGCGATAAAGGTGCACATGCCCAAAAAGAAGGACAATGCCAGGTTTTCAATAAAGACCGCCTTAACAAATAAACTGATATAAGCTTCCATTAGTGATGCCCTCCTTCACCATGAGCAATCGACATAATCTTGAACTCCACCTTTTCAACTTGCTCCGGCTTCCATTGACGGACAGACCAGATAATCAAACCGATGATAAAGAATGCACTCGGTGGCAACAGCATCAAGCCATTAGGATCATACCAGCCGCCATCCTTGGTTAGCTTGAAGACTTCGATGCCCAATAATTTACCAGAACCCAAGGTTTCTCTAAAAAATGCCACGATAATCAATATCAAGCTATAACCCAAACCATTACCGATACCGTCCATGAAACTTTCTAAAGGCGGATTTTTCATCGCATAACCTTCAGCACGTCCCATCACGATACAGTTGGTAATGATCAAACCGACGAATACCGACAATTGCTTGCTGACATCATAAGCAAAGGCTTTCAACAACTGATCAACCACGATAACCAAGGAGGCAATAATGGTCATCTGCACGATGATTCGGATGCTGCTCGGAATATGGTTTCTGATCGCACTGATCGCCGCACTCGAAAACGCGGTTACCAGAGTCAAGGCCAGCGCCATAATCAGCGAGGTCGACATTTGCGACGTCACCGCCAACGCCGAACAGATACCCAATACCTGCAAGGTAATCGGGTTGTCATTGACCAGCGGAGCGATCAATACCTTTTTTGTTTCATCATTTAATATTGCTGTTACTGCACTCATAATTTAACTCCTTTAACCGTTCTTACTTTAGCTAAATACAGGGCAAAACCTTCATTGCTCATCCAGTACCTGACCAGATTAGTTACACCGGTACTGGTTAATGACGCGCCCGCCAGACCATCGACCTGGTATTGAGATCCCGGCTTGGTGTTATCAACCACGCCTTTAATCAGGCTCAATGCAGGCTCACCCATTTCAGCGCTCTCAATCAGGCCTTTTTCTGCCGAAGGTTGATTGCTTTCCGCATAGACTTTCTTGCCTTTCCATAGCGCACGCCATTTGGGATTGACCACTTCGCCGCCCAATCCCGGCGTTTCCGCCTGATCGTAAAAATTGATGCTTTGCACAGTTTGCCCATCGGGATCCAGTGACAGGAAACCGTATAAAGTCGACCATAAACCATAACCGTTTACCGGCAGAATAATCGACTTGATCGCGCCCGACTCTTTGACCAAATAGACCTTGGCGTATTTAGCCTTGACCCGGATATGAGCAATATCCTTATCCTTAGGAATAGCGACGCTTAAAGCAGGATCTTTGGCCGCTTTACGTTGATCGTATTCAGCGGCATTCATATCCTCAACATAGTCGCCGGTTTCCAGATTGACGATTTTAGCTTCAATTTTGTCGCTAAACTCCGAGTCAATATTACTGCCTTCCTGAAGTAAACCTGCCACTTCAAGAATATTCTTTTTCATGTCCAGTTCTTTGTTATGGACTTGAAGAGACTTTAAAGCGACCGCAGAGAATGAAACCAGAACCGCACACACCAGACACAGCGCAACCGCGATAGCAATAGTCTTTTCCAGACTATCATTACCCATGGCAAGCACTTTATCCCGGTAAACTTTGAATTTTTGGTAATGCTCGCAATTATCCAGTGCGACGCATATTTTATTGAACTGTTCGCACTTAAGCATGACGTTTCATCCTTCTTCTGATATTGGCCTGAATGACAAAATAATCTATCGTAGGCGCAAACATGTTGGAAAATAGAATTGCCAGCATAATGCCTTCAGGGAAGGCCGGATTAACAACCCTGATTAATACCGTCATCCCCCCGATTAAAGCCCCGTACACCCAGCGACCGGTATCGGTCATTGCCCCACTCACCGGGTCGGTCGCCATATAAACCATGCCGAACGCAAAGCCGCCCATCGTCAAATGCCAGTACCAAGGCAACGCAAACATATGATTGGTGTCGCTGCCGATGAAGTTAAACATCAACGAGGTCACTACCATACCTGCAAATACGCCGCCCATAGTGCGGTACGACGCAACTTTGGTGTACAACAGGAAGGCCGCGCCGATTAAAATAGCCAGCGTTGAAGTTTCGCCAAGACAGCCCGGTTCAAAACCAAAAAAGGTTTGCATCCAGCTGTAATCAGCCGCATAAATTGCATCAAGCCCACCGTTTGCAGCCAGTCCTAAAGGAGTCGCTGCGGTATAGCCATCAACGGCAACCCAGACCGAATCACCCGAAATAGACGCAGGGTAAGCAAAATACAAAAACGCCCGTCCAGTCAACGCAGGATTCAAAAAGTTTTTACCGGTTCCGCCGAAGACTTCCTTACCGATAACGATGCCGAAAGAAATACCCAAAGCCACCTGCCATAAAGGCATATCGGGCGGCATAATCAAAGTGTACAACATTGACGACACTAAAAAGCCTTCATTCACTTCATGGCCGCGAACCGTTGCGAACAATACTTCCCACACACCGCCGACCGCCAGTGTCACTATATAAATAGGCAGGAAGTACAAAGCGCCGTGAACCATATTGGAAAACGGATTCATCGTACTGTAGCCGAAGATCATCATCGGGATACTGCGCCAGTTCTGAGCTTGCTCCAGGCCCATTGCTGCCAGGGCTAAATTGGCCTGATAACCGGTGTTATACAAGGCCATCAAGACGCAAAAAAACATTGCGATTACCACAAAAGTCATGGTCCGTTTCAGGTCATTGCCGTCACGAACATGCGTGGTGCCGCGCGTCACATCAGCCGGGGTATAGATGAAAGTATCCACCATCTCGTAGAGACCGTAATACTTTTCGAGCCGCCCACCTTTGGTGAAATGCGGTTCTATGCTATCTAAAATATCTCTAGGCGACATTATCCTTCCTTCTCAATTTTAGTTAAATTCGCTCTCAGTACAGGAGCAAAATCATGTTTACCGGGATCCACAAACGTAAATAAGGACATATCTTCCTCATCAAGCTCTAAACAGCCTAATAATTGAGCCTGATCCGTATCGCCGACCACCAGCGCTTTTAACAGCGGTGTAGACAAAATATCCAGCGGCATAACGGCCTCATAAACACCAACAGGAACAATGGCCCGGTTGCTGCCGTTTTTATCGGTTGTTAAGGGGAATTTACGATTCAACTTACGGTCAACGCTGGAGGTATAAACATTAAGCGCTGAATATTTGTTTTTACCCGGAACAATCCAGCCGAACAATTCACGAGCGCGACCTTCTTGCAATACCGAAATCTGGTTGCTATAACAACCCAGAAAAGCGGCCCAATCTGCAGCCAGATGCCCATACAATACCGAACCTGAAATCACCCGATTTTCGATCCCCTCTAATTGACCCGCAACCAAATCATTGGTATTAGCGCCAATACGGGTACGAATCAACCGGGGTTTTTTAACAGTAGGTCCCGCCAATGACACTACGCGTTCAACATTGATTTTACCGGTAGTAAATAATGCACCGATGGCGATTACTGCCTGATAATCCAGATGCCAGACGAATTTATTGATATTGACCGGATTTATTAAATGAATATGAGTGCTTGGCAGTCCCGCAGGATGCGGTCCTGAAAACTCGGCCGTGATTACCGGTGCATTACCGGTGTTAATGTCAGCGTTGGTCGCCTTACAAACGTAAGTCTTACCATCCGTCAACTTGGCAATAACCGCCAAACCATTGGCGAAATCATCGCTACGCTCTTTAATAATAACCGCAGGATTTGCCGCTAACGGACTGGTGTCGATTGCAGTCACAAAAATAGACCGGGGCTTGCTGTCTACAGCAGGAATTTTGCCATAAGGACGAGTACGCAATACCGTCCACAATCCGGATGCCAACAGATTTTCTTTAACCTGCTCTGCCGATAAATCATTCAGTTCTGAAGCCTTGTATTTTGCAAATGACTCCGCTGCCGTTCCTTTCAGTTCGACAACAACAGACTGCAAAACCCGCTTAGCACCGCGATTAATGGATTGCACGACACCCGCACCGGGTGAAGTAAACACAACCCCAGGATTCTTCTTGTCAGTAAACAGGACTTGGCCCAACTTGACCGTATCACCCTCACTGACCATCATAGTAGGCTTCATGCCTACATAATCCATCCCCAGAACAGCAACGGAGTTAACCTTATTGCCATCCTCAATAACTTGTTCGGGCTCTCCTGTAATAGGTAGATCCAAACCTTTTTTAATACTAAATTGCATAGTGTGAGCCTGCTCTCCAATCAAGTTGCTTTGATCCCATCCTTTCATTTCAAGTACAAATAAAACAAGAGGCGCATTAAGACGTAAAAACGTGGCATTAGACCACAAAAACGAGGCATTCTCAAGACATATAGAATGTGCTGGCACAGGGATGTAGGGCTTGCTCTACTTGGCTTCGATTGTTATCCGAAAGCAACAGTCAAGTAGATTGCGCATAAAAATTTTTTGGGCCTTTCATGGACAGTGCCTAGCATCAGGTATAATTCAAACCATCATAGTAAACTTAAGTTGACTTTATCTTGACAAAATACCATCCGACTTAAAGTTTTCACACACCCGCCGCCGTAATGCTGCGCAAACAGAGCATCTCGCAATGACCCAGAAAAAAACCAAACCGACCCCATCGCCGCGCTCGAAAAATCCGCCCCCACAAAATAGCGACTTCCCGATAGTCGGCTTGGGCGCTTCCGCTGGCGGACTAGAGGCCTTCGAGCAGTTCTTCCGCCATGCTCAACCCGACAGTGGCATGGCTTTTGTTTTGGTCTCGCATCTTGATCCCAGCCACGCCAGCATTCTCACAGAAATCCTGCAACGCATCACGACCATGCCGGTGGTGGAGGCGCAAGATCAAATGCACGTTATGCCTAACCAAGTCTATGTGATTCCGCCCAACCGCGATATGACCATCTTCCACGGCGCGTTGCAACTGAGCATACCCGCAATGCCTCACGGTCAGCGCATGCCTATCGATGCGTTCCTGCGCTCGCTGGCTGAAGATCAGGCCGAAAAAGCCAGCGGCATCATTTTCTCCGGCACCGGCACCGACGGTACCCTAGGCTTGCGCGCCATCCTCGGTGCCGGTGGCATCACCCTGGCACAGGAGCCGACTACTGCCAAATTCGACGGCATGCCAGTCAGCGCCATCCAGGCCGGCTATGTCAGCCATATTTTACCTGTGGAAAAAATGCCGGCAATGCTGTCAACCGGCCTACGCACACTGATCCAGCAGCAACCCATACCCCAAATTGCTTTAAGCGGCATCAATCGCATCCTGCAACAGTTACGCATCAGCACCGGTCACGATTTCTCACTCTACAAAAAAAGCACCATCACCCGCCGCATTCAGCGGCGCATGTCGCAAAACAACACCGAGGACACCGACAGCTACGCCCGCTTCCTCAAGGAGAATCCGTCCGAAATAAAGTCGCTATTCAAAGAGCTGCTGATCAATGTCACCAATTTCTTTCGCGATCAGGAGGCCTTTGTCGCGCTTAAGCAGGACATCCTGCCAACCCTGCTTGCGGACAAACCGGACAACTACATTTTCCGCGTCTGGGTGGCGGGTTGCGCTACCGGCGAAGAGGCCTATTCCATTGCGATAGTGTTGCGTGAACTCATAGATGAATACCGCTACGTGTTTAAAGTGCAGCTATACAGCACCGACCTTGCCGAAGATACCATTACCACCGCCCGCGCCGGTTACTATCCGCCCAATATCGCGCAGGATGTTACGCCTGAACGACTGCGCCGGTTCTTCATTAAGGAAGACGCAGGCTATCGAGTGAAAAAAGAAATTCGTGAAATGGTAGTCTTTGCCGTTCAGAACGTCATCAAGGACCCGCCTTTTACCAAACTCGATCTGCTCAGCTGTCGCAATCTGATGATTTATCTGGAACCGGAACTGCAAAACCGCCTTATCCCGGCCTTTCACTACGCACTCAAGCCGGGCGGGGTGCTGTTTCTGTCGCCGTCGGAGGGCATCGGTAACCATACCGAGTTGTTTGCGCCGCTCAACCGCAAATGGAAGTTCTACCGCGCCACCCCCACCACTGCCTCAACTCGTGCTATGTTGACCAGCAATTTGAACTGGACTACAGAACCGGCTCACAAAACGCCGGAGGACATCATAAAAACCGTCAAAGATGCCAACTTGGCCGAACTGACCCGGCGCATGCTGCTTCAGTTCTACGCCCCTACCTCGGTGGTGACGGATATCAAGGGCAATATCCTCTACGTCTATGGCGAGACCGGCAAATACCTGCGTCCTGCGCCAGGTCATGCCACCCTCAATATGGTCGATATGGCGCGAGAAGGCCTGCAACTGGAACTGCGCTCCGCTGTTTCGGCCGCCGTCCAAGGCACACAGACTCTAAGCCGGGAACTGTCGGTCAAGACCAACGACGATTTTCACCCGGTACTGCTCTGCATACGCGCCCTGTCGAATCCGAATGACCAGCAAAATCTGCTGCTGGTAAGCTTCCAAGAACTAACGCACCCGACATCCAGCAAATCTGGGCGCACCAAGCGCAGCTCCAAGCCGAATGAACTGCGCCATATCGAGGAACTGGAGCGCGAACTGGCCTATACCAAAGAGAACCTTCAGGCCACCATTGAGGAACAGTATGCATCCAACGAGGAGCTTAAATGCACTAACGAAGAGATGCAATCTACCAATGAAGAATTGCAATCCACCAATGAAGAGCTGGAAACCTCCAAAGAGGAATTGCAGTCCATCAATGAAGAGCTGGTCACCGTGAACTTCGAACTACAAGCCAAAATTGCACAACTGGCCGACATGCAAAACGACATGAAGAATCTGCTCGACAATATCCACGTCGGCACCATCTTCCTCGATCAACAGCTTATTATCCGGCGTTTCACCCGCGATGCTGCCCAAATCTATCGTCTGGTTGCCTCGGATGTGGGCCGCGTACTGAGCGACATCAAGCCCGAACTGGAGGGCGAAGACCTGCTGGACGTCGCCCATGCCGTGCTCGATAATCTGGTGCCCATAGAGCGTGAAGTAAAAACGGTTAATGGCAATTGTTATCTGGCACGCATTCAGCCTTACCGGACGCTAGACAACATGATCGATGGCGTGGTGCTGACCTTCACCAACATCACCGAACGCACTCGGGCTATAGCGGTGCAGGAAGCGAGACTATTAGCCGAAAGCATCGTCGATACAGTGCGCGAGCCGCTTATTGTACTCAATGACGAATTGAAGGTCGTCACCGCCAGTCGTTCGTTTTACCAACACTTTAAAGTGACTGCCGAAGAGACCGTAGGACGCCCACTCTACGAACTGAGCAAAGGTCAATGGAACATCTCCGCCTTGCACGAGCTTCTGGAAGCCGTCCTGTCGCACAACCAGGCTTTTGACAACTATCAGGTAGAGCATCATTTCCCCACCATCGGTCACCGCAAAATGCAACTCAATGCCCGCCGCATCATCGGCCGGACCGGAGAACCGCAATTGATCCTGCTGGCGATAGAAAATATCGTCGACCAGGCATAGACAAGCGCATGGCGTGAATTACCGATTTTAACGGGCACAAAACGGGCTTTGTATGACGACATAAGCTATCCAGCTTAACAGCAGAGCCCCCTAAACTAGGTAATAGCACATATTGATTGAAAACACCTAACCCCTTACCCTAGACGCTTGAACTCTCCCTATCGAGCTACCCTAAATCACAGTGAGGAGTTTAGATGCCCAACAAATCCAACAAGCAGGGAAAGCCACCTACCGAGGCAGAGGAAGAACTACTACACGAATTACGGACATACCAAATTGAACTGGAGACGCAAAACGAGGACTTACGGGCACACCAGATCGAGCTGGAAATGCAAAATGAGGAGTTACTGCGCGCCCGTACCGCTCTGGAAGCATCCCGTAGCCGCTATTTTAATCTCTATGAATTTGCTCCCGTTGGCTACCTTACCCTCAACTCCGAGGGTGAAGTTATCGAGATCAATCTGACTGCCGCCACGCTATTCGGCGAGGAACGCAACAATCTGCTAAACCGTTATTTTGTCGACTTGATCACGCCAGAAGACTGCGGCCGCTGGTATCTTCTACTACAAAACCTGCTACAGCACGAAGGCGAGAAAAAAAACTTCGAACTGACGCTGAAACGCGGCGATAGTCACTTTCATGCTCGGCTGGACTATTTGTCGGTAATAAACGACGATCAAACATTATTGCAGCGTATCACGCTCACCGACATATCCGAAAGCAAGCACGCCGAACAAGAATTACGCATCGCCGCCGTCGCATTCGAGGCTCAAGAAGGCATCATGATCACCAATGCCAACAAAGTAATTTTGCGCGTCAACCAGGCCTTTACCGACATTACCGGTTACAGTGCCGAAGAACTCGTAGGCCAGACGCCCCACCTACTCAACTCAGGACGTCACAATGCAGCCTTTTACGCCGAGATGTGGGAGTGCGTTAATCGCACCGGATCCTGGCAAGGCGAAATCTGGGACCGACGCAAAAACGGTGACATTTATCCCAAATGGGTAACTATCACTGCAGTAAAAGATAGCAATGGAGTTGTCACCCACTATGTGGGTTTACATACCGACATCTCTGCACGCAAAGCCTCAGAGGAAGAAATAAAACAACTAGCTTACTACGACCCACTGACCGCATTGCCGAACCGAAGACTGCTGCTCGACAGACTACAACAAGCACTGGCGACCAGTTCGCGCAATAATAAATACGGCGCCTTGCTGTTCATTGACCTGGATAATTTTAAGTCCCTTAATGACAATCTGGGGCACGATATGGGGGACGTATTATTACAACAGGTCGCACAGCGTCTTATTGCCTGTGTGCGAGAAGGCGATACCGTGTCTCGCCAAGGTGGTGACGAGTTTGTGGTCATGCTGGAAGAGCTGGATGATCATGCTGAAGAAGCCGCAGCCAAAACCAAAACCATAGGCGAAAAAATCATTACCTCGCTCAATCAACCCTACCAACTCAGCCATCACGAATATCAAAACACCCCGAGCATTGGCATCACCTTGTTCATTAATCATCAGCATAGTATTAATACGCTACTGAAACGGGCAGATATCGCCATGTATGGAGCCAAGGCAGCTGGCCGAAACACCCTGCGCTTTTTCGATCAGGACATGTACGAGGCGGTTATGACGCGTGCCGCCCTGGAAGCGGACTTGCGCTTTGCGCTGGCAAAAAATCAATTCCAGCTTTATTTTCAGCGGCAAGTGCGCAACGGCAAAATCATTGGTGCCGAAGTGCTATTGCGCTGGGAACATCCTGAACGCGGCTTTATAGCACCACTTGAATTCATTCCACTGGCCGAAGAAATTGGACTCATCATTCCTATTGGACAGTGGGTATTGGAAAATGCCTGCGCCCAACTTAAACGATGGCAAGATCATGAGCAAACACGGCATTTACAGCTTGCCGTTAATATCAGCGCACGCCAGTTCCACCAAACTGATTTTACCGAGCAAGTCTGCGCCATGCTGAAAAAAAACGTCATTACAGCGGATCGACTCAAACTCGAATTCACCGAAAGCCTGGTGTTCGACAACATCGACGACACCATTGCCAAAATGCAAGCGCTCAAAAAAATCGGCGTAAGCTTCTCGGTGGATGATTTTGGTACCGGTTATTCATCACTCATCTACCTGACGCAATTGCCCTTCGATCAATTGAAAATCGATCAATCTTTCGTCAACAACATTGGGATCAAACCTGTCGATACGGTGATCGTGCAGACCATCATCGGCATGGCCAACAACTTGGGAATGGACATCATTGCCGAGGGCGTAGAAACCCAAGAACAGCGCACATTTCTTGAGCTTCACGGCTGCCATACCTACCAAGGCCATTTGATAGGCAAAGCAATGCCGCTAGCGGAGTTTGAGCGTTTTTTTGGAATTTGAATTTCGTGTTCTTTGTATTCTTAAACAATGACTACCAGGTGTCCTCTAGAACGGAATATCGTCATCAAAATCATCATAATGTGGCGGCTCAGGCGGCATCGATGAGCCGGAATCATTTTTTGGTGCCGCTTGCTTGGGTTGATTGGACGGTCTTGATGAAGATGAAGGTGCAGAATATCCGCCCTGCGACTGATCACCACCAAATTCGGCGGTACCGCCGCTACCGCTACGACTGTCCAGCATGTTCATGCTGTCGGCAACGATTTCAGTACTATAACGATCCTGACCGTCTTGGCCTTGCCATTTCTGTGTACGAATACGGCCTTCAACATAGGCTTGACTGCCTTTTTTTAAATATTCACCGGCGATTTCAGCCAAACGATTAAAAAATACCACACGATGCCATTCGGTCTCTTCTTTACGCTCCCCTGTTTGCTTATCTTTCCAGCGCCTGGACGTCGCCAGACGAATGGTCGCAACGGCACTGCCACTAGGCAAATAACGCACCTCAGGATCGGCACCTAACCTTCCTATTAACATCACTTTATTCAACATCTATTTCTCCAATTGTTTTTGCAGATTTTATCAAGTTAAGTATTGACGTACTGTGTAATCAAACCCTGCAACTTATCTTTATCCAACTGCTGATTATCAACTTTTAGGTAAGCCAAAGCCTCGTCATAATGCAAGGTGATTTCTTCTACACCGCTGAGCTTACCCATTTCAACAATAAACGCATTGGCATCCGGTTCGCTGAGCTTTTCCAGCGATATCAGCAGATTTGCCACATAACGGGGAGGCTTCATCCGCAAAGACACTAACAACCAGCTGAACGCGGCAGCGGCGGAAAATAAAAACACCGCTGTAACCCCGAATACGCCGTTAAACCAACCGCCCACTAAGCCGCCTATAAACAGACCCAAAAACTGAGAGCTTGAATAAGCGCCCATAGCCGTGCCTTTTAAATCGGCTGGCGCGGTCTTCGATATTAAAGAAGGCAGTGTCGCTTCCAGCAGGTTAAAGCCGCAAAAAAACAGCCACAAGAACGCTATAATTCCGATCAAGCTTTGATGCATAAACGACAATCCCAGTTCAGCCGCCATTACCACCGCAATGGCGCCGATAAACACTTGTTTCATCTTGCGTTTTTTTTCTGCCAGGATCACGAACGGCACAGCAAATGCCATCGAAATAACAAAAATCGGCAAATAAACCTTCCACTCGCCCCCGGCCAACAACCCCGCATCTCTCATCAACGAAGGCACAACAACAAAGATAGCCATTAAAATCATATGCAAGGTAAAAATCCCGTAATTCAGGCGCAATAAATCCGGGTTTTTCAATACATGCATGGTTTCTTCGGGAACGAACTCAGCATCCCGATGCAGTTTAGTCTGATGAGGATCGGGGACGATAAAAATTATCGCTAAAATAGCTAATGCAGTGAGCACCGCCGTTACCGCAAAAACGCTTTGCACACCGCCGAATCCTGAAATAACAGGCCCGGCTATGATGCCGACACCAAACGACGCTCCGATACTAATCCCGATAATCGCCATGGCTTTGGTGCGATGAACTTCCTGAGTCAAATCAGCCACCAAGGCCATGATAACGGCCGACACCGCACCTGCGCCCTGAAAAGCCCTGCCCACCAAAACCCCGTAAATCGTCGTCGATAGCGCAGCTATCACGCTACCGATCATAAATAGCACTAGGCCGATAATGATCATTTTTTTACGACCGAAGCGATCCGATAACAAGCCGAAAGGGATTTGCAACAGAACTTGAGGCAAGCCGTAAATACTCATAGCCAGGCCGATCAGCGCTGGCGTTGAGCCTTCCAACTGCTCGGCAAATAAAGATAACACCGGCAAAATCATAAACAACCCCAGCATTCGCAAAGCATAAATGCCTGCCAAAGACCAGGTAGCGCGTTTTTCCGATAAAGTCATCGAACTTGTAATGTCTTGCATTGTTGTCAAAACCAGCTTCTCCTTTTTGAACCAGAATTATCAAGAAAAATAAACGCAGCTGAGCGCAGGCTTTACAATCAAATGCAAATGCCGGACTAATCTAGTGGTTTATCTCATTATTTTAATGACGTCCATTATAACAAGCTTTATTTATAGGTTTCGCTCATTTGTGCTTGAGGTGCTATTTAACTGAACAGTGCTATGATCTGGGTTATTAAGTGCAGCCAAGCGGCTTTAACATCAATGACTGAAATTTGACTGGCTCTAACCATTCCAATAATGCCGACCATAATCCAGAACACGTTCAGCAAAGTATAAGCACTATCTTTCTTGAGTATGGAACACCATGAAAGTATCAACGCATCTGTGGTATTAAAAGCCCACACAAACAGAAACGGACTTTCCGGACCCAGCCAACTGACCAGAGAAAAACTGAAAATGCGCATCAGCACACCCAGCATTTCGATAAACCGAATATATTTGAAAACGAATGAATTTAATGTGTTGATGAGCATTAGTTAAAGTCGGCTAGTGTCTACGCCGTTTGTATTAACACGGCTTTGCTCGTATATTATACGGTTGTTTGAATTGTCGGAATTATTTAATGGATACGATCAGCATTCGTGGTGCCAGAACACATAACCTGAAAAATATCGATCTCGATCTGCCCAGAGATAAACTCATCGTCATCACCGGGCTTTCCGGCTCGGGCAAATCATCGCTGGCCTTCGACACCATTTATGCCGAAGGACAGCGACGCTATGTAGAATCCCTTTCTACTTACGCCCGTCAGTTTTTAGCCATTATGGAAAAGCCCGACGTCGACCATATTGAAGGTCTGTCACCGGCTATTTCGATTGAACAAAAATCCACCTCGCACAACCCGCGTTCCACCGTCGGCACCATCACCGAAATCTACGATTACTTAAGGCTGCTGTATGCCCGTGCCGGTACGCCGCGATGCCCCGAGCATCAGGCTTCGCTGGAAGCGCAAACCGTCAGCCAGATGGTCGACCATGTACTCTCGCAAACTCAGGATCAGCGCTGGATGTTGCTGGCTCCGGTGGTCAACGACCGCAAGGGCGAGCATATCCAATTGCTCGACGACCTGCGCGCCCAGGGCTTTATCCGCGCCCGGATTGACGGCACGGTGTATGACCTGGATGAGCCTCCAGTACTGGATTTAAAAAAGAAACATACCATCGAGGTCATTGTCGACCGTTTCAAGATTCGCGACGACATCGCCTTGCGCTTATCCGAATCCTTCGAGACGGCTTTGCGCATTGCCGACGGCATCGCGATCGCCGCCTGTATTGACGACGCAAGCGAACTGATGTTTTCCGAGCGCTACGCCTGCCCTCTTTGCGGCTACAGCCTGACCGAACTGGAACCGCGCATCTTCTCGTTCAACAACCCCAAAGGCGCATGCAGCAGTTGCGACGGACTGGGTGTGCGACAGCATTTCGATCCCGACCTGATTATCCATAACCCCGACATCAGTCTTGCCGGGGGCGCGATTCGCGGCTGGGACCGACGCAATGCCTATTATTATCAAATCATCTGCTCACTAGCCAGACACTATAACTTCGACCCGGAAGCGCCGTTTTCAGAGCTGTCCAAAGAAACTCAGGCCATTATTCTTTATGGTAGCGGCCATGAAGTTATTGAATTCAAATTCATGACCGGAACCGGATCGGTCAAAAACAAGCGCCATAGTTTTGAAGGCATCATCGCCAATATGGAAAGGCGTTACCACGAGACCGATTCGCAAATGGTGCGCGAAGAACTGGCAAAGTATTTATCCCAAAAAACCTGTAACGTATGCGATGGCGCCAGGCTGAATGTTTCTGCCAGAAATGTGTTTGTTCAAGATTTGCCGATACACCATCTGACCCGTTTCCCCATCCGCAAATCCTTAGACTTTTTTAAGCAGCTGAACCTGACCGGCAAACGCGGTGAAGTTGCCGCAAAAATCGTCAAGGAAATTCAGGAACGGTTGGAGTTTCTGGTCAACGTAGGCCTCGACTATTTAACGCTGGATCGCAGTGCGGACACCCTTTCCGGCGGCGAAGCGCAGCGTATCCGCCTGGCCAGTCAAATCGGCGCGGGTCTGGTCGGCGTGATGTATGTGCTGGATGAGCCGTCGATAGGCCTGCATCAACGCGACAACCAGCGCTTGCTGAACACCTTGTTCCGCCTGCGCGACCTCGGCAATACCGTGATCGTAGTCGAGCATGATGAGGATGCGATCCGTTCGGCGCAGCATATTGTCGATATAGGCCCCGGTGCCGGTGTCCATGGCGGACGCATCATTGCGCAAGGCACCCTGGAGGATATACTGAATAATGAAGACTCGTTAACCGGCCAATATTTATCGGGAAAAATCGGCATTACCATTCCCGAAACATTAACGCCGGCAGATAAAGACAAACAAATCACCATCCGCAATGCGCACGGCAATAATCTGAAAAATGTCGATATTGCCTTCCCTATCGGTTTGCTGACCTGCATCACCGGTGTCTCCGGTTCCGGCAAATCGACGCTGGTAAACGATACCTTATACTGTCATGCAGCGCGGTTAATCAACCGTGCCGGCGTCATTCCCGCGCCCTGCGCTGCCATCGAAGGCCTGGAGCATTTCGATAAAGTCGTCGATATAGACCAAAGCCCGATTGGCCGCACACCCCGGTCAAATCCAGCCACCTATACCGGTTTGTTCACACCGATACGCGAATTATTTTCAGCGACGCCTGAAGCACGGTCGCGCGGTTATTCGCCCGGCCGGTTCAGTTTTAACGTCAAAGGCGGTCGTTGTGAAGCCTGCAAAGGCGACGGCGTGATTAAAGTCGAAATGCATTTTTTGCCGGATATTTTCGTCCATTGCGACAGTTGCGGCGGCAAACGTTATAACCGGGAGACGCTGGAGATACGCTACAAAGGCAAAACCATCCATCAGGTGCTGGACATGACCGTAGAAGATGCGGCCGAATTTTTCAAACCGGTGCCGGTGCTGGCCCGTAAACTACAGACCTTGGTTGAAGTCGGCTTAAGTTATATCACCTTGGGACAGAATGCGACCACCCTGTCCGGCGGCGAAGCGCAGCGGGTAAAACTCGCCAAAGAGCTGTCCAAACGCGATACCGGCAAAACTTTATACATCTTGGATGAGCCGACCACCGGCCTGCACTTCCACGACATCAAACAATTGTTGACCGTGTTGCATACCCTGCGCGATCACGGCAATACCGTCATCGTCATCGAACACAATCTGGATGTGATCAAAACCGCAGACTGGGTCATCGACATGGGGCCCGAAGGCGGCGATGGCGGCGGAACGCTGGTTGCGGAAGGCACGCCTAAGCAGGTTTCTGAAAATAAAGCCTCGCATACGGGGGAGTATTTGAAGCGGTTTTTTGAGTAGCAGGAATATTTATAAAATGTGGGCGCGAATTTATTCGCGCTTCTTAATGCCTATTGCGCGAATAAATTCGCGCCCACGACAGTCAACCACAATCATTTTCGGCCTAAGTTAAATCACTGCTTACATTCGACTCATCAACCCACTCATAAATCTCCGTCAAAGTCGTATCGCATTGACAGCAACTGGTACCGCAAGAAGCAGTCAACGGCAGTTTGCGCACCTTGCCTTTGCTGATCCATTTGCCCAGCATGCCTCTTAGGGCATCGGCATCCATGTCGAAATGGATGATTAAATCCGCCAACGCAATTCGGTGCTGCGCCCTTAAATAGGCTCTCAAATCAGACAGTATCATGCAAGGATTCCCTCCTATGCTTTACCTCTGTGGCCTCAGCGCTTTTACCCAATAGCCACAGGCCGAGTAATACCGCGAAAAAGGCAATGATTAGTCCGCTTATCCAAACCAGCGAATAATCTGGATGCTCACTATAGGTCATCGCTTGATAAAATATAGTGGCAGTCATGTAGGCTATACCGGTCGTCCAGAACACCACAAACACCGTCCAGTTCATGTTAGTTTCCCGGTAAATTGCAGCGGTTGCCGCAACGCAAGGGGCATACAATAAAATAAATATCAGATAGGCGAAAGCCCCTGCCTTGCCATCAAAACTTTGCTGCATGGCAGCAAAAGTACCGGCATTGACTTCCTGTTCACCGGCTGCTGCAGTCATGTCGTCAACGTTGCCGATATTCAAGCCCAATGGATCTAACAGGTTATCGGCAACGTCTTGCAGGTTTTTAGGCACGGTTAAACAGGCGTCAATCAAAGCCTGTTGAAGATTGAACGGTGCTTTATCGGCGGCTGTTGTATCGGCCACCGCAAGCTGGCTGTATAACGCATCCAGGGTTCCGACCACCGCCTCTTTGGCTAAAACGCCGGTAAATATACCGACCGTAGCAGGCCAATTGTCTTTTTCTATGCCCATCGGTTTAAACGCCGGTGTCAGGCCGCGCCCGATCTCGCTTAATACCGATTTATTGCTGTTTTCCTGGCCGAATGAACCATCCGTACCCAGCGCATTAAGAAAGTTCAGTACCAGCACCATCGGTACGATGACTTTGCCTGCATTGAATAAAAACGACTTCAGCCGATCCCAGGTTCTGATAAAAACGCCGCGCACTGTCGGCATGTGATAAGCGGGCAATTCCATAATAAAGGGGGATGATTCCCCTTTAAATAAGGTGTGCCGCATGATTAAACCGGTTAACACCGCGACTGCAATGCCCAACAAATACAAACCGAACACCAGATTCTGGCCGCCAACCGGGAAAAATGCGGCGGCAAATAAGGCGTAAACCGGCAATCTGGCACCGCAAGACATGAACGGATTCATCAAGTTGGTCAATATCCGGTCACGTGGGTTTTCCAGAGTCCGCGTGGCCATAATCGCCGGGACATTACAGCCGAAACCGACGATCATCGGTACGAAGGATTTACCGGGCAAACCGATTATGCGCATGAATCGGTCCATAACGAAAGCCGCCCTAGACATATAACCGGAGTCTTCCAGTGCCGACAGAAACATAAACAGGAAGCCGACAATCGGGATAAAGGTGGCAACGACCTGTATGCCGCCGCCCATGCCATTGGTGATTAATACAATCAGCCATTGCGGCAAGTTCAGCTCGGTGAGCGTCAGACTTAGCGCGTCGATCAATAACGCGCCTACGGCTTGATCGAAAAAATCGACGAAGGCGCTGCCGATATTAATGGTGAACATGAACATCGCGTACATGACTAACAGAAAAATCGGGATACCCAGAAAGCGGTTTAAAACGATGTTGTCGATTTTATCGGTTGTGTGGCGAGTTACCTCGGTTAGCTTGCAGACTGCGCCATTGGTTAATTCATTGACGAATCCGTAACGGGCGTCGGCGGCGAGAATGTCGATTTCGTCATCGGTTTCGGTTTCTACCCGGCGCTGTAATTGCGCAACTGTTTGTAGGAGCGAATTTATTCGCCCTTGGGCGACCAAGGTCTCCCTTACAATCTGTTTGGCCAAGGTATCGTCTTCCAGCAAGCGAATAGCCAGCCAACGCAGGTCGCAGTCGTGCTGCTGTGCGGCCTCAATCAACGACGGTGAAATGTCATTGATGGCTTGCTCCAGTTCGGGGATATAGCTGATTTTTACCGAAGGTATAGGCTTGGCGATAGCCGCGCTATTGATGGCTACTTTTAATGCGCCGATACCGTCCTTATTCGAGGCGCTAATCGGAATAACAGGACAACCCAATAGTCGCTCAAGAAAATCAATATCAATTTTGATGCCACGGTGTTTAACCGCATCCATCATATTGAGCACCAAAATCATCGGTACTCGCATTTCAATAAGTTGCGAGGTTAAGTAAAGATTTCGCTCTATATTTGATGCGTCAACAATATTAATAATCAAGTCGGCATTTTTGGATGCAACATAATCACGGGCGACTTTTTCATCTAAAGAAACCTGATCGTCGGCAGCTTCCAATGAATAGGTGCCGGGTAAATCGACTAATTCGATCACTTTAAGATCGAAACTGTATTCACCGGTTTTTTTCTCGACGGTAACGCCGGGCCAATTGCCCACATGCTGCCTGGCACCCGTTAATGCGTTAAATAGTGTGGTCTTGCCGCAATTCGGATTGCCGACTACGCCAACTGTAAAATCAGTTTTCATCAGAGTTTCTCTATCAATAATATTGCCGCTTCATCCTTACGCAGGGTTAATGAAAATCCACGCAACTTAATCTCAACCGGATCTCCCATCGGCGCAAAACGGGTGACGCTAAACTCGGTTCCCGGCGTTAAGCCCATAGCCAGCAAGCGTTTTCGATAAGCTTTTCCCGATGATTCAAAGCCAACGATTTTTCCCGAATCACCCACCGTCAGGTTTTTTAAGCTTATTGCCATAAAGTAAGTATTAAAATAAAGTGCATTAAAATCAACCGCTCCAGGAGTTATCAACAATCATTCTCATTAAGATAACTATATCATATAACCGAATCATATAATCGGTATTTTCATAAAGAGTAAAAAAAAGCTAGTATCGAGCAATTTCGTGCCGTTCAGACCTTAGAGACAGCGACATTTCTCTGATGCGGCCAAAGTTTTTTATGGGGCAGAATGAGATAAGTTACGATAAAAGCTGGGGTAGCGAAGTATGAATCCTGCAACGCTTCACCCCGTGTTAGATACAGAACGACGCTGTTATCAAGGTAAGCCGAGGATAATTGTGGCGTATGTTATGGGCGCGAATTTATTCGCGCCCATAATGTATAAACTTAATGATAGTGACGGCTGCTTTAGTTTTTACTAAACCTAGCCAATTGCAGTACAGGAAAAGAGACTTGAATACACTCGTTTATATAAAAAAGCTTAATATCCTAAGCTTTATACTTCAAATTCAGCGCGTTGATGTCCAGCATTCAGCAACTCTTGCATCCATTTTGGCGCCACCCCGCGTCCCGTCCATGTTTTGTTAAAATCATCAGGGTGACGATATTTAATGGCAACTTTTGTACCCTTGCGAACTGACTTCTTCTCAGGTTCGTGGATTTCTACAATAACATTAATAGAGGCTGCCAATTCTTTAATTTGCGCCATAACATCTTTGCGCTTGTTAGCTTGCATATTTTTTAATGCTTTTTCTGCGTTTACAATAACAGATTGTAATTCATGCTCAGAAAGATCTTGATACTCGGTCATTTTTAGCCCTTAAAATAAATAAAAAAGATATATTAACTTTATCATTAATCTTAATATAAATATATTAAATTATTCAACAAAATATATGCATCTACCCATCTTACTTTGAAAGCAATATAATTATTTATCAATTACTCCAAGTTAAGTTTTACAGACTCAGGTTATTTATCACACAACAGGAAATAGTTATTCAACCTTAAAGTTTTTTTCATTTAATAATCGGTCGTTTTTATCAAACAGCCTTACAGTCCAGTTACCTTTTTCAGCATCAGAAAATAACTTGCGACTTGAAGTGCGCCATCTATTGCCCGATATAATTAATGCCCTTCTAGTATCAACAACACCATCTTTCAACCATTCATGGTAAACCTTGCTACCCTTCATTTCTTTCAATTCAGTAAAATAATAAACCCATATCGGCTTCTTCTTGCTAATGTTAATAATCTTGACTATTTCACCTACCGGCTCTTTATTATTAATCTCGTAAGTTAACACAGCCCTTACTTCATTAGTATTAACTTTTGAAGACTCTAATTCTTTAATAACTTTTTTGTTCGGTTGTTCTTTTATAATTTTCTTAACTGGAATTTCCGCAACTTGTTGACTGTTCTTATTTGGCTCTTTACTTGACTTAGCCGACAGGTTGTTTTCCGCAATTCCCTGCGTTGATATGCCCAGGTTTTTTGTCTCAACTTCATTAAACTCAACCGGCGGCGCTAGCTGTTTTTCTGTAGCATTAACTATCACCGCAACATTATCCGGATCGATATTTTGCGTACCCTTATTAATAATATAAAACAACAATACTAAAATCAGAACCAGCATACTGGCAGCGAGCAATATCCTTTTGATATTCCACTCCGTTATCATCTTGGGTGCCAAGTCCACCGCCGCTTTTCCAGATATAGGATATTTAACTTGAATTACAATATTTCGTTTGTCTGTCATAAAATCATATCGACCCTGCTTTAGGTGAAAACACTCGGTTGCTTTTCTTAGCTTAACACCGCATATTTTAGTCAGCGAATACGCTAAACCTTGGTAATATACTACTTAAGAGTTCAAACAAAGACAAAATCCTTGCAGAATAAATTTGGATATTCAAAATGAGTAAACTGCTTAAACTTTTTCAAGATTCTTCTTCTCTCTACGGCAGCAACGCCAGCTTTGTTGAAAATTTATATGAACGATTCCTCGAAGACCCGGACTCAGTTGAGCCGAGCTGGCAAAAAGAATTCAATAAAATCCACAACGGCACTGATTTTGAAACGCCTCACAGCCCTGTCGTAGAGCGCTTTGCGCAACTTGCCGTTAAATCTCAAGGCAGATTGGCAAAGCTACAAGGATTTACCGAAGAAAGCGTTAAAAAACAATCGGCTGTTGCCAGACTTATTAATCATTACCGGGTTCGCGGGCATCAGATTGCCGCCAATAATCCATTGGGGAAAACAATGCCCCCTCCTCCCGATATGGATCCCGCTTATTACGGTCTTTCCGAACCTGATATGGATACTTTGTTCGATACCGATTCACTTTATGGCGTTGACCGGCTACCTTTACGAGACATTATTGCCAACCTGAAAGAGATTTACTGCGGCAGTATCGGCTCTGAATACATGCATGTCGTCGACACCCATATCAGGCGCTGGATCATAAACCGTCTGGAAAGCTCTAAAACCAACTTAGAACTCACTCTTGAAAAAAAACACTGGCTGTTAAAATTATTGACTGCCGCCGAAGGCATAGAAAGCCATTTGCACAATCGATTTGTCGGCCAAAAACGTTTTTCTCTGGAAGGCGGAGAATCGCTGATTCTCATTCTGGATGAATTAACGCAAGGATTTGGCACAAATGGCGTTAATGAAGTTGTGATCGGCATGGCTCACCGAGGTCGCTTGAATGTGCTAGTCAACATCCTGGGAAAAAGTCCTGCCAGCCTGTTTAATGAATTTGCCGGTATATCGCCGCTTTCTCCGGGTGTCAGTACCGGCGACGTGAAATATCACCTGGGGTTTTCATCAGACATCAGTACGCCCGGCGGCCCTCTTCATATAACGATGGCATTCAACCCTTCACATTTGGAGATCATCAATCCGGTGGTCGAAGGTTCGGTTAAGGCCCGTCAGGACAGAGCGGGGGAAAACGGCAAAAATACAGTCATCCCCATTTTAATCCACGGAGACGCAGCCTTTTCTGGACAAGGCATCGTCATGGAAACCCTGAATATGTCGCAAACCCGCGCTTTTTCCACCGGCGGAACCGTGCATATTGTTATTAACAACCAAATCGGCTTTACTACCAGCAACTCACGGGATGCGCGCTCCACACTTTATTGCACCGATGTGGCCAGCATGATTCAGGCGCCAGTTTTCCATGTCAACGGTGACGATCCCGACGCAGTCATCTTTGTCACCAAACTGGCAATGGATTACCGGATGACCTTTAATAAAGATGTGGTCATCGACCTTATTTGCTATCGCAGACTGGGCCATAATGAAGCCGATGAGCCTTCTACTACCCAACCCTTGATGTATAAAAAAATCCGCAAACTCAAGACGACGCGGAAACTTTATGCCGAAAAACTCATCAAAGCCGGGCTTATCACTGTTGAACAAGCTGCAGAGTTGGAACAAAATTACCAAAAACAGCTAGAAGCCGGTGAAATTGTTTCCAGGCCTATCCTAGCCGACGGCCCCTACCCGTACACTAATCAATGGAATAAATTCCCGAACATCGACTGGAATCCAGTCTGCAATACCGCAGTTTCGATGGATCATCTGCGCTTTTGTAACGACAGAATGCAACGCCTGCCAACCGGTTTCGAATTACACGCCCGAGTCGCAAAAGTCATGGATAACCGGCGTAAAATGGCGGCTGGAGCCATGCCGCTGGACTGGGGTTTTGCCGAAAATATGGCCTATGCAACACTGCTGCTGGATAAATATAACGTTCGTTTAACCGGCCAGGATGTTGGTCGCGGCACCTTTGTGCATCGTCATGCTGTTTTGCATAATCAACTCAATAATAAAACCTATACACCGATCAAACATTTAGACAAAGATCAGGGCAACGCGCAGATTTTCGACTCACTGCTTTCCGAAGCAGGCGTGTTAGGTTTTGAATATGGTTACAGCACCACAATGCCGAATACCCTGGTTATATGGGAAGCGCAATTCGGCGATTTTGCCAACGGCGCACAAGTGGTTATCGATCAATTTATCAGTTCCGGCGAAACCAAATGGGGCCGCTTATGCAACCTGGTCATGCTGCTGCCGCACGGCTTTGAAGGCCAGGGACCGGAACACTCCTCCGCTCGACTGGAACGCTATCTGCAACTGTGCGCTGAACACAATATTCAGGTTTGCAGCCCGACTACGCCTGCACAAATATTTCACTTATTGCGTCGCCAGATGCTGCGACCCTACCGTAAGCCATTGATAATCATGAGCCCAAAGAGCTTACTACGCCATAAACTCGCAATCTCCACGCTTGAAGATTTAACCCACGGTCAGTTTCAGCCCCTTATCGGCGAGCAGGACGACATCAATCCCAAAAAAGTGACCCGCCTGGTCATGTGTTCCGGCAAAGTCTATTACGATCTGATCGAAACCCGGCGTCAGGACGATCTCAAGCACGTCGCCATTACCCGCATAGAGCAACTTTACCCTTTCCCCGATGAATTGTTTAGAGCGGAAGTCGGCAGATACCCGCAACTTAAAGAATTTATCTGGTGCCAGGAAGAACCTCAGAATCAAGGCGCCTGGTATCAGTCCAGACACCACTTTACCGACAACTTAGGCCCAAAAATCAGTATGACTTATGCCGGTAGAGATGCCTCGGCCGCACCGGCGGTCGGCAATTTCCGCGTCCATATCGAACAACAAAAAGCCGTCGTTCACTCGGCTCTTTACGGCAATCCTTCAGGAAAATAACAATGAGCATTGAAGTCCTAGTTCCCAACCTACCCGAATCCGTTTCCGATGCAACGCTGATCACCTGGCATAAGCAGCCCGGCGACACCGTGA
Organism: Methylobacter arcticus; assembly: GCF_050917435.1. Taxonomy (NCBI): domain Bacteria; kingdom Pseudomonadati; phylum Pseudomonadota; class Gammaproteobacteria; order Methylococcales; family Methylococcaceae; genus Methylobacter; species Methylobacter arcticus. Next base: position 2,042,116 of record NZ_CP159583.1, read on the forward strand.
TTAAAAACGAAAATCTCGTCGACCTTGAAACGGACAAAGTGGTACTTGAAGTGCCTGCGCCGGCATCAGGCATCCTTAGCAAAATACTGCAGCAAGATGGAGCCATTGTTGTCAGCGGCGATGTACTAGCCTTGCTCGAACCTCAAACCGTAGAAGCAAGCCCAACAACGGCAACCGAACCTGACCATGATGAGGAGCCGGACATCCCGCTAAGCCCTTCGGTACGTCGGCTAATTGCTGAAAATACGCTGGATCCTTCCGTCATCAAAGGCTCAGGAAAGGACGGCCGTCTGACTAAAACCGATGTGTTGGATTATTTGCATAAAAAAACCCTGCAAGAAGCTCAACTTATAGTCCCAACGGCCAAAGCCGAAACTCCTTCCAGCTCCCCTTTGACAAAAGGAGAAGCCGTTACCTCCAGCAGTCACCCGCTGCCTAAGGAGGGAGCAGGCAAGGGAATTTCAAATCTGCGCCCGGAACAGCGCGTCCCCATGACCCGGTTAAGAGCCAAGGTAGCCGAACGCCTGTTGCAGGCACAGCAAAATGCGGCCATGCTAACCACATTTAATGAGGTCAACATGCAAAACGTGATTGATCTTCGCAACCAGTACAAAGAACGCTTTGAACAAAAACATCATGTCAAATTGGGTTTTATGTCTTTCTTTGTTAAAGCCTCTATCGAAGCATTAAAGCGCTTTCCGGCAATCAATGCCTCCATTGACGACAACGATATTATCTATCACGGTTACTATGACATAGGCATTGCAGTCAGCACCGAGCGCGGCCTGATCGTGCCGGTTTTGCGCGATGCGGATCAACTCGACTTTGCCGGGATCGAACAAAGTATCGTCGATTTCGGTGCCAAGACCAGGGCCGGCAACTTGACTTATGATGACTTAAAAGGCGGCACCTTCACCATTACCAACGGCGGTATTTTTGGCTCTATGCTGTCCACGCCGATACTCAATCCGCCGCAATGCGCTATCTTGGGCATGCATGCGATTAAAGAACGAGCCGTTGTTGAAAATGGCCAAATTGTTATCAGGCCGATCATGTATCTGGCTTTATCGTACGATCATCGACTGGTTGACGGTCGAGAGGCCGTGCAATTTCTAGTCACCATTAAAGAATGCTTGGAAGCACCCGCTCACTTATTGCTAAATATATAAAGCCATGTCAAAAAAACACGTGCAAACATCATTTGATGTCATCGTCATTGGCGCCGGACCGGCAGGCTATTCCAGCGCTATTCGATGCGCCCAGCTCGGCTTAAAAACCGCCTGTATCGACAACTGGTGCAACAAGAAAGGCCTAGTCAGTCTGGGGGGGACTTATCTTAACGCGGGTTGTGTTGCCTCTATCGCGTTGCTCGAATCGGCGAAAATTTATCACTCGCTGAACCATAACCTAAAAGAACACGGCATCCAGGCAGAGGCGATTTCTGTGGATATTGCGCTAATGATGCAGCGCAAAAACAACATTATTGACGCACTCAGCCAACAAATTGCCGACTCGTTTGTGGATCACAACATTACCTATATGAAGGCAGAGGCCCGGTTACTCAATGATCGACAGGTAGAAATTACACCGCTTGATCAATCGGGTGTTTCAATGCTCGAAGCCAAGCATATTATTCTGGCCTCCGGCTCCTCCCCAATCGATTTGTCCTGTGCGCCGATAGACAATGAATTCATTATCGATTCGACGATGGCTTTAAATCTCGGCGCAATACCCAAGCGCTTAGCCATTATCGGTGCGGGGGTTATCGGCCTAGAATTAGCCAGCATCTGGAACAGGTTAGGTGCGGAAACAATTTTGCTGGAAGCTCAGGAAACATTTTTAAGCATGGCCGACCAGCAAATTGCGCTGGAAGCCTATCGTATCTATACCGAACAGGGACTGGAACTGCGCCTGGGTGCGCGGGTTATTTCAGCAAAAAAAGGCAATAAAAAAGTCACCGTAGAATACCAGGATAGCGACGGCACTCATACCCTGCGTGTCGATAAACTGATTGTTGCCTCCGGCCGTAAACCCAATACCGAAAATCTGGCTGCGGCTGAAGCCAATTTACTGCTCGACGAAAACGGCTATGTCCATGTCGATGAAAACTGCCGCACCAACCTGCCCGGCGTTTATGCCATCGGCGACCTGACCTTGCTCGGCCCGATGATTGCCCATAAAGGCATAGAAGAAGGCTTGTTTGTTGCCGAACAAATCGCCGGCATTCGCAACCCTATCAACTACGATCTCTTGCCCAGCGTCGTTTTTACCGATCCTGAAATTGCCTGGGTAGGTCAAACCGAACAAGGTTTAAGAGCCATGGGCGAATCCATTAAAATCGGCACCTTCCCGCTAAACGCCACTGCCCGTGCTCACGCCATGAGCCAAACTGAGGGTATAGTTAAAATCATCGCTCACGCCGATACCGACGCGATACTCGGTGTTCATATCATTGGCATGCAAGCCTCCGAAATGATTGCCGAAGCCGTGCTGGCTATGGAGTTTTCCGCCAGCAGCGAAGACCTGGCCAGAACCATACACGCCCACCCTACCCTTGCCAAAGCCCTGCATGGCGCGGCGCTTACCCTGACAAACAAGACATAACGACTAGAGCCGTCTCTATTGCGATTGGCTCACCTGCCTGCTACATCGCTGCCATTAAGATAAGAATTTACTCTAGTGTGGGCGCGAATAAATTCGCGCCCACGGCATATAACCCACAGCATTCGTTATTCTTGTCTAATCGGTTTTACCCACATCAAGGTTCGACTCCCAACCGCCGCCTAAAGCCTTGTACAATGCCACCAGCGCTGTCGCCGTCGCGGTTTCGCTCTGGGCCAGACGGTCCTGGTCTTGCAACAGACGCAATTCGGTATCCAGTACCGTCAGAAAATCGCTGATGCCTTCCGCAAAACGCAGATGGGCCAGTTCATGAGCTCTTTCGCTGGCAGTAGCCGCCGAAGTGAGCAATCCTCGCCGGATTCGCGCCCGGTTGTAATTCACCAGCGCGTTTTCCGTTTCTTCCAAAGCGCTCAGCACCGTCTGCTCGTACTGGGCCAGACTGGCCTCGGCACGGGCATCGGCGGCTTTAATGCGAGCATACACATGACCTAGATCCAACGCTGCCCAACTGATTTTTGGGCCCAAGGAATAAGCATCCGACCGAGCCGCCCCTATACCCGAAAAAGTACTAGCCTCTAGTGAAAGAGTGCCGACGAAGGTTACCCGTGGAAACAGATCAGCGGTAGCAACGCCGATGCGGGCAGTAGCCGCTGCCAGCGTTCGTTCGGCGATGCGAATGTCAGGTCGGCGGCGCAATAGCTCCGCAGGCTGACCGATGTGGATGGTCTTGGGAATCTTCGGCAGTGGCGCAGACTTCGACAGCTTCTGTGTCAGGGCGCCAGGAAACTGCCCGGTGAGTACGCTAAGACGATGCATGGCCTGATAAATGCCGTTCTCCAGAGGCGGAATAATGGCCAGAGTGGAATCAAGCTGAGCTGTTGCCCTCGACGTATCGAGTTCGGTACCGCGCCCATTTTCAAGTCTCACCTGGGTTATTTCCAGCGTTTGAGCCTGGTTTTCAGCATTCTTTTTCGCCGTCGTCAACTGGTTTTGCAGACCCCGCAATTCAAAATAATTTCTCGCTACCTCGGCGATCAGGCTAACACCGAGATCCCGAAGGCTGGCTTCCTGCGCATCGACTTCATCGCTGCTCGCTTCCACATTGCGGCGCACACGGCCAAAGAAATCAACTTCCCAAAAAGCGTCGAAACCGACGTTGTAGAGTTTCAGGTCGCGCGGAGCGAAAGACAGGTTGTTCATAGCACCGGCACTGCGTTTCTGATCGGTGTAATTGGCGTGTGAGCTCACGATAGGCGCTAAATTCAGCCCAGCATCCATATACAAAGCTCGCGCCTCCCTAAGATTAGCGCGGGCGATCTGGAGATCTCGGTTGTGCTGCACCGCCTGATCGACAAGCTGGGTTAGCGCCTTATCTTCAAACAGTTTCCACCACGCTACGTCCACACCTTGCACAGAAAATTCCGGGGTGTTGGCATTAACGAAAGCTGGGCCGGCATCGGTTGTCGGCACCTTATAATCGGGACCGACCGCGCAGGCACTCAGTGTAGCAGCGCAGATCAAGGTTAAGCCGACAATACGGCTACGTTCAAGCACAACGACTAAAGCATTATCCACTGCTGGAATGCAGGCTCTGCCTGCATGTACAAGCAAAGCTTGCACTCCTGCTACAGCGTGTTGCTGGCTTTGCCCCAGCATGATGGGACATGCATGATCTTTCATAGTTAACGGATAATAGGGATTTTTCATAAATCGTGACCCGAAGACGCATCATCAGACAACTTGTGCCGGGAAGCGTGCCTACGTTGTGAAAAACCCTGGGCGATCACGTAGAACACCGGCGTTAACAGCAGACCGAATAAGGTCACACCTAACATGCCGCTAAACATCGTCGTACCCAGCAGCTGCCGCGATTCCGCACCCGCGCCTTGAGCGACTACCAGCGGAAACACACCCATGATAAAAGCAAACGAGGTCATCAAAATGGGCCGTAGCCGAATTTTTGATGCCTCTATTACCGCATCAAAGCGGTTAAGACCCTCTTCCTGGCGCCGCTTGGCAAATTCCACAATAAGGATGGCGTTCTTGCTGGCCAAGCCCACCAGCACGATGAAGCCGACTTGGGTAAAGATATTATTGTCCATATCGCGCAACCAAACTCCGGCCAAGGCAGACAGGATGCACATGGGTACGATCAGAATCACCGCAAAGGGTAATGACCAGCTTTCATACTGGGCTGCCAAGGCCAAAAATACAAAGATGACACTCAGCGGAAAAACCAACAGGGCGACGTTTCCGGCCAACACTTGTTGCAGACTGAGCTCAGTCCATTCAAAATCGAATCCCGGCGGCAACTCTGCACCCATGAGTTGATTCATGATGGTGATCGCCTGACCGGAACTGACTCCCGGTAAGGTACTGCCATTAATTTCGGCCGCAGGATACATGTTGTAGCGTGTAATTTTGTCAGGACCGGTAATTTCTTTAACCGACATAAGGGAACCCAGCGGCACCATACCGCCTTGAAGATTCCGCGTCTTCAAAGCAGTGATGTCTACCGGTTTCATCCGAAAATCCGAATCGGCCTGCGCCACCACCTGATAGGTTCTGCCAAAACTATTGAAATCATTGACATACATCGACCCCAGATAGATCTGCAAGGTATCGAACACCTCTTTCAACGGCACGTCCATAGACATGGCTCGGGTACGATCTACGTCCAGAAAAAGTTGCGGCACTTCGGCGCGAAAAGTGGTAAACAGTCCGACCAAACCGGGTTGTTCATTACCCTTGGCGATGAGTTCGTTGACCGTGTTCTGTAGTGCGTCGACACCAGCGTTGGCGCGATCCTGAACTTGCAGTTTGAAACCGCCGGTCGAACTCATGCCCCGGATGGGCGGCGGAGCAAATACGGCAATATGGGCACCTTCGACCTGAGCAAGGCGCTCATTGAGGCTTGTAATGATGGCATCGGCATGAAGTTCAGGATGACCGACGCGCTGGTCAAAGTCATCCAGCAGCGTAAACATCGTTGCGACATTGGACTGACTGGAACCGCTCAGGATCGAAAAGCCGGCGTAGGCGATGACATGTTTGACGCCTTTAGTTTCCCTAATAATGCGGGTAGCTTGCTGAACCACGTTCTGGGTGCGTGCTAAAGATGCCGCATCGGGTAACTGCGCATACAGAATCAGGTAACCCTGATCCTGTTGAGGAATAAAACCCGTCGGCACTTTTTCAAAAGCCAGAAAGTTGAGCCCGTTGAGACCGACATAGACCACTAAAACGACCACCGTCATACGAACCAGCCTTCCGACTAAGCGCCCGTAGCCCGCACTGAATGAATCAAAGAACCGGTTAAAGGCTCTGAAAAACCAGCCGAACAGTCGATCAAGCAGCCGCGTGAACGCATCTTTATTGCCATGCGCCCGATCCAACAGCAGCGCGCACAAAGCCGGACTCAGGGTCAGCGAGTTGAACGTCGAGATCACCGTGGAAATGGCAATAGTCAGGGCAAACTGCTTGTAGAAAGCGCCCGAAACGCCAGTGATAAAAGCGGTGGGAATGAACACCGCGACCAAAACCAGAGACGTGGCAATAATCGGACCTACGACTTCGGTCATCGCCTTTCGGGTTGCATCCCGAGCCGACAAACCCAGGGCAATATGGCGTTCCACGTTCTCTACCACCACGATGGCGTCGTCCACCACAATGCCGATAGCAAGTACCAGTCCGAATAACGATAAAGTGTTCAGTGACAAACCCAATGCCGACATCACCGCGAACGTGCCGATTAAAGACACCGGTACGGCAAGTAGCGGGATAACAGTCGCGCGCCAGCTCTGCAAAAATATCACCACGACCAGAACGACCAACAGCATAGCCTCAAACAGCGTCTTGACTACCGCGCCGATCGACTGCTGTACAAAGACAACGGTATCGTAAATAAGCAGATAATCAAGACCTTCGGGGAAACGCGGCTTCAGCTGCTCCATCGCGGCGACCACCGCTTTTTTAGTGTCTAGTGCGTTGGAGCCGGGCAGTTGGAAGACCGCGAGACCCACGCTAGGTTCGCCGTCCAAAAGCAGTCCAGAACTGTAATCCTTAGCGCCCAACTCGATGCGGGCGACGTCTTTGAGCTGAGTCACCTGGCCATTTTTCCCGGCTTTGATAATGATATCGGCGAACTCCTCCGCTTCCATCAGGCGTCCCGTGGTAGTGACCGTGTACTGAAAATCGGTGTTTTCCTTAGTGGGTTGTTGCCCCACCACGCCGGCCGCCACCTGGATATTTTGCTCGCGGATAGCGTTAACCACGTCGCTGGCAGTCAGGTTGCGCGCGGCAACTTTCTCTGGATTCAGCCAGATACGCATGCTGTAGTCTCGGGCGCCAAATACCAGAATTTCACCCACACCGGGCAATCGCGCCAGCGTATCCTTGATTTGCAACAACGCGTAATTGCTCAAATACACACTGTCATAGCGTTTATCTGGAGAAACCAGGTTGACCACCAGACTCAAGTCAGGGCTGCGCTTTTTGACGCTGATGCCTTGCCGACTCACTTCCTGAGGCAGTTTTGGCTCGGCCAAAGCGACCCGATTTTGCACCAGCACCTGAGCCTTATCCAGGTTAGTGCCCGGCTTAAAGGTAATGGTAAGCGCCATGTTGCCGCTGTTGGTGGACTGAGAAGACATATATAACATATCCTCGACACCATTCACTTCCTGCTCGATAGGCGTCGCCACGGTTTCGGCCACCACCTTGGCGTTGGCGCCAGGATAAACCGTGCTCACGACTACGGTGGGAGGTGCAATCTCGGGATATTGGGCAATAGGCAGGTTGATCAGCGCGAGGCTTCCGACCAGGACAATGATGATGGATAATACCGCTGCAAAAATGGGGCGGTCGATGAAAAAGTGAGTGAATCGATTCATGGTTTCAACCCTTCTGTTTGTCCTGACAGCGAGATGCGTTCCGAATTCACCTTAATACCCGGCTTAAGCTTTTGGATACCTTCGATAACCGCCCATTCTTCAGACGTCAACCCTTCGATGATCACGCGGGACTCGCCGATATGAGCGCCGAGCACCACCTTGCGATATTCCACCTGATTTTCCTGATTCACTACCCAGATGAAGCGTTGCGCCAGATCCGTACCGATGGCCCGATCAGGAAGCAGAATAGCGCGGTACGGAGCGCTCGCACGAACCCGAAGCCGGGCAAAAAAACCGGGACTTAACAATTCGTCCGGGTTGGCGAATACGCCTCGCAATGAAAGTGTGCCGGTAGCCGTATCTGCACGCGGCGATATATAATCGAGATGACCTTGGTGAGGAAAGCTAGGTTCATCGGCTACAGCCAACTCCACCGGCGTCTGTTCATCGCCTAGATTACCTCGACCGCTTTTCTTGGCCTGACGCCGGTATTTCAGTACCGAGCGTTCGTCCGCATCCACGTAAACATAGACGGGATCGGTAGAGACGATGAAGGTCAACAAGGTTGCATCGCCTCCGCCACCGTTGACCAAATTGCCGGCAGTGATTAATTCGCGACCGATCCGGCCACTTATCGGGGAGCGTACCTGAGTAAACTCCAGGTTCAAACGTGCCGTGTAAACACTGGCTTTTGCAGACTGAACGGCTGCAAGGGTTTCTTGCAGGCCCTTGCTCCGGGCATCATGTTCTTCTTCGGAGATGGCTTTGACGCGAAACAAACGCTCGGCGCGCGACAGGTCATTTTTTGCCAATTCGTGCTTGGACTTGGCGCGTTCCAGTTCAGCGTCGGCATAGTTCAATTGAGCGGTGAAAGGTTTCGGATCGATCTGGAACAAAAGATCGCCCTGATTGACCCGGTCTCCTGCCTTGAAGTTGACTTTATCCAGGTAGCCGCTCACCCGGGCGCGTACGTCTACCGAATTAACCGCTTCGATGCGGCCCGTGTATTCATCCCACTCGGTAACGTCTTGCGACAGGGCTTGGGCGATTTTGACATTGGGTAACTGTCCCTGCCTTGGCTGCGAACCCGAATCATCAGGGTTTCCGCATCCGGCCATAACCATCAGAATTGCAGTGGCCAACAGGCCATTTCGTGTGCGTTGCATGACTATCCTTTCATTCGAAGATGTTCTTTGATGCCAAGTATCGAGACCTGATGCTCGCGGTAAATTGAAGCGATGAATGACAATCGACAAGCGCGTTTCTTTTTTCATCTTTTTGACACTCGGCTCTATAAATATAAAACGGTAAGACATATTACCATTTAATTTAAGGTATGCTTTATAATTTAAATACATTACTTTTGTGAGCACTACACCATGATTAAATGCGGACGACCTCGCAAAGGCGAAGAACTGATAAGTCGAGATCGATTACTGGACACCGCCTTCAGCCTGTTTCTTGAATGCGGCTACGGTAATCTTAGTCTGGAAACTATCGCTCGAGATGCGCGCGTGTCAATGCGAACTATTTATAGCCAGTTCGGCGGTAAAGCCGGACTATTCGGCGCAGTGATAAGACGCTGCAGCGACGAAATCGTCACCGACCTTTCTGACGAGTACGTCTTGGAGCGCTCGCCAAAAGAAGCATTAAGCGCATTTGCAAAGCAGTTTCTATACCGCATAACAAGACCGGATGTAGTGCGCATACGCGCCATACTGATTGGCGAGTCGTTACGCTTCCCCGATCTTGCCACTCAATTCTATGAGCAAGGGCCGCAACGCACCCTTGATCTTCTGACCCAGTTTTTCGCCAGGCAGCAGCAAACAGGCTATTTTGCCGCAATGGATCCGCATTTTCTCGCCGACCAATTTCTGAGCGCATTACGTAGCGAACGCTTTCAAAAACTGCAACTCGGTTTGGAACCAACGCCCGACGAAGCGGAAATCGATGCCTGGGTGCGACAAACTACCGACTTGTTTCTGCGCGGCAGCTTGAATACCAAAGACATCGTGGCTGAATAGACCGGACGCTAAAAATATTTTTTCCAGGCCAGGGTTTTTGGCATAAGGCTTAAGCCAAACCACGCAGCTCCTGTAATAAAAAACAATAACACGAGCCACACTACATGACTGTAAAAACGCCCGCTCAAATCAGTTTTCAACAAGGCGAACATCAACGCGCTATCAGCGTTTATCAACAAGCCATCGCACTGAAACCCGATTTTTTTCTGGCATACCATAATCTGGGCAAAGCCTTGGTCGCTGAAGGTGATTTTACCCAAGCGCTAACGGCCTATCAACAGGCCATATGCTTACAACCCGATACGCCGGATCTTCAGTTCGAATGCGGCAACCTGTATCAGCGCTATGGTTTCATGCAAGAAGCGATTGCCTGTTACAAGGCCGAGATTCGCAGCCAACCTAAATCCGCACCCGCTTACAACAGCCTGGGCGCTGCTTTGCAACAGTGGGGCGAAATGAAATTGTCCGAGGCCGCTTACCGTCGCGCCTTGACCTTGCAGGCCGATTGGGATGATTACGACGACCGCGTCGCCGAATTAAGCACCCGTACCGAAGCTTATCTGCAACACGATAATGCCGACGCCTTACCGGCGATGATGACCTTGGCTTTTCCCTTGTCGATGCCGTTACGCAAAGCCGTCGCCGAACAACTGGCCGGTCATCACGCCAAAGCGGCAACCGCGCTGCCCGAACCGTTTTCTGCACCGGCCGAGCTGAATCCGGCGCGTTTGCGGATTGGCTACGTGTCGCCCGACTTTCGCATCCATGCCGTAGGCACACTGGTTTGCAGCCTATTTCAGCATCATCGGCGCCCCGAGTTCGAGATTTTCGCTTACAGCTTAGTGCCGGTTATTGATGATTGCACCGAAACCATCCGCCGGGGCTGCGACCATTTTATCGACGTTTCCTGCCAAGCGCCGCTGACCATTGCCCAGCGCATTCATGCCGACGGCATTCACATCCTGATCGATTTGGCGGGCTACACCGCCCATTCCTGCACCGACGTGTTTGCCTGTAAACCGGCGTCGGTGCAAATGCAGTTTTTGGGTTATCCGGGCACCCTGGGTGCCGAATTCATCCCCTACATCATCGCCGATGCCCAGCTAATCCCCGAACACTTAGCCCAGAATTACACTGAAGAAATCATCTATTTACCGCGCGCCTGGGTGGTGTCACCGATGCCGATAGCCACGTCAATCATGCGTCGTCGCGATTTTGGCCTGCCCGAAAACGCCACCGTATTTTGTTGTTTTAACGGCACCTACAAAATCACCCCTGAGGTGTTTGCCCTGTGGCTGCGGATTTTGCAGCAAGTCCCCGGCAGCGTTTTGTGGCTGCTTGATGGCGGCGATACCGTTAACAACCGCTTCCGGCCAACACGCCGTCGCCGCGCACATCGAAGCTGACCGTCTGGTTTTTGCCGCGACTATCCCTCATGCCGAATACCTCGCCCGTTATCGTTTAGCCGACTTGTTTTTAGATACCTTAGTCTACAACGCCGGCGCCACTGCCGCCGGGGCATTATGGGCAGGGTTGCCGGTATTGGCCTGTCCGGGCGAAAGCTATGCCGCCCGTATGGGTGCCAGTCTGTGTCACGCCGTCGGTTTGCCCGAATTGGTCTGCGCTTCGGCATTAGCTTATGAACAATTGGCCATAGAACTGGGCAATCATCCCGAACAAATGGCCCAACTCAAAGCCAAGCTCGCGCAATTGCTGACCGACTCGCCGCTATTTCAGCCGCAAACCTTTGTCTTGGCATTAGAACAGACGTTGCGCAAAGTCTGGCAAAAATACAGTTGTAGGAGCGGGCCATGCCCGCGATGAAGGGACTGCAACTCTGCAATCGCTGCCCAAATGTCGCGGGCATGGCCCGCTCCTACGATCTCTTATCTCGTTCCCACGCGCTGCGTGGGAACGAGGGCAATGACGTAGTCTACGGCGGTGCCGGTAATGATCAGCTCAGCGGCGGTAGCGGCAACGACCAGATGAATGGCGGTTTCGGCTTTGATGTTGCGCTGCAAGTTGGGGCGCTTAGCGATTATCAAGTCATGAGTCTGGGCTCTTCGGCAATCCTGACCCATAACGGCACCGGCGAACAAGACAGCTTTACTGATGTCGAACAAATTCGTTTTGACCGCGGCCCGGCGTTAACACTGGCCCATAGTCAAGCCGAAGCGGTAGCCGAACACTATCCTCAACTGGTTTCAAGATCGTGCCAATCTGCAAGGCCTGAATAATAATGACTATATTCAAACACTTCATCAAAACACCTTCAACAGAGCGGCAAGCCTAGAAGAACTCGGTCATTATCAGCAACAGCTTGACCTGGGTACGCTGGACAGAAACGGGTTAGCGGTAGAGCTTGCCGCGAGTAGCGAGGCTATTGCCACGGTGGGTACGGTCATGCAATTCGAGGGATGGCTGTAACCGGATAATCCTCAAAACGGCGATGAGTCCACGAAAATCAGCCACTGAACAATCACCCGCTTTAGTGGCTGGTTGTTCAGTTAATAGGCCTATTTCCTATCCCTGTCTTACTGTAAAACCGTACCATTTTAGGCTTCCCATTTAAAGCCGGACAGCGTGCCATGCGGAGTGCAAGCTCTGCTTGCGAACAGGCAAAGCCTGTACTCCGATTTGTCCCGTTTTAAGTAGGAAACTCAATTTTAGACAACACAAGTCCATTAAAGCCCCATTTATAAAACATCCTGCCTTATTTCGTGTCAAAATATACCTTTATCTACTGTATTAAATTGAGAACTTAAGTCTTTATGAGAATTGCTATTTTGTCCCGGAACCCAAAACTGTATTCGACCTCTCGGCTGGTTGCAGCTGCAGAAGAACGAGGCCATAAGGTGCGGGTGCTGGATGTATTACGTTGCTATATGAATATTACTTCCCATAACCCCTCTATTCATTATCGGGGCGAAGACTTGACGGGATTCGATGCGGTTATTCCCAGAATAGGCGCTTCAGTCACTTTCTATGGGACTGCGGTATTAAGACAATTTGAAATGATGAATGTTTTTCCTTTAAACGAGTCGGTGGCCATATCACGCTCACGCGATAAATTAAGGTCGATTCAGTTGCTGGCGAGAAAAGGCATCGGCCTGCCGGTAACCGGTTTTGCTAATAATCCTGACGATATTGAAGATTTAATTGCTCAAGTGGGCGGCGCTCCGCTGGTGATTAAGTTGCTGGAAGGTACGCAAGGCATCGGCGTGGTCTTGGCCGAAACCCATAATGCGGCGGAAAGTGTTATTCAAGCTTTTATGGGCTTGAAAGCCAATATCATGGTGCAGGAGTTCATCAAGGAAGCGGGCGGTAGTGATATTCGCTGCTTTGTGGTCGGCGATAAAGTGGTTGCCGCAATGAAGCGACAAGCTGCAACCGGTGAGTTTCGTTCGAACTTACACCGTGGCGGTTCTGCAACTTTAGTGCGGTTAACACCGGAAGAACGCTCTACTGCGGTACGCGCTGCTAAAATCATGGGGCTCAATGTCTGCGGTGTCGACATACTGCGTTCCAATCACGGCCCGGTCATTATGGAGGTTAATTCATCTCCGGGACTACAAGGTATTGAGAACGCCAGCGGTAAGGATATTGCGGAATTAATTATCAAATTCATTGAAAAACGCTTTGAAACCATGGAAATCTCTAAAGATAAGTCGCCTACCAATTCAGACACTAGAACCCGTACTCGCGGTAAAGGTTAACCGCGCTGTGCACCTCGCCAATTAAACGCGTAGGCTACCCTTTTCATTCTCTTAAACAAGGCGGAATATGAAGGCGGAATATGTCGGATTTTAAAAAATATCAGTGTTTAGAATGTGAACATATTTATGACGAAGCCAAAGGCAATCCTAATAGCGGTATTGCACCGGGAACCCGTTGGGCGGACATTCCCAATAGTTGGGATTTCCCGATATGCGGCGCGCCAAAAAGTTTTTTCAAATTAATGGAATAAGCATTAATTTTTATAACCGTTCAGCGCTTTTGAACCCGGGAATATCAAAAATGAAACTTAACCGTAGTTTTTGCATTGCCTACGTGGATAGAGGCAATAGGCGTGAACAGGCAGCAGTCGCTTTACCCGACTACACGCCATCGGCATTATTCAACAAAATGGCTCAACGCCTTTTTTTGACGCTGTTGTTTTTTTATCCCTTTAGCGTATCGGCTGCCGATACCTGGAACTATCATCAAGAAAAAGACCGGTTAAGCAATCGAACTTATAGCTTGGCTCAATCACCGTTGCCTCCTCGCGGTCTTTATGACAACATCCGGCTGGAAATTATCTGCAAGGACAATAGCTTGCAGGTAGTTGTTGATGCCCATAGCCTGATCGCTTCGCAAGGCAGCGGCTTTGACTTTGAATACCAAGTCGACAAAAACCCTCGCGTCACCCTTCAGATGAATACTTTTAAGGACTCAAAGCGCCGAGGCTATAACGAAGACCAAGCAAAACGTATTATCGATGAAATAGTGACAGGGCAATCTCTGTTTATTCGCGTCAATACCATGATACGCAAAGTGCTATCGGCGAAAATACCTTTAGAAGGTGCCGCTGAACCGGTTAAACAGGTCGTTTCCGATTGCGGCCTTAGCTTAGCCGATAACGCAACCAGTGAATCGGCCTATAGCTTGGCCGAATTCGAACGGGAATTTGGTCAACTGACGCCAGAGCAGCAACGGCAAGTTCTGAATAAAATCAAAATAATCATCATGGAAGCGCAGAAAGCTCTTTTGATAGAAAACTAAGGCTACTACGCAACGTTCCATTGTATTTGATGGCGCTGAGTCGTTATGAAATGCGTATAATTAACGACATTCTCGAACACAGAACTGAACCGTCTGGAAAACACCGCAATGAAATCACAACCTATTTTTGATTACCCCCTTTTTGCCCTGGGATTTAGAGCCTTTTTTGCCCTGGCAGGATTCGCGGCACTGGTTCTCATCGTCTTTTGGAATGCCCTGTTCAACGGCACCTTAACGGCGGAACATTATTTCCCTGATAGCTACTGGCATGCACACGAAATGCTGTTAGGTTATGCTGTAGCCGTCATTGCAGGTTTTTTATTGACAGCGATTAAAAACTGGACCGGCAAACCGACGGTAACCGACGATCAATTGGCGGGCCTGTGCCTGTTATGGCTGTATGGGCGCATCCTGCCATTTTATGCAGGTGAATTGCCAGACATCTTGATTGCGCTGGTGGATTTTGCTTTTTTGCCTGCCCTGGCTTATCAAGTCAGCAAGCCGATTATTCAGGCAAAGCAGTATAGAAATCTATTTTTTATCGGACTGATACTGCTGTTGGCGCTGGGCAATGGCTTAATCCATGCACAAATGCTGGGTTTACAAGAAAACACTGCAACGACAGGCATTCAACTGGTTGTTGCGACTATCATTATTTTGATTTTGATCATCGCCGGACGCGTGTTTCCTTTCTTTACCGAACGGGCTATACCCGGAACGCTGACCATCAAAAATCCGATGCTGGATAATCTATCTGTAGCGTCAGCCGTTATTGTCTTTGCCCTGCAATTATTCGATATTTCAGGAACCTTGTTAGCCTTGGCGGCGATGGTTGCCGTGGTCGTTAATATTGCCAGGCTATCGATTTGGTATGTACCGCGCGTCATCTATGTACCGCTGTTATGGGTGCTTTATGCCGGTTACGGCTGGATCGTTTTAGGCTTTATATTGACCGCCTTATCGGCCTATTCGATAGTATTGCCGTCGTTGGCCCTGCATGCTTTTACGCTGGGAGGTATCGGCGCATTAACCTTGGGCATGATGGCCAGGGTATCACTAGGCCACACCGGCCGTGCGCTGAAAGCGTCCAATGCGATAGTCATTGCCTTTGCTTTAATTAATGTCGCCGCCTTGTTTCGAGTTTTATTGCCTATCGCTATGCCGGGCTGGTACGAAAACTTAATGTATGTATCAACACTTTCCTGGCTGGCCGCATTCTCGTTATTCATCTTTGTTTATGCACCGATATTAAGCAGCGCAAGACCCGACGGTCAGGACGGTTAATGCTATCCAAATTTGATGGTATTGTTGAACTGGTAACCAGCTCCCTGGTTTTGTTTTCCAGTATCGGTATTTTCGTACTGACCTTAAATGCCCGCTATACCCATGCCATAGGCCGGGTCAGAGACATTTACGATGAGTTAAAAACCAGTTCACAGGCACAAAAACTGGAAATAGAACTCAATACCATGGTGTACCGGTGTCACGTACTCAAGTGGAGCTTCGGCCTGCTGTTATGTAGCGCGATTAGCAGCGGCGTGTTTGTTCTGGGTTCAATATCTTCACGATTCATCGGACATATCAGCGCTGATTTTTTGATTTTATTTGTCGTATTCAGCGTGTTGTTTATCTTCAGCTCAATGGTTTGTTTGTTTATCGACGTGCTGGCGTCTTTACGGGCGACTATGATTCATATTGAGAGAATCAAATAATCACACATCCTTGTTTTGCCTGTTTGATTTTTTTCGTAACAAGTCTAATAACTGTTCGGAAAAACCGATTTCAGGAACAGCTTTTACCGGAACATACCAATGCTGCTCACCTGCAAAGGCCATGCACTTGACGGCATCTTTCTCGGTCATTAATATCGGATTGGAATCTTGGAATGAGATATCGCTAGGCTGGAATTTATAATGATCCGGAAAGCTGTGCGTTTTACAGGTCAAACCGGCTGTCTCCAGCAGTTTAAAAAACCGGTTCGGATTGCCTATTCCTGCCAAGGCATGGCAGTCGGATACGGTAAACTCTTGCAAGTTTTTTTGTCGGCCGGTGACTAAATTGACAGCGGTATTTCCGGTGATTTGCATTGAAAATTCGTTGTCTTGATATTTTTCCCCATTCACAATAATAAAATCGACGCTCTGCAATCTTTCTATGGGTTCGCGGAGCGGCCCTGCCGGTAGGCAATAGCTGTTACCGAAACGCCTTTCCCCGTCGATCACGGCGATCTCAATATCCCGATTTAGGGCGTAATGTTGCAGGCCATCGTCGGATAAAATGACATTGCAGCCTGATTTTTCAAGCAATAGCCTGGCCGCATCAATCCGTATCGGACTTACGGCCATTGGGCAACCTGTTTGCTTGGCTATCAACAGGGCTTCGTCTCCGACCTGTTCCGCGGTGCTGTTGGCATCGATCCATTGCGGCCAGACTTCGGCCTGCCCGCCGTAGCCTCGGCTGATGATGCCGGGCTTAAAACCCTCGTTTTTAAGCAACTCGGCCAGCCAGATAATCAACGGCGTTTTGCCGGTGCCGCCCACGGTAATGTTGCCTACCACGATGACAGGAACCGGCAAGGTGTGTGTTTTCAACACCCCGATACGGTATAAAAATTTCCTGAATTTAACGAAATCGCTGAATAAAAATCCCAACGGAAACAAGATTAGACCAATAAGCTGATCTGTATACCAGGCGTCGATCAGCCATCGGGATACTGTTTTTTTCATGCTTAGTCGCTCGGTTTCAATGTGGCAAAAGTGATATGACTGAATCCCACTTGACCGGCAATATCCAGCGCAGTCATGACCGCTTTGTTAGGCGTTTCATCAGCGGCATTGATCACAAAAGGGAGATCTTTTGAATGCTCTGCAAGCTTACTCAATTCCTGTTTTAAACCGTCCCTGGTTTGATTGATTAATTGATGAGACAAGCCGTCATCGCCGACCAGGGAGTAAATACCATCTGCATCAATCATCAGGGAGACCGTTTTAGGATGCTCCTCGGCCGCAGATCCTTCCGCTTCGGGAAGCTTGATATTGACTTCCGTATGTTGATTAAAGGATGTAGAAACCATGAAAAAAAGCAACAACACAAAAAGCACGTCGATCATTGAGATCAACGTAATATCGACATTTTCCCTTTTTTTACGCTGAAACTTCATCAGGACTCTTTCCGGTCTTCATGCAAAATATCAACCAGTTTTAACGCTTCTTCTTCCATGGTAACTACATATTCGTCGACCAATCTTTCAAAATAGCGATGAAAAACCAAACTGGGGATAGCCACCGTCAAACCCGACGCCGTAGTAATCAGCGCAACCGAAATACCGCCGGCCAAAACGGCGGGATTACCGGAACCATGCTGCAAAAGCGAGGCAAAAATATCAATCATGCCGAATACGGTACCCAATAAACCCAGTAACGGGCTGACTGCGGCAATCGTACCCAGGGTGTTGAGAAAGCGTTCCAGGTCATGCACGACCCTGCGACCGGTTTCTTCAATGCATTCCTTCATGAATTTCCTGCCATGATGGCTATTGGCAAGACCTGCGGCCAAAATACAGCCGAGCGGCGAGCTGTTTCTCAAATGACGCAAAGTGGCGTCATCCAGTTTTTTTTCACGGGATAACCGCCATACCTGCGCAACAAGCTCAGGCGGCAAAATCTTCTTTCTTCGTAAAGACCAAAAACGTTCCGTGATAATGCCCATGGCACCAATGGAACTCAGTATGATCGGCAACATCATCCAGCCGCCGCTTTTTATAATTTCAAACACATTATTTCCTAAAAAAATTACAGGCCGGATTCGCTCAACCCGAGCGCTATTTTAACCTAATACCGCTCTATCTTGAGAACTTTCCCGTCCAACCCAGATATAGGCAATCACAAAAGCAATGCCACAAAATACTGCGGCCATTGAATAGACAAATTCCGCACCTAATGATTCCCAATAATAACCGCTATAGTAACTGCCCAGCATCCCGCCCAAACCAAATGTTAAGCTGGCGTATAGCGCCTGGCCTTTACCTTGATGTCGGTCGCCAAAATACAAATGCACCAAATGAATGGCGACAACATGCGCACCGGCAAACGTTGCCGCATGCAATAATTGAGCAAAAATCAACAGCCAAAAATAATCGACGCACCAGGCAATCATCAACCAGCGAACCACCGACAGTAAAATACTGAACAATAAAATCGCTCTTAGCGAAATGCGCTTCAACACACGGCGCATGCACATAAATAAAATAATCTCGGCAAAAACAGCCAGCGCCCACAAAAATCCAGTCAGGCTTGCCGTGTATTGATAATGTTTGAGATAGATCGAATAAAAAACGTAATAAGGGGCATGCGCCAGCTGTAACAGCATATAAACGACCAGAAAAGCCCACAGTTCCGGTTTTTTCATGATTTGCATGATGCCGACAGCGGCGGTCTGATGATGCGCAGCCTGAATGGGCGGCGTCATTAAGCTGACCAGCCAGATGAGGGTCAGCAATGCAATAATCGCTATAGGAATGATGCTTGAGGACTGATAATCCAACAACCAACCTACGCCCAGCACCGCAACAATAAAACCGATAGATCCCCACAGCCTTATCTGGCTGTAGCGATGCGCTTCATCTTTTAAATGGTATAAAGTTACTGCTTCAAACTGCGGTAAAGCGGCGTTCCAAAAAAAACTAAAGCCTATCGTTATCCAGGCAAACCAGAAATAACCCTGAACAAATAAAAATCCGGCAAAAAATGCGGTGGTTAAAAACGCGACTATGCGAATAATCCGCACGTTTCTTCCGGTATGATCGGCAATCCAACCCCATAGAACCGGCGCAATAACTCTTGTGCCGTTGAGCATCGCCGAAAGTTCGCCGATTTCGACAGGATTAAAGCCCCTTTCTTTTAAATAGAGGCCCCAGTAAGGGAGAAAAACACCGACTGTGGCGAAATAAAAGAAGTAAAAGCCTGACAGGCGCCAGTATGGGATAGACATTTAAATTAAATAGATAGCTTGTGCAGGCTGGTTTCCCTGGCTCCCACGGGCTCCGTGGGAGCCAGGGAATTACTGATGTGGGGGCAGCTTCGCCTAAAGTGCCTACTGTTGGTAGTCGCCAATTGAGTTACTTACTGGGCGACTAAAGTCGCCCCCACAATGACACTTAATGGCAGTGGCGCCGCCGCGCGTTGGAACGAAAGAACGATACAACAAAAACGTTTACCTTAAAACCGGCAATCCCGATTGCACGTTGATGTTTTGCGCCCGATGCCGCAACAAATGATCCATGATTACTATCGCCATCATCGCCTCGGCAATCGGGGTTGCTCTTATGCCTACGCAGGGATCGTGGCGACCTTTGGTGCTGACTTCAATAGCGTCACCGTGCACATTGATGCTTCTACCCGGCAAGCGCAAGCTGGAAGTCGGTTTTAAGGCAATACTGGCCGTTACATGCTGGCCGCTGGAAATTCCGCCCAAAATGCCGCCGGCATGATTACTTAAAAAACCGTCCGGGGTAATTTCATCACGAAACTGCGTGCCTTTACTGTCGACACAGGCAAAGCCGTCGCCGATTTCTACGCCTTTGACCGCATTAATGCTCATCAAGGCATGAGCCAGATCAGCATCGAGTCGATCGAAAATAGGCTCACCCAAGCCCGGCGGGACGTTGGTTGCGACCACTTCTATTTTGGCGCCGATAGATTCGCCTTCTTTACGCAAGGCATCCATATAAGCTTCCATTTCTGCGACTTTATCGACATCGGGACAGAAAAAAGGATTACTGTGGATAACAGACCAATCGAGTTTTTCGATTTTTATCGGCCCCAGTTGCGATAAATAACCGCGTATTTCTATACCGTGCTGTTCTCTCAGGTATTTCTTGGCAATACCGCCCGCCGCCACACGCATGGCCGTTTCACGCGCCGATGAGCGCCCTCCTCCCCGATAATCCCTGAACCCGTATTTGTGCTGATAGGTATAGTCCGCATGGCCGGGTCTGAACGTTTCTGCGATGTTGGAATAATCTTTGGAGCGTTGATCGGTATTTTCGATTTGCAGGGCTATCGGCGTACCGGTAGTTTTGCCTTCAAACACGCCGGACAGGATTTTGACTTCATCGGCTTCGCGCCGCTGGGTGGTGTGTCTCGACGTTCCGGGCTTCCTGCGATCCAGGTCCGCTTGCAAATCGGCTTCGGTCAAGGCCATGCCCGGAGGGCAGCCATCAACGATGCAGCCGATTGCAGGACCATGACTTTCACCAAACGAAGTCACGGTAAATAATTTTCCTATTGAGTTTCCAGACATAGTTATAAAGCCGTTAAAAATAATTCGTTATATTGACTAAGCTGTTCAGCCGTCAGCAAAAATACGCCATCACCGCCGCGTTCAAAATTCAGCCAGAAAAAAGGCACGTCGGGAAAGGTATTTTGCAAGGTTTCAGCACTGCTGCCTACTTCCACAATCAAAATACCCTGCTCTGTCAGATACTGCCCGGCTTCGACCAGAATGCGCAACACAATATCCAGTCCCGAATACCCGCCTTTAAAGCCCATATCGGGCTCGGCGCGAAACTCTACGGGTAATTGCTCCCATTCTTCAAGGGATACGTAAGGCGGATTACTGACGATAATGTCATAACGAGTATCCGGCAGTTCTTTAAACAAGTCAGACTGATAAAGAGTCACCACATCGACCAGCTGATGTTTGGCAACATTCAGTTCGGCGACGGCCAGCGCATCGGCCGACAAATCCACTGCATCGACATAAGCGTCAGCAAATGCATAAGCGCAGGCTATCGCGATACAGCCGCTGCCGGTACACAAATCCAGAATGCGCACCACCTGGTCTTCCTCGACCCAGGGCGAAAATCGCTGTTCGATTAATTCGGCAATCGGCGATCTGGGCACCAGTACCCGTTGATCCACATAAAATGATAGCCCAGCAAAAATAGCTTCATGGGTTAAATAAGCGGCCGGTATACGTTCGTTGATACGCCGGTCGATTATGTCGATGACTGCCTGGCGCTCACTGAGCGTTAAAACGCTTTGCAGATACGCATCGGCCAGATTATAAGGCTGATGAATAGTGTGTAAAACCAGTGCCGCGGCTTCATCCAGCGCCGTTGTCGTACCATGACCGAAACTCACTTCGGCCTCGGTAAAACGGCTGGCGGCCCAGCGGATGTAATCGCGAATAGTGGATAAGGTGGTTAAAGCTTCAGAGGGTGTTGTTTTCATGGCTGGACAAAGTAAGATAGCGTCAATACGGTTCGACGTAGCGGGAGATTTTAAACTAAACTTTGTGAGCTTGTTTGAATATTAACTAAACACAACATGAGCCCAACCCATAACAACAACAGCAATACCCCAGCAAGTTTAGCTAAAAATAAACTTTTAATGGACTGTTATCGGCATATGCAATCCAACAATCTAGTCTTGCCCACTATCCCGGACGTGTCTTTTAAAATTCGCCGCGCTATTAATGACGACAAATCCAGCGTCTCTTCAATAGCACGCATCGTTCAAATTGATCCATCCATTACCGCGAAACTGATACAAATTGCCAACAGCCCCTTATATAGGGGAAGAAAAAAAATTGAAAGCTGCCCCGAAGCGCTGACCCGACTGGGATTAAAAACAGCTCAAGACATTATTACTACGGTTGCGATGAAATCGGTATTTAACGCCAAGTCTCCGCTTATTCGTCAAAAAATGACGGCATTATGGCTGCACAGCAGTTACATTGCCTCCATCAGCGCCGTGTTTGCCCATAAAATTCCGGGCTTCGATCCGGATCGAGCCATGCTGGCCGGGCTGATTCATGATATTGGTATCGTGCCCATTTTGACTTATGCCGACAATCATCCCGATATTATGGCTAATCCGAGGGACCTGATAGACACAGTAAGACAACTACGCGCAGACATTGGCATACAAATTATCCGCCAGTGGGATTTTCCTGATGATTTTGAAGATGTGGTGATTAATGCCGAAAACTGGTTTCGTCATGACAAAAATCCAAGCAATTATGCAGACATCGTCATGATCTCGCAGTTACACAGTTTTATCGGCAAAGTTGGGGTGAAAAAGATACCTAAAATTGATGACCTGCCCGCTTATAAAAAACTGGCCAGCCATTTAAATGCAAGCGACAGCATTAATATATTGGATACTGCCAAAGATGAAATCGAGCATATTTGGCAAATGTTGGCTTAAGATAGTGCTGAATGGATATTAACTCGCCAATAAACCCTAAAGCCCTATTCGGAGCGAACAGGCCGCTGGAAAACACCTTAAACCTTAAAGTCGGGCAAAAGCTTGATGCAAAAGTCATCAGTGCGGATATTCAGGCGGCAAAAAATGTCATTACCTTAGCGGTGGGTAACAAGGACATTACCGTACAAAGCAATCAGCCGATGCCGACAAACCCTGGTCAAAATTTAAAAATCCAGGTGACTCAAACCATCCCGGTCGTGGAGTTTAAAATTCTCAATTCATCCCCCGAATTGGCTGAATTGCGCCTAAAATTAATCATCGCAAACGGTGGGGAGTCGGTGCGACCGACTGCCGTTGAAAAACAAGACAGTGCAACCTTGTCATCGCCGGTAAAACAGCCGTTAGACGCAAAGATAATCGGCATCACCGGCAACAAACTCCAGCTACAGATTCTTACCCCATCAATAACGGATATGGGCAATAAACAAGTCGGCCTTATCACTATTGACCGCTCTCAACTGACCCATGCACCGCAGAATTTAAAAATCGGGCAAAACCTGAATCTGGAGATGCTCAAAGCAGGAACCACAGCCGAATTTAAAGTTATTTCAGCTTACAATGCTATCCCTGAAGCAAAAATAGCCGAATTTATAAAGCAGTTTCTGCCTCGACATGAAGCTAGCCCTCTCTTTTTAAATCAGTTAATAAAGGATTTACCGCAACTGATGAACAACGAAAGCGTTCCTAAAGTGCTAAAGGATATAGCCGCAAAAATAATTCAGAACTTGCCGCCAAAAGAACAGCTGATCACTAGCCAAGGCCTAAAACAAGCCATTGCCAATTCAGGATTGTTTCTTGAGGCCAAGCTGCCGCCAGCGATGGCTCAAGCTGAACTGATTAAAGAGCTGCCCCAGTTGATAAAAAATGAAACTGTACCTCAATCATTGCAACGCATTGCCGCTGAAATATTGCAAAATCTGACCCAAAAAGAGCCTTTGCTTAATAGTCCATCAGCCGCTACTGCAAAACAGCTTGCTGAAGCCGAGTTATTAACTTTAAAGCTCAATATGGCAGATGCACCCAAAGCAGAAGCTTTAGGCAATGAGGATTTTAAAGCCAATTTGCTTAAATTTATTCAGGCTTTAAAGCAGGAACTTACAACCCAAGCTGCACAACAAATAAATCAAGCCGATCTTGACCTGCTCAAAAACCTGCAAAATAAAACTGAAAATACCGTTGCCAAGCTGGTATTGGATCAACTAATGTCCCTGCCCAAGGAAGATAACCCAAAGCAGCTATGGCTTATCGACATCCCCTTTATTGACCGGCAACAGGCGGAAACGGTTACTATTGAAATACAGCAGGACAAAGACAACAAGCAACCATCCGGCAGCAGCGACTGGTCGGTTAATATCACGATTACACCGCCGGCACTGGGTACGATTCATTGCAGGGTTTCCTACCAGAACGCTGTTATCAATACCTATTTCAACAGCCAGAAGACTCAAACGACTCAGCTAATCAAGCACAACCTGGATTACCTAAAAAACCAACTTGAAGAATCGGGGTTAACAACGGGGCACATGGTCGCTCACAACAGTTCTAAAAACAAGCAACCGACTCATCAATTAGCCGGAAAAAAACTGTTTGATGACAATGCCTAATAAAATTTTTGACCGCACATGAAAGCACAAGTAAAACTATCCGCCATTATTGCCAGCTTGTTAACGGGGATTTCACCGCTGCACGCACAAAATTTATCAGAAACTTTTGAGCTTGCTCTTCAAAATGCGCCTATTTTAAAACAGGCTCAAGCCCAACAATCGGCTATAGGTGAATCGAAAGATCAAAGTATTGCACGGTTCCTTCCCAACATCTCGGCTACCGGAGCCAGCAGTAAAGAACAGCTGCATAATAAAAAAACCGGGGGATTCAGAGGTCCTGATACCCAACAGGAATACTGGAATAATAGCTTTAATATCAACTTAACCCAACCCCTGTTCCACTGGGATCACTGGATACAATTAAGCCAGTCCGACAATCAAATCGCCCTGGCTGAAGCCACTTACTTATCCGAATTACAAAACCTGATGGTGACAACAACCGAAGCCTATTTTAATGTGCTCTATGCTCAGGATAATTTAGCATTTTCCTCGGCAGAAAAACAGGCTATCGCCCGGCAACTGGAACAGGCCAAGCAACGTTTTGATGTGGGCATTATTGCGATAACCGACGTTAACGAAGCACAGGCAGGTTTCGACCAGGCCAATGCCGACGAAATTGACGCAGCCAATAATCTGGATAACCAGAAAGAGGCGTTAACAGAAATCATCGGTGAAAATGATGTTTCGCTGAATGCCCTGAGTGAACAGCTGCCTTTACTCAAGCCTGAACCGGCGGATATTTCGGCGTGGAGCGATTTAGCCGAACTCAACAATTTCAGCATCATTTCGGCATTTAATCAGGCCGAAGTATCGCGTAAAGCCATAGACCTGCAACGTAACGGCCACTTGCCCCGCCTGGACTTGATCGCCTCTTACGACGCGTCCGACAACACCAGCAGCTTCGGTTTTCGGGGCGATACCCAGAGTGTCGGTATGCAACTGAATGTGCCGCTGTTTGAAGGCGGCGCGGTAAATTCACGAACCCGTCAGGCCGCCTATGAATACCAAGCCGCCAAAGAGGATTTATCCAGAAAAAAACGCTCGGTAAAACGTCAGGTAAAAGACGCTTATCGCGGCGTCATCTCCACCATCAGCCGCGTAACCGCCCTGAAAGCTGCGGTGATATCGGCGACCAGCGCCTTGGAGGCGAGCGAAGCAGGCTTTGGCGTAGGCACCCGAACCATGGTCGATGTGCTGAACGAACAAAGAAATTTATACCGGGCAAAACGGGATTTTTCCCGTAGCCGTTATGATTACCTGATTAACAGCATCAAGTTAAAGCAAGCAGCCAGCGGCCTTGGTCAAGATGACCTTGAACAGATTAACCGCTTGTTGATCCCCTGAGCCTACGGCTCTACAAATCAGGATTTTTCTGTAATAATCTATCGGCTAATCCGGCAGCGACCTAGACAATCGACAGCTAAAATTTGCATGACCTTATTTCCCAAAGCGGCCGCCAACAATGAATCCATTTAATTGACCGAACAAGCCAACGCCGAATGCCGTTATGTTTCACTCGACCGGGAGGCCATGCGCAAGGCATTATCGCAACAACTGGATGACGATTTACTGTACCGGATGCTCATTGAAGAGCGCCCTCACCTATTCGCCGAAGCTATCGTTTTTGTCGACGAGGCCAGTATAAGTAAGCAACGCGACATTATTGCCGCGATAGAAAGCGTCATTGCGATGCCCGCTTATCAACAACGCGTTCTGACTTATGCACCCGACACGGCACAGTTTATGCCCAAAGCGCACGGCGTTTTTTTCGGCTATGACTTTCACCTAAGCCCTAAAGGTCCGCAACTAATTGAAATAAATTCTAATGCCGGAGGCGCTTTAGTTAATGCCATTCTGGCTCGTGCACAAATAGCTTGCTGTGCTTCGACTGAAATAAATGCGGCCATGCACCCAGATCTGGAACAGGTGTTTATGGCGATGTTTGTTGAAGAGTGGCAAGCTGAACGCGGCCTTCAACCCTTACATTCAATCGCTATCATCGATGAAAATCCGCAAGGGCAATTCATGCTGCCGGAATTTTTTTTGTTTAAAAAACTGTTTGAACAACACTCTATTAAGACCGTTATTTGCGATCCTTCCGAACTTGATTATCGCAACGAAACACTGATGCACGAGGAACTGCCAATTGATCTTGTTTACAACCGCTTGACCGACTTCGGATTGGAAATGGATACATTAAAACCATTGCGCGATGCCTATCTGGCTGAAGCCGTCGTCGTCACGCCCCATCCAAGAGCTCATGCGCTATACGCAGATAAAAGAAATCTGGCTATCTTGACTGATGAAACCGCATTGCGGGATATGGGGGTTAGCGCAGAAATCAGAACCCTGTTACTTGAAGGCATTGCCCACACGGTTTGCGTACATAAGGAAGATGCTGAGACTTTATGGGCCGCACGCAAACAGCTGTTTTTTAAACCGGCCAAAGGCTACGGCAGCAAAGCCGCATATCGAGGCGATAAACTGACCAAACGGGTATTCGGGGAGATTCTACAGGGAAATTATGTCGCACAATCGCTGGTGCAACCCACCGAACAGCAAATGAAAGTGGACAATAAAATTATCGATCTTAAACTGGATTTACGGCAGTATGTTTACCAGGGACAGGTGCAATTAACCAGCGCCCGTTTGTACCAAGGGCAAACCACTAACTTCCGGACTCCGGGCGGCGGTTTTGCTCAAGTTATGGTCAGTACCGAGAGCGGCAAGGGCGAATGAATTCGCCCTTGCCGCTCTGGTCCACATGACTTAATCGAGAGCCAGATTCTTTAAATAATCCAGAAAATCGCCCTTTAACTCTTCATGCATCAAACCGAATTCAACAGTTGCCTGCAAATAACCGAGTTTTGATCCGCAATCATAGCGTTTGCCTTCAAACTCATAGGCCAACACCTGTTCATCGCTCATCAAGGCAGCGATAGCATCGGTCAACTGAATTTCGCCACCGGCACCGCGCTGGGTGTGTTCAATTTTGTCGAAAATTGCCGGTGTTAAAATATAGCGACCGACGACCCCTAGATTTGACGGTGCATGTTCTGGCGCAGGTTTCTCAATAATCGTTTCAACTTGGCCTACCGCCGGCGATACTTCCTTGGTTTTGACGATGCCGTATTTGTCGGTTTCCCGAGGATTTACCCGTTCTACGCCTAATATGCTGCACTGATGTTTATTGTATTGTTCGACCATTTGGGTGATGCAGCCATCGCCGTTACGATTAGCGATCAAGTCATCGGCCAAGATAACGGCAAACGGCTCATCACCAACGACAGACTTGGCACAAAGCACAGCATGACCCAGTCCTAATGCCTCTGGTTGACGAATAAACACGAATGACACATTCGGCGGCATCATCTCCTGAACCATTTTCAATATTTCGGTCTTGCCACGGGTAGTCAGTTCATTTTCCAACTCGTAGGCTTTATCGAAATGATCCATGATCACGTTTTTGGTTCGGCCGGTTATAAATATAATTGTATCGATTCCAGCCGCTACTGCCTCTTCAACGCAATACTGGATCAATGGCTTGTCCACAACCGGCAACATTTCCTTAGGACTCGCTTTGGTAGCGGGTAAAAAGCGGGTTCCGAGACCCGCAACCGGAAAAACTGCTTTTCTTATTTTTTGATTCATTTAAAACATTCTCAACAATACAGATCATTAAAAATCAGATGCTAGGCTCAGCATTTGATCATCCCTGCTCCTCAAAAGGAGCGATTATAAGGGCGACTGCCAACAGTAGGTACTTTAGGCAAAATCCCCCCTATGTTTTTATTTTACGCTAAAAAATTTTCAACCCATGCTGTGAAAACATCCGGTTGTTGTACATGCAGCCAATGTCCGGCATCGTCTATGGTGCCGAAAACCGCTTCCGGAAATAATGAGTTTATATCGTCCGGCTTAACAAAGTCTGAATCGCCTCCTGCGATAAACAAAGCCTTGCCGGTAAATGGGGTTAAATGATCGGCATTCGGAAAGGCGGCAATATTGGGCGCCATCCGCTGAAAAATATCCAGATCAAGCCGCCAGCAATATTTGCCGTCTTTTAGAATAAGATTTTGTAGCAGAAACTGGCGATAACTGAGCTCGGGTATGCGCGACGCAAGCAGCGATTCGGCCTGTTTTCGGTTGCTAAGCTCGGCCAGTGGCAGCGCTTTTAATGCCGAGACAGTGTGGTCAAAACTGTGTTTGTAGCTGACCGGCGCAATATCCGCGACAATCAGCTTAGCCAGCCTGTCTGGAGAGGTCAGCGCAAACCACATGGCTACCTTACCGCCCATGCTGTGCCCCAACAAGCTGGCTGCTTCCAAACCCCGCTGATCCATAAATTGCAACAAATCAGCGGTCATCGAAGGATAATCCATCAATGGATGATGCGGCGATGCGCCATGATTCCGCATGTCCGGCACATACACATGAAACCGGGCCGATAATTTTTGGGCTACCTGCCGCCAGTTACGCGAGGAGGCAAAAAAACCATGCAGAATAATCAGTGGGCTATTCTCAGGATTGCCGAATTCCTCAAAAGCCAGTTCCATAGTTTCCATCAGGCAAATACGAATAATGCGCCCATCAAGCCGCCGAAAATTCCGCCCCAAACCACCAGCCATCCCAGATGCTGACGAATGATGGCCTGAACCATTTCTTTAACCAGTTGCGGGGTTAATTCATTCAGGCGCTTATCGATCACTGTTTCAATTTTGCCGATAATATCGCCGCCGATTTTATGCGCATCCAGACCTTGCTTTAATGCGGCTTTGAACCGGTCGGACTCGACCATTTCAGTCAGGGTGATTTTCATTTTTTCGGTAAACGGCTCTTTTAACGGCACCAGCGCTTCTTCGCCACCCATCATCATCAACATGCCGCCAAAAGAAGAGCCCATAATCGATGAAACCAAGCCTTCATAGACCTTGTCATAATCGACCGCATTCAACAATGGCTCCAGATTCAACAGACCTTTGCCTTGCTGCTCCTCGGTTTCGATAAACTGCTCGATATTATTTGCGGTAAAAAACTGCTGCATCATCAGCTGCTTGATCGACAGTTTAAATTCTTCAAACCGCGCCGGTATAACGCCTGAACCGTACAATAAAGGCACTTTCTCAAACAGCATATAAATAGCCAACCAGTTGGTAATGGCACCGGAAAGCGCAAAAAAGCCAATGGACTTGATTAACTCCGGCTGTATCGGGCAAACATAACCGATAATAATGATCACAACCGAGATAAAATTGGTAATAAAGCTTTTGTTGAATAGTTTTTTCATCGTTTCTTAATCAATAAATCAGTAATAGTGCCCGCTATCATTTCGGCGGAAAATCCCAAAGTTTCTGCCAAGGTAGGATGCGCATGTACCGTTAATGCCAAATCTTCAACACTCGCCCCCATCTCCAAAGCCAATACGGCTTCGGCAATCAATTCACCAGCATGAGTGCCGACGATGCCTGCGCCAAGAATACGGCCGGTTTGTTTGTCGGAAAGCAATTTAGTCACGCCTTCTTTGCGCCCCATGCTTAACGAACGTCCGCTTGCCGCCCAAGGGAAGGCGGCTTTTTCATAGGAGATGCCTTGCGCTTTAGCCGCATTTTCAGTCAAGCCCATCCAGGCGATCTCAGGGTCGGTATAGGCAACAGAAGGAACGGTTAACGCTTGCCACTCGGTCGCCATACCGGCAATCACTTCGGCCGCTATTTTACCTTCATGCGTGGCTTTATGCGCCAGCATCGGGTTACCGACCACATCGCCGATCGCAAAAATATGCTTTACGTTACTGCGCTGTTGTTTATCGACGCTGATAAATCCGCGTTCATCGACATTCACCCCGGCTTTGTCGGCATCGATCAAATGACCGTTGGGGCGCCTGCCCACTGCAACCAGCACTTTGTCGAACACATCGGTTTCGGGGGCGTCTTTGCCTTTATCGTTAGCCAGTTCGGAACTGGCATGGTCAAAGCTAACTTTCAAGCCTTCCGACAGCGCTTCAATATGGCTTACCTGAGTTTCCAGAAAAATATTGTCGTATTGCTTTTTAATCCGTTGCATTAACGGTCTGACCAGATCCTTGTCACAACCGGGGATAATTTGATCTTGCATTTCTACCACGGTGATCTTGCTGCCCAGAGCGTGATAAACAGTCGCCATTTCCAGGCCGATGATGCCGCCACCGATAATCAGCAGTTTTTTCGGGATCTGCTCAAGATTGAGCGCATCGGTGGAATCCATGAGCCGGGGATCGTCATTGGGAAATGATGGTATTTTTACCGGTTGGGAGCCGACCGCAATAATGGCCTGCGCAAACTCTATGGTCTGGGTGTCGTCGCCATCTTCAACCAACAGTTGCGTATCGGAAACAAAACGCCCAACGCCTTTAATAACCGTTACATTGCGCTGCTTTGCCAACGCCGCCAAGCCCGTAGTAAGCTGGGTACTGATGTTGTTTTTCCAGTTGCGCAGCTTTTCCAAATCAATATCAGGTTCGGCAAAACCGATTCCGGCCGACTTGATTTCTTTGGCTTCATTGAGCACCGCAGCCACATGCAACAGAGTTTTTGAAGGAATACAGCCGACATTCAAACAAACCCCGCCCAAAACCGGATAACGCTCGACCAGGGTGACTTGCTTACCTAAATCGGCCGCACGAAACGCCGTCGTGTAACCTCCAGGGCCACCGCCCAGCACCAGAACTTCTGTTTTCAATCGTACACCTTCAATTTGAATAATGAGAATTTATCGACGCCTGAAAAACGGATAAACATAAGGCTTTAATTTAACTTTTTAATGCTGACGAATTTGTTTTCGGGCGTTAACTCCATTTCAAAATAGCCATTGATGCCTTGATTGGTTAAAAAAATTTGAACTTTGCCTGCCGGAAAGGCGATTCTTCTGCCATCATCGGCAACGACAGAAACATTTTTGGCCATGCCTTGAT
Source organism: Methylobacter arcticus (assembly GCF_050917435.1). NCBI lineage: Bacteria > Pseudomonadati > Pseudomonadota > Gammaproteobacteria > Methylococcales > Methylococcaceae > Methylobacter > Methylobacter arcticus. Next base: position 2,073,238 of record NZ_CP159583.1, read on the forward strand.
AGACCTTAAGATATTGGTCGTATGACAGCGTTAGGGCAAAGCGAATGAATTGATGTTGGGGCATGATATAAGCAGGATTAATTAACCACGAAGGACATGAAGAAAAAACAAGGTAAAAACTTCATGTCCTCCGTGTTCTTCGTGTCTTCGTGTCTTCGTGGTTTTATGCTCTTAGTTAATTAACGGTTATTTTGTAACGCGGCAATGCGCTCTTCTAATGGCGGATGGCTCATAAACAACTTGCTCACACCGCTGCCATTAATGCCGAACGCCGCCAGTTGTCCCGGCAGATCTTCTGCTTCGTGTCCGCGCTGTAAGGCGCGCAGAGCGCCAATCATTTTTTCCCGTCCGGCCAGCTTAGCGCCACCGGCATCTGCCTTAAATTCCCGGTAACGGGAGAACCACATCACCAGCATGGACGCCAAAATCCCCAGGACAATTTGAGCCACCATCTGGGTAATATAATAGGCCGGACCGTAACCGCGTTCGGTTTTAAATACAACACGATCGACAAGATGACCGATAATAGTGGCGAAAAAGAACACAAAGGTGTTCACTACGCCCTGCATCAATGCCATCGTCACCATATCGCCGTTGGCAACATGGCTGATTTCATGACCGACAACCGCTTCAACTTCATCGGCGTTCATGTTTTGCAGCAGACCGCTACTGACCGCTACCAACGCGCTATTTTTGCTCATGCCGGTAGCAAACGCGTTGGCGTCAGGAGTTTGGAAGATACCGACTTCCGGCATACCGATACCCGCCTGCCTAGCTTGTTTGGCTACGATGTCGATTAGCCACTGCTCGGTTTGATTTTGAGGTTGTTCGATAACGTGTACCCCCATCGCTCTTTTTGCCGACCATTTAGACATAGCCAAAGAAATAACGGAGCCGCTCATGCCGATGATGGCCGACATGACTAACAGAGTATTCAGATTAAGGTCGATGCCTTGAGCATCCAGCGTGCCGCTTAAGCCCAACACATTAAAAACAATACTGACCACGACCAATATTGCCGCATTGGTTGCCAGAAAAAGAAAAATACGCATCATATGCTTAAGCCTTTTGATAAGTTAAGGTTTGATCAATATGGGGGTTGAATAACACATTCCAACCCTCCTAAGAATGGGACTATAATTTAAATTTATTGATGGAGGATATTCTGATGCCTATTATAAAAGTAATTTTGTTTGCTTTGTTTTTAATTAATCCTTATTTAGCCTTTGCTGAACAAAACAGTCACCAGAACATAGTAAAACAACTGCATGTACCGGCAGGATTTACCCTGTCTATTTTTGCCGATAACCTGCCCAATGCCCGCAGTTTAGCTTTGGGTGATAACGGCGTGGTGTTTGTCGGCACGGGAACTGAAGGCGCAGTTTATGCCGTACAAGACAGCAATAGCGATGGTGTAGCGGATCAGCGTTACATCATCGCCAGCGGTTTAACTATGCCCAACGGCCTTGCCTACAAAAACGACACGCTATACGTGGCAGAAGTTAATCGCATTGTTCGTTTTGACCGCATCAGCCAGCAATTAGCTAATCCGCCTAAACCCGTTGTGGTTTACGATCAATTCCCATCTGAACAACATCACGGCTGGAAATATCTTCGCTTTGGCCCCGATAATAAGCTGTACACGACCGTCGGAGCGCCGTGCAATATTTGCGAACCTGAAAAACCAATCTATTCATCGCTGGTCAGGTTAAATGCCGACGGTAGCGGCTTTGAGATTCTTGCCAGAGGCATCAGGAGTTCGGTGGGCTTTGACTGGCAACCGGAAACCGATGCCTTGTTTTTTAACGATAATGGCCGCGATTACATGGGCGACGATCTGCCGCTCGATGAACTCAATCAGTGGACAACTACCGGCGAACATTTCGGCTTTCCTTATTGTCACGGCGGTGACATTGCTGATCCCGATATTGCAGCAGATAAAACATGCCGACAATTTACCCCACCGGTATGGAAGTTCAAGGCCCATGTGACACCATTGGGACTGCGTTTTTATCGGGGCAAGCAATTTCCTGATGAATTTAAAAATCAGTTATTTGTCGCTGAACATGGTTCATGGAACCGATCCGAGCCTCAAGGTTATCGTGTTGTGTTGGTGAAATTCAAACAAAGCAAGCCAGTTGCCGAGCAGGTTTTTATTGACGGCTGGTTAACCAAAACCGGCAAGGTGCTTGGCCGTCCTGTTGATATTCTGGAAATGCCGGATGGCAGCCTGTTAATTAGCGATGATAAGCGCGGTGTCATTTATAAAGTTGAGCACAAAGGCAATCATGGATAAACAATTTGAAATCTTAAGCAAGGACATCGTTTATCAGGGCTTTTTCCGCGTGGAAAAATACCGGCTTAAACATACGCTGTTTGGCGGCGGATGGAGTGCTGAAATAACTCGCGAGTTGTTCGTGCGCGGCAGCTGCGTTGCAGTTCTATTATATGACTCCGAAACCGATAAGGTCATACTGATCGAACAGTTCAGAGCGGGAGCAATTTTAAATCCAGATAAAACCTGGCTAGTAGAAATTGTTGCTGGAGCAATCGAAGAAGGTGAAATTGCCGAGGAAGTCGCTTATCGAGAGTCCTGGGAAGAGGCCGGCTGTAAAATTCAGCAATTGATGGTCATCAATGAATTTTATACCACACCGGGCGGTTCATCCGAGTGGATCACCCTGTTTTGCGGAAAAGTCGATAGCACTCAAGTGGGTGGTATTCATGGCTTAGACCATGAGGACGAGGATATTTTAGTGCGTGCTGTTGATTTTGACGAGGTTTATCATATGCTGGAAAACGGCGAGATAGATTCGGCAATACCTATTATTGCCATCCAATGGCTAGCATTGAACAAACAAAAACTCAAACAGAAATGGGGGATATAAAAACAAAGGAGGGTAATGCTTTTTACTTCAAAAACGTTAACATTAAAGCTCTGCATAAGTTTTACAGAGCCTTAACACACTAACGATTAATCGACTATCTTACATTTATCTCGCGAAGCATCCACCCTATCACGAAGCTCCTTACCGGGCTTGAAATGAGGCACATGTTTTTTTGATAAGGCTACAGATTCACCTGTTTTAGGGTTCCGCCCCATACGAGGAGGACGTAAATGTAGCGAAAAACTACCAAAACCCCTAATCTCGATTCTTTCCCCGGAAGATAACGCCTGATTCATTTGTTCAATGATACATTTTACCGCTATCTCTACATCTTTCTGTGCCAGATGCGGTTGATGTTTGGCAAGAGCTTCAATTAATTCTGATTTTGTCACATTCTATCCTGCGAAAACAAACAAATAAAGCAACTGCTCAGCAGTTAGAATAATGGATTACGGATAACACAGATTAGACAGATAATGACTGATAAAATAACAGATTAATCTAAGTCATTGACTTATTAAAATCCGTTTAAATCCATCTAATCAATGTCGCCTAGAGGCGCCCACTTTTAGCATCCGTGTCCATTATAAAGTTGGCTCTGTTGAGTAGTTACTCAATAAAATTAAAAGGGGCAGGTATTGTACATACCCCTTATGATTTTTATTTTTCCAGTTGCTTAAAGAGATCAGCAAAAGTAGATGTAGTCGATGTAGATGCACTAACCGATTGCTGAGAATGATCTTTAATAGTGTGAGTTTCTTCATCGCTATCTTTAGCTTTAATAGATAAAGAAATTGATTTGCTTTTCTTGTCTACGCCAATAAATTTAGCTTCAAGTGCATCACCTTCTTTTAACAAGGTTCTGGCATCTTCAACACGATCACGTTGGATTTCAGAAGCTCGTAAATAGCCTTCGACATTATCATCTAAAGTGATAACCGCGCCCTTAGCATCAACTTCTTTAACCGTTCCTTTTACCAAACTACCTTTTTCGTGCGTAGCCAGGAAGTTTTGGAATGGATCTTGTTCAAGTTGTTTAATACCTAAAGAGATACGTTCGCGTTCGGAATCAACCGCTAAAATAACAGTTTCCAGTTCGTCGCCTTTTTTGAAGTCACGAACAGAAGCTTCGCCTTCATCTGCCCAGGAAATATCGGACATATGAACCAGACCATCAATACCGCCATCCAAACCGATGAAAATACCAAAATCAGTAATTGACTTGATTTTTCCGGAGATTTTATCGCCTTTGTTATGCGTTGCTGCAAATTCATCCCAAGGATTGGTTTTGCACTGTTTCATGCCTAAAGAAATACGACGACGTTCTTCATCAATTTCAAGAACCATCACTTCGACTTCATCGCCTAATTGAACGAGTTTAGAAGGGTTAACGTTTTTGTTAGTCCAGTCCATTTCAGAAACGTGAACCAAACCTTCTACGCCTTCTTCAATTTCAACAAAGCAACCGTAATCAGTCAGATTGTTGACTTTACCGAATACGCGTGTGCCCGCAGGGTAGCGACGAGCAATGTTTTGCCATGGATCTTCACCCATTTGCTTCATGCCTAATGAAACACGATTTTTCTCTTTGTCGTATTTCAGAACCTTAACTTTAATTTCCTGGCCGATTTCTACACACTCGGACGGATGACGTACGCGTCTCCATGCCATATCAGTGATGTGTAACAGACCGTCAATACCGCCAAGATCGATAAATGCGCCATAATCAGTCAGGTTTTTAACTACACCGGTAACGACTGCGCCTTCTTCCAGCGTTTTCAGCAATTCTTCTCTTTCTGCGCTGTATTCTTTTTCTACAACAGCACGACGAGACAGAACCACGTTGTTACGTTTTTGATCTATTTTTATAACTTTGAATTCCAGGTCACGATTTTCCAGGAAAGTCGTGTCTCTGATTGGGCGAACATCAACCAATGAACCAGGCAAGAAAGCACGTAATGCACCAACAGACACAGTGAAACCACCGCGAACTTTTCCGGTAATTCGACCGACAATGGTTGCTTCTTTTTCAAAAGCATTTTCAAGTTCTGACCAAGCTTTATTTTTCTTCGCTTTATCACGAGAAAGCAGTGTAGCTCCAAGGCCGTCTTCAAATAAATCAAGGGCAACCTCGACTTCGTCGCCAATGGCAACTTCTAATTCGCCATCGTTATTGAGAAACTGCCATTTTGGAATGACACCTTCTGATTTAGAATGCGTACTGACGATGACCATATCGTTTTCGATATCAACAACCGTACCCATTAACATGGCACCAGGACGCATTTCCGTCTTGATTAGACTTTCTTCAAATAATTCAGCAAAGCTTTCGCTCATTTTCCATTCCCAAGCCTGTCGAAACTCGAACAAGCCTTTTCTTTATCAAAGTTAAAAAAAATCACACTCAAACAATTTTGAGGTGACCACATAAAAAACCCTTAACGGATTAAATTCAGTACTTCTTCAATAGCAGCCTCTAGCGTCATATCCGAAGAATCGATATAAAGCGCGTCACTAGCCATAGCTAACGGAGCGATTTTACGCTCCATATCCCGGCGATCACGTTCTTCTATCTCATTTGTTATTCGTATAAGATTAGCATCAATCCCTTTTTCTATCAACTGTTTATATCGTCTTTTAGCTCTTTCAGCGGCACTGGCAGTTAAAAATACTTTATTTTCAGCGCCTGGAAAAACCACTGTTCCCATGTCACGCCCATCTGCAACTAGCCCTGGCAAGCGTTTAAAATCTTTTTGTTTTTGCAATAAAATCTGCCTGACCTCGGGAAGCGCCGCAACAATGGAAGCAGCATTACCTGTAATCTCAGAACCTAGCTGGGCGGTTATGTCCTCCCCATCAAGCCTGACGACCAATTCATCACCGCAATCAAATTCCAGTATCATCGCCTTAGCTATATTGACAATGGCGACTTCATTTTCCAAATCAACGTGCTGTTTTAATGCCGCAAGCGCCAATGAACGATAAATGGAGCCGCTATCCAGATAGTTCCAGCCCATTTTTTTAGCTACCGCTCTGCTGACCGTGCCTTTTCCGGCACCGCTAGGGCCATCAATTGTCAATACCGGAACAGTCATTACTCTTCCCTGCAAACAAGATCAAGACCTAAACGTTTTGCCAGGTCTCTAAATTCGGGGAACGAGGTATTCACATTTTCACAATCATGGATAGTAATGGGCGCACTAGCACGCAAACCGGCAATTGAAAACGACATCGCTATTCTGTGATCGCCATGAGATACAACCTCGCCGCCGCCTATCGAACCGCCCTGAATAATCATGCCATCTTCGGTAGGCTGCGCATCTACGCCCAATATTTGCAGGCCGTCTGCCATCACTTGAATGCGATCCGATTCTTTTACCCGGAGCTCTTCCGCTCCGGTTAATCGCGTCTGACCTTCTGCGCAGGCTGCGGCGACAAACAACACCGGAAACTCGTCAATAGCCAGCGGCACCAGATGTTCGGGAATATCTATACCTTTAAGGGGACTGTAAACAACGTGCAGATCGGCTACCGGTTCGCCGCCGACAGTGCGCTCGTTAAGCACTTCAATGTTGGCACCCATCAATCTGAGAATGTCGATGACGCCGGTGCGCGTCGGATTAATGCCCACATGTTTCAACAGCAGATCGGAACCCGGTGCAATAGACGCCCCGACCAGAAAAAATGCCGCCGATGAAATATCGCTGGGCACATCAATATCGCTTGCCGTCAAACTGCCTTCAGCAGTAATGCTGACTTTATTGCCTTGCCGCTTAACCGGATAATTAAACCCTGACAGCATCCGTTCGGTATGATCGCGGGTAGGCGCCGGCTCGATAACGCTAGTTACGCCTTGCGCGTACATGCCTGCCAGCAATAGACAGGACTTAACCTGTGCGCTGGCCATCGGCATCGCATAATCAATGCCGGTCAACTGCCCCGCTCTGCCGGTGATATGCAAGGGCGCTGTGCCGCGCTCTGTGGTTTTTATATTGGCGCCCATCGCTGCCAACGGATCCGTGACCCGTTTCATCGGTCTGCCGGATAATGATTTATCGCCGGTTAATACCGAGTTAAATGCCTGACCTGCCAATAAACCGCTCAGCAAACGCATGGACGTACCTGAGTTGCCCAGATACAAATCTTTTTTAGGCGCTTTTAAACCGTGCTTGCCGACGCCGTGTATGGTCAATTCGCCATTAACCGGGCCTTCAATTTCAACACCCATATCGCGAAAAGCCTGCAAAGTTGCCAGCGCATCTTCCGCTTCGAGAAAGCCTTTTACATGAGTAACGCCCTCTGCCAGCGAACCCAGCATGATTGATCGGTGCGACATGGATTTATCGCCGGGCACGCGTGCCTCGCCGTGTAATTTACCGCCGGGTTGAACCTGAAATGTGATTGATTTTGACATATTAATTATTATCGAACTGGTCAAGAAAGCGCTGCCGTGCATTTCTGGCATACGTAAAGGTTGCAAAAAGTTGCCGGGTATCATTCGTTTCCAGCAAGCGTTGTATTTTATCCAATTCATCCTTTAACTGCTCAATTAAAGGAATGATTTCATCCTTGTTAGCCGTACAAATATCCTGCCACATCGTCGGATCGCTGGATGCAATCCGGGTAAAATCTTTGAACCCACTGGCCGCATATTGAAAAATCTCGCTCTGCTCGTCTTTATGACCGAGCATATCGACCAGCGCAAAGGCCAGAATATGCGGCAAATGACTGGTTGCTGCCAACACGCTATCATGATGTTGCACCTCCATCACCGACACCAACGACCCCAGTTCTTCCCAAAAACTTTGAATTTTTTGCACCGCTTCGGGATTAGTATTGCCGACCGGTGTGATGATCAGGCGTTTATTCAAAAACAAGTCATTGACTGATGCGGTCACGCCGCTTTGTTCTGCTCCGGCAATCGGATGAGCCGGAACCAGATTATCCGGCACAACGCCAAAAATCCCCTCTGCTGCGGCAATAACGCTGCCTTTGGTGCTGCCCACATCGGTATAAATCGCATCATCCGACCACAATGGTTTAAGCTGAGAAAAAATGCTTTCGATGCTTGCAACCGGCGTCGCAATCACCACACAATCGGCGCCTTGAACGGCTTCCGGCAACTCCAGAGTATAGTCGTCAATAACACCCAAGCGCTTTGCCGCTTGCAGATTTTTCTCGTCCTGCTTGCGGCCGTATCCGACTATGTTATTGCATAAACCCTGCTGCCGTGCTGCGCGTGCGATAGACCCGCCGATCAAGCCGACGCCGATAATGCATATCCGGTTAAACATTAGCCGGCGACTGCCAGGGATGGCGGAAGTGTCGCGATCGGTAGAGAACCGATGCGACCTAAGACTTCAGCTAATGCCTGGATAAACAGCTGATTTTCCGTCGGTGTGCCTATGGTAATGCGCAGATGATTAGGCAATTCATACACACCAACCGGCCTGACGATAACCCCTTTGCGGAGTAATGCCTCATAAATCGGCACAGCAGGCTGTTTTAAATCGACCAGAACAAAATTGCCTGCCGATGGAATCCATTCCAAGCCCAGAGCTTTGAAGCCTTCTGTTACAAACCGCATGCCTTGCGCATTAACGGCGATGGTATTTTGCAAATGTTCAGTATCCGTCAGAGCCGCTTCGGCGGCAGCCAAGGCCAGCATGTTGTTATTAAAGGGCTGGCGCACCCTGTTCAGGATGTCGGCCAGTTGCGGGCTGGACAAACCATAACCGATGCGCAATCCGGCCAGACCATAGGCCTTTGAAAAAGTGCGGGTAATTAATAAATTGGGGTATTTTTTCAGCCAGACGATTGAATTGTCCGCACTTTGATCAGCAACAAATTCACAATAGGCCTCATCGAGCACACAGATGCAAGTATCCGGCAGCGCCTGAATAAATGCCTCCAAATGACCATGATCCAGCAAGGTGCCGGTTGGATTATTGGGATTCGCGATAAATACCAAGCGCGTTTTGTCGGTAATCCGCTGCTGCATCGCATCCAAATCGTGACCGTAATTTAAGGCGGGTGCTACAACCGCCGTAGCGCCGACTGCCTGAGTCACCAGAGGATACACGGCAAAGGCATGCTGCGAAAAAACCACCTCAAGCTCGGGCGTTAAAAACGCCCTGGCCACCAACTCCAGAATTTCGTTAGAACCATTGCCCAGCGTAATCTGGCTCATATCGACAGCGTATTTATCAGCTAGCGCACATTTTAACTTAAAACCATTGCCATCCGGATACAAGGCCAAATCCTTCAAAGTCGCCTGTATCGCGGCCAAGGCTTTTTTTCCAGGGCCTAAAGGGTTTTCATTGGATGCAAGCTTTATGATGTTGGAAAGCCCCAACTCACGCTCAAGTTCTTCAATAGGCTTGCCGGGCGTATAAGGAATCAACTTTTGCACGCCGGACACGGCAAGATTATAGATTTTATCAGTGTTGTTCATGAATTGCCTTTGGGCGAATTTGTCGCCCCTACAGCCGAAAGGATGAGGGGAAATGTTTACAGTACGGCTTTAGGATAGGAACCCAATAGCTTTAGCATATTAACGTTGGCTTTCAATAGTTCCAGCGCCTTAGCAACATTGTTATCCTCACAGTGGCCTTCAATATCGATAAAAAACACATAATCCCATAATCCCTGACGTGACGGCCTGGATTCGATATGCACCATGCCGATATTCAATCTTGCGAAAGGCTCAAGTATTCTGTGCAACGCACCGGGTTGATTGCCTGTAGAAACGACCAGAGTGGTTTTATCGTTACCCGTTGGCGTCGATATTTGCTGTCCGATAATAATAAAACGGGTGGTATTATTGGATTCGTCTTCAATATTTTTTTCGATGACATTTAATCGATAAATTTCAGCCGCAACAATGCCCGCTATCGCAACCGCCTGTTTATGGGTTGATGCTAATCTTGCCGCCTCGGTATTGCTATTGACCGCAGTTCGCTTGGCATTCGGCAAATGGTTATCCAGCCATTGCCGACACTGCGCCAGCGATTGCTGATGCGAAAACACCTCGGTGACTTCATCCAGACTATCTACCAGTCCCATCAGATTTTGATGCACCCTGATTTCAACTTCGCCGCATATTTTAAGCGGCGAATTCAAAAACCGGTCCAGCGTATGACTGATGATGCCTTCGGTGGAATTTTCGACCGGCACCACGCCAAACTGACAGTTCCCATTTTCCACCGCATTAAAAATATCGTTAATCGTTGTAGCCGGTACGGTTTTAACCGCTGAACCGAAATGCTTAATGGCAGCTTGCTGGGTAAATGTGCCCTCAGGACCTAAATAAGCCACATCCAGCGGTTTTTCCAGCGCCAAACAAGCCGACATCAATTCCCTGAAAAAATGAGCCGCCGTATCATCGGTTAACGGCCCCTGATTTAAGTCTTTTATGCGCCGCAATACCAATGACTCGCGATCCGGACGGTAAAACGACCCTTGTTCACCTTGTGCAATCTTGGTCTTGGCAACTTCCATTGCATAGGATGCGCGTTGATTAATCAATTGCAGAATCTGCTTATCGATGGCATCAATTTTATCTCTTAACTCAGAAAGCGGAGTAGCGGATGGCATGGAAGTGTCCTTAGTAGCCTGATTCAATTTTTAAATTGTCGATTAATGGCTGCGTTCAAATTCAGCCATAAAATCGATCAAAGCCAGCATACCGGCTTCCGGCATCGCATTATAAATACTGGCCCGCATACCGCCCACTGAACGGTGACCTTTCAGCTCAAACAAGCCATTGGCTTCTGCTGCCGCCAAAAACGGTTTATCCAGGCTTTCGTCGGCCAGAATAAAGGGGACATTCATCCGTGAACGTGAGGCTATTTCCACAGGATTGGAATACAAAGTCGACTGGTCGATGGCCTGATACAGTTTCGCCGCCTTAGCGATATTGCGTTGTTCGATAGCCTCGACACCGCCCTGCCCTTTTAACCACTTAAGCACCAAGCCGGTCAGGTACCAGCTGTAGGTTGCCGGTGTATTCAGCATGGATTGGTTTTTTGCCTGTTCGGCATAGTTGAAAACCGAAGGTACCGTTTTAGGCGCATGACCGACCAAGTCGTCTCTGACTATCACTACGGTAACGCCTGCCGGTCCCATGTTTTTCTGCGTTCCGGCGTAAATCAAACCGTACTGGCTGACATCGATCTTGCGCGATAAAATATTAGACGACATATCCGATACCAGCGGCAAGCCCTTGCTATCCGGGCAAGACTGAAACTCCACACCATGTATGGTTTCATTAGACGTATAGTGCAAATAAGCCGCTTGATTGTCGATTGCCCAGCTGGCAACATCAGGAATCGTAGTAAATTTTGTATTCTCCGAGCTGGCGCTGACCACTACATCGCAATATGTCTTTGCGTCCTTGATCGCCTTTTCCGACCAGGCACCGGTATTCAGGTAACAAGCTTTAGTCTTGCCGTTCAGAATATTTTGCGGTATCAACGAAAACTGGGCCGTTGCGCCGCCTTGCAGGAACAAAATCTTATAGTTTTCAGGAACGGCCAGCAGCGCTCTCAAATCGCTTTCCAGCTCTTCGGCAATACTGGAAAAATGCTTGCCGCGGTGGCTCATTTCCATAACCGACATGCCGCTATCGCGCCACTCCAGCATTTCTTGTTGCGCTTGCTGCAATACCGACTCAGGAAATGCGGACGGGCCTGCGCTAAAATTAAAAACTCTGGACATTACGCTTCCTCTCCTGACTCACTGTCGTCATTAATTGTTTCTTCTGATACATCCGCGCCTGATTCGGCATCGGCTAAAAGAGCGTCTTCTTCATCGGTATCATCCACCCCTACCAAACCTTCGATACGATCGACGCCGATGACCTTTTCTTTTTTACCCAATCGAATAATCGTTACACCCTGGGTGTTTCTGCCGACCACCGAGATGCCGTCAACCCGGGTACGCACCAAAGTGCCGCCATCGGTAATCAGCATAATTTCGTCATTATCATTGACCAGCACCGCGCCAACCACAGCGCCGTTACGCGCCGACGTTTGTATCGCAATCAGACCCTGGCCGCCGCGCTTATGACAGGTAAACTCTTCCAGCTTGGTGCGCTTGCCGTAGCCGTTTTCGGTAATATTCAGCACCGTACCTTCGGTCGAGATAATCAGCGAAATGACTTTTTGCCCTTCCTGCAAACGAATTCCGCGCACCCCGGACGCCGTTCTGCCCATGGAGCGCACATCCGCTTCATTAAAGCAGACCGCCTTGCCGGTGCTGCTGAACAACAGCACGTTTTGCTGACCGTCGGTCACCGCAACGCCCACCAGCGTATCGTCTTCTCGTAAATCGATGGCGATTTTACCGTTAGTGCGCTGACGCTCGAATTCTTTTAACGGCGTCTTTTTGACGGTGCCCGCCGAGGTCGCCATAAAAATGAATTTAGTGTCGGTAAATTCGCGTATCGGCAATATCGCATTGATTTTTTCGCCCTGCTCCAATGGCAGTAAATTGACGAAAGGCTTGCCTCTGGCGGCGCGACTGGCAACCGGCAATTGATAAACCTTAAGCCAATAAACTTTTCCACGCGAAGAAAAACACAAAATAATATCGTGGGTATTGGCCACAATCAGCTTATCGACATAATCCAGTTCTTTAGTGGCTGTGGCCGACTTGCCGCGACCGCCGCGCCGTTGCGCCGTGTAATCGCTCAACGGTTGTGATTTGACATAGCCTTCGTGCGACATGGTCACCACCATGTCTTCTTCGGTAATCAGATCCGCTTCGGACAAATCCAAATGATTTTGCAAGATTTCGGTGCGGCGCGGATCAGAATACTGTTCCTTAATAGCAACCAACTCTTCCCTGATGATTTCCATCAGGCGAGTATCGCTACCCAAAATAAACAGATATTCATCAATCTGTTCCAGCAGTTGCTTGTATTCATTGACTATCTTGTCCTGTTCCAGGCCGGTCAAGCGATGCAGGCGCAAATCAAGGATAGCCTGAGCCTGCGTTTCAGACAGACGGTAAATCCCGGCATGAATACCGAACTCTACCGGCAAATCTTCCGGCCGTGAACGATCCGCATCGGCGCGCTCCAGCAGCGTTGAAACCAGTCCTGCATCCCAGCTTTTTTCCAGCAAACCGACTTTAGCCTCAGCCGGATTGCCGGCCGCTTTAATCAGCGCAATCATCTCGTCGATATTGGCTAACGCAACTGCAAGTCCTTCTAAAATATGCGCTCTTTCCCTGGCCTTGTGCAGATTATAAATCGTTCTGCGGGTGACGATTTCCCGCCTGTGATTAATAAAGGCGCTGATAATCTCATGGAGATTCATGCAATGCGGACGACCATCCAGCAGGGCAACCATATTGATGCCGAACACGGTCTGGAATTGCGTCTGCTTGTACAGATTATTTAACACCACCTCGGGCATTTCGCCGCGACGCAGCTCAATCACCATACGCATACCATCTTTGTCCGATTCATCGCGCAGACCGGAAATGCCTTCAAGCTTGCCTTCCTTAACCAGCTCGGCAATTTTTTCAAGCAGTCTGGCCTTGTTGACCTGATAAGGCAATTCCGTGGTAATAATCGCTTGCCGACTGCTGTCGCCGATGTCTTCAAAATGACAACGCGCGCGCAAATAAATTTTGCCCCGACCGGTGGTATAGGCACTATAAATACCGGCAGCGCCATTAATAAAAGCGGCGGTAGGAAAATCGGGCCCCGGGATATGAGCCATCAAGTCATGCACAGTCAGATCAGGCTCATCGATCATCGCCAGACAAGCACTGACCACTTCAGACAAATTATGCGGCGGAATATTGGTCGCCATGCCTACCGCAATACCGGATGAACCGTTAATCAGTAAGGTCGGCACACGTGTCGGCAACACCTTCGGTTCAGACTCCGATTCGTCGTAGTTCGGCGCAAAATCGACGGTTTCCTTGTCAAGATCGGCCAGCAATTCATGGGCGATCTTCGACATGCGCACTTCGGTGTAACGCATCGCCGCAGGGGAATCGCCGTCAACCGAACCGAAATTGCCCTGTCCGTCGATCAGCATATAACGCATCGAAAAATTCTGCGCCATCCGTACCATCGTGTCGTAAACCGCGGTATCGCCATGAGGGTGGTATTTACCGATCACGTCACCGACGACACGCGCCGATTTTTTATAAGGCTTGTTCCAATCATTGCCAAGCTCGCTCATCGCATATAACACGCGGCGATGCACCGGCTTTAGGCCGTCTCTGACATCTGGAAGGGCTCGACCGACGATAACGCTCATGGCGTAATCGAGATAGGACTGTTTCATCTCGTCTTCGAGATTGACAGGTATTATTTCTTTAGCGAAGTTTGACATTGATCCCTATATACAGTGTGCCGTTAATACAGACCGGCATGGTTTCGTGACTAAGTGCGAACACACTTTCCTGATTTTACTTGTTTCGGTAATTGCTCCTGCATTACTCTACCTTCTGCATCCGTGCAGTCGTAAGCGTGACTACATGACATGAAATAAGCAAAGAATTATAACAAATTGTCTCAATAGTGTCGAAGCGGATAGTGTTTTATATCAAGGCGGCTTATCGCTATGGGATGTACTGACGAAGGAAGCGTATCGTTCGCGAGTAGTGCACTTATTATCAGCCGAATATTTCCGACAAAAAGTTCTGCATCGCTATCCACGAGCGCCGATCCGAGTCAGGCTGATAGACAGCACCAAATACCGGATCATTGGCAAGCGGATTAGTAAATCCATGCAGTGTATTGCCGTAGGTATGCAACTGCCAGTCTGTACCTGCATCGGTCATTTCCTGCTCGAAGGCCAGCACTTGCTCAGTCGGAACCAACGGGTCATCCCAACCATGTAAAGCCAAAATCTTTGCCTTAATCGCGTTATTCTGGGGGTTTTCAGGCGCAGCCAGCAAGCCATGAAAACTCACCACACCTTTAATATCAGCGCCAGCTCTAGCCAAATCAAGCGAACACAAGCCGCCAAAACAAAAACCCATCGCGGCGATTTTGCTGTCGTCAACCCAAGGCATTAATCTCACCGCCGCCAAAGCCGCTTTCATGCGCTGTTGCAACATTGCCCGATCAGCCATAAAAGGCTGCATCAGCTTCATATTTTCTTCAGGACTCGTCCCTAAAACACCCTTGCCGTACATATCAACCGCAAAACCGACATAACCTAAAGCGGCCAATTTTTTAGCTTTCTCGGCAACAAAATCATCCCGCCCCGCCCAGGTATGATTAATTAAAACCGCCGGTCTGCGGCCTGAAATTTCATCATCAAAGGCAAAAAAAGCTTCCAGTACGACATCGCCATCCAGATAAATGACGGTATTCGATATTATTGCCATGACATTACCCCGTTGATTTAATCCGACCCGATTCCTGCAAGGTTTTTAAAAAACCGGCAGAGGCCTGTTCAATCATATCCAGCACCCGCTCAAAACCGTATTGGCCGCCATAATAAGGATCCGGCACCTGGCGTTCATTGAGCTGCGGCGCGTAATCAAGAAAGTAGCTAACTTTGGTTTTGTATTGCTCAGGACAGGCATTGATCAGTATTGAATAATTTTCATCATCCATCGCCAGCACAAAATCGAAATCCTCAAAATCCCCATTAATGACTTGTCTGCCACGCAAACCGGATAAATCAATACCCCGTTCGAGGGCGGCCGCTTGGGAGCGTAAATCAGGCTCTTTGCCGACATGGTAAGCATGAGTACCTGCCGAATCGATAGCGAAATACGCTTCCAAATCATGATCCTTGACCAGTTTGGTAAACACGCCTTCCGCCGTAGGCGACCGGCAGATATTGCCCAGACACACAAAAAGAACCTTTATTTTTTCCATATTGAATAAGACCGATGAGTTAATCATAATGGCGCACATTGTAACGCCTGAACAGGAAAATGGGCAGATAGGTGGAGACAATCTTATGCGGTCGCCCCTTAGGCTTTATTGTCATTACTCACAGTCATCAACGCTACAGCCAATAAAATAATAATCAGCGCCGGCCAAACATAAGGTGCCATCATAAAAATACCTATCAATACAACAAACATCACGCCCAGGAACATCAACACACCGACACCCAAAAACAGCAATACCATCAGCACGCCGGTGACCATCATGATCAACAAAAATGTCGGTACGGCGGCAAAGCGAATCAGCGGTTCTGCGACCGGTTCGCCGTTGATCATAACGCTAAATTGGCCGACGCCGGGATAAAACACATAGCTCAGAACAGCGATAATTACGCCGACCATCAACACGTTTACGATCAGATTTTTAGGGTGTTTTTGTGGCATAAATCATTCCTTGAAAAAACCTATCGCGCTTTATGGTGCAAGCTTATTTTAACCAGCGACCAACCCAGAAAAACCATATTAATGCCCAAAAACAAGCCCAGCAGCCACTGCGCCGATTCAGACCAACTGATCCAGATAATCAGCGCAAAAACCAAAGCCGTAATACCGCTAAACAGAATAAAACCCCAGTTAGCTAAGGGCCGCATCATCAATGCCACGGAAATTTTGGCCATGCCTTCCAGCGCAAAAAACAGCGTTATCAACATCGTCAACGTCAACGCACCGGTAACCGGCTTGGCGATAAACAAAAAGCCGACGATAGCCTGCAAAATGCCCATGAATAACCACCAGCCAAAGCCGGGCATATGTTGAAAAACAAAAGCGCGGCTAACATGAACTATTCCGCCGAACAGCAAAATCCAGCCTAAAAATACGACTATCGCCACCGTAAAAAACTGCGGCACTACTATCGCGCAAAGCCCAAGAATAATGAAGAAAACACCTTCCGCCAAAAACAGCCGCCAATGTAATTGCAAATAAGCCAGCATTTGCTGCTGCATATGCTGTAGCTCAATAGTCATGTCGTCAATTTTTCTCATGGTTTTTCTCCTGATCTAGTTGAAATAGTTATATCCGATTTGCTTGGCTACATTGATAGACGCGACTTTACTGGTCATGAGTAGAACCAAAGAGGTGATAACGGTTCTTGCCCATTTTCTTGGCGGCATACATAGCTTGGTCGGCATAACGTAATAGTGCGTCCGGGTCGCTATCGTCGCCGGGATAAATACTGACCCCGATGCTGGCACCGATGGAAATCGACTGCTCCTGAAAAACAACAGGCTGCGCGATAGTTTCATGAATTCGTTTCAGGGTGACTATACATTCTTCCTCGTGATTCAATTCAGGTAGCAGAACGACAAACTCATCGCCACCCAGGCGGGCGACGGTGTCACCTTCACGGAGAGTGCTGCCAATGCGCCGGGCAATTTCAATCAACACATGGTCACCGGCTTGATGCCCGAACGTATCGTTAATGGGCTTGAAACCATCAAGATCCAGATAACAAACGGCCAACGTTTTTTGCTCGCGTTTGGTCTGGGCGATTGCCTGTTTCATCCGATCTGCCAGCAGCATCCGGTTGGGAATGCCGGTCAAAGCATCATAATGGGCAATGCGCTTCAGTTCTTTTTTGTGTTGCTTGATCAACATATGGTTGTGTACCCGCAGTAAGGTAATGACTGGACTTATAGGCTTACTGATGTAATCCACCGCACCCAATTGCAGGCCATGGATTTCGGATTCCTGGTCAAATGCGGCAGTCACAAAAATCACCGGAATACTGAGGGTAAGCGGATTTTCTTGCAATCTTTGGCAGACTTCGTAACCATCCATCTCCGGCATTCTGACATCCAGCAGAACCAGATCAAGATCACGTGAACGCTTTGCTATATCCAATGCTCTCTGACCATTGCCCGCCACTTTAACTTGATAGTCCTGATTGAGCAGTAAAGCCAGTACTTCCAGATTAACGCGCGTATCATCGACAACCAGGATGGTGGGACGATGGTCTTGATTAGATGTTTCAGTTTCTTCATTTAAGAAGCCTCTGAGTGCGTTCAGGATAGCTTTGGCCTTAGGATAATCGGTGTCAATAATGCATTGAGCCAGACGACTGTATTCTGCCTGTTGATCATCCGGGGAAAACCTGTTGAGCTGAGTCAGCAATTCGTCGTTGATAAAGCCGTCGTTGGCAAGCAGAACGTCCAATTCGGCGATGAGTTGCCGATGAGTCGGCGCATCTCCTGGCAAAGGCGCTACCCATAATGCTTGAACAGGGCTCTGAACCAGATTGGACTCAGCATCGCTGTTTTGCAAAGCGGGAAGCGTAGCAACACGTTGAGCATCGACTGGCTTGACCCAGCGTGCCAATATTTGAAAAAACTGATCCCAGTCAACCGGTTTGCTAATATGATCGTTCATACCACTGGCAAGACATCGTTCTTGATCTTGATCCATCACGTTGCCGGTCATGGCGATGATCGGCAGATCAGTAAAGCGCGGATCGGCACGAATGATACGGCTGGCTTCAAAGCCGTCCATCATCGGCATCTGGCAGTCCATTAGCACAGCTGCGTAGTCGTTTCTGCCAATCATCGCAATGGCTTCGGCGCCATTGCTGGCGAGATCGACCCGAATGCCTTCATAAGCCAGTATATCGGGTATCATTTCACTGATAGTGACATCATCCTCGACGAACAGCACATACGCATTTTTCAGTGTCGGATACTTGTCTGGCGCGCTAGCCTGTAAAGGTAATGGACCGGACTTGCTCTCGATCTGCACACCCAGGGTGACAGTAAAATAAAAGGTGCTGCCAAGCCCCAAACGACTGTCGACGTTAATAGTGCCGCCCATGGCTTCGACTAAATTCTTGCTGATACTCAGCCCCAGTCCGGTACCGCCGTATTGGCGAGCGGTCGAGTCATAGGCTTGATTGAAAGCGCTGAACAGATTGCTTTGTTGCTCTTCACTCAAGCCGATGCCGGTATCGATGACACTAAAGCGCAAACTGACCTCTTGAGCATCAGAAGCTTGCAACTGCACGTGTAGCGACACACTCCCCTGCTCGGTAAACTTGATGGCATTGCCCAGCAGATTGAGCAATATCTGCCCCAGCCGTAGCGGATCGCCGATCAAAGTGGACGGCACATTTGGATCGAGCTCAAAATTCAGTGTCAAAGACTTGTCTGCCAGCATCGGCGAGGTGACATCAGCCAGATACTGCATAACCGTGTCAAAACTGAATTCGGTGCGTTCCAGCTTAAGTTTACCGGCTTCAAGCTTGGAAAAGTCCAAGATATCGTTAAGGATGCCCAGCAACCATTTAGACGAGGTATTGATTTTATTCAAATAGTTGCGCTGATTAGCCGTTAAGTCGGTTTGCAAGGTTACATAGATCATGCCCATGATAGCGTTCATCGGCGTACGAATTTCATGGCTCATGTTGGCCAAAAATGCGCTTTTGATTTCCACCGCAGCCAGCGCCTGCTGGGTCATGCTTTGCAGTTCTTCGGTACGTTGGGCAACCTGATTTTCAAGACGGGCCTGAATCAGACGAAGTTGGCGGATACGCAAAAAATAAACCACGATCAACAGACCTAATACCGTGCCGATCACAATGGCGCGAAACCACAAGGTTTGCCAATACGGCGGAATAATCGTAATGGGCAGACTGACCCCCGTTTCATTCCAGATTCCATTGTTATTGCTGGCTTTGACGCGAAATAGATAGCGCCCTGGATCCAGATTGGTGTAGGTCGCCATGCGCTTGCTGCTATCGGTTACCACCCAATCCCGGTCAAAACCTTCCAGCTGGTAAGCATACTGATTACGCTGAGGGTCGGCAAAATGTAGCGCGGAAAAATGCAGGGAAAATACCGAGGCATACCACGATAACCTTAATGCCCTAGGTTCGGTGATACTGCCTTCCAGCTTAACTGCATCAGCCTCAAAGCCATCAGCCAGCGAACGGTTAAAAACGCGGATATCGGTTATGGCTACAGGCGGCGCAATTTGATTGCTCTGAATATGTTCGGGACTAACAATGATCAGGCCATTAATATTATTAAAATACAGCGATCCGTCAGCGTCGATTAAGGTGGTTTGATTGTCCCTGTCCGTAGGATAATAGCCTTCGGCAAGATGATATGCGCTAAATTGTTGTGTTATCGGATCAAACTGCTCCAGTTTTCCTGGGGAATTGAACCAAATCTTTCCTGCTCTATCGATATTGATAGCTTTTATATTTTCTACGTCCAGAGCAGTGGAATTGTGGTAATGACGAAAACTGATGCTGCCGTCTGCCGCCACCAGTGCCTGGTTAAGGCCGCTAGCTGTCGCCAGCCATACCGAGCCCTGCGAGTCTTCTTTTATATCGGCTATAGAATTACTGCTTAAACTAGCCGGGTCATCGGGATTGAACCGGTAATAGTGGAATTTACCGGTGGCCGGATCAAGTACGCCTAGTCCGCCACCTGATATTGTGCCACCGCTCACCCATATTTTATTGCTCCGATCAAGCACAATAATACTGACGGAATTGTTAGCAAGGCTGTGCGGGTCAAGCGGATCATACTGGAACTTTCTCAGGACACCTGCTTTCTGATCATATTCAATCAAGCCGCAACCGGTACCTAACCATAGGGTGCGGTCACCGCCCGGGACAATGGTATTAATGTAGTTACAAGCCGCATCACCCAGAGATATTGTCTGAAAATGCGACTGTCGAGAGTCATAACGCAATAAACCGTTGTTGGTACCTATCCACAGCGGCCCTTTAGGCTGTTGGTATAAGCTGTAAATCATGTGCTTGAGCCATTTATCTTTTTGATGATGGGTATCCAGGTTGTTAACAATCCGCCGAGTTTTGAGGTCGACAAGCAGCAATGAAATATGATTGCCTAGCCATAATTGACCTGATTCAGCAGGCGCCAACGTTTGCACATTGTTCTCTGTATTTTCGTTTCCACCTTGCAAGGCGCTGGGTATCAGGTGCTCGAACCCCCTCAGGAACAAATCGACACGGCTGATTCCCTTTGACGTGCCGATAACCAATGCCCCGGAGCGATCTATTAACAATGATAAAACGTGATTGCTGGCAAGACTGTAGGGGTCGTTATCTTGATGCTGATAGTGAGCAAATTGTTGCAAGGTCTCATCCCAACGCAATAAGCCGACAGTAGTCGCTGCCCATATAACGCCCGAGCTGTCTTCGACAAACTGGTGAACCCTAAAATTTCCCGAAATTCCAGGTGTCGGCAACGGTTTTTTCTGTATCCACGGCTGACCCGGTTTCCAAACAAAAACGTCAGCCTCAGATCCGAGCCACAAGCGATGTCGGCTATCCACCAGCAAAGTCCTGATATTTTTGCTTTGAGGAGTCTTGTCAGGGGTGTTGATGTGATAATGCTGAAATTGGGTACTGCCCTCCGGCAAATAATCGATGCCTTCCGGCCAGGTCGCAAGCCATAAACCCCCTTGCCGATCAAGCGCCAGGTTATCGACATTATCGTTAGCCAGACTATCGGCCTGCGCCGGATCATGTCGATAAATACGAAACTTCTCCGTATCGGGATCGAAATGCTGCAGGCCCTGCCGCGTCGCTATCCATAGGCCGCTTTTGCCATCGGCAACGATTTGGCGAATTTGCCGGTTTTGTTGGGCATCGCCCTGTTCAGGGGAAGGCCAGTAAGCCTTAAAGCTATTGGTTTTGGCTTCAAAAAGCGCCAGGCCGACATTGGTGCCAATCCATAAGCGCTTTTGCTGATCCTCAAACACCGTGTTCACAATATCATCAGGCAAACTGCCTGGCAGGTTGGACTGATGGTGAAAATGCCGGGATTGATAACCGTCGTAACGGGACAGACCCTCGTTGGTAGCCAGCCAGATAAATCCCTGATGATCCTGAATCATATCGAATACTGGACTAAGGCCTTCAATATTGAGATTAACAAAAGTCAACGCAGGCGCGGCATAAGCGCGTGGAATCACTAATGCCAAGCCAACAAACAGCACAAAGAATAATTGACCGGTTATTTTGAGCGTTCTTAGCACCCGCGTTACAAAGGGCATCATAAATAACTTAAAAATCAGTAGACAGCATAACGCTAAAGCTGCGTGGCGCACCGACATAGTAATTCGGCGCCCTGCCATCCGTGCCCAAGGCCCGAGGGGTAAAGCCGCTGCCGCTGCCGGCATTAAGATTGAGGTAGTCCTGATTGAGCAGGTTGTATACGTTGAGGCGTACGCTCGGATCCTTGAACCAGCCGGTCGAAGGCAGGCGATAGCCGGCGTCAAAACTGACCAGCGTATAGCCGTTGATCGACTCATCATTGACCAGTGTCGCATAGCGCTGGCCGGTATATTTGGCCGACAAATTGGCCGACCACGGCCCATCCTGATATTGCAATGCCGCACCCGACATCCAGTTGGGCACGTCGGGAAACGCCTTGCCGGCAGTCGCTTCAACGGTATTGGCAGCAGTTTGCAGATTTTGTCCGATGCGGCTGTCGGTATAGGTCAAAGAAGCATACACGCTCCAGCTCGGCAAAAAACGGTAAGCGGATTCCAATTCGACGCCTTTGGTGATGGAATCGCCGACATTGTAATTAGTGCTGA
This sequence comes from Methylobacter arcticus, assembly GCF_050917435.1. Taxonomy (NCBI): domain Bacteria; kingdom Pseudomonadati; phylum Pseudomonadota; class Gammaproteobacteria; order Methylococcales; family Methylococcaceae; genus Methylobacter; species Methylobacter arcticus. Next base: position 2,095,620 of record NZ_CP159583.1, read on the forward strand.
TATTGTTGGCGGGATCAAAGGCCGAGGCAATGCGATGGCGGTAATCGATATAAAACACGGTGCCGGAAAATAACAGATCTTTGCCTGTATAGCGATAGCCTAAGTCCCAATTGGTTGATACTTCCTCAGCAACATTCACCGGTTTTAGCCTGCTGCCGTTTATCAAGCCATAAAACACCGAGTCGGGCGGTGCCTTAAAGTTTTCGGCGCGGCTGACAAACACTTGTTGGGCCTCGGTGAACTGGTAACGAATACCGACGCTGGGCAGCGGTCTGGCGTAGGTTGCCTTGATGTTGTAATCGGTACCGCCGCCTTCACTGGCGAAATTGGTGAAATCACGCTGAATTTGAGTGTAGCGCAGTCCCAGCGACAGCATGAGCTTGTCGTCCAGAAAGCTGATGTCATCCTGGCCGAAAAACGATTGCGAGGTGTTGAGCGTCAGAAAGTCGCGGCCCTGATAAGGCGTGCCATTCTGGCGTAACAGGAAGACTGAGGCGTTATCCAGCCACGGATCGGCGCTATTGCCTGCATTGTCGAATGGCACTGCCGGTTGCGAACGACGGTGGTGCGCATACTCGAACCAGTAACCGACCATTAAGTGATGATTAGCTATTTGACTGCGCAAGCGCGTGGTGACACCGGGGCGCTGGGTTTCTGTCAGCCCGGCACTGTAGACCATCACTGTGTCGAGTGTGTCGCCATCCTGGTTGATGTCGCGGATGCCGCCGCCAAGTTTATTGGCAGCGTTGCTTTCTGCCAGCGTTCTAAGTTGATTGCCGCCGGTGCCGTAACCGTAGCTGTAATAAGGATCAACATCCCAGTGCAGGTTTGGCAGCAATTGGAAACGGCCTTTCAGCGTGGCTAAGTAATTGCGGTAGGGATTAAGGTTAAGATTGTAATACAGATCGGAAGGCGCTTTTTCGACTTGTGCGCTGCCATTAACCCCGGCCAGATGTTGCGGGGGAACCCCGCCAAAATCGGCATCGCGGCCCAAGGTTTGAATTTCTTGACGGGTCAAGGTGCGCAGGTTGTTATTGAGCATTTCGTTATACAGCAAGCCGCCGGTAATGCTGCTGCCGGGTGCCAGGTTGAATACCCCTTTAAAATCCAGATGTTCGCGGTCGGCACCGCCATAGCCTTTCCACTTTTCGGCCTCGGCTTTGGATACAGAAATAAAAGCCTTAAAACGATTGTCGCCCAGATAGCCGCTATCGGCACGCAGAAAGGTCTTGTAGGCATTATAGGCGCCGTAACTTTGTTGCACCCGGAAGCGTGAATGATCGGTGGGACTGGATGTGGTCATTCCTATTGAGCCGCCGGTAGCGCCAACCATAGGGGCATCCATTGTACTTGAACCCTGGGTGACGGAAATTTCCTCCAGATTTTCAAGATCGACCAGTTCGGACGGATAGACGGCAAAGTTACCGGCATCGTTGATGGGCACACCGTCAATACTAACGCCAATTTGATCGCTGTTAAAACCGCGCATCCGTAAACCGCCGCCAAATAAACCGGTGGCATCGTAGCTATAGGTGTTGACTCCCGGCAGCATATCCATGGCCTGATAGGCATTATTCAGGGTATTTTTCTGTTCAATGGCAGCCTGCGAGATTACACTGCGAGCTTGCGGCAGATCTTGCGGAGTCATCAGGCCATTACCGGGAGGCGAAACATCTTCGACGACCATAGGTTCCAGCGTTATGCTGCTATCCGCCTGCGCCGTCATCCCAGTCAAAGCGGTTACTATAAAAACAATTTTTTTAACCACTTTTGAAACACCTTTCCTTAGTGAATAAGTTCAGCTTCAAAAGCTTCAAAAGCTTCAAAAAAAAAGTATCGTATCAGTACCACATAAGAAGCGCTATTCATTTACACTTTGATAAAAAACTTAGTAATTTCTCTACGAAAAATGGGTCTGCCAAATAGGGATGCGCTAATACCAACCCTACTCTCCACTGTCATTAAGTTAAGTGCTTGGCGTTACGTGGGCGCGAATAAATTCGCGCCCACAATGTTCAGTCATCACTTTCTTTTCAGCCTAACTTAATGGCCGTGACCCTACTCTTTCAAAAGAAAACTTTTCTTTGTGTAAAAAACTGCTCATTGCAAGCAATAAGGAAACATCCCGTTGGGATTAAAAATTATCTGCTTTTGCCCGCGCTGCCTTTGCTCCGGAAAAATCCTGTTGCATTTCTCGGGCATGCGCTATCAATAACCAGCAGTGTTTTTTCAAGGTAGTATCGGTAGCCGCTAATAACGCGGATTTTTTTGCCAGATCTTCTGCCAAATTAGGCTTTGATTGTTTTAGCCTTAATAAGGCCAATTTATAAAACAAAGTCGCATTTCTTGGCTCGATTCTGATAGCTCTTTCTATGGAGGTAGCCGCCGAATCAAGATCGCCGGCATTGCTGTTTTGATTGGCTGCTGAAACTAAAGCCGTTACTACCGGCGACAACCGAACTGTGGCCTCTATGGGTTGAAACGGCGTTAGTTCGGAAGGAGGCGGTGGCGTCGGCGCTGAGGGTTCCAGTGCGTCTAAAGTAACAGGGTCTGAAGGTGGCGGTTCTGAAGGGGAAAAGGGTTCGGGCTTTACATCCGAAAAGTCTTTAATCGGCTGCGTTTTAACCGTTTCTTTAGCTGCAGCGCTAGGCGGCTTGGTTTGTTTTTGTGTACTGCCTGAGGGCTTTTGAATCTTCGGTTGACCGCCATACACGGGAGCCGGTGGCTGAGAACCATAAAGTCCAGCGCAACCGGCAAGAAAAGAGGGCAATGTGCAAATGATAACGATGCGTTTAAGTAACATTATTTATTAAAATAATTCTATATTATCGGACTGATCTTCTTCTTGATGGGTGTTTTTTATCGACAGCGCTTCATCTATAGACTTGCCTTGTACAATGGCGTCAAACATCAGTTTTTCTGATTCCATCGTGTAGCGGGAACGGATTTCATGCTGAAATTGTCGCCATTCAGTTGGATTATAAAGACGCTTGGGACTTTCCACCAGTTCGGATAATCCTTTTAGATTTGAAGTGACATGCTGCAAACATTGCTGCATCCGATCATAAAACTGGAACGCAACTATGGAAGCCTGAATTTTGTCGGTTGTTTCCGAGCAGCACACCAATGCCTCATCTCTTATGTCACAAGAATTCAGCGCGAGCAGATGTTTATTAATGGCCTGCATATGTTCAACGATAGAGGTAAATGACTCGGTCAGCGTATTGACCGATAAATCAGCTTCAGTCATCATATCTTCTACTTGAATAGCCGATAAGATGAGCATTTTTGATGTTTCTCTTACCTGGGTCCAATCAAGATCAGGGTTGTACGAGTTCGAGTTCGAGCGTGAATAAGACATGCATGAATACCAGTAAAGATTTGTACAAATTAAACACTAAAAAGGTGAATCGTTCTTTCAAGAACGGTTCACCTCGTGAACATAAAACCTGATCAAATTATAGCAAGTATAATGCGCGGCGGTGCTATTTAAAATAACCCTGAACTTCCATAACAGGTAACTTCAGCCTATTATCGCCATTTTTCGCATTTAAAAATGCGCCTAGGTTTTAACTTGGCAGCCATTTACAATAGCTCTATTTTGTAGAAATTTTCTGTCGTTATATGCCCAAAAGATCCCTCCTCCTTTTAGCAATACTATTTATCCCTGCATTAATTGCTGTTGCCGTTTATTTTGTACCGACCTCGTTGCAAAAAGCCGACATTACACCGCCTGCGACCGTTTTTAACCGCTCGGGAGAAACCGTTGCCGTAGAAAAGCCTTGCTCTAATGAGCATCCCGAATGGCGGCAAGCGCAGGTCATCGATGGCGTAAGCATCAATGAAGCGCTGTCATGCGAGCCTGATAACCCCTACGACATTGCCGTTGCGGTCAAAGGCGCCAACAATGTATCGATGAACACCTTGATGCAATCGCATTTGTCCCGGGATGCGCTGACCCTGACTGACGACCTCGATGGCGATGGCGATCCCGACATCATCCGCATCAAACTAGAAGTCGTGGAACTTAACGGCGCGAGTCCTGATGGCGAATTTCTGATCAATACTTACGATATTGCCCCCGGCATTCAGCCGGGGCTTTGGGTTTTTGCGCCCAAATCCAGCGGCATGGCCGTTAAAAATTTCAACTCGCTGGTCGCTAATCCGTTGTTGCGCGCACCATCGCCGGTGATTCGGGTTGAACAAGGTGACAAGGTTTACATCACCCTGGAAAACACCCATTATTTACCGCATACCATTCATCTTCATGGTGTTGATCATCCTTGGGAAACCGCTGCCGGTGACGATAATGACGGCATGGAAGAGCACCCGGTGTTCCCCGGCAAAAGCCATACTTATGAAATCCAACCCCGGCATGCCGGAACTATGCTCTATCATTGTCATGTGCAAACCGCCCAGCACACCATGATGGGCTTGAGCGGTATGTTTATCGTCGAAGAAAATCGGCCCAATAACTGGGTACAGACCTTTAATATCGGCGCAGGGCAAGTCCGTCACCCAGCCGTTGCGGTGAAGCAATCCTACCATCAGGAATATGACTTGCATTATCAGTCTGTCGATAAAAAACTGGCGCAGATCATCCAGAATGCCAATGATCCACGACTGATCGCACAGCGGATGAACCGCGAGTACAACATGACCGAATCGTTTGAAAACTATTTTCTGCTGAACGGCCATTCTTTCCCTTACACGCTGAGGGATGCGGTGATCGTCGCTAATGACAATGAAGACATAAAGCTGCATGTCGCCAACGCCCAACGCTCTTTGGTAGCGCTGCATATTCACGGGCACAAAGCGACTATTACCGCTTTCGACGGCGTTGATCAACCGTCCGGATCGCAGATAACGCGGGATGTATTCGACATCGCACCGGCACAACGACTTGATCTGCGTCTGCGCACCCAGAACAACGGCTTGGACAGTTACGGCCCCGGCTTATGGATGTTTCATGACCACGTTCCCACCGGCACCACCACCGATGGCATGGAACCGGGCGGCAACATGGCCATCCTGGCCTACAAGCCGCTGATTGATGAACAGGGCATGCCGAAAATGCATGATGCCTTCCTCGATCAGGTATTTAACAAAGATTACTACGCCAAAAAACAGGCGGTCTGGGGTGAGGGTGATTTTGCGCCGTTACTCGGCGAAGCCGGATTGATTGCGCCCGATTACATTCGCATTATCGTGTTCGGCATAGCGATAGGCATGGCCATAGGACTGTTTATCTTTGTGGTGCTGATTTACAAACGGAAACAAAAACAATGAAAGGTTTAATCACACTGTTAATCATGCTGGGCTTGCACAGCCACGCGGCAATGGCGGACGAAACCATGGACATGATGCATCATGGCGGTATGATCATGAATGAGAAAGGCATGATCATGAACGCCAACAGCGACAATCTGCCCAAGGACTGCCCGAAAGTTTCCGGCGACGTCAATATCACCATCCATGCCGGTCAGAAACACGCACTGAAATTTCCCGGTAAAATGTTTGCCTTCGACAATCAGGAATGGGATGTTGCGCCCTGCTCCCGGATTAACATCACCTTTATCAATGACGACCAGATTCGCCACCAATTGATGATTCACGGTCTACCGGGCTATTTATACCCGCAAGGCATGTTTCATCTGGAACTTTACGGCCCCGGCGAATTGAAGGCCTCGCTGATCGTACCCAGCCAGAAAAAAACCTACCTCGTGCACTGCGAACTGGCGCAACACATGGAAAAAGGCATGAAAGCGCAATTAAAAGTCGATGGTGGCGATGGCGATTTGCCCAGCATTCCCGGCATCAGCAAGCCTATCAAAGCCGATATTTATCCGGTAGATTGGAATCAAACCGCCTGGGCGGTGCTGATTGCCTGTGTATCGATAGGCTGCGTAATCCCATTTTTTACCATAAAAAATAAATGGTTGAAATGATCATAACGGCAGCAGCGCGTGATCTTCGCGGTGTTTTTTGCTTAGATAATAATGTCATTATTAAGCTAACGCTTAACCCGACCCACATAATTCTATTATAGGGAGCTTTATGAAACAGTTACTGTCATGCATTATAATTTTCATCATGCTGGCTGTATGCCAGAACGTATCGGCACGCGAAAAAACCGCTAAAACCACTAAAGGCGGCGCATTGCAATGCGCCGCCTTTAGTCCCTATGTCGGCAAGCTTAATCCCGATTATGGTGCTCACCCATCCAAGGAGTTAATCGATCAGCTGCTGGATAAATTGATTAAGGAGACCCCTTTTCGCTGCATCATGACTTACGGTGTTATGAATGGACTGGAATACACTTTTGCCGCCGCCGAAGCCCGAAAACTTAAAGTCATTGCGATCATCTGGCTGGATGACGACATCGCAGTCAATTCACGGTCCATAGCCAGCGGTATTGAGGTGGCAAAAGCCTTTCCCAAAACCATCATAAAATTAAGCTGCGGTTCCGAAGTCAGAACCCGTCACGGTTATGCCCTTGATGGTGAAATCACCCGTTGCATAGACAGCCTGCGCAAAGCAGGCGTATCCCAGCCTATTACGACCATTGATATTTGGTGGGAATGGTGTAATCGCACTACGCCTTGTCATCAAACCAACTTTGGTGCGCAAGTCGATTGGATAGGCATCAACGTTTTTCCCTGGTGGGAAAATAAATATTCCGGTGTTTTTCCCTGTATTCCGGCAAAAAAAGCAGCTGATTTTCATATTGCCCGAATCGAGGACATACGCCGGACTTATCCCGGCAAAGCGGTAACGCTAACTGAATTCGGCTGGCCGAATGGTCCTGAAGGCGGCACTGAAATCAATAAACTGACTCAGCAACAGTGCGGTGTTGCAGGCATAAAAAACCAAGCACTGGTCGTTAAGTCCACTTTCAAAAAACTGGCTGAAAAAGGCTGGGACGGCGTAGTATTCGAAGCATTTTCAGAAAACTGGAAGCCTAGCGCAGAAGGTGACTTTGGCAGTTTTTGGGGAATATGCAAAGGCGAGCCGCCTTATACTTGTATAAGTTTTTAGGATTAAAAATCTATTTGTGTGGGGCGGCTTTACCGCCCCACCAATAACGCCATTTTGTCCAGGCTATTTGGTCGCCATTCCTTAAGGTGTAGAATATAGGCAGCACATTCTAAGATGACCAACATAAAATTTTTTCCAAGAAAAAATATACCTTCAAGAACCTGATCAGCAGGGGAAAAAACAGTGTCAATAAGTGTCTTTCGTGGGCAATTTTTTGGGTCGGTTCAATTTGTGGTAATCACTTACTCAAGCGAACACCCATGAAAATCGTACCCGCGCCTTTAATTATCCATTTTTTGAGAACAGTTTTTAAATGACTACAGTTAAATTAACCCTACTTATTCTAAATGTTGTATGGCTATTTGCAGTGTCGGAGGTCAGCTATGCTCGCTATGCCGCCATCATTATTGACGCAAATAACGGCGACGTTTTACATGAAGTAGACGCGACTCAGTCATGGTATCCAGCCTCTCTAACCAAACTAATGACAGTGTACATGACATTTGACGCCTTGAAAGCCGGTCAAATTCATCTGCACGACACCTTAACCGTATCCACTCATGCATCACAGCAACCCAATAGCAAATTGGGCTTAAGACGCGGCGAACATTTGACCGTCGAAGACGCCATTTTAGCCACAATTACCCGTTCCGCAAATGACGCGGCAGTTGTTCTTGCCGAATATCTAGACGACACGGAAGACCATTTTTCCGTTAACATGACGGCAAAAGCACATTCATTGGGCATGTACAACACCCAGTTCAAGAACGCAACCGGCCTTCCCAATAACTGGCAAGTAACCACATCCAGAGATATGGCCATTCTGGCATGGAAAGCTCAGCGCAATTTCCCCGAGTATTATCACTATTTTTCTGCGCACAACTTTAATTACAAAGGATCGGTACTACGCAGTATCAACAAGTTTACCCTCAACTATCCCGGCGCCGAAGGCATGAAAACCGGGTTCACCTGCGGCTCCGGTTTTAACCTGATCGGTGCGGCTCATCAAAACGGCAAACATCTGATCGGTGTGGTTATGGGCGGCACCAGCAGCAATGAACGCTACCAGTTAATGATGCAAAAAATGGATGCGGGCTTCGCTTATCAAACTAACGACTATCCAGTGAGAAACATCATCACCATGCCGACAAAATCAGCAGGCGCCCCACCCTACCAGCTTGACTGCGGCAATGGAGCAGTTACCCATTCAAAACCGGCATCTAGTCGTGTCAAACATAATGCCAAACGCAAAAATACTAGCCGGATAAAAACCAAAATCAAGGCGAGTAATAAGAAAAAAATTACCGCAACTAAAACTAAAACTATCAGCCACAAAACGACTAAAAGCCAACATTTCCATAAACCGTAAACCGATAGCGACACAGCCAATACATCAAAGAGCCAATGAGCAGCGAGTCACTATTTTTGCGAAAGCTTTTACAGTATTTAAATCGCAAAAATTGAACAAATAGTTCTATCTATATTCTATTTTTTACGAAATAAAAAAATCATGATAAAGAATTTGAAAAGCTATTTTTATTTTTTCTGTTCTTGATCGTTATTTTCACCTTCAAATAATACCCCTGAAATGCATCTTCCCAGTCCACTTATGACAGTACCATTAAAAACCTCACGCACCCTGCTGCTGGTGGATGATGACGTTAATGTCATTAGTGCGCTTAGGCGCACGTTGCGACGCGATAGCTATACCATCCTGACCGCTAATAGCGGTAAAGAAGGTCTGGATTTGTTGGCGAAACACGAAGTGGGCGTCGTCATTTCAGATCAACGGATGCCGCATATGACAGGCGTGGAATTTTTAAGCCAAGTTAAACAACTTTATCCCAAGACCTTACGCATCATATTGTCGGGTTATACCGAACTTAAATCCGTCACCGATGCCGTTAACCAAGGTTCGATTTATAAATTTTCAACCAAACCCTGGGACGATGACTTACTTCGAGACAATATTCGCGAGGCATTTCAGTACTATGAAATGGAACAGGAAAATACGCGATTAAGCCGGGAACTCCAATCTGCCAATAACAAACTTTTTACGCTCAATCAGAATCTTGAGCAGAAAGTAGCCGATAAAACCCGTGAAATGATACACAGCATTAATGTGTTACAAATTTCACAGGAAATTCTTGAACATTTACCGATAGGTATTATTGGTATTGATGAACAGCATATGATTGTCGTATCCAATAGATTCACTGAAGCATTATTCGGCCAAACTCCGGGTTGTCTGCTAGGACTTATGGCAGAAGATGTTTTACCCGAGACACTGTTACGTCTATTACCCGACATCTATACTGATAACTTTGCACCGCTTGATGGCGGCATTATAACGTTGAGTGACGATGTTTCGATGCAGATATCCATCAGAAGAATCGGAAATATCAGCCTATCGAAAGGCATCATTCTGCTATTGACCCCGCTTATGCTAAGTTGCAAAAATTGAGCGCTAGGTAACAGCAATGACTCACTTAAAACATAAATTTGCGCATTTAACAGATTTACCGTCTATGCCGGTATTGCTGGTAGAAGCGTTACAGCAGATTAATGGTCAACAAGATTTAACGACGCTGATCGATAAAATAATCCTAGATCCAGCCATGACCCTACGTATTTTACGTATTGTCAATTCACCTTTCTACGGTATATCCAGGGAAATAGGATCGTTGCGCGAGGCCATTGTGTTACTCGGTTTTAATCGGGTCAGAGATGTACTGGTTAGCTTCTGTTTTTCCAATATGCTGATTGCACGGCATAAAGATTTTAATTATCGCCAACTCTGGCATCACAGCGTGGCCGTTGCCGAATGTGCAAGACAGCTTGCCTGTTTATCCGGTAACAGTACTGAGTTTGCCTTCACAGCGGGATTATTGCATGACATCGGGCGCCTAGTGATTGATAGGCTTTTTCCTGGCGAATTCAACCAAATTATTAATGAGTCGGCTACTCCGTTGATAGAAACGGAACGGCGCATATTAGGTTTTGATCATATGTCGATAGGGGGTATGGCTGCACAGCACTGGAATCTTCCAGTGGCTATTCAGCAGGCTATTGAGCAACACGAAACCCCGCCTGAAGCCGATACCGACACGTCGCTCGGATTGCTGGTCTATACCGCCAATTTGTTGATCGTCAAGGCTGAACAGTCCGATGAATTTACCTTAGCAGATCATGCCCCGCTTTGCGCCGCGCTTGCCCTGATCAATGTTTCAATCGAACAGGCGGCACAGTGTACTCAGCGTGGACAGCAGTTTGCCAACCAGATAAACCCCTAACTTAACCAGGGAAAAACATGCTATTAAATGAAAATCAACAACTGAACTGGCTTCATGATTTATACCGCTTAGGTCAATCCGACCTGCAATATAATACCCATGAAGTATTTGAGCGTATTTTGCGGCATATTCTAACCGGTTTTACAGCCGATACCGGTTCATTAGCCTTGTGTGAGGCAGATGATCATAGCCGACTAAGTCTTGTTGCCAGTATTGGTTTACCGGCTGAATATACAGGGATGGTGATCAGTCAGGGCACCGGCGTTATCAGTTGGGTGGTAACCAACAAAAAGCCGATATTGCTTACCGGCGATGTTGCGGACGACCCCTGTTTTTTTCAGCCTACCCGCCGGGAGCGCGTGCGTATTCCAGCATCGGCACTTTGTTGGCCGTTACAACTGGATAACAGGGTTATCGGTGCATTAAGCATCAGCAGCCTGAATCCCGAGACGGCCTATACCGAAAAGGATCTGGAATCCGGATGTGTGCTGGTTAATATGATCACCCTAGTCATTGACAACGCCAGACTGCATCATGAAAAACAGCAGCGTATAGTGGAATATACCGTGTTAAACCAGCAGTTACAGACAACTCGCAACCGTCTGGAGCAATCAAAAAAACGCCTTAATGACACCCTGGATTCACTGGACAGTGTCATCTGGTCAGTCACATCGAACACTTTTGAGCCTTTTTATCTTAATCAGGCTGCTGAAGATGTGTATGGTTATCCACTGGCTAATTTTTTTAACTATCCAAGCTTATGGCTGGACATTATTCACCCTGATGACCGTGAACAAGTAAAAAGCTGCTTGGAGCAATTAAAAAACCATTCGGTAAAAAAAATAACCTATCGTATTTTTAACGCAAATAAAGAATTACGCTGGATGTCTACACATATGCGTTATATCCGTGATATTCAGGATATTTCTGCCCATATTGATGGCATTACTGTCGATATTACTTCCTATAAAAATACCGAAGATTTATTAACAAAGCAGAATAAAGAAATACAGACAACCTCGAACCGGCTACAGGAGACGCAACAACAGCTAGTCCAATCAGAAAAAATGGTTTCTGTCGGTCGGTTGGCTGCCGGCGTCGCACATGAAATCAACAATCCCCTAGGCTATATCAACTCCAATCTGACCTCGTTAAAACATTATATTAATGATTTTCTGGCATTGATCGCGATGTACGAACAAACAGAAACAACGAATACCAATACCGAACAACTCGCACAGATTGAAGCATTTAAACAAAAAATAGATCTGGAGTTTATGAGGACGGATGTTCTCGATTTATTGGATGAATCTAATGAGGGCGCGACACGAGTGAAAAAAATCATTCAAGATCTTAAAGACTTTTCTCATCTGGGTGGTGATGATGACTGGGAATGGATTGATTTGCATTTAGGACTTGAAAGTACGCTCAATATCGTTAACAGTGAAATCAAATACAAAATAAGCGTTGTTAAAGAATTTAGCGACCTGCCCGAAGTAAAATGCTTGCCACACCAACTTAACCAGGTCTTCATGAATTTACTCGTCAATGCGGCACACGCGATTGAAAATGAGGGCATTATCACCTTGCGCACAGGCATAGACCATGACTGCGTCTGGGTGGAAATCAGCGATACCGGCAAAGGCATAGCTCCTGAACATCTGAGTAAGGTTTTTGATCCCTTTTTTACCACCAAGCCCGTCGGTAAAGGTACCGGCTTAGGACTTTCGGTTTCCTACACTATTATCCAAAAACATCACGGAGAAATTCAACTGACCAGCCAGTTGGGCCAGGGAACCCGATTTCGGATTGTCTTACCTATAAGCGGCGCGGTAATTGAACATGCATAAAACAACAGTGATACCGACCGAGCCGACTAAAACGACTAACGACAAAGCTGCAGCAATATTGTTTGTCGATGATGAAGATAATGTGCTCAAAGCCTTGCGCCGCTTATTTCACCATGAACACTATGTCACCTACTTTGCCTCAAGCGGCGCAGAAGGTCTGGCGGTGTTGCGACAAAACCCTGTTGACCTGATTATTTCCGATATGCGGATGCCGGAAATGAACGGTGCGGAATTTTTAGCTCAAGTTGTCATGCAATGGCCAGAGACCATCCGTATTTTACTGACCGGTAATGCCGATTTGGAATCCACGATTGCTGCCATCAACAAAGGGCGGATATATAATTATTGCAATAAACCCTGGAATGATGAAGAGCTTAAAGTACTGGTTCACGATGCGTTGGAACAAAAACGACTGCTTGAGAAGCAAGGACGCTTATCGGCTTTTATTTCTCAGCGAAATAAAGCCTTAAAAGAACTCAATCAACAACTGGAAGAAAAAGTCGATCACAGTAGCCAAAGCCTCAAAAACTCTATGCAAAACCTTGACCTGGCCAATAAGAGTCTAACAAAACACTATAACAATTTTATCAGGATATTTTCCCGTAATATCGAAATGCGCCCAGGCATTAAAAACGGACAGTCAAAATATATCGTCGAAAAAGCCTTGCTGATTACACAACAACTGGGCTTGAGTACAGAAGACAGAAAAAACATTATTTATGCTGGATTGCTGTTACAAATCGGCAAAATCAGTTTGCCGGATAACTTGCTGGCAGAGCCTTTTGACGCGATGAGTCCAGCCAACAAACTGCGCTATTGTCAACATGCGGTAGAAGGCGAAGCCTTATTAAATGAATTTTCGCAGTTAAAAACTGCCGCTATTTTAATCCGGCATCAATATGAACGCTATAACGGCTTAGGCTGTCCCGACGGACTGAGTAGACAAAAAATTCCGCTGGGCTCGCGTATTCTTACTGTTGTCAGTGACTATGTCGCCTATCTTGACGGGTCAATGACCGGTGAAGTCATGTCTGTCAAAGACGTTATCAATAAATTAATGATACGGAAAGGCAGCTATTATGATCCTGATATTATCGACGCTTTCGTTAAACTACTCAAAGAAGAACTCACTGTTGAAGTGATACCTCCTGCTGCCACCGTGATCACAAAATCATGGAAAAACAGCAGGATAGGCAATAACTTGAAAACCAATACCGAGAATTACTCCATTATTGAAATTTCTTGTTCGCAACTGAAACCCGGCATGGACATCGAATATGTCTATTTTGATAATAAGCCTTATATTAGAAATGCCATAGCCAATCAAGATATGATCGACAACATCAGCGCACTCATAGAACGATCCGACAAACATCCCATTATTAAAATTCGCCTGCCCTCTTGATAATCTGCTCCGCAGCGAAAAGCCATAGGTATCTACACAATAAGCTTGACAGTTTTCCATCGTTACGAATTATTGCAACGGGAGTGCAAGCTTTGCTTGCGCTTGCAGGCGAAGCCTGCACTCCAGAGGCTAAAATTCAGAATGACTTGTATGCATTCCCACGCGCGATCGTGGAATGAGCCATACATTATCAAGTTATGCTGACTTATGCATCATTGGCTGAGCGCCAAAGTGGTGTCTCCACGCGTCCTCCTGAAACCAAGTATAAAATTCATTTGCCGGCATCGGTATGGCAATTAAATAGCCTTGGGCAATGTCACAGCCCATCTTGGCTAATGCAGAATACTGTTCAGCCGTTTCGACGCCTTCAGCGACAACTTCATGAGAAAAGGTTTTCGCTAAAGCAATAATGCTAACAACCATCGCATAAGAAGCGTCATCGTCTAACATATCTCGTACAAAAGATTGATCAATCTTAATGCTGTCGATGGGTAATTTACATAAATACGCTAACGAGGAATAACCCGTGCCAAAATCATCTAACGCAAAACGCAGACCTAATAGGTGACCTGCTTCAATTACTTTAAGAGCCGTATCAAGATCTTCTAAGGCAGCCGTTTCCAAAATTTCTATCTGTATTGTGCCGCGCGGTAATTCAGGATATTCGGCCAGTTGCTGCTGAAAATGCATCATGAACTCGGGATCTTGCAAGTGACTGGCGGGAACATTGATAGACAACTCAAGTTCCAGCCCTTGCTTATACCATTGGCCCTGTTGTGCCAGGGCGGCTGCAATAACCCATTCACTCAAGATAATGTCCAGATCGGTTTGATGAATCTGAGGCAAAAAATACCCAGGGGACAGCAGTCCCCGTTCAGGATGTTGCCAGCGAATTAAGACTTCTGCACCTATAACGGTGTGGTTATGAATATTGATTTTAGGCTGATAAAACAACTCAAACTCGCCCTGTTCGATAGCTTGTCCAATATATTGCAGCTCGTAGTTGATGCTGCGAATACGCTGATCTGCTTCCACATCAAAGAATTGATAGCAATTTTTGCCTGACATTTTCGCCGTACACATGGCTTGGTAGGCTTGCCGTAACAGCATATGCAGATCATTGTTATCGTACGGATACAAAATCACACCAACGCTGGAGGTCACACGGTAAATATCATTATTAATACGAATATCTTTCGCAATCGATTCGAGTATTTTTTCCAGAAATACCGTACATTCCTGAATATTGTCCAGGCCTCGTAACAAGATAACAAACTCGTCACGACCTACACGGGCAACCGCGTCCGTTTCACCCAGCACCTGACTAATGCGTTGTACGCATTTAATCAATACGGCATCACGTGCCGTATCGTTAATCAGCGTGAAGCCATCGAGATAGAAATAACATATTGCCAGCAAACTTTGCTCACTATCGGTGTCTGCAAGCGCCTGCTTGAGCTGCTCGTCGAGTAATAGACGATTAGGCAGACCGGTCAACATATCGTAATGGACACATTGTTCCAAATCTTGTTGATGTTTTTTAAGCAGCTTCATACCGCTAAAGATACCCAAATAATGTTCAGGATTGCCTTGTTCATCGTTTATCAAGGTCACCGATAGCCATCCTGGCAATATATCGCCATTCTTTTTATGATTAACGATTTCACCCTGCCATTGACCGATATCGTTAAGAGGCTGCCATAGGTTGGCATCAAATCCCTGATTGTGGACACCAAAGTTCTGCAAGCCCATCTTATTGTCCAAAACCTCTTGTCGTGAATAACCGGTGACTTTTTTAAATCCAGGATTAACGTCCACTATATTGCCTTGCAAATCAGCAATCACGATACCTTCCAAGGAACTGTCAAAGACTTTTGACAGTAATCGCAATCGAGTCTGCGCCTGTTTACTTTCGGTGATATCGACACCCAAACTTAACACCCCCATGACGTTGCCATTGGCGTCATAAAATGGCGACAATCTTACCTCCAACCAATGTTGAGCGCCTTTGATGCCGACCATATGTATTTGCAGCTGTTGATTTTTACCCGTCAGAGCAGCTTGATTAGCAAGGATGTAGCTGTCGCGATCCGGCTCGTCAATGAATAACAAGGGATTTTGTTGGTTCGCCTGGTGTAAGCTCTGACATTGTTGCAGGGCGAGACTGACTTTATTGAGCAATAGCCATTGATTATCTCGCGACAACACCGAAACTGCCAAGGGTGCATTGTCCATCATGCTCGACAGGAACCCGAGATTTTGACTGATACGTTTCCGAGATCGACCCAGCTCAATATGAGTTTTTATCCGTAATTGGGTGATCAAGCGGTTAATAGGCTTGGTTATATAATCCACCGCCCCCAGGTCCAATCCGGTACTTTCTGATTGAGGTCCGGCCGCTGTAACAAAGATCACCGGTATATCTTTAGTCTCTGGATTGGCTTTGAACTGCTTGCACACTTCAAAACCATCCAGACTGGGCATCATAATATCCAGCAATATCAAGTCAGGCTTGGGATTGTGCATAGCAATCTCAAGCGCTGTTGCACCATTTGTAGCCACTTTTACTTGGTAGTCGCGATTTAATAATGCCGCAAGTACCTCGATATTAATGGGCTCGTCATCAACGATAAGCACGACAGGTTTACCTGTATCTGAAAAAATCATACTGTTTCTCCTCCTACGGAATTGATCATGCTTGCCAAAACGCGCTTGGCCTCTGGATAATCGTAATGCCTCAGACTGTTCAACAAGGCTGGATATTCGGGGGCTTGGTTTTCGCCGAGTGCTGAATTTATTTTGTCCAGCAATTCACTACCGATATAGGCGTTTTCTTGCAAGAGCGCATCCAGCTCATGCAAAAACGGGATAACGTTCTTGGGTACAGTAACGCTGACCGGTGGACTATCCATATTGCGGCTGTCCAAAAAATCAGAGATGGTTTCCATGCTCTCAGCAAAAGTGGCCTTCCATCTATCCCAAGTTTCATCCTCAAAACGGCTATTTTTAAGTTGTTGATCCAACTCTTCCGAAATGTCATAAAGCATCATTGCACCAATATTGCCTGCAACACCTTTCATTGCGTGCAATGTCGTCTGCGCTTCATACCATTGGCCTTGAGTCAGATGGGTGAATAATTGATCAACTATAGGCGAAAAATCTTCTTTGAACATCGCAAGAATACGACATAACTGTGCGTGATCGCCACCCAGTAAGGCAAGGATTTCGTGCAGATTAAAACCGGGCAATTGAATGCTATCCGGGGATTTTTTGGCTATGTGGGTTGTCAATTTAGAGGGGCTTAAGTGTTTCGGTTTAGTTGCTTGGATCGCATTAAGCAACCGTGAGGGCAGCACGGGTTTGTTAAGCAGGGCTTTGGGCTTGAGATTTACATTCACCGGTGGTTGCAAAGATTCCTGATAATCACCCTTAATCAAAAGAATAATCTCCGGCATGACTTGAAGCCCAGTATTATCTAAAGCTTCAGCGATAGATAAGCCATCGGCTTGCCACAACTCACCCTCCAGCAACAGCAAATCGAAAGGCCGCGAGTATTGCGCAGCCTGTCGAATTTCAATGATTGCTTGTGATAGTGATAAGGCCCGATTAACCTGGCATTTCCATTCTTGCAAGTAATGCTGCAACACTTCGCAAGATGTCTGGTTATCATCAATCAGCAATACTCGCAGCCCCAACTTTAGTCCTGTATTTAACGCCGGTTCGACGTTGGATTCAGCTTTTAGTCCTAGGGTGAATTGAAAAGTACTCCCCTCCCCTAATTGGCTAAACACACTGATGGCACCGCCCATCAGGCTAACCAACTGCTGACAAATCGCTAGACCTAATCCGGTTCCACCGAATTTACGCGAAAGCAAATCATCCACTTGAATAAATTCCTGGAATATGAACTTAGCATCTTCTGTGGAGATACCCATGCCGGTATCGCGCACTAAAAACCGGACGGCACGTTGGTTCTGTTGATCGACAACGTCGACTGCTACCTGAATTTCACCCTGCTCGGTAAATTTGATCGCATTGCCGATCAGTTTAATCAAAACTTGCCGAATACGCTGCACATCCCCCCACATAAAACGAGGAACGGCGGGGGCAATCGTTATAAATAGCTGCATGCGTTTATTTTCAATCGAATGAATAAACAAATCGGCAAGACCTTGCATCAGTTCTTCGATTGAGAACTCATGATTTTTAAGTTCGATTTTCCCAGCTTCGCTATTGGAGAAGTCAAGAATATCATTAACAATCAGCAACAAGGATTGTGAAGACTGTTGGATTTTGGTTAGGTAACGTTTCTGTTTATTATCAATAGCGCTGTCTTGGGCTAACTCGGTCAATCCGGTAATAGCATTCAGCGGTGTGCGTAATTCATGGCTCATGTTGGCTAAAAAAGCGCCTTTAGCATAGTTAGCTTGTTCCGCCTGCTCTTTCGCATCAACTAACTGTTGTTCAGCATTTTGCAATTGGTCTGCTGTCTGCAACATTTGTTCGACCGTCAGTTTAAACTCATTGACCCTATAGACCGGAGTATCCGGTTTAAAATTGCCTTCGCCAATCTGAATGGCCATATTCTGTATGCCTCTCAGTGGATCAGAAATCTCATGGCTTAAGCGCCTGGCCCGCTGATATAAAAAACCAAAAAAAAGCAGATAGAAAAAACACAAACCGCCAATTAAATACCAGCCAATCGTAGTCAATCGTTCCGACAATGCTGTTGCCGGCTTGAAAATCTCATTTTGGGGCGCAAACACCACTAATCGCCAACCGGTGCTGGGCAGCGTCACACTGGAAACCAGATAAGGTTCAGTAAAATCAACAATATCTGAACCTGAGTGGTCATTCGCTAAGGCTTTTTGTAGCTGACTCATATCAGAACGATGATAGATGTTAAAATCATCCGGTTTAAACGTTTGCTGACGGATGGCTTGATCGTAATGATGATCCGTCAATTCATGCAAACCAAACAATTTTTCTGCACGTTCAGGAACGGCCAATAACATACCGTCTTTGTTAATCAATACAGCAAACCCCTGCCATGGAATCGGCAAAGCCAGCACTTGTTTAATAATCACGTCGAGCGTAATGTCGAGACCGACAACACCCTCTAAAAAGTCACCGTTATAAACCGGCGAAATAGAGGAGACCATCCAGCCATGACCAGCGGGGTCCAAATAGGCATCTATCCAACGCGTTTTACGTTCCGGATTGTGTTTAGCATCGGCTTCGTAATAAAAGCCATAAGACGAAATATCCATCTTTGGCGGATACTGGCTCAATACATCAAAATACGGAAGAATTCTATTCAGTGAATCGTAACTATTAAAATAAGCCTGAACCGTCAGCGGATTGATGTCGATAATACGACGCAAAGTGGAATCAAGGCGTTCGGTTCTGGCGATTTTTTGTTTTTTTGCTTGATCAATTTTAACAAAGCCACTAAAAAACACGGCAGCTCCGCCATCATTAGCTCGGGTATAAAGCATGCCATCATCGGTCATCGCATAGCGATTTGAGGTCTCGGTTTTATGATCAACGGGCCGCTTAAGCGCATCTTGGGTTTCTTGTCTGAGTAATTCAGTCAATTGCGTGACCCCGGCCAATTGGTGTTCAATCGCCTCAGCCTGATTTTCTACCAATCTCGATAATTCGTTGCTTGCTAAACCCTGCACGGCAGCAATATTTTCAGTTCGAGACCATTCATGGGAAACCATATAGATGGCTAGTAGCGCCAGCTCAACAAATAACAACGGAATCAGCGCAGTACGTACAAAAGCGCCCCACACCCACTGATGCAAAAATATATTCCGCGCTGACTTTATTGCAAATAAGTGTTTTCCAAACATGGCACAACCAAAATTTTAGCGAAAAACTGAACAACCACCAGCTAAAGCTGGTGGGTTCGTATAATGGACTAAAGTCCGGATACGGGTCATAAGACCCGTTCATGACTCTGTCCTAAAATTATCATCTCCTTTGGGTTCAAAATGATGTTCCAGATAATTTTTTATCATTTCATCTGTCAACTCACCAGAAGTCACGCAAAAGTAACCCCGTGCCCAGAAGTGACGACCCCAATAGCGTTTTTTCAAATCAGGAAAACTCTCGAACAGCTTCATCGAACACCTGCCTTTGATTCGCCTCATAATTTCGCTCGGTGCCAAATTGGGTGGCGCAGAAACCAAAATATGGACAGGATCCTGACTGATAACGCCTTTCAGAATTTCTATTTCAAAGGCTTCACAGGTTTGCCTAATCAGTTCACGAACTTTCAAACCAACGTTACCTTTCAACACCTTATAACGATACTTTGTGACAAATACAAAATGATATTGAATTTTAAAAACAGTATGACTTCCATAACGGTAATCCATAAGGCCCCTTACTTTTCAGTTCAGAGCAATATCATGCGTCAAAAAATCATAGATAAATCTGACCGCCTAAAAGGCGGTGGTTTTAACCTTACTACGGACTAATAAATAACTGATGTTACGCGCTGTCGATTGCCGCCTTGACATCCTCTCCTTTCTTCAGGCGTAGCTATCTACACAAGTTAAATTGTAGGGGCGATCCGGCACGACATAACCGTAGCGACTATTTAGGGAAAATACCTATTGGAAATTACCTTAAGATTCAGCGGTATTTTTAGTATGTTAACTAATTTTCCATTTATACCATTAACCGCCCTTTATATTCTTATATTTGCAATTAAAAACAAATTTTCTTACTATATTGCCATAATTTCAATTTATGCAGTATTTTATTTAAAAAATGCAGTTTCGTCTAAATTCCTCTGTGTATCAACGACTCTTTTTACTGGCTGGATTGACGCTGCACCCCACTCTATCCAACGCCACCGAAGCGGGCGGCAGTAATTATCTCCCGGGGGTTTATGGCGATTTTGGCATGGCGGTTCTTCCTGATCAGGGGGAACCTACTTCAATAACTTTTTTGCCGCTTATCAATCAGCGGCATCATACGGAGTCGAAGCATTATCGGTAGCTGCCTTGATGGCATTCGCTTGTTGATAAAGAATAGTTTCCACCGTGTTAAAAGGAATCGGCTTAGGCAACACCATCACGCCATCGGGCATCGTACCCATCTTCATGATTTCCCTGGTTTCCAGTCCGGTGACGATAACAATTTTTGTGTGTTTCATCTCAGGCATTTTTATGATTTCACTAATCATATGTAATCCATCAATATGAGGCATTTTCAAATCGGTGAAAATCAGATGCGGCTGATACTTGCCCACCATGATTAAACCTTGATAGGCATTGGTAGCCAAGAAAAGTTGATGCGGTACACTGAAGTGACTGAATTGTAATTCACATAAGCGCAAAATAGCGTAATCATCCTCTACAATCAGAACCCGTAGCGTAGTGTCGCTGTTAATTGCTGGCAGCACGAAAGTTTCATCATTGCCGGTTAATAGCGGGTGAACTGTCGATAAATGCTTCTTTACATCCTCGCGACTCAAACGCCTATGACCCCCCATCGTAAGGCTGGCCTTTATTTTTCCTCTATCCACCCAATTCTGCACAGTGCGTTGGCTAACACCCAGCAACAAAGCCGCTTCTTTAGTACTTACCCACGGTTGCTCACTCATATTAATAAACCTAAAAAAATAAATGAATAATAATAACACTAAAAACACGCAAAAGACCCAAGCAGGTAACCTAAAAAAATGCAAAAAAAAGATAGTATCACTCCAAATTTTTAATTAAAATATTAAAAATATTGCAAATTTTTATTTTATTAGTTTGCATGTAAAACCTCTTGCTTCAGGTATAGCTATTTGCACGCAGGCAGCAACTTAAAAATCAGGTTAAAATAACGGCATGGATTCTCTCAAGCCACAATTAGCTAAAATAAGCAACGCGGACCGCATACCATTAATCGATATAAGGATTCTGCCGAGGATGGCGAAGTGCTGCTGGCAGTTACGTCTCAAGACACCTCCCCGATGGCCTTAACGGCTATCATTTTCTATTGAAACAACGACAGGGTTTGACAGTTGGCATCATTGAACCAGCGTGAACAAGAATTAGAAGCCATCTTTAGCATCAGTCCCGATGGGATTGTTACGGTGTCACCGCAAGGTTTTATCCAATCAATTAACCCCGCTTTTCTCAGCATGACTGGTTTTAAGCGAGATAACCTCGCTAACTTAACCGAGCAGGCTTTTGATAACTATCTCGACCAAATGTGTCATCCGGCATCGCCTTATTTAAACAGGACACCCGAACAACAGAATGTAAATCAGAAAATATACGTCATGAATTTAAGCAAGGGCCTTACTAAGACGTTAAATCAAAATACCCATCCTCTAAAAAAACTATTGGTACTGACGCGTACGGATCGTCAAATCGATAATACAATCCTTTCAAAAGTTCTGTATTTTCGAGATATTACGGTGGAAACTGAAATAACAGAAATGAAAAGTGAGTTTTTGGCTACTGCTGCACACGAATTACGTACACCAATGGCCAGTGTGTTCGGTTTTTCTGAGCTATTGCTATCCCGGCAATTTGATACAGAGACCACGCGTGAAATTTTATCGACGATACACCAACAATCAGCCACCCTGATCACCCTACTTAGCCAACTGCTGGATCTGGCACGAATCGGTATGGATTTTGCCTTGACAAAACAGCCGTTATTGGACATTGTCAACCGCGCGATCAATGAACTATTGGTTCCGGGTGATCCACGCAGGATTAAACGTCATCAACTGACAGGTAACTACTCGGTTTTTGCCGACGCCGACAGATTACGCCAAGTCATTACCAATGTTTTGAGTAACGCCTACAAATATTCTACGACCGACCACATCGACATCAGCATAAAACAGCGCCAAATCAATGACCAGGCAGAAGTCGGCATTGTTATTCGCGATCGGGGTATGGGTTTGGACGAAGAACAGCTTAAACATATTTTCATCCGCTTTTGGCGTGCCAATAATATCGGCAACATACCGGGAACCGGCCTTGGCATGTCGCTGGTTAAGGAAATCATGGAACTTCATCAGGGACAGGTAGAGATTACCAGTAAACCTGGAACCGGCACCACCGTTATCCTGTGGTTAAAACAAATTTCAGCGGACGCTGTAGTGACGAAATCATGAACAGCCAGTCAATATCACTGAAAATAAAAGTACTCATTGTTGACGATAACAGAATTATTAGACATCTACTCAGACTGACTTTTTCCGACAGTCGAATTGAGCTATTTGAAGCCGATTGCTGCGAAACAGCCTTGTCGATAATCACTGATCAAAAACCCGATTATGTGATTCTTGATGTGATGATACCGGGTGAATTAAATGGCTTTCAAGTTTGCCAAAAGGTTAAATCTTGGTCAGACACCCGGCAGTGTAAAATTATTTTGTTGACGGCACGCAGTCAACAACAAGATTTTGACTTAGGTAAACAAGTTGGCGCCGACTTTTACATGACTAAGCCTTTTAGTCCTACAGAATTATTGGCGTTAATAGACTTTGAAAAAACGGAAACCTAACCCTTTGCTTGTAACGTCTCATTAGTTGCAGGCAACACCTAAAAATAAAGTTAAATTAGCCTAATGGATGCTCTCAAACCGTCACTATCTTGAATAGACGATTCTTTTAGGAAAAAAAATCAAATAACGTGAACTATTGATTTTGAGTCGTTTTATATCCAAAGCCAGCTTTGGACTCCGGTGCTGGAGTTCAAAGCTGGCTTTGAACAAGCCGTGTTGAGAAACCGACGCAGTCGAAGTTGAGAGACTAGGGTCAGGCTATGGATGGGTTCATTAATTGTCATGCCTTAGTAGCTTCATCCACCGACCTCTATCCGTCGGCGGGTGTCATTCGACGGATGAGGTCGGATGTGGATTGAAACATTGTTAACAATCAACCTATCAACCTAAATACTGTAGGCCAAGCTAGCTTGGCCTACAGAACTACATTCAGATGTCTAAAAATAACGACAAACTCGGCACTTTATTTTCAACGGCAAAGACATCAGTACTATCGTTGTCTTGGCTGCTGCAAATTATAGGTTTGACCGCAGCCTACTTTGCAACCGGCAAACTCGGAACGGCTCTAGCCATTCCACCTGGCTATGCAACGGCCATCTGGCCGCCTTCCGGCATCGCCTTAGCGGGCATTCTGCTCTACGGCAACCGTGTTTGGCCGGCTATATTACTGGGTTCGTTTCTGGTTAATATCTCGACTCCATTAATTGCCCCCCTCCCTATAGAAAGTCTCTATTCAGCCATTATTACGCTCATTATCAGCGGCGGGGCAAGCTTGCAAGCCGTCGTAGGTGCGTATCTAGTCCGACGCTTTGCCGATTTTCCGAACTCGTTTACCCGTGAAAAAGAAGTCTTTTTGTTCTTTCTGTTTGGCGGTCTGTTCAGCGCTCTGGTCAATGCGACTATCGCAGTATCGACCCTGGTGGCAATCGGGGGGATTCCGGCTGCAAACTTCCTGGCTAACTGGAGGACTTGGTGGATGGGGGATGCCTTGGGGATATTTATCTTCACGCCGCTGATTTTAGTCTGGGCGCAACCGTCTAGTGACCCTTGGCGCAATAGACGCATCGCAATAACCCTACCCGTTATCGCCATGTTTATACTGACAACAACGGTTGTTTTTTTTGAGTCGAAAAATAACAATGACCGGCTAAAGCTTGAGTTCAATCAACGCGCTTTTGAGTTGAAAGTAGCGCTGGAAACCTCGGTTTTTGACCATCTAAACGTGATACGTTCTATCGGAAGTTTCTATTCGGCTTCATCAATAGTTTCCCGGCAAGAGTTCAAAGCCTTCGTGACGCATTCATTAGACGATTTCGAGGGTATACAGGCGCTGGAGTGGAGTCCCGTTATTCAGGCCTCAGAGCGGAATGCGCTCGAGAAAAGCGTACGACTAGATGGCTATCCAAACTTCCAGATCACCGAGCGTGACGCCGACAAAAGCATGGTACGCGCCGGGAATCGGCAAAAATATATACCTATTACCTTCCTTGAACCCTATCAGGGCAACGAAAGCGCCTTGGGTTACGACTTCAATTCCAATGCATTACGGCGTGACGCACTCGATAAAGCAAGGGACACCGGAGAACTCACGATTACGGCCCGGGTTAATTTGGTTCAGGAAAAAAGCAATCAATATGGACTGATCGCCTATAGCCCTATTTACCGCACAGGCCTTTCGCACCAAACCCTGGAAGAGCGCCGCAACAATATTTCCGGTTATGCCGTCGGCATATTCAGGGCTGGCGACATAGCCGCTGCGGCGCTCAAGGATTTAGATCTAAAAGGGCTGTCCTACCGACTGATTGATGAGAGCGTACCCGCAACAGAACAGTTGCTGTTTTCCATAGACTGGCAAGAACTGTCGCCCTGGGCTTTACCGGAAAGAAGTTTTTTCGGAAAAAGAAATCCCCTGGTCAGCCATTCAAGCATTAAAGTCGGAGATCGCTCATGGCGATTTGAAGTCGCGCCTACCCAGGATTATTTCACGTCTCATCGCTCAGGTAACGCTTGGCTGATTTTGTTAGCAGGACTCATACTGACCAGTATAGTCAGCGCATTCGCAATGGTAGTCTCCGGTCGAGGAAATCTGCTCAGAAAACTGGTGGAAGAGCGCACAACTGAGCTAGCACAAAGCGAGCAGCGTTTTCGTATTGTTGCCGATGCGGCCCCCATGCTGATTTGGTTGGCGGATACCGATAAGCGCTGCTTTTGGTTCAATCAAGTCTGGCTGGATTTCACCGGCCATGCTATGGAACAGGAATCGGGCAATGGTTGGAGGAACGGCATCCATCCTAACGATTTACAGCGTTATCTGGATAGCTATGTCAGCTATTTTGACCGTCACCAACCGTTCCATATGGAATACCGCCTGAAACGCCACGATGGCGAATACCGATGGATTGAAGACCACGGCGTCCCCCGTTTCAATGCGGATCAGACGTTTGCAGGCTATATCGGTTCCTGCATCGATGTGACCGATAAAATCATTGCCCTAAATGCCGCCAGCAGCGCTAAAGAAGAATTGGAAAATGTTCTTTCCGCCGCAACAGAAATCAGCATCATTTCGACGGATGCAGATGGGGTGATTACGACCTTTAATCGCGGAGCCGAACTTATGCTGGGCTATAGCGCCGAGGAAATGATCGGTAAACATACACCAGCCCTGCTTCATACCAAGAAAGAAGTCGCACAACGTAGCCGGGAGTTGGCACTTGAATTGGGGCGACCCATTTTCGGGTTTGAGGTTTTTGCTGAACAAGCCAATCAATCAGAGCAGGGAAAACGAGAATGGACTTATGTGCGCAAAGACCGATCAACGTTAACCGTATCTCTTGCGGTGACCGCTATCCTGAGTCAAGACGGCAAGACTACAGGTTACCTCGGTATCGCCGAGGATATTTCTCAGCGCAAGCAAAATGAAGCTATCGTCTTGTTGGCTAAAGACCGGGCTGAAACACTAGCCAAATCCAAGTCGCAATTCCTCGCTAACATGTCGCACGAAATCCGCACCCCGATGAACGCGATCATCGGACTCTCGTATCTGGCGCTTAACAAAGAAGTGTCGGATGATGCAAGGAATTATCTGGAAAAAATTAACAGTTCTGCTAACAGCCTACTGAACATAATTAACGACATCCTGGATTTCTCCAGACTGGAAGCAGAACGTTTAACCATTGAGCACAACGCCATCGATCTTGATGCCATACTGGATAATTTAAGCAACCTGTTTGCTGATAGTGCCAAGGAAAAACGCATCGGCTTCAGCATAACCGTTGCGCCCAATGCCCCCAGTAACTTAATCGGCGATGCGCTCAGGCTGCAACAGATTTTAATCAATCTGCTCAGTAACGCGATCAAGTTTACCGAGCGTGGCACAGTCATGCTTGCTATTACACTGCAACAACTCGACCCATCGGAAGCCCGACTGCTATTTTGTGTCACCGATACCGGTATCGGCATGTCAGACACTGATCACGCCAAGCTATTTCAACCCTTCAGCCAAGTGGACGGCTCCATCACCCGTCGTTTTGGCGGAACAGGCCTAGGGCTGGCAATCAGTCATAATCTGTTACAACTGATGGGCAGTGAATTTTCGGTAACAAGCACATTGGGTCTAGGCACCTCCTTCGGCTTCGAGCTGGTTCTAGGCCTATCGCCTTTGTCCAGTAAGGACAAGTCAGAAACACCGACCTTACCCCGAGTAGATTTAAGCAAATTGCTTGTCGGCACCCGGATTCTGGTGGCGGAAGACAATCTCATCAACCAGCAGATCGTAAAGGAATTTCTCACGCTGTCGGGTATCATTGTCGAGATGGCAAATAATGGTAATGAGGCCCTGGCATTATTGGAAAATGGCGAATTTGATGCAGTATTGATGGATATACATATGCCAGTACTGGATGGTTTTGAAGCAACCAAAATGATCCGCAGTCAGGCACGTTTTGCACGGCTTCCTATTATCGCATTGACGGCTGCGGTAACCACAGAGGAGCAGAACAGATATAGAGATTCAGGCATGAATGATTTCATTGCCAAACCGATTAATCCGAAAAAACTGATGTCAACGCTAGTACAGTGGATAAAACCTCTTGAGCGCACCACTGAGACCGCGACAGACGGCACTACTGCTGAACCGATCATAGCCAAACTGTCGAGTTCCGATGATCTGCCTGGTTTCGACATGCACAATTTACTATTGATGTTAGACAACAATAAAGCACTTGCAACACGATTGTTGCGTACTTTCATGAAAAACATGGAGGATGTACCTGACGAAATCGCCGCTATGATGACTGTAGGTAACCTTGTTGCAGCCGAAGAACTGCTGCACAAGATTAAAGGGGCGTCTGGCAATATCGGCGCCGTAGGACTGTATGACGCGGCTGAGGCACTGGAAACTGAACTCAACGGAGAGCTATCGGCTGCGATGTTCGATACCTTTAAGGAAGTATTTAACCAGACGATGTCCGTCATTGCGACACTGCACCTGCATGAAGCGTTACTGCTGCCTACCGGCGCTAATAGTAAAGCCCTAACACGCAACGCTGCCGAACTTGACTTGCTACTCAAAGAAAACAATTTCATTTCTGACGTCATGCTAAACACACTCAAGTCCCATCTGGCAGATGATCAACTTGCCTGGTTTGCCCAATTACGCAAACTGATTAACGATTTTCAATATGCCGAAGCCCGCAAGATTTTGCGACAGCTTAAAAAATACGCTGATAGTGATGAATCCTGATCGTTGACACCCTCGCCGCCCTTTAGGCCATAGCCATCTACACAAGTCATCATGGCCGGAGCGAGTATGGGAACCAGTCCCTACAAAACCAACACTCACACGCCCGTTTTATGTTTTTTATTGAAAAATAGGGCTTAATCTCCTATCCTCCATGTTGAGGTTTTGACTGAAGGTTAAAACCTTTGCTCACTATGCTCTAAACTAACTCCCCTTGGAGATTGTATGAAGATTGGAATACCTAAAGAGATTCACTCAGGTGAAAAACGCGTGGCCACTACGCCTGAGGCCGCAGAACAAATTATAAAACTGGGTTTTTCGGTGCTGCTCGAAAAAGGTGCAGGGCTTGCCGCGAATATTTCCGATGAAGCCTACCAGGAAGTGGGCGTTGAGATTGTTGACAATGCCAAGGCGCTGTGGAAAAAAGCCGACATCGTCATGAAGGTTCGCGCCCCTGAGCGTCATCCTGAGCTGGCGTTGGACGAAATTGACCTGTTGTCCGAAGGCGGTCGTTTAATCAGCTTTATCTGGCCTGCACAAAATGAAGAGTTGATGCAGCAATTGGCGGCCAAAAATGCGACGGTGCTGGCGATGGACAGCGTACCGCGCATGTCCAGAGCGCAAAAGCTTGATGCGCTCAGCTCCATGGCCAATATTGCCGGTTACCGTGCCGTTATTGAAGCCGCACAGCATTTCGGCCGGTTTTTTACCGGACAGATTACCGCTGCCGGTAAAGTTCCTCCCGCTAAAGTGCTGGTTATCGGTGCCGGTGTAGCAGGTCTTGCCGCTATCGGTACCGCAAAGAGCATGGGCGCAATCGTCAGGGCTTTCGATACTAGGCCAGAAGTTAAAGAACAAATTGAAAGCATGGATGCCGAGTTTTTGCTGTTGGACTTTAAGGAAGAAGGCTCGGGAACCGGCGGTTACGCCAAAACCATGTCCAAAGAGTTTATAGAAGCTGAAATGGCCTTGTTTGCCAGACAGGCGATGGAAGTGGACATCATTATCACCACCGCGCTGATTCCCGGCAAACCGGCACCCAAGTTAATCACCGAAGGCATGGTTAAATCCATGAAACCGGGCAGTATTATCGTCGATCTGGCTGCCGAACAAGGCGGCAATTGTGCATTGACCGAGAAAGATGAAGTCGTGGTCAGACACGATGTAACTATTATCGGTTACAGCAATCTGCCCAGTCGCTTGGCTAATCAATCGAGCCAGCTTTATGCGACCAACCTCAGGCATTTGTTGACCGAACTTTGCCCCGAAAAAAACGGCACGATCAACGTCAATATGGACGATGAGGTGATTCGCGGCACTACAGTCATTAAAGAAGGCAAGATCACCTGGCCGCCGCCGCCGCCCAAGTTATCCGCCGCCCCTGCCCCGCAAACCGAAGCACCCGCTTATGCATCGGTAAAGGAGCAACAAAAACCAAGCGCAATTAAGCAGCTTACACCATTAATTATTAGCGGCTTGGTGCTGTTCGGCATCGGTTCAGTTGCCCCTACATCGTTCATGACGCACTTTACGGTGTTTGTGCTGGCGTGTTTTATCGGTTATCAGGTGATATGGAATGTGTCTGCATCGCTGCATACGCCGCTTATGAGTGTAACCAATGCGATCAGCGGCATTATTGTTATCGGCGCGCTGGTGCAGGTGTCCTCACCCATCCAGAATATCAGCATCCTGGCCGGATTGGCGATACTCATTGCATCTATCAATATTGTCGGTGGCTTTTTAGTCACCCGCCGTATGCTAGAAATGTTCAGAAAATAACCGGAGAATATGATGTCCCAAAGTTTAGTCACGATGTCTTACATCGTCGCCACCATCCTGTTCATTTTTAGCTTAAGTGGTTTAAGTAATCAGGAAACGGCACGCCGAGGCAATTATTACGGCATGTTAGGCATGGCGATTGCGATTATCGCTACCGCCTTAAGCGCATCAGTTACCTCCTACGCCATTTTAATCGTTGCGTTGTTAATCGGCGGCGCGATTGGCGTCAGGGCCGCATTAAAAGTCGAAATGACGCAAATGCCGGAACTGGTCGCCATCATGCACAGCCTGGTCGGTATGGCCGCCGTATTAGTCGGTTATGCCAATTTTTTGGACAGCTCTGCCAGCCTGGTCGGCGTGGAAAAAAATATCCACGAAGTTGAAATTTACATCGGCATTCTGATCGGCGCGGTGACCTTTTCAGGTTCGGTAATCGCTTTTTGCAAACTCAGCGAACGTATCAGCGGCAAACCGCTGTTATTGCCGGGCCGCCATTGGTTCAATTTGTGCTTACTGATTGCCGCCGTGGTTCTAGGCTGGGTATTTTTACAACAAACTGAAAATGGCGGCGGCTTGATCCCGTTATGGATTATGACTGCGATTGCGCTGGTGTTCGGCGTACATATGGTCATGGCTATCGGCGGCGCTGACATGCCGGTGGTGGTGTCCATGCTCAACAGCTATTCGGGATGGGCGGCGGCGGCAACCGGCTTTATGTTAAGCAACGATTTATTGATTGTGACCGGCGCATTGGTCGGCAGCAGCGGCGCGATCTTGAGTTACATCATGTGCCGCGCGATGAACCGCAACTTTATCAGCGTGATTGCCGGAGGTTTTGGCACCGGTTCGGGTGGCGAAGCCGCAGTCGTTGAAGGCGAAGTCACGCCGATCAACGCTGAAGAAACCGCACAATTATTGCTGGCAGCAAAAAACATCGTCATTATTCCAGGCTACGGTATGGCGGTCGCTCAGGCTCAACACACCGTTAATGAAATTACCAAGCTGTTGCGCGATAAAGGCAAGAAAGTCGGTTTCGGCATCCATCCGGTTGCAGGAAGAATGCCCGGCCACATGAACGTGCTGCTGGCTGAAGCCAAAGTGCCTTACGACATCGTTTATGAAATGGACGAAATCAATGAAGACTGGGCGCATGTTGACGTATCGATCGTGATCGGCGCCAATGATATTGTCAATCCGTCAGCGCTGGATGATCCCAACAGCCCGATAGCCGGTATGCCGGTACTGGAATGCTGGAAAGGCGAAACCACCATCGTACTTAAACGCAGCATGGCATCAGGCTATGCCGGCGTAGGTAATCCGTTATTCGTACTGGAAAATACCCGCATGTTGTTTGGCGATGCCAATGCGACGATGCAAGCGGTATTGAAGGCGTTAAAGGAGTAGGTTTAAAAGAAATATGTTGGGGAACTTTGCGAACCCCAACATATTGGGTGGTGCTATTTATTTTTAACGACTTAACCTTAGAGTTAAGCCTGAATTAAAGCCCTAAGAACCCTACCTGTCTTGCTAGCAACATTTAAGGCTATTTTTCTTTAAGCACATGACTTACCTATAAATACTGCTTTGAACACACAAATTTATCTCGATTACGCTGCAACCACACCTATGGCCCCGGAAGCTGCTGCCGCTATGGCGCAATGTTTAACGATAGACGGGGATTTTGCCAATCCCGCTTCCTTGCAGCATAGATTCGGTGAGCGAGCCAATGCCTTAGTTGAGGAGGCTCGTTCTGAAATTGCGCACTTATTGAGTTGTAAGCCGAAGGATCTAATTTTCACCTCAGGTGCAACTGAGTCGAACAATCTAGCTATCAAGGGAATTGCTCTTAGCTATCAAAATAAGGGCAACCATATCATTACCTCAGCCAGTGAACACAAAGCGGTATTGGATAGTTGTAAATACCTTGAGAGCACCGGTTTTAAAATCACTTTCCTAAGGCCCGATCTTAATGGACAGGTGAGCCTTGATTGCATTTTAAACGCCGTGACTGACGAGACCATCCTTGTTTCCCTAATGCATGTCAACAATGAGACCGGCGTTACTCAAGATATTGATCTAATCGCCCAAGCGCTGAAAGATAAAGACCTATTCTTTCATGTTGATTCCGCACAAAGCGCAGGTAAGCTGAAGATTGACCTGACCAAAACGCCAATAGATTTGTTATCCATTTCAGCACATAAGCTTTATGGGCCCAAAGGTATCGGCTGCCTGTATGTTCGCAACAGAAAACAAACCAATTTAACACCCCTGATGCATGGCGGCGGTCAAGAATACGGCCTTCGCCCTGGCACATTACCCACCCATCAGATAGTCGGCATGGCAACGGCTTTTAAAATTGCACATGAGTTAATGTTGAACGACTATCAACACTGCACACGCCTGGCAAAAATGCTAACAGCCCAACTCCAGCAACTGGAAGGCGTTCACTTCAACGGCGATCCAATAAATAAGCTACCCAATATACTGAATATCAGTTTTGATCAGGTCGGCGCTGATTCTTTACTTATTGCCTTAAGGGATGAACTCGCGATTGCTTCAGGTTCAGCGTGTAATACGGGCGCTATTGAGGCATCCCATGTCCTTAGAGCCATGGGCATAGAAGGCGATCGACTCTATGGAGCTGTGCGTATCAGTTTTGGTCGGTATACGACGGAGACAGACATCAAAAAGGCAGGGCAATGCATTTGTGCCGCAGTGACCCATTTAAGGCAGCTGGCATTGGAGTAAAAATATGCTTGGCAAAATAATTCTTAATACTGTTTATTGGCACTACAGTTTAACCATTGCCCAAACTGACGATGTGCAACAGCATATCGCTGAAGCGGAAACACTAGCCAACTTGCAGGCAGGTACTGAATACAATATTGTGAAATATGACAGTAAATGTCAGGCACTGTCTTTATTGTGGTATCCAGGATTTTTTAGCGATGCCTTTCCAGCCTTAGAGAAAAGTTATCGTATTGACCTGAAGTCCAAGCGTGTCGAAAAACGTAGCTATCAAGCCTCATTCAATCCTCCCGTTCTGCACCGTAAAGAATTATTTCTTAGCCAGAATGATCCGCACATCGCTCAATTTAAAGAACTGACAGCGACCGCCGAACAACTGGGATTATTCGAAAATCCCATTCGTATCGGCTTTAAACAAGCGTGGGAAAATCTGATTGCCGAAAAAGGCTTTCAACTGGTGGGTCATCAATTTGTACCCATTGGCAACCTGGAAACCAATGATGAACAGCAAGACTTCGAACCGCCGCAAAACACCGCCATTGCCCGGCATTTAACCGCCCTGTCTCGCAGCAATCTGTCAGCACCGATGCAATGTTTGGCTCGACATGGTTTTTTAGACGGGGTACTGTCTGTATTTGATTACGGTTGCGGCAAAGGTGACGATATTCGCCACTTAGCCGCCAACGCAATTCCTGTGTCAGGTTGGGATCCGCACTATGCGGCAGATCAACCCAAGCAATCGGCGGACATTGTTAATCTAGGCTTTGTGATCAATGTCATCGAAAGTTATCAAGAGCGACTTGAAGCCTTACGGGGCGCTTATCAGTTAACCCAACAGGTCTTAGTGGTATCGGCAATGCTGCTTAACCAAAACACGTTTAAAGGCCAAACGTTTAATGATGGCGTCATCACCCAGCGCAATACCTTTCAAAAATACTTCAGCCAAACCGAGTTAAAAGACTATTTAAGCGACAGCTTGGAAACCGATGCCATTCCGGCTGCGCCCGGCATCTTTTTTATCTTTAAAGACCCTGATTCCGAACAGCGATTTTTGCTCAACCGGCAACGCAGTCACCGGAATGTTTTACGGCTGTCGCAGCGCTCATCAAATCCCGCCGAGCCCAAACTGTCGCGTAACGAGAAAAAATATCTCAACGTTAAACATCTGATTGACCCGCTCTGGCAACAAACACTGGAATTGGGCCGCTTGCCGGAAAAAACCGAAATCGCTAACCTGATAGAGCTAACGCAAAGCTTTGGCTCTATCAGTAAAGCCCTGCACTTTATGCTGGATCAGTTTGATGAAACGGTTTTAGCACAAGCACGCCAAAACCGCATCGACGACCTACTGACCTATTTTGCCTTGCAGACCTTTTCCAGACGCCGCGCTTACAAACACCTGGAAACGACACTGCAAAAAGACATTAAAGCCTTTTTCGGCGATTATAAAAACGCCGTGGCCACCGCCCAAGCGCTATTATTTCAAATCAGCAAAGCCGAACTGATCGCTGCCACCTGCCAACACGGCGCCGAACAAGGCTTAGGCTATCTTGATGACGATGAGGCCTTATACGTACAGTCCAGCTTAGTCGAACAACTGCCCGCTCTGCTGCGCATTTACATCGGTTGCGCAACCCTGTTGTACGGCGACATAGAGCAAGCCGACTTAATCAAAATCCATAGCCAATCCGGCAAGCTCAGTTTAATGCGTTACGATGATTTCCAGCATCAAGCCTTACCGCGTTTACTCGAACGGGTCAAAATCAACCTGCGCGAACAAATCTTTGATCTTTATCAATATGGCGAAGACTTTGAGCCGACGAATTTATATTTGAAATCGCGCTATATCAATGAAGAATCGCCCCATTATGCCGAACAGCTAAACTTTGACGAACAGCTGCAAGCCTTAAAGCTATTCGACTTGAGCGGCTACGGCCCTAAACCTGATCACTTCCGCGCGATACTTGGCCAGGTGCGCTGGGCGATTGACGGATTCGACTTAGTCCGCAGTCAAAGCGTTCCTGAGTTAGATCATCCTTGTGGCCGCAACCTAAGCTATCGGCAACTGGTCGAATGCGGCGAAACCCAGCAAACCACCGGCTTAGCCAATTGCCCCAAACAGCCGGACAGTTACACCGCGCTGTATGATTTAGCCATCCATATTCTTGATCCGGTCATCGATTATTTCGGCATGATTCGGTTGAGCTATGGTTTTTGCTCGCATGACTTAGGCAAACACATTAACAAACGCGTTGCGCCTAAGCTCGACCAACATGCCGCGTCTGAACTGAACAGCAAAAAAAACCTGATTTGCCCGCGTTTAGGCGCGGCGGTTGATTTTATCGTCGACGATGAAAACATGCGTGAAGTCGCCGACTGGCTTGCCGAAAACACCCCATTTGATCGGTTGTATTTTTACGGAGAAGACCGGCCGATTCATGTCAGTTATGGGCCGGAACAGAAAGGCGAGTATATAGATTTAGTGATGACTGATAAGGGACGTCAAATTCCGAGAAAACGGATACCTATCTATTAAATTTAAGCTTCATCGTTTTTGTTTAGGACAAAGTCATCTACCACTAATTCCAAACCCACAACACGATCAAAATGTTTAACATTACCGGTGGCTAATTTCAATTTATTTCCTAATGCGGTCGCCGCTATCAATAAATCTTCAGCTTCAATTAACAAACCTTTCTTTTTTAAATCCTGATAAATATTAGCTGCGTGTTCTGCGCAATGACTATCAAAATCCAGTACCGTCATATTGCTAAACA
The DNA here is from genome assembly GCF_050917435.1 of Methylobacter arcticus. Classification (NCBI taxonomy): domain Bacteria; kingdom Pseudomonadati; phylum Pseudomonadota; class Gammaproteobacteria; order Methylococcales; family Methylococcaceae; genus Methylobacter; species Methylobacter arcticus. The sequence goes on from NZ_CP159583.1 coordinate 2,130,779, forward strand.
TGGCTTTCCAATAAGCATCTTCATCCTGATTATCACCACGCAATAATTCATACACCGTAATACTGGATACAGAAAATTGATAATATTTTGTCGTCAATTGATATAAAAATGTTTTATCTTTGTCTGCTTTCTTTGCTCGTTTATGAGCAATGAGTACATTCGTATCGAGGCAGATTATTTCCATTGGCGCAAATGCCTTATTTTTTCTTCAATTGCTGCATATTCGTCATCTGACATTTCAGGGCTATCAAGCAAAAACTGTTGAAATGTAGAGTGTGACGAGGTGTCATCTTCTAATGGCACAATCGTTAATTCGACACGTTTAGCATTAAAACCTTCGGGTACATGAATGTGTATAACGCCATTCACAACGTCTGCATATTGTTTTACTGGGTTTAAGTTCATAGTCAAATACTCCTAAAATCATCTTAATTTCAGTGATCGGCGATCATCAGCTTAAAAAACCACTCTATGTTAATCTTAACACTATCACTTACTAAAAATGCACATCAATCGGCTTGAGAAATTCCTGCGGATTTAATTCCAGTAACTGTGAACGCACACGCGCCCTTAAGTCCTTTGCCGGATTAAACACATATTCTTCATAATCGTCATGGTCAGGATTGATTAATAATAATTTTGATAAAGCAGAAGCTAGACGGAGAACTGCTTTCACATCTCTACTATCGCCTTTTAACATCGGACAATCACCAAAAGGAAACTCCAGATGACTCACCGTCCGCAACTGGTGCAAATATTCACCAAACACATCCGCCTTAATACCCATACCTTGCGCCGCGCAATCAGTGGTGAAACGCGGAATTTTCCAGCCGGGAATAATGCCGTGAAACCGATCCATCAGCGCAGAATCATGAAACATTTCCGGCAGGTGGCGAATGTAATCAGCTTGGCGGGGTTGTCCTTCAAATAAATCGATATTGGCTAAAATAATCAAACCACATTCGCTGGTGATTTTTTTGCCGCCTACGCTAAATTGCCCCGACTCCAAATAATCTTTAAATTTAGCGTGAATATCATCCGCGCCTTTAAAAGTAATAGATTGCCCTTCATCCAGCACCAATAAATCATATTTGCCACCAAGCCCCCCTGCGTCAGAATAGTTGTCGCCTCAAATTTTAAGAAAAAAGAAAATTTGAGATTAGAAATGAAAAAATATAAACGGTATTCAGCAGGCTTCAAAGAGCAGGCATTGGTAAAAGTTTACAGTCGTGGCAATGAACAATCGATTCAGTCCGTCGCAGACGAATTGAACATCAATTTAACTACCTTGAAGACAAAGCGAACAGGACGTCAATAAACCTGCACAACCGAAATCAAAACGCCCCGAGGATTGGAGCCCGGAAGAACGTCTTGCCGCTTTGCAGCAAACCTATGGTTTACTCGGCGAGGACTTAAATATCGGGTGCCGTGCACGAGGCGTTTTTGTCCATCAACTGGAACAGTGGAAAACTGATTTCTGTAGTCAGGGTGATTCAGGAGACCCGCGTGAAGAAGCACGAGTCTTACGTGCATTGAAAGTGGAAAATCAAAGCCTTGAGCGCGAACTATTGCGTAAAGACAAGGCACTGGCAGAAGCCGCAGCGCTCTTGGTTCTGCAAAAAAGTTCCGAGCGCTCTTGGGGGGAGAGGTCGAATGACTACCCACGAAGAGCGCAAGCAAGTGATTGTTTTACTGAATGAATCGATAACAGCGGGGGTACGCCAAGCTAAAGCCTGTGAAGTGCTAGGTTTGAGCGAGCGTACCTTACAACGCTGGCAGGTTAACGGGACTGTCTGCTGTGATCAACGTCCATTGCGTAACTATCAACCGCCACACCAGCTGACAGCAATCGAGCGCGCCGAAGTATTGGCTGTCGCCAATTCCGATGAATTCGGCCATCTGCCACCGAGTCAGATCGTGCCGCGGCTAGCCGATCAAGGTAGCTATCTGGCTTCTGAGTCGACCTTCTATCGCATACTGCGAGCTGAAAACCAGCTTGCCCACCGTCGAAGCGAACGCCCTGCTCAAACACGTACCAAACCGCGTGCAATCTGTGCCACAGCGCCTAACCAGCTCTACAGCTGGGACATTACCTACCTGCCATCGCTTATCCGCGGACAGTTCTTCTATCTTTATCTATTTGTTGATATTTTCAGTCGAAAGATTGTCGGTTGGCAGGTGTATGAAGAAGAAAGCAGCGCCTTGGCTGGCGAACTGTTACGCGATCTATGTCATCGTGAAGGCATACAGTCAAAACAGCTTATCCTGCATTCTGATAACGGCAGTCCCATGAAGGGATCGTCTATGCTGGCAACCTTGCAGCAGCTCGGTGTTATGCCTTCCTTTAGTCGGCCGTCGGTGAGTAACGACAATCCTTACTCAGAATCGTTGTTTAAGACCTTGAAATATCGCCCTAAATATCCGCTAAAGCCGTTCGCCGATGTCACAGAAGCACGTCAATGGGTCACGGGGTTAGTGGAATGGTACAACAACGAACATCGCCACAGCGCTATCCGCTTTGTCACCCCAGCGCAACGTCATGAAGGCTTGGATGAAAACCTTCTGGATAACCGTAAAACCGTCTAGGGGTTCTAACCACAAACCGCCGAAAATTCCGTCCAGCCATTGGTGTTAAGTCTTAACCTGTTTTTCGCTAGAAAAACATACAAATTGCTCGCGCCTTATACGGTATTTATGTTTATCAGGTTGATAACCTCTTAACGACCGTTATTTGATATACAACTAATTGCATCTACTTATCAATAGATTACAAATATTTTAATGTCGTTCGGAAATTTCGGCGGTTTGGGCGTACAACCCCGTCTACGGGGCTGCTCGTGCTAAACATCCGCAACGCTGGAGCGGAAGCACTCGGAATTGGCAAAGAATCCAAGCAGTCCACCTTAACCCTGATAAGGCCGAAACAAAAGAAGATGAGACCAAGGAGGTGATTATTCAGACCAAAAAAGCAGCGTAAGTTTTAACCGTCGAGGCGACAACTACATTGACAATTTCCGCCAATCGATAACAACCCGGTCGAAAACTGCATTCGTCCGATTGCCTTGGGCAAAAAAAATTGGCTCTTTGTCGGTTCAGAACGTGCCGGTCGCCGTGCCGCTGCCATTCAAACCTTATTGGGTACTGCTAAGCTGAATGGCTTGAATTCCGCAGCATGGTTAAACGACACCTTGGAGAAACTACCGACCTGGCCAAACAGCCGAATCGATGAACTACTACCGTTGGCACCGGATGTGATTGATGCGCTTAAACGAAACAGACCTGAGAGCACAAAGTGGTAGGGTTGTGCGCATACGTGGCAGCGAGCAACTGAGCCACCTCCTCACGGCTCAATATCACGGGCAGCTTGTATGGAACATGCACCGAATGCAACTTAGCCAACAACTCGGGGTGATTTAGCGTCGTTTCAAACAGAAACTTGAGTCCGGTGAGGGTGGCATTCAGAGAAATCGGTGAAATACCGTGCTCAACCAAATGTAGTTGATAACGGCGTAAGTCTTCGTCGCTGGCGGTATCCGGTGAACGCCCCAGGAATGCTGCGAATCGCTTTACAACTCGAATATACCCGGCCTGAGTTTTGGGGGAAAGTTTACGCATCCGCATGTCGTCGATCATGCGTTGGCGTAACGGGGTAATGGATTTAATTGTCGAAGTCATGACACTGCTCCTATCTTGAAACAAGGCGGATTGCCTCATTTCTTAACATAGGGAACAATTACACTCTTTCAATCACCGACAGGCTTGAAATCACAGCATCCATAGCGCGTAGCGGTTTAGTCCTTCGACCCGTTGCAGTCATTCGAAGCTTTGCGCTCAATGTCGGCAGTGATTCAATTAGCAGCCATTCAACGCCTTGCTCACCGGCGTAGTAAGTTGGCGTGCGTTTTTGCAAAAACCGCGACAGCTTACGAAGTCCGCGTGCAGCAACTTGTTATGTTTCATATCTCTCGGTAACCCAACCTATTACTTGATCTTCATATGAATTTTCAAAACAATTGTTGAGAATGCTTTCTTTATTCATATTTGAAATGTAGGTCGAGATAATTACATCTCCCTTGATTACTCGCCTGACTAATTCTTTTATTTCGCCAATCATTTCTTCAATTTCATCTTTTGATTTGTGATCGAAAGTTCCTTCAAAGCCAATGGTTAAAGAATGTGCAATTGTATTTCTAGCCTCTCTGGCGTCATGTAGCATATCCTTTGCTTGCTTATCTACTGGAAATTTTTGAATCACTCTATTAAGATTTTTATTCTTTTCAAATATCTTACTTATTATTTCATGGAACTCACCTTCAGTAATAAGATTGCTAACAACTGAACATATTTTAAAGTCAATTAATCTAGCAAGAGATTTACATAAATTATCGAATCTTGTTGCCACAATTAAGCTTCTTCCGATTACAGCATGAATTTCATCACTAAATTCTGTTCGTTCAAAGTCATCGAAGTAAATAAAATTATGCACTTTGTGTTCTACCCCGTAATTGTTAAATTGCTAGTATCTGTTTTGTCTAACCAAGACTGTACAGACTCTTCTTTAGTCACATCCATATCATATGTAAAGAATTGGTATACATTGAAACCTTCTTTTGACAGCGGGGAGTATTTTGAACATAAATGAATTGCCTGACCTTTTAGAACTAGCTCTCTTAAATTGACTAGTTTTTTCATCTCTATTGGAAAATCATTGATACAATTATTCTCTAAAGACAATATTTGCAGGGAAGTTAAATTTCCAATTTCCATTGGGAAATTGGAAATATTATTATCATCAAGATCCAAGCGAATAAGGTTTTTGTATTCACACATTTCCTTTGGATAGTTTTCAATACTATTTCCATCAAGACAGATACCGTATAGCTTCTTTAAATTGCCAAGTTCTGGAGGTAAATGCGATATATTAGAATTTGGCAGGTGCAGATACTCCATAGAACGTAATTGATTTTTGTTTCTTGGGAAACCTGTTTGTTTATAAGCAGGGGAGTCAAAGTCTTGTAGTTCAGCTAAATTGTTTTCATTAGCCCATTGAACCAAAACATCCATCCAGCTATCGTCACTCCCAACTGCTTCATATTTTTCCAAAGATTCCTTATCAATTATTATTGAAGTGATCTGCTTATCATGCTGCTTTTCTGAAACGGCATTAATTAATTCCACACCAGATATACCTGTTAGAGTTGATAAATAGTTGACTAGACTAACCGCCGCATTAACATCATTTGCAATTAGAATAGAGGTTTGATTGATGCCAGTAGCGCTTAATATTAAAGCCTCAGAAATTTCTTCATTTAACATGAGGTTCTTTAACTGATTATATTTTTTTATTCCTGCAGGCTCGTTACTTGCGTACTTTCCTAGATAAAAACGTTTCATCACCTTGTCTACTATTTTTGTTCGAAACTCGACCATTAAATCCGCGTCAGAATGTAACTGAGTTGAAATATTTAATAGAAATTGCTGAGGGCCATCTTTTCCATCAATTTCAGGACATGATCTTTGCATTGCCCCTTTATATTCGGATGATGGAATACCACTACTAAATGCAAATCTCATTGCTTCATTGTCACCCTGACTTGCTGCATCAATTTCTTCGAGAACAAATTGATGTGCTAACTCATTGGTTTTTAACATGTCGCAAATAACTTCTGCAAACCTTTGGGTGGCATGTTCAAGTCCATCTTGCTCAATTAAATCTTGGATTTTATTTTTTTTGGATTTCCCGAAGATACCAAACATACCTACCTCCTATCCTGCAATTTTACTTGCTTAATAAAATGTTTTAGCTGCTCATGTAAGACATCAGCTAGAATATTTGGTGTGGCCTCTTTTGCACTTACTCTACCAGTCAATATTTCCTTCGAGATCACACTAAATCTCACAAAAAGTAGAATCATGTATTCTCCAAACATTTCGTGAAACCGTTCAGAAGAAACTGAAGCGAGGGTATCCGATACATCTTGCATTAATTGTTTATCTAAAACTGGCAGCATTACCTTAAGAGTTTCACCTGCTGACTGGCAAGCGTTATCATATTCTTTTGTATTTGCTTCTATACCCAGTAAATTACTCGTTTCTGTGCGAAACCAACTTACCACAATATTTTCTAGGTTTGGATCATTTTTATTTCTTTTAAACATGCTGAAAAAGCCCATATCATTACTCCTATTTGAAAATTTACTTACGTTCAGAGAGCCCATCATTTCCGAATGAGCCTGACTATCCTGAAACATAACAAGTTATTAAGCTGTTAACAGTATACCTAACCAAGGAACCTGGGTCGCAACAATAAATTTTTCATACTACTCCCATTTGATTAAAAAATGGTCTATCTTTAAGTTAGTGAAACAGCCAAATTTAAGGGGGAGGTATGATTCGCAGAATACGCCTTCAGCGCCTAGCGCCTCAAGACAGGAAAGCTTGGCAAAAGCAGTACTATGAACATCAAAAGCAATGGCAGCGCAGGCGGCTTTTGGCACTGAAAGCCATTTGGGATGGGCAGAACTTGTCCGAAGTTTGCAGTGAGCAAAAGGTACGTTGGCAGACGCTGGTTTATTGGCTCGACAGCTATTTACACGGCGGCTTTGATAAATTGCTTAAAAAAGCACCTGTGCATCGGAAGCAGCTTTTGTCTGAACAGCGACAACGTATCGTGCGCTATATAATGTTACATAAAACACCAGCAGATTATGGCATTGACAGTTATCAATGGACTGCTGATCGGATGCGCACAGTGATTGAGCAGAAGTGGCAGATCAAGATAAGCAATGCTCGCCTGTATCAATTGTTCGACCAATGGGGTCTATCGTTACAAAAAGCGCACCGCGATTATGGTCCTACCCATCCCTGTGAACAGGCTCAATTCATAGCTGACTTAAAAAAAAACGGTACAGCTCAATGAAGAGAGTGCGTTGATTGCTTTCGATGAATTTGCTTTACAGAGCTTACCTTACACCCATTACGCTTGGGCCAAGAAAAATACCAAGCCGAGAATACCGAGCGATGAGCGTCACCGGCAAAAACTCAACGGGTTTCTAACCGTCGATGTGCAACGAGGAACTACTCGTGTTGATTTTAACCAGAATAGTACAACAGAAGAAGCGGTAATGGTCGTTGTACTTACTGTATTGGTTTATCTACAAAAAGGACTCAATCAGTTAACTTTTTTGCTTGATAATGCCAGAATTCACGGCAAACGAATGGAAGTCGGTGTACATGAATTGCTTACCGAAATCGCACAGCATGTGGAGTTACCAGCGTTTAGTCTTAGCTTTTGGCACACGCCTAGCTATTCGCCTCAACTTAATCCTGCTGAATACCTTATTCACGAAGTACGGCGAAATGGTTTATATAACGTGCCTTGTACATTAACAGTACACGAAAAGGCTGAGCGTATTCAGAATCAGCTAGCACGAGGTTCGCCCATGACCGATTTGCAAATGCGCAAGCTACTTGACTTCATAGCTCGCTCTAAAGTTAAACGGTTTTAGAGTAAGACGGGAGTAGGCTATTATTGCCCATCCCCCGAAAATGTAAAACTAGCCTGTTCGAAGTCCTAATGCTCAGGTATTTGGTCAATTTGAATGGATAAATAGGATGGTTAATTAGATGGCGGCCAATTTACATTGCTTTTCGCCTTATTAGCCATATGATTTATGCTTAGCCAATTACAGTTTACCCAATTTGGCTACTGATTTTACAGTTTCGGGCGTTGGGCACAATTAGCCGCATTGTACGCCAGTTTTTGGTAAGATAAACCGGTTCAGTAAATCTTGGTTCAGAATATCGTTTTTCAGTTAGTAAAATGGACTCATCCGTATGAAAATAGGATATGCGCGCGTTTCAACTAAAGAGCAATCTTTGTCTATGCAAGTTGATGCCTTAAAAAAAGCCGGTTGCGATCAAATTCATGAAGAAATTGCCAGTGGTGCCAAAACGTCAAGACCGGTGCTTGAAGAAATTATGCGAAACCTGCGGGAAGGTGACACATTAATCATTTGGAAATTAGATAGGCTGGGCAGAAACCTGGCTCATTTAATCCACCTGACAACAAAATTAATTGAAAAAAAAGTGGGGTTAATCAGCTTAAACGATCCGATTGATACATCGACTGCACAAGGGCGAATGGTGTTTGGTATTTTTGCTTCTCTTGCTGAGTTTGAGCGAGAATTAATTCGTGAACGAACACAGGCCGGGTTGAAGTCGGCCCGGGCCAGGGGTCGAAAAGGCGGACGACCTAAAGGGATGACTCAAGCGGCAATAGAAAAGGCAACCATTGCTGAAGCCCTTTACAAAAATGGGAGCATTCCTGTGAAAAAAATTGCTGAACAATTAGGAATCTCGAAAACCACGTTGTATTTGTACCTTCGGTATCGAAACGTTGAGATAGGAGTCATGCCTAAACATATAGAGGCAATGGCTTCAGAAACAATGCTTATAGATATTTAAACAACATAGCTCAGAACGAACACTTTTGGGGGTTCTTCCACAGGCCCCCCTATTAGGTCTTATTTTCAATACCTTCGCCAAAATTTAAGCCGCTCTTGCATGAATCCTGCCGATTTCTGCGGCTTGGAAGATACGGTCATCGATTAAAAACGTGTCATCATTTTTGCCCAGCGAATTGATAATCCGCCGCGTGTATTTTCGGGCTCTGAAGATGGTTTTCAAGTCCAGCATACTGCCCTTGTTGGGGTTAATTAACCAAAAGAACGGTTTGTCCCAAGACCCCTCTTAAGCCCTTGGTATTAGCGGGGTACAGACAAAATATTAATTTCAAAACTGTCGATAATATTTTTTATAAGTTGTTGAATATTATTGTAATTATGGATTATTTGGTTTTCATGCTTATAAATGAGGCTGATTTGATGTTGTGAAGGGGTAGCCGCCAAAGTATTCATGCGCAACAATGTAAGACTCAAGATTACCATCACTCGCTCGTTTCATTCAGCAATTTGTAAACGGTTGACCGCCCAATGCCCATTTGTTTGGCGATGTCGGTTGCCCCTAATCCATTCTTATGCAATGCCTGTAGTCTTTCCGTATCGACGCTACGCTTGCGCCCAAACTTCACCCCTTTGGCCTTGGCCTCGATGCGGCCCTCGTTGGTGCGCTCAAGGATGCGTTGTCGTTCCGCCTGGGCTACGGCGGACAGAATGGTGACGACCATTTTGCCCATGGTACCTTCGGTGCTGATGCCATCATCCAAAAAACGGATGGCAACGCCGATGCTATCGAATTCTTTGATCAAGGCGATCATGTCCGCCGTATCCCGTCCCAATCGATCCAACTTTTTGACCAGGATCACGTCGCCTTCTTCTACCTTGACCCGCAGCATATGCAAGCCATCCCGGTTGATGTGGCTGCCGGAAACCTTGTCAGTAAAAATACGGCTCGTTTTGACCCCGGCTTCCTTCAGCGTCTTGACTTGGCCATCAAGGGATTGTTGGCTCGTAGATACACGGGCATAACCAAATAATCTCATTGCTTAAAACTGTCTCCTAAATCGATTAATAGACAGAGTGTCTAATAATGCACTGAAAAACGATTTAATAGACAGTTTATTCTAAGCCAATTACCCTGTCTACAAACTTATAATATAATAGACACCTATAACTATTGACACTTGTTGATGTCGCAATAGAGTTTCTGAAAAAACGTCGCTTTCTAGGCTTTGAGCAAAAATAACCATGTTTGTGTCGCCAGGCTTATTTGACGATTGGTCACTGATTAAAAAATGGGGGCGAGTGGGATCTACTGACAGCACAGTCAGAAATGATTTGTTTGATACTCAGGAAGAAGCTATAACGGAAAGGAATAAGTTGTGCACTGCTAAATGCAAAAAGGGCTACCACACCCTTCGTGTAGATAAATAATGCATGATATTTAATACGCCCTATAATTAGCACCTATAAAAGGTTAAATATGGAGGCATTTATGGCTACTACCAGTTTTTTGCATCAAGTTATTTCCGACGAGGGGTTTATTGCGGCCAATACCTTGGCCAAGGTATTGCACATCACTCAAAGCGATCTTGCCGAGGTTACCGGCTTGTCCCGCGATTCGGTTTCCAAGAGTTCCCGGTGTAAAAGCCGCTCCACGCAAGCACGGTTAAGGGATACGGTAGAAATCATCAACCGGGTATCGGAGTGGTCCGGTGGCGTAGGGCGTGCATTTTCCTGGTTTCGCTCGCAACCTTTGCCATCATTTGGTGATAAAACCGCAGAAGATCTGGTCAAAGAAGGCCGCGCAGAGGCTGTGAAAGCCTATCTAGCGCGAATCGCCGACGGTGGTTACGCTTGACGATAAGCATTAGCCGGTTTACCGGCATTGTGTATCGTGCGCATCACCCTATGTGGTCTTACAATCCCATATCCGGCAATGGTGCCAAAAAACATGGGGGGCGATTCAACCCGATTGGCTGTGCGGCACTTTATCTATCGCTTGACCCGACCACTGCATGGATGGAAGCACAACAGGGTTTCCCTTTTAAACCGCAACCGATGACGTTAGTCGCTTACGAGATTGATTGCGCGAAAATAGCCGACCTTAATGATGAAAAGCTATTAGCGAACATGGGCAGCTCGTCACAAGAACTTGGCTGCGCCTGGGAAGATCTGGCGACTCAAGACCTGATGCCACCAACATGGAGGCTAGCAGAGCGATTGCAAGCGCTTGAGGTTAACGGAATATTGGTACGTAGTTTTGCATCCGGTTGCACAGTCAAAAATCAAAACCTGGTTTTATGGCACTGGTCTGATTTAGAACCGAATGTCGTTCGAATGATTGATGACTTTAGCCGACTTCCCAAAACCACTGAATCATGGGCTGGCCAATAAAATGAAATTATTGATAATCACTTGCCAATATTTAACATGATAACCGGCTGGTTTGGTTTTGCTGGGATATTTAGGATTAGCTATTGGAGGTTGTAAGCCCTAAATCGCGAAATTGTATATTCCTTTTAAAACCAACAAGATGTAAAAATAATTTTAAAACGTTACGGTTCGTGGTGGACTTTCTCCTTTTGAAAGCAGTTTATATTTTGTTTTTGTGTGTTTGTGTTTGTGTACCTGGAAGCGATTGAAGAAGACAATATTGATGCTTTGCAAGACGTTTTAAAAAGCATTAACTTTAATAAAAAAATCGGCCAGCGCACCTTGGACGATGACACCTTAATTGATTTTATCCAGAATTTTGAAAAAATCCCGTTGCGCGACCAAGACTTTAAGTTTCCCGATCTTTTGGGTTCGGCCTATGTGTAACGGCTCGCTTTTGAAATCGGTTGGGCTCGCAATCAGCGCCGTTTTTGGCTCACAATAATTGCAAGTGAAAATATACTCCGGCTCACATTATCTGCAAATGAGCTTGCATTTATCGGCACCGGCTTGCATTTCATTGTCGCGGGCTCACTTTAATTGCAAATGAAAGCCTGGCTCCAGAATTGACGCAATGCTGTGAATTGATCGGATTCTTACGACCCAAACCCGAAGGTGAGACGGGGGCAATAATTATTTTGAATACTCATAACGTTTGAGTTCGGCAATGCTAGCAAAGTGATCGAGTAGTTCAGGAAGCTGAGACATATCGTCAAATGCCACTCCGGTTCGGCATGACGAGGTTTCACCATTTCGCACATACCGGAATGCTTTCATTCCTGCTGCTGCGGCAGCCTCAATCCCAGCTTCACTATCTTCTACAACCACGCATTGGCTAGGTGTAAAGCCCATCGCATTTGCTGCGTATTGGAATAGACCTGGCTCCGGCTTCCAAGAGCCAACATCATATGAACTGAAGATGCTGTCACCAAAGTAAGGTGCGAGGCCGCTAACTTGCAGTGCCTGACGGATTTTCAAAGGAGGCCCGCTTGAAGCAATGCACTTGGAGAAGTTTGTGGCTTCGAGCATCTCAACAACGCCGGGCATAGGTTTCAATTCACCAGAGAAGAGTTGTGCAACGCGTTGGCGATAATGCTGTTCAAACTCATCTGGCAGATTCTGGCAAAGACGACTCTCAAGATCAGCAAGAATTAGGGCCAGCTTTTTGCCACGATACCTCTGGATCAATGATTCCACCGTATCACTCAGCTGCGGAAGCAGATCGAGAAACGCTTGATTGCAAAGTCCTTCACTGTCTACGAGCGTACCGTCCAAATCAAAGATTACACAGATATCCAACTTAGATAACATGCCAATGCACGTAAAAAACAGTTTCCAAATAATATCCAATCATAATTAATCATCAATTTCCAATGGCTTGTTTTGGCCGCTGCCACAAGTGTACCACTTAGGTATACCCCAATGAATCGTTCTGTTGAGACACTTTATTCGTCTCAATAGGGTTGTTTTGCCAATTTTGGTATGGTATTGTCTGAGGCTCTAAAGGCTAATGAGACACTATTGATTTATGGCACTCTACGGATATGCTCGCGTTTCCACTAACGATCAAGATTTTACTCTGCAAGAACAAGCATTACGCGCGGCCGGCTGTGAAGTCATCAGGGCAGAGAAAGTAACCGGTACAAGCCGGACTGATCGGACTGAACTTCAGGTGCTACTGGATTTCCTGCGGCGTGGGGACACGCTTGTTGTTACTCGAATCGACCGTCTTGCGCGTAGCATAAAAGATCTTCAAGACATCGTTTGCACGCTGAAAGAACAGGGCGTCACTCTAAAGGCGACAGAGCAACCTATCGACACGCGCAGTGCGGCGGGTAAAGCTTTCCTGGACATGCTGGGCGTTTTTGCCGAATTTGAAACCAATCTCCGGCGTGAGCGCCAGATTGAAGGCATTGCTGCCGCAAAATCACGCGGCGTCTATCGTGGACGCAAACCATCGGTCGATACCGCAGAAATTCTGCGTCTTCGTCTCGAAGATAAGCTGGGCGCAACGGAAATTGCGCGGCGGCTTGGTGTCGGTCGAGCTACAGTGTATCGTGCACTGGCCAACTGTGAAAAACAAGCATAAAGTCATTCCCGTTGATTCACTACTGCAATTGCGGCAGCGGCTTGATCGCTTGCCTCCGAAAAGTCCGGAACGAGCTACTCAAGTTGCGGCGGTAGCCCGACTGTACGGTGTCTCTATAACAACCGTCTATCGAGCACTACACGCTTTCCGAAAACCGCATGCCGCGCATCGTGCCGACCACGGCAAGCCGCGGCTATTACCGCAAGCCGAATTGGAGCGTTACTGTGAACTGATTGCGGCGCTGAAGCTGCGCACCACCAACAAACAAGGGCGCCACCTGTCCACCAGGCGGGCCATTCAACTCATGGAAGACTACGGCGTAGAAACTGCCCAGGGTTTAGTCAAAGTTCCCAAGGGGTTATTGCGCCGTCCGACAGTCAATCGCTATCTGTCTTTGTTACGACTGGATCAGCCTCGAATGTTACGCGAACCGCCCGCTGTGCGGTTCCAGGCCGAGCAAAGCAACGACTGCTGGCAATTTGATATGTCGCCATCCGATCTTAAGCACATCGACAAACCTGAATGGATCGATCCATCAAAGGGACAACCGACCTTGATGTTGTTTAGTGTGGTGGATGATCGTAGTGGCGTGTGCTATCAGGAATACCGGTGCGTGTATGGCGAAGATGCAGAGTCTGCACTACGCTTTCTCTTCAATGCAATGGCAGCCAAAGCAGATACCAATTTCCCGTTTCAGGGGCGACCCAAGATGATCTATCTGGACAATGGGCCGGTAGCCAAAAGCAGTGTGTTCCAAAACGTTATGCAGGCACTCGGCATTGAATGGCAAACCCATATGCCGGCTGGCAAGGATGGAACCCGCACAACGGCCCGCTCAAAAGGTAAGGTCGAGCGCCCATTCCGAACCGTTAAAGAGACGCATGAAACGTTATACCATTTCCACAAGCCGGAAACCGAGCTACAGGCCAATGAGTGGCTAATGCGCTACCTCCTGAGTTACAACGATCAATATCACCGTTCCGAGAAACATTCCCGCTTGACGGATTGGCTGACCCACTTACCAGTAGAAGATTTGCGCGATATGTGTACCTGGGAGCAGTTCTGCCATTTTGCGCGTGAACCAGAATCGCGTAAAGTGGGCGTTGATGCGCGGATTACTGTTAGCGGCACTGTTTATGAAGTGGAACCCGGCATGGCCGGGGAATTCGTTGTTTTACTCTGGGGCTTATTCGACGACCAAATGGTTGTTGAGTTTGACGGCGAAAAGTTTGGGCCTTACTACCCTGTGTCCGGACCTATCCCGCTGCATCGGTACCGCGCATTCAAACGCGGCAAGGCTGGAGAACGTGCAGACCGAATTCGGGCGTTGGCTGATCAGCTTGGACTACCGATTTCGGCTCTGTCCGGTGATGATGTGCGCTTGGTGCCGTCTACGGTGTCTGTGGAGGTGCCGAAACAACCCTTTGAGACTCAGATACTGGAATATCAGTTTCCCAATATAATTGCCGCCAAGCTGGCCATTGCTGACGACCTAGCTAAACCGTTAGCAAAACTTTCGGCATCTGAACGCGCTTTCATCGACCAGATTCTGGCCGACACCCTGACACGTAGCGTTGTGCTGTCACGAGTGCGTAGCTACTTCCGTGACCAAAAAAGAGGAGAAGAACATGCGAGTTGACGTGATGCAGCATTACAGATTGACACAGCCATTCAGCCAGGCCGGATATTTCGAAACAGAGTCGCACAAGCAGCTGCTCAAGGACATCAAGGGTGCCATTCAGGAAGGCCGACTGATTGCCGTATGCGGGGTTGTCGGTAGCGGCAAGACCGTGACCATGCGGCGTTTACAGCAGCAATTGAAGGAAGAAAACAAAGTTACCGTATCGAAATCGCTGACAGTCGAGAAGCACAGCGTTAAGCTGACCACGCTGATTGCAGCCTTATACTACGATATTTCCACCGACAAGAAAGTGCAGATACCTAAGGGCGAACAGCGCGAACGGAAATTGAGCGACCTCGTACGTAAGAACAAGCGTCCAATCGCCTTGTTTGTCGATGAGGCACATGATCTGAACAGCCATACGCTAATCGGTCTGAAGCGTTTAATAGAAGTGATCGAGGATGGCGATGGCCAATTATCCGTGATTCTTTCCGGACATCCGAAGTTACGCAACGATCTGCGGCGGCCAACGAGGGAAGAGATTGGTTTTCGTACCGATGTGTTCAACTTGGATGGTATTGCCGGCAGCCAGCGTAAATACATCCATTGGCTGATCAGTTCATGCACAAAGAGCAACATTGCCGTTGAATCCATCCTGACAGAGGAAGCTATTGACCTGTTAGCAACGCGACTGCGGACACCGTTACAAATCCAACTACATCTCACTTTGTCACTCGAAGCGGGCTATCAAACCGGTGAAACGCCGGTATCTGCCGACTTGGTGGAATCAGTGCTATCACGTCAACTGGACGATCTGGAACCGACGCTAACTCGCCACGGCTACCGCATCAAGGACTTGGTCGAACAATTCGATACCAAACCAGCGGAGATCAAGGCGCTATTCAGCAATAGCTTGGACGCCACTCGTGCGGCTGAACTACGTAGCCAGTTTTTAGCCGCTGGTCTGCCTATCTGACTGGTCTGCCTATCTGATTAGTGTCTGGAGCCTGAATTTCAGTTGCATTTATTGTGAGCCCACGAAAATGAAATGCAAGCCGGTGAGGATAAATGCAAGCTCATTTGCAGATAATGTGAGCCCGGCTATTATTTCATTTGCAATTAATTTGAGCCCAAAACAGCGTTAAATGCAAGCCCAACCGATTTCAAACGCGAGCCGTTACAAATAGGCGCATCTTCGGTGCAGTCGTCATTCCAAATAGTACTAAATTCAAAACAAAAAAAAGGGCGAATCACTCCGCCCTCCCCTTAACATATTGAGATTATTTGTTTCCAACTTGGATGTGCTTTACAGCTGCTTCAGCATGTTTAGTCGCCACATCTGTATGATCCAAATTACCATGATCAATAGCCTCTTGCAGCTCCTTAGCAGCAGCGTCTAAATGGGTTTTTGGTACGCCTTTAGCGACTATGGATGCTGCCGACGCATGCTCCATTGCCAACTTTGCGTGTTCGACCAGAGACGATGACTTGCCGGCCTTACCTTGCTCTACTGCCGCATTGGCGTGTTTCAGTGCCGCTTCTGCATGCTCTTCGGCGAAAACCGCAGTACTGAGAAACAACAATAAACCTGCACATGCTAATGCTAATTTTTTCATGATCCTGTCCTCATTAAAATGTGGTAAAAAACCCTTATAAAAAATCAAAAGACAAAAGCATAGAAAAATCAATCTCTTGTCAGTTGCATACTCATTCATTTAACTTTAAAAAATTAATTGGTATATTTAAAGCAAATACAGAATAAGGGAGGTAAATTATTTATTCAATTAGTAGCATTACTTATTAGCTATCTGCTTCCAAAAGCAGACCTTTACTCAGCAGGCGTTGAATGGTGCCGACTGTGTTCGGGTATTTCAGCATTTCCATGCTCGATCTTCTGGGCGTCAAACCATAGATGAAGCGCCTGAACAAGCTCAGGATACTCAGTCGAGTAATGTATCTGTGCTCCATCGGGTAAAACTTTATATTCAAATTTTATATCATCGGTTTCTGCCTTTTTTAATTGGGCCAGACCCGGCATATCAGCGCCGTGTATGCGCTCAGTCACAGAAAAATCACCTTTTCTGAATTCATCGGCAATTTTGAGTAAATGCGCCCTGATCAATTTTATTTGCTTGGTATTGTCGGCTGCTTTGGCAACAACGTGCTGAATACCGCCATGAACAGTCTTGGTAAATGTCTCCAGGGTTTGGTCTACTGAAAACGGTACCAGTTGCTGCATCTGTTGATGCACTTTATCACTCTGCACAGGGCCGGTTTTTTCAAGAGCCAGCGCTGTCGCAGAGAAAAGTAAAAGCCCAGTCAAAATTAATAGATGATTTTTCATGATCTTAGTCCCGTTTATGGCTGTCTAAAATGTCAATTATTAAAAAGTCACTTTGAAGTATCCCCTGTTTGCGAACCCCGACAAATACGTACGATTACCTATTAAATACCGATTCTTGATATCGATAGCATCAGTGCCTCGCCGAAATTCAGGGGGCAACTGATGTTACGCAAGTTTATAGAGTGTAAGCAGAAAATTGTCCTGTAAAACATGAATAAATAAAATGATCATGGGACCTGAGTACTGTGAAAGGTTATTGAAAGGTTAATCGATTAGGATAATAGCCGTATTAAGCGGTTGTCGGCCAAAGACCCACTACCGTTAAAGTCTATCGTTTCTAATTGATAAGTTTTCATCGTCTTCATCTTCTCTAAAGCTAAGTCGATACAAGAAATAACAAGCCATCGATTTTTTACCAAAAACACGATGCAAAAAATACGTTTATCAAACCGAGTAACTCCATAAGGAATAGCATGTCCCATTCACAAGGCAATCAGCCATGATTTTGCAACGATTAAAACGCTTTAACAATTTTTTCGACAGTCGCTGGGAGGATTTAACCCGCGACACTTGGATACAGTCGACATATCGGGACTTTAGCGCAGGATTGATCGTAGCGCTGACGGCGATTCCGATGGCAATGGGTTTTTCAATGGCAATGGGACTTCGACCGGAGCAAGGTATTATTGCCGGTGCATTGGCTTGTGCGGTAGGTCGAACATGGGGCGGTTCCAAATATCAGGTTTACGGCCCTACTGCAGCCTTTATTCCGTTAATCGCCGGGCTTATGGCCAAATACGGCGAAGCCAGCGGCGGCACCCCGCAGGAAGCTCATGGTTTTCTGGTATTGGTATCGATAATAGCCGGCGTAATATTAATGCTAATGGGCGTATTCGGCCTTGGCAAATATGCAAAACTAGTGCCGAATTCCATCGTCGTCGGCTTTACGGTTGGCATAGCGATCGTTATCGCGTTGACCAATATCGAAGATATTCTGGGTATGGAAAATATCAACGATATGCTAGGGCAGGATGAGAACATCACGGGAGGGTTAGTTCATAATATTTCTCAGGCGTTTTCCAATCTTGGCATGATAAACGGCTGGTCTGTTGCAATAGGTTTGGGTACGTTTTTCTTAACCAAATATTTGCTGCGCATTTCGATATTTATTCCGGCGCCGCTGATTGCTATTGCCACATCGACTGTGGTGGCGGCAACATTACTGAGTGACAAAGGCATTATCGTAGTGGGTGATATTTACGGTTCAATCCCTAATAATTTTTTCGTATTTACACCACCTATTATGCCGACGATGACCTCCGGCGTTATGATTGATATTGTTTATTTTGTTTTTGCTATCGTATTCGTGTCAGGGGTCGAAAGTCTGCTGTGTTCGTCGATGGCCGACCGCCTTGCCGATAACCGTAAAACGCCATTCGACCCCGACAAGGAGTTCTGGGGTCAGGGTTTGGTGCAAATTATTGTACCGCTGATCAACGGCTTTCCCTGCACCGGCGCACTGGCTAGAACGGCAACCAGCATCAAGGCTGGAGCCGTTACCCCTTTGGCGGGTTATTTTAAGGCGATTCTTAAACTGGCTTTAGCTTATTATATAGCCAGCTATCTGGAAGTTGTGCCAATGGCCTGTATTGGCGGCATTTTACTTTGGGTGGCGACCAACATGGTTAAACCTTCTGAAATCAAAGAAGTCATGATGCACAATAAGTTTCATGCCGGTTTAATGATTTATACCGCAGTTATGGTGCCTATGACTGATTTTTTGACCGGCGTGCTGTCAGCATTGATTATTTATGTTGTGCTGTTTAAATTTCTGGATAAACCGGTTAAGCACGGTGCCGAACATGAAGTGGAAGCAATCGGTAAGGCTCAAGAAAAAATCGCCTCAAACGGCCAATTTAATCGTGTTACCGTGCCTCTGGCGATGACCGATGAAGATGCCGAATTGTTGCATTATGCCGCTAACCTTGCCAAACGAGAGATTGCCAGGGAATTCAATTTTGTTCATGTAATTCCACCACAGCGGCAACCGCTTCAGCCGAAACAGGAAGCGTCTATCAAACAGCGTATCCGTGCTGAAGTTGATAAATATTTCGATACCCCGGTTGAAGGCTTGATATTAAATAGCCAGGTCATGAGCGGAGCATCGCGTCTCGACAAGCTAATTGAATATACGGTGACGTCAAACTCGGATCTGATTTTGCTCGGCCATCGTAAAGGGCGGTCTGGCCAGCGTTCTTTAGGCCGCCGCTTGGCGATGGTCACTAAAGCGTCAGTGTGGATGATTCCTGAAGGCACCGCCCGTGACATCAAGCGCATTGTTGCTCCGGTTGATTTTTCTAAAACTTCGGCCGACAGCTTATCGCAGGCAACTGCACTGGCTAAGCTGCATGGATTGAGCGAGATAACGGCATTACATGTTTATTTCGATTCATCAACAATACGTTACGAGGAGCATGTAGACGAAGTCAAATGGCATGAACAACATGTTTTTGAGGGGTTTTTGGCTAACATAGAAACTCACGGCATCACCATAAAACCTGAGTTTGTCGAGAGTAGCATTCCCTCCCACGCTATTTTACGTAAAGCCAAAGAGCTTGAAGCCGATCTGATTGTAATGAGTACGCGTGGACGCAGTAATGCCGCGACTATTCTGCTCGGTAGCGTGACGTCGCAAACCATGATGGATTCATCAATCCCCATTGTTGCGGTTAAGCATGTCGGCGATCATTTAGGTCTGCTTGATGCCTTAATTGCCAGCCGGTTCTGGGAAAAGCCTGATCCAAAAACCAACTAAGTTGTCTTTCATAAAAACCGGTCAAGCAATCGACCGGTTTTTTTATGTCCTATAGATTGTAAATATCGCCCCAACTTGTCATCAATGACGGCTTTACTTCCCCTCAAAGATCAGCTCAATCCGGGTGCCGCCTGCTTCACCGGCGTGATCCAGTTCAAGGCGCGCTTTATGCAAATCGGCAATCTCTTTAACGATTGCCAACCCTAAGCCGCAACCATCGCCTGAACTTCCTGGGATACGGTAAAACCGCTCAAAAACTCTGGCTATTTCTACATCCGGTATACCAGGACCATCATCTTCAACGATCAAAGTTGGCAAGGGATAACGCTCGACTTTAACGACAATATTGCCCTTGTCATAACCGTAACAAATGGCGTTATCGAGCAAATTAGCCAGCAATTCCCGCAGTAAAACTTCATCACCTTGCACAAACAGCGGTTGCTCAAAACCTTCAAAACTCAGCTCCATGTGCCGTTGCAATGCTTTAGGAACCCAGTCTATACAGGTTTTTCTAGCCAATGCGCACAAATCCAGCTGCCGTAATTCATAACCGCCATTGATCGGTTCCGACCGGGCTAAAATCAACAACTGTGTAGTCAGATGCGACATACGATCGGCACAACCCTGAATTTGTATCAATGCCGGTTTAATCTCCGCCACATCTTGTTTACGTAGCGCTCGTTCAGCCTGTAATTTTAAGCCGGCCAAAGGCGTGCGCAACTGGTGCGCGGCATTGGTAATAAAGCGTTCCTGCGAAGCGATAGCCTGAGCCAGACGTTCCAATAAGTCATTGATGGTATCGGTCAGGGCGCGCACTTCCAGAAAAATATGTTGCTCTGGAATCGGGCGCAAGTCGCGTGGCGTTCGCTGGGCAATTTCATCCGCCAGCACATTCAACGGCTGCAAGCCACGTCTTACACCCGCTAATAAATAGACGCCGACTAGCAACACCAGCACTAGCTGTGGAACAAGGTCGGCTAATAAAATATCCATCATCATGCCCCTGCGTTTATTTAAGGTCTCCGCAACGTGGACAAAAATTTTTTCAGGAGTTTCATCGTGAGTAATGAGAATGGAGACCACTCTAACCGGTTCACCGTACATCTCGTCATCAAAATAGATGGGGCTTGACCAGTTGATTTCCGGCACTAAGGGTTCGGGAACAAATTTGTCCCCTTCCAACATACCTTTTTCTTCCGAGATTATTTTAAAATAAGTCTTATCTAATTCGTCCCATTTAAAAATATCCAAAGCAGCAGGAGGCAATTCTACAAAGATATTGCCTGCACGCACTTTGATGCCCTCTGTTAATGATCTTGCGGAATCGAGCAGCCAGCGATCGTAAGCGACATTGACATGGTGCAGGGTAACAAAATAGGACAACACCGTTTCGATGCTCATAAAAAGAATGAGGGGAATAGCCAGACGTAACAGAATTTCTGTTTTGAGACTGCGACTTTTATTCACCATCTGATCGCTCCAGTAAATAGCCGAGTCCGCGCACCGTTCTAATGACCGCGCCATAAGGCTCTATGCGCTTGCGCAGTCGGTACACATAAATTTCAATGGCATTATCCGTTAAGGCATCGCCATCAACGGCCAATCGTTGCGCAATGGAATCTTTACTGACCACATTGCCTGTTCGCATCATCAGGACTTCCAAAAGACCGTGCTCCCGCGCTGACAACATAATCGGCTGCCCGTCTACCAGCACTTGGTGGTTATGGGTGTCCAGGGTCAGCCGTCCACTCACTATGTCGTTACTAAAGCCGCCGTAGCAGCGTCGAATCAGGGCGCGAATCCTGGCCTCTAACTCCCTGAGTTCAAAAGGCTTAGTCATATAGTCGTCGGCGCCCTGTTCAATGCCATTAATTCTGTCATTGATGCCATCGCGCGCGGTCAAGATCATGATGGGTAAAGGTATTTTACGGTTGCGAAGTCTACGTAATAATTCCAGGCCATCGACATCCGGCAAGCCCAAATCAAGCACGATCAAATCGAAACCTTGTGCTTGCAGTAAGTGTTCGGCATAAGCCCCCGAAGTTGCACAGGTCACTGAGTAACCGCTGTCGCCCAGCGTATGAATTAATCCATCTGCCAAAACGGCGTCGTCTTCTATCAATAAAATGTTCATAAACTGGAATAGCTAGGGTGAAAGGTTGGTGAAAGGGAAAGAGATTAAAATTATGGCTTGATAAACCTAAAGCGCCCCATTACTTTACTTCAGTATCCAAACATAAGGGTACCAACTAAAAAAGAGAACACCGCTGATAATTCGTGTTCTCCTGTAAACTTAGCCTCTGCTGAGCCTTTACAAAAAAACAATGATACAGTCGAAAAGCAGGGCCATAAAGTAAAAGACATCGTCTTATAAATTTGCTTCGTGGATTCGAGAAGCAAGGCAATTAATATTTTAATTTCGATTCGATATTACTTACAATAGCTGCAAATTACTTTAACGGACTCTTAGCTATGATACATAAACACACCCAATATTATTTTCGTCACCTGAAAGACGATATTCCAGCGGGAATCGTGGTGTTTTTAGTGGCTTTGCCCTTATGTCTCGGTATAGCGCTGGCATCAGGAGCCCCCCTATTTTCCGGCTTAATCGGCGGTCTGATCGGTGGACTCATTGTCGCCTGGCTCAGTGGCTCACAGCTCGCCGTTTCAGGCCCGGCGGCCGGTTTAGCCGTTATTGTTTTTAATGCCATTGAAACCCTCGGCGGTTTTCAAGGTTTGCTGGTGGCCTGTGTGTTAGCGGGCATCATGCAATTGATGTTGGGATTTTTGAGAGCCGGAATTATTGGCGCTTTTTTTCCTGCCGCAGTCATTAAAGGCATGTTGGCGGCTATTGGTTTAATTTTAATTATCAAGCAGATTCCTCATGCAACAGGCTACCACACCAGTTATGAAGGCGATGAGAGTTATATGAAGGAAACCGCCCAATCCAGCTTCATCGAGTTATTTGATGCGTTTGGCGGTATATCGCCAGGCTCGGTTATGATCAGCGTCGTAGCATTGCTACTGTTAATGCTATGGAGCACGGCATGGTTTAAAAAACAAAAACTGCTAAAACTGGTCCCCGGCCCCTTAGCGGCAGTGGTTTGGGGGATTGCCTATAATAGCGTCGCCCGACAATTTGCTCCTGAATGGGCAGTCAGTGGCGAACACTTGGTCAGCTTGCCGGTTTCGGAAAAAGCCATCGACTTTTTCGATAACTTTGTACTGCCAAACGCCAGCTATCTCAGCCATCTTGGCAATCCACATGTTTATACGGTTGCGGTAACCATTGCGATTATTGCCAGTCTGGAAACCCTGTTAAGTCTGGAAGCAACTGATAAACTCGACCCGATGAAACGACTCGCGCCCACCAATCGCGAGCTGAAAGCGCAAGGCGTCGGTAATATTATCAGCGGCTTAATTGGCGGTTTGCCAATGACCGCCGTTATCGTGCGCAGTGCTGCCAACATCAACGCAGGCGGGCAAACCCGTGTGGCCTGTTTTACTCATGGCGTGTGTTTGTTGCTCAGCGTCATGTTTTTGTCGCAGTACCTAAACCATATTCCGCTCGCTTGCTTGGCGGCCATTTTATTGCATACCGGTTACAAACTGGCCAATCCGGCTTTGTTCAAGTCATTTTACCGAAAAGGCATGAGTCAATTTCTTCCTTTCGTTATCACCATTATTGCGATTCTGGCAACCGATTTATTAAAGGGCATGGCCATCGGTATGATTATCGGTCTGTTTTTTGTGATAAAAACCAATTACCACGCGGCCATTACGTTCATTCAGGATGGCTCACATTATCTGTTGTCGCTAAATAAAGATGTTTCTTTTCTGAATAAAGCGCTGTTAAGAAAATTTATTTTGAGTATCCCTGAACAAAGCACGGTCACTATCAATGCCAGCAAAGCCAAATTTATTGATCACGATATTATGGAGACAATTGAAGATTTTCTGGCTGCTGCGCCGGACAGCAATATTAAAGTCGAACTCATTGATCTGCACGGTAAGGATAAAATCAATAAACATGAGGCGATAGTGATATTAAATGGTGATAGCTAAATTTTCCGCACGCGGGAGGCTACTGATTTTGAATAACCATTCAAACATAAACACCTGAAAAGTGAATTTTTATGAAAAAGCAACAAACAGAAATACCGATGAATTCAAACCCTAAAACGAATAATGGCAGCCTGTTTGCCAACCTGAAATACGATTTACCCGCAGGCATTGCCGTTTTTCTGATAGCTATCCCGTTATCATTAGGGATAGCACTGGCATCGGGCGCACCGCTGTTTTCAGGATTGATTGCCGGCATTATCAGCGGAATAGTGGTGGCGCCGTTAAGCGGTTCTGCGCTAGGCATTAGCGGTCCAACCGCTGGTCTTGCGATCATCGTCTGGTCAGCCATTGACAAACTGGGATTCAATGGTTTTTTACTCGCCCTGGTCGTAGCGGGTATTTTCCAAATTATCATGGGGCTGTCTAAAGCGGGGGTTATTGCCTATTACTTTCCGTCATCGGTGATTAACGGCATGTTGTCGGGTATGGGTTTTATTCTTTTTCTTAAACAGATTCCCCACGCTATGGGTTATGACCGGGATTATGAGGGCGATACCTCTTTTTTTCAGACTGATAATTACTCGTCTTTTTCTGAGTTGGCACATATGCTGGATTTCAGCTCGCCTACGGCAATAATGATTGCGCTGCTATCACTGGCAATTATTATCTTATGGGAACAACCGTTTATGAAAAAATTTCGGTTCTTTCAATTATTCCAGGGCGTTTTATTCGCGATTTTAATCGGCACGTTCATCAATCAAGGTCTGCACAATTTTTATCCTGAACTGGCATTAGGTGGCAATCATCTGGTTATGATTCCGGTCTTGAAAAACACCAGCGATTTATTGGGTCAGCTGCATTACCCTGATTTTTCCCAGATCAATAATCCGTCTATTTACCTGACCGCGTTAACCCTGGCTGTTGTGGCCAGCATAAAGACCCTGCTCTCAGTGGAGGCGGTTGATAAAATGGATCCCTATAAAAGAGTCACCTCTACCAATAGGGAGCTCATTATTCAGGGAATCGGCAATGCCTGTAGCGGTTTAATCGGCGGTCTGCCGCTGGCTCAAGTCATCGTGCGCAGTTCCATTAATATTCAATCCGGTGCAAAAACCAAAACGTCAGGAATCATCTACGGACTGTTATTACTGTTTGCGGTCATTCTTATTCCAGTACTGATCAATAAAATTCCTTTAGCCAGTTTGGCCAGCGTATTACTGGTTGTCGGTTATAAATTGATTAGGCCGAAAGCTTTTAAAATCATGTACAAAGCGGGTATGTATCACTTCATTCCGTTCTGCGTCACCATCCTGGGCATGATTTTTACCGATCTGCTGATCGGTCTTGCTATTGGCATGATCACCGCCTTGTTTTCGATATTGCTGGAAAATTATAAAAGTGGTTTTTATCTGAATGAGTCGCACATCGGCAATAAAACCATACTCCGATTATCCGAGCATATCTCTTTTCTGAATAAAGCCAATATCCAACAGACTCTTGAACAGTTGCCCGATCATTCGGAAGTTGTGATTGACGCAACCCGTTCAAAATATATTGATTACGATGTCTACGAAATTATTGAAAACTTTAAAATCGAAGCGCAACGAAAGCACATCAAGTTGACCATTGAAAACCTGCGCGGATTTGGCGTGCTCGAACCGGTTGAAAATGCGAGGGCATCAACCTACGATGCCCAGCAAGCATTAACACCGACTACCGTGTTGGCGTTACTGGAAGAAGGTAATGAACGTTTTGTTAATAACCTAAAATCCAACCGGAATTTACTGGAGCAGATTAACGACACCCGACAAGGGCAATTTCCTATTGCGATTATTCTTAGCTGCATGGATTCGCGCACCTCGGTCGAATTGATTTTCGACCAGGGTTTGGGTGATGTGTTCAGTGCGCGGGTGGCGGGCAATGTCATCAATGACGACATCCTCGGCAGCATGGAATATGCCTGTAAGCTGGCCGGTTCAAAGTTAATCGTGGTACTGGGCCATTCGCATTGCGGTGCAATCAAAGGCGCTTGCGCCAATGTGGAACTGGATCATTTAAGCGGATTATTGCACAAAATAAAACCGGCTGTGGATGCTGTTCAGGCCGAAGAGTACGGGAAAATCAGCGCCAGTAATAACGAACTTGTGCAAAAAGTGGCCGATAAAAATGTGCGAATGACCGTCGAGCAAATTAAAAGTAAAAGCCCTTTGCTAAACACCCTGTTAAAAAGCGGCGAAATCGATATAGTCGGCGGCATGTACGACATTGAAACCGGAAAAGTGAAATTCTATACACCTGATTAACAGCAAGATACCAGCTGGTTTTACGATTATTCGCAACAACTGACCCTGGGGCAACGAATTCAGTCAGGAATCGGGCTGGCATTATCTGCTGATGCCTCAAGTACATTGGAATTTTAATGACCATGTCACACTCCAAGCAGGTACCGGGTTCAGTCAGACCGATGGCCGTCAAACCGACTGGCTGGGAACTTGGCGAATGGTTTACGCATTTTAGATTCAGTATTGAAAATACCCTTACGTATCTTTTAGAGATTCAATTTTATTGGGCAAATTATTTTAGGAAAAACCTATGATTCCATTAGCTAACCGAAAAATACTGAGCCGTTTCATTGTATTTGGCCTTGTTGTAACGCTATACGATATGATATTGCACTCATTGATTGTAGTTATACACATTGCTTTTGAGTGGTTTGAACTCGGTCTTGAAGAACTTATCGAACATATTTTTCATACTAGCCGCCAACAAAGCCAGATTATCGTTTTTTATTTGCTATGGTTGATGGCGTTTTGCTTACTCTATTATTTATGGCGCACGTTGCCGGGTGTTTATAGACGGTTTAAAACACAACTTCTTGCTACCAGCTTAGAGTATAAAGCCTATTTTAAGGATTGCTGGAGCGAACAGTCTTCAATCCAAAAAGTAAAATGGCTTGCCTCTTTTACGGTCAGCGTATCTTTCCTAGCCTTTGTTGCTTTTAGTTAATAACCAAGTTATCGACTGTTGCTGACCACCTCCTACTTGAAACTTTTAACATCTAGCTATGATAAATAATTCAAAACTTATATGACTCAGCCACTTCTTGCTTATATTCGCCACATTGTCACTGTCGATGAAACCGCAGAAGAAACTCTTCACCTGTTGAAAGCTGCCAAAGCAGGCATTGATTTTGATCCTGCTACCATTCAAAATCAGGCAAAGTCCATGCAAGGGCAACGCATGTATCTAATGCGCCAGCTCACCGCATCACCTCATTCACCCAGCCCGCTATGAACAGGTCATCAATCGATGGCAAAATAAGCTAAATCCAACTTGGCAAAAAAACACGAAGCTTCGCTGTTGGTGGAGCTTAAACCATCCAAACGATTAAAGCAGTTGCTGGTTGTGATGCATACGCTGGCCTTGGCCTCAAGCATCGCCAATGCGTTACCGGTTGCCGTCAAACTGGCCTTGTCGACCGGTATCTGCATCCATTTTTGGGGTACTGTTAAACGCTTAACCAAGAAATCCTACAACATCAAGCATACCGAAAAATTTGGTTGGGAAATATCCGACGGCAATGACTTTGAATCGATCCAAATCCTGAATTCAACCGTGATCACCGTATTCGCGATATTTTTGCATTTTAACAAAAACGCACAGAAGCAATCCCTACTGATACTCAACGATGCGTTAACCGAGGATGATTATCGGCGGCTTATCGTCAGACTGAAAACGGCTGGTAAAAAATAACAAAAAATCACCGCAAGCGTGACGGGGTTTGCAAACCCCGTCACGCTTGATTGCAAAACGACCCAGCCAGCTTTGCCTACATGGATGTAGGCAAGGGGCGTGAGCACGGTAGGTCACAAAAAATTATTCTACGATAAAATCATCATCACTCGCATTCCAAGCCGTCAACCCGCTGAAAGCCTCTGGGTAAAGACAAGCCTCTTTTGGCGCGACTGCCGGAATAATGCTCAATGTCGGCGCCTTTAAGCGTTAACTGCCTTTTACCGGCCATAATTTTTAACTGCCCGTTTTCAGGCAGCACCACCGCCGCAACCACGTAATCTTTTCCAGCCTTTAGGTCGATTGTCGGGATTTGAATCAACTTATTACCTTTGCCTTTCGCCAAAGCGGGCAACTCGGCCACCGGAAAAATCAGCAAACGGCCTTGTAAAGTGACCACCGCAAGCGAATCCGCTTCACTGCGTACCCGCGCAGGTTTTAATACCTTGGCACCTTCCGGCAGCGTAATCAGCTGCTTTCCGGCCTTATTTTTACTCAACAATTCTTTCAGCTGAACTCTGAAGCCATAGCCGAAATGGCTGGCAAGCACGTACCAGTCATCGGGTCCGCCTGCCAGCAGATGCAGAAATAACGAACCTGGCGGCGGATTCAATCGCCCGGTCAACGGCTCGCCCTGACTCCTGGCCGACGGCAGATCGTGCGAAGCCGTACTGTAAGCTCGCCCGGTGGAATCGAGGATGTAAACCGGCTGCGTCGTCCGACATTTGACTGCATCCAGAAAACTATCGCCAGAACGATAACCTAAACTGGCAACCTCTATATCATGACCTTTTGCCGCCCTGATCCAGCCTTTTTCCGACAGAATAACCGTTAACGGTTCGTTGCTTATTAACGCCGTTGTATCCAAAGCTTGAGAAGCATCTCTTGCAACCATCGGTGAGCGACGATCATCGCCGTATTTCTCGGCATCGCGCTCGATTTCTTTCCTGATCAGGCGATTGAGCAAGCGTTGCGAACCCAGGGTTTTTTCCAGCGCGGCGCGTTCCTTTTCCAGCTCGTCTTGCTCGCCGCGAATTTTCATCTCTTCGAGCTTGGCCAGATGCCGTAACTTTAATTCCAGTATCGCTTCGGCCTGAATATCGCTGAGTCCGAAACGCTCCATCAGCACCAACTTGGGATGGTCTTCGTTGCGAATAATGGCGATAACTTCATCAATATTCAGATAAGCAATCAGTAAGCCATCCAAAATATGCAAGCGCGCCAGCACCTTATCCAGTCGATATTGCAGCCTTTTGCGCACGGTCTCGGTACGAAATACCAGCCATTCAACCAGTATGCCTCTCAGTCCTTTAACCTTGGGCCGTCCGTCCAGGCCTATCATGTTCATGTTGACGCGATAGCTTTTTTCCAGATCGGTGGTAGCAAACAGATGCGACATCACTTCATCCGCATCGATGCGTTTTGAACGGGGAATCACCAACAAACGGGTCGGATTTTCATGATCGGATTCATCGCGCAAGTCCTCGATCATCGGCAGTTTTTTCGCCAGCATCTGCGCGGCGATCTGCTCCATCAATTTGGCGCCGGAAACCTGGTGCGGCAGCGCGGTAATCACGATATTGCCGTCTTCCTGCTCATATTTGGCGCGCATTTTTATCGAGCCGCCGCCGCTGATATACATTTTTTGTATATCCTCAGCCGAAGTGATGATTTCCGCATCGGTCGGATAATCAGGGCCTTTAATATGAGTAAACAGCATTTCCAGCGTACTGTCCGGATCATCCAATAACTGGATACAGGCATTGGCAACTTCACGCAGGTTATGCGGCGGTATATCGGTCGCCATGCCGACCGCGATGCCCATGGTGCCGTTCAGCAAAATATTCGGCAGTCGCGCAGGCAATAACACCGGCTCTTTCAGCGTGGCGTCGAAATTATCCGACCAGTCCACCGTGCCCTGCCCCAATTCGCTTAACAAGGTGTGCGCATAAGCGGTCAGGCGCGATTCGGTGTAACGCATCGCAGCAAAAGACTTGGGATCGTCCGGCGAACCCCAATTGCCCTGCCCGTCAACCAGCGGATAACGGTAGGAGAAATTCTGCGCCATCAACACCATGGCTTCATAGCAGGCGGAATCGCCGTGCGGATGATATTTACCCAACACGTCACCGACGGTTCTGGCCGACTTTTTAAACTTGGCCGTCGCCGTCAAACCCAACTCTGACATCGCATAAACAATACGCCGCTGCACCGGTTTTAAGCCATCGGCAATATGCGGCAAAGCCCGGTCCAAAATCACATACATGGAATAATCCAAGTACGCTTTTTCGGCAAAATCCTTTAACGGCAGTTGTTCAAAATTTCCTCGTAAGATCATAAATTACAATCCGTCCTTGGGTAAAGGCGCGAAGTTTCTCCAGGCTTTCCTGGCGCATTTTGGCTGATTCATAAAGTTTTTTTCATATCGTTATCCAGTTGTCGTCTCGGTACTTCACTAATTTATCCATTTTCATCTCATCATTATTTGTGTATTGCCTTTGGAGGCGGCGGCAGATAAATTTTATCCAGATCATCGTCGATTTTAACCGCAAGACTTTCGACGCCTTTGAGCGTTAATTTTTCATCTCCGCCTTTGGTCTCTGAAATGTAATTGCCGATTAATTGACCGTCATTAGCCCTGACCAAATGCCCCATTATATAAGCGAACAAGAAACTGGGTTTATGCAGCCTTCCAACCAGTACATAATCAGCACCGGCATTTTTAGCCAGTTCGGCGGCGCTATCGTGGTGATCAAAAAGATAGCCGACTCCGCCATCTGCTTCCCGCTGCGACGCTAAATCTATAGTAACAATTTTATACCCGGCTCTTTCCAGCTCAGCTTCCAGCATGGGTTTTATGCTCGAGGTTCGTTGCACCTCAGCGGGTATGCCCGGCGCTAAAGTCAGATCGCGCAATTCGAAATCCAATATGGCTATACGGGTTTCTGCATTAGCCTGGGCGGTGCAGAGTACCCAGAAGAATAATAGTGTAAAAATTTTCATGACTTGCCTCTTGGAGTCCGTTTAAAAATGCAACATAGCACAGTATTAGCGATAGTGCACTTTGCCAAATACCACTGTTAACTTATAACTTATTGTTTTATTGAAGCGTCAATGCAATATAAGACATGTTGCAGGAAATTCATGATGAGACTAGCATAGCCAGTTGCCAGCTTCGAATATGAGGCAGCATTTCATTTTTCCTTCAATTCAGCAGGGAGATCACCATGCCAATCCAAGACGAACATGACAATAAAACCGACCAACCACTGTCATCAACAGACTCAGACGATTCTACAGAAAATGTTAAAGGCTCCATTAAGACACTGTTATTAGCCATCGCCGGCGTGGTGCTGGTGTTATCCATCATGGTATTACTGCCGATGCTTCTTACCTATTTATCTGAGGGGGATTATCGCCCTGTAGGAGAGCCTCATCCAGGCCTAAGCAGTCAAAGCGACTATAAGTGAAACCTGATAAATAGGGAATAGTTGTAAACGGTGGGCAGAAAAACCTGCCCACCCTACCTGCTCTGTTTAATCGCCCAGGCCACATCAGCTGCCTGTCGGTTTTCTTTAACATCATGCACCCGAAACAGCTGCACACCCGCCATAACCCCTAAAGCCGTAGTCACTGCGGTGGCGGTAACCAGTTCCGAAGGTTCGGTCACAGCGCAAATCGTCCCCATAAAACGCTTGCGACTGGTGCCTAACAGCACCGGAAAGCCGGTTGCTACCAAGCTGTCAAGATGCGCCAACAAACCGATATTATCCTGCTTGCGCTTGCCAAAACCTATGCCCGGATCGATCACAATAGCCTGTTTTTTAATCCCTGCCTTTAACGCCGCATTAATGCTTTCGTTCAGGGCTTCAAGCACCTCCTGTACGACATTTTCATAATGCGGATTATCCTGCATGGTTTTTGAGACGCCCTGACTGTGCATCAAAATAATCGGCACACCGGTTTGAGCGGCCAGCGTCAAGATCGCTGCATCCGCCCTGCCCCCTGAAATATCGTTGATCATATCGGCTCCGGCATCCAGCGCCGCTTTGGCGACCTCACTTGAGGTCGTATCGATACTGATTAATATAGGACTAGCCAACTGTTGTCTGATGGCTTCAATCACCGGAACTACCCTCTGGATTTGTTCCGCAGCCGCAACCGGTTCAGCGCCGGGACGCGTCGACTCGCCGCCGATATCGACAATATCTACGCCTTCAGACAACATCAGTTCAACCTGCTGCAAAACCGCATTAAGACCTGAAAATTTGCCGCCGTCGGAAAAACTGTCCGGCGTCACATTTAAAATCCCCATAATCAGCGGTTTGGTCTGTATGCCGCCTGTAGGGGCGACCGGCCGGTCGCCCAGATTGACTTGATTGAACATTTCCTAAAAACTCCTGTGCGCGAAATCGGCGTATCGATTCATGTATAATAACCAATTCTTTTCGACCCTGATTGATTTTAATGGAACCTTGAATGAATAAGGCACGACTAGCCTGGGCCATTACCGGCTCCGGTCATTATATAGAAGAATGCCTGAATTTCCTGATGACGCTGGACGATGTTGATTTATATCTGAGCCAGGCTGGTGAAGAGGTATTACACATGTACGGCATCAATCTCGACGACATCCGCAAAAAAATGCCGGTGTACCGCGACAAAACCGCTTCAACACCGCCGGTCGGGCATTTTTACAAGGGTCATTACCATACCTTTGTGATGGCTCCGACAACATCGAATACGGTGGCCAAATGCGTACTGGGCATTGCCGACTCGCTGGTGACCAATCTGTATTCCCAGGCCGGAAAATGCAAGGTTCCGAGCATTGTTTACCCTTGCGACATAGCGCCGGAAATGGAAACCACCGCACCGGGCGGAAAAGTCATGGTGTATCCGCGAAAAATCGATCTGGAAGGCACGGCCAAATTGCGCGATTTCGAATACACCACCGTCGTTGAAAGTGTCGACGAACTGATTATCACAGTTAAAGAACGGCTAAAATCGTTAACATGAGCGA
Organism: Methylobacter arcticus; assembly: GCF_050917435.1. Lineage (NCBI taxonomy): Bacteria > Pseudomonadati > Pseudomonadota > Gammaproteobacteria > Methylococcales > Methylococcaceae > Methylobacter > Methylobacter arcticus. The sequence goes on from NZ_CP159583.1 coordinate 2,163,423, forward strand.
ACATATCCTCTTCCTTACCGGCAAACTGGCTGAAAAACAGCTGCGAAGTATTCTCGAAAAAATGCAGCCTAAATTCACCTACACCGTGCATCAACTGGGTCTCAAGGTCGCAGCCTTAATGACCGCAGACATGATCGGCCGCCGCTTGACCGACACCTTCGGCGCTGACCGCATACTGGTGCCCGGACGCTGCCGAGGCGATTTGGAAGCCTTGTCCAAAGACTTGGGTTTGCCGATTGAACGAGGCCCGGATGAACTCAAAGACTTGCCGATGTTTTTCGGACACGCCGCGCACAAACTGGATTTAAGCCGCTACAGCGTCAAAATCTTTGCCGAAATTGTCGATGCGCCGAATGTCAGTGTTGAAGAAGTCGTTAAACGCGCCGCCTACTACCGACAAAACGGCGCCGATGTGATCGACATAGGTTGTCTACCGAGCACCGATTTTCCGCACATGGAAGACATCATCCGTACCTTGAAACAAGAAGGTTTTACCGTCAGCATCGATTCGCTGGAGGCCGACGACTTGCTCAGGGGCGGCAAAGCGGGCGCCGATTATATGCTTAGCCTGCACGAAAGTACCTTGTGGGTCGCCGATGAAGTGGCGGCGACGCCGATCATCATTCCGGAAAGGCATGAAGACCTGACTTCGCTGGATCGAGCCATCAAGATCATGCAGGCAAAAAACAAAGCCTTTATCGTCGACCCGATTTTGGATCCCTTGCATTTTGGCTTTACCCAATCCATCGTGCGTTACCATGAAGTCAGAAAGAACCATCCCGATATTGAAATGATGCTGGGCGTCGGCAATATCACCGAATTGACCCATGCCGATACCCTGGGCATGAACGCCCTGCTGCTGGGCATCTGCTCGGAACTCAATATCAACAGCATTTTGGCAACCGAAGTCAGCAAACATGCTTGCCGGGCCGTCAAAGAAGCCGATTTAGCCCGGCGTATCATGTTTGCGGCAAAAGAACACGACATGCTGCCCAAGCATATTGATCCCGGCTTAATGGCTTTGCATGAAACCTCCCCGTTCCCCTATAGCCTGGAAGAAATCAAGGAACTGGCCGGGCAAATCAAAGATCCCAGCTTCCGCGTTCAAATCAGTGCCGAAGGGGTGCATATTTTCAACCGAGACGGCTTGCACAGCGCCACCGACCCGTTTGACCTGTTTCCGAAACTGCATGTCGAAAATGACGGCGGCCACGCTTTTTATCTGGGCGTTGAACTGGCCAGAGCTGAAATAGCCTGGCAACTGGGAAAACGCTATACCCAGGACCAAGCGTTACAATGGGGTTGCGCAACCGACAGCGCAGAAGCCACCGTTGACCTGCATACCTTTAAACCCGCCGGAAGCACGTTGAAATCAACGTAGCCCGCGGAAACCACGAAAAGCAAGCTTTGCTTGTGCTTGCAGGCAAAGCCTGCACTCCAGTAATCAGCCGTTTTCGCCATTAAAGGTGACATCGCCTAATTTTATGAAGAAGTTACCATGATTCAAGAAACCCTAGTCATCACCCAAAACAGTTCCGGTCTGGCGCATATTGCGCCGATAGGCATTCATGTTATCTCCAGGGATGGAGTGTATGCCGAAAACCTGTCGGGAACAGGTTCGGCAATCTCCAAGGATGGAGTGTATGCCGCAAGCCAGTCTGGAACTGGCGCGGCGACTGGGTCGCAAGACGATTTCATCATCCTGCCGTTTCGCCCCTCAACAACACTCAATAACCTGTTGGCAAGCAAAACCGCCGTGATCAACTATTGCGATGATGTACGGGTGTTTGCCGGATGCCTGACCGGCCGGCGCGACTGGCCGCTAAAACCGGCGGAAAAAATCGATGGCCAAGTGCTTGATTGTGCGCTGGCCCATACCGAAGTCGAACTGGTTCGCGTTGAAGACAATGAAACCCGGCCAAAACTATTCTGCAAGGCCGTGCATAGCGTTAATCATTCACCCTTTAGAGGCTTTAATCGCGCCCAATATTCGGTATTGGAAGCGGCGATTTTAATCAGCCGCTTAGGCATGATTCCATTAGAAAAAATACAAGCCGAAATCGACTATCTGCGTATCGGCCTGGAAAAAACAGCCGGAGACCGAGAACTGGAAGCCTGGAGTTGGTTGATGACGGTTATTGAAAACTTTATCGCCAAGGAGGGTGTGTATGCCACAAGCCAGTCTGGAACTGGCGTGGCGATCGCCAGGGATGGTGTGAATGCCGAAAACCTGCCGGGAGCAGGTTCGGCGATCGCCTCGGAGGTAGACGCATGACCGGAATGCTTGCCAGCGTTAACAGCGTAGAAGAAGCCTTGTTGGTTTTAAGCGCGAATGTCGATATTATCGACCTGAAACAACCGGCTTTAGGCGCATTAGGTGCGCTGAAAACCGATCTGGTCAAAGCCATTGTTACTGAGATTAATGGCCGCTGTCCTGTTAGCGCAACCGTCGGCGACCTGCCGATGCAGCCTGAGATTATTTACCAAGCGGTAACAGCGATGGCCGAAACCGAGGTCAATTATATAAAAATCGGTTTTTTTCCCGGCGGAGACTGGCAGGGAACTTTAGAAAAGCTCGCTGCATTTCAACACCGGAACCTGGGAAAGATCGACTTAATAGCGGTGCTATTCGCCGATACCCAACCGGATCTTGCCGTCATAGACTCGCTAAAAAATGCCGGATTCAACGGGGTCATGCTCGACACCATGAACAAATCCAACGGCTCCTTAACTCAGGTCATGGCAAAAGCCGACATAGCGCAATTTGTCCGGCTGGCAAAAGACCGGAAAATGCTCTGCGGACTGGCCGGTTCGCTCAGACTGGACGATATAGCCGAACTGATACCCTACCAGCCGGATTATCTTGGTTTTAGAGGCGCATTATGTCTGGATCACAACAGAACAGCGCAATTAAACAGTGCGTCAATTAGGCAAATAAAACAGGCTATAGATCAAAATTAGCTACCTGCCAGGATGGCTTTAATCGCTCATTCACAGACACAGGCCCGACCGCACCACTGACAACAAGAGTCAAAAAACTTATGCGTCGCTACTTATTATGGGTAGAGTGAAATAAAAAGTGGTGCCTTTTCCAGATTCGCTATTAAAACGCAAAACACCTTCATGAGCTTCGATAAGCGAACGACTGATAGATAGCCCCATTCCCATCCCGTCTTTTTTAGTGGTATAAAAAGGCATCAATATTTTTTGTTTCTCGTCTTGAGCAAGTCCAAGTCCATTATCCTTTACCCTGATCTCTATTTCATTATTGAGCGTTAATTGGCTCTGGATGCTTAATTGACGTTGCTGTTTTACCGGTATGTTTTGTAAGGCATCAATACTGTTTCGGATCAAATTTATGATGACCTGTTCAATTTGTATATGATCGACAGAAATAGACGGCAGATTGTTTTCCAGAACAAATGTTAACCTTATGTCGTTTTTTTTAACTTCAGCAATACACAGGCCAACCGCATCATGAATCAAGGTATTAATATCGAAGCTTGAACGATGTTTTGCATGAGATTTAACAAATTCCCTCATTCGATGAATTATCTGCCCCGCTCTTAAAGCTTGCTGCTGAGTTTTGTACAAAATATCGGCGAGCTTGACCAGATCAGGATCTTCAGTGTTGACAAGGTTTAGACTGACTTGCGTATAGCTGGTAATCGCAGCCAGGGGCTGGTTAACTTCATGAGCGATGCCTGAAGCCATTTCACCCATCAACCCAAGGCGAGTCACATGAGCGAGTTCGTTCAGATGTTCTTTGTCTAGCTGCTCCCGGTGCTTGAGTTCGCTAATATCGGTAGAAATGCCGCACAAGCCGTAAACACTGCCGTTTTCATGGCGCAGTAGTTGCTTAGTGGAAAAGTAGGTGACGGTAATGGTGCTGTCTTTGAGAGTAATCATCTCATCGACTGCTACTCGTTCACCCAATTCAATGACTCGGCGATCATTTTCGCGCAATCTTGCCGTGGTAGCAGCATCAAAAAAATCATCGTCTACCTTGCCAATAATGTCTTCCATCCCCTTGCCAAACAGTTGCCGTACCGGTCGATTGGCATACTGATATTGATGATTGTTATCCTTGATATAAATAAGGGATTCGACACTATCAAGAATGACGGCAAGCTTATTTTCACTTTCGCGCAACGCATTTTCTGCTACTTTTCTTTGCTCTATCTCGGCTTGCAGTTGTTCGGCACTGGGTAAAGACAAGGCGCGCGGAGTAATCCATAGTGTCAGGAAAGCAGTAGCGATCGAAAGAATCGCCGTAATACCTTTAAACAATCCGTCCAGCCAATATAAAGGTATCCATATCGTGATAGCCGACAGTAAATGCGTGGTACCGCAGGCAATAATAAATCCGGCAAACATGACGACCAGCCACGGATAGGGAAAGCTTTTACGCTTCCGGATAAAATAAATGAGAATCAGCGGAATCGAATAATAGGACAGGGTAATCAGTATGTCTGCGATAACATGCAGCCAAAGCAATACCGGACTCCACGACAGGCAATACCCATGAGGCAGAAAATCTTTAATACCAAAAAAATCGATCAATTGTTGCATGTGTCAGGTTTACAATGAAATGAAATGACGGACAGGGTGGCTTACAGCCCCTTTGCCCCATGTGTTTGTGATAAAAAAGCCGAACTCACAAGCCTGTTTGAAATACGAAAATCACTCGGCGCGCAAAGCCTCTAAAGGTTCTAGCCGGGCGGCTTTCATTGCCGGGACTACTCCGGCTGCTATGCCGATCAGCAATGAGACCATAAGGGCGGCAACGATATAGGCCCAGGCCAGCTCCACAGGCAAGGCGGGCAGTGCGACCTCAAGTATCTTGACGATGGCTATGCCCAGCAACACGCCGCACAGCCCGCCTGCACCGCTTAACGCCAAGGCCTCGCACAGGAATAGCTGGAAAATGGTTCGCTTTTCTGCGCCTACCGCCCGCAGCAAGCCGATTTCGGAAATGCGTTCGGAAACGGCGATAGTCATAATGGTTAATATGCCAACCGAGCCTACCAGCAAAGAAATACTGCCTAATGCCGCCACCGCCAGCGTCAGGATATTCAAGATCGAATCCATGCTTTTCAGCATCTGGTTCTGGGTGACGAGGGTGAAATCTTCCCTGCCGTGCCGGGCAATCAAGCTTTTCTTGATGGCTTTTTCTACGCCGGCAATCGCGGCATTGCTTTTATAGAGCAGATGGATTTCCATCAGGCTTTCCCTGTTAAACAGTTCCAACGCCTTGGCGGCTGGGATGTAGATGGTGTCATCCATGTCGAAACCGAGCGTCTGGCCTTTTTTTTCCATCACGCCGATGACCCGAAAACGGTCGCTGCCGATCCTGATGCGCTGGCCTAGCGGACTGGCTGTGCCGAACAGTTCGGTCGCCAATTTATTGCCCAGCACCGCAAAGGCGCGCGGATTGCTTTCTTCTTCCGGTAAGAAACGCCCGTTGACGACCTTGATTTTCCAGATTTCCGGCACCGCAGAACCGACCCCGAGCACGTTGGTGCGCCGCTGCATTTTTCCGGCTTTAATTTGTGCATTACCTTGCACCATCGGGGATACGGCAATGATATTTCGTCGATTTCTTAAGCTGACCGCGTCGGCGATAACCAGCGGTCTAACAGTGCTTATGGTTGCTCCAGACACACCGAAGGTGGTAGTTTTTCCGGGATGAATGCTGATCAAATTAGTGCCGAACTGAGTGAACTCTGCCAGCACAAAAGTATGAATGCCGCGACCGATAGAAGTCAATACCACCACTGCCGCGATACCGATAATCAGACCCAATGCGGTCAGTGCCGAACGCAGTTTGTGGCTGATAACCGTCCGGTACGACAATAAGATAAGATCAGCGTAATGCATAAGTTTACCGCTTTGCCAATGCGACAATAGGATCGAGATTGGCCGCTTTTCTGGCCGGTAATACACCGAACAGCAAGCCGGTAATTAACGAAACTGCCAACGCGGCCAGCAATGCCCAGCCCGGCAGCTCCATAGGAAAATCCGGGTAAAAAGCCTGCAAAATTGCCAGGGTTACGTATCCCAAGATCACGCCCAGCACCGCGCCTGCCAGCGACAGCATCGCCGCCTCGGCCAAAAACAGCCACAGCAGCTGCCGCTTGGTCGCGCCCAAGGCTTTCAGTAAACCGATTTCGGCAGTACGTTGCGTGACGCTGACCAGCATCACATTCATCACCAAAACACCCGCCACTACCAAACTGATTCCAGCGATACCGGCTACGGTCAGGGTCAACGCGGTCAATATTTTATCGAAGGTGCTGACCACGCTGTCCTGGGTAATCAGTGTCACATCGTCTTCGCCTTCATGGCGGGCCTTGATGATGCCCCTGATTTCATCGACCGCCTGGTACATGTCCGGTTTGGATTTGGCTTCAACCAGAATCCTGAATAACGAATGGGTATCAAACAAAACCTGTGCCGACGCCACCGAAATAATCACAATTTCGTCAAAATCGATGCCGACCGATTGCCCTTCCGACGCCAGCACGCCGATCACCCGAAAGCGCCGGTCGTTAATGCGCAGCCATTGCCCCAGAGCCGATTGCTTGGCAAACAGTTCATTGCGTATAGTTTGGCCGATCACGCACACCGATAGAGTTTTATCAATCTCGGTTTGGGGCAAAAAACTGCCTTGCGCCATGGTCAAACGACGCACCCGTCTTAGTGCATGCGTCGAACCCAAAACATTGGTTTCGCGCTCCAGTCCTTGCGCTGAAACGGGCGCAGAACCGACAGTTAGCGGCGCGATGGCCGCAATATGACGACTGCGTAACAAAGCCTCGGCATCTTCCAGCGTCAAATCCCTGGGTGTTTCGCCGAATAACGGCGGCTGTCCGCCTAGGGTTTCGGTGCGCCCCGGCAACACGATAACCAGGTTCGTGCCCAAGGCTTCAAACTCGTTAACTATATAGCGGCGAGCGCTTTCGCCCAAGGCAGTTAACACCGAAACCGAAGCGATGCCGATGCTCATAGCCAGAATAATCAACGCCGCGCGCAAGCGCTGGGCGCTGATTGCGACTAAGGATTGGGTTAACGTGTCTTTGATTAACATGGTTTATCGGACTTACCCATTCTCGTTCCCACGCGCTGCGTCCCGTGTTTGTACTGCCTATTTTTTCGGATGTTACGCGTGACTCGTGGCGCAGCGCGCCTTAACTGCATTCCCACGCAGCGCGTGGGAACGAGGCAAAACTTCGTGTCTTTGTGGTGATCTTTTATATTTTGATTGCTTATCACCCTATCTGCCCATCGACAATACGAATTTTCCGCCGCGCCCGGTCGCCCACATTTTGGTCATGGGTAATAATCATCAGCGTTACACCTTGCCGGTTAAGCCCTTCCAGCAACTCGATAATTTCCTTGCCGGATTTGCTGTCGAGATTACCGGTCGGCTCGTCCGCCAATAAAATCGCAGGGCGCATAATCATGGCCCTGGCAATCGCGACGCGCTGTAGCTGTCCGCCGGAAAGCTGATCCGGCCTATGGTGAGCCCGATCTTGCAGACTGACCGATGTCAGCGCCTCCAGTACCCGTTGTTTGCGTTCCTTAACCGCTACGCCTGCCAGTATCATCGGTATTTCAATGTTCTCCGCCGCCGATAAACGCGGGATCAAATGAAAAAACTGGAACACAAAACCGATGTTTTCGCGGCGAACTTTGGCAAGTTCGTCGTCGCTAAGCTGGGTAACCGGCTGATCGTTTAACAGATACCGGCCTGAGCTTGGCTGATCAAGCAGGGCGATGACATTTAATAAGGTCGATTTTCCGGAACCTGACGGCCCCATCACCGATACATATTCGCCTTTTTCGATGACGGCATTAATGTCATTCAAGGCATGAACGGTCTGCTCGCCTACCTGGAAATAGCGGTGAATATGTTCCAGCCGGATCATTTTTGTACACGGGCATAAGCGCCTGCCACCACGCCATCACGACCTACCGACAACACGACTTTATCACCGACATTCAGACCGGACAGCACTTCTACGATATTCCAGTTAGCCAGACCCGGCTTAAAGCTGCGCTCTTCCAGCAAACCGTCCGCCTGCATCAGCAACACCCGGTTATTTTCCAGCACCGCTTCGGCTGGCACCCTGAGCGCCTGAGATTTTCTGGCCAACAACACCTCAATATCGGCACTGTAGCCGGGCAGCAAGCCGTTAATATCTTTCGGGTCGGTTAATTTAACTTCAACTTCGACGGTGCGCGCCTGTTTTTCCTTTTCCAGTACATAAGGCGCGATGCGGCTTACCGTGCCGGAACAGCGTTTATCAGTAAAGGCATCCAACGACACGCAGGCGCTCATGCCGGTTTTGATCTGCGGCGCGTCCACTTCATCCATCGGCGCAGACACGTACAAACAGCTGACATCCAGCAAGTCGATGGCGGGCAAAGTCGGAATACCGGGCGGCGATGGCGTGATGAATTCTCCCTGCTCGGCATTGATTTCAGCCACGGTGCCGTCGAAAGGCGCGAGAATCAGGGTGCGTTCGACAGCGGCCTGAACCGCGTCGCGGTTGGCCTGACTGACGGCGATAGCCTCAAGAGCGGCATTGCAGGATGCACGTTTGGCGCGTGCGCCGGTCGCTTTAATATCGACCTGCTCTTCAGAGACAATATGATCGAATTTTTGCAACCGTGACAAACGCTCGGCCTCGCGTTCGGCGCCAGCCCCAAGCTGACAAGCTTGTTCAGCTGATGCCCGGTTAGCCCTGATTTGTGCTTCCTGCAGTTTGACCTGCGCTTTCAGGTCCTTATTCCAGACCTCCAGCAGTAACTGGTGTTGTTTGACCATGTCGCCTTCCTTGACATGCAACTCGGCAACCTGACCGCCTGTTGCCGGTGCCAGATAGGCGCGCCGACAGGCTTTAACCGTACCGACGCGGGTATTGGATACCGTCGCCCTCACCTCGCCTTGCTCAAGGGTGACGATTTCAACATCAACAAATTCAGGCTGTCTGGTGAAAAAATAAACGGCAACCATCAACGCAATGCCGATGACGATAATGAGTGGTTTTTTGCCCGGTGAAGTCATAAGTTGAGTAGCCGATAATCGTTTACGCTGGAGCGCTTATTATAAGCGCAACTATCAGTTGCTGGTGATTAACTCAAAACCATTATTGCCCGACAATTGCCAGAAAACAAGAGGTTGACAACGTCGAATGATCGGCCTGGACAATAAATCAAGTTATCGTTACCAAAATATGGGATAGCTGTACCCGTATATTGATTTATTTAGCGCATTCATGCACAGGAATACGGCGATAGGCTAGCAAAATCCACTGTCGGAAGCAGACAGCAAATCGCCAAAATCAGCATAAAAAAAGAATTTCGAATGGCACACACAACGTTATACCATAGAGACTCATGGTTACCTGTACCGGAGCTTCCCCTTGAAAAAACTTTTAGCATTGATTTTCATCAGCCTGCTAGGCAATAGCGTTTTTGCCGCTGACGCCATTATTGAAGTCATTCCCTTAAGCAATCGACCGGCATTCGAAATACTGCCGTTGCTTGCTCCATTGTTAGGCAACACCGCCCAATTGATTGACAACGGTTCCAATTTATTAGTCAAGACCACACCTGACAAATTGGCTGAAATCAAAGCCATCGTCAGGCAATTGGATGTGCGCCAAAGCAATCTGATCATCACCGTCAGGCAAAGCAAGCAGACTACCGCCGATGAACTTAACGCGGCCGCCAGGGTGCAGCTGAATATCCCGGCTGATGATCCGTCAAGATCCGGCGGCAGAATAGGCGGTCATTTTTATCAGACCCAAGAGAAGAACGCCGATCAAAACACTCAAACCATTCGAACTATGGAAGGCGTCGCGGCTCATATTAAAACGGGCAATGTTTATCCAAGTCAATATTCTTCCAGTTATGGTTACGCCACGGCAACCGAATTTACCGAAGCGACCACCGGTTTTTCGGTAGTCCCCAGACTGGCCGGACAGCAAGTCATTCTTAGCATATCGCCTTGGTCGGATAAACTGAATAATCGAGGCCGGATCGAAACCCAAAATGCGCAATCGACACTCAGGATCAATCTTGGCGAATGGGTAGAACTCGGGGGAGTTGGCGAAAACAGTAACAACAGTTCAAGCGGTGCATTTGTTAATACGCGTCAGGTTGGCGAAAGCCGGATGCATATTTTAGTTAAAGTCGACCGGGTAAATTAAAGCGCGTCCCGAATAGGCATAGCTCCTCATGAAATAGACAATAACCGCCTGAATCTGGCATTATGTCGCCTCAATACACTTTGTATCCCACAAGGTTGAGACAAACCTACATTAAGGAAAACAATGAATAACCTCCCAAAATGTCCTGCATGCGGCTCAGAATTCACCTACGAAGACGATCTGATGTATGTCTGCCCTGAATGTGCACACGAATGGCCGCAAGCTGGGACAGCCGAAGACAACTCCGATGTCCGTATCGTTAAGGACGCAAACGGCAACGTGTTGCAAGACGGCGATAATGTAACCGTCATCAAAGACCTTAAGGTCAAAGGGTCGTCATCGGTTGTCAAAGTCGGCACTAAAGTCAAAATCATCCGTCTGGTCGACGGCGATCATGATATTGACTGCAGAATCGAAGGTATTGGTGCTATGAAACTGAAGTCAGAGTTTGTTAAAAAAGTCTAACGGTAAACAGTGGTAACAACTCAGTAGTCAATATAATAGAACGCAATAATGGAACGCAGAGGCCAAAAGTAAGCGCCTACTTTTGGCCTCTGCGTTCCATTTTTCTAACTGCTGAGCAGCTACGAACAGTGAATGCTTGTTGTTACCCGAAGGCGTATCTTGTTTGAACGTCGTTACGGTTTTTAAGCTTGCTACTAAGTAAGTCGCTATATCAACAAACTAAACGGCTCAACAATGACCTTGTCGCCTGCTGGTACACCAGCACACTCTCTTGGCAAGACGATATAACAGTCACTCTGACTCATAGAGCTGAGGATATTTGAACCCTGCCGCCCCGCTGTGGCGACAAAAAACTCGCCGCACTCATCTTGACTGAGGATGCCGCGCTGATATTCCTGTCGTCCAGGAGCTTTCTTTAAAGCGGTGATACAGGTCGCGGTCAATCTTAACGGCTTGGCAAGCGGAGCCCCGGAAAGCTGCCTAAGCGCGGGAGCCACTATCTGCTGATAGGTTACCACTACGGCAACCGGATTGCCGGGCAAACCAAAAAAATGACATTGCCCTATCTTACCGAAAGCCAAGGGTTTTCCGGGTTTTATCGCCATTTTCCAAAAATTGACTTTCCCACAGTTTTGCAGGATTTCTTTGACATAATCGGCCTCACCGACTGAAGCGCCGCCGGTGGTTATGATCACATCATGGTGCTTAGATGCTTCAATAAAACTGTCTTCAAGCAGTTGTTTATTATCGGGAATAACGCCTAAATCAGTGACACTGTAACCGGGACCTGCCAATAATCCGCCCAACATAATGCGATTGCTGTCGTAGATTTTCCCTGGTTCCAGCGGCCGACCTAATGCAGTCAGTTCATCACCGGTAGAGAAATGGGCGATTTTTACCTGTCGTTTAACGGTAACCTGGTCAACACCGGCAGAAGCCAGCAAACCCAGATCAACCGCTGTTAGTTTTTTGGGCTGCGCTAGTAAACAATATCCTTCATTTACGTCTTCGCCGATTTCCCGGATATTTTGCAGCACTCGGGTGTCCGCCGGAAAATAGACACTTTGCTCATGAACCTGTACCTGTTCCTGCATGATGACTGAGTCGGCCTGTTCCGGCACGACTGCTCCGGTAAAAATCCTGACGCACTGACCGGCTTGCAACTGACCTTGAAATGGCCGTCCAGCCCAGGAAATCCCTACTAAAGCTAGCATGAACGCCTGCCCACCAACCCTGCCGCAACTGGAAAACGCATAGCCATCCATCGCTGCATTCCTGTCACGGGGAATATTGATCGGTGAATAAACCGATTCGGCCAACACTCGGCCCAAGGCATTTTTTAAGGTCAGTTTTTCTGTACCGCTTACCGGTTGTATAGCGGCTTTGATGCTATCCAGCGCGTTTTCAAGAGACAATAACGGTCTGGATTCTGGGCTACATGAGTCGAGCATAGTTTTTCATCACATGGTTTTGGATAAATTCGGCAATCGTTTCTGGATGATTCAATTCCAATTGCATCAAATAATCTGGCGTTTTTAGCGCCACATCGGTCGCTATTGCGATGATGTCCGGATCATTGGGGTAAAGTAGGGGTTGTTCAAGCACAGATCGATGCAATTCAATTTTAGGAAATTTTTCCGACTTAAAGCCTTCCACCAAAATCAAATCCAGTTCAACTTGATCGAATTGCTTTAACTGATCCTCCAAGCGGGGCTCTTGTTCCGGGACCAATTCGGTAATAATCGCCCGCCGATACCGGGATACCAGCATAACTGGCGAGGCTCCGGCTTCCCGCAAGCGAAAACTATCTTTTCCTGACTGGTCAATGTCAAAATTATGATGACTATGCTTGATCAAGCCGATGCGCAAACCGTTTTGTTTTAAAATCGGAATCAATTGGGTCAATAACGTGGTTTTACCGGTTCCGCTTGCGGCGGCAAAACCCAGAACTGAAACTTTGTCATTTAACATATCAACCCACATTAAATTGTTATCATAAGATGTCATATTTTAAGGTATTATTTATTCGAATACTATGGATACCTAGCCGTAACTGCTCTAACAAGTCTTACGGAATTGGCATCATCCATGGCACTACAGAGATCTAGGTATGGAAAAAAACCTTGAGAGCGGCCTTAAACAGATCATTCATCCAGGAGTAAACCTTGATTCGACTTTACCTAATGTTGATATTGATCATCATTGCATTTTTTGGCATGCGTGCGTTTTTAAAAACCTCGCCAGCTGTATTGGCTCGTTATACTAAGCTTTTGTTTCTATCGGTTACAGGACTGGTTGTACTTTATTTAACCGTAACCGGTCGCTTGAACTGGCTTTTTGCTCTGACAGGTGTGGCTATTGCTTTTATACTCCGCTTAATGCCGGCATTGTTACGTTATGCGCCCTATTTTCATCGACTATGGTCACAATTTAATTCTGCAAAACAAAACACATCGCAACGATCCAACAAAGAAACTTCTAAAGATAATATGTCGATTGAAGAAGCCTATGAAGTGTTGGATTTGAAGATAGGCGCATCGGAAGCTGAAATTATTGCCGCTCATCGTAAACTCATGCAAAAAATCCATCCCGATCGTGGCGGATCAAACTATTTGGCCGCAAAAATAAATCTGGCTAAAAAGCTTTTATTAAAAAAATAACCTTCTATGAGATTCGCTAATTCAAAGCTTGTTTTTATTGTAATATTGCTGGCTTTAGTGGATAGCTGTACGGTATTACCGCAAAACTATGCCCCTGTAACCACAAATACTCCTGATATTGCAAAAGACAATACAAAATATCACCAGGTAAAAAAAGGTGACACCTTATATGCAATAAGCCTGATTTATGACATAAATTATCAGCAATTAGCGCAATGGAACCGGATCGCCACCCCTTATACGATAGAAATAGATCAAAAAATAAGACTCTCCGATCCGAACTTGGGAAACAAGCCCATGCATAATCACATCGATGAGGAAGCGCAATCAAAGATAAAACAAATCATCGTCGCTGCAACTGCAGAAAACAGAATCAGCCCGCAGAAAAAAACCGTTATTTCATTAAATAACAAACCCAATCTAACTGACAACCCGCCATATAAAAGCCAACCTTTTAATAATATTGCTGAAAAAAACGGAAGTAGCCCACAAAAAAAATCAATTATTTCAATTGATAATACAGTCATGTTAAAGTTAAACTTTCAATGGCCAATCAAAGGAAAGATTTTAAAATATTTTTCTCCAGCTCATAACAAAGGTATTGATATAGCCGGAAAAACAGGACAAGACGTCAGTGCGGCTGAAGCAGGCAAAGTTGTCTATAGCGGACAAGGCCTCATTGGCTACGGTAATTTGCTTATTATAAAACACAACAATTTATATTTAAGCGCTTATGCCAATAACAGCCAACTGCTTGTTACAGAGGGGCGTACGGTGGACAAAGGCGAGGTTATTGCAAAAGCAGGTCAAGCACAATCAAATTCCGCGAAATCAAACCAAGCCTCGCTGCATTTTGAAATAAGAAAAAACGGAAAACCGGTGAATCCACTTAACTTTTTACCGGGCAAATAATAAAACCATTTCGGCTTTTTTGGTCGAACAATGTAGAGGTTATCATGAAGGCAGAATTAGTTGAGCTATTGGACGATGATGTTGGTCTATTATTTGATGATGAGTTGTCTTTTGACGATGATCCCCAGAAAAATTCAGCTATCGCTGAAACATCGGATATTGACCAGATAATTACCCATGCCTCGCTGCAAGATAAGAGCATGGATGCGACACGCGTTTATTTAAACGAACTATCTCACTCACAATTACTGACTGCCGACCAAGAAAAATTTTATGGATCTAGAGCTTTGCTAGGCGATGAAGCTGCCCGAAAAATCATGATCGAAAGTAATTTACGCTTAGTCGTTAAAATTTCCCGTCGCTACCTAAATAGAGGCTTGCCACTGCTGGATTTGATTGAGGAAGGCAATCTGGGCTTGATGCGCGCCGTTGAAAAATTTGATCCTGAAAGAGGTTTTAGATTTTCAACCTATGCCACTTGGTGGATCAGGCAAACTATCGAACGGGCCATTATGAATCAAACGCGAACTATCCGTTTGCCGATTCATGTTGTCAAGGAAATGAACACTTATCTTAAAGTTCAGCGTCATTTAGCACCGTTACTCGATCATGAACCTAATGCCGAAGATATTGCAGCTCATCTGGACATACCGATTCATAAAGTTGCAAAAATGCTTAAACTTAACGAGCGGGTTTCATCAATAGATATGCCGACCGGCAAGGATTTTGATAAACCTTTGGTAGAGTCAATTTCTGATAGCAATAGTTTATCGCCCGCTGAAAAAATACAAGAAGACTGCATTAGACATAACATTGCGAAATGGGTACTTCAACTTTCTGAAAAACAACGTGAAGTTATTTGTCGCCGTTATGGGCTTTGCGGTTATGAAGACTCTACCCTTGAACAGGTTGCTCAAGAACTGGGCGTAACCCGAGAACGTGTCAGACAAATCCAAATGGATGGCTTAAAAAAAATGAAAGAAATCCTGGAATGCAACGGCTATTCTTTCGAAGCTATTTTTAATTAAACTAGCTTGCCTAAATCAAGCCTACACAACAAAAAAGTTTGCGGCAATACAGAAATTTCGTAAATTTATATAACCTTCCCCCACCTATTCATTGCAATAGTACAAAAATATGAACCGATTAAGAGATAAAATCCGCGACATCCCCGATTTCCCGAAACCAGGCATTATCTTCAAGGATATTACACCACTGGTAAAGGACCCCGCGACACTAAGACTTTCCGTTCATCAACTGCTACAACCCTTTTTAGGCAGAAATATCACCGCAGTTGCAGGGATGGAGGCACGCGGTTTTATTTTCGGCTCTCTGGTTGCTTGGGAGCTGGGGCTTCCGTTTGTGCCATTGAGAAAACCGGGAAAACTGCCTTACGATGTGCAAAGTGTCTCGTATGACCTTGAATATGGTTCAGCCACACTAGAGGCGCATATCGACGCTTTCGATGCGAACGATCATGTTTTACTGATTGATGACCTACTGGCTTCCGGCGGAACGGCAAAAGCCAGCTGTGAATTAGTTGAACAATTGGGTGCAAAGGTAGAGGCTTGCGCCTTTGTGGTGGAGTTGGATTTTCTGAAGGGAAGAGAAAAACTAAAGGATTACGAAGTCCATTCTTTATTACATTATTAGTCAAAATGAGGCGAAGGGCAAAAGGCGCAAGGCGATTCAACACGCCCGCTCTTCGCCTTTTACCTTTCGCCTTCTTTATCTACGTCTTTTTAATGTTTCCAGTTTATCCAGCTTGTTACCGGCCTCTTCAAATGACTTGGCGGTAGCGTCAAATGATTGGGCGACACTGCTAAATGAATACGAAACTTGCTCAATTTTTTGAGTCTTTTCGTCTAGGCGCAGAGAAAAACCTGGTTTGTCTGTATGAGCATCACCAGACGAGTCTTGGCTAAAAGCCGCGCTATTATCGCCGTCAAGCGACTCATCTTCAAAATTATCTATATCGAATGATGCCTCCGCCTTTCCATCCGTAGCCAGATTATTACGCCACTGCAAAAAAGATTCGCGCGTAAATACATAAGGGTCTAACGCAGCTTCATCAATGAACTTTAACGCCCCCTCCGCACTAGCTCTGGCATTCAGCATAGACAACAACTGCACAGGCATACCTATATAAGTGACTGGATTTGCCGCCGTATCAAATACCGCTCCTGGAATACCACGCGCAGTTGACGGCCCCAGAATAGGCAGCACTAGATAAGAACCTTGAGGCACACCCCATACCGCCAGCGTCTGATCAAAATCCTCCTCATTTTGCTCCAGTCCCACATGCTTGGCCACATCAACCAGACCACCCAGACCTATTGTTGAATTGATAGCAAAACGTCCGGTATCTTCAGCGCCTTGTGAAAATTTAGCCTGTAAAACATCATTAATAACCACGTTCACATTTTTCAGATTATTAAAGAAGTTGAACACACCCGTTTGCATGCACTGCGGAGTTATCCACTTATAGGCAGTTGAAACAGGTTCGGCTACATAATTATCGACGCTATCGTTAAAACCAAATATTTTTCTATTAACGTTTTCATAGGGATCGGTCTTGCTCACTACAGTTTGGCGTGCAACATCACCTGTTGTTGCACACCCCCCCAGAGTGAGCGCAACGACAATCAACAACCCTGAGAATGTATGTTGCATTTTAACGCTACGATTGCCTTTGTGTAGTCTATTCATCGGCATAAAACCTATTGTTTTGAATAATTATTAATTTTTTCGTTAATTTTGGTTATTAATACATCAAAACCTTCACGCTGCAAAATAGTCGTATATTCCGACCTTTTCAAGGCCAAATCACTGACACCGTTGGCGATAATATTAATAATACGCCAGCTATTGCCCTTCTCCTTTAACATGTAATCAAACTTAACGGGCTTGTCACCAGGAATAAGAAAGTGAGAATGCACAACAACACCGCCTCTTGTTGTTTCTTCTTCCGAATCGAATACAAATGATTCCCCCGAATAATCCTTAAAGTTATGCGCATAAGAGGCAATACTCAACTGACTGAAGACATCGACCAGCTTCTGTTGTTGCTCTTCGGATAACTTCTCCCACTCCTTACCGACCACAATACGGGCAATTTTTGTCAATTCGTGGCTGTTGGAAACAGGATTCTTGAGCTTCTCATATCTTCCGGCATAGCCCAATTTCTTGCCGTCCTTCATCACATCAATGAGGTCGGACTGAAATTTCTCTACGACCTGTCTTGCAGTTGCCCCACCTTCATCCACAGCAAAAGCGTTCACTGTCCCAAACAAAAGAAGCATAAAAACCGCAGCTAACTTCATACTTTTTAGACCCATAATCAAAATACCTCGTGAAAACCAATTTAAGCCAGGCAAAAGGCGAAGAGCGAACCCCCCCCCTTTCCTTTAGCCTTTGGCCTAAATAAATTTTAATCGACAAGCTCTACTCTCACAGGAATGCCTGCAAGGGTTGATGATCGCTCTACTCTTGCGTACTCGGGAGTGGCCTCAGGCACCATATCTCCATCGGTTTTTGGGCCTCTAATCGAAGTCCACAAGGCCTTTAACGGATGACTCAACATGTCTTCAACCGCAGTCGCTTCAAAACCACAATGCGCCATGCATTGTGCGCATTTAGGATTATTAACCGTGCCGTACTTTTCCCAGGGCGTGTCGTCCAGCAACTCCTTGAAACTTGACGCATAACCTTCGTCAGACAACAAATAACAGGGTTTCTGCCAGCCAAACACATTCCGCGTTGGGTTGCCCCATGGCGTGCACTGATAACCCTGATTACCCGCCAGAAAATCAAGATAAAGCGTCGAGTGATTCAGCTTCCACTTTCGCGTCTTGCCGATTTCAAAAATACCCCGGAATAATTTCTTGGTATCCTTGCTTTTAATAAAAACGTCCTGCTGCGGGGCGCGTTCGTAGCTGAATCCAGGTGCGATAGTGGCACCTTCAATGCCCAACTCCATGGCAAAATCGAGAAATTCGGCAACATTTTCCGGCGTTTCGCCTTGAAACAAGGTACAGTTGACGGTGACTCTGAAACCCTTTGCCAGCGCCAGCTTTATCGCCTCCACTGCGCGATCAAAAACACCATCCTGACACACCGAGGCATCATGCCGTTCTTTCATGCCATCGAGATGGATGGAGAAAGTCAGATAAGGCGACGGCGTATAGTCGCCGATCTTCTTTTTCAACAACAACGCATTAGTGCACAGATAAACATATTTCTTGCGGGCAACGATACCGGCAACAATCTGCGGCATTTCTTTATGGATCAGCGGCTCCCCTCCTGGAATCGACACCATCGGAGCACCGCATTCGTCTACAGCCTGCATGCATTCTTCAAAGGAAAGACGCTGGTCGAGAATATCGTCTTCGTAATCAATTTTACCGCAGCCTTCACAGGCCAAATTGCAACGAAACAAAGGCTCAAGCATCAGCACCAAAGGATATTTCTTAACTCCTTTCAACTTTTGCTTAATCAAATAACTACCTACGGCTAACTGCTGACGTAAAGGAACTCCCACGAGCAAACCCTCCAAAAAAAACTTCGATAAATTTAATGACGCCCACATAAAAATGAACGCCCTGAAAGCACATACACTACAAGACGATAAACTTGTATCAATAAAACAACAACCCAAAAACACCTAATATAATACAAACGCCTACTGCATTTACACAACAAAAATCAGGTAATACACGCAAAGCTATTATATAATACAACCGTTTATCTATTGCTGACTAGAATACTATCTTTTAACTGATGACTCCAGTTTTATAGTGCGCATGCGTAGATCGACCACACAGAGCGCAACCGCATACTGCCCGCACAAATACCCGAAAAATACCAATAACTTACTATTTTAATTAGCAATAAACTTCTTTCCTGAATTACAGGGTGTGCGTATTTGCAACAAAACAACATTGCTTTGCAAAATACCAACAAACAGTCTATTATTGTTATTAATCAACTTAATTTTACCTTGTAGGTCGACAGCAAAAATATCATGAGTGAAACTCAAATATCCTTGGATAATCCAAAATCACTCAGCAAATGTTCTGACGATGAATTTCAGGCATTAATACTTGAAGGCGTCTCCAGAACATTTGCGCTGACTATTCCACAGTTGCCGGAAAAATTATACGGCGCAGTCGCTAACGCCTATTTGTTATGTCGCATTGTCGACACTATAGAAGATGAAGTTTCCCTATCCTCTGAACAAAAAAAATATTTTTGCTCAGAGTTTATTCATGTCGTAAAAACCGGAAACAATTCAGAGCCGTTTGCTGTAGAACTTGCGCCGCTGCTTTCTGAGCAAACCATTCCTGCCGAGCACGCCTTAATTCATGTATTGCCACGCGTTATTCAAATTACTCATAAACTCGACCCCGATCAAATCGAAGCATTGGCTACTTGCGTAGAAACCATGGCCGAAGGCATGCCGATCTTTCAGGCCATGGATCTGCATGGCGGTCTTGAAACACTCGCCGATATGGACAGATATTGCTATTACGTTGCCGGTTGCGTAGGCGAAATGCTGGCCAAGCTTTTTTGCCATTACTCGCCGGAAATTGCTCAACACAAAGACGAACTGCTTAGCCTGTCGGTATCTTTCGGTCAGGGACTGCAAATGACCAACATATTAAAAGATATATGGGATGATGCAGAACGTGGCGTTTGCTGGTTACCGCAGGATATTTTTACCGAAACAGGGTTCGATCTTAAAAACCTGACACCGGAAACCCATTCAGAAAACTTCAGGGAAGGTTTGGAGCACTTAATCAGCATCGCTCACCATCATTTACAGAATGCGCTGAAGTACACACAACTGCTTCCCACGCATGAAACCGGCCTCCGCAACTTCTGTCTTTGGGCGTTAGGCATGGCCGTTCTAACCTTAAAAAAGATCAAGCAAAATCTGGATTTTCACAATTCCAGCCAAGTAAAAATTACTCGCAACAGTGTTAAGGCGACTATTCTTGCGACCCGATTAACCGGACGCAGCAACACCCTGATTAGCTTGCTGTTCAATGTAACAAGTCGCGAACTCAAAACACCCGACTGGACGTATTCAACACCATCCTCAAAAGCCAAGACAAACCTTTAAGGACGCAACCTATGTTTAACGAAACAAATTCAGCGATAAATACCTGCACTATTTCGAGCGCCTCGAATACCGTTAATCACTACACAGCTGATCTTAATCGAGCCATCAACAAAGCGCAGGACAAATTACTAAGCCTGCAGGACAAAGACGGCTATTGGGTGTTCGAACTCGAAGCAGACTGCTCGATCCCGTCAGAATACATCATGATGATGCACTATCTGGGTGAAATTGATAAACCGCTACAGGCCAAAATCGCCAACTATCTAAGATCTCGTCAAGCTGAAAATGGCAGCTACCCGCTGTTTACCGGCGGTGCGGGCGACCTTAGTTGCAGCGTTAAAGCCTATTTCGCCTTGAAAATGGCGGGCGATGCTATCGATGCACCGCACATGAGCCGATTAAGGGATTACATCCTCAACCAAGGCGGTGCGGCAAAAGCCAATGTGTTTACCCGTATTGCACTGGCAACCTTTAAGCAATTACCCTGGCGCGGCGTTCCGTATATTCCTGTCGAAATCATGCTATTTCCCAGCTGGTTTCCCTTCCATTTGGATAAAGTATCCTACTGGTCCAGAACCGTTATGGTACCGCTGTTTATTCTTTGCACCTTAAAAGCGACAGCAAAAAATCCAAACAACATTACTATACGGGAACTATTCACCACCCATCCGGACGAAGAACAACACTACTTTCCTGAAAGAACGGCATTAAATAAGATTTTTCTAGGTTTGGATAAACTGGGCAAAGCAACACGACCGTTAATCCCCAAAAAACTGCACAATCTTGCCATCGAAAAAGCCAAAGACTGGATTATCGAACGCCTAAATGGCGAAGATGGCCTGGGTGGAATTTCTCCCGCCATGATGGCCGCTTACGAAGCTTTACTGCTACTTGAGATGCCTAAAGATCATGAGTTGATGATCACCGCACGTAAAGCCATCGACAAGTTATTGGTCATCAATGAGCATGATGCCTACTGCCAACCGTGCTTATCGCCGGTTTGGGATACAGCCCTTGCCGCACTGGCTTTACAGGAATCTGACAAGATAGGTAACGGTCAAAGCCTGACTCGCGCCTACGATTGGCTTAAAAGCAAGCAACTGTCCGAGGAACCGGGTGATTGGAGAATCTCCAAGCCTGATTTAGCAGGCGGCGGCTGGGCATTTCAATTTGAGAATCCGCATTACCCCGATGTCGATGACACAGCTATTGTTGCCTTCGCCATGGCGGAATCGAACCTGCCGCATCTGGATGAATCGATACATCGGGCAACCCGCTGGATAATCGGCATGCAGTCTAAAAATGGCGGTTACGGCGCATTCGATGTCGATAATACCTACCATTATTTGAACGAAATTCCCTTTGCCGATCATGGCGCGTTATTAGATCCGCCTACTTCCGATGTCAGCGCACGCTGTGCCATGCTGATGGCTAGAGTGGCTCAAAATCACGATGAATATTTGCCTGCGTTAGAGCGCACTATCGACTATATCCGCAGTGAGCAAGAACAAGATGGTTCCTGGTTTGGTCGCTGGGGCACCAACTATATCTACGGCACATGGTCGGCATTACTTGGACTCGAGCAAACCAGCCTAGCTAAAAGCGATCCGCTGTACACTAAAGCCGCAGCTTGGCTAAAAAGCGTACAACGTGGCGATGGCGGCTGGGGCGAAGACAACTACAGCTATCACGATACCAACCATAGCGGAAAATATCACTTTAGCACCGCATTCCAAACGGCTTGGGCAGTCTTAGGACTCATGGCTGCCGGCGATGCGCACAGCCCCGAAGTAAAAGCTGGCATCGATTTTATCTTGCGCAACCAGCAAGCTGACGGCGTATGGAATGATGAATGTTTTACCGCACCTGGCTTTCCTAAAGTTTTTTATCTTAAATACCATGGTTACGACAAGTTCTTCCCACTTTGGGCATTAGCGCGCTACCGTAACGAACTCAAGGACGACCGGTCGGTCATCCCTACAAGCGACATACACGCCGTCCCTGGCGATCGCCACGCCGGTTCCCTGCCGGCTTGTGGCATACACGTCGTCCCTGGCGATAAAAATTGATCACCGGCATTATTGTTGCTTTACCGGAAGAACTCAGTACCCTGACCTCAAAAAAAATTGATAAGGGGAGCAGTGTTTTTATTAGCGACGCTATCGTTCTCGCTTATTCCGGCGCAGGTGCCAACAATGCACAGGCTGCATCCGAGTTATTGATTGCACAAGGTGCGACCTGCTTGATCAGCTGGGGTTGCGCCGCTGCCCTCAGCGAAACATTAAAACCGGGCGATCTGGTCTTGGCAGATAACCTAATAGATGCCGATAACGCTCAATTTTCCATTCACTCTGACTGGCACAGTAACACCAGAAATCTACTGTCAAGCACGCTCAAAGTCCATACCGGCAGCTTAGTTGAAAGCAACACCATCGTAGCTACCACCCAAGACAAAAAACATCTATATGCCCAAACCGGTGCCATTGCGTTGGACATGGAAACTGTCGCCATAGCCAAAGTTGCCCGGCAGAACAGCCTGCCTTTTTTAGCGATTCGAGCCATTGCCGATCCAGTCAGTATGGATTTACCCAAAGCCATCAATCACTCTCTTAATAATGGCGGCGACATCGTTTTGAGTAAATTATTATTATATATCGCACGACACCCTACTGAATTACCAGGACTGATAAGACTTGGCCTGCATTTCAATGCCGCAAAAATCACATTAAAATTGATTGCCAGTCAACTCAGCAATGTGACCGCACAACCAAGCCAAGGCTAATAAGCAGCATGTCATCCTTTTTCAACACCCTTCTTAGCTGGTGCGAACGGCAAATCATGCGCTGTCCGTGGACACTGTTGTTGCTGTCGCTATTGCTGTGCGGTGCATCTTTGCCCTACACCCTTAAAAATCTGGAGATTAACACCAACACCGCTGAGATGTTGTCTCCCGACTTGCCTTTTCAGCAAAATCAGGCCCGCTTAAATCAGGCATTTCCCCAGGATGCCGATACCATTATTTTTGTGGTTGATGCCGCAACGCCGGAAGAAACCTCTCAAGCTGCAGGCAAACTTGCCGAACAGTTAGATAATGCCAAAGATCGCTTCGACTCCGTCTATATACCCACGGATAATGCCTTTTTCCAACAGCAGTCCTTACTTTATCTCGATCAAAATGATCTGGATAAATTGGCCAAAAAACTCACCGATGCACAGCCATTTATAGGCCACTTGGCGCAAAATTATCATCTTGAAGGCCTGTTCGGCATTATCGGCCAAGCGCTTAACCGGCATGACAATAGCTTGCCCATGAACCTGAATCCGATACTCATTGCCATCGACGATACCCTCAAGAATCAGTTAAACGGTCAATCGCACTATTTGTCCTGGCAAAACATATTGGCCGAAAACAAGCCGAATACCGACGACTATAAGGATGCAGGAGCACAGACCAAATTCAACCGGACTATCGTCATCGCCAAGCCTAAAATGCATTTTGATGAAATGCTACCTGCCGATGTCGCGCTGTCGGCAGCGCGAGAAATCAGTCGCGCCATCATGGCTGAAAACCCGTCATTGAGCATACGGATAACTGGCGAGACTGCCCTGGAACACGAAGAACTTGAGAGCGTCAGCAAAGGCGCTGCTTTCGCCGGCTTGTTGTCACTGATTTTAGTCTGCGTAATTCTGATCACGCCTGAAAAAGACCAAAATAATCCTGAAAATCTGAAAGAATTTGCTACCCAAGTGCAGACGATTAACAACACAATTTCCGGCCTGCCGATTATCAATCAGGCTGGTGGCGATGCCGTAGTCAAGGCATTTATTCAAGCCTTTAGCGGTGCTTTTATTGCCATTGTGGTGTTATTATTACTGATGTACAGAAGCGTCAGAAAGACCTTGCTGGTTGTCATGCCATTATTGCTTGCCGCTTTATTAACCGGTGCGACCAACGTATTACTGGATAATCCATTCAATTTCGCTAATATCATCGCCCTGCCGTTACTGCTGGGCATAGGTATCGACAGCAGCATCCTGATCATGCACAGGCACCACTCCATAGGCGAAGATGAAAATTTACTGCAAAGCAGCACTACCCGAGGCATTATTTTCAGCTCCGTAACGACTTTGTGCAGCTTTTCCAGTTTGGCTTTTACTGCGCATCAGGGCATGGCCAGCATGGGTTTACTTTTGGCCATAGGCCTTACTTTCACAGTGATGTGTTCTTTAATAGTCCTGCCTGCTTTCAGCGGCAAAAGCATTTAATTTTTTTGAGGTATCTAATGTCATTCAGCATAGCCGAACTTTTTTCTCAACACAGCACTGATAAATTTGATCTGCACGAACAACATTTAAATAATCAAATGGTCAGAGTGTTAAAGACCATAGGCTACGATCGCCATTATAAAAAGGCTATCGGACAATATCTCTACGACCAGGAAGGCACGGAATACCTGGACTTACTCAGTGGCTTTGGCGTGTTTGCGATCGGTCGTAATCACCCGACAGTCATTAGCGCCTTAATCGAAACATTAACCTTGGAACTGCCCAACCTGGTACAAATGGATGTATCCGTACTTAGCGGGTTACTGGCACAAGAAATTCTGAAAACCACACCGGACAATCTGAACAAGATGTTCTTTTGCAATTCCGGCACCGAATCCGTCGAAGCGGCGATCAAGTTCGCCCGCTATACCACCAAACGTGAAAAAATTGTCTTTTGCGAACACGGCTATCACGGACTGACTCTAGGTTCGTTGTCATTAAACGGCGAAGATATTTTTCGCGAGGGTTTTGGCCCACTGCTGCCCGGTTGCATCGCCGTTCCTTTTAACGATCTTGCCGCGTTGGAAAAAGCCCTAAGCAACAAAGATGTTGCCGCTTTTGTCGTCGAACCCATTCAAGGTAAAGGCGTTAATGTGCCGGACGAACATTATTTGCCGGAAGTCGAGCGCTTATGCAAGAAATACGGTACCTTGTTCGTTGCCGATGAAGTACAGACCGGCTTGGGACGCACCGGAAAATTCTGGGCCATTGATCACTGGGACGTTAAGCCCGATATGATTTGTATGGCAAAAGCCCTGTCAGGCGGTTTTGTTCCAATCGGCGCAGTCGCCATGACCCAGAAAATCATGGACACCGTTTATAATCGTATGGACAGGGCTGTCGTGCATGGTTCCACCTTCTCCAAAAACAATATGGCGATGGCCGCTGGTCTTGCTACGCTGCATGTCATGGAAGAAGAAAAACTGGTGGAAAACAGCATGAAGATCGGTACCGACATTATCGACAGCCTAAATGCGATGGCCAGTAAATATGAATTCCTGAAAGAAGCGCGCGGCAAAGGCATGATGATAGCCATTGAATTCCAATCGCCAAAAAGCCTAAGATTAAAGGCAGCTTGGGCGATGCTGGAAGCGGCCAATAAAGGTTTATTTTGTCAAATGATCACCATACCTTTATTTAAAGAACACCACATATTAACGCAGGTCGCCGGGCATGGCATGAACGTAGTTAAACTGTTGCCACCCTTAACCTTAACGCAAAAAGACCGCGACACGATAGTCAATTCATTCGATAAAGCCATAGCCGATACCCATCAAATTCCCGGCTCCATTTGGGACTTAGGTAAGAATCTGGCCGGTCATGCGTTGAAAGGCAAAAAATAATCAAGCAGAAAAGTAATGAAAAAAACATGCCAATTCATTTTGTTATTATTAACGCTGTGCCAGACACATTGGGTCTTCGCTCATGCGGTGATAACCGATTATTCGCTAAAAATCACGCCTATTCATGCCAACAGCCCGGCAAAAGTCGAACTGTCGTTTAATTCTCAGATAGAATTGGGCTTGTCGCAGATTTTTCTGGTCAGTAAAGGCGATAAACATCAATTATTAACAGCCGTCAACGGCAGTAAACAAGGTCAAATTATTATCCGGATTCCACCACTGGAATCCGGTGACTATGCACTCAGATTTAAAGTCTTTGCTGCTGACGGTCATTTAACCGAAGACCTTATTCATTTTTCCGTTTCCAAATAAAACACGCAATGGCCGGTATAGCTGATTTTCTCGATTCTCTGATTGGCGGGTTTGACCTGATTTGCTATTCGTTAGCAATCGGCAGCCTGTTTTGGGGACTGTTTGTATTACGCCCGTGGCATGACCAAGACGGATATTCGACGCTATTACTGCAAAAAACTATCGCCCTTATTTATAAAGGCGCTTTCTGGCTGTCTGCCGCTCAACTTTTCAAAATAATCCTTAAAGTATGGTTAATGACCGCCGTCCTTGAGCGCTCGCCGTTTCCCGAATTCGCCGAAACCACGCAATTCATAGGCGGCATAGTACGCATGACACTGACTCTATTTTTAGCAACTTACTGCTATCGATACCTCAGCAAAAATCCATTTTCCAAACAACACTGGATAATCGCCACTATCGTAGCTTTGCCGATGATTATTTCGGGCGCATGGCTAGTACACGGCGCCGGGCGTTTTGAAAATCAATACCTGTTAATGACGCTGACAGTCACCCATCAACTGGCCGCAGCAGCCTGGATCGGCGGAGTTTTTCAACTGGTCAACCTTTGGCTGTTACGCAACAGAAATCAGATTGCCGCTGGATTATGGCCTTTATTGCTTAAACGTTTCTCTACCTTCGGCATAACCTCAGTTGCGATGATCCTGATTTCAGGCTTGCCTATTGCATGGCAATACATCGACAGCTGGAACGGCTTGATCGGTACCGGCTACGGCAATTTATTGCTGGTAAAAATAACCTTACTGGCTATCGCCTTGGGTTTTGCCTGGTTAAATAAAAGCGCCGTTTTCGAATTCGGGTTTTCCGGCAATAATCACGCATTAAACAACCGCGTTCCTTATTATATTGAAGCGGAAACCTTTATCCTGATTACCTTGTTATTTACTGCCGCCAGTCTGGCTTCCCAGCCACCTGCTATCGACATTCCCAGTCTGACAGCAAGCTGGCAGGAAGTCTTGGGAACCTTTAGACCGCAAATTCCAATGACAAACTCCCCAACACATACAGCGTTGATAGCCGGTGAAGCCGGACGCGTTGCCATTGTCGGCCAAGTGCCTTCGCTGGCGGCAACCGAATGGTCGAACTATAACCATAACATCGCCGGTATTTTCCTGACCGTAATGAGCTTTTTTGCGATGTTGTCTTATGTTAGAAAACCTGGCTTTGAACACTTCAAATACTGGCCTCTGGGGTTTGTCGGACTAGGTATCTTCCTGTTTTTCCGTAGCGATGCAGAATCCTGGCCCTTGGGACCGATAGGTTTCTGGGACAGCACCTTTAATAACGGCGAAGTATTGCAGCACCGAATTGCGACCTTACTGGTATTTGTACTCGGTATTATGGAACTTAGTGCCCGGATAACCAAAAACCCGAACAGCAAACTCCCTTTTGTTTTTCCGTTGCTGGCAGCTTTTGGCGGTTTAATGCTACTGACCCATTCACATGTCGGCTTCCAAGCCAAAAGTGCTTTCCTTATCCAAGTCGGTCACACCACAATGGGTATTTTCTCTCTCATTCTGGCCTGTGGTCGCTGGCTGGAATTAAAATTGGATAACCCAAGCAAAGATATCGCCAGGGATGGTGTGTATGCCGCAAGCCTATCGGGAATAAGCGCGGCGATCGCTAAGGATGGAGGGAATATCGACGACTACCGGGAGCAGGCGTGGCGGCCATCCCTGGCAGTCTCGAAGATTGCCGGTTTTATTTCTGTTGTCGCCTTGTTTCAGATTGGCATCATCCTGATGTTTTATCGCGAACCTCTTTATTAATATGTTTCAATCCACACTCGACCTCATCCGTCGAGTGACACCCGCCGACGGATAGAGGTCGGTGGATTGTTCCTCCCCCGTGAACGAGGAGGTCACCAAAAAAGACAATAATGCTAGTGCATTGTTGTCAAGCTCAAATAATCCCCCTGAATGGGGATATTTCAGACTAGCAAGGAAATTTGATGAATACAATACATAACTACCCATTGCTCAAAGACATCAACACCCCAGCCGATGTACGCAAACTGTCGAAAAGTCAGCTTAAACCTTTAGCAAAAGAACTACGCGATTTTTTAACCCATACCGTGAGTATTTCCGGCGGTCACTTTTCCGCAGGTTTAGGTACGGTTGAGTTAACGATAGCCTTGCATTACGTGTTCGACACGCCATCCGACCAGCTGGTTTGGGACGTCGGCCATCAAGCTTATCCGCACAAGATTCTGACCGGACGCAAAGAACGAATGACCACCATTCGTACCAAGGACGGCGTATCGGCGTTTCCCAATCGGGCAGAGAGCGAATACGACGCGTTTGGCGTCGGCCATGCCAGCACCTCGATCAGTGCAGCCTTAGGCATGGCGATAGCCTCGGAGTTAAAAGGCGAAGACAAGAAAATGGTCGCGATTATCGGCGACGGCAGCATCACCGGCGGCATGGCTTTTGAGGCGATGAATCATGCGGGCGCTCTGGATGCCAACCTGTTGGTGATTCTGAACGATAACGACATGTCGATCTCGCCGCCGGTCGGCGCGATGAATAATTACCTGACAAAAATTTTGTCCAGCAAATTTTATTCGTCGATGCGCGAAAATAGCAAAAAAGCCTTAAGTAGCATGCCCAGTGTCTGGGAACTGGCACGTCGCACCGAAGAACACATGAAGGGCATGATCGTGCCGGGTACCTTGTTTGAGGAACTGGGCTTTAATTATATTGGCCCGATAGACGGGCATGACATGGACATGCTGGTATCCACGCTGGAAAATCTGAAAGATATTTGCGGACCGCGCTTTTTGCATATCGTCACTCAAAAAGGCAAGGGTTATCCGCCTGCAGAGAAAGATCCGTTAGCCTATCATGGTGTACCGGCTTTTGATCCCAGTAAAGATTGCCTACCCAAATCAGCGCCCTCCCCGCACCCGACTTACACCGAAGTATTCGGCGACTGGCTCTGCGACATGGCGGCCAAAGACGAGCGTTTATTGGGCATTACTCCGGCCATGCGCGAGGGTTCTGGACTGGTCAAATTTTCGCAGTGTTATCCAAAGCGTTATTTCGATGTCGCCATTGCCGAGCAACACGCAGTAACATTGGCCGCAGGACAGGCTTGCCAAGGCGCAAAACCCGTTGTGGCAATTTATTCGACGTTCTTGCAACGAGCTTACGACCAGATGATTCATGATGTCGCCATCCAGAACCTCGATGTATTGTTTGCACTGGATCGCGCCGGTCTTGTCGGCCCAGACGGACCGACCCATGCCGGTAGTTTCGATTATAGCTATATGCGCTGCATTCCCAACATGCTGGTCATGGCACCTGCCGACGAAAACGAATGCCGGCAAATGCTCTACACCGGTTTTATGCATGAAGGCCCAGCGTCCGTGCGTTATCCGCGCGGCAAAGGTCCCGGCGTTGCAGTCGACAAGACCATGACCGCATTGCCGCTGGGTAAGGCCGAAATCCGTCATCAAGGCAGCCGTATTGCCATTCTGGCCTGGGGCAGCATGGTAACCCCGACACTGGAAGTGGGCAAACAGCTAAATGCAACCGTAGTCAACATGCGTTTTGTCAAACCCATTGATGCCGAACTGATACTTGAGTTGGCCAAAAGCCACGATGTACTAATCACTGTCGAAGAAAACGTACTTGCTGGTGGTGCAGGCAGTGCCGTCAATGACTTTCTGCAAACTCAACAAATCCTGATGCCGGTGCTGAATATCGGCCTGCCGGACAGCTTTGTCGAACAAGGTACTAGAGAGGAATTGCTGTCATTATGCGGCCTGGACATACAGGGGATTTTTGCTACGATTGAGAAGTTTTGTGCTTAGAAACGTTATGCGTAACGTTAAGGGCCGGGGTTGAAAACCCCGACTAGCCCAATTCTCTATTTCTCATAGCATGATCTAAGTCACGCTATCGATTAAGCGTAGGGTAATTTCCAGACACGACTGTATGACCGGATATTTGCTCCTAGGCAAACCACCCATTACCCAAAGTAGGCGCTTTACGGCTGCATGGACAGATTTTTTCTCCATGAAAAATCTGCATTCCCCACATCCCTGTGGGTTATGCAGAAGATACGACCCCACGGATGGGGGAGGTAGAATCGCGTCTGGAACAGCGATCGAGAGCAATGCAGAAGCAATTGCCGAGGCAACGCACAACATCAAAAACACAATCAGACATAAAAAAGGCCCTGCCTGGAAGAATCCGGGCAGGGCCTTTTTTATGTCTGATTGTAGTGTGACAACTGATTATCTCACGGTAAATCAGCCCTACAGTTCAACATCGTAGGATTTAGTTACAGAGTAACTTTACGACAGAATACTGCGTTATGCCACAAGACCTAAAGCTTTGCGTTATTTATCAAACTATTTAGGAAATCGTTCTATTCTAGTGAGCGAACCTGACGCTGAAGAACCTACGTCATCTGTAACCAAAACATAGGCGTGATACGCATTTCTGGTTGTTGGATTGTTAGCAATTTGATCCAACATAATATTAAATGTTGAAGTTTGTGCGACAGGACCGTCCCAATTCATCGTACCTTCAGCAGTACAATCCGGATTTACAACATAGGTTCCAGTACCGGTCTTGTCTACAACATGCCCAGCGGCAGATCCAAATCCGATGAAATCAGCATGCCCTTCTCCATCAAATAATACTTGACCGACCACATGAGTACTCCGAGTAACGAGACCCACAGCAGGAAGGGGAAATGAATTCACCCCACTCACTTCATAAGTATATTGCCCTGTCAGGGTACCATTGTCGCACACCTTATCTTTGGCAAAAGCTTTGTCTTTGTCGTTGTCTTTGTCGTCGGCAAAAGCTCCAGTTGAAATCAATAGTGCTGCAAAAATTAACATTGTTTTGTTCATTCAATTAACCTATATATTTTTGTGATAGTTGATTTTATTTACTTAGTTTTAAGTTCCTATTACCTCCAAGCCTATTCGATAATAATTATCCAGTGATAGACTTTGGACTATATTATTCGATTTATTCTTAATGGCCGCTTAACGAATTGAATTATGTGATGGGTGTCGCATTTGTTCTGTTCTTATTGACCGAGTAATACACAGAGATTCAATTTTCCTTTTTTATTGTAGATCGGGCATACTATTTATATACTCTATACTCGATCTACTTATTAATAGAATCAGCGCGCAACATAAAATATCGATGATTTCATCAAAATTCATACTGACGTTTTTGATAAAGGTTTATGCCAATGAAAAATAGCACTACATGGATCCTGGTTTTGAGCTTATGCTCTTTCAACGCTTTATCTGCGATGCGATGTGGACAAAAGCTAATTAATTTAGGCGATTATAAAGGCTATATACTGGCTCAGTGCGGTGAACCGGAATCCGTTGAAACCCGCACGAAAATAGTGGGCAGCACCCTACATCACCCGCGCAGAACCCTTGATATTCATGAATATGAGGAGATCCAGATAGAAGAGTGGGTGTACAATTTCGGTTCTTACCGTTTACAGCATTACCTTCGTTTTGAAAATGGCCTATTAAAAGAAATCAGAAGTTTAGGGAAAGGACATTAAAACGGTTTCTTGCCGCATATTCACCAACGGCTAAACATACTCATGCTGTTTAGCTCTCAAGGCCACCCCTATCGTGAGAACTTAAAAACATGCTGACCATCCTGCAACTCCCCGTCTTAAACGATAATTACATTTATCTGCTACACGATCCGGTATCGGGTGAAACCGCTGTTATAGATCCCGCTGTTGCCCAGCCGGTTTTGGATGTTCTGAAGCAAAAAGGCTGGCAGTTAACCACCATTCTAAATACCCATCATCATGCCGATCATGTTGGCGGCAATCTGGAGCTGAAGCAAAAAACCGGCTGCACGGTTATTGCGCCGCTTTCAGATCAAAATCGAATTCCCGGCATTGATCGCGGCGTTGTTGACGGCGATGTGATAACGCTAGGCAAGCATTCGGCCAGAGTTATCTCGACTCCCGGCCATACCAGCGGCCATGTTGTCTATCATTTTACTGATGACAACACGCTGTTTTGCGGGGATACGTTATTTGTCATGGGCTGCGGTCGGCTGTTTGAAGGCACTGCCGAACAGATGTGGCATTCGTTGCAAAAATTAAAGGCCTTGCCCGCATCGACCCAAATTTATTGCGCCCATGAATACACCCAAGCCAATGGCCGGTTTGCTTTAACGGTAGAACCTGATAACCGGCAGTTACAGCAAAGAATGGAGGTTATCAATCAATTAAGGGCAAATCATTTGCCGACGGTACCGTCGACAATAAAACAGGAATTGGCAACCAATCCGTTTTTCAGGGAGGATAGTTTGGCGTTGCAGGAAACCATTAAGAGGGTGGGTAAAAAGCCGGTGGAGGTTTTTGCGGAAGTCAGACGGTTAAAGGACTGTTTTTAATTACCGATTTTTACGACCACTAAAGGATGGAGGAGCCGAGTGAACTCGTCGCCTCAAATAGACATCTAAACGACTCGTCATCCGGCAGGAATTGCCGGATGACGATAATGCGATTTGTGTAATACCTATAAACCGATTAACCCTTCGGTCTCATATGCGGAAACAACAGCACATCGCGTATTGACGGCGCATCGGCAAACAGCATGACCAGGCGGTCGATACCTATGCCTTCACCTGCCGTGGGCGGCATGCCGTGTTCCAGCGCAATGATATAATCGGCGTCAAAATGCATAGCTTCATCATCACCGGCCTCTTTTTCTTCGACCTGTTTCTGGAAGCGCGCGGCCTGATCTTCGGCATCGTTCAACTCGGTAAAACCGTTGGCGATTTCCCGTCCACCAACAAAGAATTCAAAGCGATCGGTGACATGCGGATTATCATCATTACGCCGCGCCAGCGGCGAAACTTCAACCGGGTACGCAGTAATAAAAGTCGGATTCATCAAGCGGCTTTCCACGGTTTTTTCAAATATCTCAATCTGGATTTTGCCCAGACCATAGCCGTCTTTAAGCAGAATGCCCAAGCTTTTGGCGACTTCTACCGCAGACTCACGATTATCAATATCAGCCGCTTTTACATTAGGATTAAAGTGCAGTATCGAATCAAACACGGTCATGCGATCAAACGGCTTGCCGAAGTCGTATTGCTCGCCTTGATAGGTAATCTCGGTTTGCCCCAACACCTCAATCGCAACACCGCGCAACATGGCTTCGGTCAAATCCATCAAATCGCCATATTCGGCGTAAGCCTGATAAAACTCCAGCATGGTGAACTCGGGATTATGACGCGTCGATAAACCTTCGTTGCGGAAATTGCGGTTGATTTCAAACACCCGCTCAAAACCGCCGACGACCAGACGCTTTAAATACAACTCCGGCGCGATACGTAAGTAAAGCTCCATGTCCAACGCATTATGAAAGGTGGTAAAAGGCCGCGCCGTTGCTCCGCCAGGAATCATTTGCATCATCGGCGTTTCGACTTCAAGGAAATTGCGCTCAATCAAAAATTGGCGGATATAGGCGACCACCTTGGAACGGATTAAAAAGGTATTGCGCGATTGCTCGCTCATGATCAAATCCAGATAGCGCTGGCGGTATTTGATTTCCTGATCGGCAAGACCATGAAATTTTTCCGGCAAAGGCCGCAAGGCTTTGGTCAGTAGACGAATATCATCGATCTTGACGCTGAGTTCGCCGGTCTGGGTTTTAAACAGTATGCCTTCTGCGCCGACAATATCGCCTATATCCCATTTTTTAAACTGCTCGTTGTAAAAGCTTTCCGGCAGTGCATCGCGGGTCACATAAAGCTGTATTTGGCCGGACATATCCTGAATATGCGCAAAACTGGCTTTACCCATCACTCGCCGGGTCATCATGCGACCGGCCAGTTTTACCCGTAAAGGTTCTGCTTCGAGTTCTTCCTTGGTTTTTTCGCCGTATTCGGCCAACAGCTCACCAGCCACCACATTGCGGCGGAAGTCGGTAGGAAAAGCAATGCCGCCGTTTTCGCGCAACTCGTTTAATTTGCTGCGGCGTTGTCTGATTTGCTCTTGTTCGTCTTGTTGAATTTCTGACATGGGTTTAATAAGTTATATAGTTAAAATAATCTTTTTATTTCATCCATGAAATTAAAGTGGCTGACAACAGCCAGCCAGTTTTCCTTAAGGACTTAGCGGAATGGTTTTACCCTTCGTTGTTGGATTGGGAGTGTCTCCTAGTAATTCCCAGTCCATTCGATAAAGGTACATATCTTCAATGTAAACCCCTCCTAGGGTATTCCTGCCAAGTCTATTATTTCCAAGTATAGCGTCACCTAAAACACTGCGTTTTATTGCTTTGACAATACGATTATCGGTATCGCTTACACTAATATCATGCAATGCAATCACGTTTTCATCAGGCTTTGCAGACTCATTAATGTCATTAATGCGTTTGTAATAGTTTCTAGGTCCTTCGCTTTCAATGAGCGGAGAAACTATCGTCAATTTCCAGGTTTTATCTTCGGCATCCAATAACCAAAAAGCGGCGTGTACTTTTGCATCGGTTGCGTCTAATCGGCTTATCAAAGATTCACCGGCTAAAAGCATCTCATCCGAGAACCATTGCGTCATAAATATTTCTTTAGCCATGGCAATACTCCTGATTCATTGTCGGTAATTGCAATAAAAAGATCATGCGCTTCTTGTTTTGTAATGGCGCATTTATAACGAGACTCCTCTGACCATTCAACAACAACTGCCCAATTTAATTTAAATTCTTTATTTTGTTTTTCTTGTTCAGTTAGTTTTTGCTTTAATCCTGCGGTAGTAACTAGATCAGAAAGCTTATGCGTAAAACTATCATTGGCAAGTTTTTTGTCTGGAAAGTCGAATTCTTTAACTTGCTTGGCAATACATGCTTTCAATACACATTCCACCGCGTAGCCTGCTAAATAGTAGGCACCCTGATAACAATCCGCAGTTAAAAGAACACCTGCCTCTTTAATTCTGATAGCGGCTAAATTTTCAAGCTCAGTTTTATTCATGATGATTTTACAAGCCGCTCTTCAAGCTGGCCTCGATAAACTGATCCAGATCGCCATCGAGAACCGCCTGGGTGTTGCCTGTTTCCACACTGGTGCGTAAATCCTTTATCCGCGACTGATCCAGAACATAGGAACGAATCTGGCTGCCCCAGCCTATATCCGACTTGGTATCTTCCAAGGCCTGAGCTGTCTCGCTGCGCTTGCGCATTTCCAGCTCGTACAATTTCGCTTTCAATTGCTTCATCGCGGTATCGCGGTTTTTATGCTGCGAACGGTCGCTTTGGCATTGCACGACGATGCCGGTCGGGTTGTGGGTCATGCGCACGGCCGACTCGGTTTTGTTGATATGCTGACCGCCCGCGCCGCTGGCACGGTAGACATCGACCCGTATATCGGCGGGATTGATGTCGATGTCGATGTCGTCGTCGATTTCCGGCGATACGAACACCGAGGCAAACGAGGTATGACGGCGATTGCCTGAATCGAACGGCGATTTTCTGACCAAGCGATGTACGCCGGTTTCGGTGCGCAACCAGCCGAACGCATATTCGCCTTCAAATCGGATAGTCGCACTTTTGATGCCGGCCACATCGCCCGATGATTCTTCAATCAATTCGGTTTTAAAACCCTTGCGTTCGCCCCAGCGCAAATACATGCGCTCGATAATCGAAGCCCAATCCTGGGCTTCGGTGCCGCCGGAGCCGGACTGTATGTCCAAAAAGGCATTATTGGCATCCATTTGCCCGGAGAACATACGACGAAATTCCAGATCTGCGACTCTTTTTTCAAAGTACTCCAGATCGTCGACCACGGTTTCAACCGTGTCTTCATCGTCTTCTTCGACCGCCATCAGCAGCAGTTCTTCGGCATCGCCAAGGCCCCGTTCCAAATCATTAATGGTGTTAACGATGACTTCCAGTTGGCCGCGCTCTTTACCTAAAGCCTGCGCTTCTTCCGGGTTATCCCATATTTTCGGGTTTTCCAGTTCCCTTAAAACTTCGACTAAACGCTCGTTCTTAATGTCAAAGTCAAAGATACCTCCTAAGGGCATCGCCACGGCTTTTTAAGTCGGCTATTTTGTTCTTGATCGGATTTATTTCTTGCATGAGGTGTATTTAACCAATGTCAGTCGAGACCAAACGCACGGTTGAGCGCAGGCCGATGAAAATTTCAAACAGTGGGTGATTATAAACCATAAGCCGTGGCTGTTCATCCGAGTTATAGGCTTAATATCCTTGGGACAAAGAGTTAGCACAGTCATCCTCCATTAAATAACTGGAAACTGAGTTGCATACCCAGTTTCAAAGCCAGCTGTTGCTCTGAACGACCTTTATTAACCGCTATTTCGATTAAACCGCTGGAATTTTTATACCAGAAAGCCTGTTGTTCTGCGACAGCGCCGAAAGTATCGGCCTGCTTGAGCGCAAACCCGTTAATGTTTAAAATCTTGCCAGCTAATCCTTCGCGATACCGCAATCCAGTCATCGCATTGCCGTAAAAATCAAAATAAATCACTTCCGCCAAGTCGACAGGCCAAATGCTTAAATCATTCCGGTCAAATGGCTGCAATAAATTGTCGGCTGCATCGATAGCCAGCTTTGCAGCAATTGGGGCAAATAGATCCCTGCCGTGAAAACTCATCGAGCACTGTTCCGGCTTCCAGATAATTTCCGACCATTGTGCATCTTGAACCTGAACGGCGACGGTATTCAACAAGCCGTTATCCGGTCCGACAAAGGTTTGTCCGTCAGCGTATAAAACAACGGCTCTGCGGTCGCCGCCAACGCCCGGGTCGACCACGGCCAGAAAAATACTATTTACAGGAAAGCTATGGCGTAATGCCGCTAATAAGTAGGAACTTAAACGAGGATCGGCTGTCGGGGCATTACTCAGCAGATGAATAACGGGGACATTGGGCGCTGTCAGTCGTAACACCGATTCCATTTGCCCGATATAAGGGCCTGACGGCCCAAAATCGGTAAAAAGGACGATGCTGGTCATCGTCTGTTATTGCGCCAGCACATCCAAACCGGCATTCGCCACGCCAGTTCCCGACTGGCTAGCGGCATACACACCATCCCTGGCGATAAAGGTCATCACCTGCTCTTCGGCTTGTTGACTCCGCGCTAACCCGGAAAAATCGAATAACTGCGTATCGGCCAACTGCGAAGGCGCGACATTTTTAAGGCTGGTAAAAATGGTTTCCAGCCGTCCCGGAAACTGTTTATCCCAGGTTTTTAACATGACTTTCATGGCCTGGCGTTGCAAGTTTTCCTGAGAGCCGCACAAGTTGCAGGGAATAATCGGGTAGTTTTTAAATGCGGCCAGACGCTCTATGTCCTTTTCACGGGTATACGCCAGCGGTCTGATGATAATATTTTTCTTATCGTCGCTTAACAACTTCGGCGGCATCGCTTTTAATTTTCCGCCATAAAAAATATTCAGGAAAAAGGTTTCAAGAATATCGTCACGATGATGCCCCAAAGCTATTTTGGTGACATTATTAGCTTCGGCATAACCGTATAAAGTGCCGCGCCGCAAGCGTGAACACAGTCCACAAGTGGTGTTGCCCTCGGGGATAACCCGCTTGACGATGCTGTAGGTGTCTTTTTCGATAATATGATACGGCACACCCAGCGCCGCCAGATATTCCGGCAATACGTGCTCAGGAAAACCGGGCTGCTTTTGATCCAGGTTGACCGCAATCAGCTCGAATTCGACCGGTGCAGTTTTCTGCAAGTGCATCAAAATATCCAGCAGGGTGAACGAATCCTTGCCTCCGGATAAGCACACCATGACTTTGTCGCCATTTTCGATCATGTTGTAGTCGGCAATCGCATCGCCGACCGTATGCCGCAAATGTTTTTGTAATTTGTTAAATTGTATGGTGGATTTTTGCTTTGGATCTGACATGGTCAGAGATATGAAATAGTTGAGAGGAAAAGAGTACGGGGTTCGTGTATCCGAACCCCGAGAAGAATCGCGTTAGCCGTTGTAGCGCTGAAAAATGAGTGTGGCGTTGGTGCCGCCAAAACCGAAGCTGTTCGACATAATGGTGTTTAAGGTAATGTTGTCTTTACGTTCACGCACGATCGGAATGCCTGCTGCACCGGAATCTAACTGAGTGATATTAGCCGATGCGCTGAGGAAGTTTTCTTCCATCATCAACAACGAATAAATCGCCTCGTTAACGCCTGCCGCACCTAATGCATGACCTGTCAATGACTTTGTCGAACTGACTAACGGCACCTCATCCTGACCGAACACATTGCGCAAAGCTTCAAGTTCCTTGGTATCGCCGACCGGCGTACTGGTGCCATGGGCATTGATATAGTCGATCTTGCTGCCATTGATAGTCGCCATCGCCTGCTGCATACACCGCACAGCGCCTTCACCTGAGGGTTGAACCATGTCGTAACCGTCAGAGGTTGCGCCGTAACCGGTCAGTTCGGCGTAGATTTTCGCGCCGCGCGCTTTGGCATGTTCCAGTTCTTCAATCACCAAAACACCGCCGCCGCCGGAGATCACAAAACCATCTCTGGTTTCATCATAAGGCCTTGATGCAGTGGTCGGCGTGTCGTTATATTTGGAAGACAAAGCCCCCATCGCATCGAACAGCATCGACATGCTCCAATGCACTTCTTCGCCGCCACCGGCAAACACCACATCCTGCTTGCCCATCTGGATCAATTCCATCGCATGACCGATACAGTGAGCACTGGTCGCACAGGCCGAACTGATCGTGTAATTGACACCTTTAATTTTATAAGGCGTCGCCAGACAGGCGGTATTGGTGCTGGACATGCTTCTAGGCACCATATAAGGCCCGACTTTTTTAATGCCTTTTTCGCGCAAAATATCAGCCGCTTCAACAATATTTGACGTTGAAGGACCGCCGGAACCCATCACCAGGCCGGTTCTGAAATTTGACACGTCTGATTCACCTAAACCGGAATCGTCAATCGCTTGCTGCATCGCAATATAGTTGAACGCAGCGCCATCGCCCATAAAACGTTTTATTTTACGGTCGATGAATGCGTCTAAGTCAATATTGATAGGTCCGTGAACATGACTGCGGAAACCCATGTCTTTATAAACGTCTGCAAAAACGATTCCTGATCTGCCTTCTTTTAGGGAATCGACGACCTCTTTTCGGTTATTCCCTATACTGGAAACAATGCCTAAACCGGTTACTACGACTCTTTTCATCACTTGTACCTCTAAAAATCTTGCGTGGAAGTAAATAGACCAACTCGTAAATCGTTAGCCTCGTAGATCACCTTACCATCAACTTCCATAGTGGCATCAGCAATCCCCATAACCAACTTCCGCATAATCACTCTTTTTAAATTGATTCGATAAATGACTTTTTTAGCGGTGGGCAAGACTTGTCCGGTAAATTTAACTTCACCCACTCCCAAAGCACGTCCTTTACCAGGTCCGCCCATCCAGCACAGATAAAAACCGACCAACTGCCACATCGCGTCCAGACCCAAACAGCCGGGCATTACCGGATCGCCTTGGAAATGGCAGTCGAAAAACCATAAGTCAGGCGTTATATCCAGTTCGGCAACGATCTCGCCTTTTCCATAGGCGCCACCTTCATCGGTAATCAGGGTAATACGATCCATCATTAACATAGGTGGCAGAGGTAATTGCGCATTTTTCGGCCCGTACAGCTCTCCCCTGCCGGACATCAACAACTCTTCGCGAGTAAAACTATGCTGTTTCCCCATATTCTTTATATACCTTGCGTAGTTATTATTATTCTAAACTGTGCATTATCTAACAGGCATCAAAAAAAATCAGCTCAATTTTTAGCCGGGCAACACATCAAGCATCAATTCCTTCATCTTCAAGCCTTCTTTTTTCATGATTTCCTGATAAATAATGGAATGATAAAGCACAGCAGCAACATACTTCCTGGTTTCTTTAAACGGGATCGTTTCTATCCAAATATCTGCCGGCATCGCGTTAACACTCGGCAACCATCTTGCCACCCGTGCCGGTCCGGCGTTATAAGCCGCAACAGCCAAAGCAAAGTGCCCCTGAAACTGGTTGAGCAGCTTCTTATAATAATAAGCGCCGTACCTGATGTTAACATCAGAATCAAACAGACTTTGATCCGACCGCCATTGTTCCTTGAGTTCACCGGCTATTTGCATACCGGTTTTAGGCATGATTTGCATTAAGCCACGCGCGCCAACGGCTGACTCGGCATCTTTATTAAAAATACTCTCCTGCCGAATCAGGCCAAAAACAATGGATGGATCGAGATGGTTCCGAGACGCATTATTATGAATTTGATCCGAGTAATTAACCGGAAAACGCAATGCCAAATCATCCCAATAATCTGCTTTAACCAGAGTAATAATGGCAATTTGATCCCAGTGCCAAAGCTGCGCTAACTTGGCTGCAACCCTGCACCGCTCTTTACTTAATTTATTGACCGCATACCACCATTGCCGTTTAGCCTCTGCGTCCCTGTTCAGTAAATTCAGTTCATGGATCACCTTAAAATCGGTTTCGTCGGCTAAGCTTTTAAGTGCATTTTCTTCCGAAAAAATTGGCTTATTGGCAAATCGATAAGGCTTATGAACATTATCAGCCGCTAAAAAACCGTAAAAACTTCGGTCTTCAGCGGCCTTATTATATAGCGCCTGAGCCTGCGCAGAGTTGCCGATTTTATCCAGCGCTCTAGCTTGCCAATATTGCCACTTGGGATCTTGTCGTTCCTCAGTTGTCAAAGCCTCCAGCGCCTCGGTAACATGCTGCCAGTTTTGTTCCAGCAAAGCCGCCCTGACCTTCCATTCATTGACTTCCGCATCGACAACAGGCAATTGGCTTAAGCGGTAATAGGCGCCCGGATCTCGACTGTACGCCATGCCCAGCGCGAGACGGCGCTCCAAGTGCATGAAAACCGGGTTATCTATCCAAAAATCGTGTTTTCCAGCATCCCAAAGTCTGATGGCCTGACTCAAGTCAGACTTTGCCAAGCGATCTACGCCATGCGCAAAAATACGTCCGGACTGTTTATTATGCTTATTTAAAAAATGACTATCTTCTAGTAAAGCAGGCTTTTGATGAACCTGTAGCCAAACATCGGCAATATCCTGATCTGTTTTAGTCAACGACCGACGCACATATTCGGCCACCGAGACATTATCCTTGTTCAAGGCCAGTTCAAATCGCTGCCAAATCAATTCCGGCGTAAAGCTGGGCGAGTTCATTAATATCGCCCAGAGTGGATCACATTCTTGAGGCAGCGAATCTCCGGTTACCCACAAGCGCTTAGCTGCATTTAATGCCTGCTGCTGATTACCTTGATGATAAATCGCTAAACCGTATTGGCATTCAAGAGCACTATTTTGAGTGGGTTTATAATGCTGCAAAAACTCGCTCCAACGCTGATTCTTAGCAAGATAATCCAGCCATTTAAACGTCAACAACCCGGTGAAACGCGTTTCCTTATATGACGAAAAAAAATCAAGAATTTTACCGGTGTCGTGCAAATTATTTTTTAACCACAGGTATTGCAGATAAGGGTACAGAGGATAATCGATCAATGAAGCACTCAGCTCTAAAAATGCGCCAGTTTCTCCTTGGGCAATCAGCTTTTCTGCCTGTAAAAAATCATCTCTTTGTTGGCTGAGCGTATTGCCAAACACTGTGCCGGAAAACAAAAACAAACACAACAGCACTTCTCTACGCAGGTACTTCATACTTCACTCACAGTAAATATATTCCTAAAGATGGTTTCAGACAGCTATAATCAAGGACTCGCAAATAGCCCCATTAAATCCCGTGCAATCAAAACAGGCGACAAAATCTTACAACTGGAACACTATCTACCAAATTGCTTTAGAACACAAAAAAGAACTGATTGGTTCCCATTTTATCGCTATTCTGGCGACCATTGCCAGCGTTCCAGTGCCGTTACTGATGCCGCTACTGGTCGATGAAGTCCTATTGCACAAACCCGGCATTATCACTAAAACCGTTAACCTGCTGTTTCCTATAGGCTGGCAAAGCCCCATTCTGTATATCGGTGTTGTTTTGCTGATCAGCGTCGTGCTACGCATTATTGCGATTACTTTCAACATCATTCAATCCCGGCAATTTTCCTGTATTGCCAAGAACATTGTGTTTCGCATCCGTACCGACCTGATCGGGCTTTTGCAAAACATTTCCATGTCCGAATA
Organism: Methylobacter arcticus; assembly: GCF_050917435.1. Classification (NCBI taxonomy): domain Bacteria; kingdom Pseudomonadati; phylum Pseudomonadota; class Gammaproteobacteria; order Methylococcales; family Methylococcaceae; genus Methylobacter; species Methylobacter arcticus. The sequence goes on from NZ_CP159583.1 coordinate 2,206,034, forward strand.
CGAAAGCCTGGGCACCGGCACCGTAGCGACCCATCTGGTCAAAGACCTGGATACCCTCGACACCTTTATCGGCACCACCGTCAGTAAACTGCTGGTCGCCGGACTGACCATTATCGGCACAGCCGTCATACTCTTATGGATGCATTGGCAACTGGGTTTATTTATCCTGCTGCTAAATCCGGTAGTCATTTATTTCACCCGCATTATCGGCTCTCGCGTTAAAGACCTTAAATCAAAAGAAAACTCCGCTTTTGAAATTTTTCAGCAATCCTTGACCGAAACCCTGGAAGCCATCCACCAAATACGCGCCAGCAACCGCGAAAAACATTATTGTCAGCAGCTGATAGAATCGGCCCGATCCGTTAAGGATTTTTCCACCGCTTTTGCCTGGAAAAGCGATGCCGCATCGCGCCTGAGTTTTCTGGTATTCCTGTTCGGCTTCGACATCTTCCGCGCCTCTGCGATGCTGATGGTGTTTTATTCCGACCTCAGCATCGGCCAAATGCTGGCGGTGTTCGGTTATCTCTGGTTCATGATGGCGCCGGTGCAGGAAATCCTCAGCATCCAATACGCCTTTTATGCCGCCAAGGCCGCTTTAATCCGCATCAACCGGCTTAACGCGCTGAAACAGGAACCGCATTACCCTCACCTTGAAAATCCGTTTTTAAACAAAAAAACCGTGTCCCTGCGCGTAGAAAACCTGCACTTTAGTTACAGCGAAGAAAAAATCCTCGACGGCATCCAACTGAAAATCAAAGCCGGTGACAAAGTGGCTTTGGTCGGAGCCAGCGGCGGCGGCAAATCAACCTTAATACAAACCCTGATCGGTCTGTACCCGCCCGACCAGGGCCAGATTTATTATGACGAAGTCGCCATCGACCGGATCGGCCTGGAAGTGGTCAGAGAAAATGTGGTCACCGTCCTGCAGCACCCTGTACTGTTCAACGACACCATCCGCGCCAACCTGACGATGGGCAAACCGGCGACAGACGCCGCCTTATGGAATGCACTGGCTATCGCGCAATTAAAAGACGTCGTAGACGATCTGCCTCAAGGACTGGACACCATCATCGGACGACTGGGCATGCGGCTTTCCGGCGGCCAACGGCAACGCGTGGCTATTGCCAGAATGATCGTCGCCGACCCCAAAGTGGTGATACTGGATGAAGCCACCTCGGCGCTGGACAGCGAAACAGAACACAAACTGCATCAGGCGCTGGCAGAATTTTTAACCGGCCGCACCACCATCATTATTGCCCATCGCCTGAGCGCCGTTAAGCAGGCCGACCATGTTTATGTTTTTGAACAAGGTAAAATCTGCGAACATGGGCAACATGAAACCTTGCTCAGCCAAAACGGCCTTTATGCAAAACTTTATGGCGAGTATCAGTGAGGCAGGTTCAAGGCGAAGAACGAAAAAACCCGCCTTCAACATGACCGCCTTTAGCCTTTAGCCTTTAGCCTTTAGCTTTTAGCCTTTTATCTTTAACCTAAAAAAATCCATGTCTGAAAAATACGACCTACATTGCCACTCGACCGCTTCAGACGGCGCATTATCGCCCACCGCATTAGTGCAACGGGCGCATGAACACGGCGTTACCTCACTGGCTTTAACCGATCATGATACCGTAGCAGGCATCGCGGAGGCCCAGACTGCTGCGATCGAGACAGGCATTCACTTAATACCCGGCATAGAGCTATCAGCCAGTTGGCAGAATAAATGTTTTCACATTGTCGGACTGGGTATTGATCCTGACTATCCGCCGTTGCGCGAGGCCACTCTCAATCTGCAAATCATGCGTACCGAACGCGCTGAAAAAATCGCGGCTAAGTTGGAGAAAAAACGCATACCCGGCGCGCTGGAAGCCGTTAAAAAAGCGGCTGGCGACGGCATGATTACCCGCAGCCATTTCGCCGATTTTCTGCTGTCGCAGTTCCATGTATCTACCCAACAGGAAGCTTTCGACCGCTATCTAGGTGCAGGCAAAGCCGCTTTTGTACCGACGACCTGGTCTGACCTGGAACTGGCGGTAAGCTGGATTACTGGGGCCGGCGGCGTAGCGGTATTGGCACATCCTTTGCGCTACAAACTGACCGCCAGCTGGATGAAACGCCTGTTAGCCGCATTCAAGGAAGTCGGCGGACTCGGTATTGAAGTCGTTACCGGCAGGTATAATGCTGATGAAATAAAAATAGTGGCCGCTTACGCAACACACTTTGAGTTGGCCGGTTCCGTTGGTTCCGATTTTCATAATCCGGCCAACCCCTGGGTAGAATTAGGGCGCATTGCGCCGTTACCTGAACATATCAAACCGGTATGGGAACTGCTTAGTTAACCCGCAAGACATACAATGAACTGCACGCATTATTCGGCCGCACAACAGGCGAAGCCTGCACGCCAGCGCACCATTTGAGCCCGGATACCTCCATAAACCAATAATAGGAACCACCCTAATGAACTTTTGGGAAACCAAGAAATTATCCGAAATGACCACCGAAGAATGGGAGTCGTTATGCGATAACTGCGGCAAATGCTGCCTGCACAAACTCGAAGACGAAGACACCGGCGACATCTACTTTACCAGTGTCGTCTGCAATCTGATTGACTTGGATACGTGCCGCTGCACTCGTTATAGCGAACGCACCCAATTAGTTCCCGAATGCCTGGACTTAAAACAACACGACTTTGCCGAATACAACTGGTTACCGGCAACCTGTGCTTACCGCTTATTAAGCGATGGTGAAGAACTTCCCGATTGGCATCCCCTGCTATCAGGAAGCCCGGAAAGCGTTCAGGACGCCGGTGTTTCAATCAGCAGCTATGCGATGAAGGAATCCGAGATCGATGATTTGGAAGACCACATTATTGAATGGCTGGAGTAATACCAACAAGCGGCATGGACAGCAGTTACCTATCCCCGAACCCTCAACACCAATTTGCTCAGCGCAGGCAGGATAACAAAGGTACTGACCATGATCCAGAATATACCCATGGTAATGATCAATCCCATGCTGGCGATACCCTGATGCGGCGAAAAGGCCAATCCGGCAAAGCTGGATGCGGTAGTCAGTGCTCCATAAAACATGGCTCTGGCGGTGCTGGATTGATAAATGTTCTGCTCCTCGGATAACGAATGGTGCAGCTTTTCGACCATGTGAATGCCGTTATCCACGCCCAGTCCAAGTAACAGCGGCAAAGCGATGATGTTGGCAAAATTAATCGGGGTGTTGGTAATAACTGCGCTTGCCATCGTAAACAACCCGGCCAGTATCAGTGGCGTCATAACCAACGCGGTATCGATAATATTGCGTCGCATGGCAAACAACAGCAGCGCGATAGTGATCAGCGCGATCACAATGGCTTGCTGAAAAGCCGCGATGACCTCTTTCATCGATTCCCAGTACATAACCGGCAAATCGGTTGTTTCAGGCGCGATGGACTGCACTTCGGTAATAAACTCTTCCAGACTGGCCAAATCGTTCAGGTCTTTTTTAGGCAATATCTGAATGCGGTACGAACCATCCTTGCTCAGCCATTTGTCTTTGATGTCGGCAGGCAGATCAACCAAGGTAATTTCTCTGGCATTGAAGCTGTCCGATAGTTCGTTCATGACACTCGGCAGCGTGCCGAGCAACGTGGTCTGAATTTTTTCGATGAACAGGCGTCGGTCAGGTTGTTGCCGCGCATCAAGCTCGATCACAATATCCTGCAGTTCTTGTTTAAAATGGGTTAACGCGGCGCGCTCATCAGCGTCGGTTTTTTCAGGCAAGAGGGTGTCGATAGTTTTTATCAGGCGGTTAATGCCGGGGATCGGATCGGTATCGGGTTTTAACGCAGGAAATCGCTGCGTCTGCGCGCCAAGCATCAGCCCCATTTCGTCAATCAAGGCCAGTTTATCCTCCTGATCGATAGGTTGAAAATCGAACAGACTGATGGTTTTATCAACCGAATGTAATGTCGAAAGTTTTTGTTGCAGAGCTTTAGCACTATGTTCATCCTTGGCCATAACGGTCAAGGTCATCGGCGTAGTTTCCTTGTCTTTCATCAAATTTTTAAACGCGATGACCGATTCGGTATTAGGGTCGCGAAGGTTAATCGGATTAAAGTCGGTCTCCACATTCAATGCCAATACGATGGAGATAACAGCGACAACAAAAGTTGCGACGGAAATCTGCTTGGCATAATGCAGTGGCAAAGTCGCCAGTTTTTCCGACAGTTTTGCCAGGCCATTCTGCTCTTTAGCCTTCTCGAATTTTGCCGGAGCCGGGAGGATTTTCAACAGCGCCGGCAACGCAATCAAGGTAATTAACAAGCAGATAAACAGACTGGTACCTGCCAACAAACCGAGTTCGGATACGCCTTTGTAATCGGTCGGTATAAAAGCATAAAGCCCGATGGATGTGGTGCCTGCACATAATAATAGCGAAGGTGCTGTACTCCTTAAAGTGCTGCGTAGCGCCAGCTCCTGGTGCACATGATGGGTCAGGTTGTCCCTATAGCGCAAACAAAAATGGATCGCATATTCAACACCTAAGCCGATATTGGATACGGCAAAAGCCACTGAAATCAGATTCAATTCTTTTACGGCAAAGGCCGCGAACGCCCCGCAAAAAAGCATGCCTAAAGCCAGCGTCATCAACGTGGCTATCGACAGCAAAATGGAACGGTAGGCAATCAATAAAATAAATAACACCAGCACAATGGAGAAAATACTGGCGGTAAATGTGCCTGTGCTCATGCCTGACAATTCATCATCTTCAAGACCGACTTCGCCGGTAATAAAAACCGACACAGCTGGCAGATTGGGGTCCTGAATTTGGACAACAGCTTGGCGAACAGACTCAATTGCAGTTTCGGCAGGACGGATTTTAGAGTAATCGAACTTGGGCGAGACGACAATAAAGCCGTTGCCGGAATGGGCTTTCTTGTCGCTAATCAACGACTCCCAGGACAGCAGCGCGTTTTCGCCATTGACTGCTTTATGTAACGCCTGAGCAACCTTGTTAATCAGCGAGGTCAGATCGATAGGTACGACTTGAGTCTGGTCTGAAGAGGTCAGTGCATCGTCAAAAATTGAAAGGAAGCCGGTCAGATTAGGTTGCTGAGCAATTCTGCCGATAAAAGGCTGAGCCAGCGACAAGTTAGTGGATAAGGTTTGCAACTCGTCAGTATCGAGATAAAGCAGGCCGTTCTGACGAAAAAAGGCGTTATCATTGGGAATATAAGCCGAGTCAAAATCATTTTTATTGGCGCTGAGCAGGCGCTGCAATCTTTTAGTAGCCGCTTTGGTCAATTCCGGCGTAGCCGATTCAACCACCAACAACAGCGTGTGCATATCCTGTGAAAAGGCTTTTTCATAATTGCGTCGGTTTTGCTGAAAAGGCGCATCGGGCGCTATCAGTTCTTCGGTATCGGTATTAATGCTTAAATGACCGACGGTATATTGCAAAGCAAAAATACTGAGTATAACCACTATCGACAACACCGCAATCGGATGACCTAGCGTCAGGTTTGCCAAATGGGAGAAAATAGCATGACTACGAGTTTTAAATGACATAACTTAGGATTCGGATATTATTGTATGGCGAGATTGCTCAAAGTATTCAACGCATTACTTCTGGATTCGGTCAATTCATCGCCTTGCAGTTGGATGAAAAGGGCGGGGATTTTTGCTGTATTCGCAGCCAGCATGCCCTCTTTCTGCCCCAAACACAGCAACATAGTAGACCAAGCATCAGCCTGTATTGGATCATCCAATAACACCGTAACGGAAACCAGATTATGGTTAACCGGCCTACCATTACGGGCATCAAGGACATGGCTATAACGCTGCCCATGGTCATCGAAATAATGCCGATAAGTACCGGATGTCATCACCGCGACTGGCGCGTCCTTGGGCATGGTAATGACTTTATGCATTACCCGTTCTTCCGGCAGCGGTCTTTCCAGAGCGATACGCCAAGGTTGGAGATCCGGTTTGTAGCCGTTGGTTTTGAGTTCGCCGCCAATCTCAACCAGATAATGAACTATGCCTTTTTGCTCCAGAACCTGGCTAAGCCGCTCCACGCTATAGCCTTGGGAAATGGACGATAAAGCAACTTTGAGGTCGGCCTGTTTTTTACGCAGATGCGTTTCATCGACCACTTCCAGCTTGTCCATGCCGATTTGTTTCAGCGTGGTTACAATGGCTGAATCCTGGGGAACTGTCGGCGCATCGCCCTGAAAGCCCCATAAATCGAACAACGGTTTGATCGTTAAATCATAGCAACCCTGACCGGCCTGATACAGGGTTTTTGCGACCTTAACCAGCGCCACGATGTCAGCGCCGACTTCTTGGCTATCGGTGTTTTCGGTGTTGTTGAAGATTTCTATGGTCGAATCGGGGCGATAATCGGACAGCAGTTTATCGATGTCCGCTAATTCGTTTTCGATACGGTCTTTAATGTCTTTAATGTCTTTAGCGTCCACCGCTGCTTCGGACCAGTAGCTGATATGGTAGGTTGTGCCCTGAGTTGAGCCCTCAAGTTTTTCAACAACAGGTTCCGAGCAGGCCGTCAGCACGCCTAAAAACAGGCAGCAAACGGGAACTAAAATCAGGCGTTGCAGGCGATTGCCTTGTCTATAATTCGATAATATCATTTTAATACCAGCTCCCCACAAACACCGCTCTCACCCACTGCCGTTACCACGCAATTAAGCGTCCTATTTTCAACTGACACGTCGCCATCAATCACACAGCCAACCCGAAGATAATTCGGCGTATAACCGAAAACCCGTTGCTTGCCATCATCCAAAACTTCGCTGTAGCCTTCCCATAATACCGGAAATTCAAGGCCTACATTATCGGCAAAAAACGTCTGCTTCATGTCGTCAGCCAGTTCATGCAACTGCCTGCTGCGCTGTTTTTTGATGTCATTGCTCAGCTGATCCGGCAAGCCGGCGGCTTTGGTTCCTTCCCGACTGGAATAGGTAAAGATATGGATATGGCCGAAACCGGTCTGTTTGATGAAGTCAAAACTGTCCCGCCATTCCTGTTCGGTTTCGCCGGGGAAGCCGACGATAATATCGGTGGTGACATTGAAGTTGGGGATTTGCGCGCGTAACTGATTGACGATAGCCGCAAACTCTTCGGTTTTACAGCGCCTTGCCATACGGCGGAGCACGGTGTCCGAGCCGCTTTGCAAAGGCAGATGCAAATGCGGCATCAGGCGCGGATTGCTAAACAGCTCGAAAAAATCGCCCGGCAATTCCCACGGTTCCAGCGAGCCTAATCTCAGTCTCGGGATGCTGGTTTCCGCCAAAATCGCTTTGATCAAAGCAGATAGATTATTGCCCAAGTCACTGCCATAGCCGCCCAAATGTACGCCGGTTAAAATGACTTCGGTGATGCCTTGCCGGTGCAGGGCATTGATTTCGTCGATGACCGCCTGCACCGGACGACTGTTTTCTTCGCCGCGCGCCACGGTGACAATGCAAAATGTGCAGCGATAGCGGCAACCGTCCTGCACTTTGACGAAAGCACGTTGCCTGCCTCGGGTGAACAGCGATATTTCTCCCGGCTCGGTGGATAAAGCCGGCATGCTGTCCATGTTCAATTCGGTTAGGGTTTTTTCGACCAGTTGATCTTTATCCTTGTTGCTGACCACCAGATCAACGCCCAGCAAAGACACGGCTTCATCTTCATTCAAGGTGGCATAACAGCCGCTGACCACGAGCTTGGCTTGCGGATTATCGCGATGAATGCGCCGTATCAGCTGGCGCGATTTTCTGGCAGCATCCTGGGTTACCGCGCAGGAATTAAGCACGATAACATGGGCCGTTTCAGCTTGCCTGGTGATTTGATGGCCGGATTTTTGAAAAGCCTGAGCCCAGGTTTCCAGCTCCGCTTCATTAAGGCGACAGCCGAGTGTTTTAAGGTGTATTAACATTTATCCAAAGAACCAGTATGCAATAAAAATGGACGCAACAATGCCCGCAAAATCCGCTATTATCCCACACGCGGCCGCATGGCGGATATGTTTGATGCCGACCGAACCAAAGTAAATCGCCAGGACATAAAAGGTGGTTTCGGTGCTGCCTTGCACGATCGACGACAAGCGCCCGGCAAACGAATCTGCACCCATGGTCTTCATGGTGTCGATCATCATCGCCCTGGCCCCGCTGCCGCTGAACGGCTTCATCAATGCGGTGGGCAGCGCATCGACAAAGCGGTCGTCGAGCATGAAGTAATGCACGATAATCCGCGCTAAATCGGCCAGCAAATCCAGCGCGCCGCTGGCTCTGAACACGCCGATCGCAACCAGCATCGCGACCAGGTAAGGGATGATGGTGGTTGCGGTATGAAAGCCTTCCTTGGCGCCTTCAATGAACGCGTCATAAGCGTTAATCTCCTTGTTGATCGCGCCGAGAATAAAGGTAATGACCAGAGAAAACAGGATGAAATTGCTGATCATCGCGGATTGCTCCAGCATCTGCTGCTGCGGCAAGCTGGAAAAATACGCCAGTATGCCGCCGACTGCCAGCGTAAAGCCGCCCAGATAGGCCAAGACAACCTTATCCAGCAGGTTGATTTTTTGCACGAAGGCGACCGCAAGCAATCCTGCCAGCGTGGACATATACGTGGCGATCAAAATCGGGATGAAGACGTCGGTAGGGTTAGCCGCCCCCAGTTGGGCGCGGTAGGTGAATATCGTCACCGGAAACAGCGTAACGCCTGAGGTGTTGATCACCAGAAACAGGATTTGCGCGTTGCTGGCGGTTTCAGGATTGGGGTTGAGCGTTTGCAATTCCTGCATCGCTTTGATGCCCAACGGCGTGGCCGCATTGTCCAGTCCCAGCGCATTGGCGGAAATATTCATCACGATGGCGCCCAAAGCCGGATGGCCTTTGGGCACATCGGGCATTAACCGGCTGAATAACGGCGTCAGACCTTGGGTTAATAAGTGGATAAAGCCGCTTTTTTCGCCGATGCGCATAATGCCCAGCCATAAGGCCAGTACGCCGGTCAGACCTAAGGCTATTTCGAAAGCCGATTTCGACAACGCAAACATGGCTTCCATGATTTGCGCAAAAACCTGTTGATCGCCCAAGAAAACCAGTTTGAACAATGCCGTGCAAAAAGCGGCCAGGAAAAAGCTTATCCAGATAATATTTAGCACGATAAATGTATTGAGTTAAGCCGAAAATAATTATGACTGAGAATGCCGTAGGCGCGAATTTATTCGCGCGATAGCTGTTAAAAAGCGCGAATAAATTCGCGCCCACACTAAATTAAGTCCTTAATTTAATAGCAGTAATGCACCGCATTGTTTAAACTCCCACATAAACAGCACAATATCACCGCCCCAGAAGGAACAAAATCTTCACGTGTGCCCTTCCAGAACACACAACAATCCTCGCAGCACCAAATCCGGGTCAACAATAGCCTCAACATTAAGCTGTCCGGCGATAAACTCGCCATCGCCGCCGGTTAAAATCAATTGGATATTTGGGGATTGTTTTGCCAGCACCAGCTCAATCAAGCCAACAGCCGCCGCTAAGGTGCCGCTGTATATTGCTGCCTCGGTATTGTTAGACAGACCGAACACATAGTTAGATTCACTAAATGGCAGCACCTCCGTTCCTAGCCCCAGCGACTTTTTCATCAGCGTCAAACCGGGGCTAATCAGGCCGCCTCGATGCCTGCCATCGCCATCGATTAAATCCACAGTAATGGCCGTTCCGCAATCGACGATACAGACCGGACGGTGATATTGTTGCCACGCTGCAACTAACGCTAACCAGCGATCAACACCCAGCTTTTCCGGCTGTTCATAAGCATTAATCACACCAAACGCCTGGGCTTGAGATTTAACTAAGATAATATCAACATCAAGCCAAAGCTCACGCGCTATCGACTGTACAAGTTCTAGCAGCTGATTTGCGCTCACGCAGGACACCACAATCCGCCTAGGACGATAACGACCCTGCCAGAGTTTAATAAGCTCATCCCGGTTAATCCGGCTATTGACCAAAGGTAATCCGGTCATGATGTGACCGGCGGTCGTAACCGCCCACTTTAACCGGGTATTGCCCATGTCAATCAGCAAATTCATTGCGCTGCAGAACCGTTAAAACTGACTTCGCCGGAAGCAAAGGTCTGCACATTGCCATCAGGGCGTTCAATCAACAACATGCCGTTATCGTCGATGCCTCGCACGATGCCTTCAAATTGTTGCTGACCGACAAACAAGGTCGCAGATTGGCCTGACAGGCAATCATAATCGCGCCATTCATCGAGATACGCTTGAATACCGGCACTTTCATACTCGGCAATGACCGGCAGCAGATGGTTTAACAGAGTGCCTGCCAACTTATTTCTGTACAACCGTTTTTGCCCGGTGATTTTAGTTAAATCGGTCCAGGCTTGAGTAATGCCTTGAGCTTCCGCTTCCGGTAAAAACAAATTCAGTCCCAGACCGATAACTGCGCTGCATGGGCCGTCAGTTTCACCCGATACTTCAACCAGGATACCGCCCAGTTTTTTACCCTGGCTGTAGATGTCATTTGGCCATTTAAGGCCGATATCAGTTACTTGATGCTGCTTTAACGCCCTGATGACCGCCACGCCGATAGCGAGACTTAAGCCTGAAATGGCGGCAGGCCCCTGCTGAAAACGCCACAGTATCGACAGGTAAATATTGCAGCCGTAAGGCGAAACCCATTGCCGCCCTCGCCTGCCTTTACCGGCTGTTTGATACTCGGCAAAACAAACAGAACCTGACAGCCCGTTATTTTGAGAGCGTTCGACTAAATAACGGTTGGTCGAGTCGATCTGATCATGGATTTCCAGCGATGAAATTAATGCGCCAGCCTGGTCGCTAATGACTGCATTGATTTTTGCCGCTAACAACAACTCCAGCGATCTTTCCAGCCGGTAACCTTTACCGCTGACTGCCGAGTGCTGCAAACCCAATTCAGCCAGACCGTTCAGCTGTTTCCAGACAGCCGAACGGCTGATACCCAAGGCAACAGCCAACCCAGTGCCGGAATGAAACTCGCCGTCAGCCAATAGGGCAAGGATTTGTTTTTGCTTATCTGAAATATTCACAAACCGCTTGAACTTTATTAGTCATCTATTGCTTATCCCTGATCTGTTTCAATTGTTTTTTGACCACATACTTAATCAGCAGCTCTCTATCGTCCTCTTTCATATTGAAAAAATCAACGCCAACAAAATAAGAAAATTGACTATCGTTAGTTTGACCCTTTTTGCAAAAAATAACTTTGGCGTAAGTGACAATGACCGCCATACTGGATACCAGTAGCATCTTAATTTCCAGATAATCGCCTTCTTTAAGCATTTCCTCACAATTAAAAGCTATGCCGGATGCACTGATATTAACGTTACGGGCGTCATTCTTCTTAAATTGATGGCCCTGCATCATGATGGCCTGGGCAAGAAGATCAATTTTAGTCTCAACTAACCTTAAGTAATCCGCCACATCCGGTAGGATTTTTTCCAACCTGAGCAACAGTGTTGCCGAGTCTTGCGACACTATTTCAAGAGCGGTAGACAATGAACAGCTATTCAAAATATTATCAGGCACATGGTGCGGTTCGGTCACCTGTTTCTCATCTATTTTTGTGTAAAACAGATTAACTTCATCATCAATGCGAAAAAAACGTCTTCGTTCTTCAGTTTTCGTCATATTACTCTTATCCATAATCTGCAGCCCTGCATTTTATTATCATGATTTGATTATTCTCCATGCACGCCTAAATTCGGCGCCTTTACCTTCTTTCAACACACCGCTACGCTACTCCTGTATTGCTCTATTACGGCCATTTTTTATTTTGTAAGGTATTGATTTTTGGTTTACCTGCATAACATCAGTTATTAATTCGTGCCTGACTCATCCGTGGTATAGGCAGCTCGGAATGAGATACCATTAAGCGTAGGCAGCGTATTGCTCTGTTGACAGGATATGTTGACTTAGCACTTTTTACCAGTCATGGGCTGAAGAAATTACGGCTCGTGGTGGTCTGAAACTTCGATTGATATAAAAAACCCGGACTAAATAGGCTTTTCCTAATCGTCAGGCATAAAAAAAGCCCTACATTTTCATGTAGGGCTTTAATTTACTTGGCTCCCCCGGACGGGCTCGAACCGCCGACCTAATGATTAACAGTCATCCGCTCTACCGACTGAGCTACAGGGGAATAAACTTTTTCAGTGTGGTGCGCCTGGAGAGATTCGAACTCCCGACCGCTCGGTTCGTAGCCGAGTACTCTATCCAGCTGAGCTACAGGCGCCGTACTGAGACGCTTATTATGCTTTTTACCCGGACTCCTGTCAACTATAAATTTTAGCCATCTTTTAAATTTTAGAAGAATGACACTTTAGGGCTACCTGATTACCCATAAAGAACAGCCAATGTTACAAAAATGTCTATACTGACAGTATCTACATATGCAGTATCTACATATAAATGGGATAACGTCATGAAAAACAAAGTTCAATTTCAAAAAGGCTATAGCCTAGGCGAGTTCATGAAAAATTATGGGAGTGAAGATCAATGCCGAAAAGCCTTGTTTCAGTGGCGCTGGCCTCAAGGCTATGTTTGTCCTGAATGCGGCGGGCAAAGCTACTGCACCCTGAAAACACGAGCGGTTTATCAGTGCAATCGCTGCCACCATCAACATTCCCTCATTAGTGGTACCATTTTTTCTGCGACGAAACTCCCGTTAACGATTTGGTTTCTCGCGATCCACTTGACCACACAGGCAAAAACTGGCGTTTCTGCCCTTTCACTGCGCCGCCAATTGGGTGTTTCATACAATACCGCCTGGAGCATCAAACAGAAGCTGATGCAGGTAATGAAGGAGCGTGATGATAGTAAGCTATTATCCGGCGTCATCCAGCTGGATGACGTGTATTGGGGCGGCGAACACCGGGGAGGCAAGCGTGGACGGGGTTCCCCCAACAAAACACCTTTTGTGGCGGCGGTGTCGGTCAACGAAAAAGGGCATCCTATTGCCATGAGCATGACTGTGGTCAAGGGGTTCCGCTCCAAAGAAATCGCTCGTTGGGCTAAGCGCCACCTTAGCACCGACAGTCACGTGGTCTCGGACGGACTGGCCTGCTTCGCCGCTGTTAAGGATACAGGATGCCAGCACACCTACATCGTAACCGGTGGCGGCCCTGAATGTGTCTCACTGGAGTCTTTCACTTGGGTAAACACCATGATAGGTAATGTCAAAAGGTCGATTGACGGGGCGTATCACGCTATCAATCACAAACACCTTCCACGCTATTTGGCAGAGTTTTGTTATCGCTTCAATCGGCGATTTGTCCTTGAGGATATGCTGCCCCGCCTATGTTACGTTGCAGCCAGAACGCCACCTATGCCTATGCGGCTACTGAAGATGGCTGAGGATTATGGGTAATCAGGTAGGGCTATTAGTTTTTCGTTCAGGGCTCATCGACATCCACCCCCAGTAAAACAAGGGGATTCCTTAGTACAGCCCTCCATGCCCGAAGGGGACGACTCTGAAAGCCGTCTTACTTCACGCCATCTCAGTGTGAACCTGATGGCAGAAGATACGCAGCAACAACGCACCCAACGGAGAAAATGATAGATGAACACACAAAATAAATCAAGGTCATCCTTACATCCCCCACCTAAAGGAAGGGGCTTTACGGACTTTTTTGGTAAAAAATGAAAGATTCCCGACCATTATCAGGAAAATCACTCAATACCTTTTACTCAGATTTATGAATAATGAACCATTTTAATTAATGACATTACTGATATGAACCGCTTACCCTTACTATTATTGAGTTTCCTATTGTTCCCCGTTACTTCTCTTGCTCACGGACCAACCCCACAAAAAGCCAAAGAAAGCATCACGATTAATGCTTCTGTCGATGCCGTCTGGAATGTAATCAAGCAATTTGATGCCATTGCAAGCTGGCATCCCGATGTCAAAGCCAGTTCAGGTGATGGAAAAAACGCTTCTGACGGTATTAGAACCCTTACTCTGAAAAATGACGGGCAACTGGTAGAAAGCCTGGATTATTACAGCGACAAAGATCATGAATACAATTACCGGCTTAAAACCGAAAATGTAACGGCATTTCCGGTCAGTTCTTACACCACCAACCTTCAGGTAACAGTAGGGGACGATGCCAATACCAGCATGGTTACCCTGAAAAGCCGTTTCTACCGTGGCGATACCGGCAACACTCCACCTGAAAGCCTGAATGATGCGGCAGCAGTTAAAGCCATGAATGCGTTTTTTAAGAACGGTTTGACGGGGCTAAAACAAAAGCTGGAAAACTAAAAAATATTATAGGCGAAAGGCAAATAAAGACAGATGTTTTTCGCCCCTTCGCCTTTTTTATCCGTTAATTTTCGCGCGCTTCAATAAGACCTTGCCGACTTGCCAGCAAGGTCAGTTCAGCCAGCGTTTCTGCGCCCATTTTTTCCTTAATGACAGTGCCGTGATTACAGACGGTTTTATAACTCAAACACAGCTTTTCGGCCGCTTTTCGAGCGGTATAGCCATTCGCCAAGAGACAGAATACATCGAACTCCCTGGGGGAAAGCAGTTTGATTTTTTCCGCTTCGTCCTGCTCACCTATCATAGAAACAGCCAGTTGCTGGGCAATTTCAGGATCGACATAAGTACCGCCCCAGGCTATTTTATACACCGCTGTAACCAGCGTTTCAGGCACACTGCTTTTGGTGATATAGCCCTTGGCTCCGGCCGCAAGCGCCCGCGTCACATAGACCAGCTCATTGTGAATGCTGAATACCAGAATTTTACAGTGCGGATCACGATTGATCAGTCTTCTGATGCTCTCAAAACCGCCTATCCCCGGCATCGATAAGTCCACCACGACAACATCCGGATGGTGTTGGTTGTACATTTGACAAGCCGTTTCGCCTCTATCCGCCTCATAAATCTGCCCGATTTTATCGGATAAGGAAAGATAGGCTTTGTAACCTGTCCGCACCACAGCATGATCATCGACCAATAACACACTAATCTTACCCGCCATTGCCATTGCTTTTACTCCAAAAACGCATCAAAACAGACATCATGCCTGTTTATAAACGCTAAATCGATAGGAGCTTTTCCTGTTCTATCCCGTCACACAGCAAAGGAAGTTTTCTTGTCCATTTTCGGGATTTTTCCCGCTGATTTTTGGGTTTATTCCGTAACGCTGCAAGTAATGTCTCCCGTACTATGAGCGCCTGCTTAGTCCTGCATCTCAATGAAGCAGGGCAAACGTTTTGATCAAGTGAGCTGGTTGTCATACAGAAACTTTATTGATATGCACGGACTGGGCTTTTAGCTTTTATAAGTATAACAATCATAACCCTGGAGGAACTATGCGGATTTCCAAATTCACCCGCACCGCTGTCGCGTCAGCTGTTTGTAGCGGTGCCTTATTGACAGCTTCGATGCCGACACAGGCTAATAAAGCCTTGGATAGACTGTCGAAAGAGGACACTAACTGGGTCATGCAGACCAAAGACTACAGTGCCAGTCACTTTAGTGACATGACCCAGATTAACACCCACAACGTTCAGCATCTACAGCCGGTCTGGTCGTTTTCCACCGGGGTTTTGAACGGGCATGAAGGCGGACCGCTGGTTATCGACGGAATTATGTATGTGCATACGCCCTACCCTAACAATATTTTTGCCATTGATCTGGATGAGCCGGGCAAGATTTTATGGGAACACAAGCCCAAACAAAATCCGGCTGCCCGCGCCGTAGCCTGTTGCGACGTGGTCAACAGGGGCTTGGCTTATGCGCCTGCCGGTGACGGTTATCCTGCGACTATTTTCCAGAATCAACTGGACGGCCATGTCGTTGCCTTAAATGCCAAGACCGGCGAGTTGTTGTGGAAAATGGAAAATTCCGATATTGCGATGGGTTCTACGCTAACCATCGCGCCGTTTGTCGCCAAAGACCTGGTGATAGTCGGCAGCTCAGGCGCGGAACTGGGCGTAAGAGGTTATGCCACCGCCTATAACATTAAAGACGGCAAACAAGCCTGGCGGGTTTACGCGACCGGCCCTGATGCCGATATAAAACTCGCGAAAGATTTCAACAGCCACAATCCCCATTACGGACAATTCGGCTTGGGCCTTAAAACCTGGGAAGGCGATGCCTGGAAAATCGGCGGCGGCACCAACTGGGGCTGGTATGCGTTCGATCCCGACCTGGACATGCTCTATTACGGCTCGGGCAACCCCGCGCCGTGGAATGAAACCATGCGTCCCGGCGACAACAAATGGACGATGACCATCTGGGGCCGCGACATCAATACCGGCGAAGCGAAATTCGGTTACCAGAAGACGCCTCATGACGAATGGGATTACGCCGGCGTCAACTACATGGGCCTATCAGAGCAGTTAGTCGACGGCAAAATGACCAAACTGCTGACCCATCCCGACCGCAACGGCCTGGTTTATACCCTGAACCGCGAAAACGGCGACTTGGTCAACGCGTTTAAAATCGACGATACCGTCAACTGGGTCAAAAAAGTCGATCTAAAAACCGGCATGCCGGTTCGCGATCCTGAGTTTTCGACCCACATGGACCATGAAGCCAAGGGCATTTGTCCATCCGCAATGGGTTACCACAACCAGGGCATCGAATCTTACGATCCTAACAAAAAACTGTTCTTCATGGGCACCAACCATATCTGCATGGACTGGGAACCGTTCATGCTGCCTTACCGCGCCGGTCAGTTCTTTGTCGGCGCGACGCTGAACATGTATCCGGGGCCTAAAGGCACCTTGGGCCAAGTTAAAGCGATGAATGGCGTTACCGGCAAATTCGAATGGGAAATCCAGGAAAAATTTGCGGTATGGGGCGGCACTACAGCGACAGCGGGCGACCTGGTTTTCTACGGCACCTTGGACGGTCACATCAAAGCGCTGGATTCCCGGGATGGCAAAGAATTGTGGAAATTCAAACTGCCTTCCGGTGTTATCGGCCATCCGGTTACCTTCGGCCATAAAGGCAAGCAATATGTGGCGATTTACTACGGTGTCGGCGGCTGGCCCGGCGTCGGTTTAGTGTTCGACTTGCAGGATCCTACCGCAGGTTTGGGCGCAGTCGGTGCGTTTAAAGAACTGGCCCACTACACGCAACAAGGCGGTGGCGTGATGGTCTTCGCATTAGGCTATTAAAACCACATGCAGGTGCGGATTTATCCGCACCTATTTAAATCGGCATTAAATGAGAATAAATATGCACACAAACAAGTTGATCATAACGGCTTTGTGTTTGGGAACCAGCTTAGCAATATCCCAGGCCAAGGCTGAACAAAGCAAACCACTAAAGGTCTGCGCTGCGGAAAACGAAATGCCTTACTCCAATAAGGCAGGCGAAGGCTTTGAGAACAAACTGGCCGAATTGGTCGGTAAGGCCTTAGGTAGAAAAATCGAATACGTTACCTGGACCGACCCGCGTTACTACATCCGCGACACGCTGGATAAAGGACTGTGCGATGTAGCAATGGGCGTTGATAAAGGCGATCCCAGAGTGTTAACCACTCAGCCTTATTACCGTTCCGGCTATGTCTTCATCTCGCGCGAAGCCGATAACCTGGAGTTGGAAAACTGGGATAGCGCGGCGTTACGCAAAGCAAAACGCATCGCTGTTGTACCCGGCACCCCGCCGGAGGTGATGATGCGGGCTATCGGGCGTTATAACGACATGTTCAATTATTCTCAGGAACTAGTGGGCTTTAAATCCAAACGCAACCAGTATATCAAATACGAGTCCTCGAAACTGGTCAGCGAAATTTCATCAGGTCATGCCGAGATTGCCGCCCTTTGGGGACCCGCTGCTGCACGTTATGTCAAATCATCGACCACACCGCTGCTGATAACGCTGATTCCCGATGATAACGTACGGGCCGATGGTCAAAAAGTCGGCTCTCATTACAGTACCTCAATGGCTGTTAGAAAAAACGATCCAACCTTACTGGCTCAGTTGAACAAGGTTATTGAAGACAACCGGGATGAAATAACCGAGGTGCTGGAAGATGAAGGTATTCCATTAGTTGATGAACCCGATGCTCCTGAAACATCATAAAGAAACAGGTCTTAACCATGAACAGAAAAAAATTATTGGCCGTAGCCGCTGTCATCCTTACGCTGATTAGCTCGACGGCTGTAGCAGAAATAACCTTTCGCAATACCATTACCGGCGCACCGCTGGATATGAGCGTTGCCAAATCGGGCGGCAACGAGGCCGTTTTCAAGCAATTTAAGGAGACCGGCAAGAATCCTTATAACGGCGATAAAGAAGCCGTACAAAAAGGTCATGACCTTTATTTACCGGCCTGCTCCGGCTGTCACGGTCATGAAGCCGAAGGAAAATTAGGGCCGGGACTGGCCGATGATTACTGGACATATCCGTCTGCTACTAAAGACCAAGGTTTATTTGAAATCTTGTTTGGCGGCGCCAACGGCATGATGGGGCCGCAATACGTCAATCTATCAACCGATGAAATGCTGTTGATTATGTCCTGGATACGCGACATCTATAAAGGCGATCCGAAAAAAGCCAAGTGGTTAAAAAAATAGAGAGGAACAACCCATGAAAAAAATGTTTTTAATGAATGCAGGTTTAATGCTGGCAGTAATGTCCTATACGGTTAGCGCTTACGACGGCCAAAATTGCAGCGAACCGGGAGTTTGTTGGGAACCCAAGCCGGGCTATCCTGAAAAAGTGGCCGGCAGCAAGTACGACCCGAAACACGATGTCAATGAACTCAATAAACAAGCGCAATCGATTGTAGAAATGGAAGAACGCAACAAAATTCGCCAGGAAAATCTGGCCAAGACCGGCAAATTTGTTTTTGACGTAGACGACATCGAGTAATGATTTGTTTTGGGCATAAATGCATTCCAACCTTTCGTCCCCTTATGAGTCTGTTTGCATCTTATGCCCCCCTTTTTTTGGTGATCAGCCAGAATCAGCCAGAAATAGATGTTGTGGGCGCGAATTTATTCGCGTTTTTAATCTCCGCGCGAATAAATTCGCGCCCACAATGAATGGCAGTAATGGTCTCGCAAATATAGCAGGGAAACACTGCAATTCCGGCACACATGTTTTTATATAGCTAATGAACACAGACATCCAACTTACCGACTGGCGCGAGCAAGCGTTGCAGTTTGAACAACAAATCAATCAAACCGTTATCGGCCTACAGCTTGCGGTCAGGCATATTATCCTGGCCGTATTTACCCGAGGCCATGTGTTGCTGGAAGGCAATGTCGGCGTCGGCAAAACCACGCTACTAAGAGCG
The DNA here is from genome assembly GCF_050917435.1 of Methylobacter arcticus. Taxonomy (NCBI): domain Bacteria; kingdom Pseudomonadati; phylum Pseudomonadota; class Gammaproteobacteria; order Methylococcales; family Methylococcaceae; genus Methylobacter; species Methylobacter arcticus. The sequence goes on from NZ_CP159583.1 coordinate 2,225,359, forward strand.
GTTGCTCAAGGCTTGGGCGGCGATTATCAACGGATTGAAGGCACTATCGACCTGATGCCCGCCGACTTGATTTATTACACCTATTTAAACAGCGAAGGCCGTCCGTGCGTCGATCCTGGACCTTTGCTGAAACACGGCGACACACTCGCCACCTTCTTCTTCAACGAAATCAATCGCGCCCGCCCGCAAGTCCATGCCTTGCTGTTAAGGGCAATGGCGGAACGCAGCATCAACGCCTTTAACCGCGACTATCATTTCCCGCACATCCAGGTTTTTGCCGACCGCAACCGCATCGAGAAGGAAGAAACCTTCGAGCTGCCCGCCGCCGCCAAAGACCGCTTTATGATGGAAATCAACATCGATATGCCCAGAGGAGATACTGAGCTGGATGAGCTGATGTTTAATCCCCGTTTTCATGATACCGACCAACTTGTTGCAGGAGTCGCTAACACCGGCATTTACTACCGGCTTAATGAGTTGGCGCAAACGCTACAGCAATGCATACAAACCAGCCCTAAACTCCATGCTTACGCGCTGAGTTTATGGAAAGCCACGCATCAGCCGCAACAATACGGCGTTCAATTAACCGATGTCGAAATGCCGCAATTGTTAATGGCCGGCGCCAGTCCGCGCGGCATGAGTTACTTGATCCGCGCCGCCAAAACCCGCGCTTGGCTGGAACGTCGGGATCATGTATTGCCGGAAGATTTACAAGCGGTTTTCCCAGTCTGCATGACCCATCGACTGTTTTTAAACCCGATGTATGCCTATAGAAAAGAACAACTGTTACCCGAATTGATCAAGGGGATTTTGAACCAGGTGGCCGCGCCTTAAATGTAGGTCGGGTTAGTGCAACGTAACCCGACAACACCACTCTCGTTCCCACGCGCTGCGTGGGAACGAGGACAAACTTAACGGCATCCACCTTGACGCGTAAAACAAGAAAAATACCGTAAAAACCCATGACCGAAACGCTACATTATCGCTTACCCTGGCAATCAAGTTCCGTTTATCCGGGAGCGCATCCCGGACAAATGATCGGCGCCGGACAGCTGTTCAAGCGCCACGAACCGCTGATTGCCAGCCCCGACCCCAGACGTATAGACTTGCGCGCCAGCGTACTCGACCCGTTTTCGTCGTACCGGGTACGCGTCTATCAGCAGCAAAGCTCCGTCAACGTCTATCTGATTGCCGATATGTCGGTATCGATGGGCTATGCCGATAAACAACAAACCCTGCTCCGGTTTTTGCATACCGCTGCCAATTCGGCATTCGGTTACGGCGATAAATTCGGCTTTATCGGCTGCACCGAGCGTATCGAGCAGCGCTGGTTGCTTCCCGCCTGCCAACACTCGGGCAGGGTGTCGGCACTGGCAAAACAACTGGAACGCCTGACCTTTACCGGCAGCGCAATCGGACTGCAAAACGCCGCAGCCTATCTGTCCGTCCAGCGTTCGCTGGTGTTTTTATTATCCGACTGCCATTTTCCGCTCCCTCATTTGCGCGCCGTGTTAGGTTCATTGCAAGGTCACGATGTCATCCCGTTGGTGTTGTGGAATCAGGACGAATACGCCACTTTGCCCAACTGGGGCCTCATTTCTTTTCAGGACATGGAAAACAATGCGAACCGTACGCTGTTCATGCGTCCGGCATTACGGCAAAAAATAATGGCCGCCTACCGGCAGCGCCAACACGACCTGAAACACATGTTCAGGGCCTTTGGCAGCGAGCCCTTGTTTATTACCGAACGCTACAGCGCCCAAACCATTAATCGTCATTTACAGCAGAGGGCCGCATGAGAATTGTGTTAATCATGGTGTTGTCACTGCTGGGCTGTTCCAGCTCTATTGACGAGCCGGTCAGTTACTTTAAGGTCGAAACGCCCCGCCCGTTCGGTTACGTTAACGGCGATGAAATTCCCCAGCGCATTGTCATCGAAACCCGTTCGGGTATCAGCTTACAAACCGGCAGCTTACCCGCCAAAGGACAAATCAATCGCTGGCTGAACCTGAACCAAATCACGGTTAAACAAAGCGGTCAGCGTTATCAAATCGACTTGCTGTACCAGGTTTTTTACGCGCCGCTGGAGGTTAAATCGTTAACCCTGCCCGGCTTTACCGTTCAGCTCAGCCAAGGTGAAAAAAATGTCGGCAAAAGCGTCCCCGCCTGGTCTTTTACCCTGTCCCCACTGAGAGAATTGGTGGTACGCCAAACCGAACAGGGCGAATACATGCGCCCCGACAGTCCGCCGTCGTTATTGGCGAACACCCAGGCTTTGTACGGCTTGGCTGTCAGTCTGACCGTTGCCGTGCTGATAGCGGCCTATTTGGGTTACCTATACGGTTACTTTCCCAATAGGCTGCGACGCACGGTGTTCAAGCAGGTATTACGAAAACTGGCGGGGTTATCTAAAGCCGACATGGAGCAAGCATTGACCCTTGTCCATCACGCCTTGAACAGCCTCAACGGACAGCCCCTGTTTTCTGACTGGTTGAGTGATTTTTACCGGAGTAACCCGCAGTATCTTCAAATAAGTTCCGAATTGGCTTGGTTTTTCAACTACTCCAATCGTTATTTTTTTTCTGACGGCATGATTGCGGTAGCGCAGGATTTGCAACAACTAAAAGACTTCTGCGAGCGCTGCCGAAAAATCGAACGGGGCAGTCGATGAATTGGGCGGTCGATACCCCTTGGGCTTTGACTGGCCTGTTACTCGCCCTATTGCCGATGTTCAATAACGGTATGCGTTCCAGCCCAGCGCCGTGGACGGCGTTGATACCTCGTGACACGCTGTCGGTTTTTATCGTCTGTTGCTTGCGGCTGTGCGCAATGGCGGCCATCGCCGGATTAGTGCTGGGCATGGCAGGCCTGCATCGCACCGAACAACGCCGGGAGCGTATCGGTCACGGCGCGCATATCGTGTTATTGCTGGATCGCAGCAGCAGTATGGATAACAGTTTTGCCGGACGCGCACCGAACGGTGTAGACGACGGCAAGGATGCCGGAGGTAGAGCAATGCATGGAGCAATTGCCGAGGAATCCAAGGCCACAGCAGCGCGGCGCTTATTGACCGATTTTGTCAAACAACGGCAAACCGACTTGATCGGGGTTGCGGAATACAGCACTTCGCCGTTGTTTGTGATGCCGCTGACCGAAAACAAAAACGCGGTGCAGGCGGCGATTGCAGCGACCGCGACACCGGCGCTGGGTTTTACTCATGTCAGCAAAGGCTTGGGGATGGCCATCTCGTTTTTCGAACAACAACCGGTCACCGGCTCGCGTATCGTGCTGCTGGTTTCGGACGGCGCGGCGGCGATCGATCACGACAGCGAACAGAAATTGCGGCTTTGGTTTAAACAGCAGCAAGTCCGTCTGTACTGGATTTTCCTGCGCACCGCAGGCAGCCCCGGCATTTTCGATCAGCCTGAAGACAGCCGGGACGACAACGCCCAAGCCATGCCCGAACTGTATCTGCACAAGTTTTTTCTGGGGCTGGGCAGTCCCTATCAGGCTTATGAAGCGGAAAGCCCCGATGCGTTAAAACAGGCGATTGCCGACATCAACCAGCTGGAAAACCTGCCGATGCACTATTTCGAACGCATCCCCAAACAGGACTTGTCGGCAGTCTGCTACAGCGTAGCGGCCTTCTTGCTGCTGGTTCTATTCGGCGTTAAATTTTGTGAGGTCGAACGATGATAACAAATATCTGTGGGCGCGAATTTATTCGCGCGTTAATGGTCAAACCATGATTAGAACAATCAGGCATATCACCCTGTGGACCGCATTGGCGGTCAGTTTAGCGGCTTTCGTTTACAGTGCCGGCGCGTTGTACGGCATCCACCGCGACAATGACTTAACTCGGCAATTGATTTCGGGCAAGGATGTGGCCGTTAATAAAGTGATCAGCGGCGAACCGGAACTGAGACTGGCGCGGGCTTTTTATTTCAAGCGAAAACACCGCTACGATGAGGCCTTATCGACCCTCAGCCTGATTATGGATAAAGGCGACCGAAACTTCCAAGCCAAAGCGCGTTATAACCTCGGTAACCTGTATCTGGAGCAAGCGGTGCAGCAGGTAAAAGCCATGAATATCAATGAAGCCCTGCCCTTGGCGGGATTGGCAAAACAGGCCTATCGGCAGGCATTGGCATTGGACAGCGGCGACTGGGATGCCAAATACAACCTTGAAGTCGCCATGCGCTTATTGCCGGAAATGGACAGGGTCGACCTACCTGACGACAGCCCGACAAACCGGAAATCGCAGTTGTGGACGACAGTGCCGGGGTTCCCGCGTGGCTTGCCTTGATTTTGTGTATGACGGAGGATTTTTTTACCACGAAGACGCAAACCCCGTCCCGCCTGCTGAGAACATTGCGAGTTAGACCTTCCAGGTTTTTAAAACCTGGAAGGTCTGCATACCGGCATGCAGCCAATAGAACAAGAAAACGATGAACCAGACATTAAAAGATTATCGAATCGGGTACTTGCTGCTGGCGCTGATCGCCATGCTGGTGCTGTTCATGCACCCCAGTAAGCAACAAAAAAGTCCAACTTATAACTACACCTTTATTATCGATATTACCCGCAGCATGAATGCAACCGACTACCAACAAGATAACCAGGCCGTCAGCCGTCTGCATTTTGTTAAACAAACCTTACGCGAATTGCTGCGAGACCTGCCTTGCGAATCCAAAGTCGGACTGGGCCTGTTCACCGAAAGACGCTCAACTTTATTATTCGAACCGCTGGAAGTTTGTTCGGCTTATACGGAAATCGACACCGCCATCAGCAAAATCGACTGGCGCATGGCCTGGGCGGCGGACAGCAATATTGCCAAAGGCTTGCTGAGCACGCTTGAAATGCTGCAAAAAAGCGACAGTTCGGTAATTTTTATAACCGACGGACAGGAAGCCCCGCCGGTTAATCCCAATTACCAAGCTGATTTTTCATCCGTAAAGGGACAGGCGAAAGGCATGATTATCGGCGTGGGCGGCTTGCAAGCCGTACCTATCCCCAAGTTTGACAGTCAAGGCAAGCAAACCGGATTTTATAACCCAGACGATGTGCCGCACCGTTCTTCGTTCGGACAATCGAATCTGGACCCGTCGCAAATCAAAGGCTACAACGCGCGCAATGCCCCATTCGGCAGCGAAGCCGCCACCGGCAACGAGCATTTAACCGCCTTGCACGAAACCTATTTGGAAAAACTCGGCGCAGAATCCGGCTTAAGTTACGCCCGCTTAACCGACTTAAAAAACCTTAGCCAAGCTTTACAAAACCCGAAACTGGCGACTGAAAAAATTGTACAGGCCGATATTCGCCAGCAACCGGCCTTATTGGCATTGCTGCTGTTAAGCCTGGTCTATCTGCCTAAGGTGTATAAATTTCGCCGATTTTTCGCCAGGGAGCGTTCGCTAGTTCCCAAGCTCTAACTTGGGAATTCGGTAAGGGAAGCTCCAGCTTCCCGAGTACGCGAAACTGCGACTGCATGAATGCAGGAGCGGTTGCCGAGAGCGTCGGCTCAAAGGCTCCCGATCTGGAGATTGGAAGCCGGCAACTACCATTAGTTATCTATCATCTTGAGTACTGTAAATGAACAAACAAAACCTGCTCTCAACCCATAATCTTTTTACGCTACGCTTACTTTTGTCGCTGCTCGGCGCCTACATTGGCTATAGCTATCGGCATACCAGCCACGATTATTGGTTTGCCATGATGTTCTTGTTTACCGCTATCGCTATCGCTCCCGACTATTATCAGTTCAAACAACACGGCGATAATCTCAAGGCGCTCACCAGTCGACTGCTGCATTGGACAGGCGGCTTAGGTGCGGCCATTGTCGTTTATGCTTACCACAGTTCAGGAAGAATCTTCCATGAAGAAGCCGGTTTAATCGTGCTGTTAATACTGGCGTTAACGACTTATCTGGACGGCATACAAACAGGGTGGAGAGGTATTTTTACCGGGTTATTTCTAGGCCTTATCACTGTTTGCGTTGCTTATTTAGATGGCTATATCTGGCAACTGGCAGTATTGGCGATAGCTGCCATTACCATTAGCTACCATTGGAATTCAGACGTGGCGAGTTGACCTAAGAATCTATTTTTTAAGCAGAAACTCGGCGCTACAGAAAAAAAAGAATTTTTCCTATAGCGCATAAGACTATAAAAACGAATAATGATGCATTTTTGCAAGCCATCAGCCCGATGTTGCACCTGTCGAGTTTTTAAACCTAATGAGTCTGCGCTACCAAATCAACCTACGTATTTTAATCTCTTCCCTGTGCATTCTGATACTGGGTAGCTCGATAGCTATCTGGCAGGCACGCGATGCGGTGAATAAAGAAGTCAATTCATCGATCAATCTGGCCGTGCAACTGATCACTTTCGGCTTTTCGCAAGCCCCATTTAATGAAACCGCCTGGTTGCCTCAATTTAATGCACTGAATAAAACCCGGCATTTAAACATTCAACTGAAAGTGCCCTCAGGCGAAACCATCAGCGTTACCCATAAAAACCAGCAAATCAGTCATAAAGAAACGCCGCCGCAATGGTTTATCAAACTGGTCGAAGGCGAGCACCCCAAAGCAGAACACCCAATAACCACCTCGGGCGGCAAACAACTGACGCTGATTGTCCAGGCCAACCCCTTGGATGAAATAACAGAGGTCTGGGAAGAAAGTATCGCTTTTTTCAGCTCGCTTTTTCTGCTGACACTGGTTACCTTTTTGGCTGTCAACCTGGCTTTCAACAAAGCCCTTAAATCCATCGCTATCATTGTTGACGGGCTAAAAGCCATTGAAACCGGGCAGTACGGCCAAAAACTGCCGGATTTTTCAATCCAGGAATATGACAGCATCGCCAAAGCCATCAATCACATGACCGGCGAACTGAATGCCAGCCGACAGGAAAACCGGGCATTAACCCAGCATACCCTGGAAATACAGGAAGACGAGCGCCAACGACTGTCGCAGGAATTACATGACGAACTGGGACAATCGCTGACTGCCATTAAAGTCATGGCAGTCACTGCCGGGCGTTCCCAAGCCGGAGCTGTGGGAACGAGTGCGGGCATCAAGCAGGCAACCGACTCCATTATCAGCATCTGCGATCATCTGATGACCGTGGTGCGCTCCATGATGCATCAACTGCATCCCCTGGTATTAACCGAACTGGGCTTGAAAGCAACAATGGAAGATTTGTTAAATCACTGGGCGATCAGAAATCCCGAGTTAACACTTACCATCGCCTGCCCTGACGAAGTCGATGACCTGGAGCAAAAAATCACCATCCAACTATTTAGAGTCGTGCAGGAATGCCTGACCAATATTGTCCGCCATGCGCAGGCGAGCCAAGCCTCCATCAGCCTGGAAATCGAACATCGGGCCGAAACAGCGACGGCACTACGGCTACAGGTAACCGACGACGGGCAAGGCTGCGCTGTCGACAGGATTAAAACCGGTTTCGGCTTATTGGGCATGCGGGAAAGAATCAACAGCCTGGGCGGCGAACTCGCCATACAGACTCAGCCGCAACAAGGCATGAGTATCATCGCAACCATTCCGCTGTCATGAAAGATAAAATCAAAGTCATTCTGGTCGACGACCATGCGGTGGTACGCGCAGGTTTTCGGATGCTATTATCGACCGAAGCCGATATTGACGTGATCGCCGAAGCCGATCGGGGCGAGGCGGCCTGCCAGTTGTATCTGGAACAACAACCGGATGTGATGGTGCTGGATTTATCCATGCCCGGCATCGGCGGACTGGAAAGCATACGCCGCATCTGCAACCGCGACAACAACGCCAAGATACTGGTATTTAGCGTACACGATGAAATGGTTTATGTAGACAGAGCCATGAAGGCCGGTGCGAAAGGCTATATCACCAAAAACAGCGCTCCCGGAATTCTGGTGACTGCGATACAAAAAATAGCCGCAGGCGAAATTTATATAGAACGGGGCTTGATCAAAAACCTGACTCTGCAAAATAGCGAAACCGATTATCAGGCCATTATAAATAGCTTGTCCGCCAGAGAATTCGATGTGTTTTTGCTGCTGGCGAAAGGCTTAACCGCGCATAAAATCGCCGATGAACTTTGTCTGGGCTATAAAACCGTCGCCAATTACGGCACCCAAATAAGAGGCAAACTGAAGGTATCGACGGTTGCCGAACTGGCGCATATTGCGATGGTGCTGCGGGTGATGAAAAATTGATGCAATGGGACGGCATTTTACCGTGCATTCGTTTTAAAAAAATACCAAAATAACCACAGAGAGTGCGAAGTTTTTAATGCATTCAATTAATGCTGTTATTTTCTCCGTGTTCTCCGTGGTTAATATTTTCTCAGCTTAATTTAGCTAATACTTGCACAGCCTCTACTGAACGGACAAAGGGCTCATTCAAAACTCCCTTAATGCCAACCGCCGTATTGCGTAGTCGGATCACCGCGCCAACCGGTTGTAGTTTTGTTGGCATCGGGAGCATGCACGGAACTGTCCGCCGCACGAATCATATTGGCATGCGTATAACCGCCCATCGCTTTTGCCGCTTTGGCAATCGCCGTCGTTGCCGGGTTAATCTCATATTTCGTAATCGTGTTATGAATAACTGCGGCGACTAATTTATCCGTACCCGACTCCGAAGAAAATGTCAACAGAATGGGTAAAACCGTATTGGCTGGAACTTCCACGCGGTAATGACCCTTGTCCACAGCCACTTGGGTAATTAAGCGACCGTTTTCATCGCTCACTTCCACCGTGCCGGTTTTGATCACACCGGTATCATTGCTGACCACACCCTCTAAAGCAGTCGCTTGGGCATATTTTTTTACCGCAGCTAGACTCGTTTTTGCCGTTTTTTTTTCCTGCTTGCAACCGGTGATTGCAAAAGCGCTCAAGGCCAACAATACCGTAAATAAAATTGTGCGCTTCATAAATCCTCCTACCGATTCATCATATTTGATGCGACCAAGTATACTGAATTATCCCGCTCAAGCTATCCCCGGCAAAAATAAAAAACGCCTAAAATGCCTCCCAATCGTCGAAACCGGCTGTCACTGGCGATATTGAGTGCCTGATTGCGGGTGTTGTCGAATGCAGAATAAGCCGGTAAGAACCGGCTGAACTATCATCGACCTTAAAACCGCTCACTGTGACGACCAGATTTTGCGCCTGCTCTTCCAGAGATTCCGCTGCCGCTGCCGCTTGCTCTACCAGGGCGGCATTCTGTTGGGTTACATCGTCCATTTGGGCGATAGCTTGATTAACCTGTTCGATGCCGGAACTTTGTTCTGCCGAGGCGGCGGAAATTTCGGCCATCATATCGGTAACGCCACGGATGGAGGCGACAATTTCTTCCATGGTCAGTCCTGCCTGGGTAACCAGCTTGCTGCCTCCTGAGACTTTATCTACCGAATCACTAATCAGGTTTTTGATTTCTCCGGCAGCCGTCGCTGCGCGTTGCGCAAGATTGCGCACTTCCACGGCAACAACGGCAAAGCCCCGGCCTTGTTCGCCGGCGCGGGCGGCTTCTACCGCGGCGTTGAGGGCAAGGATATTGGTTTGAAAAGCGATGTCGTCGATCACCGAGATAATGTCACCGATTTTTCTTGAAGATTCGTTGATGTCATTCATCGTCATCACCACCTGGCCGATCACGTCAACACCTTTGCCCGCGATAACCGTGGCATCAACGGCGAGCTGATTGGCTTGTTGCGCGTTTTTGGCATTATGCTGCACGGCGGAGGTCAGCTGTTCCATGCTGGCGGCGGTCTGTTCCAGGCTGGCGGCTTGCTGTTCGGTGCGGTACGACAGGTTGTTGTTGCCTGAAGCGATTTCTTGCGTCCCGGTATCAATACCGGCAGCAGCATCCTTGATTTGGCTGATAATAGTTTTAAGTTTTTCTACGGTGGTATTGGAGTCGTCTTTAAGTTGCCCAAAGATACCGGAATAGTCATTGCTGATGGTTTCGGTCAGGTCGCCACGGGACAGTGCATTAAGAACGCGCACGACTTCATTGAGGCTGGTTTCGCTGGTTTGCATGAGCTGGTTGATATCGGCCCCCAGGTGACGTAAAAAACCTTCCTTGCCTTCCAGATCGAAACGCATACTGAAGTCGCCTCTGGCAGCGGCTTCCACAATGATGGCGACTTCATTCTCCGCCTTTACCTCGTCGGTGCGGTCGTGCCATTCGGCTACCGTGCCCAGTCGCTGGCCTTGCTCGTTGATAACCGGATTGGCGATCACCACCATCGAACGTCCGCCCACCATCATGCTGGCTTCATGGGTGCCGGTTAAGGCGGTCAGCAGGCTTGCCTGAGCTGTTGGGTTTGCATGAAAATCATCGATATGGGTGCCGACCAGATGTTCAATCGAGAGTTTTGACACACCGCTACGCTGCCGACTGACGTCCATTTCGGTCTTGTCGAGTATATCGATCACTTTTTGATTGGCATAAATGATGTTGCGGCCGTTATCGGCAATCATTACGCCGGTGCTGACGTTGTCGAGCGCAATCTTGACGCGCAGGATTTCGTCAGCCGCTTTGCGCTCTGTCGTGATGCGTTCCAGCAATTGTTGCTGCATGTGTTTCATCGCATATAACAAACTGCTGGTGTCTTTCTCGTTAACCTGAATATCCCGGGTTAAATTGCCTGCGGCAATTTCCATGGCAATCCCTTTTGCAAAGTAAGGGTCGATGCCCAAGCGCTTGTCTAGATAACGTGTTAAGTAGATGGCAATGCCTAAACCCAGACTGATACCGGCCAACGATATAATCAGCATGATCATAGACGCACGCTTGGTTGATTCGGTGATGGCATGAGCGTTATTTTTGGCGTCGTTCACCCCCTGATTTTTAATCCGATTCAGTTGCGTCCGTAAGTTTTTCGCCAATTTATTGAAATCTTTCAGAACCAAATTACCTGCCTCAACTCCCTCGGCAGCATAAACAGTAGCCATGCGCTGGCCTTCGCGGTAGTACCAGTCGAAGCCCGCCTCAAGTGAGGCCAATTCTTTCATTTTGACTTCCAGCGAAGCGACGTTATCCAGCGTTGTCGCGTGGTCTTTTTTAGTGGTCGCCAATTCTGTTGTTTTTTTTACCGGATTTTCCCCGGCCAGACGCTCACGAAACTGAGCCACGCCCAGCTTAAAGTCTTCGGCTGCTCTTTCCGCATCCTGATAAGCCTCTGGATCCTGACTGATTGAAGCTTGAATGAGAAGTTGTTGTACTTGTACGGTATAAACCGCCATTCGCTCTGCCAGCAGTGCATTGGGCAAAAAAGTCTCATCCACTTTCGCCACGTCACGCTGAGTTTGAGAAAAATTAAATAAACCTACGGCAACAATGCCTATCATCAAACTGATAATGGCAAGAAAACCGAGCAATATGCGCACTTTGAAACTGATATAACCAAACATTTTAAGATCCTGCTGACGTGTTTTTTTCTCGTTTCCATAATTTCGTATGGGAACGAGAAAAGTTAGGGTATCTGTTTTAAGGATTAATGAACCGCATGCAGTTTTGCGCCGGACTGATTCACAAAATGGTAAAGGTTTTTCTGGTTTTTTGTCGCTATTCGATGATGAATAAAGAAACTGTTGCCTTCAATCTTTTTGGCCTGCTTTTTAGCTTCGGAGGCTAAATCGGCTATATCAACATGGGATTGACACTGGCTGGTTGAATCGGGATCTACCAAGCCTACCGACAGGCTAATCATAGGAAAAAAACATTTCTCCCCTGCCCTGTTTTCAGTATAAATACCGCCTGTTTTTGTATCTTCATCTTTGTAATAATTGGGAACGGTTGTTTTAAAGGCATACAGAATATTTTCACAGCACTTTAACCAGTCATTACCCAGGAAAATGACGATAAAATCATCCCCACCTATGTGACCGACCACACCGCTTTCTGCGGGAATATAATGCGTCAAGATATCGGCAACGGCTTTAATAATATCGTCGCCGGCACTGTAGCTGTACACATCATTAAATGGTTTGAAGTGATCAAGATCAAAGTAGCCGAAACTGAAAGGTGTTTTGGCCGCCAGCAATTGATTGACCTGTTCATTGATAGGAACGCTACCCGGCAACAAGGTAAGAGGGTTAGCGTGTTTGGCATTATGGATTTGCTGGCGGGTAATTTCTTTAAGCAGATTCAAGACCGTCCCTATGCCGATATATTCGTCGTCATTGGTAATAATAAAAGCCTGATCATTGCGCATGGTTGAGGTCAGCTGCTTGCTGACTAATTCAATGGGGGTGTTTTGATCGAAACTTAACGGCATTTTTTCTATGAACGATTTTATCGGTTTTTTTCCATACAATTCGATGCCATAGCGATTGGAAAATAATTTGAATAAAAAATGGTCACGAAAAATGATCCCTGAAGCCTCGTTGTCATCAACCAAAGGCAATATGATTAAATCACCATCACTATGAAACAAATTCATCACCTCACTGATCGGGGTTTCTGCTGAAACCGGCATGATAAATTTAGCGATATGAGCGGCTTTAATAGCGTTAAATTGAATGGGTTGGCTGCTGACAATAAATAATGATTTGTCGACTTTTTCTAAAGGAATGGCCGTTGGCCGGGAAAAATAATAGCCCTGAGCATGAGTAATACCCAGTTGTTCTACAGCCTTGTATTCATCTTCCGTTTCGATGCCTTCAGCAATAACGTTGCAATTGAGTGACCGAGCAATTTTTTGAATGGAACGAACAAAATTAAGTTTGATGGGATCGTTATGGATACCCTGAATAAAATGCATGTCTATTTTGACATATTCAGGCTGTAACTCCGACCAGAGTCTTAATCCCGAATAACCCGCACCCAGATCGTCAATGGCTATTTCAAAGCCCATTTTTCTGTAATGGGTAACCGCCTCAAGCATTAATTGAAAATCGTCGGTAGGTTGGTGTTCTGTTACTTCAATAACGACAGAACGGGGATCAACACCGAATTGATCCAGGAGTTTAAGTGTTTCTCCTTTTTTGAAGTCAGGTTGTAATAGTACAGAAGGGCTTACATTAATAAACAGCTTCTCTTTAATAGCTAACTCCGCGTAACGTTTTATCGTCAATTCCCGGCAGATATATTCGAGTTTTGTGCTTAAATCAAAACGTTCAGCCGTACCAAACAAGTTAAACGGACTGTGTAATGGACTATCGGAAGGCCCACGAATTAAGGCTTCGTAACCCATTATTTTCTTTTGCGATAAAGAAACAATAGGCTGGAAATGAGGCGTTAATTGCTTGCCATTGAGTATTTTAGTGAGTTCATTGCGCAGGTTTGACATGTAATGTTCTGATCAGAATATTAGAATGTAATAATAATATGACAGCTTTATTACATCAATATGACAAGCAGAAAATGCCGACATTGATTTTCCAAATGGGTTGGCCGTTAAGTTCTGAACCCAACAGCTATTCTCGTTTTTAAAAACCCCAGCTTTAGTCATTAAGTTATGGTTAAGTTATAAAAGCTATATTACTCCGACATCATTCAGTTTTTCAGCCCTCATCTCTACTTTTACCTAAGGGTAAAACGACAATCCCATCAGGAATATTTATGAAACCTCAATCAGACTGGACAAACTCTATTGACAGCATAGTCGATATGGGCCTGAGCCATGGATTGGTGCAGCGTACAACTGAAGACGAAGCTTTCAACGGACGCACTATCTGTTTAAACAACAGGCATGTGCTGAATTTTGCTTTGTGCAGTTACCTGGGACTGGAACTGGATCACCGACTCAAGCAAGGAACCATTGACGCCGTGACTCGATACGGCACCCAGTTCGCCATATCGAGAGCCTATCTATCGGCAACGCCTTATACCGAACTGGAACACCTGCTTGACGAATTATTCTAAGGTCAGGTGCTGGCGACCCCGACCACGACATTAGGCCATATCGCCGCCTTGCCGGTACTCATTGAAAAAGGCGATGTGATACTCATCGACCAGATGGCCCACAGCAGCCTCCAAACAGCGGCCAAACTGGTGCAGGCCGAAGGCGTTCCGGTCGAAACGCTGGTTCACGGTAACCTGGAATTGCTTGAGGAACGAATCGACGCCCTGAGCAAACAGTATCGCCATGTCTGGTATCTGACCGATGGCGTTTACAGCATGTTTGGCGATCTGGCTCCGGTCAAGGAATTAGGCAAGTTACTAAATCACTACGAGCAGCTGCATCTGTATTTTGACGATGCCCACGGCATGAGTTGGACCGGCAAACATGGCCGGGGTTATGTGCTCGACTGCCTGCCCATTCAAGAACGGATGGTGGTGGCGACATCCTTGTGCAAGGCTTACGCGGCCGGAGGCGGGGCGCTTATTTTTCCGAATGCACAGATGCATCGACAGGTTAAAAACTGCGGCGGGCCGATGATTTTTTCAGGCCCTATCCAACCCCCCATGCTGGGCGCAGCTATTGCCTCGGCCCGCATCCATCTGTCACCCGAGATTAATCGCCTGCAACGGGAGCTGAAAGATCGCATTGCTTTCTGCAATCATCTGCTTAGAGCCTACGATATACCTGTAGAAAATAGTTCTCAGTCGCCGATTTTTTTCGTCAAATTGGGACGTCCCGAGGTTGCCGGTGAAATGGCCAAATCCCTGCTTGATGATGGCTTTTACACTAACCACGCGGTTTATCCGGCAGTATCCCGGCGGAAATCGGGTGTTCGCTTCACGTTAACAACACATCTCTCTGCCGAAGATATTCACGGCCTGGTCGAGGCAATAGCCCGCAATCTTCCGAAGGCTATGGAATCAAAGCACAAGAAGAAAGCATAAGCAGAACGCCAAGGCGCTAAACTCATCATTGATGGCCTGTTGGGTTAAAACTCCTCCCAATCTCCATCAATAGCAACTGGGTGTGGTTTCTGCTTCATTGCGGCTGGGCTTTTATGGGTGCTCGCTGTGGTTCGTGTTTGTTTATTGGTGCCGCTGATTTCCGTCATCATTGCGATGACATCCTCCCCTAGCTAAAGCAAGGGAGTTCCTCCAGCTAGACGCATAGCTATCTACACAAGTTATTCGCTCACTTTCACGCAAGAGTGTCACCACCATTAAGTTGACGCATGAACAAGGGGTGTGGGAGCGTGGGAACGCATAATTCAGGAAAACTTGTGTAGATACCCATGCCCTAAACGACGGGGCTTTGCGATGCTTTTTGGTAAATACGACCATTAACAGCAACAGCACCCAACAAAAGCTGCCGTTGCTGTTAATGCTAAAGTGACTCCCGGTTACCGATCCGGATTTAATGAATCATTAAACAACTGCCATGAAAAGATGAAATAAGGATGACATCCCCGCATTCAGGGTGATTGACACACTTAGTCCCAATTAAGCCCTGGTAATAAACGGTTTCGGTTTCATTTGCATCAGACGCAATTCCTCGTTCTGCATCTCTAGCTCAATCTGATGCACGCGCAGTTCGTGAAGCATGCGTCGCATGTCATCAGGCGACTCGACCGCTTCCTCTTCCATCATCGCTTCGGCTTTACGACGCAGTTCGGCGAAGTGTTCGAATTGGTTATTGTTAGTTTTTATTGTGCGCCTCCATCTTTATCCCCATCTTTCAATTTCCAGCCATGTTAGCGCATTCTAGCAACCAATCAAGGCATGCCCTCTGTTTACTCGCTGGACAGCGCACAATATGAGTCACTAACTCTACTTTTGCGCCCTATTTTGGTGCGCCAATCAAGATAACGGCTTTATCAACAGGGTCTTAACCCTTATCTGTATACAAAAATAGAGAATATGGCGTAAATATTGCTTAAAAGATCGTACATCTTGCCTTTTATCATGAATGACTTGTTTCATTTTTAACGCACAACCTAAGGATAAATCACATGCTGTCAGAAGCTGAACGTTTTGAAACCTTCTCCCCCTATATTCGTAGCGTTGCCCAATGTAAGGAAATTCTCCGCGATTTGAATGGAACCTGGGGACTGGTTTCCGCCATTGCAGAAATCAGCTGTCCCACCGAAGCCGCCACCATACTGCCGGCGATGGAAGCGACAAAAAAAGGTTTTGCCGATCTTGAAAGCAAACTGACCAGCCAACTGGTGTCCGAAGAAATCAAAAAAACCTGTCTTGAACTCGAATCCAAAGCGCAAGTGTCGATAGATATTCTGGTACGCAACCTGTATGAGCGCACCGCAGACATCGGCTTTCTGGCGACCAACGCCGATATCTGCAATTTTGTGCTGGCCTCCGTCAACAGCGAAAGAACCGATATAAATTCGCTTAACCAACTGCTTGACGAATACGGCTTAAAATATACCGTCTACGACGATATTATCATTCTGGATACCGACAGCCGCATACTAACCAGACTTGACCGCAACACGCCGACCGTCGCTCAAAGCATTTCCGACCCGATTATCCGCCAGACCTTGCACTCAATAGAGGATTATGTCGAAACTTTTGGCAAAACCAATCTGCGCCCGGGCATAGACCGGGCCCTTATTTATTCGAAACGCATCGTCGATCCGGTCGATGATTCGGTGATCGGCGTTTTGTGTTTATCGTTTCGTTTTGATAACGAAATGGAAGGCATATTCCGCAGCCTGCAAAAGAAAGGCGACAAAGCCGTCATGTTACTGCTGAATGCCGGCTCGGTCGTCATTGCCACCAGCGACTACGACCATGTACCGATCGGCCGCGTCATTGAAGCCGTTCCTGAAGGAAATGCCTACGGCATGCTCGATTTTGCCGGACGCGAATATCTGTCGGTAACGCACCAAGGCCGTCCCTACCAGGGTTATGCCGGACAAGAATGGTACGGACACGCGATGATTCCATTGCAGTCGGCATTCGGTTTTTCCGCGTCCGACAAGGAGATCAATGCCGAAATCCTGCGCCATGGCGACTCGCTGTCTACCGAGCTGTCGAGCCTCATTGCCGACGCCGCCGAAAACATCAACCTGTTCCTGCACCGCGTGATCTGGAATGGTCAGGTCATGGCGACTAACGAGCATGGCAACCTGTTATCGCTGAAGGCAATTCTAAAACAACTGCGGTCGATGGGTGCGCGCACGGCGCAGGCGCTTGCCGATTCCAGCAGCAAGCTGCATATCACGATGATTACCTCCGAACTGCGTAATGCCGAATCCATCGCGCGGCTGATGATTGATATTATGGATCGCAACCTGTACGAGCGCAGCAATGATTGCCGGTGGTGGGCGCTGACTTCGGAAATCCGGCGCATTCTCTCCGAAGGCCGCCTAAGCTCCGACGATAAAGCGAAAATCACCGATATTCTGCTCTACATCAACAAGCTTTATACCGTCTACACCCGCCTTTTTATCTATGACATCAAAGGCACTATCGTCGCCGAGTCCAATCTGCATAACGATCCAATGGATACCGTCGGCAAGCAGGTGCACGCCTCGTACGCGCAGGAGACTTTTTCCTTGCGCTCGCCGCAGGAATACCGGGTCTCGCCCTTTGAAGAATCCTGGCTGTATGGAAGCAATCCAACCTACGTTTACAATGCCGCCATCCGTCATATTGATGACATCAACAAAGTAGTCGGCGGTATCGGCATCGTTTTTGACTCTACGCCCGAATTTAAGCACATGCTTGAGGACTGCCTGCCCGACAAACCCGGCGCTTTCGGCCTGTTTGTAGAACGGCCCAGCGGCCGCATCATTGCAACAACCGAAGCTTCCAATTACCAAAATGGCGAAGTTCTCTGGATAGACCCTGAATTTTTTGAGTTGCAAGAAGGCACAGGAAAATCCAAAATCGTGCTCTATAACAAAAAGTACTATGCCGTCGGCTGTTACTCGTCGCGTGGGTATCGCGAGTTTAAAACCACAGGGGACTATCATAATGACGTGGCTGCCTTCGTGTTTATCCCAATCGGCGAGAAAGCCGAGACTACCGGTTCCGAACAACGCGTAGCCATCGCTTATCCGCAAGAGCCGCTAACCGGCGATGTCGTCGATCTGGCAACGTTTTATATAGGCTCGGAAGTCTACGCATTTGTTGCCGCCGATGTGTTGGAAGCCATGGACGTTACCCTGATCAACAGCCTGCCCGGCGTAAAATCCTATATCGTCGGCAGCGTCATGTATTGCGATAACAGCCCCGACGGCATCAACGAAAAAATCCCGATTATCGTGATTGACGGCAGGATTCTGACCAACAAGGCCGTTGATTTCGATCAACCGGAAAAAACCGCCGGAGCAATCATTGTTGTCCGCACCCAAGCAGGCCCGATTGGCCTGTTGGTTGACGGACTCGATGCCATTCCGAGCTTTGAGACATCGCAAGTTCAGCCGGTTAATGAATTATTGCGCGGTGACGGCGGCTACGTAAAATCGTTGGTTAACATCCCTGAAAGCAATACGTCCGGAAAAATGCTGATCGTATTGAATCAAGAGCTGATTCTTGCGTCGGTGCGCAAACGGTAACTGCGCCCGCTTGCAACCGGCTTGATCAAAATACTGAGGGCAACGTAAACTGCTCCTGCTCACGCCCCTTGCCTACATCCATGTAGGCAGCACAGGTTCTTGCTATCGCTTCAATCGACTACATAACCGTAGCGACTATTCAGGAAAAATATCTATTGATATAACAGCAGGGCTATCAAATTTTAAAGGATTGTCCCGGCCGAGTTGGTAGCCAAAAATCCGGCAATCATTGCGGTTATTTTCAGCACCCTGCTACATTAAAAATATCGATTTACGGCTGAATAACCACCAATTATTTTGTTGTTTTTACGCAAAAATACCAAACAATCCAAATTCACATATTCGTTTATTTAGACATAATCTCAGTCGTAAGTACCCAGCGGATAAACTCGCAAAAAAACAACTTGTTGTGGACTAGCTACGGGTTATTTAAAGCGCCTGAAAACCGAAACCGGCTCTCATTTAATTGATAATTAAATTGCTTGTTTTTACTTATTTAATAGGAAGAATATCACACTCAAATCAAACAAATGTTGGGTGACTCATCATGAAAATTTTAAACATTCTGGTTTTACTAGCGTCTTTCTTTGCGATAGCGGGTGCCGCTTTTTTCCGGCTTTTGCTTTTACTGGCAAATGCACTATTTGCTCAGCCAGTTCATCATCGGCATCCCTCATGGCTTGACTAGGAAAAGGGTACGCAGTGCGCACCTTCGATGACTTGCTTTGGCGTATCTCCATTACCGCTCAGATTCTTTTTTTGCGACCTTATCCCGCAAATAAACCGGCATGGCCTGCTCGACGGCGACGGCCATGCCCAACTCGAAACCTCGCGCGCCTAAACGGGCAATCGCACCGGCTCTGGGCAGTCTATCGGCTTTATAGTCATTGACGAACCCTGCCAAGCGAACCATCAATTCCTGATGATAAACGCCCCAGCCTGAACCGATACCTACGCCTGTCAGCTCGGGAAAAGCAACCGCATTAGCCGGCGTCACGGCTTCATCGCCGATCAGTTCGGCATAGCCTAGTGCATCGCGTTGGTAAACGCCCCAGAAAATCTCGCCCATCCGTGCATCCATCGCAACAAAGGCGGCATTCTCTTGACTGTGATCAAAAAGATCCTGGGCTATAGCCGCCAAGGTGGACACCGGGACTACCGGCAAATCGGCACCTAAAGCGATGCCCTGAATCACGCCGGTGGCGATACGTACGCCGGTAAACGAGCCGGGGCCGCGACTGAACGCCAGCGCATCCAACTGTTGCGGCCTTAAGCCAGCCTCGGCCATTAATGAGTCTATCATCGGCAAAATCAGTTGGGTATGTACCTTGGGCGCCAGCTCAAAGCGCTCTTGCACTTCGCCGTCAATAAACAGCGCTGCCGAGCAGGCTTCGGTCGATGTTTCTACTGCCAATAATTTCATTGTTCGATCTCTGTGATAATTAATTTAGCGGAAGCTAACTTTATGAGGATTCAAAGATACTGATACGGAGGGCGCGCCGTGCGCGCCATAGCTCCCAAGAGGCGCGCACGGCACGCCCTACTGGGAAAGCTGCACGGTAACAAGACAGGTACATTTCTAATGAAGAAGCTCTATTTTTATCCGCGTTTATCATCCAAATCTGCCACCATCGTGCTCTATTCTTCTACCGACTCGTCCTGAAAAAATGCCCGTACCTCTTCTATGTCGCGGGTGCGCTTCATGTCGGGTACGCTGTCTAAAAATATCTGCCCGTAGGATTTTTTTAACAACCTGGGATCGCACACCATCAATACGCCCCGGTCGGTTACGTCGCGGATCAAGCGGCCTATGCCCTGCCTTAACGCAATGACGGCGGTGGGCAACTGGTATTCGAAAAAAGAGTTCCGCCCCTGTTTGGTCATCGCATCCAATCGCGCTTTTAACACCGGATCGCCGGGCGACGCGAAAGGCAGTTTGTCGATAATGACGCAGGATAAGGCATCGCCCCTGACATCCACGCCTTCCCAAAAACTCGATGTACCCAGCAACACGGCATTCCCCGCTGCCTTAAACTGCTCCAGCAACAAAGCTTTGGGGCGACTGCCTTGAATCAGCAGCGGAAAATCGATTTTTTTCTCCAGCAATTCAGCCGCCTGTTTCAGCGCGCGATGACTGGTAAACAGGAAAAATGCCCTGCCCTTGCTGGCCTGTAACACTGGCACCGCAAACTCGACGATGGTCGGGATAAACTCGGGGTCATTGGGCTGCGGCAAGCCTTTCGGATGATAAAACAGCGATTGATGGGAGAAATCGAAAGGACTGCCCCAACTTTCGCTGGTCGCGTTGCTAAGCCCCAGATTATTGGCGAAATGATCGAACTTATTGGCCACACTTAAGGTCGCCGAGGTAAAAATCCACGCCGCCTGATGTTGCTGCATAAAGGAGCGGAATTCTGCGGCTATATCCAGCGGCGTCCGGCTCAAGGTAAAGGTGTTTTTATAGGTTTCATACCAGCGTATCCATTTACCGCTGTTATCTTCGAGAATAATCTTGAGCTGTTGCACCAGTTCTTCAGCACGCTTAAAGCACGAGTCCAGGCCTTTGGTTTTAACCGAGGCCAGCTCCAGTTGATCGGCCAAGCGCTGTAACTGGTCTTTAACCGCAGTCAAGTTTGCCGCTATTTTCGGATTGTTTTCGATGTCCTGCCAATCGCCGCGTTTAAACTCGATGCCGAACGCCAGCCGCAAATCTTTAACTTCATGTTCCAGGTCTTCACAGGCGGTACGCAAGGCGGGTATATCGGTTGCATCTTTAAAATATTCCATCAACGCATCTTCCGCCAAGTCATTCAACTGTTTGGCGCTGATACTAATCCCTAAAAAATTGGACGCGGTATCGGCCAGTTGATGCGCCTCGTCGATAATCACCACCTCGGCATTGGGCAATAACTCGCCGAAACCGTTGTCGCGTATCGACCAGTCTGCACACAGCAAATGATGATTCACTACCAGAATCTCGCACTCCTGGGCTTTCTTTCTAGCCTTGACCAGAAAACAGTCGGCATAATCCGGGCAATCCTGCCCCAGGCAATTATCGATTGACGAAGTCGCCTGATACCAGACCGGGTTAGTCTCCGATACCTCGGACATTTCCGAGGTGTCGCCGGTTTTGGTGCGTTTCGACCAGGATTGGATTCTCGCTAGGGCCACGGCATCCTCCTTGCTAAAACCCAGCGTAGAGGTTAACGCGCTTTTCAGCCGATAGGTACACAGATAATTGCTGCGACCTTTTAACAACGCCGCAATAAACGGTGTTTTGATGGCTTTGCGGATAATCGGCAAATCCTTGTTAAACAGCTGATCCTGAAGATTTTTAGTGCCTGTCGAAATAATGACTTTTTTGCCGGATAAAATAGCGGGAACTAAATAGGCAAAAGTCTTGCCGGTTCCGGTTCCGGCTTCGGCAATTAAATATTGGTTTAAGCGGATAGCATGAGCAATCGCCTCGGCCATTTCAAGCTGGGCCGCCCGTGGCTGATAGCCTGGGATTACCGCTGATAAGCCGCCGTCATTGCTAAAAAATTTCTCTAATTCCGTCAATTGAGTCTCTTGCTTGAACACATAATAAATTGTAGATATAAGGAGCGATCGGCCGGTCTCGCCGTTGCGCAAAGGTATATGTTATTTAATAACGCATACCTTGACTGGATTGAAAAAAGCCGAAAAAGCAACAAAGATACCAGATTGAGATTTTAAAGATAGTGGATTGGGTATCTAAATTTACGCTGATCAAGTGATCCGATAATACACCTGAAAAAGAGCATCGAAGATACCTTGGAAGTCGCTGTTAAGTATTTACACCTATTTAACCAGCGGCCTGTTTACGATTTAATGAAAAGATTTCCCCCTCCATGGGACTTCCTTACACCAGCAGCATTGGCTAATCAACGGACTAGAAAGCCGGGCAGCGCCACTTACCATACATTGCGCAATGTATGGTGAAAAGTAGTATATTAAAATATGCTAATATCCCCTGAATCGAGGTAAGCCCAGATGAAAACAACGACTGATTTGCAACGCCGCAAACTATTAAAATATGCCGCTATCGGTATCGCCGGAGCCGCCGCTTACCCGAGTTGGGCAAAGGCAACTAACGGCTTTGTCAGAATCAACTCGCCGTCTGCCGATTTTCTTCCCGACGTTGAAATTGAGTTGACCATGAACACGGCCGATGCACCTATTTTAAGCGGTAATAAAACCCACGTCTGGAAGGTCACCGGCAAGGTCATCAAAGGCGCTGCCGACGTGCTTGATAATAATGAAGGTACTTACCTGGCCCCTACCCTGCGCTTAAAAACAAGCCAAAAGCTCAGGCTGATTCTGAATAACAATTTACCCGCACAATCGATTTTGCATTGGCACGGCCTGCATGTACCGGCCAACATGGATGGCAATCCCATGTATGCGGTCAATCATGGCGAAACCTATATCTATGAATTCGAGATAGTAAACCGGGCAGGCACCTATTGGTATCACGCCCATACGCACAGCGTCACTGCCAGACAGGTTTACTCCGGTCTGGCGGGCCTGTTTATCGTCAGCGATGATCAGGAACAATCACTGAATTTACCGAATGGCGACCAGGATGTGGCACTGGTGATTCAGGATCGCAGTTTTGACGGTCAAAACCAACTGGTTTATTCGGCTCACATGATGCAGCGTATGCAGGGCTTTCTAGGCGAGCAGATCCTGGTTAATGGTCGGCCTGATTTCATGTTGCCGGTGGCAACACGCGCTTATCGACTCCGGTTGTTAAACGGCTCTAATTCCCGTATTTATAAACTCGCCTGGGATGACGGCACCCCACTCACCGTCATAGGCGTTGACGGCGGCTTGCTGGAACGCCCCGAGCAACATGCTTATGTGATGCTGGCTCCGGGACAAAGACTGGAATTATGGATGGACTTTAGCGAACGGGCGATAGGCTCCGAGCTAACCTTGCACAGCCTCCAGTTTGATGTTGCCGCGCATGGCGGCATGGGTATGATGGGTGGTGGCATGATGGGCGGTCGCGGACGAGGTATGATGGGCGGCGGCATGGGTGGTGGAATGAGGGGGGGAGGAATGATGTCAGTCAGTACCTTGCCCTCAGGTTCCGACTACCCGATCTTAAAAATCCGGGTCGCCAAAAAGGAGCAGGGCAACCACACCTTACCCAAGGTTCTAACCCCTATTACCGCGTTACGCATCAAAGATGCTGCCAATGCCGACAATCCTAAAACCATCGCCTTATCCATGCAGCACATGTCTGCCCTGCTGAATGGCCGTTCTTATAAAATGGATGATATTCAACCGGATGAGATGATCCCGGTTAACAGCCTGCAATTAATCGAATTCGATAATGGTTTTGACGGCGGCGGTATGCACGGCATGATGAACATGCCGCATCCGATGCATTTACATGGCGAACAGTTTCAGATCGTCAAACGGGAAGTGAACCCTCGTTCGGGTGATAGTTACGCCTCGGTTGCCTCAGGATTGATACAAAACGGTTGGCAAGATACGGTTCTGGTGATGCCTGGCGAGAAAGTCACGATCTTAAAACCGTTTAACGATTTTAAAGGCCTGTTCATGTACCACTGCCACAATCTGGAACACGAGGATATGGGCATGATGCGGGATTTTCTGATCAAATAAACTCCAAATCGCGCCACGGACGGCGCGCTCCCCTTGGGCATGCACTAGCACCGCCCATAAAGTCTTGGCCTCACACCTTGCCCAAGCAGTGCTTTGGCGACATAATCGGTTTATTAAAAAGCCCTCTATAGGGCTTTTTTAAGGTTTTTAGTATGCCGAAATATTTTGCCACAGGTAACGCCATGAGCGATAAAACAATCCATCACCTTTCCAGCTATGCGCAATTAAAAAAATTACGTACCGTGTTGGCCATCGCCCAAGGGATTAAATTGTTATCCTTGCTGAAAAAAGAAGTCGAAGAAACGGTTTCACATGACCAAGCTAAACGCGTCACTTATATGACGGAATTATTTTCCCGTATTCACCGTGAAATGTTTCACGATTGGAAAGAACAGGCTACCGTTAATCATCGGCCGGGCGTAATGCCCGATGCAAGCCAACGCAAAGCCTTTCGCGAAGCTATCGAATGCTTGGTATTGAATGATGACAATAATGTCGACAGCGCCATTTTCGACAACAATGGTTTTGTCATGCGCACCGAAAATATCGCCGAACGTTTGGCACAGTTTTATCAACAAATGCGCAGTGTTCGTCCGTTTTCCTACGGCAATCGTTTGACCCTGGATTTTTTCATGATCGCATTGGGCAATTTGCCCGCCTTTAAAAGCGTCTACGAGCAAGGTATCGATTTTAGACGCCTGGAGTCAACTGACGCCATCGCGCTCCATCAGACCCAAAGCCAGCACGATGCAGTTACCTTGGCTTTCCAGCATGCGCTTGATCCCACCCGCACCCAAAGCCTAAACAATATAGCCAATGGTTACGGTCAATGGCCTGAAAATAAAAAATTTATTTTTGGTATTCCGTTTTTATCGCAAAATACCGCCGATGGCATTGAATGTCTGGTTTCCGTTAATGGCGGTTTGGTGCCATTCGCCAGCATCCAAAGAGAACTATTCTTTGCCGGCCGGCATTTAGCGGATTATCCGCGCAGTGTGGCGGATAATGTGATCGGTTATTTACCTAACACCGAAGCCTTGCGCGCACCGGACAAACACGATATTGACGGTATCACTATCAAGGCAGACGGTGCTGCCCCCTTATTTTGTCTGGATATTAACTTGTTGACCGGCTTGCGCTCACCCGCGCACACCGAACTGATGGAATTATTGCGCCGCTGTATCGGTAATAACGCCAGTATTTTTGATCTGGTGAGCCAGCACAGCTTAAAAGACAAAATGATAGTTGCCGCCGATGGTGATGAACGCTTAGCGCGGGCGGTGGAGATTGCCTATGAGCGCTTGATCATCATCGTCGAAAAACTGGAGCAGGCGAAACAAGCGATTTTTGCCGGTAAAACGCCCGATCCCCAACCCAAGTTATTCATGTCCATGGGCGGTGCCGGATCAGGAAAAACCGCAGTAGAAGAAATTGCAGCGGCGCAATGCGGCGATAATTTTGTGATCACCTCATTGGATGAATTCCGCAAAATCAGTGACTTATACCAAATATTGACTGCCGCCAGCCATCACAGCGACGATTATGTTTATGTCGAACCGTTTGCCAATCGCCTGCGTAGTTTAGTCGCGGAACACGCCAAAGCACACGGCTTCAACATTCTTTACGATGGCACCGGCATTCCTTACAAACCGCGCTATGCCGCTATCGTCGAGCAATTCAAAGCCGCAGGATTTCAAACGCAAGTTACCGCAGTCGATGCCTTTTTGGTAAAACCCGAAGGACGTGAAGATGAATTGCCGCGTTCTGCCGTGGTCAGCAGCGTCAAACAACGCTTTGAACAAACCGGCCGGGCGCTGCCGTGGGTAGTCACCGTCGATAAACACATACGCGCGCCCGATTCTTTTCTTACCGCGTTACAACACGCAGCCCTAGAAAAAATAGCGTTATTTGCCAATGATGGCGAACGCAACAAGCATTATTTAGTCGCCGAGAGCTTTGATTTAACCGATGAGGATGTTCGCGCGTTGCAACGCAATCAATTATCCAATAGCTTAACTGACTATTTTAAAGTCATTATCAACCAGCATTCCCAGTCCGTTTTAAAGCAACTGGCCGATGATGATGCCGATAACATCGAACAATGGCTAAAGCGCAATCCCGCATTTAAAGAGAGTAATGTCGGTTATCAAATTTATCCCGCTCAAAATCATTATCGGGGATTATTGATTTATAACGTGCGCCGCATGGCGGATTTTATTGAAAAGCGCCAGCTCAACCCTAACGCATCGGGCGAAGAAGGCTTATTGCATAAGTCGGGAAATCTGGCCTTTCACGTTGACCCGCATGCTAAACAAGCCTGGATTACCCGCCTGCAAGACGCCCCTATGCCTTAATGATCGAAATTGTTTAAAACAATTTTTCCGCCCGACATCACCAGATCGGGATATTCCAGTAGTTTTAGCGCTTGAGTAGGGTCGCCTTTCACGGCAATCATATCGGCCGGCGCTCCGGCTTGTAAGGTACCTAACAACGGTATATTTACATAGTGGCCTGATTTTGATGTTGCGCTACGCAAGACCTCAATAACCCGCCAATTTGCGAGATGCATCATAGTGATAAGCTCCTGCGCATCTATGCCCCAGGGAATATCCGGATGCGCAATTTCGGCCCCGTATAAAAATTCCCCACCCAGTGCCGCCAGGACTCGGGCATTGCGAACAACACCCGGACATTTCGACAAGGTATCCAGCGTAGTGACTATTGTTACGTTTTGCGCCACCGCTTTTTTCAGCAGTGCATCGGGGATAATGTCACAGGGCACGTGCGCCCATTCATCAATGCCTGCGTCAATAGCGATCCTTGCGCCTTTTGCCTCGCCGATATGCGCCGTTACTTTTCGACCCTGTTTATGGGCTTCATCGACTATCGCCCGGACAATATCTTCCGACAATAGCGGCCAGGTCTTGCTTATACGGACAGCCTTGCGCTGGGGATTTTCATGCCCGGCATCAGCCGGATGATGATGTCCAAAGGCCCAAGGCGCGCCGGCTTCGCCACCGGGTTCCAACGCGACCTTAATCACAACCGCGCCGCCGTCAATAAGGCTGCGGACGGTTTCCCGCGCCTGTTGTTCGGTGTTCACCGCGATGGCGATATTTTCAGCCCCCATGCCTGGAATCGGATAACCGTCAGGCGCGGTAATAATCGGCCCGGACGTGAGTACCCGCAAACTGCCGTCGCCGCCGTAGGGCTTATGCAACGGCCCGCCCACATCCCGGATGGTGGTGATGCCGTGTTTTAAAACAATATCAGCCGGAATATGTTGATAGCCAAGATGAGCGTGTAATTCAATAAAACCGGGCAGCAGAGTCGCATCGCCCAAATCGATGACTTTAGCAGTACTGGACTTGAAAGCTTCGCGAGTGCCGACTTGAGTGACAAGCCCATCGGTCACTAATACCGATGTATTCGTTCTGATGCTATCGCCGTCGAAAACGCGCGCCGCATGGATAAGAACCGATGTTTGCCCTGTTTCCTGCGCAATGACAGGGAATGGAAAAAAGGCTGGGAAGGCTAAAAACAGCAACAGCTTGATTTTTATAAACAGTTCAATGAGTGTTTTCATAAGAGAGCAGGAGTAAATCCATATTGCAAAAAAACTGAATCAGCACTGTCGCTGATTCGGCTAAATGTTCGTGCAAATGCGCTAATTAATAACTGATTTCTATGCCGCCATAGAAGGACAGCGGTGCGCCGGCGTTTAACATCGCATCGTTTGCCGTAGCCCGATCCATGACATTATGGCTGGCAACGTATTGGGTATCGAGCAAGTTCCGGCCTTCGAGAAACACTTTGTAATGATCATTAGACCAGCCGGTACGCATACCCAGCAGAGCGTAAGAATCAATCTTGTAGGTGTTGGCAAAGTCTCCCCAGCGCTTACCTACTACATCGAAAGTAGGCCCGATAAAAATGCCGCTCACATGGCGATAGAGCGCTTCGCCTTTTAAGAAATAATCGGGGGCTGCCGGCAAAGCATTGTTGCCGTAAGTGCGATCATTATCAAACTTAAAATGGTTGCTAGTGAAGCTCAGCATGGGTTCGATAGAATGCGTACCTTTGCTATCAAGGGCGAATTTTCCGCCGATTAAACCTTCAACGCCGGCGTGAATGGTATTATCAATATTCGTTGACAAACTCGTCCCCGGCCTCGGCGAAACGGACATGATTTCTTTGTTAAGCCATGCGTAATAAAGTGATAAATCCCACAACACACTGTTTGAGTTATCGAAATTTTGATTGCCGCGTGTGCCTATTTCCATAGAAGTGCCTTCCATTGCCTTTAGCGTAGTATTACCTGCACCGGCGGTGATGTTATCTGCCAGATTATAGTTAGTCGGCGGCTCGTATAGACGACTGACATTACTATAAAGACTGGCGTTTTTGCTCACGTTATACATCAAGCCCAAACTAGGATTAATGCCGACATAGTCAGTGCTGGGATGGCTGCCCTGAGGATAAAAATTGAAGTAGGCGTCCTGGGGAATGGCTAACCTGACATTATCGACTTCACGGTGTGCAAACACGCCTTGCAAAGCCGGTGTCAGCGTCCATTTATCGGTAATATGCCAGTGATCCTGAGCAAAAATTTCGATATTATCGGCTTTCTTGGTAATTTGATTGGTCATAGCCCCACGTATGCCGCCGTTATTCGTGTAGTTGCCGCCTTTATCCAAGTTGGTGCCGTAATTCACCCCCAGCAATAGTTCATGGCTGTCCAGGCGCAGATTGTAGCGGGCGGAGGTACCCCAATCCTGCTGATTGCTATCGACCAGCAAACTAAACCTGTCTAGCGGGCCGCCGCCAAAATCCAACATCACCTTGTCGACTATCGGATGATAAAGCTTCTGGTTTTCGAAAGAAAAACCCACTTCGAGAGAGCTGTTATCGTCAATAGTCCAGGTTGTTTTGTTGGCAACGCGTTCAGTCTCGGTATTCAGCTGATAATTGCCGCCAATAGCCTGAGCACTGGCTTGATTGGGGTCAGCGTCGAATTGCGCCCGAGTCAACTGGCCCGGCAATTCCTGATTGTTTTTAATGTAGCTGACAAACGTACGATTCACCACGGAATTAGAGAGTTGCCAGCCGAAGTTGCTGTAAAGACCGAAACGGTCCTGCTTGTTGTGGGCGGGGTAGCCCTCCCATTCTTTTCCTTCGACAGTCAATAAGCCGTCAAAGCTGTCATTGAAAACCTTGCTTACCGTTCCTCGGCCGAGAAACTGGCCGAAGCTGCCGCCGCTGAGAGAGAGTCTCATGGCGGGACTGTTATCGGCAGTGGGTGAGGTAAAATCCACCGCGCCACCCAGCGTACTGGCGCCGTACTTAAGCGCATTGCCTCCGCGTGCAACCGTAGCAAAGCTCGCGGCCAGCGGATCGATCATGCGATTGTGGTTGTTGCCGTCAGCGGCAGTGACGGGTAAGCCATCTTGCAGAAACTTAACGCCATTCTGGTCAAAGCCGGTGGAATCCAGATTCGAGCCGCGACTCGAAAAAAACACTTCATCATTGCCGCTTTGGCTGGCAGCCCAAACACCGGGTACATAGCGAAAAAAATCCGCTACGCTGGAGACGTTACGATCATGCAGTCCATTAATATCGACCAAACTGACACCGCCAGGCGAAAAATCAACTTCGGCGCTTGCAGCGGCAAGTTTCCGATCATCGTTCTCCGTTACCACCATCGGTTTAAGTTCGATATTTGACGGTTCTTTTAACACTTTTTGCTTTGCTTTAACTGTTGGCGGCTCTTTCGCCATCACTGCGACACTGGAATTAAATAGCAACAAAGATATAAGCAGGGGGCGGCCTAACTGTAAAATTCTGGTAGGTCGATTGGAGCGTTTAAGTTTCATAATAATTCCAATGTAGTAAAAACGTACGCCTCAGTGTTGGCTGAGTATTATTAAATCAATAATGGGATTTCGTGCGAACAGGTCGAAGATACTACGCAATAACAGCGACAGATTCCTTGCGCTTTCATATGGCAAAAGGATTATTTCTTATGCCCAAGGTAGGATTGGGTGATATGCCCTGATTTTGTTATTTCAGCGTGTGATATGCCGCACTTTTTCAGCATGCGAGCGTCGTCAACCTTGGAAATAATCATTAACGCAATGAAATCAATGCGATAACAAGCCAAGGCCTGATTTGTGCTTAATAAATCAGACAGATCTAAGAGAAGATGGACAGCCATGGAAACACAGCAAGCCACAGCAAGACGGTGGAGTATCAGCAGCAACGAGTTGCAATTACAGCAGCAAAAAGACTGCCTGCATCAGTTCTTACCGGAAAATTTAGGTTTAGGGCACTCAGCCATATTCCAGCTTGATCAGGATTTGAGCTATATAGAAACGCGCTACACGCCGTCGAAAGACTTGGCTGTTTTGAGCCGAATAGACTATCAGGAGCCGCGCCTGGTAGTGACTCTAAGCCTAAAAGGACAATCCCGTTTTTCCGGAAATAACGGTGATGAACTTATTTTTCGCGAAGGCTACACGTCTATCACCACCCTTCAATCCAGCAGGGGCGAGCGCCAATACCAAGCCCATAAATCGACGATGCAACTGCGTTTCGGACTGAATAAAAATTGGCTGGACAGATATTTTGGCGAACACAAGGCGGCACAGTTATTCAGCAAAAATGGCACGCAATTGTTAAATTATCAGCCCATCTCTCCTCAGGCAATGTGCGCGGCGCATCAGTTACTGAACGGCAAGGTATCGGCTGAAACAAGCCGGATATTCATGCATGGGCAAGCCATGTCGCTACTGGCGTCTGAATTAAGCCCTCTTTCTGAAGGCAAGCGGCGCAATTTGACGAGATTGAATCAAAAAGATGGCGCCGTAGCAAAGTCGGCACGGGATATTCTGTTGCGCGAATTTAGGAACCCCCCGTCAGTTGAAGACCTGTCAAAACGGGTAGGAACCAATCAATTCAAATTAAAGCAGTTATTTCACCATTTTTTTAATAACACCTCTTATGGTTTGTTGTTGGAAATCAGGATGAATAATGCCTATCAGTTGTTGGAAAATACACAGTGCCAAGTCAGTGTTGCCGCAGACTTGGTGGGTTACAGTCACGCAAGCAATTTCAGCACTGCATTTATCAAGTATTTTGGCACTTCACCCAAGACTGTCTCAAAAAAACCGGGTTGAGACCAATAAGTATCTGCGAAACTTTAAGTAATTGTGAGGGCGGCAGAACACCTTGGAAAAGCTGAATTTCCTGCGAAGAAACAACATTGGGACAAGCAACGTTTGCACGCCTTGAAGGGGCTTATTCCATCGAGGCGGACAAATTTGGCGCTATGAACCCAATGGCAAAGAGGAAGGCACTGTGACCTTGATTTTTGAATCACCCAGTTCAGAAATACTGGATATGCCGGATAATATCTGCTTGAAACCCAACTGCGATTTATTGTTTATCTGTGAAGACAGCGATTATTTAGGAGAAGGCGGTACGCCTGAAAATTACATGCGTATCCTATCACCCAACGGCAAAATGGCTAATTTCGCCAAAAATATAGCGAAGGGTTTTGAAACCAGCGAATTTGCCGGTTCAGCTTTTTCAGAGGACGGCAAAACCTTATTCGTCAATATGCAAGCAGTCGGTGCGACCTTTGCTATTTGGGGCGACTGGAATACATTTAGAAGGTAAGCTTTGACAAACAGCGCTACGTTCCCATGAAGACTAATTAAACGCCATAAATCTTACGCTTACGCCAGAACGTTGCCCTGCTCATACCCAGCGTAAGTGCGGCTTGAGTAACCTTGCCATGACTCCGCTCCAACGCCTGACGGATTGACGCCGCTTCTTCTTCCGCCGACAGCGGCAGATTTTGCACAGTTTGAGACTCAACAGTGCGCGACTCTCTAAACTCGGGCGGCAATTCTGACCAGCGCAAGGTCGTGCCTCTGCCTACCGCAAATGCATATTCGACGACATTATGCAGCTCCCGGATATTGCCCGGCCACGCGTAATCCAGCAAAGCCCGCATGGCCTGCGGATCGATTTTTTCGAGTTTCCTGAAATTGGCAGCATTATGCTGCTGGATAAAATGCCAGATCAGCAAGCTTATATCTTCCCGACGCTCCCGTAACGGAGGAATAAAGATGGGCACGACCCTGAGTCGGTACATCAAGTCTTCACGGAAGTGTCCGTTTTTGACTTCCTCGCGTAATGAGCGGTGGGTTGCAGCGACGATGCGCACATCGACATCAATCGAGCGGTCGCCGCCTACCGGGATAAAGTTTCTTTCCTGTATGACCCGAAGCAGCTTTGCCTGTAATTCCAGCGGCAGTTCAGCCACTTCATCCAGAAACAGGGTTCCGCCGTGCGCGCGTTGAAACAGGCCGCGATGATCTTTGACCGCACCGGTAAACGCGCCGCGCACATGACCGAACAATTCGCTATCCAACAGACTGCTGGACAAGGCCGCGCAATTGATCGCCAAAAAGGGCGCGTCATGGCGAGCACTCAGCTCATGTATTGCCTTGGCAACCAGTTCCTTGCCGGAACCGCTCTCGCCTCTGACCAATACGGTTACTTCTGTTTCTGCGGCATTTTGAATAATCTGAAAAACCGCCTGCATGGCCGGTGAGCGACTTAATATCCCCTGGAAACTTTGCTTGGCTTCAACCGGGACTTTAGGCAAAAGAGTGCTTGACGCCTGTTCAGAACAGGAAAAAAGCAAGCCTATGCCTCCTGCAAAAAAGCCAGCTTTATCATGTAAAATCTGAACAACTTTTTTCACTTCAATTTTATAACCATCGACCCGGGTTAATTTTATAAGTTGTTCTTTATTTTCACCGGCCTCTGTAATCGCGTATTCTTGCAAACAAGCCTTATCAATGACATTGGCACATTTGAGTCCCGATAACTTTTCCGCTCCAAGACTCCAATAAATAAGCTGTTGATCTTTATCAACAATATAGATGCCCGCGCAATCGCAAAGATCGAGCATTTTGGATAAAAGAGATGTGCTGTCGAATTGCGCCAACCAATCAGGGTTGTTCTTGAAAAATAGTGCCGTTTGTTTCATTAGTGTATCAAATTAGCGAATTACTGTTTCATTGAAACAATACATGCAACAACGAGTTTAAACAAATCTATTTAATAAAAAAATAAAAACAATGCGTTATAAAATTAATATTTATTGGCATGGTTTTAGCTATAACTATCACGTAGCTGTGTGATAGTTACAAAAACCTGACGTTTACATTATAAATATTTTAGCTAAACGAAAGTGGCAGCGACTTTGGGTTGCCGGATTTTTATGAGAAATACAATTGAGAAATTCAATCATGAACGAAATACTGATACTTCCGGGACTTAATGCCACTGATTTAACGGGCAGCTTCACGTATGAAATAAGGTGCTTGGCATTTTTTAACTGGACAGGAGCAAAAAGTGATTAGAGGCAATTTTATAGGAAAATTAACTGCACTCACCGGACTGGTAATTTCGGGGACAGCTTTTGCAGGAAGCGGAGAACTCACGCTGATTCATTCCGGCGACATCCACGGTCACCTCGTGCCCAGACACAATGTTCGCAGCGACACCACCGGCCGCATGGAAGGAGGCCTTGCGCGTATGGCGACCGTCATCAACCGGATCAGAAAAGCCAATCCCGGAAAGACGCTCTATTTCAATACAGGCGATACCCTGCAAGGCTCTGCCGAAGCCATGTTCACCCGCGGCCAGGCGCTGATTGATGTAATGAATCTGCTGAAGCCTGATTTCGACGAGCCGGGCAACTGGGACTATCTCTATGGGCCGGAACGGTTCCTGGAGACTTTCGTCGGCTCACCCGGCAAGCCGCCGCTGCTTGATACCAAGACCGTCGCCGCCAATCTATATTATGTCTGCGCCGGTGTAGCCGAACCCCTCTGTCCCGGCCAGGTTTCTGCCGAATCGGATCGCCCGGCGCTTGGCGTGGACAACAAGACGACCGGGGTGCCGGGCTATATCGATTTTCCATCGACCGATGCCGCCACCCCCTATCCCAGGCTGGCAGGTCAGCGCCCATTACCGCCTTATCTCGTGAAAACGATCAACGGCGTAAAAGTCGGCGTTCTGGGCATGACCACAGCGCGGGCCATTCGCGCGGTCGGTCCGGTTGTCACCAAGGGTTTCGTCTACACCGATGGTGAAAACGAAATGCCCTACTACATCAACCAACTGCGTAATGTCGAGCAGGTTGACATCATTGTGATGATCTCGGAACTTGAACTGGCCAGAACCATCGATCTTGCTTCCCGATACCCTGGCGTTGACTTCATTCTGAACGCGGACATGCACGAACGCAGCATCAAGCCTATCGTACTTAAAACCGGCACCGTACTGGTAGAAGAAGGCCAGGACGGCACCATGCTGGGCGAGATTCGTCTCAAGGTCAAAAAAGGTCATAAGCTTCCGGGGGATGGCAAACTGACCTGGAAATGGACGCCGCACATTATCACAGACAAGATCAAGGAAAATGCGGCAGTCGCACGCAAGATTGCCGAAGTCCGCGCGCCTTTTGTAAGCGGCACTTTTGTTGAGGGCCAGACGGTAACCATCGGCGGAAACACCAGCACCTTGCTGCGCCCGGTTGATGCCGTGGTGGGCTATACCGACGTGGCCTTGCATCGCTCAAACTTCACCGATAGCAAAACGGATAATCCTGGTATCATCGAGGGCACGTCTCACGATTTGATTGTCGATGCGATGCGCTGGGCTGCCGGTTCGGATTTTGCGACCATTCGCGGTTTTCGTTACGGCACCCATGTTGTACCCGGCCCGATCACCATGTCGGATATTTACCACTATTTGCCTGTAGGTGCGCGCATTGCCAAGGTTTACCCGGTCTTCGGCAATCAGCTCAAAAAACAGGTCGAAAACTCCACCCGCGGTTCGTTCTCTACTGTGCCGGGCCTTTG
This sequence comes from Methylobacter arcticus, assembly GCF_050917435.1. Taxonomy (NCBI): domain Bacteria; kingdom Pseudomonadati; phylum Pseudomonadota; class Gammaproteobacteria; order Methylococcales; family Methylococcaceae; genus Methylobacter; species Methylobacter arcticus. The sequence goes on from NZ_CP159583.1 coordinate 2,260,389, forward strand.
GACCGGCGGATGGATGTTCGGCTACAGCAACGTGAGCTTCGATTTGGATGTGTATGCGCCTTATGGCTTTAAAGGCTCCAACATCAAGATCGGCGGGGAAGCTATCGACCCCAAAGATGAAGGCAAGTACGTTGCACCGCATGCGCCCTCAGTGCCGTATTCCGTCGCAGGCTACTGGTATGCAGATGATCCTAAGACCATCAACAACTGCGGATCTTGCGCTACGCCAGATAGCTCTATTGACGTTGTGAAAGACGAAAACGGCAAGCCGCTGGACGTCAGCGAAATTGTGGTGCGTTACCTGAAAACGCTGCCTAAAATGACTGCGAATCCGCAGGGGCACCGCATCAATCTGCTCTATCCTTTACCGGCTCCAGCTCTCGATAATCCAGAGATTCAGCCGTTGAAAGGCGTGATACCCAATTAAATCAATCCCTCGCACAACAACCGGAGAGACATCATGCTATTCAAACAATTATTTGACGAAGCCACTTGGACTTACACCTACTTGATTGCCGATCCGGTCAGTAAGGACGCCATCCTGATCGATCCGGTCAATACCCATATCGATGAATATATCGAGCTGCTGGCAACACACGGCCTGCAACTGAAATACTCGCTGGAAACCCATGTTCATGCCGACCATATCACCGCCAGCGGCCTGCTGCGCCAACGCTTGGGGGCACAGACCGGCGTTAGCGGATTATGCGGAGCCGAGTCGGCCGACATTCAAATTCAGGACGGCGATATTTTCAAATTCGCAGGCGACGAACAGATCAAGGTAATTGCCACGCCGGGACATACGCGCGGCAGTATTTCGTTTTTATGGCGCGACCGGCTGTTTACCGGCGATTCATTATTGATCGGCGGTTGCGGCCGCACCGATTTCCAGGGCGGCGATGCCGGTGCGCAGTATGACTGCATTACCCAGCGCTTGTTTACCCTGCCGGATGAAACGCTGGTCTATCCGGGCCATGATTATCAGCAGTACTGGGTCAGCAGCATCATGCAGGAACGCACCACCAATCCCCGCCTGGCTGGCAAGACCCGCGAGCAGTTCATCGAGATTATGAACAACCTGAACCTACCCAAGCCCCGATTGATTGATGAAGCGGTGCCCGCCAACCGTTATTGCGGCCTGGATGAGAACGAACGTCAGGATGCGGTGGCGCTCAGGGATGAAACGCTGCCGATTCGCGCGACGACAAGAACCGAAGATCTGGTGGCGGCTGCCAAGCAACACATTATTGAAATCGATGTCGCCAAATCGAAACAACTGCTTGCGGAAGGCAATATCGTGCTGATCGATACCCGCGAAGAAAGCGAATACGCCGCCGGACATGTTGACGGGGCGCTATTGGTACCGCGCGGTATGCTGGAGTTCAAAATCGGCAATATGCCTGAACTGGCCGACAAGTCGAAAACGGTGCTCATCTACTGTCGCTTGGGCAATCGCTCGGCATTGGCGGCGCAGACCATGCAGCAACTGGGTTACACTAATGTGCTGTCTATGGCTGGCGGGTTTGAGGCGTGGAAAAGTAACGCCTAAAACCCAATCGTCTAAAAAGCTGGCCAATAAAGAAAAAAATGGGTACATGACAAAGAAATCGAGTTGTTTTACACTTTTTTGTCGTACACCAAAATATTCTAATAACTACATGCCTGAGAGGAATTTATGTCAAACCAACACCATACCTTGCTAATCATAGGGGGAGGCGCCGCCGGCGTTTCCGTTGCCAACAATATGCGCCGTCAAAACGCCGATATTGATATCGCGATCGTTGAGCCGTCCGAAGTTCACTATTACCAGCCGGGCTTCACTATTATCGGCGGCGGCGCTTATACCATGAAACAAACCATGCGTAATGAAGCCGACTTGATCCACCCTAGCGTTACCTGGATCAAGGATTACGCAGAAACCTTTGAACCGAACGATAACAGCGTCAGTTTACGTTCAGGCGATACCGTCAGTTACGACTACCTGGTGGTCTGCCCCGGCCTGCAACTGGATTGGGACAAGATTGAAGGCCTGAAAGAAACGCTAAACAAAAACAATGTATGCAGCAATTATTCTGCCGAAACCGTGGAATACACCTGGGAATGCATCCAGGCTATCAAGGAAGGCACGGCGCTGTTCACCCAGCCGCCGATGCCTATCAAATGCGCAGGTGCGCCGCAAAAAATCATGTATCTGGCGGCGGATCGCTTCCGTAAAAGAGGCACACTGGACAAATTTAATATTGAATTTTTAAATGCCGGCCCTGCCTTGTTTGGTGTGCCGTTTTTCGCCAAAGCCTTAAGCAAAGTCGTCGCCGACTACGGCATTAAAACCAGTTTCAGCCACAATCTGGTTGCTATTGACGGCCCGGCAAAAATCGCCACCTTCGAAACCACCGACAGCGACGGCAACAAGCAACGAATTACCAAAGCGTTCGACATGATTCATGTCACGCCGCCGCAAAGTGCGCCGGATTTCATTAAAAAAAGCCCCTTGGCCAATGCCGCCGGCTGGGTTGATGTCAACCCGAACACGCTGCAACACAATCAATACGGCAATATTTTCGGTCTGGGCGACGCCGGTTCAACCCCCAATGCCAAAACCGCCGCAGCGGTACGCAAGCAGGTGCCGGTCGTGGTGGACAATATTCTCAGCTTGAAGAACAAAGCCGATCTAAGAGAAGGCTATGACGGTTACGGTTCCTGTCCATTGACCACCTCGCTGAATACCGTGATGCTGGCCGAATTTGCCTACGACGGCAAGGTGACACCTTCGTTCCCGTTGCTCGACCCCAGAAAAAATCGCCTGATCTGGTGGTGGGGAAAACTCGTTGGCTTTCCGTGGATGTACTGGCATTTGATGATCAAAGGTTATCGCATCGATATTCCGCATCTGGAATGCTATGCCAAAAAATTTACGAAAGAGGATTGAATTATTAGGCGAAAGAAGAAAAAATCTCTTTCTCCCATTCCCACGCGCCGCGTGGGAATGGGTACTAGGCACGCTTGCGCCGCAAATCACCCATACTGAGCTTGTATTAACTATACGGATTACCTGGCGCAGCCCGCCAGAACTGAGCCCCCATGCATGTCCTGAGCTTTGTCGAAAGACGCCACGTATCTTCTCTGGCATTAGGTAAAAAATTAAAATGACATCCTCAAATAACCGCGAATCACGATTAATGCAATTATTCCCGATTGTAGGCTGGTTAAAATCCTACACCCGCGAGGAATTTAACGGCGATCTGTTTGCCGGCATCATTACCGCCATTTTGCTGGTTCCTCAAGGCATTGCCTATGCAATTCTGGCCGGTCTGCCGCCGCAACTGGGACTTTATGCCAGCATCCTGCCGCCGATACTGTACGCCTTGTTCGGCACCAGCCGCACACTGTCGGTCGGACCGGTGTCGATTGCCGCGATCATGATTGCCAGCGCCCTGAACGCGCCGCAAATCAGTGCGCTGGGCGACCCGATACAAAGCGCGCTGATCCTGTCGGCGGAAAGCGGCGTGGTGATGTTGCTGATGGCGCTGTTGCGCATGGGCGGGCTGGTGAATTTTATCAGCCATCCTGTGCTTACCAGCTTTACCAGCGGTGCGGCGCTGTTGATTATCGGCAGCCAGTTGCCGCAGTTATTTGGCATAAAAATGCCCTCATGCGGACTGGATACCGGCTGCTACAATGCGATTTTCCAAACAATCAATATCGCCGCAATACTCATCGGCTTTAGTGCATTAGGTTTGCTGATATTTTTCGGCAAGCCAATGATATTCATACTTAAAAAAGCGAATGTCTCGCTTTCACTGGTCACGGCCATCAGCAAATGCGGGCCCTTATTGACCATCATCCTGGCAACGCTGGCGGTTATTTATTGTCATCAGCAGGTGGCGGTTGTCGGATCGGTTCCATCGGGCTTCCCCGCGTTAAACATAACTTTCGGCTCCATTGAGAAATGGCGATTACTACTGCCCTACTCCGGTTTTATTGCGCTGATTGCATACGTGGAAAGCGTTGCTATTGCTAAGGTTACCGCCAATCTTAGAGGCGAAAAAATCGCTCCCAATCAGGAGTTGATTGCGCTAGGCGCCGCTAATCTGGCAGCGGCCATTTCCGGTGGCATGCCTGTAGCTGGCGGCTTTAGTCGCACCATGGTGAATTTTTCTGCCGGTGCACGCACCCAAATGGCGATGCTGATCGCCGCCGGACTGCTTGCGCTGGCGGTCATCTTTTTCAGCCCATGGTTTGAGAACATCCCCAAAGCGGCATTGGCTGCGATTATCCTGGTCGCCATCATTCCTTTAGTGAAACTCGGCAACATTGCCGTCACCTGGCGCTATGATCGCGGCGACGGCATCGCTGAAATCGCCACCTTGCTGGGCGTTTTAGTCTACGGCATTGAAGAAGGCATCACTTTGGGCATAATTCTGACCCTGATCAGTCATTTGCGCAAAACCAGCAAGCCGCATATTGCCGTGGTCGGACGCCTCCCCGGCAGCGAACATTACCGCAATATCAAACGCCATCGCGTGGAAACCTGGCCTCAGTTGCTGTTGCTGCGTGTCGATGAAAGCATCACCTTTGCCAACATCAATTATATCGAAGAATTCATCAACACCGAGTTAAGACGGCAGCCGGACATTAAGCATATTGTGCTGATTTTTGCCTCCATCAGCGACATAGATACCACGGCGTTGGAGGTATTGGAAAACCTGAATCATACCCTGCAAACATCGGATATGACTCTGCATATCTCGGAAGCAAAAGGCCCGGTACTCGATAAGCTTGAAAAAACCGATTTTATCGAGCAACTAAAACCCGGCAAGGTATTCTTCCATACCGAAGATGCGGTCAGGGAGCTACTGCTATTAGGTTAAGAATTAAGTCTGTTGTGGGCGCGAATTCATTCGTGCATTTTAAAATACTGTAAATTCGCGCCCCATAAGCATCAACTTGAAGACTCAAATTTTTTATCATAGCCTTTTCTTCGTGTTCTTCGTTATGTATATGCGCGAATAAATTCGCGCCCACACTACAAACAATCGCTATTTCGAAAACGCAATAAACCGCCGGTAAGGCGAACCGTGCTTCCAGGTGAAGGATTCGGTGTAATAATGCATTAACGCCAGATAACCCAGCAAACCCACAGTAATCGCTTTGCGAATCTCTACGCCGAAAAACAGCTCGGTGACGCTATTGACCGCACTGTCCCCGTAGGACTGCAACACAAATGCCAGCAAAAATGACGCTATCGGCAATACAATAAAAATAGGCAGATGGCAACGCGCCGCATAGCGATAGATAAAATTCTGCGGTTGCCGGTGGTGCTTGTTGTAATCATGCACCACATAGAAAACATAAGCCGTCGCATCATGCACCAATCTTGGCACCAAAATCGCGAGGAAATAATACTGCTGCATAAACAGATAAAAACTGCTTAAGACCAATAAAACATTCGACCACAAAAACCACCGTCCCATCGCCGTGGTCGCATAGCGTTGACATAACAATGCACTGCCAATCATCGCGACACATAAACCGCCCGCAACCAGCTTTATCCACTCCAGCTGCTGCACATCCAGGCTGTTTTTTAGGAAGATGCCGATATAAACAAAAATGCCCGCCGTCACACTCAGCCACAAGAGCAGATAAAAAGCCCAATCGGGCAGACGATACAGTCCGCGCCCCACGCCAATTTGCTGTTTTAGTACGTGGTGTACCGTCCAGGCAGCCACTATCAAGTAAAGCACTTTATAAGGAATAAACAGACTGCCCACACCGAAAATCATGACAATAGATGCCGTCATGAACATGATTTTCGGCTTGTACACTTTCAGGTATTCGGCATTACTCGCCAGCAAAATGGAACTCGCGACGATATGCGGTGTTCCAAAAAGAACTTGAAACAATAAAAATTGTTCGGGACTGCTCGGTAAATTTTGCTGTAGAACTCCACTCCAAAACCAACCGTCAAACAACTGTAGCAATAAACACAAGGGAATGATGGCATACAGCCCCAACAACAACCGGAACGAAATAACCAGCTGATTATCATCAGAACTATCTTGAACTGAAATGGCCTGGTCTGAAAAGGTTCTAGCAGACATAAAACTATCCTTTTGTTGTTATTATTATGTTCTCAGTCGGACTGTTAAGTTAAACTGATTATTTAGTCGTTTTCAAGCATTGCTTTTATTTTTTAGGATGAATAGTGTTATGAGTTTTCAGCTGCACCCACGCTTAGAGCAAGATTGCATAGTCATTGGCCGTTTTGAATTGTGTCGCTTATTGATGATGAATGACAGCCAATATCCCTGGTTCATACTAGTGCCGGAACGCGCGGGTCTACAGGAAATTTACCAGCTGAACAAAACGGAACGTGAGTTACTGACCGAGGAATCGAGCTATCTTGCCGAAACTCTGGCCAACCTTTATCAAGCCGATAAAATGAATATTGCCGCTATAGGAAATTTGGTTCCACAATTGCATATCCACCACATCGTCCGTTACCAAACCGATAAAGCCTGGCCTGCGCCAGTCTGGGGGAAATTTGCTGCCGAGCCTTACACAGAACAGCAAATTGCGGACACTTTAGCCCGCGTTAAAGACCAGTTAAAAATGTAAGCGAACAAACCGTGAGTCCGAAAAAAATCAATCCACCAAAAATTCAGTAAAATAAGCGTCTTTAAAACCACTACTACCCTCAGCTTCGGCGCCTTTCTTGCCTTCCATCTTGTCCAGCGTCTGACGAATAACAGCCGTCGTTTCTTGCCGCAACGCCTCGCGCTGTTCCATGGTTTGCAATTCGTCAGACAACCTGCCGCTGTACAGCATAATTAATTCGTGTCTTAATGCGGGCATGTGTTTTTTTACTGCCTCAATAGCTCCGGTGCCTTCAACCAATAATTGCACGTTTATCGCCAAAAATTTTTTGGGTTCCGCTAAATTAACGATAAACTTGGGCGTCATTTCCAGATATTCTGGACCTGATGCTGATTCTTTTGTCCCTTCATTCGCAACAGCAACAGACATGAACAGAAAACTTAATACCACAATCCATAAACGCATAACAGACTCCGTGTAGCCAAAAAATAGTGGCCTAGTATAGGCCAAGCCCATCAATTTTAAAACGAATCCACGTAATGACAACCAATCTCCCCATCGGCCCGATAATGCTGGATGTTGCGGGCTTAACCCTGGCAGCAGACGAAAAAGAGAAAATAAACCATCCCAACACCGGGGCGGTCATTCTTTTTTCGCGCAATTATCAAAATCCCGAACAAGTTACCGAGCTGATTAACAGCATTCGTGCCGCGCGTGATGGCGACCTATTGATTGCCGTCGACCAGGAAGGCGGCAGAGTACAACGTTTTCAACAAGGCTTCACTCGCCTGCCGCCTGCGGCTAGCTATGCGCAAGCGCCGGAACTGGCTGAACCGGCAGGTTGGTTAATGGCCGCCGAATTACTGGCCGTCGGCGTTGATTTCAGCTTTGCGCCGGTCTTGGATATTGATTGCGGTATCAGCGACATCATCGGCAACCGTTCGTTTTCAACCGATCCTGAGCTTGCAACCCGTCTTTCAAGCTTATTTAGAAAAGGCATGAATGCAGCAGGCATGGCCGCCACCGGCAAGCATTTCCCCGGACACGGCGCAGTCGCGCTGGATTCGCATTTGACTTTACCGGTAGACGAAAGAGACCTGGACAGCATCAGAGCAAAAGACCTGCTGCCTTTTAAACAACTGATCGAGGAAGGCCTGGAAGGCATTATGCCAGCGCATGTGGTTTATCCGAAAATCGACCCGAATCCGGCCGGTTTCTCGCCGTTCTGGATTGGGCAGATTTTACGCAAGGAACTGAACTTTAACGGCACGGTATTCAGCGACGACTTAAGCATGGAAGGCGCAGCATCGGTCGGCGACTTCCCGGAACGTGCCCGCCTTGCGCAACTGGCCGGATGCGATATGATCCTGGTTTGCAACAATCCTGCTGCCGCCGAACAGGTGCTTGAGTCTCTGCCGATAAGCCAAGACCCCATCAGGGAGCAGCGCCTTAGCCGTATGCAAGGCAAGCCGCAGATGAACCGCGAACAGCTGATGCGCAACGAGAAATGGCTGCAACTATCAACACTAATCAACACTCATCAATATGCTTGAAGAAATAAAACACGTCCAGACAACTGCCGATTTGCTGTACAGCGAACAGCAAGTTGAAGCCGCTATCGATAACATGGCTCAGGAAATCAACATCGCACTTGCGGATCGCAACCCACTATTACTCTGCGTCTTGAACGGCGGCATCCCGACCTTCGGTAAATTGCTGACCCGCTTAACCATGCCGTTGACCATAGACTCAATCAACGCCAGCCGTTATCAAAACCAGACCTCAGGCGGCAGCATCGAATGGCTGCTTAAACCGGAAACACCGCTTAAAGGACGAACTGTACTGATTATTGACGACATCCTTGATGAAGGCATCACCCTTCAAGCGATCTATCAATATTGCCGGGGACAAGGCGCAGCAGCCGTCTATAGCGCAGTGTTGGTGGATAAAATCCTCGACCATGAAAAACCCTTAACCGCCGATTTTGTCGGACTGCACGTGGAAAACCGTTATTTATTCGGCTACGGCATGGACTACAAAGGCTATTTACGCAACGCACCGGGCATTTTTGCCTGCAAGGAGTAATCATCATGACCACACTTGCCATCATCGGCGGCACCGGCCTAACCCAACTTAGCGACTTAAACATCATCAAACAGGAAGAGCTAAATACGCCTTACGGTTCGCCTTCTGCCGAATTCGTTACCGGCGAACTGAACAATACCCGGATTATCTTCCTGGCCCGGCACGGCGACCCGCACAGCATTGCTCCGCACAAAATAAATTACCGGGCTAATATCTGGGGACTAAAACAACTCGGTGTCGGACAGATCATTGCCGTTGCCGCCGTAGGCGGTATTACCAGCGAAATGATACCGGCGCATATCGCCATCCCCGATCAGATTATTGATTACAGCTATGGCCGCCAGCATACTTTTTTTGACGATAAAGCAGTCACCCATATCGACTTTACCTATCCGTACAGTCAGAAACTGCGCTCCCGCTTAATTAGCGCCGCGCGGGATGCCAACATAAAAATCAGCCCGCTAGGCACCTACGGCTGCACCCAAGGTCCGCGCCTGGAAACCGCCGCAGAAATACAACGCATGGAAAAAGATGGCTGCGATCTGGTCGGCATGACCGGTATGCCCGAAGCGGCGTTAGCCAAAGAACTCGACATGGAATATGCCGCGATCAGCGTAGTCGCTAATTGGGCAGCAGGGAAAACGGCAGGTGAAATAACCATGGCGGAAATTGAGCGGCATCTCCATAAAGGCATGGCGAATACCGCTGAAATACTGAAAGCTTTTGTAGGCTAGTTGACATCCACCCCCAGCTAAAGCAAGGGGCTTTACGGACTCTTTGGTAAAGTGCAGGCAAGACCGCCATTACGTTAACACATGGGCAGGATTGTGGGGGCGACTTTAGTCGCCCAATCAGCCAATAAGCTATCGTTTAATCGGCGACTACCAACAGTAGGTGCTTTACGACTGCATGGACAGGACAGGAAATGATCTGGTCATTTCCCTGCATTCCCCATATCACTGTGGGGAATGCAGGAGCAATTGCCGAGGCGAAGTCACAGCCACAGCCAATTTAATGATGGCAACCCGCACCATGTATATGCCCATGCTCGCCTTCTTCTTTAGTCGCAGGCCGAACATCAACAACCTCAACATCAAACGTTAAGGCCATTCCTGCCAGCGAGTGATTGCCGTCAATAGTAATATCATCGTCCTCTATTTTAACGATGGTAACCTCGCCGGAGCCGGAACTGACATCGGCATGAAACATCATACCGACTTCAATTTGATCAATACCTTCAAACATTGCTCGCGGGATGACCTGAATCATCTCATCATTTTGTTCGCCATAAGCATCTTTGGCCGCAATGCGCACCTTAAATTTATCGCCGACAGCTTTGCCGAGCAACGCATCTTCCAAGCCGGGAATGATATTTCCTGTGCCGTGCAGATAAACCAAAGCCTCACCATCTGTTGAACTATCCAATACTTCGCTATCATCGTTAGTCAAAGTATAGTGAATTGAGACAGCCATATTGTCAGCTATTTGCATGATAAAACCTTTTTCGTCATTTAAAAGCCGACTATGATAAAGAATTGCAGCTCTTTTGTCTGAAAAAACATGTCAATCCATCGTAATTTATCCGCAGGAAATCAACCATGTCACGTTGGAAACCGCCGGGGCCTAAGTCATCCCCTTACATCACGCCTGAAGGCTATCAAGCGCTGGAAAGCGAATTAAAAGAGCTGTGGAGCAAGCGCAAAGAAGTGACCCTGGCTTTATCTGCGGCAGCAGCGGAAGGCGATCGCTCGGAAAATGCCGAGTACATCTACCGTAAAAAAGAATTACGCGGTATAGACCGGCGCATCCATTATCTGCAGAAACGATTGCCCGACCTTAATATCGTCTCGCTGCCCCCCGACGATCAGGACAGGATTTTTTTTGGCGCCTGGGTGACCTTGGAAAATGAAGTGGGCGAGGAAGTGACCTGCCGCATAGTCGGATCTGACGAACTTTATCCTAAAAAACAATATATTAGCCTTGATTCGCCATTGGCAAGAGCATTGCTTAAAAAAACCTTTAGTGATGAAGTCGCCATTAAAAACGAGCTTAAAGAAGCTCGGTATACCGTCGTTGATATTCATTACCGCAAGAGCCGAGACTAAAAATCCGATGCAATAAGGCAAACACTGACATGCGCTTGTTATGAAACCGTTCAACATGCATTCCTCTAATCAGACTCAAAAGAGCGTAATATCTGCCTTAAATAAAGAATTACTATTGCAATAAATATAACATTATATATAATACGCCGGGTATGGAGAGGTGGCTGAGCGGCCGAAAGCGGCGGTCTTGAAAACCGTTGAGGGTTTATCCCCTCCCAGGGTTCGAATCCCTGCTTCTCCGCCATATACAAAAAAAGCAACTTACCTTTGGTAAGTTGCTTTTTTTTTGCTTCAACATATGTCAAATTGACTGGCTAACCAGTATTATTGCCACAACGACCCAATCATCTACCCACAATTACTTTTTCAAATTCCCCGCATGTAACCCGCATTCTTTTTTTGTTCCCTCTTCCCACCACCAGCGACCGGTTCTTTCATGTTGACTGGGCAGTACGGCACGGGTACAGGGTTCGCAGCCTATGCTGGTATAGCCTTTTTGATGTAATTCGTTATAAGGAACCTGATAGGCTTCAATATAATCCCAGACTTGCGCCGAACTCCAGTTGAGCAAAGGATTGAATTTAACCAGTTGATGCTCGGTGGCGGAAAAGGCGGTGTCTATCTGTACTTCGGGAACAGCTTGCCGGGTATCCAGACTTTGATCTTTGCGTTGACCGGTAATCCAGGCGTCTACCTGCGCCAATTTGCGTTTTAACGGTTCAACCTTGCGAATGCCGCAACATTCCTGATGTCCATCTTCATAAAAACTGAATAAACCTTTGTTTTTAACGAGTCTGTCCAGTACGTCTCTGTCCGGCGTCAATAATTCAATATCGATGTGATAATGTTTCCTGACTTTTTCGATAAAACGATAGGTTTCAGGATGCAAGCGTCCGGTATCCAGGGAAAAAACTTGTATGTCTTTTCTGATAGCCACCGCCATATCGATCAGTACCACGTCTTCTGCTCCGCTGAAAGAGATGGCGATATTATCGAACAGCTCCAACGCCTTTTTCAGTATGACGCGCGGATTTTTATGATCCAGCTCGGCTTGTAGTTGCTCTATGTTGAAGGTCGTCATGATGTGTTTTCCTTATTGCTACGCCATACGGCTTTAAGCGGCCAAAGCCAGCGTTGCCTACATGAATGTAGGTAAGGCAGATATTTGCTCCTGCAATATCTGCCTTCAACACATCCCTGTGTCTTGGGCGTAAGCAGGAGCGGAAGCTTTGGAGTGTAAAAAAACGGATGCCGGAGTTCACTGGTGCTGTAACCCGACCCGATTACGCTTGCAAAAAATACTGTTTCAAAAATTCATCAAACGGTATTTGATCTTTACTTTCGATTTCTTGCTGTTTGACAAGGGATTCTGCGGCCATTTCATTAAATTGTCGGCTGTTGTTTTTATCCAGTTTATTACGTTTAAAATACTGTGCGTGTTCGGCAGAGGTGTTTAATGCAAATCGGGCAAACGGCTGTTGAAGCTGCGTCATCTGCTCCAGCATGCGTGCCGATGCGGTTAAGTCGGGATTTTCAACCAGCTGCTGCTGTTTTGCCAATGCTGAACTATAGGGTTTATCCGCATCATCCTGATCGAGGACCGTACAGACCGGCTGCATGGATTCCAGGATTTCAGTGGCCCATTCTTGCAACGGTATTTTTTGTTGACCTAACTCAAGTTCCAACCCCGGTTTTCTGCCGTAATGGGCAACGGCTAATTGGTTGGCGTTGTTAACTTGATGCTCCTGATCTAAGGTTTCCGGACTCTCCTGCAATAAACAGGTGAGCAACAGCGCCTCTATAAAACGGGCTTTATCTTCATCGATGCCGATAGGGTTAAACACATCCAAATCCAGGGAGCGCATTTCAACATAACGAACCCCGCGACGCTTAAGCGCTAAGGTCGGTTTTTCTCCGGACTCGATAATTTGTTTAGGCCGGATAGTGCTGTAAAACTCGTTTTCAATTTGCAGGATATTGCCGTTCAGTTGACGGTATTCGCCATCGACCAGCGTACCGATTTTTTCGTACTCGGGATAAGGCGTATTAATGGCCGCGCTCAAGCTGCTGACATAGCCGTCTATTGAGTTGTAATCGATTTTCAGGTTAGCTTGATTGACACTTTTGTAACCGATGTCGCTCATCCGTAACGAGGTCGCATAGGGATGATAAAGCGTGCCGTTATCAAATTGTTCAAATTGCGCCATTAATGCCGGGCGACTACCGAAAAAGCTTTTGCAAATAGCCGGCGATGCGCCGAATAGATACAAGATTAACCAGCCCATACGCTGGAAATTTCGGATTAAGCCAAAGTAGGCATTGGCTGTAAACCGCTCCAGACTCAACCGGCTGTTTTCTTGTTGATGTAAAACCGGCCACAAAGCTTCTGGCACAGAATAATTAAAATGGATGCCGGCAATGGACTGCATGGTTCTGCCGTAACGATGCCATAAACCGTGCCGGTAAACATGCTTCATCCGGCCTATGTTGGACGAGCCGTATTCGGCAATGGGGATGCTTTGATCGCCATTAATGCCACAAGGCATACTTACGCTCAGCAGCATTTCATTGTCCAGATACTCATAAACGAATTGGTGTGTGCGGTGCAAATAATCCAGCGAGTCTTTTATATCGGCAAACGGCGGAGTAATCAACTCGATCAGCGCTTCGGAATAATCGGTGGTGATGTACGGATGCGTCAGCGCGGAACCCAGTGCCTTGGGATGCGGTGTTTGGGCGATGAATCCGTCTTTGGCTATGCGCAGACTTTCTTTCTCTATCCCTTTAAGCCCTCCGCAAAGCAATTGCCGGTGGCCGCTTGCGTTCAGTTGATTCAAGCGTGTTGAAAGCGCGTTATTCAAATTAGTCATAGAATGGTGGCATGCCCTGTAGTCCTTGTATGCGAGGCATTATAGAGGGTTTAACTGATTGAAGAAATATTATCGCGGATATGAACCGGTTTTGATTAGGTCTTCATAGATGCGGCTAACACCGCAACAGCTCGCCGAAAAAATCAATACCAAGACAGCTTGCTTTATTACCAACAAAGCTAAGCGATAGTATCTATAATCTTTGCATTTCATTTTAGGATAAACCACTCAGGAGATCATCATGTTTGAATCGGCAGAGCTTGGACACAAAATAGACAAAGCAACCTACAATTTGGAAGTGCCCAAACTGCGCGAAGCGCTGCTGGAAGCACAGATCGATTTGGCAAAACTGGCTAAATTTCCGGTCATTATTTTGGTCGGCGGCCTGGATGGCGCAGGACGTGGCGAAACCGTCAACTTACTCAACGAATGGATGGACCCGCGTTTCATCGAAACTCACGGCATGGGCGAACCCTCGGATGAGGAGCTTGATCGGCCTATGATGTGGCGATTCTGGCGCGAGCTTCCGCCTAAAGGCAAGATAGGCGTATTTCTGGGTTCCTGGTATACCTGGCCGATCCTCAATCGCGTAACCGGCCAAACCAAGACGGCTGATTTTGACCAAAGTATGGAGCGCGCCAAACGCCTGGAAAACATGCTGACCGACGAAGGCGCATTGATTCTTAAGTTCTGGATGCATTTATCCAAAGACAGGCAAGAAAAACGCTTGAAACTGCTGGAAAAAAATCCTGAAACCCGTTGGCGTGTGACTGATCGCGATTGGAAGCATTTCAAGCTATACGACAAGTTCCGTACTGTGCATGAAAGCGTGATCCGACGCACCACCACCGCTGAAGCTCCGTGGACTATCGTCGAGGGCTACGATCCGCGCTACCGCAGCTTAACCATCGGCAAGGTAATTCTCGACGCGATACGCAGACGTCTGGACGATGTCGACAAGAAAACGGCAGACATTATTGCGCCGTTACCGCTGCCATCCATTGACCAACTTAACATTCTAAAGACGCTCGATCTCAAGCAGAAAATTACCCAGAAAAAATTCAAAGCCGAACTGGAAAAATATCAGGGCAAGCTCGCGTTGCTGACTCGCGAAGCCGAGTTTAAGGACATCACCGTAATAGCGATGTTCGAAGGTAATGATGCCGCAGGCAAAGGCGGCGCCATTCGCCGCATCACCAGCGCGCTGGATGCGCGTTACTACACGATTATTCCGGTTGCCGCACCGACCGAAGAAGAACGGGCTCAACCTTATCTATGGCGTTTTTGGCGGCATATTCCCCGGCGCGGACGAGTAACCATTTTCGATCGCTCCTGGTATGGCCGCGTATTGGTCGAACGTGTTGAGGGTTTCTGTTCAAAAGCCGATTGGATGCGGGCTTACGGCGAAATCAACGATTTTGAAACGCAGTTGGTGCGGCACAATATCGTGGTGGTCAAATTCTGGCTGGCCATTAGCAAGGATGAGCAGCTTGAGCGCTTCAATGCGCGCGAAAAAAGCGACTTCAAGCGTTTCAAGATTACCGAAGACGACTGGCGCAATCGTGAAAAATGGGATGACTATGAACATGCCGTCTGCGAGATGGTTGATCGCACCAGCACCGAAATTGCGCCGTGGACGCTGGTAGAGGCTAACGACAAAAACTTTGCACGGATCAAGATCTTGAAAACCTTGTGTAAGCAAATTGAAGCGGCAATGAAAAACCTATAACCTGCGATTAATAACACTGCAGCTATTTATTAATCGCTTGCAAATTCCACGACTGCGGTTTAACTGCCGCCTCCAAAGCCGCTTCGGTGCGGTCATCCAGTTGGGCAAAAAAATCCAGACCGGTTTGCGCTTCTATGTGATCGATGCTGGTCACGAATTGTTCCAGCGGCTCTTTGCCTTTAACGGTTTGCGGTATTAAAAAACCTAAAGTAAGAGGTGTGTTGCCGGGAGCGGCTTCGGTGATATAAATTTTATAAAACGCATCCGGTATTTCCACTGTCCAATCTGAACTTAAGCGTTCAACCGTCCCGCTAAACACCGGCCCGGTGATCACCCATATTTTGCCATGATTTTTGGCAAAATATTTGATTTCCATTTCTTCCAAGCGCTGCCACAGTTGCTGATTTAGCTTAGGCTTTTGCGGGGTGATGTTGGTCATCAAAAAACTGTCGGCCTGCCCTTCCCTGCCGTAAAGATGACTGATCGCATAATTCGGTGCCATATGTCCATGGTCGTAACCGCTTTTTTGATAACTGTCGTGACTGACCCGATTGATGCCACGCCAATCGGTTTCAAAGCGACTGGGCCGTTTTAAGGACGGCGTGTTTGTCTCCGGAGACAAGGCATATTCCACCCACAGCGGATTACCGCGTAAATCCGAATAGCCCAAGATAAAACCGTGATTGCGCAATACGCGAAACCAGGTATCGATATTTTTGGCATCGAGCGCTTGCGGCGCGCCTTGATAAAGTAATGCAGGACGGGCGATTTTGACTTCATAACCATAACCGCCCAAGCCAAGGCCAAAAATAACCAACAGTAATACCGGATGTTTGCGGCCTAAGCGCAATAAGCGGGGCAATAATGTAAGCAGGCCGAGTAAAGAGTTATTTTTGCGCATTAGCAGCGGAGGGTTATTCAAAAGTGCGGTTCGACAGGACTCACCACGAACAGCTTAAGCTAACACTAATTTTGCAACGTTAGGACTGAATAAATAGTTGTTTTTTAAACAATGATCCAGCCATTTTTGCAAAAAATAATTTAATCGCCATTTGTAATTCATGATTTCACGGCTTAATCCGGGATCTTTAAAAACTTGCGCCACACCGGCGCGGGCATGATCGCTTAATACTTCTGCCAGTTGCGCATCCAGGTAAACCCTGATTTTTACGGCGGGCGCCATAAATTCATCCCGGTTTTTATTGAAGCAATGACCAAGTTCCACCGTCAAGGTATGCGGCGTACGCTCAATGATTTCAAGATGCAGTGTCGTATGATGAGGGGCAAGACCAATGGCGGTTTCTTTAAACACCATTAAGTCTGGAATTAACTTAAATAACTTTTGATAGTTTGATTCGCAGACTTGTTCCAAGCAGATTGATTTGTTGACCGGATTAACAAAACTCATGATCGATATCAGCTTTCCCGATAGCAGGCTGCCGCGCTGGCGGTTTCCCATAATACTACCTGAGCAACGTTAAAACCGGCCTGTTTGAGATGCAAATAAATCATCTTACTCAGGACTTCTGCGGTGGGATGTTCGTCAAGGGCAAGAAAGCGCTCCTTATTTGCAATGAGCATGGGAATGATCGGGTCATCTTTATGCAGCAGAAAATTATGATCAAGCTGTAAATCGATGTAGGCCTCAACACAGTCCTTAATATCGGAAAAATCGCAGACCATGTCTTGGTCGTTAAGCTGTTCCCGCTCTATGGAAATCGAGGCCTTAACGCTATGTCCATGTAAGTTACGGCATTTGCCGGGATGATTCATTAACCGGTGTCCGTAACAAAAATACACCTCTTTGGTAATCGTATACATAATTAAAATACAGACAGTTTTAGTAATAAAAAATAACAGGAGCTTACCTACATGATCGTAAGTAAGGGGCGTGAGCAGGAAGCTTTAGTCTCCTTTTATACTCTTTATGGTAGCGGCAATCTCGTAGCTGCCATCGTCATGCCGAGTGCTTCTGATAACCTCGATAAAAGCGGTCATCGAAGGAGTGAGTGTGTTTTTGGGAATAACGTTTATTTCCATTGCCTTACCCGTATCAAAAAGACGGTCGGCAATAAATGAAACACCAGCGCCACTAATGGATGAACAGCGTCCCTGATGTAACTCATCTGAACCCGCCAGTCTGTAGGTGACTTCACAGTCTATTTCCATGCGAATATAATTCCGCTTTTCATCATACTCTACCATATCAATTTCTCCGGTCAAATTTGCAGTTATGGCACTCACTAGGTGAGCTGCATGGCCTTGACTGCTAAGTTTACTATAAAAGACAATAATAGAGCATGATTTGCAATAGAGCTATAAATTGAGCTATTCCGCTGGATATTAGCCTGAATTTAGGTAATATGGTGTCAACTTTTAATTCTTAAATAAACAGACTTCTGAGTATCATGAATAAAGCAATCGTTTTAACCGGAATCACCACTACGGGGACGCCGCATTTGGGTAATTATGTTGGCGCTATCAGACCAGCCATTGCGGCCAGTAAGGACGCAAATGTCACGCCCTTTTATTTCCTGGCCGACTATCATGCGCTGATCAAATGCCAGGAACCGGAAAGAGTCAGACAGTCCAGCCTTGAAATTGCCGCAACCTGGCTGGCCTTGGGTCTGGACACGTCAAATGCGGTTTTCTATCGACAATCGGATGTGCCTGAAATCATGGAACTTTCCTGGATGTTGACCTGTGTCGCGGCAAAAGGCCTAATGAACAGAGCTCACGCCTATAAGGCAGCGGTTGCCGAAAATGAACAGGGCGGCGAGGGCGATGCCGACAAGGGCATCACCATGGGCTTGTTCAGCTACCCGATATTAATGGCCGCAGACATGCTGATGTTTAATGCCAGTAAAGTCCCGGTAGGCAAAGATCAGATTCAGCATATTGAAATGGCCAGAGACCTTGCCGGACGGTTTAATCATATTTACGGTGAACATTTTGTACTGCCGGAAGCGGTCATTGAAGAGCATGCCTCAACCTTGGCGGGCATGGATGGACGCAAGATGAGCAAGAGTTATAACAACACCATCCCGTTATTCGAGCCTGAAAAAAAGTTAAGAAAACTCATTAACAAGATTAAAACCAATTCACTGGAGCCGGGTGAACCGAAAGACCCCGAGGGCTGCACCTTATTCGGTATTTATCAGGCCTTTGCAAGCAAAGCTGAAGTAGCTGAAATACGCCAACGTTATGCGGACGGCATCGCCTGGGGGGAAATGAAGCAGACATTGTTTGAGCATATTAATGAACATATCACGCCGGCAAGAGAGCGTTACGAAGCATTGATACAGGCGCCTGAACATATAGAAGAGCAATTGCAGGAAGGCGCTCAAAAAGCGCGCGCAGTCAGCGTACCGTTTATGCAGGAGTTGCGTAAAGCGGTCGGAATTTCTCCAATTTCTTTGTGATGCTACTGACGCATAGTATGTAGATTAGCGTAACCCCCATTGTGTTGGGTTACGGCTAACGCCTCGACAATTGCTCTTGCATAACCCACCGGGATGTGGGGAATGCAGGGAAATGACGGGATCATTTCCTGTCCATACAGTTAGTTGTAACCCAACTTACGCGCTGTTTTCGAGTAAGGGGTAGACTGGTTACATCAGCTGCCCCAGTCCAAAGGCACCTAAATAGGCAACGATAAAATAAACCAAAGACAAGATTAGACTGGCGAAAATATTGATGGAGAGAACTCGCCTGATAATATTAGTTACCAAAGCAAATTCCCACAACAAAAGCAACCCCAAAAAATAATAACTTAAAAGATCCTCGCTAACGGTTAACCAAATCAACACCGGTATGAGAGGGAGAGCGACTATATTTGCACAAAATAAAATTGCTGTGGCCACTTGTATATAAGCATATAACGTCCTATTAAAGAACAGCATCACACCTATAAATGTCAGTGCTAATAATGTCTCTATGCTAACTTCAACAAATGATTCCAGCGGGTCGGTAGTCATGTTGGTTTGCATGAAATACGCAACCACGAAATAGAACAACAGATTCTGTTTAAAAAAACCGAGTGATCTCGGCAGCTCCAACGGGTTGTTTTTCAACCAGCATAGCGATAAATATTGTTTTAAAACATCCATAGTTACCTAGTTTTTGTTTTTACAAACTGCTTGTATCCACCGAGTAACAAATACCCCGGTGAACATGAGCATATTTAATTAAAACCCGCCTAATCCGAATCATTGGTTAAGGATTCTCCATCATAGGTACTGAAATTATCGTTCAATAACTGCACCAGTTCTTTGGTTTTATTGGATACCTGAGTCAGACGGAGTTTTGTTTTTTTATTCCAACCGATGGGATCGGAGATCGGCAGCATCATGCGACTGAATGTCAGATTTTTTTCAAAAATACCGGCTAAATTCTCCATTAAATGGAGTTCTTTTTGCCGGTCATTTAGTTGATTGATTGTTGATTTTGCATGGATCTTGCTGAACATAATATGCAGAGGCGTCATGGTGACTATCAGTATAATAACAATGACAGGCCCAATAATAGGATCTAGCAATAAATCCAGAACACCTGCCTGTATTTCAGCGAAAATCGCCAAGGTAGCAATAAACCCGAGCACAACCAGACTGGAAAATACTGCACGCTCTTTCCATTTCACGATGGCTTCTTTGACTTCAGGCATCACCACATCATTAATTTCACGAATATTTTTTTCCAGTGAATTCAACACGCGGTAAGTACGATCATGACCTACATTGGCTATACACTGGTCTATCGCTGAGAAGTCAACAGGGGTTTGAGAACTGACACCGCCTTCCTGTCCAGACAGAACTATAAATTGCCCCGTATTTAATCCCAATCCAGCCAATTTTCTTTGCCATGAAGAGATAATTTCGTTATTCGTAGACGAATTCATCACCGTTGTCGGCTTATCTATCAGATAAACAAATTTATTGGAATCCTGATGGAGAATGATGCTTTCTATTAGCTCATCGACCAGTGGCGATATTGAATCAAAGACATCAGTAAAAATAAAAACCAGATCCGAAGTTTGAATGATATGTTTTGTCAACAACGACGTAACTGGATTAGGCGATGCCGCACTGATGTTGGGTGCGTCGATAAATAACTTACTTTTCAGGCGGTCGCTATTCAGTGTTTTTAATTCCAGATAAGAATTAATCCGATCCCCTTCGCCTTTTTGCTGCTGTTCGACTTTATCGCTAATTCGATAAAATGGAAACCGATGGTCTACATCCAATGCAGTACCGGGCAAGGTTGTCGGGTTGGACTGATTATTATGCAGCAACACGGTAAATTTATGGCTGGCTGTTTGAATGCCGGAAAACAGGCCATCCACCGCCAAATAATGATTAATAAACCGGGATTTAGCCGTTGAATTGCCGCCAATGAAGCCAATTATTGGCCACCATGAATTTTTACTGGCAGTCGTTTCATCCATGTCGATGAGCCCTAGATCATATTCAATTTGATCGAGCTCCTGAAAAACTTTTGAGGCTTTCAGTAATATCGGATTGTCAGCGGCGAAATGTTTTTCGAGGTTAAGCAGATATTTGCTTGCTGTCTTTTTAGTCATCTGTTTGACACCGTATTTGTTGATTTTTTATGGATACAGGGTATGCAAAGTATACACCTAGAATAGGCCAGCAATACAAAAAACAAGGGGGAGGGAAAAGGTATTCTAATGCGGAAAAATCAAACAATATTGTTGCTTTTACACCCGAATAAACTTGTTTTATAGTATATTGTGGCTTAATTATTGGACATTGTAAGCGTGGTTTAAAAAATAAAAATGATGCATGTGAAGAGTTTGGTTATTCATCGAAGCTTGGTATTACTTGTTATCGCTTCATTAATATCAGGCTGTGCTGTTCCGTTTTTGGGTGGGTATGGTGCTGACGGGCAGTCACTTGAAGCGTTTGAACATCACGCAGAAGAAATCTTCCGCTTGCAAAATCGAATGACCAGTGAAGTGATGATATTGCTACTGCTGGAAAGCGAGGATGCCAAAAAACACCAGGCCTTAATGCAGGCTGAGCACCATATGCAACAGACATGCGCCGATCTTAACGAATATGTTTCTCGTGATATAGACGGCTTAAGCAGTGGATTTCTTTTGCGGCGGCGCGTTGAGAAGTCTGCATTAGACTGCGAACAAGCGGCTTTAGAGCTCAAGGCGCTGTTAGCGCCTTAACATCAACGGCGCTCAGTCGGACACGGAGTCAAAACTGTATTTTGTGCAGGTTTGCTGTTATCGGTTTCAGGATAGTCCAGCGTGTAATGCAAACCACGACTTTCCTTGCGCTGCTGTGCGCAACGGATGATTAATTCGGCGACTATGACCAGATTGCGCAATTCCAGTAAATCACTGGTCACACGAAAATTACTGTAATATTCGCCGATTTCTTTTTTAAGCAATTCCACGCGACTCATTGCCCGACTTAAGCGTTTATCCGTCCTAACAATACCGACATAATCCCACATAAAACGGCGCAGTTCGTGCCAGTTATGAGAAACAACGACTTCTTCATCGGAATCACCGACCTTTGATTCATCCCAATCCGGGATTTCGGGTATAGGCAAAATGCCGGGCAATTTCTGCAAAATATCCTCGCTGGCCCGTTCCGCAAACACCAGACACTCCAGTAACGAATTGCTGGCCATGCGATTAGCGCCGTGCAAACCGGTACAAGCAACTTCGCCGATTGCATAAAGGTTGACGATGTCAGTACGGGCATAACTGTCGGTTAACACGCCGCCGCAGGTATAATGCGCGGCCGGAACGACGGGAATAGGCTCTTTGCTAATGTCTATATTAAACTCAAGACACTGCTGATGAATGGTCGGAAAGTGTTCGCGAATGAACGACTCCGATTTGTGACTAATATCCAGATAAACACAGTCTATGCCACGCTTTTTCATTTCATGATCGATGGCTCGGGCCACAATATCCCGAGGCGCCAATTCCTCTCTCGGATCAAAATCCTGCATGAAAGGCGAGCCGTCCGGCAAAATTAACTTGCCGCCCTCGCCTCTTACCGCTTCACTGATCAAAAAAGAATGTGCCTGCGGATGATAAAGGCAAGTAGGATGAAACTGCATAAATTCCATATTGCTAACGCGGCAACCTGCGCGCCAAGCCAATGCGATGCCATCGCCGGTTGCACTTTTCGGGTTGGTGCTGTAAAGATAAGCCTTGCTGGCGCCGCCGGTTGCCAGAACCACGACACGAGCCGCTATCGTCCTGACCTGCTGGTTTTTTGAATCCAACACATAGGCGCCCAAAATCCGTTTTTTAGCTTCCCTGGAACTGGTAATTAGTTCCACCACATTATGGTGCTCGAACAGCTCGATATTGGCGTGTTCCCGAGCGCGTTCAATCAGCGATAAAGACACCGCCTTACCCGTTGCGTCGGCAGTGTGCACGATACGGCGGTGAGAATGCCCGCCTTCCCGGTTTAAATGCAGCTTTGATTCCCCGGATGCGGTCTGCTCCTGAGTAAAAACAACACCCTGTTCCCTCAACCAGTCTATGGAACTTTTACCATGAGTCACAGTCAAGCGTACAATTTCGGGATCACAGAGTCCGGCACCGGCATCCAGCGTATCTTCGATGTGCGACTCAATCGAATCATCGGCGCCGAAAACGGCGGATATGCCGCCTTGTGCATAATAGGTGCTGCCCGCAGTCAAGGCGAATTTTGACAGCACCGCAATACGCATCGAATGCTCAGCCAGTTTAAGCGCCAAGGTTAAACCAGCGCCGCCGCTGCCAATAATAAGGACATCGTAATTTTGGAAATTAGGCATTGAGATTAAAGGTAGCCAACAAGATAAATGAGAGGAAGATTATTGTACTAACACGCTTAGTTATTATTGATGGATAATAAAGCTTTTTAGTGTGATAACACAATTTTATATCAAATACTTGGATTAAGGCGATTTCCTGCGAAGAACACACCCAACTATTTAATAACTGATGTTACGCAGGCCTTCAGAGAAATCAAAAGGTGTAGCAAATCGCAAAATTTGTAACTCATTGATTTTTCATTATGGGCATGTAACATCAGTGAGTAATTAGAAAATAGTACACCGGTGACGCGAAGTAGACTGATAGAATAGAATTTATGTACTGATGTTACGCGCCGACTAGTATCTATTAATAACTTACAGTCGTTTTTTGTTTTTTAAGTTACTAATTTTTGGTTTACCTGCGTAACATCAGTTATTCATTAAGATGACCGATACAATCATTAAGACACCATAAAGTATATGCCGAACTTCGCTTCGGCCTTTTGAAAAACCCATTCAACCCCGTCGTGCAGTGCTATCCGCGTTCCATTCATAAAGTCAGCATCTGCTGAATAGTTACGTTATTTTTTAATATAAGTTATTTCATTAAGTAGTAAATGGAGATTTTTATGCTCAAAAATGTTAAGTGGTATTTTTTTCTGATCGTTTTGTTTACTCAAAGCGTATTAGCACAATTACCGGATTTTACCGAAATGGTAAAAACTAATGGTGTAGCCGTGGTCAACATCAGCACCACCCAAAAAGCGCTGCCTGAGACTGAAAACGCCCCCGAAGAAGAACAGCCGCTGCCGGAAGGCATACCTCCCGAACTGGAAGAGTTTTTTAAACGTTTTTTAAATGAGCAGGGCGACGGCTATGCTCCCAAAGATACAACGTCCTTAGGCTCGGGATTTATTATTTCAGCGGACGGTTACATTTTAACCAATCATCACGTAGTAAAAGATGCCGATGAAATTGTGGTTAAATTTTCCGACCGCAGAGAACTGACCGCCAAACTCATCGGCTCCGATGCGCGTACCGATGTTGCGCTCCTAAAGGTCGAAGCTAAAGACTTGCCTGCTGTGGCCATCGGCGAGCCAAACAAACTACAGGTCGGTGAGTGGGTTCTGGCAATAGGTTCACCATTTGGATTTGAGCAATCAGTCACAGCTGGCATAGTCAGTGCCAAAGGGCGCAGTTTGCCCGGCGGCAACTATGTGCCCTTTATACAGACCGACGTAGCCATCAATCCAGGTAATTCAGGCGGGCCGTTGTTTAATATGGAAGGCAAAGTCGTTGGCATCAACTCCCAAATTTACAGCCGTACCGGCGGTTTTATGGGACTTTCATTCTCCATACCTATGGACGTGGTAATGAATGTTGTCGATCAAATAAAAGTCACCGGTAAAGCAGCGCACGGTTGGCTAGGCGTTCAGATACAAGACGTAACACGAGAACTAGCCGAATCATTCGGCATGAAAAAACCGCAGGGAGCGTTGATTTCCAAAGTCCTGCCCGGCAGTCCTGCAGAACAAGCCGAATTGCAAATTGGCGATATTATTACCGAATTTAACGGTCAGTCGATTGAAAGTTCAGGTGATTTGCCACCGATGGTCGGCATAACGCCGATCAATGACAAAGCCACCTTAAAAATCATCCGTCAAGGTGAGATTAAAACCATTGACTTTAAAGTCGGCCTATTGCCAGATGAAATTAATACATTAGCGGACGCTAAAACAGCGCCAAAACTTCCCCATAACCGACTGGGTGTTAACGTCATTGATTTAACCGATGCACAAAGAGAGGCTTTGCAGATGACTAAAAACGGCGTATTGGTGCAGGATGTCGCTAAAGGTACCGCCCAAAGTGCCGGAATTCAGCGTGGCGATGTTATTTTACGCATTCAAAACAACATTATTCGGGATGCAGCCGATTTTGAAAAAATCGTCAAAAAACTCCCTACCGGTAAATCAGTTGCTGTTTTGATTCAGCGTCAGGGCAACCCAATATTTCTGGCGATTAAAGTGGATAAGTGAACTACTCCTACCTAAAGAAAGGAGCTTCCAGCTTCAACGGGGCGATGCTCGGCATAATGCGGAGTCTAAAGTCCCCTCGACTGGCAGTACCGGATATTCCCTCCGGCAGGCTGAATTATCAGCACGGGAAAAATCGTACACGGATGCAAAGACAAAATCAAGAGCGTCCTTACATCACCCATCTGAAGGAAGGGGTTTTACGGACAAAATGGATAATCAGCGATATTTTCACTGACTAAGATTACTCACGCGCATACCCTAACCGCGCTCGAACAAGCATTCCAGGAACGTGCATCATTTAATTGGCAGAGAGATTGCCAACTTACTTGATGCACATGACTAACGCCCCGCAAAATCCATTTCAACTTTCCCCTCAACCAGTTTCAGATTGGCTTCGAACTCGGTGCCTTTAACAGATTTAAAGCCTTTTAAGATCCCCGTTTCCCCCTTGCTGAGTAATTTTTTCGCCATCGCTGCGGTGATTTTTTTATGAGCCACAATTTTCCAGATCGTCATTTTGCAGCCGCTACGCCATTCGCTACAGCCGTAGGCTTTTGCGGTTTCAATGATCTTGCCGTTACAGAGCGGGCAATCGGCAAGGGCTGCTATTACCGCAGACCGATGCCCGGATTCGGCTTTGACGTACCCTGTTTCGCCCTGTTTATTGAGCGTCAATTGGGCATTAAACACCTCATCGTCGAGCTTGATCGCGTAACCGTGCAAAGTACGGCTGTTTTGCAACAATTGGCAAGCCATGTCCCATGTCACCGGTACGCCATACATCTCTTTCCATAGCACAAACCGGCAACCGGCTTTCCAGTCGCTGCAACCGTAGCCTTTCCTGCCTTCGATGATGGGTTTTTGGCACAACGGACAGTCGCCCAAACGGCTTTGATCGTAAAGCGGCCGGTCCGACTCGTCTTTTATTTTCTGGGTAAATTGAATGATTTCGGCCATGAACTGATCGGGATCGTAATCGTTGTGTTCTATTTTTTTGAGTTTGGCTTCCCATTCGCCGGTCATGGACGCTGACTTTAACCTGTCGTCAGCGATGATGGAGATAAGATGCCGGCCGGAATCGGTGCTTAACAGCGTCTTTTTTTGCCGCTGGATATAGTTACGCTTGATTAACACCTCAATAATCGAGGCTCGGGTTGCCGGGGTGCCTAAGCCTTTTTCTTTTAACGCTTCTTTGAGCTGTTCGTCGTCGCAGGTTTTACCGGCCGACTCCATCATACTCAGCAAGCTCGCTTCGTTATACGGCTTTGGCGGCGTAGTTTTGCCCTGATTGATCGACGGCTGTTGCGGGCCGGTTTCACCCTTGACAAAGTTGGGCAGGATTTTTTGCGCCTTATCGGACTGACTCGACGCATCGTTTTTATACAAGGCCTGCCAGCCTGGCGCTTCAATGATCGTGCCGGTGGTTTTAAATTTTACTGCGGCTGTGGGGGCGACTTCAGTCGCCCTTTGACCAACAGGTTCCTCACTAACTGGGCGACTGAAGTCGCCCCCACAAATATATCCCCCACAAACCTCGCCTAGCACGGTAGTGATTTGCTTGATGCAGGGCGGATAAAACGCCGCAATAAACCGCTGGACTATCGCTTCATAGACTTTGGCTTCATACCCCGACAACGAACCCGGCAATAGGGTCGTAGGTATGATCGCATGGTGATCGGTGACTTTGGCGTCATTAAATATACGGCTGCTCAGCGTCAGTTTATCGAGATTGAGTAATTCGATTTGCGGTCCAAAATTCGAGCTTAATTTGGTCAACAAGGGTTTCATCCCCGGCTTCATGTCGTTGGTTAAACACCGGCTGTCGGTACGCGGATAGGTGACGTGTTTTTTCTCGTATAACTGTTGGGTGCAGCTTAGGGTTTGCTCAGCGGTCAGGCCGTGGCGTATGCTCATATCTTTTTGCAGATCGGTCAAATCATATAATAACGGTGGGCTAAGCGTTTCCTTCTTGCCTTTGACCTCGGTAATCTGAAAATCCCGTCCCTCGATTTGGCTTAGTAGCGTTTCTGCATCGGTTTTGTGATCGAATCGCCCGCCTACATAGTGAAAGTCGGCATCCCGGTATAGGGTATGCAATTCCCAAAAATCTTTAGGTATAAAACTGCTGATATCCGCATCTTTTTGCACGATCAGCGCCAATACCGGCGTCTGCACCCGGCCTATCGTCCATAAACTGCCTTGCTGACCGAACTTCAGCGTATACAGCCGCGTGGCATTTAAGCCGACTATCCAGTCTGATTCACTGCGGCATTTGGCGGCGCGATAAAGTCCATCGTAAGTATGACCTTCTTGCAACTGAGTAAAACCTTTGCGTATCGCCTCGTCGGTTAAGGAGCTGATCCAAAGACGTTTGAACGGTTTTTCAATGCATCCTGTCCAGGACAAGATGTACCTGAAAATCAATTCCCCTTCCCTTCCCGCATCGGTCGCACAGATAATTTCATCGGCCGCTTTGAACAAATGTCTAATGATGTTGAGCTGTTTTTGCGCCGAGGCATCACCTCTGGCTTTTAAGCCGAATTGTTCGGGGATGATGGGCAGGGATTCCAACGACCAGCGTTTCCATGATGGGTCGTATTCATCCGGTTCTTTCAGTTCGACCAGATGACCGAACGCCCAGGTAATTTGATAGCCGCTGCCCTCAAAATAGCCGTCGCGTTTGTTGTTGATTCCCAGGCATTTGGCGATGTCGCGAGCGACTGAGGGTTTTTCGGTCAGGATGACTTTCATGAGTACTTATTACAGGTTAATGGTACGCGACGCCTAGCCTGCTCGACTTATTATTTGACAATCTTGTAGCAAGGCAAATATTTCTTCCCCGGCAACTTCATTCGATGTTGCGCGACAAATGAGGCCAACAACGAATCCATCAGCGCCATGATGTCTTCATCGCCGCGAATTTCGAAATGCCCATATTGTTCGATGGCGCGTATACCCTCATCTTTTACATTACCCGCCACAATGCCGGAGAAAACGCGGCGCAGGTTCGCGGCGAGCTGGTGATTTTCCTGATCCTTGTGCAAGGCCAGATTTCTCATGTTGTCATGCGTAGGTATAAACGGCTGTTGAAACCCATGGTCGATCTTAAGCAGCCAGTTAAAATAGTAGGCATCGCCATTTTCTTTACGAAATTGGCGTACCTGCTGGATGCCTGCATGCATTTCCTGAGCGACCAACACGGGATTATCAATAATAATTTTGTAACGCTGTTGTGCCGATTTACCCAAGGTGCCCGCAATAAACCGGTCTATTTCCTTAAAATACTCTTCTGAACTGTCAGGACCGGAAAATATCAGTGGAAACGGCATGTCTTTATTCTCGGGATGTAACAGAATACCGAGCAGATAAAGTATCTCCTCCGCCGTACCTGCACCGCCGGGAAACACCACAATACCATGCCCGGTACGAACAAAGGCTTCCAAACGTTTTTCAATATCCGGCAGGATCACCAGATCATTGACTATCGGATTAGGCGATTCGGCGGCAATAATACCGGGTTCGGTTATCCCCAAATACTGGCCGTTTTTTATCCGCTGTTTGGCGTGGCCGATGGTCGCTCCCTTCATCGGACCTTTCATCGCACCCGGCCCGCAACCGGTGCAAATATCCAGGCCGCGCAAGCCCATCTCGTGGCCGACGGTCTTGGTGTAATCATATTCCTTGCGGCTGATCGAATGTCCGCCCCAGCACACCACTAGATTTGGCGTAGTCATCGGGCGTAGAATATTGGCGTTGCGCAAGATATGGAATACGGCGCTACTGATGCCGACCGAACTGTTCAGATCAAACCTCGGGTTATTATTGATCTCGTCGCTGACGTAGATAATGTCGCGTAGCACCGCAAATAAATGCTCATTGATGCCTTTGATCATTTTGCCGTCTACAAAAGCATGAGCGGGGGCAGACTTGACGTCCAACTTGATTCCGCGCTGCTCCTGAACGACGCGTATCGCAAAATCGGGATAGCGTTCCAGCAATTCCTTGCCGTCATCCATGGTGCTGCCGCAGTTTAATACCGCTAGCGAGCAATTGCGAAATAACCGGTATAAGCCGCCCTGACTGGTATCTAGTAGCTTAGTGACTTCGGCCATGGACAATACATCCAGACGGCCTTGAGGAGTGATGCGCGCATCAACTACTTGGTGTTTCATGCTGTTCCTTTTAATTATGTACCCGTGATTACCGGCAATCACATTATTTTTGTTCATTCGGCATTCATTAAATGCCGGATATTCTTTAACTCGAATCAACCATCATGGACTATAAGTATGAATACCATCGCTAAAAAAACACTGCTCATCGGTTTTGCGCTGTTGCTTTCAGCTTGTGTCCATTATCCACAGCAGCACCAACAGCATTCGTATTATCCTAGTACCAGAGGTTATAGCAGTGGATATACCATTATGCACAGAAACTACTACGGCGAAAGACCGGATCATTATCAAAGAGGCCATGGCAGAGCCGATTATTCACATCATGATCGTCATGATCGTCATGATCAATACAATGCCATCCCCCGCCGGGGCAGTAATTACCAGAATCGTCAGCAACAACGCGATAGAAGTAATGGCAGCAATAATCGTCACAATAACGCCAACCGTAGAAACCATGATTAACGGCTTACCGATCAATGCCTTTGTCTAATTCGCACGAAACCTCAGCCAGTGTCGGCATCAATAGCCATTGTTAATGTAGGCCGTTGCCTCGCGCCAGAAGAAGAACCCAGGTTAAGCGCCGACATCATCCCGAACTGCAAAAAAGGCGCACACGGCAAGGCCTCCGCCACATCATATTGCCATCAATTCCCTGTATTTTTTAATCACACCCGGCTGAAACAGCTTACTAATCAGCATCCTTAATCCCTGCTGAAAACGCCACATTATAAACTTTCAATGGCTATGCCGAGGATTAGTCTCTATAATGCAACTCCTAGTAGACAGCACTCCATACAAACGTGAGGCTTCTACTGTAAGTTTTTCATGTTATTCAGCACTTTTCAGAAATTCCATTCGCTTTTCTCTTTAAATTTGCCCAGCATGATTTTCAATCAAACATTTTCATTGATTTATATAGGTAATTTATATGGCAACAGGTACTGTTAAGTGGTTTAACGAATCTAAAGGTTTCGGTTTTATTTCTCCTAGCGATGGTAGCGCAGACGTGTTCGTACACTTTTCTGCAATCGCAAGCGACGGCGGTTACCGCACTTTGGCTGAAGGCCAAGCGGTTAAGTATGACGTAGAATCAGGCCCTAAAGGCCCACAAGCATCACAAGTAAGCCCAGCTTAAAACCGCCTTACGTTCCGACACACAACCCCGCATTAATAACACGCGGGGTTGTGGCATAACCGGTCAACCCGGTCAATCAACTCACCCCCTAATTTAGGACATGTCTTTTGAAACGAATTTTTGTAGGAAACTTACCTAGCGAAGCCACTGAAGAAACTGTACAGGCTTTATTTTCCGAATACGGAAAAGTCCGCTCCATTCAACTTATTTCCGATATATTTAGCGGAAAATGCCGAGGATTCGGTTTTATCGGAATGGAAGGTCACGAAGCAAGAGCCGCGATAGCCGCACTCGATGGCAATCTCTATTGCGGAAAACCTTTAAAAGTTAAATTTGAAGATACGACTGCCGGCAAAAATGGCAGACGCCATTGAAGCATTAACGACACCAGTCCGACTATCCACCTGATTACTCAGCTGCCCTAGCAGCAGACGCGGGAATATAGCTGAGCTATCTGGGCGACCAGTCTACCCGGTCGCCCCCCCCCCAATGATCGCAACACCCTCACATCAAAAGCCTTACAATTGCAGGATTTTTAGGCGTCATACTGACGTTTATTAGCCTCTCTCCACTCACGCCTTCTATTGTTAAATAGTCGCCCGCTTTAACTGAACACTCACTTCAACCAGCCAACAAATCCAATCCATTAGTTGAATAATCAAGTCCCGCATATTTCAAAAAAATGCTTGACAACAAATCCATGGAATTTCTTTTTCCACAGGAGAGTGCAATATACGTTTGTTTCAGCAGCATAGCTTCAAAACCTCTCTTGCCCTATAAAAAAGCAGCAATAAAACCACAATTACTTGATCTAAGTCATTGATAATTAAAATTATGATCACACACAGTCATACACTGACTACAATCTGATCGATTTAACAAAAAAGCTTAAAAAGTGAATAGTTAGCGCATTTATTTTCAGCTTACCCACAGAGTTATCCACAGAAAATGTGGATAACCTTGAATTGCAAAACAACATCGATTCTTTACTATTATCCAGCCAACAGCGCGGGACAAAAAACCTGCCCACATTACTGACTGATGGACATTACTGGTTCTTTATTCTTGCTTATCATTCACCAAATCGTAGGTGATGTCTGGATTAAATCCCATAGGCCAATAAATAAGAGCCGCTGGCGGCCAGAAGATTGAAACTACGCGGAATTTAGTTCTAAGCCTACCTTCTTTGACAACTTCGCCATTTTTTTCCAAGCGATAAGGAATGCCTGATTCAGGCGGCACACCCGCAGCAGTCCAGAAAAACGGCTTAGTGGTTACCTTGCCATCGGCCTTGATGTCTACCGGCTGCGGTCTTTTGTAGACATACAGATCAGTTCCAGGTGGAACCTTAAACGTACCCGTTGTGGTACAGCCTGAGACCAAAACCAGTAACGCCAAGGCTAAACATATTTTTTTTATCATTACAGTTCTCCAGGTTGAGTGGGATATTAGCTATCCCAGCGCTTAAAAATCAATGAAGTATTGATACCCCCAAAAGCAAAATTATTACTCATCACATAGTCGCAATCGAGCTTGCGGATATCCTCTTTAATATAGTCCAACTGCGCGCATTCGGGGTCAATATTGTCAAGATTGGCCGTGGCATGAAACCAGCCTTCATTCATCATATTGACCGTTACCCAGGCCTCCAGCGCGCCGCAAGCGCCCAGAGTGTGGCCGGTAAAACTTTTCAGCGCACTGATCGGCGTTTTATCGCCGAATACTGCGGCGGTCGCACGGCTTTCGGCGACATCGCCGTGGCTTGTTGCCGTGCCATGCGCACTGACGTAGCCGATAGCCGATGCTTCCAATTGGGCATCTTGCAAAGCTAGGCGCATCGCAACCTGCATGCTGTCGCTGTTAGGCTGAGTGATATGCACACCGTCCGAATTAGTACCAAAACCCACCAATTCGACATGAATATGAGCGCCGCGTGCCAAGGCATGTTCCAGCTCTTCCAATATCAAGGTGCCTGCGCCCTCACCGATGACCAGACCATCACGATCACGATCAAACGGCCTGGGACTTTTATCCGGTGTCTCATTGCGAAGACTGGTCGCAAACAAGGTATCAAATACTGCGGACTGGATAGCCGAGAGCTCTTCTGCACCGCCTGCCACCATCAGTTTTTGCTGACCGAATTTTATCGCCTCATAACCGTAGCCTATACCCTGACTGCCCGAAGTACAAGCGCTTGAGGTTGTGTAAATCCTGCCGTTTATGCCAAAAAACAGGCCGATATTAACCGGGGCGGTATGGCTCATCATTCGAATATACGAGGTGGCATTCAAGCCGCCGATGGCATGATTAAGCAACATGTTGCCGAACTCGGCAATCGCGTCGGGGCTGCCCGATGAACTGCCGTAGGCAATGCCTGTAAGCCCGCTTTTAAGACAGGGGTCATGCAACAATCCGGCATCGATGAGCGCCAATTCGGTTGCATACGTTGCCATTAAGGCAATACGCCCCATGCCGCGAACCTGCTTGCGTGAATAATGCTCGGGCTTGGTGAAATCGGCGGGCGCACCCAAGCGGGTATTCAAGCCTTGGTACTTGTCCCAGTCCGGCATGAAGCGAATGCCGGTAGACTTGTTTTTAAGGCGCTCGGCAACCTGTGGCCAGTCATTGCCTATCGGCGAAATCCCGGCCATGCCGGTCACTACCACGCGTTTTAACATAAACCACCATTGACGGAAATGACCTGCCGGGTAACATACGCGGCATCGTCGGATAGTAAAAAAGCCACGACCGCAGCAACTTCTTTGGGGCTCCCTATTCTACGAGCCGGAATCATTTTTTTGATGTCCTCCAGAGGCAACTCGCTGACCATATCCGTCTCGATAAGACCCGGAGCGACGCAGTTAACAGTGATGTCGCGCTTTGCCAATTCCAAAGCCAGTGCCTTAGTC
Organism: Methylobacter arcticus; assembly: GCF_050917435.1. Taxonomy (NCBI): domain Bacteria; kingdom Pseudomonadati; phylum Pseudomonadota; class Gammaproteobacteria; order Methylococcales; family Methylococcaceae; genus Methylobacter; species Methylobacter arcticus. The sequence goes on from NZ_CP159583.1 coordinate 2,293,824, forward strand.
GCGCCGATAATACCGGCTTTTGCAGCACTGTAATTGACCTGTCCGCGATTACCCATCAAGCCTGAAACCGACGATAAGGTGACGATACGACCGGGTTTTCTGCGCCTAACCATCGGCATCACCACCGGCTGCAATACATTGTAAAAGCCGTCGAGATTACTGTGAATCACGCTGTCCCACTGTTCGCCGGTCAGCGAAGGAAAGGCGTTATCGGCCGTAATACCGGCATTACACACCACGCCGTAATAAGCGCCGTGGCTTTCAATATCCTGATTGATTTGTTCGCTGCATTGGGCGCGATCGGCAATGTCGAACTGTAAAATTCGGGCTAGCCGGCCCAGCTGCTCGATTTCGACTTTGACTTCCTCGGCTTGCAGACGCTGGCTGCGACAATGGATGACCAAATCAAAGCCCTGCTTAGCCAGATATAAGGCAATGGCTTTACCGATACCTCGACTGGAGCCGGTCACTAAAACAGTTCTATTCATAATGTACTCATTGATTTGTTTAACGGAGGTTGATAGACATTGAGATTGGCCGTAACGTCCACACCCTCCCCTAGAATCCGGCAGTCGAAAACGCCTAAATTATCATCTTGCATGATGTTTTTTACCCGTATCGTTAACATTGAGCCGACCTTAAATGCGGCAACATTACTGCTATAACGCCGAGTTCCCAGCAGAAAACCCAAGCGTATCGGCTCATTGACTTGCTTTGCCATCATTCCTGCATAGGCGGCTATAGTTTGCGCCATGTATTCGATACCGACCCAGGCCGGAATGCTTCGATCATCGCCCAACAAACCGTCATCGCGCACGACAACTTCGGCAGTCAAGCCCTGGTCGTCATAGTCGATAATGCGATCCAGCAACACCATATTGCCGCTATGCGGAATCAGGTCGGCAACTGCTCCTGCGCCGCCTAATGCGCCTACTGTTGGTGCTCTCGGCAACTGCTCCCTGCGTTGCTCTACCTCCCCCATCCGTGGGGTCGTACCTCCTGCATCCATGCAGTCGTCGGCAATAGCGGTCATGCCCGCCCCACAACAATAGACAGGTTATTGCCGCCAAACGCAAACGAGTTGCTTTGACAGGTATCGATTCTACGCCCCAATGTTTCGCCCTGTTTCGCCAGATGTAACGCAGGTAATACCGGATCCCGCTCATCGTCGTTACTATTGGGAATCAGCGTACCTCGTTCATCGTCACTGCTCAGCAACAGCCAACAAAAAGCCAATTCCAATGCGGCGGCGGCACCCAGGGTATGCCCGGTCATGCCCTTGCTGGAACTGGCTGCCACTGTCGATCCGAATAAGGCATTAACCGCTTTGCTTTCCATCGCATCGTTCAACACCGTGGCGGTGCCGTGCAAATTCAGATAATCGATTTGCGCCGGTGTTTTACCCGCATCGTCCAGCGCAAGCTGCATGGCTCTGATCACATCGGTTGCATCTGGGTTCGGCGCGGCAAAATGATAGGCATCGCTGCTTGCGCCTATGCCTTGCAATACCACAGGCCCCGGGTCTTTACTCAACACAAACAAACTGGCCGCTTCGCCGATATTGATGCCGTCACGGTGCAGACCGAACGGCTTGCACAGCCCGGTACTGATCGATTCCAATGCGGCAAAGCCATTCATTGTCAAACCGCATAAACTGTCCGCCCCGCCCACGATCACCGCATCGCATAAATCCAGCCTGATTAAGCGCCGCGCCGAGGCAAACGCCTTGCCGCTGGAAGAACAGGCCGTAGAAATCGTGTAGGCCGGGCCTTGCACGCCCAGAAAATCGGCCAGAAAATCCGCCCCTGCGCCCATTTGCTGTTGCTTGTAATGAAACTGATCCGGCAATACGCCGTGGTCCGCCCAATAAGCCAAAGCCAGCTCGGTATTGCGCACCCCCGAAGTGCTGGTGCCCAGCACAATGCCGATACGATCCGCGCCGAACCGGGCGATCATATCGGTCACCGTCGGTTCGATCTGGCTAAATGCGGCCAGCAGCAGACGATTATTCCGGCAGTTATAAAGGCTGTAACGCTCGTCTATCTGAGGCAGATCGGAACTAACAGCACCGATAATGCAGCGAGTCCCAAACTCATCACTTGTCGCCAAGCCCGACCGATCACCGGCCAGCAAGCGCTTTAAAATCTCAGCTTTGCTATTGCCGAGCGCGCACAACAAACCTAAGTCATTCAGGTATAAGGTCATAACTTATGGTTTTAATCTGTAGACGATAGTGGTAGCGAAAGTTAACCAATTCAACCGCTTTAGGCCAAACAGGATCGGCCGATAAATAATGAATTTCAACTTGTTTTTTACCACCGACGTATAAAAAGCGCTTGTTCTGACCGGCTTCCAAGCGCCATTCGGCCGGAAGATTTTTTTTCAACATCGCAATCGGCCAATACACCAGTTGCAGATCGGTAATGATAAATTCCGGATTGACCGACTCCGGCAATAACGGGCTTCTATCGGACACCAAGGTGTTGCCGTCGTAAGTCAGGCTGAACAGACTCAAGCCGGAATCACTGAGCCCGGCCATCGCGATATGCCGGGCATCCAATTCCAGAACCGCCAACAGGGATTCCTGCCGATCCGCCCACACCGCGTTTATTTGCTGCACTATCCGTCTGGCCGGGCCTAAAGGCTGCGCTATCGGCATCAATTCCGATTTAACGGCAACTTGTTTTGGCTGCATCAACGCACAGCCGGACAGCCAGAGCAAAAACATAGCCGTTAAAATCCTTATCGGCATAACTCGGCCAGCGTATCCAGCCTGGCTCGGGCATTTTTGACATAGGGATTATTTTCATCCCAGGCATAACCGGCCAGTATTGAGCTGATCATCGCTTTAACTTCGGGTTGCTGTCTGGGATGAAAGATCACGTCCTGAAAGCGGCCGTCATACCAGGCATCGACAAACACCCGGAAGGTATCGACGCCGCGCTGCAAGGGCTCGGCGTAATCCTGCTGCCAGTCCACGGTTTCATTATTAAATTGCCTGACCAAAACATTCGCAGCCAAGCTGGCTGATTTCATCGCAATGGTGACGCCGGATGAAAACACCGGGTCCAAAAACTCGCCGGCATTGCCCAGCAGCGCATAGCCTTTGCCGTACAAGCTTTTTACATTGGCGGAATAACCGGTAATGGTGTTGATTTTCTCATCGAACACAGCGTTCTCAAGCAAACTGGTCAAGCTGGGGTCCTGATTAATGATGTCCTTCAAGGCCTGGTCGTTATTGTCCCAGCCTTGAAGAAATTCAGGTTCCGCGACCACGCCCACGCTGCTGCGGCCATTGCTGAACGGGATCAGCCAATACCAGACGTCTTTATGCTCGGGATGCACCGTGATCCGGATTTTGTTTCTGTCAAATTGGCTATCCCCGATCCGGTCTTCAATATGCCCGAATAAGGCTTGCCTGACCGGAAAACCGGAAGGCGATTCCAAATCCAGCAACTTGGGCAAGATGCGCCCAAAACCGCTGGCATCCAGCACAAAATCGGCACGGTAGGTCATCACATCACCTAGTTTGTTGCGCACCGTCAGCTCCGGCCTGTCGGCTGAAAAATCGGCCGCCGTCACTTCCATTTGCCACTGTATGTCAACGCCCATGCGCACCGCTTCATCGGCAAGCAGCTTGTCGAACCGGCCGCGCTGCACCTGAAACGTGGTGCCCATGCCGGGGCTGAATTTGTCTTCAAAGGAAAACTCGGTTCTCAGGTCCCGGTAGGCGAAAGACGCGCCGTTTTTATACTGAAACCCGGCGTTGACTAACGCGTCCATCATCCCGGCCTGTTTGATGAATTCCATGCATTGCGGCAACAGGCTTTCGCCGATGCTGAAGCGCGGAAACAGCTGCCGTTCCAGAATGGTCACCTCAAAGCCCTGGTTTTGCAGCAATGCACCGGCAATGCTCCCGGAAGGCCCGGCGCCGATGATGATAATTTCGCCTTTATTATTTGTCATATTTATTTTTATACTCCTTAAGCCCAATCAATGGCGCACACATCAGCGCCGTTACAATACCGGCAGTTACGGTAAACCCAAAGGCATGCACGATCTCGGTAGAACTTGCCGCTAACAAGCCGAACGCCAGCAAGGTCGTCAATGCCGAAAGTGTAACCCCCAGAGAAGTGCTGGCGCGCCTGTCGCCCGCCATAAAAAAGAACAGTCCGTAATCGACGCCGATGCCCAACACCAGCAACAATGCAAACAGGTTGAACAGGCTGAATAACTGGTCGAACCAGCCCAGCATGGCTAACGAAACCGCCAGCGCAGCAACCGGCACCGACATGATGGTTACGCCATTGCGCCAACCGAACTTGAAACTTAATCCCACCAAGGCCAGACCAAAAGCAATCGCCAACAAACCGCTGGCCCTGATCCGATAACGCGCAAACAATGATGATAAAGACTCGACCTGATCCACCCAGATGACGCCCGGCAAACCCTGTAGTGCCGTTAATGCGCCAGCATCGCTGATCCCGATTAATGCCACCGTGCTTTGACAGCGACCGGAATCACAGCCTAGCCATAACTGCCGCTTAGTTTCATCGGCAGTCGCCAGCCATTCCGGCAAGGCCAGCGTGTTGCGCTCGGCTGCGGCAAACTGCTTGAGTTCAGTTTTCACAGTCGTCTCGTCAAAGCTGAGATCAGTCATGTAGCGTTCAAGCAAGCCTGAGTCGTACAGTTTGTGCTTTAACAGCCGGTAGTTTTGTTGCTGCCGATCCGCATCGGGCCAATAGTCGCTCAAGCCTTCATAAGCAGCCAGCGCTTTTTGCTGTTTTAACGCCTCCAGACGCTTGATCAGTCTTTGTTCATTTTGATGCCAGTCGGCTTGATCCTTCCCCGACACCAGAAAAAACTGGTTGTCGGGACTCATCGGAAATAACTGCCGGATTTTATCGGCTGTGCGGATTAACTCGGCCGGCGGCGATTGCAGCAAGCGCACATCATCCTGAGGCGTCAATATCCACAAGCCGCCTGCGATAAAAACCGTCAACAGTAGACTTAGCCAACGCCGGTTTTTGTTGACCCAGAGCGGCCAATGCTGCTCCCAATAGGTTGTCAGTTTAAGTATGCCCGGCTGATGATCGAAGGTGAACCCGGTTAACAGCAACGGAAACAGCAGCACCACCGTTAACCAGGCGACCAGCAAACCCATCGCGGAAAATAACGCCACTTCCTGCAAGCCCGGAAACGGCGAAAAACCCAAGCCCGCGTAACTTAACAGATTGCTTGCGAGCCCTAAAGACAGTCCCGGCAGAATAAACTTTAGGCCTTTCCGGGGATTCCAATCCTTCTCGCCGAAACTGTCGCACAAAAAATGTTGCGCATAGTCATCGGCAACGCCGATCAAGCTGGCTCCGAAAACCAGGGTAAGAATATGTATCTTGCCGAAAAACAGCACGCAGATAACCAACGCGGCCAACAGGCCGCTGCCGATTGCGAGGCTCGATAACAGCAATGGCCGCACGCTGCGGAAAGTTGCCCACAGCAACACGATAATGCCGAGACTTGAACCTATGCCGACCGTGGAAATTTCCTGTTTGGCCGACTCGGCGCCATGCGCGGTAAACAACGGCATGCCGGAAGCCAGCAACTCGCCGCCAGCCGCTTTGACTTGCCCGGTTGCGCTGTCAACCAGTCTATCCAAGGTTTCCAGCTTATCCAGCTGCAACCTTTCATCCTGCAAATCGGTCAATAACAGCGCCCAAAACCGATGCCGGTCGGACAACACCACGATGCCCTGCTCCAGATTCAACTTGATCGGATGTTGCGCGCTGAAATAACGGCTGAATAGCAACGACGGATCGCGCTCCAGATCGGCCGCCTGCATCTGCCCGATAGGGCTGTTCAGTATCTCCAAGTTTTGCCTGATTAACTCCTCAGGATGAGTCGCCAAGATTGCTTGGGATTGCGCATCCAGCAGCTGATAGCGATACGGGAACAGTTGCTGATATTGCTGGATATATTGCTGTTGGGGAAGCTCCAGCACCACCTTGCTAAACAGCTGGCTTTGTTCCAGTTGCCGCTTAAGTTTTTGCGCATGATTGATAGCTTCCCCGGAAGTCGAAGCACCCGCCAGCCAGACTATTTTCCGATTCAGCAGTTGATTATGTTGCCGGGTGGCTTTGGCGATTTCCGGCTGCTGTTCGCTGGTTGGTAATAACGCTAAAAAACTTGTTTCCAGCCAGTCTTTAGTCAAAGCCTGACTGCCGAGAATACAGATGACCAGCATTCCGACCAGCCAAAGCCCTGCGGTCAACTTAGGGTGATAAACGTTCAAAATCGGCTTCCTGTTCATCGGTCAACTGTTGCGGGTGCGATATGTTATCGAAAGTAATGCGGGTGACATTGCCCCCTGCTTCGCGTATTTCCAGATCACGCAGCTCGGTATCGCCCGACAGCACCATCGTGCTGATGATCTTTTTCAGCATCTCATCCTTGGGGATTAACGCCAGCTGCCAGGACGTTTTTTGATCGGTTCCGGTGATCACAAAACCGTCGCTTAATGCCGCCAAGTCACCGCCCAGCATGGCCTTGAAAACCTTGCCGAAAGCCGCCGGCACCGCTTGTTCCCCCTGCCCGGTCAGCAACTTCGATTCATTGACCAACAGCAAGGAAACAACCGGCGTCAGAGTCTTCCAGATGACACCCTTGTTTGGGTCGTAGGTAAACGTGCCCGTAGATATTAGCGGCTTGCGCAAAACCTTCAGCTGTTTTTGCTGGTGAAATGTGCCGTAAGTAATTTCTGTTTTTGCCAAGCGTGCGGTCGACTGCAGGGATGCAGGAGGTAGAGCAATGCCTGGAGCAATTGCCGAGATCTCAGACAATACCGCATCGCCCGCGACGCCTTGGCCGAATGCCAAACAATACAGCAGCAACGCTTTTATTAACATCAAGCAATCTCCAAGCCGAGTTTTTCAAACAACACCGCAGGCGATGCAAAGCACATTTCCCGCGTTGCCAAGTTTACAGCCACCTGAACGCTATGGCCTTTGGTCAGTCTTAAGCCTGAGCTTTTATCGGTGATCAGGTAGTTTATTTTCAGGCGGTTTTCCCATTCGACGATTTTCGCTGTTACCGTAATGATCTGCCCGAACACCGCCGGTTGCGCATAGCGGACTCTTAAGTCAATCACCGGCCACGCGTAACCCGAGTCGCGCATTTGCGGATAGTTGTAATCGATTTTTTCCAGCAGCGCACAGCGCGCAATTTCAAAATACTTGGCGTAATGCCCATGCCAGACCACTTCCATCATGTCGACATCATGGAAGGGGATTTGCAGGTCGATTGATATTTGGTGAATCATAATTTTTTCGCTCTCATTCCTACAAATCTCGTTCCCACGCGCTGCGTGGGAACGCAGTCCAGGCGCGCTGCGCCGCGAATCACAGCCAACCCTTAAAAACAGGAATCAACCCAACAAGCCCCGCGTAATCCCTGGCGCTGGAATACCGCCAATGAGTAGCGTCATCGACATACCCTCGTTTCACCGGGTTTTGATGGATATACTCCAGTTTCTGTCGAAGCACCGGTTCGTTTTCGATTAACTGCGGGTGCGACCCCTCTTCCCAGCATTGATAATCCCGATCCTGCCGTTTGTAATCCTTGCGAAAAAACGCCAGTTGTTGCAACAACCGCTCGGCGCGGCATTCTTTCAGGTGGTCGATCAGTTTGCGAGCCGTGTAGGATTTGAAGTGCGGCAATTCCAAAGCCAGATTTTCTGCTTGTACAATCATATGTAAGTGATTTTCCAGGATAACGTAACCGTATATTTTCCAGCCGAGCTCTTCTTGCCGGTAACGTAATGCGTCAAGAACAATGCCTGCCGTTTCCGGGCGAGTGAATAGCGGTATCCAGTTCAGCACGGTGCAGGTTAAAAAATGGGGTGCTTGTTCATGGCAAATTCGGTAGCGGCTACGGCCCATAGCATTTAATCCTCGGGGCGCAGCGCGCCCTGAACTGCATTCCCACGCGGCGCGTGGGAACGAGAAGATAACGGGGAAATACTCGCCATTATATTACTCCAGTGCCACCTTTCACTAACCATGCCAAGACTTCATCGATATTCTTATCCGGCGGAAACACTGGATAAAAGTACTTCTGGATATTTCCGTCTTTGGCAATAAGCGTCACGCGTTTGGTAAGACGCATACCCTCCACTTCAAACATGGGCAAGCGCAACCCTTGAGAAAACTGAAAAGATGCGTCACTTAACAAATCGAAGGGAAGATGTAGGCGTTCCACCGCCTCAAGCTGTTCTTCGGTGGATTGCGTACTGATCCCAAACACGTTGGTATTCAATGCTTTCAACTCGCGATAGTAATCACGAAACGAACAAGATTGCGGCGTACAACCTGCAGCTCCCGGTATCTGAATCCAACCATCAGGTATGGCTCGCCCCGGTTGCCCGGTCATCGGATAACAGTAAATTACAAGCCATCCAGGAACTTGCGAAGGATTTACCGTTCCTCCATTTGTTGATGGTAGGTTTACCGTGGGAAGCATTAGCCCCTCCAGATGGTTACATGCTCCATCGTCAACTGGAACAGGAAGGTCGTTCGGAATATTGCGAAGAAAATCCCTGGGTGTCTCATCCTGATTCAGCATTTTACTTCCTCTTTTATCTCGTTATTCATACAAATCCCAATGCTGCTTGCGTACCAGTTCCAGACAAAGCCGCAGTTCTTGCTCCAGCGCCCGATCTGCAGTCAAAAACGGGCTATGCTCGCGCAGTTGCTCAACAGTCTTTTGTAAAGCCGGGCTTAACTTATCCACATTACCCCGCAACTCAACACCCTGGACAACGGCGAACAATACCGCCACGGCGACTTGTTCGGTCAACTCCAAAATGCGGATGCAATCTCGGGCGGCGATGGTGCCCATGCTGACTTTGTCCTGATTGTGGCATTCGGTGGAGCGGGAAAATACGCTGGCGGGCATGGTCAGCTTAAGAGCTTCTGCGGTCCAGGCGGACACGGCTATTTGCAAGGCCTTGAAGCCATGGCTCAACACCGCTTGCTCGCCGGTAGCGCCGGAAAGATTGGCAGGCAAACCCTGATTGAATTTTCGGTCCATCAACTGCGCCATTTGCCGGTCCATTAAATCGGCCAGATTGGCTACGGCGGTTTTAAGAGCATCCATCGCAAAGGCAATATGGCCGCCGTAAAAATGGCCGCCATGCAAAACGTGTTCGCCTTCGGCATCGATAATCGGGTTATCGTTGGCGCTGTTTAATTCATTTTCGATAAACTGCCTAAGCCAGGGCAACGAATCTTCCAGCACGCCGATAATATGCGGCGCGCAACGCAGGGAATAGCGATCCTGCAAGCGGGTATCGTGGCGCGGCGCACTGTGCTGCAATTGTAAATCTCCGCGCAACCTCTCGGCGACGCGGTTTTGGCCGGGGTGCGGCTTAACCGAAAACAGTTTTTCGTCAAAATGGTAGGCATTGCCGTTTAAGGCGACCGAAGCCAGGCTGGTGATGCGCGTGCTCAGTTGGGATAAATACTCGGCTCGCTGGTAGGCAAGGCAGGCGATGCCGGTCATAGCGGCGGTGCCGTTCATAATCGCCAGACCCTCTTTGGGTTTTAAGGTCAGCGCTTCGATATTGAGCCCGGCAAAAACCGTTTGCGTGGCTTGACGCTGTCCCTGATAAAACACCTCCCGCTCACCGGCCAGAACGGCGGCCACATAAGACAATGGCGTTAAATCGCCGCTGGCGCCGACCGAGCCTTCTTGCGGAATCATCGGCAGAATGTCCTGCTTTAATAACTCGGCCAGCTGCTGTAATAATTTGTAGCGCACACCCGAAAAACCTCTTGCCAGACTGGTCAGGCGCACCGCCAGTATGGCCCGTGTTTGCTGAGCGTTAAAATGATCGCCCAGCCCGCAGCCGTGAAAAGTATACAGCTGCCTGGGCAGTTGCTCGACCAGATGCAGCGGAATGGAGACCGTGCAGGACTCGCCGTAACCGGTGGTTACGCCGTAAACAAAGCCTTCCTGCTTTAATAAGCTATCGATAAACCGGGCGCCTTTGTCGATGCGCTCGATAAAGTCCGGCTGCCGACTCAATTCAATCTGAGCGTATTGGTTAGCTATCTTGCAAATATCTTCAATGGTCAACGCCTGACCATCAAAAACCACGGTATTTTTAGTGTTCATCGCTTTCTTTATCAGCCAAGTGCCAAAAATCGAAAAAGTTAAACCATTGTAACGGTTCCATTAAGCAATAATGCTCCAATCGCTGAGCATAACGCTGAATGGTTTGCTGCATGGCTTGCTCACGATTTTTTCTAGGGAACGTTAAGCTATTGCTGAAATACTCAAAAGAGATCACCTGCCTGCCCTGTTGTTTCAAGCAAAACAGGGTGTAAACCGGACATTTAAGCAGTGATGCCAGAATAAACGGGCCTTGCGGAAACCAGGCATCAGCACCCAAAAATTCGGCCCGGCTCACGCGTGAGTTTTGACTGACCGGCGTCCGGTCGGCGGTAATAATAATCAGCTCGCCGTTATCGATTTTATCGCTCAGCAACATTGACGTGGCAGCGCTGATTTCGGTTACCTGAATCAGGTTTAAGCCGCTGCTCGCGTTGGTTTGCCTTAACAGCCGATTGAACTTTTCCGCATGTTTGGTGTGTACCAGCACGTTAATGCGAGGCGCACCATCCAGATCGGCAATCATGCGACAGACGTCAAGATTACCCAAATGCGAACCTAACAGGATGGCGCCCTGCCCCGTCTTGATTTGAGCCAGCAAGACATCACGTCCCCGATAGTCTACGTCTGCCAGCGACAACTCGCCTGACCAGGCCGCTAATTTATCGATAATGGCGTTGGCGAAGCTGATGAAATGTCGATAGCTGTCCCGGAGATTTCCGCTTAAATCGGATGCAGGCGAAAGCTTTGCAACGCGCTGTAGATAGGCCTGACTGGCTGCTCTACCGGACTTGTTCGCCAGCCAGTAATAACTGACCACCGGATATAAAAACCACTGCAACACCCTGCGCCCAAGCAACAGGTAAACGTGCAGCAAGAAACGCATGCCCCAAATCAGGCCCCATTCGCCCATGTCTGCCCAATGCGACGGTTTTTTCATGACCGGTGCCTGCCCAGCAATTGCGGAATGCGTATCAGCATGCCGAAGAACAGTTTGGCATGGGCTATTGAGATCATCAGGTTATCCCGCCACAACTTGAAATGCGATACGCCGTCGTAAGGGTAATTCACGCAAGTGGGTATATTGACAACATCGACGCCCTGCCAGTACAGGCGCACCAGTATATCAATGTCAAAATCCATGCCTTTTGCTACGTCTGTTTCGCCGGTTAATGTAGCCGCTGCCGCCAACGGGTACAAGCGAAAGCCGCACATGCTGTCCGCAATCTCGAACGACAAGGTGTTTATCCATACCCACAAATTGGCAATAGTTCGACCGTAAACCCGGCTCTTGGGCGCAGTTGCATCAAACAGCGGCTGACCTAAAATCAACGCATCGGGATGTTGCGTTCCTGCTTCAAGAAAGACAGGAATATCGTTAACCTCATGCTGACCGTCAGCATCGATCTGGATCGCGTGGCTAAAGCCCAAAGCCACTGCCGCCTTAAAGCCGTCCAGCACGGCGGCGCCTTTGCCGCCATTTTCCGAACGGTTGATCAAGCTGAGCCAATCCGCTTCCCGTTCGATACAATCCACCAGAATTTGAGTACAAAGCGCCGAGCTGCCGTCATTCACCACTATCGTCGGAATGCCGAGGTTTTTTAGTTTGGCCAGCACATGGGGAATGGCGGCTTCATGATTGTAAACGGGAATTATGATGCAGGTTTTCATTGACTACGAAACTCCGAAAGCATTATCCGCCACGAAGAGCACGAAGGACACGAAGAAAATTACTGCGTAAATCAACACATTGAAAACTTCGTGTTCTCCGTGTTCTCCGTGGTTATTTATTCTTATGTTGAATATTTTCACAGTCTCTTACTCTCGTAAACCATGCGCCCTGAGCTATGCATACCGAGCTCTGAGCTAAAATTAAAATACAGTTTTCCCGGCGCTGCTTTCCAGTCGAGGGACAAAGTCAATTCACCGCCCGGCTGGATGATTTGGGTAAATTTAACCACTTCCATACATGAAAACGGCTGATCCATCACGAAAAACAGCTTGCCGAAATGTTCGACCCAAGCCAGTTGCACCACACCCGGCAAAATCGGGTAACCGGCAAAATGACCGGGGAAATAAAGCAAGTCTTCCGGCACTCTAAGGCCCAAATGAACGCCGTCGGAATTTATTTCAAGATTGAGCACTTGGGGGAATTTCCGGCTATCAAAATCCAGCAGGCTTGTTAACAGCTGCTGATCGATTTTGCCTTGAGTCGATAACGGCATGATGTTGACAAACAGCCATTTTCTGGGCAACACTACCGACTCAAACCATGGCTCAAGTATCTGGCGCAATTGCCTGATGAACCGGTTTCTGCCCTGGCTTTTCAACTGCTCCAAACCCTGAGCATTTAAAACCACGACAACCGCGACAGTGTCTCTGGTTTTGGTTATCACCAGCGCATGAGCATCATCTATCCACGGCGCAGTCGTCAAGCGTTGCTCCAACTCGACCAAGGACAAGCGTTTTTCTTCGATTTTAACGATGCGATCCCAGCGTCCATGCAGCATAAATCGGCCATCATCCAGCAGAGTGATGTTATCGTCCAGTTGAAAATCGTTTTCTGTTTGCAGATAAGGCGAATGCAGCAACCATTTCCAACCGATACAACGCAAGCGCATGCCGGGAAATAACGTCCATGCTTTATCCTGCTGACGCCAGGCGATACCCCCTGTTTCGGAACTGCCGTAAACCTCAATCACCGCCTGCCCGCCATCGGTTAATATCTGGTGTGCGGCAGTCTCCGGTAACGCACCGCCGGAACTAAAAATCGCCTTTAACCCGGCAATGCCGCCCCAGGGTGAATGGTGGTCCAAGCGCTTTAAATGCGCAGGACTGGCTACCCAGTAAGCCGGCCCGCGTTGCAGCGCATGAACCAGCGTTTCAGGATTGATATAAGCCTGACTATGAAAGCATCGCCCTGCCGACAACGGCCATAACACCCGAAACAGCAAGCCATAGATATGCTGATGGCTGACCGTTGCCAACGCTGCCGCCTCACCCAGTTGTTCGCCCCAGCGCTGTTCCAGCGTGGCGATTTCAAGCTGGAACTGGTTCAGGCATTTGACTATCGGTTTGGCCTGCCCGGTAGAACCGGAGGTAAAAATAACCAGCTGCTTATCCAACAAATTTAACGGCGATAAAGACCCGCTGAAACACTCCGGTGCTTCCAAGCAGTCATCGAAACTTTCTCCATTTTGCCAATCGCCCAACAACTGACAGTCTGCTGCTAATTGCTCAGCGGTGCCGGGGCGATTATTGCCGGGTATCCAAATTTGTTTACCGGCGTGCAACAACGCAAACAACAGTACCGCAAACGGATAGGCGTCTTCGGTGTACAAGGCGTAATGCCGGAACGGTTGCGCTTGCAGTTTATCGGCCCAGGACTTGACCGCGTTAGCAAACTGCGTTGCTGAATAATACTGCCCGGAATGATAGGCAACAGGCGCATCAACGTCTCTTTTGGTGATTAAATAATGGGATAGCTTATCTGACATGTTTCTGGGTTCTCATCCTGACAATATATTCAGCGGCAAATAAAGTGCCCATCAGCACGTAAGCGATCAGGCCATTGTATAAACTCCAGACCTCCAGGCTGGCCCAAAGAGCGGTTACCGCTGCCAAAATGCCATTAATGATAAAGAAGCCGCACCAGACTTGGGTCACACGACGGGTATAAATAACGCCTTCCGGCGGCAAATCGGGGTGCTGTAGACGCGCCACACGCTCAATCAAGCTGGGCGGGGAATATAAGCTCCAGCCGAAAATCAGCAACATCAACGCATTAACCAGAAGCGGATAAAACAGCAAGGTACCTAATTGATTGCTCCACATCGCAAATAGACAATAACCGATACCGGCAATCAATAACGGGGTACTCCAGTGTTTAAGAGAATAACTGGCCGCCAGCCTGACCAGCAACAACACAATCAATAGGGCGGCTATTTTCCAGGGCTCAAAATAATGGCTGCCGAAAAACACCACCAACGGATATAACAGGGTTGACAACCCCATCGCACCGGTTACAAACCAGCGCATCTTAGCGGTGTATCTCGTTCCCACGCGCCGCGCAGGAATGCAGTGCCGGACGCGCTGCGTCCCGTATTGGTGCGATATGCATTTTTTATCCATTTGTGGGCGCGAATTGATTCGCGCGGTAGGTTAAAAGCGCGAATCAATTCGCGCCCACAATATATCAAATCTTTAACTTAATGGCAGTGACGTCCCGCCTGGGAACGAGAAAACAAATACCTATTAGCTATTAAGCATTTTATAAACCGCTTCGACCACATCGCCAATGGTGCGGACCGTTTTGAAATCTTCGGCTTTAATCGCCTTGCCGGTCATTTCTTTAAGTCTGACGATCATGTCCACCGCATCGATACTGTCGAAATCCAGGTCTTCGTACAGCTTTGCTTCCATAGTGATGGCCTGTTCGTCCATTTCAAACAGCTCGACCATAATTTCCTTGATGGCCGTTAAAATGTCTTCGCGCTCTTTTATCATCATCTCAACCACGCGCGGCTTGAATATATTCAGCCAAGGTAGAAACCGAGGAGAAAATTTTCACCACGTCTTCTTTATCCGCATCAATCTTTACGTCGTATTTTTTGCGGATCGCCAAGCCCAATTCCAGCGCATCGATGGAATCCAGTCCCAAGCCGTCGTTAAACAACGGCGCCTGACTGTCTATATCGTCCACGCTAATGTCTTCCAAATCCAGCGTATCGATAATTAATTGTTTTAATTCATTTTCCATGGTGCTTATAAAACTCTCTCTGTTGGGTAAAATAATCTTGCAAATAGTGGGTAAAGCGACGTACGCCTATTGATTTTGGACTCATAGCGGCAAATTCATCCAACGCAATATCATCGCCGACATGCATGGTCAGATGAAAGCGGCGAGCAGGAATTTGATACCACCGCTCGGCTTTGGTTAAGGTGCTGGGATAACAACTCAGCGTCACCGGGGTCACCGTAGCATTCGCCTGCAAGGCAATGGCCGCCGCGCCCCGTTGAAAATGATACGGCTTGCCGGGCATTGATCGCGTTCCTTCAGGAAAAATAATCATTGATCCGCCTGAACGCAACCAGGCAACGCACTCGACTATCATTTGCTCAGGATCGCCATTGCTGATGTATCCCGCATTGACTATGGGACCGCGCATGAACGGATTATGCCATAGCTTGGCTTTGACTATACAACTGGCTTGTTGGATTCGGCTGATCAAAAATACAATATCGACCAGCGTCGGATGATTGGCGATGATCAACTGTCCGGGTCGATTCAGCCTGTCCAGACCCACGATGTCGTAAGTCATCACCCCCAGCCGGTGCATCAAGCCGATGAAGACATAAAAACTGTAATGCACTGTTTTTTGGCCCCGACCGACCTTTTGCCGTGGATTGCCGGGCAACAGAGACAACACCGGAAACACGAATAGCCACAGTAATAAACCGCCCACGCCAAAACTGAAAAAACTCAATGCTGTTGCCAGAAGACGCCAGCCATAGCCTAATTTTTCCGCTATTTTTTGTGCCATTCCCAGCTATGCCTATGATTGCCCAGCACCAACGCTTTATCGTCGGCAACAAGAAACCTTATAAAAGAGAGTATCTGCAAGGCCTGCTCGCCATCATCTCGATGCGCAGGCGTTCCGCAAAATCGTAACGGCAATCCGCTCCCGGTTAACGAAATTTTTAAAGCCAACGCGCAAATGGCAGGCGCATTGAGCGCAAACGGTAACGACGGATAAAAATCCGATAGCGGTTCATCATAGAAAACCATCAGCACCTCATCTTGGTGTTCCTGCAAAAGTCCCATTGCTTCAATAAATGCCGGTGCAATACCATCCTGACCGGGGGCAATCACGGTAATGTCCTGATGACAGTCATAAGCAATGGAGAATAATCCCGATATGGCGTTATGAACTGACAGACTAAAAGCAGTCGGCGAAACGTCCTCACCTTGCTGCATACTTTTAAGCATTTCTAATGACTTATTCACTTCGCCATGGGCGGAACTGAAAACAATGGGCAATGACTTATCGCTGTCAATACAAGCGTCCGCCGCATAAAAAACCGCTCGACCCAATGGACTTAATCTGCGTTGGAGTATTTTGGGCACCGTAGCCGGTAGGGCCGCTTTTTCCTCTTGGGCAAAGGCCTGATGCTCATGCCACTTTCGCCAATCTTCGTGACAGCTCATTCCGGGTGCCCAAGCGTTCCAGCTTCGCAGTACAAAATCGACTGTCATTATATCAATCCGGTTGATCGTTTACACTTGACGGACAATAAAAAATCCAAAACCCTTGAATTCATATAATAAGTGCAATTCCTCGCAGGCTCGCGTCGGCGCGGCGTTGTCGTTATTGATAGTTTTGGGCATAAATCAACGGGAGTGAATCTTGTTGAGGTTAATATTCTATATGGAAACGGTCTGTCTCTATAATATCGTTATTTACCTTAATACATAATGAATTAAACTAAAGCGGCTTTCAGCCTTAATAAATCCTAGGCGCATCGACAAATCAACGTCGAGGTGAATTCTATAGGCGCGATTATAAGCCATTGCCAATGCAAAAATTAAACTTCCAGTGAATCAAAGTTAACTTTGCGATCGAATTTGAAGATGATCGTAGTTACAACGGCCTGTATAAAAGAACTGATGCTGACATCAACAAATTTGAATTGATTCAGGGGGACGCTGACCTGTATGTCGGCAATACGCTCGGCCATAACCGACCGTTAAGCATCCTTGCCGACCGTCAGGCTTCGGAATTACTGGCCCCGGCCTCTAGTGGGCAGCAACCAACTTCATTGACTCCAACTGTTCAAAGCCAACTTTGAACGCCGACGGTAAGGGTCAAAAACCAACTTTAGATACGGCAAAACCTGTTTCGATTGCATATAAACAGGATAAAGCTGAACCGTTGCATTGATTCAAACTATTTAGCTCTTACCCCTAAGCGCACCCGCACTTCAATGCTGTAACACATCCTTTAACTCTTGGAGAATATTATGTTATCGAGTCGTTTTTTTCGTTCTCTTATCGCCGCATGGCTGATTTTAAGCGCTTTTTCAACTTGCGCCGACACGGTGCTGGTCGCCGTCGCCGCCAATTTCACCAAACCGATGACCGAAATCGCCGCCGCTTTTGAAAAATCCACCGGCCACAGCGCCGACTTGTCGTTCGGCTCCTCGGGTAAATTCGTTTCGCA
Source organism: Methylobacter arcticus (assembly GCF_050917435.1). Taxonomy (NCBI): domain Bacteria; kingdom Pseudomonadati; phylum Pseudomonadota; class Gammaproteobacteria; order Methylococcales; family Methylococcaceae; genus Methylobacter; species Methylobacter arcticus. The sequence continues at coordinate 2,311,211 of NZ_CP159583.1, forward strand.
ACTGGAAAACGGCGGGCCGTTTGAAGTGTTTTTGTCCGCCGACGATAAAAATCCGATAAAACTCGAACAATCCGGATTGGCGGTGGCAAACAGCCGGTTCACCTATGCGCTGGGAAAACTGGTGTTATGGTCGTCCACGCCGGGTTTAGTCGACGATCAGGGACAAATTCTGAGTAAAGGCGGTTTCAAGCATTTAGCGCTGGCCGATCCGAAACTGGCGCCCTACGGTGCGGCAGCGGTTGAAGTATTGAAAAACCAGGGTTTGTTCGACAAACTGCAACCTTTGTTCGTACAGGGCGAAAACATCGCACAAACCCACCAGTTCGTCAGTACCGGCAATGCCGAACTGGGTTTTATAGCGCTGTCGCAAGTCATCGATAACGGCAAAGCTTTCGCTCCTGCTCACGCCCCTTACCTGCATCCTGTAGGCAAAATTGCTAGCGGTTCAGGCTGGATAATTCCATCGAGTCTTTACAAGCCGATCCGCCAGGATGCGATACTGCTGAAAACCGGCGCCGAGAATCCGGCAGCACCGGCATTATTGAAATTTCTAAAATCGCCGGAAGCGCTCGCGATTATCCGACAATACGGTTACGACTTGGCTGAGTAATAATAATCATGTTAAACGCCGCCGATATTGCCACTTTGTGGCTGACATTCAAGGTTGCAGGTTATGCCACGTTGCTGATGCTATTGTTCGGAACGCCGCTGGCCTGGTGGCTGGCACGCACAACGTCGCGATGGAAATCCATCTGCAATGCGCTGGTATCCTTACCGCTGGTACTGCCGCCGACGGTATTGGGCTTTTATCTGCTGGTGCTGATGGGTCCGGCCGGAACCATCGGTAAATTTACCAACTGGCTAGGGTTGAGCACCTTGCCGTTTACCTTTCCCGGATTGGTGGTCGCGTCGGTGCTGTATTCGCTGCCGTTTGTCGTGCAACCGTTGCAAGCCTCATTCAGCGGTATCGGCGAGCAGCCGTTGGAGGCTGCGGCAACTTTACGCGCCAGCCCTTGGGATACTTTTTTTAGCGTGGTCGTGCCGCTGGCGAAACCCGGATTCCTGACCGCCTCTATTCTAGGCTTTACCCATACCGTCGGCGAATTCGGCGTGGTGCTGATGGTCGGCGGCAATATTCCCAACAAGACTCGCGTGGTGTCGGTGCAAATCTATAACCATGTCGAAGCGCTGGAATACACCGAAGCCCACTGGCTGGCGGGCTGTTTGCTGTTGTTCTCGTTTAGCGTGCTGCTGGTGCTGTATACCGTGCTGAAAACGCATCCAGTCGCCCACCCGCTTAAATAACCATGACAACAATACTGGCCCGCTTCCAGCTCGACTACGGCGACTTTAAATTGGACGTCGACTTAAACCTGCCCGGCACCGGCATTACGGTGTTATTCGGCCATTCCGGCTCCGGAAAAACCACCCTGCTGCGTTGTATTGCCGGACTGCAACACGCGCCGCAGGGTTTCCTTGAAATCAACGGCACTGTTTGGCAAGACAGCGAACGTAAGCTGTTTTTGCCCACCCATAAACGGCCGCTGGGTTATGTATTTCAGGAAGCCAACCTGTTTCCGCATTTAACGGTGCAGGATAACCTGCACTACGGTTTGAAGCGGATTAAACAAAATTCGGGCACGGTCAAACTGGAACATGCCGTTGAATTATTGGGCATCGGCCACCTAATGGAGCGCATGCCGGAACGCTTGTCCGGCGGCGAACGGCAGCGGGTCGCCATCGCCAGGGCCTTGGCGCTTAATCCTGAAATTCTGCTGATGGACGAGCCGCTGGCGTCGCTGGATTTCAAGCGCAAACAGGAAATCCTGCCGTTTTTAAGCCGTCTGCATCAGCAACTGGATATTCCGGTGCTGTACGTCACCCATTCCCAGCAGGAAGTCGCGCAACTGGCCGACACGCTGGTAATTCTGGACGACGGTCGGGCGCTGGCTTCGGGACCGCTGTCGGAAACGCAAAGCCGTCTCGACGTACCGCTGGCGCAAGAGCGGGAAGCCGCCACGGTTTGGCAGGCAACCATTGCCGAACACGAAACCGAATACCATCTGACCCGCGTCGCCTTTGCCGGAGGCTCGCTCAGTCTACCGGCGGTCGATGCAGAAATCGGCACAGCGTTGCGCGTGCAAATCTACGCCCGCGATGTCAGTATCGCCCTTGAAGCGCCGACCGCCACCAGCATCCTCAATGTGCTGCCTGCGACCATCACCGGCATCGCCGACAGTCGCGACGGCCAGAGCGTGATACGGCTTCAGGTCGGCGATCAGGCGCTGCTGGCGCACATCACCCGCAAATCGGCGCTCATGCTGGATTTGCAGATCGGCATGGCGGTTTACGTGCAGATCAAGGGTATATCAACATTAACACATCGATAACCAGAGGATTCATCATGCAAGCAAGTGGACGAAATCAGTTTACCGGTAACGTCAGCAACGTGCTTATTGGTGCAGTGAATGCCGAAATCCATGTCAGCTTGAAAGACGGGGAAGCCATCGTCGCTTCCATTACCAAAGAGTCTATCGAAACGCTGGGGATCAAGATCGGCATGGAAGTAGTGGCGTTGGTCAAAGCTCCGCAAATCATCATCATCACTGATTTCGGCGGCTACCGGCTTTGGGCGCGCAACCAACTGCAAGGCATCATGCGGCCCATCTGTCTTCTAGCCTGTAGTTAATGGACTTCGTTCCTCAGTCCGCCCCTATCGCACTGATTTGTATAAGGCCTTACATCTGGCGATGCAGATTTGCCATACTCAAATTTTCTTCGACAGCTCTTTTATAGACCCCAATCAGCATTTGGCAGTGCTCTTTTAAATTTCCCGCCTGTCTACCGTAGCGATAGCTTTTTGACTCATATTGACTAAGAAGTTTTTTGTGCTCATCAACTTTAAGCTGCATTTCTTTTGCCGCTTCCTCATAGTGTTGCGCCAGCGCTTCATGATCGGCTTTGGATTCTGCGTTTAGCACGGCTTGAGTCATATCCATCGGATGCGATTTTATCTCGCTACATGCGGACATTAAACCAACAGTTAAAAGCAAGGCAATCAGTATCTTTTTTTTCATGGCTTTATCCTAAGTAATTCAAAAAAATTAAAATATCATCGTTTTTCAGGTTGTTAAGCAAGGATAGAGAATTCAGCTTCTTCAATCAATAAGCGCTGTTACCTATCCGCTATCCGCTATTTAGCTGAATGTCTTACATCGCTAAAATTCCAGTTGATTTTCGGTATTTATGCTCACGAATTGATGAACAAAAAACAGGGGCATCAGCTCAATCCGCACAATCACTTAAATTAAAGCAAGAATAGCGCCATTCATATAAAATCAATACGTTAGGCGTTTTTTATCTTATGCTCAAGTTTATTTGCACAAAAAATGTGCATTAAAAATCCAATAACGCACCTTAATAAAGCAATCTCAATAATATTTATGCATTAATACCTTGCTTGCGTTTCTCCTGAAATTGCAGCACCAGGCTGTAAATGACCGGAAACACCAAAAGGCTTAATATCAGTACGGTCAGCATACCGCCCATCGCTGGCGCTGCGACACGCTGGGTGACGTCGGCGCCGGTGCCGGTGGCCCACATAATCGGGATCAAGCCGACGATATTGGCAAGCGAGGTAATCGCTACCGGCCGCACCCGCAAAGCCGTGGCGGCTTCTGTAACCGCCCTGATTTCTTCGCCGGTCAACGGCGCCTGTTTTTTCTCCCGCAGTTTTTCAATTTCAATATCGATAAAACTTAATACCATGACGCCGGTTTCGGCGGCGGTACCGGCGAGAGCGATAAAGCCGACATAGACCCCAATCGACAGATTAAATCCCAGCCAGTAGATTAACCAGATACCGCCAATCAAGCTAAAGGGGATGGCCAGCATCACAATGGTCGGCTCGGTCAGATTGCGAAAAGCGCTATACAACAGGATAAAAATCAGTAGCAGGGTAATGGGTACCACTATGCGCAATCGTTCAGCCGCGCGTTCCATGTATTCGAACTGGCCTGACCAAGCAACGGTATAACCGGCGGGGAGTTTGACGCGTTCGGCCAGGTTTTTTTGGGCCAGAGCAACGAATCCCCCTATATCGGACGTTTTGATATCGACATAGATCCAGGCATTAGGTTTGGCATCTTCGGTTTTAATCACATCCGCGCCGCGGGTGAATTTAATATCGGCCACCAGGGTCAACGGTATCTGGCTACCCGTGGGCGTGGGGATTAATACGCGCTGCAACGCTTGCAGATTGTCGCGCAAATCTCGAGGATAGCGCAGATTGACCGGATAACGCTCCAGTCCTTCAACAGTCTCGGTGATATTCATGCCGCCAATCGCGCTTTGAATAACGTCCTGCACATCGCCGGTGGTCAGTCCATAGCGCGCTGCGGCTTCGCGGTTAATATCGAAATCCAGAAAATAGCCGCTGACGGCCCGGTCACCATAGGCCGACAAGGTTTCCGGCAAAGTAAGCATCGCCTGTTCGATTTCAAGCGACAGCGACTGCAAGACGTTCAAATCGGGACCGGCAACTTTGATGCCTACCGGTGTTTTGATGCCGGTAGAGAGCATGTCGATACGCGTTTTTATCGGCATGGTCCAAGCGTTGGCTAGTCCTGGAAAACGAATGGCCTTGTCCATTTCAGCCATCAGTTGCCGGGTGGTCTTGTCAGGATCAGGCCATTGCTCTTTCGGTTTTAGCTGAATAGTCGTTTCCACCATCATCAGCGGGGCCGCATCGGTTGCCGTTTCGGCGCGTCCGATTTTGCCAAAAACATGATGGACTTCGGGAAATGTTTTCAGCATCTTGTCGGTCTGCTGTAACAGTTCTTTGGCCTTGGTGATCGATATGCCGGGAAACGTAGACGGCATATAGAGAATATCGCCTTCATCCAGAGGCGGCATGAATTCGCTGCCGATTTTGGACAAAGGGTATAGTGTTGACGCCATCAACAGCGCGGCTATTATTAATGTCAGTGGCCGCCAGCGCATCGCCAGCTTCAAAACCGGCGAGTGAATAAAATGCAAAAAACGGTTGATCGGATTTTTCTTCTCAGGAATGATTTTGCCGCGAACAAAATAACCCACCAACACCGGCACCAAGGTGATAGTCAAGATCGCAGCTGCCGCCATCGCGTAGGTTTTGGTATATGCCAGCGGACTGAATAACCGGCCTTCCTGCGCCTCCATGGTAATGATCGGCAGGAAGGAAACGGTAATGACCAGCAGCGAGAAAAACAGGCCGGAACCCACTTCCCGTGATGATTCGCCGATGACTTGCCAGCGTTCTTTTTCGCTCAGTTCAGCCTGTTTTTTTTCAGCGGCGGCGGCAAGGTGTTTGTGGGCATTTTCAACCATCACCACCGCCCCATCAACCATGTCGCCAATCGCAAGAGCAATGCCGCCCAGCGACATGATATTGGCGTTTATGCCTTGCCATTTCATCACGATGAAGGCCATCAAAATGCCTAAGGGTAAGGTAATAACAATCACCAGCGATGAACGCAAATGCAGCAGAAACAAGGCGACCAAGGCACAGACAATAATCAGTTCCTGAATCAACGCCTCATTGAGTGTGCCCACTGCGCTCTCAATCAAACTGCCGCGGTCATAAACGGTGACGATCTCAACGCCTTCCGGCAAGCCTTTTTTTAATGCGTCCAGTTTTTTGCGCACGTCTTTAATGGTCGCCAGGGCGTTTTCGCCAAAGCGCATAATCACCACGCCGCCGGCCACTTCGCCTTCGCCATTCAGTTCGACGATGCCGCGACGCAGTTCCGGGCCAATCTGGATATGGGCGACATCCTGCAAACGTATCGGCGTGCCATTGGCATCGACACCGACCGGAATAGTCTTGAGATCGGCGATGGATTTGATATAGCCTAAGCCCCTGACCATATATTCGGTTTCGCCCATTTCAAACAGACGTCCGCCGACATCGTTATTGGAACGCTTGATCGCGGCAATAACGGTGGACAATGGGATTTGATAGGCTTGCAAAACATTAGGATCAACTTCCACCTGATATTGCTTGACGTAGCCGCCCACCGAGGCCACTTCGGACACGCCGGAAACGGTCTGTAACGGATAGCGCAAATACCAGTCCTGAATGGAGCGCAACTGCGCCAGATCGTGCTTGCCGGTTTTATCGACCAGCGCGTATTCGTAAATCCAGCCTACGCCGGTGGCATCGGGGCCTAATGTTGGCGTGACGCCTGACGGCAACCGGCCTTTAACATAATTAAGATATTCCAGCACCCGCGACCGCGCCCAGTAAATATCGGTGCCGTCTTCGAAAATAATATAGACAAACGACAGGCCGAAGAAGGAATAGCCGCGCACCACTTTGGCATGCGGCACCGCCAGCATGGCGGTGGTTAACGGGTAGGTAATCTGATCTTCAACAACCTGCGGCGATTGGCCTTCATAATCGGTAAACACAATGACCTGTACATCGGATAAATCCGGTATCGCATCCAATGGCATGTTCTTAAACGACCAAACGCCTGCCAATGCCAGGATAATCGCACCCAACAGCACTATAAAGCGGTCTTTCAACGAGCTGTTGATGATGAAATCAGTCATGTTGATGCGCGCCTTGTTCCATGATCAAGCGATTCGGTTCCGGCTTTTGCGGAGCCGAAGGTTCCATCATTTTGGCCGTGGCTTCATGCAACCTTGATTCGGAGTCGATCAGAAATTGCGCGGAAGTGACGACTTCTTCGCCTGCTTTTACGCCGTCAAGAATAGCGACATCGCCATTAGAGGCTAAGCCGGTGGTGACCTTGCGCGGTTCAAACTTGCCCGCACCGCGCACAATAAGAACCCGGGTTTGCGCGCCTGAACGGATAACCGCTTCGGAGGGAATCACCACCGCATCGACTTGTTTACCGGCGTAGATGGTCACGTCGGCGAACAGTTCAGGCTTTAACAACAATTCGGCATTATCAAATACCAGTCGCACTTTGATGGTTCGGGTTTTCGCTTCGGCATAAGGATAAATGAAAGCCAGATGCCCGTTGAAAATACGCCCCGGCACACCGGCCAATTGCATTTCAACCGGATCGCCCTCTTTAACCCAGGGCAGTTCGTATTCGTAGATTTCTGCATAGACCCAAACTGTGGACAGGTCGGCAATCATGTACAGCTCAGTTTCTGGGGTGACATACTGTCCCTCGCGAGCACCGATTTGCATCACAATGCCTTCTGCCGGGGTATGAATATGCAGGCCTTTTTTGACACTACGATTGAGCATTAGCTCATGCAGTTGATGCTCAGGCACATCCAGCAGTTTTAACCGTTCACGGGAGCTGGTAACCATCTCCTCCGCACCGAGACGTATCTCTTCAATAGGGCTTTTTTCCAGCACCTTAAGACCGTTTAAAGCCAGAACATATTCCTGCTGACTGGCAACCAATTGCGGCGAATAAATGCTCAGTAAATCTTCATTCTTCTTTACCCATTGTCCGGTTTTATCTACACGTAGCGTTTCAATCCAGCCTTCCGTTTTAGGATGTAAACGTACAATATGTTCTTCATCATAAGCCACACGTCCAACAGCTCGAACAATATGGGAAAGCGAGGTCTTTTTTGCAATAGCGGTACGTACCCCCATGTTTTGCACAGTAACGGCATCGATTTTGACAGTACCGGCTGCACCTGCAACGCTGGCGTCGTTATCCTCATAGACCGGCAGATAATCCATATCCATAGCATCTTTTGCAGGAACAGGAGAGGTTACCGATGGATTCATCGGATTACGGTAATACAGGATTTTAGGCTCTTTGGACGTTTTATCCTCAGCATAAACCGGTTCGTAATCCATGCCCATAGTATCCTTTGCAGGAACAGGAGAGGTCACCGATGGATTCATCAGGTTGCGATAAAACAAAGGCTGTCCGCTGTTGTTTGATGAATTGACCGGCTGTTCATGATTTTGGTGCAGATTAGCCAACCAATACCCGCCGCCGGCACCCAAAACCAGCATCAGTACCGCTGTTATTACTATCTGCTTATTCATAAATTTCCTCCTCGCCAACAGCCGCATTTAACTGCGCCAGCGACTGATTGGCTTCGGTAAAGGCTTTCCAATATTGGGTTTCGTATTCGAACAAAGTAATCTGGCTGCGCACCAAATTCAGAAAATCGACCTTGTTGACCTGGTAACCGGCCAACATTGATGCAACGGTTTGTCTGGCCTGAGGCACGATGCCGGTTTCAAACAACACCACCTGATCTTTAGCACGCCGGTAATCGTTGTAGCCTTGAGAAATTTGCGAGCGAACTTTGTTCCACTGATCCTGCAAGGCGTATTTTTCCTGCATTAATTCACTGTTACGCTGGTCAACGGCCTTAGCCTGTTTCTGGGCGGCGAATATCGGTACATTCATGCTCAGGTTCAAACTTAAAAGATCGGCCCGTTTATCGCCGGCAGGCGTGTTGGCTCTAGCTCCATACGAAGCGCCCAGATTAAAATCAGGCAGGTAGTCTTTTTTTGCCAAATCCAAACGCGATTGCGCGGCATTGATGCCTTGCCGGTTACCCTCCAGTATGGCTCTTGATGTTTCAGCCTGTTGGTAAAGCAGGTTTTCCGGTTTAACGCTAGGCAATTGCGCTTCAATCTTTTCCGGTAAACGGATCTCTTCGTTGGCCGGTTTATCCAGCAACGCATTCAGGCTGGCGGCGGCATTGCGGCGCGAGGCCTTCAGCAGCAATTGCTGATCGAGTAACTTGGATAACTCCAGTTGCGCCAGCAATACATCCTGCTGCAAACCTTCGCCGACTTCGTATTTAGTTCTGGCAATCTCAACAAATTGCTGCAACAGCGCATGATTGCTGTCAACAATCTGAATCGCTCTGTCCAGATAAAAAATCAGCCACCAGGTGGTTTTAACTTCGCTTAATAAGCGCCAGCGCACTTCGGTGACACTTTGTATTGCGGCTTCCGCCTCAAAAGCCGCCGCTTGTTCGCGCAAGGCCAATTTGCCGGGAAAAGGAAAGGCTTGCGAGATACCCGCTCCCAGTTGCGTCATATCTTCCTGCCGGGTACTGAAACTATCAACCGGCAGGCTCATCGCATTGAAACTGATTTCAGGATCGGGCAGAGCCCCCATTTGCGACGGAATAGCGGCCATCGCTTGCGCTCTGGCCTGCATTTGCGCCAGATCAGGATTGTCCTGAACGGCCTGCTCGGTTGCTGCTTTTAATGTTAATTCTTGCCCGATGACCGGCTCTTCAGCTGCAAATACGCAGGCGGAAAACAGCAGCAAGCTAAGGCACTTGAAAATAATTTGTAGTGACATATGTCCTCCTACACTCGTTATAAAGTCCGTGAAACGGATATGTTATGTTGAGTCGACGCAAGGTAAACCAGAGGACACTAGGCCTCTGCGGTTATTAAAGGCAAAAAATGCCCACCCTACGACTGTTAGAGGTTATTAATAGGGGGTCTTATTTCGGGGGAGAATGACAGAGAACGGGAAACGGACTTTTCCCAATGCTCATAGCGGTACGAGCTATAGGCTTGAGTAAATGAAAAAACTGCGGCGATTCCTCCATCACCACAAATATGAAAGGTACAACTCCCGCTTGCATGGCAGGCTATTTTAAATTTATCCTGATGAAGGCAGTGATCCGAATGCTGCGGCGCGGCATCTGCCGAATCAGTTACGGCAATAGCTTGTTCGAAAGAGGCTTCAGCAGATAACGAACTCACCATAGTCGAATAATAGCCAAGCGCAGACCAAACTGGCGTAATGGCCATCATGAGTATTAACCCTAATAAAAATCGCTGTTTAATCATTATCTGACTGTGCCGTGTTTTATTTACAGTCTACTGGTATTCATTACAATTATCAATTAGAGTTGCGACATGCCTGTTTTCTCCATCAGGTAGCTGAACTCTGGTTAAAACCTGATTTCCATGCCTTAGGCTTAATCATCTTCCTAAAAGACTCGTTTTCAAATTTTTGATTTGTCCGGTGACATTAATTTTAATAGACTTGGAACAATTAAGCGCTTGGTTGGACAGTTAAATACCTACCTAATTACCCATAAAGAACAGCCAATGTTACAAGAATGTCTATACTGACAGTATCTACCATACGGATGGGATAACGTCATGAAAAACAAAGTTCAATTTCAAAAAGGCTATAGCCTGGGCGAGTTCATGAAAAATTATGGGAGTGAAGGGCAATGCCGAAAAGCCTTGTTTCAGTGGCGCTGGCCTCAAGGCTATGTTTGCCCTGAATGCGGTGGGCAAAGCTACTGCTCCCTGAAAACACGAGTGGTTTATCAGTGCAATCACTGCCACCATCAACATTCCCTCATTAGTGGCACCATTTTTTCTGCGACGAAACTCCCGTTAACAACTTGGTTTCTCGCGATCCACTTGACCACACAAGCAAAAACTGGCGTTTCTGCCCTTTCACTGCGCCGTCAATTAGGTGTTTCATACAATACCGCCTGGAGCATCAAACAGAAGCTGATGCAGGTAATGAAGGAGCGTGATGATAGTAAGCCGTTATCCGGCGTCATCCAACTGGATGACGTGTATTGGGGCGGCGAACATCGGGGAGGCAAGCGTGGACGGGGTTCACCCAACAAAACACCTTTTGTGGCGGCTGTGTCGGTCAACGAAAAAGGACATCCTATTGCCATGAACATGACTGTGGTCAACGGGTTCCGCTCCAAAGAAATCACTCGTTGGGCGAAGCGCCATCTTAGCACCGACAGTCACGTGGTCTCGGACGGACTGGCCTGTTTTGCCGCTGTTACCAAGGCAGGATGCCAGCATACCAGCATCGTAACCGGTGGAGGCCCTGAATGTGTCTCGCTGGAACCCTTCACTTGGGTCAATACGATGATAGGTAATGTCAAAAGGTCGATTGACGGGACTTATCACGCTATCAATCATAAACACCTTCCGCGCTATTTGGCAGAATTTTGTTATCGCTTCAATCGGCGATTTGTCCTTGAGGATATGCTGCCCCGCCTATGTTACGTTGCAGTCAGAACACCACCTATGCCTATGCGGCTACTGAAGATGGCTGAGGATTATGGGTAATCAGGAATACCTATGTATTGACAGGTATATCGTCCGCCCCCCCCATTGACTTCGTCGACCAGGGAAAGCCTGGAAGATTCTATTATGCAGACTGTAATCCATGACTATTAATGTTGATGTGCTGTGTGTAGGGCACGCCTCTTATGATTTGATTTTCTCGGTGAGCCGACATCCTGACGCCGATGAAAAAATAGCGGCCGACAGCCTGCTCAGTTGCGGCGGCGGCCCAGCCGCCAATGCCGCCGTTTGCATTACCAAACTAGGCTTAACTTCCGCCTTTGCCGGTTACTTGGGACGCGATCTTTACGGCGACCAACATCTCCAGGAATTCGATGCTTACGGCGTCAACACCCAGCTGATCACGCGCGGCGACGCCCCTACCCCGCTATCGGCGATATTGGTTAAACCCGATGGCAAGCGCTGTTTGATCAATTACAAGGGTGACACCCAAGCCTTATCAGCCGATGCGCTGAATCTCACCGAAATCCCGGCAAAAGTGGTATTGTTCGACGGGCACGAACCCTTGATCTCATTGCCGCTGGCTGAAAAAGCCAGGCAAGCTAACATCCCCACGGTATTGGATGCAGGCTCGGTGCATGAAGGCACCTTGGCGCTGATGAATCGCGTCGATTATCTGGTTTGTTCGGAAAAATTTGCCAACCAGTACGCCGACAACGAACGCAGCGCCTTAAGCCGACTCGCTGTACTGGCTCCCGTCGTCGTTATCACGCTGGGCGAGCGGGGGCTGATTTGGCAACGCGGCAATCAGCAAGGCGCGCAGCCTGCTTATCCGCTGACTGCGCTTGATACCACGGGCGCCGGCGATGCATTTCATGGCGCTTTTTGCGCGGCGCTGGCAGCCGGGATGGAATGGCAATCGCAGCTTCGATACGCCAGTGCGGCAGGCGCTTTGTGTTGTATGCAAATGGGCGCACGTTTAGGGTTGCCCGGTAGGGAAGAACACGCCCGGTTATTCAATCAAGCTCTATAGTAAAGAACCTCAGTCAGCACCGACATGGCTTAGCATTATGTTAAACAATGACTACTTCCCGCCGAGCAATAACTTCGCCTATAACACAGGCCTTAGTCACGCCGTTTTGATGCAGGTTTTTTAGACAGGCCCCGACCTGATCAGCTGGCATAGAAAACAACAGCCCGCCGCTGGTTTGCGGATCAAACAGCGCCGGAAATTTCTGATTACTGACATCAGTACTCAGTACCGCAGTTAAAGACTGATAATTTTCATCGGCTATAGAGGCGTAATAGCCTTTTGCAAATAATTCACCAACGCCATCAAATAAGGGAATCGCCTGGTAGTCGATTTTAACGCCTAAAGCATTATCATCCTTTCTCCCCATCATTTCGAACGCGTGGCCCAACAAGCCGAAACCGGTAATATCGGTACAACCGGAAACATCAAATCCTTTGATAATCTCCATAGCTGTTTTATTGGATTCCAGCATGCTTGAAAGCGCTTCATCGACCAGTTTTCCATTGGCCTGAGCCAGCATATTGGCGGCGAAGATAGCGCCGGTACCTATGGGCTTGGTCAATATCAACCGGTTTCCCGATTGCGTGAGTTGTTTTCTTAAAACCTGCTCCGGTGCGACTTCGCCCTGGACGGCAATTGAAATCGCCAGCTCCGCTCCTTCGCCGGTATGGCCGCCGACAAGAGATACGGCGCTTTTAGTCAGAATATCCAGCACCCCCGACATTAATTGAAAAATATCTTCCTGATGAATTTTCTTGTTCGCAGCCGCTAGGGTTAAACCGACTTGTGCGGTCTTGGCAATTCCGCCCATCGCATAGACATCGCTTAAAGCATGCTGGGTCGCAATTTGGCCCAATAAATAAGGATCCGAAATAAACGAGCGGAATTGATCAATGCTTTGCAGGCACAGGACATGCTCGGAAAACCGGGTCAAGGCGCAGTCTTCGCCATCGTTAACACCCAGCAAAACAGCGTCATCTTTGAGAATCTCCAGCTTATTCAGGCTGAGTGTTAATGTGGAAGCCGCCAGTTTACTGCCGCAGCCGCCGCAGGTATTGCTTTCCCAATCCGCCGGAACCAAGGTACTTTTAGGCCCCGGCATGGTTTTATTAACATGCTGGGGCTTTACGCTAAAAGTCCGCGCCTGAAATCGCTGCATAAACCGCCTGTCGATCCGATCTTTAACTATCCACAACAATGAAGGCCACATCCATCTAAGTATCGACGGGCTATCTTGATGAACCAGCGCTTTTCGCTCGCCTATGGTTATTAAAGACAGCACGTTTTTTTTGGAATGAAAGCTTTTTAACGCTGACTTTCCGGTAAAAAAAGCGCGGATATTATGCTCAAGCACTCTTCCTTGCCGCACCGCATAAACGCCTGCCTTTTTCAAAGGAGCAGGAGAAAAATGTATGCAATCTCCGGCGGCAAACAGGTCATGTTCATTTTCAACCAGCAGTTTTTCGGTGACTTTTACAAAACCGTCCGGGTTCACCGGCAGCCCTGAGCTTTTAAACCATTGCGGCGCAGCGGCTTGGGTAGCCGTCAGCACCCGAAAAAAATTTTCAGTATGAACCCATCCTTGTTCATCTTTAAGCACCAGGCCGTTTTCCTGCTCTTTAAGCGCCTGGGTATTTTGCAAGACGGTTATACCCAGCTCTTTGAGGGTATTTGACAGCTTACTTTGGGCTAAACGGTCTTTTGCCGAAATCAAAAATTCATGTCGCTGAATGAGGCTAACCCCGGCATTCCATTGGTGTTGATCGATCAACATTTTCAGGATAATCGAGATTTCAACACCTGCCGCACCGGCGCCAACAACAGCAAGTTGCAGCGTATCGCTCCCTTTATAAGCCTTTAAATCGGCAATTAACTTATCCCAATGCGCGATAAACTTGGAAATCGGCTTAAGCGGGACAACCTTTATAGCGGCATCGGGCGATGAATTTTCTAGGCTCTGAGGCTCAATACCCACGTTAATAGACGCGCAGTCGTAACCGACTTCCGCCCTGTTCTCCAGCTGGATTTTTTTCCTTTGCCGGTCTATTCCGACGATTTTAGCCCTGATAAAACGCAAGCCCAGTTCCTCGCAGATTCGTCTTAAATCGAAATGACAATCTTCATAGGAATAATAGCCGGCCAAATAACCGGGTATCATTCCGGAGTAAGGCGAATGCGTTTGATCGGATATTAAAGTGATTCTAAGTCCGCCAATCGGGTTCATGGCCAGCATTTTTAACACCTGAATATTGGCATGCCCGCCGCCGAGCAAAACCAGGTCTGAAACTATCGGCGTTGACTTATTATTCATGATGCAGATGCGTTAAAAAATCCAGACAATCCTGCCACGATCCTTTATATAAGGTCTTCCGTGATTTCAACGACAGCGAATGGCTATACAGTTTATCGTAATAGTGTGTCAGCAAGCGTTCAATCCAATCGAGATAAGCGTCGGTGCAATCTTCATTCAGCGCATCGAATTGAAAGGATTGATTCAGCAGGTTTTTAATGTTGTCGCATTCCAAACCGCCCAGCTTATTTCTGATCCTGTCTACATTATTTGCGAAGCTGTTTTCCAGTTCATGCAACGGCATGCCGCCTGCAACAGGCGTTTGGATATATTCCTTAAAAATTTCCAACGCCCGAATCCGCACCGGCGTTTCGATCATCACCATCGGCGCAGGGACCATTCGGGCATAAAAGCTGTCAGGCAGGTGACACCGGCCAATATTGGGGCTTTCATCCTCAAGCACATAGTTATCGGCAACGTGATAAAGCGATTGCGCCAACTTGTTTTCAAACGTGGCTTGCTGCGGCTGATTTGTCCCAAAATGCGCCCCGAAAGCACTGCCTCTGTGGTTGGCAAGCCCTTCAAGATCGACAAAGTGGCGGAGTTTATGGATTAAGCGGGTTTTCCCCGATCCGGTCATGCCGGAAAGAATCACCAAGGGAACAGGATTTTCTAACGCCTTAAGAGCCTCATGCCGTAAACCCTTATAGCCGGAATCAACCCGAAAAATGTCCAGTCCTTGTTGATAAATCCACTCGTGGGCTAATCGGGATCGCAGCCCCCCGCGCCAGCAAAAGATTAAAGCCGGTTGGCTTTTAATCGCCTCGCACCATTGCCGGATCATGCGTTCTTTGTACTCGCCGCTGACCAGTTTATGCCCAAGCGCCTTGGCGGCTTCTGAGCCCTCGGTTTTATAAGTCAGCCCCACATCATGGCGATGGGCATCCGAAAGTATCGGGATATTTACTGTGTTTTCAAAGTGCGCCTTTTGATATTCTCCCTCCGACCTTACATCAATAGCCGTTATTTTATTATTACTGCCAAGCAGTTTAAAAGCCTCGGCAACGGGCATAGTAGGGAGATTATTCATATATTCGGAATGGGATTATGGCTGGCACTATTATGCCTTAATATAACAGAAATGCCTGGCGGTCTTCTGGCTATACCTACACATCTTAGCTTCTGACACATTATTTAGGCGACTATCCGAGAATCAACACCCCTTCGCTCAGTCTGCGACTCAGTCAATTTGCTTACTTGCAATAAACCATGCCGGATGTTCTAGGAGGGAGGATGTCAACACCTAACATTTAGAGGCTTCTTTTCGGTTGTAGGTTACAATAATTCATCATTTTCTCTTTACCGGAAAATTTCATCACCTTGTATAACGCCTACTTTCATTTTAGCGAATTGCCGTTTTCGATCGCGACCGATCCGCACTTTATTTATATGAGCCCGCGCCATCAGGAGGGTTTGGCTCATCTTCTTTACGGCATTAATTTTAGCGGGGGCTTTGTCGCTTTAACCGGCGAAGTGGGTACCGGTAAAACCACGCTTTGCCACTGCCTATTGCAACAAATACCGAAAAATATCGATATTGCCCTGATATTGAATCCAAAGCTTAATGCGATCGAATTATTGGCTACCCTCTGCGATGAGCTGGACATTAGCTATGACAAAAACCGGCAATCGTTAAAAAACCTGATCGACTGTTTAAACCAACATTTGCTCACCGCCCATGCCAACGGCAGACGTACGGTTTTGCTAATCGATGAAGCGCAGAATTTAAGCCTGGAAGTGCTGGAACAAGTTCGCCTGTTGACCAACCTGGAAACCAGTAAAACAAAATTACTGCAAATTATTCTGGTCGGCCAGCCTGAATTGAAAGAATTACTCAACCGAAAAGATTTACGCCAGTTAAATCAGCGCATTACCGCCCGCTATCACTTGTTGCCGTTATCGCTGGATGAAACACGGGCCTATATCCAGCATCGGCTGATGGTGTGTAACGGTCGTCCGGATATATTTAAAGACAGCGCGATACGCAAAATTTACCAACTTTCTTCCGGTATACCCAGAGTGATTAACGTTCTCTGTGATCGCGCCTTGCTTGGCGCTTACTCAACCAATACTTACGTTGTTACGCCCGCACTGGTTAATCATGCTGCCCATGAAACGCTGGGGGTTGCCGATAAAAAACCGTCTTACCTGACCCCATTATTAAGCCTGCTGTTTTTAGCGTGTATTGCTGCGGGCATTTACCATTGGCCCAAAGCAAATAGTCAGGCTCCGGTTAATTTGGCAATACCCTACCCTGCCTTGCCAATAAAAGCTGAAATTCCTCCCGTTGCTGTTGCTAAAACAACACCGTTTTATGACTGGATCAATAATCCCGACCACTCCCTAAATACCGCATTAATCGATGCACTGAAGCTGTGGGCCAAGCCCATCCCCGAGCATCATCTGCTGGATTGTCATTACGTAGAAACAACGGGACTGCGCTGCGTATCTGGCAAAGCCAACTGGAAAGACCTGCTGGCCATTAATCATCCGGCGATTCTGGAATTCTCATTGACCGGCGAAGACAAGTTCCATGCCTTGCTTACCGGATTTGGACAGCATAAGCCCATGATTCATTTTAAAGACGCAATGAGCTTTCCGCTAGCGGATGCGTTGAAGTATTGGAACGGTTATTATTTAATACTGGAGCCGCCGCCCATCACGGACAAAAAAACGATCTATCCCGGCCAGACCTCGGATAATGTGCTCTGGTTGCGTCATCTGTTGAATAGCATTGACGGAAAAACTGAAGCCGTAGAACAACCGCGTTTTTATGATGACAAGTTAGTTGCCCACGTGATCCATTTTCAGCATCAGCATCAGTTACCGGAAGACGGCATAGTGGGAAGCCAGACCCTGCCTCATCTAAACAACAGAGCGAAGACGCTTGATGTCCCTCACTTAGCAATAACCGATTAATCATGTCTTTTATTCTAAATGCCTTACGTAAATCGGAACAGGAAAGACAAGCGCTTCAGCCTGAAACCGTCAACGATAGAATTCTTCTGCCGCAGCCGCAGCAACACCGCAATAAGACCGCCAAGTTTGTTGTTTTCCTTATTGTCGCCAATGTGTTGGTTGTCGGCGGCTTCGCCTGGTTTATCCGAAATGACTTAAGGTCGACGCCAGACACGGCACCCTCTATTTCCAAGCCGCTGCCTGCACAAGAAACCCCGCTTGCAGCTGAATTCCAAGCGGAAAAAACACCGCCTCCCAAATCCAAACCCGATGCAAACTCTATTGCCGAATTGATTGACGGGCAAAAACCGGAACCGGCTCCGTTACCGATTAAGCCGGTTATCGCAAAAAAACCGGCGGCCGACACCCTTAAGCAACCCGCTACGGCGAGCAAAGCAACACCGCCGCTACAAACCGTTGTTGACATTCAACCGGCTCCGCCTGAACCGATACCGGTAAAAAATGACCTGCTCTTTTTAAACGATCTGCCTTTCGACTTTCGCCAGACGGTACCGAAATTCACCATCAATGTCTTCGTCTATTCACAGCAACCAGAAGATCGCTGGGTCATGATCGATATGGTCAAATATAAACCGGGGCAGCAAATAAAAGACGCGCTGCTGCTAAAAGAAATTCGCCCCGACAGCCTGGTCGTTGTTTACCAAAACCGGACATTCCAGATTAAGCGGCCGTAAACGCAGACACTATCAATAGGGTAGAGGTCAAACGCCACACCATCCATCTGTGCCACTTTGAACCCACTCAAGCAGCCATTCACCGCCTACCCACCTATTAACGCGGTAATGAGTCCTTTGCCGCGTCCAGGAAACTGCACAAAAATCAACATCCTCATTAATAAGCTTCAACATATAGTATTTTTAAATCTTTCAAGGCGCTACATATAGTCGAAAATGAGTTAAACGTTAGTTCTCGGATAATCTCATAGACCAGGCTGTATGCCTCTTGGCACGATTAGGAAACCGTTTCTACTGACTTAATCGCATTAATTTATTATTTTCTGAAAGTCCATAGGTATTATTACTTAATTAGATTGCTTAACCTAAGCTGAACAACTACAATCGGCTGCGTAAAAAAACTCCCTAAATCGGGTAAAAATTACAATTTCTGTTATCTGCGGAGAAAAAAAATGGCAATACAAGACGAAATCCCCAAATCACGATTAACATTACGTTATAAAACCGAAGTTAATGGCCAACCTGAAGACATCACCTTGCCTATGCGGCTGCTTGTTACCGGTGATTTTTCGCAAGGATCTTCCAGTGACCGTATCGTTGATCTCGATGAAAGGCGAATACGCAATTTGGACGGAACCAACACCGACCAGGTAATGAAAGATATGGGCATGAGCCTGAACTTTACCGTCGAAAACAAGATTGATGGCGCTGATGAAGAAGACCTGCAAATATTCCTGCCCATTAACTCGATAAAATCTTTTTCTCCCGACCAAGTCGCTCAGCATGTTCCTAAGCTAAAAGGCTTGCTTGCCTTAAAAGAGTTGATTGGAGAGATGCTCTCTAACGTAGATAACCGCAAGGAGTTGCGTAAATTGATGGATGAGCTAATGAGCAATCCAGAAAGTCTGGAAAAAGTTTTGGCCGACTTGAAAGGCTTTGAAAGCTTCAAGTTGCCAGCGACTAACGAATCTACCGAAACCTCCATCAACTAGAATATTAGGAATACTATTATGTCTGATGACACCGCTCCTGCTGCTACCACTGCCGTTAGTACCGTTACTGCTGAAACCAATGAGACGCTGGATCTAAAGCGTTTCTTGTCGAGCATGAGGCTGAATCCGGACGTTTCCGAACCCGTCCCTATGATTTCCAATAACCTGGAAACCGTTGCTGAAAATATTCGTGACGAGGATCGCTTTATTTCAGGGATGGCTGCAGTGTTGATGAATATCGATTCTGAAGCAGGCAAGTTCGACAAGGGCGCGGTACAAAGCTTAATCGCCCGTATCGATGACTTAGTCAATGCGCAATTGAACGAGATTATTCATAACGAAAAATTTAAAGGCATGGAAGCCGATTGGCGTGCATTAAACGATTTGGTTCGCACCACCAATTTCAAGGCCGACGTGATGATCGATATTATCGATGTCAGCAAGGATGAGTTGTACGATGATTTCGACAGCAACGCGGTCGATATTACCGGTAGCGCTCTGTTTAAGAAAATTTACTTGGCCGAGTATGACCAATACGGTGGTAAACCTTATGGCAGTATCGTGGGTTTATACGAAATTGAACATACGCCTCGCGATGAATTCTGGCTAAAAATCATGGGTAAAATTGCCTCAGCCAGTCACGCACCTTTCATTGGCGCAGTTTCCCCGAAATTCTTTGGCTGCCAAACCATCGAAGAATTGTCCGCTATCAAGGACCTGGAAGGACTGATGAACCATCCTCGATACGGCTCCTGGAATGCGCTCAGGGAATCGGAAGCGGCTGCTTATATTGGCCTGACTTTACCCCGTTACATTCTGCGTCAACCCTATGATCCAGATATCAACCCCTGCGGCAGCGGTAATTTCAGCTTCAAAGAGGAAGTACGCGGCGACAACAATGCCGATTATCTGTGGGGTAGTGCGACGATCCTGTTTGCACAAAACATGATCCGCTCCTTTACGACTTCAGGATGGTGTCAATATCTTCGAGGACCCAAAGGAGGAGGTTTGATTTCCGGACTGCCGGTGCATATGTTCAACATGCGTGGCGAAGAGGAAATGAAACTTCCTGTAGAAATGGTTATCCCCGATTACCGCGAGCTTGAATTTGCCAATGCCGGTTTTATGCCACTGATTTACCGCAAAGGCACCGCCGATGCGTGTTTTTTCAGCTGCCAGGCACTGAAAAAAGCCAAGAAATTCAAAGATCCCAAAGATTCTGAAAACTCCCAATTGGTGACAAATCTTTCCTACACCTTGTCCATTACCCGGATCGCTCACTATGTTAAATGCATCATGCGCGACAATATTGGCAGTAGTGCCGATGCGCCTTATATAAAGGACTCCCTGAATAACTGGATGTTCCAATATGTGACCACCGTAGTCAATCCGGATGATCTTACCTTGCGCTACTATCCGTTCAAGGCAGCGAGTGTAGATGTTCAGGAACGTCCCGGCATGCTCGGCTGGTACGATTGTAAAATTTCGGTACTGCCGCATATCCAATTCGAGGGCATGGATGTTGAATTGCGCCTAGATGCACGCTTGTAACCTTTTACTATTGAACATAAAAATCTAACTAAGGACAAAATATTATGGCATCTTCACAATATAGTTGCAGTGTAAGGCAAGGCCTTAACTTTGAGAAAGACCAGCAGGTGTTGGTTGGACATCTTGTCAGCATGTCGGTCGGCGGCCAAGCATTAGAGGCCGATATGGCTTTGACTATACCGACAGCGACCTTTTCATCAGGTGACGCAGTCACAGAATCAACATCAGTTGTCGGTGTGGTTGCCGATATATCTTGGCAAGGCGGCTATGCAGATCCACTGCATTTTACTGTTCATGTCAGCACTGAAAATCAAAAGTTAATAGCCATTAAAACGCATACCAACCTGTTGGATAATGACGTGGTATTTCAGTTCAATATCTGGGCTTACGATCCAGTTGCCAAAGTGTACTATCTGGCATTTCATTCCAATGAAACTGACATGAACGGTCTGATCTTGAAAGAGGGAGGTAATCTGGCGCTGCAAATTAGTCCAGATGCTTCC
This sequence comes from Methylobacter arcticus, assembly GCF_050917435.1. Lineage (NCBI taxonomy): Bacteria > Pseudomonadati > Pseudomonadota > Gammaproteobacteria > Methylococcales > Methylococcaceae > Methylobacter > Methylobacter arcticus. The sequence goes on from NZ_CP159583.1 coordinate 2,332,325, forward strand.
ACTATAGTGAAATCACCACTAAATTATGAAATGTACATTGGCATTATGCCCCAGGAAACAGCTCAGGTTCTTAATTTGGCGGTTTCCAATACCGACAAATTCGTCAAAACCTGGGGTGTCGCGGTATCAACTTAAATTTCCTTGTTGACTAACACCATAAGCCTCGTGGCTATTCATTAATTTATGTACAATCGCCTATCACGAGTTTTGTGGACGATGGGGCAGGCGTTATTGCCTGCACATCTGCGTGCCCTGGAAGAATCCTTGTTGGCTGACAGTGCTTTGCGCTTCAGTCGGCAGGAGGCGCCGGGTTATGGTCTGTACCGCTTAAGATGGAACGGAAACCTGTTAATCGAAGGCGTATTGTCTTTGGACGAGATGACGCTGGTGTTATTTTCAGGTTTGCTGTTGGAGTTGAAGGCAAATGCACAGGTAGCTCCACTGAATCTTAATATTCCCGGTACCACCCTGGTGCCGGTTTATGTGCATGTGCGCTGCCGTCCTGAGGACAGTAGCGAGCGTGACGCCGGGTCACAGACGATTAAACGCGATAATGTCAATTGTTGGCTTTGGTCTCTGGAACTTTCCACTGAACAAGAAAATCCTGACACCCTGGAAAGTTTTCGTCTGGCCGAGTTTGAAAAACAACCGGATGGTTCATGGCGGCTTTCCTCCCGCTATATTCCACCGTTAGTGTGCCTGGGTTCAGTGCCGTTTCTGAAAGAGGAATTGACTGTACTGGTTCATAAACTTGAGGCCTATCATTATCAGTTGACTCAGGAAATTGCGGCCATTTATCTATCGGGTGCCGATCTGGTCAACGCTAAGCAGTGCCTGAAAAGTGTTGTGCAAATGCAACGCTTTCTTGCCAATCTGTTTGCCCAAATTTCCCCGCACCCCTATACGGTGTACGAACAATTAAAGCACTTTTATGTCGATTTGTGCTTCTATCATAACAACACCCCGCAATTTGCCACGAGCCCTTATCGCCATGAGCAACTTGCCGAGGTATTCCGTGAAACGCTTGGGCCACTGAATGACCAATTACAGTTGAGTCAGATGCGTTCACCCTATTTGCCATTTGCCCTGCTTGCCGGCATCGTGCGAGCCAGCCTACCCGAGTCGATTCGTGAGGCAAAAGAAATCTACCTGTTGGTGCAAAAAGGAGGCGTCACCAAAGCCGTCAGTCTTGATGGTTTTAAGATTGCCGCCGTCAGCCGCATTCCGATAGTGCATAAATTTTATTTGCAAGGCATCCCTTGCAAACGCATGGAGCGTCCGCCATTCCAGAACTCCTTTGGTCCTGAGGTGGATATTTACCAAATCAGTCTAGGTGAAGAATGGGATCATGCTCTGGATGAACTGGCACTGGGTTTTTACGCTGATCCAAAGTTCACCGAAGAAAATTTTTTCCTTTATTGGAGATCGGTCTGATGGCGTTGCTACGTAAATTAGCAGGCGACAAGGATAAGGCTGAAGACTATGAAATCAATAGCATCATCGATAACCTGAATAATGTACTCGGCAGCAAACGCGATTATGGCTTTTTTTTGCAAAATTTTGGCCTGTCCGACTACAAATATCTCGGTACCAGCGATTATATCGGGAAGGCGCTAATCGCCGAAATTGCCGAAAATATCGAACGCTTCGAACCAAGAATTGTGTTGAACAACATTGAACATATCAAGGATGACAAGCAGTTTCACCTGGCTTTTAGCCTGGATTGCAGTGTGCGTAACAAGAATCACACCCTAAAGTTATTTTTGAATCCAGTACTTGATCGTTACCAGGTTCAGCTATGAGTAGTTTTTCCGGAGATTTAACGATTACGCTGGTAGTGACTATTGCCGGTCAGGCCCACACTATTCCTGCCGGTAACGTCAAGTTCCTGGATCTTAGCCTGACCCCTTACGGCTTTAACGGCAAAATAAGTTTTGTGGTGTCTTGCGAAGAGTCGACCGATGCGCTATTTACCCCGATAACAACGCAAAACGATTTAATCGAGGTGTCATTGCAGGTAGAGGCTTATTCCAATGACGCCTCCGCAGTGATCAGTCCGCTTGCCTTGAATGGTTTAGTCACCGCCAGGGGGTTTTCGGAACAAACGCTGAGTAATGTTCTCAAAACCCAGGCGTTTATGTTACATCGGCATTACCATCTGGAATTTGCCGATCCTGCCCAAGTGTTATGGAAACAACATTATCCTTGTGACCTGCTGACCGATACCACCTTGAAGGCGCTGATTACCGCCCACAAGAGTGCAAAAATCGACCTGTTGTACGACTGGACGGTCTTGGATAAAACCTACCCGGTGCTGGCCCTGTCTTTAGGAGCGCCTGGCAACCCGGCAAGTTTTTACGATTACCTGATATGGTTAGTCGATAGCAATAATGGCGTATTCAGCTATGACTTTGCCACCCAGAAATATTCCCTCAGTGCCGAAAAAATCCAGTCTGGCAGCGCTCAGTCGCTAAATCCTCTGGAAGTTTCGGCATTTGGCGTCAGTTTTCCTGAAATCCGTCGCCACCAGCCCAATGTCCTGAATGCTTACTCGGAAAGCCCGCTAAATACGGCCATCACCAACACTCAGGTGGCCAGTCCAATCCGCCGTGATTACATTGCACGCTATCCGATCGCAGCCGACATGCAGGCGCGAGTGACGCTGGAAACAGCGAGGTTAAAGCAGCATTTGCACGAGGTCTGGGTCGAATACCATCACTTTCCCATGCAGGTTACCCCGCCGGGCCAGTTGGTCGATTTTAAGGGTTCCTCTGCCTGGAACGCGTCCTTATTTGTACACGCCAACACTTATCAGGTAAGGGAATGGCATTTGCTCGCCCGTTCGGCGGAGCAGGAATTAACGCTCGACCTTAATAATGCCTACAGTCGCTATGACATGGAACATAGCCTGAAGCTGGATAGCAGTTTGGAACTGAACGCGGCTTTGCCGCCCTATGCGCTGCCCGTTTATCCTTTTTTCGTCGAAGGCAAAATCGTCAGTGAACAAGGCGAGGATGCCGATCTGAGTTATCAGTTCTACACAGACGAAGACACCTCGATTAATTATTACCAGATCAGCATTCCGTTGTGGGCCGATAAAAAGGTACGCGCCGCCTACCAATCGAACATGGATACGGGGCAATTTTACTTCCCCCCTTATAAAAATGCCCGGGTGCTGGTCGGCTTAGGTTTTGATAACGCCATTATTACTGAATTTCTTGATTGGGGCAGCGGCACTGCCCTGCCTATGGATTCCCAGGGGAACCAGTTGGTCATGGGTAAATCAACGACCAGCCAGAACATTATTAAGCATAGCTATGTGGATAGTAAGCCTGAATTGCAAATTCAGCGTACTGACGATAAAGATACCGAGCTATTACAGTTTTCCACGGGTTACATCATCTTGCAAACCCAGCAAGAAGAGGAAAGCTGAACATGGCTTTAGTTTGCAAAATTGAATTAAGCCAAACGGATGGGATTACCCTGACGGTGATTAACAAGGATGGCAATATCACCCAGACGGCAACCTTCGACGGCACCATCATCACTCTGACCTGTAAAGGTCAAGATGATACCAGTACGATAACGCAGAAAACCGACAGCATAACCATCGATTGCAAGGATTTTATCGTTAATGCGGAAAGTATTACCTGCAAATCAACCAAAGATACCCTGCATGAAGCCACAGGTACCTTTAGCATCAACAGCACTAAAAAGTCGGCATTTACGTCATCGGCGGATATGGATATTTCGGCCACGACTAAACTGAACCTGAAATCGGCCGACTTTGTCGCTACCGCAACGAACAGCGCCAAAGTAACCGCCTTGACCACAACCCTAAACGGCGACAACAAAGCCAGCGTTACCGGCTTGGAATTGGCGCTGACCGCGACAGCCAGCGCCAGTCTGAAAGGCGCCACGGTCAAAGCCGCAGCCGATACCACGATGGATGTCGAAGGGCTAACAACCACGGTCAAAGGACAACTGACCAATATCCAGGGTAGCCTGGTAACGCTCGGATAAGGCTTATGAGTTTCGATAACACACAGTACCAGGCGTTTCTTGAGGAGCTGCAGGATTTAGCCGATTTTCGGCTTAATTATGCTCTTGATTATCCTGGTGCCGGACTGGAAGGCGACGATCCGGATGTCAAACGCATCATCGAAGCCCTGGCTTTTTTTGGCGCACGCACCCAGATTGCGGCGTTACGTAGCGTCGATGCTACCAACCGCCGCTTGTATCAGCAGTTTTTTTCCTATTTGCTGACACCTTTAGCGGCGATGGCGATGATTCAGGCAAAGCCGACCGGCCACCTCACTGAGGTTTTAGACTTGCCTACCGGTACCGAATTTGAATTACGGCCGGAAAAAGGCGGTCTGGTTATGTTTCGCAGTACTCGGCCATTGCGAGTACTACCGATGAGTCTGACGGGAGTCAAGCAAGAACTGCTTCCTGGTGCAGGCATCAGGCTTTTAATGTCATTCCAGGCTAACTTTCCGCTGAACGCACAACCTGAAACCCTCAGCCTGCATATTAACTATTTGAACGACCTGGCGCTGTCGCTCAAAGTTTTTAATTTTCTGGGTCAGTCGTTGAAAAGTGTCGACGTCCAGTTCGGTGGGTATGATCCCGATCAACCCGGCACTGCCTGTGACTTCAGTCTCGGTGTTCCACCCGTCGATATCGCCACAGATGAGTGGCAGCACCCGTTGGAAGTGGAGCGTTACTATTTTCATTTTCCTCAGCAAGAACTTTATCTGGATCTTGAGCTTCCTCCTGCACCCAGGAATTGGAAATATTTTACCGTAGTATTGAACTGTGACCAGACATGGCCGCGTCAACTCGGTTTAAACCGGAATTTATTTCACTTGTTTACTGTGCCAGTGGTCAATAATCAACAGACCATGGCTCAACCGATTATTTGCGACGGTACCCAGGAACACTATACGATCCGACATCCCATGCCGGAATTAGGTTTTAGCTTGCAAAAAGTGCTGGGCGTTTATGAAGTGGGTGATCAGGGCATGCTGCCTTTTCGACCAGGCATATTAGCGGGCGGTAATGGCTCCTACGAGATAGAACAAGGTCCGATGCAAGAAGGCGGTGGCAATTTATATTGGGTGGTTCCCCATTTCCCCGCTTCATTTGAGCAACCCCGCACCCTGGTGATCGAAGCCTTATGGCAACAACCCTGGTACGACCAAATCGTGCAAAACACCTATACCTTACAGGCATTTCGTCGACAATTGCCGGGGGCAAAATGGGAGCTTTTGGATACGGTAATCCCTCATGCAGAAAATCGCCAAATGGACAATGTTTCCCGATATATGCATTTACTGACGCTGATGCATAATTCCAGTCTCAGCGGTCAGAATATGAAGGATCTGCTGCTTGCCTTGGGGAGCGTTACCGCAGGCCGATTTCAAGGCGTATTCAACAGCTTGGTTGATTTGCGTCTGGAGGAAGTGCCTTTAGGTGGAGCCGAAGGGCATAAGACCCAACAAACGTATTATCTGCAATTTAAGCCACAATTGGGCGAGAGTCGTGAATTAATCGAAACGTTTGTCCATCATGTCGGGCGAGTACTTGACTTATGGCTTGCCGATGCGCTGGTCGAGACCCGCTGGGAAGTACAGGATGAAATCGACGAAACTATTTCAGGTGAAAGACAATGAACCAAGATTTATGGGAAATGATTGTAACCGTCAACAATTTTCTCAGTCCTTTGCGGGCAGCCGATACCCAGTCCACTGTTACCATGATGGATTTAGTGGAGTTGCGCAGTAAGATGCGGATGCAACTGGACGACTTGCGTGCTGCTATTACTGAACAATATTCGGAGCGCGACGCTTACTACGTTTTATTTCCACTGACTGCCCATTGTGACGAAGTGGTGAAAAAGATGATCCTGGAGAGTAACCAGTTGGAATGGCCGCCACTGCAACAAGAGTTTTATCAAGTGGCCGATGCGGGGGATTTATTCTATGAGTTGCTTGATAATGCCTTAAGCAAACCGGAAACCTTGGCCTTGGTTTATGAGGTGTATTACTTTTGCTTGAATGACGGTTTTTGCGGTCGCTACAGCGTCAACCCTGACATGGTTGCCAATTATCTCCAGAAATTGCGTAAACCGATTGTTTTACAGCCGATAGCAACGATAGCCCCGGCAGTTTCTTCGGCGAGCAAACGTTCCTATTTCCGCATACCGAATTATGTTTATTACGCCGGGGTCGGTGTGCTATTCATCATGAATTATTGGTTCCTCACCTTCCTGGCCAGCACCTGGCACCCGATAAAATGATCACAGGCAGCCCCATGACATCGCGGCTTGACGAACTATTTTCACCGGACAGATTGCGCCAAAATTGGCCCATGAAAATCACGCCGACGCTTGAACCGAAACAGGCCGCGTCTCATCTCAAGATCCGCGCCAACTATGATGAATTGCAGCGCTTAATAGGTAAAAATTTTCCGGATGTATCAAGACTGTCAGCCAGATTCGATGCATTGACTGAGACAATCAATCAGACCTTTCCACCGGACGCGACTACCGACCCCGTTGATGCCCAACAAAAGGAGGCTATTGTCGTTATGTTGGAGCAACTGGAGACTTTGCTATGGGCAATGGACTTGTCCCTAGGGACCGTTAGATGACGCTATTGGAAACGCGTATTGTCCGGAATATTTGGCGATTCGATCCGATCAGCCTGCTGAAACTATTGGCTCACCTGGGTTATGACATCAATGAGATTTTGTTTTGCAGCACCTTTGGCGCCTGTTCTCAATCCCGCCTGCTTGAATCCATCGAATTTCGTCATTCGCCAAGAAAAGTGGTTATTACGCTTAACCTGGGCTTATTGGGTGGGCAAAGCGTACTGCCCAATTATCTGTTTAAGCAAGTGCACAATAACACCATCGATGCGCAGCGATTTGCGGAATTTTTTGGCTATTTCGACGATCGATTATTGCGCCGTTTCTTGCTTGCTATTTACCCTGAATTTGACGAAACCATTTTCCAGAACTGGGGAACCAGAAAAAAATCAGCCGTTCACACGCTGAGATTGGACAGCATTGCCACCCTGCACTGGTTGACACAGTTGGTGTTTCCTGAGCTACAGGTTCGGGTGGAAAAAGTGACGCTCCAACGTAACATCGATCTGGGTTCGCCTATTCTGGGAAAATCCCGTCTTGGTTACCAGACCGTATTTGGAAAAATAAAAAAATTGCCGGTGCCGGGGAAGCAAATTACCTTGATTACCGATGAAGACAGCTTTACTAACGAACAAACTTGGCCGCATGAAATTGAGCGACGACTGCAAAAGCTGGTATTTCCGGTTTTACAGGGCGTGGACCTGCATCTGGAAATATGGCTGATGATCCGCACTCAGGGCAGTTATCTGGGCTTAAAGCAAAACAGTTATCTGGGCTATGAAAACCTGCTCAGTGACAATTTACAGTTCCGACGCATCCGAATCTTTTCCGGACGTTTACTATGATGGGCATTAAGGGAAAAACAACATGAGAATTGAGCTATTACAGGGCGGTTTGCCAGTAACCGAAAATCCCGGCCTTGATTCCACAGACCCCCGCTTTGACGACATTGCAACCTTGGTACAAGCAGGAAAACACGCGGAAGCAGCCAACCTGAGCGAAGCCCTATTGGCTGACGGAATTTACGACATCCGGCTGATTTGTTACTTTCTCTATGGCCATTGGTTGGAGGAAGGACTGTCCAGCCTTTTTGATGTTATCACTTGTTTGAATAATGTCCTGGAAAATTGGGAAGCTATTGGCCCGGTCACCCGGCGGGAAAAAAGCCTTGAAAAAAGCCTGGACTGGCTATTCAAGCAATTACTGAAAAAAATACAATACGAAGAAAGCAAAAATACGCCTCTGTGGCAACAGTGGCAAGCGCACTTCAACACAGATGAAATAAGCAATATACTGGAATTGGGCGAGACCTTTCGTTTAGGCATTAACCACCGACTTGAGGATAATGCCGGGGCCATAATCGGTCTATGGAGCAAGATAGAGGCGTGGCTGGTGGCATTCCAGCAGCTGATGTATCGCCCAGCCGAACCGGTTTACGCTGAACCTGAACAGAGTGAGAGTGATGCCACCGCAGCAGATATGTTGCCGATGATAGCAATCCAACCCCGTGGACTGGAAATCGAGAGCTCCTATCACATGGAATTGTTACTGAAGAAACTGGCTGCGTTCGAACGCTTGCTCCAGGAGGAAAAGTTTCCCCGTGCGGCTTTGATGGCGGTCGATATCAACGAAACCCTAAGCAATTTCGACCCCAAAATTTATTTTCCGAGAATTTTCGAAACTTTCGTTAGGCTGCAAGCGCTGAACTTCGAAGAATTGTCTAGCTACGCAGAAAATCAGGACAGTGCGCAATGGCAGGTCATGCAGGACTGGTTAAAAGTTGATGTCGATAGTTTTATCAATAATTAGGAGGCTGTTATGGGTTTTTTAGTGACGGGTAACGCCGTTCTTTCATGTACTTTCGGTGCTGCGCCATCAACCATGATGGTATTGCCAACCAACTGTGTGATGGTTGATATGCCTGCTGCCAATATCGTAGATGAAATACCGATGCTCAATATTTTGCCGTTCGGCATGTGCAGCAGCATGGCAAATCCGACGGTCATAGCGGCCACGGCGGCGGCATTGGGCGTGCCGACTCCCATGCCCTGCATACCGATGACCGTAGCGCCCTGGGTGGCAGGCGCTCCGACCGTATTGATAGGCAACATGCCCGCCCTTAGCAGCGATAGCAAACTGATGTGTTGTTGGGCGGGTGTTATCAGTATCACCTTTGCCGGTCAGGTCAAGGTGATGCTGTCATGACAAAGTCATTCTGCCGGAAAGCTCATGTGGAATGATGACGGCACCGGGCCTTGGTCTGCGGCTAATTTTGCCCTGATTGAAGCGTCCTTATGGCAGGAAGATCAACAGTCGTCCATTGATTTAACCTGGCTGGAATCAAGCTGGCAAGACCCCGACAGTTTTTGCAAAGCCCTGCACGCTTACTCGGATAGACGACAAGCGAGCCAATCGAAAAGCACTCCCTGGTTGCGTTACGATTTTTATCACGATGTACTGGTGCAACAAAAAGACCAGACAATACCGGCTTTGGTCTGGTTCGATAGCGGAATTTGGCAAACCTGGTCTTATGCCGAACTGGGCAAAGTAGTGAATGGTTTGGCCGCCTCTTGGGAAGAAATCGGCGTACAACCGGGCGATACCCTGGTCATACTGCATCCGCAGGGACCGCACTGGCTGTCTGCGTTACTGGCAGGTTTACGTTTAGGCCTGGTGGTGACGCTGTTGCCGCCGCAAGGCAACGCTTTCGTCAGCCGTCGCCTCGACAATCTGGCGCCGCAATGGCTGGCAATGGATCAGCTGTACCGCCACCAGCTTGCCGCCGTTTGGCAGGACAAAGTGTTGCCCAACACGCTGTCGTCACTGGCGCCAACCAGGCGGCCCTATGAATATCCTGGCACGGCTGTCGTCGTCCAGTGCTTTGACCCGACCAGTCCAACGCCCGAGGTAGTCTGTTCGGTCGATGCCGACAGCCTCTATCTGGGGGCTTTGCGGGATGGCATTTTATCTTTGGGCATCAAGCCTGGACAAGCCTGTGCCGCGCCCGGTTGGCATGGGTTGGAAAGCCAGCCGGCGCTGATATTGGCGGTTTTGTTGAACGGCGCGACCTGGGTGCATATCGACCTGGCCGATGTGGAAAAGCAACCGGAACGACTATTGGAACAACCCATTGACGTGCTGGGCGTCAGCCGATCCTTGCGTGACCTGTTGATGGCTAATCATCCTCCGGGCGGTGAAAAAACCTGGCGCTATTGGTTTCGCCATCCGGCCGAATCGGCTGACTTTACCTTATGGCAGGACTTTATCAGGATATGGCAGCTGGAAGACAGGTATTCGGGCAACGTGTTATGCAACGCTGCCAAGGGCGGGGCTATCGTTTTTTCGCCCAGATATCGAGGACTGCCTCATCATACGGTATTGCCTGCCGCCGCTATGTGTTGGCAACTGGGCATGATCGATTCCCCGGATTTGCCTTCTGTGAGCGGATGGGGACGGATGGCCCTGGGTAAAACGGAAAAGGATGAAACCGTTTGGACGCCCACGCCCTATATTTTGACGCCCTACCGAAAAGTGTGGCATTACTTGAGCCAGTATCCGCTAGGTCGCGCGGGGCGGACTTATCCGAAACAGGAAGTGCTGGATTTGCTGTCAGGAACAGCGCGTTATCCGGCCTTGGTCGAGGCATTTACCCATGGCGGCGAGGCGGATCCGCTCCAGGTACTATTGGCCTTCGGTCCGGGCGTCGATGCGGCGCCATTGCAGAAACGGATTGAAACCGAGCTGGGCAGTGAGTTTCTACCCGATCGCATTGAGTGTTTGCCGCTGTTGCCGCAGCGCAATAGCGATGGCGGAGCGGATCAAGAATGGTGTCAGTTCCATTATGTCACCGGAGAGTTGTATCGACGACAGCGTAGCGACATGTATCGCTGTTTGTCGGAGTTGAAGGGGATGGTTTTGAGATAGAACACCCGTTAGACACAAAATACAAGACTTAAGATGATCTTCGAGGCTGATTTTACCCATTAAAAGTAATCAGGTAAATGCTTGGGCTCGGTTAATGGATAAGTTTTTTCTATAGAATCACCTAGCCTCTATTTTGTTGATGTTTAGAGGGGAGGATCAAGCTGTTGCTCAACTTAGATGGCTTAAACAATTAATCTATTCAAATAAAGGATGATTATGAACATACATATTTAAAAGAATCATTTGGATCGCAGTAAGATGATCGTTGCGAATATTCAGGCTGCTGTAGGTGGGCTTGGTAAACCAGTGGAGTCTGACTCCCCATTGATTTTTCTGCGGTAATTATTTTTTTCATTACAAGACTTCACGGAATTCACATATGGCCTACAAAGACGCACAATTCATCTCATATGTAATTGATACCTTCCCTTCTGATCTCTCCGGAGTAAAAACGTATCTCGGAAATATCAATGCTGAACAAGACATCCGCAAGCGTTGTCAGATCATGCGACACGCAATCGCTCAGGCAACAGCCCACACTGATATTGTCACGAACTCAAATACTCTCAAGATTTTCATGGCACCCGAGTTCTATTTTCGGGGCGACAAAGGAGCTTATCCCATTGAACTCGTATCTTTGATCATGGAAGATATTCGTAAGATGGTCTCGCTAAAGAAATACGAACACTGGATTTTCGTGCTGGGTACTGCCCTTGGATATTTGGATAGCAATGGGACGAAAGAAATTATGAATATGGCACTAGTGCAGAAGGGGGGGAGTCAAGAACTTGATGCACAACACACACTAATCGTATACAAAGAATACATATCACATATTGACTTCATCAAACTTCTTCATAAATGTTCCAATCCTGGATGCACTGGATTCGCTATATGTAACACTTGTCATATGCCATATGATCCGCAATGGCATGATCCTGCTGGACGTCACGTATTGGTAGCCGGTACGGGTTCGCTGGTCAGTCCCGTTCAGGGTTCCCGCGATGTGCTGTCCGGTAATATGAATTCAACTGGGCGAGGGCGCGAGAAAACCCAGTCGGGACTTGGAGGACAGGGGATATTTACCATGGGCGGAATCACGTTTGGTCTGGAAGTGTGTTTAGATCATGCCTATAAACGCCTTCGGGATTCACCACCAGCCAAAGGAGACAACGAAATACAGATACAACTTATCCCTTCGGCCGGAATGGCTATTGAACAAGACGCGGTTGCATGTAAGAAAAAGGGGTTAATTTTTAATGTCGATGGTGGCGGAGGTGGTCGACATGCACATGTAAATCGAAATATAGGCGACTACGGGCATCCTTATTTGGAAAAGCGTTACCCTACTCCAAGCTATGCTCGTAAATCGGTGATACATCTGGTAAATACTGTGTATGATTGGAATCAATATTTCCAAGATCAGGGATGTATAGAGATATTCGATCCATTGGCGATTCCTACTGCCTCCAAAGCTACGTAGTTGTGAGCCGAGTAGAGAAAGAACATAGGATGAGATACGAAGCGCAACCTATAGATTTGACGCATTAATTTAGAGAGGACGTAAAAGGGCAAACCAATGATTGATTATCTCCGTGTTTACATTCTTGATGCTACGTGGTTTTTTACGGTGAATTTTGCCGAACGTCGGGGCAATCTTTGTTGGTTGAAAAGATTGATTCGCTACGAACAGCTTTTCGTTATTTAAAAGAATGAAGATCTTTCGATGTCAACGCTGAGATTATGCCGGATCATCTTCATTCAACTGCATGGATGCAAGAGTTAGAGCAACGCAGGAGCAGTTGCCGAGCATCTGGACATTGTGCCACCGAAGACTATCGCTATTGCGCCTTACCGCGTTATTTTAAAGCATCTCAACAAGTAACTCATTCCAGACGATTGAGCCTCAAAAAGGCGTGCGATGCACCCCTTGCCTTGGAATGTCGGGCATAAAAAGCATGCCTGGCCTACAGAACTTCGGTCCGGGCGTCGATGCGGCGCCATTGCAGGCACTGATTGAAACCGAGCTGGGCAGTGAGTTTCTACCCGATCGCATTGAGTGTTTGCCGCTGTTGCCGCAGCGCAATAGCGATGGCGGAGCGGATCAAGAATGGTGTCAGTTCCATTATGTCACCGGAGAGTTGTATCGACGACAGCGTAGCGACATATATCGCTGTTTGTCCGAGTTGAAGCGGAAGATTTTGGCATAGGCTACGAGTTGGAGGCAAAACACAATACTTGCCTCTTAGCATCTATCGGTTTTATAAAAATGCTGGATTTAATAGCAAAATATGCTCATAACCTGTTGATTTTATAATCGACTTAAAAATGATTTTTATAGATGTATAGACGTGTACTATTTTTGATAAACAGATAAGTGGAGGACAGACCTGCCCCCTATTTTATTGAACTATTGCTCAACTTGCATGACTAAACAATGACTCTATTGTAAAGAGTTTGATTATGAATACGCTTATCGAAAAAACGTTTTGACAGTAGTGAAACGCTCATCGTGAGCATTCAGGCTGCATATTGGTTTGGTAAATCAATAGTCTGAGACCATTGACCTTATTTAATAAATAAAAAATCGGAAGTTGATATGTTTATACCAGAAACAATTTTGCAGTGTGATCTAGCTATCCTTTCCTACCACTTGTATCACCAATCGGTCATCTGGCCGCTTGATCCCTGGTACGACGTGATGACACGGAGCATGTCGGATCGGCGTACCCTATTTATGAATCAAGTCCACGAACAGTGCAATTCGTTCGATAAGGAGGCAGGATTTCGAGGTCCGTCGAGCGCGTCATTCAGCGGACGCAGCTCCAATAAGTCTCTGGATCCTGTTATGACCCAGTACAGCCAACTGAACCCGCGCTTACCTGCATTTACCGGCACGGCAGACGGCTATGTCAGCATCCAGACTCCCGCCTATATCACGGACAAGATTAAGACGGTCGAGGTCGCGCAATACAAGGTGGCACCGAATGTCAATGGCGACCCTGGGTCTTCTCAAGTCGAGATCAGGGATATCTGTGATTACCCAGATGGTACGGATCATCTGATCGGATTCGAGGGTGGTCACGGTCTCATCGCATCAACGACAGAGCCTGCTTGGAGCCTCATGGGCTACGTTCTAATGAGGAAGGACCCCAAAAACCCCGACATGCATGATATCCATATCGCCTTTCGGGGCAGCCGCAGCGGCGGAAGTATCGCAAGGACAGTCGTTCAGGCATTAGGGAGTCATGGAAACCCCGACTGGGTCACGGACATGGCAAACTATAAAGTGGAAAATAACTGGGTGAGCAAGGTGGGTACAGTTGGAAAAGGTTTTTCATATGCCCTACAAACTTGTTTCGGCACCGTTCACCATGCGCTCAAGCGGCTCGACCGCATCTACGGTACACCCCGGAAAATTACCGTCACTGGGCATAGTTTGGGTGCAGCGCTGGCCAGCCAAATGGCTATTGCAATGACAAATGGGAGTTTCAGTGCCTACCTCGTCAGGGATCTGCCCGCTTGGCCTTGGAACAGCCTGCGATATGTGGGTTGGGCGCAACCGACCTGCGGGAGCAAGGACTTCTCAACGAATTGGGCGCTGTGGGTCAACGGTTGTTTCTACTGGGTGAAGGGCGATTCAGTTGTGACCATAGGCGAAGGCTCTAGTAAGGGTGTCGCGATGGCATCGCAGCATGGAGGGCAGAGCGTAATGTTCGAAAAGCCAGGTGGTGCCTCGGACAATTCCCATGAGATATTTATCGCCCGCGGTGCGCTTCTGGCTGAACTGGGACGAGCAGGCGCTTTCCTTGACAGCAGATTGAGTGCAGTTACGCCATGGGCTAAGTACAACACCTTCTTCGATTTGGTCGAGGGAAACGCGAAGTCTTACAAATTCCCGGGGGCATCAAGTCCCAACCATATTACACAGCAGAACATTCGCAGTGTGCTGAATAATTACCAGGCTACAAAAAACTTTGAGCGTTTCTTCAACATACTCACGGTGGTTGCTCTCGATTCCAAGGCGTACAAGAAGCTGAAGTTGTTCCAGAGCGAAAAGGAGCGACAAGTCAAGTCTGTCCAGGCGAAAAAGGCTGGGGGGGCATTGCGGGCGGTAGGCTGGAGCGGCGGAGCTATGAGTATGCAGGATATGAAGACCAAGGTTCTTGACGACTTGGTTGACGAGATAACCCTCGCCGACACGATCCAAGGCTCTAACACGGCCAAGTATCTCGGGCTTGCCCTAGCCGTTAATGCCTTCTCGCGATCGAATCTGTCGTGGAACGATCTCAAGTCGAGAGCCGTGATTCTAAAGTGTTTGAAGAGCTGAAAAAGTAGCCCTATAGGGTAAGCAACGTTTTTTTATCCATCGCGTTCAACAACATAATGAACAAAAACAAAAATCATGATCATCGAAAAATTTAATCTGAAAGCGCAAAAAATCATTGAGAGTGCCTGTCGTCTGGCGGTTGAACAAGACCATGGTTTGGTCACGCCCTGGCATCTTTTGCATAGCCTTTTCGAGTCAACAGACAGCATAGGACGACAATACCTGGAGCAGGCCAATATCGATTTGGCGAGGCTGGGAGATACGGTGACTGCCCAACTGATCGTCCAGCCGAAGGCGTTGAAAAATGCCCAGCAAACGCCTATCAACCGTGAGCTAGAACGTCTATTCATTTACGCCGAACAAATATCCAGTCGCATGGGCGATAAATACATGGGCATCAACCATCTGCTGCTGGCCTTATGGGAGCTTGAGGAATTGGTCGCGGCGTTGACGGAAGCGGGCGGAAGCAAGCAGGCGTTTATCAGAATACAAGATCAGCTGCCGAAGCGCGGCTACCAAAGTCAAGACAGTTCCGGCGAATTTGAATATCTGTCCAAGTATGCCCGCGATTTGACCGAACTGGCTCGGCAAGGTTTGCTGGATCCGGTGATCGGTCGCACCGACGAAATCAACCTGGCGATTCAAGTGTTGTGTCGGCGCCTTAAAAACAATCCCATCATCATTGGTGAGCCCGGCGTAGGCAAAACGTCTATCGTCGAGGGGTTGGCGCAACGCATCGTTGCCGGCGACGTCCCCAAGGATTTGATAGGTTGTTCGGTATTGGCCGTGGATATGGGCTTGCTGGTTGCCGGTGCCAAATACCGTGGCGAGTTTGAGGAACGTTTCAAGCGGCTGCTACAGGAAATCACCGATGCCGGGAATGTGATTACCTTCATCGACGAGATTCATAATGTGATCGGCGCCGGCAAGGCCGAAGGCTCCATGGATGCCGCCAATCTGCTCAAGCCTGCCCTAGCGAGAGGCGAAATCCGCTGTATCGGCGCGACTACCAACGAGGAATACCGTAAACATTTCGAGAAGGACTCGGCGCTGATCCGGCGTTTCCAGGTAGTCAAGATGGAAGAACCGGATGACGAAACCGCGTTGATGATTCTGCGCGGCATCAAGGAAAAGTACGAGATGCATCACGGCATCCGCATTACCGAAGCGGGTTTGCTGGCGGCGGTTCGCTATTCCAGGCGCTATATTGCCGACCGGTTCCTGCCGGACAAGGCCATCGACCTGATCGACCAGACTGCCGCGATGGTGCGTATCGGTCTTTCCGCCAAGCCTGCTGAATTGGAAGCGCTGGATCGCCGCTTGGTATCACTGGAAATCGAATGGTCTTCGCTGGTCAATGAACTGGCTGAAACCCGCAAACAACAGTTGTACAATGAACTGATTGAGCTGCGCGAGAAAAGCGCGCAACTGACTGAGCGCTGGGAGCGTGAAAAACGGGCAATGACCGAAGTGCAAGATGCTCGCAAGCTGCTGGAAGACTCTCGCCGGGAAATGGAGCAGAAAATTCGCGAGGAAGACTTTGTACGCGTTGCCGAATTGCAGCATAAGGTGATTCCGCAAGCGGAAAGAAAACTGGCCGAATACGCCGATATCGACACCGCCGACATTCAACTGCAGAAAAACTTTATTGACGAGCAGGACATTGCCGCCACGGTCGCCCGCTTGACCGGTATTCCGATAGCGAGGATGCTCGATTCCGAACAGCAGCGCCTGTTAAACCTGGAAAGCCATTTGCGGGAACGGGTGGTGGGGCAGGAAGATGCCGTTGCCGCCGTGTCCAAGGCTATTCGCCGCGCCCGCGCCAACATTCAGGATGCCAATCGCCCGCTCGGCTCCTTTCTGATGCTGGGTCCAACCGGTGTCGGCAAAACCGAATTGGCCAAGGCTTTGGCGCAATTTTTGTTCAACGATGACTCCGCGATGGTGCGCATCGATATGAGCGAGTTTATGGAAAAGCATTCGGCCGCACGCCTGACCGGCGCCCCTCCAGGCTATGTAGGCTATGAGGAAGGCGGGGTATTAACCAATCAGGTGCGCAGCAAACCGTACAGTGTGATTCTATTCGATGAGGTGGAAAAAGCCCACCCTGACGTGTTTAACCTGTTCTTGCAAGTATTGGACGAAGGTCGCCTGACTGACAGTCAGGGGCAGCTGGTCAATTTTACTAACACCCTGATTCTGATGACCTCCAACCTGGGTTCTGAGCTGATTGATCCGGTAGAAACCGAACAAGAACAGCAACAGATGCAGGCGCTGATTATGGACAGGGTACGCGGTCATTTCCGTCCCGAATTCCTCAACCGTCTCGACGACATTTTGATTTTCCGCCAACTGACCCAGGAAACCATGCGCCCTATCGCCGATATTCAGCTGAAGCGTTTGGCCAAGTGCCTGGAAGAACGCGACATTCGACTCGATATCAGTGATGAAGCCAGCAATAGCCTGGCACAATGGGGTTTTAATCCCTTGTATGGCGCACGTCCGCTAAAGCGCGTCATTCAAACCCGACTTCAAGATCCGCTGGCCGAACTTTTGCTGTCCGGAGAGTTGCGCGATGGGCAGCAAGTTGCTGTCAGCGTGACTGATGGAGAGCTGATATTTACCGGCGTTGATGAAAAAATTAACCTCGATGCTGTCGGTATTACCGTAGCCGAAAAGGAGGATTAAATGGATTCAGGCTCTTCATGGAACACGCTGGACGCGATGACCTCGGTATTGAGTTGGCTAGATTGGCTTGGCTTGGCGGTAGTGCTGATATTACTGTGCGTCTTGGGGTTTCTGATTTGGCGGCGCAAATATCCTAAAAGTGGCAGCAAACTGGCCATACCGGAACTTATTGTTCCAACAAAGCTTTTGTTGCCTCCCAACTGTTTATTAACGGTATGGCGTTATTTTATCAGCGCCATTCCCTGGCGACTGCGTCCTAATGCATTGCGT
Source organism: Methylobacter arcticus (assembly GCF_050917435.1). Taxonomy (NCBI): domain Bacteria; kingdom Pseudomonadati; phylum Pseudomonadota; class Gammaproteobacteria; order Methylococcales; family Methylococcaceae; genus Methylobacter; species Methylobacter arcticus. The sequence goes on from NZ_CP159583.1 coordinate 2,350,188, forward strand.
ATGCCGCTTTCCCTGGTCATTGGTGAAACCGGTTGCGGCAAGACCGGCATCATCGACCGCTACGCCGACTGGCAAGGACAAAATTTCCGTTTCCATCCCAGTGCCACCGATGATCCCTTGCTACAAATTTATCTGGGTGCAAAATCGTTGGTGTTGGAATTTGGCTCCTCACTGCTCTACGACACCAGTCCAGCCGCTTATACGGCAATAAAGAAGTTATGGCGGCATTTACCCCCTAGCCCTCAAGCCGTTATGGTCATTGATGCGACTACGTTGCTATCCCCGAAAATGGAACAGCTGCGCCAGTCAGGTCATGCCTTATTCGGTAAACTGAAAGTATTCGGTGAACTAGAGCGCGAACCCTTGCCGCTGATTATCGCGCTGACCCACATGGAAAAAATTCCGGGATTCGTGGAGTTTTGTGTGTTTTTGCAAGAGGCGGGTATCCCCTTACAACTGGATTTTCCGGAAGGAGACGGCATCAATCGGCTGGAGTCCTGCCTGGATGGCTACCAAGAACATCTGCGCCGCGCACTGGTGACCTGTTCAGCACAAGACTATCTTAAAATAGTGGGTTTTCTTAAAGAAGTACCCCATTTATTCAGCGTCTTGGGCGATTTTCTGCGTGTGGCCGGACTGGAACAGGATGTGGCATCCCCGCCGATCGTCCGACTTTGTCTGTTGTCGGAACATGTCCATAGCTTTGGCTGTCACCCTTTCTCGCTGCCGCCCGGTATCGTAGAGAAACCGCGATTTACCCTGAATGGTCATGCCAAAGCCGCGCTCGCCCTATTATTAGCAGGATCGGTCTATTTAGTGGGGAGTTATCACTATCAACAGAATATGGTGGCCCAGGTCTATCAAGACATTCAAACCATCTCCACAATCCCGGTTCAACACTACGCGGAAAAAGTCAGCCCACTGTTTCTCAATTTCAGTGCAGACTTGAATAAAGACGCGTTGTTAACTTTTATGCCCAATTTTTTCGAGCCGATTGTAGAGCGTAATAATTATTTATTGATTGCCGAAATACGGAAATATTATTTATTGCCCTTATTAAAACTCATTCAGCTGGGACCGGATGCCAATTTCAAAACCACCCGCTTTATCGGTTTATTGTATGCAACACCGACTAACGAAATGGGTAAGGTTATAGAGAAAAACGCGGAAAAAAATCCAGTCGACATCGCTAATATCGGTAAATACGCCAAGCTCATTAGCGACTATCGACAATACAATACCCGAACCGAAGAGTTAGATTTCCTCCTCAATGAAATCACTTATGCCAAGCCTCAGACCTACATTGAAGACAATACACTGTGGATAGCGCTGTTTCATAACTTCCAGCAACTGCTGAACAAGCCGTTTGTGCAAGAAGCTGAATTTAAAACCCTGCAACAGCAGTTAGTGCCGTTTCTCCATATTATTGACCGGCTTGATTATTACAGTGACGAGGAAGATATTAGACAGTGGCTGACCGAGAACACCAGCCTACGCCTGATGGAGCAGCGCAACCAGTCGCAATTGCGCCAAAGAGACATCGCTCAGCTATTAACCTTAGTCGGTAATCTCAAACTTGACCATGCTGATAATTGCAAGGTCGCGCTATCGCTGAACGAGTGTCTGGGGCTCGTGCAAGCTGTGGCCAACGCTAAAGTAGATAGCGCCTCTTCTGACATGACTTTTAGTCTGGACGGCGAGCAATTCTCGTTCAATCCGGCGCAATGGAACGAGTTGATTAAACGCAGCCGCATTAGCATGATGCTACGCGACGTCATTAATAACCACAGGAATTACGACGGCTGGCTTTTTTTCGGTTTTCCTTCTATTTATGCCAACGTGGAAATGAATGCCACCAATAATGGCGGAATGCTGTTCGCCGGTAAAGCCAGTATTGATGGACGCATGACCGCTGATGCTTTCGAGCAAGACGTCAAGCCTGCAATCATCGCATTGTCTGAAATCGTGGACAAACTGCCCATCGATCGACAGGAGAAAAAGTATTTCAACGATTTTGTGCTAAAAAGCCTGAGTACTTACTCCGATGGCTATGTGAAGGCCTATTTGCATTATTTTCAGCAATTTCAGGTACGCATTGATTCCACCTGGGCGTTGGCTTATGTGCTTAGCGATTTGCAACAACCCGCGTCCTCGTTGCTGGAGACTCTGGTGCAGATAAAAAACAACACGGCACTGAATTTTCCTGTCTCGCCCTACTTTCAACCGTTTGCACAAAAATTGACTACATTTCGTTTCATCCAGCGTTTGATGGAAGAACAAAACGGCGTTTATCCGGAATTTCAAAAGTACCAGTTTCTGATGGCGCAAATGCAATATGACATCAGTACAGAAGAGCCTTACCTGCCAAAAAAAGGCGATGCCGCCGGTGCCCTGAAAGGGGCATTGACGCCAATCGGACGGGTGGCATGGTCCATGCTGCTCAATGAGGATAGTTCATACGCAACCTTGGTTAAAAACTGGCTGCAAAATGTCGGCATCCTCAATGACTGGCAACAGCCGTTCCTGGCGCCGGTACAAAAGGTGCAAAAATTCGGCACCAATGAAATCAATCAGCATGTCGCCGCTATTTGGTCCGATATCTGGAGCTCCAATGTCATGCCGCTATTGGTCCAATTTCCCTTTACGTCCAATGCCGGACGCGATAAGGAATTGGCGCTGGATGATTTAAGCGCCACTTTCCATCCGATACAGGGCGTTTTCTGGATTACTTTCCAGCAATACCTGTCGCCGCTGTCGACTTTTAGCAATGGCGTATGGGTTAAACATCGGGAGTTATCCGACAGCGTCGTGTTGCCGCCAAATTATTTGAAGCGGATTAATGCCGCACAACAACTTACGGCCAGTTTATGGGACGATGTCGGCAATCCTAAGCCGCTGGAATTATCAGTCAGGCCTGGATTATTGCCAACCTACAAAAACCAGAAAATACTTCGTACACCCTTGGTATCCTTAACTTATTTGCGGCAAGGCGAAAATTCGGCGCTGGGTTTCAACCAGCAGAAAACCTGGCAGACATTGGCAGTGAAGTGGTGGACGCCGCAACTGGCAGAGGTAGGCATGGAGTTTCGCAAAGATGCGGCACCGACCCGGGTTTACAGCGACATTACGGTTACCGATTCGCAGTGGAATTTTTTTCGGCTGCTGCAACAAGGCGAATTAGTTGGCGCTCAGCGTTATCGGTGGCTGCTTGCCCACCCCAATTTTCCGCAACAATCGTTAAATATTGAATTCTCATTCCAAGCCAATCCGTTGGCCGTATTTGCCAATCTTGCCGGGAGTTAAAGAATGATCTCAATCTCACCTTGGAAAACTATCCTGTCGCTGCTCATGGCTGCCTTATTGGCTGCCTGTTCCAGCGCCCCAAAGCCGCCGCCGATGTTGACTTTTGATGTCCGAGCGAATATTCAAACCAACAATGGAGGCCTGTTTTATTTCGTCGTCCGTAGTGTCAACGAAAAGCAATTCATGCTTGACAGCTACCAGGACATTGCCGACAAAGCCTTCTCCAGCCCGCCAGATCCGGGTGTGTTAGGAGTCTTTTCGATAGTTCCCGGCACCAAACAGGAATGTGCGGTGAGTCAACCGGCGCAGGGATCGGTAGCGTTGTACTTTTTATACACCCAGCCCGGTTCGCAATGGAAAAAACTGCTGTCCATGCCTTTTGAGCTTCAATACAGAGTTAACTTGAAGGCAAATAGTCAAGTGGAAGTTCTAGAACATAAACCCTGGTATTCGTGGTTTTGAAACGATAGGTAACAACACGACTGAATGAAAAATTTATTTATATATTTTAATCAATTACACGAGGAAATATCATGTCAAGACCCGCTCCCTTAATCCGGTCTAATGCGTCCAGAACGCTCAACGCCGGTCCCATTACAAAAACAAATGGCCTAATCGAGATTGATACAGATCAATTCAATAAAGAGAATGCCGAAGAAGTTGCCTGGACTGTCATAGAGTGCCTTGCAGAGGCGGGAGGTATGGCCGACGCGGCAAAGGCTTGCATGGGTATGTACAAGTTAATCCGTGGCGCCAATAGCGGCCTTGAAGCATTTGAAAAAGATGTCGACAAAGGACTGGTTCCGAATCCTGAATTTCTTAAACTTATTGATATGGGATTTACCTTTTCGGGGCATTCAACAAAGACCGAAACATACTTGGAAAATAGACTGCACAAACAGATAGGGGCGGCTCTTTTTAGTTGGGGAGGAGCCGCAGCATCAGCAGTCACCACGGTGGATGTGGGTACGGCAAGCTTAGGTGCCCAGTCCTTAGCCTTGACTGGTGCTCACGCGGTGTTTTTAAGAGAACTTCGTGTGAAGTACCCTAACGAAGAATTTCGCGGATACCTTGATATGTGTCTTGCAGCGAAATTAGTAAAGGCCACCTCGCGAGGAATCTCCACCACCATGGCGGTCATTCCTTATGCCTCTCTTCCTGCTAAGATTGCGACTGCGGTCATGAACACTGTCCTGGTATCGGGTGCGAAATTAACGCTACATAAGGCTATAGATCGGACGGCGCAAATGCTTCATTTTCATGCTTATTTAGAGCAGTCAGACGCAGGTGACAGGCCCGCAACAGAAGTGATGAACGAGATCTTTCGTCGGCGGGGTGTTTTAGGGTTTTTCAGCCAGTACGATGTTAAGTCGATTATAAACGAGCCTGCAGGATGGTTGGCATTGGCGGATAAGCTCAAGCTAATCTGATAGCCGCATCGGGAAACAGGACAAAATTTACAACATAACGCTGTAAGGCGGTTTCACGCCAATATTCCGCTATGAACAGCATGAATTAATCCGATTTTTCTCGAATCTTTATTCGTGGAATTTTTTATGTTCGACAGTAATTTCAATGTTTATCAGGATAAAGATGTTATGCCGAGAGAATTTTAGCGATGTCATTAATTTCAATATCTGAAGCCTCAGAACTGACGGCTAAATCCATTCCGACAATTTATCGCCACATAAAAGACGGCGAGCTCTCGCAGACGGATAACAAGATCGATGTAACCGAGCTGCTGCGCTTGTTTGGGGGATTTAGACCTTCTGCAGATTATCACCGTGAAAATGACCTTCTTCGTCGTTCGAATGCCGATTTAAAGCAGGATAAAGAAAAGTTATATCAAATAAATGACCTTCTTCGCCGTTCAAATGCCGATCTAAAGCAAGATAAAGAAAAATTGTATCGAATCATCGCCTCTCAACAGAAATGGCCACCGGAACAAGCCGTTCCACTTAATCCTACTGAAGTACGGAAACCAAATAAAATAGTCATAGATGAGAGCCTAACTCAGCGCTTGATTAGAAAACTGTTCTTTAAATAAAGCAACAAAAAACTACTTGATATTTTTATAACGATAAAGAAATCTGAACTTATTCGCGTTATCCAGTATTTTTATTCGAAATGAAAGCATACTTTTTCATTTCATAATTCGTTATCGGCCAATTTTAAATTAAAAAATAGAAATGGAATATATAGCTTATAAATATATTAATAGATAAGCGCTATTTTTTGGAAAAATATTAATGCATTATACTTATAACAAAAAAATAAAAATTACGGCAATCCTGCTCTTATTAGTTTTTACCGCAACGGCTATGGCGGATGATGTTAATGCCACTATCGAAAAAGCCCTGAAATTTGGACAAGACGATGCCAAATATGGACAAATCAAATTGAATCTACGCTATCGTTACGATAATACCAATAGCACCAACCCAAAAAAACAAGTTGCTAATGCCTCTACGGTACGTTACCGCCTGGGCTATTTGACACCTACCTTCAAAGGGTTGCAAGCCTATGCCGAACTTCAAGGCAGTCAGGATATCGGCATTAACAGTTATAACAGCACAATGAATGGCAAAAACCAGTATGAAATAATTTCTGATCCCCAAAAAATCGAACTCAATCAATTATGGCTAAGCTATAAGGGTATTCCCAATACCGAAGCTAGATTAGGTCGACAAAATATTACCTTAGATAATGGACGATTTATCGCAACATCGTCCTGGCGTCAATTAGCACGAACCTTTGATGCTTTTTTATTATCAAATGTCTCATTACCTAATACTACGGTTGTTCTTGGTTATATCAATAAAATAAAGAACATTAATACTAGCCTGAATAGCATGCAATTACCGCTGGTAAATATTAGTTATCGCTTTGCCGATATAGGTAAATTAACCGGCTATGCTTATTTAATGGATTTTAGAGATCCTTATCTGTACCTGTCCTCCAATCAAAGCTACGGTATGCGTCTTGAAGGTTCCCGTAAAATCAATGACACCGTAGGCTTTGTTTACATGGCTGAATACACTAACCAGCGTAATTATAAAAACAGTACTCCTTATCAAGTGGATTATTACCATGTCATAGGCGGGGTTTCCGCTTTCGGCTTTATTGTCAAAGGTGCTATGGAGCAATTAGGCGGCAATGGCTTAAATAAAACCTTTAATGCCCCTATAGGTTTATTAAATAAATTTAATGGCTGGGCAGACTTATTCATTACTACGCCTAGCGATGGTTTGCGTGATATTTATACGAGTGTCGATAAAAATATAATGGGGCTTAAATTATCAGGTGTTTTTCATGATTTTTCTGACGATACGGGTCAGAAACATTATGGTGATGAATGGAATTTCATGGTTGCCAAAGAGTTATTCAAACATTATACATTAATAGCGAAATATGCTTATTATCACGCAGATACTGCTGGAAAAGAAATTGGTAAATTTGATACACAAAAAATCTGGCTGATCGGTGACATAAATTTTTAGTGGTGTTAAAAATTTTATTATCTTCTATAAACCCACAGCTATTATTTAACACGATATATGAACAAAATGAATAAAACTATTAGAATCTTCACTTATCTGTTTATTTTTTTCACCATCCCATCGGGACTTGCTAATGATCAGCCGGATTTAAATAAACCAGTCAATGAGATTCAAGCTATCGTCGATAGAGGTAAGCTGGTAGTTGCCATGTACTCACAGGATACCCCGCCATTCTATTATAGGGATAAGAATAATATCTTCACCGGTGTCGATGTGGTTTTAATTAAAGGTTTTGCCGATTTATTAGGTGTAACCGTGGAATTTGATCGTAGCGCAAAATTTCTCGACGATGTGGTGGATAAAGTCGAAAAACACGAAGTAGACTTAGCTATTTGTAAACTTAGCATGACCTTTGACAGAGTCAAACGCGTGCTTTTTTCCGAACCCTATATTAATTTGCATCAAAGTTTATTGATTAATAGACTTGAACTTGCCAAGCAATTACAAGGACGACCTCAGGAGACAGTCATTCAAAATTTAACCGGCAAGATCGGCGTAGTAGCCAAATCATCTTATACGGGTTTTGCAGCTCACTTTAGCGAGATGGAAATGGTTGAATATCCTAGCTGGGATCAGGCAGTCAATGATGCCCGTACCGGAAAAATAACAGCCGCTTTTCGTGATGAAGCTGAAGTAAAAATGATCTTGCGTGACAGGCCAGATATGGCTTTGAGCTTATTATCCGTCATGTTAAAGGATGCTGACGATCCTAAAGCAATTGCCATGTCGCTTGATCATCGTAACTTACAGGATTTAATGAATTTTTATCTTAAGTCATTAAATATGGAGTTAACCGCCGATAAGATAATAAATAACTACGATAAGGTTATTCAAAACATTGAAAATAAAATAAAACAAAGGATCTAGCGATGAATGCATTATTAATAAATAATATCTCAAAAATACTGCGTAGTGGCTGGACTGTTTTAATAGCGGTTAGTATGGGTATCTATATCGGACTATACAAACACGAATATGTAGAATATGTTACCCCGATAGGCCACATTTACTTAGATATATTAAAAATGTGCATTTTACCTATTTTGGTAACAGCCATTTCTGTGAGTATCGCGCGTTTAATGCAATCGGAAGGAGATAATACCTATATAACCCGGATGCTAACCGTATTCGCCATCAGCGTTGTTGTTTCCGGTTCTTTAGGTGTCGCGCTAGGCCTAATAAGTCAACCCGGATCAGGTTATGACGATGCCACCCTGGCATCTTTGGGCTCTATCATTAGGGAATCGGGGACGCCGGATCTTGAAATATCGGCTTATGAGCCTTTTGTTGCTCAAGAAAAACAATCTTTTGTTAAAACATTTATTGCCAATTTAATACCCGCAAATATTTTCTCGGCGCTCACTTCAGGCAGTAGTTTAAAAGTCCTTTTTTTTGCTATTTTATTTGGCTCTGCAATCGGTTCTTTAAATAAAGATTCATCACATACTCTACTTTCGTCGTTAGAATCGGTCTATTTGGCATTTGCTAAGATGGTAAAATGGTTGATGATTTTCCTGCCATTTGGTCTTTTGGGCTTAATTGCCCACGATGTGTCTCAAGTCGGCATTCATGTTTTAATGGCAATGATGAAATTTGTGCCAATAGCCTTGTTGGGGTTTTTACTATTATTTATCCTGAGCAGTCTCATTATGTGGCAACGCACCGGTTCATTGATAAGGCCTTTTTTAGCGCTTAAAGATACCATCGTTATGGCATTAGGGACGGGCAATGCGCTGGCATGTCTACCATCAACCTTATCAGCCATGCACGAAAAACTGGGCTATGACAAAAAGACCGTTGACTTGTTGGTGCCGCTGACCTTTACGATATGCCGAACAGGACCAACCTTGTACTTTGCCTTGGCAACTTTATTTGTCGCACAACTGTATAAAGTTGATTTAGGACTATCTGGATTAATAACGGTTATTATGGGTTCTATTTTTGCGGGATTGGCAACAGCCGGTGCATCGGGTGTTATTTTATTATCCATGTTAAGTTTGGTATTAGCTCCTTTAAATCTTCCTGTAGAAGCCGCATTAGTCTTGTTTATCGTCATTGATCCCATTATCGGCCCATTCCGCGTATTAACTATCGTGCATACCGCCTGCGCAATTATAACGTTAATTATGCCTAAACAAGTGCCAACATTAAAGTATGGCCCGCCTATTCCTGTCGAATCAAATAGCTGATAATATTTTCGTAGCCGTAATATTTTCTTTATCTTATTTGATTATTTATCCATAAAAAATAGTCTAGTAAATCCTGTTTTTCACTCAGAATTTTTTACCTGATGTCAGCGCAAACTTTATCTTTTTCTAGTCGCCACCACGAAAGTATTGATAGCATCAAAATATATAAATCATGACAACTATAAAAAAACCAGGATACAAATCATTATTTAACCTACTTATTGTCTTTGTTAGTTTTTTTGTCGTAGTCGTTTCCAGCTATCAATGCTGGGAAACTGATAGAAAAACGCTTGCAGAAACAAAAACTTCTATTAATAAAGAAGCCGACATTTCTGTCAGTGATATAAATAACCGCTTATTATATATCATGACAACAGGACAGAATTTTGCCGATGCATTAACTAACGGAGAAATACCCTATACGGATTTTGAACAGCACGCTAAACAAATCATGGTTGCTAATCATGACACGGCAACGCCTAAACCCTCTAAGTTTTATAATGTTAGCGTGTCTTTTGCTAAAGGCGCTTACGATTCAAGCCAGCCTAATCAATTAGCCAATGCCATTTATGTTTCCGATAGAAAAACAGGAAAAATAACATTACTTAAACGCGATTACGACTATACAATTAACGATAATACTACAAAAACTGCCTGGTTCATTAAAGCAGTCGAGGAGCGTAAATCTTATTGGCAACAGCCTAAATATGGTGATATTTCTAATAGTTTTCTTGTGTCATATACCACGCCTTTTTTTACGTCTTCCAGTAAAGAAAAAGTAGCCGGGGTTGTCTCCGTCGGTTTTTCCACTGATGAATTAAAGACTATTATGGATAGACAAGACTATCGCAGAACCGGTTTTGGCATAGTCCTATCCGACACAGGAAATTTAGTTTATCACCCTAATAACCTCCTGCCTCTCATTGATGTCGGTAATTATAAAGAGGGTTTCAAAGAAGATCTTGAATTCATCAATAAAATAAAAAAGGATGCTAAAAAAAGCCAAGCCATTAAAATTTATGAACTCCCAAAAACCCATGAGAAAGCATGGGTTTTATTCAAAACTATTCCTGCATCACAATGGACTTATCAGGTTGTTTTTCTAGAAAATGAATTGGGTGTTGAGCAAAAAATATTAGGGATTAAAATTTATTTAATTACCTCATTGATTATTTTTTTTATTTCCCTTTGCTCTTATTTTCTTATCAGACCGAATGGAAAATCAGTAACTTTATGGTTTTTCAGCACTTTCGTAGGAATAGTTTTTTTAGTGGGCACTGCTTTTTTATGGCATAACGCCGATATCAAAGAGATGCAATTAACTACTGATGCAAATAAGCTAGAATCAGAGCACGACATTAATGTCTACACACAAAATCAAAATGATTTTTTTAAAGCAATACATAAAAAATCACCGTTTTATATACCGACGGGTGTGTTTATTAAAGGAACGGAATTTCAAGGATCCAATAATATAGTAATTTCTGGTTATATTTGGCAAAAATATCAATTAGATGATGCATTAGATCCCAACATGATGCCAAGTGATTTTTGCATGCTGTCTTCGGATAAAATACCGAAAGACAAAGGTATAGTGTTATCTGATGCATTTGAAGAGAGTGGCAATACGACTCTTAGCTGTGATCAAAGTAGTTATACACAAGCCAAAGATCGTATTGTCACCTTAGGCTGGTATTTTAAAGCACAGCTACGACAACCGTTTAATTATTCAAACTTCCCTCTAGATAAAAACACCATATGGCTACGTATGCGAGCCAATAGCTTGACTGATCATATTGTGTTGACTCCAGATTTTTCCAGCTATTCTAATATTTATGAAAGGTCTTTCATGGGAATTAATTTAAGCCAGTTTATTTTGCCTAGCTGGGAAGTTTTCGGTACTTTTTTTAGTGTTGAGACATCTAACTTTAACAGTAATTTTGGTGTTAATAACCATACTCAGCAAACGCCTCAGGAATTATTATTTAATATTGCGGTTAAGCGCGTATTTTTAGATTCTATTTTCTCAACGGTAGTGCCTATTTTCCTTATTTATCTAATTTTGTTCGTGGTTTTATTTAGTTCCTTAGATGATCTTTTAGCGGTATTAGGTATCAATGCGGGCCTGTTATTTTCAGTCGCATTATGGCATAGCAGTCTGCGTACCAGCTTGTCGTCAACGGGGGTGACTTATTTCGAAACCTATTATTTTGTGTGCTATCTTATTATTTCTTTGGTCTGTATTAATAGCGTATTACTCGCTTGTCGTTATGAATTAACCATATTGCATTATAAAAATAATCTACTGCCAAAATTAACTTTTTTCCCGTTGGTATCCGGAATTACATTTGTGATAACGTTATTTATGTTGTTTAAATAAGCTCATCCGTTTTTTAAAAACGAAGTCACTACAAAAACGATAATAACTGTTCGATATAAACTTGTCATCAATTCAACACCCAGCAGATAGAGATGAATCATGAGCATGAAAAAAATCATCAATACGCGTTTATTAGTGATTAGCCTGATTATCTCAAGTCTGATGGACGGGTGCGCAGGTCTGCCAAAAGTTAATGAGGATGATCCCTGGGAAGCCTGGAATCGGGAGGCACAGGGATTCAATAATGATTTCGACAATACCATTGTAATGCCTTTGACCAAAGGTTATACATCGATAACGCCGGAATTTTTTAATGATGCCACAGCCAATTTTTTCAGTAATTTTAACGATATTGGCGTCACCGTTAATGATTTATTACAGCTTAAAATGGCACAGGGCGGTTTGGATGCTAGCCGTTTTCTGATTAACACCACCGCAGGTGTCGGCGGCCTTATCGATGTGGCAACAATGCTAGATCTGCCTAAGCATAATGAAGACTTCGGACAAACCCTAGGCTTTTGGGGCGTTCCGTCGGGTAATTATCTGGTGGTACCCTTTTTGGGGGCTAGTTCACCTAGAGGACTTATAGGGGTTATCGGTGACGCGTTAATGAATCCGCTGACCTATAGTTTTGTATTTACGGGTAGCGGCACTCTTTTCAAGGCAATTTCGGCTGCTAATTCACCCAGGCAGGTCGTGGGTGTTTTAGGTACGGCGGCGGCGACAGCGGTAATGGATCCTCTGACCTATCCCTTTGCGGTTTTCGGCAACGGCCGTGTTGTCTCAAGTGCAGTCAGCGCGGAATCCGGATTGGTTGTTTCTAACGAAACCGAGTTTACATCACCTGAAAATGCTGTTACTGAAGACCCTATCGATCGCTATGACTACATTAAAAGCGTTTACCAGCAGCAGCGTAAATACTTAGTTCATGATGGTATGGTTACTGATGAAGATCAACGCCAATTGGCCGATGACGACACAGAAAGCATGAACGCAGAGCCAATAGGGGTTAACTATGGACGGCTAAGAAAGCGTTATCAACACATGTTTATTAGCCCGTGAGACTTTAAAAAAGAGGATCCCATTGTCCGCCTTAAACCTCCATGTGTGCCTGTCACTGTAGGGGCGGCTTAAACCGCCGCTACATTCAGTTGTTTAACCGTCAGAATAAAGTTGACTGAGTACGTCATGTCTAAATTAACTAAATCCTAGTCAGGTTCATTTAATATATTTAGTACCGCTTCAGATTCCGTTAACATCCGCTTAAATTCACTCAGTACCTTATTCAACTCATTCTCGGAGATATCCACTGACTTCCCCGACTTAGTCAATCGCTGTGCATCATATTTTTGACGTTTATCTGGATCAATCAATACAGCATAGGCTTCGTTAATTTCTTTTGACTTTCTTACGGCATCTTTTTTATCACCCTCATATCTGTCAGGGTGATAAATCATCATTAGAGCCTTATATGCCGCCCTAATGACTGCTAACTCTGCGCTACCGATAACACCTAATATTCTGTATAAATCTTTTTGCTTTGCATTCATTGAGCACCAATACTGTTGAGTTATTACTGTTTAATTATTTGGAAACGAGGCACAAATTTATGCGCAGTATTATTGCTTAAATCTAGTTATCTGTCGATCTGGCAACAGGATTTAAAAGCCGCCACGCCGAGAAATTTTGACGGCACAGCAATGACTCAATTTCAGTATACCGTCGACCGAAGAGAGCCTCATGTCTTAAGCTTTTATTATTGCGGTTAAGGATCGTGTTATCATTCACGCACTTTTTTGAGGGCTTTTTCTCGACGGAAATAAGCGCCAACTCAAAAAAGCCTTTTACTTTTAGTTTTAGGACATCAATCCCCTGAAAATCTATCATTTTTTGCACCGGATTTACGTTCCGACCCGCAACAAGGAATAATAATGTCTCAAATAGTTGTTTGCGCTCTATACAAATTTGTCACCCTGGAAAATTATCAGGCTTTACGTCAACCCCTGCATCAGGTGATGGAAGCCCATCAAGTTCGCGGCACCTTGCTGCTGGCCAGCGAGGGCATCAACGGCACCATAGCCGGATCGCGTCAAGCCATCGACACCGTGCTCGACTGGTTGCGCAGCGACCCGCGTTTGGCTGATATCGATCACAAGGAATCGCTGACCGACACACTACCTTTCAACCGCGCCAAAGTTAAACTCAAAAAAGAGATAGTGACGATGGGCGTGGAAGGCATCGACCCTAAACGCGTGGTGGGCACTTATGTCAGCCCTAAAGATTGGAACAAACTGATCTCCGATCCTGAGGTCATACTGGTAGATACCCGCAACGACTACGAACATAAAGTCGGCACTTTTAAAAACGCCATTAACCCCAATACCACCAGCTTTCGCGAGTTTCCGCAGTACATTAAAGAAAATCTCGACCCCGAAAAACACAAAAAAATTGCGATGTTCTGCACCGGCGGCATCCGCTGCGAAAAATCCACGGCTTTCTTAAAAGAACAGGGTTTCAACGAGGTTTACCACCTAAAAGGCGGGATATTAAAATATCTGGAAGAAGTCCCCGCACAGGAAACGCTTTGGGAAGGGGAATGCTTTGTCTTTGACGACCGGGTGACGGTTAATCTTCAGCTTGAAAAAGGCAATTACGACCAGTGTAACGCTTGCCGCCTGCCCATCACCGAAGCCGATAAAGCCAGCGATAAATATCTGCAAGGGGTAAGCTGTCCTCATTGTTACGATAAAATCACCCCTGAACAAAAAACTCGGTTCATGGAACGTGAAAAACAAATGGAATTAGCCAAAAAACGTGGTGAAGCCCATATCGGCGCAGATGCCGCCAAGATGCTGATCCAAAAACGGGTAGCCAAGTTGCAACGGCGGCAACGTGTATCAAAATCCTAGCCGACGGGAAGATTATTGATCTATAATTAATTTGACAGGCTGCCTACGTGCATGGATTGGGGAACAGAAAGGCGCGGTGCGCCACCTATGTCGGTTCGACTCCGACCGGACAGCCTGCCACCTTACTCAACACGCTCATAAATAACCCTGAATAATTGAGTCGCCCGTATGAAGTGCAACGGAATATGGGTATCGGAGTCACGAAATCCTACTCCATACGGACTACTTACTTTTAATAAGGGTGCGTAAAACACACCCTAACAAAAATTACCTCAGCACCCCCGCCGGACTGGAATAACTGTCCAACACCTGCACATAATTGGCGCGCTCATAAGCGCTGGGATCGATGGCGTGTTGCTGGCTGACGCTGCCTTTTAGTTGATTGATCGACTCATAGTCATGCTCGGCCAGCCACTGTTCCATTTCAGCCAGGATTTCACTTAAACGACCCACACCATACTTTAGCAATACGCTGCAAAGATGCACTACATCGGCTCCAGCCAATAGCGCTTTCAATACATCGGGCGTCTGGTGAAAACCGCCGGTTACCGCCAGCGATAATTTCGTCCGGCCGTACAGCAAGGCTGTCCAGCGGATGCGCAATAAGGCTTCCGCCGAGGATGACAGCTCCAGTTTCGGCACTACTTCCAGCGTTTCTAGGTCAATATCGGGCTGATAAAAACGGTTGAATAACGCGATGCCATCGGCTCCGGCGGCTTCCAGACGTTTGGCAAAATGAATCGGCGAACTGAACTGCGAAGACAACTTCATGGTAATCGGCACACTGACCTGCCCTTTCAATTCCCGCAAGATGTCCAGATAGCGTTGTTCGACGGCATCGCCGCTTTCATCGCTATTTGCCGCCAGATGATAGATATTCAGCTCCAGCGCATCGGCACCTGCCTGTTGCAATAGCTTGCCGTACTCGACCCAGCCGCTTAAGGAAGTACCGTTCAAGCTGGCGATGACCGGAATCGCCAGCACAGACTTCAGTTTTTGCAGATGCTGCAGATAGTGCTCCTGATAAGTCTGGATGTGTTCCGGCATCGGATGAAACGAGTCCGCTTCGCCATGGCCTATGGCCTGCTGATAAAAAAACCGCTCCATTTGCTGTGCTTCGGCTTCGATTTTTTCTTCGAACAGCGAATACATCACCAGCGCCGATGCGCCTGCGTCTTCCAATCTGCGCGCGCTGTCCGCCTCCCTGCTTAACGGCGATGCCGACGGCACCAACGGATTAGCCAGTTTCAAACCTAAATATTCAGTCGTTAAATCAACCATTGTCTGTCTCCTTGGCAGTTTCGTTTTTGAGTTGGGCTTTGATCGCTGAAACACTGGTGGTTTCGTTCCATTCCAGCTCAGACAGTTGTTTGTAATAACGGTAGCGGTTTTTAACATCCTGCTGCGCCTGTGCCAGAAAACACTCTGCATCTTCAGGATGCGTTTGCCACAACATGCTGAAACGGGTTTCGGTCTTCACGAAATCGCGGTAAGGAATCGACGGTTCCGCAGAATCCAGATGCATCGGATTTTTGCCCTGTTTTATTTTGCCGGGATCGAACCGGAATAACGGCCAATGCCCGCTTTTCACCGCCAGATTTTGCTGCCGGTGATTGTTGGATAAATCCACGCCATGCGCGATACAGGGTGCGTAAGCGATGATGATCGACGGGCCGTCGTGGGCTTCAGCCTCCAAAAATGCATTCAGGGTTTGGGTGTCTTTGCCCGCATAAGCGACATGGGCGACATAGACATTGCTGTAATCCATCGCCAGCAACGCCAGGTCTTTTTTGGCGGTTGCTTTGCCGCCGGCGGAGAATTTCGCCACTGCGCCTAACGGTGTTGCTTTTGAGGTTTGCCCGCCGGTATTGGAATAAACCTCGGTATCCAGCACCAGGATGTTGACATTGCGCCCGCTGGCCAACACATGGTCGAGACCGCCGTAACCGATGTCGTAAGCCCAGCCGTCGCCGCCGATAATCCAGACGCTTTTCTTGCACAAGCTGTCCGCTACCCGGAGCAATGTTTCGGCGGCCTGATCGGTCAATGTTTGCAAGAGTTGCTTGAGTGCCGCAACCCGCTCGCGCTGCTCGTAAATCCCGGCTTCATCGGACTGGTCGGCGTTCAGTATCGCATCGACCCGTTCGCCGCCTAATTGATCGCGCAACGAAGCCAGCAATTCTTTGGCGTATTCGTTCTGCTTGTCGAGAGCGATACGCATGCCCAGACCGAATTCCGCATTGTCTTCGAATAAGGAATTGCTCCACGCAGGCCCCCGGCCTTCGGCGTTTTTAGTCCAGGGTGTGGTGGGTAAGTTACCGCCGTAAATCGAAGAACATCCGGTCGCATTGGCAACCACCATGCGGTCGCCAAACAACTGCGACGCCAATTTTATGTACGGCGTTTCACCGCAACCCACGCACGCGCCGGAAAATTCGAACAGCGGCTGCAACACCATCGACCCTTTGATGGTGTTGGTTTTCAACAGCCTGCGATCATATTCGGGGATAGCCAAAAAGAAATCCCAGTTGTCGCGCTCGGCTTCACGCAGCGGCGGTTGCGGCTGCATATTGATGGCTTTGCGGCTGGCGTTGGATTTATCCCGTATCGGGCAAACATCGACGCACAGCGTACAGCCGGTGCAGTCTTCCGGCGCAACCTGATAGCTTATTTCCAAACCGGCTGGAAAATCCTTGCCCAACATCGGCACATGTTTGAAAGTTTCAGGCGCATTTGCCAAAGCCTCGGTCGGGAAA
Organism: Methylobacter arcticus; assembly: GCF_050917435.1. Taxonomy (NCBI): domain Bacteria; kingdom Pseudomonadati; phylum Pseudomonadota; class Gammaproteobacteria; order Methylococcales; family Methylococcaceae; genus Methylobacter; species Methylobacter arcticus. The sequence continues at coordinate 2,367,285 of NZ_CP159583.1, forward strand.
ATTTTGCTGCGAATGACCGAATGAGGACAAACCATTACGCATTTGCCGCATTGGGTACACAAATCGGTTTCCCAGACCGGAATTTCCAGCGCCAAATTGCGTTTTTCATAAGCCGCGGTGCCGGTTGGAAAGGTGCCGTCAATCGGCATCGCGCTGACCGGCAACGCGTCGCCTCTACCGGCAATAATTTCGCCCGTCACCCGCTTGACAAAATCGGGCGCGGCATCGCTGATCCGGGATTGAATGTCGAATTGACTGCTCACTTGTGTTGGCAGTGGCACTGCATGCAAACAGGCCAGCGTTTCATCAATCGCTTTGAAATTCAGCTCGACGATGCGCTGGCCTTTTTTGCCGTAAGTTTTTTCGACCGCGTGTTTAATCGCGGTAACCGCCTGCTCCTGAGGCAACACGCCGGATATGGCAAAAAAGCAGGTCTGCATGATGGTGTTGATGCGTTTGCCCATGCCGCTTTTTTCGGCCACGCCATAACCGTCGATCACATAAAAACGGATTTTTTTGGCTATCATTTGCTGCTGCATTTTTAAGGGTAACGATGCCCAAACTTGTTCGGCAGGCTCCGGCGAGTTCAGCAAAAACACCGCGTTATCCGCCGCATTGGCGAGCATGTCGTAGCGTTCCAGAAAAATCGTCTGGTGGCAGCCGATGAAATTGGCATCGTTTTCGGCAATCAAATAGGTCGAGCGTATCGGTTTAGGGCCGAAACGCAAATGCGAGACCGTAATTGCGCCGGATTTTTTCGAGTCGTAAACGAAATAGCCCTGAGCATGCAAATCGGTCGCTTCGCCGATAATTTTAATGGTGTTTTTATTGGCGCTGACCGTGCCGTCGCTGCCCAAGCCGTAAAACATGGCCTGAAAAGTTTCGGCTTGTGCGTCGGTGCGATAACTTGCATCCCAATCCAGACTGGTGTGCGTGACATCATCATGGATGCCGATGGTGAAATTGTTTTTCGGTTGTGCCTGTTTCAATTCATCGAAAATCGCCTTGATCATGCCGGGCGTAAATTCCTTGGAAGAAAGGCCGTAACGGCCGCCGACCACTTTCGGCAGTACCGAAAATTTAGCCGCGCCGCCGATAAAATCCTGAGCGAGCGCAGTCAGCACGTCCTTATACAGCGGTTCGCCATCCGAGCCCGGCTCTTTGGTGCGATCCAGCACCGCGATTTTGCGGCAACTCGAAGGCAGCGCCGCAAGCAGGCTGTCCGCATCGAAGGGCCGGTATAAACGCACTTTCAGCAGGCCGACCGATTCGCCCTGACGATTGAGATAATCCAGGGTTTCCGCGACAGCCTCCGCACCCGACCCCATTATCACGATAACGCGCTCGGCTTCCGGAGAACCCAGATAGTCAAACAAGCGATAACAGCGGCCGGTCAGCTTCGCAAACCGGTCCATCGCAGCCTGAACGATTCCCGGCATCGCCTGATAATAGGCATTGACCGATTCCCTGGCCTGAAAATACACATCGGGATTCTGGGCAGTGCCGCGCAGCACCGGCTTATCGGGCGTTAAGGCACGGCTCCGGTGCGCCCAAACCCAGTCGTCGTTAATCATGGCCCGCAAAACGGCATCATCCACAATAGTCATCTTGGCGACTTCATGCGAAGTCCTGAACCCGTCGAAAAAATGCATCAGCGGAATTCGCCCTTCCAGCGCTGCGGCATGGGCGATCAGCGCAAAATCCATGACTTCCTGAGGCGAGTTGGAACACAGCATGCCGAAACCGGTCATCCGCGCCGACATCACATCGCTGTGGTCGCCGAAAATAGACAAGCCCTGGCAAGCCAGCGAACGTGCGGCGATATGAAACACTGTCGGCGTCAATTCCCCGGCAATTTTGTACATATTGGGCAGCATCAGCAGCAAGCCCTGAGAGGCGGTAAACGTCGTCGCCATCGATCCGGCCTGCAGCGCGCCGTGAATGGCGCCGGCGGCTCCGGCCTCGCTTTGCATTTCGGTCACCTGCGGCACCGTCCCCCATAAATTGACCTGTCCGCGAGACGACCATTCATCGGCCCATTCGCCCATATTGGATGACGGGGTTATCGGGTAAATCGCGATGACTTCGTTGAGTTTATGGGCTACCGTCGCGGCGGCCTGATTTCCATCGATGGTAAGTGTTTGCTGATTTTTCATGAGAAAACCCTATGATGAACAAAAAATGTAACGGTCCTATTTTCTGCAAAATGGATTGTCATTAGGCATCCCATATTGCTTAGATTCAACGCCTAAGTGCAATCGACAATTAACGTAAAAGGAACAGGTTAGCTGATCCGGTTTCACGCTTTTTTTAAATCCGGCCCAAGATCAGACATTATAAACAGCCAAGCCAAGAGGCAAGATACCAGATTGGGCTATTAAATACAGCAGGAATAGACAGCGGAGTTGCCGGGTATATCAGGATCAACAGTAGCCGGGAGCTGATGCGTAACCAAGCAGCCTAAAAACCAATATGGATCAAAGAATAAACTCGACCGGATTAGAATCTGAAAGAGTAAATCTGACATTAACTGACTAATTTTGCACCCTCCCCTAAGCTCACGCGCATGTCTGGCAAGCCCGACTTTTTTCCAGGCTAACATTTAAAATGCGGCTGATTCAGCTTCCAGCAGGTGCTCATTCAGCAAGTCGAAGATGCGATCGCCTTTCAGCAACGTGGCATTAAAACCGGATTGTTGCATAATGTCGCCAAACTTGGCCGACGCTTTGGAATCCGTGCCGAGATAAGCCATAGACCAATTGGAAAATCTGCGCTCCGTCATTGCCTCGAATGTGAGTACAACGACATGCGAATGTCTTGGGTCGCATTGGATGCGCTCGAAACTATTCACAATTTCATCATGCGACCCTTCCAGAACCTGGGCGAAGCAGCCAGCATTGAACATGAGTGCTCCCGAAATGTGTGCAACTGGATTTTTTACTCGGGAAGTCGCCAAAATGTGTTCAATTTCGCGGCGAACCGTTTCGTCATCGCCAGCAATTTCGTTACGACTAATGTACACCAGTCGGTAAAGTAGTTTATTCATAGTTGACGCCTCTTAACTTAGCTTCTTTTGATTTTTGAGATTGGAAATAAACTCCGCAATCGCCATAGTGGAAATGGGACGGCTGATAAGATAACCCTGTGCCGCCAAGCATCCGCCAGCAGCCAGCTGATCAAATTGCTCTTTAGTCTCCACACCTTCGGCGATCGTCTTCATGTCAAGGTTTACACCCAAGCTAATGATTGCCTGTACCAGCGCACGCGACTTCGGAGAGCTTTCTCCGCGCACAAACGACTGGTCGATTTTGATCTTGGAGAAAGGGAAACTGTTCAGGTAACTAAGTGATGAATAGCCGGTGCCGAAATCGTCCATTGCAATCCCGACACCGAGAGATTTGAGCGCCCAGAGTTGCTTTAGGGCGTTGTCAAAGTCCTTCATCAATACGCTCTCAGTGATTTCGAGCTCAAGTCGTTCAGGCGGAAGTCCAGTGCTTGCAAGAGCATTGCGCACAACCTCGACGATTCTTTCGCTTTCGAACTGGATCGGCGATACGTTTACCGCCACCGAGAAGCGGCCATCCCAGTTCATCGCTTCCTTGCAGGCCATACGCAAGGTCCACTCGCCGATGGCATGTATTTCGCCGGTCTCTTCGGCTAACGGTATGAAGTCTGTCGGCGACACCAATCCTCGCGTTGGACTCTGCCAGCGAATCAGTGCTTCGAAGCCTTCTAAGGTGCCGTCAACCATATTGACTTGCGGTTGATACAATAATATGAATTCTTTGAGCGCTAATGCGCGGCGCAGATCGATTTCGAGATTGCGCCGCGCCATGGCTTGCAGGGCAAGTGCCGGTTCAAAAAATTTAACTATGCCACGACCGGCTGCCTTAGCTTCATAGAGCGCAAGGTCAGCGTGCTTCAGCAGATCGGTTATATTAGCAGTACCGTGATTGAGCGCCGCTATACCGACACTTGCACCTATGTTCACCTGCTGACCATCAATTAGGAATGGACGACTCATAAGTTCGACGATCCGCTTAGCTACTGATTCCGCGCCGCTGGGCTGCAAGCCTATTGTGTGCAGCACCACGAACTCGTCACCGCCCATCCGAACCACCGTGTCCTGGTCGCGTGTGGCGAACTGGATACGCTTGGCCACTAATTTCAATAAGGTATCGCCAGCGCCGTGACCCAAGGTATCGTTAACGTTCTTAAAGCGGTCAAGGTCGATCATGATCACTGCCAGCGATAAAATCTCTGGTTCTCTTGGTTGCCAACTTGCGATGGCTTCGTCTAGCAACAAGCGGTTACCGAGTCCGGTTAAGGGGTCACGATGCGAAAGGGTATTGAAGCATGCGGAGTCAACCGCCGGTTTCGGCAGCTGAACTGCGACCAGCATACGCAAACCGCTATCGCCCGAGGCGATTTGCAATGTCAAGGGTTTTGAATCATGTTCTAGGTGCAATTCGATGGACGAAAAATCGTGGCGCTTAAGTGCTTGGGATAAATCGGCACTGGTCGAGTAAAAACGCGAAGCAACGTGTTCCACCAGCGAACGCTCCACTATAGCCTCAGGAGCAGAGACGGCCAGCATTTCACAGAATGCGGAGTTGGCATGGGTAATGACTCCGCTTGCAGTAATGACTGCAAAGCCAAGCGACGATAACTGTGCGCTATTGCCCAAAAATTGCGCTACTTCCTTTGACATAAGATATGTTTCATAGAAAACGTGTGATCAATCTGGAGTTCCGTCGTTATGCCAGTGTTTCTAATAAGCCTAAATGAAGGAACGGTTTTGTAGGTTGCTGTTGTCAAATAGCAAGACAGCAAGATAATACTATTTGAAGTTTGATGATAATACCATAACGATACTAATTTCACGCCCACTATCGATAGCGTTGAACCTACTGTGTTTGTCCGGAATTCTGGGTTACGTACAGAACCTTAACGGTAGCTTATGGGTCGGGTTGATTAGATAGCTCCTTATCCTGTGTGGCGACCTACTGATCAATTTAGCCGGTTAGCAGGAAAAATCAGGGGCATCCATTGTTCTTTTCAGTGGCTGAAAGTTAAAAAACTGTTCCATGACTATATCTCAGTAGAATCAACCTGGATGGTATTGGCTGGTGGATGGATCATTACTCAGCAACCCAAAAGTCCGGTTTGAATTCCTTCGAATACAAGGAAAAATAATTAAGGCAGATCTGATCAACTCATACCTGAGTTGATCAGACCTTGATCCATGAATGGATCACCGGAACCTTCTAGCTTAATCAGAGGCTCATCAGATAAGCAGCATCATTCACCGATCGATGCTTTTATGTGAGTAATTGCTTCGTTAACGTGCTCTGTCGCAACATCAGCGTGATCCATATTACCGTGCTTTATGGCTTCATTAAGATGCGTAATTGCTTCGGCCAGGTGTGCTTTAGCTTCCCCTTTCAGTACTTGTTCAGCAGCCTGTGCGTGCTCAAGCGCTACTTTCGCATGCTCGGTCAAAACACTGGCGTGACCTGCTTTACCATGCGTAACAGCAACTGTTGCATGTTCCAGTGCCTGAGCCGAATGAGCTTCTGGGGATTTTTCGGTTGCTTCAGCTGGTTGAGCTTCTGTGGCTTGTGCAGCGGTCTCTAAGTGAGTGATTGCTTCGTTAACGTGCTCTGTCGCAACATCAGCGTGATCCATATTACCGTGCTTTATGGCTTCATTAAGATGCGTAACTGCTTCGGTCAAGTGTGCTTTAGGCTTCCCTTCCAGCACTTGTTCAGCGGCCTGTGCGTGCTCAAGCGCTACTTTCGCATGCTCGGTCAAAACACTGGCGTGACCCGCTTTACCGTGCGTAGCAGCAACTTTCGCGTGCTCCAATGCCTGAGCCGAATGAACCTCTGTGGATTTTTTAGGCGTTGCCTCAGTTGATTCAATGGCTTTTTCCGCTGCTGCGGCAGAACCTTTATCATCAATGGTTTGAATGGTTTGTTTAGATGTTGCTTCAGTTGATTCAATGGCCTTTTCCCCTGCTGCGGCAGAACCTTTATAAGGGATGTATTTAGCAGTTGCTGTTCCTGCGAACAAGGTCGCAACGGTCAGCAATGTAAGCGATAAAATATTTTTGTACGGTTTAATTCTTATCATGGAAATTTCCTCTGTTTTTCTTAAATAATATTAAGTAAATATTTGAGTATTTTCACGGGTACCTATCGAGTTATTTTATTCACTATTTGTCAGTAATAAACACTACCGCTCGATTACCCGCCTATCGAATGTAACAGTAATCGAATAGTATATCTAGCCTTTTTATTCATTCACGGCGCACACTAACCAGGATATAAATTGGTGAATAGTGGAATAATTAAGGACAGATTAAGTCTAGTTTGGACTGATTTGGCAAAGCCAAATCCTGATGAGCAAGGAGGTGTATCCTATAGTCCTGTTATAGCAATTCTCCTTAGTAAAACAGCGCAGGCGCAAATGAAAAAAATACTGGTAACGGGTGCAACCGGGCAAGTCGGCTCGGAATTAACGGTAGCCTTGCGCAATAACTATGGCGCCGAAAATGTGTTTGCTGCCGATAAAAGACCAGTCTTGAACGAACCAACGCCATCGGGGCCTTTTTGCCGCCTGGATGTGCGCGATGCGTCGGCAATCGATCAAGTCGTAGACGCTAATAACATTGATGCCATTTTTCATCTCGCCGCATTGCTTTCCACTGTTGCGGAACAAAAGCCGCAGCAGGCCTGGGACGTCAATATGAACGGTTTGCTCAATGTATTGGAGACTTGCAGAGTACACCGATGCGCGCTGTTCTTCCCCAGTTCCATAGCAGCCTTTGGCACAGAAACCCCGTCTATGAATACGCCGCAGGACACTATTCAGCGACCATCGACCCTTTACGGTATTACCAAAGTTTCAGGCGAGCTGCTTTGTGATTATTATCATCATCGCTTTGGCGTTGACGCACGCGGCTTAAGGTATCCGGGACTGATTTCCAGCAAAACCCTACCGGGTGGAGGCACGACGGATTATGCTGTGGATATTTTTTATGCGGCCATAAAATCACAGCATTACGATTGTTTCCTTCGGGCCGATACGCAACTGGACATGATGTACATGCCCGACGCTATTGATGCCGCTATTCACTTGATGACAGCGGACAGCAAGCAGCTAAAGCACAGAAACGCGTTTAATGTGACGGCCATGAGCTTTACCCCGCAGCAGTTAGCGGCAGAAATACAAAAACATATTCCTGAGTTCACTATCGCTTACATCGTCGATCCATTACGGCAGGCCATTGCCAATTCCTGGCCCAAACATATGAACGATAGCGCCGCCAAAGCTGAGTGGGGCTGGCAGGCTCAATTCGATTTGTCGGCAATGGTCACAGATATGCTCGAGAAAATCACGCTCATCTAGCTAAATAACCGGAGGCATTATGTCACTGAATAAATTAGAGCCACTGCTCATCGATAAGTTAGCCGCATTGCAAAAGCAAGGTCTATGCAAGGGTAATGAGAAAGTCATTACCGGCATGAAAGCTGCAGCTGATGGCTTTGGCATCCGTTATTTTCTTGAAGGCTACGGGAATAGAGCTTTCTTACGGATGAATTCAAACTCCTATCTGGGGCTTGCCGTGCATCCATTGGTTATTAAAACGGAAGCTGCGGCCGCTGAAAGATTCGGCACAGGCCCCGGAGCGGTTCGTTTTATCAGCGGCACTTACCAACCGCATATTGAACTGGAACAAAAACTGGCTGAATTTCATGGTCGCGAATCGGCAATGCTGTTCAGCTCGGCTTATACGACTATGCTGGGAGTCCTGCCTCAATTTATTACTGCCGATACCTTAATCATCAGCGATGCACTGAATCATAACTGCATTATCAATGCGATACGCTTATCCCATCCGGCCTGCAAAGAAATTTATGCGCATGCAGATATCGATGCGCTGGACAACATTCTTGAAGCTTATAAAGGCCGGGTCAAGCGCGTTTGCCTGGTTACTGACGGAATTTTCAGTATGCGCGGTGATTACGCCCATCTCGATAAAATAAGCGCTTGCTGCAAACGGCATGAACAGGCCTATGAACAAGGCATTATCAGCATTGTTGATGATTCGCATGGCGTTGGCGCGTTTGGCCGGACCGGGCGAGGTACAGAGGAATATACCCGCGGTAAGGCGGATATTTTAATTGCTACGCTCGGTAAAGCCTTTGGTGTGAATGGGGGCTATGTCGTTTCCAGTTCGACGGTCATTGATTATTTACGGGAAACGTCACCGTTTTATATTTATTCAAACCCGATTACGCCGGCTGAAGCGCTTGCGGCAAGCGCGGCTTTAGCCATTGTTAGCAGTGATGAAGGCTTGCATCTACTGGAAAAACTGCGGGCATTTAGCGTCCGGCTTAGATCAGGACTTGAACAACTGGGTTTTGAAACGCTACAGGGTGAACATCCTATCGTCCCCATCCTGACCAGAAATACGGAAAAAACATCAGCTTTGGTAACGCATTTATTGGCGCATAATATCCGGGTTACCGGGCTTAATTACCCGGTTGTCCCTCAAGGTGAACAGGAAATCAGATTGCAGGTTTGCGCAGAGCATACCGAAAAAGATATAGACTATTTATTGACCAAGCTGGCTGATTTCCAGTGATTATGCTGTCTGAAGCAACTGATGTTCGCACCAAGATGCCATCTTAATCAGAACTGGGTAGGCCTTTATTCGCAAGACAACGCTACAAATACAGGTTAGTTGCAGCATTATCCGGCAACTTCGTAAAAATAGCTGCCACCGTTGCCAACTCCGTCCGTTTATATACGTCAGACCTGATGAAATATCTGTATTGCAGTCGGCAGGTCTCTTCGACTTTAAAACCGAGCAATCCCCTGAACATCCGTTAGTAGAAAATTCAATTTTTTAAATCAGGTTTGTTACGTTATTGCTCATCATCAGATAGTGGTTTCTCGGAGCCTTTAGTTTCCTCCCCAATGCTATTGACTACGCGTCTCGTACCATGACCGATTTCCTTAGCAGCATCTCTAGTTCCATGACCAATTTCTCTGGTAACATTAATAGTCGTATGGCCTATTGTTCTTCCCGCCTCTTTAAACTCGGCACAAGACGACAATATTCCTGTCGAAAATAAAATGAGCAAAGCAACTAATTTTGTAAATGAAATGACCATTCTCCTTTTAACAAAGTACTCTGTGGTTACGGATTTCGACTTTATATAATACGCGCATTTACTTGGATAATGACTTCCCAGCTACCTAATAATCCCTGTCTAATTGTTAAAGTGGACCCCATTGTCCAGACAAATAATGCCTTAATTTAAGATAGAGGCCTGTTCACACTCCAGCTGAATGGCGCTGTCCCAATTTTTTGATACGGGAACTGATATTTCTGCCGCCCCGTATTTATCCACGATCATTGCACCGCCACCCCTAGCTGTTTGGTAAACCACACTGGGTGTTTCATAGCCCAATGATTGATGACGCCGCTCTTCATTATAAAACATGAAGTAGTCGGTCAATCCCATCAGCAAGCTCTGTACACTGTCATGCTGCTTCAAATAGACTTCTTCATATTTCACCGTTCTCCAGAGCCGCTCGACAAAAATATTGTCCAGTGCGCGACCACGCCCATCCATGCTGATCGTGATGCCGCTGTTGAGCAGCACGCCAGTAAAAGCATCGCTGGTGAATTGCGATCCCTGGTCACTATTGAAGATCTCAGGCATCCCGTAGGCCTTGATGGCTTCTTCCAAACAGTCGACACAGAATCCCGCATCCATGGTGTTCGACAACCGCCAGGAAAGTATTTTGCGGCTATACCAGTCGATGATTGCCACCAAATAAACGAAGCCGCGCGGTAGCCGGATATAAGTAATATCAGTGCTCCATACCTGATTGGGGCGAATGATGTCGATGCCCCTTAACAGATAGGGATAAATCTTATGTTGCGGATGCGGCTTACCGGTATTGGGGCCAGGGGCCATCCCAGCCAGGCCTAGCGTTTGCATCAAGCGCTGAACTCGTTTGCGATTAACCCTGTGCCCAAGTCCGCATAAGTATTTCGTCATACGCCGTGAGCCATAAAAGGGGTGCCGCGTATACTCTTCATCGAGCAACTGCAACAACAGGCATTCATCTTCATCAACGGCTTTCAGTAAACGCTTTTTATGGGCATAGACGACCGAGCGCGTAACCTGGAGCAGCTTGCATTGCAGGGATAGCGCCAGTATTATCCGGTGCTATCCACGATTGCCGCTCATCTATAGGCTGAGTCCAGACTTTTTTTTAAGCCAGTCCAATTCCATGTTCAATTGCCCGATTTTGGCATACAGCCGATCCGGATCGCTCTGTGCATCGGTAGGCTTCGGTCCCCGCTTACCATCAAACAGGCTGCCTGCATTGTCCATCAATTCCTTTTTCCATTGACTAACCTGAGTCGGATGGACGTTGTTATCCTGGGCAATCTCATTGATGGTCTTTATGCCTCGAACCGCTTCCAAGGCGATCTTGGCTTTTTGCGCCCCTGTATAAATCTTCCGTTTGCTTTCGCTCATTTCCTGCTTCTCATTTATCGACAGAGCATAGCTTAAACTATTGTCCGGTTTTCGGGGTCCACTATAGTACCGGATATTCCCTCCGGTAGGCTGAATTATCAGCACGAGAAAAATCGTACACGGATGCAAAGGCAAAATCAAGAGCATCCTTGCATCCCCTACCTGAATAAACTCGTGTAAGCCCCTTGCCAATACGTCTCAGAATGGTTGCAACCACTTTAGTAACGAATATTAACCTATTTTGATCGTATTTCTACCTATTTTTAACGTAATTAAAAAGTAACAGGCATAAAAAAACCACAGTTAAGTGGTTGATTTTATTCTACTCTTTTGGAGGCTGCGGGCGGAATCGAACCGCCGTAGATGGCTTTGCAGGCCACTGCATAACCATTTTGCTACGCAGCCCTAAAAGGGAAATAAAAAAGCCGCGATAGATTCGCGGCTTTTTTTTAAATTAATTGGAGCGGGAAACGAGGTTCGAACTCGCGACCCCAACCTTGGCAAGGTTGTGCTCTACCGCTGAGCTATTCCCGCACTTCAATTTATTTGTCCATTATAAGATTTATTTCAGCCTTGTCAATCTTTATTGAACATCAATTGCCGAAATCCAGCCTGAACTGCCTTTACATTGACCATCATCAACCTGAACATTCACGAATGCATTCTTCTTTCCTGCAAAATCCTGGAAGCCGGTGATAATAACCGATGTGCCCTGAGCTATACGCCTGCAAGACTCAACCTTACCTTTGCCATCATCTTCACTATCATCAAATGCCGCCATAGACCCAGGTACGGGAAGCAATTTAATAGGCGATTCAATTTCATAAGTATTGGGGTTTTTCAAAACATACCGCTGCCCGGCAACAAGGTTCTTGGCCGAAGGTCCGGAAATAGTACCTGAATCATCTCCACTCAACATAATAACAAGCAGCAGGAAGACTACGCCACCCACAACACCAAAAAATACTTTTGGACTTTTTTCTTTTAAGTCCATCATTGATGAAAGCAACTTTCCACCCGTTTCTTTTGCAGCATCTACCGTTTTTTTAGCATTCTCTTCATTACTCATTTCTTGTCCTCTCAATTATAATTTTTTATTATTTTCAGGCTCTTACTAAAAGTATATTACCTGACTACCTCGATAACTCATAGATACAAACATTCTCACTACGATTAAAAAGCTGACAACTCATCACTAATAATCAACTTGACATGCCAACTTACCACGATAAAAAAACTTTTCAAGCGCTATATACATATATTACTATATTTCAATAACATACATTATTTAAATGAAATCGTAGCCTTTTTTATCCTGTACCGATACCAACTTGCTTTTTTCCGCTACCCGTCGACACTCAAACTGCCGGTAACCCAAGCCGACATTCTTCCTATTACTCAACACAACAGGAAAGTCTTCATTGTTCATAAACATTCGAATAACATCATCATCTTTCAGCATAAAAGTATCGGTAATAATATAGCTTTTTTCACCCTCCGATTCTTTTGCGCTATAAAACAGGGCTTTTTGTGGAACCTCTTTTCCCATTTCATCCAATTGAACATACGTGACGTTAAAAGATGCATCAGCCAATAATTGCATGCCAAAGTTTATTCTGCCGCGTTGCTTATCGACAATGACCTTGTTGACTATTCCTAATGAACGTTTATGTTCTAAACTGTCTGTTTTTCTAAAACTAACCAAGCTACCCACCGATAGTACGCCGGTTTTTTCAAAACTACAGGATAATAATCGGTCAGACGCCGATTGAACGAGAAGTTCCATCTCTTTTTCACCGCCAACGCCTCTGGCATTTTGCAGTTCATGGGTTGACTCCAAGCCTACGGCAATATATCGATCCGCTCTATCACTAAAGAGAGGCACGCCCTGCAAATCAATTCCCAACCATCGCTGTTCAAGATAATCCAACAATTCTGCAGCGGGTTTTCCGCTATTATTGTTCAATAATAGCATTGAACTAAACCTTGCCTCCGCCGCATTGATCAATTTTTCTTTTTGCTTAAAAGCCTTAAATAATTTGGAAAAATCCAAATACAACATGGCTGAATCTTTTTTAGCGCCTACTTCAAATTGATAATGCGGTGATTTATCCTCGTCCGTTAAGACTATGCACTGTATTTTTTGCCCATTCACCGGTTCTTTTTTTAGGCTAACCAAAGATGCTACCGTTTCTATAAAACGATAAGCCACCAAAACTTCCTTTTGCATTAAGCCGCTCGGATCAGCGAGACTGAGTAACAGGACCTGCCGATAGCACTCTTCAGCACTACTGGATTTAGTGGATCGGGTTATATCGTTGGCAACTTTATTCGTATCCTGCTTTATTTTTACGCTCAAACTATAAAGCGAGTGTAAATCTATCCATACCCAGTCAGGTATCGGCATCCCCATAATAAAATGACTGACAATAATACTACCCAGTCCTTTAATGCTGCGTTGGATTGCCAATGCTGCATTCTTGCCTTGAAACCAGCCGACATCACGCTTAGTTAGCTCCTTAACCACCATCCAATAACCGATAGTGAATTCCTTTTCAATTGAGGTCAATACGTTCAAAATCTTGTTGTCATTCTCTTCTTTTGGAAAACCTGCTGTAATCAGTCTGGAGCGAAGATAGTTTTCAATAACATGAACGCTGGGACTTAAAAGCTCCAGCGCATCCAGCCTTAACTGGACAGTCATATCAATAGCATTGAAATCTATCAGAAAATCGTGCAACAGGCGCGTAGCTAAGCCGGGATTAGCCGTAGGTAATTCAGCAACCCAATGTCGTAGCGCCTTTGCTTCAAATTCTTTTAGGCGCAGGGGATTATTTTGTTGTGCTGGAATAACCAGAAAAAAAGAAGTCTTCACATATTCACCAAATTTACTGTAATGCGTTACGCTGCCCTACAAAAACGTGCAAGTGCATTGCCTACATCAATGCAGCCAATGCGCATAAGCTTCGCCTAAAGCGACTACCGTTGAAGCCCCCTCGATATCACTAAACTATCATTATGAAACATCAAGCCCCGCCTTTTCTGGTCATCATCCCTTTTGACGGGTTATAGCCTATGATGGCTGCCGTCATAAATACGATAAAGGCAACGAATGTATAAATAAATGCTTGGCTGTTAAACTGGCCGTATAGGGCGAAACGAATTAACTCAACAGCCTGGGAAAATGGATTATAGTGCGCCAGATTGTAAAGCAGCGTACTGGACTCTTTCATTTTCCATAAAGGGTACAAGGCGGTTGACATAAAAAACATCGGGAAAATCACAAAGTTCATCACGCCGGCAAAATTTTCCAATTGCTTGATAAAAGAAGACAACAACAACCCCAAAGCGCCCAACATTAATCCTGACAATAACAGTGCAGGCAGTACCCATAAATAGCCTTGCCAAGGCGCCTGAATATCATAAAACCATGCAATCGCTAAAAACACATAGACTTGCAAAATGGATACGCCGGTACCGGCCAGTAATTTACTAAGCAATAAAAACCAGCGCGGCAACGGGCAAACCATCAATATACGCATACTGCCCATTTCCCTGTCGTAAACCATCGATAATGAACTCTGCATGCCGTTAAACAACTGAATCATACCGATCAGGCCGGGGGTAATATAAACCTCGTAAAGAATATAGGTCTCGTAAGGCGGGGTGATCGCCAGTCCTAATGCGGCTCTAAATCCGGCCGCAAACACAAACAACCAGACCAAAGGCCTGACCAAGGCGGAAATAAAGCGCTCGCGCTGGGTAACAAAGCGCCATAATTCGCGCCAGATGATGCCCCACATGGCGCGCCAGTAATGAAGCAGCCTCACGCAGGGCTGCCCTGCCCTGCGCCCTTCGGGTAAATGCAAATCCGCTCCCGGCCGATTAGTCATGCCTGCTCTCCTTGGGTCAATACATAAAAAGCGTCTTTAATCGTTGGCGTTTTTGTTACCTTAAGAACCTCGTCAACCGTTCCGTTGGCTTTGACCTGTCCTTTATCAAGCACGATTAAATGGTCATCAGGATAAATCTCATCGATCAAATGGCTCGCCCATAAAACCGCCAATTTTTCTTCGCCGGCCAAGCGATGCACATAGTCGACGATAGACAGCCGACTAGGCACATCCAAACCAACGGTAGGCTCATCCAGCAACAGCACCGACGGTTTATGCAATAAGGCTCGGGCAATTTCTACGCGCCGCCTATGCCCGCCATTGAGCTGACGTACTTTTTCAGAGCGTCGGTCATACATCGCTAAGCGCTCCAACTCCTGCTGAATCCTTTGCGTAGCCTGTTTTCGACCCATGCCATGCAAGGCGGTGTGATAGCGCAAGTTTTGCAGCACCGTCAAATCCATATCCAACGTAGTTTGCTGAAACACCACGCCCAGTTTTGCCAGCGCTAATCGTGTCTGCTGTTTAATATCAAAGCCGCATAACTCGATACGCCCGTCACGCGTATCGTACAAGCGCGTAATCAAGGAAAATAAAGTACTCTTCCCTGCCCCGTTAGGGCCTAACAAAATCGTGCATTCACCCGGCTGAATCTTAAAATCAACCTGGTTTAGCGCTTTTTTATCGCCATAAGAGAAACTTAAATCTTCGACGAATAATGCGGCGGATGAGTTCATGGCTTGACTGCAACTCCCCAAGGATAATTACCCACACCGACCGATTTAGTCACTTTTTGACTGTCAAGATCAATAATCGAAATATCGTTGCTGGTACCGTTAGTGGTATATAACCTTTTTTGATCCGGTGAGAACGCTAGATTCCAGACCCGCTGCCCAACCAGCAGATATTTTTCCACCTCAAAAGTCTGCGCATTAATGACCGCAACACGGTTAGCAGGCCCCAATGCCACATAACCGCGTTTGCTGTCTTTATCGATAACTACGCCGACCGGCTGGATTTTATCGCGCGTCACGCCTTGTACATCGAACGAGATGGTTTTGATGATCTGCTTGGTTTTTACATCCAGAACCATCAAGGTACCGGCCATTTCCGAGGTAACCCACAGCTGCTGACTATCAGCAGTAAAACCCAGCGCCCGGGGACGCGGATCAACCAGGGTATTTTCAACAATAGTATTGGTTTTGGGATCAATCCAATGCACCATATTGGTGGTTTCAGACGCACTGACCACCCAGCGATTATCAGGACTCGCGGTGATGCCCTCCGGCTCCACACCCACTTTAATCTGTTTGACGGCTTTTTTATCAGCAATGTCGATGACGGTTACCAGACTATCATCTTCATTGGAGACATAAAGTCGGTCGCCAGCAGGATTTATCGCAAATGTTTCGGGATCTTCGCCGGACGGCAACTGCCCCACTGCTTTCAGCGTCTCGGCATCGATAATCTTGATAGTATCGTCATCACTGGTTGCCACATACAAAAACTTATTATCGGGGCTGATGGCGATGCCTCTGGGGCGCTGACCGATTTCTACTGTTTTGATGAGTTTACCGGCGATAGGATCGACAACCGCCAGCGCATTATCTTTTTCCAGCGTAACAAAAACCGTTTCTGCTTGCGCATTTGCAACGAATGCAATCGATAAAATTGCAAAAACGGCTGTAGGGGCGACTTTAGTCGCCCATTGCGCTAAAGGGCGACTAAAGTCGCCCGCACAAGCATTCCTGGATACAAATGTATTTCTCATGATTATTTACTCCATTTACAAGTCGATTCAGGTTGATCATAACCCAGGGTATCGAGTTCGGTTTTCGGATGCAAAAAACCTTCAATCGGCGCAACAGCGACCAATGATCTGGGTGCTGCCAGCAAAACAGGTTGCCGCAACTGTCCATCCCAAGATCGGAACGACAAAGGATTGCCTTTATAGCCTTGCAACGCGAATGCATCGCTCAACATATAGTCTTTAAGCCGGTTTACCTCAGTAGATTGAGTCCGGGTAGCCGCCTCGCCGACAGCTCTAACCGCCAGATAAGCGGCATAATCTTGTTCTTCCATCCAGCGTCCCGCTTGCTCTTTAAAACGATTTTGAATCTGCACCGAGCCCCATTGTTCATGGGTTCGATGCCATGCCGTAGCGATTAAGCCCTGAGTGCCGATCACCGGTCTGGCATTCCATGTCCGGTATTCAAGATATTCACCAAACCGGCCTTGCTCATCGGCAACGACCAACACATCGTAATCGTCCACCTGAGAAAATACCGCCACATCCGATTGTGCGGTGCGCCGCGCATCGTAGGTATGCTCCCAGGTTTTTTCCTCGACTATTTTCATGCCGAAACGTTTGGCCGCTCGCCTGAGCGCATCGGCAAATAAACGATCTTCCTCGGTAGCGCCGATGACTAAGAACCACTTATTCCAGCGTTTTTTCATCATGTATTGCGCCAGCGCATCGGCACGCATTGCCCTATTAGGCAAAAGATGCAAAACGTTATGGCGGCATTGCTCATTGCGTAGCGCATCATCGATGGTCGCCACATCAAACAGCAGCTTCAGTTTTGCGGAGGGCAAATCTGCGATGCTATTGATCGTATCGCTAGGCAAGTTGACAACGACATACGGGTATTGATCGCCAATAGCTTTATTAAAGGTATCGATAACATTGCCATCCAGCGGCACGATGAATTTTTTCAGCACAAACTGCTGCCCGGTAAACTGTCCGGTCGTATTATTGTCATCAGTCGCCAGTTCTGCCCCCAAAATGCCCTTATCTTTGATAAACGCATCCAGATTAGACATCGGCGGAGGAACTTTCTGCTCTTGCGTTAAATAAGCGATATTGATCGTCTGTTTAGCCCCGGCATAAACAAAATTAACGCTAAGCAAATGAATAATAAATAAAAACTTAATAGTTACCTGGAGAGACAAGTTAATTGATCGCATCATTTCCTAATAATAATAAAACACACAGGCGCTAATTTTAACGGATTCATTCACTTTGTTTAGTTTTTCGATGAAGTTGACTAAAACTAGCATGAAACATTTCATTCTAAAATTGCCAACCTACCGTAAAACTAGGGGTCATAACATTAACAAAACTCATTCTTTTTAGAATGCCAGTATCATTGGCAAATAGTCTATTGACTTCATTCAACAAAGAGCTCAGCATCAACAAAATACCTATTATTTCAGGCCTAATTTTAGGTTCAAGATCAAACCATTGCCGTTTTTTACGGCCCGATTAACTTAAGCTAAAGGACATAAAAATGGACGCCAGCAAAGTACAACCACGACAAGAACCCCTTATTACCACGACATCCCAACGCGCAAAAAGCTTGGAAAAAAATGAGTCCTCTATCGAAACCCGATCAACTAACGAGCAGGACGACAGTTCAAAAATTTCTACTCCAACAGTACAGCTTTCCGATACCTCAATAAGATTATCTGCATCTTCACCGGTAAAAAGCAGCGACAGATCTGCCCCGATAGAAAATAAAGAACAAGCTCAACAAATGGCCCGCCAAATTATCGCCGATTTTCAAAGTAACCCGGCCCAGGCACAAGGAACTCACAGCAATATAACTGAAAACGCAGTAAAATCTTTGTTAGGTTAAGACCACCGCTCATCGCCAATGACACATTTTATTTTAAGCGGAATAACCCTCTATCCCGTAAAGTCATTAGCAGGCATTCATGCAACCAGCTGGCCTGTCACTGAAAAAGGCTTTCAGTACGACAGAAAATGGATGATTATCGACCCTAACCGGCAATTCCTTAGCCAGCGCAAGTTGCCGGAAATGGCTTTAATTAAAACCGCACTGACTGCTAAAAACCTAATCCTGTCTGCGCCGGGCATGGAAGATTTATTCCTACCCATTAAACCCGTTGATGGACAACTCATTAACAGCACCATCTGGCATGACCAGTGTGATGCTCGTAGCGTTTCAAAAGAAGCCGACCAATGGCTGAGCGATTTTTTAAAACAAGATTGCCAACTGGTTTACCAGCCCGACGAGGTCATTCGACCCGTTGATACCGCCTATGCTAAGCCTTCAGACAAGGTGGCATTTTCTGACGGTTTTCCTTTCCTGATCATTGCAGAAAATTCTCTGACTGTATTAAATAACGAAATGCAGCTGAATTTGGCTATGACCCGTTTTAGACCCAATCTGGTTATTTCCGGCTGTCCCGGCTATACAGAAGACAGCTGGCGCGAAATCAGCATTGGCGCTATCGATTTCAGACTCCCCAAACCTTGCTCCCGCTGCTCCATTCCAACAATAGATCCTGAAACCGCACAGACCGGCAAGGAACCGCTGATTACGCTCAACCGTACCCGGAAATGGCAAAATAACGTTTATTTCGGACAAAATGCCCTGCATAATCAATGCGGTCAATTGAGTGTCGGCGATACCGTGCACATCAAACTAACCGGCGCAAAACAACCGCCAATCTAGCCTGTTTAGGCGAATAAACAGCCGCCTTTCATTCACTTCGACTTCGCTCAGTCAAGTAAAAAAATCCTCCAACTAACCATGCATAAAGCCCTATTGTTGATTGTCATCCCGCTATTGTCTTACGGCTTTTGGCTCAGTGAAGAATTTAAAGGCATTGCGGCCGGTGTCTCAATTTTTCTGTTCGGCATGCTGTCTCTGGAGCAAGGATTTAAAGCATTTACCGGTGGCGTACTGGAGCGAATTCTACAAAAAACGACCAACACCACTTGGAAAAGTTTTGGCTTCGGCTTTCTATCGGCTTCCTTGATGCAATCCAGCAGCTTGGTCTCCGTCATCACCATATCATTCCTGAGTGCGGGCTTGCTTAATTTAGTTACCGGTATCGGTATTGTTTTCGGCTCCAATCTGGGTACGACAACCGGTGCATGGCTAATCGCAGGACTGGGGCTGAAAATCAACATTGCCACCTACGCCATGCCAATGCTGGTTTTTGGCGTTTTATGCGTATTCCAGAACGGCAAGCAGATAAAAGGCATCGGTTATATCCTGACCGGCTTGGGTTTTCTGCTGCTCGGCATACATTACATGAAAGAAAGTTTTGAGCACTTTGAAAGCACCATAAACTTAGCCGAATATGCCATGCCCGGCGTCAAAGGCTTACTTATTTATACGGCTTTAGGCATCATCGCCACCATTATCATGCAGTCCAGCCATGCCACCATGCTATTAACCATTACTGCGGTTTCTGTGCATCAAATTACTTATGACAATGCACTGGCGTTGACAATAGGCGCCAATGTCGGCACAACAGTTACCGCGATTATTGCTGCTCTTGGCGCCAATATTCAGGGTAAACGCCTAGCAGGCTCACATCTGTTAATCAACCTGTCTACCGGAATCTTTGCCCTGATTTTTATTAAACAATTCGGTATCGCCGTTGACATCGTCAGCGCAAAACTCGGTATTGCCGATACCGACAATGCGCTGAAACTAGCGACATTTCATAGTCTATTTAATCTTACCGGCATTATCCTATTTTTTCCATTTATTCATCAACAGGTTGCTTTACTGGAAAGAATATTTATCGAAAAACGTCCCGCTATTTTCAAACCGATATATTTGGACCCGTCCGCCATGGATTTCCCTGAAACAGTCGTTGAATCGGTCAGACTGGAAAGCATTCATTTATATGAAAATGCCATTCATATTATTTTGCACACTTTTGGCCTACATCAACGCGATCTCCAACAAAATGATTCACTCAAACAACTCATAGATCAAAATGCCCAGCCGATTGAATATGACATAGACGCCAGCTATGAAAAGCGAATAAAAGGTATCTACAGCGCTATTATTGCCTTTATCAGCCAAGCCGGATTCACCTGGGAAATGACCCAGTCGTCAAGACTTTCCTGGCTACGCGAGGCCAATAAACATCTTGTAGAAGCCATTAAAGATACCAAGCATTTGCAAAAAAACTGGGTTCGAGCCAGATCGTCAACCAATCAAATCAGAATCGATGAATACAACAAAATTGCCTACCAAATAGTCTTGCATATCCAGAAAATTGAAACGTTCAGGCATGAAATTGAAGGCAATGAATTACCGTTATTATCGTTGGACACCTTAAAAGCTTCCATTAAAAATGACGACATGCAAATGAATCGCACCATTGAAACACTGATTAGAGAACGAAAAATATCCCCTGAAACCGGATCTTCGCTGATTAATGACAGCGCTTATATGCGCAGCATTAAAAAAAACCTGCTGAAAGCCGCCGAAACGCTGTTTTTGCACGGTAACATCGGCGATGCCGATGTTGAACATCAATTAAGCCTAAATGAAACCGAAATCAATGATGTTGTTCACACTATGGATACCCAATAACATCATCCTTACACCATTTAATTACTGATGTTACGCAGCCAGTAATTTTTGCAACTCTTCATAAGCTATCTGGTTCGCTTTGATAAACAGCTTAGTTCTTAGCGCAAAATGATTGGCCTTGTGTTTTATCTTCAGACATTCCAGCTTGAACACCGCATAGATCGACATGAAGACAGGGTTGTTCTGGGTAGTGACCGTACGGGTTGGTGACTTTGCCAACCCCGCATTGGATTTTAATGACTTGTGGAACTCCTCAACTTTCCACCGTTTTTGGTAGATCGTGGCGGCTTGTTCGCCATTGCACGCTAAATCACTGCATACCAGATTCAATAGGCCGATGCTGCCGTCTTTGTTTGTAAAGACCCGGCGGACGAAAAGCACCTCATGAGGAAAACCTTTCATCCAACCGCGCACCGCCTGCTGATCCGCCAATTCCAGCTGACTGATCCGTACAAAACGGCCTTCTTTCTTGTCGTCTTCTGTTAAAGCCACCCAGCGGTTATCCTTTAGGGCGCTGATGAAGTGCTTGTCTTTTTTCAGGATGAACTCAAAGTTTTCCTTGCTGGCAAACCAACTGTCTGTCAACACATAGCGGAACTTGATGGCATTCGCCACACTGGTCGCTATCATCTCCCGCATCAGCTCATTTTTGGTGAACTCACTGGCCCGCTTGACCTTGCGGGTCTTCACATCACTGAACTGGTAAGGCTTGCGCACCACTTCAAAGGCGACGGGAATTGAAACTTCACCACTATAGTATAGGGCGTTCAGCAAGTTGATTCCTTTGACCGAACGCCCTTTGCAGTGATCATAGTGCCAGCACATGATTTCGTTCTCATCCGTCCAGGTCTTCTCCTGAATGGTATCGTCAAATATCAAGCAACCATCTTCCCGTTCTATCTGGCGTACTGTCGCTTTAACTTGCCCCCACAGGTCTTTGGAGGTAAATGCTTTCGATGCCAGAAAACGCGTCATCTGGTCATGGCTTATATCCCCTTCCATCATTGCCGACAATCCGGTCGCCGTCGCAAACCCGTTATTGCAGATCAGGTAGTCTGTGTATAATTCTAGTTTTATTTTTTCCATCCCGAAATAATACGCTTTTTGAAGGGTGGGTGCGTAACATCAGTTAATTACACTCAACCCGTCATTCCAGCGATGAAAATAAAAAAATTACTCCATAAATTACAGGCCTTTTTTGACACCGACAAATACAAAAAAAGACAACATATCGAGGAATTGAAAAAAATCCTGCTTAAACTAAAGAAAAAAGAACGACAAATCATCGATGCCTTGCAACAGACTGACGACGATTGCTTAACAAAACATTATCAAACTGAATTAGAAATTATCAGGGCGCAGCGAAAAAAAGGCATTGAAGTTTTGCAACAACTTAAAAATCCTAACAAAAGTTGAACGCAAGACAGTTGGCGGAATGAGCATTTGTTCGATCTTAAGGTCGAGTTATACGAGTTCTATGCGGCTCAGTTGATGAGCGCGTAACCAACAATTGGAACAACTGGTGGAAAACTTGGCATACTATGATCTAAAGCTAGACAAACCAAAACGCCATGGCGGCATGCCCAAAAATGCCCCAAAATAGCACTGATGTTATATGAACGTGGAACGATGCCGTCATCACGACGAGGGCATCGCTGCTACAATCGTCTCAACTGTCCAGGTTTACGTTAAAAGCCGCTTGTTTAAATTAAGTCACCTTTCCTTATCACCACCATGCTCCGATCCTATCTTCGTAAATATCGACACATTGCCCCCAGTCGTTTCCTGTGGATTTTTTTTATGCTTCTGCTTGTTGCCGGGATTGTCGGTTACGGCTTACTGCAACCCGAGCAATCGAAAGACGCAAACAAAAATGTCGTCAACGTAACGCTGGGAGACATTGAAGAAAACGTCACCGCCCAAGGCAAACTGGAGCCGAAGGAATTCGTCGATGTCGGCGCTCAGGTTACCGGCCAGTTGCAGAAAATTTATGTGCAGATCGGCGATAACGTGACTGCCGGGCAATTGCTGGCGCAGATCGATCCCCGGATTTATGCGGCGCGGGTGCAGGCCGACGAGGCCAATATCAAAAACTTGCAGGCGCAATTGGTCGGTCAGCAGGCGCAGGTGGTATTTTCCCGGCAACAGTATGGCCGTAATCGCGAATTGCTGAAAAATAAGGGCGTCAGTCAGCAGGATTATCAGAACGCCGAGTTTAACCTTAAGAAAGCCGTATCGACCGCAGCTTCGATTCAGGCCCAAATCGAGCAGGTGCAGTCGACGCTGAGCGGCGATAAAACCAATCTCGGCTATACCAAAATTTATGCGTCGATGGACAGCACGGTCGTCGACCAAAAAGCCCGCGAAGGCCAGACGCTGAACGCCAACCAATCGACACCGATGATTTTGCAACTGGCCAAACTCGATACCATGACGGTGCGCGCTCAGGTCGCCGAAGCCGATGTGATGCTCTTGCGGCCCGATTTGCCGGTGTATTTTTCGACGATGGGCTCCGTCGAGCAGCGGCGCTGGCAAGGCAAAGTGCGGCAGATATTGCCGACCCCGGAAGTGATCAACAATGTAGTGCTGTACAACGTGCTGGTCGATGTCGACAATCATGACCGCCAATTGATGACCGGCATGAGTGCGCAGATGTTTTTCGTATTAGGCAAGGCCGAACAGGTGCCGCAGATACCGGTTGCCGCCTTGGGAGCGAGGCTGCGCAATGAAGACAATCAAAAGGGTGCGGCTTATCGCGTTAAGGAGGTCACCGAACAGGGCGTGGAAGAAAAGACCATACACGTCGGCCTCCGAACCCGACGCTTTGCGGAAATACGCGATGGCCTGGCTGTCGGCGCACGATTGCAGGCCATCGCGCGCGCGGGCGATAAGGAGCAAAAGAATGATAGCCGCTCTCCTGCTGCGAGGGGGCCGCACTTATGAGCATTACCGTCGATACGCCGTTACTGGCGCTCAACAACATCCAGCGCTACTATCCCAACGGCGATACGGTAGTTCGCGCACTGAATGATGTTTCGCTGACCATTTGGCCCGGCGAATTCGTAGCGATCATCGGTCAGTCCGGTTCCGGCAAGTCGACCTTGATGAATCTGATCGGCTGTCTCGACAAGGCCAATATCGGCAGTTATCGTATTCTGGATCAGGATGTGGCCGGGCTTGATGCCGACCAGCTGGCGGCCTTGCGCCGCGAGACTTTCGGTTTCGTCTTCCAGCGCTATAACCTGCTCAATAACGCCTCGGCGGCGGAAAATGTCGAAATACCGGCGCTGTATGCCGGCTTGTCGAAAGCCGAACGCCACAACCGGGCCATGCACTTGCTGGAGCGGCTGGGACTGGCGAATCGCGGCGATCACAAGCCGATGCAGATGTCAGGCGGTCAGCAGCAACGGGTCGCGATCGCCCGCGCCTTGATGAACGATCCGCCGGTGATTTTGGCCGATGAACCGACCGGTGCGCTCGACAGCCAGAGCGGCAAAGAAGTTATGGCGCTGCTTAGCGACTTGCATCGGGAAGGCCGGACCATTTTGCTGATTACCCACGACGAAAAAGTCGCCGCTCATGCCCAACGGGTTATTACCCTATGCGACGGCAAAATCGTCAGTGACGACGGCGAAAATCGCGGCGGCTGTCTGTTATCGCCGCCGCAACATCGCGACATCGGTGCAGCCGGACTGGCGGCAGAACTGTTGGAAGCGGCCAAAACCGCGATACGTTCGTTGCATTCCAATCTGTTCCGCACTGCGCTGACCCTGCTCGGCATTGTCATCGGCGTCGCCGCCGTAGTGACGATGCTGGCGGTGGGACAAGGCAGCCAGGAAAAAGTGCTGAATCAAATGCGGGCCATGGGCACCAATATCCTGTCGATACGTCCCGGCGCACCCGGCCTGCGCGGCAGTTCCGATGTCGCGACCCTGATTCCGGCCGATGCCGATGCCATCGCCGAGCTGGGCAATGTCGAATGGGTCTCGCCGGAACGCAATGCGCGTCTGACCGTGCGCTACGGCAACATCGATTACGCCACCAGCGTTCAGGGTGTTGCGCCCGGCATGACGGCGGTTCGCGAATGGGCGGTTGCCGACGGAGACTTTTTCGACGAGCGCGATATGCGCCGCTACGCGCCGGTGATCGTACTGGGGCAAACGGTCAGACAGATTCTGTTTCCCGATCGCGGCGATCCTTTGGGACGCTATGTGATGGTCGGCAATATTCCGTTTGAAGTGGTCGGGGTGATGGCCGCCAAAGGCGCCGATGCCCAGGGCAACGACCGTGACGATACGGTATTTGTGCCGCTGACTACCGGATTGATCCGTTTGTTCGGGCAGAATTATCTGGGCGGTATTACCGTGAAGGTGCGCGATGTCGAGCAGATCGACAGCACCCAGCAGATGATTTCCGATTTGCTGCTCGGCCGCCATCAAGTTGAGGACTTTAGAATACGCAACATGGCCTCGATTCTGGCAACCGCCGCCGAAACCCAGAATACCTTTACTCTGATGCTGGGCATTGTCGCGGCGATTTCCTTGCTGGTCGGCGGCATCGGCGTGATGAACATCATGCTGGTCAGCGTAACCGAACGGACCCGAGAAATAGGCATCCGCATGGCCACTGGCGCACGCCGCCGCGACATCCTGCTGCAATTCAACACCGAAGCGGCGGTGGTCTGTACGCTGGGCGGCTTGATAGGCGTATTGCTGGGTTTTGCGGCGGGAATCGCGTTGCGCTATTTCGATATGGCCGTGATTTTTTCGCCGCTGCCGGCGATATTAGCTTTTTCCTGTGCGTTCGGCACCGGCTTATTGTTCGGCTATCTGCCGGCGCGCAAGGCTGCCGGACTGGATCCGGTGGTGGCTCTGGCTGCGGAATGAAAAACATCACGACTCTTCGTGTCCTTTGCGGCCAATCATGTCCCTGCTTTGAAATACACTCTTGATGAAAAGTAAATTATCGATAATTCCAGTGTTGCTGTTTTTGGCGGCCTGCAATCTGGTGCCGAATTTCCAGCGCCCGGACGTGGAAACCCCGGCTCAATGGCATGACGCCAGCCTGACACAGCAAAAATCCGCCGTCGATCCGCAGTGGTGGCGTACTTTCGGCAGCGCGGAACTCAATCACCTGATAACGGAGTCGCTGCTTTACAACAACGATCTGGCCGCTGCCCGGCAGCGTGTCGAACAGGCCAGAGCGCAGGCCAAGATTGCCGGTGCTAGCTTGTGGCCGTCAATTGGATTACAGGGTGATTTTATCGATACCCGCAACAACGGCGGCGACAGTCAGAAAGGAACCGGGCAGTTTACAGTCGCCTACGAAGTCGATTTGTGGGGCGCCAATCGCGCCCGCCGCGACGCAGGTTCGGCGCGCTTGCTCAGCTCGGTGTTTACCCGCGATGCCTTACAGCTGGTGGTGATGTCCAATGTCGGCCAGGCTTATTTCAACCTGTTGGCACTGGCTGAGCGCAAGCGCATTGCGACCGAGTTTTTGGAAAACGTCGCTGATGTATTGGCGATTGTCGAAGCCCGTCATCAGGCCGGTGCGGTATCGGCGTTGGATGTGGCGCAGCAGAAGACCGAGCTGGCAACGGCGCGCGCCAGTCTGGATTTGGCGATCCAGCAGTACACCTTGGCGGAGAATGCGTTGGCAATATTACTCGGTCATCCGCCTCAGACGGTGGCTTTCAATGCCGAGCGTTTTTCCGACATGCTGCTGCCGACGGTTAACGCCCTGCAACCGGCCAGTCTGCTGGAGCGCAGACCGGATGTCCGGCAGATTGAAATGGAATTGATCGCCGCCAACGCCGACATCGGCGTGGCGCGGGCCGCCTTTTATCCGAAACTGCAATTGAATCTGGATGCCGTTCTCGCCTCGCCGCAACCGACGGGCGTGGCGTTGGCGATGGCTTCCAGCCTGGCGCAGCCCTTGTTTCAGGGCGGGCGTCTGGAGGCCGGTCTGGAGAATGCAGAGGCCCGCAACGCCGAATTGGTGGAGACCTATCGGAAAACGATTTTGACGGCATTCAAAGAAGTGGAGGATGCAGCGGCGATACGCAGTAATTCGGCCCGCCGTCTGCAAGCTTTGGCGGATGCGCTAGACATGGCCCGGCTGGCATATCAGCTGTCCCTGGATCGCTACCGGCTGGGCGCAATCGATTATCAAACCCTGCTTTCAACCCAGCGCAGCCTGCTGAATACCGAGAACAGCCAGGTTCAAGCCCGGCAGGATGTCCTGGTGGCGATGGTGCAGCTCTATCAGGCTTTGGGCGGCGGCTGGTCGAGCAAGCAACCGTAAAATCATCGCAATCTGATCCCGGCTAAAAACATCTGGCCGGATAGGACAATAACTATCGCCTGTGCTTCCCCATTGTTTGCTTGAGTCCGTCTTTAGAAATTATCCGATAAATGCATTGCTGCTCTTAGCATCAAGGGCGCAACGCCGCCCTATCCTATTCCTTATAGCTTTCGGCCCTCTGTTTTACATCCTCAAAATGAATGTCGCTCTGATCGGCGACGCGCTTGCCGTAGTCGTTATCCGCCTGGCTGCTCAAGAAATAAAAACCGAATAACGTCAATAAGCGATACATCGTAGCGGCATCAATGGCCGAATTGAACAGACACAATTCATTTTGGATTGTGCGCAGACATTTTGAGTTGTCAGCAAAAACAACAAGCGTTGACTTTACAAATGATAATCATTATCATTTGTAACCATGAACAAACAATCTAACGGCACTCTCGAACCCCTGGGCCTGGCGCTTTCTGCAAAGCAAGGCATAGCACCGCGTTTACACAGCGTAACGCTATTTGGTACGGCGCGTGAGATTGTCATCGAACATGCCGGCGAGGAATACCGATTGCGTTTGACACGTCAGGGTAAGTTAATTCTGACCAAGTAAAAAAAGTAGCCGGCTATTCAACACCTTCAGGTGTTGAATAGCCAGCCAATGTCAACGACGCGCACTGCCAGAGCAGCCAGTGCCGTCTAAACGCTGCATAGCAGCTATCTAACAGTTGGAGGGTGAACGCAATGAGTTCAAACAAACGTCACAAGAAAGTGTGTCTTTCCGGTAACGGCGATTGTCGCGTGGTCTTTTGCCCCGGTTGCGGGACCCTAGAGATCAATTTGGGCGCATCAACGATACGCACTGATTATGAATCATTGAACCTGCTTAGCTCGGTGTTAAATCGCGCCAAAGTGCAGCTTGCCCGGATGCAAAATGCGTCACCGGCAAATGGCGATGCTCCGCAAATTAGGCCTGGCCGTGTTCACTAAAATTTGCTTCCAGGCAGTCACCTTCTATTTCCTGGAAAATCGTTCTGCATCGATGACGGGAAATTTTAATCACGCTGCAGTTACACGCAGTAATAACCCCCCATGGGTTTGGGTTGCGCTGAGCCTGGTGCTGTGCGCGCATATGGCTGCGCTTGCGGCATTGCTGCCGCAAGCGCAGTCTTTACCGCTTGAACCTATCCCTGAACCAATCATGGTAAGCCTATTGAGAACGCCGCAAGCTGCGCCGCAACAGCCGATGGCACCGGTAACGCCGATAGAAAAGAGACAAAAGCCGGTCAAGAGGTCGGTCAAAAAACCGATCAGCAAGCCGGTTGTGCCGCGCATAACAAAAACCAGGATGCCGGTCGCGCCGCCCGCCGCACAAACAACGCCCCCTGAAGCGGCGACAAGCTCAGCTAGTGCCGAACCGGAGACTCGGTCAACAAACAACAAGCCTGCCCAGAGAACAAACAAAGCGGCGGCAGACACGCAGCCATACCAGTCGCCAAGCTTTAACGCTGCCTATTTAAATAACCCGGCACCGCATTACCCCGCAGTCTCGCGGCGACTGGGCGAACAAGGCCTGGTGTTGCTGCGCGTACAAGTGACGGAAGACGGTACCGCCGGTTCCGTAGAGCTGCAAACCGGCAGCGGTTCAAGCCGCCTCGATCAGGCGGCGCTGGAAGCGGTCAAGAAATGGCAATTCGTTCCGGCCAAACGCGGCGAGCAACCGGTCAGCGCATCGGTCGTTGTACCCGTCAGATTTTCAATAGAAGAAGGATAAAATCATCATGCAAGCAGAATATCTCTTAGACAACCTGAAATTCATCAGCCAAGGCGGAGCGGTATCTATCGCCGTAGCGGCGATGCTGCTGTCCATGTCCATCGGAAGCTGGACGTTAATGGTCACAAAAGCCATACAGGGACGGTGCTTAAAAAGCAGCAACATGGTTTTTTTAACGCGCTTTTGGCAAGCCTCGTCGGCAAGCCCATCATCAATGGCGACCGTCATGGACGAGAATTTAAACAAAGCAGAAAATCCGTTTGCGCGTCTTGCCGCACAAGGCATTAATGCTGCCGAGCATCATAAGCGTTACACCGCTCAACTCTTGGCAAAGCGCTTAGATGCGGCCGCCGCCAAGGATGATGGAAGTACCGCGTTGCAGGAGCACTCGCGGCACGATGAATTTATTGCCCAAGCGCTACGTCGCGTTATCAGCCAGGAAGCCATGCAGCTGGAAACAGGTCTCACCTTATTGGCGTCGGTGGGCAGTATCGCCCCGTTCATCGGCCTGTTCGGTACCGTCTGGGGAATTTATCATGCCCTAGGCAGTATCGCCGTCGGCGGCCAGGCTACCGTAGACAAAATCGCAGGCCCGGTCGGCGAGGCGCTGATCATGACCGCATTCGGTCTGGCCGTCGCCATCCCCGCGGTGCTGGCTTATAACGCCCTGGTGCGGGGTAACCGCCTGTTAATGGGCGAGATGGAAACTTTCGCCCATGATTTGCATACCTACCTGACCACCGGCGTACCGTTGGCAGCTACCATGACGGCGGCGGATTTATCATGATGAGTTCAGGCGGCTTCGGCGGCGACAATCACTATACCCAGCCGATGGCGGAAATCAACACCACGCCGATGGTCGACGTCATGTTGGTATTGCTGGTCATTTTTATCATGACTGCGCCGCTGCTCACCCATGCGATCAAAATAGACTTACCCCAGGCCGGAAGCGAGTCCAGCCCGGAAAAACCTGACACCATCACCCTGTCGATAAATGCCGAAGGCAAACTGTTTTGGAACGATACGCCATTTAAAGAGGAGGAACTTGCCTCGCGACTGGCAACAGCCGCACAAAAAAAACCTCAACCCGAATTGCATTTGCGCGCCGACAAGAACACCAATTATCAGCAACTAGCCGCCGTGATGTCTGCCGCACAAATCGCGGGCATTGAAAAACTCGGCTTTGTGACTGAGCCCAAGCAACAGGAATAATGTCATTCACTTCAATTCAGGAAGCTGCCATGAATAAAGACGAAATACTTAACCGCATCATGGCTGCTGTAACTAACCGTTGTGTTGAGTTTATACGTGACTTCACATAGATATCAGGAGAATCATCATGTCTGAAAAAGATCAGCAAGAGACCTTATTAATGGCTATTGAAGATTTAAAAATGCACTATCAAACATTGCAGAATCCTTGTATTGCCCTGCTTATTGCCCGGTATTATCGTTTGCTTAGCCTGTTGAATATAGCCCAAAACAAGCAAGAAAATTACGCCGCCTATGCAAAAACATGGCTGACGCGTCACATCAACAACCCAAGGCATTCGCAAAAAATACAGCATCAGCTTAACGATTTTATTCAGCTTTTTGAATTTAACGGATAACCGAAAAACCGCAGGATAAAGTCAAAGTAGCCGCGCACCGCTATCTTTGCCCCCAATAAAAAACAGCCAGCCATCGCCTTTTGTGTGACCAGCCAGCCAACAACAAGCTAACCATAACAAGCAAGGCTATTTATGAAAAATCACAAAAACCGGCCGCTAATGCTGGCTATTGCCGCAATATTGAACGCACCGCATACCGAGGGCGCTGAGATCGCCAAGCAGGTACTTCCAGAAGTTAAGGTGAAAGCCGCCGCTGAAAAAGAACCCGCCTACAAGGCAGACACGTCCAGCACCGGGCTTAAGTTTGAAACAGCTATCCGCGACATCCCCCAATCCGTCAGCGTCGTGAAAGAGGAGTTGGTCAAATCGCAAAATGCCTTTAACCTGCGCGATGCGCTGAAGAATGTCAGCGGTCTGACCATCGCTGCCGGCGAAGGCGGACGCACCGGCGACTCGATTACCTTGCGCGGGTTTTCAGCGAACTCCGATACCTATCTCGACGGTGCGAAAGAAAACGGCCAATACTCTCGCGACACGTTTTTCCTGGATCGCGTCGAAGTGCTCAAAGGCGCGTCTTCGGTACTGTTCGGGCGGGGATCGACCGGCGGCGTCATCAATCCGATTGCCAAAAAGCCAGTGATGGGAAAGTCATTTGCCAATGCCGATTTTACTTACGGTAATTACGATTTCAAGCGCACCACGCTGGATGCGGGAACAAAACTGACCGATAACGTGGCCGTGCGGCTCAACGCCCTCTATCAGGATGCCGATTCCTTCCGCGATTACAATTACACCAACCGCTGGGGAGTAGCGCCGTCGATCAAAGTCGACTTTACCAAGGATACCGACCTGACCCTGATGCTGCTGCATCAGGAAGAAGACAGCGTCTTCGACTACGGCGTGCCGATGATCGGTGGGCGGCCTGCCGATGTCCCTGTCAATCAATTCTACGGTTTCAAGGACGACCTGCTGCAAACCTATGATACTTCGGTAGTGACTGCAATATTCAATCACCGCTTTAACTCGGATTTTTCGGTACGGAATACGGCCCGATACGGCAATTACGACCGCAACTACCGCACGTTGCTATTCGGCGCCACCTCCGGTACCGGGTCTGCTACGACCATAGCGCGAACCCAGGCGCTGCGCGAAAGCCCGCAACAGAATTATTACAACCAGACCGATTTCACCTTTAAGAAACCGCTGTTCGGCTTTAACAACACCCTGCTTTTTGGCGCGGAAGTCGGCTGGGAAGATTATAGTTTTCGATCCAAAAATTCGACTGGCGTTACCCGAGTTTCCATCTATAACCCGATAGGAACGTCAACCGTCGGTTTAGGGCGCGCCAACGATTTTTCCGGCGTACTGGCAACCGACAGGAATACCCAAACCAATACCGTCGCCGGTTACGTGCTCGATCAGTTTGAGATTACGCCCGAGTGGAAGCTGCTTGCCGGAGGACGTTATGATGTCTTTCAGGCGAAACAGAATGACAATCTTGTTAACACCAATAATTTTGAACGCACCGATCACCAGTGGAACCCGCGTGCCGGACTGGTTTGGCAGCCGAAAGATTGGCAGGCATACTATTTCAGCTACGGCACGTCGTTCAATCCTTCGGCTGAAGCTTTTTCTCTCGCCAGCAATACCGTCAACCTTAAACCTGAGCAGAGTCAAAATTTGGAAGTCGGTGCGAAAATAGATCTTTTTGACGGACGGCTTAGTGCGACCGGTGCGCTATTTCGCCTGGAAAAAACCAATGCGCGGACCACCGATCCCACCGACCCGACCCGGAATATCCTGGCCGGCGAGCAGCGCACCGACGGTTTTGAATTAGGGCTGTCTGGAGATTTACTGCCTGACTGGAGCCTTTCGGCAACTTACGCTTATCTCGATGCCGAAGTAGTTAAATCGAATAACAGCGCAACAGGTTCGGTCAGCGGTCTATCCAAATCGCTCGAAGGCAAGAACTCGGTGAATGTGCCGGAGAACAGCGGCGTGGTCTGGACCAGTTACAACATAACTCCCGAATGGGAAGTCGGCGGCGGGGTATTCATGTCCGGCTCGCGTTTTACTGATGCGGTCAATGAAGTGGCTTTGCCCGGCTATGCGCGTCTCGATGCGACCGTGGCTTATCACCATAAGCACTTCGATATACAGGCCAATGCCTTCAACCTGCTGGACAAGGTCTATTACGAGTCCGGACAAACCAACACGGCCCTGCCAGGAGTACCGCTGTCGGGGCAGCTTACCTTACGGCTGAAATATTAAATCTTCAGCACCCGACCGCAACCACATCACCGATAGAGGCTATGCATGCTACTCGCCATTGAAAATATTTTGACTACCGAAGAACTCGCTAATGCGCGCGAACTCTTCGCCAAGGCGCAATTCGTCGATGGCCGGGTCACTGCGGGCGAGCTGGCCGCGAAGGTGAAACACAACCTGCAACTGGCCGCCAATGCGGCGGAAACGCAAGCGCTGACAGCCCTCGTTCATGATGCGCTGCATTGCAATCCGCTGTTTGTTTCCGCCGCGTTGCCGAAGGTAGTCTGCCCGCCGCTGTTCAATCGCTATGTTGCCGGCATGGATTTCGGCATCCATGTCGACAATGCGATCCGCGTCGGTGCGACGACCTTTCGCACCGACGTATCGGGAACGCTGTTTTTGTCCGAGCCTGAAGACTATGAAGGCGGGGAATTGGTCATCGAAGACACTTACGGCGTGCAGGCCATTAAACTGCCTGCCGGGAGTCTGGTGCTATATCCATCCAGCAGCTTGCATCGGGTTGAGCCTATCACCGGCGGCCACCGCGATGTTGCCGTATTCTGGGTACAGAGCATGATTCGCGATGTCGCCCAGCGCAGCCTGTTGTTCCAGCTTGATGCCGGCATTCAAAGCCTGCGTGCCCGCGCCCCGGAAAGCCCCGAGATTGTCCCGCTGGTCGCCACTTATCATAACCTGCTGCGCATGTGGACGGACATCTAACACCAAACGGAAATCATCATAATGACCGATGTACAAAACCCGGAAATATTGCACCGGAAACCTAAACGGTTTCAATGGCTCAAATGGCTGCGCCGTACCCATGCCTGGGTCGGGCTTTGGGGAGCTGCATTGGGGCTGTTGTTCGGCGTGAGCGGAATTTTGCTCAATCACCGTATGGTGATGAAAATTCCTGCGGCAAAAATGGAACGGTCGCACATTGAAATTGCCTTACCCGAGCCGCTTCCAGTGGATGCCAAAGCTTTGGCGAAATGGCTGCGAGCACAGTTACGCATCGACCGGGAACCGAGTAAGATTTCTACTGAACCGGCAAAAGCCGTAATCTGGTCGGGTCAAAACCTCCAGCAACCCAGCCAGTGGCGGGTGGATTTTCACAGTCCGCAACAGTCTGTTAACGCCGAATACTGGGTAGGTAATGCTTATGTTTCGATAAAGCGTCAGGACGCAAACGTCTTCGCCTTCATCACCCGCTTGCATATGGGTGTCGGCATGGGAACAGCCTGGGTACTGCTGGCAGATACATTGGCAGGCGGCTTGGTATTTCTTTCCCTGACCGGCCTGTTGTTATGGACCAAGCTGCACGGATCGCGTCTGCTTATGGCAGGGTTGGGGCTGGCTTCGCTGGGACTGGCAGTATTTGTTGTATTGAGCTCGCTATAAATAACATTGCGACTCGCGATTATAGGTCGCCTAGTTCCGTAAGCAGCGTATTGTCAATACGCAATCGACACAGCTTGACGTTTCATTTGAATTATAAGCATCATAGTGCGCTATTGAAATTGCAGTCCAGAATGGTTCAATAGCAAAAATCATGGGTTCACTGATATGAATAACTGCTTATAAAAAATCAGGCTCCCCATTCATTACCCCTGAATTGAAAGATGCGATTACACTTTTTAAAAAAATAATCAAAGGCCATACTTACTATGTTAGTAACCGGATAATTATGAGAAATCTAACTGATCGACAAGTAATAACAGGTGTATTTTTTGCCATATTCCTCGGTTTACTATTTTCTACTAAAGCAATAGCAAAAGATTTGCTTCCTCCTCAGCAAGTCATACAAAATGTTTCCTCACAATTACAGCAAAAAATGAAAGACAAATCCTTTACCAGGGATTTTGCACAAGTTGTACGGTTCGTTAATGGCGTTATTGACCCGCATATCGATTTCAATCAAGTTGCCCAGTTAGTGCTGGGAAGACACTGGAAAACAGCAACACCCCATGAACAGGAACGCTTTAAAGATGAATTTGAAATCCTGTTGGTCAGAACCTATTCCAGAGCGTTTGTCGAATATACCGATTGGTCAATGCGTTTTCGACCCATTCAAGTGCCCAACGCAGCCACAAGAATCATGGTCAGAACCGACGTTCTGCAACCCGGTCGCCAAGCTGTTGAGGTCAATTACCGAATGCTACTGAATAGTGGCGAATGGAAAGTCTACGACATTATGATTGACGGTGTCAGTCTGGTGACCAATTACCGCACAACCTTTAACGATGATATTCAAAGAAAAGGCTCGTTAAGCATCGTCATTGATGACCTGGCGAAACGTAATACCGAAGCGCTATCCGGTAAAAGTTCCTAATGATAGTATTCAGTCGCAAGCTAAAAAACTTCCTGTATACCCTAGCGCTGTTTCTGTGCATGGGCGCCATTTTTTCCTTAGTCGGTTTTATTTTAGCAGGGGTTGAAGGCATTTTATGGGCGACGTTTTTAGGCGTCTTAATACTGGCTATTAGCCCGAACATACCGCCATCTTTGATTTTTTCTATGTATGAGGGCAAATTGCTATCGGCAAATAATGCCCCCGATCTTTATCAGATAACACGGGAACTGGCCGCCCGCGCTGACTTACCCGCGCCACCCGCGCTTTATTACTTGCCCAGTCAACTGATGAACGCTTTCTCTGTAGGCACCTCAGAAAATTCGGCCATCGGTCTGAGCGATGCGCTGTTAAATACCCTGAGTATACGTGAACTTATTGCGGTACTGGCACATGAAATCAGTCATATCCAGCACAATGATGTACGCGTGATGACTTATGCCGACATTATTAACCGCATCACCAACACCTTATCTTTAACCGGTTTTTTTTTGTTTTTTATAAACTTACCGTTGTATTTTTTAGGGTTGGTAACTATTTCCTGGTTTGCATTAGGCGCACTCATTATGGCGCCAACCTTGATGAGTTTTCTGCAACTTTCATTATCTCGAATGAGGGAGTTTGATGCTGACCATCAAGCCGTTTTATTAACGGGCGATCCAGAAGGTCTGGTCATGGCGTTAAATAAATTGGACACTTATGAGACCTCAATTTTAGACGTACTATTCGGCCGCGGCCATAGCTCATCGATTCCATCAATCCTCAGAACGCATCCAGACATCAAAGAAAGAATAGATCGACTTTTACGTTTTAAAAAACTACCGAATCAAACTCTGACATATTCAAACCATGATCGATTTGCTGTACCGATTCACTATCAAAAATCAGTCAGAAAATCACCCTGACATTGAGTCGATTTTTGATGCCAGGGCATTCAGCGTACCATCCCATTACAATCCACCCGTCCTAAGATTGACCAATAGACTACCGCCCCCTGAGCCAAACAGGATGAGGCAGTCCGATAATACAAGCTTTTTCTTAACGGGAGAATTTCCGTCGCACCATTATTTCAGCCTTAAATGCCATGAATGCCTTTGTTTAGTACTGCCTGGTCGGCGACGCGACGATACCATCAACTTTCTATAGCAATCTTTGATAAAGCGCCACTGGATTTCCGTCCAGAACGGTAAGCGCTTGCTTTAATGCTTCCCGGTCAAACTCCGGCATGTTCTGCGCCGCGCCAGTTTCCGACTGGTTTGCGGCATATACACCATCCCTGGCGATATTGGCTTTTTGGATAAGCTTCAACGCTACATCCAGTTTCTGCTCCAGTGTTGTTTCCTCACCCTCCAAATCAGGGTGCGCTTCTATGTAGAGGGTATTGTCCAGCCATCCAACCTTGATGGCTTGTTTGACCATATAGACTGATGTTCCTACCGGAACCGAATGGTACAAGGCTTCAATGTCTTCAGGGTACATGCGTACGCAACCGTGGGTTATCTGCATCCCTATACCGTAAATCTTATCTATATCGGTGCCGTGTATCAGATAACCGCCGGGAACGGCCAGATGCATCTTGTAGGCTCCCAGAGGATTATGGGGACCCGGTGGAACCACAGCAGGCAACGGATCGCCATTTGCCGCATGTTCGCGCCTGATTGATTCCGGCGGATGCCATGACGGATCTTTAACTTTGCGCACTATGCTGGTTTTACCCAGAGGTGTTTTCCAGTCTTGTCGACCGATACCATGCGCATAGGACATTACCTGTGGCGCAGTCCCTTTTTGAGTCGGCGGATAATAATACATCCGGTATTCGGCGATATTTAAGGTAATGCCTTCATGCGGCGTATCCGGCAAGATACGCCTATTGGATAAACGAACAATCTCATCCTTTTTGACATGCCAGCGGTCAACGTCAGGGTTCAACCGCACTATTTCTGTTTGCCCCAGAAGAAAGCGCCTGGCCACATCAGGTAAGGTTTCGCTTTGTTCCGCCCGCATTAAAGGCACTTCGTCATGGAATTGGGTGATGACACTGTCATTGCTGTTCTCCGGCAATGTATAGGTCGTAGCATTAGAAATGCCGCTGATAGCAAACAATAAAATAGAAACGGCAAATGATGGGCGCACTTTCATTAGGATAATTTTCTCAGGATAATTTTTACTAAAACAGTTCTTTAAACGGTCTCAAATCCAGTTCATGAGTCCATGCGCTGGGGTGTTGTTTATGCATGGCCCAATAGGTTTCGGCGATAGCGTCCAGCTGTAACAAGCCATCCTTGCCTTTGGCCTTAACATAGTCGGGGAACTGATTCTTTGCCCGCTCGCCATCAATCACGCCGTCAATGACGGCGTGAACCACATGTATGCCTAGCGGCGAAAATTCTCGTGCCATGCCTTGCGCCAATGCCCTTAAACCGGCTTTCGCGGCAGCAAATGCGGTAAACGGCGGCTTTGCTCTTAGTGACGCGGTCGCGCCGGTAAAAATTAGCGTTCCTTGTTGCCGGCCTTTCATTGCCTTAACCGCTTCCTTGCCGAAAAAGAAAGCACCCAGGCAATTTTGTTGCCAAAGTACGGTAAAGGTTTCCGCATCCGTTTCCAATAAAGGCGCTGGAATATTGCTGTCTACATTATAGGCAGCAATATCGAGGCTATAACCATCGAGTTGCGCTATTTTGAATAAATGCGCCACATCGTGTTCAACCGTTGCATCGGCGATAACAGCAGTGGCTGAGCCGCCTTTTTGCCTGATTTTTTCGGCTACCCGTTGAAGCTTGTCTTCACTGCGACCGGCTATATAAACGTGCAAACCTTTTGCTGCAAAATAGCTCGCGAGTGTAGCGCCCAAGCCCTGCTCCGGGCCAACTCCGATGATAACGGCTGAACATTTTTGTTCCATGATTCACTCCCTAAATTGACCCTCATTGAGAAAAGGCTAAAGGCTAAAAAAAATCTTAAACATCAATGCAAGCTTTTTTCCCTTCTTCCATCACCTTTTACCTTAATTTAATCCTTTCTGCGAAATATCAGCGAAAAATTATTGGCCGGCATACTGATTTGCTCTTTCAATACCAATCCATACTTTTCCGCAGCCTTTTTCAGATCGGCGACATCTTTTAAGCCCCATTCCGAAACCCCGGCAGAACTCAATGTCTGATGAAACTCTTTATTGGAATCGGTAGTAAACGTGCCTTCCACCTGGAACGGACCGTAAATCAGCAAAAAACCATCGTTATCCAGTAAATACGAAGCGCATTTCATCATGCCGTCGGCAATTGAAATAGGCGCTACCTGAAAAATGTTAATGCAGAATATAGCTGCAAAGGAATCTTCATTGCCCGGATTAAACCAGGTCTCAGGATCGGTCAGATCCAGATGCACAGGATCGGCAATATTATCGTTCTTATGATCTGCGGACAGTTTCTTAATATCTGATGTTACGCAGCCAGTAATTTTTGCAACTCTTCATAAGCTATCTGGTTCGCTTTGATAAACAGCTTAGTTCTTAGCGCAAAATGATTGGCCTTGTGTTTTATCTTCAGACATTCCAGCTTGAACATCGCATAGATCGACATGAAGACAGGGTTGTTCTGGGTAGTGACCGTACGGGTTGGTGACTTTGCCAACCCCGCATTGGATTTTAATGACTTGTGGAACTCCTCAACTTTCCACCGTTTTTGGTAGATCGTGGCGGCTTGTTCGCCATTGCACGCTAAATCACTGCATACCAGATTCAATAGGCCGATGCTGCCGTCTTTGTTTGTAAAGACCCGACGGACGAAAAGCACCTCATGAGGAAAACCTTTCATCCAACCGCGCACCGCCTGCTGATCCGCCAATTCCAGCTGACTGATCCGTACAAAACGGCCTTCTTTCTTGTCGTCTTCTGTTAAAGCCACCAAGCGGTTATCCTTTAGGGCGCTGATGAAGTGCTTGTCTTTTTTCAGGATGAACTCAAAGTTTTCCTTGCTGGCAAACCAACTGTCTGTCAACACATAGCGGAACTTGATGGCATTCGCCACACTGGTCGCTATCATCTCCCGCATCAGCTCATTTTTGGTGAACTCACTGGCCCGCTTGACCTTGCGGGTCTTCACATCACTGAACTGGTAAGGCTTGCGCACCACTTCAAAGGCGACGGGAATTGAAACTTCCCCGCTATAGTATAGGGCGTTCAGCAAGTTGATACCTTTGACCGAACGCCCTTTGCAGTGATCAAAGTGCCAGCACATGATTTCGTTCTCATCCGTCCAGGCCTTCTCCTGAATGGTATCGTCAAATATCAGGCAATCATCTTCCTGTTCTATCTGGCGTACTGTCGCTTTAACTTGCCCCCACAGGTCTTTGGAGGTAAATGCTTTCGATGCCAGAAAACGCGTCATCTGGTCATGGCTTATATCCCCTTCCATCATTGCCGACAATCCGGTCGCCGTCGCAAACCCGTTATTGCAGATCAGGTAGTCTGTGTATAATTCTAGTTTTATTTTTTCCATCCCGAAATAATACGCTTTTTGAGGGGGGTGCGTAACATCAGTTAGTTAATAGAAAGCATAACTAACCCATTGATTTAACAAGAAATGGGAAAATTACGCGGTTTTGGAGAGTAGCGGCAGCGATCTCAGCTTCCTGATACGCGCTACCGCCCTCGTAGAACCGGACTTGGAGAGTTACACCATCCGGCTCCCAGTTTGAGTCATCCACCATGGTGACGGGTAGAGATTGTGAACAATACGAGTTCGTGGAATAAAGTGCTTCATCGCCTCGGCAAACTTCTGCCAAGTACAACTGCGGCATTGGCTCCGACGATTTAGCCATTTAAACAGGAGCCGCTCTACTTGCTGGCGATACTGCCGTAGACTCCTGGTATTCCCACTTACCCCATAATACTGGATATGGCCTTGTAGATGGCGACGCGCATATTCCATCATAGCTTTGCCGCCTTGCCCCCTCAAATCAGCTAAGCGAATATTCAATTCTTTAAGTTTCTTCTGAATACGCTCACGCTGAGTCTTGTGCCCCACCACAAAGTTGCCTTTGCGGCTTTTCCCCACATAGTGCGTGAAGCCTAGGAAATTGAAGGTTTGTGGGCGACGATGACCATCCTGTTTGCAACGCGCTTGCGCCAAGTTTCCAAACCGATAAATAGCCGTTTTACTTGGTTCTGCCTCAAGGTCAAATTGCGCCAATCGAATCTTTAATTCTTGCAAGAATCGTTTGGCATCATCTTCCCATTGAAAGCAGGCGACAAAATCATCCGCATACCTCACCAACCGTGCAGTACCGTGACATGTCTTCGCATAGCGTTTTTCAAACCACATATCCAATACATAGTGCAGGTAAATATTGGCAAGCACGGGCGAAACCAATCCGCCTTGCGGCGTGCCTTGCTCACTGGCGTTAAATACGCCATCTTCCAGCACCCCCGCCTTGAGAAATCGATCGATGATCCGTAGCAGTCTCGTATCCGAAATTCGATGTGCGAGGAAACGCTTCAAGTGGTCATGGTTGACGTTATCAAAGAATCCCTTGATGTCGGCCTCTACAATCCACTGCGTGCGTTCTACCGTAATGATTTCCGTTAAGCGTTTCAGCGCTTGATGCGCGTTGCGCCCCGGACGGAATCCATACGAGCATTCTCTAAACTCGGGTTCCCAGATCGCCTGCAAAATCAGACTGGTCCGATCTTGCACGATTCTATCTTCAAAGCTTGGGATTCCTAATGCGCGGCGACCGCCGTTCGACTTTGGTATAAACACTCGCCTCACCGGCTTTGGTCGATACCCTAAACGACGTACTCTGGCCGACAGGTCATCCAGTCGTGCCGGCAATCCATCGCCGCCATAGTCTGCCTTGCGCACCCCATCAACTCCAGGCGCCTTGTTTGTTGCTTGGCGCTCGAAGCTCTCATTTAATCCAGCGGGATCAAACAGCATCCCTGACAGCGAGTTGTATTTTCGCTGTGGATTTTCACGTGCCCATTGTGTGAAACGAGTAAGTTGTGTTGTCATGAACATAGTCCGCTCGGTGTCGGGTCATGTATCCATTACCCGTTATCTCAAACCGACGCCCCTTGGCTCCATCCGAATTACCAGACTTCATCGCTACTATAGGCGTCTCCGACTTCCGATGGCCTCTGCCTCCTTTCTCGCTGTTTAGGCTTGGCTAGAGGTGCGCTTGTGCGCCGACCACAGGATCTCCCTGGTTACTGCATAAACTTAATGTAAAGCTCGATACGGACTAAGATCCCGGGATGTTTGCCATAGCTTGCCTAAGCGCTATAACAACTGTTGCCTGCTAGCTTAACCAAACTATCGGCCTTATCCAATGCGGTTATTTCGGGACTTTATCCTTCAGGGTCAGCTTCACCTGTTACCTTTGCGCCTCGCTTCCTTTCGTGCCTACGCATCAAGCACATCGTTACCGATATGCCTGCAAGGCTCGATACCAGGCTCGTGGCTAGCGATTACCTGGGCGGGATTCACACCCGCTAGTTTATGCAGCCTTGCCAGGCCGCAACGGGCTTAGAACCCCTTTTAGCGCTAGGGCGGCAGAACAAAATGCAAGGCTCGGCGGAACAGTATCAATACATCTTGCGCGACGAGTCGCTGCATTGCAATTTCGGCGTCAATCTCATAAATACCATCAAATTGGAAAATCCACAGTTGTGGACCAGCGAATTCCGCGGTGAAATCAAGGCGCTGATGCAACACGCCGTGGAACTCGAATACCGTTATGCCGAAGACACCCTAC
Organism: Methylobacter arcticus; assembly: GCF_050917435.1. Classification (NCBI taxonomy): domain Bacteria; kingdom Pseudomonadati; phylum Pseudomonadota; class Gammaproteobacteria; order Methylococcales; family Methylococcaceae; genus Methylobacter; species Methylobacter arcticus. The sequence continues at coordinate 2,409,159 of NZ_CP159583.1, forward strand.
CGCGCGGCGTATTAGGCCTGAATGCCGGGATGTTCAAGGAATATCTGCGCTTTATTGCCAACCGCCGTTGCCAGCAAATAGGCCTGGATGTGTTATATCCGGGCGCTAGCAATCCTTTCCCATGGATGAGCGAGATGATGGATCTTAAGAAAGAGAAAAACTTTTTTGAATCGCGGGTAACAGAGTATCAAACGGGGGGCGCACTCAGCTGGGATTAAGCCATTTCACCACAGGTCACAAGGATGCAGCCTGTGGTGATAAATCCTAGAGGTTATTGCACAATCAGCCCTTGCATTGGGCATGAGCAATCAACCATTGAATATATTCCAGCTGCACATCTTCATGACGGGTGGCCAAGTACATGGTCTTAGTCAATGGCAGGTCTTTAAATCGTAAACTGACCACATCCGGATTTTTGACTTTATCGGCCAGTAGCCATTCCGGCAACAGGCAGACGCCGCGTTGGCTGGCTGCCAGTTGCAGCATGATGTCGGTTTCTTCCACGGTGATATGGGCGAGCGGTTCAACCCCGACGGGTTGCAGGACTTTCCTGAACATATCCAGGCGCTCGCGTTCGACCGGGTAAGTCAAAATGGTCTCTTGTTGTAACTCGGACGGCTCAATAAATTGACGCCCGGCCAGCCGGTGTTGTTTGGCAACGATTAACACCAATTCAAAATCAAACAACGGCTGGTAATGCAGTACACCGTTAAACACGGGGTCTGAAGTCAACACCGCATCCAGCTTGTATTGCTGAATGGCTTCAAATGAATTAAATCGGTAACGCGATGTGACTTCAATAGCCAACTCCGGCCAAGCTTGCAGATATGGCTGCAGAATCGTGCGAAACCATTCATAGCAGGCATGGCAATCGATGCCGATAATCAATTTGCCGGTTTTGCCGGCCGCCAGCAAGGTCAGGTGTTGCTCGGCGGAATCCACGGTAGCAATCACCGATTCGGCCACCTCTGAAAGATATTGCCCAGCCTGGGTCAGCACTAAGGTGCGTCCTTGTTTACGCCAAAGAATAATGCCTAAGCGCTGTTCCAGGTTTTTTATCTGATGCGATAAGGCCGATTGCGTTAAATGCAGTGACTCTGAAGCGGCATTCAAGGTGCCGCGTCGTTTAAGCGCCAATAGAATGCGAAAATGGATCAGTTCCATATTGATGAATTATTCTCATGAAATAGTGAGAAACTATCAATATTAATCATATTACACAAGCCCTACAATGCTGTTTGTTTGTAATCACATTGTGGAGCAGTATTGATGACTAAAATTCATAACCTGGGATTTCCTCGCTTAGGCGAAAATCGCGAACTAAAATTTGCGCTGGAACGCTATTGGCGTGGCGACATCGATCACGCCGCCTTGCACGCGACTGCTATCGAACTTCGGCAGCGTCATTGGCAACTGCAAGCTAACAGTGGACTGGATTTTATTCCGGTCGGGGATTTTTCTTACTACGATCATGTCCTGGATACCAGTGTCATGCTCGGCGTTATTCCGGAACGATTCGGATCATCCCGCGACCTGGATACCTATTTCAGAATGGCTCGTGGGCAGGCAAGCGATGGCGTTCCCTTCCGGGCTTGTGAAATGACCAAATGGTTTGATACCAATTACCATTATCTGGTGCCGGAAGTGGACTCAAATCAGCAATTTTCACTATCCAGCAGCAAATTGTTTGATGAGACGCGCGAACTGCAAGCGCTAGGTTATCAACCGAAACCAGTTTTACTGGGGCCTTTGACTTGGCTATGGCTGGCAAAAACGACCAGCGATTTTAATAAACTAGATTTATTAGAGCGTTTACTGCCGGTTTATGGCAACATCCTACAACGCTTGGCCTACCAAGGTGTGGAATGGGTGCAAATCGACGAACCGATTCTGGTATTGGATTTGCCTAACGTTTGGCGAAATGCGTTTGAACTTGTCTATAATCGGCTGCAAAGTTGCCCGGTTAAAATCCTTCTTGCCACTTATTTCGGCGAACTGGGGGAACATACCTCATTGACTTGCAAGCTACCTGTTGCCGGGCTGCATATCGACTTAGTGAGAGCACCGGAACAATTGACGGCGGTTTTGGATAACTTCGCCAATTATAAAGTGCTGTCATTGGGGCTGATTGATGGCCGTAATATCTGGCGTACCGATTTAAACGCCGCGCTGGCAACCGTGGCAACCGTGCGGGAACGTTTTAAAGGCGAGCTTTGGCTGGCACCATCCTGTTCTCTACTGCATGTACCTATTGATCTGGAGCCCGAAACCGCTTTAGATCCAGCCATTAAACCCTGGCTGGCGTTCGCCAAACAAAAACTCACCGAGTTGGAAATCTTGCGCTTGGCCATAGAAGAACCGGAAGCCGCTGAACCGGAATTGTCCGCTTCGGCGACCGCTATCCGTTCGCGCCGGGAGTCCGGTTTGATTCATAATCCGGCGGTTCAAGCGCAACTCGCGAAGATCGACAACTCGTTGACTCAGCGCCTCAATCCCTTCCCGGTACGACGGGAACAGCAACAGGCCAAACTCAATCTGCCCAGTTATCCGACCACTACGATCGGCTCGTTCCCGCAAACGCCGGAAATCCGCAAAGCACGCGCTGACTTCAAACGTGGCTTGATCAGTGAGGCCGACTATGTTCGGCAAATGGAACAAACGATTGAGTTCTGCGTCAGGGAACAGGAAAAGCTAGGGCTGGACGTGTTGGTGCATGGCGAAGGAGAACGCAATGACATGGTGGAATATTTCGGTGAACAACTGGACGGTTTTTTATTCACCGTCAATGGCTGGGTGCAATCTTACGGTTCCCGTTGCGTCAAGCCGCCGATCATCTATGGCGATGTCAGCCGATCTAAACCGATGACCGTCCGCTGGAGCCAATATGCCCAGTCGCTGACCGACAAACCGATGAAAGGCATGTTAACTGGCCCCGTTACCATATTGAACTGGTCATTCGTCCGGGATGATCAGCCGCGCTCAACCACGGCGTATCAATTGGCATTAGCGTTGCGAGACGAAGTGACCGATTTGGAACGTGCCGGTATCCCGATAATTCAAATCGATGAAGCCGCTTTCAGGGAAGGCTTGCCGCCGCGTCAATCGCGCTGGCACGACTATCTGGATTGGGCGGTGCGGGCTTTCCGGATTTGTTCCAGCGGCGTAAAAGACAGCACGCAAATTCATACGCACATGTGCTATTCGGAGTTCAATGACATTATTACATCTATTGCCGACATGGATGCTGATGTGATTACCATTGAAACCTCCCGTTCCAATATGGAACTGTTGGATGCCTTCATCGACTTTAATTACCCGAATGAAATAGGACCCGGCGTCTACGACATCCACAGCCCGAATGTGCCAACCACTGACGATATGATTGTGTTGCTAAAAAAGGCTGGGGAAAGAATCGAACCTGACCAGTTATGGGTCAACCCAGATTGTGGACTGAAAACCCGGCAATGGCAGGATGTTAGAATTTCATTGGCCAATATGACCGAAGCGGCCAAGGTTTTGAGATTGGCAGCAGGGTAACTTCAAAATCCATAAACAAGGTTAAGTGTTTTTCAGTAACCTCTCTCCGTCCTCTCGCAACGATCCGTCGGGGGCGACATGACGGTAGAGAGTTTGGCGTGTGATGCCAAGTTCCTTACATAAATCGCCAATGTTGGTTTCTGGTTTGCCCATAGAGGCCATTGCCAGCCGCAATTTAGGTGGGGTCATTTTAAACGGTGCACCTCCTTTTCTGCCACGGGCACGGGCGGAAGCTAAACCCGCTTTGGTACGCTCAGAAATCAAATCACGCTCAAATTCAGCGAGAGCGGCAAAAATGCCAAACACTAATTTGCCTTGGGAGGTGGTGGTATCGATTTGCGCCCCTTGCCCAGTTAGCACTTTGAAACTGATCCCTCTACTGGATAAATCATGCACAGTATTGACCAAGTGACGAAGATTACGACCGAGACGATCTAGTTTCCAGACAATAAGGGTATCGCCTTTACGTAAAGCTTTGAGACAAGCCACTAATCCTTGTCGCTCGTCGCTTTTGCCGGATGCAAAATCTTCATAAAGGTGTTCGGGTAAAACATCAGCTTGCAATAAGGAATCACGTTGCAAATCCAAAACCTGCGAACCATCGGACTTGGAAACGCGCATGTAACCAATCAACATTGGTGTCACCTAAACGAACGTTTACGTGACATAAGGATTACTGTTTTTAAAATGGCCATTTTGTGTCATTTAACCCGTAATATAGACTACGTACTATTATATTCCTATTTTTTAATTAAGTGACAATCTTCTATGGCACGCCGATCTATTCTTTCCGCAACAGAGCGCGATAACCTAATTGCCTTGCCGAATGATGATTTAGTCATTCAGTACTATACCTTCAACGAATCTGACCTCGCTGTTATTAACTGATGTTACGCACCCACCCTTCAAAAAGCGTATTATTTCGGGATGGAAAAAATAAAACTAGAATTATACACAGACTACCTGATCTGCAATAACGGGTTTGCGACGGCGACCGGATTGTCGGCAATGATGGAAGGGGATATAAGCCATGACCAGATGACGCGTTTTCTGGCATCGAAAGCATTTACCTCCAAAGACCTGTGGGGGCAAGTTAAAGCGACAGTACGCCAGATAGAACAGGAAGATGGTTGCCTGATATTTGACGATACCATTCAGGAGAAGGCCTGGACGGATGAGAACGAAATCATGTGCTGGCACTTTGATCACTGCAAAGGGCGTTCGGTCAAAGGTATCAACTTGCTGAACGCCCTATACTATAGCGGGGAAGTTTCAATTCCCGTCGCCTTTGAAGTGGTGCGCAAGCCTTACCAGTTCAGTGATGTGAAGACCCGCAAGGTCAAGCGGGCCAGTGAGTTCACCAAAAATGAGCTGATGCGGGAGATGATAGCGACCAGTGTGGCGAATGCCATCAAGTTCCGCTATGTGTTGACAGACAGTTGGTTTGCCAGCAAGGAAAACTTTGCGTTCATCCTGAAAAAAGACAAGCACTTCATCAGCGCCCTAAAGGATAACCGCTTGGTGGCTTTAACAGAAGACGACAAGAAAGAAGGCCGTTTTGTACGGATCAGTCAGCTGGAATTGGCGGATCAGCAGGCGGTGCGCGGTTGGATGAAAGGTTTTCCTCATGAGGTGCTTTTCGTCCGTCGGGTCTTTACAAACAAAGACGGCAGCATCGGCCTATTGAATCTGGTATGCAGTGATTTAGCGTGCAATGGCGAACAAGCCGCCACGATCTACCAAAAACGGTGGAAAGTTGAGGAGTTCCACAAGTCATTAAAATCCAATGCGGGGTTGGCAAAGTCACCAACCCGTACGGTCACTACCCAGAACAACCCTGTCTTCATGTCGATCTATGCGGTGTTCAAGCTGGAATGTCTGAAGATAAAACACAAGGCCAATCATTTTGCGCTAAGAACTAAGCTGTTTATCAAAGCGAACCAGATAGCTTATGAAGAGTTGCAAAAATTACTGGCTGCGTAACATCAGTTATTAACTCCTGATAGTTAGTTATCACTTCAATAACAGCAACTGTCGTGCCAGCAATTACCAAGCATTTTTCTATTAAATTACAATAACTTGATTTTTAACATTGCCAGATAAATGAAGCCGTGCTTCAATTAGAGAAAATTGACTTCACAAAACACTACCTGATTACCCATAATCCTCAGCCATCTTCAGTAGCCGCATAGGCATAGGTGGCGTTCTGGCTGCAACGTAACATAGGCGGGGCAGCATATCCTCAAGGACAAATCGCCGATTGAAGCGATAACAAAACTCTGCCAAATAGCGTGGAAGGTGTTTGTGATTGATAGCGTGATACGCCCCGTCAATCGACCTTTTGACATTACCTATCATGGTGTTTACCCAAGTGAAAGACTCCAGTGAGACACATTCAGGGCCGCCACCGGTTACGATGTAGGTGTGCTGGCATCCTGTATCCTTAACAGCGGCGAAGCAGGCCAGTCCGTCCGAGACCACGTGACTGTCGGTGCTAAGGTGGCGCTTAGCCCAACGAGCGATTTCTTTGGAGCGGAACCCCTTGACCACAGTCATGCTCATGGCAATAGGATGCCCTTTTTCGTTGACCGACACCGCCGCCACAAAAGGTGTTTTGTTGGGGGAACCCCGTCCACGCTTGCCTCCCCGGTGTTCGCCGCCCCAATACACGTCATCCAGCTGGATGACGCCGGATAATAGCTTACTATCATCACGCTCCTTCATTACCTGCATCAGCTTCTGTTTGATGCTCCAGGCGGTATTGTATGAAACACCCAATTGGCGGCGCAGTGAAAGGGCAGAAACGCCAGTTTTTGCCTGTGTGGTCAAGTGGATCGCGAGAAACCAAATCGTTAACGGGAGTTTCGTCGCAGAAAAAATGGTACCACTAATGAGGGAATGTTGATGGTGGCAGCGATTGCACTGATAAACCGCTCGTGTTTTCAGGGTGCAGTAGCTTTGCCCGCCGCATTCAGGACAAACATAGCCTTGAGGCCAGCGCCACTGAAACAAGGCTTTTCGGCATTGATCTTCACTCCCATAATTTTTCATGAACTCGCCTAGGCTATAGCCTTTTTGAAATTGAACTTTGTTTTTCATGACGTTATCCCATTTATATGTAGATACTGCATATGTAGATACTGTCAGTATAGACATTTTTGTAACATTGGCTGTTCTTTATGGGTAATCAGGAAACACTATGAAAAACGACTGTCTTTCCGGCTTAACGCCGGTTTTTTTTCCTGCAAACTTTCATCCTTGAACTGATGCATGCCAGCGAACAACAGGGACAAAAACACTGCGAGCAATTGATCGAACACATTGCCCAAACAGCAGGGGGTTTCTTTGAACAAACCTATCGGGAAGAAACTCACAACAGCGAATTGCTCGACAAAGAATACTATACCGAACTGATCCTCGGCCTTAAAAACAATATTGGCGGTAAATTTTCCCTGGTTTCCAGTAATCCCGATTGCATTACCGTAACCAACAGCCGTTGCCCTTTCGGCGACCGGGTGACCAATTTTCCCGAATTGTGCAGAATGACGTCCAGTGTCTTTGGCGGCATTGCCGCCAGAAATTTCGGTTACGCCAAAGTGGAAATAAAACAAAGCATTGCCCGCCACGATGGCAAGTGTGAAGTTTGCGTATACACCAACCCGAATGCAGCAAAAGACCGTCCGGGAATGGAATACACCGACACCACACCGGTCAAAGCCATGGAGGATATTAACGAATTGCACTCCCGTATCGAACAGAGCATGCAACAGATTTGGCGTAAACAAAACAATCAACCCGCAAAAAAACACCAGCCTCCGGCAATTATTGCCAAATCGCCGACCATGCAGAAAATATTGCAAGCCATCGAAGTGATTGCACCTACGCTGGCAACCGTGCTGATTCAAGGGCAAACCGGTGTCGGCAAGGAATTGATTGCCCGAGCCATACATGCGATGAGCGATCGCTGCAACAAACCCTTTATCCCGATTAACTGCGGTGCAATTCCGGAAAGCTTAATCGAGAGCGCGCTGTTCGGGCATGAAAAAGGCGCATTCACCGGCGCGATCGAAGTGCATCAGGGTTATTTTGAAAGAGCGGAAGGCGGAACCTTGTTTCTGGATGAAGTCGATTCACTGTCCCCTGCCGCACAAACCCGGCTGCTTCGCGTACTACAGGAAGGCGAACTGGAAAGAGTCGGCGGCAAGCAAACCTTGTCGGTTGACCTAAGAATAATCTCCGCAACCAATCACAATCTGGAAGAACTGGTTAGGAAAAAGCTGTTCCGCAATGACTTGTATTACCGCATCAACGTGGTTCGCTTAAGCATTCCGCCGCTGGCCGAACGCCCGGAAGATTTGCCGTATCTGGTGCAGTTGATAGTGCAGCGCTTGAGCAAGAAATATAACAAAACGGTTGAATCGGTCAGCCGTGAAGTCATGCAGAAAATTCGTGCGTACCCCTGGCCGGGCAATGTCCGTGAGCTGGAAAACAGCCTTGAACGCAGTATTTTATTTGCCGTCGGCAAAGAAATAACCGAGTTGGATTTGCCGCTTCAGTCCGAAACAGAAAACAATGCAGAATGGAAAGTCATCAAAGAACGCGTTATTGCCGAAGCTGAACAGGCATTTCTTGACATCGCTCTAAAACAACATCAGGGCGACATCAAAAAAGCAGCAGCAGACATGGGAATCACATCACGTGCTGTTTACACCAAGTTGAAAAAGTATGACATTCATTTAGCGGACTATCGCCGACGTTAATCGCTAGGCAATGCTTCATTCCATAAAGCTTTTTCGTACCTTTCGTGGACAGTCAGCATCATCAGTTATAAGGATAAATTTATGCGACAAGACTTGATTATTAGCGGCCAAACTATCCGACCCGGAACGAATCTAGTCATAGACCTGCCGTTGCCGCCACTTTATACCCATACGCCGATGACCATGCCGGTGCACATTATCCATGGCAGAAAACCCGGTGCCCGATTATTTATCAGCGCAGCGATACATGGCGATGAGCTGAATGGTGTCGAAACATTCGCCGTCTATTAAAAGATCCCGTGTTAAAACGAATAACAGGGACCTTGATCGCCATACCCATCGTCAATGTCTACGGCATTATTCATCGCTCCCGCTATTTGCCCGATAGGCGCGATTTAAACCGCTCCTTTCCCGGCTCAAAAAAAGGCGCCCTGGCTTCAGACCTGTTTATGACGGAAATTGCGGCTAACAGCACCCATGGCATTGATTTGCATACGGGTGCGATACATCGCAGCAATTTGCCGCAAATACGCGCCAATCTGGATAACGAAGCGACCTTGTCCCTGGCTAAGGCTTTTAATGTTCCGGTGCTGATCAATGCCAACGTGCGCGATGGCTCGTTAAGAGAATCAGCTTCAGAGCGAGGCATTCCCATGCTGCTTTATGAGGCTGATGAAGCCTTACGCTTTGATGAAATAGCCATTCGTGCCGGTGTACGGGGAATTATCAATGTAATGCGTCACTTAGGCATGATTGCAAACCGAAAAAAACGCAGTGCCTCTTCCAGCGAACCCTATATCGCTCGCTACAGTGCCTGGATCAGATCGCCGGGCAGCGGTATTTTTCGTGGCAAAGCATGAATTGCTGGGCATGGTTAGCGACCCGGTTTCCAGCCTTGAAATTGAAGTCATATCGCCATTCAGCGGCATTATTATAGGCCGCAGTGAAATCCCCCTGGTGTATGAAGGTGAAGCGGTCTACCACATCGCAAGATTTGAAGACTCCAAGGAAGTTGCCGAATATCTGGGCAACTTTCACGTCGATATTTCGCCGGATATAGGCGACGATGCTAATGACGATGAACTCGCTATTGTTTAGCCGGAAACAATCAAATAACAGTATGCTCCTGGCATATTTTCTCACTATCGATTTGGCTAAGCGATTCTTTGGTTAAGCCGCAAACGAAGCCATCGGCCGTTGTGGTGAAATATTTACAGGTTTTGCAAAGCCCAAATGATTGGGATTTATTGGCTTTTTGCAGTGCGGTCAGCGCACTAACAAAAACATTTTCCTGGCTATCGTTTTCATTAAATATTGCCGAGGCCTGACTGTATAAATCTGTCGGGCGGGCTTTATTCAGGATAGCATCGCCTTCAGCCAAAAGGCAAAGATGCACCACACGCCGGTCATTGACATCGGCTGTTTTTTTAATATAGCCTTTTTTTTCCAGTAACAGCAAGGTTTGGGAAACCGTGCCGCGGGTCATGCCCAAATAATTAGTGAGTGCTGCCGGGGTATCGCTATAACGGTTACAGCGATACAAATAATCCATTACCTGCAAATGAACCGGTTGCAAGCCTAATTCTGTGCATTTTTTACGTTCTTCAGACCGGATCAGCGCGGACATCCGCTCGATCAGATCAAATACATCAACTTTTTCCATAGAGCCTGTAAACATTTATTAATGCTGATAAAAAACAATATCATACCACATTACATTAGTTGGTATTGAATCGATATTATTATTGCATGAGAGTTTTTTTAACGACCCGCTCTATTCGCTAAATAAGCTATTGCAGCAGCAGGCGCGCAGTCAGCCGTGGTCATATCGGACAAAATTGCAGCTACCGGGAATAGATCGGAAAAATCCAGATACGGACGCCCTAAATTTAATGCAATCTGTTTAACCAGAAAGCGCCCTACTCCGGCACCAATCAATGGGCTGTTTGGCAAAAGCTCATATTGAGCTAACCGAAGCTCACAACCGCGTTGTATTTGCTGTATTTGCAGGAGGCGAATATTTTCAGCAAATTGCTGCCAGCGCGGCAGTTCATCGGCATAAAAATCACAACCTATCATCCGCGATAAGCGTCTGGCACTGGCAAGGATTGTTTTTTCCGCACCATCTGCCGTGTCGGTTTGATCATGTATGTCATTGAGTTCGCCGGTGACGCGATAGACATCGGCCATGGTCGCAAAATACTCGGCCATCAAACCGATTTTTTTGCCTTGATCCAGCGCTGTCTGCGTAACGGCCATCACTGCGGTTCTGACGATACCGGTATAAACCAACTCTTCAGAGAGTAAACGCTGGTAATCGGTGTAGCCTTCTGCCAGAACTTGTCCCTCATTAAGCAGCAGTATGTCGGTGGTGGTGCTGCCGCAATCGACAAAAAGTCCGCTGCCGATTTTATGCGCGGCAAAGGTAGCGCTGGCCAGCCAGTTGGCCGAGGCAATGGATGGGTAATGCCGATCTTCAGTCTGCGAGGATTTGAGAAAGCCTTCTAGTCCTGCAAAAACCAGCAGTTCAGCTCCCGGCAACAGCTTGGTCATGGTTTGGATGATTTGCTGGACGCCATGCTCCCGATTATCAAACAAGTCGACCAACTCGCCGGTCATGGTAATCGCATGGCGGCAATTTGCACCGGCCAGTTCCTGCATAATGGCGTTTACAGCGCGTTGCAGTTGATCGAGTCCCTTCCATAACGGGCACGGTTGCTGATAAACGGCGATTATATTACCGGCGCTGATGACCGCAGCTTTGACATGAGCGCCGCCTATATCCCAGCCTATCATGTCAGTTTGCATAAGTTTGAACATTAATGGCTCTGTTGCAAGTCGGGTTGAGTATCGGCTCGCCATGCAGCAACTGCAAGACGGTTTCGGCAACGTTGATGCCTAAAGCATCGTGTATGCCGACAAATGAACTAGTCAGGCGCGGATTGATTTCAAGCACCCAGGCTTGGTCGGCAGTTTCTATCAGATCGATGCCGGCATAACCCCACAGCTCGGGCAATGCCTGGGCTATTTGATCTACCAGTCGCTGATACCGGCCAGGATCGGGATGATGGTTAATCACTATGTCTGTCAAGCGATATTGCCGGTTGGTCAGTTCAAAACGCTGCAAATTGACACATACTAACCAGCCTCGACCCTGCTTGAATAAACATGAAAGACTGGTTGTTGCGCCTTGAAGATGCGGCTGGATAATGTATTCACCTTTTCGTGCAGCCATCCGGTCAAAGTCTTGCCGGCTGGAGATCACATGACTGTCGGCACAACCTACGCCATCAACCGGTTTAACCATCCATTCACCAGGGCAGTAATTATCAAACATACGGGTAGGAACGACCGCTATATGATGCCGGTTGAGCAGTTCATACGTCCTGAATTTATTACCGGCAATGGCAACGGCTATTGCCGGCGATGTCAGCAATATTTTTCCTGATGATTCGACCCGTTGACATAGGTTTTGTAAAATACCGTCAAATTCCGGCGCTATCGGCCAGACCAGATCGCATTGCTGGACTAAGCGCGCAAATTCTTCATCAGTATCATGCTCCGGGCTGATGATGACGGTGTTTATGCCGGCCTTGCCGACCCAATCATTGAGTCGGCAATCGAGCATGACGGTGACGTCGAGATTGTTTAATCGAGCCAGGTTATCGAGCAACGCATTCCGCATCAGACTCCCTTCTCCAGCCAGGGAATCCGGCAACGCCTGTCTGTTAAAGCCGCCGCCGGTGATATACTCAAACACCAGAATTTTCACAATTTTCAATAAACAGTTATAAATTAGTATGTAATATTGTATCACCAGTTCAAAGCGAGCTTTGAACTCCGGTACGGTGATTTTTGGAGTCCCCCAACTGCGCTTTAGCCTCAAACCTTATTTTTTATGAAAATAATCCCGGTAATAGATTTAAAAGACGGCGTCGTCGTTCACGCCCGGCACGGCAATCGTGAGCTTTATCAACCCATTAGCACCGGCTTGTGCAAGTCGTCTGATATTTTTCAGGTTATCGATGCATTCCTGGGGGTTTATGAGTTTGGCACGCTCTATATTGCAGACCTGAATGCGATTACCGGTCAAGGCAGCCATAATCCTTTAATAGCCGACGTACTGACTCGTTTTCCGCACATCACCTTCTGGATAGACCAGGGTTGTCAGCCATATGCTCAGCGCGAGCACGGCAATACCCTGCCTGTTTTAGGCAGTGAATCGTATCGGGATGAATCTATTGCAGAAATTAAAGCCTATAAAAACAACTTTATTTTGTCTCTGGATTATGCAAATTCCAAGGCTTTGGGTGCGCCTAGCCTTTTTGCTGACTCGTCTTTTTGGCCGGAAAATATCATCATCATGACGTTGGAGCGCGTAGGCAGCAATCGCGGCCCGGATCTGAACAAGTTAACTGAGTTTTGCAGGCAAAATCCCGACAAAAACTTTATTGCCGCAGGCGGTATAAGACATAAACAGGATTTAATGGCTTTAAGTGAGGCAGGAATTCATCAGGCGCTAGTTGCCAGTGCATTGCATTCCGGCATTATTAACGCTGAAGATATTAAAATTTTAAGTAAAGCTTCCGCTCCCAGCTCACGCCCGAACCCTAGGAACGCGGCGAATGCAGATATAGCATAACGCCATGGATGGCGCGTAGTAGAGTAATCCAGGAGCAATTACCGAGTGCCTTGCCTACAATCCTATAGGCAAAAAAATACCCCGGTTTAACGGGGTATTTTTAACATTCTTGATAACTAAATAAAACTTAGTTAGCAGCGAATGGATGTACAGAAGTAGCTTTAGCAGCAACAACTTCAGCAGCAGTAGGTGAACCAGCAATAGCGCGTTTCAAAGCTTCTTTAGTTGCTTCGTAGTTGTATTGTTGGATTTTAGCATCGTCTTCTGCAGCCCAGTGAATAAACACACCAACTGATACGAATAAATCATCAGCTTCAGCAGCAGGGATTGTGCCGTCTTCTACACAATCAGCAACAGCCATAGCAACACCACGTTGTGCTGGGCCAAACATTTGAACAGCTTGTTTTGCGCCTTTGATGGTTACTTTGTTGAACATAACAGTTGCTGGTTTAACCATCAAGTTAGGTGCAACAACAGCCAATAAGCTAGAAAAGCCGTCTTTGTTGTTTGTTAAGCAGTTTGCAAATGCTGTTTCAGCAGCTGAACCACGTGGTCCAACCATTAAATCGATGTGAGCAACTTCGTTGCCTTCGCCAATTAAAGATTCGCCAACGCATAATTTATTGATTTTAGCCATGCTTAATGTCCCCTGTGAAGAAAAAAATGAAAAAATTGAATCTACTATCGACACTTTAAATGTCCCCTTATTTGTTTTAAACAAATACTTTTGAAGCCCTATTAGTAACAGTATTGTTACTAATTAAGATCCTCTAAAAATGCCGTTAATACTGTCGCCACGATCATGTCAGCTGTAGTACCCGGATTTATACCGTAAAATTTAAGCTCCTGATCCAAGCAAAAAAGCAACGGCTTTATTTGTTTAGGATTATCAGTTTTAGAAAACTCCTCACTAAGCTGAGCCATTTTCATAGCCACCATCTCAGTGTACTGATCTCCATATTTCCTTTCAATATGACTATCTGGAAATTGACTTAGCATATCAGCATATACTGCCGCCGCCGCCCAATTCCTGTCACGCCATTGATTAAAAAAAATATTATACCTCAAAACCGAGAAATTAAAAATATCGTTATAATCCGTTATGTATTGAAGCGCAATGCGGTCTTTTGCGCTGGCTAATTTCATCGCATCAAACAAGGTAACCGAGGCCTGTTCATTGACATCCTGCTGGTCAGAGCGACCCAAGCCACCCGGCGACGCTAACGTTATGGCTCTGAAAACCCAATCGGCATCTTCTATCGTTGCCTCGCTAATGACCTTAGCGACCGCCTGCCTTAAAGTTAAATCCGATTTTTTATAACTGCTTGCCTGAATCAGCGGCGCACAAAGCAAGATAATACCCAGATTGGTATTGCAACCCACCGCCTCACGCGTGGCCTTGACCGCATAATAGATTTTTTCACCCAGGGAATAATCAAGATTGCAAAGAGGCCCGGCGCTGACCTCGGCACTGATTCTAAAATCGGCCACGGTCATATCATGCCCATCCGCATAAACACTGACATTGCCGGGCTTAAAGGCCTGCACATCGACCTCGCAGGCCTGGCGATAAAGCTCACTGAGCTGCCGGGACGAAATCGTCATGCGACTGCAAACAACTCAGTTTTGCCTATCTTGCGGGTGATTAAATCATCGACCATCAGCTCGGCAACATTGACATCGCAAACGCTTTCCAGGCCTTTCCATGCCGGTATGCTATTAACTTCAATGACCGTAGAGCGCCCTTCCCTATCACGAATAATATCGACGCCGGCATAATCCATCGCCAATGCAGTCGTCGCCTTAACGGCCAAATTTACCATTTCCGGCTCTAAATCGATCAGCTCGCAGGTCGCGCCCCTGGCAACGTTATTCAGCCAGAATTTTCCGCGCCTGCGCATGGCGGCAACCGCCCGGCCGTTAATCACAAAAACGCGATTGTCGGAAAAACCGACGCCTTCGCATTGAACGAAACGTTGCAGATAATAAACGCCATGACTGCCGGTTAACCAGAACAGGTCGGTCGTTTTTTCAATGCGGCGTATGCCTTCGCCCTGCGAGCCGAACAGCGGTTTACTGATCAGCAGATTACCCTGCTTTAATTCAGCTGCCGCAATCCTTAACGCTTCTTCCCGGTCACGCAGCACCCAGGTCATCGGCGTGGGCAATCCCGCATTATGCAGCAGAAAACTGGTCATAGCCTTGTCGACACTACGCTCTACCGCGTGGCCGTCATTGTAGACAGGAATCCCCATGGCCTTTAGCGCATGCAGAACATCCAAATACAACACGACCTCTTCAAGCGAACCGCCGGGAACGCCGCGGACAAAAACCGCATCGGGAAGCGCGTGCTCGAAGCCTGGAATCAGGATCGGCAGTTGGCCGGGTTCGATGACAAACCGACATTGAGTCAACGAAACGTAGTCTGCGCTATAACCCCGACTGGCAAAGGCCAGGCTTAATTGCTTGCCATGCCAGCCGGGATCATCGGTAAAAATCGCTATACGACCCACGCTGATGCTCTACGCCCCAAACGATTGGTCCAGCAAGACATTGTCCAGCCTGCCCGCACGGAAACTTTTTCCGGATTCTACCGCAGTCACAATGACGCTGGCAGGACTGAACAGCATCGCATCGATTTTAAAGAAGTCGTATTCATATTGCTTGAAGATTTCCGCAAACGGTTTGCCGTAATCTTTAGAGGTTGAGCTGGGCAGTTCGTTAGCCAGCTTTTCAGCCGCTTCATCGCTGCCTTTGACAAAAATATGCACCTGTCCGGCGAACAAAATCGCGTCATTGGTACGCCCCATGGCTTTGACAAAGTTAGGGTGCGGAGGACAGATAGGCGCACTGCCGCTGCCGTCGATAATATTTTCCAACGGAAAATGCAGGGCATGAGCCTTGTGCATAGCCACTTCAAGCACCCGCGCCACCACTTGCACACCGCCAGCCAGACTGCTGGTCGGCGTCACGATGATAGTTAGCTTGGACGGATCGACCTTGCAGGCGGCAGCCACTTTTTCGACGATTTCAACCGGCGGCAGCGCATCATTTTCAATCACCAAAACCGTAGAATCATGGCTGTCCTGATAATCCAGCTCTTTGTACAAGTCTTCAACCGGCTCCTGTTTGCCGTTTTTTAACTTGGTTGCCATTGCACGAGCGGGGCCTGAGCCCAAGGCATAATATTTCTCATGCGACAAGCTCCAGCCCGCATATTGACTACCCAAACAGCCCAGAACCGGATTGCCGGTGTGCACATTCACCGACAACGGCCAGTTATCGGTATAAGTGCTGTGATTGATGGTGACGGTACCCATGCCGCCAAGGCAGATTTCAGCAATAATGCGTCCCGCCTCGATGCCGCCCGGCACGTTAATGCCCGCATCGATGATCGTGCAGCCATTGGCTAAGGTTTCCACACCCAAACGCAATTTGTCGGCATGATCGAGCAAATGCTGCACCAAGGGTTGGGTCAATTTATTAACGCTGGCTGTATATTCCATGAGAGTCAAAACCTTTCTAGTTTATTAAGGATAAGTTGTTGTTTAATCAGCAGCTGTACAGCTGCTGATCGTGAGTGTTTTTGGTGGGCAATAATACTGCAAATCGGCCGCCTTGTGGGAACAAATGCACCGAACGCAGGCAAATCCATACACCATTCGGGCCATTCGAATCGCTCTGGAATGATTAAATCACGTTCAGCATAAACGATTTGATAGCCGCTCTGCGGGGGCGATTGTAGGGGCGACTTCAGTCGCCCAGCTTCTGGTGACTTGGCGACTGAAGCCACCCCCACAAACGCTCCCTCACAGGATTGAATATGCCGAGCCAGCAAACCCTGATCATATAACTGCATACTGGCTGAGGGCCGTGGATTGATTTCCAGAACATAACTGCAATCATCCGCATGAATAAAATCCAGCGAATTCAATCCCTTTAGCGCAAACACCGGAACCATCTGCTTTAGCCAAGCCGTTATCACCGCTTTGTGCGCATCCGACAAATCACAGCTATTGCTCACGCCTGAAAAAACAAATTCCTGAGCCTTACTTAAACGCACAGACCACTGGCTATTAAAGCCGACGACTTGCACTTGCTGCCCGTCAGCCAGAAACAGTACCGAATGTAACGTACCTGCTTGAAATTTTTGCCAGTAAACCGAATTATCGACACTGTCATCAGCCTGATAACGCCTTATCCCGACACCACCCTGTCCTTGCATAGGTTTAAGCAACCAACCCTCTACGCAATCAGGCGCATCAAAAACAACCTCAGGGTACGGAATGTTTAACTGCTTCAGTGTCGAAAAAAACGCCTGCTTATCCAGCTGCCCGGAAAAAACATCGGGATCATTGCCCAGCAACACCAATCGGCTATTCAGATAATGCAAGCTTTGGGGGAAACATTCAAAACCGCTGCCGTAAATGACATCGGTGACAGCATAGCGCTCGATAAAATAATCTACGGCAGGAGCCAAGTCTCGCTCGGCCAATGACTTTACCTGACGGAAATCTTCCGCTAAAGCCTGCATGTCCAGATCGGCAAACAGGTCAATGACCAGGGGCTTCAAGCCAATAGTGGTCGCCGCCTGCGCCAGCATGCGTCCTGAACTGGCAACAATCAGTACCGTTTCCATAAGTCAGATGCTAGCCCACAAAAACATCCCCTCCACTGTTCCGCGCACTGGCAACAACAAAACTCAAGTTATCGAAATGCGCAAACTCCTGTCTGGCCTGATGGGTGATTGATTCCGCCAACTCGGCCCCGTCAATAGCGCAAAACCCGGTCGGCCCCCATGAGGTTTGACCGATAGCAACCGCACCTTGCCGTTCCAGCCATTGCATGGCCGCCGCAACTTCGGGGCTGGTAAAAACGCCGCCCTGAGCCGAGGAAAAATGTTCGCCAACCGAGCGTTGCAGCTGGCTGATCACATCGCCAAATTGAATAATATCGTTTTCGGCCACCGCAGGCAGACCCTGCATCAGCAATAGATAGCATAAGCGTGCCGCTTCCTGCTGGGGAAAAGGCGGCAGCTCTTTAAATGCCTGTATTTCCTGCTGACCGTGCAGACCCTGACCGCGCTGATCGAATACCAGAATAAACCGCCAGTCGTCCGGTACATCCATGTGCGCCAGCACCGGCGGGGTGATGGTTTTTTCGCCGCGTCCGCCATCGACAACCAGTCCGCCCTGTTCAAAAACGCCGATGCCGATGCCGGAGCGCAACCCCCGATCGGTCACAGCGGCGATTTCGCGCACGCTAAGCCCCAAGCCGTAAAATTCATTCAGCGCCTCGCCGATTGCCAGCGACATTTGCGTGCCTGAACCCAAGCCCACATGCTCCGGGATCGCGGCTTCAATGGTTATATTGAGCTTGTCGGATACGTGCAGCGCCTTACACAATAGGGACACACACTTTCTTGCCCGCTGTGCGGCAGGGCCGGTAATGGTCAGTTGCTCGGCGCCGGTTACCGACAGGCTGGTGCTGATTTCATTAAGCGCAACACCGATGCTGCCGAAATGTCGGCCTAATGATCCGCTTAAATCGATAAAGCCCATGTGCAATCTGGCAGGGGCAATGACTGAGACTTTAGAATGTTGGACTATCAAAGGTTATGGCTGTATTTATGCTGCAAAAAATTGCTCGAAGTATACATGATCGGCCTATCGGCTGCGAACTAAGCGCAGATCGCGTTCATCAATTGAACCAAATCGTCCATCATCAAATCGCACAGCTCAATGGTCTGCGGATCGACCGGCGCTGTCGACGGTATAAACGCCGAAACAGCTCCCGCTCTAAATGCCGCCAGAATACCGGCATGCGAGTCTTCAATCACCAGGCACCGACTGATATCCACTTGCAATACTGCTGCGGCTTTTAAAAAAATATCCGGCTCCGGCTTACCATGCTGAACGTGATCGCGGCTGATAATGACTGAAAAAACCTCTTTGATCCCGGCCAGTTCAAGGCATTCCAGCGCATTAACCGCCCGACTGTTAGTTGCCAAACAATAGGGTATTTTTTGCCGGATCAGCACGTCCAGCAATCCGCTAAAGCCGTACTTGATATTGATGCCGTGGACATTAACATGATCACGCCAGCAATCGCCGCTGAGCCGGTTAAAACTTTGCAGGTCAAATTCGGCCCCGCAATAGGCTATCAGTTTCAGCGCTATATCCTGATAATGCAGCCCTGACAACGACCGCCAGAAATCTTCGGAAAAATCGTAGCCCATTGCACTTGCAGCCTGTTTCCAAGCGACAATGTAAGTGCTCTCGGTATCCAAAACCAAACCGTCCATATCGAAAATAACCGCAGCAAAATCAGCTAACTTATGCACTGAATAACCTTGATATATTCCCCGTGCGCTTCACGGCTGGAGCCGACTACAATACGCTGAACGCCCTGTTCCGATTGTTCCAGAACGCCCGACACTTCGACCCTTTCGCCGCTGACGGCCTGCCCTGTATAGGTCGCCGTAAAGCTGACGATAGCACTGATCTGCTGATGATCTATTTTAAATTCAGCCGGATAATCGAATGAGTGACTATCGTCAATCACCCTGCACTGCAAGCTAACCGCACCGTATTTTTGATAACTGATAGTCCCAGAACTTGCGCTATCATCGATAAAATTCAAATCGAATTTCCGCCCGTCGATCACGGCCTTGTTGCATTTACGCCGTTCGTGCCAGACATAGTCATCGAAACTCAACTCGCATGACCGGCGCGCGTAAGATTGCTGCCAATCCTGCTCATTCAGTTCTTGCAACTTTCCCAATCCAATAAGCTTGCGGGTAATGGCCCTGCATTGGTGAAAAACCTCCCGGTCGTAACAAACCAGATCCATATCCGAAGCTTGGTTTTGAACGCCAACCAATATTGACCCCGTGATTCCGGTTTGCATTAAATCCAGCCCGTGCTGCCCAAATAACCCGCACAACCGGAACAAATCCCGCTCGACAGCATCATGCCGCATTGATTGCATCAGCTGCTGCAATCGGTGTTTGGGTTGATGATGCTTGACGACCCGGTCTACGGCGACCGCATGCAAATGCGCATCCAAGACCGGAGAATAATGCAGATAATCGGGGTGGTTGTGTTCGAGGAAGTCATTAGCCTCTACGGTCTGATATTTTTTCCAGCCGCAAGGTTCGCGCACATAACGTAAAAAACACAACACCTTGCCATCTTCCAGGCCCCGCTCTACCACAGCGAAAATAAGCCCTTCAGCGGTTTCAATGAAATCTTTGGCAAAAAACATGATTTGGAAATAAGTGGAAGGAAAGCGTAAATGTAAATTTTAACCGATGTTGCCTCATCTAAGGAATTTTTACCACGGCGGTCGACTGACCGCGTTCCGCTAAGTAAGTATGGCCTGTAAAGGCGCAATAGCAGCTTTATCGCGTATTGCGCCCTACAAATTGCGCCTCACCACGCTGTTGCTCTGTACGAAAGGTTTTGCGTGGTTAAGCCTTAAAAATTGACAGTAACAGTCGCTCGCACCATTCTCGGTTCGACAGGGTGTTTCATGATATCCGTCTGCGGTGTGGCTCCGGCGGGATAGGCATATTGATAAGCGTAGGCAATATCGTTGGCGGTCGAGTCGAAAATATTGAAAATATCAAAGTCCAGCTTATATTTTTTCTGTTTGTAACCCGCACCCAAATTGACGATGCTGGTAGAGCCGGCCCAATACGTACCCGACGAATCTAGCGGCATGTCGCCAAAATGGCGGAAGCGTACCGTGCCGAACAGACCGTTAGGGGCAACCACGGTAGCGCCGGTTGTAATGACCCTGCCCACCGAGTTGGGCACATAGTTGTTGACTTCACCGTCTGGAGTCGTCACATAACGCGTCGAAGTCAACGCAAAGTCGGCATCCAGCGTCAACCAATCGGTCGGCTTGTAGTAATTGGTCCATTCAACGCCGTAACGATGGGATTTTCCGCGCACCTCGGTTGTGCCGGCATCGCCGGAAAATACCAACTCCTGATTGCTCTCCAGCCACCATATTGCCAGGGTGCTATTCAAGCCTTTGATAAAGTTGCTGCGAATGCCGGTTTCAGCGCCGCGCGACTGGGCCATAGGCGAGATCTTGGCGGTACTGCTGTCTAGTGCGGCACCTGTAGCCGGATCAAATTGCAGCGTAGTGCCGCGCGCATCGTTGGAGTGGTAGCCGAAACCGCCATTGACAAAGTATTCGGTATTGAACCAGGGACCGATAATCAGGCTTAGCTTCGGACTGACTAGCGCTTGCCCTGCATTGCCTGAATTTGCCGCATTCACCTGAGGATCATGCATGGCCGTGTCGAGCACCGTGACATCGTTATGGATAAAATTCCCCCTTAAACCGGCGATGGTGCGCACTTTTTCATGCCAATAGGTCTGGTTTTTCAGATAAACGCCGGCAGTGGTCTCGCTGACATTGCTGTGGCTGACAACATCTACCAGCTGCCTAGCCTGAGTGCGATCCAAACCCAAGCCCATGATTTCATCGTGACGAAACTGAAAACCCACAGTATTGTCCATATCAAAACCGAACAGCTTGTTATAGCGGGTATGTTCGACATTGCCTCCGGTTTGCACCCGACGTTCAAACTGGTGTAACTGGTCGCCGTTAACCGGGTTGTCCGCATAACCGGTAGAATTGGAATAGAGGTTTACATCGTAATAAAGCGCATAGATATTGGCGTCATTTTTCCAGTTATCGCCTTTGTTCCAAAGATTGGTTGAAAAGCTGTAGCGGTTGGTTTTGCCGCCATCCGTAGGATCCATCGTGCCGTAAAGGCCGAGCGTGCCGCTACCGACCAAGGCTTGAGGGATCGGATTGGTTGCGGTCCAGTCGTTGGTATAGCCCTTCCCGTTAACCGACACCCCCCAGTCTTCCTTATCGAGCGTGTACCGCAGCATGCCGTTGAATTTTTTCGAAGCCTCCGGCTGCTGCCAGACGCCGTCGTAGAAATTAAATTCGCCGGCGTAAAGTAAGTCTCCGCTGCCGACTTTGTTGGAATTGGCTAGCAGGGTGCGGTAATAACCGAACTCGCCGCCGGTAAACTTCAAAATGCCTTCAGGCAATTTGTCCATCGAGAACATTTTCGAATAACCGGCTGATGAAAAGTCGCCGACTTCCGCATAATACGGTCCCTTGCCGTATTCAATCTTCTTGACCAGTTCGGGAATGACGCTATTGATGTCCATATAGCCCTGCCCGTGGGCATGCGTGGGCATGTTCATCGGAATGCCGTCGACGTAAGTCGTAAAGTCGGTGCCGTGGTCGAGATTAAATCCGCGCAGGAAATACTGATTAGCCTTGCCGGATCCGCTGTGCTGGGTAGCTACAGCGCCGGGAATAACTTCCAGCAGCTCGCCGTTACGGGAAAGCGGACGGTATTCAAATTGTGCCTGACTGACTTCGCCCTGAGATGCCGATCCGGTTATACCGATCAGGTCTTTTTCTCGCCCTGCTTCGACGACTATTTCATCAAGTTCCAAAGGTTGAGAGTCGGCGTTAACCATCGCGCAGTTAAGAGCCAGAAAAACACCGATACCAACGCAGATTGTAGCGTTTTGCTTTTGTTTGACATGCATGGCAGATCCTGTTCTAACTGCCAAGCTGGACATGATAACCCTCATATCGGGAAGATTTTTCGGGGTTTCCTGCGGATGTAACTGGGTATTAAAATCCGTAACTAATAATGGGTCGAAGATAAAATTTTGCATGTGTCCTCTCTGCGCCGCCCGCGCATAATGGTTGATTTACACAACAGAGGACAATAGAAAACGAGAGATGACGCAAACGCGAAGCTGCACTGTCACTTTCGCAGACAGCCCTCCGCTGTACCGAATTAAACTTTCGGGCCGGTCTCCGGGCTTATAAGTGGCGTTAGCCTGAATCATCACCTTCCCATGCGTGAACACAGTGGCATCCCGATGAAACTTTACTTATATACCGTTGCGGGGGCAGCGTCGGATTCGGTCAAAACCTTACCGACTTCCCGTTTAACCATTGGGTCTGAAAAACCCTCCGGAACCTGAAAGCAGAAATGATTATAAGATTTTGTTTTGATAAAGCAAATTTACGGCGTACTGCCTAACCCTGTAAAAAGTTACTCATTCGTCAGATAATCTCCCATTGCTGTTGAATTAAGCCTTCATTAGCAATGCCTCAACGCTTGCTAGTTTTTTATCGAGTGAATATACTAGCCCGGTAAAATTTGCTTTAGGTATTCATGGACTATCGTCCGCAGAATTGAAACGGGAAGTCGGTGAGTTTGCTTAAGATGCAAACAAAACCCACGCTGCCCCCGCAACGGTAAACAAGTAAAAGGTTGGCAAACGCCACTGTGCGATGCATCGGAAGGCGCTAACATAGGGCAACCGGCCGGTCGCCCCTACTTGTGAGTCCGGAAACCGGCCTGAAGTGATAATCGAATTTGTGCGCGGAGGGCGCTCAGATGGATTGCTCTCTTCGCGTCCGTCCTGCACTTTCTCCCTCGTACAGATTATTCCTGCCGGTAACGCGCTTGCGTTAGCGGCTTTGCTGTCTCTTTATCCAGGAGAAACCCCATGTCATCAACACCTGTTTTGCTTGATAACGCTCAAACTCAAGCCCGTTCCGAAGCTTTAAAAGACAAAATATTTCCTGCCATGCTGGTCGGCATGTTGGGCTTGGCACTGTTGTATGCCGCCGGTTTTTCTGACATTGCACCCTTACATAACACTGCACATGATGGACGACATTCCGCCAGTTTTCCGTGCCATTAATATTTAATCTGACTACCTTCAGAGAGCTGCTTACTGCGGCTCTCTGGACCGGCTTGCTGGCGGGTTTGTTGCTAACTGCCGTTCAGCAAATTCAAGTCATCCCGACCTTGCTCCAGGCCGAAGTGTACGAAGAACAGGCCGCAGTCGTTGCCACTACGGAAAATAGTCATAAATATGAAGCATGGCAGCCTGAAAACGGCTGGGAGCGGACATTTTTTACGGCGGTAGCCAATATCGCCTTGGGCGTTGGTTTTGCCTTGCTGATTGGCGCGATCATGTGTTTGCGCGGCCGTCCGGACAACTGGCGCATGGGGCTGCTATGGGGACTGGCGGGCTACACAACCTTTTTCGTCGCGCCGTCTTTAGGATTGCCGCCCGAAGTTCCCGGCACAACAGCTGCCGAACTGACAGATCGACAAAGTTGGTGGCTGATCACTGTACTCGATACCGGCTTCGGGCTGTCATTACTGGCTTTTGCCAAAACCAAAACGTACCGGTTTTTCGGTGCGGTGTTACTGGTATCACCCCATTTAATCGGTGCTCCGCAACCGGAAGTTCACGGCAGCGCCGCGCCTGCCGAATTAGCACAATCCTTTATCGCCGCTACCGTTTTTGCCAACGCTGTTTTTTGGCTGGCACTAGGCGGTTTGATGGGACAGTTTTACCAAAAAAGATCATGAGAACCCACGACAAACATGTCTTGATGTGTACCGGCTCGCGCTGCTCTGATGACAACACCCCACTGTTCCAACAGCTGGGTCAAAAAATCGATGCCCGCCCCCATCTTAAAATAAAACGCACCCGCTCAAACTGTTTTGCGGTCTGCAAAAACGGCCCTATCCTGGTCGTTTATCCTGAAGGCGTCTGGTATTCCTGTACCGACGAAGCAGTGCTGGAACGCATCGTCAGCGAACATCTGGAAAATGACATCGAAGTCAGCGAGCACGTTGTTCACCGCCTGGGTACCGGCGATGTCTGACGACTGCATGGATGCAGGAGGTACGACCCCATGGACGGGGAAGGTAGAGCAACGCATGGAGCGGTTGCCGAGAGCAATGCAGGGAGCAATTGCCGATATAAACCGACCTATTGCATTACTGACCCACGCACCCAACGATCTGATGGTGCTGCAAAGCGCCCTGGCGCAAATGCCGGAAGGTTTCCCGCAATGCACCGGTATTAACTTGCAGGCACTGGAAAGCGATGCGCAAATGGCCGAGCTGTTGGCGCATCAGCTTACTCCAGCCCGTATCGTCGTGCTGCGCGTGTTGGGGCGTCTCGGCAGCGTGCCCGGCTTTGCCGATCTACTGCGTCAGACTAAAAAGCAGGGGCAGCACTTGATCGCGATCAGCGGCACCGGCGAGCCTGACCCCGAATTGGCGGCGGCATCCACCGTATCATCCGATGTGCTGCATCAGGTACAGGCCTATTTTCAGGCCGGCGGCAGCGTCAATATGGCGCAACTGCTGCGCTACCTTTCCGATCATTTTTTGCTGACCGGCTTTGGCTTTGAACCGGCTGTCGATTTGCCCGAACACGGCATTTATCATCCTGATCTGTCCCAAGGCGCCAATATAGACGACTGGCTTGCGCTGCGAACTCCAGACAAGGCCAGCATCGGCATCGTGTTTTACCGCGCCCACTGGATGAGCGGCAACACGCGTTTTATCGATGCGCTGGTTGACGCTTTGGAAAAACGCGGCCTGAACGTATTGCCCGTATTCACCTCGTCATTACGCGCAGGTCATAGCGAGAATACGTTACCTAAAGCCTTGAGTTATTTCAGCGGCCATCAAGGCACACATATCGACGTGCTGATCAACACCACCGCGTTTGCGATGGGCGAAATCACCCCCGGCGGAGCCACACCCGCAGGCTGGTCGGTGTCGGTGCTGGAGCAACTCAATGTGCCGGTACTGCAAGCCATCACCAGCGGCATGATGCAGCACCAGTGGGAGCAATCGGCGCGCGGCCTCAACCCGCTGGATGCGGCAATGAACGTGGTATTGCCGGAATTCGACGGCCGCATCATCACCGTGCCGCTGTCGTTCAAGGCCAAAGCCTCCGGCCCGTCGAACGAACTGGTCGAATACGAACCTCTGCCGGATCGGGTCGCGCGTATTGCCGGTATCGCCTCGCGCTTTGCACGGCTTAAACATCTGAACAATGCCGACAAGCGCATCGCCTTTGTGTTCACCAACTCCAACAGCAAGGCCTCGCAAATCGGCAACGCGGTCGGACTGGATGCACCGGCGTCATTGATGCGGATACTGCAAGCCATGCAAACCGCCGGTTATAACATCGGCGAACTGCCGGACCAATGCGCCGGGAGCGCATTGGGATGCGAAAGCACCCGAAGGGTGAAGCACTTGGATGTGCTTCATCAAAGCGGCACCGCGCTGATACATGATCTGATCGACCGTTGCGCTTACGACAATACCTATCTGACTACCGAACAGCTAAGCCATGCCGTCGGCCGCGTATCGGCCGCCCAATATCAAGCATGGTTTGACGATCTGCCTATTGAGATGCAGGACAAAATGACCGCGCAATGGGGAGATGCGCCGGGCGAAGCCTATGTGCATGACGATCATATCGCGTTGGCAGGCCTGGAACTGGGCAACAGCTTCGTCGCATTGCAGCCGCCGCGCGGTTACGGCATGGATCCCGACGCGATCTACCACCAACCCGATTTGCCGCCCACCCACCATTACTATGCGCTGTATCGCTGGTTGCGCGACGAATGGAAGGCCGATGCGATTGTGCATGTCGGCAAGCACGGCACGCTCGAATGGCTGCCGGGCAAAGGCGTTGGCTTGTCGGAAAACTGTTTCCCCGACGCGCTGTTGGCCGACATGCCATTGTTTTACCCGTTCATCATCAACGATCCCGGCGAAGGCGCACAGGCCAAGCGCCGCGCCCATGCGGTCGTTGTCGATCACCTGACGCCGCCGATGACCACCGCCGACACTTACGGCGCATTGGCGCAACTGACCCAACTGGTCGATGAATATTATCAGGTGGAAGTGCTCGATCCGACGAAGTTACCGCTGTTGCAGCAGCAGATCTGGGACTTGGTCAAAGAAACCAACCTGGATGCCGACTTGCAAGCCCGGCTGTTGCACCATGACCATGACCATGACCATGACCATGATCACGATGACGACCATAACCATCATGGACATCATCACGACCATGACGATGATTCTCATGATCACGAGCATCACGGCCATGACCATCATGAGCATGAACACGATGATGATCACCATCATGACGATAGCGAGGGACACCGTGATCATCACAGTCACCATGATCATGCACATGACGAACATCATCACGATCATAACGATGAACATGCGGAGTGCCACCACGGGCACCATCATGACTACGATCCAGATCATCACCCTCAAGAAGACGGCCTGCCCGAACTGCTGACCAAAATGGCCGGTGCCGATGTCGCGCATTTGATCGAAGATCTGGACGGCTATCTGTGCGAACTGGGAGCGGCGCAAATCCGCGACGGTTTGCACATACTCGGACAAGCGCCGGAAAACGAGCAACGGGTAGATATGCTGGTCTCGCTGACCCGCTTGCCGAATCAGGACATCCCCGGACTGCCCATTGAAATTGCGCGGTTATTCGGCCTGAGCATGGACGCATTGCTAGAGCATCAGGGCCGCCGATTGGATCAAGCAAATGTCGAACTTGAAAAACTGGCTGGACGGCCTTTGCCTACCCACGCCGACGTACTGGAAACCATCGAATTATTAAGCAAACGCTTATTCACTGAATTACAGATACACGCTTACTCCGAATCAGCCATAGACCTAGCCATCAGCAAAACCTTCGGCAACAGCACTACCGATTGCAACCCGATAAAACAAGTGCTGAACTTTGCCTGCCAAGTACTGGTGCCCAATCTTACCCGCGCCACCGACGAAATCGATAATTTGCTGCGCGGCCTGTCCGGCGGTTACGTACCCGCAGGCCCCAGCGGGTCGCCGACTCGCGGCATGGCGCATATCCTGCCGACCGGACGCAATTTTTACTCGGTCGATCCGCGTAGCGTACCCTCTCAATCCGCCTGGCGTGTCGGCCAGCAACTCGCCCATGAAGTGCTATCGCGCTACGTCCGCGAAACCGGCGATTATCCCGAGAGCGTCGCGATCAGCATCTGGGGCACCAGCGCGATGCGCACCCATGGCGACGACGTGGCGCAGATTTTAGCGCTACTCGGCGTGCGCCCGGTGTGGCAGACTGAAAACCGCCGCGTGACCGGCGTCGAAGTCATCCCGCTGGATGAATTAAAACGCCCGCGTATCGATGTCACGACCCGCATCAGCGGTTTTTTCCGCGACGCTTTTCCGCAACTGATCGATTTGATTGACGACGCCGTTAATGCCGTGATTGCGCTGGACGAACCGCTGTCGCAGAACTTTGTGCGCAAGCACTATCTTGCCGAACTGGGCGACTGGATAGGCCAAGGCCTGTCTGAAGATGAAGCCTCGCAGCGCGCCGCTTTCCGCATCTTCGGCGCAAAACCCGGCAGTTACGGCGCGGGCATATTGCCGCTGATCCAGGAAAAAAACTGGCAGGCCGATACCGATTTTGCCGAAGCCTACGTCAACTGGGGCGGCTATGCCTATGGGCGCAGCCAGCAGGGCGATGATCAACGCGACGCGTTCCGTACTCGCCTGTCCGGCGTTCAGGTAGCACTGCATAACCAGGACAACCGCGAGCACGACATTTTCGACAGCGACGATTACCTGCAATTTCACGGCGGCATGATAGCCACCATCCGAGCCTTGACCGGATCGCAGCCGCGCAAGTATTTCGGCGACAGCCACGATCCGTCACGGGCGCAAGTGCGCGATTTGAAGGAAGAGACCTTGCGGGTGTTCCGCTCGCGCGTGGTCAACCCCAAGTGGCTGGACAGCATCCGTCGTCATGGTTACAAAGGCGGCTTGGAGTTGACCGCGACCGTCGATTATCTATTCGGGTACGATGCCACCGCGCAGGTCATGGACGACTGGATGTACGAGCAAGTCGCCGAAACTTACGCGATAGACCCGGAAATGCAGCGCTTCCTCGAACAAGCCAATCCGTGGGCGCAAAACGCGATAGCCGAACGCCTGCTGGAAGCCGCGACCCGCGGCATGTGGGCCGAGCCAAAGCAGCAAACGCTGGACGCGTTACAAGATTTATACCTGCATAGCGAAACCTTGCTGGAGGCGCGCGGCGAAACACCGCGCGGGGCATAATGATTTTTTGTCCACGAAATACACGAAAAGCACGAAAATATTCATATAGCTGTCAAGATTCCATTAACACCAAAATGACCTTGACGCTGGAGTGCAGGCTTCGCCTGCTTTGGCAAGCAAAGCTTGCACTCCGGTCAGTTCCTGCTAGCCAAGAACTCCAGGAGCTGGTTCCCAAGCTCCTGCTTGGGAACCCAGTACGGGAAGCTAGAGCTTCCAAGACTGCATTCCCAAGCAGGAGCTTGGGAACGAGCGTAACCAAATGAACCACGCCACCTTCCCTTTTTCCGCCATCGTCGAACAAACCCAGCTCAAGACTGCGTTGCTGCTGTGCGCGGTCGATCCGTCCTTGGGCGGCGTACTGATACGCGGCGACAAAGGCACCGCCAAAAGCACCGCGGCGCGGGCGCTGACCGGCATTCTGCCGCTGATCGAACGGGTTGATGGGTGCGCATTTAATTGCGCTCCCGGCGTGCCCTATCAGCACTGCGAAACATGTAATCCTGTGGGCGCGAATTCATTCGCGCTTTTAACGGCAGCGCGAATAAATTCGCGCCCACAGCCCGTGCCTTTCATTACCTTGCCGCTGGGCGCAACCGAAGACCGCGTTATCGGCACACTGGATTTGGAGCAGGCGCTTAAAGGCGGTCGGCGCGTTTTCAAGCCCGGCTTACTGGCTGCGGCGCACCGGGGCATACTCTATATCGACGAAGTCAACCTGCTCCCCGATCATCTGGTCGATGTGCTGCTGGATGCGGCGGCGATGGGCGTTAATGCGGTGCAGCGCGAAGGCCTCTCGGTCACCCACCCTGCCCGCTTTACGCTGATAGGCACGATGAATCTGGAAGAAGGCGATTTGCGTCCGCAATTGCTGGACCGCTTCGGGCTGATGGTTGAAGTGACAGCACCTCGCGACAAAACCTTGCGCTCCGAAGTCGTGCGAAGGCGCATCGCCTTCGAGGCCAATCCCACGGCTTACGCCGCCAACTGGATGCAGCAACAGCAGGAATTGCGGCACAGACTGACAACGGCGCAGCAGTTGCTGCCGGAAGTATTGCTGGATGATGCGCTGCTCGACCTGATCAGTCATTTGTGCTGCGAATTCGAGGTAGCCAGCCTTCGCGCCGACATCGTCATGCACAAAGCCGCGCGCGCACTGGCCGCGCTCGAAGGCCGCTCGCAGGTCACGCCGCAAGACGTGCGCGGCGCGGCAGAACTGGTGTTGCCGCATCGGCGCAGGCGCAAGCCGTTCGAGCAACCGGGGCTGGATAAAGACCAGCTCGATGAGCTGATGCAACAGGCGTTACAGCCGCCGGATCAAAGCGAATCCGGCGCTGAAGATACCGAGCAGGAAAACGATCAAGATAACGGCGAGTCGGAAGACCAACAACAAGTCTTCGCCGCCGCGTCTGCCGTTAATGTACGACGCATCGAAATCGATACGGTTGCCAATAGGTACGCCTCCGGCAAGCGCAGCACGGCACCAGATGCCCCGCGCGGCCGTGTCGTGCGAGTCGTGCAGGACCAAAATCCAAGCAGTCTCGCCGTCGGCGCGACCTTGCGTAGCGCGGCGCTTAGAGGCTCCGACAACTTTCAGGTGTTGAAAAACGATCTGCACCAACAAGTCCGGGCAGGCAAAAATGCCAACCTGATCTTGTTTGTCGTCGACGCCTCCGGCTCCATGGCTGCACAGCGACGCATGGAAGCGGTCAAAGGCGCAGTGCTATCGCTGCTGACCGATGCCTACCAGCAGCGCGATGAAGTCGCGGTGATCGGCTTTCGCGGCGAATCCGCCCAGTTATTGCTGTCGCCTACCCGCAGCGTCGATCTTGCCGAACAGAATCTGCGCGAACTGCCTACCGGCGGCCGCACGCCCTTGCCTCATGCGCTGTCTGTGGCACTGGAAACGCTGGAGAAAACCAGCATGCCGCCGTTGCTGGTGTTGCTTAGCGACGGCAAGGCCAATGTTGCGCTGACCGATGGCAACGATCCCTGGCAGGAGTCGCTAAGATTTGCAGAATTACTGGCCGAACGCGGCGTACCCGCCCTGGTGCTCGATACTGAAACCGGGTATTTGCGCTTGGGGAAAGCCCGGCAATTGGCGCAGGCCTTGGGTGCCGAATGCCTGACGCTGGAAGAATTATCGGCGGAAAACCTGGCGCTTACGGTGCGTGGGTGCATTAAATGATATTACATTTTTTCGACGTAGGGCGTGCCATGCGCGCCTTAGCTCCAAAAAGGCGCGCATGGCACGCCCTACGATGCTGAACATGAAGTATTTTATTATGCTGGTTCCCAAGCTCTGGCTTGGGAACCCAGTACGCGAAGCTCTCGGCAACCGCTCCTGCGTTGCTCTACCTCTTGTGCATCCATGCAAGTCGTAGCTTCGCGAGACAATCTTGGAAGCTGGAGCTTCCAAGACTGAGGAGCTTGGGAACGAGCGCGTAAAAATGAACAATATTTTAGTAAATATGGGCGACCTAGAAGTCGCTTCTACAAAGGAACAATTATGATTATCTGCATAGGCGCAGGCCCCGGCGACGTGGCTTACCTGACCCAACGCGGCGCGGAGCTGATCCGCAATAGCGATGTGGTAGCCGGATTCGATGCCGTTATTAACGTCGTGCAAAGCCTGATTCCCGCTACGGCGCAAACCGTGCTGATGAATTATCGCGACCAAACCGAACAATTGGCGCAGGTTGCAATTGAGCATCATGCGGGCAAGAACTGCGTCGTGGTGTTCATGGGCGACATCCATTTCAGCGGCTTCCAGTATCTGGAACGGGTCGAGCGCGCTTGCGGCCATCCGGTCGAAACCGTGCCGGGCATATCGTCGGCGCAAATACTCGCATCGCGTGCCAAGGTCTGTTTCGACGAAACGACGTTTATCACTTTCCACCGTCGCGGCGACCTGACCCCGTTTAAGCAACACCTGGTGCATGTGTTGCAAGACCAGCGCAATGCGATCGTCATCCCCTGCCCGTGGGACGAGGCGCGCTCATTCATGCCGCGCCATATCGCAACTTACCTGTTGGAGCAAGACATATCGCCCGACCACCCGACCGAGGTCTGGGAGAATTTGACCCGCTCAGACGACTGCATGGATGCAGGAGGTACGACTCCACGGATGGAGGAGGTAGAGCAATGCAGGGAGCAATTGCCGAGAGCAATGCAGGGAGCAATTGCCGAAGCGGAGTGGCACGGCACGCTCGCCGACTGCGCGAAACAGGAATTCAGCGACATGAGCATCATGTTAATCCGCACCCGCAGCCCTATGTCCAGCCAGATTGAACCCGCAATGGAGCCGTTACCGAATGCAGGCTGAAACAAACCAACAATTCGGCATCGTTATCGCAGGTCACGGCAGCCGCGATGCCGACGGCATCCGGGAATTCGAGCAACTGGTTGAACTGGTCAGAGCGCGCGCGCCGCAGCATGTGGTCAGTCACGGCTACCTGGAGTTTGCCGGCCCGACTATCGATCAGGCGATCGCAGCCCAATTGAGCGACGATGCCAAACAAATCGTCATGGTGCCCAGCATCTTACTGGCGGCAACTCATGCTAAAAATGACCTGCCCAGCGAACTGCTGACCTCGGCTCGCGAACATCCCGACGTCGATTTTCATTTCGGTGCGCCGATGGGCTTACATCCGTTGTTGCTGCAAGTCGTTCAGCAACGTATCGTCGAGGCCGAATCGGCATCCTCCAAGACTGTGCGCCGTGCCGACACCTGCTTGGTACTGGTCGGCCGCGGCACCACCGACCCCGACGCCAATGGCGACGTCGCCAAGTTCGCGCGCATGATCGAAGAAGGCATGGGCTTTGGCGCATCTTACGTGTGCTATTCAGGCACTGCTAAACCGCTGGTTGCCGACGGCCTGCGCGCCGTAGCTCAACTGGGGTATGCACGGTTGATGGTGGTGCCGTTTTTCCTGTTCGACGGCATCTTGGTCAAGCGTATTTATGAAGCTGCCGATGCCATGCAAGAGCGCGAGCCTGAGCTGGAAGTGCTCAAGGCAGGCTATCTCGGCGTGCATCCGAACGTGGCCGATGTGCTGATTTCCAGGGCGCAGGAAGCGGTAGAAGGCCGTGCGGAGATGAACTGCTCTCTGTGCAAATACCGGGTGCAAATCGTCGGCTTTGAGCAGCAGGTCGGCGAACCGCAACGCCCCCATCATCTTCAGGTGCGCGGCCTATCAGAAAAAGCCGCTATAGATCAAGCCGCGACAGAATTTGCCCCTTACGTGCCGCATCCGATAGAGGCCGAAAGTTTCCGCATCATCGCCGCCGGACGCGACTGGTCGGTCTTCCCCGAGGCGCATCTGACCGTGCTGCAACGCTTGGTGCATACCAGCGGCGACTTTAATGCGGTCGACGACATTTACTTTTCGGCGGGCGCGGTCGAAACCGGCATTCGTGCCTTGTTGCGTTGCAAGCGTGTAGTAACCGACGTGACCATGGTGCAGACCGGCCTAAAGCGCGCTCTGCTCGAACAGCTCAGCATCGAAACCTGGTGCGGGGTGCATGACCGCGAAACCGCGCTGATGGCGCAGGCGCAAGGCATCACCCGTTCCGCGGCCGGAATACGACGCGCGTTCGAAAAATTCGGTAACGATATAGTGCTGTCGATCGGCGATGCGCCGACCGCGATCAGGGAAGCGGTGCGCTTGATTCGCGAACACGGCTGGCGGCCGCAGCTGGTGATTGGTTTGCCGGTCGGCTTTGTCGGCACCTGCGAGTCGAAAGCGGAATTAAAACGCTGCCTGCAAGTGCCGCGCATCACCAACAGCGGCACGCGCGGCGGTTCGCCGTGGGCGGCAACCGTCGTCAACGGCTTGATGATCGACGCGGTGAATCAGCTTGCAGAGTATGGCTCAGCAATTGCGATGGAACGCAGATGACGCAGATAAATATGATGAACACAGATGATTCAATAAAAGCTTATTTAATCTTAATAATCTGCGTTCCATTTTTTTAGCTGCTGTACCGAGCATGATTCAACCGGAGCTTAAAGAATTCGATCTCAGCGTGCTCGCACCGAACGGCTTGCGACGCGGGCGCACCACCGGCAGCTGCGCCACGGCGGCGGTTAAAGCCGCGCTGTATCTGCTGCTGCACGGTGAGCGCCTCACGCAGGTGCAAATAACATTGGCTGACGATACGCATTACCTGACCGTACCGATTCAGGACTGCCGCTGCCTGAACGAACACACAGCACGGGCCGAAGTGCTAAAAGACGGCGGCGACGACCCGGACAACACGCACGGGGCCACCCTCTTCGCCGAAGTGCGAAGAAACAATGAAGGGCAAATACGCTTTTTCGCCGGAAGCGGCGTCGGCACTGCGACCCAGCCAGGCCTGCGCGTAGCGGTAGGTGAGCCTGCAATTAACCCAACGCCGCGCAAGATGATGCGGCAGGCGGTCGTCGAGGTGTCCGATAATAAAGACCAAGGCTTCGACCTGATCATAGGTTGTATCAACGGCGAAGCGATTGCCAAAAAGACTTTCAACCCGAGACTCGGCATAGTCGGCGGCATATCGATACTCGGCACTTCAGGCATAGTCGAGCCTTTGTCGCTGGCTTCCTGGATTGCCTCGATTGAGGTTTATGTACGCGTCGCGTTGGGGGGCGACGATATAAACAGCATCGCTTTGCTGCCCGGAAAAATCGGCCGCACTTATGCAAAAGAGGCGCTGGGATTACCCGAACAGCGCTCGGTGCAGATCGCCAATTTTCTTGGCGACGCGTTAGATTTTTTACAGCAAGCCTTGGCTGAACAACAACGCCATCTGGATGTATTGTGGTTATTGGGACACCCGGGCAAACTTGCCAAAGTGCTGGACAGCGTATGGGATACGCACTCCAACAGGAGCGACATGGCCATGAGCGTTGTCGCCCGGGTAGCGGGAGAACGAGGATTTGACAGCCGTCTGGTACAAGAACTGGAACAGGCAAACACAGTGGAAGCCGCAATGGAAAGATTAAAGAGCGAAACCGGCGCACAGGCGTTGTGGACAGACATCGAACAGCGCATCGCCGCACTTGTTCATCAACGCGTACCGGCAGTGAAACAGGTTGAAGTGCGGCTATTTAATTTACAAGGGGATAGCTTGGGTGAAGTATGAAGGAGTAGCCAAGTAGGGCGCGCCGCGCGCCGGAGAGAAGTAATCCCAAACTGCGGAAAGGCGTGCACGGCGCGCCCTACGCTAAGCAATATGCACTGCACCGTTTATTTATGTCTAATCAAATAACATTTTACAAAATACTGGTACTTTTTATCATAACCCTCGCGAGAGCAGCATGAGTCATTTAGGTACATTCTACGGCATAGGCGTAGGACCGGGGCCAGCGGGTTACATCCCGCTGGCTGCGGTTGAGGCATTGCAACAGGCCGACATCATTTACGCCCCCCGTGCGCATAGTTCGGAAACCTCGGTGGCCTTGCAATGCTTAACCGGCATAGTCATCGCTCAGGAACGGATACGTGAAATAGAATTCACCATGGACCCTGACCGTACGGTATTGAGCGAGCATTACGCACAACTGGCGGAAACCATCGCCGTCGATTTGCGCGCAGGTTTAAACGTGGCTTACCTGACCATAGGCGACAGCCTCACCTACTCCACTTACGGCTATATATTGGCCGCTTTGCGCGAGTATTTGCCGGATTTGCCGCAGCGCACCTTCCCCGGCATTACCAGCTATGCGGCTGCGGCCTCGGCGATGGGCTGGCCGCTGGGCGTCGGCAAGGAGCGCACTCTGATTTTGCCCTGCCCCGAAGATGCGGCGGCGCTCCGGCAGGACATCGAAAGCCATGACATCGTCGTGCTGATGAAGATCGGCGCGCGCCTGCCCTGGGTGCTGGCTCTGCTCCGTGACATGGGCATCGCCGAATACTGTGCGTTTGCCCGTCGCATCGGCTTGGCCGACGAAATGCTGGCCGATGATGTCAGCGATTTATGCGCCACCTCGGCGATGGGCTATCTCGCCACCTTATTAATACGCAAAACACCCAGAGAGAGAAGGCATTCATGAAAGTTTACTTTATCGGCGCAGGTCCCGGCGCTTCCGATCTGATCACATTGCGCGGCGCGAATATTCTCGGCCGGGTCAGCATGGTGCTGTATGCCGGATCATTGGTGCCTATCGACATGTTGCAGCATTGCCGGGCAGATGCCGAACTGATCGACACAGCCCAGCTTGACCTTGAACAGCAGGAAGCCTGCTACCGTCGAGCACAAGAGAATGATTGCGATGTAGCTCGTTTGCATTCCGGCGACCCGGCCATTTACGGCGCGACCGCCGAGCAAATGCGCAGGCTTGATGCCCTCGGTATCGACTACGAAATTGTACCGGGCGTGTCCTCGTTCACTTCGGCGGCGGCATCCATTAAGGCCGAGCTGACCAAGCCGGAAGTCTCGCAAACCGTGATCCTGACCCGCGTTTCAGGCCGCGCTTCGGCCGTGCCGGAACTGGAATCGATCGCACGATTGGCCGAGCACCAAGCGACGATGTGCATCTTCCTGTCCGGGCCGCATCTGAAAAAAATAGTCGCCGACCTGCGATTGCATTACCCGGACGACACGCCGGTGGCGCTGGTCTATAAAGCAACCTGGCCGGAAGAGCGCTCTTACCAGGGCACGTTGGGCGCTATCCTTAAAGAAACCAAAAAAAGCGAGTGGAATCTAACCACGATGTTATTGGTAGGCAAAGCTTTAGGACGCGGTGAACAAACCGAATCCAGTCTGTATTCCAAGGATTTCACGCATATCTTCCGCGTCGTGAAAAAGAAAAAGGCTGCAGTGTGACTGATTGCGGCATCTGGCTAGTAAGGCCTGAAAGCGAAGCCTTGGCTTTGATCTTACAAGAGCAGCTGGGTGGGATATTGTACCGGCCTTGGCTTACTGCAATAAAAGACGACCGGCCGGTCGCCCCTACAAGTAACGCCACCAGCCAGAAACAACAGTTTGCCGCAGTCTACCGAAAGCATAAGCAGTGGATCATGATAGCGGCCAGCGGCATCGCGGTGCGCTTTCTCGATGGTTTGGCGCTGGACAAACATAGCGACCCGGCCGTCGTGGTGCTGGACGAAGCGGGACGGTTCGCGGTGTCGCTGCTGGCAGGACATGAAGGCGGCGCCAACCGTTTGGCTTATCGCGTCGCCAATGCAATCGGCGCGGTACCGGTCATTACTACAGCAACAGAAGCCTTGAAGCCTTTAGTCGTCGGTATAGGTTGTCGCAAGGGTGTCACTGCCGGACAAATCGCCGCGGCCGTGCATCTGGCATTAGGCGAGAGGCCGTTAAGCGAAGTGCGCGAAATAGCGACTATAGACTTGAAGGCAAACGAACCGGGCTTGCTGGATTTTTGCGAACTGCACGATTTGCCGCTACGCGTATTGGCAAGCGCAACAGTGGCGGCAAGGCCCTGGGTAACTAAAGCCTCGGACTGGGTACAGCAGAATGTGGGCTTGCCGGGAGTTTGTGAGCCCTGCGCTTTGATTGCCGGCGCCCGCGGCAAATTGATCGTGCCTAAAACGGCTTTAAACGGCGTAGCCGTTGCCGTTGTTGAAGATAATATATAAAGAGCGCCATCCGCCAGATCGCTGGTTCCCAAGCTTGGAGCTTGGGAACCAGCGCGAAGACGCGCATGGCACGCCCTACTCTATGTTAAATGATTCAAAGCAAGCTTTGAACGGCATCCTATAGTTGGAGTCCAAAGCTTGCTTTGTCCGTTATAAGAAAACAAATATTACAGATTAATAATCAGTGGATAAAAGAATGAAAGGTGTTTTAAATTTGGTTTCGGTCGGGCCGGGATTTAGCGATTTGATCGTTCCCCGCGCCGAAGCGGCATTGCGGGACAGCGATGTGATTGTGGCTTATGACCTGTATTTGCGCTGGATTGAGCCGTGGATAACCGGCAAGGAAATCCACACGCCGCCGCTGACTCAGGAACGCGAGCGCGCTTTACTGGCAATCGAAAAAGCCCGTAGCGGCGCCAAAGTCGCGCTGATTTCCAGCGGCGATATCGGCATTTATGCGATGGCGGCACTGGCTTTCGATGAAATGCGCGAAGATGACGACTATGAGGTCAATGTAATCCCCGGTATCACTTCCGCCAATGCCTGCGCCTCGTTATTAGGTTCGCCGTTGTCGCACGACTTCGCCACGCTGAGCCTGTCCGACCTGTTGT
Source organism: Methylobacter arcticus (assembly GCF_050917435.1). NCBI lineage: Bacteria > Pseudomonadati > Pseudomonadota > Gammaproteobacteria > Methylococcales > Methylococcaceae > Methylobacter > Methylobacter arcticus. Next base: position 2,447,321 of record NZ_CP159583.1, read on the forward strand.
GCCCATGGGATTGGATCAAGCAGCGCGGACGGCACATCGCCCAGGCTGACCTCGCCTGTGTTTTGTATAACGTGCAAAGCGCCGGTCGCCAGGAAGGCGTGTACCGCATCCTCAACATCATGCTGGAGTCGAAATCGCCGAAAACATTGTGCGGCGTCATACATAACGCCTATCGGCCCGGCCAGAAAGTCGGCATTCATCATCTGGAAGACTTGCTGTCCTTGCAATTCGACATGCTGACCACCATCGTGATCGGCAACCGTTTTACCCAGCGCAAGCGCGGCTTTATTTTTACGCCGCGCGGCTACAATAACTGGGATGCACCCGCCGAACAGCCGGTTGGTCGCATCGGTTCCCTACCGATTGCGACACTTCTGACCTCCATGGATGGAGGAAATGCCGAGAACTGCCGGGAGCAGTCTCGGCCACCATCCCTGGCAGTCGAAAATGAACTGCCCGAGCACGCGCTATGGGTGTTTTCCGGCACCAGCGACGGCAACGCATTGGCTAACGAGTTGGCAGGGCAAGGCTATCCGGTCGTGGTCTCCGCCGCAACGGAATACGGCGGCGAGGTTGCCGCCCAGCATTGCTCCGGCGTGTCGGTCTGGGCCGGGCATCAAGGCGTTGAAGCGCAAAGACAGGCGCTAAGCCAAAATCAGGCACGGGTAATTGTTGATGCAACGCATCCTTACGCCAGCCTGATCTCGGAACAATTGATGGGCTTGTCGCAAAGCTTGAATATTCCGTATCTGCGTTTTGAGCGCCCCAGTTCTTTTGCAGCAGATAGCGGTATTGAATGTACCTCCACAGAACAAGCGGCCGGACAGGCCATTGCCCTCGGTCGGCGCATTTTTCTGACCACCGGCTCCAAGGATTTGGCTGTCTTCCTACAAGCGCCGGGTGCCGCCGAACGCGAATGGTTTGTACGGGTAACGCCCGAGCCTGAATTCATTCAAAGGGCCATCGATCTGGGTGTGCCGCGCAGTCATATTTGCGCGATGCAAGGACCGTTTTCGCAAGCGTTCAATGAAGCCTTGTGGCGGGATTTGAAAATCGATTGCGTGATCACCAAGGATTCCGGCGATGCAGGCGGCTATCAAGCCAAAGTGGCGGCAACGCAGGCGCTGAATATCCCGTTGCTGGTGATCAAGCGCCCGAAACTTGAGTATCCGTTCGCCACCTCAAGTTTCGATGCGGTATTGCGGCAGTTACAAGCGTGGAATATCAACGCATGATTCCGGTCACCATCGTTACCGGTTTTCTCGGTTCCGGCAAAACCACATTGCTGGGCAGCCTGATCAAAAGCAGGCAAACCCGACGCCTTGCGTTACTGATCAATGAATTCGGCGAAGTTTCCATCGACGGTGCGCTGATTAACGACAGCGTTGGCGGCGATGAGCATGTGCGGATTCATGATTTCCCTTACGGCCTGATTGCCTACGGCGATGACGAACACTTTATCCCGACCCTGCAGGCAATCGCCAAGCGCCGGGCCAATGTCGACCATGTGCTGATAGAAACCTCGGGGCTTGCGTTGCCCACAGCGGTCATGGAGTTGTTGCAATCGCCCGAACTGGCCAAGGATTTTATCCTTGACGCGACACTGGCCGTGGTGGATACGCCGTTGCTGCTGTCCGACCAGTTTGATCGTGACTTGAGTGCCGACAGTCCGCAGGCCGCCGTTGCCGATTCGGTCGCAACCTTGTTTGAACAGCAACTCGAATATGCCGATGTCGTGGTGTTGAACAAAATCGACTCATTGGATGAGGATGCTTTGCTGCTCGCGGAACAACGCGTTCGCGAGCGTGCGCCGAACGTGCGCTTCTTGGAGCTCGCTTACAACGCCCAACTGGATATTCGGCTGGCTCTTGGCCTGCGCTTGCACCAGCCGACTTTTACCGCGCACAACCACCGGTTTACGCCGCTAGCCGCCGTGCCCGATTCCGGTACGCCGACATTAGGTAGTCATACAAAACTGAACGGTCATGTCCACTCTGGTTTGGCAGTCCACAGTCACGGACTGGCAACGCACAAACATTTTCATGAACAGGATCCGGGCTGGCTGTCGTTCGTGCTGCGCAGCCAGGAACCGCAACAACCGGAAACACTGAAACAGGCACTAATCGAAGTGGCTAAAGTTGAACCGTTGTTGCGTAGCAAAGGCTTTATACGGCTTGTTGATCCGGATCAATCCGTTCTTGTTCAGGCGGTGCGCACACGGGTGGCGATAAGCACAGATACAATCAAACAATCCGCAAAGGAATCGGAACTGGTTTTTATCGGTTACCACCTGAACCGTAACAAGGTGGCGGCGCTGTTATCCCGATTGACCGCAACGCAATGGCAATAAAACCGTTGTGAAAATGAAATAGTCCGCATCACGTACCTACTTGACCAATGTATCAACTATGAAATCCACATTATTAAAATGCAATACTTACCGTAAACAAAGTTGGTGGAAAAGATATTGCGTCGAAGCTATCACTGTCTTCTGCGGATTGGTATTTATCAACCTAATATTTATAGCCAAAGTATATCGCGAAACAGATACTATCAATCCACAAACGGCTGGACTACTCGGGGACTTTGTTGGTGGGTATATTGGAACGATATTTGCTTTGGTAAGTGTAGTTCTCTTATACGCTAATCTCAAAAACCAACGTGAAGCATCAGAGCAGCAGAATTTTGAAACAAAGTATTTTGAGCTAATCAAAATGCATCGTGACAATGTCGCCGAGCTAGAGGTCGGTGGGTCTTCTGGCAGAAAGATATTCGTCTTGTTGATCCGGGAGTTTAGAATCATTCTCGACGTAATTTCCAGAATAGCTAAGGAATATAAACAGGAGCTTACACTGCCCCAGCAACTCCATATTTCGTATTACGTCCTTTTCTTTGGCGTTGGGCCAAATTCTTCACGAATGCTTAAAAGTTCCCTCGCAGCTTTTAACTGTGTATTCGTCAATGCGCTCGAAAAAGAATTTAATAAACAAGAGTTAAAGGAACATCTAAAAAAAGAACGTAAACTGGGTTATCTTCCTTTTGAGGGACATCAGTCGCGTCTTGGCCATTATTACCGCCATCTTTATCAAACTGTGTGTTATGTAGACAAGCAAACTATTCACCTCGATAAGTACGATTTCGTTAAGACAATACGAGCTCAACTTACTACACATGAGCAAGCGCTGTTGCTCATCAATAGTCGTACTCCGATGGGACGCGACTGGTGGGATAAGAAACTAATGACAAGTTATGGGATGGTTCAGAATATTCCTCAAGATTTTTTCGAACGAGACAATGAATTAAACATTGATGAATTGTTCAATGAAAATTATTTTGAGTGGCAAGAAGTCGCTTAGTAGATATGAACTCTTCCTATACACAACCAAAGTCCTGCCCCGCTTTATTCATCACCGCGCCCGGCTCCAATCACGGCAAGACCACCATCACCGCCGCGCTTGCCCGTTATCATGTCGAGCAAGGCCGCAAAGTCCGGGTGTTTAAGTCCGGCCCCGATTTTCTCGACCCGATGATACTCGAACGCGCCTGCGGCCTGCCGGTGTACCAGCTCGATCTGTGGATGATGGGCGAAACTGAATGCAGGCGATTATTGTACGAAGCCGCGCTGGAAGCCGACTTGATACTGATTGAAGGCGTGATGGGTTTGTTTGATGGCGAACCTTGTAGTGCCGATGTGGTCGAACTGTTCTCGGTGCCGGTGCTGGCGGTGATTGACGCAACGGGGGCAGCCCAAACGCTGGGAGCCATTGCCTACGGACTTGCCAACTATCGGCCTAAACTGCTGTTCGCCGGTATTTTAGCCAATAACGTCGCCAGTCCCCGGCATAACGACATGATCCAGGAAGGCATGCCGTCTGATCTGCATTATTTTGGCGGGATACCGCGCGATAACCGGTTTGTATTGCCGGAACGGCATCTGGGTCTGGTTCAGGCGGAAGAAGTGCTTGATCTCGAATCGCGAATGTCAGCCGCAGCAACGGCAATAGCTTCAACCAGGCTGGCAAAATTGCCAGAGGCTGTCGAATTTACAGCGCCCGAACAGGAAACGCCGCCCCAACTGTTATCGGGTATCCGCATCGGCATTGCCCGCGATACCGCATTTTCATTTATTTACGCAGGCAATCTGGATGTGTTACAGGCAATGGGAGCCACGCTGGTTTTCTTCTCGCCGCTTGCGGATATTGCATTGCCTGATGTTGACAGTGTTTATCTGCCGGGCGGCTATCCCGAGCTGCATTTGCAAACGCTACAGGATAATCTGGCAATGAAGTCGGCATTGCAAACGCATTTCCAACAGGAAAAACCCATTTACGCTGAATGCGGGGGACTATTGTATTTGCTGGAAACGATCGTCGATAAAGCCGGTTTTCGCGGTGAAATGGTCGGCCTGTTGCCCGGACACGCGATCATGCAAAACAAGCTGAAAGGCTTGGGCTATCAATCAGCGCCCATGCCTGGCGGCGTCTTGCGCAGCCATACTTTTCACCATTCCCTGATAGAAACGCCGCTTACCCCTGTTGCCTTTGGCGAACGCGTGCATAACACCTCAGCAGGGGAAGCCATTTATCAGCTAAACCGGCTAACCGCCAGTTACCTGCACGGCTATTTTTCATCAAATCCGACGGCAACCGCACAATTGTTTTTGCCTTAAGCGAAAAAAGAAGAACAACTAACACTCTGATTTTAATTGTTTTATTTTTTCGGTAGTCGTATTAGACACTAACACGACTTAAACTGACTCTGCTCAGCAGCCAAAATATCAGGCAATCAAGCAGTTTAGGAAGTGTATTTTGATTTTGCATAAATCAGGTTGCTATCAATAATGTAATTACTATAGAATCCAGTCTAACAAGTTAAGTTGGCGGCATTATTCACCGGTAATTTAAATTTAATATACTCCTAAAAAGGTGTCTACTTAACGTTAGGCATAATCGTTCAAATTGATAATGATTAAACTAAATCTCAGACAAAACGCACTTCATAGTTTGTATCACGCAATCGAGCATTTAGGTATGGTAGAGGATTGTACTGAACCTACAGATCGACTCTTTGACCCAGATACGGACTCAATAGAGTGGAGAGGAAAAGACGGATCAATCATTTTTTACAGCGGTAATTTTGTTAGACCCCCGTCCACTTACAATTACAAGTTTGCGATTCTTCATCTTATACAAGGGCTTGAATTATTGACCAAAGCTTATATTCACTCTAAAGACCCTGATTCGATATATAAAGGTAAAAAAAAGAAGAACACCATCTCCTTACGAGAGGGCTTGCCAAAGCTTTTAAATTTAAAGCCTAACCTCTTAAATGATCAGCAAATTACGTTAATCCAGCAAGCAAATGATATTCGGGATGTAATTGAACATTATGAGTTTTCATATCAAACTAAAGAGGCGCGCAACATTGCCTTAGAATTTTTAAGCATCAGTAATTACTTGGCCTATAAACTTTTCAATATAAACCTTGCTGATGAATTTTCTTATGACCCCTGGACTGATGATTATGATCCAGTGGGAGGCATCCTCGAAGGTTTGTTTAATGAAATGGGCATTGCAGGGCGTAATGCGGCTGACAGTTTAGCCGCTCTTTGGAAACAACGAAACCATGATGATACTCTCTATCTATGTCTCCAATGTGGAGCGCGAGGTGCTTCAGTAGCAAAAGGATATTGTATAGTTTGCACATCACCCAATGAGGAAAATATTGGTAAATTATTAACTGAACTTGAAGATTTACGGGAAGAATTTATTCGATTAAATTCACTTCGTGAAAATAGTCAATGAGAATGGGGGCAGGTCTTGCAATCACGCAAGGTTAGCATCGGTGCCAAAATTTAGCTTCCTTGTATCCTGAGTATTGCTTACACACTGTAGCTAAGTGGTCACTTTGTTTGGTGGTAGTTTAGCTGTCCGGCCTAACAAGTCGGTCAAAGGGACGTTAGGCGCCCAGTTCCCCCAGATTTCCCCTATTTTCTCAAGGAGACTCACATGTCAGAAAACCTGCAAGAAACTATACCCGAACTACCGAGCACTGATGAAATTCAAGACGCACTAGAAAAAGCATCTATTCTTCGAGAAGAGGTTGATCATTATCGTAGTACAGCGCAAGAAATAGATGATGAATTTAGGCGGGCTAATGAAGATAGGCGTCTGACTTTAGACGATATGCCATATGGCGAAGAACTTATAAGAACAAGAGAGCTGCCCCATCGTTTAGATCAGGCTATTGGACTTCTCACTCAGATTGACGAAAAAAAACTTTCGTCAAAAGATGCGTCTGATGCTTTCGAGGAGGCTGAAACCATTATTGAAGATGCTCGGAGCACAATTGATGACTGTACAGCTCTTCCTCCTGAGGAAGAAGATGAATAAAACCGTTTAGTCCTTAACCCCAATTGATCTCATTCTAAAATTGATGAATTAAAATTCTCATCAATTTTTTCTTTTAGAATATGCCTGTCCCATAGAATGATTGAATTTGATTTTGCAAGTTGTTGTGCAGAATTGGTAAAGAAATTATTTGTGACAACTATTGCCTTATGCAAACGATAATGAACTTTACCGGCAACAACTTCCTGAATTGCGCTATTGCCTACTGTGCTTGAATAGCACTTTGCTTGAATACCGATTGTGTTTCCATTTTTTGAAGCTATAACATCAATTCCTTGATCACCGGATGCTTTAGTTATTTCGGACTCATAGCCCATCTTAGAAAATAATTCAGCTATGAATTTTTCAAACTCTAGCCCATCCATTAAATCGACATCGTTAATCGTGTATTTTATCTGGTTACTTGTATTTGATGTTTTCAACCTGCTGATAAAATTGCTAAATTTTTTATTTTCCAAAATATGATTAATTTTTGGAATAACAATTTCCCAGCAAGTAAAATAATTTCGGTCATTGTTAGTAAATTTATCGTGCTTTATCAGGTAATATATAAATTTACCTAGAGATACATTATCACGATGAACAATATCATCAATAGAACAATATCCTTCTATTGCTTCGTCTAAAGTCAGATCTATTATATTAAAAAAATATTCTTTATATTCATTATCCCATTCTTTCGCCAAGTGTTCAATGGCAACATTATAAATAAAAAGATAAGTTACAAAAAATCCATACTGGCTATCTATAGCTGTATTTTCTTTTATAACTCGAGTAAACATCGACAGGTTATTTTCTAAATAACATTGAATTTCTTTTCTGATTTTACCTTCAAAGTTATAAGCATAATCCATTTTTCTACGAATATTATCTCTTACTTGTTTAGTAGACATTAATAATAATTTATCTGGTAGAGAATACTCGCATTGGCAATCAAATATATCCTCAGTAACTGATAAATAATAAGCATCAACATACAGGGCAATATTCGAATTATCAATAAAGCTCCTCCCCATTTCTACAAGCTCTCTATTGCCTAAAAGCTGAGAAACTGTCGAATTGACATTTATTGTAAAATCCTTAATTTCTGCATCTAATTTTAATTTTTTCAAGTTTATGTTCATGTTGTTCAAGTGTATGTTCATGTTTGAAATAAACGCCTTTGATGGGATATTGGTATTGTTGGGTTCTACTTTTTTTAGATGCGTCAATTCTTCAACTTTGACTTCTTTTTGTTGCTTAAATTGTTCGGCCTCTCTGATTGCTCTTGGCTGCATTAGTCAGGTAGGGTACGCACCGCGTACCTTTTTGGGGCTTAATTTATCGGAACGCTTGATTAAAGGTACGCAATGCGTACCCTACGAAAGTTCAGGATACTCTTATCCAAACCCTAACGAATAAGGTTAGATTGTGTGAGCGATAGCGAACCACAATCTGAACCGGTTGTTGGACAAGCCCGGTGGTAGTCGTAAGGCCGACTTTTATGTAAGAAAATATCTTTTCGGATTTTGTTGGTTGCGGCTAGGAATCTATAACCGCACTAGTCAAGAACAAACCGAACGCGTTGCTTTGGTAACGCCTTTAGCAAGTGGTGATGATTTAAGGCGAATAACAGCCTTTTTTACACCCTCCCTAAAAGCGCCGACAGTCTTTAGATCATCGCTTTATTTAGGATTTCTTTCATCTTCCAAGGCTTCAACCAGCTGTTTTGCAGGCAGATAACCGGGAAAAATATTACCTTTTTCGGTAACGATCATCGGTGTGCCCTTCACTTCAAAATCTTCAGCCAATTGCATATGCTGATCGACCGGGTTGTCGCAGGTTTTAGCGTCGAGCTTATCGCCTTTTTTCGCTGCGGTTAAGGCGGCTTTGCGATCAGCGGCACACCAAACCGATACGGCTTTGCTGTATGAATCGGAACCTTTACCGGCTCTTGGGAAAAACAAATACTGGATAGTAATGCCTTCAGCCATGTATTGATCGATTTCAGAGTGCAATTTACGGCAATAACCGCAATCGATATCGGTAAAAACACTAACCGTATACTTACTTACTTTAGGTTTAAACACGATCATTTTATCCAAACCGAGTTTCTCGATAGCCTGTTTGCGAGTGCCGCTCAGCTTTTCTTCAGTAAGGTCCGTACGTGCAGCAACATCAACCAAGTGCCCCTGTATTAAATACTTACCATCGCCGGAAACATAAAATATGCTGCCACCGACGGTAACCTCAAAAAGACCGCTGATTTCAGAAGGCTTAACGGATTCCACCGTTACCGATGGCATGGATTTAGCCAGCGCTTGCCTGATAGCATTTTCATCAGCATGTGCCACCGATAAAGTCAGGCCGAGTAACGATAAAGCGGCGCTCATAATAATTTTTTTCATAATATTCCTGTGTTAATTTATAGGACGTAGAATCGTCAAATGACCGTAGGGGCGATCCTGGCAGGTCGCCCCTAGCAGCTATTAAAATAAACGCCCTACATCCAAAAACATAGCCAATGCCATTAATGACACCAATAATACAATGCCGATTTGCTGAAAGAAGATTTGCGCCCTTTCCGAAACGGGGCCGCCTTTAATGCCTTCTATGGCGAAGAACAGCAAATGTCCGCCATCCAATACCGGTATCGGCAATAAATTTAATACGCCTAAACTGATGCTAACCAAGGCCAAATATTTCAAAAAGGGCACCAAACCCATAGTGGCAGACTGCCCTGCATATTGGGCAATACTGATAGGACCGCTTAAGTTTTCTATCGAAGACTTGCCGATCAGCATCTTACCCATCATTTTCAGGGTAGTAACGGAATAAAAATAGGTGGTTTCCAGTGCAACCGGTATCGCGGCCAACGGCGACAATGCATATTCCACGCTTACCGACTTCATCAGTTCTTCGGGTATATAAACAGATGCACCGACTTTACCTTCGGTCTTCTGACCCATTGCCACACCTTTTGGCGTAATGGTGACGGGCAACTGCACACCATCACGTTCAATGACCAGTTTGATTGGGACTCCGGGGTGTTCTTTTACATACACCACCCACTGCATCCAATCGTTCATGGGGGTGTCATCGGCACTCACAATCAGGTCGCCTTGCTGCAAATCGGCGGCTAATGCGGCGCTATCGGGCAGGACTTGCCCTATGATGGCTTGTAATTTCGGGGACCAAGGCTTGAAGCCTAAGCGTTGATACAGTACATCAGGATTTTCACTGTCTTTATCAATCAGCTCAAGCGTTCTGATAGCTTGCTGATCATCAACGTTTTTTACCCCGACCTTAATGCTCTGCTCACCATCCAGTGCCGAGGATACCAAGACAGTCATGGCTTCCGTCCAGGTTGGCGTCAGCTTGTCGTTAACCGAGATAATCTGATCACCTTCGACAAAGCCTGCGGCTGCGGCTAATGTGCCCTGCTCCACCGCGCCGAGTATCGGCTTGATACCCGTCTCGCCAATCACCAGCACACTCCAGAACAACGCAACAGCAAGCACCAGATTAAACACGGGACCTGCGGCAACTATGGCCGTTCTGGCCAATAAAGACTGGCGATTAAACGCATACGGCAAGTCGGCTTCATTAACTTCGCCTTCGCGCTCATCGACCATTTTGACATAGCCGCCCAGCGGAATAGCCGAGACCACATACTCTGTCGCATCCGGGTTTTTCTGATACGACCATAAAACCTTGCCAAAGCCGATAGAAAACCGAAGTACTTTTACCCCGGCTTTACGAGCAACCCAAAAATGCCCGAATTCATGAAATGAAACCAGGACACTGATGGCGACTATGAAATAAAACAGCGTATGCAAGAAATCCATTAACCATTAAGCTCTTCAATAATATTGATAGACACTAGCCTAGCCTGTTGATCCGCATCTAAAATAATTTCCAGGGTATCGGCAGCCTTGGCCTCGAATTTTTTCATGCAACGTTCAATAATAAGCGGAATATCGGTAAATCTAATCTGTTCATTTAAAAAGGCCTCGACGGCAATTTCGTTGGCTGCATTTAAAATAGTCGGCATGGTGCCGCCTGTAGCAATAGCCTCATAGGCCAGACGCAAACAGGGAAACCGTTCCAGACTAGGCTCATGAAAATCCATGCGCCCGACATCAAAAATATTCAACGGTTCAACGCCTGAATCAAATCGCTCCGGCCAAGCCATTGAATAGGCGATAGGTATACGCATATCGGGATTGCCCATTTGTGCCAAAACCGTTCCATCCACATAATCCACCATCGAATGGATAACACTTTGCGGATGAATGACCACTTGAATCTGGTCTGGGGTCATATCGAATAAAATACAAGCCTCGATCATTTCCAGGCCTTTATTCATCATGGTTGCCGAATCCACTGATATTTTTCTGCCCATATCCCAGTTAGGGTGAGCTACAGCCTGAGCCGGCGTAACATTGATCAGTTGCTCAACGGGCATTTCCCGAAAAGGGCCGCCCGAAGCCGTCAATAAAATACGTCTGGCTTGCTTTTCCTGCATACCGGTTTTATATCCGGCAGGCATGCACTGGAATATCGCATTATGCTCGCTGTCAATCGGCAGCAATTGCGCCCCAGAATCGGCGACAGCTTGCATGAAAATGGCACCCGACATCACCAGGGCTTCTTTATTGGCGAGCAATACGGTTTTACCCGCTTTTGCGGCCGCAAGACTCGGCAAAAGCCCCGCCGCACCTACGATGGCCGCCATCACTGAATCGACGTTATCCAACGTTGCCACCTGCTCCAGCGCCTTTGCGCCTGACAGTACTTTTATATCGGCTATGGGCGTATTTTTCAGTCTTTCTTCAAAGGCTAAAGCCTTATGCTGATCCACGACAACAACAACCTCTGGATGGTGCTCCAGACATTGTTCGTAAAGAACGTCAATGTTGGTATTGGCCGTTAACGCGATGACCTTATACAGGCTGGAATGTCTTGCCACCACATCTAAGGTGCTAACGCCAATTGAGCCGGTCGCTCCGAGTATGCAAATGCCTTTCATGACATAAGCCCAATGACGACTATACCGGCATAAAAAAATGGAGTCGCGGCAATCAGGCTATCAATCCTATCCAGAATACCGCCGTGTCCAGGCAGTATTGATCCCGTGTCTTTGACGCCGCGTTGACGTTTGACCACACTAAAAAACAAATCGCCGTAAATAGAAATCAACACCGTGAGTACAGACAATAGTACAAAATCGGATACCCTCATCCAGATAAAACCATCACGATAGCTGTAATAGCCGATAAAAGCAGCAGCCCAGACGGCTCCGGCTACAAAAGCGCCGTACATACCTTGAACTGTCTTGCCCGGACTGATTTCGGGTGACAGCTTGGTTTTACCAAATTTCTTTCCGGCAAAATAGGCGGCAATATCGGCAGCCCAGATCAATACCAGAAAATATAAGGTCATTTCCGAACCATAAAAAGCTCTTAACCGGCTCAAAAACATCCACACTGCCAATAGAACAAGCCAGCCGATCAATGCCTTGTAGCGCATTTTTAGTTTAAGATTTAAAATGCCGGCAGGCGAATTTCTAATTAACATCATGACCAATATCCAGAACAATACCGGCACTATAACCAGCCACTCCAAAATGCCCGAATAGTCCCTGACATCAGGCCAATCTAACAGCTGAGCTGCCAACTCCAGAAATTGGGTCCAGAAATGCAGCCATAACATCGGCAAAATCAACGCAACCAAAAATAATCCGCGTTGAATCGGCGAATGAATACCGATCAAATTAGTCCATTCCCATGCGGCTAAAAGCGTGATTAACCCAATAAGTAATGAAAAATATTCCGAAGGCAGCTGAAAAACAGCAAGCACAATCAGGGGAACCAGAATTAAGGCGGTAATAATTCGCTGTAGTAACATTTTATTATTAGATGAAGTTGGAAATATTGTAGGGGCGACTGGTTGGTCGCCCTTATTTTATTATAGCGGCAACCGGCAAGTTGCCATTAAAGTACTTTATTAAGCAGCTGCTCTCCGGTATGACCAAAGCGCCTTTGTCGTTTTTTAAAGCTGTTGATAGCATCTTCAAGTGAGTTTTGGTCGAAATCCGGCCATAGTGTTTCGGTAAAATACAGCTCAGTATAGGCCAGTTGCCATAACAAAAAATTACTCACGCGTTGTTCGCCACCGGTTCTGATAAACAAGTCGGGCTCAGACAAGTCTGCGGTTGATAAATGCTGATTAATCAGTTGCTCACTGATATCCTGCTTTTCCAATTCTCCTGCAGCTATTTTTTCCGTCACGGTCCGGAACGCCTGACACATATCCCAGCGCCCACCATAATTAGCCGCGATAACTAAGGTTAAGGCATTATTATCTTTGGTTTGCGCCTCTCCTTCGGCCATTTTTGTCTGCAGTTTGTCAGAGAATGCCGATCTGTCGCCAATGAATCGTAAGCGGATATTGTTGCGATCGAGCTTGTTGATTTCGCTTTGCAGCGTTGCCATAAACAACCCCATCAACAATGATACTTCTTCTTCCGGGCGACGCCAGTTTTCACTGCTAAAAGCAAATAAGGTCAAAACATCAATCTGATGTTTAGCACAATACTCTACAATTTTTCGAACCGCTTTAACCCCGGCCTGGTGGCCGATCGCACGCGGCATAAATCGTTTCTGCGCCCAACGACCATTGCCATCCATGATAATAGCGATGTGACGCGGATTATTGCTATTTATGTTGGCTGATTCCGAACTGATACAGTCATCCGTAGGCATTATTGAAATCTCAATTACATTGATAGTAAGTCGGCTTCTTTGGCTTCCAGCAATTTCTCAACGTCTTTTACATACTGATCGGTCAATTTTTGAATTTTTTCTTCAGCGGCATGCGCATCATCTTCGGAAATCAGTTTTTCCTTTAAGGCTTCTTTTATGGCCGAATTTGCATCACGACGAATATTTCTGATCGCAACACGACCATTCTCTGCTTCATTCTTGACGATTTTAACCAGGCTGCGACGGCGCTCTTCGGTCAACGGCGGCAATGGAATACGAATAACCATGCCGTTGGTAGAGGGATTTAAACCTAGATCCGACTTCATAATGGCTTTTTCAATCGCCTGCACCATGCCCTTTTCCCAGGGAGTAATCGTTAGCGTACGCGCATCTTCAACAGCGATATTGGCAACCTGAGATAGCGCAGAATCGGTACCGTAGTACGATACGTTAATTTGATCCAATAAACTGGGATGGGCCCTGCCCGTTCTTATTTTCGAAAACTCATGTTTTAAGGCATCAATACTTTTACTCATGCGAGTTGAAGCGTCTTGTTGAATATCACTGATCATTATCTGTTCCTCGTTGAATAAGAGATCCTATCTCTTCGCCCATCATTAGTTTCATTACCGCACCTTGCTCAAAAATATTCATCACCCGCATCGGTACATTATTATCCCGACATAATACCAGTGCAGTAGTGTCCATGACATTCAGACGTTGATCCAACGCTTCATCATAGGTTAGTCGTGAATAGAACTTAGCGTTCTTGTCTTTTTTGGGATCGGCAGAATAGATGCCTTTAACTTTAGTGGCCTTAATCATCAACTCGGCATTGATTTCAATCGCTCTAAGACTGGCTGCAGAATCGGTGGTGAAAAACGGATTTCCGGTTCCCGCTGCAAAAATAACGACCCGGCCTTTTTCCAAATGTCTGACCGCCCTGCGGCGAATATAATCTTCACAGACCTGATTGATTTTCAGTGCAGACATCACCCTGACCTGTTGCCCGTGGGATTCGAGTGCATCCTGCATGGCCAGAGCATTGATTACCGTAGCCAACATACCCATTTGATCGCTGGTTACTCTATCTAAACCTTGCGAAGCTTTTTCAGCTCCACGCAATATATTACCGCCGCCGATAACCAAACCAACCTGAAGGCCAACATCGCATAACTCTTTAATTTCAGTTGCAAGACGATTAACAATATCTGCATCAATACTACCACCGGTCTCACTCATTAAAGCTTCACCGCTTAACTTAAGCAAAATTCTCTGGCAAATCAATTTAGTCATTTTAATTATCGGGGGCTAGTGTTTATTATTGTGGGAGCGAATTTATTCGCGTCTATAGCGGGGCAACACGAATAAATTCGCAGCCATAGCCAAAGAGTTAGTTTGTGCCTCTGACTTGTGCCATAACTTCTTCGGCAAAGTTTTCTTCTTTTTTCTCGATTCCTTCGCCCACTTCCAAACGGGCAAAACGAATAACGCTGTTACCTTTTGAGGCAAGCAGCTTTCCAACAGTCATTTTATCGTCTTTAATAAAAGGCTGACCCACCAAGGTGATTTCTGCCAAAAATTTACCAATACGCCCAATAACCATTTTCTCAATAATTTCCGCAGGTTTTCCGCTTTCTGCCGCTTGAGCCGAGAATATTTCCTTCTCTTTTTCAATCAACTCTGCAGATACTTGCTCTTCAGAAACACAAGCCGGTTTACTCGCTGCAATATGCATGGCGATGTCTTTGCCCAACTGCTCATCTGCTTTAGCTAATTCGACGATCACACCGATTTTATTACCGTGTAAGTAACAGGCTGTACCACCCGTAGCGGTCTGGTATTTCAAAAATCGTCTGACAGTAATGTTTTCGCCCAATCGGGCAATCAGACCGCGACGGACTTCATCAACAATAGAGCCGTCAGCCAACTTCATTGCCAACAGTTGCTCTTCTGTTTCAATATCTGAATTTAACAAAGCTACAGTGACATTATTGACAAAACTGACGAAATCATCCGCCTTGGCAACAAAGTCAGTCTCGCAATTAATATCAACAATCGCTACCGCTTTTCCGTCATCACTGACTTTAGCGCC
The DNA here is from genome assembly GCF_050917435.1 of Methylobacter arcticus. Taxonomy (NCBI): domain Bacteria; kingdom Pseudomonadati; phylum Pseudomonadota; class Gammaproteobacteria; order Methylococcales; family Methylococcaceae; genus Methylobacter; species Methylobacter arcticus. Next base: position 2,462,572 of record NZ_CP159583.1, read on the forward strand.
GATGATGCCTTCAGCAGCAATACGGTCGGATTTTTTATCGGCTTTAGCTAGGCCGGATTTGCGCATATTTTCGATGGCCAATTCCATATCGCCGTTCGCTTCAACTAATGCTTTTTTGCACTCCATCATACCGGAGGCCGTTCTTTCACGCAGCTCCTTAACCATCGCTGCACTAATAGTCATACTCATTCTTTGTCTTTCCTTATTGTTCATCACTGTAAAAACGCCCCCGTGAGGAGGCGTTTTTTTGCCTAACGTTAAGCGTTCAGGAAACGCTTATAAAAATAATATTGCACTTATTCCGCTGCTGCTTCTTCAACAAAATCATCAGCTTTTGCTGACAATCCCAAACCGGCTGATTTAGCTTCCATGACTGCCGCAGAAACGCTTTCGCAATAGAGTTTAACTGCACGGATAGAGTCGTCATTACCAGGAATAATGTAATCAACTTGTTCAGGTGAATTATTAGAATCCACAATACCAACAACCGGGATACCTAATTTTCTAGCTTCGCTGATCGCATTTTTTTCATAACCGACATCCAATATAAAAATCACGTCAGGAACGCCTTTCATGTCTTTAATTCCACCCAGACTACGCTCCAGCTTTTCAAGCTCGCGTTCCATACCTAAGGCTTCTTTCTTCGCAAAACGTTGATAAAGCGTACCATCAGCTTTCATCGCTTCCAATTCTTTAAGACGATTGATTGATTTTTTGATGGTTTTAAAGTTGGTCAACATACCGCCTAACCAGCGATGGTTAACGTAAGGCATGCCGCAACGAGCAGCTTCTTCAGCAACTACTTTACGTGCTGATTTTTTGGTACCAACAAACAGGACAGTGCCTTTGTTTGCTGACATCTGGCCCAGATAGTTCATTGCGTCATTGAACATCGGAAGCGTTTTTTCCAAATCAATGATATGGATTTTGTTACGCGAACCGAACAGGTATGCAGCCATTTTCGGATTCCAGTAACGAGTTTGATGCCCAAAATGGACACCCGCTTCAAGCATTTGACGCATAGATACTGCTGACATGTATTCTCCTAAGATTTAAAATTCGGAACACCTGTTCCGAGTTGGGTTACGCCTCCACCTACCCCGCCTGAAAAACCAGCAACAACCATCAGTTAAAATTCAGGTTATGCCGGCACCCTTCCAAACGTGACGATAGGAGTGAGTATTAGTTCAAAATGAACTTCTCTTTATACCATAATTACTTTTTCACAACAAGCCGATCTCTGTTAAAATGCATCCATTACACGAGCGCAAAACGAGCGGCACAAAACCAAAAGCCTGCCACTTGCCGTGCCTTTCAACCTTTAGCCTTGTACCTGATTTTTATGAGTATACTTATTAAAACCGAAACTGAAATTGAAAAAATGCGTATTGCCGGAAAATTGGCAGCAGACGTTTTAGACATGATTGAACCTTACGTGGTTCCCGGCGTCACCACCGACGAACTTAATCAGATTTGCCACGATTACATGGTAGATGTGCAACAAGTCATACCTGCGCCGCTCAATTATCACGGCTTTCCAAAATCAATTTGCACTTCAGTTAACCAACAAATCTGCCATGGCATTCCCAGCGGGAAAAAACTTAAATCGGGCGATATTATCAATATCGACATTACTGTCATTAAAGACGATTACCATGGCGACACCAGTAAAATGTTTTGCGTCGGCGAAGTCAGTCCGCACGCCAAACGCCTGATTAAAATAACTCAGGAAGCCATGTTTTTAGGCATTGAACAGGTCAAGCCTGGCGCCACCTTAGGCGATGTAGGTCACGCCATCCAAAAACACGCAGAATCTAATCGTTACTCTGTCGTCAGAGAATTTTGCGGGCACGGTATCGGCAAAAAATTTCATGAAGAACCCCAAGTGCTGCATTACGGCAAAGCCGGTGACGGAGAAGTCCTTGAGGCGGGCATGATCTTAACCATCGAACCGATGATCAATCTCGGCAAACGACATATGAAAGTATTGGCCGATGGCTGGACTGCAGTAACCAAAGACCGGAGCCTCTCTGCGCAATTTGAGCATACCATTTTAGTCACTCACAGCGGCTACGAAATTCTGACCTTACGCCAGGAAGAAAAGCTCACGCCCCTTACCTACGTCCTGTAGGCAATGTGACCGTCTTGAGCAAACACCTTAAAAGTTCGGCAATTAGCATGCATCCATCGATTTTTGCCGAAAAGGACAGCCTGCAACAAGTCAAGCAGCTGCTAAAGCAAAAAGACACTGAACTTCGGCAAAAGTTTAACCCTCACAAATCGGTTTCTCATTTGCTTAAAGAGAAATCCGATTTTATTGATAACGTCTTAGGCTGTTGCTGGCAACATTTTCTCGGCGAACACGCCAGCCAACTTGCACTATGCGCCGTTGGCGGTTACGGCAGAAAAGAATTATTTCCCTATTCCGACATTGATATAGTTGTACTGCTGGATTCCGAAGACACCAGCCCCTATCAGGAAGCTTTATCAAATTTCTTTACCTTTCTCTGGGACATCGGCTTAAAACTGGGACAAAGCGTCCGTACCGTCAAACAATGTGTCGAAGCCGCTGTAGCCGACCAAACCATCATGACCAGTCTGATGGAAAGCCGCCTGATTACCGGCAATGCCACGCTGCGCAAAGCATTAAGACAACAAACTACCTCGGATAAAATCTGGCCGTCAGACCAGTTTTTTGCGGCCAAAATGCAAGAGCAGCGACAGCGTTACGCCAAATTTCATGACACCGCCTACAATCTCGAACCCAACATCAAAGAAGGGCCGGGAGGATTGCGCGACAGACAAGTCATCTCCTGGGTATTCAAGCGCCATTACAACGCCTCATCGATTAAAGAGCTGATTAAATACGGCTTCTTGCCTGAGTCCGAATATTTAGAGTTGGTTGCCGCGCTTGAAGTACTCTGGCGAATTCGCTACGCACTACATCTTTTAACCAGCCGCTGCGAAGACCGACTGATTTTCGACTACCAGCGCGATCTTGCTCAACAATTCGGCTTTAGCTCCGAACATCAGGAACACAATGAAGATGTCGAACAGTTTATGCAGTTTTATTTTAAAACGGTACTGGGACTCGAACGCCTCAATGAAATGCTGTTGCAATTATTTAATGAGCGCTTCGTTTCTGCAAAAACTGTTTACAAATCAATCCCGCTTAACGACAAATTTGCCATCATCAACGGCTACCTTGAAGCCATTGACGACACGCTTTTCGACCGACATCCACTAGCCTTACTAGAGCTTTTTCTAGTTCTGGAACAAAATTCATCAATCAAAGGCGTCAGGGCAACGACCATACGCTTGGTTCGTAAAAGCTTGCATTTAATCGACGATGCATTTCGGCATAACAAAGATGCCAACCGTCTCTTTATAGAAGCATTCCGCCAGCCACGAGGCATTACCGATCAACTAAGGCGCATGAATCGCTATGGAGTTTTAGCCGCCTATATTCCTGGCTTTGCCAATATTGTCGCCCGCATGCAATATGATTTGTTTCACATTTACACCGTAGACGAACACACTCTTTTTGTTATCCGCAATTTACGCCGCTTTGCTCTGGAAAAACACCTGGATGAACTGCCTTTCTGCAATGATATTTTTTTGCTGATTTCAAAACCGGAAATATTGTATCTTGCCGGTCTATTTCATGACATAGCCAAAGGCAAGAACGGCGACCATTCCGTTATTGGCGAACAAATTGCCAGAGAGTTTTGCATTCAGCACGATCTGTCTTCGCATGACACCAACTTAGTCTGCTGGCTGGTTCGCAATCACCTAGTCATGTCGATGACTGCTCAGCGAAAAGACATCAGCGACCCAGATATTATCCATCAATTCGCCCAGACCGTCGGCAGCACCGAATACCTGAATTACTTGTATCTGCTGACCGTGGCCGATATTCGCGCCACCAACCCTGAACTGTGGAATGCATGGAAAGATGCCCTATTAAAAGAGCTTTATTCGGTGACCTACAGCACCTTGCACAGAGGCCTGCAAAACCCCGTAACCTTGACTGACCGTCTACTCGAAAACAAAAAAGAAGCAAAAGACGAACTGATCAAACTCGGCATATTCGAACCCACCATGCTCAGATTTTGGCTACATGCCGGTGATGATTATTTTTTAAGGTATTCGGCCGATGAAATAGCCTGGCATACCATCGCCATAGTCTCATCCAAAGAAGATGAGCTACCACTGGTTCTGCTGCGCCCGCAAACCCAACGCGGCAGTGCGGAAGTCTTTGTTTACACAAAAAATGAAGAGGCTATTTTTTCGCTGAGCACAGCCACACTCGACCAACTGGGACTAACCATTCTCGATGCGAGAATCATGACCACGACCGATGACTACGTGCTTAACAGTTTTCTGGTTCTTGAACAATCGGGGGAACCCATCAATGAACTATTCAGGGAAGTGCATATTTGTACAGCGCTACGTCACAATCTGTTGCATCACGAAGTAAAAACACACAAAAACATTCATCGCCAATCAAGGCAAGCCAAACATTTTCCTATCCCTACCCGCATTCAATTTCATGCAGATCCTTTAAACAGGCATACGATTTTAGAACTTATCACTACGGATCATGCAGGGCTTTTATCGAAAATAGGTCGCGCATTCGTGCAACAAGACATTCATTTACACAGCGCAAAAATAACCACTATAGGCAGCCGGGCTGAAGACATGTTTTACATCACCGACAACCAATCACATCCCATCACAGACCCTGTCAGACAAGAACAAATAGGCGAAGAGATATTAAAAATACTGGACGCTACCGACTAATACCAAGCCTTGCTCGGCTAAACAGGCCAACTTTCCAGATGTTATGGCTGAATGCCGTGGGCGCGAATTTATTCGCGCCCACAATAGAGTAAACCCTTAATGGCAGTGGTGCGGCTGGTGGGAACGAGAAAATTACCAAGCCTTTAAACCCTACTTTTTTATTTTTCAAACAAAGCCATCGACTCCACATGCCCGGTCTGCGGAAACATATCCATTACCCCGGCTTTCACCAGTTTATAGCCCAGTTCATTAACCAATATCCCGGCGTCACGCGCCAACGTCGATGGGTTACAAGACACATAAACAATCTGCTCGGGCTGCCATTTTTTAAAATGATGCAACACATCGGAAGCCCCCGCTCTGGACGGGTCGAGCATAATTTTATTGTATTTCCGATTAGCCCAGGGCTGATCGGAAATATCCTTGCTTAAATCGGCCGCATAAAATTCGACGTTTTCGATGCCATTATGCCGGGCGTTTTCTTTGGCGTGATTGACCAAAGGCTGGTCGCCTTCCACACCGACCACGCTTCCTGCAAATTTTGCCATCGGCAAGGTAAAGTTGCCCAGACCGCAGAACAAATCCAGCACCGAGTCGTTTTCATTCAACGCCAAGGTCTCCAGCACCCGGTTGATCATTTGCTTGTTAATTTCATAATTAACCTGGGTAAACATGGCGGGTTTGAATGTAAACTCCAAGCCCTGATCCGGCAGCGCATAGGTCGGTATCAATTCCGGTTCGCCATCCAGCGGCACGATGGTATCCGGGCCTTTGGATTGCAGGCACAGCGATAGGTTATGTTCATGAGCAAAGCCGCGCATCCGTTCCTTATCGGCATCGGTCGGCGGCTCCAGCACCCGAAACGCCAGCACGCATTGGTCATCGCCGATAGCCACTTCGATCTGAGGAATTTTATCCTTGATGGTCAAACCGCCGATCATTTCCGACAAGTCCATCAGTTTGGTGCCGACGATAGGATGCATCACCACGCAGCTTTCGATTTCAGCTAAGTAAGGATGCCGTCTTTCCCTGAAACCCACCAGTACCCGGTTTTTTTTCTCGACGTATTTAACGCCCATCCGTGCTTTGCGACGATAACCCCAATGCGGGCCTTCCAGTGGCTGCCAAAGCTCGGGAATTGCAACCTTGCCGATGCGTTTAAACTGATCAATCAGCAATTCCTGCTTGATTCTGATTTGCGCAGATGATTCGACATGCTGAAAACTGCAACCGCCGCACACGCCGTAATGAGCGCACAGCGCATCAACCCGGTCGGCGGCGCGACTTAACAGCTTGACGACCTTGCCTTCCGCATAATCCTTGCGGCTTTCGGTATAAATAAACTCCACTTCTTCGCCCGGTAACGCCTCATCGATAAAGATCACCTTACCATCGACATGCGCCACCCCTCGCCCGTCATGGGCCAGGGATTCTATAGTCACGTTAACCGGCGTTTCCGGTAACTTCTTTTTTGCTCTTCTTCTATTTGCCATGTTTATTTTTGTTTCCAACTTCCTGAAGATTGATACCACCAGCCCGGTTGAGCATTGCTTATCCAGCGAGCGGCAAAGGTTGATTTGATTTGCGCCGCCCAATCGGGATGACCGTTGGCATTGGCAATCGCCTGATAAAGACCTTGCCGGTCGGCATTTTCTGCGGCGACCAGTTTATTGACCTGATTCCTGTCTTTAAGCGGTACGCTTGCAGCATCCCTGACCGCCAGCAGACCGTCCGCCTGTATGCCGATAAAGCCTGCAGCATACAATGGTTGCAGACTGGCAAAGCGGCTTTCCATAGTGGCGCGCAACTGCCTGATTTCAGCGCTATCGATGTTCAGGTCGGCTTCAGCGGCCTGAGCCGGGGACACCACCACATTGATCGCCGCATCAATCAACTGATACATACTCACCTGCCAATCCGACAAACTGGCCTTAGGTTCTGTTTTTTGCGGCGTGATACCTTGAATGTCTTTGATGATTTCATCTGCCGCTTTTTCTGCGGCGGCAGCCGGAAAATAAATGTTGATGGTGACACAGGCAGTCAACAATAACGCGCTTAATACTGATATTTTTCTCATAACGGACTCCCGGTTATTCAATAATTACTTGGATTGATGCCGACTCTCCGTACCATCAATACATTCCAGTCAACATGGAGATTATAGCCGATCGCATCGATTCGCGGCAGACCGCTGTCGGTAATAACAAAAATTAGAGCGATGAAACCTCGACTATTCGTAGCTATTCAACAATCACTTCATCCGAGGTCGTAATTCGCTTTAACCGCTCCATCAATACATTCCAGTCAACACGCGGGTTATAGCCGATCACATTGATTCGCGGCAGGCCGCCGGGGGTGATAATGGCGTAGCCGGATTCTGTGGCCTCTACGCCCATCAGCTGACACACGCCATCATGTAAATAGCATCCCAGACCCAGTTTGTCGTAGCCGAAAGTTTCAAAAAAGCTTAAGAAACTCTGGGACAGTATATCCGCCGCGCCACCGCCTCCGATATTGGCGATGTTTTTTACCGCCTTCTGACTGATCCTGTGCCGGGAGTTATCGTCATCCGGCGTCCCCAGCCAGGCGTAAAAAGTGACCGGCTGCCAGTTTTCCATATACAACTGGCGGACATAACCCGATAACTTGCCGGTAATGCCGCCAAATTCAAACTTGCTGGTTAGCTGATCCAGATCAAGGTTGTCAATTTCCAGATCGCTATGGAACTTGGGGAAATCGGTAAACAATCCCGACGAGGCCAGGTTGCTGATCTTAATTTCACCGTCGAAAACCTTGACGATCAATTCACCGCCCAAACTCAGGGTTTTATTGCTGTACTCGACGCGGGGAATTTGACCGCTGATAGTTCCCGATAGCGGCGCCCAGTTTAAGGCCAGGGATAATTGCTCAAGCGACACATTGCTTACGTCACCCTCAAAAGACACTTCGGGTTCTTGTTGTTTTTTTGCCTGAAAGCTGAAGTGATTGACAGCGATTGCACCGCCCAAAAAAGGCAGCCGGGTCTTTTTTAGCAGTTTGATATCGCCAGCCCTGCCCAGAAACGAAAGCCTGGATGGGCCTATCGGCAAGGCACGCACTCGCAGTTGTTGCCAGGCTATTTCCGAGGACTGGCTAAAGGCTTCATCGCTCGACCAGTTAAGCCGACCTGCGCCGCCCTGAACTTCGCCGCGACCTGCTTCATCTTTAATATCAAGATGATTAAAGCTTGCCGCCAACGCGGTTAAGGCTTGTTGGTTAATAGAAAAATCGGCTGTTAACTGGCCTGCGAGCGTAACGCCTTGCAATACCGTCTGCTCAAAAAACGGTTTCAGATAGATTGCAGAAAAATCCTGCAAATTATCGCTGCTCAACGAGAACCGAGCCTTATCAAGGCTTATACCATCCTTATATTGAATGGTTGCGCTGCCGCGTAATGCGCCGACATTTGAATGCCGGTAACTTGCCGAGTGGATTTCAACGCGCTGGTTTGACGCGTCCCAGTCGCCCTGTGCATCCAAAACGCTATGTTGCCCGGCCGCTTCCAGATACAAAGGCTCCAAATACAGCGCGCCGCCGTTAAACTCAACATAAGTTTGCCATTGCCACATGCCGTTATTATTTTGGGCATTCAGCGTTGCAGCCACCATTAACGCCTCAGTAGCCAACCGACCGTCTTGGGTTTGCCCAGTCAGGCCATTAAGTCCGGCAGTTACAGCAAACTTGTTCACCGACTCATGACTGCCGGATGCCGTTAACTTAACATCGAGTTTACCGGCTTGCAGTTTGAATATTTCCTGCGGCATCAGCTGTTGAATCAACTTGCCATCTACAGCCTTGGCGTTAATCTGCAACTGCCATAGCTCGCCCCGCTCTTCGCCTTCAACGGCTATGTTTCCACCGGCCAGCTGCAAACCGGTTAGTTTGAACGAGCTGTGTTTTTCCGTGACCTGAAATGAAAAATTGGCGGCTGGCGACTGCCAATGTTTTGAACGCATTTCCGCCCTGCCCTGTTTACACAACAGTTCCTTGTTTTGCCAGGTGAAAGCCGTACAACGGATATTGACCAGATTGAGGTCATTGAACGGTTTAGGCAGGCTTAACCGGGCAATCGTTAAGGCCAGTTTTTGTGAGTTTTGCGCAAGGTCGGTCAGAGTGATACTGATGTTTTCTAATTGCCATTGCGACCCTGTAAGGGTTCCGACATCAACTGCCACGCTTTCCAGCGCATCGGCGCTAGGCGTTATCCATAAAAAAGCGCTGATCAGGATAAGTTTGATCGTTACTTTTGTAGGAGCGGCTTTAGCCGCGATTATCGCGGCTAAAGCCGCTCCTACAAAGACCCACATTAACCGGGAAAAACACCCGTGGACAAATACCGATCGCCCCGGTCGCAGATAATCACCACAATCACCGCCTGTTCAACTTCTTTGGACAGCATCAAGGCTGCATGAACAGCGCCGCCGGATGAAATACCAGCAAAAATACCTTCTTGAGCCGCCAAAGCGCGGGTGACGTTTTCAGCCGACGCCTGATCGACATCGATAATCCGGTCAACCCGATCGGCCTGATAGATTGTCGGCAAGTATTCTTTGGGCCAGCGCCGGATGCCGGGGATTTTGGACTCGCCTTCCGGCTGCACACCGATAACCTGAATATCGCTGTTTTGTTCTTTCAGGAATTTCGACGTACCCATAATGGTGCCGGTCGTACCCATGGAGCTGACGAAATGGCTTATTGTTCCCTGCGTATCGCGCCAGATTTCAGGCCCGGTGCCTTCATAATGAGCCCGCGGATTGTCGGGATTGGAAAACTGATCCAGCACCCTGCCTTTGCCGGCAGCTTCCATTTCCCTGGACAAATCAATCGCCGCTTCCATGCTGCCTGCCGCAGGCGTAAGGATGATCTCGGCACCGTAAGCTTTCATCGAAGCCCGACGTTCTTCGCTCATGTTATCCGGCATAATCAAGGTCATTTGATAACCTTTGATTGCCGCCGCCATCGCCAGCGCTATACCGGTGTTACCGCTGGTCGCTTCAATCAAGCGGTCGCCGGGTTTAATCTCGCCTCTTTCCTCGGCATGTTTAATCATACTGAGCGCCGGGCGGTCTTTGACCGAACCCGCCGGATTATTGCCTTCCAGTTTAACCAGAATGGTATTACTGGTAATGTCAGGCAAGCGTTGCAGCCTGACTAGAGGTGTATTGCCGACAAAAGATTCAATGGTTGGGAAAGTCATGATAGTCATAGAATAAAAGGGTAAAGGCAAAAGGTGCTGGGCTCAAGGTTTAAGGCTAAGGGCTAAGGGCTAAGGGCTAAAATTGAAAAAACAACAATTAAGCCTTAATGCAAGTTTTTTTTGCCCTTCGTCCTTCGCCTTTCGCCGAATTCCTATTTTTGAAAATGATGCGTCGGACATTGCCCGTTTCTTAGACTGATAATCGGCCAGTTAGCCGCATCGGCAAATTCAGCCAGTTTTTCATCAGGATCGACTGCAACGGGATGATCCACCAATTTAAGCAGCGGCAAGTCGTTATGGGAATCGCTGTAAAACCAACTGTCCTGCATGGTTTCGCTTGAGTCTGTTAACCATGCCTCCAATAACTTAACCTTGCCTTCGCGAAAACAAGGAATGCCGTTAAAGCCGCCGGTGTATCGACCGTCGATAAATTCCGGCGTGGTCGCCAGTAAGTTGTCAATGCCGTAGAGCCGGACTATCGGCTCGGTTACAAAGCGATTGGTTGCGGTGATAACCAATAAGGTATCGCCCCGGTTTCTATGTTTGTCGATCAGCTGTTGCGCAGGCGTTAACAGCAGAGGCCTGATGGCTTGCTCTATAAATTGCGCCCGCCACCGATAGAGTTGCTCGGCGTTATTGTCCGCTAAAGGTTTTAGCGAAAAGCGGAGAAACTCAACAATATCCAAGGTGCCTTGCTTGTAGTCATCGTAAAACTTGGCGTTAGCGCTTTCATAGTAACTTTTATCAACGATGCCCTGATCTACCAGAAACTGCCCCCATAAGTAGTCGCTGTCATCGGCAATCAGCGTGTTATCCAAATCAAAAATCGCTAAGCTCACGGTTAATCCTGTCTCAAGTCATTAAAAAGAGCCATGCCCTATGGCGTATGCACTTTATTTATGGAACAATGCAGTCATTAATTTACATTACTGACCTATCTTTTTATAATTTTACCATTAGCAAGATTAAAGAACTAGGAAAGGTAAAAACACAGGTTTTAACATGATTGACTCTAAAGGATACCGGCCCAACGTCGGGATCATCCTTTGCAATGACGAGGGTCGCGTGTTTTGGGCAAAACGAATGGGTGTAAACTCATGGCAATTCCCGCAAGGCGGGATTAATCCGAATGAAGACCCAGAAGCCGCGATGTATCGAGAGTTGTGCGAAGAAACAGGACTGCAACAACAGCATGTCCAAGTGCTTGGACGTACGCGCTATTGGCTGAGGTATCAGCTGCCTGAGCGCTATATCCGCAAAAACTCACTCCCCCTATGCATAGGCCAGAAGCAAATCTGGTATATATTGCGTTTAATCACGCATGAATCCAACGTGCGTTTTGATCAGTGTCCCAAACCGGAATTTGATGACTGGCGTTGGGTGGATTACTGGGAGCCGCTTAAAGATGTGGTGTATTTTAAGCGCAAGGTTTATTTAAAAGCGATGAGCGAGTTGGGTGTTATTCTGACCGCCGAGACCATCCCAGTTAATGCAGCCGGGTATTTAGCTAAGGAAATTGAACCGGTGAAAGGCAGAAGGCGCAAGAGGTAGGGTATTTTTCAGCTGGAACCTGCTGTCAATATTCATGCAGATTGGTTTGCAGCCCAGCCAACGGCTCGGCTAAACGCATCACCCCGGATTCAACCCGGCCATCTGCATACAGCTCTATCAACCGATAACCCGGAGCCGTGTCGTTTACAGCGAACTCAGTGCTTCCGGGCACAAATTGAAAACAGGTTGATGGCACGCCCAATACCCGAAGGCTCGCTGTCTTTATATCCAAAATCTGATGGATATGGCCGGTGGTTATCGCTTTTACTTGCGGATATTCGTCAACTATCGCCCATAATTCCCGACTGTTGTCTATGATCATGGTATCCATCCAGGGGCTTTTAGTCTCCAGGCAATGATGATGGACAGCAATCAACGCATGGCGGCTTGGGTTTTCAGTTAAGCAGTTTTCAAGAAACGCCAACTCCTCATTTGACAGATGCCCGCCCGGCTCTCCGGGTATTTGGCTGTTCAGGCTAATCAGCTGCCAGTTATCCAGAAAAACCTGTTTGCGGCAATTAATGCTGTCAGCATTAAATACCTGCTGCATCAACTCATAATCGTCATGATTGCCGGGCAGACAGATACAGGGCGTTTCATACACCTCAAGACTGTTTAAGATACGCCGGTAGCTTGCAGCGCAAGGATCCTGAGCCAAGTCGCCGGTCAGCAGAATCAAATCGAAATGCCGCTTTTCGGCAAAGGCCTGATCAAGGCAGGCGTGGAAATAATGCTCGGTATTAATGCCCAGCAGCTTATCTTCCGGCGCAGCCAAAATATGCAAATCAGACAGTTGCAGGATTGATAAACAAGCGGGGTTATTGTTCATAACAAAATGCTATGCCATTTCTTTGCAAAGAATTTTAGAGTTTCTTTGCGGGTTATATAACACCTTGAGCTGATCGGGAAGATCGCTGATAGCCGACGATAAAAATCCCCGCTCAATAAACCAGTGCATAGTTTGCGTAGACAGCACGAATAGCTTTTTAAGCTTGAGCTCTGCTGCCCTACGGTAGACATATTCAAGCATGCGATTGCCTCTGGCCGAACCTTGATAATCGGGATGTACGGCAAGGCAGGCAATCGCGCCGAACCGGTTTTGCAGATCCGGGTGCAATGCGGTGCAGCCGATAATCAGGCCATCGCGTTCGATAACGATATAGTCGGCGATTTCCATTTCAATTTTTTCTCGGGAGCGCTTGGCCAACTTGCCTTGTTGCTCCAGCGGCTTGATCAACTCCAGAATGCCGCCGATGTCGTTCAGTGTCGCCGGGCGCAATTCTTCAAACGCCGTTGAGCTGATCAACGTACCGATGCCGTCACGGCTGAATAATTCCAGCAACAACGCGCCGTCGATGGTTCTGTCAATCAAATGCACGCGGTCGATGCCGGATTGACAGCTTTGCATCGCCGCTTTGAGCGGTAAGCTGATGCTGGTGGATATGCCCGGATGTTGCTGCAGGAAAGCGTCGGCTTCGGCGGTGGTCATTTGCTGGATCTGTTCGCCGTTGTCGGGATTGCAGCAGCTTTGTTCGGTTAATAAAACCAGTTTTTCCGCTTTTAACGCAATCGAAACCGCGGTGGCGACTTGCTCGGCCGACAGATTGAAGACTTCGCCGCTCGGCGAATAACCGACCGGCGAGATTAACACCACATTGTCCTGGTCGAGTTGCTGATGAATGGCCGCGCTATCAATGCGGCGCACTTCGCCGGTATGGCAGTAATCGATGCCGTCGATCACGCCTATCGGTTTAGCGACGACAAAATTGCCCGAGGCCACCTTGATCTTGGCTCCCGCCATCGGCGAGTTGGCCAGCCCCATCGATAACAGCGCTTCAATTTCGACGCGGACCAATCCGGCTGCTTCTTTGACGCATTGCAAAGCTACATCGTCGGTGATGCGCAGGTTTTTATGAAAGCGGGCGGGGACGACCAGCTTGGCAAGTCGCTGGTCGATCTGCGGGCGTATGCCGTGAACCAAAACCAGGCGTATGCCCAGACTGTTCAGCAAGGCGAAATCGTGAACGTGATGATCGAAATCATCAGCCAGCACCGCTTCGCCGCCAAAGAAAATAACGAAGGTTTTGTTGCGATGGGCATGGATGTAAGGTGATGAGTCCCTAAACCAGCTAACGAATGATTTTTGTGGTTCCATGGTTTGTTATGGCAAGAATGTTATTGGCTAATTCCCAAGCTCCAGCTTCAATCACCATAGTGATAACGGCATTGGGCAATAATAATTTTTTTGTCGCTCACCGAATAGATAAGCCGGTGTTCATCATCAATACGGCGTGACCATAATCCCGTCAGTCCATGACGCAGGGCTTCGGGCTTACCAATGCCATCGAATGGGTCGCGTTGAATATCCCTGATTAGCTGATTGATACGCTTAATCTTGGTCTTGTCGGTTTACTGCCAAAACAGGTAGTCTTCCCATCCCTGCTGCTCGAAACTAATCATCGGGCAGCAATTCCCGTTCTTCAATGCATCGTCCCGCCCGGATATTTTCCGCCGCCGCCAGCAGTCTTCGGGCATTGGCCGGTTCTTGCAAAAGATAGGCTGTTTCGCTTTCGCCCCGGCGCTTGGTTTCCAAAAACCCCATGAAATCCAAAATTTCTCGCGCCTCAACTTCGGGCAATGCCTTGGCTTTTTGGTAGATTAATTCCGCTGTATTCATTATGTCACCCTCATTTCAGTCAGATGTGCGCAATATTTTACTAGTTTTCAAGTTCCGGCATATATGTCGGGTTACGTTATCTCGCTACCGCTCAATAAGCTAACCCGACCTACGCAACTATGCGTATCGAAAGTAATGGTGGTCATGGCTGACTCCTGATGCTAGTTCCCAAGCTCCAGCTTGGGAATTCGGTGCTGGAAGCTCTAGCTTCCTGTCTCGCGAAGCTGGAGCTTCGCCATCTGGGCTCCCAAGCTGGAACTTGGGAACCAGCGCAAAAGGTACGTACAGCGTGCCCTACATCAATCCAAATTATCAGTCACTGCACCTAACGAAGCCGAACTCACCAACTTGGCGTATTTCGCCAACACACCACGGGTATAGCGCGGCGCTGGTTGTGTCCATTGTTCAAAACGACGGGCGATTTCATGTTCGTTGACATGCAGTTTCAGTTCGTTGGTTTCCGCATCTATGGTGATGGTATCGCCGTTCTCGACTATCGCCAACGCACCGCCGACATAGGCTTCAGGCGTGATGTGCCCGACGACGAAACCGTGGGTGCCGCCGGAAAACCGGCCGTCGGTGATTAACGCCACTTCCTTGCCCAAGCCTTTGCCCATGACCGCCGAGGTAGGAGTCAGCATTTCCCGCATGCCGGGGCCGCCTTTGGGACCTTCGTAGCGGATAACAATCACATCGCCTTTGACGATATCGCCGTTTAAAATGCTTTTCAACGCCTGTTCTTCGGCATCGAATACTCTGGCTGTGCCGGTAAACACCAGCCCTTCCTTGCCGGTAATTTTGGCGACTGCGCCTTCCGAAGCCAGATTGCCGTACATCACCACCAGATGGCTGTCTTTTTTGATCGGATTATCCAGCGAGTGAATCACGTCCTGATCTTCGGGATACGGTAAGACATCGGCCAGATTTTCCGCCAGCGTAAGGCCGGTAACAGTTAAGCAATCACCGTGCAGCAAGCCTTTATCCAGCAGGATTTTCATCAACGGCTGTATGCCGCCGATTTCGATCAATTCGGTCATCAGGTAACGGCCGCTGGGCTTCAAGTCGGCCAGCATCGGCACATGTTTGCCGATGCGGGTAAAATCGTCCAGCGTAATATCCACGCCGGTTGAATTTGCCATCGCCAGGATGTGCAGCACCGCATTGGTCGAGCCGCCGAGCGCTATCACTACGGTGATCGCATTCTCGAACGCGGCCTTGGTCATGATGTCTCTGGGCTTGATGTCTTTTTTCAACAGTTCCAAAACCGCAGCGCCGGCGCGTTCGCAATCCAGGCGCTTGTCGTTGGAAATGGCAGCCTGAGCGGAGCTGTTCGGCAAGCTCATGCCCAGTGCTTCAATGGCTGAAGCCATGGTATTGGCGGTATACATGCCGCCGCAGGAACCCGCGCCCGGAATGGCTTTGGCTTCGATTTCAGCCAGTTCGGCATCATCGATCTGGTTGTTGGCTCTGGCGCCGACCGCTTCGAATACGGAAACCACATCCAGTTTTTTGTCTTTGTGACAGCCGGGCATGATGGTGCCGCCGTACACAAACACCGCCGGGCGGTTTAAGCGTGCCAAAGCAATCATGCAGCCCGGCATGTTTTTGTCGCAGCCGCCGATCGCGACAACGCCGTCAAAACCCTGGCAACCGACTACGGTTTCAATCGAGTCGGCAATCACTTCGCGGGACACCAGCGAGTATTTCATGCCCTCGGTACCCATCGAAATGCCGTCGGAAATGGTGATGGTGTTAAAGATGACAGCTTTACCGCCGGCATTGTTAACGCCAATCGCTGCCGCATCGGCCAGCTTGTTGATATGCATGTTGCACGGCGTGACCATGCTCCAGGTGGAAGCAATGCCTATTTGCGGCTTTTTGAAATCTTCATTGCTAAAACCGACGGCGTGCAACATGGCGCGGCTCGGTGCGCGCTCCATGCCGTCAACAACTAAAGAAGAGAAAGTACGGGTATTTTTGTCACTCATAATATATGGTTCAAGGTGAAAGGTTCAAGGTAAAAGGGAAAGATCCAGGGAACGAGGCTTTTTGAACCTTGAACCTTTCACCTGATTTAATACGAATCCCAGCTGCTGGTTCTGCTGCGGCGCCAGCTGAGTTTAGGTAAGATAAAGCCCAAAATAACACCGATAAGAGCGAGCAGGCCGCCGTATAAAAACCAGTCTTGGCTGGCAGTATCTTGCAACGCATGATTTTCAAGCTTGAATTGCTGTAATTCCCGCTCAACATTCACTACGCGTTCCTGAAGTTCATCACGCTGGTTTTTCAGTTCCACAGCACTGGCAGCGGTTTTATTCAATTCACTGAGTTCCCTGACTAACTGATCCCGCTCTGTTTCCAAGGATTTCTCAAGAGACGTTCCCGGAGTAATGGACTCTTTTATTGTCGATAACTCAGCCTTAAGCGTGGCATTTTCGGACTGCATCGCCGCCAGATCTTTGCTGACAATATCGAGCTGAGAACGGCTGGGTGGCTCCTTCATGGTATTACGGATCGGCATGTAGCCTTCTGTGCCGTCATTCATACGAACATGATAAAAACCATTACTTTCGTCTATGATCGTCAGCGGGGTGCCGGTCGGGAGCAATTTTACAACTTTACTTTTATTATTTGCTTCACTCCTGAGTGTCAAATTCAACGTATCGGTAACATAAACAGTTTTAGCCTGTGCTGAACCAAAAGTTACCAGTAGGATAAAAAACGAGCTGAGTATTTTTTTCACTTAAATCTCTATTGTTGGTCGTATGACGCCTGCCATGGATGGTGGAAGCGTCGCAATTGGTCAGGAACCAATGCGACCGCCTGCCATGGATGGTAAAAACGTCGCAATCGGCAGGAAATCAATGCGACCGACTGCCAGGGACGGTGGAAGTATCGAAATCAGTAGAAAACCGATGCAACTATGATCAATTCTAACGTGCTTTTTTGCACAGGAGAAATTCCAATAGTGATTTTTGCGCATGCAGACGATTTTCAGCTTCATCGAAGATTACACTTTGAGGGCCGTCAATCACTTCAGCACTGACTTCCTCACCTCGATGAGCGGGCAAACAGTGCATAAACAAGGCATCGCTATGCGCCGCTTTCATCACGTCGGCATTGACCTGATAATCTTTAAAAGCCAATTCGCGTAGTTTTTGCTCTTCTTCCTGCCCCATGCTGGCCCAAACGTCGGTGACCACCAGATCTGAATTTTGGGCGGCAGCCAACGCCGTGTCAAAGAAACGGATGCGTTCGCCGGCCGCGTCAACTATCTCTGCTAACGGCTGATAACCTTTTGGGCAGGCGATGTTCAAGTTGAAGTCCAGCACCATTGCCGCATGAATATAGGAATGACACATATTATTGCCGTCGCCGATCCAGGTCACCGTTTTGCCTTTAATGTCGCCGCGATGTTCAAAATAGGTCTGCATGTCGGCCAGCAATTGGCAGGGATGCTGCAAATCGGTCAAGCCGTTGATCACCGGAACACTCGAATACTGAGCGAATGTGGTCACGGTTTCGTGCTTATCGGTTCTGAGCATGATGCCGTCAACCATGCTGGAGATAACTCTGGCGCTGTCTTGCAGGGGCTCGCCGCGGCCCAGCTGGGTATCTCTGGGCGATAAAAACAACGCGCTGCCGCCAAAATGACTCATGCCGGATTCGAATGAAATACGGGTGCGCGTCGATGATTTTTCAAAAATCATCGCCAATACCTGGCCTTTTAACGGTTGATAGTCAGGATCGCGGTTATTTTTTAGAACGATGCCTCTGTTGATCAAGCGGCGAAATTCGTCGCCGGATAAGTCAAGCAGGCTGATGAAATGTCTAGGATTCATAGGGTGTTTGTATGCTTATTAATAAGCGTCGATAAAGTTTCTACGAGTTGAGTCATTTGTTGGTCATTAATAATTAACGGCGGCAGCAAACGAATGGTTTTTTCAGCGGTGACGTTAATCAATAAATTATTTTGCAACGCAGTTTGCACTAACTCAGTGCAGGGGCTGTCGAGTTCGATGCCGATCATCATGCCTTGGTGCCGAATATCGACCACATGCGCATTACCGCGTAATTTTTCTTTAAACGCCGAGCTGATCGCATCGCCTTTTTGCGCTGCCTGCTCGATCAGGTTTTCGGCATCCAGCGTCGCCAATACGGCTAAAGCTGCGCTACAGGATAACGGATTGCCGCCAAAGGTAGAGCCGTGATTGCCGGCGGTTAATACCTGAGCTGCTTTGCCTCGGGCAAGACAGGCACCGATAGGCACGCCGTTGCCCAGCGCTTTAGCCAGGGTGCAGACATCGGGAAGTATCGCGTTGTGCTGATAGGCGAGAAATTTGCCGGTACGGCCCACGCCGGTCTGGATTTCATCCAGCATCATCAGCAGGTTATGCTTATCGCACAGACTGCGGATTTGGTTAAGATAATCGGCAGCGGGAATATTGACGCCGCCCTCGCCTTGTATCGGTTCAAGCAAAACCGCGACGACATTATTATGCTGCTCAACCGCTTGTTCGATGGCGCTAATGTCGTTGTAGGGTACGCGAACAAAGCCTTCAACCAGCGGGGCAAAACCTTGCTGTATTTTAGCGTTGCCGGTAGCGCTCAGCGTTGCCAGCGTGCGACCATGAAAACTTTTTTCCATGACGATAATCGCCGGATTATCTATGCCTTGCTGGTGACCGTATTTGCGTGCCAGCTTGATCGCAGCTTCATTGGCTTCCGCACCGGAATTGCAAAAAAACACGTTATCCATGCCGCTTTTTTCGGTCAACCGGTCGGCCAGTTGCTCTTGAACGGCGATACCGTACAGGTTCGACGTGTGCAGCAGCTTTTCGCTTTGTTTGCAGATGGCTTGATGCACCGCAGGATGAGCATGGCCCAAACTGCACACAGCGATGCCGGATAGCGCATCCAGGTAGCGATTATTGTTTTGATCAAACAACCAGGCGCCCTCGCCCCGTTCGAAAGTAATAGGTAAGCGCCCATACGTTGGCATAATGTGGCTAGTCATTGCGTTTATTTTTAATATTTATAAAGAATACAGGCCGCGAGACCGCCGCCCATCACAAAAATGCTCGATTATAGATTTCAATTTGGTCTCAGGCAAGCGTAAATGAAAAGCCAGAAACATTGTCGCTGGCAAACACCCACTCAATCACCCAGCCAATTTTGCGGCTTTAAATAGCCGTCATAAAGCATAGCTTCGGCACTGCCAGGCTCAGGTTGCCAGTTGTATTTCCACTGAGCTAAAGGCGGCATCGACATTAAAATCGATTCGGTACGTCCGCCGGATTGCAGGCCAAACAAGGTGCCGCGATCGTAAACCAGGTTAAATTCGACATAACGACCCCGCCGGTAAAGCTGGAAATCGCGCTCCCTGTCGCCATAAGGCGTGTCCTTGCGTTTTTGCAGGATAGGCAGATAAGCTTCAATATAATGATTGCCCACGCTTTGCATAAAAGCGAAAGACCGCTCAAAACCCCATTCATTCAAATCGTCAAAAAACAATCCGCCTACGCCACGGGTTTCATTCCGGTGTTTGAGGAAAAAATACTCGTCGCACCATTTCTTGTAAGTCGGGTAAATATCATCGCCGAAAGGCTGACAGGCGGCGCGGGCGGTTTGATGCCAGTGCAGCACGTCTTCTTTGAACGGGTAAAACGGCGTCAAATCAAAGCCGCCGCCGAACCACCAAATAGTCGGTTCGCCCGGTTTTTCCGCGATTAAAAACCGCACATTGGCATGCGAGGTCGGCACATAAGGGTTGTTGGGATGGATAACCAGCGACACGCCCATCGCCTGAAATTGCCGCTCGGCAAGTTCCGGGCGCTTGGCCGTTGCCGAAGGCGGCAGCTTAAAACCGGAAACATGCGAAAAATTAACGCCGCCCTGTTCGATAACCCGGCCATTAGCCAATACGCGGGTTCTGCCGCCGCCACCTTCAACCCTGTCCCAAAGATCTTCAATAAACCGAACTTCAGGCTCTACCGATTCGAGCGCCGCACAGATTTGGTCTTGCAGCTTAAGCAGGTAATTTTTTACTTGAGTGATATTGTCAGTATTCATGGTGGGGTCGATGTTGTGTTTTAAATGCCGGTCATTAAAAAATTCAGAGCTGCAATCATATCATCTCTATAATTCGGCAAGTCGGACAAAGCGTTATCAGGCTGTACATATTCTGCGTGCATTTGTAGAATTTCTGCCCTTAGAAAAAAGGCGGTAGCGTATACTTATCATGTAAACAGCTGTTAAAAAGCTAACAGCTATCCCCTAAAACAGAAAATCGTGAGGCCGACACATGTTAAAAATACCAACCATCAAATCGACAGGATGCATGCTGGCAACGCTCGCAGCGCTCTCCCTTGGCAACATACCAACTGTTTCAGCCCAACAGAAAACCGGCCCGGATAGAACCGTGCTATTAGAAAAAAAACTGGAACTGCCCAGTCCGAACATTGACGCCAAAATAATACGGGTCGCGTTTCCATTGGGCTTTAAAACACCTTGGCATACTCATCAAGGACCGGGGCCGCGTTATGTAGTCAAGGGCACGTTAAAAGTCGTCGAGCACGGCAAAACCGCTACCTACTCTGCCGGTGAAGTTTTTTGGGAAACAGGCGAACTGATGTCGGTAGAAAACGTCGGCGACGATACAGCGGAATTGATTATTTTTGAATTAGCGCCGGTCAAGTAAGTTATCCATTGACGACTATTCTGTCGCCATTATGCCCTGCTCTACACCATAAACGCTTGCATCAGATTGGGATAAGGCGAATATAAGCGGTTCTTTTTTATTCAACTCTCTCCCACCCGATTCAAATCAATGCGTATCTATCTGGCCTACATCAGTATTGTTCTACTTTGGGCAACGACACCGCTGGCTATCAAATGGAGCGGCGAAGGACCGGGGTTTCTGTTCGCGGTGACCAGTCGGATGGCGATTGGTACGGTCTGCATTTTATTGATGCTGGGTCTATCGAAACAACGCCTACCCTGGCATCGCAAGGCACTGAAGACCTACCTCGCTGTGGCCGTGCAAATCTACGCCTCAATGCTTGCAGTTTATTGGGCGGCGCAGTTTATCCCTTCCGGCTGGATTTCGGTGTTATTTGGTCTTTTGCCGCTGATGATGGCTTTATTGGCGGCAATCTGGCTAGGAGAGCGGAGCTTAACCATTGGCAACCTGCTGGCGTATATTCTCGGCATTAGCGGTTTATGGACATTGTTCGGTTCGGCATTGCAAATAGGTCATGCCGCAGTGCTGGGTATCATCGGCGTATTGGTGTCGACACTTTTGCAGGCCGTCAGTTCGGTCTGGGTCAAACGCATTGATGCAGAAATACCGGCTTTATCCCAGGTAACCGGCGGACTGTTGTTATCCCTGCCGCTTTACCTGATGACCTGGGCGGTATTTGACGGACATTGGCCGACTGAAATTTCGCCGATCAGTCTGGCGGCCATTGTCTATCTGGGCGCAATAGCCACGACATTCGGCTTTGTGCTTTATTACTATCTACTGCTCAAACAGAGCGCTTCCCAAGTTGCACTGGTTACCCTGGTTTCGCCGGTAATGGCCCTGTTATTAGGCCATGCCGTTAATCATGAACCGTTGACCATCAAAGTCGTAACAGGCACCTTACTGATACTCGGCGCATTGCTGGTGCATGTGCTGTTTGATCGCTTAACGGGTTCAAGACAAGCTCGGTAGAAGGGGTATAGGCGGCAGCCGAATCCATCCTAATGTATTAAGTCTGCTCATCCTACCGTGTTGAAAAATACGATTACTTACGCATTAACCAGTAAATTTCGGCGCCGAGTGCGGGGAAAAGTATCCCCCAAAATAAGTTTACGCGTACCCAGCCTTTAAAGTTTTCCAAAGAAAAATTTCGCTTACGCAGAAAGTAAGTTCCTGAAAGAAAGTCCAGACTTAGACCGCAACTTTTCGCCATATTTTTCACACGTTGCGGTGAAAACGTGCTGACATGCCCAAAATTGGCGGCGGTCAGACGAATTTTTTTTTGTCGATAGGCTTGTAATAGTTGCGGAACAGTCGGAAAGCCGCCGATTAAAACGCCACGCGGAACCAATGCGGATGAAAGTTTTGAGGCCAATTGTTCAGGCTTAAATAAGTGCTCTAGCAGATGCAGTACGATGATTACGTCGTATTTTTCTGCCAAATTGAAGTCAGGCAAGTCAACATTCGCTTGTATCTGTTTGGTATAGCCGGACTCCATCAGTTCTGGTTGTAATTTGTAATCTACTGCTTCCCAGCAAGCGATATCAGTAAATCCCGCATCCTGCATATAACGGCGCATTTGCCCTCTATCCACACCAATTTCACAGACGCGCAGAGGTCGCCCCAGTCGAACTTGTTCTTCTTTAATTAAGTGATACATGAACCAGTAACGTAACAATTTGATGGGATAGTGCGTGCTGCTTTCTGTGTCGCTTATTTTTTTTACCCGGTTTTGTTTATAAAGAGAAGATAAGCTCCAATTCCAAGCAGCTTGTAACGGGGTTGTCGGTAGTATCATTCCTTGAGTATCCTTTCTTAATTAAGTGAACGGTTCTAAAGATAAATGGAGACGTAGTTACTTGATGATCAGATAACTTCTCATTAGCCGCTTAAGCTACCCTTAAACAGCCTTTTTAACAAATTGAAAAAAAACGGGTTTTCGATTATTCATCTGTTCAAAAAAGATTACCTGCGATAATTTCAAGTCAAGCTTTCGGTGACCGCTGATGATCTTTTCTAATCGCCATTCTCCGATGCTTAATAAAACAACCACATCCCCTCGATAGCGCTTTTCACCGTTTGCGCTCTTATTTGCCGCCGGTTTCCTGAAAATTGCTTTTTGACCACCTTGGCTGCACCATTTTTATGCGCCCAGGCGATAAATACAGTGCCGACCGGTTTCTCCTGAGTTCCGCCATCGGGTCCGGCTATGCCAGTCACCGCAACCGCAATATCGGCATTGCTGTGGGTCAGGACACCCGCTGCCATTTCCGTTGCAGCTTCGGCACTCACCGCACCGTAGTCTTCCAATAGTTGCACACTGATACCCAGCATTTGCACTTTGGCGGCATTGCTATAGGTGACAAAGCCCCGGTCGAACCAGGCTGAGCTACCCGGCACGTCGGTAATCGTTTGGGCGATCCAGCCGCCGGTGCAGGATTCGGCTGTGGCTATTGTTTTGCCGCTGGCCTTTAATAAACGGCCCAGCTGTTCTGCCAGTTTAAATAATTCAGACTCCATGATGTGACCTCGTGCGACTTCGGATAAAATAGACCGATGAGTATAAAACAAAAAACCACCGACCAGCACACACCGATGATGCAGCAATTTTTGCGCATCAAGTCAGATCACCCCGATACTTTGTTGTTCTACCGCATGGGGGACTTTTACGAACTGTTTTTCGATGACGCCAAAAAGGCCTCGCAACTGCTGAATATTACCCTGACCAGCCGGGGGCAATCGGCCGGCTTGCCGATTCCTATGGCGGGCATTCCTTATCACGCGGCTGAAGGCTATCTTGCCAAGCTGTTACGGCATGGCGAATCGGTCGCGCTGTGCGAGCAAATCGGCGATCCGGCAACGTCCAAAGGACCTGTCGAACGCAAGGTGGTGCGCATCGTGACTCCCGGCACGGTCACCGACGAAGCCTTGCTCGAAGACCGCAAAGATAACCTACTGGTCGCGGTATGCTCGGCGACCAGCCGGTCGCCCCTACAGGGAACGCTGCACGGCATCGCCAGCCTGGATTTAACCAGCGGCCGTTTTGTATTGCAGCAGGTTGAATCCGTCGATCAGTTATTGAGCGAAATCGGCCGCCTTAACCCTGCCGAACTGCTGTTCAGCGAAGACTGGCCGTTGCCTGCAAGCTTAAAGCAGCACAGCGGTTTGTGCAGAAGACCGCCTTGGCATTTCGAAGCGGAAAGCGCCAAACATCTGGTGTTAAAGCAATTCAACACCCTTGATTTGAAAGGCTACGGCTGCGAAAACATGCCTGCCGCGATCGCTGCGGCAGGCGGTTTGCTGCAATATGTTAAAGACACCCAGCAAAGCGCACTGCCGCATATTCAGGGCATCCGTACCGAAAGCAGCGACGACAGCATTTTGTTGGATGCGGCCAGTCGCCGCAATCTTGAACTGGATTTTCACCCTTCCGGGCAGCTGCAATACACACTGTTCGGGGTTCTGGACAAAACCGCCACGGCGATGGGCAGCCGTTGTTTACGACGCTGGATCAACCGGCCCTTACGCGATCACGACATTCTGAACAACCGCTATGCCTGCATCGACACCCTGCTGAATGTCTTGTTGTATCGCGACATTCAAACCCAGCTGCGGCAAGTGGGCGATATTGAACGGATCAGCTCCCGTATCGCATTAAAATCGGCGCGGCCCAGAGATTTGCTGGTGTTGCGCAACACCCTGGCGGTGTTGCCCGCGTTGCAGCAGGCGCTTTCCGGCGGCGACAACCCGCAACTTGCAGCTTTATGCGGACAGATCGGCGAACAGCCGGAAATGTTAAAGCTGCTGCAATCGGCGATCATCGACAATCCGCCGGTACTGATCCGCGACGGCGGCGTCATTGCGCCCGGCTACCATCAAGAACTGGACGAGTTGCGCAACTTAAGCCAGAACGCCGATCAGTTTCTGCTTGATATGGAAAATCGGGAAAAAGCGGCGACCGGCATCAGCACGCTGAAAGTTAAATACAACCGGGTACACGGTTACTATATTGAGATTTCCAACCTGCATGCGGAAAAAGTCCCTGCGCACTACACCCGCAAGCAGACCTTAAAAGGCGCAGAACGCTACATTACCGAGGAGTTGAAATCATTTGAAGACAAGGTGCTCAGCGCCAAGGAAAAATCGCTGTCTTTTGAAAAAGCCTTGTACGAGGAATTGCTGAACATCATCGGCGTATCGTTAATCCCGCTGCAACAGTGCGCCGCCGCCTTGGCCGAACTGGATGTCTTGGTCAACTTTGCCGAACGCGCCGAAACCTTGAATTTATCGCAGCCGACGCTGGTCGATAATCCCGGCATAACGATAGAAGCCGGCCGGCATCTGGTCGTTGAGCAGGTTTCGGACATTCCGTTTGTGCCCAATGATTTATCGCTTTCCAGCAAGCGCCGGATGCTGGTCATTACCGGCCCGAATATGGGCGGCAAATCGACTTACATGCGCCAGGCCGCGCTGATCGTATTAATCGCCCATATCGGCTGCTATGTCCCGGCCAAAACCTTAAGCTGCGGGCCCATCGACAAGATTTTCACCCGTATCGGCGCGTCCGACGACTTGTCCAGCGGACGCTCTACGTTTATGGTGGAAATGTCGGAAACCGCCAACATCCTGCATAACGCGACCTCGAAAAGCCTGATCTTGATGGATGAGATCGGTCGCGGCACCAGCACCTTTGACGGCCTGTCTCTGGCTTGGGCTTGCGCCGATTATCTGGCTAAGGAAACCCAGGCGTTTACGCTGTTTGCGACGCATTATTTTGAGCTGACCACGCTGCCGGACGAACAAAAAACCATCCATAACGTGCATCTGGATGCGATGGAGCACGGCGACAAGATTATTTTTTTACATGCGGTTAAGGACGGCCCGGCCAGCCAAAGTTACGGCTTGCAGGTAGCCTCTCTGGCGGGTGTGCCGCGATCGGTAATCGATAAAGCCAAGGCCAAATTGCGGCACCTGGAAGACCATGCCTACAGTGAACAACAGGCGGAAATCGGCGTTAACCAGCTGGACTTGTTTTCCTCGAAAGAGTGTCATCCTGCTGTCGGCTTGCTGGAAGATATGAACCCTGATGAACTCAGTCCCAGGCAAGCTTTAGAGTTGCTTTATCGGCTTAAGGGGATGGTGTAGTTCGCTATTCCGGCTTTTAATCTTGATCTCAGGAAAGCCCGCTAAACCAGGCATTAGAACAATAAAGACTTTTACCTACCTGCCGTCTACCGCAACAGGTAAATCAGAACACTTTTTTGAGCAGACTTTCTATAGACTTCCCAATCAAACTCCAGTGGGGGATTAATCGCCTACTGGCGAACGCGTGCGCTTACCATGATAGAAAGCTAAATAATTTATACGGCACGCTCTTTAAAATATCGATTGCTATAAGTATTTGTACTCATATGTTTACGCATTTTTTTTTGTTTAAATGGCAATGACTTAGGTTTTCTATGTCTAACCTAAAAGACGCTAGACTCATCAAGCGACCTAGGTTACTAACTACTAACAATAAAAAATTCAGGGCTTTTAATTATGTCTACACAAACAAACACCGGTACAGTTAAATGGTTTAACGCTAGCAAGGGATTCGGTTTCATCGAGCAGGAAAAAGGTCCTGATGTTTTTGTTCATTACAGCAGTATCAGCAGCACAGGATTCAAATCATTGACTGATGGGCAAAGAGTACAATTCAATGTCTCCGAGGGAAAAAAAGGCCCACAAGCTGAGGACTTAATTGTCCTCTGATCTGCAACAGATAATCCACCCTTGCACCCAACTTCAATAAGGTGACCAAATCATGCAAATCCCATTACAAATCACTTTTCGTGGAATACCTCCCTCCGAGGCTGTAGAAGCTAAAATTCGTGAAAAAGTAAGTAAGCTGGATAAGTTTCACTCGCATATTATGGCTTGCAGGGTGGCGGTGGAAGCTGAACATCAGCGCCACCATCAGGGCAACCAATACCATATTCGTATTGATATCACCACGCCACGGAAAGAATTAGTCATCAGCCGGGAACATCATGACAAACAGGCTTATGAAGATGTTTATGTGGCCATACGCGATGCCTTTAATGCGGCAATAAGACAGCTGGAAGATTACGCACGGATTCAGCGAGGCCAAGTTAAAACGCATGACTTGGAAAGCACCGGAACCATAACCCGTTTGCTGCCGGAAAAAGATCATGGCTTTATTGCAGCCAGGGATGGTCGTGAAATATATTTCCACCGAAACAGCGTGGCGGGAAGCGGATTTGATTCGTTAAAGGTTGATGATGAAATCCGCTATATCGAAGAAAGTGACGATCTCGGTCCGCAAGCCAGTATTGTTTATCCATGAGTGTACGGGGCTTAGACTTGCTTACGAAAAAACCGACAATTTTGCGTTAACACGCAATAATTTCCCGCAATACCGAGGTGGCGTAGCTCCCCGCAGCTAAGGTGAACTCAAGTTCCAGCGTGGTATCATCCATAAACTGCCAGCATAAATCCTGCACATTAACCCTTAATGCACGTCTGTCGCGATCAACGGCACTGGCTATCAAACCCTGAGCCAGTGCCTGATGCGCCTGAATGACGGCTTGCTCAATAGCCAGCGCATCGGCTGACACATCGGCATTCCCCCTCCCCCATAATACGCCGGTAGGATGAATCTCTTTATCCGCCAGTCGCCGGATGATTTCAGCATCCGGCTGATCCGATTGAAAACAGCTGTGCGACAGGTCGAATTGATAGCTGTCGCCAACCACGGGCTGATTCCAGTTATTTTGTGCCACCCGATCAGCCAAAATCAGGTTGAACAGATACGACCTGACCGCCGACAAATACATGCTGCGCTGCTCCCGGCCCACTTTAGCCCCCTCAAACATGGCCAAAGCCTTATTGACATTTTGACCCTCGTTGCCAAAGCGTTGCGAGCCGAAATAATTGGCGATGCCGCTGGCTTTAATCAGCTCCAGTTGCCGAATGGTTTTTTCTCGATCGCCCTGCCAGTCGCGAATAACCAGCTTAAAATTGTTGCCCGACAACACGCCACGCTTGAGTTTTCTGGCATGACGGACAGCGAGCAGCACCTTCATACTGTCCGAGTCAAACTGCGTCCAATCCGGGTCGGCCTTGCCCGGCAACCAGACACTGAACCATTGAGTAGTAAGCGCATACCGGTCTTTTAGACCGGCGTAACTGACATCGCGTTGCCTGACATTGGCAAATCTGGATAGTTGTCTGGCAACATATTCGGTGTTTTCGCCTTTCTTTTGTATTTGCAAAAAAGCGTGTTCGCCAGCGCCAGACGGTTCAAAGGACAGGTTTTCTTTAACGATAAAGTCTTCGGGAATACTACGGATTTTGCCGGTGCCGGAAGGCCCGCCGTAAACGTAAGGCCAAATGGGGATTTCAATGTTTTGCATAAGCTTAGATGAATAATTTTGTCCACGAAAAGCACGAAACTTTTCACATAGTTACCAAACTTTAGGCCATCGGCAGTCATGTAACATCAATGCAATGCAATGATTTATTTCGTGTCTTTCCTGGACAACTGCGATTTTTAGGATTTTTAGGGATAGCTCGGCTATTTTTCGATCAGAACTATCGCCTGCACGGCAATGCCTTCTTTGCGCCCTTCAAAGCCCAACTTTTCGGTGGTAGTCGCCTTGACGTTGATGCAATCGATATCCACCTGCAAGTCATCGGCGATATTGCGGCACATGGCGGCGGTGTGCGGCGACATAAGCGGCGCCTGGGCTATGATGGTAATATCGGCATTGACCAGCTTATAGCCTTTTTCCTGCACGATAGCGTAAACATGGCGCAATAACACCCGGCTGTCTGCACCTTTAAACTCCGGGTCGGTATCGGGAAAATGCTTGCCTATGTCGCCCAAGGCCGCCGCGCCCAATATCGCATCGCAGAGCGCATGCAACACCACATCGCCATCGGAATGCGCTTCCAGACCTTGTTCGTAATCTATTTTTACGCCGCCTAAAATAACATCGCCGCCTTCTTTGAAACGGTGTACATCGTAACCTTGACCTACTCTAATCATTATTGCTCCATATCAAACTGTATTAGCGCCGTAATTGGTTCGCGGGCAATGGCCCGCTCCTACAATCATTGTTGCTCCATATAAAATTGCGCCAGCGCCAGGTCTTCCGGGCGGGTGATCTTGATATTGTCGGGGCGGCCCTCGACGATTTTCGGCTGCAAACCCTGTAATTCCAAAGCGCTGGCATCGTCAGTGATAGCCGGATTGCCTTGCGCCTGCTCCAACGCGGTTTTTAACCTGCCGTAACGGAACATCTGCGGCGTTAATGCCCGCCAGATATGGTTTCTATCCAGCGTTCCGGTAATGCCATTGCCTTGTACCTGTTTTAAGGTATCCGGCGAAGCTAAGGCCAAAATCCCGCCGACATCATCGTTAATTAAAGAATCAATCAGATGATGAATATCGGACGCAGTTATACAGGGTCTGGCCGCATCATGCACCAATACCCAGTCGTCATCGGCCGCTTGCTCTCTGATAATTTTTAGCCCGGAAAGCACGGAATCTGCCCGTTCCTTGCCGCCTGAAGCGGTAATGATGTTTTTATGCCGCGATATTTCAAGCTCGGGCCAGTAGGGATCTTCTTTGGAAACTGCAACGGCAATAGCGGCAAAAACATCGGCCTGCAGCAAGCGCAACAGGGTATGTTCGATGACCGTTTTTCTGGCAAATTCCAGATATTGTTTAGGCCGGTCGGCCTGCATACGTTTGCCGACACCGGCAGCGGGCACGATAGCCCAGAATTTTATTGAATGAGTCATTGGTAAAAAAAGCGGAGGACAAAAGGTGTGTAGCCTACAAAATTAAATCGGTCATTCGATTTTAGGCAATCTCTGGATATATTGGCCAAAACGGCCATCTGTTGATATAAATCGAGTGCCATTAACTTTTTTTTAACCCACCCAAACTATCCACGGGAAGGTGTTGAAAATGTTTATCCAGTGTTAAAACCGGCATGGCATAGCGCTTGGCAATCACCGCGATTAATACATCGGTTAGCGGTAAGGTTAAACCTTTGGCTCGCAATTGTTGGGCAAGCTGTCCAGCATTGAACCA
This sequence comes from Methylobacter arcticus, assembly GCF_050917435.1. Taxonomy (NCBI): domain Bacteria; kingdom Pseudomonadati; phylum Pseudomonadota; class Gammaproteobacteria; order Methylococcales; family Methylococcaceae; genus Methylobacter; species Methylobacter arcticus. The sequence continues at coordinate 2,492,687 of NZ_CP159583.1, forward strand.
ATCACTATCTTCGGTTGGCAAATAATTAATCGAGCGGAACAATACGCGTAGCCGCTGGCTCTCATTTTCCTGTTTTACACCTTGCAGCAACTCTGCGATGATCACACCGGTAATCGCGGCCTGATTAGTTTCGATCAACTCGGCAACCTGATTGCCCAAATCACCGGTTTTCGATTTAAAAAAATCAATCCAGGCGCAACTATCGATCATCACTCGCGTCATGATGGCCGTTCCAGCTCACGCAATTGCTGCCAATTGCCGTCTATTTCCACCGCTCCCCGGCAACCGAGCAATTCCTGGCGTTGCTTGTAACGGATGTATTCTTCAATAGCTCTAGCAATACTTTCCTTGGCTGTTTTGGCTTTGGTGTATGCCAATAGTTGCTCTAATACGGTGTTGTCTAGGGAAATGGTTGCTTTCATTTAAGGTTACCTCAATTTTATAAATTGGCCAGCTAGTCTGAATACGTTTGCAGATGCCGACAGCGGGGACAATAGGATAGCCCTGTCGTGTAGGTTGGGTTGCGCTTTTTGCAACCCAACAGTTATTGCATCAATGTGTGAGTTAACGATAAAGCTGTTAACCCAACCTACGCTGCTACAATCCACACATATTATTTCCATTTTTTCTAAGGCAGTTTTTTGTAACAAGCTTAATTGTTGGTATAGGATCCAACTTTAAATTTTTCTTGTCGACGTTAAACGTCATCTTAAATACGTCGTCTTCTATTATGTCCACAGAAAACCAGTAACCAAAATTGCCAAATAATGATATGGATTGCATCTTTCCTAAAAATGATATTTCTGCTAGCAATCCATTTTTAGTTAATTCGTCCCAAGCTTCTTTGTCTCCACCAGCAGCAATTGACGTGTGAAGATAGGTAGTGTATCTGGTAACGTTTGTAAAATATTTCGTCATTGCACTCGCCATTTGCAATGATAGATTCGGGTCGGTTAATTTTACAAAAACTTCCATACTGACCGTTACTGTATTTCCATTACTATCACTCACAATTGGTTGACCAGTTGTTATTTTCAACGATTTTTGATATTGATTAAGAATATCCGATATTTCTTTATGAATTTCATTTTTCGACGATTCGATGTTATTAGCTTGTTCTTCTAGGGTTGTTGCTGTGCTGGTTAATGGATGACCGATAAGACAGAAAAAAAGTAATGAGTACAATAAATATTTATTCACATATTCTCCTTAAATGAAAAGTTAGGGTCGAAAGCTGCTCACCGATTACAATCCTAAAATTTAAGTTTACTCCACCGCCCCCCAGTTTTTTTTGTTGGCAATTTTACAAGAACTTGCTTATAAATACGCCTATTAACGACACAATAACTGCAAATACAGCCATCCAATAGGCTCTCTTCGCATACTCAATAGCATGACAAAACTCAAGGTACTGAAGATACGAAAAGTATGCTTCTGGTCGAATAATCCATTGATATTTTTGGTCAGTTTCAAAAAATTGATTTTCCTGAAAACCATTTAGACTGAAGATGCTGGCTCTAACAAAATTGAATTCCCTCTTTGATAAACCAGTTGCAGCACATGCTTCATCCGCTGAAAATTCTTCATCATCAAGTTTTAACGAATTATTCAATGAGCGAAGTATATTTGTGCTTCGAAGGCTCATTGTGCCTAGAGTGTCCTAATAGCTTCATATGAACCTAAAACAAAAGTCAATGGGGTGTGTAGCATAAAATCTGCATAACACACGATTTTACATGTTATCCAGAAGCTGAATAATTTTTGTTGTTTTGCGACTAGACAATATAAGCCAAAATGTCTTGAAACGTGACGGGGTTTATAACCCCGTCACTCACGTTTTGTAAATTGCTGAGGTTTTCAAACGTTTTGCCTTTTGCCTAATTATTCAAGCACATGAAAAAACGTTTCATCTTCCTTAATCATCCCTAATTCATCCCTAGCCCGCTCTTCGATCGCTTCCTGCCCTTTCCGCAAATCCAGCACTTCGGCGTAAAGCGCTTCGTTGCGCTCTCTTTTTTCTTCGGCCTGTTTTTTTAGGTCATCGAGACGCAGTTGATAAGCATCGATCTGCGCAAGACTGCCGTCGCCAATCCATATCCGGTATTGGAAATGGATGATTAGCAGGATGATGATGGCAATGAGGGTTTTCATAGACGAAATAAAAAAGGCGAAGGACAAAAAGCAAAAGGCAAAAGGTTCATATTTTTCGCCCTTCACCCTTCGCCATTCGCCTGTTTTTTTATAACATTTTAAACGCGCTACGGCCTGCGTAAGTTGCTAATTCACCCAACTCGTCTTCAATTTTCATCAGACGGTTGTATTTAGCGACGCGGTCGGAACGGCTTAAAGAGCCGGTTTTGATTTGACCTGTGCCTGTGGCAACGGCTAAATCGGCAATGGTAGTATCTTCGGTTTCGCCTGAACGATGCGAAATAACTGCCGTGTAACCGGCTGCATGAGCGGTATTGATGGCTTCCAAAGTTTCGGTCAAGGTGCCGATTTGATTCAGTTTAATCAAAATGGAGTTGCCGATGCCTTTTTCGATGCCTTCTTTCAAGGTGGCAGGGTTGGTCACGAATAAATCATCGCCAACCAATTGGATTTTATTGCCCAATTTTTCGGTGTGGATTTTCCAGCCTGCCCAATCGTTTTGATCCAAACCGTCTTCGATAGAAATAATCGGATATTTGTCTACCCATTCAACAAAGAAATCAGTCATCTCTTCTGAACTGAAACTTCTGCCTTCTGCCGATAACTCATAACGGCCATTTTTATAATATTCAGAACTTGCCGCGTCCATGCCTAAGCAAATATCAACGCCCGGTTTGTAACCGGCCAGTTCAATCGCTTCGATAATCACCGAAATCGCTTCTTCGTTTGAAGCAAGATTAGGCGCAAAACCGCCTTCATCACCGACCGTCGTTGCCAAACCTTTGGCTTTTAACACTTTGCTCAGGTTATGAAAAACTTCAGCGCCGTAACGAATTGCTTCACGGAAAGTCGGCGCGCCAACTGGCAAGATCATGAATTCTTGCAGATCAACGCTGTTGTCGGCATGCGATCCGCCGTTAATGATGTTCATCATCGGTACCGGCATAACGAATTTGCCGCTGGTATTCAAATGACGATATAAAGGCACGCCAGCATCTTTAGCTGCCGCATGAGCCGCCGCCATCGATACCGCTAAAATAGCATTAGCGCCTAAACGACCTTTGTTTTCAGTGCCGTCCAGTGCGATCATTTTTTGGTCGATGCCTGCCTGATCGGCAACATCCATACCGACAATCGCAGCGCGAATTTCAGTATTCACATTGTTAACAGCAGTTAATACGCCTTTACCTAAATAACGGCCTTTATCATTGTCACGCAACTCTATCGCTTCGCGCTCGCCGGTTGAGGCACCGGACGGTACCATCGCGCTACCGACTACGCCTGAGGCCAGGATAACGTCGGCTTCCAGGGTAGGATTGCCGCGTGAGTCTAAAATTTCTCTTGCTTTAATATCAACGATTTTACTCATATTATTGTATTACTCCGAAAGATTGAAAAAATAAAAGCAACAGCATGTTGCATAGGAATGATGGTTATATTAATACTTGATAAAGGGAATTATTATTTTGCCAAATGAACATAGATTGACAAAGCTCTGTTTGATAAAGTTCAACTTTATCAATAGATCCACGTATATAGCTTGCTATAGTTTCGGTAATAGCTTTTTTATTATTCCCTAAAATTCCATTTTGAAAGCCCATCGACAAAATATCAATCATTTTATGCCCATTGCATAATAACCATGGATCAATGTTATTTATTGTTTTGAGCAGGTGTTGAGATGGCTCCGAATTAATATCCATACCTCGGGCATTTACAATAGCGTTGAGATTGGCTTGACTTAAACACCAGGTATCAGGGATAAGAATAGTATTATTTTTATGTAAATCGTTAAGCTCTAAACCAGGTTTCAACTGCTGTTTAAGCCATTCTAATTGAGCAAAAGGCAGAGCTAATTCAATTAGATAATCCTGTATACTTTTTTGCTCTTTCTTTTCAAAATTGGCGATTAGCTGGTTATCCCCAAACTCTGCAAGCATTTTTTTAAAAACAGTAGGGGAGCGTAACAATAAAGTCTCTAAGTCATGAGTATCCGCAACACACGTATTGTTTTCTCTTGGCAGACACATTAAGGCATCAAAATCATTATCGATGATACCTAAAAAACCATTAACTTTGCTGTTGTTTAAAGTTCGAATGTTTTTAATAACCGCTGTCTTTCCTGTTTGTCTCTTATTATTTTCACTAAACGAAACTAAAAAAACAATACAGCATTTTTTCTCTTCAATCCTACTATGCCAAAATTTTTCATCACTCTCACCTTCGATAAATAAAAAACTACAATTTTTATTTTCAGGTGAAGCTCTAAACATAATCAACGCCGCATCAAGACCTTGTGTATTAGAAATAGTCAACGGCGTCATTCATTAACACCTAAAGCAACCATAAGATGCGAGTTTTCACCTACGATGGTGGGCGAATGCGTCGCAATTAAAACATCAAATTTTGAGTGTTCAACAATTTCTTTTAATTCATCAATAAACTTATGTTGCCATGTAATATGGAGTGATAACTCGGGTTCATCGATCATCACTAAGGTATTAGGTTCAACTTTAAAAATAAGATCATAAAACATGACTAATTCGTGCTGCTCACCTGAAGAAAGTAAAGCAGGATCAATCTCTCCGTCTTTTCCAATAATAACTAAACCTTTTTTATCATCAATACGCAGTGATTTTCCTTGAAATTTACTGTTTATTATTTTTAACAACAGTTTAATTTTCTCACTCAAGCACTCTAATACAGCCAGTTTTTCTTCGCTATCTTTCACATAAAGATTCATCACTGCTGCGTGCTGAGCTTCTAAACTGTCAATAGAGCTTGCATCCAAGGTAGCTGAATCAGTTGTTGGTAATAAACCTATTGTTCTTAATTCGTCTCTTTTGTTTTGCAAAGCGACGATATGCTCATTTAACTGCTCGTTAGTATAGTTTTCTGAAGGCTTTAATAATCTAAAAGGAAAAGTTTGTTCTAATTCTTGGGATTTTTTAGCATAATCCGTCATCACGCTCCTAATACGCTGTTGCAATTCAGCCGCATAGACTTTGACTGTATGCGTAATAATTTCTTTGCGTTGATGTAATTCATCACGCTTTACAGTACGTAAAAGCCGGGAAGTCTCAATAAGTTGGACGGGGACATGTCCTAGCTTTGCAATAAGTTCCGAGTTTTTAACGTCCTTAATTGGCAATCTATCTCCATATTGTTCCATCACCTCTTCCAATGATAATGGCTCTTCCGTTCGACGATCATAGAACACATCATCGTCAACTTTACTGATCCAAGGAAGTCGTTTAATCAGGCTTTCGATATCCAGGTTTTGAAAATTAATTTTCTCCTTATTAATAAAAATATTTAGGATATTACGGATTTTATGCTGTTTTTTTTCAACTCTTATGTGATTACCGTTTGACAGCTCAATTTCGAATGAAGTAAACGGTATTTCGTTAAAACTATAAATACGAAAATTAAACAAGCTGTTAATCATCCGCAACAAAGTTGTTTTACCCACACCATTAATGCCATGCAAAATGGTAATGCGTTCCTCTTGATTAAAATCAATATGATGATTGAATTGATTAAACAAGCCTTTAACAGTCACTGATTTTATGCGCGGCGGATTACTCATTTTTTATCTCGAATTGATAAATTACAAGGTGGTTTCAATAAACGGCTGACTTTTAACGGCTCTATCCAAAATCGCCAAGGTTTCCAGCAATTCCCGCATCCGGTGTAAAGGCCAGGAGTTAGGTCCGTCACTTTTCGCTTCCGCAGGATTCGGATGGGTTTCCATAAACAGTCCGGCAATACCGACTGCAATAGCGGCTCTGGCTAACACCGGTACAAATTCGCGTTGACCGCCTGATACCGTACCTTGTCCGCCGGGCAGTTGCACCGAGTGCGTCGCGTCAAAAACCACGGGACAATCGGTATCTCGCATGACCGCCAAAGAGCGCATATCGGAAACCAGGTTGTTATAACCGAAAGATACGCCACGCTCACAGACCATAATCTGCTGGTTTCCGGTCGCCTTGGCTTTGTTGGCGACATGCACCATATCCCAAGGCGCCAGGAATTGGCCTTTTTTAATATTAACGGGAATGCCTTGAGAAGCGACTTGCTGAATAAAATTGGTTTGCCGACATAAAAATGCCGGCGTTTGCATCACATCAACGACCGAGGCGACTTCAGCCAGCGGCGTATCTTCATGCACATCGGTCAATACCGGTACGCCGATTTGTTGTTTAACTTTTTCCAGTATTTTAAGCCCCTGCTCCACGCCGGGACCGCGATAACTTTCATGCGATGAGCGGTTGGCTTTATCGAACGACGACTTGTAAATAAAGGGAATATTGAGTTGCGTCGTTAACTCTTTAAGGTAACCCGCAGTGTCCAGAGCCATTTGCTCGCTTTCAATAACACAAGGACCGGCTATCAAAAAAAACGGCCGATCTAAACCGGCTTCAAAACCACATAATTTCATTACACTGTACCTTTTTTATGTTCAAACGCCGCGACCACAAAACCGGAAAATAAAGGATGGCCTTTTCTGGGTGTCGAGGTAAATTCCGGGTGAAACTGACAAGCCAGAAACCAGGGATGATCAGGGATTTCTATCACTTCAACCAATCGTCCATCAATAGACTTCCCGGAAAATCGCATGCCGGCCTGTTCCAGTTTTTCCAGATACTGGCTGTTGAATTCATAGCGATGACGATGCCTTTCAGAAATGACATCTTTCTGATACAGCTGAAATGCCAGAGAATCGGATTGCAATCGGCATTGCTGGCCGCCCAGTCGCATCGAACCACCCAAATCGGATGCTTCATTGCGGGTTTCCAATTGACCCTCCTCATCCATCCATTCGGTAATCAAGCCGATCACCGGATACGGCGATTTGGGTAAGAATTCGGTGCTGTGCGCGCCCTCCAGTCCAGCGACATCACGGGCAAATTCAATAACGGCAACCTGCATCCCCAGACAAATACCTAAATAAGGAATTTTATTTTCGCGTGCATACTTAACCGTGGAAATTTTGCCTTCCACACCGCGTTCGCCAAAGCCACCCGGCACCAAAATCGCATCGATGCCTTTCAGTCTGCCAACACCCTCATCCTCTATAATTTCCGAATCGATATAGACAATGTTGACTTTGGTACGAGTGCGAATACCGGCATGAATTAAGGCTTCATGCACCGATTTATAAGCATCGGAATGATCGACATATTTACCGACAATGGCGATGGTCGCTTCGTTGACAGGATGTTCCAGGGCGTCAACAACGGCTTCCCACTCGGACAAATCCGCCGGCGGCACATCCAGTCGCAACTTGTTAACGACAATATCATCCAAGCCTTGATCGTGCAGTAATAATGGAATCTTGTAAATCGAACTGGCATCGACTGCAGAGATAACCGCTTTTTCTTCGACATTGGTAAACAAGGCGATTTTACGACGCTCACTGAGCGGTATGGATTGCTCGGATCGACAAATCAAGATGTCCGGCTGTATGCCGATACTCCGCAACTCTTTTACCGAATGCTGAGTCGGCTTGGTTTTTATTTCGCCGGCTGAACGAATATACGGCACCAAGGTCAAATGAATAAAAAGCGAGCGTTCAGGGCCCAGTTCAAAACGCATTTGCCGGATGGCTTCCAGAAAAGGCAGAGACTCAATATCACCTACCGTGCCGCCGACTTCAATCAAGGCAACATCAACCGCTCCCTGGGTCACTCTACCACCGGCATCTATACAGTCGTCGGCGCTTTCATAAACACGACGTTTAATTTCATCGGTAATATGCGGAATGACCTGAACCGTTGCCCCCAAATAGTCGCCTTTACGCTCTTTGCGTAAAACGCTTTCGTAAACCTGACCGGTTGAGAAACTGTTCTTTTTAGTCATCGTGGTTTTAAGAAACCGCTCATAATGGCCTAAATCGAGATCAGTCTCGGTACCGTCTTCAGTAACAAATACCTCGCCATGCTGAAAAGGACTCATAGTGCCCGGATCAACATTAATATAAGGATCGAGCTTGGTCATGGTGACTTTAAGGCCTCGCGACTCAAGAATAGCGGCAAGTGAAGATGCGGCAATGCCTTTGCCAAGAGACGAAACAACGCCACCGGTAATGAAAATGTATTTTGTCATGTAGGATTTTTCTGGTTCCCATGCTCCAGCGTGGGAATCCATACTGGGCTCTGATGAAGTTAGGTGAAACCAAGGTATTTTAGTCGACAATGCCCTTGTCGTCATTGTCTTTTGGGTTTAATTCTTAACTTTGCAATAACAGACTGACACAACCATTTGTTTCTTCATGATAAAATTCCGCGCTGATCCATTTATCAGCCACCGCAGCAAGTCTATCATCCAGATAAATCAAAGGAATTCTATCCCGTTCCCATGGCGGGATACCTGCTTCCTGAAACAGGTTTTTCAGCGAATGATGGCCTTGACGTCCCGGCAAACAGACTTTTTCACCGCCCCGGCGAAACCTTATTTCAACCTTGGCATCCGCCCACCGTTCACGGAGCATTCCTTTTGAAGACGACACACAAGAGACGGTCTGGTTATAAGCGGTTTTTATAGACGCTTGCCCGACAGGCCAAAAAGCATCTTGAGGTAAACCTGCGCCAGACAGATTGGTCACGTCAGGCTTTCCTGCCTGACGCCCTTCGGGTAAATGCAAATCTGTTCCGGACAGATTTGTCAGGCAATACAACTTATCCCGATAACGGCGAATACTGTAACCCTGCCCCGACAATACCGGATCGCGCTGTGCGGCTGCCGCAACCACCTGACTAAGAATTCGTCCGACAACAGCCTGCGCCGGCATTTTTAATCCGATGCTCCGGAACCAACGCCTGATGATGAGTTGCTGTTGGTGTAAATGATGCGCCGTTAACCGACTGATACACAATGTCGTATCTGCCGGATTAAAAACCTCAACGAATAGCTCCTCGGCGACGTCATCAACCAACACCTGTGCATCCGCACAATGCATTGCCGAACGTGCCACGGTTTTATCGATCGCAAGCCAACGCTGCTTGAGTAAGGGCACCACTGCATTACGCAGAAAATTGCGATCATAATCATTGCGTTGATTGCTGGGATCTTCAACCCAGCTTAATTGATACGCTTGAGCGTAATCGCTAATCGCCTGTTTGGGCGTATTCAACAAAGGCCTGAGCATAACACCCGCACCGAAAGCCATAGTTTTCGGCATTCCGGAAAGTCCGGGCAAACCGCTGCCGCGAAACAGTTGCAACAGTACCGTTTCCAACTGATCTTCCCGGTGCTGGGCAAGCAACAACGCATCATCAACTTTCATTAACGATTTTAACGCCGCATATCGGGCGTTTCTGGCAGCTTCTTCAGGACTTTCGCCCGGCAATGCTTGCGCATTAACCCTTAGCGTTAAAAATTCAACCCCCAGATCATTAGCCGTTTGTTCACAATGCTTGGCCCAATATCCGGCTTCTGCCTGCAAGCCGTGATCTACATAAACTGCGCTGAGCTTGTCTTTGAGTTGAGGTGTTGACGCGCACAAATGCAGCAAAACATGAGAATCTACGCCGCCGCTGTAGGCGACATAAACCTTTTGTCGCTGATCCCCAAGATCAAGCTTGGAAATAATGCCCTCGAACAACGGCGAAATTTTCGCCTTTTGTCTTTCGCCTTTCACCTAAGCCTTACTTCCCGCCTTCGTCAGTAAAAACGCCAAAGTCCATAATCCGCTGGTAGCGATTTTCCATTAAGGTATCAATAGGCTGCCGCTTCAACTCATTCATGTGCCGAATCAGCGTTTCCTTTAAATTCAAGGCCGTCGCCTTAAAATCCCTATGTCCGCCGCCTAAAGGTTCCCTGACGACTTCATCCAGAAAACCCTGCTCGCGAATACGATCCGAAGTAATGCCCATCGCCTCGGCCGCCAATTGCGATTTATCTGCGCTTTTCCACAGAATGGATGCGCAGCCTTCCGGTGAAATAACCGAATAGGTGCTGTATTCCAGCATGATCAAGCGGTCGCCGACACCGATGGCCAACGCGCCGCCGGAACCGCCTTCGCCGATAATGGTGCAGATAATCGGGGTTTTCAGCTTGGCCATTTCAAACAGGTTTCTGGCAATGGCTTCACTCTGACCGCGCTCTTCCGCGCCGATACCCGGATAGGCTCCCGGTGTATCAATCAGGCAAATGACCGGCATTTTAAAACGCTCTGCCATTTTCATCATACGCAAGGCCTTGCGGTAACCTTCCGGGCGCGGCATACCGAAGTTGCGGTAAATTTTTTCCTTGGTGTCACGGCCTTTTTGATGACCGATCACCATAACCGGCTGACCCTCAAGACGCGCCAAGCCGCAAATAATCGCAGGATCATCGGCATAAGCCCGGTCGCCGTGCAGCTCATGGAAATCGGTAAAAACATGCTCCACATAATCCAGCGTATAAGGCCGCCCCGGATGCCGGGATAACTGGGAAATCTGCCAATCGGAAAGATCGGTAAAAATAGATTCGGTCAGCGCCTGGCTTCGCTCTTCCAGTTGCTTAAGCGCATCGGAAATATTAATGTTATTGTCGAACTGCACATTGCGGAGTTCTTCAATTTTCGCTTCCAACTCAGCGATGGGTTGTTCGAAATCGAGAAATTTTAGGTCCATGTAGTCTTGATCTGAATAGTTATTACAGTAATAGGTGATTTTATAGAAATTCAACAATTTTTTCTAAATAAATTACGGACTCCAATTAAACCTAAAAACCGCAGTTCATCCACGAAAGACGCAAAAGACACGAAAGGCATCTAACAAATCAGTACGTTGTATTTAACTGACTATTCACCCACTCCCTTTTCATGCCCGTTGCATTCACGACTATTAAGCACGATTAAGCTGAACTGAGTACAATTGTACCCAACCGTCCCCACTAACAAACAGGATAAAAAATGACTGAAAACTTACCCGCAACAAACAAAGTTACCTACTGGCAACCGTCGGCAGGCGAAACCATCGCAGGCATAATTCAAGGCAGCGGCATTTTTAAAAATTCACTCTATGACGAACAGAAAACCCTGCTTTTACTGGATGATAACGGCTCGGTTGTGAGTGTTGACCTCAATCGCTATTTGATACACAGCTTGAAACAACATAACGCCGCCTTAGGGGATTTAGTCACAGTGACTTTTCACGGCAAAGAGCAGAAAAACAACGGGCGTTCTTTCAATCGGTACACTGTACTGGTTGATAAGCTTGCTTGTTCAATATAAGTAAGCAATGAATTTCTTACACCCTCTCGGCTTACGCTAACCCGACATGGCTTCATCTTGAACATCCACAAAAAACGACCCTCAGATCCCCTACTTTTAGCATTTGATTTGGAGTGCGGTTAAGAGTATGGTTAATCGCACTCTTAACGTTTTATGGGGAAATATCATGGCTGGAATCAGTGCGAACGAACTGAAAACAAAAGGTGTTTTAGCAATCCAAACCGCGTTGGAGCAGCAAACCGAAGCGGTCATTTCCGTACGCGGCAAAGACCGTTTTGTGGTGATGAATCTTACCCACTATCAGTATTTGCGCGAATGCGAATTGACCGCCGCGTTGGTCGAATCCAACGAAGACATGGCGGCAGGACGCTATGTTAAAGAATCGGCAGAAGAACATTTGGCCCGGTTGGAACGGATGGAATGAGCTACACCCTGGTTTTTACCGAACACTATAATCGCCGTGCTTTACACTTTATCAAGCGTCATCCTGAGCTTAAAAGACCGTATCTAAAAACACTACAATTGCTGGAAACCAATCCGTTCCATCCCTCTTTACGCTTACATGCTTTGCATGGGAAGCTGCAAAATCTGCATTCGGTTTCCATTAATTTGTCTTACCGTATTACCCTGGAATTTCAAATCAGCGAGGCGGAAATTATCCTGATTAATATCGGCGATCATGAAGCGGTTTATTAACAGACACATTATAGTAAAACCTGTGCGCAAAACTGGAAGAGAGGCAATGCCTAAAAACAATACTTCCCCTGTTATGAATCGCGTAGAAACATCAAAATGATTGACGCACATGAAAAGGGGTCCATGAAAAGGTGAAAAGGGGTCAGGTTACTTTTCGTCAATAATGTAACCTGACCACTTTTCTACACTAATGAGCAATATATCGGAGACGAGCGCCTTTCATCGTGCCCCGAAATTCATATTGGGGACATTAAAAAAACGCCTTCAATACCAGCGATATAACGCCAGCCAATAATACGCCAAGCATCCATCTATTTAGCTTTAATTCACCATCAATGCGCTCAAACCGAACATTCATGTCGGCCTTAATTTCATTTTTGGCTTCTGTTAGGTCATGCTTAGTGATCAGCCCATCCTGAGCTTCGGCAATCACACGCACAACCGCCTCGGCTTGCGCTTGTGGAATTCCGGCAGTTTTAAGCTTGTCTACCAGCTCAAGCGTGTCAAAGGTAATAGTGGTCATAGTCAGTCTCCCCTTGTTATTTTTGGACAGTTTAGCAGATATTTGACTTTCGCTGTTTTGTTGGGATCAACTTGGAGGGATTTCCCCATGACCACGATAATCTTTGACAAAAAGTAGATTGGGGTGATGCTGTTTCAATCCAACCTACTATTTTCCAGTTGCCAAATAGACATTCACTTAATTCGCATTCTTGTCCAACGCTTTCAAATGCTTCAATTTTTCCTTAATCTTTATTTCCAACCCTCTTTCCACCGGCTGATAATATTGCCTGCCTGCCAACTCTTCGGGAAAATAGTTTTCCCCGGCGGCATAGGCTTCCGGCTCGTTATGGGCATAGCGGTATTCCTTGCCGTAATCCAGCGATTTCATCAATTTGGTCGGCGCATTCCTTAAATGCACCGGCACGCCCAGGCTGCCGCTTTGTCTGGCATCGGCCATTGCCGCATTATAAGCCATATAAACCGCATTGCTTTTCGGCGCACAGGCCAAATAAACGACGGCTTGCGCCAAGGCCAGTTCGCCTTCAGGACTGCCTAAGCGCTCCTGGGCTTCCCAGGCGTTGATGCAAATCTGCAAGGCTCTCGGATCGGCATTGCCTATGTCCTCGGAGGCCATCCTGACGACGCGCCGGGCCAGATAGGATAAATCGCAGCCGCCATCCATCATCCGGCACAACCAGTACAGCGAGGCGTCGGGCGAACTGCCGCGCACAGATTTATGCAGCGCCGAAATTTGGTTGTAAAATTCTTCGCCCTGATTATCGAAACGCCGCACGCCGCCCGACAGCACTTCTTTGGCAATGGCTTCGTTAACCGTCTGACCGCCCTTGGCGGCGGCAAGTTCTACGGCAATTTCAAGCAAGTTGAGCAGTCTTCTGGCATCGCCGTCAGCCGCCTGGGCGAACTGCTGTTTTATATCACCGGCCATTTCGATAGCCAGACCGCCCAAACCGCGCACCTTATCGGTTAACGCTTTATCGATCACCGCCAATAAATCATCAGCTGTTAAGGCGTTAAGCACATAAACCCGAGCCCTGGACAATAACGCATTATTGAGCGCGAAAGACGGGTTTTCGGTGGTCGCGCCGACAAAATAAACCGTGCCGTCTTCGACATGCGGCAGGAAAGCATCCTGTTGCGATTTGTTAAAGCGATGCACCTCATCGACGAACAAGATAGTGCGCCGATGCTGTTCCAGCTGGATTTTCTTGGCCTCGGCGACCGCCGCCCTGATTTCCTTGACGCCGGACAGCACCGCCGAAATCGGCATGAATTCGGCATCGGAATGCTGGGCAATGAGCCGGGCCAGCGTGGTTTTACCGGTACCCGGCGGCCCCCAGAAAATCATCGAGTGCAAGCGTCCCGAGGCGATGGCTTCATAGAGCGGCTTGCCGGGTTTCAGGATATGTTGTTGACCGACATAATCGCTTAATTCACTCGGCCGCATCCTGTCGGCCAAGGGTTTGGTCAAATCATCGAAAAGCATAAAAATCAGGCGAAGGGCAAAAGGCTAAGAACGAAGGTTGATGCTGCTTGAGCCTTTTGCCTATCTTTAATCAGAAAAAACATCGACACCCTTGGGCGCTGTAAACTCGAACAGGGTCTGTTTTAACGGCGGATTCAAGACAACATTGGAAAAATAAATGCGTGTCAGCTGGCCAAAATTATCGCTCAATTCCATGCCGCCCAGAGAGTCGTTATCCAAACCGATCAGCACGTATTTAAAACCGCTTTCCTGATTTTTAGGAATCAATTTTACCCACATCAAATCGCCATCGACACCCTGCTGTTCCATGGTGTAATTGTCCTCCAGGGATACTTGACCACTTAACAATAATGCCGGTGTTGACCCCATGGACTCATCGAGTTTTTTAACGGTGACCTGTTCGAGGTCGGTATCGTAAAACCAGACCTTCCCGGTCGTGGAGACTATTTGTTGTTGAAAAGGTTTTAGATAATCCCAACGAAATTTCCCGGGTCGTTGCAGGTAAAAAACGCCGTAACTGGTTTGAGTCGGATTACCGGCTTCGTTAATCAATACTTGCTTAAAATCGGCAGTGAGCGATTTTGTATTTTTTAAAAAAGCTTTTAACTGCCGGACGGGTTTATCTTCTGCGTAGCTCAAGCCGGCAAACAGCAACATGACAGTCAAGCCGACGAAAATAGTCATTTTTTTCATAAATACCTTTATTAATTATTCGGTAACAAATCGTCAATCAAACTTTCAAATTGATTAACGGGCGAATCCACACACGAGGAATACTCCTCCGGTGCTGAACCGGCAATGAATGGATACGCCTTAGCCCCCGGGCAATTTTGATTCGCCAGCAGGCCGTTAGCAGGGTCGACCCAAGCCGTCTTAATATTGTCCGGCGGAACCAGACTTACAGGCTGATTTGAAATCTGCTTCATTAACGACGTCCAAACTTGTAATGCACCGGTTGCCCCGGTTAACCCGGCCGGCTTGTTATCGTCCCGGCCAATCCAGACCACAGCCAAATAATCACCGGTGTAACCGGCAAACCAGCTGTCTTTTGAATCGTTAGTCGTACCGGTTTTGCCGATCAAACCATAGTTTGCCGGAAAAGCGGAATAGGCCGAACGTCCGGTACCTTCACGCATCACCTCCTGCAACATGGTATTGACGATATACGTTACCGATGGATCAAGCACTTGCCGCACCGTAAAAGGATAACTTTGTAAGCGTCTACCGTCGGCTGCAACCACCGCTCTGATGCCTTTTATCGGCGTTGAAAAACCGTCGCCAGCCAGCGTTTGATAAATTTGAGTAACTTCCATCGGCGTTAAACTCGCAGCTCCCAGCAGGAATGACGGGAACAAATCAATCGCCCGGGTAATACCCATACTGCGTAATGTCTTAACGACTCTGGCTACCCCAATATCCATCCCTATCCGAACCGTAGCCAGGTTGTATGAATGCGCCAGTGCCGAATGAAAGCTCACGGTGCCATGCTCCCTGTGATCATAGTTTTTAGGACTCCAATCATTGCCACCCGAACTCTTAACCAAGATGGCTGTATCGCTGACCGGTGTAGTAATAGTGTACTTGTCCGGATATTCCAGCGCTGTCAAATAGACCACCGGCTTGATTAACGAGCCTATCGGCCTGACCGCATCCAGGGCACGATTAAATCCCGCGCTGGACACTTCGCGACCGCTCATCAACGCAGCTATCTCGCCGCCGTCTCTATGAGTGACTACAGCCGCGGCTTCAAGGTCGTTAGCTTTAGGCAGTTTTTCAAGCTGATTTAGCTTTTTAGACAGCGTATCCTCCAGCGCATCCTGAACCCGAGTATCCAATGTAGTAAAAATCCTTAGCCCTTCGGAGGTTAAATCTTCCTCTTTGTATTCCTGTCTTAATTGCCGCTTAACCAAATCGAGAAAACCAGGATAACGATTGCTTGAACGGTGGGTATTGGCGATCACATTTAAAGCCTTGGCTTTCGCCTTGACTGCCTGCTCTTTAGCGATATAGCCTTCCGCTTCCATCTCTCCCAACACTAAATTGCGCCGTAGTACAGCACGATCGGGATAACGCCTCGGGTCGTACTCAGACGGCCCACGAACCAAGGCAATCAACGAAGCCACATGCTCCAGAGGCAAGTCCTTTAAAGAACTGCCGAAATAAAACTCACTGGCTAAGCCAAAGCCATGCACAGCGCTACCACCATCCTGCCCCAGATATATTTCATTTAAATAAGCCTCCAGGATCTCATCTTTGCTGTAGCGATATTCCAAGATCAGCGCCATAAGCGCTTCTTTTACTTTCCGCGTCAAACTGCGTTCAGAGGTCAAATAAAAGTTTTTAACCAACTGTTGGGTAATAGTACTCCCGCCTTGCACGGTATGACCGGCAAGCACATTCATCCAAATCGCCCGGGCAATGCCTTTAAATGAGATACCGATGTGCTGGTAAAAATCCCGGTCTTCTGAAGCCAGCAAGCCTTTAATAAGCGTATCAGGGGCTTCTTCCAATTTAATTAAAATCCGGTCTTCTTTAATCCTTGGGTATAAGCTTCCGATTTGTACGGGATCCAAGCGCACAATGGCGAGATCTTGGTTCTGCTCAGCATCAACGATGTTGGCGATGCCGGATGCGTTAAAATTGACCCGTATCACGCTGCTAGATTGAACTTGATCCCAGAAGGTAAACTTCCTGGTTTTTACACTGACTTGTGAGCCGCTTTTAAAATACGTGCCTTCCGAAGACAAATGGACATCCAGCCGATAATGCAGCGCCTGCAATAACGCTTCAAGCTCTGCACTCGTCAGCTTATAACCGGCATAAAGCTCTACCGGACTGGCATAAACTCGTGCCGGAATAGCCCAGCGTTTACCTTCAAATTGGGTACGCACGTTGTGATCCAGGTAACCCAGATAACTCGCCAAAATAAACGTAAATCCGGCCACAAAAACCAGAACTGAATTTCTAATCCAATGAGAACCTGACTTTTTGGGAGCCGTTTTTTTCTTATCGTATCTACTCGAGCTACGTTTTTTGGTTTTTTCTGCCATAACCTCTTACAACATTATTTAATTAATATTCGCTATTATACATAAACCAAGAAAAATCATTTGATCCACGAAAACCAAAAGTAGGCGCCTCTACGACGGTAAGGACAGATATATTGCGCCGTAACCTAATAAGCACAAATGAAAACCTATACAGTCAATACAATCTTCCCGGTGCTATGCCCGGCTTCTATCAATTGATGCGCTATTGCGGCCTCTTTCAGCGGCATCTGCTTGCTGATATGCGTCTTTAAAAACCCTTTATCGATCCATTGCGCACATTGTTTTAAAATTTCAACGTGCTTGTCTCTTGCCTCAGCCAAATCTCTGAGCATCGGCGTCAGCATCAACTCAAAGCCTATCGATAAATTACGCATTCGGGCTTCGGCCAGACTCAATTCGCCCGGATCGAGCAAAGTCACCAGATGACCGAAATGCGCTGTCACAGCGATGCTTTGTTTAAATACCTCAGCGCCGACGGTATCGAAAACCAAGTCAGCACCTTTGCCGTCAGTCAGTTTATTGACCACATCGGCAAAACCGTTTTGGGTATAAATAACGGCTTCATCAGCGCCCATCGCTTTGACAAACTCGGCCTTTTGCCCGGAACTCACCGTGGTAATGACTCGGGCACCTTTTAATTTCGCCAATTGTATCGCCACATGCCCTACGCCGCCTGCTCCGGCATGAATCAGTACGGTTTGTCCGGATTGTAATCCGCCGCGATCGAACAAAGCGCCCCACGCGGTAATCAACACCAGCGGCAAGGCTGCGGCTTCGCTAAATGAACTGGTTTCCGGCATTAAACTCGCCCAGCGCTGATCTATTACCGTAACTTCGGCGTAATTACCCTGTTCGCGGCCTAGTCCACCGTGACAAAACCAGACTTTATCGCCCGGTTTAAATCGACTGACCGCACTGCCGATTTCGATAACCTCTCCAGCTCCGTCACAACCCAATACCGCAGGCAGTGGATTATCATAAAGCAAGCCATGGCTCCTGATTTTAGTATCGACCGGATTGACCCCAGCCGCTTTAAGCCGGACCTTGATCTGGGTTGCCGTGGAGATTTCGGGTTCGTCAATGTCGTGTAATTCCAGGACATCGGGATTACCGGTTGCCGTCATCATGATTGCTTTCATATTTTTAACCTTATTTGTATAAATAAAAATGTACAGGTATATGCCTTAATGAGCGCTGAATCACTAAAGTTGCTCCTCGCCCCGAACCTCAACCACCCATTGCCGACGATAATCCTGATAATCGTAATGTTTCATTTTTTTTACGCGTAAGGAGTTGCTCAGGTAAATATCCGGCAAGTTGTAACCATTAAAACGGTTCGCCTTAATCAGGGTGTAAGCGCCGACATGCTTAAAAACCACCTTATCCCCTACCTCCAACGGTTTTTTAAATCGATATTGCCCGAATACATCACCGGCCAAACAGGTACAGCCCGCTAAAATAGCAGTATATTGCCCATCAAGATCATGTTCGTGCAGTTCAGGCTGACGCTGATATTCGAATACTTCGGGATTATGATTGACCGAGGTGTCCAGTATGACTACGGTGACACCGTCACTGACAAAGCTATCAAGCACCGTTGCTACTAAATGCCCTGCTTGGCCTACGACCGCTTTGCCCGGCTCGATATAAACCTCAATGGCATAATCCTGCTTCAGCTTATTGACCAACTCGACAAATGGGCGATGATCTTCAATTTGACCCAACAAATAGCCACCGCCGATATTCAACCATTCAAGCTCAGCTAATCCTATCCCCAAATACTGTTGAAGCATGTCGATCGTTTCAATTAACGGAGTGAAATCGGTTGCTGAAAAAACGTTATGAATATGCAGCCCCTGAATTTGATCGAGACAAATCGACCGGCTCAATTCATCAATAGCGGCGCCCAGCTTTGAATGCTGCCGACACGGATCGAAGCGCTGATCATGCAGAAAAGACAATTTTGGATTAACTCGTAAGCCGATTGAGGATTGTGCCCCGGCCGTTTCAGCATAGCGCTGATATTGCGGCAGAGAATTAAAGCTGATGTGCGAACACAGCGAACTTAGCTCATCCAGCTCATCCGGCCTTATGCCGGGCGTAGTCAAATGAATGCTCCCCTGCCCGGCTAAAACCTCATCGGCCAGCCGCGCTTCGAATAAGGAACTAACCGAAAAACCATCAACCCAGGGTTTTGCCATCTCCATAACTGGGGAAAAAGGCAAGGCTTTAATCGAATATAAGACCTTGCAGCCGCACTGATTTTTCAGCTCTGTTAAAACCGCCAATGTCCTGGTCACTTCTATTTCATCGACAACAAAAGCCGGCGTGGAATAAACACTGTCTTTCAATAGTTGAAAATCCATCAGTTTAAAAACTGCCGTCCTTTACCGGCATAAACTACTTTTTCTGTTATGACAATATCCATGGCCACATCATGAGCCTCCATAACGACGTGCTCAACCAGTTGAGACTCAAAACAAACTCCGATTAATGCCGTATCGGCTCTGACGCAGCTCAATAAGCGATCGTAATAACCTCCGCCATTACCCAAGCGCCCGCCATGTCGATCAAAAGCCACGCCCGGCACCAATACGCAATCGAGCTGTTCAACGGCGATTTCTTTGCCCACTTCGCCCCATCGTTGTTTAGGTGGTTCTAAAATGCCCCACATGCCCGGCACCAGTTCGGCAGCATCTTCCAGCAGCCATAACCCCAGCTTATTATGCCCCTGCTGATCTTTAGTACAGTAAGGGATGACTATGCGTTTAGCGGTTGCCAGTTCGCACCATAATGCCGCCTGAGTTCTTGTTTCTGAGCGGCAGTGGCTATACCACATCACCGTTTTGGCCTGCTGGTAAACAGGATGCGCTATAAAGCGGTCGCAAATAATCCGGCTAACGGACTCTTTATCGGTTTGCTCATTGCGTGCAGCGTTAGCTTTGCTACGTTGCCGTTTTTTCAGATCACTCATCTGCCCCCGCCTTTAATATTCCAACCTGGAAAACATAAAATCACTCGGATAATACACAGATTCATCACCGGTTCAAAACTCAAATAGACAAGCGCATTTTTATTCTGCGGCTTTTTCTTTTATACTTGTCGAATAAAAACATAAGGAGAGATCATGGAAAAGCCATTTATTTTACACATGCTAACCACCGCTAAAAACCTCAGTCCGTTTGATGTCAATATGGCATTGGATGCAGGTTGGGTTTCCGCATTACCCTATATCAATGTTGAACCCAGTGAAGTTCAAGGCTTAGTGCAGGATGCTATTTTTTCCCGCAGCCCCAAGAACTTGAAACGCACCGGCATATTCATTGGCGGGCGTGATACCAAACAAGCGATGGATATGTTAAAGACGGCGAAGCGTTCTATGTTCCCTCCTTTTCAAGTTTCCGTCTTCGCTGACCCCAGCGGCGCATTTACCACAGCTGCAGGCATGGTTGCGGCAGTTGAACGCGAATTAAAACTTAAATTCGACACCACTCTGGAAGGAAAAAATGTTCTCGTTCTAGGCGGAACCGGCCCTGTAGGCCAAGTGGTCGCAGTGATTGCCGCCCAATGCGGAGCGCAGGTGAAGCTCATTGGCCGTCAACTGGAAAAAGCTCAAGCCATTGCCGATATGTGCAACAATGAATTCGGCGAAGGTAAAATCACTATTGAAGCCGGTGCAGACACTGATAAAGCTGAATATATTAAAACGACTGATGTGGTCTTTGCAACCGGTGCCGCAGGCATCGAATTATTAAGCGCAGAACTTGTCGCTTCAGCCCCACAACTCAAAGTTGCTGCCGATGTTAATGCGGTACCACCATCAGGTATCGCAGGCGTTGATGCCTTCCATAACGGCAACCCCATTGAGGGATCAAACAGTGGCGCAGTCGGCTTGGGCGCTATGGCAATCGGTAATATTAAATATCAGACCCAAATCATGATGTTGAAAAAAATGATCAGTACCGATAAGCCCGTTTACCTGCATTTTGAACATGCTTTTGAAACCGCCAGAGAATATATTAAATCAAGCTCTTGAGTTTACACTTTCGGATTAACCTGCAAATAACAAGGAACCCTAATGGCGAAGCGTAGCATTCTTCATATGTTTGACCCCATGCCGAACAATAGCCCATTCGACATTAACATGGCTCTGGATGCGGGGTTTGATGTCCTTATGCCGTATAACAATGTCAAGCTGGATAACGTGCATGGACTGACTCAAGATGCCGTTTTCTCCCGCAGTCCATCGGGTGTTAAACGCACCGGAATTTTTATCGGCGGCCGCGATTTAGGCTTGGCTATGGACATGCTAAACACCAGCAAACAAGCCATGGTTTCGCCTTTTGAAGTCTCGGTTTTTGCCGACCCCAGCGGCGCTTTTACCACCGCTGCGGCCTTAGTGACTTGCGCGGAAAAAGAACTCAACGCAAAACACAACAAAGAACTGAAAGAATGCTCAGTGATGATTTTTGGCGGAACAGGTCCGGTAGGTATAGCTACCGGTATTATTGCCTCATTAGCCGGGGCTGATGTAACATTAACCGACCATTTGTCAAGTGATACGGCTGTGGATGTTGCTAACGCATACAACCGCCGCTTTAACTGTACGCTTAAAGGAGTCTTGGCCAAATCTGAAGCCGATAAAATCAAGTTGGTAAAGGATGCTGACATTATCTTTTGTACCGCTAAAGCGGGTATTCAAGTTTTAAATGCAAATGTACTTAAAGAAGCGACCCAACTAAAAGTCGCTGCCGATGTTAATGCTGTTCCACCTTCCGGAATAGAGGGCATCAACAACAATGATTCCGGCGCACCACTCATCCATGCAATCAATGCGCCAGGCGCAGTAGGTATTGGTGCTTTAGCTATTGGGAATGTTAAGTTTAAACTGCAACATGAATTATTAAAAGCAATGCTGGGGGCCGAACAGCCTTTATTTATAGACTTCAGATATGCCTTTAATAAAGCCAGAGAAATGTAATTTAACACTCACCTAAACTAAAATAACAACTCCGTTTTACCCAAAGAGTCCGTAAAGCCACTTCCTTCAGGTGGGAGATGTAAGGATGATCTTGATCTATTTTGTTTCCAGCCATTCCGTGATGGGCTTGGTCATGCAATATTGAGAATAGTTCGGGAGTCATCCGAATGTGAAACCGCTGTTTAGCCATAAAATAAATGGCGTACAATTGGGTGCTATGAAACCCATAATTAAAACATTATCAGTCAGAGTTCGCGATAAACACGCTAGTGTACTGAATCGTATGGCGTTTGATGTGAATCAAGTCTGGAACGCCGCTAATGCTGATTCCGCTGAGTTTTCGTGGGTTTTTATTCCAGAAGTCGGCTACATGAACTTCGGCACCTCGGCGTTTGAGTTGATGAAAGACTTAAAAGGCATCCGCAAAGAGCGCGGCATGATAATCGACTTGACGGCGGTTCAGGAAACCATTGCGGTTCATGCCAAAGCCAGAAAACAATTCAAGAAAAACAAGCTCAATTGGCGCTGCTCTGGTGGAGCCAGACGCGCATTACTGGGTTCCGTTCAAGTCAGGCGCGGCTACATGGGTGAACGGTCAGATCCGCTATGCCGGTCACTACTTCAAGGTCTGGGATAGCTACGGCTTGAGCCAGTTTGATTTTCGTTCCGGCTGTTTTAGCCAGGATTCGCGCGGTCGCTGGTATTTCAATATCGTAGTGCATGTTGACGTTGACATCAGGCCAGCGGAAGGCAGTCAAATAGGCATTGATCTGGGCTTAAAAACCACCGCCACCTGTTCCAATGGCGATACCTTGGCAAGACAGGATTGCTACCGGAATAGCGAAGCCAAGCTGGGCATAGCGCAACGGGCTAGGGATAAAAAACGGGTTAAAGCGATTCATGCCAAGATTAAGCATCGACGCAACGATGCAATCCACAAATTCAGCAACAAAGTAGTTAAAGAAAACAGTTTAATCGTTGTTGGCAACGTCAGTGCGTCCGGTCTGGCAAAAACTAAAATGGCGAAATCCGTTTTAGATGCAGGCTGAGCGATGCTGAAAACACAACTTGAATATAAGTCCATCAGGACGCAAGGCGTGTTTATAGAAGTCAACGAGTCGTACACTACCCAAGCCTGTTCGTGCTGCGGCTGCATAAGCGCCAGTAGTCCGAAAGGTAGAGCGGGACTTGGAATAAGAGAATGGACGTGTGCCGAGTGTGGCACGACGCATGATAGAGATATGAATGCGGCAAAGAACATTCTCGCGCTTGGGCATAAGCGTCTAGCAGTAGGAATCCCCGTCCTTTAGGTCGGGGAGGATGTGTGCGCCCAGCATGGGCGCGATCTCGGAGGTGAAAGTCCTCCCGTGAGCTGACCACAGCGAGCGAATGGAAGCGCAACTGCGCAAAGGTGACTGAGCGTGGGAAGGAAGCGTGGAAAGAAACCGTGAGCCGATGAACAAAAATCAGATATGAGGCGCGTCCAATCAAGGCGAGCAGGCACATTACTGCGAAGCTTTTGTGGTCAATGAGAGGTGGCGTAGATCTGGCGGTTGTGCGGGGAAGGATCACGTTCTTACCTGGGGAGATCTCGTTTTACGCCTGAAAGGGCGACGGCGTAAGCCGGGACGAGAAGTCAGCAGAGGCCATAGTAGCTGGGTGACCAGCGAAGGGCCAAACGAGAAGGAGAGCTGAAAAGTTATGAATCTTGGAAATGTACTGCATCAGAAGTCCGGGAAACCGGAGCGGGTCGTGACCGGCAAGGGTGAAGCCCAAGCCGATGCGGCACGCGATGAAACACGTCCGGCGTTTCATAAACAAGAAGGCTTGGGGCGGGAGGACTTGCTTGCTCAGGCTCTCTCGCGTGAGAACATGGCTGCGGCGTGGAAACGCGTCAAAGCCAACAAGGGAAGTGCTGGTGTCGATGGACTGACTATCGGGCAGACTCCGGAATTCCTCAAGACCCATTGGCCACGAATCCGGTCAGAGCTTTTAAACGGGACGTATAGGCCTCAAGCCGTGCGGCGCGTGGAAATTCCAAAACCGGCAGGTGGTACGCGGGAGTTGGGGATACCGACGGTTGTCGATAGACTGATCCAACAGGCCTTGCTGCAAGTCTTGCAGCCGCTGATCGATCCGACTTTTTCAGAGTCCAGCTATGGCTTTCGACCTGGCCGAAGTGCGCATGATGCAGTGCTCAAAGCACAGCAATACGCGCAAGAAGGCTACCGGGTTGTGGTCGATGTGGATTTAGAGAGATTCTTTGATCTGGTTAATCACGACATCCTCATGGACAGGCTTGCCAAACGTATTGCCGACAAGGCCGTTCTACGGCTGATCAGGCGGTATCTACAAGCCGGGATCATGGCCAAGGGTATGGTGATGGAGCGAGAACAGGGGACGCCACAAGGCGGGCCGCTGTCGCCGCTTCTGGCCAACGTGTTGCTCGATGAAGTGGATAAGGCTTTGGAGAAACGGGGACATCGATTCGCCCGATATGCCGATGACTGCAATGTTTACCTGCACAGTCAGAAAGCCGGCGAGCGGGTGCTTCGCTTTCTGAGGAACCTGTATGAGAGGCTGCACCTTCGGGTGAACGAGAAGAAAACCGAGGTGGGTCCGGTATTTGGGCGCAAGTTCCTTGGCTACTGCCTTCGGCGGTGGTCAGGCGATACGGTCAAAATTGCTGTGGCACCCAAGGCGCTCGACACGTTTAAGCAACGCATCAGGCTCATCATACGCCGGGTGGGTGGACAAAGCATGGCTCAAGTGGCTGAACAACTGCAAGCGTATATGCCCGGCTGGAAGGCCTACTTCCGACTGGCGCAAACGCCAACGACGTTCAAAGATTTGGACTCTTGGCTGCGACATCGACTCAGGGCGATTCAACTGAAGCACTGGCGGACTGGCACCACAATCTATCGTGGGCTACGAAAGCTTGGCGCGTCACACGAGTTGGCCCTGCAAACAGCGGGTGGTGGTGGTCGATGGTGGAGTCACAGTGGCTCCGCCTTGAACAAAGTCCTCACGGTGAGCTATTTTGACAGCATTGGCATTCCGAAACTCACATGACCTCAACTTCTCGAACCGCCTGGTGCGGACCCGCATGCCAGGTGGTGTGGCAGGGGCGCAGCTTAAAGCTGCCCCCTATGCCGTTCAACTGCATTGATGTAATATGATTTTATAATGTTTTAAATTATCAACATGTTTTAATATTATTTCAAAATGAAATTCGACAAATCATCAATAAAAGCATTTCCAAAAAAAGTTAACCCTTCAACAGCCGCAGGTATTTTTCTAAGCATTATTCTCATCCTGTTTATTATTATAGTTGCTGCCAATGATCCGCTTTCTTTTATCAATTTGACCGGACTGGTGATTGTCATAGGCGGCACGGTTGCTGCTATCTTGTTAAGTTATCCTTTAAGAGACATTAGACATGGATTGAAATCGGCAAAACTTATTTTCTTTTATGAAGACCTAGATCCCCAAAGGGAAGCAAACGAAATTGCCGCTGTTGCTCAAATGTGGTTTAACAGAGACACGCTTGCAATAGAAAATATCATCGACAGCATCAACAACCCCTATTTAAAAACCGGTTTCCAGCTTATCGTAGACAACACCCCGGTAGAAGACATCTTGTCGTTACTTAAATGGCGCATTGCCCGCCTGAGAGCTAAAGAGAAAGCCGAAGCTAATATATTTTATAGTCTAGCCGCCTATTCTCCCGCATTTGGCATGCTCGGCACACTGATAGGCATGATAAATATGCTGCAAATCATTGAACTTAAAGACATAGCTGGCATAAGCTACAACATGGGCATTGCGCTGATTACCACCTTTTACGGTCTCATTATGGCCAACCTTATCTTCAACCCTATTGCCATAAAACTCGAACGACGCACTGAACAGCGCATTATGATTATGAGCATGATCATGGAAGGCATTACACTGATAGCAGCTCGTCGCAGCCCCTCATTTGTCCGAGAAACGCTCAAATCATTCATCAAGCACTATGACGATGAATTAAAAGACTGAAGCCGTTCGCCGGGGCTATAAATCCCAGCATTGAATCTCACAAACCGACTAAGTCCTGCAAAATGAGCAAATATCCATTATCGAAATTACAGTCCTCACTGTCCCTAGAGGATCTGCTTAACCAACCGGACACGCACAACTCACAAAACTGGCTATTAAGTTATCTAGATGTATTTGTGCTGATTGTCATGCTCGTTATCACTCTGCTTACATTAAGCGACTTAAACACGGAACAGCAACAAGCAGCCGTCACTAAACCGCGAGCGATTAAGCCTAGAACAGTACCTGCGGTAATATGTCCTCCCGTTGTTGCAGCAGCAATCGTAACCTGCCCTCCCCTCGTTGTTGCGACAAACAAACCCGTTCAAACCACTGTACCCATTGAAAATAACGTCGAAATCAAAACCGAAGCCAAAGAAAGCGACCATATCGTCCCTATTCCCGTCAATACGCCAGAAATTAAAAGCGCCGATAACATCACAACAAAGCCCATGCCCCTGATTAACGCTCAACCGGCAACGGTCAACCCAACAGACGAAAACAAATTGCAGCAACAGCTAACAAAAGCCATTAATGAATTCGGTCTTAATAAAACCGTCAACATAAAAGTTACCCATGGCTATGCGCAGCTTGAGATTCAAGACAAAGTATTGTTTAAATCTTCAGAAGCAGATCTAACTGTTCCGGGAGAAGCCTTAATAAAACGTCTTACCCCATTATTAAAACAAGCGGTTGGCCTGATCCTGATTGAAGGACACACAGACAATATCCCGATTAAAACCGCTAAATTCCCTTCAAACTGGGAACTGGGTTCTGCCAGAGCCACCAGTGTTCTACATCTCCTGGTCTCGCAACAATTAGACAGCAGCCGTTTGCGAGCCATCAGTTACGCAGACACCATGCCCGTTACCGACAATGCAACACCGGAAGGCAGAGAGAAAAACCGACGCGTCAATATTTTAATCAAATTTTCAGAACAATAAACCCAAGGACTTCGTTAAATAATCGAACAACCAATCCCCCGATTATTTAACATGCCGACGCGGGTGCTGTATCATAAAGCCCGTACAATTTAAAAAAAACGCCTACTCTTTATTTTTTTAAACCAAAAAGAAGGCAGTATCTTTATAACAAATAACCGGGGGAATTAATGACTGTTGGTGTTGATGATTTTAAAAAAGCGATGCAACTATGGGCCAGCGGCGTCACCGTTGTTACGACACACTCTGAAAAATTCGGCATTCAGGGCATGACAGTGACCGCCTTTTCAAGCGTTTCAATTAATCCACCTCAAATATTGGTTTGCCTAAATGAATCCGCTGACACCGGCACGGGAATCAAACAAAGCCAGCACTTTGCTGTCAATATTTTAAGTTCAACTCAACAAGACGTTTCCAATCAATTTGCCGGAGGCAGCAGCCAACAGCAACGGTTT
Source organism: Methylobacter arcticus (assembly GCF_050917435.1). Classification (NCBI taxonomy): domain Bacteria; kingdom Pseudomonadati; phylum Pseudomonadota; class Gammaproteobacteria; order Methylococcales; family Methylococcaceae; genus Methylobacter; species Methylobacter arcticus. Next base: position 2,520,269 of record NZ_CP159583.1, read on the forward strand.
GAAAACACCCCATGGACAGCGGGCATTACCGGCGCCCCCATTCTGAATAACAGTCTCATGTCTCTGGAATGCAAAGTCATAGAAGAAGTTCGCGCGGGCACTCACTGGATTATAATCGGCGAAGTACAAGACTGCGTGTGCCGCGAGGGAGAACCCCTTTTGTATTATCGAGGCAATTACCAGCAACTTATGCCCCAACCATAACCCAACAAATACCCTTTAAACGCTATGCAGCAAGGTAAATTTCGCAAAAAATCACGCCCCTTAAAGTTTTTTTAATACCGGCATTACGGCCCTAATAGAATTATCTTTGAGCCTAGTTAAAATATTTTGCTCTGCTCATATCTTTAATGCTATTATTTGCCCCGGTTAGAGTTTGAGCCGGCTTTATTTATGAAGCTGGGATTTGTAAGCCAACAAAAATTGGCGATTTTTTAAGTAAGAGTGTGATATGTCAGAGCAAGTTGTAGGTACCGTTAAGTGGTTCAATGATGAAAAAGGTTTTGGATTTATTGAGCAGGAAGGTGGCAAAGATGTTTTTGTTCACCACAGTGCAATTAACGGCGCAGGCCGCAAGACCTTAAGAGAAGGCCAAAAAGTTACTATGGAAGTAACTCAAGGTCAAAAAGGTCCACAAGCCGAGAATGTAACCCCAGCGTAACAAACTCATATACTTGGCCCAAAGGTCTATCGACTTTTGGGCCAAGCTCATATTTAGTCAACCATTTATGGCTTTTGTAAGCATAGCAAGCCAAGACTAAATACTGATGGGCTTTAAAAAACTCTTTAGACGAGAAATTCGTTTTATTTGAGCAACCCTCTCCTAAATTGCAATATCATGCACAAACTGCATGTACTTGCCGTGTACACCCTTTTAATTTGTTAGGGCATAGACAACAACCTATTCAAATTAATCCAGATCGCGTTAATCATTGCGCATCACCATCCTATTTTAAGCGACAGTCCTTCTATTGCTTTCTTTGCACCCAATAGATTCTGATGGGCCACATCACTGGACCTTGCTGGACCTACCAACATCAAAAGATAAACTCGCTTACGTCTGGCGAACAACGCCGGTTCAACTAAGCAATGCTTTTGAATATCGGTTTCCGAACCGGTTAACACGCATTGCATGTCGGGAATGTAACTTCTTGGCTATCCTCCGACAATTTGCTGCACATCATGATTTATCTCACCGTTTTCATGCATGACAGAACGAATATGAATGTCCCGTTGCGGAAATGGAATGACTATTTTATGCTCACGGAAAGCTTTTTCAAGGCGGAAGTGCAAGTCATGCGTGGTCGGTAGTCGATTTGCCAATTCACTGACGAAAAGACGGATAGAAAAATTCAACGAGCTATCGCCAAAACCGACGAACAATACACTCGGCTCAGGTTCGGCAAGCACCAGCGGCATCGCTTTTACCGTATCGATCATGACTTTATGCGCCAGCTCGACATCGGAACCGTAGGCAATGCCGATAGGAATTACCAGGCGAGTAGTGGCATCGCTTAAGGTCCAGTTTACCAACTGACTGGTAATAAAGGTTTTATTCGGCACAATCAATTCTTTTTGATCCCAGTCAATCAATGTTGTCGCCCGCATTCGGATACGACTGACTTTACCGCTGACATCACCGATGGTAACGGTATCGCCGACCCGTATCGGACGTTCAAACAGCAGGATAATACCCGACACCATATTGGCGAAAATTTCCTGCAAGCCAAAACCCAAACCGAGACTGAGCGCGGCAACCAGCCACTGCACCTGCGACCAACTGCCGCCCAACTCGTTTGCCACACTAATAAAACCTATGGAAAACAGCACATATTTAGCCAGCTGATTAACTGCATAACGACCGCCCGCCTCTATCGACAAGCGTCTAAATACCAATAATTCCATTACGCCGGGAAAATTCCGTATCGAGACCACAATAATAAAAATATATAAACCGGCCAGCAACAGATTGATCAAGGTTATCGGCTGATAACTTTCCTGATTATCGACATTAACCAGATGCTGCCAAAGCACAATTTGTTCCAAAAATGAGAAGGCGGGCAGAATGTTTTTCCAGATCATGCCAAAACCGATCACCAGCGTAAAACCGATAAAAACATTCAACAGCTTTATGGTTTGGGCGTTTATTTTAGGAATATCGATTTGTTGTTCGTCAACCGGCAACACCGGGTCTTCCGATCCAGCCAATTGCTTTTCGGCAATCACTGCCGTCTTACGTTTCTGTCTGGCATTAGCAATGGCCAATTGCCGGTTAACCAGGGTTAACCAGCGAACCACCATCGCATGAATGATGATGCTCAGAAAAATCAGCCGTAGGGTAATAATGAGTTTTTGTTGCAATTCCAATGCACTTAAGTAATAGCCGGCGACCGCAAAACCGATAATAACCAACGGTATGCTGATGACCGCAAAATACCACGCATAGCGCAGCTTAGCCGTCCATCCTTCAGGGTTATTATTGATATAATCTTTTACCAACCCGGTCGAAGGCTTTAACACCCGACCCGCAAAAATCGCCATGGCAATCATGATAATGATCAGCGCTAGACGGCCGATACTGTCGCTGTGCACCGAAAATTTTGAGGCACTGGTGCTGCTGATAATAAACATCCCCGGCACGGCAATAAAACGGATCCAGCCAATCTGCATGCGCAACAAACTAACTGATGCTTCTTGCCATTGAAAATGTTTGCGCGCTATGCCATCGACTGCAAACAGGCGATAGAAAAACTGCAGAAAAAACATCGTCAATGCCGCGCCCTGCAATCCGTCACCGACGGATTTAGTGAAATCGTCAACTTGAACATCTCTACTTAAAAACCAGCCTACATAGTTAAAAAGTAACGGCAGCGGCAACACCAGTATTAAGTTGTAAAACAAGGCTTTTAAAGTGTAATAAAAATTATCGGTATAAATTTTATCAACCTTGCCGGATATAGCCGCTAATTTTAACTTCGCCCAATTTTTAGACAATAGCAAACCAATAAAAAACACGACCGCAACAAAGATCAAAAATAGATGCTGAAAAGTCAGTTTAAACGAATCTTTAATCACCGCCATCCAGTTAAACGGCGACAACAGCCATTGCGTCGAATGATACAAATCGGTTATATATCCCAGGCTAATTGGCTCAGAACTTGGCACCCACAACAAGCGTTCATCCAGAAAAATAGCAAACTTACCGGCCTGAGTGATCATTTGTTGCCGGGCAAAATCGAAATCGCCCAACGCGCGCAAATACGTGCCGTAGGCAACGGACAGCTTGTTGAGCAACTCTTTCTGATTGTTCAGCAGCACCCGTAATTCAGCCTGTATCATCATGCGTTGCTCGACAGGCAAAGCTTGATCAACCTGCAGGCTCATCATGTCCTTCAGATCTGCGTCAATATCCATCAACCGTTTTAGCTTATCTTCGACTTTAAACTGCGCCAGACTGGTCAAGGCAGTTTCGTTTTGAATAGTCTGGGACTGCTGCTCAAATTCATCCTGAACGGGTAAATTACGCCGCTGCTCGCGTAAAATCTTGCCTAACGCCGGACTTAATCCGGCCAGACTGATTTTCTTTTCGGCACTTTTAAAGTCGACTTCAATTTCACTGGCTTGGGCCTCAACTTTGGTTTTTTGTTCGCTGTATTGTTCAATTTTGGCGGTAATATCCTGCAAATCACGGCTGTACTGAATATTATCCCTAGTACTTTCCTGGATCAGAACATGCTTGTCGGAAACTGCTTTTTCTGCTTGACTGAGTGCGTCCTGTATCTGTTTCGCCTCTTGCTGGCGCAGTTCGAAAGTAAGGCTTTCGATTGCAGCAACAATCGGAGTTAGCGCCGTCTTTTGCATATCCAGTAACTGAGATTGGGTTTTCAGTAATTCGACCCTGACCGGATTACTGATAGCTTCAACATCAAGCATTTTTAACTCAGTAGTACGCGCATCAATCAAGGTTTTTAGCTCCACCTGCCTGGCTTCAACCTCCAATTTTGCATCGGCTTTGTTGGCAGGAATTCCCAACTTTTTCTGTGCTGCGGCCAAACTTTGCTGGGCGGCCAGCATTTCTTCTCGGATCAACTGCGGACGGTTATTTTGCACCGTCAGCTCATTTTCAAATTTCTTTAACTGCTCGTCCAGATTACTGATTTTCCCTTTCTCAATAATAAGCCGCTGCTCAAGTTCCTCAACCGGTATCCGACTAAAATCTTCTGGTTTTTGCTTGGAAACTTTTAGCAGAACATGCTCGATTTCTTTTTGCAGCTTTTTAGTTTGCTCGGGCGCTTGTTTGATAGCCGTTTTAAATTCCATGGCCTGCTCTGTAAACTTTTCGATATTGCCCAAATTATCTTCGGCTGTCTGATAAATAAACAATAACTTGGATTTTGTCGCCTCATCAATACCTTCCCGGGAATTGATAGCATCGATTCTGGCCTTTAACGTGTCTTTATTGATGTCAAACGTTGCGCTTTTTTGCCCGGCATCCGCCGCAGTGGCTTTAGTCCACGCCCCGGTTAAAGATACGGTGATCATAAATAGGAAAAACAGCAAGGAATGAATCTTTGATCTAGTCATAGAGAAATTAATGATTTTCATAGGTAACACAGGGTTCAACAGGTAATGAATATACTCGGACATTGTAAACTGTTTTTGCCGGTTCCTACGCAGGCAAAAAAACAACATCTTAATTTAACGCCACCGTTCTTCGTGGTTATTTCTTAGATTTACCTGATTACCCATAATCCTCAGCCATCTTCAGTAGCCGCATAGGCATAGGTGGCGTTCTGGCTGCAACGTAACATAGGCGGGGCAGCATATCCTCAAGGACAAATCGCCGATTGAAGCGATAACAAAACTCTGCCAAATAGCGTGGAAGGTGTTTGTGATTGATAGCGTGATACGCCCCGTCAATCGACCTTTTGACATTACCTATCATGGTGTTTACCCAAGTGAAAGACTCCAGTGAGACACATTCAGGGCCGCCACCGGTTACGATGTAGGTGTGCTGGCATCCTGTATCCTTAACAGCGGCGAAGCAGGCCAGTCCGTCCGAGACCACGTGACTGTCGGTGCTAAGGTGGCGCTTAGCCCAACGAGCGATTTCTTTGGAGCGGAACCCCTTGACCACAGTCATGCTCATGGCAATAGGATGCCCTTTTTCGTTGACCGACACCGCCGCCACAAAAGGTGTTTTGTTGGGGGAACCCCGTCCACGCTTGCCTCCCCGGTGTTCGCCGCCCCAATACACGTCATCCAGCTGGATGACGCCGGATAATAGCTTACTATCATCACGCTCCTTCATTACCTGCATCAGCTTCTGTTTGATGCTCCAGGCGGTATTGTATGAAACACCCAATTGGCGGCGCAGTGAAAGGGCAGAAACGCCAGTTTTTGCCTGTGTGGTCAAGTGGATCGCGAGAAACCAAATCGTTAACGGGAGTTTCGTCGCAGAAAAAATGGTACCACTAATGAGGGAATGTTGATGGTGGCAGCGATTGCACTGATAAACCGCTCGTGTTTTCAGGGTGCAGTAGCTTTGCCCGCCGCATTCAGGACAAACATAGCCTTGAGGCCAGCGCCACTGAAACAAGGCTTTTCGGCATTGATCTTCACTCCCATAATTTTTCATGAACTCGCCTAGGCTATAGCCTTTTTGAAATTGAACTTTGTTTTTCATGACGTTATCCCATTTATATGTAGATACTGCATATGTAGATACTGTCAGTATAGACATTTTTGTAACATTGGCTGTTCTTTATGGGTAATCAGGTAGATTTATGCTAAAACTAAAATAGTTAACGGCTCTCCTCTCTCGATGAATCGGCTTTGCTACTTTCATTTCTTATGGATGAACACCTAAATAGTGCTAAATTAGGATCATCATTTATCCAGGAGCACGTTTGACATGAGTTTTTCTAATGTTTCCCCTGCCTTGGCTCAGCCAGTGCGCTATCGGGTCTTAACCCGCTATCTTGCTCACATCGGTCTTGTCGTCATTGTCTTGAGGTTAGTCCCTATTTCAGTCTCGTGGCTGAACGGCGACTGGGCATTTATGATTAACCAGTTAGGTACATTGGCGGTTCTCAGCGCCATCTGCCTGCCGTTATCCCGGATTCAGGCGCCTGAAGACATCGCGGATAATGAAGTGCTAGTGATTTCCGCGCTGTCTTTTTTCCTATCTGCGGCATCGGGCTGTATTCCTTTTATGAGTGAAGGCTTGAGTGACATCGATGCTTTTTTTGAAGCGGTCTCGGCAGTGACCACAACCGGCTTGAGTACGCTGAGTCAAATACAGCAACATTCAGCGGGGTTTCTATTCGCCCGTTCCTGGATGCAATGGTACGGCGGTTTGGGCATCGTTGTTTTTTCAATCGGTTTGCTATTTCAGGATAAGGGGCTTGCCGCCCGACGTCTGGCGATGGGCGACATCAGTGATAGTCGGGATATTTTAGGCAATGCGCGTGCGCATTCGGTTAAATTGCTCACTATCTATTGCGCACTGACTGTGTTTGCCATCAGCCTGTTATTAATGGCAGGCGTCGCGCCATTGAGCGCGGTGACCCACGCATTGAGCGGCATATCGACCGGCGGATTTTCCATTTACGATTCAAGTCTTGCGGCTATCGATCAATGGTCTATCCAGTTTATGATCGTGTTGTGCGGCGTATTGGGAGCCGTTTCCTTGCCGTTCTATTACCGGCTTGTCCAAAACGGCATCCAGGAATTGTCATTCAATCTGGAAATTCGGGCGTTGTTGGGGCTATCGATATGGGTGATCGGCTTGCTGTTTTTTTGTTCTGGAGGAAACGACGAAAATACCTTGTTGAGACTTAAACACGCCGTGATTCTGGGACTGTCGGCTCAAACCACGACAGGATTTGCCAATGTCGATGTGGTCGCTTTGGATAATGCCTCCAAACTGAGCCTGATTTTTTCGATGCTGATCGGCGGGTCTATTGGCTCCACTGCCGGCGGTATAAAAATCCTGCGCTTACTGATTGTACTGCGATTGTTACAGTTTTTTATTCAGCGTACACGCTGCCCGCTCATGCCGTCCTGGAACGGCATTTGAGCAATGACAAACTGGACTCCCATGAAATAGAAAAAGCGTTAATGCTGATCTTAATCTTCATGGGCACCGTGCTATGTTCCTGGCTGCCCTTCCTGATAACCGGTTACGAGCCGCTGAATGCCCTGCTTGAGGTTGTTTCGGCTTGTTCGACCGCCGATTTGTCGACCGGAATTACCCGAACCGGACTGGAACCGGGACTGAAAATCGTATTGATTGTCGATATGCTACTGGGACGAGTCGAATTTTTGGCTTTTTTGATATTTCTTTATCCGCGCACCTGGATCAAGGTGGGGAGTTAATCTTGAAAATTGTATTTATTGGCGCCTCTTCTCTGGCGATAGCGACCGCAGAATTGCTGCTACAAGTCGACCATGAAGTCATCATTATTGAAAAAGACAAGGCGGTAATCGATGAGCTGATAGAAAAAATCGATTGCGTGTTTATGCATGGCAATGGCAGTAAACCGGCCATTCTAAAAGAGACCGATCCCGATTCTATCGACGTCCTGTTTTGCCTGACCAAGAGCGATGAAGCCAATATTATCGCCAGCCTGGTGGCGCGTTCGCTGGGGATTCAGCGGGTCATCACCCGGATCGAAGATGTTGAGTTCGAGCACATCTGCATAGAACTGGGACTGAACGATACCATTATTCCTACGCTTAACAATGCCCGCTATTTAGCGAATATCGCTGCCGGAAGAAATATTCTGGAGCTGTCGGCGATCATCATCCGAGGCAATGTCCGCTTGTTCAGCTTTATCGCCGACGAAACCTGCGAAGAACCGGTCGGCGACCTGGATTTACCGAAACACTCCCGAGTGATATTTCTTTATCGGGATAACGTTTTTCAGCCAACCGACGAGGATACTAAACTTAAACAAGGCGATGAAGTTGTGCTGGTGACAACGACTGACGAATATGAGCAATTGCATGAAAAATGGTCCAATGGCAAAGCCATGTAAGGACTTTCATACTCTGAGGTCGGCTGCAAGCGCCATGTCCGCGCTCCACCTAACAGCATCAAATCGCCGTTATAACCCAGTACTTAACAACTGCTGCGCCCTATCATCCGCACCCGACGGAAGTTTATCAGGGCTCGCGTTAATCCATGCCGCTATATCCTTCCACGCGGTGGGTGCTTGCAAATCGCGTAACAGCATGTGATAGCCGTGCGGGTATATCGCGACCGTTTTATTGGCCGTATCCGCTGCAAGAAATTGCCGCAAAAATGCATAAGTCGGCTCCTTGGGGATGATTTCGTCTTTCTCACCGTATAGCATCAGGGTATGTCCGCGTAGCGACGCGGCGCTGTTAAAAGCCTCATCCATCAGATCAGTCAAGCCATACACCGTTTCCACGCGAGTCGCTTTGATAACCAACGGGTCACGCCCCATGGCTCTGAGCATGTCGATATTATCCGATGCCACGACGTGTACGCCCTTTCCGGTTAAAGTCAGCCAAGGCAGGCTGTGCGCCAGCGTCCAAAGCAAACCGGTTTGATACCAGGGCATGGTTGACCTGGCCCATAACGCCGGAGCAGCGAGAATAATACCCTCGACTTCCGGCATCTCCACCTGGCTCATAGTCGTAATAACTATCGCGCCACCCATGCTTTCTCCGAGCAGATAAACCGGACGTTTCGGATAGCGTTGTTTGACCAGTCGCACCAAAACCTGCAAATCCTTGATATAGGCCTCGCACCCCGCCCACAAACCACGTTGCGGTGCCATGCCGAAACCGCGTTGATCATAAGCGAAACTGGCAATACCTTGTTGACTGAAATACTCACCAGGCAAATCAAAAAAACGACTGTAATCGTTAAAGCCATGCAGTGCAATAATAACCGCATGCGGTTCAGTTTTTGGCAGCCAATGACGTAACGGTAAACTTGCCCCGTCCTCGGTCAGAAAAATATTCGCGCCAAGTTGCGCCCTATTGTTTTGTGCGCCGGGCGGATAAATCATAGGCATACAGCCGCTTAGCGTCAGCAGTGCAATTGATAGGTATCTGAGTTTCATACGCTGAGTCGAATCTGTGCGAGAAGTTTTTTATTATAACCATTGTAACGACGATAAATCCGCGCCTACCGCACTAACAGGCAAATCATTAAGCACCGGTTAAGCGTTGTGGCTATCCAAACCTGAATTAAGGCTTTATCATATATATCAATGCAACACAGGGCTTTAACCCGTTAACACCACCATTAATCATCATTACACTTTGGCAAGACAATCCCGTTACCCCAAAACCAGGAATAGCCGCTCATTATCCATCAAGCGACTCTTGCGTAAAGCAGTGCTTTATTTGCTGCTCACCTTCCTGGCTACCTCGATAGGCTTGTGCGTATTGTTACGCTGGGTGCCTGCGCCAACGTCGGCGTTTATGGTATACCGGCATATTGAAGATTTATGGGTCGACGGCTCGTTCCAGACTATTAAATACTCATGGGTCGGCGCAAAGAAAATCTCGGCCCATGCCTCTTCGGCGGTTATTGCCTCCGAAGATCAACGGTTTTTTCAACACTCCGGTTTTGATTTGCATTCCATACAATCTTCTATTGATAACTATATGGACGGCGGTAAGCTTAGGGGGGCAAGTACTATTTCTCAACAAGTCGCCAAGAATTTATTTTTAACGCCGTCAAAAAGCTTTGTTCGCAAAGGTCTGGAGGTCTGGTTCACGCTGCTGATCGAGTTGCTGTGGAGTAAGGATCGCATCTTGGTCGTTTACTTAAATATCGCCGAATTCGGCGATCATCTATTTGGCATAGAGGCCGCAAGTAAACACTATTTTGGTGTCCATGCAAGCCAAATCAGTCGATCTCAAGCGGCATTATTGGCAGCAACCTTACCTAATCCTATACTCCTGAGGGCAGAACAGCCATCAAGATACTTACTTAAGCGACAATATTGGATACTCCGGCAAATGCAAAATCAATGAGTTTTTTATGACTTGTGTCTGATATAATCGGCCCAAAATATAATAACTGTTCCGAGACAGACTTCCCATTACCTCAACACCCTGTAAATAGAGATAAACCATGCGTATGAAAAAATCTATCATCAACACTCGTTTATTAGTGAATAGTTTGGTTATATCAAGTGTGCTTGGAGGTTGTGCGACCACGTCAAAAGTCAACGAAACAGACTCCTGGGAAGGCTGGAATCGCGGCACGCAAGAATTTAATGACGATCTGGACAAGGCCATTTTAAAGCCCGTAGCAAAAGGCTATTTGTCAATAACGCCAAAATTCGTTGATAACGGCATCACCAATTTCTTCAGCAATCTTAACGATATCGGCGTAACCGTTAATGACCTTCTGCAACTTAAGATGGCACAAGGCGGTATGGATGCCGGTCGATTCCTGATTAACACCACAGCTGGCGTTGCCGGTTTTGTTGATGTAGCAACCATGATTGACCTACCCAAACATCACGAAGACTTCGGGCAAACCTTAGGTTTCTGGGGTGTTCCGTCAGGTAATTACCTAGTAATTCCGTTTATGGGACCCAGCTCACCTAGAGGCGTCGTCGGGGCTGTTGGCGACGCTTTATTAAATCCATTGACCTATACTTTTGTCTTTGCCGGTGGCGGCGCTGCTGTCAGCGCGATCAATGGCGGAGCAAAAGCTATTGATGTCACCGATACCCGCGCCGATTTGATACCGACAGAGAAGATTGTTGATGAAGCTTCTATCGACCGTTATTCCTTTATCAAAAATGCTTACCAGCAGCGTCGTGAATACCTAATCCATGACGGCAATGTTCCTGAAGAAGACGAACTCCAGCTCGAAGATGAAGCGGATACTGAAGCTGCAAACAGCGCTGTACCGGCTGCAGTGATTATAAAAACAAACAGTGCCGTACCGGCAACTAACAACAATAGCTCAAGCCTTGCCCCCGTAACTGATAATTCCAAGCACTTTCTGGACTTGTCGGAACCTGTTACTAAGTAAGCCGAAAACAGGGCGACTGACCGGTCGCCCTTAATGTTATTGGCAATCTGTTTTTAAAATGAACCTTTCAGTATTTTTCTTATTGTTAGCTGTTTTTTCCGAATGCTCTTCATCTCCTATTGCAAATAATTGGGCAATGGTCAAGCAAACAGTACAAATCGGCGATAGCGCACAGAGTATTGGTTCTTATACGGCCGGTTGTTTGAGCGGTGCTGTCTCGTTACCTCAAAATGGCACAGGGTATCAAATGATGCGCCCCACACGAAGTCGATCTTATGGGCATCCCGACTTGATAAGATTTATCGAAAACATAGCGCAGACGACGAATTTACAGCACTGGGGAGTCTTGCTGATTGGCGACTTGGGACAACCGCGCGGCGGACCGACCTTAAGCGGCCATCGCAGCCATCAAACTGGACTTGATGTCGATATCTGGTATTTGCTTTCACAGCAAGCCGCAAGCCGAAACCTGGAATTTAATGAGCGTGAAACCTGGGGAGCTCCCTCAGTTCTTGTCGCCAAATCGGATGCTATCAATGACGATCAATGGTCACCTACTCACGAGAAAATTCTTGAAGCGGCGGCACGCAGACCCGAAGTCGACCGCATCTTTGTCAACGCCAGCATCAAACAGCTATTATGCACACGTAAGACAAGCCATGACTGGCTAAAAAAAGTCCGTCCGTGGTGGGGACATGACGATCACTTTCACGTGCGCCTCAAATGTCCACTGGATAATCAAAATTGCACTGGGCAAGAATCCCCTTCTGAAAGGGATGGCTGCGATGCTTCATTGGCCTGGTGGTTTTCAGAGGAAGCCAAAATGCCGATTCCAGCAGCCAAAAAACCGGAACCGCTCGCACTTCCGGCGCTATGTGATGTTGTTTTAAAAGCCAATAACCAAACTAAATTAAGCCCTTCTCATCCCTAATCGGGACGATAAAGCCAAGCCCGTCATCCGTTGCTATAAATTCGGACAACTCCAACCTCAGCTTATCCAGCGCCTCATCAAGCGATTCCTGCTTGACCTGATGAAACGAAGGCAGCATGGTTGATGCGTTATGGTACTTCAAAATGTCCAATAATATTCTGGCTTGCTCAATGCTGTAGCGATGCTTCACAACGTCTCCGTGGGTACTGCACCGTGTAAATTTATCCAAGTGTCCACTCATGCTTTATAGAATCCAATTTTCTGATTGATTAGTCTGTTTAATTTTTTTGCCTAAATTTAGATAATTAAAGCTCAAGTTCAGGTCGACTGGTGTTAGGCCGTAGATTCTTTACCCTTTACCCTTTACCCAAATCAATAAGTTTTCATCAATCCATCCAGCGTCAACCCGCAACTTGGCACAAATGCTTTCATAAAAAAAATAACTTCCGGTTGCTCTGATGCACCGATAGTTAAAGCTAATTGGGCGGCGGCGGTTTCAAATTCCAAATTCCCGGCTTTTAATTCAGCCTGGCATTTGAGATAAGCCGATATTTTATCCGCCGCCTTGATAATCTGCACATGCTCTATCGGCATTTTATCGTGCTGAATCAGTACCTGAAAATCCGCCTGTAACTCAATCGGCAAAAGATCCAGCAGTTCCAACTCTGCCTGATGCTCAATCCGCTTGTAAGCGGCACTGATTTCCTGGGAATGATATTTGATCGGCGTCGGCAAATCGCCGGTAATCACTTCAGTAATGTCGTGATACAAAGCCGCCGTAGCAACCGCATTGGCATCGACATTGCCGTCATAATAGCGGTTTTTAATCAAGGCTAGCGTGTGCGCAATAACCGACACTTCCCAACTATGCTCCATCACATTTTCATCATGCGCATTGCGCTTGAGTCCCCAACGTTTAATCCATCTTAGTCGCGATAAATAGGCGTAAAAACTGCTTGTTATTGGGTTCATATTTTGATCTATTTGTTCAAAAAAAAGAGGCTTTGCTATCGGAGTCTGCAGATAATGTTTATGAGTTACCCACTTTTTATTATTTATAGCTGTTGCTTCAACGTCTATGATGCTTAAATATATCATTTTACCCGACTATAAACATCATGCTTATTCAGTGGTACCCCGGCCATATGCACAAGGCCAGTAAAGCCGTCAAAGAAATCCTGCCCAAGGTTGACCTAATCATCGAAATTCTGGATGCACGCATCCCGTTCAGCAGCCAAAATCCCATGCTGACTGACCTGCGCGGCGACAAACCCTGCATCAAAGTACTCAGTAAAAGCGACCTCGCCGACCCTGAGATTACGCAACAATGGCAAACCTATCTGGAGCAGGAACAAGGCGTAAAAACCCTGGCGTTAACCACCGAACAGCCCGAAAAAATGCGCCAGTTGACCGAACTGTGCCATAAGATGCTGCCGACCAAACAAAGCAGCGGCAGACTCATCCACACGCTAATCATGGGCATACCCAATGTCGGCAAATCCACGCTGATCAATATACTGGCTGGAAGAATAATTGCCAAAACCGGTAATGAACCGGCCATCACCAAAAACCAGCAACGTATTGACATCGGTAACGGCATTATTCTTTGGGACACGCCCGGCATGCTGTGGCCCAACGTCGAAAATAAAAATAGCGGCTACCGACTGGCGACCACCGGCGCGATCAAGGACACCGCCATCACTCATGAGCATGTCGCCTTCTTCGCGGCCGAGTACCTATTACAGCATTACCCGGATTTACTGCAAACCCGTTTTCAGCTGGAAAAAGCCCCGGAAAGCGAACAACAGCTGATGGAAGCCATCGGCAAAAAACGCGGCTGCCTGCGCTCAGGCGGACACATCGAGATGGATAAAGTGTCCAAAATCCTGCTGTCTGAATTCCGCGCCGGAACCATCGGCAGAATCAGCCTGGAAACCCCGGGCATGATGGAAAAAGAACTGACGGAACTGGTGATTATTCGGGCGGAGAAAGAAGCCAAGAAAAAAGCCCGGAAACAGAAATGGAAGGGCGCAAGTTAACGTGTGTCACCCAGAGTTGCCAAGAAGTTCTAGTTAAGTTAATTATAGCTGCGGACAAAAACGAGAGGACTAAACGAAATCATGAAAAGATTTTTCTTACTGATGCTGTCAATTTGGCGTCAACAATTAAAGGTTTATCTTACCGTTGCCCTGACTGGCGCAATAATTGGCATTTTTGTATTGGCTCCAAGTTACGACTACATCTATGCACGTGAACAGACCATTGATCCGCTGTCATCAATCGAGTATGTTTTAAAACAAATCGCGTCTCTTTTTACCGGAAATCTATCCGATGAAAGCGCTGCATTGCTTATATTTTATGCCGAAATCGGCGCGATGCTTGGGCTATTATCTCTGGTGCTATACAAATTTATTCATCAACGCCTAGTCAATATTGATCACTTAAAAACCGAATTAGATAAAGATTTACTGTCGATTATTCAGAAAGGTGAAGGCTCTTATTTGGAATTTAAATCTTCGTTGCGTTGGGATATGGTTGAATCACGCGTCAATCGCTCATTGGAAGGCGTTGTTCTAAAAACACTCGCAGGATTTTTGAATAGTCATCTCAGTGGAACATTGCTGATTGGTGTATCGGACGATGGCCAGATTATCGGCCTGGATAAGGATTATCAAACCCTAAAAAAACCGAACCAGGATGGTTTTGAACAAAATCTAATGGCCGCTATTTCAAACAACTTGGGCACTGATCTCTGCCAATTTGTCCATGTATTATTTCATGTAATTGATAATAACGAGGTTTGTCGTCTTATTGTTTCCCCTGCCCCCAGACCTGTATTTTTAGATCAAGGCAATACACCAAAATTTTTTGTTAGAACCGGTGGCGGAACTCGTGACTTGAATATTCGGGAAGCCTTAGATTATATTCACGGTAGATGGAAGCGCGTTAAATAATATGCAGGAAGAACAAAAAAATTAATTTTTCAACCACTTAGCTATATTTTCTTGATTTACCTGCTCGTCATTTTTCTTTAACTCAACACAAAACTAAGAACTACACGACAACATCGAACAGCCCGCCCGTTGCCTTGCCCAGTCAGGCCGTTTTAACGCGAATTCTTCTTTGCCGGGTTGTTCATCGTAGGGATAGCGCAACAACTCCAATAGCTCATTAACCATCGAAAAATCGCCCTGCTCTGCCTTGTCTATCGCCAGTTGCGCCAGATAATTGCGTAAAACGTATTTGGGATTGGCAGCGTTCATGATATTGCGTCGCTCAGTATTGGCTATCCCGGAAGCTTGAACCCGCTTTATATAAGATCTGAGCCAGTTGCCAAGACCTGCTTGGTAAGCATCGGTTATCTGCTCCGGCACATAATAGGCTTCCATCAGCGGCGCCATCAAAGCCTCGTCACTGAGTTCAATATCCATGACCAGTAGCGCAAGCTTGCGGTAAAAAATGGTCATATCCGTTTCTACCGATTGCAACAGCATCAACAACTCGGTGTTTAGCTCGTCATCGGTTGCCGAATCAAACGTATTCAAGCCCAACTTGGCGGCGACCATGGTTTGCCAGCCCTGCTCAAAGGTTTTAGTATAAACATTGATCGCCTGTTGCAGGGGTTCAACCTGCTCTATCAGTGGATAAATGGCGTTGGCCAGTTGCCCCAGATTCCAGAAAGCGATTTGCGGCTGATTGCCAAAACGATAGCGCCGATCCGCCGCATCGGTGGTATTGGGCGTCCAGTTGGAGTCGTAATTTTCCAGCCAGCCGTAGGGACCGTAGTCTATGGTGAGACCGAGTATCGACATATTATCGGTATTCATCACGCCATGAACAAAGCCGACACGCTGCCAGTGCACAATCATTTCCGCCGTTCTGCGGCAGACCTCTGCAAACCAAGCCAGATAAACATCACGCGACGGCTCACCCAAATGCGGGAAGTCGGTGCGGATAGTGTAATCCAGCAATTTTTTCATCAGATCGATCTCGCCTCTGGCGGCGAAAATCTGGAAACTGCCAAAACGGGTAAACGATGGCGCAACCCGGCAAACCACGGCACCCGGTTCCGGCTTGGGGTCGCCGCTGTAAAACATATCGCGAACCACCTGCTCGCCGGTCAATATCAAACTCAATGCCCGCGTGGTCGGCACGCCCAGATGATGCATGGCTTCGCTGCATAAAAACTCGCGCACCGAGGAGCGTAATACAGCCAATCCGTCCGCAGTCCTTGAGTACGGTGTGGAACCTGCACCTTTCAGCTGCAAGGTTAAATGCTCGCCATGACAATTGACCACCTCGCCCAGATTAATCGCACGACCGTCACCAAGCTGTCCCGCCCAGTTGCCGAACTGGTGTCCGCCGTAACAAATCGCATAAGGATCCATGCCGGGTAACAGACGATTACCGACAAACACTTGGGTAAAATCGGCAGATTGACAGACCTCCTCGCTCAAATCCAGCAGCTCTGCAACCTCCCGGGAATAAGCGACTGTTTGCGGCTCGGCAACTTGAGTCGGCAACACCCGAGAATAGCAGGCACTGAATACCTGACGTCGATTATTGGCAATTTCAGGGTCAGCAGGTAACTCGCGTGTAAAACGATTATCGAAAATCAAGTCATCAAGTCGCGATATTTTTTTTTGGGAATCCATCATAATCATAAAAATCTCTCATTAATATATACAGCTCTAAATCGGAATCATCCTATCGCCATAGCGAGGATCACATTCGAAGCTCTCACGTTATTTAGAACGCACTGAGTGTCTACGAACATTCGCATTCCTATGTCTGAATTTGCTTCCCGCTCTATCGGGGCAGGCGTCCCTACCAGTATGATCGTGTCTCGTAGACATTTAGGTATAAAGCTGAGTCCATATTCGGTGAACCGTTAAATTGATAATTCATGTTTATTCTAGCGTTAAACATGAATTCCCCTTAATATTCAGTTAAAATGATCGCGTTAAAAACCTCCGCTTTGAGTTGGCGGTGTGTCATTTTATTTAATGAATTAATCTGAGGCCGTCGTATGCATAAAAATCTTCTTACCTTCATTTGGGGCGCAACAATGCTCCTTACACACTCATGGAGTCAAGCGGCCAGCGATTTACCTCCTACGGCCAAGGTAGATATGGGGCCGGTAGAAGAAGTCTGTTCCGACTTTATTTCTCCCGAATGGCGTAAAGCACAAGTCATTGATGGCGTAGAAATACAGGCTTCACGGCTATGTAATCCCGACAATCCGTCTGACATCGCCGCCTTTGTCAAGGGTACCAACGGCATTTCCATGAAAACACTGATGGAAACCCAACTCGCTGCCGACGCCATCACGATGTCGGACGATATCGATGGCGACGGCGACCCTGATAAAATCATTATCCGGCTCGAAATTGCCGAACTCAACGGCCATTCGCCGGATATGAAAGACCCCACCACCACCTTCGATATAGCGCCGGGCATACAACCTACTTTTTGGGTTTTTGCTCCAAAAACCCGCGATATGTCTACACTGAGCATTTACGAGCCGATTGCTAATCCATTGCTGCGCGTACCGTCTCCGGTCATTCGCGTCGAGCAGGATGACGTAATCTGGCTGATTGTGGAAAATACCCATTATTTGCCGCATTCCTTACATTTGCACGGTATCGATCATCCATTTATGGATCATGCCGGCACCGGCAATGATGGTGTTGCGCAAACCAGCAACATGGATATTATGCCGGGCGAAAGTAAAACCTACGTGATCAAACCACGCCAACCGGGCACCATGTATTACCACTGCCATGTCCAACCGCACACTCATATTCCCATGGGTTTACAGGGTATGTTTATTGTTGAGGAAAACCGTCCCAATAACTGGCCGCAAACGCTGAATGTCGGCGCCGGTCAAGTACGTCATCCTTCGGTAGCAGTGCTGGAAAAATATGCCCGCGAGTACGACTTGCATTATCAATCGGCAGATAAAGAATTACATGAGCTTGTTGCCCGGTCAGCCAACGACCCGCGTCTGATTGCTAAGCACATGAACATGGAATACGACAGCACCGATGCCACCGACGATTATTTCATGCTCAACGGTCGGTCTTTCCCTTATACCTTAAGGGAATCGTTGATTGAAATGCAAAAGGATGAAAAAGTTAAACTGCGGGTTCTGAATGGTCACACCGAAGCCATGGCTTTGCATATCCACGGTCATAAGCCCACCATAACTCATTATGACGGCGTCGATAATGGCCCCGGCTCCTATATCCAGCGCGATGTACACGGCATGGTGCCGGCACAGCGTATTGATCTGGAATTGAACGGTACCGATGACGGCTTAAACAGCTTTGGCCAAGGCATCTGGATGTTCCATGACCATGTCGAAAAAGCCTTTACCACGAATGGTATCGGTGAAGGCGGTGATATCAGCCTGGTCGTCTATAAAGATTTTCTGGATGAAAAAGGCATTCCCAAATCGCACGGCATGAGTCTTGCACCTTATTTCACCAAGGGATTATGGAAAGGCAAGTATCCGATATGGCAGGATTACGATGCCTGGCACAGCTTAGGTCTACCTGATCTGAAAGCAGACTACCAACCCTCTAAAGTTGCAGTACAAACCGTACAAGCACAATGGGCGCCTGCAACTCCGCAAGCCGAACAGGAAAGCTCTGCTTTTGGAAAATTAGTATTCGGTTTACTGCTGGGACTATTAAGCTATGTGCTGATCATTAACCGGAAGATGATTTACGACCGCGTTCGTAAACTGCTTAACAAATAAGCCGCGCGGGGTGGGCAGCGCTTTTCTGCCCGCCCTAGCCGACTTTCATTACCTAAAGGCAGCATATTCTTAAGACTAGGCACAAGGGCGACCAATGCCGCCTCCTTATACCTAAGCCAATCTCAACTACGGATAATACCTCTCGATAGATAATACCTCTCGATAAAAGACCGTCGCTTTTTATGCGCATGTACTATAAAAACGACTACCAAACAGAGAACGCCGATGACATCAATATGATGCGAACCCGCTCTATACTTGCTGTAGCACTGGTCTGCGGTTGCTTTTCGGCATCAGCAGAACCCATTCATCTACAGCTACGCTGGCATCACCAGTTTCAATTCGCCGGCTATTATGCGGCGTTAGAAAAAGGTTATTACCAAAAATCCGGACTCGACGTCATTATCGACGAAGGTACCCCGGAAAAAAAACCGGTACAGGAAGTCCTTCAAGGCCATGCCCAATATGGCGAGGCCAATAGCGAATTACTGCTGGAACGGTTGCGCGGCGCGCCGCTAGTCGCCTTGGCTGCGATATACCAGCATTCTCCTTCGGTGTTAATCGCACGCAAAGATGTCGGCATTTTTTCACCTGACGATTTAGTCGGGAAAAAAATCATGCTAATGGATCAAACCATGGACGCCGACTTTGTCGCGATGTTCAATAATGAGGGCATAGACATTGGCCGTCTTCACGTCATCCCCAGCAGTTATGACATTAGCGATCTAGTCGCTGGCAAAGTAGACGCGTTTAATTCGTACTTAAGCAACGAGCCTTATTTTCTAAAGCAGCAAGGCATTGAATTCACCATGCTGAACCCGCGCAACTACGGCGTCGATTTCTACAGCGACATCCTGTTCACCACGGAAGACGAGCTTAAACAGCATCCCGAACGCGTCAAAGCCTTCCGTAAAGCCAGTCTCGAAGGCTGGTATTACGCCATGAATCACCCGCAAGAAATTATTGATCTGTTACTTAACAAATATAAAGTGACCAAATCCAGGGACCATCTTGAATTTGAAGCCGAGGCAATACGCTCATTGATAGTGCCTGATATAGTTGATTTAGGGCACATGAATCCTTGGCGCTGGCGACATATGGCGGAAACATTCATCGAAGCGGGCATGGTTGAAAACGATCAATTTTTGCAAGGTTTTAGTTATGATCCCGATCCTAAAGCCGATCAAAAAAAACTGCTTCAATATGTCAAAATTGCCGTAGTCATTAGTCTATTGACCGGTGTTATTACCTTAATCCTGTTAGCTTCCTATAGAACGCAAAAACGAAAAAATCAATTAGCCGACCGCAACGAAAAACTGTTACGTCTGGCGCACGATACTGCGGGCATAGGTTACTACGTGATTGACCTTGCAAGTGATCGCTGGGAAAGCTCACCTATGCTGGATCAGATTTTCGGCATTGATGCACACTTTGAACGGAATATCCCCAATTGGACGGAGTTGATTGATCCGCAACACCGTCAACAGGTCATTGACCAGCATCAGACAATAATCCGTAATCACGAACAGTTTTCAATGGAATATATAATCGTCCGCCCTAGCGATAACAAAACACGCTGGGTCATCGATCATGGCGACATCGAGTGCGACAACGTCGGAAAAACCGTAAAACTGGTTGGTACCATCCAGGATATTACTGAACGCAAACAAGCGGAAGTCGCCTTACGCGAAAGCGAAGAGGCATTTCGGCACCTGTTTGAAGATTCCAGAGACCCCATTTTGCTTATCAAAGAAGGTCGATTCATCAACTGCAACGCCACTGCTTTGATGCAACTCGGGTATCACTCAAGATCTGAATTGATCAATTGCAGACCCGGTGAAATATCTCCGGACTATCAAGCCGATGGTCGATCCTCAGAGGAAAAGGCGTCTGAAATGATAGCCATTGCTGTGCAGGTGGGTTATCACCGGTTCGAATGGCAGCATCTGCGAGCCGATGGATCACTCTTTCCTGTCGAGGTGTCGCTAACGCCTATGACAGTGCATGGCAAGCTTATTGTCCATGCCTGTTGGCGCGACATCACCAAGCGCAAGGCCGTCGAAAATGATTTACGTACCCGTACCGATGAACTGGCTTTACAAAATCGAGTTCTTCAACTGATTAACCGGGGAGTCGACCTACCCGAAGTATTGAATAAATTAGCCCTTCAAATTGAAGCGCTACATCCCGCTATGTTGTGCTCAATTTTGCTGCTGGATGAAAATAATAAGCAGCTACGCTATGGTGCAGCACCCAGCTTACCCGACTTTTACAATCAAGCCATTGATGGTACGACCATTGGCGACGGCGTCGGTTCTTGCGGTACGGCGGCGTATCTCGGCGAGCGTGTTATCGTGGAAGATGTACAGCAGCATCCTTATTGGGAAGCGTATCGCGATCTCGCCAAGCAAGCCAACTTACAATCCTGCTGGTCACAGCCGATTAAAAACAACTTGGGGAAGGTGAGCGGCACTTTCGCCATCTATCATCGACTACCAACGCAACCAACCGATAGCGAAATCGACCTGATAGGCCACTATGCCGGCCTGGCACAATTGGCGATTGAACGAAGCCGGTCAATGTTACAAATAGCGGAATCGCTATCGATACTAAGAGCTACTTTGGAATCCACCGGCGAGGCCATTCTGGCTGTGGATCTGAATAATAACTGGCTACTGCATAACCAAAAATTCGCTGATTTGTGGCAAATTCCCGATGAAATTATCGCCGACAAAATGAACGCTAAAGACGGCAATCCAGAACTATTGTACGACCCTAATCAAATCAAAGACTCCGAGGCTTTCTCAAGAAAAACAACCGAACTGTACGCAACTCCGGAAGTTCACTCCTTCGATATTATTGAGTTTAAAGATGGAAAAATCGTCGAGCGCTATTCCATCCCTCAGATAATTGACCATAAAGTGGTCGGCAGAGTATGGAGTTTTCGCGATATTACCGAGCAGAAACAGGCCGAAGCAAGGCTACGCATCGCCGCAACCGCTTTTGAATCGCAAGAAGGTATGTCCATCACCGATGCCAATCAGATTATTCTGAAAGTCAACAAGGCGTTTACCCGCATCACCGGCTATAGCCCTGAAGAAGCCATTGGACAAACCCACGCTTTGCTTAATTCGGGCCGTCAGAATGCCGACTTTTACCAAGCGTTACAACATAGCTTAAAACAGGATGGCTACTGGAAAGGCGAAATATGGAACAAACGCAAAAATGGCGACATTTACCCCGAATGGCTCAGTATTACCACAGTTAGCGATGCGAATAACCAGGTCACTAACTACGTTTCCGCTTTCACCGACATCACCAAAAATAAAGAAGCTGAAGAAACTATTCACAATCTGGCTTATTACGATCCGCTTACGGCACTGCCAAATCGCCGCCTGCTATGGGAGCGACTGACGCATGCCATCGAAATGGAACGACGTGACGGCAAAAAACTGGCATTGCTGATGCTTGATCTGGATCATTTCAAAGCGGTCAATGACAGCATGGGACACTTGGCGGGTGACGAATTACTGCAACAAGTCGCTGCCCGTATCAAAGCCAGATTGCGCGATGTCGATATGCTTGCTCGTTTGGGTGGTGATGAGTTTGTCGTTCTGCTGGAAAATATTACCCATCCGGAAGATGCAGCGCGGGTCGCCGAGGATATTGTCGCCGATTTGGGCCGACCCTTTCAATTGCTGCAAAGTAGCATTACCTATCCTGAGCTAAGCCGAGAGGTCATAATCGGCGCCAGCATAGGCATTAGCTTGTTTCCGCAGCACGGCGACAGCCCTGAAAACCTGATAGATAATGCCGACATTGCACTTTACCGTGCCAAAGATGAAGGGCGCGGCTGTTTTGCCTACTTTTCCGAAGAATTCACCGTTATCGCCCGTGAACGCATCGCCCTGGAAGCTCGCCTGCGTCGCGCCACTGAACAACAGGAATTGTGCGTCTATTATCAGGCACAAATCGACATCGTCAGCGGCTTGATCATCGGCGCAGAGGCGTTGGTACGCTGGCAAGACCCAGTCAATGGACTGATTTCTCCAGCCGGTTTTATCCCTATTGCTGAAGAAACCGGTTTAATTCTAAAGATTGGCGCCTGGGTGCTGCGTGAAACATGCCTGCAAGGCCGACACTGGATAGATGCCGGTTTGCCGCCGTTAACCTTAGCAGTCAACGTATCGCCGCACCAGTTCCGCCGTAGCGACATCAGCGCTCTGGTAGCAGAGGTGTTGCACGAAACCGGCTTTCCGGCCGAACGGTTAGAACTGGAGTTAACCGAAAGCGGCTTAATGGAAAACGAAGAAAAAGCCGTCGAGGTACTCAATAATTTGCGCGCTCAAGGCATTCGACTGGCCATTGACGATTTCGGCACCGGTTATTCGTCGCTGGCCTACCTGAAGCGCTTTCCGCTGAATGTGCTAAAAATTGACAAAAGCTTTATTGATGATATTCCCTCGGCACAAGACGATATGGAAATTACCGCGACGATCATTGCGATGGGGCATATTTTAGGCTTTAAGGTATTAGCCGAAGGCGTAGAAACGCTTGAGCAACTGGCATTCCTGCAGGAAAAAGGCTGCGATACTTATCAGGGTTTCATCAAAAGCAAACCCCTGCCGGCCGAAGAGTTTGCCCAGTTATTGCGGAATCAAGTCTGTATGACTGATGTTTCGCCATAGTTAAGGGACGGGGGTCTGGTTGCCATGCTCCCGAGACTGTGAAAGCATTCATATTTAGAAATTAACCACGAAGAACACGGACGACTGCATGGGCAGATATTTGCTCTCGGCAACTGCTCCTGCGTTGCTCTACTACACGCCATCCATGGCGTTATGCAATATCTGCATTCACCACATCCCTGTGGATTATGCAGGAGGTACGACCCAAGGACGGGGGAGGTAGAATTGCGTCTGGAACAGCAATCGAGAGCAACGCAGGAGCAGTTGCCGAGAGCACGAAGTTTTTAATACCTTGAATTAATACTGTTGTTTTCTCCGTGTCCTTCGTGTTCTCTGTGGTAAATAATTTTTTCAGCTCGATCTGGATAATACTTTCACAGTCTCTCCCGCGTGGAAATGGGCGATGCTCCGCCCAGCTATGGTGACTTGTGTAAATAGCTATGCGTCCAAAGCCAGCTTAGGACTCCAGAAAATACAGCAGTCGGAGTTCAAAGCTAGCTTTGAATTTATTAAACGTAATACCCAGAAAATGCCCGCACTACAATTCCCGCGTTGCGCTGAATTTAATATCCGGCCAGCGTTCTTCGGTCAGTTGCAGGTTAACCCGGCTGTTGGCGACATAAACCAAATAACCGCCGCCGTCTTCAGCCAAGTTATCAAAGGCTTTGTTCCTGAATTCCTCCAACTTGGCCGGTTTATCGGAACTTACCCAGCGTACTGCGGAGATGGGTATCGCGTCATAAACACATTCGACATTGTATTCGCTTTTAAGCCTGAACGCGGTGACATCAAACT
Organism: Methylobacter arcticus; assembly: GCF_050917435.1. Classification (NCBI taxonomy): domain Bacteria; kingdom Pseudomonadati; phylum Pseudomonadota; class Gammaproteobacteria; order Methylococcales; family Methylococcaceae; genus Methylobacter; species Methylobacter arcticus. Next base: position 2,544,481 of record NZ_CP159583.1, read on the forward strand.
GTAAAATACCGACCGCACCCAAAATAAGGTCGTTATTTTTTAACGGCTTGAATAGCTGGGTCGCGCCTTCTTCGGTCAACTGCACCAGTCCTTTTTGCAGGGCTTTGGCTCTTAACGGGTCTTTTAACACCACGCGGCGGAATAATTCCGGCGCGAAATAAGGAATGCCTCCGTATTTAATCGTTTCGCCCTGGGTAAAGGTATCGCCGACCTGAATAGTGCCGTGATTATGCAGACCGATAATGTCGCCGGGATAGGCTTCTTCAACGCTTTTCCGGCTGTCGGCCTGAAAGGTGATCGCATTGGCAACCTGAATACTTTTACCGATACGCACATGATGAATCTTCATGCCTTTGTCGAATTTTCCGGAACAGATTCTTAAAAAGGCAATCCGATCCCGATGCGACGGATCCATATTTGCTTGGACTTTAAAAACAAAGCCGCTAAATGCCGGTTCTTCCGGCAAAACCTCGCGCTGTTCTGCCTGTCTGGGTCGGGGTGACGGCGCATATTCGGCGAATGCATCGAGTAACTCAATAATCCCGAAGTTGTTGATGGCCGAACCGAAAAAAACCGGTGTCAAGTTGCCCGCCAGATAGTCTTCAAGATTGAATTCATGACTGGCGCCTTTGACCAAATCGATTTCATCCCTGAGTTCTTCGGCCTGATCGTCCAGCAACTCGTCCAGCTTTGGGTTATGCAAGCCTTTGATGATTTCAGCCTGTGCAATCTTGCCGCCATGTTGGGCGCTGAACAGGTGAATTTCATCTTTATATAAATGATAAACCCCTTTAAAACGTTTACCCATGCCGATAGGCCAGGTCATCGGTGCGCATTTGATATTCAGCACATCCTCAACCTCGTCCATCAATTCAATCGGTTCCCGCCCTTCCCTGTCCAGTTTGTTAATAAAGGTCAGGATCGGCGTAGTACGCAGACGACAGACTTCCATCAGGTTGATGGTTCTTTGTTCGACGCCTTTAGCGACGTCTATCACCATCAGTGCCGAATCGACCGCCGTCAAGGTGCGGTAGGTATCTTCAGAAAAATCTTCATGACCCGGTGTATCGAGCAGATTAATAATGCAGTCTTTATGTTCGAACTGCATCACCGAGGTGGTCACCGAAATGCCCCGCTCCTTTTCCATTTCCATCCAGTCAGAGGTCGCATGACGTGCCGCTTTACGGCCTTTTACCGAGCCTGCCAGCTGAATCGCGCCGCCGAACAGCAGCAGTTTTTCGGTGATGGTGGTTTTTCCCGCGTCAGGATGGGAGATAATGGCAAAGGTTCTACGACGTTTGGTTTCGGAACTTATTTCAGTAATCGACATGTTTATGCAAAAAATAGGTACACACACGGTACACAACAAAAAGAGCGCCCATTGGTTAATGGGGGACGAATGGATGATTGATGACTTCCCTTGCCAAGAATGTAAGCATTACCGGCAAACCTAAATCCCTCCTTTAAATAAACAGCAAGCTAGGTTTTTTAAAAAATACCGAAGTAGCCTCAATTAAGTAATTTTACCTAATTCATACAAAATAAGTAAGCCTAAGCCTCCTTCAATACAGAATGAGGCCGTATCTATTAGAAAACCAACCGTATTCCGTGTCCCTGGAATAATCATTTTTGGCTTTGCCTCCGACCTTGTTATACACACGAAAGCTACTGAACGGGTGTCGACCATGCACATCGGTGTAATGTGCCGCCGTTCCAATTCAAGGTAAGCTTGACTACATTGTATAAGTCTCATCCTGCATAGGATTCCCGGTGCAAAATCCGGTTAACACTATCGTATGAGAATTAAATAACTCATGTCTTTGTGCAATGGGCGACCAACCGGTCGCCCCTACTATATTGAGATACGGACGAAACACGCAACTTGAGTACTGCGGGGTTTGCTCTACGGGACAGGCCATTGAACCTCATGTAATGCTGCGCGGTAACGGCCGAGTGGTACAGATAGACAAATAAACAGACAGTTGGGAAGTTGCCGTTAAATTTACGGTATGAGAATGATGATTACAGGCATTATTTCATCAAGCATGAATTTGGAATCAAGCCTATCGAGCCACTTGCAATAAACGATGCAATCAATCAAATATCGATGTGACTGCTGTCCACTAAGTCAGGTATCAATGAAACAACAGCATGCTTGATAGCGGCCGCCGCAGTTCGGAGGGCTTGTTGTTCGCTGTCGTTCAACTCGGGATGCAAATGGCGGATAATGCCGCTACGTCCAACTACCACAGGAATACTAAAGCAGTTATCTCGAATGCCCATCCAGTTGTCAAACCAGGTTGCGAGAGGCATGGTGCGGTATTCGTCGAAAACGATGGCTTCAATAACCATACATGTCGCCGTGGCAATGGCGTGATTGGTATAACCCTTGAGTCGATAAACCTCAAAACCGGCTTCGGTAACCTGCGTAAATAACTGTCGATGAATGGGAGTGTCACCAATGGGCTCGCCTCCCGCTTCTGCACTACTCATTATAGGCACTTGATTGGAGCCGTGCTCACCCAAAATATAAGCACGAAGATCATCAGGGTGAATATGCTCTTCCTGTGACAACAAGGCACGAAAACGGGCGGAGTCCACCAGCGTTCCGACCCCCAGCACCCGATTGGCCGCAAAACCGGATAATTTACACGCGGCATAAGTCATCACGTCAACCGGGTTAGTCACGATAACGAATAGGGCATCGGGATTATTGGCAGCCAATACCGGAATCAATTCCTTGAATAATAAGGTGTTTTTTTCGCCCAATTGGAGACGCGAGGTTAAAACCTGACCCTCCATTGCAACCGATGCCGTAATGACCACAATATCGGCATCCTTTACCTGCTCATTAGTACAACCCTCTATGTGCATGGGCCGTAAGCAAAAAGCCAGCGTATGTTGCAGATCCAGAGCATCGCCTCTGGCTTTTTCATAGGTGCGACCGGCAATCACCAGATGGTCGCAAATCTGTTTTAACACCAGCGCATAAGCGAGCGTGGAGCCGACGCGGCCAGTTCCGATGATCGCAATTTTCATAAATAATGTTTCATGCTGAATAGTTACGTGACAATGCCGCCACTCACTGCAAGAGCCTGATTTAGTGCAACTTTTTTATTTTCAGAGTCTTAATTTTATCGCTATTCCTGCGTTCGGTGATGTCCACCTCGATACCGGCCATATGCAGGGGATTGCCTTCAGCATCGCGCTGAATTACCGTGCCGCGATTCAATAGCCAAATTAAGGATCCCGACCGGGTGCGGACGCGATATTCAGCTTGAAAAAACGGCGTGCTATTTTCTAAATGCGCCGTTAAAGCAGCATCATAAGCCGGGAAATCATTAGGATAGATACTGTTTTCCCAGGTATCAATGTGAGATTCTATATCGCCTAACCGGTAACCGCGTATCTTAGCCCAGCGTTCATTAAAAATGACGCGTCCGGTTGTAATATCCCAATCCCATGAACCCATCTCGGCACTAGCCTGCTCTATATCCAGCGTGTGCGTCTGATCCTCATGCAAAACCCTCTTTGCCTGTTTGCTTTCGGTAAGTGTAATTCGCAACATCGAACCTTTGCCGGCAGATGGTACAGACAGACATTCCATCTGAACAGGGAATACCGCACCATCACTGCGTTTTAGCGTCATCTCGGTATTGTTTTTTTGATTATGCTTCTTTATGCCTGAGAAAAAAAGTTGGCAACATTCAATGTCTTTAGGCGTCACAAAGGCAGAAAAATGATCGGGTAGCAGTTTTCTGCGATCCACTCCAAGCAATCTGGCAGCAGTAGGGTTGATTTCTGCAATCTTACCCTCACGCGTGAGCGTAAGATAACCGACCGGAGCAAAATCATAGAGTCCCACATAACAGTCACGGGGTTCGTCCTGAACGACATGAGCATACCTCAGCTCATTGTTTTTCTTATCCAGTTCGATTTGATGTAACCGTAGTTTATGTAGCCATTCTACGATAGGGAGGTCATCTGCTTCGGTTATTAGAGGATGGTAACGCTCTACTGGTAACGAGTTTTGTTTAATTACTTCATTTATCATACGGCACCTTTACAAGTTTATGGAATACCCCGGGTAAAACATTTCTTGGCAATCTACCTTCAAAGACATCTGATTTTTAATAAAAACCGTATCATCAGTTATCTATTTTGCAATAAGTTGAAAAAAGGTTAGCACCGTAAACGAACCACTCATCAATTTAAGATTTAAGCATTTTTTAAGATTAAATTAATGTTGATTACCTTAACAAAGCAAAAACATAAATAAAATACGTGGTAATACTTATCTATCAACAAAGCACCGGCTATACGATCGCATAATTTTTAAGAAAGCAATAAGGAGGAAAAACAACCGGTCTGTTGACCTATCCCATCATTAACGAGAACAACTGCCGTGTCTGGAATAAGTATATTCTTAGAATACGCAGTACTACTAATTCGTATTACGCTATGAATGTGATAATGTTTAATATAACTCGCTAATTTATTGTGATTTTTTTAATCGCTAACGCTATTTAATGTCTAACTACTCAGCAGTTACAAAAATAAATCACGGATTTGACTGATAAACCTATAAAAATCAATTGCTCCACGAAAACTAAAAACAGCTGCCTCTAGGCAACATAAAAAATACGAAAATATTCAAAAAGTACTCAACTGTAGATCGTTATTCACTAAGCAGAACGAGATTTTTTCAACTCCGTTCGGTATGTTTATCGACTAATATGTTCGTCGCAAACGATCTGAACTTGCGAATTATCAAACGTTTTGGACGGCGTGAATACCTCGTCCGGCGTCAGGAGTAATTTTTGATAAAAAACCCATTTCAGCCTATTTAATCAGCGTTACCGGTGCTCTATTATTAAAGCCAGTCTCTGCTGAGTAGTTACTTTTATTTTATTAGTTGCCAGTAAATTATTTTTGTTGTCCCCTCAGACCCTGTGTCTGTTTACTTTAAGGTTTTTCAAGGACTCCTATGAATACAGATTTCCGGATTGCACTGATTAGTGATGACCCTTATCTTCTGGGCTTATTAAAAGGATACTGTCATGCACATCGCTATAAAATTGTTGAAACCGCTGCCGATATGGAATCACTTAATGCAATAGCTCAGATGCAGCCGAATATCATTATTCTTGCTGTCGATCCGGTACAAAGTCAGACCCAAAAAATTATCGTTAAGTTGATTCGTGAAATCAGCCTTAACCATCAAATCCCCGTATGCTACTTACGTGACATTAATAACGATTCCCGTTTAGAAGAGGGTATCGCTTGCTGGGTTGACACCGTTTTAGATTCCCCTCTTGATGTTAATCAATTGGATAACTATCTACTCAATAAATTCAAGCAACATCATCACTTTATTCAAGAAAAAAGGAGTCGTTCGAGACGGGTGACTCATGATCGAAGGCTGTTAATGCTTGAGGTTACCGGCAATAACCAGTTGTCTAATAACACACCCAAAAATGGGCATACCGATTATCTCATCGTCGAACCTTTTCAGATTGATCAACGATCTAAATGTGTATTTTTTAACGGTAAATCGCTGAATTTAACCCGTAAAGAATTTGATCTTTTTGAATTATTGGCAAAAGATGTTGATCGCGTATTTATGACTGATGAAATCATCAATCATATCTGGCCTGAAAATAACCGGGTAACCAAGTCAGATCTTTATCAATACATGCACTTATTAAGAAAAAAGATTGAACACGACCCGAACAATCCGCAATGGATTTTAACGGTGAAAGGTTTTGGCTACAAACTGAATGTACCAGCGTCTGCTAAAGTGAATCCGCCGGGTATTTTAGAAAATGAAGATAGTCATGCATCTCTTAAAGCAATTACAATTTATGGATAATATCCGTTTTTTTAATAGCAGATTTTAAAGCGAGACCTTGTGAAGACACTTTATTACAGTCATCCTGATTTTCTTTTTCATCAAACAGGAACTGGACATCCTGAATGCGCCGACCGACTCAGGAGCATAGAACAAGCATTGGCGACACCGGAATTCTCAGGTTTAACCCGGCAATCGCCGCCACTCGGCACAGAGCGGCAAATCAGGCTAATCCACTCCCAATTTCATATCGATACCATTCTAAAAGCCATACCCGTACAAGGTGAGCACTATTTGGACCAGGACACGGTGCTGTCGCCCGGATCGAGACTAGCCGCTTTTCGTGCGGTTGGCGCGGTTTGCGATGCCGTCGATAAAGTCCTGACCGGCAAAGCCGACAATGCCTTTTGTGCGATACGCCCACCTGGACATCATGCAGAACCCGAGCAAGCCATGGGCTTTTGCCTATTTAACAATATAGCGATTGCGGCGAGTTATGCGCTTCACCATTATCAACTCGGACGCATCGCAATTGTTGACTTTGATGTCCATCACGGCAACGGTACCCAGGCGGCTTTTTACCATCAGCCCAAGGTACTCTATGCATCCAGTCATGAAATGCCGCATTATCCCGGCACCGGTCATCCGGCAGAAACCGGTGTCGGCAATATAATCAATGTGCCGCTGACTGCGGGTGACTCAGGCGTTGAGTTCAGGCAAAAATACAGCCGTATTATTTTGCCGGCGCTAAAAAACTTCAAGCCTGATTTATTGCTGATTTCAGCCGGCTTTGATGCACATAAAGATGATCCCTTAGCTTCCATCATGCTGGTTGAAGATGATTTTAAATGGATTACTGAAGAATTAATGACTATCGCTGACAGCTGCTGTAAAGGCCGAATTATTTCAGCATTAGAAGGCGGTTATCATCTCAAAGCCTTGGCTGCCAGTGTTGCCATTCATGTTAAGACCCTTATGACCGGCTAGAACTAGTTCGCTCTACCCTCAACATCCACCTGCATCAAAGCACCATCATAAACCGGAAGAATAGCCCGTACCGTATCACCGCCGCACTAAATATAGATTGCTAAATGGTATTGAGTTTTTTATCATCGATATAACGCTGAACTTATCCCGTGTAAGTATTCCGCATTTATTTCCTAGTGGGCTTCAGGTGAGCGGATGATGAACTTATTTATACTTGCAGAACTAGATACCGCAACCCCACATGAATTCATAGAATGTACTGAACGTCATAAAATTTGCCTTAGGCATGCCATATCCATCGTAAACGATATGCGTTCTTCGTCGGCACATCCTACAAGCTGAACAGCATGCATCAGCTCACACCCCATATCATTGTCCTTGAGCTGATTCGTTCAGAAGATACCGTATTGCGTATTACTCAGCTTAGCCCCTCTGCCGCTATTTTCTTAGGCTATGGCGAAGAAGAACTCATCGGTAAGCCTGTTGACCTTATCTACGCTTCCGGAAACGACAAGGCAATCTGGCAGACTGCCCTTACCCATGTAATTGGCGTGGTTCCGCTCAAAACAGCCCCTTCAACTTCGCTCAGGACAGGCTTTGTCGGCGAAATTGTTACCAAGGAACATAACAAAATCCGGGTATTCATCTCGCTGTTTGCCTTATCCAGTCGAATACCCAACAAAACCGAGATTGTTTTGTTGGTTCAGGACAAGTCTGCCGAAGACTTCAGTGCCGAATCGGCGCTTACCGAAAGCGAGGAACGTTTTCGACAGATGGCGGAAATGGCCGGCGAATGGTTATGGGAACAGGATCCCGATGGTTACTATAGCTATAGCAGCGCCGCAGTGAGTCAAATACTGGGCTATAGTCCGGATGAAGTGCTAGGCAAACACTATACCGAGTTTTTAACGCCCCGGGATAAAGCTGAGCAGCAACAATACGCAGCCAGCCATCGACCTTTTTATGCGTTGTTAGCTCACTATCAGCATAAAGACGGCCGGTCAATACTGACCGAATCAACCGGGTTGCCGATAATCGATGCAGCCGGAAAACTGCTTAAATGGCGGGGCGTCGACCGAGATATTACCGCCAGAATGCATTTTCAAAATGCGCTTATCGAAAGCGAAAAACGTACCCGAATGATTATTGAGAGCTCCTTGAGCGCCATCGTGATTATGGATTCATACGGTATCGTTACCGATTGGAATCACCCGGCAGAAAAAATATTCGGCTGGACAAAGGAAGAAGCCATCGGCCAGCGTCTTGAAGAGTTAATCATACCGCCACAATTGCGCAACGCGCACCGACAAGGATTGCAACACTTTCTGCGCACAGGACAAGGTCCGCTTTTCAATCAATTGCTTGAGCAGACCGCCATTCGTCGCGACGGCACTGAATTTCCTGTTGAACTTAGCTTTTCCCCGTTAAAACTTGGCAATGCCTATATATTCAGCGGTTTTATCCACGATATTACCAAGCGTAAGCGCTTGGAGCATCGATTTCGACAAGCGGTGGAATCATCGCCCAACGCGATTATTATGGTAAACGAATCAGGAACGATTGCGATGGTCAATGCGCAAACAGAAGCGTCTTTCGGTTACTTACGCACTGAACTCATTGGACAACCGATTGAAATATTAGTGCCGGAGCGCTTTCGTAGCGCACATAGGGGTTTTCGTCAGGCGTACCTCGCGGCCCCTGTGTCCAGAACTATGGGAGTGGGCCAAGAACTCTACGGCTTACGCAAAGACGGAACTGAATTTCCCGTTGAAATAGGCCTCAGCCTGATCGATAGCCATGAAGAAACACTGATACTGAGCACCATCGTAGATATTACAACGCGAAAAGCGACGGAAGCGGCAATTCGCCAGGCACAAATCAATCTGGCTATTGCTCAAAGCGAAATCAAGATTGCCGAACGCATTCAGGCATCTCTTTCGCCCTCGGCACCGATTAAATCCAGTCATTTTGAAGTCACCGGTTACTGTCTGCCGGCCGACCAGGTTGGCGGCGACTATTTTGATTATTTTTACCGTAATGAAAACTGTCTGGACATGATTATTGCCGATGTTTCGGGACATTCAATCGGCCCTGCCCTGTTTATGGTGGAAACCCGCAGCGCCATTCGAAGCCAGGCAAACGGCTCGGGTACGCCCGCAGAAACGCTGACCATACTCAATAATTTCCTTTTTGAGGATTTGGATAAATCCGACTACTTTATCACTTTGTTCTATTTGCAATATAACATCACCAACCAGCAATTGAGCTTTGCCAATGCCGGTCACCCGCCCCCCTTGTTACATAGCCGGTTTCAATCCGAATGCCAACAACTCGATGCGGAGGGATTAATATTGGGGGTACACAAAAATGTGATGTTTGAAGAAAAAACTACCGCACTATCCCAAGGCGACATAATCCTGCTGTATACCGACGGTTTAACCGAAGCGGAAAACGCCAATGGCGATTTTTTCGGTTTACAACGCGTCAGTGATATTCTTGTTCAATATGCGCAGCAATCCCCACAAGTCATCATTGAAGTGCTGCTGGAACAACTCAAACAATTTTGCCGTAGCGAATCCTTTAATGATGATATTACTTTAATGATTTTTAAGCGAAATTAAGCTAGAAATAGGCTGAAGCCCATAGCAACAAAGCACCTGCAAATATCCCCGCCAGCACATCATCCAGCATGATACCCAGACCGCCGTGTATCTGTCTGTCAATCCACTTAATCGGCCACGGCTTAAGTATGTCGAAGAATCTGAACAAGATAAAGCCCAGTATCACCGCTTGCCAGCTAAAAGGCACGAACCATAAGGTTATCAGATAACCGGCAATTTCATCCCAGACGATGCCGCCAAAATCATGTTCGTCCAGCTTTTTTGCGGCTATTTCACAAATCGGGATACCGATAATGGTCACGATTAATGTCAACAGGCTGTAAATAAATAAATTGGATTGCGCAAATAGCCAGTACACCGGAATCGCCGCCAAGGTACCCATGGTGCCTGGGGCTTTTTTTGCCAGGCCGGAACCGAAACCGAAAGCCAAAAACAGGATAGGATCGGACAGTATCTGCTTAGGTGTCAATTTATTTTTACCCATCTGGGTATTAAGAAAAATGCTCAAAGCCTTTTACCTCTAATGGTTGGATATGACCCGTTCTACTCAGCCGCAAACCCGGTTGAGATTCAATGATGCCGATTTTGGTGGCAGCTATAGTCAACTTATCTGCCTGTCCGGGACTTACGGTAAAACACAGCTCGTAGTCGTCACCGGCAGTCAGCGGCATAGACCAGTCGCCGGTATCGGTTATATAGGACAGCACAGCATTAGACAACGGCAACGCGTCCCAATCAAGACAGGCACCCACTTGGCTTTGCTCCAGTATATGAGCCAAATCGCCCGCCAAGCCGTCCGATAAATCGATGCAAGCGTTAGCAATGCCGATTAAGGCCTGCCCTGCTTCGACTTGCGGCTCCGGTCGGTTAAAGCGCATTAACGCGGCTTCGGAATCGGCGCAGTCATAGCCTTGCTTTATTTTTAATCCCAGGCCGGCATCGCCCAATAAGCCGGTCATATAAATAAAATCGCCGGGATGGGCCGATGAACGCCTAAGCGCTTGGTTCTTCGGCACTAAACCCATGGCCTGAACGGTCAAGGTCAACGGGCCGGAGGTGGTATCGCCGCCGATCAAATCCACCGAATAGCGCTCGGCTAATTTTAAAAAACCTTGGGCAAAAGCCGTCAACCAGTTTTCATCAACCCTAGGCAGGGTTAATGCCAGCGTCACCGAAACAGGCTTTGCCCCCATGGCGGCAAGATCACTCAAATTAACGGCCAACAGCTTATGGCCCAGCAAGTCAGGATCGGTTCCTGCAAAAAAATGCACATTTTCGACCATGGTATCGGTGGTTACTGCTAGCTCATAACCATCCGGAATGGACAGCAACGCGCAGTCATCGCCTATGCCCAGCAGCGTTGATGGATTTATGACCCGCTGCTTAGTAAAGAAACGCTGGATTAAGGCAAATTCGGAAAGTGGCATTTTTAAAGGCTAAAGGCTAAAGGCTAAAAGTGTATTTCACCGTGCGCCTTTCGCCTTAATCTCCACAGCCCTTTTTTGCTGAGCCACCTTGTCCAATATGCCATTAACATACTTGTGACTGCCATCGGCACCAAAAAACTTGGCTAAATTAATACCTTCATTCAACACAACCCGGTACGGCATATCCAGTCGATGCAACAATTCGTATACCCCGATTCTTAAAATTGCCCTTTCGACAGGATCAATCATATCAACAGGACGGTCCACAAACTCAGATAATACCTGATCAATAACAATCAGATTTTTAGGCACGCCATAAAATAACTCGATGAAATAACTTTTCTGAGCGTCTTTCAAGCGCTCTTCTTCCAGAAACTGCCGTTCAATCTCACTAAGATTCTGACCGGCCATTTGCCATTGATACAATGCCTGTACAGCAGCCTTTCGGGCATTGGTTCGAGCTTGACTCATTATATTTCCAGGTTATTAAATAAATTGACCATTTCAATGGCTGACATTGCCGCTTCCGCGCCTTTATTACCGGCTTTGGTGCCTGCACGCTCTATCGCCTGCTCAATACTGTCAACGGTTAATACGCCAAAACTGACGGGGATACTATATTGCAAAGAAACCTGCGCCAAGCCTTTAACGCATTCACCGGCGACATATTCAAAATGCGGTGTGCCGCCTCGGATCACTGCGCCTAAGGCGATAATCGCATCGTATTTTTTAGCCGCTGCCACGCGTTGCACCACCATCGGCAACTCAAACGCACCGGGTGCCTTAACCAAATGAATATCGGCTTTATTGGCGCCGTGACGCACCAATGCATCAATCGCACCGGCTTCCAATTGCTCAACGATGAAGCTGTTAAACCGGGAGGCTACTATGCAGAATTTCCCGCCCTGAACGAGTAAATTCCCTTCAAAGGTTTTTAGTGTTGACATGATATTTCTCTACTGTGTGATGTTTTCTACTATTGTGGATGGCATAACCCCCTAATTAAGGGCTTATTACTTTTTCAACCCATATACTCGGCGACTTCCAAATCAAACCCGGACAACGCGACATACTTTTTCTGGGGGCCTAAAACCTTAAGCTTATGTACGCCCAGGTCGGCCAGTATTCTGGCACCCGTGCCGATGTTACGCCAATCTTCAGCGCCGGCAGGTTGAACTGGATTCACAATACCGTTATCTTCCAGCTGATAATGGTGTATCAATTCCGCCAGCGACTTATTGTCTTCTTGCTGCCTGATAAGCACCAACACTCCGCGCCCTTCCTCGGCTATTTTTTGCATGGCTGTACGCAACGGAACGCTACAATCGCTACGCTTGGAGGCAAATACATCGTCCAACACATTCCGCGCATGAACCCTAACCAAAACGGGTTCGTTGCCGGCAACCTGCCCCATCACCAGCGCCAGATGCAGGTTATTGTCGTTTCTGTCCTGATAAGCATATAGCCTGAAATCGCCGAATTCGGTCGGATAAGCGCACTCGCTGATGCGCTCCAGGGTATTTTCGTGTTGGATGCGGTAATGGATTAAATCGGCAATAGTGCCGATTTTAAGATCGTGCTGCTTGGCAAATACTTCCAAATCAGGCCGTCTTGCCATCGTACCATCTTCATTGAGTATCTCGACGATCACTGCCGCCGGTTCCAAGCCTGCCAACCAAGCCAAATCACAACCCGCTTCGGTATGCCCGGCCCGGTTTAACACACCGCCGGATTGCGCCATTAACGGGAATACATGCCCCGGCTGCACCAGATCATCGGCCTTGGCATCGGCCATGACGGCACATTGAATGGTACGCGCCCGGTCGGCCGCAGAAATGCCTGTAGTTACGCCGGTTGCCGCCTCGATAGACACGGTAAAATTGGTTGAATGAGCCGTTTGATTGTCATTGACCATCAACGGTAAATGCAACTGTTGACAACGCTCGCTGGTCAAGGTCAAGCAAATCAGGCCGCGACCGTAACGTGCCATAAAATTAACATCTTCAGGACGCGTAAAAGTAGCCGCCATCAGCAGATCGCCTTCATTCTCGCGATCTTCGTCATCCATGATGATGACCATTTTGCCTAAGCGTAAGTCTGCTATGATTTCTTCGATTGTATTCATTTTGCCTTTGGGCTGTTAGCCAAAAAAACCGCTTTTTTGCAATAATTCTTCTGTGATACCGCTACAACTTTTAGCCGCCGCATCACCCTTGATTAACCGCTCTATATAGCGAGCCAGCAAATCCACTTCCAAGTTGACTTTAGTTCCGACCACCGCATCGCCCAAGGTCGTTTCTTTGAGCGTATGCGGCACAATATTAACGCTGAACACCGCGCCATCGACTTCATTGACGGTCAGGCTAATGCCGTTGATACAAATAGAGCCTTTTTCGGCAATATATTTAGCCAGGTTATCGGGGGCTTTACAGGTAAAACGAAAGGAACGTCCATCTGCCTGCTTTTCCGTTATCGTACCGATACCATCGACATGACCGCTGACGATATGTCCGCCCAATCGGGCTGACGGTGTTAAGGCCAACTCCAGATTAACCGGCGTACCCACCATTGCGGTATTTAAAATGGTTCTGGACAAGGTTTCATTAGAAACATCGGCGCAAAAATGATTTTTACCTAACTCCACTGCGGTCAGGCATACACCGTTGACAGCAATACTGTCGCCCAACGCGACATCCTGCAGCGGTAATCTTCCGGTCGCCACGGTCAATCGACAATCACCGGCTTTCTGCTCGATTGCCGATATTTTTCCCACTGCCAAAATTATGCCTGTAAACATGGATGCCCTGTAATTAATTGTAGGGGCGAATTCATTCGCCCTCGGCGACTTAAGTCGCCTCCTACAATGGTGTATAAGTTAATTTTAAATCCGATCCGACCTGCCTGACATCACGCAGCTTTAACTGCTTTTTCTCGGCCATCTGCTGTAGTCCCGGCAGCTTAAATAAGCCACGACCTTGGTCGCCCAAAATACACGGAGCCATATAAATAATATATTCATCAACCAGTCCTTCAGTCAGTAATTCGCCATTCAGCACCGAACCCGACTCAACCAGCAGCTCATTGATTTGTTGTTGGCTTAAAAAATCCATCACCGCATGCAAGTCTAAACGCCCGTTTTTTCCGCCCAGTTTATAAACTTCAAAACCAGCCTGTTGCAACGCGCGTTGTTTTTGGGGATCATCTGCACAGGTTAAAATCAGACTGCGCCCCAGAAGTTTTGCCATTTTGGCGGTAACCGGCATGTTCAGATGAGTATCCAGCACCACCCGAAGCGGTTGTTCGACAACCCAGTCCACACGGGCATTCATCGACGGATCATCCGCCAATACGGTATTGATTCCGGTTAAAATTGCCGAACTCTCCGCTCTTAGGCGCTGCACATCGGCTCTAGCCTCGCTTCCCGTAATCCACTTGCTTTCACCTGACGCCATCGCGGTGCGACCATCCAGACTCATCGCCAACTTGCTGCGCACAAACGGGCGATTTTCCGTCATTCGTTTGATAAACCCGCGATTCAATGCTTGCGCATCTTCCTGCAATACGCCACAGCCCACCCCAATCCCAGCCGCCTTGAGCTTTTCCAGTCCGCTGCCGGACACCTGCGGATTGGGATCCTGCATAGCCGCAACAACCCGAGCGATTCCGGCGCTTATCAGCGCATCGCAACACGGCGGCGTTTTGCCCTGGTGGCTGCAAGGCTCCAGCGTTACATAGGCAGTTGCGCCTGTTGCATCCTGCACGTTTTTTAATGCCTCAACTTCTGCATGACCTAAGCCCGCTTTAGCATGCCAGCCTTCCCCGATCACCACACCGTCCCTGACTAAAACACAGCCTACACGGGGATTCGGATCGGTCGTATAACGGCCTTTTTTAGCCAACTGAATGGCTCGCGCCATAAAAAAAGCATCGCGCTGCGCTGACATTATTTTTGGCGCAAGTCTTCAATCATGTCGGTGAATTCACTGACGTCCTGAAAACTCCGATAAACCGAGGCAAAACGCACAAAAGCCACATGATCCAGCAAACTCAATTCTTTCATAACCTGCTCGCCCAATACCTGTGCCGATATTTCCCGCTCGCCCAATGCCCGTAAATCCTGTTTTATACGATTGATTGCCGCTTCAATATCATCGCTGCTTACCGGCCTTTTTTCCAGCGCTCTGAGCATGCCTGCGCGTAGTTTATTTTCCTCGAAAGGCTCACGCACCCCGTCACGCTTAACAATGCGAGGCAGCGTTAACTCAGCCACTTCGTGCGTAGTAAATCGTTCCTTACAAGCATAACACTCACGCCGACGGCGAACCTGATCACCGTCATTGGCCAATCTGGAATCAAGAACCCGCGTATCTTGTGCTCCGCAAAACGGACATCGCATAATTAAGCCACTGTTTTTTGTCTACCGGAAAATCGGCCTTCAATCTCGAAAACCGTTAATTTTATAACACTCTGCCGGTTATCTGTATTTTATTTTTCTAGACTATCCGGTAACCACGCTTATACTTACCCGATCACAGCGCACCCGAAATAGCCGAATGAAACAACAAGAAGGCGTCATAAAATATCAGTTAAATCATACCCATCAACCGATTAGCCATCCATGCTCATTAACCGACATCAACGCCTGGCGCACCATTGCCGTCCGGCTTGAGCTAATCGGACAAAGCCCTGAGCGATACCAGAATATCGGTTTTGGCAATATCAGCCAGAGAATCGCCCCTCACAGCGCTCAGTTCATCATCAGCGGCACCCAAACCGGGCATATTGAACAACTCAGCCCGGAGCATTATTGCCTGATTGTTAAAGCAGAGCCTCACCAAAACCGGATTCAATCCCGTGGTTTGTGCAAACCTTCGTCCGAATCCCTGTCCCACGCCGGCGTATACGCCCAGAACCCCGCTATTCAAGCCGTTATTCACGCACACAGCCCTGAAATCTGGCAACATACCGTAGCGCTGGGACTGCCCCACACTAGCGTTGACATTCCCTACGGCACAGTTGAAATGGCGATGGCTGTTGAACAATTATTTCAATCCGGCAAGCTGGCGCAAACCTCATTATTTACCCTGCTCGGGCATGAAGATGGGGTCATAGCTTTCGGCAGAAACATGGAGGAAGCGGCGTGGGAACTCATCAAACATTTATCGCTGGCTATCCGCATTGAACAACAGCGCATTAACCGATAAGATACACAGCTCTATCATTAGCAACTCTTAATAAAATATGCCGGAAATACTGATCTACACCACCAATATTTGCCCCTATTGCATTATGGCTAAACGCCTGCTAGACAAAAAAGGCCTACCCTATACAGAAATTAATGTAGATGCCAAACCCGGTTTAAGGGAAGAAATGATGCTCAAAACAAACCGCCGCACAGTTCCCCAAATCTATATCGGCGATTATCACGTCGGCGGCTTTGACGAACTGCATGCGCTGGAACAACAAAAGAAACTGGATGATTTGTTGGCGGCTGCGTAGACCGGGCACCCAAAGCAGGCGCTTTAGGTAACAGCTTTTCGTTACCCAATAACATGTCGGGCATAAACAGCATGCCCGAACTACAAACCCCTTAAAATATCATTTTTAATATCTTCAAGACTTTCCAATCCTACTGAAATCCTGACCAGGCCGTCCTTGATGCCGGCCGCCGCTCTGACTTCGGGCGCCAATCGACCATGGGTGGTAGTTGCAGGATGGGTGATGGTGGTTTTAACATCGCCAAGATTCGCGGTAATTGACAGCATTTCGGTTGCGTCGATCAGCTTCCAGGCGTGTTCTTTGCCGCCGACCAGCTCAAAACTGACGATGCCTCCGAAATGGCTTTGCTGCCGCTTGGCTAATTGGTGCTGGGCATGCGATGCCAAACCGGGATAATGCACTTTGGCGATACCGGGCTGTTGCTCCAGCCATTTGGCCAGTTCAAAAGCGCTATCGCAATGCGCTTTCATTCTGACCGCCAACGTTTCTAAGCCGGACAAAAACACCCAGGCATTGAAAGGACTCATGGTCGCGCCGCCGGTGCGCAGATACGGATAAATAAACTTTTCGATGATCTCATCGCTGGCAATGACCGCGCCGCCGACACAACGGCCCTGCCCGTCTATATATTTGGTTGCCGAATGGATCACAATATCCGCGCCCAGTTCGAAAGGTTTTTGCAACACCGGCGTACAAAAACAATTGTCAACAATCAACAAGCTACCGTGTTTATGGGCGATATCGGCAAGCGCCGCTATATCGGCAATTTCAATCAACGGATTCGACGGTGTTTCCAGAAACAGAAACCGGGTATTCGGTTTAATCGCCGCTTCCCAGGCTGCGGTATCGATCAGATCGACAAAATCGGTTTCAACCCCGAATTTGCTAAAATAATTTTGGAACATCAGCACGGTATTGCCGAACACGCCACGCGAACACAGCACATGATCACCGGCTTTAAGCAACCCCATGCCGACCGCCATAATGGCCGCCATCCCGGATGAAAATGCCAGGCATCGCTCACCTTTTTCCATGAGTGCCAGTCTTTCCTGAAAAGCATTAACGGTAGGATTGGTAAAACGGGAGTAAATGTTACCGGGTTTCTGCCCGGTAAAACGCAAAGCGGCCTCTTCGGCACTCTTGAACACATAACTGGAAGTCGCAAAAATCGGTATGCTATGCTCATCTTCATGAGTTCGCTTATGCCCGGCTCTGATCGCCTGAGTTTCCAGTGAATAGTCGTTCCAGTTAATATCTTTCATTCTTAATTAAACGCATTTGTTTGTTAACAAGATCAGGCAAAAAACCAGGCTTCAATACGGCCGATCTTCGCCCTTCGCCTTTAGCCTTGCCCCTCAATCCCCATTTTGCATGCCGATAATGAAATTTTCCGAGTTTCTGGTCAATTGTGCGTTGTCATTGCGCAACGCTTCGGTACGTTCCAGATAGGCGTCGTCAATATCACCGGTGACGTATTCATTACTAAAGCAGGAGGTATCGAAGTGCTTGATATCCGGATTACCTTTACGAACCGCATCAATCAGGTCGTTCAGTTCCTGATAAATCACCCGATCTGCGCCTATGGCGACTCGCACCTCGTCTTCGGTACGATTATGGGCAATCAACTCATGAGCGGCCGGCATATCGATGCCGTAAACATTGGGGAAGCGTACCGGCGGCGCAGCCGAGGCAAAATAGACTTTTTTAGCACCCGCATCTCTGGCCATTTGAATAATCTGCTCGGACGTTGTGCCTCTGACGATTGAATCATCAACCAACAATACATTCTTGCCTTCAAATTCGAGACTAATGGCGTTTAACTTTTGCCTGACCGATTTTTCCCTCATTTTCTGGCCCGGCATGATAAACGTCCGGCCAATATACCGGTTTTTTATAAAGCCTTCACGGTACTTCACACCCAGAATATTAGCCATCTGCAAAGCCGCTGTTCGGCTGGTGTCAGGAATGGGAATAATCACATCGATGTCATGATCAGGCCAGTCTCTTAGCACTTTTTTGGCTAACTTTTCACCCATACGCAGACGCGCTTTATACACCGATATACGATCAATAATCGAATCCGGCCTGGCAAGATAGACATACTCGAAAATACACGGACAATGATCCGTTTTCTCAGCACACTGTTTGGTATGCAATACGCCTGACTCTTCGATAAATACCGCTTCGCCGGGCTCAACGTCTCTAATCAGCTCAAAACCCAGGACATCCAGAGCGACACTTTCGGATGCAATCATGAATTCCGAACCTTGCTCGGATTTTTTTTCGCCAAACACGATAGGTCGAATGCCATGAGGATCCCTGAAACCTAAAATACCGAACCCAGCAATCATAACCACAACGGCATAGGCGCCACGACAGCGGCGATGAACGCCGGATACCGCTTGAAAAACGTCATCCACAGTTAAATGCAATTTACCTAAACTTTGCAGTTCATGAGCAAAAACATTCAACAAAACTTCAGAATCGGAATCGGTATTGATGTGCCGTTGATCTTCGATGAACAAAACCTTTTTTAGCTCTTCGGTATTGGTCAAATTGCCGTTATGCGCAAGCGTCAAGCCAAAAGGCGAGTTGACATAGAAAGGTTGCGCCTCTGCAGAACTGGTACAACCCGCCGTTGGATAACGAACGTGAGCAATACCCATATTGCCTTTTAATCTCAACATCTGGGCGTTAGTAAAAACATCACGGGTTAAGCCGTTTTCCTTGCGCAAATGTAGCCGTCCGGCCTCACAAGTCACAATGCCTGCAGCATCCTGACCCCTATGTTGCAGCACTGTCAGAGCATCATATAACTCTTGATTAACAGCCTGATGTGAAACGATAGCAGCAATACCACACATTATTTTTTAACCTGAATTGTTTGTAAGAATTAGCGAAAGAAATTATTGATAACTCATGTATTCGGCAACGGCTCCTGCGTCGCCTCGGCAATTGCTCCTGCATTGCTCTCGATCGCTGTTCCAGACGCGATTCTACCTCCCCCATCCGTGGGGTCGTACCTTCTGCATAACCCACAGGGATGTGGGGAATGCAGAGAAATGACGGGATCATTTCCTGTCCATGCAAGTCGTCCGCCATACCCTGACGGAAAATGATCTCGCAACCAAACAGCGAGCAATTGAAAAGGTAGAATGGTTGCCGATTCTGTCCACCAGAAAGCCTTGGGCAATGGTGTCAATCCCGCCAATATAATAACCACAGTAACGACGACCATGCCATGCACAACGCCAAAAACCATTTTACCGAAACGCTCCATAAGGATTAATCCGGTTTTTTTAAAAGAAAACCTATTAAACCGCCAAAGCTCAACGTAATAACAAATAAAACCACAAAAGAGGCAACTATTCCGGCTGACGGAGGCTGATAGTCGATTCCATACAAACAGCGACCTCCATGGATGGTGGAAGTGTCGCAAGCGGTATGGAACCGGTGCGACCGACCGCCATGGATGGTGGCCGCGACTGCTCCCGGCAGTCGTCGGCACTTCCTCCATCCGTGGAGGTCGGAAGTGCCGCAATCATTAATGCCAACGAGAAAACTTGCTTAACAGATCCTCGCAACAGCCCCATTGCCAAGAAAATAAAAACCAGCTCGATAAATGAAAAATCTACCCAGATCATGCTTTTATACTAACTACGCCGCTTTCCATCACTCAGACATCAAAACTGCCTTTATGTTCTTTTTATCCAGTCTTGCCTTCATTGCGGCCGCTTTTTTCTGGTCAAGTTCGGGACCTAGTCGCAGTCGATAGGTAATTCCCTTATCTGTTTGAACGGTATCCAGCGAAGCGGGTAAGCCTTGTTCGTTCAAGCTTTTCCAATAAGAAACTGCGTTTTCTTTTTTACTAAAACTACCGAGTTGAATATACCAACGCACTAATTTTGAACTCGCTTTCGCTGCAGCTACTGGCTTTTTTGCTTCCGCTACAACGGCAGCAAGATCCTTCGTGACACTAGAGGGTTTAGGCGTCGATTGCTTAACCGTCACTGGTGGTTGCACGGGCTTTTTAACCGTTACTGGCTTTATCGTCTCTATAACCTTCTGAACCTTTTCGGGTACCTTAACCACTGTTTTTATTTGAGAATCCCCCAGTTGAGTGCTTTCTCCGTCATCATCCGTAGCGTCTGCCGATAAAGGCTGCTCAACGAGATCTTTGGTATTGGCATCCTCGGTATAACCTTCGGATTCGGCATACAAAGACTCCCCTGAACGATCCTGTTTCTCAGGTTCTTCTTCTACACCGACACTCTCAGGAGTATCACTGGCATTTTCGATAGATAAAGGCTCAGGATCCGGCAATCCTAAAACCTGATCCGCACTGCTCGGCACAATCCGGCCATCTGAGCCTGGAGTAGGAATACTCAGTTCACTGACTAATTTGCCGCTATTATCGACAGGATCATCGAACAACATGGGGATAAAAATTGCACATAGGGCCGTAACAACGACCGCACCAATCAAACGTTGTTTTAATTCATGATCCATTTCGTCTACTCACTTATTCTCAAATTCAACCAAGCAATCAGATACCAAAAAGAAAGATCCAAAAACCAATAACAAATCACCTTCTTTTGACTGGTTTTTTGCCGCAGCAAATGCTTCAGTAAAACCAGAAAAACCAAAAGAAACCCTGGACACCGAACTTTGTGAAAAAATCTCACGCATAACCGGTTCCGTAACCGCTCTAGAATTTGCCAAAGGCGCAAAAAACCAGTCGTAAACCACCAGATTCATAATTTCAAGGACTCCCGCTATGTCCTTGTCTTTCATCATTGAAAAAACAGCATGAATGCGTCTTCCGGGAAAAACAGCCGTCACGTAATCAACCAATGTTCGGACTGCCTGAGGGTTATGCCCCACATCCAGCAATACCGGAATTTCGCCGTCAATCAATTGAAATCGACCCGCTAACTGGACATTTTCCAGTCCCTGCTTAATCGATGCTTCAGTAACCGGCAAAACCTCAGCCATCTTGGTCACCGCTAAAATAACCGCCGAGGCATTACGATACTGATGCTCACCTTTTAATCCCGGCTCAGGCAATTGTAACATTTGCCGGTCGGCAGAGAACCAATCCCATCCTGTCGTCTGCTTTTTATAACCAAAATCTTTACCGAGGCAATACAGCAGGGTATGCTGTTCAAGGGCGCTCTGTGTTAATGATTTAGGGGGTTCGGAATCGCCGATGACAGCGGGAATTCCCGCTCGAAAAATACCGGCTTTTTCTCGTCCGATGGCTTCTCGCGTACCGCCCAGCCATTCAATATGATCAATACTGATACTGGTGATCAATGCCACATCGGGATCGACAATATTAACGGCATCCAATCGCCCGCCCAAACCAACCTCAAGCAATTGAATATCGACTCCGGCACGGAAAAATATATCCAATGCGGCCAGTGTACCAAATTCAAAGTAGCTTAATGAAGTATTGCCTCGTACCGACTCTATTCTTGCAAATGCCTCGCAAATTTTGTCATCCGACACCGGTTTGCCGTCAATTTTTATTCTTTCATTATATTTCAGGATATGCGGCGACGTATAAGCTCCTACCCGATAGCCTTGCGCCGTGTAAATAGCCTCAAGATAAGCAACAGACGAGCCTTTGCCATTGGTTCCGGCGACCGTAATCGTTGGAGGCTTGGCATAATCGGGATTAAGTGCATCAAAGACCAGTGCCGCCCGCTCCAAACCCAAATCAATGACTAAAGGATGCAAGCTTTCCTGCCACTTCAACCAAGCCTCTAGCGAATCAAAACGTCTCATTAACCGACAATAATATCAGTCTTCCTGAGTCGAGTGATGCAGGGCATCATCCGCTTCAACTTCAAGTCCCCCCTTACCTTCGGCTTCCCCCGCTGTCAAAAGGGAAGAGCTTGCAAGGGGAATTTGCGGTGCTGCAATGTTTCTACCCGCCATCAGCAGCGCCAAGATACCGGCAATCTTATCGCGCATTTCACGTCGATCGATAATCATATCGATAGCGCCATGCTCCTGTAAAAACTCGCTACGCTGAAAGCCTTCCGGCAGTTTTTCACGAACGGTTTGCTCGATGACCCGGGGCCCTGCAAAACCGATCAAGGCATTGGGTTCGGCAATATTAATGTCGCCCAGCATAGCCAAACTGGCTGAAACCCCGCCCATCGTCGGGTCGGTCATGAACGATATATACGGAAGACCGGCATCGGATAATTTGGCCAATACCGCACTGGTTTTGGCCATCTGAAACAATGAAAACAGCGACTCCTGCATACGTGCGCCGCCGCTGGCCGTAAACACAATAAACGGAACGCCCAGCTCCAGACTTTTGTTGACGCCACGAACAAATTTTTCGCCGACCACAGACCCCATTGATCCCCCCATAAAGCCGAAATCAAAAGCCGCAGCAACAATATCCTGACCTTTTAGCTGACCTTTGATCACTACCAGCGCATCATTTTCTTTCGTCTGTTTTTGCGCCTGGGTAATTCTGTCTTTATATTTCTTACTGTCTTTGAATTTTAAGGGGTCGATAGGCTTAACATGCTTACCTATTTCTTCATGATCGCCCTCATCCAGAAACATGGTCAACCGCGTTCTGGCCGAAATCCGCATGTGATGCTCACATTTTGGGCAAACGCTGAAATTTCTTTCCAGCTCCGTGTTGTAAAGAATCGCATTGCAACTCGGGCACTTATTCCACAATCCTTCAGGTACAGTGCCTTTTTTATTCGACCCTTCCGTTCTAATTGTTGAAGGGATTAACTTTTCAAACCAACTCATTCATCTGCCCTTTAGTGTTGCTGTTGTTTGATGGGGCTCCTTACGTCAGCCCATCCTAGCCATCTATCCTTTAGTTATCCATTGCCTGGCGCATGGCGACCAACAAATCGACTATCTCTCTTTTGGCACGCTCCGGATCATCCAGATTCGCCTCAATTTTGCTGATCAGGGCGCTGCCGACAACCACTCCGTCACCCAAACTGGCAACCGTCTTTGCTGTTTGCGCGTCCTTGACGCCAAAACCGATAGCCACAGGCAGACGGGTATTCGTCTTGATTTGCTTAAGCTTGGCTTCGACATCGGCAACATTTAAATGTCCGGCACCGGTCACGCCTTTCAGTGAAACGTAATAAAGATAACCTGAACCCGCGGCATCCATCTTTTTAATGCGCTCATCGGTGCTGTTGGGCGCCAATAAAAAAATCGGATCAATGTCGCGCGCCTTTAACAAGGCTACGCATTCTTCCGCCTCTTCAGGCGGCAAATCAACCGTTAAAACGCCGTCAATCTCGGCGCGTTGGGCAGCATTGGCAAAATCTTCATAACCCATGGCTTCAATAGGATTCACATAGCCCATTAGCACAACTGGGGTTTGTTGATTGGTTTTTCTAAATTCTGTCGCAATCGCCAATACGCGTCTTAAGCTCATTTTATAGCCTAAAGCGCGCTCACTGGCTCGCTGAATAACCGGTCCATCCGCCATAGGATCGGAAAACGGTACACCCAACTCAATCACATCGGCACCCGCCTCAACCATCGCATGCATCAGCGGTAAGGTGAACTCGGGGTTAGGATCGCCTGCGGTAATAAACGGAATTAACGCCTTCCGGCCTGTTTTGGCTAACGCTTCAAATGTTGCAGTTAATCGGCTCACAGTTCTATTCCCTCGCGTTGCGCCATGGTTTGCATATCTTTATCGCCGCGACCTGACAAGCAGACGATGATAATTTCGTCTTTTTTCATGGTTGGCGCCAGCTTCATCGTGTAAGCCATTGCATGACTCGATTCCAATGCAGGAATAATGCCTTCCATTCGAGTTAATGCGTGGAAACCTTCCAGCGCCTCGGTATCGGTAATATTGACATATTCAGCCCTGCCGGTATCTTTCAACCAAGCATGTTCGGGGCCTACGCCAGGGTAATCCAAACCGGCCGAAATGGAGTGCGTCTCGATAATTTCACCATCGTCATCTTCCATTAAATAAGTGCGATTGCCATGCAATACGCCGGGACGACCTGCGCATAACGGTGCAGAATGACGCCCGGTTTCAATGCCGTCGCCCGCCGCTTCAACACCGATCATTTTTACCGAACGGTCATCTATAAACGGATAAAACAAACCGATGGCGTTTGATCCGCCGCCGACACAGGCGACCAGCGCATCCGGCAAGCGTCCGACTTGATCCAGGCATTGTTGCTTCGCTTCGCGGCCGATGATGGCCTGAAAATCCCTAACCATCGCAGGATAGGGATGCGGACCTGCAACGGTACCGATGATATAAAAGGTATTGTCGACATTGGTCACCCAGTCTCTGAGCGCTTCGTTCAACGCATCTTTTAAGGTTTTTGAGCCGGATTCAACGGGAATCACTGTTGCGCCCAATAGTTTCATTCGATACACATTTAAAGACTGCCGGACAACATCGACAGCGCCCATGTAAATCACGCACTCCAGACCCAATCTGGCGGCAACGGTCGCTGTCGCAACACCATGCTGACCGGCTCCGGTTTCAGCGATAATGCGCGTCTTGCCCATACGTTTGGCCAATAAAGCCTGTCCAACCGTGTTGTTTATTTTATGTGCGCCGGTATGATTAAGGTCTTCGCGTTTCAGATAAATCTGTGCGCCGCCCAACTCGCGACTCCATCGTTCAGCGTGATATAGAGGCGACGGCCTGCCTACGTAATGGGTTAAATCGGCATCCAGTTCCGCTATGAATTCAGGATCTTTTAAATACTGCTGGTATGCAGCATTCAATTCCTGAATCGGCAGCATCAATGTTTCTCCAACAAACATTCCGCCGTAAGGGCCAAAGTGTCCCCGCTCATCGGGCATATTATATTTTTCTGTCATAGTAGTATTCTGTCACCCTCATTAACTTCACGTATGAATGCCGCCATTTTTAGCGCACCCTTAACACCTTTTTCTACTTCTACACCGCTGCTGACATCCACAGCATAGGGCCTGACTGTCTGCACCGCCTGCCTGGCATTATTCTCATCCAAACCACCCGCCAACACGATAGGCAACTGACAATGCTCAGGAATTCTGTTCCAATCAAATCGGCTACCCGTACCGCCTTTCGCTCCCGGATGATAAGCATCCAACAGCAATCCTGCCGCATCATGATAGTGTAAAGCCAGACCTGGAATATCGATACCATCCTGCATCCGCAGCGCTTTCATATAACGTTTGCCATATAACCTGCAAGCATCGGCCGGCTCATCACCATGAAATTGCAGGCAATCTACCGGTACCTGCGCCAAAACCTCGTGTATCCGTGACTCCTGCTCATCGACAAACAAAGCGACGACCGTAACAAACGCCGGCAAGGCCTTAACAATTTCAACCGCTTGTTCAATACCGACATGTCTTGGACTGGGCGGATAAAACACCAAACCAATGGCATCGACGCCTAATTGAGCCGCACAAACGGCATCTTCAACACGGGTAAAACCGCAAATTTTAACGCGAGTTCGCATAAAGTGATATGAGAATTTAACCAAAAAAAGCTAGCCGCCTAGAATACCATAAAACAATGCGACTTAGACTACCAACTTAAGCCGGGACCAGCCTAAGGTTATAAGCCGTTCGTGGTGAGTCTTTCGGTTACACTCAGGTGAACGACTAAGCCTGCCACTTGCTCTTAAGTGGGAAGCCAATTTCTGCCGGGCTTACTTCGCGCGCCACTCGACTTCATTAGTGCTGATGAGTATGCTCATGTCCATGCTCATGCTCATGAGAGCCAGGAACTTCAATCTGAAGCGACTTAACGGCCACACCATATTGATAAACCATCAATCCGCCTAGATCGGCGCCTAATACCATTAACCCAAACAATAACGTCGCTAATGCCAGAAAAAAGCAATTAGCCAGGCCTTCAATCACACCGCCACTGATTGCCCGCCAAGCTGATAATAAAATCGCCAAACAAAGTACCGCTACACCAAAATTCTTATGCCGTTCCACAATGCCATGAACCTCCTCTCCATGTGCTACGGAACCGGCCGCACTGAAACCGGCAATCACTGTAAAGACGGCGGCGACGGCGCCCAAGTACAACAACCAACCGGCAACGTTACGCCAATGTTGTTTTTTGACCAGCGTACCGATCATGTCCAAAGCAAAAAAAGCCGATAACAATGCAATAGGAAAATGCACCAGCACTGGATGGATATTATCCATGCTGGAAAGACCCGGCATTAATGTCGAAAAAACATCTGCCGAATCACGCGTTGAAAGTCCCTCAAAAAAAACCAGCAGACTAGAAACGCTGTCGGCAACACCACCGCCGTGATCGGCTCCGCCATGAATTTGAAAAGACAAAAAATTATTCATATCAATCATCACTATTATTTACAAAGGAAAACAATCTACTTGATATTTGGGCAATTGCAAATAAGTAAGAAACATTACAACGCGGCTAATCCTGGAAAGACGAAAAAGGCTAAAAGCACAAGGCAAAGGACGAGAGCAAGTCTCCAGTTACAAAAACCGACTAAGTTTTCTCATTTCTTAACACCCATTAAACCCAACAAGCCCTGCATCAACATCAAAGGTGTAGGTGGGCAACCGGGAATCACCGCATCGACCGGAATGACATTGGATACCGCTCCGCAACTGGCATAAGACACACCGAATTCGCCGCCGCAAGCTGCGCAATCACCGACGGCAATCACCCATTTCGGATTCGGTGTCGCTTCATAAGTGCGCAGTAATGCAGTTTGCATGTGTCTTGAAACCGGTCCTGTGACCAATAGCACGTCGGCATGCCTGGGGGATGCCACAAAATGAACGCCGAAACGTTCAATATCGTAAAAGGGATTGTTCAATGCGTGAATTTCCAGTTCGCAGCCGTTACAGGAACCCGCATCGACAGCGCGTATGGCAATGCTGCCGGAAAATTTCTTGTCGATATACCGTTTGATGTGGACGCCCAACTGCTCCAGTTCATCATCTTTGGGCATGGTAAGTTGTTCAGTGACGACACCCGTGGCCAGGATTTTTTTAAAAATTCTCAGCATGTTCCCTTCCTATAAATCATTGCCTGAATAAGAGCCATTCAGGGATTTGTTGCACACAGGAAAATCCGGCACGATATTATTCAGCACCAGTTTTTCCAACGCAGGCCAGTTCAATTGACTGGGGTCGCGCGGATAAAAACGGGCGATTTTGTTATCGGCATCAAAACGAATGTAGCTGATAATTTCGCCGCGCCAGCCTTCAACAATACCCAAACCTTCACTACCTGCAAGTGGTGTTTTCCATTCGCTTCGTATGTCACCGGCAGCCAGTTGGTCGATGAAATTTTCGATCAGCCGCAAAGCCGTCCTGATCTCCTTGTATCTAACCCAAAACCGAGAGGCAATATCGCCTTGTGTTTCCAGCGCGACCTTAACGGTTACCCGATTATAAGGCGCATAGGGCGCATCGCGGCGTAGATCAAAATCCTGTCCGCTGGCGCGGCCGACATAACCTAAGGTTCCAAATGCGGCGGCGATTTCTTCAGACAGAAAACCGGCCGTATACAGCCGGTCTTCCAGCGAAGAATTGAGATCCAGCACGAGTATGACTTCCGCCAGTTCCATTCTTAATTCGGCTATATCCTTCTTGATCAGGGCGCAGGATTCATCCGACAGATCACACGCAACGCCGCCGGGAATAATTTTATCCATCAACAGGCGATGGCCGAACACCATTGCATTGGTGCGCAGCCAAAGTTCGCGCAAGCGGGTCAACTGCATTTGCGCGAATACAAAAGCGACATCATTACAGATCCCACCTATATCGCCGAGATGGTTGGCGACGCGTTCCCGTTCGGCCAGAATACCGCGTATCAACGCGGCGCGAGCTGGGATTTCAATGCCCGCTGCTTGCTCCATTGCCATACAGGCGGCCCAGCAATGTCCGACCGTGGTATCGCCGGAAACACGCCCCGCCAGCCTGGCCAAAGATTCGGGTTCCCTGCCTTCGGCAATTTTTTCTATGCCTTTATGCACATAGCCCAAACGTTCTTCCAGGTTTAGGATCAGTTCGCCGACTGCCTGAAAGCGGAAATGCCCAGGCTCGATAATGCCGGCATGCACCGGTCCAACAGGAATCTCATACACGCCCTGCCCGTAGGCTTTAATAAACGGATAATCCCTATCGGGCGGCGTGATACCTACCGGCGTACCCTGAACCGGAAAATCTTTGCGCAACGGATAGTTTTTTTCAATCCAGGCTTGATGCCGCGTCCAGCGCCTGTTATCGGGATGCCCAATAAATTTGATCCCGAACAGGTCTTGCGTATGACGTTCGCTGCGATTGGCCGCTGGATAAACCGTGGCTTGGCTGGGCAATTCGGGATTTGAGTCACCAATGATGGTGCGCAACAGTACATACTCGCCGTGCTTCTCAAAACAGGCATTGATGAAAAACTGTTTATCGAGTTGTTCCGCCCATCCGGCAGCCCATCGCAGGTTTTGCTGTACAGCCAGCTCTGCAAAGCGCTGCCAAGCGTAGCTTTCGATTTGCCACAGTGTGGCCGAGGCTATATCGATATGGGTAACGGTAATATTCGTACTGACTCGAATTAAAAAATCCGCTGTCCAGTTTGAACGACTCATAATGGCGTACTCCCGGAAATTAATAGCGTCGCCTGTGAAAACCAGTGCGCCAGAAAGCCGGGGATAGCCAGACCCAGCCAAAGCACCAAGGCAAGGTGTATCGTCACCGGCCATAAATTGGCTTTAATCGGATTCTGCCCTTCGGGTCTGTCGCCGTAAACCATCGGCTGGATATGCCGAAACAGTCCGGCAAAGGCGATGCCGATCCCCAGCAGCAGCGGTAGCGTCAACCACGGATAACTGTGCATGGTCGCCAACAGCACCAGAAATTCGCTGGTGAAGACGCCAAACGGTGGAAATCCGGCAATGGAAATGGTGCCGATCAACAGCCCCCAACCAATCTTGGGCTGGGTTTTAATCAGGCCGCGTATCTGGTCTATACGCTGGGTTCCGGCAAGCTGCGCCGCATAACCTACCGTCACAAAAATGGCCGACTTGGTCAGTGAATGCACGGTCATGTGCAGCAAGGCGGCAAAAGTGGCTAGCGGGCCG
Organism: Methylobacter arcticus; assembly: GCF_050917435.1. NCBI lineage: Bacteria > Pseudomonadati > Pseudomonadota > Gammaproteobacteria > Methylococcales > Methylococcaceae > Methylobacter > Methylobacter arcticus. Next base: position 2,573,972 of record NZ_CP159583.1, read on the forward strand.
CCGATACCGAAGGCAAACGTCATCAGCCCCATGTGCTCGATGGATGAGTAACTGAACAGCCTTTTAATATCTTTTTGCCGGTGCAGCAGTATGGCAGCGACCAGAAACGACAGCATGCCGAAGCCCATCATTAAATAACCGGCCATATTGGCATCTGTCGCTCTATCTACCAGCATTTTACTGCGTACTACCGCGTATAAAGCATCGTTTAACAGCAATCCCGACAATACCGCCGACATCGGCGTAGGCCCCTCGGAATGGGCATCCGGCAACCAGTTATGTAAAGGTACCAGACCGATTTTGGTGCCGTAACCAATCAGTAAAAAAACAAAGGCAATATTAAGAATTTCAGGATTTAATTGGTCGGCATTTTCGTAAAGCACCGACCACAGCAAGGCATTTTCCCCATCGCCGATCTGCACTGCAGCGTAATACAGCAAAATAGTGCCGAACAGCGCCTGGGCAATACCCACGCCGCACAAAATAAAATATTTCCACGCCGCCTCGATAGACTCCGGGGTGCGATACAGACTAACCAGCAAGACGGTTGCCAGCGTCGCTCCTTCCATCGCCACCCACATGATGCCCATATTATTGGTGGTCAATACCAGATACATGGCCAGCATAAAACCCTGAAACATCGAATGATACAGCTTTAAGCGCCCATCACTCAGCTTGCCGATATCCTTTTCATGCACCATATAGGGCGAGGAAAATATCGACGTGGTGAAGCCGACAAAAGCGGTTAACACAATCAAATACACATTAAACGGATCGATTAAAAAAGCCTTGTCTGTTGAAATTATCGTACCCTGATTAAGTACATTAATCGCAAGCCAGATAGTGGCCAGCAACGTCATGCCGTTGAAGCGGACATTCATTTTTCCGGTGTCTTCTCGGTGTCCAGACAGCGCAAAATAGAGTATGCCGACTAACGGTATCAATAAGACCAAATAGACGGCAATCATTTATCCACCTCGTGTAACTTGTTTAACAGATCGACATCCAGCGAATCAATACTGGTGCGGATGTGCAGGAAAAAGATGCCGAACAGCACCGCCGCCACCAGTACGTCGAAGGCAATACCCAGTTCAACCACCATCGGCATACCATTAGTGGCAACAATGGCTGCGAAAAACAAACCGTTTTCTATCGACATAAAGCCAACCACATGGGCGATAGCCTGCCGATGCGAAATCATTAACAACATGCCTAGCAGCATCACCGAAAGACTGACGGCCAAAGCATTCAGCATGACCACCGATGAGGATTGCACAATAGGGTGCAGCACGTAATAACTGAAGACCATCAGACTGGCCCCGCCCATCATCACCACGGTATTATTTTTTAAGGCTTCAATATCGCGATGCATAGCCATTTTTAAAACCTGCCGCCTCAACATCCACGGGATAAAAATAACTTTCAGCAGCAAAGTCAGCACCGCAGAAATATACAGATGATGGCTATCCAGACTGTATGCCGCCAATACCGTGGTCAAGGTTAATAAAAAACCCTGCAGCGCAAAGACAAAAATCAGCCGCAGCAACCGTCCCTGCCCTAACATAAGAAACGAGGTAAGCCCGACCAATGCCGCCATCGATAAAATCGCCTGCGTATAAAAATCTAATTGTTCAATGTTCATGATTAAGACTCAAGGTTAAAGGTGCAAGGCGAAAGGAGGAATACGATGCGCGGTTTTTGCCTTGCACCTTGATCACTCATCACCTCGATGCCTCTAAAATGATGTGGCTTAACATTCCCAGCAAGCCTAACAAATAGGCAAAACTGAGGTATTCCTGCACCCGAAACAGGCGCATTTTTGCAACCAGCGTTTCCGCTATCGCCAGAAAAATCGCCAGCACCGCAAGCTTGCCCATGATAGCCAGCAAGCCATAGCCTAACGCTTGGATGCTAAGGGTTTCGGCAATGCCCCAAGGGAAAAAGATATTGGCAATCAGGACACCATACAACATCAACTTCAACTGACTTGCCCACTCGATCAACGCTAAATGGCGACCGCTGTATTCAAGAATCATCGCTTCATGAATCATGGTCAACTCCAGATGCGTCGCCGGATTATCCACCGGAATGCGACCGGTTTCGGCAATGGCAACCAGTATCAACGCAGCCAAAGCAAATACAAACGAAGGCCGTAAAACCAAACCTTCACCGAGCACATGAGCGATAGCAAAGGATAAGTTGGTCGTCGATGCCGCCATGGTCAGGGTAAAAATAGCCATCAACATCGCCGGTTCCGCCAGCGATGAAATAGTCATTTCCCGAGATGAGCCCATGCCACCGAACGCGGTACCAACGTCTAGACCTGCCAACGCCAGAAAAAACCGGGCAAAGGCAAAAAAACCCACCATCACAATGACATCGGCGCTGGCCGAAGTCGGCAAATCAACGGCAATCAGCGGCACAACGGTTGCTGCCAGCACCGTTGCCGAAAAAATAATGTACGGCGCTTTGGTAAATAACCATGAAGCCTGTTCCGAGACTACCGGTTGTTTATAGGTTAATTTAAGCAAATCCCGGTAAGGCTGAAAAATAGACGGCGCTTTGCGGTTCTGTAACCGGCATTTGCAGCATTTGACCCAGCCGGCCAATAACGGCGCCAGGATGACAAACAAGGTGGTTTGTAACACGGCTATTAACCAATTCATCGCATTTCTCCATACTGTGGAGGCGACTTTAGTCCCCCTTTGATACATTGGGCGACTGAAGTCGCCCCCACACTGGTGATCATCAGCTGATTACCCATAACAGTAAGAGTAAAGTTGCCAGCGAATAGCTAAGATAAAGCCGGATATTGCCTGTTTGAATGCGCCCCACTAATTTGGCTAATTTGTTTACCCCGCGTTCAATCGGCTCATACAAACGCGGCCAACTGTGATCCTGAATCTGCAACTGATAATGAACCGCCGCCACATCCTGATTCATTGCGCCGTGCATGTCTTTATCGATCTGCTCGTCGACAATCCAGACTTTGGCGAAAATCCGCCGGAAAGGCATGGTAAAAGCGCTGCTGCTGTATTGCATACGCGGCGTTAACCCGCCAAAACCGCAATCCCAGGTTTCAGCTATGCGTAACGCCGTTGTGGGATTGCGCCGCAAATACCAAAAACTGATGCCGCCGGCAATCAGCGCACCGATCAGAACTAACGGAGGAGCATAAGAAGCTTGGTTAGCCGAAACCGGCGCCAGCCACAACCAGCCTAACGCCGCGTCATTCGGCAAAGTCTCGCCTAACAATTGCCCGGAAACGCCGTTGATCAGACTGATTACCGGACCGGGAAAAATGCCGAACAAAAAGCACAATCCGGCCAATAGCGCAGGGCCTGCCAGCATGCCTTTGTCCTGGACTTCATGCGCTTTATCGCAATGATGAGAACGGGGTTGTCCCAAAAAAATCAAGCCGAATACTTTGACAAAACAGGCGGCCGCCAATGCCGCCGTCAGCGCTAATGCAGCAGCGGCGACCGGTATCAAGCTGCGCAATACGCCATTGTCCAGCACATCGACCTGCAACGCGGTCTGGAAAGCCAGCCATTCCGAAACGAAGCCGTTAAATAACGGTAATGACGAGATACTCATGCAACCGATCAAAAACAACACACTGGTTTTCGGCATCTTTTTAATCAGCCCGCCCATCATGTCGATATTTAACTCATGGGCTTGATGTTGAATGATACCGGCGCCAAGAAACAATAAATTTTTGAACAAGGCATGATTGAAGGCGTGAAACAGCGCCGCCAAAAAGCCCAGTGCTGCCAGTTGCGGCTGACCGTTTGCCATAAAAATCATCGACAGACCGAGCACCATAAAAATAATGCCGATGTTTTCGACCGAACTGTAAGCCAACAAGCGTTTTAAATTGGTCTGCATCATCGCGTACAAAATACCGCCCAGCGCGGAGATAGTTCCCAGTATCAGCAGCACCACCCCCCATTGCCAGTGCACATCGCCAAGCAAATCAAAGCAGAAACGAATCAGTCCGTAGAGGGCGACTTTAAGCATCACCCCGCTCATCAATGCGGAAATATGCGAAGGCGCCACCGGATGCGCTTCCGGCAGCCAAACATGCACGGGGACTATACCGGCCTTCATGCCGAAGCCGAGTAGCGCCAGCACAAAGGCGATGCTAGCCCAAGTTGACGATAACTTCGCCTCACGCAAGGCATCGAAAGTAAAACCGTCGGTAAAACTGGCCAGTACGCCAAAGCCCAGAATAATGGCTAATGCACCGACTTCCGCCATCAATAAATAAAGAAAAGCAGCGCGGCGATTGGCTGAATTTTCATGCTGGAACGCCACCAGAAAATAACTGGCAACCGACATCAACTCCCAGGCAATCATGAAAAAGAAGGCGTCATCGGCCAACAGCACCAGTAACATCCCGGCAACGAACAGTCCGGTAAACAAGCCCAAGACGGCAAATGGATGCTGGCTTTCGTCATAACTATTGACATAGCCCGGCCCATATAGACTGACTGCGCTTACCGCAATACCGACGATTAAAAAGAAAAAACCGGACAAGCAGTCAAAACGGACATGCCAAGGCAGCCAAGGCAGGCCCAAACTGATTTGATCGGTGACAATCTCTTTACTGATTAATACACTCAACCCGGCCAATACCGCAAAAACACCAGACAAACCCAGTAAAACAAACACCGCTTGCCGCAACAAAACCGGAAAGTGTTTTTCTTCCAGACTGTCGGCAATTACGGACTGACAACGTTCATTGCCACTCGGGATTTTTTTAAACCAGTACCGATTAAACTCCAGTATAGGTTGGCGCTGATTCATCATCAGCGCCAACAAGCCGGAAGCAAAGCTTAAAAGTACTGCACAATAAGCTGATGCAAGTATCATGAATTTCTCACTATCGTATAAGTCGAGTTAGCATAACCCGACACTTTAAGACTACGGATGGATGCCGGGTTACGCTAACCCGATCACAAGCTACAATCATTTTCTATCATCTGCTGTCATAAGCCGCGCAGCGAGAGCATGATCAGAAAACGTTTCCAACGCTTTACCTACTTTCTGACATTGTCCGCCTTGAGCTTCATAGTTCTGCCTGTAATCATGGATAAACTCCATAACGGTATGATCAATCAGGTAACCGCCTGAAAAATCGAAAATAATAGTCTTACCTTTCTCCAGCTGGGCAAGTGCTTTTTTCAACGGCAGGAAGTTTGAAAAAAGGGCGGAACCTAATAACTTAATGGTCAGCGTATCGTTATCTTGTTGTTGGATAGTAAAGTGAATTTTGAACAAGTTGTTAGGCCAAACGCCTCTCGCCAGATTAATGGCCAGTTTTACAACAATACCCAATGTGACACCTATCAGTAAATCTGTCGCTAAAACGCCGATAATCGTGACAACAAACATAAATAACTGTTCTTTACCTACCTCCCTTACTCTGTAGAATATTTCTGGCGAGGCTAAACGATAACCGGTATAAACCAATATTGCGGCCAAAGAAGCCAACGGAATACTCTGTATAACTCCAGTAAACAAGACCACAAACAGTAATAATACCAAGCCATGAAAGAAGTTGGCCCAGGCTGTTTTGGCCCCATTTCTGACATTTGCCGAGCTGCGGATAATGTCAGAAATCATCGGCAAACCGCCTATTAAACCGGCTACCATGTTACCGATTCCGACAGCCGTTAAATCGCGATCAAGATCAGAAGTGCGTTTATAGGGATCCAGCTTATCGACCGCTGTCGCGCTCAGCATGCTTTCAAGACTGCCCACTAGACTGATAGCAATCACGGCTTCCCAAAAGGCTACGGTGAATAGTTTGGAAAAATCGGGAAAATAAAAGTCGGCCAGAAAATTATCGGGAAGCGGAACCATAATCTTCGGCCCGCCGATGACCGCGTCTTTTGCCAGATCAAAATGCCAGGCGAACAGTATTCCTGCCAGCACCACAATGACCGCAGCGGGAATCTTGCTGCCGATTAACGGCCAAACAATGAGTATTAGCAAACCTAAAAAACTGATCAGGCCGATTTTAGCATTCATGCTCAGCAAGCTATGCGGAATCTGTGCGATGATCGAAAACAGGCTGCCTGGTTGCGGCGTTACCCCCAGCATCACATGGGTTTGTGTAGCGATGATGATAATGCCAATCGCAGCCAACATGCCATGTACCACCGACGTGGGAAAAAAGGAACTCAGCTGTCCCATTTTAAATCTCCCCATCAGAATCTGCAAAACACTGGCTACCACAATCGCCGCCAAGGTATAACGATAACCGGCCAAAGCATCGCCTTCACCCAGCGCTTGCACCGCCCCCAAAACCACCACAATCAAACCGGCAGCCGGGCCATTGATGGTCAGGTATGAACCGCTAATACGCGATACCAGCATCCCCCCGATAATAGCGGTGATAATACCTGCCGACGGTGGGAAGCCGGAAGCCACAGAGACACCCAGGCACAATGGCAACGCGATAAGAAAAACCAGAAAACCGGACTGTAAATCACTGCGCCAGTTTTCTTTTAATCCGGCCAAGCCGGTTTTTGGTGAAGTTGACAGAGAAAGCTTATTCATACAATTCCTCGTTGATTCAAGCATTGCCGTTTGATCCATTTACTTTGCAGAGACATGCAAAAACTCATCATGGATAGTTGTTTTTTGAATTCCGAAACGTAAGTAGTCCGCAGTTTCATCATTCGTATTGTTAAACTTCAATTCCCTGAAAAGGACTTCACTGGGGTATCCTTACGTAGTTCCCAGTCTAACTTCCCTCAAAAGTTTGAGGCGGTAGTATCATGGCGTTTGACGAACACATGGAATTTGCTGATGCTTTGTGCATTCAGGGCAACCATAGACTTTTCGACCCGTTTTCTCCCAATGCCTTTGGGCTTAACCGCCAAGTGATACAAATAACCGCGCCTGCCAGCAAGTTGAGGCCTTACCAGGCTGTGGGCAACAATCGGGGTCGCTCCAGAACTGACTGAACCTTTCAAGGTCATCATAAAACACCACAGTGCGTTAGTCGCAGCATAATCTTCAGGTCGCAAGCATGAATCTCAATGTTCACTAGTTTCTCCGGCCAAAGCTTCCTGATCAATTAGAGCGACATGCTGATCGATATATTCGCGGATAAAACGACGCACAACCTGTGAGGATGTTAGATCCTGAGCGGCACAAATTTTCTCGAACAGCCGTTTTTTATCCGGATCGACCAACAATGTCAAACGAGCAGTATAGGTTTCCATAAGAAGACTTCATCATTATTAATTAAATAAGTATATTATCAAAATATATATTAAATGTTAATAGCATTAACATTTAATATGTTTAACAACAAACATCTGCGTCTAATTAATTCCATAATGGTCGCTTTTACGACGACTCATGTGATTCCGCTTCATTCTGCGCACCGCCAAAGGATGTTCTGAAAAAGTATCATGATATTCCATGCCGAAAAACTTGCATTGTCCGCCCTGCCTTTCATAGTTATGCTGAAAATCATGAATGAACTCCATCACGGTATGATCAAGCATGTACGCATTGTTCAATTGAAAGATAACCGTCTTACCGTTTTCCAGATTGGCCAGAGCGGTTTTTAAGGGCATGAAGTTGGAGAAAATGGCAGCACCTACTATTAAGACTACAACAGAATCATCGTCTTTGAGGTCAATAACAAAATGAATCTTGAACAGGTTATTCAGCCTGACGCCGCGTAGCAGGTGGATAGCAAACTTGGTTAAAATGCCGATGCCGACACCGATTAATAAATCGGTCGCCAATACACCGATAATCGTCACCACGAACATAAACAACTGTTCTTTGCCAACACCCATGACCTTGGCAAATTCTTTAGGCGAGGCCAGCCGAAAACCGGTAAAGACCAGCAACGCAGCCAATGCCGCTAACGGAATGCTGTGAATCAAGCGCGGAAACAGCACCACGAATAACAATAAAAATGCGCCGTGGAAAAAGTTGGCCCACTGGGTTTTTGCCCCATTGTTCACATTAGCCGAACTACGCACGATCTCCGCTATCATCGGCAAACCACCGATTAATCCGGCCACCAGATTACCAACACCCACCGCAGTTAAATCACGATCAAGATTGGAATGGCGTTTATAGGGATCAAGTTTATCTACCGCCATCGCGCTGAGTAAACTCTCAAGACTGCCCACCAAACAAATGCTCACCACCGCTTCCCAGAATTCAAGATTCAGTGATTTTGAAAAATCGGGAAAATAAAAACCGGACATGAAATTATCGGAAATAGCGACTAGAAACCTCGGTCCGACGGTTTCTTCATGATGCGGCAAAAAATCGGCATCCGGCAGAAACAAATACATGTGCTCATGTTGCAGGTCAAAATACCGCGCCAAGCCCATACCCACCAACACCACGATGAGCGGAGCCGGAATCATCTTTAAGATAGGATTTTTTATAACCGACCAGATTATCAGTATCACCAATCCTGAAACACCGATAATGGCAATATCAGGATTAAGGTTAACAATGCTGTGCGGAATCTGGGCGATAGTCGAAAACAGACTGCTGCCTTTTTCCGGCGCAGTACCCAATACCACGTTGATTTGCTTGGCCATAATAATAATGCCAATAGCCGCCAACATGCCATGCACCACCGATGCCGGAAAAAACGAGCTCAACCGCCCCGCCTTAAAAAGGCCCAGCAGAATCTGTAACACACTGGCAATAACGATAGCCGCCAGCGTATAACGGTAACCGGCCATCGCATCGCCTGCACCCAACGATTGCACTGCGCCAAGAACCACCACAATCAACCCGGCGGCCGGACCGTTAATCGTTACACATGACCCGTTGAAACGCGAAACCAGCATCCCACCAATAATAGCCGTGATAATACCGGACGATGGCGGAAAACCGGACGCCATCGCTATACCCAAGCACAACGGCAACGCAATAAGAAAAACCAGAAAACCGGATAACAAATCGCTACGCCAGTTTTCTTTTAAACCGGCTAAACCAGATTTTGGTAACCCAGGCAGGGATGGCTCAGTCATAAAAATCCTCGTAATGATAAAAAGTTCATGTCGAATTACATGCGATTAGTATGCCATCCTTATTTAATTACCATAACAATATGATTTTAATTGTTATTTTTATTATTTAGCCGGAAATAACAAAAAACCTTAAGGTGCAAAACAACCGAACGGTTGTTTTGCACCTGTGTCGGAAGAATTGCAGCTGTTTTGCCGGTTAATCAGTTATAGCTTCTATTTGTGGTAGCGGGGGATTTCATCGGATATTTCTTCCCTGTTTTTAAAGCCGTTTTAATGCGTTTGCCCGGGCGAGCACTGACAATATGTTTACAGCTTAGCTTTAACGATCTGATACACTTCTTCTGCAGCCAAATCCGCACCATTCAAGATCGCTTCCAGTTCAGCTAATTTCGCATCAGCAAAAGCCCTGTCTTTAAGACTGCCTGCATTAATGTAAACATTTAACGCTGCGCTTTTTAGTGCGCCGTAACCTGCCATAACCGCAACACCTGCGTCGCTGATCACACCTAAATTACCTTTATCTGCGGCAATTCTGCTCAATGCAATAGTTTCTGCGCAAGCGTGTGCGCACTTCAAAGGAACGACGGTGGCTTCCTTTAATGCTGATTGAATAGCTTCACTACGCGCGGCCTTTTCTTCATCGGAGTCTTTTGGCAAACCATACGTCGCCATCAAACGCTCGAAAACCTCAACATCGGCTTTGATCATGCCGGTCAGCATTTCACGCAACGCTTCTGACTTTTCCAGTAATGACTGCATTTCAATTTCAACTTCAGCGTACTTAGGCTTACCTATGGTCAGGTTACAAACCATGCTGATTAAAGCGGCGGCTTGCGCACCCATTACCGCTGCAGCACTACCGCCACCAGGAGTAGGCGCCTTGCTGGCCAAGCCATCAATAAAGGCTTGAACCGATTTATCTTTTATTTCACTCATGGCGTCACGTCTCTTCAATGTAGTCAGTTATAGTACACTTTTTTGATAAAGCAGATTTCATATCGGCTTGACACAGCATTGCAGCGCCTTATTAATCAAATAGACTTTCATTACCAATAAGGGGTTATTTATATCGGGCTATAGTTTTTTATGACATTTATGCGGAGTAATTGGTCGAACGGACTGCTATATATAAACCTTATGCCGAGACGACATGGCATATGATCAAACAAGGAGATGCATGAACCAAAAATCAAATATCCTGACTAAGCAGGTCAAAAATCCTGGTCGTCGCTCCTTGGTTCTGCCGAACAAACGCCCTACCCTTTTCAGCTAACGATTGCCTGTATGCGGGATCCGCATGCAAGGCAATAATCGCGCTGATTATCTCGCTTTCATCCTGGCACTGTATTGCCGCATCCTGACGCAACACGTCTTCAGCTATTTCCTTAAAATTCACCATGTAAGGGCCAAATAAAACCGGAGCCTCAACTGCGGCAGCTTCAAGAATATTATGTCCGCCAACAGGCACCATGCTGCCGCCGACAAACGCGACATCGGAGGTCGCATAAAGCAGCTTTAACTCACCCATGGTATCAGCCAGATAAACATCGGTATGCTGATGACAATGCTCTCCGGAGGTACGCATCACCACCGCCAACTGATACTGCTCACACAGTTTTTTTACTTCACCGAAACGCTCTGGATGTCTTGGCACAATAACCAGCAATAATTCAGGAATTTCCTGCTTTATTTTTTTATAGATTTCAAGAAATATGGCTTCTTCATGTTTATGGGTGCTGGCAATCAACCAAACAAACCGACCGTAAAACAAATCGGCTTTTAACTGCTGACCCCGCTCAATAATTTCGGTTGAAACTTCAACATCAAACTTTATATTGCCTAGCGTCCTAACCGCTTCGGCTTTTGCTCCAATAGCGACAAATCGCTTGGCATCATCCTGCGTTTGTGCAGCAATCAATTTGATGTGAGCTAAAGTCGGCGAAATAAGTGCTGGATATTTTTGATAACCCATCGCCGATTTTTCCGATAAGCGGGCATTGACAACATATAACGGAATTTTATTTTTGCTGCAACAGGCAAAAAGATTGGGCCAAATTTCAGTCTCCATGATCACGGCTATTTTGGGTTTAAAACACCGCATAAATCGACTAACCGCACAGGGAATGTCATAGGGCAGATAGACATGCTCCACGCTTTCCTGCATCACTGCCTTAATTCTGGCAGATCCTGTAACTGTTGTCGTCGTAATTAATAACCTTGCATCGGGGTACTGTCGTTGTATTTTCTTGACTAGCGGAAATAAAGCTTCCGCCTCTCCTACTGAGACTGCGTGAAACCAAATGACATTCTGGGGGAATTTTTTTTGATAGAGAGCAAAACGCTCGTTCCATCTGTACCGATATGCGGGAACCTCAATACTTCGCCAAATCAGGCGAATAAGTATAAAGGGAATGATCAGATAAAAAAAGCAGGAGTAAATAACTCGCATCGTTAAAAAGCAAAGGGTTGTAAGTCGCCCCACAACCCTTTCCCTTGAGCCTTTATTATGCTTCAGCAGCAATTTTAATAGGCATTTTTACGACAACATCGGTATGGCAATTAACGTCGATCTGATATTCGCCGATTTGACGAATAACGCCCTGAGGCAAACGAATTTCATGCTTTTCAACTGAAACGCCTGCTTCGGTAATGGCATCAGCAATATTTTGCGTACCTATTGAACCGAACAATTTGCCTTCATCGCCAGCCTTGTGAGCAATAACAACTTGAAGCTTGCTCAATGCATTGGCACGCGCTTGAGCCGCACTCAGCTTTTCAGCTGCCGCTTTCTCAAGTTCTGCGCGACGTGCTTCAAATTCAGCAATTTTAGTAGCTGTTGCAGGAACAGCTTTACCGTATGGAACAAGATAGTTTCTGCCATAACCTGATTTAATGACGACTTTATCGCCCAGGTTACCCAAGTTTGCTATCTTTTCAAGAAGAATGACTTCCATCTTTTAATACCTCATTTTTCGGATTTTATCCGGCTATTTTTTTACGCCATCAAGGCGTTTGTTGATTCGAAATTTTATTTCGTAAGTTCAGCCACGCATCGCTCAGACCAACTAAAGCAACGGGCAGCATGGCATGGGGTATCAAAAATAATGTCACATAAAACATTGGCACTATAAACCGACCCATTTTCATTGAGGCAAATACGGTATGCAATACTGCGGTTCCGATAAAGGTATACAACACAAACAGCAAAATAGTGATGTTCCACGATACCTCTGAAATCACACCGGAACTTAATGATGCGATAACCACCATTACAATACTGCCTATTGCCAACCTTGGATGCGTATTCAATGACAAAAATTCTTGCTTAAATCCACCGGGATTATAGAGCAAAGCCTGCCACCACCGTCCCAAAAACAGGCCAAACAACAGGCCAAAAACTGCTGCGGCCGCAACCACCCCAGTCATGTAATGGGACAATACATCCAGGGTATGCTGAACATCTTCAACCGGAGCATTCGGAGGCACCATTTGTGAAAGTATATGCTTCCACATCTCTGCCACCTCGGCATTATAGAGATAAAAACCAAGAACCCCCAGAACACCAATCAATACCGCAATTTCAATCGTCAGAGATAAATACCGCCCTTCTCTTAATATAATTGAAATCAACCAGACAGGAACCCATAGCACCATCCCATAAAGCAACACAAATTGGTAATTGCCTAATAAGAAGAACCCTAGCACTCCCGCTACTGCAATTGAGCTTGCCAAAACGATAAAGCCCTCAAGAGCGCCTCGCCTTAACGTGACCAGAGCAACAGAGGCTGAACTTACTATACTCACTGGAGGCATAACCAGCGACACTAATGCAAGAGTAGAAGCCACTATCATGGCTTGCATTCTCCCCCGCATAATGTATTCCGCTAAAAAGCCCATTGATCGTCCAGCGTATTATTTGTGTGCGTCACAGAAAGGCAGTAGTGCAATAAAACGAGCCCGCTTAATTGCAACACCTAGCTGTCTTTGATACTTGGCGCTGGTTCCTGTAATGCGACTAGGAACGATTTTACCGGTTTCAGTGATGTAATCACTTAACAAGTCCAGATCCTTATAATCAATTGCAGTGCCGCCTTCTGCACTGAATCGGCAGAATTTTTTGCGTCTAATGTTACGTGCCATAATAATTCTCGTAAATCCAAGTGTTAAAAGTGTTATTCAGAAGTAGTGTCGTCAGCATCAAGGTTTTCGTCGACATCATCAGCTTCGCCTTCGGCGTCAGTTACAGCCGCTACTGCTTCTCTAGCCGCAGCATCTTTAGCTCTTGATTCAGCCACTTTATTTTCTTCAGCTGTTGATGTGGCAATGATAGATGCTTCAGTAATAGCTGCTTTTTGCAATAAAGTCATACTACGCAAAATAGCATCATTAAAGCGGAAGCCGCTTTCTAACTCTTCCAAAGTAGGCTGATCGCACTCAACATTCATCAGCACATAATGCGCTTTATGAATTTTATTAATTGGGTAAGCCAGGTGTCTACGACCCCAGTCTTCCAAACGATGAATCTTACCGGATGCGGCTTCGATGGTTGATTTATAACGTTCAATCATCGCAGGAACCTGTGAACTCTGGTCTGGATGGACTAAAAAGACAATTTCATAATGTCGCATGATTTTTCCTTTCGGTTAAGCCTCCCACCTCTGTCTTATAAAGATGGTAAAGCAAGGAGGAGCTGGTAGCCCCCTAAGAACCGCCCATTATAAATGCTTTTTCAGCTATTGAAAAGTGTAACATTAAAGATACCGCATTAATCCTACCGAATAGCCAATCAATGTGAACAGAAATATATGTTCGTTCTTAACGCGCAAATCCGCCACTTAATATCGCTATCAAAAAAAAGGATTTATTCTAGCTTTGAATAAATCCTCATGAATTAGCTTATCGGCTTAGGCTATCCAGTCTACGCATAGATACTCAACAAGCCCTTGCTAACCCCAGTCCGTCCGTTTTCAATTTCCGGTTCTATATCATCAACCCCATCAATGTCCACATCGCCCTCATCTTGGCCCCGACCATCAGCGGCTTGCGCGGATCTTTGCGATGATTGACGCCCCTGATCTGACGTAGTGCCTTGGGAAATACTCACCTCCACCAAGTCGACCTGCTGAGCACCCATCATTTCTCGTAATTTAGGAATGGATGCTTCAAGAGCCTCTCTTGTAGCCGCATGCTGAGCTGTAAAAACAACGGTTGCCTGATTATCAGTTACATCAACACGAACGGATATAGGGCCAAGATGCAATGGATTCAATCTAATTTCTGCTGAGGGTATCGCTCTGTTGCTCATCCACACAATCCGCTCACCTAAATCCTTATTCCATTCCGGATGCGATAGCGGTTTGGTTATGGCGGAAATATCTGCTTTATTGTCAACAACCGCTCTATTAAGCGACATTACCTCCCCGCCAACTCGGGGTAAGCCCTTGTCCCCGTCTAAATTTAAGGCCTGCAACTCCTCCCGCCCAGTCTTTTCCGCCAACCCTACATTCTCAACGTATTTTAAATTAAGACCCTGTTTTTCCTGAACCGCCTGACTAAAAATAGTGTCACTTTGCAGCGCATCATCGGGAACTTTCGCAGACTCATTCGGCGTAGCATTCCCCATTAATGGCTTTATAAAAGATGAAGTCCCACCCTCTTTAATCGCATCTTCAGGCGTCAAATTATTGACTGAACTTCCTTGCTCAGCCAGTATCTTCACAGGAAGAACGATGACTGCCACCCCCCCTTGATTTCCGGGATTATCTTCAACCCCCGTCATTTGATCTTCGCCTTCAACCTGCTGCTTATCCGGCTTATCAATTGCTGGCGTCAAACCCATTTGCACCGAAGCACTCGTAACAACGCCTTTCAGACTTTGCTCAACCTCAATAACCCTATCTTTTATGTTTGCCTCAGCGGAAACAGCCGCTGCAATCACGTCTTCCAAACTTTGCTCAACCGGAACAGCCATTGCAATCACGTCTTTCATGTTCTGCTCGGCCACTGCCGCTTTTTCTCCGGTAGTAGTGCCTACGGCAATGTATTTTAATGTGTCAGTTATCGCGACTAAGACAGCCTCGCGCTCAACATCGTCTTTTGTTTTGTATGACGACGGCAAATCCTTGCCCAATAAAGCGGCAAAATCGTGCGTACCAACATGGTCGGTCGGCAAATCGGCAGTATCGCTGACACCTTGCAAAACAGCAATATCCGATGTCTGTAGAGGCAGCGAACCCTCGGTTTTTATATCGCTCAACAACTCAATCTGCGCAACTAATGCACTGGAAAAGCCTTTGGAAATAACGCCACCATCAGCCAAAGGTAGCGCCACACTTTCAACCGTACCGTTACTTGGCGCCAACGACGATAAATTTGTATTTTCTATATTCATAACCAACTCCGCTCGGACTATTATTAATTATTAAGCATTCCCCGTGCCACCTGAGTTATTACGACCGATTCTGGATGCTCGCTCATCCTGTTCCAGTTGCTCACGCTTAGCTTCCTGCTTCATTTCTGCCACCAAAGCTGAATCACATACCTTCTGCAAACTTTGGGTTTTATGATGCAGCCCTTCCCAGACTTTTCTTTTGGCCATTAAATCAGCTGCAATTGAGCTTAATACTTGCTCCTGGCCAATGATTGCCTTATCAAGCTTGTCAATAAATGATCTAAACTCCAGAAGCCGGGCAATATTGACGCCCTTACGGCCTAACAGGTCAAATCTATCTTGGTATTCTTGCCGATAATTTTTTAACCCGTCGACTTGAGTCTGCATGGCTAGCAGTTTTCTCTGCACGGCACCCTGCACTTCCAAAGCATTTTTTTCCTGTGTCGCCTTAATATCTACTATGGTTTTGATGCGTTGCGATTTTTTCACTTATATCCTTTCTTGAGCCTCAGCCGGAAGTCGGCCTGTTTACACCCAGTAATAATGCCAACTCCTGCAAACTCCTTTCCATATCAACCGGCTCATCCATATCCTGCTGCAAAAAATCTAAAATCGCCGGATTTCTTTCAATGGCCTTGTCGATTCTAGGGTCCGATCCTGGCTGGTATGCACCAACACTGATTAAATCGCGGTTTTGCTGATAAAGTGAATACATTCGCCTTAAATCCCGCGCCATTTGCAAATGACCGGCATCAATAATGTCCGGCATAACCCGACTGATTGACGCCTCTATATCGATGGCCGGGAAATGCCCCGATTCGGCCAAGCTCCTGGACAATATGACATGCCCATCCAGCACCCCTCTGGCTGCATCAGCAATAGGATCATTAGTATCGTCGCCTTCAGCCAGAACCGTATAGAAAGCGGTGATAGATCCCCCGCCATGATCGGCATTACCGGCGCGCTCTACCAAATGCGGCAACTTGGCAAAAACCGAAGGCGGATAGCCTTTGGTAGCAGGAGGCTCGTCAATAGCCAGGGCAATTTCACGATGCGCTTGGGCAAATCGCGTTAATGAGTCCATCAACAACAAGACATCGAGACCCTGATCACGAAAATACTCGGCAATACTGGTTGACAATAGAGCAGCATGAACGCGCATCAAAGGCGGACAATCCGCAGGCGAGACCACCACCACAGCTCTTTTAAGCCCCTCTTCGCCCAAGGTTTTCAGTACGAATTCATTAACTTCTCGTCCCCGCTCACCAATCAGGCCAACCACCACAACATCAGCCTTGGTAAACTTGGTCATCATGCCCAATAATACACTTTTGCCCACGCCGGTACCGGCAAACAAGCCCATACGCTGCCCGCGCCCGACGCTGAGTATCGAATTTATCGCTCTAACTCCAACGTCAAGCGGCTCACGTATCGGCCTTCTCGACAACGGGTTGATCGGCACACCATTTAGCGAAATTAGCGCATCGGTTTTAAGCGGGCCTTTGTCATCAAGCGCATTGCCTGCCCCATCCAGTACACGCCCCAATAGACCGAAACCCACTCTAGCCAAGCTATTTTTACCCATGGGAATGACCCGACAATCCGGCTCCAGTCCATGAACTTCCGAGGTCGGCATCAAAAAAATACGTGCATCGGCAAAGCCTACGACTTCCGCCTCAATCATCTTGCCATTCTTAGCCTCAATTCGACAGCGGGAACCAATAGCCGCTCGACAACCAACCGCTTCCAGCGTCAACCCTACCATGCGGGAAAGCCTGCCTTCGACAATCAGCTCTGGGACTTCAGCTAATCTTTCGGAATAGGGTTTTAATTTAGCCAGCCAAATTTGTGACCGATCTACATCCGGAATCACTCGTTTTTATCCTCGGCAACTGCTCCCTGCGTTGCTCTACCTCCTCCATCCCTGGAGTCGTCGGCAACTGCTCCTGCGTCGCCTAAAGCGCCTAAAGCGCCTACTTTTGGTGCTCTCGGCAACTGCTCCCTGCGTTGCTCTACCTCCTCCATCCCTGGAGTCGTCGGCAACTGCTCCCTGCGTTGCTCTATCTCCCCCGTCCGTGGGGTCGTACCTCCTCCATCCCTGGAGTCGTCGGCAACTGCTCCTGAACCTCGGCCGTCGTGCTCCCGTTCACCACCCAATATAGCTGAGATAACAGCAGCCAGCCGATGCTCTACAGTTGCATCAACATGTGAAATATCAGTGTCGACTGCACAGCCGCCACGGGTAATTAACGGGTCCTCAACTATCTTCCAACTGGGCGACATTTCATCCAGCGCTAATGCAGAACGCACTAATTCGGCATCTTCAGGGTGTAATTTCAAGCTGATCTTTTGTGACGCCAGCGGCAAGACATTAATGGTTTCCCGAACAACAGCCACGATTTGCCCTGGATCCAACTTAATTTCCCTACGTATTATTTGCGTTGCGATACCGATAGTCAGTTTAACCAGCTCTTTTTCCACTTCTTCATCTAGCGATTTAAACGGCTCGCTTAAAGATTCCAAAAGACCAACCAGTGTCGCCGCTTGGCTTTGCATCAGGTGCAAATTATCGTCATAGCCTTTTTTTGAACCCTCATCAAAACCTTGCTGAAAGCCATGCATCTTACCTTGCGCAAAGGCTTCGTCATACGCCTGTTTTTGCATGGTTTCAATTTCATCAACCGTTAAAATCGGTGTCGGCTCAGTCTCTATTTCCACCGTCTCCGACTCCCTAGACGCCTCTGCTGCGGAAACGTCCGGCAGACTCCATAATCTTAACGATTCCAGTTCGGCTACTGTAAATCTTGGTGTCTTAGATAAGCTCATCACCACCGATTCCCATTTGTATCTCACCCGCATCGGCTAGTTTTTTAGCGATAGCCAATATATCTTTCTGCGCCAACTCCACTTCACTTAACTTAGCGGGCGGTGAAGCCTCCAAATCATCACGCAGCATTTCTGCTGCCCGCTTAGACATATTGCTGAATATTTTTTCCTTAAGCTCACTACCCACACCCCGCAACGCCAGCAACAACTGTCCGGTTGAAACTTCACGCAACAAGGTTTGCATGCCCCTTTCATCAACCGTAGTCAGGTCTTCAAAGGTAAACATCTTCTCCTGAATTTCCTGAGCCAATTCCGACCTGTGCTCAGCAATGCCGGACATGACTAAATCGGCAGCGCCGCCATCCAGGAAATTTAAAATATTAGCCACCGCATCAACACCGCCGATATTTGTCGATTTGACATTATCAGAGCCGGTTAATTGTTGCTCCATAATTTGATCCAACTCACGTAAGGCAGCGGGCTGTATGCCTTTCATCGTTGCAACTCTCATCATCAAATCAGAACGCATACTCTCGGGCAAAAACATCATCACATCCGCTGCCTGCTCACTGTCCATTAAAGACATAATGGTCGCGACAATCTGAGGATGCTCCAAACGAATCATGTCTGCAATCGACCGGGTATCCATCCATTTCAGTTGCTCAATTCCCTTAGTGTTACCGCCCTGTAAAATTCGATCAAGGATGCTATTTGCTTTATCTGCACCCAAGGCACTGATTAACACGGTACGAATATACTCATCGGTATCCATGCCCAGAGCCGTCTGCCTCTTTACCGCGACAATAAAGCCCTCAACCACTTCATCCATCATCTCGATGGAGATCTCCCCCACGCTTGCCATGGTGATACCTAAAACCTGCACTTCCCTGGGAGACATATGCTTTAGAACCATCGCCGCCCTATCCATTCCCAGTGCCAGCAACAATACAGCGGCGCGATCAACCTGGCTTAACTCTTTTACTGGCGCTTTAGCCATCTTTTTTAATCCATGATTTAATAACTTGTGCGACTACTTTCGAATCATCATCGACCAATCTCTTCACATATTCCAAGCGATGTTCGTAACTCTGAGGCACATCCAATAGCAGCAGATCCTGCATTTCCATTTCATTGGGCATCGAAAAATTCACACTTTGTTGACCGCTCGGTACTGCGACAGGCGTACCTTGCTCATTAAAGCGAACAGATCCCCCTATAGCGACAGCCTTTTCTTGCGCCTCAGCTAAATCCTGGGCTTTTTTCTCTTCTATGTCCCGACCGACAAGACTGCGCATCGTGGGTCGCAACACCCCAAAAAGCAAAAATAATACGGCCAACACAGCAGCAGCTTGTTTCATAAGATCAAGAAACCAGCCTTGCTCCCAAACAGGTATTGTCGGCAATGCCTCAATAAGTTCATCCATTTTGAACGTCACATTAGTGACGGTAACCTGATCTCCCCGGCTACTATCAAAACCTACCGCCTGTTTTATCAGGTCACTAAAACGATTAACATCTTCCTGAGAAAAAGCCTGCCCTTTAAACGTACCATCGCTCTGAAGTAAATGCCGATCATCAACAACCACAGCTACGGACAAACGGCGCAAGCCTCCTGTCGCTAATCGGGTATGAGTAATGGTTTTATCCAATTCGTAATTCTTGGTAGCATTTTTTGCTATCGAACCCGGCGAACCCGTCTTCTCTGCCCCCGCAGCAGCTGACCCGGGTATTGCTTCAGGAGCGACACCTGCAGGAGTTGGTTGATTTGATAGCGCGCCGGGAACACCTTGAGTAGCGGATAAGGTACTTTGTTCTTCCGATGTTTGCTCACTTCTTAAAGCCGGCAAATCCGGGTTGAACATTTCCTGGGTTCTGTCAGTCTCGGTAAAATCCACATCCGCTGAAATTTGTACACGCATTCCGTCACCACCAACCAAAGGTGACAAAATATTCTGAATCCTTCCCATCAAATGCTCTTCAATATTTTTCTTATATTCGAATTGCTTGGAGGTCAAATTACCTGCCACTGATGAGTCATTGCTGTTTAACAGCTGACCTTTTTGATCGACGACAGTGACTTGATTGGCATCCAGTTGCGGCACACTGGATGCAACTAAATGAATAATGGATTCGACCTGGCCTTTATCCAGCGACCTGCCTTGATATAAATTAACCATGACCGAAGCGCTGGGTTTCTTACGTTCCCTGACAAACACCGACTGAACAGGAATAGCTAAGAGTACCCTGGCCGTCTTTATATTCTGGATGGACATAATAGTCCGTGCAATCTCGCCTTCCAGTGCTCGTTGAAAACGCACCATTTCTACACTTTTGCTGCTACCAAAGCCCTGATCTTTATCCAGAAGCTCGTATCCCATGCTGGTACTTCTGGGCAATCCCTGAGCCGCTAATTTGAGCTTTACTGTACTCACGTCATCCATCGGCACCATAATGGCTCCAGAACCACTCTCGACTTTATACTTGATGGACTCCTTATTGAGGATTTCAAGAATTTCCGCCACATCACTTTCACCAATGTCGGAATACAAACGTCCATAAGAAGGTTCCTGTGACCATAGAACAATAGCAACACCCATAGCAACACTAAGGGCCAGACCTAGCATCAGCCCCAGTTGACGCGCTATAGTCAGCCCAGCCAAGCCTTTAATGGCAGGATGCGCATCGACCTTAGCAGCTAAAATATGAGACGCTTCACCCTCAAGGTGCCCGTTGCCTGGCGCCATTGACTCATTCCGGCGCTTTGCCTCAATTAAACTATTACCGCTCTGTTCGCTCATTTTTTATTCACAGTTTGCCCGATTACATTGGCATATTCATGACATCTTGATAGGCTTCAACTAATTTATTTCTGACCTGTAGCATGGCCTGAAATGAAACACCCGCTTTTTGCGAAGCAATCATAACCTCTGCCAAACTGACATTAGTATCGCCTGTCTCAAAAGCCTTGGTCATTTTTCCGGAAGCTTGCTGGGTATCATTAACAGAATCAATGGACTGCTTTAGCATTGCGGCAAAATCAGCGCCACCGCCACCTGTTTCCGGCACTTTACTGCTACCAGCCTCAAGCGACATTGCCCGCATCTGAGCCAAAACTTGATTTACATTCATCTCACTCATGGGGTTTTCCTCTTACCTTCTTAATAATACAGAGTATTAAGCATTTTTAATGCCACATGTTAGCATGAAATAATAACACCCGAATCTTTCATCCTCGCCATTTTATAGCGGAGCGTTCTGGGACTAATACCCAACTTTTCAGCCGTTATCTTACGACTGCCGTTTTCCATCTGTAAGGTTTGCAAAATAATGCTCTCTTCGGCAGATCTAACCCCTACACCCAAACCGCCGATTTCAGGCTTTTCATCTATAGGCGTTGCCTGAGTCGTTTGTACGGCCTCAAACGAAGCCCCTCTCGCCATCATCGAACCGGAGTCCTCAAATACCAAATCGTCAACGGTAATGTTATCGTCAGTCCGCAAAATAAGGGCCCGCTGCACCACATTATCCAACTCTCTGACATTACCAGGCCAACGGTAAGCCTGCATTTTCTCAACAGCCTGACTGTCAAATTCAGGCAATTTTTTGCCTTCTTGCCCATGACGTTGCATAAATTCCTGCGCCAACGGCAAAATATCGCCTGGCCTGTTGCGTAACGGCGGGATATTAATAGGAAACACATTGAGACGATAATACAAATCCTCACGAAACAGCCCCTGCTCCATATGTTCTTTCAGCTTCTGATTAGTGGCCGCCAAAATTCTGACATTGAGTTTGATTTTTTTATGACTGCCCAAACGCTCGACTTCCTTTTCTTGCAATACCCGCAATAATTTTGCCTGCAAGCCTAAATCCATTTCGGCAATTTCATCCAATAATAAGGTACCGCCCTGGGCTTGTTCGAATTTTCCCGGCATAGACTGAACCGCTCCGGTATAGGCGCCTTTTTCATAACCGAACAACATCGCTTCCAGCATATTTTCAGGAATAGCCGCACAATTCACTGCGATAAAAGGCCCACGATGATACGTTGAATTATGATGAATATAATGAGCGACAACCTCTTTACCGGTTCCGCTTTCGCCCTGCAACAATACGGTAACATCGGTTTTAGCGACTTTAGCTGTCAGCGCATAAAGTTTTTTCATGCTTTCGTCTTGCACGATGCGCTGATCTTCCTCTGTATTAGCCGCAGCCGAGTTGACTACCACATAATCAGCCACCTTATTGACTAGCGCCTGTGCATCAAATGGTTTGATAAGATAATCGGATGCGCCCGCCTGTATAGCTTCGACTGCCTTGGGAATAGTTCCGAAAGCCGTCATCAACAGCACCGGTGTTTTTGAATATTTATACTGCATATTTTTTAACAACTGAAAGCCGTCCATAACCGGCATCTGCACATCGCTAACAACCAGTTTAAACTTACCAAGCTCGAGTTTGAGTAAGGCTTCAGTACCATTACGAGCAGAAATCACACGATAACCGGCTATCTCCAGAGTGTCACAAAGCGCTTCACATAGCGACAGATCATCCTCGACAACCAACACATCATACTGCTTCATGATTCAGACCTCTTTGATCGTCGCTTTGATGGTGATTTTTACCGGACAAATCTGTCTGGAACAGATTTGCATTTACCCGAAGGGCATCAGGCAGGATAGCCTGATGTGAAAAACCACCGGGCGACAAACTAAATATTTGATGTATACAAGGCAGGACTAATGTAAAAACAGCGCCCTGCCCCAGAACCGATTCAACCTGCACATGACCGCCATGGGCTCGCACCACACTGTCTACGACAGCCAAACCCAAGCCGATACCACGGGTCTTGGTGGTGAAAAACGGTTCAAAAATCCGCTGACACAGCTCTTGATTAATGCCTGGCCCATCATCCTTAATAACTATCCGCAGCTCAAAACTATCAAGCTGAACCACCGATATTTGTATGCATCCGGACTGGCCTACCGCATCAACCGCATTATTCAATAAATTAAGCAGCGCGCCGCGCAAGGCATTTTCATTACCCAACATAGCGTCATCTTGTGCCTCATTAATAATCTGCAAATCAATTCCGCCGCTATCGGTATATTCTTTGACCGCTTCCCTGAGATGATTTAACAGCTCGGCCAAGGAAAAAGTCTCCATCGCCAAGCGTCCGTCTTTGGCAAAAATCAACATATCGTTAACCTGCCTTTCCAGATAGTGCAGACGTTCAAGAATTTTTTGTGAAAACCGCAGTCGCCTTTCATTATCCAGCGCCGGGCTACTCATTTGCGATGCATAGAGTATTGCTGTCGCCAGCGGCGTTCTGACCTGATGAGCCATACTCGCCACCATTTCCCCCATTGCCGATAACTGCTTTTGCTGATTGAGCATATCTTGCAGGTTACGCATTTCACTGACATCCGATAACAAAATAATTTGTCCGGAATCAGTCGGGGCATTGCAGGCAACCTCTCTACTAATGGTCATATTTACCCGCTTACCATTACCCAACTGTCGCTCATGATGGTTGCCAACGACGGGAATCAGACTACGAGCAACAACATCGAACCAATCCTGGCCAATCAGCGGCTCAGCTAAAAAATCCATCGCTACCGCATTGCAATCTACAACCTTTCCGTCTGCATCCAACACAATGACGCCAGCGGGAAGCGCTGCCAATATTTTTTCTAAACGGCTGGCAAGTTTTTCTTTTTCCTCAAGGGTTTTGAGTCGCTCACTATGGGCAAAAGCAAGCTCACCGTGCAGCTTAGCAACTTGTTCTTCCAGTCCTTGGTAAGAAACGGATAAATTCTGGGATAGCTCGTTAAAAATACGGAATGCATCGGTAAGCTGTTCGGTTTTCTGCTTTTTCTGCGTATTCATATCTAATTGCTTTGGTTTTCTACAGCGTAAATTAATTAATAAAAATTAAGCAAAAACCAGACCAAATATTAATTCATCTTCTTTTCAAGACCTTGAGAATAAGATGACAGGAAATTGACTGCCTATCCTTAACGCTGAAAATCATATTTGCGTAATTTTTCAACCAGCGTTGTACGTCTCATATTTAATCGTTTGGCGGCATGAGCCACCACCCCATTGCATTCGCTCAACGCCTGACGTATCAAATTGACCTCTAAAACATTCAAATATTCTTTTAAATCCATACCCTGTTCCGGTAACTGCGCTAATGCGGTAGATGCTCCATCAAAAGCGCCGACAACTTCAAGTTGCTCCTCGGACTGAGCGTTATCTTCTGCCTCTATATTAACCGCAACTGTATCATCAATTATTTGTTCAGCTAATGCCTCAGAAACGTTATATCGTTGAAATTTTTCCGGTAAATCAGCCGCTTCGACGAGTCCCTTAGGGTTAATAATAGCCAAACGTTCAATCAAATTCGCCAATTCTCTGACATTACCCGGCCATTCATACAGCATCAACACCGCCAATGCGGCATTGGTCAGTCGCACCGAGCCGCGATTGGACGCTTCCATACGAGCGATAAGGTCATTCACTAACAGCGGAATATCTTCAGCCCTGTGCTTTAACGCCGGTATTTCGATAGGAAAAACATTTAAACGATAAAACAGATCCTCCCGAAATCGGTTTGCTTTTATTTCATCTTCAAGAAATCGGTGTGTTGCGGCAATAATCCGCACATCGCAATGTAGGGTTTTGTTGCTGCCTACGCGTTCAAAGGTGCGTTCCTGCAAAATGCGCAATAATTTGACCTGCATAGCCTGAGGCATATCACCAATTTCGTCCAGAAAAAGAGTTCCGCCTTCCGCCATTTCAAAACGACCTTGCCGGGCGCTTAAAGCGCCGGTAAATGCCCCTTTCTCGTGACCAAACAGCTCGCTTTCCAGTAATTCACCCGGAATAGCGCCGCAATTGATCGGCACGAACGGCTTTTCTTTTCGAAAGGACGCGTCATGCAAAGCGCGGGCAACCACCTCTTTTCCTGTTCCTGATTCGCCAAGAATTAGCACCGTCGCATCGGATTCCGCAACTTGGTCAATCAACTTACGGATACCGACAATAGCTTGGCTCTTACCTTTTAGCCGCTCAACTGAAGACGAACGCCGATCAGACTTTTCGCGTACCGTAAAAGTCGTTTGCATACCGAATACTGACAGTTTATCGAGTATCGGCTTCAACACAGGATGCGTAGTCGGCCATTCCAACACCTGAAATACACTATGCGTAATTGCGGTAGAAACCTGGAGCAGAGTTCCTTTGTTAATTAACAAAATAACCGGGACATTATTCGCCCGTCCCACAATATCACTGAGCACAGTTGCTTGTCTTTCAATACCATCACCGGCAAAAACGCCACATAACTGATCGATTTCGCTAAAATGCGATATATAATCCGCTGAACCTGCGATTTCTATCCTGTATCCCATAAACTGAAAAATCGTCTCCAGTTGTTGAATTCTTGTTTTATTATCATCAATTAATAAAATACGCGGCAACGCCATATTTTTACACTCATTATTCACATTGAGGCCATTTAGATTTAAACCTTACACTTTCCGCCGTAATAATCATTGCGCCTCATTATCCAGCATCTTAAAAATAATCTATTTTAATTATTTAGCGATTTGTCAAAGTTAAGCATCGAATCGGTATCATATCAAAATTCTTTTTATTTCATACTGTTCTAAGATCTTTTTAATGTAGCTTACACAATTAAGCCAACCCGCAACTCAGATATGGGCTTGACAAAAATTTCTCATCATAGACACTAGAGTTGTTTTCACAACCCAGAGTACACTTTCTTTGAACGATATGTCCCTTAGTATGCTGTTTGGCATACTTGCAGCCATGCTTATTCTTTCTGCTTTTTTCTCAGGCTCGGAAACGGCCTTGATGTCACTAAATCGCTACCGTTTAAGACATCTAGTTAAACTAAAACATTCTGGCGCTATTAAAGCCACTACATTACTGCAAAGACCGGATCGCCTGCTCGGCTTGATTTTACTGGGCAATAACTTTGTTAATATTTTCGCATCCTCAATAGCAACTGTCATTGCCATTAAGCTTTACGCAAATGAAGAATCCAGTATCGCTATCGCCGCCGGAATTTTGACTATCGTAATACTTATCTTTTCAGAAGTAACCCCAAAAACATTTGCCGCTATAAAACCGGAGCTACTTGCCTTCCCTGCCGCCTGGATTTACACCCCTTTATTAAAATTATTTTACCCTATCGTTTGGTTCGTCAATTTATTTGCTAATCAATTACTCCGCATAGTCGGTGTCGATGCCCAAAAAAAACGCCATGACACACTTAATAAAGACGAATTAAAAAGCATTATTAGCGAATCGGAAAGCCTAATGCCCGCACGCTACCAAAAAATGCTGATGGGCATCCTTGATCTCGAGTCGGCGACTGTTGAAGACATCATGACCCCGCGCAATGAAATTTTTGGTATCGATCTTGAGATGTCGATTGAAGACATCATTACCCAAATAAAAATCAGCCCGCATACCCGCTTGCCCGTCTATAAAACCAGTATCGACAGAATTATCGGTTTTATCCATTTAAGAAAAATACTGATACTGATTAATCATGATGATTTTGACAAGCAAACCCTCATCAACTGCCTGGACAAACCTTCGTTTATCCCTGAGAGCACCCCGGTGCACAACCAAATGCATCGCTTTAAACATGAAAAAATCCGTATAGGTCTGGTGGTTGATGAATATGGCGATGTCCAGGGACTGGTTACGTTGGATGATTTGCTTCAGGAAATCGTAGGGGAACTGATCACGGACGATATCGCAGCAAGAGTCCAAAGTGACGGTAGCTATCTGGTTGACGCCAATATTACTATCAGGGAATTAAACCGCGTCAATCAATGGTCACTGCCTACGGAAGGACCAAAGACGCTTAACGGACTTATCATTGAGTTTATGGAAACCATACCCGAGACCGGAACCAGTATCAAACTGCATGGATACCCTCTGGAGATCATAAAACGGGATGAGAGTACCGTTAAACTGGTTAAATTTCTGCCGAAAAAAATAAACCTTTATCGCAATACCGAATAAGCGGTAAGCCAAAAAACGGAATTTCTTGAATAACTAAAATAATACCGCCTATAATCAAAGCTCGTTTAAATTACTAAAATTGAACACGAATGATGTGCTGGTTATTGACAACACATCCCTGCAATTATTTTTTAAGCCAAGCCCATGAATCCTATAGAAAACAACGATAACCGCTATTTCCACCGCATTCACTTCGCGGGAGAAGCCACTTTAAGCTGCGAAGAAAAGACTTGGAGCTGCGAAATTATTGATCTGTCCTTAAAAGGCTGTTTATTAGGCTTTGAGCTTCCCTGGCAACAAGATCTGGAAAAACTCTACACTCTCACCTTGCCGTTATCCGAAGAAACCCAAATAAAAATGGAACTGACCGCAACACATGTTGTAGGCAATAAGGTGGGCTTTAAATGCGAGCACATCGATATAGACAGTATTTCCGCGCTACGTCGGTTGGTTGAGCTTAATCTTGGTAACAGCGCCTTACTGGAAAGGGATTTGTTGGCGTTAAGCGAGTAAGAAAAATTAGGCTAAGGGCAAAAGCATGTTCCGTAGTCTTTTGCCCTTCGCCTTACTCTCACATCTCCGAAAGAATATCCAACGCCTCCGAAAGCGTAGAGACTCCTTGAATTTCCAGCCCCTCAATCGATTTCTTAGGCACATTTGCCTTCGGAATAACCGCTTTTTTGAAACCGTGTTTTGCCGCATCATTAAGTCGTGCATGACCATTAGCTACCGGCCTGATTTCACCGCTCAGGCCGATTTCCCCAAAAAAGAAAATATCATGCGGAATCACCTTGTCCCTCAGACTGGACACAACGCCCACCACAATGGCTAAATCGGAACTGGTTTCGGTCACCTTAATGCCGCCGACCACATTGGCATAAATCTCGTCATTTGCGGTAAAAATGCCGCCGTGCCGGGACAGCACGGCCAGTAACATCGCCAGACGATTTTGATCGAAACCCACCGCCAGCCGCCTAGGATTACCATACTGGCATTCGGTCACCAGCGCCTGAATTTCAACCAGAAGCGGCCGAGTCCCTTCCCACAGCACAGTCACCACGCTGCCCGAGGACGGCTTATCCGGCCGGTTTAAAAACATCGCCGAGGGATTTTTAACTTCTTTAAGCCCGGTGCTGTCCATCGCAAAAAAACCCAACTCGCCGACGCTGCCGAAACGGTTTTTATCCGCCCTTAACACCCTGAATCGGGCGTCATCGGTCGATCCCAGCATCACTTGAGTATCGACAATGTGGCTCAAAGTCATCGGCCCCGCCAGCGATTGATCCTTGGTCACATGGCCAACCATAAATATCGACACATCATGCTTTTTGGCATATTGGGTCAAATAACTGGCCGACTCCCTGACTTGAGAAATCGAACCCGGCGCCGATTCCGTATCCTGGGTATGCATCACCTGGATCGAGTCTATGACCAGAATTTTCGGCTTGACCTCATCCAATACATCGCAGATGCGTTGCACCGACGTTTCGGCCAGCATCATGATTTTGTCCGCAGGCAGCTTAAGCCGATGCGCGCGTTCGGCAATCTGCTGCAGCGACTCTTCGCCGGAAACATAGAGCACGCTGACTCCGCGCGCGGCAATATTGGCAATCGCTTGCAGCAACAGCGTACTCTTGCCCGCTCCAGGCGCTCCGCCGATCAGCACCACGCTGCCGCAGACTATCCCTCCGCCCAGAACACGGTCGAATTCGGAAATGCCGCTAAAAATCCGCTCCGCTTGGGAAAGATTAACATCCGATAATAATTTGACCTCAGACCGGCTACCGGCATAACCTGCCGTACGGCTATTATGCTGGGTTGTTGCTCCGCCCAGCCTGATCTCCTTAATAGTATTCCATTCACCGCAACTGGTACATTGTCCGCCCCAGCGGGGATAATCGGCACCACACTGATCGCAGACAAACGCAGTCTTGCTTTTCTTGCTCATGGTTTTTCCCGTTCCAGCAAGCGCTGGTATTCAAGTTTATCGGGCTTACCCTGAAGATACGAAGCGCCAGGATCGACAATAAACCGGGTATCCATTGCCGTGCGCCCCAGCAACATACGAAAACGCATGCTGTCCCGATTGGTCAAGGTCATTTCAGCCCGGATCACCGACTGCCCCAAAAACAACTGGGTTTCTATCACATAACGACGCTGTTTATGGCCGCCGGAATCCATAACCAAACGACGGTCTTTAATCGGAGCATGACATTCAATCATCACATCGCAACGTTTTTGCAAAGGATGAATCGCAAACATCAGCCAGCGTTGCCCGCCCTTTCGATAAGGCTCGATAGCGAACGCATGCAAAGCCGACGAGCGCGCTCCGGTGTCGATTTTCGCCTTAATCTTCGCCAGCTTAAGTTCCGGCAGCGCCACCCATTCGCGCCAGCCCAGCATCGGTTTATCTATCATCTGTGTAAAGCCTTATTCTAAAGTTATACTGTATCCAAACAACGGTCGGAACATCGGTAAAATGTGCGCCATTATGCTTGAATAGACCAAGCGGATAAAATATATATCAAAAAGGATAACCATGTCTGAATCATTGAGTTACGCTTCCGAAAAGTCAGGTTTGCCGCCCGGCTCTCTGGTGCATGTCGGCGAAGTGCATAAACACGAACATAAAATCACCGTCATTGATTACAATAAATCAACGCTAACCCAACGCACCATCAAATCCATCGAAGAACTGCTGCCCTACAAGACTACCGATACAATCACCTGGGTGATTATCGACGGCCTAAAAGACGTTTCAATTATTGACGCGATCGGACAACATTTCGATATTCATGTGCTAGTGCTTGAAGACATTCTTAACACCCACCAACGCCCAAAATTCGAGGAATTTGACGATTATTTGTATATTGTCATCAAAGCGATTGCGCTAGCTGATGAATTCAATGTGGAATACGAACAAGTCAGTTTATTGCTGTTAAATAAATTCGTTTTCACCTTCAAGGAAAAGCCCGACGCTATATTCGAGCCGCTCTTAAGCCGACTTAACAACGATAAAAGCCAGCTCAGGAATCTTGGCTCGGATTACCTTACCTATGTGATCATGGATGCCATAGTCGACGAGTATTTTACCCTGCAAGATATTTTCGATGAACTGGTTGAAAACGTTGAAGATGAATTACTGACCAATCCCTCGGCGCAAACCCTGAACACCATCCAGAAAATAAAACGTGAATTGATTTTTTTACGCCGAAGCGTATCGCCCATGCGGGAATTGCTGGCCTCGATTCAGCGTAGCGAGTCGCCGCTGCTTAATGACAAAACCAAACGCTACTTCGGCGATGTTTACGACCATGTCATTCGAGTGACTGAAGCGATGGAATCCTACCGGGATTTAATCGCCGGCATGCTGGACATATATTTATCCAGCGTCAGCAACAAAATGAACGAAACCATGAAAGTGCTGACCGTGTTTGCATCCATCTTTATTCCGTTAACCTTCATCGCCGGCGTCTACGGCATGAATTTCGAGTACATGCCGGAACTGAAATGGAAATGGGGCTACCCGGCATTGTGGGCGGTATTTATCGGCGTGTCGGTATTTTTGCTCAGGTTTTTCAAGAAAAAGCACTGGCTTTAGCACCGTAAAATTTACCGACATGTACCGATTCTAAGTCTGTAGACTTAAAGTGGACCCCGTACCAATGTTTCGTTATCGTCAGCTCAGAGCCAATTTTCTGCTTTGTAACACGGGCAATCCCCGGCTTGATACGAACATCGCCGGAGCTCTTGCCAACTTTCGTTTTAACTTTGTCGGCACAGAAACATGAACGAAATTTCAATTCAGCGCTTACGCACACATGTCGATGAACTTGCCGGTAACATCGGCGAGCATAATGTTTTTCATCCGGATGCGCTCCATGCGGCGGAGGCTTATATTACGCAAGAATGGCGGCAGCAAGGCTATGACGTCCGCAAGCAGACTTATACCGCGCAAGGTATCGAATGCGCCAGTCTTGAAATTACCCGCCCCGGCAGCAGCACCGATGTCATGCTGATCGGCGCTCATTACGATTCAGTCTTCGGCAGTCCGGGCGCTAACGATAACGGCAGCGGCGTTGCCGCGTTGCTGGAACTTTCCCTCCTGTTCCAGGATGTTGCGCCTGAAACCAGCCTGCGTTTTGTCGCGTTTGTGAATGAAGAACCCCCTTTTTTCTTCTGGCCCGGCATGGGCAGCATGGCGTATGCCAAAGCCGCCAGGCAACGCAGGGATCCGATACGCTTTATGATCTCGCTGGAGACCGTCGGCTATTATCGGAATCAGCGAGGCAGTCAAACTTATCCGCCCTTGCTGAAGTATTTTTATTCCGATACCGGTAATTTTATTGCGTTCGTTTCTAACTTGCGCTCCCGGCACATCTTGCGGGACTGCGTTCGGGCGTTTTCCTCGGCGACGGATTTTCCGGTGCAATCCATCGCCGCTCCGGCCATTGTGCCGGGAATGTCCTTGAGCGATCAGCTGGTATTTTGGCGGCACGGTTACAAGGCTTTGATGATTACCGATACCGCTTTCTATCGTTACCCCTATTATCATACGGCTCAGGATACGCCGGATAAGCTCGATTATGAGCCGTTTACAGAAATGACTAAGGAGCTGTTTTTGATGTTATGCCGGTTGGCGAACGCAATACAATAAAGCCCGGAACCGCTCAGTTAACCATTGCCGATAACCCCGAGGTTTCGATATGGATGAAGAATTACCCTGTACTCTGATCACCTGGGAAGGTGTCTACAGTTTATGCCGCCGACTGGCTCAACAATTGCGCAAGGCAAATTTCCGGATCGATGCCATCGTCGCCATAGCGCGAGGCGGTTATATACCCGGACGGCTTGTGTCGGACATGCTCGGCATCCATGACCTAACCGGCTTCAAAATCGAGCATTATCAAGGCGCTTACAAACAGCATCAGGCCTATGTTAAGTACCCGTTAAATGCCGACATCAACGGGCGAAACGTCCTGCTGTTGGACGATGTCTGCGATAGCGGCGATACCTTCACCGTGGGCGTCGAGCATCTCCGGCACTGCGGCAAGGCGAACGAAATGCGCACAGCCGCCATGCACCTTAAAACCGTTTCCAGCTATATTCCCGACTTTTACGTCGAAACGGTCAGCGAATGGCGATGGCTGATCTATCCCTGGGCGGTTAATGAAGATTTGTCGAGCATGATTGCGAAAATGCGGCTCGATAATCCCGACGCGGCCTTGCTGCAACAGGAAATCAAGCAGCGGCATGGCATCGATGTAACCGGCAGGCAGATAGAAGATGCGCTGATGTTGCTAAAGCAATAGAGACTGTGAAAGTATCGTTTTTTGATCAAAATTTAAAAACTCACCACGAAGGCACGAAGGGCACGAAGTTTTCAATATATTGAATCAATTGTTTTTCTTCGTGTACTTCGTGCCTTCGTGGTAAATAATGCTTTTTCCCCGTTCAACATGAGGTCTTGTACATCATGGTAACCAATAAAGAAATCGCTGCGAAACTGCGCCAAATCGCCGCCTTACTGGATGAACAGAGAGCCAATCCTTTCCGGGTCAGCGCTTATCTGAATGCCGCCAAGACCATCGACACCATGACCGAACCTGTCGAGGATTTACTGGGCCGCGAGGGTTTTTCGGCGTTGCTGGAACTACCCGGAATCGGCGAAGGCATTGCCAGATCCATTAACGAATATGTCGTGACCGGGCGCATGAGCCGTTTGGAAAGCTTGCAGTCAGGTCATGATCCGATCGCATTATTCGAACAGATTCCGGGCATCGGCCCCAAGTCGGCGCACCGGATTATTGAAACGCTGCATATCGACACCCTGGAAGCCCTGGAACTGGCGGCGCATAACGGCCGCTTAAACAAAGTCCCCGGCTTCAGCACCAAAAAAATCGCCCTGGTGCAAACCTGGCTTGCCCATGTCCTGGGTTTTCGCAGGCCGCGTTTCGAAGCGCAGCAAACCATTGCAGAGCCGCCGGTCGAATTATTGTTGAAAATAGACGAACAATACCGCAAAAAAGCGCAAGCCGGAGAGCTGCCGACTATAGCGCCGAAACGTTTCAACCCGACTGGCGAAGCCTGGCTGCCCATTTTGCATGCAAGCCGGAAGGGTTGGCATTTTACCGCTTTGTATTCGAATACCGAGCGCGCTCACCAACTGGATCGCGTCAAAGACTGGGTGGTGATTTCTTTTTACGATGATAGTCACCACGAGGGCCAGCATACCGTCGTCACCGAAACGCGAGGCCCTGCAACCGGCCGGAGGATAGTCAGGGGCCGCGAAAAAGAATGTAACGAATATTATGCGGAACTTGCGGACTAAACTCTCCACTGCCGATCGCTATCGGGTGGAGATGGTGTCATATCCTATAGGGCTTGAGCCAGTAAAACGCATTCACTTATTCAAAATCAAGACCAGCCTTTCTCCACGCCTTTGCTCCTCCATCAAGATTGAATAAATTACGGTAGCCTAATTCATAAAGCGACCTTGCCGCAGCATTTCCCATCGGTCCGCCTTCGCAATACAAATAGATAACTGTATTTTTATCTGTGGGAAATTTGTCTTTGTATTTCTCGATTTCGTTGTAAGGAATAAAAAGGTCAGTGCCTTTTATATGCTGCTGTTCGGGCGTGTGAACGTCAACAAGGAATATATCCTCTTGTTGCATGATTCGGTTTAATTCAGTCGCGGTTATCACTTTCAGATAGTCCGGCTGTTGAAACGCGCAGCCGGCAACGATGAAAATAATAGCGATGATGGAATATAGTAGTTTTTTCATAACCAGCCTCGAAATTCATAAAAATAAACAACTCATTGATAGAAAAGTGCCCTGTAAAAATGTCAACTCATTCATACCGGGCGGCCGAGTGATTCAGAGATTGCTTTAACTGAAAATCACGGTAAATTGAAGAAGAATCATGACTATTTGAAATGAGTATTCCTCGTTCCCACGCTCTGCGTGGGAATGCGTACCTGCGCCTCACCATAGCTTACAAACATCCAGCAAGCCGTCCTCTCCTGCATAGTTTCTGGCGCTGGAATAGCGCCAATGCTCAGGCTTGTCCACATATCCGCATTTTACAGGATTTTGGTGGATATAATCGACTTTCTGCCGCATCATCGCATCCGACTGAATCAGCTCAGGGTGAACGCCTTCCTGCCAAAACTGATAGCCTCGGTCGATTTTATGGGCTTTTTTATAAAAAGCGAGCTGGTCAAGAAGCGTCTTAACATTATTATCACCAAGATAAACAATCAATTGTCTGGCCGTGTAGGATTTAAACCGCGCAATATCTCTATCCAACTGCGGACTCTGTGCAACGAGATGCAAGTGATTTTCAAGAATCACGTAAGCATAGATTTTTAGCCCTTCTGCACTCAGGTGACGCAATGAATCGAGCACAATGTTTACCGTATCCGGACGAGTAAATACGGGTATCCAATGCAACACAGTTACCGTCATAAAATGCGGCAAACCTGGATCGGTAAATTGATAGCGACTTCTACCCATGTATTATTCCCCCGTACGTTTGATTTACTTCCTTTTGACTCATTGCTCCGCCTTGAAACCTCTTGCTATAGGCTGAGCACAGAGGCTGGTTTGAGACTGAGTATGCGTTCCCACGCGGAGCGTGGGAACGAGGTGCAGCCAAAGGTTTTCCAGTTGTTCTTCGTTCATTGTTCTACTCCATCTTGTTTAATCCTCTGTAACACCGCTTTACCTGTCGGCGTTATTCGATATTGTTGCAATTTGCTTTGGGGTTTATCAGGCAATGTCATTTCGATCAGTCCTTGTTCGAGTGCGGGTTGTAGATAAGCCTGACGGAATGATTTTCTATCCGCCAGCCCTAATTGCTGCTGTAATTGCTCGCGGCTCATTGAGACTAGCAGCATTTGCAGCAACTTAACAACTTGGGGGGTAACTTGGGGGGTAACTTGAGGGGTGCCATGGGGGTATCTGCCGTATCCACAGACGCTAACGCCTCTTTAACGCGCTGCAACATAAACACAATAAAAGCAGCGCTATCAGTTTGGGCGGTGCTTTGATTTAACGCCCGGTAATACCCGGCCTGATGCTGATGCACCCTGCTTTCCACCGGAATATAAGCAAATACCGGCTGCCAGTGCGACAGCAACAAGGTTTGCCATAACCGCCCGATACGGCCATTGCCATCGGCAAAGGGATGAATAAATTCAAACTCGTAGTGAAAAACAGAACTGACAATCAGCGGATGATCTGCGGTTGTCGCCAGCCAGGAAAATAACTCATCCATTAAGCGCGGCACCTGGCTTGCAGGCGGTGCCATATGCAACACCGCGCTACCGGCCATTACCCCAACACCGTCGGCACGGTAATTACCTGCACTGTCAATCAAGCCTTTCATTAACAGCCGATGAGCCGCCAATAAATCGGCCTGCTGACTACCCTGCCAGTTAGGCAGTTGCTCGTAAGCCGCTAAGGCGTTGCCGGCTTCCAAAATCTCGCGCGGCGGGGCGATGACCCGCTTGCCGTCTAAAATGGCGGTGACTTGTGCTTCCGTCAGCGTATTGCCTTCAATGGCCAACGAACCGGTCACCGTGCGAATACGGTTTATCCGGCGTAGTTTCAGTTGCTGCTCCTGATCCAGTTGCACAGTCAAGCGCCCAATATGCTCGCTGATGTCGGCCACCAGGGAGACGATTTCGCTGATCAGGGTGAACGGCGGTTGGTAACTAGACATGGTTTATTCCTGACTCCGTTGTTTCCACTAATTCGCCATTTAGACACTCACCTCATCAGTCACCTTAACCGCTTGGCTTAGGTCGATTTCACCGGAGAGGAGTTTGGGGAGAAGGTTGTCGCGGAGTTCAGCAAGTGTAATTGATTCACTATTTATTACACTTAATGAATTTAATAATGGATTAATTCGCTTATTAAATTTCAAGAAAACATCATCATTATTTGGTGATGCAATGACATAGTTAGCCATATCATTCCATGATGCTCTAGGCATTCGTGTACCTGTGCTTCTAAGATTTGCATGTTCTACAAAATTAGGGCTGAACGTTTGCAATATAACGAAAGCAGAATAGAAACTTCTTTTAGGTCTAATAACTAAAATGTCTGTAGAACAAATTCCATTTATGGGTGCTATTGAAACCTTGTGAAAATAAGGCCTCAATTTTCCAAACAAGACATCGCCTTTAATAAAAGCTGATTTATTACTCCCAATATCACCACCACTTCCCCATCTGCGTAGAGTTAATGAAATTCTATCAATATGTTCTAAACCGATATAGATTTCATGGTCTTTAGTGTTTTCAGCTTTTATAGATTCACGTACATTCTGAGCAAATTTTGAAAAGTCCTGAGTATTCCACCCCTCCGGTATTTCACCCAATTCCGAATCCTGCATGGCTACAGGGAATAAGGCGGCGGTTTGGGCGAGTTCGGCGTAGGCGTCAGGTTGTTCGGTTTGCAATCGGATTAACGCTGCTTTGTCTTTGCCGGAAATTGCACATATGGCGACGCATTCGGCTTCCTCAGCGGTTCCGCCTGCTTCCAACACCGCCATTTTGGCTTTGACCGGCTCAAAATCGACAAACCAGCTTTTAAAGACCGCTTGGGCAATGGCTTCTAGGGTTTGGTTGGTTTGGGTATTGATGTCAATTTTGAGGTCAAGAATTTCTAAATTATCAGCAATAGACTTTTGTATCGAGATAGGTGGCTTACAAACCTCTAAAGACTCAATCATTCCTTTGGTTAATGCATTACGCGTTGCTCCGATACTTGCAATGGACAGCAGCAAGTCTTGCACCGTAGGCGAAACCAATAAATAACGTAAGTATCTTGAGTCGAACTTTTCTGGATCAGGACGTATTATTGCAACATGTTGATTAACTCTTGCGGGTATGTATTCATTTTTGGCTAAACAAACACGAGCCACAGAATCGCCGGTTATATTGAGTAAAATGTCATTTTCTTCAACTACGACATT
Source organism: Methylobacter arcticus (assembly GCF_050917435.1). Taxonomy (NCBI): domain Bacteria; kingdom Pseudomonadati; phylum Pseudomonadota; class Gammaproteobacteria; order Methylococcales; family Methylococcaceae; genus Methylobacter; species Methylobacter arcticus. Next base: position 2,611,271 of record NZ_CP159583.1, read on the forward strand.
TTTTAATTTATCGGCAGACTCTTGTGTTATATAGACTAAACCATTAGGTTTAAACCCATCATTATGAACATTCTGACTACGAATAAGGCAAATATCACCTTGTTCGATGTAGACGTTAGCTCCCCCATTAGGTGTTGAACCACTGCCGACTTTCGCACAGAAATCACCTAGTCGTACCACAGGCCAATCAGCACTCATAATTCTGTCATATCTGCGCTAGTTCCCAAGCTCCAGCTTGGGAATTCAGTGCAGGAAGCTCCAACTTCCCGTCTCGCGAAGCTGGAGCTTTTCCTCGTTCCCACGCGCCGCGTGGGAACGCAGTGCTGGACGCGCTGCGTCCCGTATACGCAATACGCTAGTCGTGACTCGCGGCGCAGCGCGCCTTGACTGCATTCCCACGTAGCACGTGAGAACGAGGTGAACTGACCGGCTAGCGCTTTACTGCTTGCCATTCGACAGGCTACATTAATGCTCATTCCCTGACCTCCCAGTAGCCGCCCTTGGCCGGACCGATACGCTTTATTTTTCTCGTTCCCACGCGCCGCGTGGGAATGCAGTGCCGGACGCGCTGCGTCCCGTATACCCCATCCCTCCCTCCCAACCCCGCCTGAAACGTTTGGCGTTGGTTAAGAGTAGCCATGTACTCAGGCATTGCATAAACGTCTGGAACGGGGTTGCAAACCCCGTTCCGCCTATTCGACAAAATGCCTATGCTAGCTTGAGCGCCCGACTGTCTGAGCTGTTCAGCCACGGGTTTTGCTTGAGGGGTGCGAAAATTGAGGGCTACATTAATACTCACTCCATGACCTCCCAGTAGCCGCCCTTTGCCGGGCCGATACGCTTTATTCGATTCTGGGCTTGCAGGCTTTTTAAATTCCGCTCAATGGTGCGCGTACTAACCTCTACAAGCTTTGACAGTTCATCAATGGTGATATTGGGGTTGGCCTGGATAAATCGCACTATTTTCTCCGACATTTTCTCCGACATTTTCTCCGAACCTGTTACTGGTTCGGTGTTGCTGATTGTTGAACGGTAGAGCTCCCAATCAACAAAGTCGCCGCGCTCCTGAATCTTCGGTTCAGGGTTACCGGCTTCTTTACAGAGTTTCTTGATCCGACTAATGCCGCTACCCCATTGTTCAATATAATTCAGTTCTTTAAAAACTCGTGCTAAAACACGGTTGCGAATTTCAGAACGGCCTTCCCGCAAATCACTTTCCATCAAACCATTAGGTAAACCACTAGGGGAGACAATGTTAAGCAAGTCGTCGTAGATACCAACCTTAATATCACGACCAAAATTGCTGTAGTCTCGATGCAGAACCGCATTTACTAAGGCTTCCCGAATGGCTGGAATGGGGATTTCGTAAGTTTCGGTACGCTGTAGTCCTAAGATTTCAGCTTTTAAATGCAAGTGGTTTTTTATAAATAGCTCCGCCTGCTGAAGCTGATTGAATAAATCGCCACGGTATTCTTTTTTATCGAGGAATTAAAGTGGACCCCATTGTCCAGACAAATAATGCCTTAATTTAAGATAGAGGCCTGTTCACACTCCAGCTGAATGGCGCTGTCCCAATTTTTTGATACGGGAACTGATATTTCTGCCGCCCCGTATTTATCCACGATCATTGCACCGCCACCCCTAGCTGTTTGGTAAACCACACTGGGTGTTTCATAGCCCAATGATTGATGACGCCGCTCTTCATTATAAAACATGAAGTAGTCGGTCAATCCCATCAGCAAGCTCTGTACACTGTCATGCTGCTTCAAATAGACTTCTTCATATTTCACCGTTCTCCAGAGCCGCTCGACAAAAATATTGTCCAGTGCGCGACCACGCCCATCCATGCTGATCGTGATGCCGCTGTTGAGCAGCGCGCCAGTAAAAGCATCGCTGGTGAATTGCGATCCCTGGTCACTATTGAAGATCTCAGGCATCCCGTAGGCCTTGATGGCTTCTTCCAAACAGTCGACACAGAATCCCGCATCCATGGTGTTCGACAACCGTCAGGAAAGTATTTTGCGGCTATACCAGTCGATGATTGCCACCAAATAAACGAAGCCGCGCGGTAGCCGGATATAAGTAATATCAGTGCTCCATACTTGATTGGGGCGAATGATGTCGATGCCCCTTAACAGATAGGGATAAATCTTATGTTGCGGATGCGGCTTACCGGTATTGGGGCCAGGGGTCATCCCAGCCAGGCCTAGCGTTTGCATCAAGCGCTGAACTCGTTTGCGATTAACCCTGTGCCCAAGTCCGCATAAGTATTTCGTCATACGCCGTGAGCCATAAAAGGGGTGCCGCGTATACTCTTCATCGAGCAACTGCAACAACAGGCATTCATCTTCATCAACGGCTTTCAGTAAACGCTTTTTATGGGCATAGACGACCGAGCGCGTAACCTGGAGCAGCTTGCATTGCAGGGATAGCGCCATTGTATTATCCGGTGCTATCCACGATTGCCGCTCATCTATAGGCTGAGTCCAGACTTTTTTTTAAGCCAGTCCAATTCCATGTTCAATTGCCCGATTTTGGCATACAGCCGATCCGGATCGCTCTGTGCATCGGTAGGCTTCGGTCCCCGCTTACCATCAAACAGGCTGCCTGCATTGTCCATCAATTCCTTTTTCCATTGACTAACCTGAGTCGGATGGACGTTGTTATCCTGGGCAATCTCATTGATGGCCTTTATGCCTCGAACCGCTTCCAAGGCGATCTTGGCTTTTTGCGCCCTTGTATAAATCTTCCGTTTGCTTTCGCTCATTTCCTGCTTCTCATTTATCGACAGAGCATAGCTTAAACTATTGTCCGGTTTTCGGGGTCCACTATAGAATACCGCCATAGTACGGCCTTTAAAACGGCTGCATTTGATTTCAACATGCTCGTAATGACCCAACAAAATCAGCAAACCGTGACTGGGATAGAGTTGCCCATGATCATCGAAAATGAGTTTGAGATTACGCATTTTTTCTTGCGTAAGGACTTTACCCGCCGCCAGAAAAGCATCTTGTAACGGTTTGGTATCGAGCGTGTTTAATGGCTGTTGATAGTTGATTTGCTCATCAAAGCTTTGCTTGAGACGCTGAAGTTCTAACGACAGAATGTATTCCTCCGATGCCAGTCTGTTACTGGCGCCCAGACGAATATAAGTTCCTTGCCGACGGTCTTTCGTTTTTAGGTGATAAGGCATTAGCTTGCCACGGAATACGTCAATAATCAGGAGTTCAAAGCCCTGAATATTTTCAATGTAAATATCCGGCAATAAGCTTGGTGCACAAAGTTCATGCACCATAGACGCGACTTTATCCATTAATTCAAATACGTCTGCGCCCTGCAAACCGATCAGTTCACGTTGGTCGTTAACGCCGATAACCAGTTTTCCGCCGCTGGTATTGGCAAAGGCAATCAGTGTCTTAGCAAGCTGATCGCCTTTGGGCAAAGTCGCTTTAAATTCCAGCGTTTTGCTTTCGCCTTGCAAAATTTCAGCAAGCAGCGGGTGTTTAGAGCTCATATCCTAACCCTGCCAGATTCTTTTTAATCTCCGCTTCCAGGCGGCTGCTTTCGGCAAGCTGTGTTTTGAGCTATGCGGTTAAGCGGGTCATTTTTTCGGCAAACGGTTCGCCGTCGTCTTCCTGTTCGGCGGCACCGACATAACGGCCGGGGTGAGCACATAATCATGCTTCTGAATATCTTTGAGTTCAGCCGAAAAGCAGAACCCGGCTTGATCTTGGTAATTTTCACCGCGCTGCCAGACATGAAAAATATCGGCGAGGTATTCATAATTTTTCTTAATTGTGTTTCAAAATAAACAAGTCATATCATACTATTTCGTGAGGTACTGAATTTGTAATCCCATCCCGCACGTTTTGGCATTGCTGCTCTATCTCTAAACCATGCGAATTGTTTGCCATACACACGTATTTTAAGTAGATTCCTATCAAGACCCGTTTCATCACCTTGGGAGTAGCCATTTTTGGACAGTTTGCAGATACAACAGGAACCTCGCCCTGTCATCGGAACCATCGTTGAAGTGCATGGCCCGGTGGTGATTATCGACTGCACCCAGCTGCCGCCTTTGCGTCAGGCTTTGTTCACCCGCTTTGATCACACCGCTTATGTTTTCGAGGTACACCAGCATCTTGATGAGCGGCATATCCGGGCGATTACCCTGCACGGCACCGCCGGATTAAGCCGCGGCATGAGCGTATTCGATACCGGAGCGCCTTTGCATGTGCCTGTCTCCGAGCAATGTTTGGGCCGGTTGCTGAATATATTCGGCAAACCGCTGGACGGACTGCCGCCCTTGCCTAAAACCGAATTCCGCAATATTCACGCTAAACCGTTGCCGCTATCCGAAGCCATCGGCATCAACGGCATTTTGGAAACCGGCATTAAAGTCATCGACTTGTTATGCCCTTTCGTAAAAGGCGGCAAAACCGGGTTATTCGGCGGTGCGGGAGTCGGCAAGACCGTGCTGGTCATGGAGTTTATTCATGCCGTTTCCGCGATCCACAAAGGGGTTTCGGTCTTTGCCGGAGTCGGCGAGCGCATTCGCGAAGCCCACGAATTATGGCGGGAAATGCAACAGGCGGGCGTCATGGACGATACTCTGATGGTGTTCGGACAAATGGACGAATCGCCCGGCGTGCGTTTTCGCGTCGCCCTTTCAGCCCTGACTTATGCCGAATACCTGCGCGACACCCTGCATAAAGAAGTGCTGTTTGTGGTGGATAATGTGTTTCGCTTTGTTCAGGCCGGAAGTGAAATCTCCAGCCTGCTGGGCCGCATGCCCGCTACAGTGGGTTACCAGCCGACATTGACTTCCGAAGTCGCCGAGTTGCAGGACAGGATACTTTCCACCCGGCAGGGCGCCATCACCTCGGTGCAGGCTGTCTACGTGCCAGCCGATGACATGACCGACCCGGCGGTCAGCGCGATACTCAGTCATCTGGATACCACTGTTATCCTGTCCAGGGATCAGGCCAGCAAAGGCATTTATCCGGCTGTCGATCCGCTGCGCTCCAGCAGCAAGCTGATGGACAGAAATACCCTGGGGGATCGCCATTATGCAGTTGCCGAAGCGGTGCGCGAACATCTGGCGCGATATCATGAACTGGAGGATATTATCGCGATGCTGGGCATTGAAGAATTGGCCGAGGTTGATCGACAAATCGTGATGCGCGCCCGTAAATTGCAACGTTATCTGACCCAGCCGTTTGCAGTTTTGGCTCAGCACACCAAACAAACCGGAGTTTCCGTGCCGCTGGCACAAACCCTGACCGATTGCGAAGCCTTTTTGGCGGGGCATTATGATGATCTATCCGAAGAGCAATGCTATATGCGCGGCTCGATGCAGGACAGTCTATGAACCGATTCGTGCTGAACCTGTTCGATGCAAGCCATGAACAACGCATCGCCGGCGTCACCTCCTTTGTCGGGGAAGACGCTACCGGCTGCTTCGGCATCCAAGCCAATCATGCGCGCTTTATGACTACTTTGGTTTTCGGTTTGGCGCGTTTTTCCCTGTCGACAGATGCATGGCAATATTTGGCTTTGCCGGGAGCGGTTGTCTATTTCAACAATAACGAGTTGACGGTCAGCACCCGGCATTTTCTGATCGACACCGACCTTGAACGGATCAGTACCTTACTGGAGCAGCAATTGATAGCGGAGGAAGAAAATCTGCATGCAATCAGGGAAAGCCTGCACCGGATGGAACAAGCCATGATGAAACGCATGTTGGCGCTTAAACACAAGACCGGCTGGCAGTCATGAATACTCAACAACGCCTCAAAAAGAAAATTGAAAGCCAGATCAAACGCATCAAAAAAGCGGAGCATGATCGACCTAATCTGCTGTCACAAACCGTTTATATCGGCACACTGGGTTTGGTCATGGTATTGCCTGTTATTGGCGGCGTTTATTTAGGCCGCTGGCTGGACGGCATGATGGCAGGCTATTCGATGCGCTGGACGCTCAGCTTATTGTTTACGGGATTAGTGGTTGGGATTTTTAATGTGTTTTTTCTGATTAAAGACTAAGGTGAAAGCTACGACAAAACGCTGGAAAACCCAACCAAGCTAAAAATTCTCCGCATTTAACAAAATAACTTCAATCTCTTCGGTAATTTCTTCCTGCCGGTAAATCTGGGATTTTCTTTGCAGCTTTACGGTTTCGTCGTCCAGGTGATTGACCGCGCCTTCCAGATGCTGCAGACGGCTGTGGTTTTCCGCCATCAGGGAGATATAAAAAATTTCATGCAGCACGGCAAATAGATAATGATCGACCAAGTCCGCAAAAAAATCGTCGGGTTCGAGATTCAGCACCGGCGGGTTGCGATAGTGAACGGTGCTTTCATTTTGCCGAGGAAGGGGCGGAAGTACCTGCCGTTGGCTGATTTGAGTGGCTACGTTATCGTGATAAACAACGGTTAACTGTAATGCGGAGGCGGCTTTGCCGTGTAAGCCGCTGAGAGTATCAATCAGGCGGCTAATGATAGCGGGCACTTCTTCGGCGACATTAGCCCCTTCGAGCGTTGCGATGACCTCCGGAGCAATGTCCTCCTGCCGGTTACAAAGCCGGCTGCCGACCGCAATAACGCCGGTATAAGCTTGGCTTGCAATCGCATCAATCAGGCTTTCGTTAAAATCGCCACAAAACCCGCGTTCCGCTCCCAGCAAAATACAAAATTGCGCGGCGTTATCGTCAATTTCTGCTAAGCCGGGATAAAAATCCAGAAAGTCCAGCGCCGCCTGTTCGATAGCAGTCACGGCCTGACCTTGCATGGCTTTAAAACGCTGTAGCTTATGAATCTCTATAAAAGCCAGGTTTTTCATCGAATTTAAAATGCTGCGTATCTCCTTCAGCTGGGTGATATGCTGTTGCAGTTCGCGGCTAAGGCTCATGACGATTTAAGCCATTCGCCGAGTGCTTGCTGCCACTGCTCAGGGCTGCTTTCTAGCGTCAGCGTTGTGGTTTCAATGCCTTGTTCAATGCAAACCAACATCTTTGCAATGTCTTCAGGAGCTGTTTGGTTAAGCAGTCCGGAATTAAACGCCGTCAGCCAGGCCAATTGATAAAGATTGCTCTGCGGAGTCAGTCGATCCTGTTTTAATAGCTCCCGAAGCAACCTGCCACGCTTGATTCGCGCTTCCATTGAAGCTTCCAGACGCTGGCCGAAACGGGTGAAAGCTTCCAACTCCAAAAATTGCAGATAATCCAGTTTCATTTGTCCGGCTTGATCACGGATGCTCATATCCTGTGCTTTGCCGCCGATTCGCGATACCGAGCGGGTGATGTCGATAGCCGGTCGGAATCCCGAAACAAACAAATCGTTATCCAGATAGATTTGCCCATCGGTAATGGAAATCAAATTGGTCGGAATATAGGCGGCAATTTCCCCTTGTTGGGTTTCGATAATCGGCAAGGCGGTCATGCTGCCGCCGCCGTTTTCGGCATTCAAGCAAGTCGAACGTTCCAGCAGGCGGGAATGGACAAAGAAGATGTCGCCCGGATAGGCTTCGCGTCCGGGAGGACGGCGCAGCAATAAAGACAATTCCCGATAAGTCCGGGCGTGGGTCGATAAATCATCGTAAATAATCAGCGTGTCCCGTCCTTGCGCCATCCAGTATTCGGCCAGCGCACAACCGGCAAACGGGGCGATATACTGTAAACCGGGCAAGGCGCTGGCTTCGGCGACCACGCACACAGTGTAGTCCAATGCACCGTGATTTTTAAGGGTTTCCAGGGTGCTGACCACCGCAGAGCGTTTCTGACCAATCAGCACGTAGATGCATACGACATTTTTATCTTTTTGATTAATGACGGTATCGATAGCGATTGAGCTTCTGCCCAGGCCTTCATCGCCGATGATCAGTTGCCGCTGACCTTTACCTATCGGAATCAGGGTGTCGATGATTTTTATGCCGGTGTACAGCGGTTTATGGACAAAATCTCGGGCGATAATCGCGGGCGAACCTTTTTCCATATTTTCGCGCCCTACCTGAGATGGAGGATCTTGCCCGTCCAGCGGCGTTCCTAGCGGGTCGATTACCCGGCCTAAAAACTCGTTGCTAACCGGTATGCTAAGCGAGTGCTTGGAAAGATGGACTGTAGTGCCTGCGGTCAGCGCTTCGGTTTCGTACAATAAAATTGCGCCGATCCGGTCGCGGTTAAGGTCGAAGACCATGCCCCTGCTGCCGTCGGAAAAAACCAGAATGTCATCGATAGCCGCCGATGGCAGACCCTTGATCCAGCTAATGCCATCGCCGATGGAGACTACCTTGCCTTGTTCGGTAACGCGCAGCCCTGGCTGGTAATTAGCCAGCCAGTCGGTCTGTTTGTCCACTAGACTGCTGCTGGGCACGCTTTCAATCCGACTCATAGTCAATCTCGGCAAAACCGATCAGTTCGTGTTGCAGGTTGGCGTTTAGCACCCAAGAGCCGATATCCATGCGCAGACCGGCAATAAGCGCTTCATCCTGCAGGTATTGAAATAGGATTTGACTGCTAATTAACGCGCCCAGCTTTTGTTCCAGCTGCTGGCGCATGTCAATTGATAAGGGATAGGCGCTAGTTATTTTTATAGGCACCGATTTTTTAGCGCCGAGTACGACTAAACACAGCTTGCAGGCATCCGGCAAGGCCGTCAAGTTGTCCATCAGCAGCGTAAATAAGCGCGCTTCCAGATCAGGCCCTGCCGCCTGTTGCAGCAGCATTCCGGAAAATTTGGCAGCGTTTTTCAAGGCCTGTTTTTCGGCCTGCTGTTGCAACTCCTGCTGTTGCTTTGACAGCGTTACTTTGGCTTTTTGCCGTTCTTGCTCAAGATCGGCATTTAGCCTGTCCAGTTGCATTCTTCTTTCGGCTGCGAGTTGTTGGTGCAGAGCAGTGATAGCGGTCTGTTTTTCCTGCTCCCAGAGTTTTTGCCGGTTTTCATAAAGGCTGCGTTGCTGTTCGGCCTGCTGTTGCAGGTTTTTTGTGTCACTTAACGATTGCTCGATAAATTGCTTGCGCTTGGCAATCACTTCAAGCAAAGGCTTATAAAAAAGCCGCTGCAAGATCCAGATTAGAATCAGGAAATTGATGATTTCAAAGATAAAGGTGGATAGATTGAATTCCATGCTGATCCCTTTGCATTATTTCACGATGTATTCAAGTAAAGGATTTCTGAATAGCACGATCAAAATAATAACCAGACAATAAATAGCCAATGATTCAATCATCGCCAGGCCGATAAACAAGGTGCGCATAATAGAACGTTCCGATTCCGGTTGCCTGGATAAGGCGTCCAGTGCACTGCCGATGGCTTTGCCCATAGCCAAAGCAGGGAGCATCACCCCCAGCGCGATGCCAATAATAGCAGCAATACTGGATCCAAAAACAATCGAGGCGATATCAGACATAAGTTACTCCGGTAAATTAAGTTATTGGGACTGCATAGCTCCAGCCAGATAAATCAATGCCAGCATCCCGAAAATATAAGCCTGTACCAGAGCTTCAATGATATGCAGCATTAGAATCGGGATCGGTGCCAGAAATCCTGCCACCAGTAATATCAGCATTGCCGCCAATTCCAGGCTCATCATATTGCCGAATAACCGGATAGCCAGCGCCAGGGTGCGAGTAAATTCGCTGATAATATGAAAAGGCAGCAAAATCGGGTTAGGGGTCAGGTAATGACGCAGGTAGTTTTTCAAGCCTTGCGTTTTTATGCCAAACCAGTGCGCAGAGAAAAACACCAGTATCGCCAGTGCCGAGGTCACAGAAAGATCGTCGGTTGGCGAATGCAAGCCCGGTATTAATCCCGTCAGATTGGCAATGATCAGGAACAGCCAAATCGACGCAATAAAAGGCATAATCTGCCGTCCGTGTTCCGGCGCAACGGCAGTAATGGCGCCTTCGATAGCGACGACGATGCCTTCGACGGTTGTCTGCAACGTGCCGGGCACCCTATCCAGATGCCGGGTTGAAAACCAGGCTATTGCCGTAATCAGCAACATGATGCCCCAGGTAGTGATTAACGATGCACCTATCACCACAGGGCCAAGAGCAAAAATAAGTTCGTTTTCCATCAGAGTACCTGTTTAACCTTTAAAAGGATTGTACATCGATTACTCTATGTCTTATATCCTAATGAGGTTATATATTCTGGAAGTGACTGAAGGTATGTGGAATCCCGGAACTAAAATAATTCGGCAACAAGTAGAGAGCAATTTCAGGCAAAAAAAAAACCCAAGTGCAGAGACTTGGGTTTTTAATTTAAGCGCTTGGCAATTCCCTACTTTCGCATGGCAAACTGCCACACTATCATCGGCGCTAAATGGTTTCACTTCCGAGTTCGGGATGGGATCGGGTGGTTCACATTCGCTATGGTCACCAAGCAAACTGGTGTAGTCGGTTTGCACCAACTGTCATGCAACAGGGGTAACACTCGGCGGCTTTTCAGCCTGTTGCCTTGCGTCTTGCTCCTGCTTTTATGGAAATCTGTAACTTCTCTTTAATCTATGCTCAAATTTGCGATGTTAAGCTGTCTCTAAGTTTCCTTAGTTGATAACACCTTCAAACTGATTGGGTGTTATATGGTCAAGCCTCACGGGCAATTAGTACACGTTAGCTTCACACATTACTGCGCTTCCACACCGTGCCTATCAACGTTGTAGTCTTCAACAGCCCTTCAGGGGACTTATAGTCCCAGTGAGATCTCATCTTGGGAGGGGCTTCCCGCTTAGATGCTTTCAGCGGTTATCCTGTCCGAACATAGCTACCCGGCGATGCCACTGGCGTGACAACCGGAACACCAGAGGTTCGTCCACTCCGGTCCTCTCGTACTAGGAGCAGCTTCCCTCAAATCTCAAACGCCCACGGCAGATAGGGACCGAACTGTCTCACGACGTTCTGAACCCAGCTCGCGTACCACTTTAAATGGCGAACAGCCATACCCTTGGGACCTGCTTCAGCCCCAGGATGTGATGAGCCGACATCGAGGTGCCAAACACCGCCGTCGATATGAACTCTTGGGCGGTATCAGCCTGTTATCCCCGGAGTACCTTTTATCCGTTGAGCGATGGCCCTTCCATACAGAACCACCGGATCACTATGACCTACTTTCGTACCTGCTCGACTTGTCCGTCTCGCAGTCAAGCACCCTTATGCCATTGCACTCATCGCCTGATTTCCGACCAGGCTGAGGGTACCTTCGTGCTCCTCCGTTACTCTTTAGGAGGAGACCGCCCCAGTCAAACTACCCACCATACACTGTCCCCAATCCGGATAACGGACCTAGGTTAGAACTTCGAACATACCAGGGTGGTATTTCAAGGTTGGCTCCACAAGAACTGGCGTTCCTGCTTCGAAGCCTCCCACCTATCCTACACAAATAGGTTCAAAGTCCAGTGCAAAGCTATAGTAAAGGTTCACGGGGTCTTTCCGTCTAGCCGCGGGTATACGGCATCTTCACCGCAATTTCAATTTCACTGAGTCTCGGCTGGAGACAGTGTGGCCATCGTTACGCCATTCGTGCAGGTCGGAACTTACCCGACAAGGAATTTCGCTACCTTAGGACCGTTATAGTTACGGCCGCCGTTTACTGGGGCTTCGATCAAGAGCTTCTCCGAAGATGACCCCATCAATTAACCTTCCAGCACCGGGCAGGCGTCACACCCTATACTTCCTCTTTCGAGTTTGCAGAGTGCTATGTTTTTGCTAAACAGTCGCAGCCACCAATTTATTGCAACCCCGTTCAGCTCCAGCAGCAAGTGCCTTCACCTACTTGGGGTGTACCTTCTCCCGAAGTTACGGTACCATTTTGCCTAGTTCCTTCAGCCGAGTTCTCTCAAGCGCCTTAGAATTCTCATCCCATCCACCTGTGTCGGTTTGGGGTACGGCCACTGGTAACCTGAAGCTTAGAGGTTTTTCTTGGAAGCATGGCATCAATCACTTCGTCGTTCCTAAGAACAACTCGTCATCACGTCTCAGAATATAGGTTCCCGGATTTGCCTAAGAACCCTCCCTACTCGCTTAAACTGCCTATTCCAACAGACAGCTGACCTAGCCTTCTCCGTCACCCCATCGCAGTTACCACTGGTGCAGGAATATTAACCTGCTTTCCATCGACTACGCCTTTCGGCCTCGCCTTAGGTACCGACTAACCCTGCGTCGATTAGCGTTGCGCAGGAAACCTTGGATTTTCGGCGTGGGGGTTTTTCACCCCCATTATCGTTACTCATGTCAGCATTCGCACTTCTGATACCTCCAGCCCACTTCTCAATGAACCTTCGCAGGCGTACAGAACGCTCCTCTACCGCCACACTAAAAGTGTGACCCGTAGCTTCGGTACTATGCTTAGCCCCGGTAAATCTTCCGCGCAGACCGACTCGACCAGTGAGCTATTACGCTTTCTTTAAAGGATGGCTGCTTCTAAGCCAACCTCCTGGCTGTCTGTGCCTTTCCACATCGTTTCCCACTGAGCATAGATTTTGGGACCTTAGCTGACGGTCTGGGCTGTTTCCCTTTCCACGACGGACCTTATCACCCGCCGTGTGTCTCCCGTGCTCAAACTTGTTGGTATTCGGAGTTTGCATCGGGTTGGTAAGTCGAGATGACCCCCTAGCCGAAACAGTGCTCTACCCCCAACAGTTATACACGAGGCGCTACCTAAATAGCTTTCGAGGAGAACCAGCTATCTCCGAGCTTGATTAGCCTTTCACTCCGATCCACAGCTCATCCCCTCATTTTTCAACATAAGTGGGTTCGGCCCTCCAGTAAGTATTACCCCACCTTCAGCCTGGCCATGGATAGATCGCCCGGTTTCGGGTCTAATCCCAGCGACTAAACGCCCTATTAAGACTCGCTTTCGCTACGCCTCCCCTATTCGGTTAAGCTTGCCACTGAGATTAAGTCGCTGACCCATTATACAAAAGGTACGCAGTCACATAACAAGTATGCTCCCACTGCTTGTACGCATACGGTTTCAGGATCTATTTCACTCCCCTCTCCGGGGTTCTTTTCGCCTTTCCCTCACGGTACTGGTTCACTATCGGTCAGTAAGGAGTATTTAGCCTTGGAGGATGGTCCCCCCATGTTCAGTCAAAGTTTCACGTGCTCCGACCTACTCGATTTCACTGCACAGCGTTTTCGTGTACGGGGCTATCACCCTGTATCGCCAGACTTTCCAGACTGTTCCACTAACAACTGTACAACTTAAGGGCTAATCCCCGTTCGCTCGCCGCTACTAAGGGAATCTCGGTTGATTTCTTTTCCTCTGGGTACTTAGATGTTTCAGTTCCCCAGGTTCGCTCAATACAGCTATGTATTCACTGTAATGTGACCCACTGATGTGGGCCGGGTTTCCCCATTCGGAAATTTTCGGATCAAAGCTAGTTTGCAAGCTCCCCGAAACTTATCGCATGCTACAACGTCCTTCATCGCCTCTCACTGCCTAGGCATCCACCGTATGCGCTTATTCACTTGACCATATAACCCCAATAAGTCTGCTTTTTCACTATTCGTTTGAATAATGATTAAGAGATGTCTTGTGTTATATCGATCAGCTTTCTTAATCGCTTTTTTCTGCTTTTGAGAACTCATTCTTGTTTACTTCGGTTTCAACATTTTTGCTGACTCGGTGTTCTTTGCTAATTGCTTGGCACTATCGACTTCGCTTGCTTTTTGTTGTAACCTCGGTTGACTCGAACTCGTTTTAAGTCGCCTCATGGTTTTATTCCATGAAGTTTCTTTGTTACAGATTTCCATTTTGTTAAAGAGCTATTAATGCAATTTCATGCACCAATTCTATAAGGTCTCTGCCGATTCTTTTTTAGAATCGAGACGTTATAGAATTGGTGGAGCTAAGCGGGATCGAACCGCTGACCCCCTGCGTGCAAGGCAGGTGCTCTCCCAGCTGAGCTATAGCCCCAGTGTTTGCTGAGTCCCCTTAGCCACATCACGTTTGCCATCACGGCAAGGTGGTGGGCCTGGGTGGACTCGAACCACCGACCTCACCCTTATCAGGGGTGCGCTCTAACCAACTGAGCTACAGGCCCTAGGCTCATACTGCGTGTGATCAAAATAATTTGTTGTGAGTACTCATGACAACATTCAGTTGCAATTTGTAAGGAGGTGATCCAGCCCCAGGTTCCCCTAGGGCTACCTTGTTACGACTTCACCCCAGTCATGAATCACAAAGTGGTGAGCGCCCTCCCGAAGGTTAGACTACCCACTTCTTTTGCAACCCACTCCCATGGTGTGACGGGCGGTGTGTACAAGGCCCGGGAACGTATTCACCGCGACATTCTGATTCGCGATTACTAGCGATTCCGACTTCATGGAGTCGAGTTGCAGACTCCAATCCGGACTAGGACCGGCTTTCTGGGATTTGCTTACTTTCGCAAGTTCGCAGCCCTCTGTACCGGCCATTGTAGCACGTGTGTAGCCCTACCCATAAGGGCCATGATGACTTGACGTCGTCCCCACCTTCCTCCGGTTTATCACCGGCAGTCTCCCTAGAGTTCCCGGCATTACCCGCTGGCAACTAAGGACAAGGGTTGCGCTCGTTACGGGACTTAACCCAACATCTCACGACACGAGCTGACGACAGCCATGCAGCACCTGTCTCAGAGCTCCCGAAGGCACTCTACTATCTCTAACAGATTCTCTGGATGTCAAGGGTAGGTAAGGTTCTTCGCGTTGCATCGAATTAAACCACATGCTCCACCGCTTGTGCGGGCCCCCGTCAATTCATTTGAGTTTTAACCTTGCGGCCGTACTCCCCAGGCGGTCGACTTAATGCGTTAGCTGCGCCACTAAACCTGTATATAGGCCCAACGGCTAGTCGACATCGTTTACGGCGTGGACTACCAGGGTATCTAATCCTGTTTGCTACCCACGCTTTCGTACCTCAGCGTCAGTTCTAGTCCAGGGAGTCGCCTTCGCCACTGGTGTTCCTTCAGATATCTACGCATTTCACCGCTACACCTGAAATTCCACTCCCCTCTACTAAACTCTAGTCCGCCAGTTTCAAATGCAGTTCCCAGGTTGAGCCCAGGGCTTTCACATCTGACTTAACGAACCGCCTACGCACGCTTTACGCCCAGTAATTCCGATTAACGCTCGCACCCTCCGTATTACCGCGGCTGCTGGCACGGAGTTAGCCGGTGCTTCTTCTAAAGGTAATGTCAAGAGACAGGGTATTGACCTGCCTGTTTTCCTCCCAATTGAAAGTGCTTTACAACCCTAAGGCCTTCTTCACACACGCGGTATTGCTGGATCAGGCTTGCGCCCATTGTCCAATATTCCCCACTGCTGCCTCCCGTAGGAGTCTGGGCCGTGTCTCAGTCCCAGTGTGGCTGATCGTCCTCTCAGACCAGCTATAGATCGTCGCCTTGGTAGGCCTTTACCCTACCAACTAGCTAATCTAACGCAGGCTCATCTCATAGCGAAAGGTCCGAAGATCCCCTCCTTTCCCCCGTAGGGCGTATGCGGTATTAGCGTGGGTTTCCCCACGTTGTCCCCCACTATGAGGCAGATTCCTACGCGTTACTCACCCGTCCGCCACTCGTCAGCGCCCGAAGGCCTGTTACCGTTCGACTTGCATGTGTTAAGCATACCGCCAGCGTTCAATCTGAGCCATGATCAAACTCTTCAGTTTATATCATTTTGCCACTCAATAAGATGAGTAGCCAATCTTGGCTCGACTACAGATTCAAACGTTTATAATTTCTTATCTACGTAAGTTCTCATGTCGACTATTTATTACAAACGTAAATAGCTCGTCACAAGCACCCACACAAATTATTTTGATCATATTTTTAAAGAGCGTCGGAGTAAACCCCGGTTGAGCTGGACAATTATACAGATCCAATTCAGTTTGTCAACACTTTGTTGATTTTATTTCTCTTGCCGTCCTTGTCGAAGTCGTTTACCGAACCCCGAAGAAGCCGACCATTGTAACCTATCCCGTCCGCTTGTCAACATCCTGTTAACTTTTATTTCTTGCTGCGTCTCTGCCAGGGCGTTTACCCCGGAAGAGCTGCGTATTATACATCGCCTTTTCATAAGGTCAAGCAGTTATCTTAACTCGCGCAAACTTTCTTTTTCCTACTTGATAAACATGCTGGGTACCTGCCGTAATCTCCATTTTTTGATCGGAAACCTTTTCTCCGTCAATCTTTACCGCGCCCTGTTTTATCATACGATTAGCTTCGGATGTACTCTCCGTCAATCCGGAATCTTTCAATATATTTGCTATACCGTAACTTGCCCCCTCAATCTTTAATTCCAGCTCTTCCATTTCATCAGGCATCGCGCCACGCTGAAATCTGGCTTCAAAGTTTTCCAACGCCTTGACCGCAGCAGCAGCATCATGAAATCTTTCTATAATCTCCTGAGCCAACTTTACTTTATAATTTCTCGGATTGGCGCCTTGCTTACACTCCTCTGCCCATAACCCTATCTCAGCCATGGGGCGAAAACTCAGCAATTCAAAGTAACGCCACATCAACTCATCTGATATAGACATGAGTTTGCCGAACATATCATCGGCAGAGTCAGCTATCCCCACATAATTATTGAGTGACTTGGACATTTTTTGCACGCCATCCAGCCCTTCCAAAATTGGCATAGTTATAACAACTTGAGGCTTTTGTCCAAAAGCCTCTTGCAACTGCCGTCCAACCAGCAAGTTAAACTTCTGATCCGTACCACCCAACTCCACATCGGCTTTCATCGCCACCGAATCGTAGCCTTGTATTAATGGGTACAAGAATTCATGTATCGCAATGGGCTGCCCACCCTTAAAGCGCTTGCTAAAATCATCTCGCTCCAGCATTCTGGCTACGGTATGTTTTGCTGCCAACTGAATTAAATCAGCAGGTGACATGGCGTTCATCCAACTTGAATTGAACATCACCAGCGTTTTAGTCGGATCCAGAATTTTAAATATCTGCTCTTCATAGGTTCTTGCATTATCAATCACCGCATCTCGAGTCAATGGCTTACGCGTAACATTTTTCCCGGTTGGATCACCGATCATCCCGGTAAAATCGCCAATCAAGAACAATACCTCATGCCCGAGATCTTGAAACTGTTTCAATTTATTAATCAGAACAGTATGTCCCAAATGCAAATCAGGGGCAGTTGGGTCAAAACCCGCCTTAATGCGAAGAGGCCGCCCCTCTTCCAGCTTTTTAATTAATTCTTGCTTAATTAAAACCTCGTCAGTCCCTCTAAGTAGGTGTGCCAATACGTCCTCTTGCAATTTCCTTCTCCAACTATTTACAAATAGTTCATTATAGAATTAATAATCAACTCCCTGAATAAAAACTTTGCTTAGCCTAAAATTGGTAAAAACGCCTAAAACCACTTAGAATGAAACTATAAATTCATTAATTTTTATGATTTACGTAAATTTCAATTATTTAGCCTAGTGAAAAAAAAAATCTATACATCCATGCTCTTTGGAATTAGCGTAGCCTTTTCAGTAGCCGGCCACACTCAGACAAAACCCATCAGCAAAAGCACAACAGCCAAAACGGTTCATGCTGCCAATGTTCATTCAAAAAATACCAAAACGGTTAACAAGAAAAGTATCGTAGCTGCAGTTAAATCGACACCACACAGCAAAAAAACCGCCGTCACATCGAAGTCCGCTAACAAAAAAAATGCGACCACTGCCAACAAGGCAGCTACGCAAAAAAAATCTATTACAAAAAAACAAGCGGTTGTTCCAACCAAACTAAAAAACAACAAACAATCCGTTGTCGCCAAATCCGCGAGAAACAACAAGGCACTCATTGCCACCAAATCAAAACATAACAAACAAGCCATTGCCTCGGCTAAATCGAAGCACACATCTCATCCAGCCGTTGCTTTTGAACCTGCGCGCAGACAACATATCTTTATTGCTTCCAAATCACTGAAACCCGTACTAGGCCACAAAGAACAGCAAAAGCACGTACCTGCCGAGCTGAATCTGGGTAACACCAGGACAGATCAAATTATCCAGACAAATAATGATAAACAATTATATCCAATCACATTCAATCACCCACAAACCATAAAAACTAACACGGCTCACGTCTCTATAGAGACCTCTTTATTTCTCGACGGACTCGAAGTCGGTTTATCAAAAGAGCTAATCCTGCAACTGACGGATATATTTGCATGGGATATTGATTTTGCCACCAATCTACGTCCTGGCGATCAATTCACGATTGTTTATGGCAAAAAAATAGTTAATGGCACAGAGACTGATAGTGATGACATTATTGCCGCCGAATTCGTTAACCAAGGGTCATCATACACAGCGATAAGATACATAGATAAATCTGGCACAACCAGTTACTACTCGCCTGACGGACAATCCATGCAAAGGGCGTTTTTAAGCACGCCTGTTGATTTCATAAAAATCAGCTCCCATTTTGACATGCACCGTAAGCACCCTATCCTGAACAGAATTCGGGCTCACAAAGGCATTGATTATGCAGCAAGAACCGGAACACCTGTAAAAACAACCGGAGATGGAATTGTTACCTTCAGTGGACGCAAAGGCGCTTATGGGCAAGTCGTGATTATTCAACATAACGATCACTATGAAACACTTTATGCCCATATGTCCGGCTTCAAAAAAGGCTTAACCGCCGGTAATCACGTTAAACAAGGCGATGTTATTGGCTATGTGGGCCAGTCCGGCTTAGCGACCGGCCCACATTTGCATTATGAATTTCATGTCGATGGACTTTATCGCGACCCGGAAACCGTCAAGATACCGCATTCAATGCCTATCAGCAGCGCATTACTGACTGACTTTAAAGCGCAAACCCAACCGTTTTATGCTCAGCTTAATCAGACCAAAGCCAAGAGCTTATTTGCAAAAAATCAGGAGGCTATTGCTCCCGACATCGCCCTACCTCCTGCATCCATACGATCATCTCGTTACGATTAACTCAAGCAATGCCCGAACTTTATATTGGACTCATGTCCGGAACCAGCCTGGATGGCATTGACGCTGCTCTTGTTGACTTCAAAGACAACAAAATCGAGCTGATCGAATTTGAATACCTGCCCTTTCCCGACGAAATTCAAAGTACAATTCAGCAACTCAGCAAGCCTGACGCGCTAATCTCGCTTAAAGAATATGGCGCTATGGACACCCGACTAGGTGTCTTATTCGCTGAGTCGGTTAATACCTTGCTGGCTAAAGCCGATATTCCCGCTTCAGCAGTCAATGCCATCGGCAGTCACGGTCTAACCATCTACCATGCGCCCGAGATAAAACTCCCTTTTTCCCTGCAAATCGGCGACCCCAATATTATTGCCGAACTTACCGGCATTACCACCGTGGCTGATTTCAGGCGCCGGGATATTGCTGCCAAAGGTCAAGGCGCACCATTGGTCCCGGCTTTTCATCAAGCCGTGTTCCATCACCCGAACGAACATCGCTGCATCGTCAATGTCGGCGGCATCGCCAATATTACGGTATTACCTAAACAGCTGTCGGCACAAGTCATCGGTTTTGATACCGGCCCCGGCAACACCTTGATGGATCTATGGATCAAGCTGCACCGGAACCTGTCTTATGATAAAAATGGTGCCTGGGGTAAATCCGGCAACATTGATCATGACTTGGTGGCGCTGTTAAAACAAGATGCTTATTTCAATACCGCCCCGCCAAAAAGCACCGGCAAAGAGTATTTTTCACTACCTTGGGTTTATCAGTATTTCGACGCATTCAGTTACAAGGCCGAAGACATACAGGCCAGCTTATGTTTTTTAACGGCGATAACCATTTGCGATGCGATTAAAAAGTACGCACCGGCTACTGAGCGGGTATTGATTTGCGGCGGCGGCATACACAATGGCTATTTGCTGGAACTCATCCAGCAATACATTGGATGCCCTGTTGAATCAACAGAAAAATATCACCTTCATCCCGATCATGTCGAGGCGATGGCTTTTGCATGGTTAGCCAGACAAACCATAAACAATCTGCCGGGTAATCTTAAAGAAGTCACAGGAGCCATTAACTCCGTTATTCTTGGGGGGATTTATCAGGGCAACAAAAAGGACACAGCTTCCGCTCCTCGGCAACTGCTCCTGCGTTGCGCTACCTCCTGAGTCCATGCAAGTCGTGCTCACGCTAAGCGCCTACATCCTTGTAGATGACAGTCCTGTCGCCCCGAGGGAAGAAACTATAGATCAGCTACGCTGAAAAAGAAGACCCGCAGCCACAGGTCGTGGTCGCGTTAGGATTGCGAATAACAAACTGGGCACCCGACAAATCATCTTTATAGTCGATTTCAACGGCGGTTAAATATTGAATACTCATCGAGTCAATCAATACCGTAACACCGCCGTTTTCAACACTGGTATCATCTTCATTGACTTCTTCATCAAAAGTAAAGCCGTATTGGAACCCTGAACAACCGCCGCCTGAAACATAAACCCTCAGCTTCAGATTATCATTACCTTCCTCGGCTATTAATTCACCCACCTTAGAAGCGGCGCTGTCAGTAAAAACTATCGCATTAGACATACATTTAACACTATAAAAAATGAAAGTAGATAGGATTATGACTATACCAAGCTTTTTAGTCAAGAATTATGAATGGATTATTTATCCCTACGGATAAAGAGCAATACTCTTTAATCCTGAGTCTTCCTTTAGCCCGAACATTAAGTTCATATTTTGCACCGCCTGCCCCGCTGCCCCTTTAACCAAGTTATCAATCACCGATAACACCACGATAGTTTGCCCACCCTGCGGCTGATGTATCGAAATCTGGCAGTTATTACTGCCACGGACATTCCGGGTATCAGGATGCGAACCTTGGGGCAGCACATCGACAAACGTTTCATTGGCGTATCTTTTTTCATACAAGGCCTGTACATCGTCCAGACTGCCATGCGCTTGACCATATAACGTAGCGTGTATGCCGCGAATCATCGGCGTTAAATGCGGAACAAAGGTCAATCCGACCGATTTACCGGCCACCAACTCAAGCCCCTGTACAATTTCCGGCAAATGCCGATGCCCGCCAACTGCATAAGCTTTAAAACTCTCGCCGGTTTCGCTCATTAATGTCGCCAGCTCCGCTTTACGCCCTGCTCCGCTGACACCCGATTTAACATCGGCAATTAAATGCTTAACATCAACCCGATCGTTTTCCAGCAACGGAAAAAATCCTAATTGCACAGCAGTTGGATAGCAACCAGGGCAAGCGATTAAATGACTCTGTTTAATCGCCTCACGATTCAATTCGGGCAAACCATAAACCGCCTCGGCGATTAAATCGGGGCAAGCATGCTTCATGCCATACCACTTGCTCCATTGCTTTACGTCTTTCAACCTGAAATCAGCTGACAGGTCTATCACTTTAACCCCACGCGCCAACAACTGCTCCGCCATCAGCATCGCCGTACCGTTCGGCGTCGCAAAAAACACCACATCGCACTCGGCCAAGGTTTCGACTTCGGGCAAACTGAATACCGCATTGATAGCACCGCGCAAGCTGGGATAAAGCGCATCCACCCTAAGCCCGGCATCGGCGCGTGACGTGACGACCGACACCTCAACGTCCGCATGCAACGCCAAAATCCGCAATAGCTCAACACCGGTATATCCGGTTCCGCCCACAATACCTGCACGAATCATCTGTTTTATCCTGTCCACACATTGTTTATGAAAATAACTGGGGCCTATAATAACCGCAACTCAGCTTATTGACGATGTTGTAACTATGCCTTTTCTGAACAGATGCTTACGATTTGAATTGACACCGGTGATTTAAAACCGGCAAAGCGCATGGCAGCTTATCGCTTGTTCAGTCCTGAGAAACTGTTCGTGTCGTTAACTGCACAGGCGCATCCTCGCCAACGGCGATAGGCGCACCTCCCGACCATAGCACCGCATACTGTCCCAGTCGCCGCTTGCGATCCAGTGTTTTCGTAACAGCTTGTCGCAAACAGTCGAGTATGACTTGTGTTTCCTGACTGGGGGTTGGGGGCGTTTGAACACTCATGGTTGAGCCTCTTGTTGCAAAAGTTGAAAGAATTCGTGGTGAAACACCAGCCGCTGCTCAGCGTTTTGCTGAAATACCAGTTCTGGTATTCTATCGTTGTTCATGAAACAAAATGTCTGATCAGCCAACGGGGAAAATAGCTGAAAAAGATTGCGCAGACTGCACGGAAAACGTCGGGCAATATCATCTTTGGGAATATCATGCCCGCCGTGGACGACGCGCTCCGCCACACGCAAGCGCGATATTTCCGCATTGGGCAAGGCTAAGTAGATTAGTTCTACCCTCCATCCACTGGCTTGCAATCGGCGTATCAACTTGAGATAGCTTCGTCCGGCTAGCGTAGTTTCAAAGGCAAAATCTTGTCCGGCGGCAATGCGTTCTTCGATCTCATGCAAAAACAACGGCTGGCCGCCAATAATTGCTGCTCAGGTGCTAGCGGCGACAAGCCAGCTGCAATCAGGTCGGCATTGATGAAATGACGGCAAAGAGCAACCTTCGGTAAATATTCCAGTGCAAAAGTGGTTTTTCCTGCACCATTCGGTCCGGCGATAATCCAGCAGGTTGGCATCAAGTTATCTCCATTTGCATAACCATTTCAGAACAAACTCAGCAGTAATTATTTATTATTTCCAGTGAAAAGAACTGATAAGTCAACTTCAGTTGCTCTGGCTGGAATTAATCGCGCTTTTTTTGCCTGAAGAGCGGAAACCCCATTTACTGTGATTTTGTTATATTGATTAGCTGCGGTACCGAACACTTTTTCCATTCGCCCTAAAAAAGCAGCGCTATTCGCTTCCGGCGCAACTATGTCAATGTAACGGTCTGGATGAACTCTGAGAATATCGTTGAAGTGTTCGTCGGCGTTGTTGAACGAGTAGCCAACCACCACAATTCGTTGAGCCTCTTTTACCCAATCGGAGGCCTTGCTCCACAAATCAATGTATCGGTGAGAAAGAATCGGTTTCAAACGCAAAGGCGGCACGAGGGCAGGAATGACATGCCTTTGCTCACGTAAATCTTCATTTTTGACATCCACATTCGGCGCAACTACTTCACGGATAAACGTAGCCGGATCGCAGTCCAGAATGTTTTCGATAGACAGCAAATCCCGTGTATCCATCCGTACATATTCAGCCAATCCGCCGTGAAAATAGATAGGGTTGTCGCTACCCAAGTGCTGTTGCAGAAAAGAAGTGTAATTGAGCGTAATAGCCCTCACGTTGGAGGGAACGTTGCCGTAGAACGGCAGAGGATTAGCACCATGAACCGCCAACACCTCCTTCTGCCGAGCGACAAGAAACGCCCACAACGCCCAAGAGATGTATAGATAGTTTTTAATGTCCGGCAGCCTTTCATTGTAAAAGCCCAGAAATTTCTCGATCAACAGGGTTTCGATATTGAGCATGTCCGCGCCCAATGCAGCAGCGACTTCGTGCCGGTCGGAACTCAGCCCCATTTTTAGCGTACGTTTGAGCACCGTCTTGAAAGTATCGGACAGAGACAGCTTGTGGATGTCCAGAATGGAATCGCTGTCGATCAAGTCATCTGCATCCTTGGGGAATACTTCGCGGATCAATTGTTCCGTCTCCTCGTCGAGCTGGCTATTCTCGGCAATTGCCGCTAATTTATTGAACAGACGAATGATCAGTTCGCCGTGCTTGCGAACATTTTCTTTGTCAGAAGGCAGATTTGCAATCGCTTCCTGCACACGCTGCACCATCGCTTTTTGCTCGTAGGGTTCCCGAGTGGCAATCTTATCAACTGCCCGTGCGATCATCGAATTGAAACTGAAACGCATGCCCGGCAGCATAGCCCGTAAAGCTTCGTCCACAGGTTTACCGGGGCCATCGAGATAGCGCGTCACATCTGCAAGCAGCGTATTGGCTAAAGGAAAATCAATGCCAGCGGTACGATCCGCGCCAGCGCCCAATATAAGAAGATGTTCGCTCATTCGGTTATTGTCCTTATGCTTGATTATCGATGGAAAATTAGATTAATTTTTTGTCAATTCGACGACTTTGAATGGAGCTCAATTTATGCACTCCAAAAATCGCCGCACTATTCTATAAGCAGGCTCGTAGCAGGCTGCGGCGTCTCTCGTCGGCGATAGCTCGCCATGAAATAATGTACACCGCATTAAATATACCGCTTCAACGAGCCCTGCGAATAAGTGTTCCCGTGAGCATCCGAAAGTATGGGCTCCGCATTGGATGGATGCTTCATTCCCATTAGTGAGATCAGCAATTAATCGAGGTGCTGCGGAGTCATATAGTGCGCGCAGATAGCTTTGTCGTGACGCACTTAGTTTTCCATAAGCTGGATCATCTTGTAGACCAGTAAGATTATAATGTGACTGCGTTAACTGATAGATAGGATTGCCAGTTTTTCCAAGAACTTTGACTGTTATTTTCTTATTCTGGATTCGTTCGACGGAGAATAAACAGCCGTGAGACTGGCCATTCTTCACGCAAGGCGGATTTTCCTTGAGGAAGATATTTGTAAGTGTAATTCGTTCTTTCGTATTACCTTTACCGGTAATTATTTCGTAGTTTTCTAGCCGATGGTGTAGCAAACCAATTTCAGCACGGAACTGCTCCGCTTCATCGGATTGCTGGATTAATAACGGACGCAGATAACTAGCAACTGGATTACTGTTCCATTTGATTTCGTTAATGATTTTTCGATCTTGTGTTTCGGTGTAGGCACTCCGATACCAAGCATTCAAGGCGAGCCATGACTTCACGAACTGGCCGAGATAATCAACATCCGAAAGCCTCATCCAGGCATCCCGATTATCAATAAAAGTATTAGACATGGCTCAAGGTTCCTTTACTGATTTAAGATAGAAAAGTGCAGCTTCCTCGGAATCCTCAATGGCGATTTCTACTGCGTGTTTGGCTGCTTCAAGAAGTTCGGCGGCACGGCAACGATTGGATTGAGCAGCGCGCACATTTTCCGCTACAAGAATTTGAGTCGCTGCTTCGATGCGTGGTATAGGAATCGCCAGTAAATCCAATTCAGAGATAGCTGGATATAGGCTGGCGCTGGTATGCAAGCCCATCAGTTCGCACACAGGCGACAAGCGAAGATAGGTCAGCAGCACTTCCGCCAAGATAGCGGCAGGTTGCAATACGACAAAACCAGAAGAGCAAATGTGTCCACCCTGTTCTGCTGCGATAAGTGCGGACAGGCGGCGTATAGGGCGCACCGTAGAAGTGATAACATCGCCCGCTGTTACATACCAAGTGGCGCGACTGGGAGCTTCGGCATGGAGGATGGATTCCGAAACGGCAGTGCCATCCGCTCGTATTCCGCCGATTTCGATGTAGTTGAAATTTCCCGTCTTGTCCGGCATGAAACGCTTATGCCGTACAGGGGCTACATTGCCGATACTGAGGCCGTCCTTGCTCAGATAGTCCAATAGTTCCGCCACTCTGGGCGCAAAATACTCTGCATCCAGCCGCCCTACGGCAAAAGCGTCTCGACTGGAACGGATGTAAGCCAGCGGTTCAGGTGGCTGCCAATTTGAAAGCCCAAGAGCGCAAAGTAGAGTCTGCTCGGCAAACTCAAGTTGAGTAAAGGCCACATCACGTTGTTCTTTGGCATTGGCAAATATGCGTCCTATTGCCGCGTAAAAACCCGAATTGAATCGAGGAATCCAGATGCTTCTTAAGTAGTTAGGTGCGACTTCCGGTTGAGCCGCGCCATAACGGCCCTTCATGATTTGTGAACGACCATAATAGGAATTTAGGAAGGCTGCCAAGAAATGATGCGGCCAAGCGCCACTACGAATAATGAATGTATGCGATGAGGCAAGAGCATCTTCATCGACGTTGAACAAAGCACAGTCGCCCGCATTCGCGCCAGTTCGAGTAATTATCAAATCGTTAGCTTGAAGTCGGTTTCTTTCAAGCCTTGTAGCATCAGCAGCAGATACGAAAACCTTGTCATTCTCTGATATTTCAAGAGGGCGCAAATTTTGCGCCCTAAAAAACCAGACACCTCCTTCCTCAACATACTCGCGCTCAATTTCGTGAGGATGGATAATAATCGGAGCTGAATCACCAAATCGCTCAGCTCCTAGCTTTCGAAGTTGCTCAATGATGGCAAGATGCGGTTTCAAGTTGAATTCACTATCGATTCGAAAAGCGATATTGTCTTCATACACCTTCGATAGCGGAAGCACTGTTACTTCCAGCCCCTCTAACAAGTCCCAATACCGGGCCTCGTCAAAGGGGCTATTCAAAAAAAACTAAGTCGCTCCTTGGCGGCGAATTCCGCAAAAGCTTCTGCTATGCCGTCCTGAGTCAATCCCTCATGATTAAACAAGTCGTGCTGGATCGCCCAATGACCATGAGTGTCGCGCAGCAAGCTGCCATCCGTATCCTTGGCGATAATCTTTTCGCCGCTGGTGTCTTTTGATTCCAACTTCTGAGTAGCAAAGAAAATGGGGTAGTCATCCAATTTAGGGCAGTAATAACGCGGGTCGGCGGTATCTTCGTTCCATTTCTGTATAAACAATACGCTGGTCTTGGTGCCGGTATGGGGCTTGAAGGTGCTGGGGTGCAACCCAACCACCGACAGAATGCGGCAGCGTTCGCCGATAAATTCCCGCACCCGTTTGTCGCTGGCGTTATTGAAGCGGCCTTGCGGCAACACAACGGCCATGCGCCCGCCGGGGCGCAGAAAGTCCAGATTGCGCTCGATGAACAACAAATCCCGGCCCACCTTGGTTTCTAGTTTGCCGTTGATTTTGTGACCCAGCTCGTAAGGCGAAAGCATGTCGCTTTGTTTTATGTCACCGGCAAAAGGCGGATTGGCCATCAGTACGTCGAACTGAAAGGCGCGATTGTTGTTCTTCACTGCCCTTAGCTTCTTAAGCTTGGTCCAACCTGGACCGTAGGTTTCCTGCCAATCTTCATCCTGGCGGATGCGTTCATCCCATTTCGGCCAATCCAAAGTATTCAGATGCAACACATTGGTTTGCCCGTCTCCCGCGATGAGGTTGAGGCAACGGGCTACGCGTACGCTCTTTTCATCGAAATCGATGGCGAAGACTTTATCTTGCACATAGTCTTTGCAGCGTTGCGGCTTGTCTTCCATGGTGAACAGGTGGGAAACAGGCAAGCCTTCGTCTTCGAGAATTTGCTTCCATACGTGAAAGATTGCATGAACGGTGAAACCCGCCGAACCGCAGGCAGTGTCGATAACAGTTTCCGACTCGTGCGGGTTCAGCATCTTTACGCACATATCGATGACCCAACGCGGTGTGAAGTACTGGCCCTTTTCTCCTTTAGACGATTTGTTGACCAAATATTCGAAGGCTTCGTCTACTACGTCCAGATTGGAGTTGAACAGCTTCCACTCCTCCAGCGAGCCGACGCAGACTTGCAGGTGTTCCGGGCCAAGCTTGATTTTTTCATCGTCGGCAAAGACGCCAGGCCATTGTTTGCGAGCATTGTCGAATAAGCCCTGAATGTTGGCCTTGAGCTGGGCGGCAGTGTTACTGTTGCGAAAACGCAAGTATTTATATCGCCCCCGGAAGCAATACATCTCGTCGTAGAGCTTGGTGAAGATGAGTTTGAAGACTTCCTCAAACACGTCCACACCGGCATTAGCAAGAACCTCGTCTTCCATGTCCTCAATCAGCTGTTTGAGACTGCGCGCGCCTTTGCCTTCCGCTTCGCGCTTTTTCTCGATGTCGATAAGGTTATCTACCGTCCAAGGTTGGCCTACTATGTCGTCGATAGTCTGAGTGGCGCTGGGGACATCGGGAATTTCGACGAAGTAATTCGGGTTCTTACGATGCCAAGCAATCGCCTGAACACCGTTGCACCACAAGGCGAGCGGTGCGCCGGTGGCGTGGGTGTAAGAACGTAGCTGTTCCTTACCATCTTTTAGCTTACCTTGTTTGACCTCGACTATGAGGTAGGGAACTGTAGGTCGATCAGCGTCAAACACTACGATGCCGGCGCGTTTTGAGCTGTCCCGACCAAAGGTAACCGGGTATTCCACGGTGAGGCGGGAAATCGGGTATTTGTAATCGACCACCAAACGATGCAGCCAAAGTTGGCGTACTAATTCTTCCGGCTTTGCTATGACTTCTTTGTTACGAACTAGGCAACTTACGTAACTTTTTCCATTTTTTTCAACAAGTTTTTCTTCAACGGCTTCGATTACTTTACTGCCAAACAGGTCGGTAAGCACTGCCGAGTTGAGATTGTCGAGCAGTTCTTTGATTAACATTTTCTATTTTCCATGTATTGTAATAATTTAAGACTGCATATTCGATCCAGCCCTGAAATTCGTTTTCTAAAGTAGAATGAGGTGGCGCATTATAGACTGATTTCTTCCGTTTGATGTTTTAGGCATAACCTCGCCAAAGACTATAAAGCCAAGTGTGAGAACATCGCCCCCTACTTTTAAAAGCCCACTCACACAGAAATTTTGATACGCCATCTGAATACCTGATGATCCCTGTATTCGTAAATAGTGTGCAATGTACATTCTACCCATTATTTGAAAAATCCGTTTAACCCCGTGCCATCCGTGTTCCATTATTTTAAGTTAGCGTATCAATAACTTGGGCATATAATAATCGCAACTCAGTTTATTGACGTTGTTGTAACTATGCCGCTACCCAAACAAATGCTTGCCATTGAAATCGACAACGGTGTTTTAAAGCCGACAAAACGCGCCATGCCCACGCCGTCAGCCAACCAGGTGTTAATTAAGGTCGCTGCCGCCGGTGTCAATCGACCCGATGTGATGCAGCGCCAAGGCCTGTATCCTCCCCCGCCCGGCGCATCCGACATTCCGGGACTTGAAGTCGCAGGAACCATTCAGGCATTGGGCGACAACGTCAGCCATTTACATGAAGGCGACAGGGTCTGCGCACTGGTGACCGGCGGCGGTTATGCCGAATATTGCCTTGCCTCGGCGGCGTTATGCCTACCCATACTGGAAGGACTGTCTTTTACTCAGGCTGCGGCATTACCGGAAACCTTTTTCACCGTCTGGAGCAATGTCTTTGACCGCGCCCATTTTCAACCCGGCGAAACGTTGCTGGTACATGGTGGCAGCAGCGGCATAGGCACTACAGCAATACAACTTGCCAAAGCCTTCAACGCCAAGATCATAGTCACCGCAAGCTCAAAAGCTAAATGCGAGTTCTGTCTGCAACTAGGCGCCGATGCCGCGATCAACTACCAGGAACAGGACTTTGTCGAAGAAATCAAACGGCTTACCGACAACCAAGGCGTAGCTATTATCCTGGATATGATCGGCGGCGACTATTTCCCGCGCAACCTAAAATGCATGGCCGATGATGGTCGACTGGTGCAAATCGCCATTCAAAACGGTTCAAAAACCGAACTAAACCTGCTGCCCGTCATGCTCAAACGGCTCACCATCACCGGCTCGACCTTAAGAGCCAGGGACGATGCTTTTAAAGCCGCAATCGCCAAGCAGTTGCTTGAAAAGGTCTGGCCTTTATTAGCATCCGGATCAATCAAACCGGTTATCCATTCAACTTTTGCACTCACCGATGCCGCAAAAGCCCATCAACTGATGGAAAGCAGTCAACACATCGGTAAAATCATCTTAACGGTATAAAACTATGACTTACACAACGCTCATTTCCACACAAACACTCCATCAACAACTTAACAATCCCGATTGGATCATCGTCGACTGCCGCTTCTCATTAGCGGATGCCCAAGCCGGTGCCAAAGCCTACCGGCACGGACACATCCCCCATGCCCGCTATGTCGATCTAAACAAAGGCTTGTCTTCAGCGATAACCGATTTTACCGGCCGTCATCCTTTGCCCGACTTTGCATTATTGGCAAAAAAACTGGGGGACTGGGGCATAACCAACACCAGCCAGGTTGTTGTTTATGACGATGCAGGCGGTGCTTTTGCAGGCCGTTTATGGTGGCTATTGCGTTGCATGGGGCATGACAAGGTTGCCTTATTGGACGGCGGCATCAAGCAATGGCAAAAACAAGGGCTGCCGATCACCACAACCTTGCCCAAAGTTAAGCCCGCCACATTCAGACCGTATCTGAACGAAGCCGCATGGCTTAATGCGGTACAGGTGCAAAACAGCTTGGCCCGAAAAGCCATTTGCCTGATCGATGCCAGAACCTCTGAACGCTATCGCGGCGAACAAGAACCTATCGACCCGGTTGCAGGCCATATTCCCTACGCATTAAACCGGGCCTTTCAATTAAACCTGGACAGCAACGGCTTGTTCTTATCGGCGGAACAATTGCGCGAACAATTTAAACAGCTTATCGGCGCTAGTGCACCCGAACAAGTTGTCCATTATTGCGGCTCCGGCGTCACCGCCTGCCATAACTTATTGGCGATGGAACATGCAGGATTAACCGGATCTAGACTTTATGCGGGATCCTGGAGCGAGTGGATCAGGAATAAAAACCGGGCGGTTGCGAAAGACTGATATTGAGTTAAAACCATGCCTGATACGTCAAAATTATTTTTTGCCTTATGGCCCGATGATGAAAACCGGCAAGCATTGGCGCGCTTGAACCAGTCTATCGCGGCTAAAGGATGCAAATGGGTGCAACCCCATAATCTCCATGTAACACTGGTGTTTTTGGGGCAGGTTGACAAAAATATTGAATCATTGATTAAACAGTCCGTCGACGGTATTACTGCCCAGCCTTTTGAGTTAACTTTCGACAGCTTAAGTTATTGGAGTAGGCCTAAGATTTTATGCCTGACCTGCTTACAACCCGCGCCGAAGAACGCGATGATATTGGCATCGGCGTTGACAGCGGCGGCGGCAAATTGCGGTCTGCAAACGGATACCCGGCCTTATACCCCGCATATTACCCTGGCCCGGCATGCCCGCTATTTGCCGGACGTGAAGATTGAGCCGATAGTCTGGCGCGCCGAGGCGTTTTGTCTGATTGAATCCTGTAGCGAACCGGACGGCATCCGTTATCAGGTGATACAGCAATGGCCTTTTATCAAACCCACTGCTAATCCCGATCAATAACTTTAATCTCGCTGGTGAACCGGCCATACGCGAGGCGGGTTTGAACCATATCGCCTGGCTTAAGTTGTTCGGTAGAGCGGATGATTACCCCGGAAGACGGGTCGAGCGTCATCGCATAACCCCGGTTTAATGTTGCCAACGGACTGACCGCATGCAAGGTCTGACTGGCATTGAATAAGCGCTGATTAAACTGCTCCAATTTATGTCTGGTTGCGCCAATCAGGCGTTGACTCAAATAGGCCTGCCGTTGTTTGTGGCTGTTAATGGTTATCGCGGGATTATGTTGCCATAATTGAGCGACTTTCGCCTCAACAATGCCGTTCATATGACGGAGTTTAGTGTAGATGGCTTGCTTAAGTCTGGCTTCAAGTTCATCCATGCGTCGTACGTTTCCTGCCAGTTTCTGGCCGGGATGTTGCCGTTGCAGACGCTTTATTAGCCAGTCCAAGGTCTGCTGTTTTTGATTCAGCTTGCGTTGCAGTTGCTGTTGCAGCCGCGATTCCAGGTACACGAACCGGGATAGCCATTGCTGCTGATCGGGACTGGCGTATTCTGCGGCCGCCGAGGGTGTTGCCGCGCGCAGGTCGGCGACAAAGTCGGCAATGGTAAAATCGGTTTCGTGCCCGACCGCTGAAATGATCGGAATTTCGCTGGCAAAAATGGCTCTGGCGACCAACTCCTCATTGAACGCCCAAAGATCTTCCAATGACCCGCCGCCCCGTCCGAGAATGATAACGTCGCATTGCTTAAACCGATTGGCGGTGGTTATCGCCTTGGCAATTTCATGTTTGGCGTTATCGCCCTGCACCGCAACCGGATAAATAATCACCGGTATCGCCGGAAAACGTCTTTGTAACACAGCCAATATGTCTCTGATGGCCGCGCCTGATGGAGAGGTTATGACGCCGATTGCTGTTGGTAGCGTAGGCAGGATTTGTTTGTGCGCGGCATCAAACAAGCCTTGTTCGGACAACTTCAGTTTTAATGCATCAAACGCCCTGCGTAAAGCCCCTTCGCCGGCTTCCTCAATATGCTCGACGATCAACTGGTAGTCGCCTCTGGGTTCGTATAGACTGACTTGCGCCCTGACGATGACCTGTTTGCCGTTTTCCGGTTTAAACCCCAGTCGGCGTTGCTGAGTGCGAAACATCGCGCAGCGTACCTGAGCGTTAGCGTCCTTCAGCGTAAAATAAATATGTCCTGATGAAGGTTGTACGGTGTTGGACAACTCACCCTCAACCCATACAGACAGGAAATGCTCGGTAAGCAATTGACTGGTTTCACGGTTAAGCTGGGTAACAGTGATGATATTGCGCTGTATAGCAGTCGATGTGGAGGTTGTAACCATGGTTTTACGTGAACTGAGGATGTGCTTGTTAAGGAAAGCCAATGGCTGCTCACTCATTTTTGTACCTAATTACCCATAAAGAACAGCCAATGTTACAAGAATGTCTATACTGACAGTATCTACCATACGGATGGGATAACGTCATGAAAAACAAAGTTCAATTTCAAAAAGGCTATAGCCTGGGCGAGTTCATGAAAAATTATGGGAGTGAAGGGCAATGCCGAAAAGCCTTGTTTCAGTGGCGCTGGCCTCAAGGCTATGTTTGCCCTGAATGCGGTGGGCAAAGCTACTGCTCCCTGAAAACACGGGTGGTTTATCAGTGCAATCACTGCCACCATCAACATTCCCTCATTAGTGGCACCATTTTTTCTGCGACGAAGCTCCCGTTAACAACTTGGTTTCTCGCGATCCACTTGACCACACAAGCAAAAACTGGCGTTTCTGCCCTTTCACTGCGCCGTCAATTAGGTGTTTCATACAATACCGCCTGGAGCATCAAACAGAAGCTGATGCAAGTAATGAAGGAGCGTGATGATAGTAAGCCGTTATCCGGCGTCATCCAACTGGATGACGTGTATTGGGGCGGCGAACATCGGGGAGGCAAGCGTGGACGGGGTTCACCCAACAAAACACCTTTTGTGGCGGCTGTGTCGGTCAACGAAAAAGGACATCCTATTGCCATGAACATGACTGTGGTCAACGGGTTCCGCTCCAAAGAAATCACTCGTTGGGCGAAGCGCCATCTTAGCACCGACAGTCACGTGGTCTCGGACGGACTGGCCTGTTTTGCCGCTGTTACCAAGGCAGGATGCCAGCATACCAGCATCGTAACCGGTGGAGGCCCTGAATGTGTCTCGCTGGAACCCTTCACTTGGGTCAATACGATGATAGGTAATGTCAAAAGGTCGATTGACAGGACTTATCACGCTATCAATCATAAACACCTTCCGCGCTATTTGGCAGAATTTTGTTATCGCTTCAATCGGCGATTTGTCCTTGAGGATATGCTGCCCCGCCTATGTTACGTTGCAGTCAGAACACCACCTATGCCTATGCGGCTACTGAAGATGGCTGAGGATTATGGGTAATCAGGTTTTTGTATGCTTTCTGGTTGAAGCCGATTGATATAACGCTGGACGGTTAACTCAAATAGAAGAGGTCATTCGGGTAAAAATCGAGGAAGACTATGACTGTCATTCATTCAATCATTCTTTCTGTAAGTTTTCTCGTTGAATCTGCTGCATATAACGTTGAATAATATCTTCAACCGGACGCGCTAGATTGATGAACTTACAGCCTATTTTTTGAATTTTTTGTAATTTGTCAGGGTTAATGATGTACTTGGCACAAATCTCAAAAGAAATCATGCCCTCACCCGCGTCCGAAAGAATAAGCTTACATTGCGCCATAGTTTTACCGGAGCTCATTAATTCAGAAATATCTTTCGATACATTAAGCATTGCAAAACCGGTAAGACTAATATCGTATAACTTAAGGTTAACGGGATCCCTATCTTCTCGTATTAATTGGCAATAACTGGGTTTTGAAAGCGGCGATTTTACCCTGTAATACTCTCTACGCTGCATCCAATAAAGCGACTTAGGAATAGTTATACTGAATGCCATCTCTCCCTTATGGGTGATTTCTTTCAGCTCAACTCCGGCAAAAGAAACCTTAATACCGTTATAATCCGCATCGAATGCAACCTTACCGGCATTAAGTAGCCGTTGGTTTAAATCTTCTTTAGATCCGCAGTCTAGAGTTACGGTATTGTTTTTCCCATCGATTCCGAGCAA
Source organism: Methylobacter arcticus (assembly GCF_050917435.1). Lineage (NCBI taxonomy): Bacteria > Pseudomonadati > Pseudomonadota > Gammaproteobacteria > Methylococcales > Methylococcaceae > Methylobacter > Methylobacter arcticus. The sequence goes on from NZ_CP159583.1 coordinate 2,645,456, forward strand.
GGTCGTGATATAGGACTCACTATTCGTCCCAAAACGAGCACTTAGCAGGCATCTGCTTTTTAATAAGAGCGTTAAATGATGAATTATTTGTTTGGTATTTTGAACCGAAAAAGATGATATGTCGCTCATTGTCACTTTGAATATTCTTTAAGGCCATCATCGAAAATTATAATTTTATTTTCTTTATTAGCAATAACTTATGAGGAATCAGAAAAAAAGCAGCATCACTAGAAAAACTTAGTGTTTCGTTGAGAGCCCTAAATTTTTTAAAATGCTGTTAAATTTAGTGTATTGTAGAATATTTAGTATTCAGGCACAAAGGAAAGAGGTATTCGTGGCGTGGTTTCTTTTATTTTCCGCAGGATTTGCAGAAATAATATTTGCTTTAAGTCTTAAATATAACCAAGGCTTTACCAAGCTTTGGCCCAGCATCATAACGATGGTTTCCGGCGGTTGTAGCTTTTATTTATTGATCATAGCAATTAGAACGCTGCCACTGGGAACGGCTTATGCCGTTTGGACCGGCATGGGCGCAGTCGGTGTGGCAGTATTAGGCATTTTCCTTTTTAAAGAATCTTCTGACTGGTATCGCTTATTGTCAATCACCCTGGTCGTTGCTGGCATTATCGGCCTTAAATTAACGGACAACGCTTAACGTGCTGCACCTTATTTTTCAGTCGCCGATTGACACTGCGGTCTTGGAGCGTATGGATTCCGGCGATGTGGCGGTATTTCTCGAAAACGCAGTTCTGCGGGTATATCAACATAGCAACATAAGTGATGCGTTAGCCAAACAACTTAGCAGTAATCGCCTTTGTGTGCTGTCAGATGACATTGCCGTGCGTGGAATCACTGCTGATGAGTTAGTTAAAGGCATCGAAGCAATAACCTATGCCGAACTGGTTGAATTGACCGTTACTAACCCGATTATTCAGTCATGGACTTGATAGACCAGAATGTGCGCCTGAAGACAACAGACCAAGGTTTTTTGGTGGATCAGGCTGACTGGAATGAAGGGGTCGCTCTGCAACTGGCTGTCTTAAACCATATCAAGCTGAGTGATGAGCACTGGGAAATTATTGTATTTATTCGGCGCTATTATCAGCAATTTAAACATTTGCCCAATGCGCGGGTTTTTACTAAAGCGATTGCCAAGGCATTAGGCGAGGCTAAGGGCAACAGTCGTTATTTGCATAAGTTATTTCCGGACGGCCCTTTAAAATACGCCTGCAAGCTGGCTGGTTTGCCTAAGCCGCCTACCTGTTTGTAGCCCCTAGCCTTGCTTAAACTGGTGAATCAGACGCCGTTCCTTTTTATTCGGCTTATGCTCCCTGCCGCTAAAGTCGAATAACTCCCGCTGCTCACGGTTCTTTATGATTTGTTGCTCACGCTTGGTAAGGCTTTCAGCACTTTCCTCATAGAGCAAAACCGCCTCTTTAGCCGAGCGCCGTTGACCGTTAATAGCGATAATCGTAATGTCCCAGCGATAATTGTCTTTACTGATGGAAAGCATTGCGCCGATTTTGACTTCTTTTCCGGGTTTGCTGCGCTGGTCATTAACATGAACTTTCCCGCCGGCAATAGCCTCCGCGGCCAATTTGCGCGTTTTAAAAAAACGCGCAGTCCATAACCATTTATCCAGGCGGATAGCTTCCAGCTCAGACACTAGACGACTTCATTGCCGTTGTCAGTCCACGCCTTAAATCCCCCAGCCATGCTGACGACATTGTTAAAGCCCATTTTGCTTAATACCTCTGTTGCCAAGGCAGAGCGGCCGCCGGACTGACAATAAACGATGATGTGGGCGTCTTGTTTGTCCTGAAAGTCAGGATGTGAGCCTATCTTGAATTCCAATACGCCTCGAGGTATGTTGAACGCGCCAGGCAAGTGACCTGCGGCATATTCAGCAGGCTCCCTGGCATCCAGGATTAGACTTGTTTCCAGGGAATTTTTTGCAGCATCAATATCGATTTCAACGATATTTTGTTTAGCTTGGGCAACAAGATCCATTGCAGTAAGTATCATAATCATCTCTGAGAAAATAAAAGTTATGTTAGTAATAACTAAGAGTTAGTTTTTATAGGATATTTGAGGCCTTTTCATTCTTAGCGTTAAGATTGGTTTTACAGCGAGGGCTATTTTAGATAAAAAAAATAGTTTTTGTCTTTATTTTAACAACGCACGGCTGGATGAGCACAGTCCCGGAGTCACAAATACAAAAAGAAGTGTCGGGGCGGTCACTGAAGTGATCACCCCGTAATAGGGAATGCTAATTGATGTGTTTTTTTAATTCTCTAGGCAAAGAAAATACCACTTTTTCTTCTATACCTTGAATCTCAATAGTCGATTGTCCGCCCCATTGCTTTAACTGATTGATCACTTCCTGAACCAGGACTTCCGGTGCAGAGGCTCCAGCGGTAACGCCGACCACGGCAATGCCGTCGAACCAGTTTTGCTGCATATCTTTTGCGGTATCGATCAGATAGGACTTTTTACCTAACTGTTGTGCAATTTCACGTAAACGGTTGGAATTGGAGCTGTTCGGCGAGCCGACTACCAAGATAATATCGGCTGTTTTAGCCAGTTCGAAAACCGCATCCTGACGGTTTTGCGTAGCGTAACAGATGTCGTCTTTTTTCTGTTCCTGTATGCCTTTAAAGCGCGCTCTTAAGGCGTCGACCATGATCTTGGTATCGGTCATCGACAAGGTAGTCTGAGTCACATAAGCCAGATCATCCGGGTTTTTTACCACCAGGTTTTTAACGTCTTCCGGCGTTTCTACCAGATAAATGCCGCCCTTGTCGGTACAGCGCTCATATTGCCCCATGGTACCTTCAACTTCCGGATGTCCGGCATGACCGATCAGGATAACTTCACGATCCTCTTTGGCATGTTTGGCGACCTGCAAATGCACCTTGGTAACCAAGGGACAGGTAGCGTCAAAAACCGTTAAATTACGTTCTTTAGCTTCCTTTTGTACCTGCTTGGATACGCCATGGGCGCTGAAAATCAAATAAGAACCAACCGGCACATCGGTTAAATCTTCAATGAAAATAGCGCCTTTTTCTTTAAGTCCGTCAACAACCGTACGGTTGTGAACAACTTCATGACGAACATAAATAGGCGCACCAAAAGCCTCAATGGCTTGGTCGACAATTTCAATAGCCCGGTCGACGCCGGCACAGAATCCACGGGGGTTAGCGAGTATAATTTGCATATCTTGAGTTCTTTGCTAGGTTAATGTGCGGTCATTTTAACCCAAGAGGGTTTCTGAGACGATAATTCCGTCGGTATCAGCATATAAAAAGTGATTTTGCTTGAAATTGATTCCGGCGAAAGTAACCAATAAATCGCGGTCGCCATGATCTTTCTTGTGGCTTTTTAACGGATGCGTATGCAATGCCAGAATACCGATAGGAAGTTGCTTGATGATTGCAGAATCGCGGATGCAGCCATGAATGACAATGCCCTGCCAGCCATTGGCGATAGCGATCCTTGCCAGATCCTCGCCCAGCAGAGCGCAACGGTGGGAGCCGCCGCCATCAACAACCAGCACCCTGTTTTCGACTTTCTCTTCCAGAACCGCTCTGATCAAGACATTATCTTCAAAAACCTTGACTGTGGTGATTTGGCCGCAAAAACCAGCCTGACCGCCATAAGATTTGAGCAACGGCTCGGCAATTTGGAAGTTTTCTTCCTCTGAATGGGCATCGCAAAGATTGGCTGTAGTAAAGGTCATGATTCAAGTCTCAAAAGGATAAAATAAGGCGAAGGGCAAAAGGCAAAGGTAACCCGCAAAAAATAAAACGCTGATGACGCTGATAATTATGATTTAAATAAGATTTTTCATAAATTATCCATATTTAATCATATTCACCTGCGTTCCATTATATTTATTGCGAGCTACCTAAAAGGGCAGAATACTAAAGGTAAGTGGCAAGCTTTTTTAGCCTTTCGTTATTTCAAGTATAACGCGCCAGCAGACCCTTATCACCGCCTATTTCCAGCAGCGGTATTTTCACTTCGTAGCCGCCGCCCGACGCTTCTTCCATCACTTGCCCGAACATGCCTTCCATGCGTTCGACGATAATATCCTGATTGCCTGTCGGCAGTATCAATTCCAGTTTATCGCCGACCGAAAACTTGTTTTTAACATCAATAGTCGCAAGACCGGTTGCCTGATCATAATTTCTGATCTCGCCGCAAAATTGCTGCTGATGGCTTTTGGAATAACCGGTGATATAGTTTTGCTGCTCATGGGTATGGTGGCGTTGATAAAAACCGTCGGTATAACCCCGATTGGCCAAGTTTTCCAAAACCCCGAGCAATTCCGGCTGAAACGCACGCCCCGCCAACGCATCATCAATCGCCTGACGATAGGTTTGTGCCGTACGTGCCGCATAATAATGCGACTTGGTGCGGCCTTCGATCTTAAGGCTGTCTATGCCGATTTCAACCAGTCGCTGCACATGCTCGATGGCTCTTAAGTCTTTTGAATTCATGATGTAGGTGCCATTTTCATCTTCCATGACCGGCAACAACTCGCCTTTACGGCCTTCTTCTTCCAGGAAATACACCTTGTCTGCCAACGGATGTCTTTCCGCACCGCCGCAACTGGCATTGCTGATGTCGGACATGGACAGCACCTCGCCAACAGGCAGATAATCGCCTTCGGCATTTTCTTCGGCGGGCAGCGTGTCGTATTTCCAGCGGCACGAATTGGTGCAAGTGCCCTGGTTAGGATCGCGATGGTTGAAGTACCCGGATAACAAACAGCGTCCCGAATAAGCGATACATAACGCGCCGTGGACGAATACTTCAAGCTCGGTATCAGGGCAGCGCTGGCGAATGTCTTCGATTTCATCCAGCGACAATTCGCGGGACAAAATGACCCGTTCAACGCCCATGCTTTTCCAGAAATTGACCGACGCATAATTGACCGTATTGGCTTGTACCGACAGATGTATCGGCATATCCGGCCACGCTTCCCGCGCCATCATAATCAGACCCGGATCGGCCATAATCAGGGCATCCGGCTGCATCGCAATAATCGGAGTAAGATCCTTAACAAAGGTTTTAATCTTGGCATTATGCGGAATCACATTGGTCGCCAGGAAAAACTTTTTGCCTAGTTGGTGCGCCTCATTGATGCCCTTGGCCAGATTATCTTCAAGAAAATCATTGTTGCGCACCCGCAGACTATAACGCGGCAATCCTGCATAAACGGCATCGGCGCCGTAGGCAAAAGCATAACGCATGTTTTTAAGCGTTCCTGCAGGAGAAAGTAATTCGACTTGTTTCACGCAGGGCTGTCCTGCCCTGCGCCCTTCGGGTAAATGCGAATCCGCTCCCGGCGGATTGGTCACGCCGGGCTGTCCTGCCCTGCGCCCTTCGGGTAAATGCAAATCCGCTCCCGGCGGATTGGTCACGTCAGTCTGTTCTGCCTGACGCCCTTCGGGTAAATGTAAATTGGTTTCAGACATATTTGTCATATTGAGTAGGTCAATAATCCAGGTAGCGGTATTCTATCGTAACCGGCTTAGGCAAGCCAAAAACGGGAGAAATGCGATGTGGATAGTGTTGTTTATAGTCATAGTGCTGTTTGTTTTGGGCAGCGCATTGATGCTGTTGCGCTCAGCTAAAATACCGAAAATTCCTGATAAGGTAAAGGCGCAACCTTATGAAGATGATGATGAATAACTCGGAGTACAGGCTTTGCCTGTGCGCAAGCAGAGCTTGCACTCCAGCTACTCACAATGTCGCCATACTGGAGTACAAGACTGGCCTTGTCTGAGTAAATTATCCAAAGCCAGCTTTGGACTCCGGAACCACATCATACGGCCTTAAGCCAAAAGTGCATTACCACCACTTTACTCAAAAAAGCCGTATAAATACATATCCTCATCCTCGCCTTCCAGGATGAATTTTACATCGTCATCGGAAATCTCCACATCCAGCGGGTAAGGCTCGGCGGCATCGTCAAAATAATCGGACTTGATATAAAATTCGTCATCGCCCTCTTTCACCAGAACGACCGAATAACACGCGTTATCTTCGCTTTGATCGATATTTCTTAAGCTAAAGCTGATGCTGTTGCCATCGGCGGCAACGACAGGGCTTTGCTCTGTTTGCTCATATTCGCAGGCTATATCTTCGTCTTCGATGAATACATAGGTCATGGAAAAATGCTTTAAGCGACTAAAATCTACCGACATTACTTTACCTCCAACATGTTATCCAACGCTTTTTTGGCGTACTTTGCTACGTCCACAGGCACAGAAATCCGGTTAACCACATGCCCTGCGGCCAGGTTTTCCAGCACCCAGGCCAAATGTTGCGGGTCGGTCCTGAACATGGTCGAACACATGCACAAGGTAGGCGACATGAAATGGACGTTTTTACCCTGCGCCTTACACTCTTCGTGCAGGCGGTTGACCAGATTGAGTTCCGTCGCCACCAGCCAGCGGGTGTCCGGTTCGGCTTCGCGCACCGTTGTTAAAATATACTCGGTGGAACCGATGTAATCCGATTTCTGGCATACCTCAAACGAGGCTTCCGGGTGCGCAATGACTTTGGTTTCAGGGAAGCGCTTCAAAAATTCATCAATCTGTTCCGGCTTGAATACCTGATGCACTGAGCAAAAACCGTTCCAAAGGATGATTTTGGCATTGCGGATTTTCTCCTCGGTCAAGCCGCCCATCGGCTTGGTGAAATCCCAGGTGACCATTTCTTCCAACGGTATGCCCATGCCATAACCGGTATTGCGTCCCAGATGCTGGTCGGGAAAAAACAGCACTTTCGGTTTTTTGGCAAAGCTCCATTCCAATATTTTCTGGGCGTTGGACGAGGTACAGACGATGCCGTCATGCTTGCCGCAAAAGGCTTTAAGGTCGGCCGCCGAGTTGATATAGGTAATCGGGGTGATTTCGGCTTCCACATCGATAACCTGCGCCAATTCATCCCAGCACTTTTGCACCTTGATCAGATTAGCCATATCGGCCATCGAACAACCTGCCGCCATATCCGGCAAGATGGCAATCTGCTCCGGACGGGACAATATATCGGCAACTTCGGCCATAAAATGCACGCCGCAAAATACGATGTATTCGGCATCGGATTTCGCCGCATCCCTGGACAGTTTTAGCGAATCGCCGGAAAAATCGGCATGCTTGAACACTTCATCGCGCTGATAATGATGCCCGAGCACCACGCAACGGCGGCCAAGCTTGGCTTTGGCGGCGATAATTTTGGCATCGCATTCCTCATCGCTGAGTAAGGCGTAATCTTGAATCGGAAAGGGGGTATTGGTCATAAGTGATGCTCCTCTAGGGCGAATGACTTCGGTAAGATTTGTTTACCACCAAGAGTGTATCCTTCGTGGTAAACAATACAAAAATAAGTAGCCTTAATCCTGCTTAGCTTTTTCTTTTCCCGCTGGCTTAATCAAGCGAATACCCAGCTCTTTCAATTGCTCATCCGTCACTACCGCCGGTGCGCTGACTAAAGGACAAGCCGCCGATTGCGTCTTAGGAAAAGCGATTACGTCACGGATAGAACTCGATCCAGTCATCAGCATCACTAAGCGATCAAGGCCGAAAGCAAGGCCGCCATGCGGAGGTGCGCCGTATTTCAATGCATCCAACAGGAAGCCGAATTTTTCCCTGGCTTCGTCTTCGCCGATGCCCAAAATTTCAAATACGGTTTGTTGCATGGGCGTACGATTGATGCGAATTGAACCGCCGCCGACTTCGGTGCCGTTCAACACCAAATCGTAAGCGCGTGACAAGGCTGTGCCCGGATTGGCTACCAACTCTTCAACCGAGCAACTAGGTGCGGTGAACGGGTGGTGGATCGCATTCCAACGCTGACTTTTCTCATCCCAGTCGAACATCGGGAAGTCGATCACCCAAACCGGCTTCCACTCGCCTTCAATCAAATTAAGATCATGTCCCAGTTTGACCCGCAACGCGCCCATTGCTTCATTCACGATATTGGCTTTATCCGCGCCGAAGAAGATTAAATCGCCGTTTTGTGCGCCGGTTTTGGCCAACACACTGTCCCACACTTCAGCAGGCGCGAATTTAACGATAGGCGATTGCAAACCGTCGACACCGGCGGCAAGATCGTTAACTTTGATATAAGCCAAACCGCGTGCACCGTAAATGCTGACATACTTGGTCAGCGCATCAATGTCTTTGCGGCTTAAATCGCCTGCATTCGGTACGCGCATCGCCACGACGCGGCCTTTCGGGTCGTTGGCCGGTGCCGAGAAGACTTTGAAATCGACGTCTTTCATGTCCTCGGCAATATCGACCAATTCCAGCGGAATCCGCAAATCGGGCCTATCGACGCCGTAACGCGATATCGACTCCTGATGAGTTATGCGCGGAAATTTGTCGCCCAGATTCACGCCGATCACTTTAATGAACAACTGCCGGATCATTTCCTCCATGATATGCATGATCTCGTTTTCATTCATGAACGAGGTTTCGATATCCAACTGGGTGAATTCAGGCTGACGGTCGGCGCGCAAATCTTCATCGCGGAAACAACGCACGACTTGATAATAGCGATCCATGCCCGCCACCATTAACATCTGCTTGTACAATTGCGGCGATTGCGGCAGCGCAAAAAACGAGTTTTCGTGGGTGCGGCTCGGCACGATGTAATCGCGCGCGCCTTCGGGTGTGGCTTTGGTTAAGTAAGGCGTTTCAATCTCGAAAAACTCGTTGTCATCGAGAAAGTTCCGTAAAACCCGCGTCACATCGCGGCGCACTTTCATCTTTTCCTGCATCACGGTGCGGCGCAAGTCGATATAACGATAGCGCAGGCGCAGCTCTTCGTTAACTTCGATCTCGCTTTCCACCGGGAACGGCGGGGTTTCCGATTCATTCAGGACTTCGATGTCCTTAGCCAGTATTTCAATCGCACCGGAATGCATATTGGCATTAACCGTGCCTTCGGGACGGTGGCGAACCAATCCGGTAATTCTTAATACATATTCACTGCGGACGCTTTCAGCAATCGCGAAAATATCAGCCATGTCGGGATCAACCACGACTTGCACTAAGCCGGCGCGGTCTCTGAGGTCGATAAAAATAACGCCGCCGTGGTCGCGGCGTCTATGTACCCAACCGCAGATTGAAACCGTTTCGTCCAGCTGTTGTGTGTTTAATACTCCGCACATGTGAGTACGCATAAATTTTCCCTGTTGATTTGATTAAGATGAAAAGCGGAAAGCGAAAGGCAAAAAACGTCTTCGCCTTGAGTCTTTCGCCTTTTGCCTGTTTTTTATTTGCTGCTTCCAGCCGGACTGCTACCGGTGGACGATGGGGAACTAGTACTGCTCGCCTCGCCCGCTATATTTTTTTTGGTGCCGCTCTTAAAATCAGTTTCGTACCAGCCGCTGCCCTTTAATCGGAATCCCGCCGCAGAAATCTTCTTCATTAATTCCGGCTTGCTACAGGCTGGGCAGGTAATGAGAGGCTCGGCGCTGAGTTTTTGTAGCGCTTCGTGCTCATGACCGCATGACTGACATTGGTACTCGTATATTGGCATTTACCGCTCCGATAACAAAAAATAATAGCTACGATAAGTGCTATGTTTAGTTTTTCAAGACACTTACTATAAAATAACCGCCTATTTTACAGAATTTACCTTCAATAATGAAAACAATAACCATCACCAAACCGGATGACCTGCATTTACACGTCAGAAACGGGGCCGTTTTAAAAACCGTTCTGCCGCATACCGCGAGGCAATTTGCCCGCGCGATCATCATGCCCAACCTCAAGCCGCCGGTAACGACGGTCGCTCAGGCCTTGACTTATCGGGAAGAAATTCTGCAAGCCATTCCTGCCGGCCTGGATTTTACGCCGCTGATGACGCTGTATCTGACCGGTTCGACAAGCCTAGATGAAATCAAACAGGCCGCCGAATCCGAACATATCCATGCCTGTAAACTTTATCCGGCAGGTGCGACCACCAATTCCGATTCCGGCGTCGCTGACATCAAGGCGATTTATCCGTTATTGGCGGTAATGGAGCGACTGGACATCCCGCTGCTGATTCATGGCGAAGTCACCGATGACGCTTGCGATATTTTTGACCGGGAACGGATATTTATCGACACCTATCTTACCGACATCACCGATAATTTCCCCGGTTTGCGCATCGTGCTTGAGCATGTAACCACCGCTGAAGCCGTGCAGTTTGTACAAGCATCCAGCACAAATGTTGCTGCGACCATTACCCCCCAACATTTACTGTTTAACCGCAATGCGCTTCTGGCTGGCGGCATCAGACCGCACTATTACTGCCTGCCGATTATTAAACGCGAGTCTCATCGTTTGGCATTAGTCGAGGCCGCGACCAGCGGCAATCCGAAATTTTTTCTGGGCACAGACAGCGCTCCGCATCTGACTTCATTAAAGGAAACCGCCTGCGGTTGCGCCGGATGTTACAGCGCTCATGCAGCTTTGGAGCTATACGCGGAAGCATTTGAGCGGGCGGACGCCTTGGACAAACTGGAAGGCTTCGCCAGTTTTTACGGTGCCGATTTTTACCGTTTGCCCAGAAATTTAGGCACGGTCACGCTGGAAAAAATCACCTGGAAAGTGCCGCCTACTTATGGAGAGGGTAACCTGTCCATCACGCCGCTCAAGGCAAATGAAGAGTTGTGTTGGAAATTAGCTAAAGGCTAAAAATGCAAGCTTTTTCGCCCTTCGCCTGATTTTTAATACGGTTTAACCGGAGCCAAATTATCTTCATTAAAGTCCTCATCAAGATCCAGCAGATCCACTCCTTCCGGCAAATTGCCATCGTGAATCAGATATTCACGCTGCTGAAAATAGGCACTTTTAAAAAACGCATACCGGTCTACAGCCGCTTCCGAGGCAATTTTTTCGGTATCCAGATTGTCTGCCCGTAAGTCAGCGGCATTCAACGCAAACAGACTGCCGGTGATAATGCCACTATCAATATAGCTAATAGGATTCATTGCCGCATCGCCGACCAGACCGCCCACGCCACGAGGAGAACTGGGGCCAAAAAACGGCAACACCAGATAAGGCCCCATCGGCACCCCCCAAACGCCCATGGTTTGATCGAAATCTTCATTATGTTTGGGCAAATCAATTAGGCTTGCAACATCAACCAAACCGCCAATACCGGCAATACTATTCACCAGAAAACGCGAGCCATCCATACCGGTTTGCTCTATTTTACACTGTAACAGATCATTAATTGTCACCCCTATATCTCTAATATTACCAAAGAAATTAGTCACTCCCTGATCAACAAACGATGGCGTTATCCAGCGATAACCTTTAGCAACCGGCTTCATTGCATAATCGTCAAGGTTGTCATTAAACGATTGCACGCCCCTATTCCATTCTTCGTATGGATCTTTAGGGTCATTGGCAACAGTCGCGCATCCTCCCAACGTACTCAATAAAACAAGAAATCCAAGCGGGGTCATTAATTTTTTCTGTTGCATTACATTCTCTCTACTTTTGCTATTATTTTTTATAATTGAGTAAACTTTCGCGTAACATATCATAAATTACCGCATTTATTCCCCCATCATTTCAGCACTTCTTGGCAAACTTTAAAAAATGGATACACCTGTAACTCCCTTAGACAAACGCTTCCGCGGTTACCTCCCGGTAGTCGTCGACATAGAAACAGCCGGATTTAATCCCAAAAAAAATGCATTGCTAGAAATTGCGGCCGTCATCGTTGAATTTGACGGTAACGGTGATCTGGAAATTACCGAACGTTATACCACACACGTTATTCCCTTTAAAAACTCCGAACTCGATGCTGCCGCACTTAAGTTTAACGGCATAGACCCGCACCACCCATTTCGCATGGCGATCGACGAAAAAGAGGCGCTGCACATGCTATTTAAACCGATTAAAGATGCCGTCAAGCGTAACAACTGTACTCGGGCAATTCTGGTCGGACACAACCCGGCTTTCGACATCGGCTTCTTAAATGCAGCCATTCAAAGAACCCAAATAAAACGCAGTCCTTTTCATCCGTTCAGTACCTTCGATACCGCAACATTAGGGGGATTGGCCTATCAACAGACCGTATTGGCAAAAATCGCCCAAACGGCAGGATTAGACTGGGATAACGAAAAAGCACATGCAGCGCTCTATGACGCGGAAAAGACAGCAGAATTATTCTGTATGATAGTCAATCGATGGAAACAACTGGAGTCGATTGCTAGTTGATGACAAAAACAAGCACACGAATGACGGACTTTTCCATAAAAATCCACGTCATCCGCGTGCCATACCTTACTCCGCTATAGCACCGGCCTCAGCCAGCATTTTTGCAAGTTCACCCTTTTGATACAGACCGATAACAATATCGCAGCCGCCGACCAACTCGCCGCCGATATAAAGCTGCGGATAGGTTGGCCAGCTTGAATATTCTTTCAGTGCCTCGCGAAGCTCAGGATCCTCGAAAATATTAACGTGCTTATATTTAGCATGACAGGCTTCTAATATTTGAACTGTCTGGCCAGAAAAGCCGCATTGAGGAAAATCCGGCGACCCTTTCATATATAAAACAACCTGATTATTTTCAAGTTGGTCTTTAATTCTTTCAACAACACTCATGATGATTCACCCGATTAATAATAAACCTAGTAATTTTATCAACTTTATATTTATTAAAAAAGGAAATCTTTCAATTCAACACTCCAGCCATTATATTGGGAGGGCATTTAAATAGGTTCAGCTTGTTTCGGCTCGGAGCCCAAGCAGAGACCGTAAAAATGTTATATTTATGTTGCAACAGCTTTGATAACAGCGGCAAAGCGTCTATATTCCAACTGACATCAATGGATTACCCAAGAAGAACGAGGTTTCTTTTGCAACTTATTTTTATGCCCCATGTTTAGCTTAGCCATACCAGTCATCTTGGGACTGCTGTATGCCAATGCCGGCGAATGGCTGATGCATAAATACATACTGCACGCGCTGGGCAAAAACCGGCAGAGTTTCTGGACTTATCATTGGCATGAACACCATGCGGTTTGCGCCAAAAACGCGATGCTTGATCCGGGCTATCAATCTTTGTCGTTAACAACATGGAACACCCAAACCAAAGAATTGGCGGTGTTAGCAGGCATTGTACTGCTGCATTTGCCGTTGCTTCCACTCTTTCCCCTGTTTACCGGCGCGGTGTATACGTCTTTAATGCTTTATTACTACAAACATCGCAAAGCTCATCTAAATCCTGCCTGGGCTAAACAGCATTTACGCTGGCATTACGATCACCATCTTGGCGGTAACTGCGCCGCGAATTGGTGTGTGACCTGGCCCTGGTTCGACTACCTGATGGGAACCCGCATTAAAGACAAAAAGCTTGACTAGGCTGACAACTGACAAATCCTAAGCCGGTCGGAATTTGCAACCCCGATCGAGCGGAATTTAGTCTGATCAATACCCGTACTTACGAAGTCAAAGCTGCCTTTAGCGCTACCGGCGAAGAACAGGATATGCGCGTGGTTACCGGAGGAAGCCGTGTGGTGCCAAGCCGCGCCAGAGTGGTCAATGCTCCAGATGCCGATTCGCCCGCCAATGATTAAAAATTGCCAGCCTGCCGTTCTTGCACCTGCCCATTGATGCCAACTAAAACTGTCGTTGCCAGCCCATAAAAAATACCATGCTCAACAATACCGGAAATGCCGTTTAAGATGTCATTGAGTGTTTTAGCATCGATGTGCTGATCAAAGCTTATATCCGCTATTAAACTGCCGTGAGAGCTTATCGCAACACCCTTTTTATGGGTATTTTGGCGTAAATCGCCATGCCCGCCGCGTGCTTCCAACTGTTTTTTAACCAGCTGCCAGGCACATGGCATCACTTCAATGGGAATCGCAAAATGCTGACCGATTCGCGCAACTAACTTACTCGCTTCAATCAACACGATAAATTGCTCACTGGCAGTTGCCAGCAGTTTTTCGCGCACCAAGTCAGCCCCTTGACCTTTAAGTAAGGTTAATTCCGGCGACACCTCATCAGCACCATCGACATAAAGATCAAGATGGCTAACCCGCTTGAAATCAACCGTGGTTAAACCGAGTTGTTGCGCCTTAATCGCACTCGCAACCGAACTGGCGACCGTGATCACCTTAAGCCCCTGTTCACGGCTACGATACGCCAGCTCTTCAATAAAATAATTCGCTGTAGAGCCGGTGCCAAGCCCGACCAGCATCCCATCTGCCACTTGCTTAGCGGCATGTTTGGCAACAAGTTCTTTATCGCTCATCGTTTACACCTTTATTTAATAGCAGAATGCGACACTGTAGAGTTCTTCTTGAGGCTAGTTAACACGCTGATAAATATTACCCGCCATTGTCACTCCGACCAAGGTAAGCGCACCGGCAACAACGCCCGCTAAGGCATTGAGCAGCGAAGAAATCAGTGTTTCCGCCATGCCGCCGATAGTAAGCACAACGCTGGCGCTTTGAGCCAGTTGCTCAATGAAGTGATGCGCTACGGGAATGCCGTGAATCAGAATCCCGCCGCCCACCATAAACATTGCCGCCGTGCCGACAACTGTCAGCAACTTCATCAGATAAGGCGCGCCATGCAACAAGATCAGTCCAATTTGGTGTTGAATTTTCGCCCATAAACCGAGTCCAGGCTTTTGGCACAGATAAAGGCCTGCGTCATCCAGCTTCACTATGATTGCTACCAGACCGTATACACCGGCGGTCATCATCAGCGCAATGCCGGAAACCACGGCCACTTTGGTCGTAAAAGCCGCTGTTGCCAGGGTACCCAGTGTGATAACAATAATTTCTGCCGACAACACAAAGTCGGTACGAACGGCTCCTTTAATTTTATCCCGTTCAAACGCCACCAGGTTAATCTCGGGATTGGCGACTGCCGCAGCCAGTTCGGCATGACGACTTTCATCTTCGTCATGGGAATGCAATAACGGGTGCGCCAGTTTTTCAAAACCTTCAAAACACAGATAGGCGCCACCCAGCATCAGCAACGGCATGATCAACCACGGCGCAAGCCAACTGATTGTCAGCGCCGTCGGCACTAAAACCAGCTTGTTTTTCAGCGAACCTTTCGCTACCGCCCACACCACCGGCAGCTCCCGGTCTGCCCGAATGCCGGATACCTGTTCGGCATTCAGCGCCAAATCATCGCCCAAAACGCCGACAGTTTTTTTCGCCGCAATTTTGGTCATCAGAGCCACGTCATCCAAGACTGTAGCAATATCATCGAGTAAAACTAAAAGGCTTGTACCGGCCATATTGAATTATTTGGGTTAAAAGTTAGTTGAAGAAATTTCAGCGCTTAATCTACAAGGCCGTTAAATAATAATTTTCTCCCCTACTCGAGGAATATTGGCATTCCATCCGCTGCGCTTGAAGCAGGTCTGCAATGACAATGTGGCCGTTTTCTCACCATGTATCAAATAAAGACGCGGCTTGGGTTCTTTAAAATGACTAGCCCAAGCTAACAACTGACTTTGATCGGCATGAGCGCTTAACGCGCCCAATGTATGCACTTTGGCCGCCACATTGACGTCTACGCCCAGGATTTTCAAATGCGATTTTTTCCCGTCAACAATAGCCCGACCCAAGGTGCCTTCGGCCTGAAAACCTGCGATGATGATATGCGCATTGCGCCGCCATAAATTGTATTTAAGATGGTGACGAATGCGCCCGCCGGTACACATGCCGCTACCGGCAATAATAATCACGCCACCGGCAATACGATTGACGGCCATGGATTCTTCCGCAGTCTGTGAATAGACCAACCCAGGCAACCAAGCTTGCCAGCCGTTAGGCGCAACTTTGGTAAACTCGGGGTCATCGATATTGAATAAGTGTGTATGTTCAGCGTAGATATTGCTGGCACCGATAGCCATCGGGCTGTCCAGATAAATCTTTTGCTGCGGCAATCCGCCCTGACGCTGAATTTTACCCAGCCAATAAATCAGATCCTGAGTTCTGCCTACCGCAAAAGCCGGAATAATCACATTGCCGCCGCTATCTGCGGCTTCTGCCAAAGCCTCGCGTAGTTCCTCCAGGGTATTTTCCAGAGGTTTATGGTCACGGTCGCCATATGTGGATTCAAGCAACAACACATCGGCTTCGGTTAGAACGGTTGGATCACGCAGTAACGGCGCATTCTTGTTGCCCAAGTCGCCGGAAAAAACCAGTATTTTGGTTTTATCTTGATCCTTGATTCGCAAACGTACGATCGCTGAACCGAGTATATGCCCGGCTTCATGAAAAGAAACGCTCAGCTCAGGCAATATTTTGCTTTCCACGCCATAAGCTATCGGCTGACGCAGCGCCAATATCGCTTTTACATCGGCCTCCGTATATAAAGGTTCAAGCAACGGCTTACCGGCGCGTTCCCGACGTTTATTTTCCCATTCGATGTCTCTTAATTGCAGATGGACAGCATCCATCAGCATCAATTCCAGCAGCGGGAAACTGGCTTTAGTCAGAAAGACCGGTCCCTTGAAACCCTCTTTAACCAGCTTGGGCAAGCGTCCGCAATGGTCAAGATGGGCATGAGACAACACCACCGCATCAATAGTCGCCGGATTAAAGGGGAAATCAGCTTGATTTTGTTCTTCTGTTGCTCTTGAACCCTGAAATAGCCCGCAATCAAGCAGTATTCGGCTGGAGTCGGTTTCCAATAAATAACAGGAGCCGGTAACTTGGCCTGTTGCACCTAAAAAAGTAAGATTTGCCATCGCATTGCCTTGTCATGTGTAAAAATTAACATAATAATGTCATCTGCAAATGATCACATCAAATTTCCTCGAATGACAGAGTTGATGTTAAAATCGGGCCATCACCGAGTCGTTCAGCAAAAAGCTTATTATCCTATTAAAAGAGTTTTGTCGTAACCCAGCGACAAAACTTAACTTCACGAATTTTTTCAGCGAAGAACTAAATTGAAAAAGACCATAAGACACTCTATCCCCCGATTGCTCCTGTTTTTTTGCTTAGGTCTCCCCATGCAAACACTACTTGCTTTGGGCCTACCTATGCCAGCAGCGCCTACTGAAGATCCCCTCAATCAGGAACCCGGCATAGCTCAGGAAATTACCGCCATTATTTCGACAAAACAGCACCCCTACCTGATGCTGTCCAATTTCGAAAATCGTACCGAAGATATTGAATCCCTCTATAAAATGTCGAACCATCAATTACTGTGGCTAGGCAATCGGAATACCGAAAAAAATATCACCGATGGGCTTAATCTGTTGGCTAAGGCAGCTGATCACGGTTTAAATCCTAAAAATTACGATATTGAAACCCTACAACGAAATCGACAAATTGCCTTATTGCTCAAGCCTGATTCCTATAAGGAATTAGCGTTATACGATACAGCGCTCAGTATCTCATTGCTACGCTACTTGCATGACTTGCATTATGGACGAATAAATCCACAGGGTATAAATTTTAACTTAAAGTTAAGAGAAAAAAAGCTGCTTGATTTACCGGCGTTGATTAAAAATAGTCTGGCACAAAACACGCTAGCTAAATTACCGTTATCGGTTGAACCTCAGCTAAAACAATACCCAAAGTTAAAACAGGCATTGGCTAGCTACCGCCAACTTGCCGCGAATACGCCGCGTTTAAAACTGGATATTAAGAAAACCTTGCTCCCCGGAGACGCTCACCCGCAAATTGGCGAACTACGCCGGTTTCTAATCGCTGTCGGCGATTTGCCTGAAGATAAAACCGTTATCAGTACTGAAAAACCCTCCCATTTGCCTAAAGATAAAACGGCTATCAGTACTAAAATAGTGCCAATCTACACTGACGCTATCGTTACCGGAGTTAAGTCGTTTCAAAAACGGCATGGACTTACTGCGGATGGACATATCGGAAAAGGCACTGTCGCTATGCTCAATGAGCCTTTAAGCCAGCGAGTCATACAAATCGAATTGGCTATGGAAAGATTGCGCTGGTTACCTGAACTCAATACCGGAACATCCATTATTGTTAATATTCCCGCCTTCCAATTATGGGCATTTGATTCGATTGCTCAGACCGATGCAAACATAGTTAATATGAAGGTCGTTGTCGGCAAAGCACTGAAACATCAAACCCCGGTGTTGATGGCAGAAATGCACTATATAGATTTCATGCCTTACTGGAATGTCCCTTCCAGCATCACAAAAAAAGAAATACTGCCAAAGTTGCTTAAAAACAACAACTATCTTAACCAGGAAAACATGGAACTGGTCGCTGTTAACCGCAACACGGAAACGCCTACTGCACTTAATAGAGAAACCCTGAATATGCTTCAACAAGGCAAGTTAAGAATCCGACAGCGTCCGGGGGGAAAGAATGCCTTGGGCAGAATAAAATTTATTTTTCCCAATAAGGAAGACGTGTATTTGCATGACACTCCGGCAAATGCCTTATTTAGCCAATCGCGAAGGGATTTCAGCCACGGTTGCGTGCGGGTTGCGAACCCTCAAAAACTGGCTGAGTTTGTACTTAAAAATCAGGATGACTGGAATCCGGAAACGATACAGCTCGCCATGAATACACCAAAAAATCGACGTGTTCTTTTGAAGGAACCTATACCGGTATTGTTTTTTTATACCACGGCTTTTTTTGACCAATTTGATAATTTAGAGTTTTATCCTGATATTTATGGTCATGATGCTGTATTACTAAAAGCCTTGAGTAAAGCGAATGATCTGCCTGATCAGTCACTTTTTTTCAGCAGCAATACGGCACAGGAAGCGTTAATCAAATAGACTTTGACACATCCTCCCCGACCTAAAGGCCATAGCTATCTACACAAGTTATTTGCCCGTTGTCGCGATCAAGAGTAGGACGGGGTTTTACGCAACACGTGGATAAACATAGCATTATGACGTAAACAGCTATTGATTCCTCCCGATAATTACCTTTACTGCCGCCATCCATGGCGCAAGGTAATTGTCGACATGCCCACTTTCATGCGGATTAAACAGGGCGGAACAATTGCCAAAAAAAAGGACACGAAGTTTTCTTCGTGTCCTTTTGTGTGTTTCGTGGTTTATTACGGCTTACATTACACCAAGCTTATACCTGGATATAAGCTAACTGCCCCAGCTTCTTACGCTGCCGGTATCCAAATGCACAAAATTGGATCTTGAGTAATAACCAACACCACCACGCTGCATGGCCAGCGCTGCATTTCTAATCCGTTTGGAATCTATACCCTCAAGACGTATGTCAATAGCCCGGCCCTGCATATGCAGGCTGTTTTTGGCAACGCCATCGCTGTGTTTACGCAAATCGGCATTAGTAGCCGGTGAACGGTAACCGGAAACAATATTAAAAGGCTTTCTGACTTCCAGACTGTGTTTTAAATCATACAACTGATCCAGCAATGCAGGATCAATGGGATGAACACTACCATCGTGGTAGTCGCGAAACAGATGATTGATTTCGAGAAGTGCATCTTCAACATAATCCCCCTGCTCAAAATAAGTCAGCTTTAAGCGGTCGCCGGTATGCGTATTATGTAAAGCTAGGACCTTATGCGAAGGCGAGTTTTGAGCTAATGTGGTATGAGTAGCAATCTTATGTGAGGACTTTTTTGAGGAAAGGTAATGATGTAACCTGTCATGAACAGGTGTTTTATGCGAAGCATGTACATGTGGGTCTATATGATGTCTAGCTCTAGCATTGACGACATCGATTCCTCCCACCATTAACAAGGAACCATAAGCCATATTTTTCAAAAACTTGCGTCGTGATAAAATAAGATCACTTTCATTCATAGTTGGTTGTGCTCGCGTTGATGCTTTATAGATATTAATACCGTTATATTATTCTGATCATTTAACCTTAAATTAGTCTTAAGTAACCTTAAATATTTCATACAAAAACATCCTTTCTGCTGCTGTATATGTAGCATTATGAAACTATTACTCTATTTAAAACCGCCCCATTATCAGGAACACAATGAACATATCGGTACTAACCCTGTTTGCGGTATTTGCGTTGATCACCGTGCGTAAAATCGGCCATTTTAATATCAAGATCTGGCAATCAATGACCTGCGGCGCACTGACGGTATTGGCTACCGGCGAGATTAGCGGAGTTGACGCCCTAAAGGCCATCGATTTCAATGTGATGCTGTTTCTGTTCGGCATGTTTGTCGTCGGCCAGGCGCTGGTTGCCAGCGGCTATCTGTACGCCCTCGCTTATCATTTATTTAACCGGATGACCTCAGTGCCGCAACTGATTTTCGGCATTTTATTCGGCGCGGCCTTGAGCTCTGCGTTGCTGATGAACGATACGCTCGCCATCATAGGCACACCGCTAGTGCTGCGCCTTGCTCGGGAACACAACATCAACAGTACGCTGCTGTTATTAACCCTGGCTTATGCCATTACCATCGGCAGCGTAATGAGCCCTATCGGTAATCCCCAAAATTTCCTGATTGCCAGTCAGGGCGGATTACCCGCACCTTTTCTGACTTTTTTTAAGGCGCTCACTATCCCTACGCTGCTTAATTTGATTGTCACCTATTTAATTTTACGGCTGTTTTATCGACAACAATTCATTGCCGCTATGCCGCTTACTCATAATCCGGTCAAACTATTGGATAAAAAACTGGCTAAATTGGCCCAAATCTCGATATTTTTGTTGATCGGATTAATAACACTTAACATCATTCTTTCTGCCGTGCACAGCACGATGCAGCTTAAATTAAGCCATATCGCCATTCTCGCCGCCCTACCGCCAATTTTATTCAGCCCTACCCGGCTAAACTTATTAAAAAGTCTGGACTGGTCAACCTTACTGTTTTTTGCTGCCATGCTTGTGTTAATGTCCAGCGTCTGGCAAACCGGCATCATGCAGCAACAGGTTAATGAATTGCACATAGACCTGACAACAACTTCGGCTATCATGTTGCTCAGCGCCTCGTTCAGTCAGTTGATTTCCAATGTGCCGCTGGTAGCGCTGTATCTGCCGATGCTGCCCCATCCGAGCCCCGAATCGCTAATGGCTCTGGCAGCCGGCAGCACTATCGCCGGTAATATGCTGATTCTGGGCGCCGCCAGTAATGTAATTATTATTCAGCATGCGGAAAAGCATGAAGCTACCCTGGGTTTTTTTGAGTTTGCCCGAATTGGAATTCCCTTGGGCTTTATCAATCTATTGATATACTGGACCTGGTTTCGCTATGGGTATGACTAACCGCGTCCCTATTTAAATATTGCACCGCTAATGGACGACACACATGCGCAAAAAAGCCGTTAAACCCTCTGCTTATCTAACCGAAGTCAAAACGCTATCGGATCGGATCGTCAAGGCTCAACAACCGATTCGCATACTCGACGCAATCAAATGGGATGACCATATTAAGCAGGCTTTTTTTGATGGCAATTGCAAAAAACCGCCCATAGTCACACCGGATTATTATCAAAAACGTCCACTGGGGTTTGATCCAAACGAAAAGAGACTTGAGTTTTATCAGATTGAGCGTGATTTAATGCGAAAACTTGGCCAACTCAACCCGCTCAGTGTGATCATGCGCCGAATTTGCCGGGAGTATCAGGACGTAGTACGCATGTTGGAGGCGCGAGGAACCCCGACATTTTCCAATATTTCTCAGGAATTATACGGCTCATCCCAGGATGTTTTCCATGTCGGCGATCCGACCATTGCCGGTCTAGGCAGCATGATGGAAGAAACCCTGGCGCAATTATTGAAGCTGGATTTCCTGGTCGAAGAACCCAAGACCATCAATGCCAAAGATGCGGTAGCCATCCTTAACGAAAAAATAGAGGCTGTGTTTCCCGGCGATGGCCTGCGCGCCATGCTCAGCGACGGTATCGTCGCCGATGCCGCCGCCGGTACCGATTACATCAAATTGCGCGCCGATGCATTATTCAATATGCGCGATTTGCGCGTGCTCGAAGTTCATGAAATATGGGTGCATCTGGGCACCACCCTGAACGGTCTGGCTCAACCTTATTGTACCTTTCTCGGCAAAGGACCGCCTTCCGCGACCATCACCCAGGAAGGACTGGCGGTATTGATGGAAATATTAACCTTCAGCTCCACGCCTAATCGGCTGATGCGCCTGATCAACCGGGTGCGCGCTATCACGCTGGCCGAAGAAGGCGCTGATTTTTTGGACATATTTAATTTCTTTATCGAAAAAGGGCTGGATAATGAAGAAAGTTATACCTTAAGCAGCCGAGTATTTAGAGGCAGCAGCTCTGACGGCATGCCGTTTACCAAAGACCTGACCTATATCAAAGGCTTCGTATTGACTTATAATTTCATGCGTCTGGCGGTCAGCAAGGGCAAGCCGGATCGCATTCCGTTACTGTTTTGCGGCAAAACCATGATCGAAGATATGAAAGTGCTGGTCGATTTGGTTGACGAAGGCACGGTAATAGCACCACGTTTTCTACCACCGCAGTTTAAAGATCTAATGGGACTTTCATCCTGGCTGAGTTTCAGCCGCTTCATGTCATCAATGAATTTCAAACAACTGGAACAAGACTACGCCAATGTTTTATGATGACACGATATTTAAAATGTGAGTGGTTTCGTCTACAGAGTTGTTAGCGTTAACTGCAACCCAAAGCATAACGAGAGCTCACCTTAATATTGGTTACGACAAAAATAACTTAAAGGTCATCCTATGAAAACACCAAGACTACTCGCTATATTTTTTATCGCAGCTTGTTTTAGCACCGTCAACGCCTCTGAGCATCACGGCGGACACGGGGGCGGCGGAGGTGGCGGGGAGCAATCCTGTGTCAAGCCGCAGTTAAGCAAATTTACGCCTGCCCATTTAGCGTCCGTTGCACCGGGATCAGCGTTCTCTTTTCTGGCTTTTAACGTGAGCAAGCCTGAACAAATTCACGTCACCGTTAAAACCATTCCCGTTGAAGTGACTACGGAAAATAAGGACACATTTTTTCTAGTAAAAGGGCAATTACCCACCGAGTTAGTTAACACCGCTGCAAGAATCAACATCAAGGTGAATAGTAAAATTTCAAGATGTGATGTCGAAAATGGCTGGCTGGTAAAAATTACCGAAAAATAAGGATGATTATGTAGGGCGCGAGTGCCGCGCCCTAATTCACTGCCACACCGACTCAACTTTTGGGAGTACTTTATGCCTACAAATAAGTCAATTAAACAATGCGTAGCTTACTGCTTGGCGCAACGCTTTGATATTAGCGCCTTAGCAAAACAACTATCAGACTCAGCGCTGATACGACTTATTAAAGGTGCATTACTCATTGAGGACAATCAATCCTGGTCGGTGGTTTTTGCTTATGGTGCTGTCGTACACTGGAATGTCAGCTCAGAACAGCAGATCAAGCTGCATCATTTATTATTAGATCATGCAGAAAACATACTAGCCGCCGCAGAGGAAGACCATTTCACTTTCATTCTTGATTGTCCGATCACACGCATTATTGAAGATCATCTTGAAATCGAGTCTTCCGATCCCATTGTGATATTTTCATTATCCCAAGGTATGGCCCAATCGATTAAGCTCGCCTCTTTTGAAACCAACGCGATAACCACCATCAACAATACCAGCTACATTCCAAAATCATTAGCTAAAACCGGAAAAATCAACTTAAGCCGCCATCAAATCGCGAAAATTCGCGGACAACTGTTTTTAACCAAAAGCGACATCATTTTAAATTACGACTTGCTGGATACGCCTGATTTCTTTTGGGAATATCCGGAATATGAGGTATTTTACGGGATCACCGCAAAATACCTCGAAGTAAGCCCGCGAACTGACGTACTGTCAAAAAAGCTGGAAACTATCCGCGAGTTATTTGAAATGCTGGCCGATGAGCAAAAACATCGACATTCATCAATACTGGAATGGATTATTATCTGGCTGATTGCTTTTGAAATAGGCATGGCAATAGTCGACAAAGTACTCTAAACAATTAAATTTATCATGCTCAGCTACCGACACTCTTTTCACGCAGGCAACTTTGCCGACGTTTTAAAACATATTACCCTGATACAAAGCCTTGAGTACTTAAGAACTAAAGACAAACCATTCTGCTGCATCGATACCCATGCCGGCCCCGGAAAATATGCGCTGGACGGTGACTACGCCTTAAAAAACCGGGAATTTGACAACGGCATCGCCAAGTTATGGCAACGTAATGACTTACCGGATAGTGTTGCCCACTATGCCAGCCTAATCAAACGCTTTAACAGCTCCGACCAATTAACCCGCTATCCCGGTTCGCCGTTAATTGCCAAACAATTGCTGCGCGACAAAGATCGCCTGTGTTTATTTGAACTGCATAACACCGAAATAAAGCTGTTAACCGCTGAAGCCAACAAAGACAAGCGCATCAACGTATTTCACGCCGATGGTTTAACCAGCTGTTTAAAATTGTTGCCGCCGTTCGAGCGCCGGGGTCTGGTACTGATTGATCCTTCGTATGAGATGAAAAGCGATTACCAACAGGTGGTTGAAACCCTGATCGCCATGCATAAACGTTTTGCCACAGGGACTTATGCACTTTGGTACCCGGTCATTGAGCGCAGTCGAAACCAAAAACTGGAACGCGCGATAAAAGCCTCCGGCATCAAAAATGTGCAACTGTTTGAGTTAGGGCTACGCGCCGACAGCGATGAACACGGCATGACCGCCAGCGGCATGATCATGATCAATCCTCCGTGGACGTTAACCGCTGAGATGAAACAGATCTTACCTTGGCTGGCCGATGTTTTAGGCCATAATGGCGAAGGTTTTTACCGGATACAGACCCTGGCTGGCGACGACTGAATGGACTCAGGAGGTAGAGCAATGCATGCAGGAGCAGTTGCCGGATAGTTCCCCAGTCTTCATCCTTAAAACGGCGATTTATCCACAAAAAGCACGAAATAAATCAATAGGCTGTAATAAAAAGGGGGGCAAGTTAGGTTACATTACTGATGCGAACTAAAAGTAACCTGACCCCTTTCTAGCGGGCGAATTAGTTAAACGTTAGTTCTCGGACAGCCTCCTAGTCGGATCATACCCGCCCACCCACGCCTTTAAACTTCTCAACAAAAGTGGCAATTTTTTGGAAAACACTTTGTTTTTTGCTTAAGTATTGTGGATTCAGCGGACTCATTTTGGGAAGGATTGCATTTAGCTCAGTGCCGTTTTCACTGGCATACTCTCGTTTTAACGATGCCGTGATATAACGCTTAGCAGCTTCTGCATTCAGGTTTTCATCATTAATTAATTCTTCTGCTTCACGTTGTTGTTCTGACTGAGCAAAGGTAAAGAAAGCATCAATAATGCTGGCTTTGTCGGGGATATTATCTAAATTGGTTTGATTGATAAAATCAACCACCAAGCCTTCTTTGGCGCGGCTGCCAAGGCTGGCACGAATTAAACGCCTCACCTCATCAACCAATGCAGCTTTATCTTTAAGCTTTTTATTGTTTTCAAAAATCAATTCCAGAATGTAATCCAGATTAATCTCTTGTGATTTGAGCAAATCTACTTCAAAAACCACATCATCCCAATCAATGGTGGAGGTGTCTTTTTCATTGCCGGATTTTTCACGGCGAAGCCAATCGCGAATATCGTTATAAGTTGAACGGTAATCTTGAATAGTGCGCTCGGCTGGTACCTTAATCGCCTGCATAGCGGCCAAGTCTTCATCGCTTATATAGTGCTTAGCTTTAAACGCCTCTACAGCTGTAGGGTCAGTCAAATCTAAGCTTTGCAAGGCCTTCAACCCAGAAAATTCGTCGTAGTTTTGCAGCACATTCTCGACACGCAAATATTCACCAAATAATTTAGCGAAGTCTTTTTTATCTTTTTCTTTAACAATGTCATCAGGGGTAGGGAAACGTTGTTGTAATTCCGCCACCACGTCCATATAACCACGTCGTGCTTCACCTGTTGCCACATCGGTAAAACCCTCCATGTATTCTTTGTAGCTTTTCTCCAGCACCACGTTTTTGGTGTTGTTGTCCCCAAATGACGTAATGGCATCAATGGTGGCTTGCTCTAAATCGCGAAAGGTGACGATGTTGCCAAACGTCTTGGTGGCATCATAAATACGGTTAGTGCGTGAATACGCTTGCATCAAGCCGTGATAGCGCAGGTTTTTATCCACGAACAAAGTGTTCAACGTGGGGGCATCAAAGCCCGTTAAAAACATGCCCACTACAATCAGCAAATCAACTTCTTGATTTTTTACCCGCATGGCAAGATCGCGGTAATAGTTTTGAAACGCATTGCTATCAACACCGTAATTGGTTTTAAACATCGCGTTATAGTCATCAATGGCCGCGCTTAAAAACTCTTTAGCGCTGCTATCCATTGCCGTGAGTTCAAAGCTCTCATCCAAAATATCCCCTACAGCATCTTGTTCTTCATTGGCGGCAAAAGAGAAAATGGTGGCAATCTTAAGGGGTTTGTGCTTTTCTTTATGTAAATGGTCTTTCTGTAAACTCTTCAACGATTCATAGTACAACTTGGCTGCATCCACACTGCTCACGGCAAACATGGCATTAAAACCTTTGCCATTGGCTTGTAAGCGATGCGTTTTTTGCTTGAAGTTATTTAAGATGTACTGAGAAATCTCTCGAATACGGTCGGGGTGCAATAAAGCTTGTTTGTTTTCCGCCGCTGTTAGTTTCTTCTCGTCTTGTTCAGATTCAATCGCCTTAAACTGTGGGCGCACATCGTTGTAGTCCACTTTAAACTTCAACACTTTATCATCGCGAATAGCATCGGTAATCACATAAGAATGCAATTCATGCCCAAACACGCTAGCGGTGGTTTCTGCGCCCAAGGCGTTTTGTGGGAAAATAGGCGTACCCGTAAAACCAAACTGGTAGAATTTTTTGAATTTTTTCTTTAAGTTTTTTTGCGCTTCACCGAATTGCGAACGGTGCGCTTCATCAAAAATAAACACCACTTGCTTGCTGTAGATGGGCAAGTCGCCTTCACTTTTCATTAAGTTATTCAGTTTTTGAATCGTGGTAACAATGATTTTATTGTCATCTTTCTCAAGGTTACGCTTTAGCCCTGCGGTGCTGTCAGAGCCATTGACGCTATCGGGCGAAAAGCGCTGGTATTCTTTCATGGTTTGATAGTCGAGATCTTTACGGTCAACCACAAAAAAAACTTTATCAATAAAACTCAACTCAGTTGCCAAGCGTGCCGCTTTAAAGCTGGTTAAGGTTTTGCCCGAACCAGTGGTATGCCAAATAAAGCCGCCACCCTCAAGGGTGCTCCAGTTTTTCGCTTGATAAGCACTCTTAATTTTCCACAAAATGCGCTCGGTTGCGGCAATTTGGTAGGGGCGCATCACCAACAAGGTATTGCTAACGTCAAACACCGAATAATGCAGCAGCACATTCAACAAGGTGTTTTTTTGAAAAAACGTTGCGGTAAAATCTTTTAAGTCTTTAATCAACGCATTATCTGATTTCGCCCAATTCATGGTGAAATCAAAACTGTTTTTATCGCGCTTGGTGGTATTGGCAAAATAACGACTATCGGTACCGTTTGAAATCACAAAAATCTGCAAATATTTAAACAGTGAATTCTCTGTATTAAAACTTTCTTTGCTATAACGATGCACTTGGTTAAAGGCTTCGCGTATCGCCACGCCGCGTTTTTTCAGCTCGATTTGCACCAATGGCAAACCATTCACCAAAACGGTGACATCGTAACGATTAGCCTGCGTACCCTTTTGTTCAAACTGTCTAATCACCTGCATTTTATTGCGGACAATATTTTTCTTATCCAATAGGACAATGTTTTGGATGTGCCCATCATCAAACACAAAATCATGAATATAGTCGTCATGAATTTTTCGGGTTTTGTCGATGCTATTATCGCTGGGCTTATCTAAATATGCCTCAACAAAACGCAGCCATTCACCCTCTAAAAACAGCACATTATTCAGGGCTTGCAGCTGCACACGCACATTAGCCAGCATTTTTCGTGGGTGTTTACATCGCGCAGATATTCATAGCCTTGGTTTTCTAAGTCGGCGATAAACTCACGTTCTAAATCGTATTCGCTTTGATAGGCTTCATTGACCTGTGAACACTTGGTGTATTTATCTAACACGATAAAGTTATTCGATTCTGCAATAGTTTTATATTCGCTCATTGTTTATTTGTCTCTAACTGGGATCGAATCAACGCATTTTGTCTGATCACCAAATTTGCAACTTTTCGTTATCGTGGGCAGAAAGCGCATTTTTTTACCCACGTTCTGTGTATATGGGTAAAAAATTCGACTTTTTACCCATGACTTCCCCCAACATTCAAAAGCAACTCAAACAATCTGTCATTCAAGTAATAATTCTCTTTACCTAATCGATGTTTGCTGAGTAAAGCCATATCCACTAGCACATCAAGATATTTGCTTGCCGTTTTCCGATTGACTTGCAATTCATTGGATACAAAATCAATTTTGGTATAGGGATGCCGAAAAATATTGTTAATAAGATCTTGACTGTAGATCTTTGGTTGCTTATCACGCAAATCATGCTTGTACTGTTGCATCAATTTATTAATCGCTACGACCAATTGCGTGGTTTGCACGGCGGTTTGTTCTACTGCATCAAGCATATAGAGCAACCATTCAGACCAGTCATGAGTTTCACGCGTCGCTTGCAACAGTCGATAGTAGTCGGCTTTGTTTTGGTTGATGTAGCGTGATAAATACAGTATCGGCGTATCAAGCAAACCTTGCTGCACCAAATACAAGATGTTAATCACCCGTCCCGTACGTCCATTGCCGTCATAAAAAGGATGGATGCTTTCAAATTGATGATGAATCACTGCCATTTTGACCAGTGCATCCCAGTCACACAGTTCGGGCTGATTGATAAATTGCTCCAAATTACCCATCAATGCGACAATTTCATCGGGATGCTGGGGTGGCAAATAGACCACTTCTCCGGTTTGGTCATTTTTGAGTGCAGTGCCTGTTTGTTTACGATAACCCGCTTGGTTTTCTTCTATCCCCGCTTGAATGGTCAAAATATCATTATTGGTCAATAAACCCGTTTGGCGAATTCGCTCAAAGCCTGCCCGTAAGCTTGCGGCATAATTGTGAACCTCTTTAGCAGCTAGTGTAATGAAGTACCGATGTGCATGGTCACTGCGGTACAAATCATCATGCGTGGTAATGATATTTTCTATCGCAGAACTGTCTTTAGCTTCTTGTAATGACAGAGTGTTAATTAAAATGCTTTGATTGGGCATGGATGCCGCCACCCCCTTCAACTCAGCCAAGGCTTTGTGTGCAAGCGCTGTTTTCTTGAGGATAGCTTTGGTTTCAATATCGCCCAAATCAGGTAATGTCGGCATCTTGTGTTTTGTCATGGCGTGATAATTCTTGGTTTAGGTATTGCTAATGTTCAGATGCAATTCTCTCACCAGTGGTGAGAGTTTTTCATCCGCCTGATATATTTCAAAAAACGGCTTCATACGCCACAGGTTTTTATCGCTAAAGGCTTTGAGTTCAGGCACTTGCTGCGCGATGAATGCGGCCAAATCGGCCACAACACCTTTACCCCAGGCCGCTGTACTGACTTTATGGCTAATGATTTGACCAATTTGCCAATACAAGTCGATAAGGGCCGTGTTGATTTGCGCAAAAACCTTGTGGCGTGATTGTTGAATATGTCGTAATACATCGACAAAGTCTTGGTGGCTATGTAGAGCTGATTTAGTTTCGATTGTCACTTTGCTCTACTTACTGCCAAAAACTATAATTATTAATCAAATGATTAAGTAAAAACTTAACAGTTTTCTTCTCTGGTTCAGTTGGCTCTGCAACCTCTTCATTAGATAATGTGCGATGGCTATGAAATTGCATAACTCGGTTTGAATAAGTCACTTTATCGTCAGGCAAGAGATCAGACCATTTTGGATAACCAAGAAAATTAGCCGTTTTTTCATATAAATTACGCAATAGCATAAAATGATATTTTTGAATTTCATTCCGCTCAATCGCTTGCTCAATCGTCTGCTTCAAATGTAAATGGTATGAAAAGCCTTTGTTGGAATCGCCCTGCTTTTCATCAAGTTCAAACGTCCCGTCCTCAAGCCGACCTAACATATAACAAGCCTTAGATTTAAGTTCATTGTGTAGCACGTTATAAAAAAGTGGGTTATGCATCGATACAATAAACTTAAGGGATGATTCACTGGATTTGATTAATTCTGCTAAATGTACCGCCAATTCAATCAAATGGTTCTCGTCCAACGAACTCACAGGGTCATCAATAAATACATATTCCAACTGATTAAATTGATCTGTTTCACGATCAGTTAGTTCGGGAACATTCATCACGCTAATGACTTGTTCGAGCAGGCTATAAAAAACACTCCAAATAAAGTTGCTTTCTTCACCTTTTGAAATCTTGATATTCCCTGACCGCTCTTTATTTCCACGCTCGAAAGAAAAGCTGACTTCAGAAAAATTCTCATTGAAATGCGGCGTTAATTTTTCATTGGCGTAGTGCTGAAAAATAGCAATAATATTTGGTCTTGACCTTGTTCTTTAAGCACCCAATCAGTGAAAGAATTGGGTTGAATCTTTAATTTCGGCTCGACATCATGCTCTAAATCGTTTTCCCAATAGAACAAGTCTTCCGTAAACGCATTGTAATAAAGAATTTTTGTGCGAGCTAACTCTGTTTGCTCTGCATCTTCATCACTATCTATTTTCGGAGCGATTAACTTTTTAAATGCGCGTGATAAGCCGCGTTTTACCCGTGCCATTGAACGCATAAATCAATTGAACTTTTTTATCAGAAGCTTTGAGTTGCTGTGCAATTTCCGTTAGCGACTTGCCCACGCTATGCCTCTACTTCCGCTTTGGGAAAGCTCAACAGCAAATCGCGATAATACGCATATTGCTGCTGACGCAATGTAATTTCGCGTGGCAAACCTTCGGTTATCGAGTTCGTCAATGCGTCGAATTTATCCAAGATAGATACGATGCGCTCTTGTTCTTCTGGATTATTGGGAACGGGAAAGCGGTACTCCATTATTTTAGATTTATCACCACGTGGCATTTTTGCGCCTTTAGCGTGTTGCATATTGTAATCAAAGAATCTTTCATCAGCTAAAACCTGATATAAATACCGTGGCTTTACCGCCTCATCCCTTGGATGAATAACAAGTACATCGCCATTTGTGCCACCAACACAATCAGCGTGCCATATCTTCTTTAAGTAAGGGCGAATATTACCGATTAAGATATCTCCATCATGATATTCAGTTAAATTACCTCCGGTTGGGACATAATTAGATTCTGTTTTTCCTGCTCGATTTTGCAAGAGATTATCAACGCCTACATAATTCGTTTTATCAAGACGATTAAAACTAATACGTGTTTGTGAATACTCCGCCACTTCGCCCAAGGCTTTCCATTCCACTTCGCCTTCTTCAAAACTTAACAACTGGTCGCGATAGTAGTTGTATTGCTTTTTTCGGGCTGTAAGCTCCGCTGTAAGCTCAGCTGTAAGCTCAGCTGTAAGCTCCGTGAAATTGTCCAAAATTCGGACAATTTCAGCTTGGATATTGAGGGGTGGGATGGGGATTTGGAGTTTTCGCAAATTATCATTGTAAAGACGTTGAATTGT
Source organism: Methylobacter arcticus (assembly GCF_050917435.1). Classification (NCBI taxonomy): domain Bacteria; kingdom Pseudomonadati; phylum Pseudomonadota; class Gammaproteobacteria; order Methylococcales; family Methylococcaceae; genus Methylobacter; species Methylobacter arcticus. The sequence goes on from NZ_CP159583.1 coordinate 2,677,103, forward strand.
CCCCCCTTCAGCAATGCCCCAATTTGCAATTTGGTAAAAGTAAAACAAATATTTGTTTAAAATTTGGCTTTCATCATTTTCAATCCAAACAATATTGCTGTCTTGAAAATACGCATCCTTTCCATCGAATATGACAGTTCTTCCAATCGTACCGCTCGCAGAAATCAAAATTTCACCAACTTTTGGATAATTGTATTTTGCTTTGTATTCTTCAAATAATTTTTGAGGAATATAAGCATCAGGTTCTTTGCCAAAAGTTCCAATTTTGTAAAACGGAATTTCACCCTCAGGCGAAGTTTGATTTTTTAAGATCCGTTTGCACATGCGCACTTCACCAACTTCCCCCAATGCCTTCCATTCCACCTCAACGCCTTCAAGCAGTTTCTCCATAAAGCTCAAATGACTCATGCGTTATCTCCTTTATTCTCTATAGCTTTGATTGCCCTATCAAAATCAGATTCGTACAGGCGATCCTGCACAATGCGGTATTTTTCAAATTCACTTATCGCGTGAGCTTTGGCGATTTCGGCGCTGACTTTACCTGCGTCTTGCAAAATCTCTCTATCGGTGGCCGCAATAAAACGATTCAGGCGTTCTTCCCAATCGGCCATCGTCAGGGGTATCTGTCTCATTGCCATGTCTTCGGCAATATCTAGATAGGCATTGACCAGCCTTTGTAATTGGGCGATTTCTTGGTTGCTTAGGTAATTTTTGGCAATGCTGACATCAAATTTTTGAATCTTGCCTTCGGGTGCATCTTTCCATGACGTTAAGCCCATATTGGTTTTTTCGGCATCGGCGCGGGTATAAACCATTTCGGCGGCGGTTTGCCCATGAATTGCCCAGTGCAATTTGTTTTGTACGGTCGCAAAGAACCGCTTGGTGGCTATTGCCGTTACATCGTAGTCCAGAGCCGTGGCGTAGATGTCGGTAACCTTTTGATAAAACTTGCGCTCGCTAAGTCGTATTTCACGAATACGCTCAAGTTGTTCTTCAAAATATTTTTTGCCAAGGATAGAGCCATCGTTTTTAATGCGCTCATCGTCCATGACATAGGCTTTGATGGTGAATTCCTTGATGATGCCTGTTGCCCATTTGCGAAACTGTACCGCACGCTCGGAGTTAACTTTGTAGCCAACAGCGATGATAGCCGAGAGGTTATAGTACTGGGTATTGTAGTTTTTGCCGTCTTTAGCAGTTATTCGAAAATTTCGAATAACTGAATTCTCCTCTAGCTCACTATCTGAAAATATTTTTTTTAAATGGTAGTTAATGGTATGGGTTTCTACATCATACAAAACACCTATCATTTTCTGGCTGAGCCATACGTCTTCATCCGCATAGACAGCCTCAACACCGCCCTTGCCGCTGGCTGCGACAAAGGTAAGGTATTCTGCCGCCGACGAGCGAATAGTGGGCGACGGGAGATTCTTTTTGTCCATTCTTTAATCTCCTTCAATTTCCGCAACAATCGCATCAATCTCGGTGCGTAGCTGGTCAATTTTCGCTACCGTGATTTTTAGCTCGGCATTGAGCTTGGCAATTTCCACGACTTCGCGGGTGTCTTTAGCTTCAACATAGGAGCTTACTGATAGGTTGTAGTCGTTGGCGGCTATAGCTGCATATTCCAACGATTTTGCAAAGTGTTCAACATTATTTTTAGTATCAAAAACTTCCATAATTTGCGCGATATGGCTATCGGTGAGCGTGTTGTTATTGGTTTCTTTTTTAAATAATGCACTGGCATCAATAAACTGGGTAAGGTTGTCGGTTTTGTGTTTAGAAAGCACCAAGATAGTGACGGCAATCGAGGTGCCAAAAAACAAGTTAGGCGCTAAAGAAATAATGGTTTCTACATAGTTGTTATCCACCAAATATTGGCAGATTTTCTGCTCGGCACCGCTACGGTAAAAAATACCGGGGAAGCAGACAATCGCCGCGCGGCCTTTGCTGGATAAATAACTTAGCGCATGGAGCACAAAAGCAAAGTCGGCTTTGGATTTTGGCGCTAACACGCCTGCGGGGGCAAAGCGTTCATCATTAATCAGGGTTGGGTCGTCGCTGCCAATCCAGTTCACCGAATAAGGCGGGTTAGACACAATGGCATCAAACGGTTTGTCATCGCCAAAATGGGGATCTAGCAGGGTATTGCCAAGTGCAATATTGAACTTGTCGTAGTTAATGTTGTGCAAAAACATATTCATACGCGCAAGGTTATAGGTGGTGTGGTTAATTTCCTGGCCAAAAAATCCGTCTTCAATGATATGGGCATCAAAGTGTTTTTTAGCTTGCAATAACAACGAGCCTGAACCTGCTGCCGGGTCGTAAATTTTATTGACGGTTTTTTGCTTGTGCATGGCCAGTTGCGCAATCAGCTTAGACACGTTTTGCGGAGTGAAAAATTCGCCACCCGATTTACCTGCATTGGCGGCGTAATTAGAGATTAAAAACTCGTAAGCATCGCCAAACAGGTCGATATGGCTTTCCTCGAAATTGCCAAAGCTAAGCCCCGCCACGCCTTTCAGAACTGCGGCTAAGCGCGTATTTTTTTCGGCAACGGTGTTGCCTAGGCGGTTACTGGTGGTATCAAAATCGGCAAACAAGCCTTTAATATCCATTTCGGACGGGTAGCCATTGGCAGAGCTTTCAATGGCGGAAAATATAGCGGCTAAATCGGTGTTCAGGTTTGCATTATTGTTGGTATTGGCAGCAATGTTTGCAAACAACTGGCTTGGGTAGATGAAATAACCTTTGGTTTTAATGGCATCGTCTTTGGTTTCTGCTTTGATGACATCATCGGCGAGCGTAGCATAATTAACGCTTTCATCACCGCCTTCAATGTAACTGGCAAAGTTGGCGCTAATAAAACGATAGAACAAAGTGCCCAATACATACTGCTTAAAATCCCAGCCATCGACTGAACCACGCACCTCATTCGCAATTTGCCAAATTTGGCGTTGTAGTTCGGCGCGTTGCTGGGTACTTGTCATTGTGAAATCCTGTTTAAATACGTTTTAAATAGCCATCTGGTCATAACCAGCTTGGCATTATAACGAGCAAAGGCGCTCTAATCTAATCACTTGCTGAAAACAGAGTAGCCTAATACCTTGCGGTCACTATTCTACAACCAAGACGAGCTCTCTCAAAAAATCCATAATTCCACATTAAGGCGGAAAAAAGGAAAAGGGCTAGGGGAAAAGGGGGCCGGTTACATTTCTGTGAGCTGTGTGTTGTCATAAAACCGATTTATGCGTTCGTACAGATGACTAATCACGTCCACTTGTTAACGCTAGGTGAAACATCGGGTGGAATTTCCGGCTTAATGCAATCGGTAGGTTGGCGTTATGTGCGCCATATCAATAGGACGTACCGGCGTTCAGGAACTCTCTTCGAAGGGCGCCTCAAATCAAGTTTGGTCGACAGCGAACGTTATTTGTTGACGTGCATGCGCTATATCGAACTCTACCCGGTGCGTGCTCGAATGGTGGCTGATCCGGGAGATTACCGCTGGTCCAGCTACCAGCATCATGCCACTTGACGTTCCATGGAATGGTTGACCGAGCCGCAGGAGTACCTCCACCTAGCCCCGAATCCAGAAGCATGTACGCTGACTTATCGCTAGCTTTTCAAGCAACCGCTGGTAATCCATGATTTCGTGCTTTTAGTGTTTTTCATCGACCAACCGCTTTTTCCAGGTTCATTCAATGTATAATTTGGCTTTTGACTCACAAATTCACTTCAATAACGCATACCAACCCCATGTCTACAAACGATACCCCAGCTACGTCAAACTTTATCCGCCAGATCATTGCCAATGACCTCAAAGACAACAAAAACAACGGCAAAGTCGTCACGCGCTTTCCGCCTGAACCCAACGGCTATCTGCATATCGGTCACGCCAAATCGATCTGCCTGAATTTCGGTATCGCCGCCGAAAATAACGGTGCCTGTAATCTGCGTTTTGACGATACCAATCCCGAAAAAGAAAGCGATGAATATGTGGAAGCGATCAAACGCGATGTACAGTGGCTGGGCTTTGAATGGTCGGAATTGCACCACGCGTCGGATTATTTCGAGCAACTTTACAACTACGCCGTGCAACTGATCGAACAAGGCCAAGCCTATGTTGACAGCTTGTCCGCCGAACAAATCAGGGAATATCGCGGCACCTTGACCGAACCCGGCAGGGAAAGCCCAGACCGCAGCCGCTCAATAGCGGAAAATCTCGATTTATTTAAACGCATGCGCGCCGGTGAATTTGCCGACGGTCAATACGTACTGCGCGCCAAAATCGACATGGCCTCGCCCAACATCAATATGCGCGACCCGGCGTTGTACCGGATTCGCCGCGTGCATCATCAACGCACCGGCAACGACTGGTGCATCTACCCGATGTACGATTACACCCACTGCATTTCCGACGCGCTTGAAGGCATCACCCATTCGCTGTGTACGCTGGAATTTGAAGATCACCGCCCGCTTTACGACTGGGTGCTGGATCAACTTAAAACGCCCAGCCATCCGCAGCAAATAGAATTTGCCCGCTTGCAGCTCGAATACGCCATCGTCAGCAAACGTAAACTCAACCAGTTGGTGACTGAAAAACATGTCAACGGCTGGGACGACCCGCGCATGCCGACCATCGCCGGTTTACGCCGCGCAGGCTTTACGCCCAAATCGATACGCGATTTTTGCGAGCGCATCGGCCTGACCAAACAAAACTCATGGATAGAAATGGGGGTACTGGAATACTGCATCCGCGAAGATTTAAACGACAACGCCCCCAGAGCCATGGCGGTGTTACAGCCGTTGCGCGTAGTCATCGATAATTATCCTGAAGACCAAACCGAACAACTGGAAGTCGGCAATCATCCGCAAAAACCTGAGCTGGGCAAACGCATCGTGCCTTTTTCCAAAGTCATACTGATCGAACAGGATGATTTTGCCGAAATTCCACCACCGAAATTCAAGCGTTTGGTGGCCGGTGGCGAAGTCCGTTTGCGCGGTTCTTACGTTATCCAATGCAACGAAATCATCAAGGATGAAGGCGGCAACATCACCGAACTGCGTTGCAGCTACGACCCGGACACGCTGGGCAAAAATCCTGAAGGCCGTAAAGTCAAAGGCGTAATCCACTGGGTTTCCGAGCCGCACTCCCAACCTGCGGAACTGCGTTTATATGACCGTTTATTCAGCGTACCTAACCCTGACAATGAAGAAAACTTCCTGGATGCGATAAACCCGAATTCCCTGGAAGTCTTGACTGATTGCAGAGTGGAAGCCAGTCTGGCTAATCCGCAACCGGAAAGCCGCTACCAGTTTGAGCGCATCGGTTATTTCTGTTTTGATGCGCTAGACAGCGTCGATGGCAAGCGGGTGTTTAACCGCACCGTGACCTTGCGGGATAATGGAGAAAAAGGCTAAGCAACCCATACCTAGTTAACTTATCAACCACGGAATCACTATGAACCAAGACAGCATCAAGCTTGTAGAACAATACTATGCCGCATTCAACGGCGGCGACATGGGGGCCTTCCTTAACCTGCTGACCGACGATGTCATCCACGACATCAATCAAGGCAGACGGGAAGTCGGCAAAGACGCCTTCACCCAATTCATGGCGTGCATGAACAATAATTACCAAGAACAACTGGTTGACATGGTGATCATGGCTACGCCTGACGGCAAGCGCGCAGCTGCCGAATTTGTCGTGCTGGGCGAATACATTAAAACCGACGAAGGCTTACCTGCCGCACAGGGACAGAAATATCGACTGCCGGCCGGCGCTTTTTTTGACATCCGCGACAATAAAGTGGCTCGCATTACTAACTATTACAACCTGCAAGACTGGATCGCTCAAGTTAGCAAATAGTTGGCTATAGCGATGACGCTGGTTTCCGATTTGGCGATTGGAAGCCAGCGAAAACATCGAAATTCACTTAAATCCTGCTGGCGACTACCCACTGTTCAAGTGAATTCAAAGACTGCCGGCAAATAATATTGCACTGTCATTTAGCCGATTTCAGCCATAAAAAAAACTAAAAATTATCCTTTAAAATCAAAATATTAATATATTTTAAGCGAAAATAACTCCAGCCTTATTTAGCGTGGGAAAAACTTTTAATTTGAAATTGACTGTATAAGCAATCGATTAATCCTATATCATAGAGCCCGGAAAGAACTTTCCTTTCCAATCATTAATTTTCAGACAGTGTCTGGAAATCATATCAAAACACTTCATAGGTATATGATGAATTTAATCAAAAAAGCAGTTCTTACTTTTTTTATGGCAATGTCTTTAGGCGCAACTAACGTTGCTTTCGCCGAAGATGCAAAAGCCACTGAAGTTATTGCACATATCGAAGCCGCTTTAGGTGAAGTCGAAAAAAATGATTTCAATGCCGCTTATTTGCATGAGAAAGCAGCGCGTGAAGCTTCCGAGCAAATCACCAGCAACGAAGCCGTTGCCAAACAAGGATACCAAAGCTTGATTCAAGCGCAAATACTCGGTAAAAAAGCAGAAACTGAAAAAGCCACTGCTGAATTAAACAAAGCATTAGGTTTTTACAAGTCACTCTAATCATTAAATCTGGCTTTTAATGTCGACAGGGTTAACGTTGTTGATCCTGTCTTCATAGTAAAAACCATCGTTCAATCCCTCTAAAATGTCTACACCGCGCAGCTTAAGCTACGAGTAAAATTCTCTTCCCTGTTTTCATGCATCAACATCACAATCCAAGCTCCTGTTATCTATGTCCGCTCTGTGCCGCACCATTAACGCTAACGCCATCCACTAAAAGTTATATTTGCGAAAACAACCATCACTTTGATCTTGCGAAAGAAGGTTATTTAAATCTGTTGCCGGTTCAGCATAAACGCTCCGGAGAACCGGGCGATAGCAAGCAAATGATGCAAGCCAGGCGCGAGTTTTTGGAAGCCGGATATTATGCAGCGATGGCCAAATCGGTGGCAATGATCATCGAGGCAAGCCGGCCTACGCATCTTCTGGATTTGGGTTGTGGCGAGGGCTACTACAGCCGAAAGATTGAATCGGATTGCTCAACCCTCATGATGTTGCATGGCGTCGACATTGCCAAGTTTGCGATACGCGCTGCCGCCCAAAAACAAGCCAATGCCCGATTTATAGTCGCAAGCTCAAACCGGCTGCCTTATGTCGATCAGTATTTCGATTTTGTGCTGAGAGTATTTGCCCCGTCAAATGGCGATGAACTGAGGCGTGTACTGAAACCGTCAGGACTTTTGCTAACGGTGACACCGGGCCCCCGACATCTATGGCAATTAAAAGAATTTATCTATGCCGAGGTGCAAGAGCATGCCTTAGAAAGCGCTGTCCCCCAAGGCTTTGAGCGCATCGATAGCCAACGCATCCGCTATAAAATCTCCCCGAATCCCCAACAACGAATCGCCCTGTTACAAATGACGCCTTTTGCCTGGCGAGCCAATGAAAGCGTCCAGCAAACCATTAAAGATGCCGACCAACTCGACATTGAAACCGACTTTATTTTGACGCTGGCGATAAAAACAGCGGATTAAGTCTTTTTAACGGCCCTACCCTCCCGGCGTTGCTCCCGATGCCATAAATATCCGCAATATCCCAACGAAAACCACTTCACAGTAGCTGAGCATTGTTCGACACAGAGCGGCCTATTAAAGACCGAAGTCGTAGACTGGATCAGGCCTCCTGAGGCACATTCAAACTAACATTTAAAGCCCTGAGGCCATATAAACCGGCTCCTCCTACGTATTTATGCCTATTGCAGGCAGCGATAATATGCGCGCAAAATTCTGTCCAGAAAAAAAATCATGTGTTTTTTATGCACGACTTTTTATTTCGGTTGGCTTGCAAAGCAAGATCAGGATTTAGGTTTCTGCCGTTAGCAGCCTGTTTCGACATACAAGATTATGCGTGTGTGGAGTGCGTGATCTGCTGTCAAATAATACTAAAGAGGAGCGCGTCATGCCTGCAGCACTCTCATATCCCGGCGTTTACATTGAAGAGATTCCCAGCGGGGTACGCACCATTACCGGAGTTGCGACTTCGATTACCGTCTTTCTTGGTCGAACTTTACGAGGCCCAACCGATGAGCCGATCACCATCAATAGTTTTGGTGATTTCATTCGATCTTTCGGCGACCTGCATGTGGATTTTCCATTGACTTACGCTGTCCGCGACTTTTATTTGAATGGTGGACAGCAGGCGATTATCGTCAGGTTACAAAAAAACGCAGCCAAATCAAAAAATGTCGACCTTAAATTGGAAGCGGCAAGCGCCGGATCATTGGGCGATAAAACTACCTATACAATTGATATAAAAGGCATTGCCGATGATGTTGCCAAGCGATACGGCATTGCTAAGGCTGATTTATTCAACTTAACTGTCTATGAAAATCCTGGCAAAGGCCGCGTTGAGCGTTTTCTCAATATGGCCATCACTTCCGATGCAGGTGCGCGCCGACTCGATCGGGTGCTGAAGGCCGAATCGAATCTGGTACTTGTCCAGAAGAAATTGGATGGCACTCCCGATCTGATTACCATTAAACCGACAGATTCAACACCCGCTGAAGATCCGGTCGATCCGGCAGCCGATCCAACCAAATTCAAGAAGTTTACCGGCGGCGCCGACAGCTCGGATTTAACGGTCAAAAACGACATCATCGGCGACAAAAACACCAAAACCGGTTTGTATGCGTTGGAAAAGGTCGATCTATTTAATCTGCTCTGTATTCCTCCTGATAAACGAGAGGGCGATACCTTGAAAGAGGTCTATCAAGAGGCCATGAAGTATTGCACCGACAGGAGAGCAGTGCTGATTGTCGACCCGCCGGCCGCTTGGGGCGCAAATAAGGAAACCGCAGCAGCCACCGCTGCGTGACGGTTTAAGCGGCTTGAACTTATCAAGCGTTGAAGCCCGAAATGCAGCCTTGTATTTCCCGCGCGTAATGCCGATTTGCCAACCCGCAATCCCGCTGGAAAAATCACTCAACGTCCGCAAGTGGCGCTGGATTTACATTACCTACTCGCGTTTTACGGCGATGAAAAGGAGCTGGAACCGCACCGTATGTTGGGGGCGGTTACACGCGACCTGCACGCCAACCCGGTGTTATTGCGCAAGGCAGTTCACGATGCCATAGCCAGCCGCACTGAACTGACCGGCTCCAATCTTGATGAAGCCATGGAGCAGATTAGACTCACTTCGATACCGCTCAATCTCGATGAATTATCTAAATTGTGGTCGGTATTTTTTCAAACCCCGCATGCGCTATCGATTGCTTACCGGGCCAGTGTGGTCGTGATTGACACAGATGACGCCGTTAGCCCAGCGCCGCCGGTGTTGCAACGCGGCCAAAATGACCAGGGTGTTGAGGCCTTGTTAGGCTCTTTGCCAAGACTGGAAAAAATTCACATCAGCTTTACCGAAGACAGCGAATCGCCTGAGCGCCTACCGTCTTTGCCTAATGCCTGGCTAGGCTTGTTGTTGACCGTGCAGGGGCAACACTTGAGCGGCGACGCCGTCACTTTACGCTTTAGCCATCCTCGCCTTGGCACCCGAAACGTTGACATTCCCATCGACAACCGTAGCGATACAAAAATCCGTTTTGAATTGCCAAATGACGCCCAGGCGCAAACCGACTGGGCGGCCGGATTATATACGGTTACAGCGATTATCGAACAGGCCGGAACGACCCGGACGACCAATCAATTAAGCCTGCCGTTGGCTATTAAGGTCAATCAGATTGCACCCGCCAATCCAGTTATTCGCATTGCCGGTAATGCCTCGCTAACCGTCACTTGTAGCCCGGAAGTGCTGATTGAACAGTCCGCGCGGTTATTGTTGGGTGACCGCGAAGTGCAGGCCGAGCCGCGGCTTGCTGCAAACAGTCCGTTGGAATTTATGCTCGAGAACGCACCGGAACTAACCTTACAACCGGTTTATGTGCGTGTTGCCGGTATCGACAGCTTGCCCTTCGAGCACAAGGACAATCCGCCGCGTTTTGTGTTTGCCGACAATCAGAAGGTGACCATCACATGAACGACCATCAGCAATGGCTGCAAGACAATAATGCGTATTTGCGCGATGCCTTAAAGTGGCTGCACCTGCGGCTGGAACGGTTGATTGCAGAACTGGGACCTGTACCGGAAACCGACTGTCGGTGCCAGTAACGATCCGCTGGAACGGGAAGCCGACCGGGTTGCCGAACAGGTGACGGCTGCGCCGACGCATTCTGTCGTCAGCAACTCAACACCAAGAATTCAACGCCATACAGGCCAAACCTCGGCGCAGCCGGAAAAAGTCCCTGCTAGCGTAGAACGAGTTCTTGGCAGCGCCGGCAGACCGCTGGATATTGCCTTACGCAAAGACATGGAATCGCGTTTTGGTCACGATTTCTCTCAAATTCAAGTGCATCTTGGCGCTGCCGCCGAGCAATCGGCGCGCGAGGTCAATGCCAATGCTTACACCGTAGGGCAAAATATTGTGTTCGGTGCCGGTCGGTTCGCCCCCCACTTGCATGAGGGAAGAAGATTGATTGCTCACGAGCTGACTCATGTGGTGCAGCAGACCGGAGGAAGTCTGTCCAGTGAACAAATCGGCTTGCCTTCTTCGAATCTTCACCTACAAAGAGATAAACTGCCTCCGAAGCAGCCGCAACCCAGCGATGCCTGTCAATCGGCAACGCTTGCCGACAAATTCAAGCCAACAAACACCTGGGGAGGGAAAACCTGGGATCCGCAACTCGGTGCCGAAGAGTTTGGCAGCACCTCGAAACTTGCGGCTAACTTCGGCTTTGGTGCCTGTAAGGACAAGGGCCAATGGCACTTTCATCTGAACAAGCTTGAAGCCATGATCACGTCAAAAGTCCAGCCTCAAGGTTTCCGCATCAACGTCGCCAGTACGAGCGATTCTGCGGTCACCCAGGATCAAGTAACGGACATCATGGCGGATCTGCGTCCCAACCGAAAGGTGACATTTCATCCGGGCTGCGGCACTGATAAATACGACGATAAAGTGAAAACTTACTCGCTGAGAGATACGTTCTGGAATCGCCAGTTCGTCGAGGATCACGAGGCTTTTCATCGCAAAGATTGGGGGACGATGTACCGTGCAGAACTGGTAAAGGCCGAGGCCAATGTTCGCAGTTGCACTCTCCCTGAAAAAGACGCCGGCGATTCGGCGTCCGCAGTAGCCAAGGCGCGGACAGACTTGGACAAGTACATGATCGACGCCTATCAGGATACCTGCAAGGCTTACAGCCCGCAGCAAGAGTCGCGTGCCTACGATGACGGTGCGCCGCAATACCAGAAGCTGGCGGACGAGATAAAGGCCAGAGCCGTCAAGGAAAAATGGATTTCGGCATCGAACCAGAAAATATCTCCCGATATCGGTGGCGAAGGCTTTCCCTCTGCGCCGTCCGAATTCGAGCCCCCGACAGAAGGAGAGACGATTCCGATGCTTTTGGAGTCCGGCTTGGACGTCGATGCCACACAAAGCGCTCCGGCTGCTGTCGAGGATGTCGACCAATGAAAACGACTCTTCGGCTTCAGCCATCGAACACCAAGGCTCCGCCTATTAGCCGCTTCAGCCCGATACTGTCGCCTCATCAATCGATCAAAGTGCAACCGGAGCACGACCAAACGGAGCGCGAGGCGGACCGACTTGCCGACCAAGCGTTAGCGGGTTCGACGCGCGCCGGCAAGCATCCGGAAGGATCGCCCAATCGGGCGGCTCCCAACCCCGATAGATTCAGTATCGGCTCCGGCCAGCCTGTGGAACCGACGCTCAGGCAAGACATGGAGCATCGCTTCGGCCACGATTTTTCTCAGGTGCGAGTTCATGCGGGTTCTGTCGCGGCACAGTCGGCTCGCCAGGTTAACGCTCTTGCTTACACACTGGGTTCGGACATTGTCTTTGCCGAGAATCGCTTTGCCCCTTCATCGTCCTCGGGACGATCTTTGTTGGCCCATGAGCTTGCTCATGTGACGCAGCAGTCGAGTCTTCAGCCTTCGGAAGCCGCCACGATTCGAAGAAAAGCGAACACGAGCCCAACAAGTCAGGTTTCGAATGTACTGTTGGATAAGCTGAAGACAGGCGAACAAGGCAGCTCGGAAGAGAAGCTTCCGCTGACTCCTCAGGTTCTGGGATGGGTCGCCGCGTTGCGCTCAGGAGAAAATAAGCCTGCTGAAGCGGATCCTGAGTCCGCTCCGGCCGCGAATGATCCGAGTCATTACCCCGAACGTCGGCACGAAGGCGAAGCTTTCGTTTGGGGCGAGAATGACCGGCGCGCCATCGATCCTTCGGATGTGCAGCAGGGTTATCTTGGCGACTGCTACTTCATGGCACTTTTGGCAGCCATAGCGGAGGTGCGTCCCGAGGTTATCGAACAGATGGTGAAACCGAACGATGACGGAACCTTTACCGTTTCGTTTTTTGCCCCGGATGGAAAGCGGGTTCATCAGACAGTCACCCCGACTTTTCCTACCTTTAAGTCGGGAGATCCTGCGTATGCAAAATTCGGAGAGCAGAGCCAGGTTTATGGCAAAGAAATCTGGCCTATGTTGATTGAGAAGGCATCGATGCAGGCCAACGGCTCCTGGCTCGGCATCGAAGTCGGCAAAGTCGACACGAAGAAACACGCAATCGCGATGACCGGCGGCGAAAGAGAGGACTTTCCCCTTCCGGGCAAGCTTTCGGAGGCCGCATTATTCGACCGGCTGTCGCAGCATTTCTCGGCTAAACAGCCGGTTACGATTTTCTCCCCCAAAGTGAAGGAAGAATCGAAGAAAAAGTCTTTGGATACGGGAGTCATAAGCAACCATGCCTACGCGCTGAGGAACGTACACCCGGCGAATAAGACCGCCGATTTTTATAATCCTCACGGCCCGGATAGTGATCATTTACCCGCCAAGAACATGGCTTTTTTGAGATCCAACTTCCGCAGCATCGTGTTCTTCAAATTGAAGAATACGATACTCGGTATCACGAAGGAAAGTCCGACCCAGGAGGAGCAGCTAGGTTCCGAGGCAGTCCCTAAACAGATTCTCAAAGATAGCGGCTACGATTTGCTGGTTGCGGATTTCGAAAAGCAGCTCCCCACCTTGTCCACCCATTTGATAGCACGGGATACCGTGCAGGACTTCGGGACGAAACTCTGGGAACTCTCGAAGACCCGGGCACAAGATACTAAGAATGCCGATACCGACGACCGGCCTCTTTATTGGGCCCGCCTAGCGGGGGCAGCTTACCTACGTTCGTTTGTGCCCTCTTCTTGCACCTTGACGCCTGTAGAAAAGGGAATTCTCCTGGATGTACTCGAAGCCTCGTCCCGCGGTCGTACCGGTATCGACTTCCCGGCGGCAGCGACGGCAGCAGGAACGCGGCGGGTACTGGTGTCGGGGTTCGATCCTTTTGGCCTACGTAGCGAAGGTATTCGTAAAGCCAACGAGTTACGTAGTCATTTATTCGGGTTACGAGTTACGTTGTATGCAGGTTACGAGTTGACCCCATCCCTGCTTATGCGGGGTACGCGATGTCCGTATGCGGGGTACGAGGTGAAATAACTTGTACCTGACCCCAGTTATTCCTGAAGGGTAAAACCTTTTTAATCTTTGGTAACCATTGTTTAAATTTAGGCTCATCGCCGCCTTTTTCTTTTACCCATTTACTTAACTCGGAAACTAAGACAATCAACGGGTCATCAGCATAATCGGTTTCCCAGGCATTAAAATAGATGGATTGCTTTCCCTCACTGTTTAAATACGCCTGCCACAACCTGACAAACGTTGTTTTGCCTGCTCCCCAAGGCGAATCTAAAGCCAAAACCAAGGGATCGCTGACATTAATAATAATTGAGGTTAGATTTTCAATTTCAGATTTACGATCTAATAAATCATTTTTGAAAATATCGCTGTCGTCGATCTCAATATCTAGCGTTTTTTTTATCATGGCTTAATTTTCTATACGTTGATTGGCTTAATGCAGTTTATTGTTTATACTCAGTTGGGCAATGATTACCTGTAATCTGGAACACCTTTTGCTTATTTACACCCTATATTTGTTAGTCAATGGACGGCATTTGGGGAAGCGTAACGCCAGATTCACAAAGTATCTTTTCTATTTCGGATTTTATAAATTTAAGTCTTTCATTGAGAACTAGATTATCTTCTCTGGCTTTTTTATTTTGGTTATGCGAACCTTCAATAATACTGTCTTCAATGTATGCTCCGGCATCGAAAATCTCCATTATCTTTATATGCTCTATAATAGTCGCTTGATTTGCCATGATTTTTTTTTGGTCATCTTGTAAAACTACCATTAAAACAGATAATTTGACGTTATTTTCATGCGCTTTAGTCGTCTTTTGAAATTCATCTCTATTTGCACGCAATTCATCTCGTTGTAACTTCAATTCCTTGCGTTGCATTGAATATGTTTTAAACAAAAGTACCAGTGCAAAAAAACTCAATACAAGGTTTAATGTTCCACCAACAAAATCACCAAATTCATTGAGCTGAGTTTTACATTTTTCGTAATCAAAAAAGCTAGGAAACTGTAAATAATATAAATACGAAATTGCACCAATCAAAACTAAAAAAATAAACTTATCAGTTTTACTCATCATTTCTTCTCATCCAGCGCTGGCAAGGTGTTTACTATCGCGACTGAACCGATGCTGACGGCTACTATACGTTTGACTAGGTCTACGATGTAACGGGGGTTGTCGCTCCAATCGTTGGGGTTGTTGCGAATGCCGCTGTCTTTATTGACGGTGACGGCGTAGCGTTCCATAATCCATTCAAGCGCGGATTTGCCGTTGACGATGTATTGGTACGTCTCTGCGGGGATGCCTGACAAGGTCAGGTGGGGATTATAAATAATTTTGCTTTTGTCGGCTTTGCTGGGGAATTTCATTTTTTCTACGGTCAAATCCAGTACGCCGCTGACTTCTTCGGTCAAGGGGTAGGGTTCTATAGTTTCATAATTCAAATGCAAGGCGGCTAAATCACGTCCGGCTTGGCTGAATACCTTAAAGTCTTGGGTGTAGGGAATGCGCGGCAACATCTTTTTTAAGTCCGAGGCAAACCGCGTTTTATATTCTGGCGAATGCAACACGCCATAGACGTAATAAAATATGTCTTCTTTGCTCAGAGTGGGGTCTGCGTACTGGGTTCTAAAGTCACTCAGCATGGCATCGGTGATATTTTCTTTTTGTCGATAACCGCTCTCGGCTGGGGTGTCAAACAACCCGCTTTCTTCAATATCTATTTTTTCGTAGGTGTAGAGGGGGAAGCATTGACCTGTATGTTGTAAATGAAGATTAGGAACGCAATCACTAATTAACGCTGAAAATTCTTTTTGCGCTCCAACACCAACAACTGAAATAACCAAATTTTTAACCGTATTATTCGGAAAAATCTTTGGCATTTGATAAACCATTTCATTAAATTGTCTGTCGAAATAAAGCCATTGTTTAGAATACGGGCGGTACATACTTTGAAAGATATTATTTTCGTAAAATTTACCTTTTTTATTCTGTCCTAAATCTTGTTTTAAAGCTCTTGTCCAGCTGATTTTTTTAGCATCGAAATCGACGAATGATTCGATTATTTTTTTCTTATCTTCTGCATTACTAATAATTTTATCTTGTTGAAATACGGCAAATTCTTTTACTTGTGAATTATAAAAATCAATCATTCTGCTCATATTTTTTGTTAAATAGGCCTTTGAAAAGTTATAAGTCCAAGTGTCTCTATTTGTTACAACGCCACCAGAATAAATATCAAAAATAGTTTTATCTTTTTTGTTACTTTCTTTACTACCAAGTTGAAAAAAACTTTCAAATTCCACGTTGCGTTGGTTAATCCAATCATGATTTTCGTTCGGTATGAGTTTTTGCCATGAAATACTGTCAATGCTTTTAAAATTACTAATTTTTTCTAACTTTTCTTGACGATTTAAATAATCACCAATGTCATGATATAATAGCTCACATTCGCCACTATATTCAGGATTTTTGATTAGCAAAGTGATTGCTATTCCTGCTTGGCTTCCTACTCCAAAAATTTGCCCTCCTTCTTCTTTCCATGTGCTTAATCGCATATCACCTCGTAGATTAAAACAATAAATTTTACTAAATTCGCTAGTTAAACATTTACGCAAACCGACCATGGCATTTTTATCAATAAAAGAGCCGTTGGTAACATAACAGACCATGCCTTTGTCTTTGATTCGGTCAGACGCCCATCGAATAGAACGAACGTAAGAATCATAAAGAGATACTTTTCTTGCACGAGATGAATCCGCATTAACGTAAGTATTCAAAATACGATTATCTAACGACTCATATTTTAGATTTTTATTGTTGTCATTTTCGCTAGATTGCCCCTCAGAATAAGGTGGATTGCCTATAATCACCCGAATATCATTTTCCTTTTGCCGCTTGGCACGTTCACTATTTTCAGGCGACATGGTGTTTTGCAGGGTGCTGCCTTCAGCTAGTTGGAAGGTATCGGTTAAGACGATGCCTTGAAAGGGCTGGTAAGTGTGCTGGCTTAAATCGTGATAGGTTGCTTCAATGTTAATCGCGGCAATGTAATAGGCGAGCAAGATGATTTCGTTAGCGTGTAATTCTTTTTGGTATTTGCGCGCTAAATCTTCAGCTTGAATCAAACCGCTTTGCAATAGACGCACAATAAAGGTACCGGTGCCGGTGAACGGGTCGAGGATATGGACACCTGCATCGGTCAAGCCACAACCAAACTCTTGCCGTAAAGCGTCATCGGCACTGTGAATGATGAAGTCGACCACTTCTACGGGGGTGTAAACAATGCCAAGGCGTTCTGCCATGCGGGGAAAGGCGGTTTTGAAAAATTTGTCGTACAGTTCGGTGATGATTTTTTGTTTGCCCTGAGCGCTGTCAATGCCTCTTGCTCGTTCTTTGACGCTGTCATAGAAGAGCTGCAGGGTGTCGGCTTCTTTGTCCAATCGATGGTTTTGCAAGATTTCTAAAACGTCTTGCATGGCCAGGGAAATGGGGTTGTGTTCGGTGAAGGCATAGCCTTCAAATAGCGAATCAAACACCGGTTTGGTGATGAGATGTTGGGCTAACATTTCAATGGCGTCAAGCTTGCTAATGCTGGGGTTTAAATGCGCCTGCAAGCCGGTTAAGAAGTTTTCAAACGCGGTGATTTCAACGGTATTTTCAGGGGTTTCTAAAATAGCTCGGATGCGGGTGATGTGAGTTTGGGCAATTTTGGCGATGTCTTTTGCCCAGTCTTCCCAATGGCTGCGATTGCCGCATTTGGTGACGACTTTGGCGTAGATGGCGCGTTGGATGTCGTCGACTTCAAAGGTGTCAATCAGATCAAGATTGAGTGGTTTTGGCTGTGCTTTGGCGCCTAGGTCATGGCGGCCTTTGCCGGTTGGCTTGGTGCCGGGAGTTCTTTTGGCTTTTTTGCTAACTTTGTCGGTAATGGCGATGACTTCCATTTTGGACACATCTTTGCCGATCAAGTCCAGTTTGTTAATCATGGCATCAAAGCGATCATCATGTGAGCGTAGCGCTTGTAATACTTGCCAAACGACTTTGTAGGTTTTGTTGTCGTCCAGAGCTTTATGAGGCTCTACGCCAGCCGGAATAACCACGGGCAGAATGATATAACCGCGTGTTTTACCGTCGGCCTTACGCATAACGCGCCCTACCGATTGCACCACGTCTACCTGGGAGTTACGCGGCGTTAAGAACAACACGGCATCCAAGGCCGGTACATCGACGCCTTCGGACAAACAACGGACATTACTTAAAATCCGGCAAGTATTTTCAGGGATTGCCGCCTTTAGCCAAGTGAGTTTTTCTTCTTTTTTGCTGGCATTCATACTGCCGTCGATATGTTCGGCTTCACACTGTAGATAAATCGCGGCGTCTTCGCTTTGTGCGGCGTCTTGCTCCTGTTCCTGATAGGCTTCCACCACGGCTTTAAACATATTGGCGATGTTTTTGGAGCTGACTTTATGGGTTCTGACTTTGGTGGTGGGTTCTATCACCTGACAAAAGGCGACGGCGCGGCGCATGGGGGCGCTGTCATCTTTGAGATCGTGGTCTGATTCTTGTTTTGATAAGGCTTTCCAGCAACCGATAATTTTGGCGGCATCATCCACTTTGAGTTCGTTGTCGTCGGAGGCCAGCAGTTTTTGCAGGCGTTGGCTTACATGAAATTCATCTATGGCTAAGACGATGACTTTATAATCGACCAGTAAATCTTGTTTAACGGCTTCGGAAAAACTGATGACGTATAGCTCTTGGCCGAAGAGTGTTTCATCATCCATTGAGCATAAGGCGATGTTGCCTTGTTCGGCGGTGGCTTTGGCGGCATTGCCATAGATGCGTGGGGTTGCGGTCATGTAAAGGCGTTTGGTGGCTTTGATAAAGTCGGCATCGTGGACTTTAATAAAGTTAGATTCGCCTTCATCGTCAAAGGTTGCGCCGGTGGTGCGATGTGCTTCATCACAAATAATCAGGTCAAAGTCGGGGAGCTGGTGTTGTTTTTGCGCGGCGCTAATGACTTCGATGGAATGATAGGTTGAGAACACCACGCTCATGTGCTGGCTGTCATCGCGTTTTGCCATTTCTTCTGCCAAACGTGCGGCGTTGGTGGTGGCGGGGTAACGTAATTCGTGGGTAAAAGTTTGTACGATGTCGTCGACAGCTTTGCGTTTTTTGCCCACATCGTTATCTGAACACACGGCAAAACTGTGTAACGGGGTATCTGATTCTTGTGTCCATTCGGTTAAGGTCTGTGATAACAGCGATAGGCTGGGCACTAAAAATAAGACGTGCTTACCTGCGCCTGCCAGTTTTTCGGCAATTTTTAGGCTGGTAAAGGTTTTGCCGGTGCCGCAGGCCATGATGAGTTTGCCACGGTCGGCGCTTTGTAAGCCGTCTTTGATGGCATGTAAGGCGATGTTTTGATGGCTACGCAGTCGTTTTTTAGCTTTGAATACTGGTGCTTGATAAGGGTGATAGTTTGCCCAGTCAATCTGGCTGTTTTCCAGGTCGTTTAAATCAATTTTGCTAACCGGTGGCTGCTGGTTTTGTAGCGCGTCTTCGGCGTGTTCGCTCCAGTTGTTGCTAGTGCTAATAATGATTCGATGGCTGAATGGCTTTTTACCGGAGGCGGTAAAGAAGCTGTCTATGTCGCTTTTTTGGATGCGGTAATCTTCAGCATAGAATTTGCATTGAATGGCGTGGTATTGGTCAGTGCCTGCGGTCTTGGCGACTAAGTCTATGCCGGTGTCACGAGCATCTATGCCTTGCTCTTTCGCCCAATCTGCATAAGTCCACACATGGCTATATAAATCCCTATAGCTGGCTTCGTTACGCAGATAGGTACACATGACCTCTTCAAAATAAGTGCCTTTTTCACGTTCGGTTTGTGAGGCTTCGCGATAGGTGTTCAGTAATGTTTGTAATGCGGTCATGGGTACGTGATTTTTATAGAGCAGTAATAGAACGATAAAACACACTCACCTTACCGGCATAGTAAGAAGGAAGGCTAGCGTATCAAGGTTGCGCCTTAAACTAGGACCTTTCCCGCGCGCGGGTGAGCCAGTGCAAAAGCCGCATAGTGGCCTTATGTTTTAGGGGGATCGGCAAAACCCAAAGTAATTTGCTTACTTCACAGCTCTGACTTCAAGGTGAATACCGCTTTGGGTTTGTAGATGCGAAATCACCGCAAACAGGTTTTTAGCCTGCGGATTACCTCGCTGGCTGAACATGCGCATGAGGCTTTTAGGCGGAGTATTGGTGGCTTCGCTGAGATTTTCAAAGCCGATGGTCGCGTTGATATAGTCGCGCAAAACCGCTTTACCGGTATCAACGTCACCCGACAACAAGCATTCAACGCCTTCGCGCAGCAGCGCATCACGAAATTCGGTATCACGCTCAACACGGGCTATTACGGTTGCTTTAAAACTGCGGGTTAAGGTCATTTTTTATCTCTGAGTCGTTTGCGTTGTTTGTAATCTTGCCATCGGGCTTGTGCGGCTTCAATGTCGAGCTGTTGGCGTTTCTTGGTACCACCCGCCAACAAAATCACCAACCGTTCGCCATCTTTGCCAAAATAAATCCGGTAACCTGGGCCAAAATCAAGGCGATATTCCAATACTCCAGCACCAACTCCTTTCGCATTGGAAAAGTTGCCCAGTTCCACCCGAACCAGAGCGGTCGCAATTTTAGCGGCGATAGGTGCATCCAGATCATTAAACCAATCCGCAAAAGGGCTATGTCCATCTTGGGCGGTGTATTCCTGCAATTCAATCATGATTAATAGTAACTTATAAGTTACCTTAATTCAACGGTAAACTTGGGTTCACGTTATCATTTGAATTTTTACGCTTAAATATCCGCCACCAACTTACTCAAGCGCTCCTGTCCGGCATGGGTGTAAATCTGCGTGGTGGCGATGCTCTCATGCCCCAGCAATGCCTGAATATCCACCAATTGTACGTCCTTTTCCAACAGCCGCGTGGCGTAAGTGTGGCGGAGCTTGTGCGGCGTGACTTTCTTTTCGATGCCCGCCTTGTCGATCAGCTTCTTTAAGTACGCCCTGGTCGCATGAGGGCCGGGCGGTTTGCCGCCGGGCTTTTTCGCGAATACGTAATCCTCGTTATTCTTGCCGACCAGCGACAACGCCAGCACCCGACCAAACGACTCGGGCAATGGCACCTGCCGCTCCTTGTTGCCCTTGCCGATCACCCGCAGGTGTTTAGCCACGCCATCAACCACGCGGATATGCTGCACTTTCAGACTCAGGGCTTCGCTGATGCGGAATAACTTGTACCTGACCCCAGTTATTTGACCCCAGTTATTCCATTTTCGCAAAACCCGATTGGTAACCGATGAGTATGGTGCGCGCATGTTAGTGGATGGTTTACGTTTGGAATTCGATGAAGTACAGATCGTATTGAATGAACTTGATCGGCAGGATTCCAAATGGTGGGCGCTGGGTAAAATTTATGCCTATCGATTGCAAGACGCGCCTTTTATCCACATAGACAGCGATGTGTTCTTATGGAAGCCGTTACCGGTAACCTCGCACACTCAAGTATTTGCGCAAAACCCTGAGTATTTTCAACTGGGCAAATCATTTTACAAACCCGATGAACTTTCCAAGTTAGTACGGCAACAGGGTGGCTGGTTACCAAAAGAATGGCAATGGTATCAGTCGCAGGGGAATATTCAACAGGCGGAGTGTTGCGGTATATTTGGCGGTTGCGCTATCGAGTTTATTCACTATTATGCCGACTTGGCTATCCGCACGATAGAACATGACGCCAACCGTTCTGTGTGGAAAACCCTGGGTGACGCCATTGAGAGAAACATTTTATTGGAGCAACACCTTCTTTCTGCCTGTATTAGCCATCGCAATCATCAGGATATAAGTCGCCAGCCGATCACTATGGAATACCTGTTTGCCTGTGAAGCCGATGCGTTCAACGCCGAAAAATCAGCGGCCGCTGGATACACCCATCTGATTGCCGACACTAAAAAGAATGCCATCGTTGCCGACAATCTGGAACAACGGGTTAAAAAAGATTATCCTGAAGCTTATCTACGCTGCCTGGAGTATCTGGAATAATAGGGGGTTAATGGTGTGATCTTACGCATTGACCATTGCTCTGTCCTTGCAACATTGCGCTCGATGCCATGAACGTAATAACATCTGACTATTGATTACGTCGAGGTTAACAACATGAGCAACAATACAGCGAAGGAATCAAGCCTCACCCTTATCAATGCGTTATTTGACTTTAATGCCTGTAACATCATTGAAACCCATATTTCCTGGGTGCTGCTGATCGGTAAACACGCCTACAAAATCAAAAAACCGGTTAATTTCGGTTTCCTGGATTTTTCCACGCTGGAAAAACGCCGCTTTTTCTGTGATGAAGAATTAAGACTGAATAGACGCTTGGCGGCCGAGCTGTATCTTGAGGTCGTGCCGATAACCGGCACCCCGGATCATCCGCAAATAGGCGGCACCGGCAATGCCATTGAGTATGCAGTCAAGATGGTTCGGTTTCCTTCCGGGCAATTGCTCAGCAAGTATGCACAGCGCGAACAGCTAAGCACAGATCAAATCGATCAGCTTGCCGATAGTGTCGCCTGTTTTCATCAAACGATTGAACAGACCGGCGAAAATTCGCCCTATGGCGATAGTGCCAACATCAACCATTGGTTTATAGAGAATTTCGATCATATCAGACCTTTGCTGGTCGATAACGGTCAAAAACAACAGCTGCAAAATATTCAGCAATGGGGCGATAGCGAATGGCGTTATCTGGCTGATTTGATGCAGCGGCGCAAGCACCAAGGTCATGTGCGCGAATGTCACGGTGATCTGCATCTGGGCAACATGACGCTGATCAACGGCAAAGTCGCCCTGTTCGACTGCATCGAATTTAACCCGATGCTGCGCTGGATTGACGTGATCAGCGAAGTGGCTTTTTTGTTTATCGACCTGCTGCACTTTGGTTACCACCGCTATGCTTACCGTTTTCTTAATCGCTATTTGCAGCACACCGGCGATTATCCAGGACTGGCATTGCTCCGCTATTACCTGGTTTACCGTGCGCTGGTTCGGGCTAAAGTGTCCTTATTGCGCATGGCTCAGCAGCAAGATGACGATACCGTTGTTAAACAGGCGCGCGATGAATACCGTCTTTTTGCCAATCTGGCAGAACGGTTTACCCAGCCACAATCAACCGCTCTGATTATCACCCACGGCTATTCAGGTTCCGGCAAATCGACTTTCGCCTGCCAACTCGCCGAACAAATCGGCGCCTTCCAGATACGTTCCGACATCGAGCGCAAACGGTTGTACGACTACCGGCCATTAGAGCAAACCGGCAGCAACATAGACCGCGGAGTTTATACCCCGCAGGCAAGTATAAAAACCTATCAACATCTTAAAGAACTTGCCCAAGCGGTGCTTGAAGCCGGTTTTCCGGTCATTATCGATGCGGCTTTTCTTAAAAGCGGACAACGCGACCTTTTCCGGCAGCTGGCGGCAGACTGCGGCGTGCCGTTTCATATTATTGACTTTCAAGCGTCTGATCAGGAATTATATAGACGCATCAAGCAACGACAAGACGATGCTTCGGAAGCGACGGTGGCCGTCCTGCGTCAGCAACAGCACTCGGCGCAACCGCTATCGGAACATGAACAAGCGCGTGTAATAACGCTGAATACCGAGCGCGACGATGTACTGGAAAATCTGCTGGATAATTTTAAGCGTTATTTGCAATGACGTGCTGTCAGTTTTTCAACCCTAACAAAACCATCACTTTACCTTTAGGAGATCCAAATGAACGAAGATACCTTAAATTTAGACATCAGAAAATTTCTCAAAAATGTCGGCATCACCTCACAACGCGAGATCGAACATGCTGTATTCAAAGCCGTTGAAAGCGGAAAGCTGAACGGTTCCGAGACCCTAGACATTAAAATGACGCTGGAAGCTCCTGCTATTGGCATCAGCCATTGCATCGAGGGGAAAATAGCACTCGATTAAATAAACCGGACAGAGGACAAAAGCAATGAACAAGCACTTGAAATTAGTTAGGGAATTCCACGATACATTTTCATTCCCGCAAGCGGAACACGGAGCAAATGTGCCGTTATCCGACATGAATGTTGTTTTCCGCCAAGCCTTACTAATGGATGAAGGTAGCGCGGCTTTAAAAGCCATTAAAGCGGGCGAGATGGTTGAAATATTGGCAGGCCTGATTAACCTTGCCTATTGTGCATTGGGCGCTGTGGCTATGCGAGGCGACGATGTTATCGATCATCAGGTAACATGGCGGCACGATGGCTTTGTGGTATCGGTCATGCGCGCCCTGTCTGACAAAATCCATAACTGTGCTTCCGGCAGCACCGATGATTATTCAGCGGTTTATTGCTTGTGCGTGCATTTAACCAGAAGTTTTATCAATGCGGATTTCGATAAGGCCTTTGACATGATCCATCAGAGCAAGCTATCCAAACCGGCTAAAGCGCCCGATTTAAGCGAGAGTCTTTACGAATAAACGTCAGCCTATTCCAGCCACACCTTATAGGTTTTACTGCCATCGTTAAAAATGAACAGTTGCTGGGGGGTAATGCCGTTGGCACGGAGAGAATAACTCAATTGTTTGAGGTCGATTTTTCCCGAACGGATGATGCGTTCCAATACATTTTCCGGAATAAGATGCTCCAAATCCAGTGCCGCTTCGGCGGGCATAGCAAGCGAAACACGCTGCTCACCGCCATCGGTGACGCACACGCAAAGTTTGCTTGCCTGCTGATCAAAGCTCAGCGCCGTAGCGGTAGCTTCCTGCTCAATTACCGGTAACTCATAAGCCATTGCCTGCTGAATAAGTTCCCGGCCAACCGCTTGTTGCAATAGCGGCCACCACGGCAAATTAATATCCAGCTGTTGTAATTGCTGGATAAGCCCCTGAAAAGCGCGCATCAGTAAAAACAGGTCGGAAGGCCCGGCCGACCGAAACCACCAGCGATAATCACCCAGCAGATCGTTAAAGGCTGGGCCTAGCCGCCACTGATCCGGACTAAACGGATGGCTGACTAAAAAAGGCCGGAATAATATCTGGCATAAAGCAGGCAATGAGCCGCTGATCGGCGCAAGTTTTTTGCTGTCGAAGCCCAGCGCTGAAAAGCAATCCAGCGGTTTGATGGCGCTTCGTTCGCGACAGCCGACAATCAATTTAAGGAGCGCCAGCCGGCGTTGTTCAGCAATAGTAATCGTGCAACCGTAATCAAGCAAGGTCACTAGTGGCCGACCATTTTCGTCATGACTATAAAAAATATTGCCGGGATGCGGGTCTCCATGCACTTCGCCGGCAACAAACAGGCTTTTAAATAGCGTCAGCATCAGCGTCTGCGCGATAGAGCGACGATCCTGCTCTGACCAGTCGCTGATTTTGTCGATCAGCACGCCCTGTGCCCGGCTTTGCACCAGCACACCTTCGCTGCATAAATCCTTATAGACTTCGGGAACTCGCAATCCTGCAACCTGTACAGCCCTGCCGAAATAGTCCTGCCGCTGAGCTTCCGAGCGGTAATCGAGTTCGCGATGCATATTGTCGCGCAGGCTTCTTTTATAAGCATCAAGATCAAAACCCCAGCGGCTAACCGGCCCAATACCGGGCAGCAAGCCGACCAAACGCAATTCGGCATCGACCGCATCGCTAATATCGGGATAGCGGATTTTGACCGCCACCTCGTCACCGTTTTTAAGCTCTGCAAGATGCACTTGTCCGAGTGAGGCTGCTGCGATGGCAGGCTCTATGGAGCGGAAAACACTTTTGATCTTTTTTCCGAATGCTGTTTCAAGCAGCGGAATCAGGGTTTTTAACGGCAAAGGCTCTATGCCTTCGACCAGTGCTTGAAACGGCGTCGAGCCATCGTTGCCCGCAAACAACTGACCGACTTTCATGGTAATGCCGCGCGCATCGGCAAACAGTCCGACAAGCGCCTGTTTGGCGAGTAAGCGTTCGATCTCGTTTTGAGTACGTTGCAGTTTTTTTGCCGCCAGTCCGATCCGAAAAAATTGCAGGCTGCGTTTTGCTGTTTGGAAGATAGTCACTTTTTTGGGTTTATCTGCTTCCATGGCGTCACTGCCATAGACGGACTAGCGGGAGCATTTGAACAGAAACTTACGGTTTCGCCATCAGTTTCCAGTTCATAACCGTAAGTTTGTGTACTGATCTCCAATAAAAACTGGAGTTAAATCCGGCCTTCTTCAATAGCTTTGTAATAAGTTCGCCTACCTATACCAACTTCAGAAACCGCTTTGCTAACGCTAGTGCCATTGTCGACAAGCTTTTGCACTTGCTGCAGCTTGGCTTCATTAATCGGCTTACGGCCTTTATATTTTCCATCCGCTTTAGCAATATCAATACCTTCCCTTTGGCGTTCCAACATAATTCCCCTTTCAAATTCAGCAATAGCAGCCAGCATAGTGAGCATCAATTGTCCGGTTGGAGATTTAGTGTCTAAATTAATGTTGAGGACTTCAAAGTCAGCACCTTTCTTTTTTATCGCTTCGGCTATGTTCAACAAATCCTTGGTTGACCGTGCTAACCGATCTAACTTTGTTACCGTAACGGTATCACCTTTACGAATGTAAGCTAATAACTTTTTTAACTCGGGACGATCAGTATTACTTCCTGATACTTTTTCCTTGAAAATTTCATGGCAACCCGCCTTGTTAAGCAATTCCAACTGGGCAGCCATATTTTGCTCAGTTGTGGATACTCGGCAATAGCCGATTTTTGATGAAGTCATGTTGTTTTGGCTGCTTTGCGCATATAGAATATGTGCAGATTATAAGCTGTGCATTTATTATAATTCAACTTCAAATACACAAAATATCGCCTTCTTTTCGTGCGCAGTTAGGCCAAGATTCAAATGCACAGCTTATGGAAAGATTAAATCAATTAATGTACCGGAAAATTAGGGAAAACTGTGCAAGCGCTACTTATGTTTCTAAGTAATTTGCACAAATCAACGAGTGCCGTTAACTATGACTACCAATGAAGAGTTCCTAAACCAACGGCAACGCTACCAGCCCATCAAGCTACCGCAGGATTTTTCAGATGAAGAAATGGCCAGGGACTGGACACTTTCTGATGCTGACAAAAAAGAACTCAGTAAATATCGAAAGAATTCCCGGATATTTATTGCCATCCAGTTATGCGCGTTACGCTTGTATGGCCGGTTTATGGCCGAGGTAAACGGCCTGTCACCCCGTATTGTCAACTATCTGAATAACCAATTGGGTTTGCCACCTTCGCTTACCCTGCCAACACTGGATCGTGAGGCAACATTTTCTGAGTACCGAAAAAATATTCTGAATTATCTGGGTTTTTCCAAATACGACGATGAAGCCCAGGCTCGATTGCAAAAATGGTTGGAACAACAAGCTTTACAAGCAAATCTGCCCGACGAGCTATTCTTACGGGCCGAACGCTATCTATTGGCCGAGCGTGTCGAATTGCCTGGCGCCAGTGTGTTAGAGCGGCTGGTAATCAGCGTCTGCGCAGAAACGCACGAACAGTTATTTGAAGTTTTGGGCGACAGGCTTACACCAGAACTGAGAACAGCTATTGATAACTTATTGGTCGTACAATCCGGTGACCAACGTTCATTATTTTACCAGCTAAAAGAATATCCGCCGTCAGCCACGATCTCGTCCATCCAAAGTTACCTGGAACGATACCGAACACTTGAAGAGACAGGTATTGGTAAGCTTGAAGCACAGTGCGTCGACCCCGCTTTTATCGATTATCTTTACAAACTTGCCGTCCGCTACAACGCAAGAGACATCAAGCGTTTCAAGGAACCCAAACGCTATGCCATGATGGCCTGTTTTCTTCTGGAAACCCGTAAGGGTTTACTGGATTCCCTGGTCAAGATGCACGACCAGTTCATCATGGACATGCTACGAAAAGCGAAGCACATTTATGAAATGAAACACCGTGAGTTTCGTAAGCGTCATAAAAAAGCCCTTGATACGGTGCTCGATACCACCCAGTTAATTATCGATTGGCCGGACGACAAACCCTTGCATAAAACTGATCTATGGCAACAGGTTAGCGAGAAGCAGTTGCTGGAATCCATTAGCGATCTGCATAGCTTCAAGCGCCTAGAAGAGCGTGGGTATGGCGATATTTTGTTGGGGCGTTACCCCAGCTTACGCAAATATTTTGCTGAATTTATTCAGTTGCCGTTTGCCGTAAAATCCGGCACAGAACCGTTAATGAATGTGATTAACCTTGTCCGTCAGTTGGATGCCGGTATTCTCAAGAAGATTCCCGATAATGCCCCGACAGGATTTATTCCGCAAGAGCTTCGCCGCTCATACAAGGATAAGGACGGCAATATAAAGCGCAATGCCTGGGAACTGGGGCTTGCGATAGCCATGAAAGAGGCGCTTCGCTCTGGCGATTTGTATCTGCCGCAAAGTAAACAGCATGTGTCGTTCTGGGATCTCATGCTGGATGAGCGTTACTGGCAAGCGAACCGAGAGGCTACGTACGAAGCGCCTCAGCAGCCTTATCAGGATGCTGTTAAATCAACACTGACATTGCAATTCCATCAGGCCGTTAGTAAAGCTGAAAAATGCTTTGGCCCAGATATGTTTGCAGAAATCAAGGATGGCAAGTTGAAGCTGAAAAAAGACGACAAAGCCGAAATCCCCGATGCCGTCATCAGGCTGCAGAAAGTCATTGATGCCAGTCTGCCACCTATTCGAATTGAGCAGTTGCTGATGGAAGTAGATCGACTAACTGGGTTTAGCCGACACTTCATTCCCCTACAGAAACACCAGTCCAGACCGGCAGATTTTTACAAAACCCTGATTGCTGCGATGATCTCACAAGCAACCAATCTGGGTGTGGTCGCCATGAGTGCCAGTGTCAAAGGTGTTACCGTGGATATGTTGAGACACGTCTTACAATTTTATGTGCGTGAGGAAACCAACAAAAATGCCAGTGCCGAAATTGTCAATCAGCATCATCAGTTGCCATTCAGCGAGATTCATGGCTCTGGTACGCTATCGTCATCCGATGCCCAGCGTTTCAAGATTAGGGCAGACAGCCTGCTAGCCTCTTATTATCCGAGGTACTACGGATATTATGAGAAAGCGATCGGAATTTACACCCATGTGTCCGATCAATATGCCGTGTACAGCACCAAGGCTATATCCTGTAGCCCCAGAGAAGCGTTGTACGTCTTGGATGGCTTACTGGAAAACAATTCTATCCTGAAAATCCGTGAGCACACGACGGATACCCACGGTTATACCGAAATCGTGTTTGCCTTGTGTTACCTGCTGGGTTATTACTTCATGCCTAGAATCCGCGACCTAAAAGATCAACAGCTCTACAAAGTAGATCGAAACGTCAATCACGGCATCTTCAACCCCTTGCTTAACAAAACTGCCGATATTGATATTGTTGAAGAGCAATGGGAAGCGATGATCCATGTTGCCCAGTCTCTTAAGGAGCGAACGGCTCCAGCGCATGTGATTGTCCAGCGCCTAACCAACAGTTTTCCGGCAGACCGGCTTTCGAGGGCTTTTACCAATCTGGGGCGGATCATTAAAACTGAATATATCCTGCGGTATATCACGGACAAGCCTCTTCGCCAAACCGTGCAATTACAACTCAACAAAGGGGAATACCGGCACAAGCTGCCACGATGGGTTTTCTTTGCCAACCAAGGTGAGTTTACCACCGGTGATTACGAAGAAATCATGAATAAGGCAAGTTGCCTGAGCTTGGTGTCAAATGCGATCTTGTACTGGAATACTTCCAGGATTAGCGATATCGTGGAAGGCTTGAGAAACCAAGGGGAAATAGTGGACGACGAAACCCTTACTCATATTTCTCTATTGCCATACAAACACGTACTTCCGAACGGAACTTATTTTATCGAAGATGAGTGAATGCGTATTTTTGATCAAACCTGCCGCGTTTACTAATTCCAAAACAGCCATTGGAGATCATGGTTACCAATCGGCAGCCGTCGGCCATCAAGAGACCGTCGCCAGATTTCGGTGAGAGGCAGCATAACTGCAAAAACCGGTCATTCAAAGTTGCTTTTACTATATCATTTCACATGAGCGACAGGCACGGTGAAGTCAATGTGACTATACTAATCCGGACACGCGACTTTAAATATTTTGAAAAGAGAAAGTGTATCCAAGATGAGTCGAAAATTCGGGGTGTCGCTATTTTTGCTGCTTGTTTTGGGCAACAAAACACAGCCGAAAACTGTAATAGGGTACAGCCTTAACTGACACCCCCACCCATAGCTTGGTACAGAGCTGCACTATCGACGAGGCGCTGTGCCTGAGCCGCGATCAGGTTGATGCTGGTCTGTTGCGCCGCTTGTTGCGCGATAAGTTGCTGAACGTAACTGGCCGCACCCAGTGCATATTGCCTCTGCACGGATTGCAAAGAGCCTTGAGCCGCAGTATCGGCGGCGGCCAATGCTGCCAATGCCTGGGCATCGTTCTCCAGTGCGCGCAGGACATCGGCCACATTGCGCAGGGATTCGAGCACGACGCTTTGGTAATTTGCCGCCGCCGCATCGAACGCGGCCAATGCCGCGCGCTTTTCGGCGGGAAGCGCGGGATTAAAGAGTGGCTGGGTAAGTTGTCCAAGAACGTTCCATATTGCCGAACCGGGTCCGAACAATGCGCCTGCAATCAAGGTCTGCGTAGCTAGATTGGCGCTGAGATTGAGTTGCGGATACAGCTTGGCGATAGCGCTGCCATATTCGGCGTTGGCGGCGTGTAACAGCGCTTCTGCGCCACGGATGTCGGGGCGGCGGCGCACCAACTCGGAAGGTACGACCAGCGGCAAAGCGGATGGCAGGGTGAATTCCTCCAGGGTGAAAGTGGGCAAGCTTCCATCTTCCGGCGCACGGCCAGTGAGCGTGGCCAACAGATGTTCATTCTGCTGACCCTGTTTGCGCAACAAAGGAAGTCCGGCACGAACCTGCTCCACTTGGGTTTGCAGTGCCAACACCTCATCCGGTGCGCCCTGGCCAAGCCGCACGCGCTCTTTGGTAATGTGTAATTGTTCATCCTGAGCGCGAAGAATGGCCGCCGTAGACTGAATCTGTGCCGCAAGCCTGGATTGGGTGACAGCGGCGGTAACGATGTTGCCCGCCAAGGTCAGCTGCGCACCTTCCAATTCGTGGCGGCGATACTCGGTTTGGGCGGCTAGGGCTTCCAATGCGCGGCGGTTACCACCTGCAAGGTCGAGTTGGTAATGTACGTTAACACCAGCGTTAAACAAACTGAATTCCCGCGCCTTGCCGTCTTGCCCCAATACGATGGGATTAAAGCGTTGTCGTTGTGCGCTGAAACCCGCATCGACTTGAGGATAAGTCATAGCCCCTTCCTGCGCCACATAGATTTCCTGCGCCTGTCGTAATGTGGCTCGTGCAGAAGCCAGGGTTGGACTAGCATGAAAGGCCTTCTCGATCAGTGCATTGAGTTTGGGCGAAGCCAGATCACGCCACCACTGTGCGCTCACGCTCGCGCCGATCCTGAAGTGCTGCGCATCCCCCAAAGCCGTGGGTGCGGATGCCGATTGTGCTGGTAAAGGCGCCGCTGTATAGCCGGGCATATCGGGGGCGGCCGGTGGTTTGAAATCAGGCCCTACGGTACAACCCGTCAGCAACCCGGCAAGAATCAAGGCTGTATATGTCAGAACAGCGATATGATTGGTCTTCGTGCTATCAGTGCCGAGACTGTGCATCTCTTCAACGTTGTCCATAAAAATGTTCCACGAACAATTTACGGAAGCTCTGATGGCAAGCCAGACAACCGCTTTGAAGAGTTGCAAAGGCTGCGATCACGCCTTGTCCATCATTGCGAGCGGCAACTTGCTCCAGTGCACGTGCAGCCTGGTGCGTTATTTCATCATGACTTTCGAACGTGTCCATATCGGTGCCAATGAAACTTAGGATACGCATCTTCTCGATGACTGGCGGTTCCGGATGTTCGGCGACCTGTGGTGCAATTTTGGCGACCAAAGCCCAATCTTCACGAGAAATAGCGTCAGTGATGGCCTGCATGTTTTTGCCGAGTTCTTGCATGATCTGTTGCAGCGCCAATGGCTTACTTTCAGTATCGCCATCGGCCCAAGCAGGCGAACAGATGCCGACTAGAAATACGCCGACTGCAATCGCTTTAAAGAGATTTCTAAAGGAGTTTTGGTGTGTCATAAAAAGCGCCTTAAATTGAATTGTTTACTCACTCGAACCCCCGTCCTTCGCCGACTTCCTCATGTGTCACGCCATCGCGGATATGGTAGATGCGCTTGAAGGTGGGTATGATTTTTTCGTCGTGGGTGACCACGATGATGGCGGTCTCGAACTGACGTGCCATATGATTGAGGATGCGGATAACGGCCATGGCCCTCTCGCTATCGAGCGGCGCGGTGGGCTCGTCGGCCAGAATCACCGGCGGGTGATTGACCAATCCGCGAGCAATCGCTACGCGCTGCTGCTCGCCGCCTGAAAGTTTTGATGGCATGGCGCGAGCACGGTGTTGCACATCCAGCGCAGTGAGCAACTCCAGCGCTTTCGCGCGCGCTTCGCCATTGGGAATGCCTGCCAACATCGGCAGTAACGCGACGTTGTCTGTCACATCGAGAAACGGAATCAGGTAGGGCGCCTGAAATATGAAGCCTATTTTGTCCCGCCTCAAGGCACGCAAGTCGCGGACTTTCCAGCCGTCGTCAAAAATCACCTCATCTCCCAGTATCATGCGGCCGGCAGTCGGGTCGATCACCGCCCCCAGACATTTGAGCAGGGTACTCTTGCCGGAGCCCGAAGGCCCGATGAGTCCTACCACTTCACCCGGCGCAACCTGCATGTCCACGCCTTTCAAGGCATAAACAGCGGTATCGCCATCGCCGTAGCGTTTCTTTAGACCTTCTAGACGAATACCTTTGCCGCTCATCTTAGCCTCCTATGGCTTCCGCCGGATCGACCTGGAGCGCCATGCGAATAGCAACGAGGCTGGCCAACGCACAGATCAGCAGCACGGCAAAAAAACCTGCGACGGAATCTAGCGGCATTAATAACACATACTTGGGAAAGATCGGCACCCAGAAAGTAGCAGTGATTTTACCCACCACAAAACCGATGATGCCAAGCGCAAGCGACTGTTGCATGATCATGGCGGCAATGGTGCGATTCTTGGTGCCAATTAGCTTAAGCACCGCGATTTCCCGAATTTTTCCCAAGGTCAAGGTATAGATGATGAAGGCAACAATGGCCGCGCTGACTATGCCCAGAATCACCAAAAATAAGGCGATCTGCCTAGCCGATTTAGCGATTACCTTGTCCATCAAAATCGACTCCATCTGGGTACGGGTATAAACCTGTAGGCGCTTCCAGCGGCGCATAGGCTCGGCTACATTCTCAGGGGGTGTGTCGGGTTTGAGCTTGACCAGTATCGCATTGACAGTGGCATTGGCACTTTGCGAGGCGTTCACCGCTGCGAGTAGATCGGGAATTCCCGGCCGATTGAAGGCCGGATTTTCGGCATTGCGCCGGCGCTGCTGGGTCAGGGCATCATTGTCTTTTAGAAATTGGGCTTCTTGTGCGTCTTTAAGCGGGATGAAAAGCATCGGGTCACCGTTATAAGACACTGTGCGTTTGGACAACCCGACGACCGTATACAGATTGCGACGAATTCTGATGCACTCGCCAAGCTGAAATCCGCTGGAAATATCGGCAACGGCTTCATAGTGACTACGGGTGATATGTCGGCCGGCAACCAGATGTCGGGGCTGGCCCGGGGTGCCCGGCTTGCCAGCGGTGATGCCGACCACCATGGTGCTGACATCCTGCCCGTGATGGCCGACCTGCATAATCAGATAGGTGACATTAGCGGCGTATTCTACCCCCGGCATATCCAGCAAGCTGCGATAGAGATCATCGTACAAACTGGAGGATTCGGCATAAGGGCCCTGAGTGCCCTGCTGCACCACCCACAGGTCTGCACCGGTGTTGTCCAGCATCACCCGTGCATCGTCTACCATGCCCCGATAGATACCGGCCATGCTTAAGGTTACCCCGACCAATAAGCCTAAACCTATACCGGTGAACACAAACTTGCCCCAGGAATGAAGAATATCGCGCCCCGCCAAGCTGATCATCGCGCACTCCCCGGTATACGCTCAACCACATCGATTCGGCTGTGCGAAGTCAGCGCCTTGTTGCTATAGACCACCACCTTATCGTCGGCCTTCAATCCTTCACGTATTTGCACGTAGCCATCAAGATCGGAAGCCCCATACTTGATGGGGGTAAAATGCAGATCGCCATCCCTGACTTGCCAGACACCCACCTGATCATGCTCACGGTGGATGGCTGCGTTGGAAATTACGGGGGCTGCCGGGAGTGCCGGTAAATCGACCGTGACTTCTGCCAGCTCACCCACGGGCGGTAACGGCTCGGGTTGAGTTTCGAAATTTACCTTGGCCAGCATTTCCTCGGTGATTGCGTCGGCCTTGGGCTCCACCCGCAGTAAGCGGCCGGCCAACGCTTGCCCGTTACGCGAGCGCAATACAATGTGGGCCGGCAGTCCAGCGGCGAGTCCTGTCGCACTGATCTGATCGAAACGCACGTTGAGCCATAAACTTTTGGGATCAATCAGTTCCACCACCGTTTGGCCTGCGACGACGGTTGTGCCTGGATCGGCATCGCGGGAGCTGACCAAACCGTCAACCGGCGCAATCAGCCGCAGATTACTTCGCTGCGCAATCAAAGCCTCCCGATCGGACTGAGCCCGAGCGACATCTTCAAGCGCTGCTGAAACTACAGCATTCGCAATCTGCAATTCCTGTCGTTTAATGGCGAGGATTTCCTCGCTGGTTGAGCGCACTGCAAGCAATTGCTCATACCGGTGCGCCTGCGTTTGTGCATAGACTTGCCTGGCCTTGGCTTCGCGTAATGCCGCTTCGGCATGCTTGTATGCCGAAGCCTGCGAGCGGACGCGATCATCGAGATCGACCGGCTCCATCTCGCCGAGCACTTGGCCGGCCTGTACCCGATCACCCACATGCACTGCCAGCCGTTGCACGCGACCGGCAACCGTGGGTCCGATCTTGTAGGTATAGCGCGCCTCTACGGTGCCGATACCGAATAATGCCGGGGTAATTGACTTAGCCTCCACGGTTTCGACCGTCACGGCCACAGGCGCTAACGGGCCGGATCGCAAGCCGACATAAATAAAAACTGCAAGCAACGGAATGACAACCGCCAGGAGCGCCAAGGTACGTTTTTGTAGAGGTAAGCGTTTCATTGCGTACTCCGGATACCACGTCGATAAATTGCAAACACCCGTGGCGCATCGTGGCGAATACGCTCCACGTTGCCGGCCAGTAGCGATTGCATGACCAAGCCTTGGATAGTGCCGATAAAAAGAGTGGCCGCAGCTTCGGTATCGAGCTCGGCAGGCAGCTCGCCGCAGGCCTTGCCCGCCTCGATTAGCCGATGCAGGCGTTCCGCATAGCGCTGAATTAGCGACTGCACTATACGCTTGGGCGCTGTCTGTTCGGCTCGTTGCAATTCGCCAAACATCATCCGTGGCACCCCTGGATGCTCGGCGACGAACTCGACATGGCTCATAAACATAGCCTGCATCGCGGCCAGAGGCGAGTCAATTCCTTGCGCGGCGCAATCAATCCGAGCCAAGAGACGTTCCGCTACCCACTCCATGACGGCCTGCCAAATGGCATCCTTGGTCGGAAAATGACGAAACAACGCGCCCTGGGTCAGATTCATATGCTTGGCAATAGCGGCAGTTGTGATTTCACTGGGATTTTGCGAACCCGCCAGCTCAACCACTGCCTCGACAGTCACGGCACGCCGTTCATCGGCAGGAAGATGCTTTACATGAGTATTCAAAGTCGCTCCTACAAAAGATAGTAATTAATTACTATCTTAACAGGAGATGCGAATTATGCAAGAGAAGTAGTATGCACGGTAACGTACAATAGCTATGACGGTCTGATTGGTTTGAGTGTACGCATTTTCCGAATTCTGCGATGTCACCTCTTAGCGTACGATTTTATCCATTTTGACAACGGGCACCTATTAGCATTGGGCAGATCAAAGAGTTACATTGCATCAACCATGTAAACGAACTTCTCATTTTGAACTTAATGACATTTATTTGGATTTAGGCCGTTAGTGCCAGTTGATTGGATAGAATCGACTGGCAGATTTTCGTAGGTGAACCGGACGGTCAGGTATTAGATGCCGATGACCGCTGTGGGTCGTTACCTGATAGCCGGGCTATTTGAAATGTATAATTGCCAGCGGCCGCTTTAGAGAGTTTTCGCATGGTCGAATTTTGTTGGAACCGTAAGTTTCTGTTCAAATGCTCCCGCCAGTCCTAGACTTAAGAAAAGCACAGGCTAACAAGGATCGACGTTAATCCCAGCGATTGTCTCTGACCTGTACTTTACCGTTTTCGATTCTGACCGGAAAGCAGTCGATGTCCTCATAGGCGGGCGGGGACGTTACTGCGCCGGTTTTTACGCAAAAACGAGCGCCATGGCGGGGGCAGATGATTTCATCGCCTTCCAGTATGCCGCTGGCGATTTCAGCGCCGTCATGGGTACAAACATCTTCAATCGCATAAAATGCGTCGTCGATTTTAAAAATCGCGACATCGGTACCATCGACCTCTATGACGATGTTCTCGCCATTCGCCAAGGCATTTTGATCTACTACATCTATCCAGTCTGACATTTTTTATCCGTTATCGTTGTATGTTAAATCTGGCGACCCGCGATGTGTCTTTCGTCCTTCGCCTGGAAGCCTGAACCTTTTTATTATCCTTTCAAATAAACATCATAACGCAACAACTTACCCTGAAAACTTTGACTGGGCTTGCCGCCCAAAGGTTCGGCATAATCGGGACTTTTGACCACCACGCGCTTCCCGGCGGCTTTTAAGGCGGCCTCAAAAAGTTGCTCCTTATCCTGATCGTCGCCCAGCAGATCGCGCAATACCATCATCGATTTTTTGGGCAGTGCCGATTTTTTGCGTTTGGGCGGAAACATAGGGTCAAGATAAATGCAATCGGGAGCGCTTTCCAATTCGGCCAACAGCTCGATGGCATTACCCTGCAGCAAGCTGGGAGGCTCAAGATTAAGCCGCAGCATCCAGTCCAGTTGCGCCAGTCGGGCAAAGCCGTCTGTCAGCAGTTCCGCCATAACAGGAGAACGTTCAATACACAGTAGCTCATAGCCCATGCGAAAGATATGCAAGCTGTCCTGAGCCCAGCCGGTAGTCGCATCGATAACGGTTCTGGTTTTGCGGCCAAGCGCCTGAGCTAAAGCGCCGTCTTTCGGCGCAGGCCATGAACGCTGCTCACCATTACGCGGCTCTATATCGACGACCAAACCGCCTTTTTGAAGGGGCGACCGGCCGGTCGCCCCTACTGTGTCGAGCAGTTTTAAACAGCCGTCCCGCCAGCTTAAAAAATAATCTTCCTGGCTATCAATATCGAACGATTGATACAGCGGAACACCCAACCTTTCCGCAAGCTGCTGGAACGGGAGAACATCGCCCTGCCCCTGGTAAAGTACGGCCAACTTTATCGCCAGGGATGGTGTGTATGCCGCAAGCGTGTCGGGAACAGGCGCGGCAATCGCCAGGGGTGGTGTGCATGCCGCAAGCCTGTCGGGAACAGGCGCGGCGCCGGCGTGTTTTTGCGATGAAATTTTCGTACTCAATGATTACTCTGTCGAAATCGATTTTTGTTCATTTTTCAATGCCGCATCCAACGTGTGCCAGGCCAAGGTCGCACATTTAACCCGCGCCGGATATTCCCGAACTCCGGCTAATACCGCCAGTTTTCCGACCGCTTCAAGATTAAAGTTTTCATCTTTACCGGTGGTCATTTCATGGAATTTTTTAAACAAATTCTCGGCTTCCTGTTCGGTTTTGCCTTTGACTATCTCGGTCATTAACGAAACCGAGGCCGTCGAAATAGCGCAACCTGAACCCTGAAAACTGGCATCGGTAATTCTATCGCCGTCCATTTTCAAATATAAGGTCAGGCGGTCGCCGCACAGCGGATTAAAACCTTCCACTTTTCGGTCGGCATTTTCCATGACGTGGAAATTGCGCGGGTTACGATTGTGGTCGAAAATGACCTCTTGATAGAGGTCGCGTAAATCATCAAACATATTTATTCTCTTGCGTGGTTATTCAGTATAGAAATGGGGATAAAGCTCTTCTGAACTGATATAGCGGCTTGCTTGGCGCATAATGGCTTTACAGGTTCCGGTATCCAATTGGGTATGATTCGGAATGGTCAGAATTTGTTTTTGACTATAAACGATTCGTTCCAATTTAATATGACTACCTCGCTGAGAAACAATAACAAAATCAAACTGCATCAAAATAGCTAATACTTGTTTGGCTGTTAAGCGCTTTAACTTTGGCACACAGCTTCCATTTCATAATTCACTACAATGGGTGGATTAGGCGCAAATCCTAAGGCGGCTAAATCTTCACCTTCTAAATGCAGGCTTATCGCTTCACGCAAATTTAGCGTCACTTCATCGAGTGTTTGCCCTTGAGTAACAATAGGCAATTCGACACATTCAGCAACAAAGCCTGATTCTTCGCCTGTATGAATATATGCTTTGATAGTGTAATACATTAGCCAAATACCTCAATCAAGGACTCTATGCCTTTTATTAAAACGTCAATTTCTGCTTTGGTGTTATACAGGGCAAAGGATGCTCTTGCCGTCGCAGGGACTTCAAAAAAATCCATGACCGGCATCGCGCAATGATGCCCTGCCCTGATCGCAATCCCCAAGCTATCCAGCATGGTGCCAATATCATGGGGGTGTATCTTATCCAACACAAAAGACAAAATCGCACCTTTATGCTCCGCCTCGCCGATAATTCTAAGCCCTTTAATTTTCTTAGCTTTTTCAGTGGCATAGGCCAGCAACTCGGCTTCATAAGCGGCGATATTATCCATGCCGATGGCATTCAGATAATCAATGGCCGCACCCAAACCGACTACATCGGCAATACTGGGCGTACCTGCCTCAAACTTGTAAGGCAGCGTATTATATTCGGTTTCTTCAAAAGTGACCTTGCGGATCATATCCCCGCCGCCCTGATACGGAGGCATAGCTTCCAGCAATGCCTGCTTGCCATATAACACGCCTATGCCGGAAGGCCCATAGAGTTTATGGCCGGAAAAAACATAAAAATCGCAATCCAGATCCTGCACGTCCACCGTCATGTGCGGAATAGCCTGTGCGCCATCCAGCAACACCGGAATGCCTTTGGCATGAGCCGCTGCGATAATTTTTTTAACCGGATTAATCGTGCCCAACGCGTTGGACATGTGTACGACGGAAACCAACTTGGTTTTATCGCTGATCAGTTTTTCAAACTCAGCATAGATCAACTCGCCTTGCAGATTAATCGGTGCAACTTTTAAGATTGCGCCGGTCTGCTCGCACAGCATTTGCCAGGGCACGATATTGGAATGATGCTCCATTGCGGTAATCAAAATTTCGTCACCGGCCTTGATATTGGCTTTGCCGTAAGTCTGCGCGACCAGGTTGATGGCTTCGGTAGCGCCTCTGACAAAAATAATTTCTTTTTCGCTGGCCGCATTGATGAAGTCTTTAACCTTGGTACGCGCGCCTTCATACTTATCGGTAGAGCGTATGCTTAAGGTATGTACGCCGCGATGCACATTGGCGTAATCATGGCTGTATAAATGTACGATGCTGTCGATAACCGCCTGCGGCTTTTGGCAGGTGGCGGCGTTATCCAGATAAACCAGCGGTTTGTTGCGTATAAGTTCAGCCAATATCGGAAAATCGGCGCGAATTTTATTGATGTCTAAACTTGTCGTCATAACCATTCCTTGTTCACGCCTTGCTGCGGGAAGCGCGCCAATACCTGCTCTAAAACCCTGTCGTGCAAACTTTTAATCTTGATCTTATCGACCATTTCGTTGGCAAACGCAAAGGTCAGCATGTTACGCGCGGTTTCTTCGTCAACGCAGCGCGATTGCAGGTAAAAAATGGATTTTTCATCCAGCTGCCCGACCGTCACGCCATGTCCGCATTTTACGTCATCGGCATAAATTTCCAACTGCGGCTTGGTGTCTACTTCGGCATCATCCGATAACAGCAAGTTGCGGTTATTCATTTGCGAATCGGTTTTTTGGGCGTCTTCAGCCACAATCACCCGCCCCTGAAACACGCCTCTGGCCCTGTCATCCAGCACGCCTTTGTACAGCTCGCGACTGATCGCGTGAGGTTTCAAGTGATTGATGCGGGTATGGTTATCGATATGCTGACGCTTGACGCCCAAGTACAAACCATTCAGTTCGCACGCTGACGCATGATCCAGATCGACATGAATATCGCTGCGCGCCAGCAAGCCGCCAAAGGCAAAATTGTGATGGGTAAAGCGCGCGTCCCGAGCCTGCTTAATATAACTGCCGCCAAAATGATAAGCTTTTTCGGACTCGCTTTGTAGCTTATACAGGGTCACATCGGCATTCTGCCCGACAAAAACCTCGGTGACTGCGGCTGTCAAGTAGGCGCTGTCAGAACCGACATACGTCTCTATCACTTTAACTTCGGCCATGTCGTCAGCAATAATGATATTGCGGGTGGTCGCCATTTGATCGACGCCGGTCACAATATGCAAAACCTGTATCGGTCTGTCCAAAATCAGTTTGGCAGGCACATGCACAAACAAACCGTCGGTAAACCACGCGGTATTGAAAGCAATGAAACTGTGCTCTGATTGATCGGCGGCCAGGCCTAAATATTTTTCCACTTTGTCCGGCTGTTTTGCCAAGGCATCCGCCATGCTCGTCACTGAAACAGCTTCAGGCAGACCGTCTAAAACCGAAAGCTCGGATGAAAAATGGCCGTTCACTAAAACCAAGACCCAGGCATCTTCCAGTTGAACCGATTTCAGCCACTCGGCATCGACATCATCGACGCTTAAACTTATCGACGGCGAAAACAGCTTCTTTTCAATACCGGACACGTTGGTGTAGCGCCATTCTTCTTCACGCGGCGATGGAAAGCCATGCGCTGAGAATTCCGTCAATGCCTGAGCTCTTAACGCCTGCAACCAAGGCAAATTTTGCCCCGGCAATGCCGATGCTATGGTTTGATATTCAGCCGCATAACGGCTTGCTGTTGCCGTATTCATTACGCTACCGCCTCTTCGACCCAACCGTAACCTTTTTCTTCCAACTCTAATGCCAAATCGGCACCGCCGGATTTGACGATCTGGCCGTGCGCCAAAACGTGGACAAAATCCGGTTTGATGTAATCCAGCAAGCGCTGATAATGCGTGACCATCACAAACGAACGTTCCGGTGAACGCAAGGAATTAACGCCTTCCGAAACGATTTTTAACGCGTCTATATCCAGACCCGAATCGGTTTCATCCATGATGCACAATTTAGGTTCCAGGATAGCCATTTGCAGGATTTCATTACGTTTCTTTTCGCCGCCGGAGAAGCCTTCGTTAACCGCACGGTAAAGAAATTTCTCATCCATTTCCAACAAGCGCACTTTATCTTTAACCAGCGTTAAAAAATCCATCGCATCGACTTCAGGCTGACCGTTATGCTTGCGTATAGAATTCAGCGCCGCTTTCAGCAAATAAATATTACTGACGCCGGGGATTTCCACCGGATATTGGAATGCCAAGAACACGCCTTCGCGCGCCCTGATTTCAGGGGCCATCTCCAGCAAGTCTTTACCCTGATAAGTCGCCGAGCCTTCGGTTACGGTATAACCGCCCTTGCCCGACAACACATGCGACAAGGTGCTTTTACCGGAACCGTTCGGCCCCATAATCGCGTGAATTTCACCGGCCTTAATCTCAAGGTTAATGCCTTTAAGAATAGGCTTGTCGCCAACGCTGACGTGAAGATTTTTTATGCTGAGCATACTTAGTTACCTGACTGGTCTAATTTGAAAACGTGTTCGACTTGCGACTGCTCTAACAATGCCAGGCATTGACATTTTATAGCGTCGCAAATACTGTGTAAGGGTAAATGGCTTAAATTTTTTATATTAAATGGATTCTGTAACTCAATACCGATTCTGTCTAATGACAACAATGGATAAGCGACTAGAAAAAAAATAAATACCGTAATAAATCCCGCCTGTTCTATTAAAGAAAAGGGCAACAATAATAAAAAAAGTAAAATAAACCGCCTGGTCTTAATAGCATAAACCAATGGCATTGGCGTTTTTAAGATTCTTTCACAGCCGCCAATTTGATCAATCAGCAAAATCCGCTGTCCTTCCAACGCCCAAAACCCAAAACCATCTATATGCTGATGTCCGGACCGTGCTTTTTGTAACAAAAAAGCCATTTTGCTGGCGACAAACAGCGGCATATGTTCAGCAGACTTTAGCTCGTTAAGTTCCTGTTCGCTCAGCACACCGGCCAAATCATCAAAATTCTTGGTATTCCGCAAAGACTCTTTCGCTGCGGCAGAAAAGGCTATCGTCCACTTCACCATTGCTTCCCGCCAGGCAGGATCTTGAGACCCATAGTGCAATGCCTCAATGACTATATTTCTGCTCTGGTTAACAATGCCTCCCCATAATTTGCGTGCCTCCCACCAGCGCTCGTGGCCTGCATTGGTTCGAAACACCAGCACCAACCCCAGTACAACCCCCGTATATTCAAACGGGGTCACATCAAGATGTGGCAAAGGTCACCAATATTGATCAAGCAGCACTAATAATAAAGGATAACAAGACATTATCAGCAAAGTGGGCAACACAATTGGGGTAACAGAGCCTCGCCACATTAGGGCGCCACGAAAAAAACCTGGCGATTCAACCTGATTACTATGCAAATGTACTGACTTTGCCATTTTGATAACTCTCATTAGTTAAACTAACTAACCGACCGAACCTTCCAGACTCAACCCCAACAACGCCTGAGCCTCTACCGCAAACTCCATCGGCAGCTCCCTGAATACTTCCTTACAAAAACCGTTAACGATCATCGACACGGCATCTTCCGCCGACAGTCCGCGTTGCTGGCAAAAGAACAGCTGGTCTTCGCTGATCTTGGACGTCGTCGCTTCATGTTCGACCTGAGCCGATGGCTGCTTGACTTCCACATAAGGGAAAGTATGCGCGCCGCATTTATCGCCGATTAACAGGGAATCGCACTGGGTATAGTTACGGGCGTTTTCCGCGCTTTTCAACACCTTGACCAAACCGCGATAAGTGTTCTGCGCATGACCGGCTGAAATCCCTTTGGAAATAATGGTGCTGCTGGTGTTTTTGCCGATATGAATCATCTTGGTGCCGGTATCGGCCTGCTGATAATTATTGGTCAGCGCCACCGAATAAAACTCGCCGGTGGAATTATCGCCGGTCAGGATACAGCTTGGATATTTCCAGGTAATTGCCGAACCGGTTTCCACCTGCGTCCA
Organism: Methylobacter arcticus; assembly: GCF_050917435.1. Lineage (NCBI taxonomy): Bacteria > Pseudomonadati > Pseudomonadota > Gammaproteobacteria > Methylococcales > Methylococcaceae > Methylobacter > Methylobacter arcticus. The sequence goes on from NZ_CP159583.1 coordinate 2,720,194, forward strand.
CGATACTTTGGAGTTCTCGCCGCGACAATCGGCGCGCTTGGTCACAAAGTTATAGATGCCGCCTTTGCCCTCTTTATCGCCGGGATACCAATTTTGCACGGTCGAATATTTGATGGTTGCATCTTTCATCGCGATTAACTCAACCACCGCCGCATGCAACTGATTTTCATCGCGCATCGGCGCGGTGCAACCTTCCAGATAACTGACATGACTGCCTTCGTCGGCGATAATCAAAGTCCGTTCAAACTGCCCGGTATTGGCGGCGTTGATCCTGAAATAGGTCGACAATTCCATAGGGCAGCGCACGCCTTTGGGAATATAGACAAACGACCCGTCGGTAAATACGGCTGCATTTAAAGCGGCAAAGTAATTGTCGGTAGGCGGCACCACCGAACCCAGATATTGCTTGATCAGTTCGGGATGTTCTCGCAAGGCTTCTGAAATCGGGCAAAAAATAACGCCAACATCGTTCAGCTTACCTTTAAACGTAGTCGCTACCGATACGCTGTCGAAAACCGCATCCACCGCAACACCGGCCAGACGCTCCTGTTCATCCAGCGGAATGCCCAATTTTTTGTAGGCTTCCAATACTTGCGGATCGATCTCATCCAAGCTTTGCGGCCCGTCTTCCTTGCGCTTAGGCGCCGAATAATAACTGATTGCCTGATAGTCGATAGGCTCGAACTTGACGAACGCCCATTCAGGCGGCTTCATAGTCTGCCAATGACGGAACGCTTTCAGCCGGTATTCCAGCATAAACTCAGGCTCGTTTTTAACCTTCGATAAGCGGTGAATAACCGCTTCATCAAGTCCCGGCGGGAAAGTATCGGTTTCCAGTTCAGTGACAAAACCCTGTTTGTAACCCTGACTGATTAAATTACTGATTTCTTGTGTGCTTGCTGACATAAAAACTTCCTATCGATATAAACTGCTGAGCGGAATCATCACTTCTTCCGGCACAGCAGCAGGTCTGGTTAAATCGGCCAACGTCACCGACTCTAACGCATTATGAATAGTCTGGTTAATCAAACCCCAGTTCCCCCGAATATCACAGCCCGAAGCCTGCTCGCAGCCCTGATGGGAAATACTGCATTCGGTCAGGGCAATCGGCCCTTCCAGAGCACTGATAACCGCCGCAACACTAATCTCTTCGGGCATTCTGGCTAAAATATAACCGCCTTTGGCTCCTCGTGTAGAAATCAACATCTTAGCGTTAACCAGCATCTTAAGAATTTTACTGACCGTAGGCAAAGCAATACCGGTTACCGCCGCTATTTCCATAGCGGCATGCACTTGTATTTCGTCTTTAGCCATAAAACTTAAAATGACCGTTGCATAATCAGTTAACTTACTCAACCGTAACATATGTTGCCCTCATCGATTGAGGACTATTTTAGTCCTATTTAATTACAGAGTAAAGTCGTTGGTAATTGTTATCTGAAATTCCAATATTTACTTTCCGTCTGCCGCATCCCCCGCACTGCCCAAGCGTTATTTTCAACATTAACCACAATCGCCCCGCTGTCGGCACTACTCAGCCATTTAGCATTGACTCGCCGATAGCGCGTTAAAACATCCTGATGCGGATGACCGAATTGATTGCGATAACCTGCCGGAATCAACACGTAGTCAGGTTGTACCGCACGCAAAAAACCGGCTGTCGATGACGTTTTGCTGCCGTGATGCGGGGCGACTAATACATTGGCTTTTAAAGCCTCGCCGTAAGTCTCGACCAGCCAGGATTCTGCTGTAGCTTCAATGTCGCCAGTCAACAATACCGTACCGTGTTTCGACTCGATTTTCAGTACGCAGGAATTGTCGTTTTCCGACACAAACGCCTGCTGCGGAGCCAGTATAGTGAACTTGACTTCATTCCATAGCCACGATTGCCCGGCCACGCACTCGGTTGGCGCATACTCGCTTAGCAATTGAGGAACGCTGGTCAACACCTTTTCAGTATCCATGCCGCGCATTAACGATACCGCGCCGCCGATATGATCATTATCGCCATGACTAATGATTAAGCTGTCGATTTTGGCTATGCCTTGCGCATGCAAAAAAGGCAGCAATACCCGTTGCCCCATGTCGCTGTCAGCAGAAAACCTCATACCGGTATCGTAAACCAGCAGATGATCAGTCGTTTGCACAACCACCGATAAACCTTGCCCGACATCCAGCAAAGTCATATTGATGTCGCCGGTTTCAGGTCGTTTTGTATCAGTAACGACTAACGGTAAAAACATCACCAAGCTTAGCCACCGCGCCGGAATGCCGATTGGAGCAAGTAACAGCAACGCACCCGGCACAGCAAAAAACAACGCCCAATACGAGGGTGACGCATGCGTTATCGATGCCATCGGGAGTTCCGCCAAATAATCCAATAGCCACCATAAACCTTGCAGCACATGATCTACCCAATAGAACAACTTGCCAGCCAGCATTGATGAAACAAACATGACCATGACTGCCAGCAGCGATAAGGGCACAACCAATAGACTGATGACCGGCACGGCAACCAAATTAGCCAGCGGCGCAATCAATGAAACCTGTTGAAAAAACAGCAATAACAACGGCGATAAACCCAGCGACGTGACCCAATGTATTTTTATTGCGCCCCAGAAATAGCCCAGCTTGCCCAGGCGCCCGGAAACGGCATAAACAATCACACTCACGGCCAGAAACGACAACCAGAATCCCGCGGCCAACACCGCTAACGGATCGAATATCAACACCGCGAATAGGGCGATGGCCAAGGTATTAAAGGGGCGACTGTTGCGTTGCAGAATAATAGCTGTCATCGCGATAGACACCATAACCACGGAGCGTTGGGTCGGCACGGAAAATCCAGCCAACCCTGAATAAAAAACGGCAACAAGCACCGCCGAAACCGCCGCAACTCTTTGCGGCGGCCACGCCAGCCATCCGGTCCAGGCCCACAATTTCAGCACCAAGAAATAAACCAGCCCGGCAACCAGACCGATATGCGAGCCGGAAATTACCACCAGATGAGTGGTGCCGGTTTTACGAAAAACCTCCCATTGCTGTTGAATGATACTGCTGCCATCACCAATAGTCAGCGCCTTTATCAGCGCAAAACTGCGGCTGTTGCCCAAAATCAGTGAGAGCTGATCGGCGATACTTTGCCGCCAGACGGAAATGCTGTTCCAGGCCGAATCGCGACCCAGCAAAACAGGCCTTTGATGCGGACGCACATAGCCGGTCGCACCGATGCCTTCGGTAAATAGCCAACGCTCATAATCAAAGCCGCCGGGATTCATGGTGCCGTGGATGCGCTTCAATTTAACCGTAAAAGCCCAATGCTGCCCCGCCTTGATTTGTTGATCTGGATAATACCAAGTTAATCTCAGCTTAGCGGGCAATTGTTGTGCAGGTTTGGGAATAGTTGCCACGTTTTCAAAGGCGACCCGCCGGTCGCCCCTACCGGCATACACCTCATCCCTGGGGATCGCCGCACCCGTTCCCGAGGGGTTCGCGGCATACACCTCATCCCTGGGGATAAAGTCGAAACGAACGCGCTTTTCGTCCTGTTCCGGTAAGTCGGCTACAGTACCGGTCACCCGAACTTCGACACCCTCTAATTGCTCAGGCAACTGGTCAGACAATCGGTGCATGGCAAACACTATCGCCCACAGAACGCCGACCACAAAAAATAGCCACTGCCAATAACGCAACCATGCAATAATGCCCGCCACTACGGCACCGACTATCAGCCATTTAATATCCGGCAACACCGGATACTGTTGAACTAACAGCAGTCCGGCTAAAAATGACAGGGCGGAAATAACCATTTAGCACCTTGGTGTTTTTTAGGCTAACAAAAACCTGATAAACTTAACTTAAGTGTAACCTTAATAATAAATAACGATGCCAAAAGAACTTATACAACAACTGATCAACAAGTTCATCCCTGATCCTGAGGTGATCAAACGACACAAGAGCCTTCAATTTCTTGGCGATAAACTGCACGACCCTAACCTTTGGCATTTAAACCGACGTTCTATTGCTATGGCTTTTGCCGTGGGTCTTTTTTGCGCCTGGATACCGACCCCCACGCAAATGGCCATTGCCGCTGCGGGGGCAATTCGTTACAGGGCGAATCTGCCTCTTTCCGTAGGACTGGTCTGGATAACCAACCCCATCACCATGCCGCCGCTGTTTTACTTTGCTTATAAAGTGGGACTCTGGTTTATGAACCAGCCAGCCAGCGCCGATGACTTCGAGTTTTCACTTAGCACCATGTTCTCAGGGCTTGGCGATATTTGGCAGCCTTTTCTGGTTGGTTGTTTAATTATGGGCATAGTCTCGTCCACCATCGGTTATTTCGGTATTCAATATTACTGGCAATATCATATAACCAAAAAATGGAAGGAACGAAAGGAAAAAAGGTTAAAGGTTAAAGGTTAAAGGGGTTAGCCTTGCACCTTGCACCTTGTATCTTTAACCTAATATAACCCCATCTTCCATGTGCAAAACCTTGCCCATTTTTGCGGCCAATTCATGATCATGGGTTACTACCAAAAAGCTGACATTCAGTTCCTGATTTAATTCCAGCATTAACTGATAAACTTGGTCAGCCGTTTTGCTATCCAGGTTTCCGGTCGGCTCATCCGCTAGAACCACACTTGGCTTATTAATTAGCGCCCTGGCCACTGTGGCACGCTGCCTTTCCCCTCCGGACAATTCACCGGGTTTGTGTTCAATTCGATGTCCAAGCCCTACCCGCTTCAATAACTCAGTCGCACGGACACTCGCCAGTTTTACCGACAATCCGCCAATCAACAAAGGCATCGCCACATTTTCCAATACGGTAAATTCGCCCAACAGATGATGCGATTGATAGATAAAGCCTAAGGATTTATTTCTTAATTTAGCTAATTGGCCGGAGCCAACTTCATTGAGATTAACACCATCCAAAACCACCTTGCCGCCGCTGGGTTTTTCAAGTCCGCCCAACAGATGCAGCAAGGTGCTTTTGCCTGAACCCGATGCGCCCATAATGGCGACACGCTCACCGACACCGATGCTTAAATCAACCCCTTTTAAAACCTCAACATTCAACCCGCCCTGGTCATAGCGCATGGTCAACTGCTGGCATTGCAAGATACTGGTATTATTCATATCTAAGAACTTCCGCTGGGTTTACTTTAGCTGCCTGCCAGGCAGGATAAATAGTTGCCAATAATGACAGGAAAAAGGCCATGCCCGCTATCGCATAAACATCCGACCAAACCAGTTTGGATGGTAATTCGCTGATGTAATACACATCCGCCGCCATAAACTGAATGTGAAATAATTTTTCAATCGCCGGAACAATGGTTTCAACATTCAAAGCCAGCAACACCCCGCCTACGGTTCCAAGTGCCGTGCCGACTATGCCGATAACCGCGCCCAACACCATAAAAATCCCCATCACCGAACCTGCGGTTAATCCTTGGGTTTTCAAAATAGCAATATCGCCACGCTTATCGGTAACCACCATCACCAAGGTCGAAACAATATTAAAAGCCGCCACCGCCACGATCAGCAACAGGATAATAAACATCACCCGTTTTTCCGTCTGTATCGCCCGAAAGAAATTACTGTGCGCCAGCGTCCAATCGCTGACCTGATAATCACCAGTTAAAGCCGTTGAAAGTTCGCCGGTTATTTTCGGGGCGTTAAACAAATCATCCAGTTTAATCCGAAGGCCTGAAACCGAACCTTCCAGGCGGAATAACTTGGCCGCATCATCAATATGAATCATCGCCATATTGCGGTCATATTCATACATGCCTACCTTAAAAATACCGACTACGGTAAACCGACGCATGCGCGGCACAATACCGGCCGGTGTCGAGTTAATCTGCGGACTGATAACGGTAATTTTTTCGCCCATGAAAACGCCCAGATAATTGGCTAACTCCACGCCTAAAACAATACCGTATTCGCCCGGAACCAGATCAGACAGCTTGCCCTCTTTCATCTTATCGGCGACTTCCGAGACTCTGGACTCGTATTCCGGCAAGATTCCGGTCAACATAGTGCCGCTGACACGCCGGTCGGCATTAATCATCACCTGTCCATTAATAAAAGGCGCCGTGCCTTCTACATGGGGATAATTTTTTAATTTCTGCTCCAGTTCCTGCCAATCATCCAACTGACCGTATTTTCCAGTGGCAGTCGCATGTGAGGTCATGCCGAGTATGCGCTCGCGTAATTCGGCTTCAAAGCCGTTCATCACCGACAACACGGTAATCAGCGCCGTAACGCCCAAAGCTATGCCCAGAACGGACGTTAAAGTAATAAAAGAAATGAACTGAGTTCGACGTTTAGCTCGCGTATAACGCAAGCCGATATAAAAAACGAGAGGTTTAAACATGAAGCCTACAAGGTAAAATTAAAAAATCAGGATTTTCTGCACTGAGCGCAAAAACCGTATAAATAAAGGCCGTGATCGGTTAATTCATAGCCCAGCTTTTGTGCAATTTCTTTTTGCCGGGTTTCAATAACCTCATCGGTAAACTCATCTACCTTGCCGCACTTCATACAGAGTATGTGATCATGATGAGTACCCGAATCCAGCTCAAAGACAGAGTTGCCGCCTTCAAAATGATGCCTGCTCACCAGACCCGCCGCTTCGAATTGGGTTAAAACGCGATACACCGTAGCCAAGCCGATTTCTTCATCCTCGCTCAGCAGAATTTTATAAACCTGTTCCGCAGTTAAATGGCGTTCATCAACCTGTTTTTCTAAAATTTGCAGAATCTTGATCCGAGGTAAAGTCACCTTCAAACCTGCATTCCTTAAATCATGGGGTTCCAACATTCATCTCCGGTTATGCCTTGCGTACAGGCAGCTTTATTATAGAACTGCGCGCATTGTAGCCTTTTTTTGGTAAGTTGCGCATGACAGTTTTATAGGATAATTCTTTAACATCCTGTATGATTTTGCATTTTCAACATATCCGCAAGCTCAAATGAGAAAGCCGCTTTTTGCTTTAACCCTACGTGGAAACCGCTACTCCTGCATCGCTGCAATTGCGGCAAGCCTAACACTCGCATCATGCACCACCATCCTGACCAACCTGCCCGGTGTTTATACCGTAGATGTCCAGCAAGGCAATATCGTTGATCAGGACATGATCGACCAACTCAGACCGAGCATGAACAAACGTCAAGTGCAATATATAATGGGTTCACCGATGCTAATTGATTTTTTTAATCAGCAACGTTGGGACTATCTGTATTCGGCGCAACTGGGCGGCGAAAGCAGACAACAAAAAAGAATTTCATTGTACTTTGATAACGACCAACTAATCGGCGTACAAGGTGATTTCAAACCTAGCGTTATTCCCGTAATCAAAACATCGGGTGAAACTACAGTCGATGTGCCGAAGCGTAATCTTGAAAAAACTCTGTGGGAAATGATCACTGGCCTGTTTGGCTACGATAGCACCGATGATGAACATGCGACAGATAGGTCTGATAAAAAACCATCGCCAGGACCAGCATCGGGGCAACTGCCGCTTTAGCTGTTTGTAGTCGGGTTACGCGTAAAGTGTTGAGTTACGGCTAGTGTCTAGGCAAATATCTGTCCATGCAGTCGTAACTCAACCTATGAGGCTATAGTTCTCAAGCAATCCACAATCAAAAACGCTTCAAAGCCCTTTGCCGCCTAGCGTCTTTAGGATCATGAAGCAAGGGCCGATAAATTTCTATTCTATCGGCTTCTCTAACAGGCTGTTCCAGTTTGCAGACTGTACCAAAAATACCCGCCTTAAGCTCGGATAAGCCAATCTCAGGGAAAAGCTCCAGCAAGCCAGAAGCTTTTATCGCAGCTTCAACAGTCGCGCCTTCCTCCATTGCCACCGTGACTATTACCTGTTGTTTGGGTTTCGCGTAGGCCACTTCGATTTCAACCATAAACTTCTTTAGCCCGTGAGGTAAAAGAACTCACCATGGTGTTGCAGATCTGGTTAAAGACTGCGCCAAAAGCCAGGCTTGCCAGTTTGCCCGACATTTCGAATTCCAGATCCAGGGAGATTTTACTGGCATCTTCACGTAGCGGTATAAAATCCCAGGTTCCTTCCAAAGAGGAAAATGGGCCGTTCAACAGCGAAATTGTCATTCTACGCCCCTGCTCAGCCTTGTTTCTGGTCGAAAAGGATTTTTTAAAACCGCCTTTAGAAATCACTAACTCGGCTTCAATAATGTCATCTTCGCGCTTGATGATTCGACTGCCGCTGCACCAAGGCAAGAACTTGGGATAGGCTTCTATATCGTTAACCAGGTCAAACATCTGCTGTGCTGAAAATTTAACCAAGGCACTTTTTTGAACAACGGTCATGCTTAAAGAACCCCAACCACATGCAGGAATACCAAAAACACCGCAGCAGGTGCCACATAGCAAATTAACACCTTCCACACTTGATAGCTAAGCGTATTTGGCATACCCAGTTCATGCTCGGAGTGTTGCCGCTTCATAATCCAACCGGCGAACACCGCGATACAAAAACCGCCGATAGGCAACATCAAATTGGCGGTTAAATAATCCAGCAATTGAAAAATAGTCCGATCGAAAATCTTGAGTCCGGACCAGATGTTGAATGAAAAAATGGTACCGAATCCCAGTAGCCAGGTTATCGAACCTGACCAGATACAGGCTTGTTTTCTGTTCATGTCCTTGTTTTCAACCAACCATGCAACAGCGGGTTCAATCAATGAAATCGACGAAGACAAGGCCGCGAACACCAGCATCACAAAAAACAAAATGCCGAATAGCCAGCCGCCGGTCATGTTGCCGAATGCAATCGGCAAGGTTTGAAATATCAATCCCGGACCTGCGGCAGGTTCCAGGCCGCTGGCAAAAACAATCGGAAAAATGGCCATGCCTGCCAATAAGGCAACTGAGGTATCGGTGCCGGCAATCAAAAATACGGTTTTGGAAATGGATACGTCTTTCGGCAAATAAGAGCCGTAAACCATAATCGCGCCCATACCGATACTCAGAGTAAAAAAAGCATGTCCCATGGCGGTCAATACGCTATCGCCGGTCAGTTTGCTAAAATCGGGCGTGAATAAGAATTTGAGCCCCTGATCATAGCTGCCGGTAGTCATTGCATAGGCCACCAGTAAAATCAGCATCACAAACAAGCTGGGCATTAAAAAACGTACGGCTTTCTCGATACCGGTCTTAACGCCACGCGCTACAATCGACATGGTTGCCAGCATGAACAGACTATGCCAGAAAATCAGCTGTATCGGACTGGCAATAAGACCGTCAAAGAGACCTTTTATCTCTGAGGCATCGGCAGCGAAAAAACTGCCGGTAAAGGCCTTTAACACATAAGCCGAAGCCCAGCCTGCAATAACGCTGTAATAAGAAAGTATTAAAAAACCGGCAATAACGCCCATCCAGCCTAAATAATGCCAGTTTTTATCGGCCCCGACTTCGTCGCTCAGGGTTATCATGGTATCAATCGGATTCTGCCTGGTTCGCCGCCCGAGCATGGTTTCCGCCATCATAATGGGTATACCGATCAGTAACACGCACAATAAATAGACGATCACAAATGCCCCGCCGCCATTTTCTCCGGTAATATAGGGAAACTTCCAAATATTACCCAGTCCGACTGCGGAACCTGTCGCAGCCAGAATAAATGCGAAACGTGATGACCATTGACCATGATCTGATTTTTCTGTACCCGTCATTTGTGCTCCTGTAAAAACGTAAAAGTTATAAATTCACCACGGATGTTTCTTTCGTGGTGAGCTTTTCTGACTATTGCAGTAATATCGAGTAAAATAACAAAATTATTCCTTTACGTCAGTTTAAAAAAACTAATCCGCACTTATGGCCGATAAAAAGTCTAAGAAAAACACCAAGCAGCAAAACGCCAATATTGCCGTTAATCGCCAAGCGACTCATGAGTATTCGATTGAGGAGCGGTTTGAAGCAGGGATTGTTTTGGAAGGCTGGGAAGTTAAAAGTCTGAGAGATGGACGCATCCAACTCAAAGAAAGTTATGTCGTGATCAGACGCGGCGAAGCCTGGTTGTCGGGCGCACATATTTCACCGCTGTTATCTGCATCGACCCATGTTAATCCTGATTCTATCCGCGCCAAAAAACTGTTGCTGCATCGGCACGAACTCAGCAAGTTGATCGGCTCGGTCGAACGCAAAGGCTACACCTTGATTCCATTGAAAATGTACTGGAAAAACGGCCGGGCTAAGCTGGAAATCGGTCTGGCCAAAGGTAAGCAATTGCACGACAAACGCGCTACATCGAAAGACCGCGACTGGCAACGTGAAAAAGCACGGATCATGAAGAAAGGCTAGAAACAGATAAAAGGCGCAAGGTTAAAAGATGTGTTTCTAACCTTTCGCACTTAGCCTTCTTTCCCTTAAACCATTCCTTCACATTAAAATGTCCACACACCCTAATCTCCTTTCTATAGAAAACAGCCTGCTGATCGTCGTCGATTTGCAGACTACATTATCAGCAGCCATGCCGGAAGCTGAAGCCGAGCTGATGACGTCCAACGCCCGCAGCCTGGTTGAAGCCGCAGGACTGTTAAGCATCCCGGTGTTATTAACCGAACAATATCCCCAAGGCTTAGGCTCTACCGATACCAGCATCACCGACTTGTTGTCGGAAGACACCCTGATTTTCGACAAGACCGGCTTTTCCTGTTGCGCGGCTGAGGGTTTTACCGACACCGTAGCCAACACCGATCGCAAGCAAGTCATATTAATCGGTCAGGAAGCCCATGTTTGCGTATTACAGACCGCATTGGAATTGCTGCATTTAGGTTATCAGGTGCATGTCGTCGAAGACGCCATTTGCTCACGTAAGGCGGAACATAAATTCTATGCCTTGCAGCGTATGCAGCAGCAAAACGCCACTATTACCAATTATGAATCGGTATTATTCGAATGGGTCAAAGACTCCAGATATCCTGAATTTAAAAAGATTTCCGGTTTGCTTCGTTAACCCTATTTCACCTTGAACCTTACCCATGTCGCTTACATCCTTCATTGAAAAAATAAAAAATAATGACCCCGTCAGTTTTGATGAAACGATCGCCGTTATTACCGAAAATTACCATTACCAGCCTACCGAATTTCGCAACGGCCTAGGTGAACATATATTAATTAATCAAGAAGGCAGTAACGAAGGCTCCTGCAAGATTTTCGACTTTGCTCAAATTAACGAGCTTAATCAACAACAGACTTTAAACCTGTTCGGCGACTATTACCGGAATGTTTTAAACGATCCGAACGGCACAAATCACCAGAACATCAGAAATTTCATGCAATACGGCTGGGCTGGTATTTGTTTTAACGGTGTGGCGTTGACAGCCAAATAAACATTAGACATAAAAATTCACCACGAAGACACGAAGAAAAACTAGCGCATTAATATTGTTTTCAACCATCATGCAAACTAATGACGTAATGTTTTTCGTCCTTTAAAATGACTAATATTAGCTGGAGATTTCCATGAATTGCCCTAAGTGCGACTCTGACAACACCCGAAAATTTAGCATCATCTACGAGGAGGGAACCTCTCGCGGCAAGAGCGAAGGTTTCAGTGACCACTCAAATTATGAGACGGAGCACTTTTCTCAAACCCCTCTCGCTAAACGATGCTCGCCCCCCAAAGAACCTGAAATAAGTTCTTTTTTAATGCTGATAGGGCTTGCTTTCTCTATTTTTATAGCCTTCAAATTGGGTGTTTTCGCTGGCAGTTTTTGGTGGGGAGTAGGCGCATTTGTTTTATCATTGGTTGCATTCAATATCCTTTGGCACTTTACGTTAGGCACAAAGAAAAATAAGCAATATGATCTCGACTATGAAACATGGGATAACTCATGGATTTGCATGAAGTGTGGCAATGATTTTCTTTCTTCTAAATAACTCACCCTTAAAAATACGCTTTCTTTATCCACGTATCCTCCTTCACTAAATAAAACCTGCGCATCTTCCCCGAAGGATGAAATATAAAACTTCGTGCCCTTCGTGGTGAATTCTAACCATCCAAAAATAATGATCGACTTTCTAATCATCGGCCAAGGACTCGCCGGAAGCTTGCTGGCATGGGAACTCATACAACGCGGTTGTAAAGTCGTCATTGTCGATAACGGCCGGGAAAATGCCTCGCAAGTCGCCGCCGGATTGATCAACCCGATAACCGGCATGCGCTTTGTAAAATCCGCCGATGTCGATACCTTATTGCCTGCGGCAAAACACCGTTATTCACAGTTAGCCGATTTTTTTCAGCAAGAATTTTATGTAGAAAAACCGATGCTGCGGCTTTTCCGTAGCGAAAGCGAATTAAACAACGCCGGCAAACGCCTGAACAACCCCGAGTATCAAGCCTACTTGGGCGACGCACAGCCGCCGGGCGAAGCCATTAACCATCTTGCAACACCTTTCGGTTTTCTGGAACAAAAACAGACCGGTTATTTACTAACCAAGCCATTATTAAGCGGCTTAAAAACGTTTTTCATTGCCCAAGACAGTTACCGGCAGGCTGATTTCGATTACCGGGACATTCACCTTGAACCGTCTTTGCGCTGGCAGGACATTTTCCCCAAGCAGATTATTTTCTGCGAAGGCTATCAGGCAACACAAAATCCCTGGTTTTCCTACCTGCCTTTTCAACCGGTCAAAGGCGAAATTCTGACGCTGGAACACCAAACTGAATTACCTGATAAAATCCTCAATTGCGGCAACTGGCTGATCCCGTTAAACGACCATCGAATCAGGATAGGCGCAACCTTTGACCGGGAAAATCTGAACACCCGCACCACCGAGCAAGGTAAAAATGACTTGTTAAATGCACTCAAGCAAATCTCACCCGGTTTGACTCACACAACCCTGATCAACCACCAAGCCAATGTCAGGCCTTGTACTCAGGACAGACAACCTTTTATCGGCCTGCATCCAAGACACCCGCAACTGGCGATTTTCAACGGCTTCGGTGCCAAAGGCAGCTTGCAGGTACCTTGGTACAGCGAGCATTTTGTCGATGCCTTATTAAACGGCACTCCCCTGCCCAAAACCTGCAATATTCAACGTCATTATGAAACGCATTTCACTGCTTAACACGGCTCACGACCTGATCCGGGACATTCTCCGCCCCGGCGATATTGCCATTGATGCGACAGTGGGCAATGGTCACGACACCCTGTTCCTCGCCGAACAAGTCGGCCCATCCGGCCATGTTTACGGCTTCGACATACAACAGGCGGCCATCGATTCGACTCTGGACAAATTCCGGCAAGCACACCTTTCGGACTCCCTGACCTTGATCCACGCCAGCCATGCCGACATGACTGATAAAATTCCCGCAGATCTTCACGGTAACATCAGCGCAATCATGTTTAACCTGGGCTATCTGCCGGGTGGCGATAAAACAGTCATTACGCTAACCGGTTCCACCTTGACCGCCTTAACTGTCGCCAGCCGGATTTTAGCGGTCAACGGCATCATCACCCTGCTGGCTTATCCAGGCCACCCAGGCGGCGATATGGAAACCGACCAAGTCAAAAACGGGTGCGAGCAACTAGATACTCAGCAATTTGAAGTCAGCACCATTTACAGCAGCGAACACAAAGACACAGCGCCCAGACTTTTTGTAATCCGCAAGCTGCGCTAAATGAAAAATAGAACTCGGCACACCGCTACGCATTAGGAGCGGGGATTACAATTCCCGTTCCGCTTTGGAATTATTATTCCCCATAAATATCGCCCTCATGACGCTTTGGAAGTTCCGCCCAATTTGACAGATAAAGCCCAAGGCGAAGGTAGCGGTGAAAGCTCGAATAGGGCCAGGCACCGGGATGGGATACCAAGCCATGTTTCACCGGATTCCAATGGATGTAATCGCAATGTTTTTCGAAGTCTCGGTCATCGCGGATTTGGTGCTCCCAGTAGCGCGGTTGCCAGATGGTTTGTGCGCGTTTACGTCGCTGGGACGCAGAGGGTGGTAATTTGAGGTCATCCGGGCAATGGCGGGTGAAATAGTTTTTGATTGCATTCCAGCGCATCGGATAATCATTATCGTCTGGCGGCAACGTCCAAATGCAATGCAGGTGTTCCGGCAGCAGTACAAAGGCATCAATGGTGAAAGGATGAACCAATTTAACGGTTCGAAACGCCGTACGCAACAATTTGACGTTATCCGGTTCGCAGAGAAATTTACGCCGCCGGAAAGTCACGACGGTGAAAAAATAAGTGCCGCCGAGGGTTTTAGCGCGACGATATTGCATGATGAAGATTCTCCAAAGTCGGGCAACAGTTTTATCGTTGCCCGACATTTTAGCATCCGAAAATTGAGCGGCAGTGGTCAATCGCGAAATTCGTCAACGTATTGAAGCTTGAGAATGTCGGGCATAAACAGCATGCCCGACCTACCGGACTCCATCCAGACTACTCGCTAGACAAAGAAATTTCTCTAAAATCATAAGGATTAAGAGGGAGTATTATTTTGTGCTTTTCAAATAAATATTCTGAATGCAGGTTGCAGAAGAAGTTATGGTAATGAGCAACCCAAACATACTTCAGCCAAACACAATTATTTTCTTTATGTTTTTCAAGGTTGTTTTCGACCAGTTCCTTGTGCTTTAAAATAATTTCAAGGTTAGGTTCGCTATTATAATCAAAGTAATCAAGAAAAGCGGCATTGAGATAATTTATAAACCATTTTCCATCAGCGTCTTCTAAAAGATTTAGCTTAATCCATGAAGATGGTATTTTATTATGGCTAGTAAGGTCGGGGTGCCTATCAATATAACTATAAATAGCTTTGACTGCGGATTCGGTAAGAATAATTCTTGGGTTAATTGCTTCAATAGATTCGCCTTTATAGGCTTCAGTCAGCGCACTTCCAAAAACAACTATATCGTCAATATAGGCCTCGTCATACGAAATGGCACCACGAATAAAAAAATCTTTTTCGATCATTTCAAACTGAAAACGAGCCAGCTTTGATATAATTACTTGAAAGTATATATGGTTGTTATTGTTTTCAGGGAAACCAATAACAATATTGTCAGTGAATGCTTTGAGAAAATAATCATCCTTTTCAGTTGAAGATTCATTTAAATAATTGACAGTATCGTCAAATTCCTTATCGTTGCCATTAGTACAGCTTTTTTCTAATCGATACCTTCCGCTCTTTAACGCATTATAGAGTCTGCGAAACATTATTATTTCTGTATTATCTTCCCTAGCTTTTAAAACTATACCTTTGTAACCGAGGATATCTATAAACGCGAATACGGACTTTATTAAGCTTGGCTCTTTATCGACAGTGTAATATGGATTACGAGAGATTGGGGGAGATAGATTCATATTATTACATGCCAAAAAATAATTTAAATAAGGGATTATCATACACCGACCTCACTTAACCCGCCAAACCCAACCGGGCAAGGCTTCCAGTCGTGCTTTACGCTCCAGTGGCATGCTATCTTTGGCTGCTCGTTGCGAACTGACCCACCGACCTAGGGAGAATCCCTCCGGTGTTTTGTGAGCATAGGAAACCTTGGCATGTCCCTCTCGATCTGCGAATGCCTTGAGCTGGCGAAATCCTTCTTCCCACAACTCTGACAGAGCATCCCAAACCCAACCGGGCAAAGTTTCCAGTCGTGCTTTGCGCTCCGGTGACAGGCTGTCTTTGGCTCCTCGTTGGTTTCTGACCCACGAACCTAGGCGGTATCCCTCCGGTGTGCTGTAACGCAAAGAAACCTTGGCATGTCCCTCTCGCTCTATGAATGCCTTGAGCTGGCGAAATCCTTCTTCCCACAACTCTGACAGAGCATCCCAAACCCAACCGGGCAAGGCATCCAGCCGCACTTTGCGCTCCAGTGGCATGCTATCTTTGGCTGCTCGTTGCGAACTGACCCACCGACCTAGGGAGAATCCCTCCGGTGTGCTGTAACGCAAAGAAACCTTGGCATGTCCCTCTCGCTCGATGAATTCTTTGAGCTGGCTAAACCCTTCTTCCCACTGCTCTGACAGTACATCCCAACCCCAACCGGGCAAGGCTTCCAGTCGTGCTTTACGCTCCGGTGACAGGCTATCTTTAGCTGTTCGTTGGTTGCTGACCCACGAACCTAGGCGGTATCCCTCTGGTGTAGTGTGATTTTGGGAAACCTTGGCATGTCCCTCTCGCTCGATGAATTCTTTGAGCTGGCTAAACCCTTCTTCCCACTGCTCTGACAGTACATCCCAACCCCAACCGGGCAAGGCTTCCAGTCGTGCTTTACGCTCCGGTGACAGGCTATCTTTAGCTGTTCGTTGGGAGCAGCCCCAGGCGCCCAGGCGGTATCCCTCTGGTGTTTTGTGATTCGTTGGCACCTTGGCATGCCCCTCTAGCTCCATGAACGCCTTGAGCTGGCTAAATCCCTCTTCCCACCGTTCTGAAAAAGCATCCCAAACCCAACATGGCAAAGCTTCCAGTCGTGCATTGCGCTCCGGTAACAGGCTGTCTTTGGCTGCTCGTTGGTGGCTGACCCACTGACCTAGGGGGTATCCCTCTGGTGTTGTGTGATTTTGGGAAACCTTGGCATGTCCCTCTCGCTCCATGAATGCCTTGAGCTGGCTAAACCCTTCTTCCCACTGTTCTTCATATGCACGAGCAATCCAAACCCAACCGGACAAAGCTTCCAGCCGTGCTTTACGCTCCGGTGACAGGCTGTCTTTGGCTTTTCGTTGCACACTGACCCACTGACCTAGGCGATATCCCTCTGGTGTTTTATAAATCGCTGACACCTTGGCATGTCCCTCTTGCTCTATGAACACCTTGAGTCGGCTAAATCCTTCTTCCCACTGTTCTGACAAAACATCCCAAACCCAACCGGGTAAGGCTTCCAGCCGTGCTTTGCGCTCCGGTGACAGGCTATCTTTGGCTCTTCGATGCACACCGACCCACTGACCGAGGGAGAACCCCTCTGCTGTTTTGTGATTCGCTGGCACCTTAACATGTCCCTCTCGCTCCATGAATGCCTTGAGTCGGCTAAATCCTAGTACCCACTGCTCTGACAAAACATCCCAAACCCAGCCGGGCAAAGTTTCCAGTCGTGCTTTGCGCTCCGGTGACATGCTGTCTTTGGCTCCTCGTTGGTTTCTGACCCACGAACCTAGGCGGTATCCCTCTGGTGTAGTGTGATTTTGGGAAACCTCGGCATGTCCCTCTCGCTCTATGAACACTTCCAGCAATCCAAACCAGAAGTTCCAGGACGCTGTAACTTGCTCAACCAGATAAGTGCGCAATGCGCTACCAAAAGACGCATCAACCGTGGTGGGCAGGTCGAGGAAGATTTTTCGCAATTCGCCCACACCAACTCCCGCGCCGGGGTTTTTGCCCAACGATGTTCTAATCTGATCCAGTTCGTAAGCCAGCACGTCATCGTGTGCTTTTAATGCATTCAGTACATCCCAAATGGGTTTGAAATGACTGGCTTCAATTGTGTCTTTGGCATTCTGTCCGGCGGCGATAAACACCGGCAGAACGATGGTTCCTGTCTTTTTGTCTGGACTCAGACGAATGGCGCGGCCCACGGCCTGAATAATATCGATCTGACTGCTGCGTGGATCAATGAATGCCACACCATCCAATGACGGAACGTCGACACCTTCTGACAAACACCTTGCATTGCTTAACAGTCCTCGCTCATCTGCTCTCAATGATTTGAGCTGATCAAGTTTCCTCCGACGCTTATCTGTCGGCATCGCACCCGAAACGAAATCTGTTCTGAGTACGCCACTCGGTCGATGCTCGTCTCCAATCCATTCAATTACCTGCTGAATATCTTGCGTGAATAATTCAGCCCGAATGACGCGATTGTGAAAGCTGATGACCCGCTTGAGATCGTAATCCTTGATTGCCTTGAGTAGGCCAATCTGGGCAGCTAGAGACTCTGCATCGTTTTCGATGCCGGAATCAATTTTGATAAGTTCCCTGTTCTTAATATATTCGGCAATCATCGGGCTATCTACACCAATAATCACGATCCGGTAATCGGTCAGCAGGTTTTGCCTGATGGCTTTACCAAAGGGGAGCGAATACAGCACCTTACCGAATACGGCTTCATCATCCATGCAAGCCACTTCAATGCCGCGATCCTCAGCTGCTTTCTTTACTGAAGCGGTGTAGGTGCGTGGCGTGGCGGTTACGAACAGGCGTTTGCTGGCAATGATGCGCTTGTTGTCCAACACGGTGGAGAAAGCGCTGGTAATCTTGCCGGTACAACGATGAGCTTCATCGGCGACAACCAGGTCGAATGCCAGAGTGGAGTCACCGGCTTGCGCAACGGCTACTATGGGCGAAGATTGGTAGGTGGAAAAGATGACCTTGGCTCCATCCCCTTTTATGAATCGCCTGATTTCCTCTGCATCTGAAGTGACAGGAAAAGCCAGTTCGGAAACCGACTGGATGGCTTCATCCTCTCCGCGTTTTCCAACGGTTTCGTCTGAGCATACACAAAGCACATCGAATGGCTGAGTTGCGGCAAACGTCCATTCCCTGAGGGTTTGTGACAACAGGCTTAATGATGGCAACAGTACCAGCGTCCGCTTTGATGCAAGCTGTTCTTTGATCCAAAGTGTGGTGAAAGTCTTGCCTGTTCCACAAGCCATGATCAGTTGACCACGCTCGGCATGTTGGAAGTTATCAGCTACCGTGGCGATTGCCTCAAGCTGGTGTGGGCGAGGCTTGGGAGCTTCCTTGCGCTTGCCGCTATGGAGGTCATTGTAATGTGATGGGTATTCAAGCTCTGAACGTTCAAAGTCGGAGAGCAGGAACCTGACGACCGTTTTTTCCTGGGCTTCGCAGACCTGTATTGCATTTTTGCCGATCCGGTCAGTGGTAGCTATCAGCAGGCGCTTGTCGATACCCGTGCGGTTAGACTCGCTGAGGAATTTGTCTACATCGTGTTTGGTAATATCATGCTTGTGTGAGTAGCACTTGGCCTGCACTGCCCAGGTTTCACCATTTTTATGTTGAAAAACAAGGTCGACACCGCAATCAATACCCCAGCGTTTGGGGTATTCATGCCACAGCCAGACCTGATCAACCTGAGTTGACCATTCCGGATCATTTTTGAGGAACCATTTAGTAAAGCGTTCAAATTGCTTGCCCCGCTTTAAAGGGTCATTGTCCAAGCTTTGGTAGAGTTCGAGAAAAGTAGCCACTGATTAGAATTTATTGGTTTTATTTTGGATTGATGATAAACCATCCGTTGCATTGTTCACTGAAAATATTGATTGTGAGTCGGAAGAACGGTTTTGGTCGTAAGCAGGCATTCGAGTGCTTTCTTTGTATCGCTCCCACGCTCCGGAGACTGTGAACAATAAAAGAAGAAAAGAAAAATCTGCTTAATCAGCGTTGCCTGGAGCGCCTACTTCTGACATTCGCGTTTTATTACAACTCACCAAAGCAAAACAATCTGGTATCATTGCGCGCCTTATTACCTATTCTCCACAAAGGAAACCCATGTCAGAATTCAATAACGTAACCATCGTCAAAAAAGCCAATGTTTACTTTGGCGGCAATGTCAGCAGCCGGACTGTCAAGTTTGCAGACGGTTCGACTAAAACCCTGGGCTTCATGCTGCCCGGCGAATACACTTTCAACACCGCCGACCCGGAATTAATGGAAATCATCGACGGCGACCTGGACGTGTTGTTGCCCGGCGCGGAATGGCAAACTATCAAAGGCGGCGAATCTTTCAACGTGCCTGCCAATGCAGCGTTCACGATGAAAGTTAAAGCACCTAGCGATTACTGCTGTTCATTCCTCAAATAACGATGGAAAAAGTCGCCATCTTTGCCGATGTGCAAAATATCTATTACACCACCCGGCAAAGTTACCAGCGGCATTTTAACTACGCTGCATTCTGGGCGCAGGCGACCGCCAACAGGGAAGTGGTCGCGGCGTTTGCTTATGCGATCGACAAGGGCGACAGCAAGCAGCTGGGATTTCAGCAGATACTTAGAAATATCGGCTTTGAAGTCAAACTGAAGCCTTACATCCAGCGTAGTGACGGTTCCGCAAAAGGCGATTGGGACGTAGGCATTACTTTGGATGCAATCGACTATGCTGCCAAGGCTGATGTCATTATTTTATTATCCGGCGACGGCGACTTCGACCTGTTATTGAACAAGGCCCGAAGCGTTTACGGCGTAACAACCGAAGTCTACGGGGTACCGGCGCTGACCGCACCGTCACTGATTAAATCGGCCGACCGTTTTATAGCCATTAGCGATAAGCTGCTACTGTAAAACATTCAAAGACTAAAATCTGTTAGAATAGGGTTTTATTTTTCAAAGCCGCAAAGAATCGCTCAATGGCGCTTAAGTCAACCATCTATAAAGCCGACTGTCAGATTGCCGACATGGACAGAGGCTACTATCAACCGCATAACCTGACCATTGCCTTGCACCCCTCGGAAACCGAAGAGCGCATGATGGCGCGCCTGCTGGCCTTTGTTATCAATGCCCATGAACAGCTGCAATTCACCAAAGGCCTGAGCACCGATGATGAACCGGAACTCTGGCAAAAAAGCCTGACCGATGACATTGAACTGTGGATCGAGATGGGCATGCCCGATGAAAAACGCATCCGCAAAGCCTCCAGTCGTGCCGATAAAGTCATTCTTTATACCTATGGCGGACGCAATACCGTCTGGTGGAACCAGATTAAACCCAAACTGGAACGCTTTAAAAACCTGACAGTTATTAACCTGCCCAAGGAAGCCACCGATCAACTGGCACCGATGGTAAAACGCACCATGCAGTTACAAATCAGCATCCAGGACGGGCAGGTTTGGATCAGCGATGATCAAAATACCGCCACTATAATGCCAGAGGTCTGGCTTAGTTAACTCAAACTAAACAAAAGGTGCACTACCTCTATTTAGCCGGTTACCTTTTATATATCTTTTCACCTTTAATCTTCGGAAAAAATCTTGATTTCTACAGCTAACATCACCATGCAGTTCGGGGCTAAACCCCTGTTTGAAAACGTCTCAGTTAAATTCGGCGACGGCAATCGTTACGGCCTGATCGGCGCAAACGGCTGCGGAAAGTCGACCTTCATGAAAATATTGAGCGGTGATTTGGAACCGTCAGCGGGCAACGTCAGTATCAGTCCCAATGAGCGCTTGGGTAACTTGCGCCAGGATCAGTTCGCTTATGAAGACTACCGTGTACTGGACGTGGTGCTGATGGGACACGCTGAAATGTGGGCGGCCATGTCCGAGCGCGATGCCATTTATGCCAACATGGAAGCGACCGAAGATGACTACATGCATGCTGCCGAACTTGAATCGGTATTCGCCGAATTTAACGGCTATACCGCCGAATCCAGAGCCAGCGAACTGTTGCTGGGTCTGGACATTCCATTGGAACAACATAACGGCCTGATGAGTTCGGTAGCGCCGGGCTGGAAGCTGAGAGTCTTGCTGGCACAGGCTTTATTTTCCAATCCCGACATCATGCTGCTCGATGAGCCGACCAACAACCTGGACATCAACACCATCCGTTGGCTTGAAGACATTCTGAACCAACGCGATTGCACCATGGTTATCATCTCGCATGATCGCCACTTTTTAAACAGCGTCTGCACCCACGTTGCCGATATGGATTATGGCGAGTTGCGTGTTTACCCCGGCAATTATGACGATTACATGGTAGCCGTTACCGAAGTTAGAGAACGCTTAATGGCTGGAAACGCCAAGAAAAAAGTCCAGATTGCCGAACTGCAAACCTTCGTTAGACGCTTCTCGGCGAATGCTTCCAAGGCCAAACAAGCCACTTCGCGCGCCAAGCAATTAGATAAAATTAAACTGGATGAAGTTAAACCCTCAAGCCGGGTTAATCCGTTTCTCCGTTTTGACCAGACCAAAAAATTGCACCGTTTAGCACTGGAAGTCGACAACTTAACTAAAGGTTACGACGCTCAACCCCTGTTCAAAAACTTGAATTTGATGGTTCCGGTCGGTGAACGCATTGCTGTTATCGGCCCTAACGGTATCGGTAAAACAACCCTGCTGCGCACCTTGGTCGGCGATTTAACAGCGGATGCCGGCGAGGTTAAATGGTCGGAAAACTCGGAAGTGGGATATTTTGCTCAGGATCATGCCGAAGACTTCGCCGAAGATACCACTCTTATCGAATGGATGAGTCAATGGCGCAAAGAATCGGACGACGACCAGGCCATACGCGGCACCTTGGGGCGGTTATTGTTCAGCGCAGACGACATCAACAAATCGGTTAAAGTCATCTCCGGCGGGGAACAAGGCCGCATGTTGTTCGGCAAGCTGATCCTGCAAAAAAACAACATCATGGTAATGGACGAACCGACCAACCATTTGGATATGGAATCGATTGAATCGCTCAATACCGCGCTGGAAAGCTATCCCGGCACCTTGATATTTGTCAGCCATGACCGGGAGTTTGTGTCATCGCTGGCGACACGGATTATCGAATTAACCCCGACCGGGATTGTTGATTTTAGCGGTAATTATGAGGATTATTTAAGCCGCCAAGCGTAGATCGGCAAATGGTAAGCTGGGTTTGAAGCAATCGCGTAAAACCCAGCGATTAACTTCCGTTCATTAACGTATTGCCCACCAAATCGGCAACAGCTCTGTCTGCCACACCGACTACCTTAATATTGTTTTTAACCATGCCGGCATAATTTTCATGTAAATGGCCATGAAAGATATTTTTTACTCCCATCGCAACGGCCAACTCACTAATCACATCAAAGCCGTGCCGATGAGATCCCGGCGCTTCATGGGTCACCAAAATATCCGCTCTCAGCGTCTTTAATGCCTCAAACTCATCATGCCAAATCGCCCCCTTGTATTTTAGCGACATAGCCATATGCCGACTATTGACCGATTGATTATGCAGATAATGCTGCTTTCCCCGCCATTTAGGCTGTTGCGGCGGATACCAGACCCGCCCCAAAAAAATACCGCCTAAACCGGCAATTCTCAACCCTGCTATTTCCGTGACTTTCAAGTGCAAACCCTTATCAGCTAACGCTGAATCAAACAAATGCTTATGTTTGCTAGGCGTTTCAAAATCATGATTCCCTGCAATCCACCAGATTTGAGTTAAACCGACAATTTCCTGCAAACAGACTTCCAGGGGCATATCCAAATCATAATCACCCAATAACACGACGGCTTCCGGTTTGTATTTATGCACTGCCGCTATCAGCGGCTTGAAATTCCCATGCGGATCGCCTGCAAATAAAACCTTGTTCTGTGGGTTCACATTGTTACTCCTGTTAACTGAAACCTAACCCTTATCAAAAAACAACGTTTTATTTTCGTTGCTCCACGCAGGTTTGAAATTCCTCACGATTATAGACAAAAGTCGTGTTGATTAATATCAGACATTAAATGCCAGTGGAGTCGATTAGAATTTTCGGATGGGTTTTCTCACTCTACTCTATTTTACAGACGAGTTTGCTACCTTAATTCATCTTAATCAGATCGCAGAACAAAAACAGGCAGAACCCCAGTGTTGCGCAGGAAGTAACGGTAAATAAGCGAAAAATTTGATGCCTGGATAAAAAACACTCCCTTTAACAAGAGAGTGCCTCCAGCTTTTGCAATGTTTCTAATCGGCCAAGCGCTTACCAATACGGTAGTAAGTATCTTTCAGTTCTTCACCGACTATTTTGGCTTTGGCAATAAACTCTTCTGAAGTCTCCACCGAATCATCCGCTATTTCAGTAGCTTTGATTTTTAAACGGTGCCATGTTTTTTCGGCTTCTTCAAATTCTTGTTTGGCCTCCATAGAAGCCAAATGCAGTTTTAAATTGATTTCATCACGTTCTATTTGCAGCTTATCTAATAAATTATCAAAATCTTCTTTTATTGACATGACTCACCTCATCTTTATTAATCACTGATGTTACGCACCGACTACGAATTATCAATAACTTATGGTCATTTTTTGCTTTATAAGTTATTGATTTTTGGTTTGCCTGCGTAACATCAGTTAATCATCGTTTAACTTAAAAAACTAGTTGATATTGCATAATCATTTATAGTGTAGATAAATCAATCACTACAATCAATACGTAATACCACCAGTCCGACCGGACAACTGACATCTCAAACACCTTACGTTGCTAGGTTTCAGATGTTTTTTTTACTTTTGATTTAACAAAATTGTAAACATTAACTGGTATAGTGTTAAGAACGCGAAAGTGTCCTGCTATCACCCTCCATGACAGAAAACTTTATGACTCACGAACTTTTATTATTACGACACGCCAAATCGGATTGGTCTGCTGATATGGATGATTTTTTCCGCCCACTGAATAAACGTGGCCGTCGCGCCGCCAAGCGGGTGGGACGCTGGCTGCATGAGCAGCATTTGATACCCGACACCATACTCAGCTCTCCGGCTACGCGTGCGCTGACAACCGCGCAACGGGTTTGCAAGCAGTTGAACATAGACGAATCAGCCATTATCTGCAACCCACGCATTTATCAAGCAGACGCCCTAACCTTGCTGACAGTACTAAAATCCCGTCACCAAGATCAACGAGTGCTGCTGGTCGGCCATAATCCCGGCTTAGAAGACTTGTTATTAAAATTAACCTCCCATGCGGTTCCATTATCCGCTGACGGAAAATATCTGCCTACCGCCGCTTTAGCCCAACTCGCTTTCGAAGGCGACTGGACAGAACTGTCCGAAGGTACCGCCACATTAGTCACGCTGATTCGTCCGGATAGCCTGCCTGAATAATAAAAAGAGAATATCTTCATGTTACGACTATTCAATATCGACAAGGGGCGACTCAAAGAACAAACGCCGCAGGACAATCAACTCAAGCAGGCAGTGGCTAAAGCCGCTTGGATAGATGCCCACGATGCCAGTGACAGTGAGCGGGCGCTACTACAAGCCTTTTTGCGTACGGAATTGCCAGAGTCGGATGATGTGGAAGAAATCGAGTCTTCGGCGCGTTACTTTACCGATAATACCGGCATTCATGTACGCTCTTTATTTCTCGCCCAAAGCGAGGGACGGCACAGCACGGCGACCGTCGCCTTCATCTTGCAAAACGACCGCTTAATTACCCTGCGCGACGGAGCCTTGGCCGATTTTCGCCTGCTGCGTATGCGCGCCCGGCGTGGACAGATAGAGGCTCATTCTCCGCAGGAATTACTGGTAATGATGTTCGAACAAAAAGTGGAGAATCTCGCCGACGCACTGGAAGACATTCATCGTAAACTGGAAGATGTCAGTTATCTGGTACTGGAAGAAATAGACTCCGACCTTGAAAACGCCATTGATCAACTGGCCAAATTGGAGGATAGCAACGGCAAGATTCGACTATGCCTGATGGATACACAACGCTCCATATCCTTCTTGCAACGGCATTTGCGCAACCAGCCCGAGTTGCAGGAAACGGCGCGGGAGATTATGCGCGACGTGGAAACGTTGATGTCGCATACCACTTTCCTGTTCGATAAAATCAATTTCTTGATGGACTCGACCCAGGGCTTTATCAACATTGCCCAGAACAAGATCATTAAAATCTTTTCTATTGCCGCCGTGGTATTTCTACCCCCTACCTTGGTAGCCAGTATTTACGGCATGAATTTTCGCTTTATGCCAGAACTCAGTTTGCGCCTGGGCTATCCGGGTGCGCTGGGCTTAATGCTGCTGGCGGGGATTGCGCCTTATTGGTTTTTTAAACGGAAAGGCTGGTTGTGAGCTAGGTATAACTCATCCATAGCGGCAACCTACACGGCTGCCGCGTAATGGCTATGTTAAAATAAAAAAATAAGCCAGCTCCCTCTATGCTCAACACCTTCAACAGGGAAAATCGTCATGACCAAGGAACCCTTTTTTCGTCTCAATCAAGAACCTGAGGCCCTGAGCGGCTTTTCCCGCACCGTCGCAGAAATTGAATGGTTACTGCTGGTCTTGATGTTGTTCTATCTGGTAGTGGGCCATACCGAGGAAAGCGTTAAAATTTTTTTATTAGGCGGCCTCTGCGCTTTCGCAGGCTTCGTCATAGCATTCCATTACTTCAACTTTTTTACCCAAGCCAACATTTGGAAGCTAGCCTTAGAAACTTGGGTCATGATCTTGTTAATCACCTGGTTTGTCTGGCACACCGGACGCCAAGACAGCCTGTTGCTTAACTTGTACTTTCTACCCATCATTACCAGCGCCCTGGCTTTAGGCAAGCTAACGACATTATTGGAAGTGCTATTAATCGGCAGTTGCTATCTGTATTTGGGCAAAAACGACCTAGCTGGCGGCGAGTTCTTTTCCCTAAGCCAAAGCAGCGTCCTGTTGACGTGGCTATTTCCTATGTTACTGGTGGGTTACATCACCACCATGTTGTCTAACGACATCTACCACGCTTTCAGCCGTATCAAAACCGCCGCGCAAACCGATGAATTAACTAATCTCTACAACCGCCGCGCCTTCATGGAACTATTGGAAAAACAATTGCAGCAAGCCCGGCGCGGCGGATATACTTTCAGTCTATTACTGGGAGATTGCGATAACTTAAAAAGCGTCAATGACCAATACGGTCACGAAGCAGGCAACCTGTTATTGCAAACTATCGCCGATAACTTTCGTCACTGCTTAAGAGGCTGCGACACCGCAGCCCGCTACGGGGGCGACGAATTCACCGTATTACTGCCGGAAACCACTGTAGAAGCGGCAGAACGGGTGGCAAAGCGCATCAAAGATACATTGGTCGCAAGCAGTTTCAACTACCGAAGCAACGCAATCACCACCGATATCAGCATCGGCATTGCCACCTATCCACAACACGGCGACACGGCTGAAGCATTGTTACATCATGCAGATCAAGCCATGTATGCCAACAAGCGCGAAAGTAAAAATCAAGTTGCCGCACAGGTCGCGATCTAATGAATCTTCTTTTAAAGCCCGGCAAGGCATAGCACCCTACCCCATGAGAAACAATTCCTTAATTAATAGCTCAACGCCCCCAGTTACCATTAAACTCAAAATAAACATAGCCAATGATATTGTCATTATATTGAGATTGTTCAATACGAATTTGTTCATGGCGGTTAACCCCTGGCAAATGATTCAAAGGGTTATTCTGATTAAGCGATGTTAAAGTTTGATGACACCGCTATTAATTTTCTATGACACGGCAATGCGGCGTTCATTTAATACAACCCATCAATCACCAACTGGCCTAATCGAATAGGGCGCAGGATTTTGGCAAAAAATCGCATGATTGACTCTTTACTCTTTACAAAAACAAACACCGAAGTACTGATGTCGATACCACCTGCTTGATGGTGGCAACAGGTTTTCACGATGTTCACGCTCCGGCGTCGAAATTTCAAAGCAGCATCACCTTTGTTTAATACAAAAATCGCCAGCGCATCGATTTACCTCAACGGTAATATGTGACAATTTATTAATGCCTCCGTAGCGAAACTCTTTTAATAGCTCCTTATAATATTCCGGCGCTTTGGGATTATGCGAGACTAGCGAGATAATTATCGCAAAATGACCAGGACCTACCCGCCAGATATGAAGGTCTGAAATACGATTGTCGGCGTCATTTTCTATTTTTTCTCTTATCGCCAATTTATATTCCAATGCTATGCTTTCATCAAGCAATACCGGACTGGTCTCTGTCAGTAACAAATACGACCATTGAAGGATAATCAATGCCCCCACCATACCCATAACCGGATCCAGCCAATTCCAGCCATAATATTTACCCAGTCCCAGTGCAATAATGGCCAGCACTGAAGTCAATGCATCGGCAAGTACATGCAGATAAGCCGC
Source organism: Methylobacter arcticus (assembly GCF_050917435.1). Classification (NCBI taxonomy): domain Bacteria; kingdom Pseudomonadati; phylum Pseudomonadota; class Gammaproteobacteria; order Methylococcales; family Methylococcaceae; genus Methylobacter; species Methylobacter arcticus. The sequence goes on from NZ_CP159583.1 coordinate 2,748,031, forward strand.
TTTAAGATTATGGTCATGGTGATGATCAGCGTGACCATGTCCATGATGATCTTTAAGCAGCAGCGCACAAATCAAGTTAATCAATAAGCCGAAACCAGCAATGGCAATAGCTTCATTAAAATGAATGGTGTGCGGATGAACGATGCGCTGCCCTGACTCAACCAACATAATCAAGGCTACAACGCCCAGAACAATAGAACTGGTATAGCCCCCCAGAACACCCACTTTTGCGGGACTGAACGCAAAGGTCTGATCATGCGCATGAACGCGGGAATAGCGATAAGCAATCAGAGTAATAATGAACGCGGCAACATGTGTGCCCATGTGCCAGCCATCGGCCAGCAGCGCCATCGATCCAAACAAGTTGCCCGTGATTATTTCCAGAATCATGGTAAAAAAAGTGAGTACCAGAACCAGCTTGGTTCGCCGCTCCCCTTTTTTATTAAGGGCTGAAAAATTGTGTTCGTGCTTCAGAATATCTAATGTGTGCGCATGCATTCCGAACCCTGTTTTTGTATTCGTTAAACTAACCAGTCCAATAAAATAGTGTGCTGCGCCTATTTCTTTTGATCAGGCCGTAATGATGACGGAAATTCTATTTTATAGAATAACCATCGCTTTTGATAAGGATTATTTGGCAGGGTCTGATCGCAAACTCAAACTGACAGGCATAAAAAAGGGTTATCATATTGATAACCCTTCTAATAATGGCGTCCCCAGGGGGGTTCGAACCCCCGTTACCGCCGTGAAAGGGCGGTGTCCTAGGCCACTAGACGATGGGGACTAAACTGGTTTAGTCAGCCTATACTTAACTGTACATCAACTTACTTATTTATGCTTCGAACAGCACAAAAAGCAAAACTATAAAAAAAGGCCTATGCTTATAGGCCTTAATATAATGGCGTCCCCAGGGGGGTTCGAACCCCCGTTACCGCCGTGAAAGGGCGGTGTCCTAGGCCACTAGACGATGGGGACTAGAACTGATCAACTATTGGTGGAGCCAAGCGGGATCGAACCGCTGACCTCAACACTGCCAGTGTTGCGCTCTCCCAATTGAGCTATGGCCCCTAAGTTGAGAACCGGCATTGTACATTAATTATCCATCCTGTCCAATACTAATTTAAATTATTTATATGATTTATGGCTCGCCGTATTCTCGCCAAAGTCTTTTCTTTACCCAGCAATGACAAGGTAATATCAATCGCCGGCGAAACCGCTGAACCGCAAACGGCAACGCGCAAAGGCTGAGCAATCTTACCCAGACCTAGCTCCATGGTTTCAGCCAGATTCAGTACAATCTGATGCAACGCCTCACCCTGCCATTCTGTTACCTCAGTAAAGTCATCATGCAACCGCGCCAAAACCTCTGCCGCAGCTGGGGTAAAATTCTTTTTAGCCGCTTTTTCATCATAGGCGTCAAAATCCTTGTAAAAATAAACGCTGGCAGCCGCTATTTCAACCAGGGTCTTGCAGCGTTCGCGTTGCGCCTTGACCATATCGACAAGACTCGGCCCATCGGTAGGATCGATACCCAGTTCGCCCATGTGCCAGCTTAAATGACGCGCCACATGAGCAGGATCGCTAGTCATAATGTAATGATGATTCAGCCATAACAGCTTTTCGGTGTTGAATGTAGATGCCGACACATTGACATTTTCCAACGCAAAATGTTCAATCATTTCATCAACAGAAAAAATCTCCTGATCGCCATGCGACCAACCCAGACGCACCAGATAATTCAACAAGGCTTCGGGCAAATAGCCGTCGTCACGAAATTGCATCACGCTGACCGCGCCGTGGCGCTTTGACAACCTGGCGCCATCAGAACCGAGGATCATCGGAAGATGCGCGTATTTGGGCAGTTTGGCACCTAGGGCTTGAAGAATATTCATCTGCCTGGGCGTGTTATTGATATGATCATCACCGCGTATCACATGGGTGACCTGCATATCCATGTCATCAACCACCACCGTTAAATTATAAGTCGGTGTGCCATCGCCTCGGGCGATAATCAGGTCGTCCAGTTCTTTGTTGCCGACTACAATGTCGCCTTTAATCAAATCGGGAATGGTTACAGCCCCGTCAACAGGATTTTTAAAACGGATGACGGCTTCCCGATCATTCTTAAGCTCATCAGAATCCCTGCATTTGCCGTTATAGCGCGGCTTTTCCTTATTCGCCATTTGCTCGGTACGCAACTGCTCCAGTTCGTCTTTACTGCAATAGCAGTAATAGGCATTGCCCTGATCCAGCAACTGCTGAATAATCTGTTTATAGCGATCGAAATGATGGGTCTGATAAAATGGCCCTTCGTCATATTCCAGCCCCAACCAAGTCATGCCTTCCAAAATAGCATCGACCGATTCCTGCGTGGACCGTTCCAGATCGGTATCCTCGATCCGTAAAATAAACTTTCCTCCGTGTTTACGCGCATAAAGCCAGGAAAACAAGGCAGTGCGGGCACCGCCTACATGCAGATAACCCGTTGGACTCGGGGCAAAACGTGTTTTTATACTCATTTGATATTATTTCGTCAGTAAAATTCTGTTGGCGTATTCTTTCGGGATTTGCTTAGAGGCAGTCAAGCGCATCGCTTGATAATTAAAAGCAATCGCTCCCTTAGCGGCGGCATTCTTGCCCAAAATAGCCAATGAAGGGCCATGTCCTTGGGCGGCAGCTTTTTGGTACCACGCTGTCGCCATTTTAACATCATTTTTCACACCGATGCCCCGGTCGTATAGCGCCGCCATAACCACTTCAGCCTCAATAACGCCTTGATTTGCAGATTTTAACATCCACTCGGCAGCTTTCTGCTCATCTATTTCAACGCCGTTACGACCTAATAAATACATCGACCCCAATTTAGCTTGAGCCATTGCATAGCCTTGTATTGCGGCTTGTCGAACATCATCCTGCAGTGCTTGTTGTTCTGCTTGCACACCCGGGCTAAGCAACAATAAAAAAGCTAACATGAATAATTTGAACATCAATGGAACTCCCTTTTTCTTTAATTGAAAAACCCGCATTATTTCACGCCGGGAAGCAAAGACAAATTATCCGTAAAACAAACTACCGCTAAAATCAATTATTAAGTTGCCAGTATTGACCTGAATGTAACCAATCATATTGTTACAATAAGTATTTCCACTGATTTTATAAATAAGTTGATTCCTATATCCTGTAGCCGTTAACATTCCAATTGATTGCTTTAGGCTTACCTGTTCCATTTAACGCCAATGGCTGCAGGATAACATCATGTTATCTTAAACGATTTGGTAATCAGGAGATATTCCATGAAAAAAATATTTATCATTGCAGCCGCTATTGCCAGTGCACTTCTATCGGGCTGCGCTTCGCAACCGTTGAGCACTTTCAATGCATTTCACCCGGCAGAGCTAAACGATTTGGTTGCTTCAGGACAGTACCTACAAAAAACCGATAACTTCTTTGTCCTCAATGATTCCTCATCATCAATGGCCGAAACTTATCATGGTGCAGGCTACCCGGCCCAGCCCTCCCCGACTAAACTCTCCGTCGAAAAAGAAATCCTGAGCAGAATAAACCTAACCCTTCCTGACCTGAAAATGACCTCAAGCATTCGCAGCTTTGGCTTCGGCCCCTGTCTGGACTGGGGATTCACCCGGCTTAATCTAGCACCGACCCCCTACTCAAAGTCATCATTCGGTAGCGGTATCGATACATTGACCTGCGCAAGCGGCGGCTCACCGATGATTAACGGAATTGAGGGAACAGCCGACGATTTAGCAAACACAACCGGCAACGTCGCCGTTTTGATCCTCAGCGATGGCTATGGACTGGACGCTAATCCTTATGCCGCCGTTCAATCCCTGAAGCAACAGTATGGCGACAGATTATGCGTTTATACCGTCTGGGTAGGCAACGAAAAAGACAGTCAAGGTCAAATCGTATTAAATAACCTCTCCAACATGGGCGGTTGCGGATTTAGCACCACGGCTGATCGGATTTCCAGCAGCGCCGACATGGCCAAATTTGTACAAAGCGTTTTTCTAAAATCCGGCACACCACCGGTTGCCGACTGCTCAATGCTCGATGATGATGCCGACGGCATTAATAATTGCGATGATAAATGCCCCGACACCTTAAAAGGCGCTCACGTTAACCCATTCGGCTGCTGGATTGTTGATATAAAATTCGACAATGATAAGAGCGACATCAAACCCTATTACTATACTGAACTCGATAATGCCGTTAGCGTCATCAAACACAATCCCGGCATCAATATTGAAGTACAAGGCCACACCAGCAGCACCGGCACTGCGGCATACAACCAAGCATTATCCGAACGCCGCGCACTGGCGGTTAAAAACTATTTAAGCGACAAATACGTCCATGCAGATACCGCATTGACCGCACGCGGATACGGCTTAACCCAACCTGTCGACACCAATGAAACCGAAGCAGGCCGGGCCAACAACCGCAGAGTGGAGCTGAAAGTATTTAAGTAAAGTTAACCGATACAGCCAAACCGGAAACGCTCTAAAGGGCGGGGTTATTACCCGCCCTTTTTTATCTGCGCCACAGCAACGATTTGATTCGGACAGCCTCTCAGGAAAGTTGCAGATCCAAATCTACAAGCTTAACTTCAGCAATTTCCTTGTCTGTCACTAACGCACTACAAATGCCCTGCCCTAAAGCTATATCCCGCACCTGCCACATTGCAGCCTGACCGCAATCAACCGGAACCCTTAAAAACCCAGCCTGGTTTTCAGGATTAACCACACAATGATTTAACCCTAAGGCGATACCGCGTCCAGTGGCTTTAACGAAAGCCTCCTTACGCGTCCAGAAGCGATAAAACTCGACTATTTTTTGAGCTTCCGGCAGCTGGTTCCAATAAGCGACCTCTTCTTCAGCAAAACATTTGTCGACCAGCGCTGCTAGACTGGCTCTGGGTTTACAGCACTCCACATCCACACCTAACTGACAGTTCCAGCCTACGGCAATTACCATCGTATTGGCTGAATGGGACAGATTGAATACCAGCTCGGGATTATCGGCAAGATAGGGTTTGCCGTGTTCGGCTTTTTTTATACTGATCTTTTCCGGCGGCAAATTAAGCGTTTGAGCTAACACGTTTCTTAAGCGACCATGCACTTCGACATAGCGCTTGCCTAGCCAATCGTATTTGAATTTCTCGGCTTGTGCCTGCTCGACTGCATCGAGAACGCGCCAGTAGTTTTGATAATGCTCATCATCGGCAACAACATTGCCATGCCATATTTGGATAGTATCGGTATTCATGATCCTGAAGTTTTCGCTGGCTTTCTCATTCCCACGCACCCTGTCACTGTGCCATTAAGTTAAGCCGAAAGTCGTTATGGTCGAATGTTGTGGGCGCGAATTTATTCGCGCAGTAGATTTAAAAGCGCGAATAAATTCGTTCCCACAACATAAACTTAATGCCCAACAACAGCCCGGCCCTCGCCCCGACGATCACTGGCCGCAGTCAATTGACCCGTGGTTTTATTCCACTGTACCGCCTGCATATTGCCGTAATGATAACGCGCCGCTTTCAGCTGATGCCCCATTGCGGCAAGCCGGGTTTGCTCATCCGCCGTCAGTGCGCCTTGTTCATATTCAATCACATCCGGCATAAATTGATGATGAAAACGCGGCACTTGCACCCATGAGTCCGGCTCATGGCCTTTGGCAAAATCCAGCGCGGCTAACAGCACCATCGAAATAATTCGACTGCCGCCCGGCGTTCCCAACACCGCGACATGATGCCCGTCATCAAGAAAAGTGGGCGTCATACTGGACAACATACGCTTGCCCGGCGCGATCGCGTTGGCGATACCGCCTACCAGTCCGTAACCGTTCATAGCGCCCGGCAGACTGGCAAAATCATCCATATGATCGTTCAGCAATACGCCGGTTCCAGGCGCCACCAAACCCGCACCAAAAGGAAAGTTAATACTTAAGGTTGCGGCAACCCGATTGCCTTGCTCATCAATAATCGAAAAATGGCTGGTATTGACACCCTCAGGCTGCGGTTGAATTTCTCCTGACAGCATGCCGCTGGGCAACGCTTTATCGAGTCGCAGACTGCTGCGCAATCCGGCCGCATAATCCTCGTTTAACAAGCGCCTAACCGGCATGTCGATAAAGTCCGAATCGCCCAGATACAAGGTCCGATCATGATAAGCACGGCGCATGGCCTCGACGATAAGATGCTTTCGGGTTGGCTCATCGGCCTGCGTCAAATCATAGCCGGACAGAATATTCAGTGCTTCAATCAACACAATACCGCCGGATGACGACGGCGCGGCGCTGGTGATTTTTATGCCGCGATAATTACCCGTTACCGGCTCCCGTTCGACAATCTGATAAGACGCCAGATCCTGTTTTGTCCAGATGCCGCCCGCCTTGTTGACGCCCGCCACCAGCTTATCGGCTACTTCGCCGCCATAAAATCCATCCCGTCCCGAATCAGCCAATTGCCTTAAGGTATGGGCCAAGTCTTTTTGCCTGAGTATTGAATAAGCCTCGGGAATATCGCCATCAGTCAAAAATATCCGTGCAGTCTGCGGGTGTTTTTTGATCAGCTCAGCCCTGAACTTGAGTAGCTTTCGATGTCTTTCACCGATGGCGAAACCGCTTTGTGCCGCCCTTATCGCAGGTTGCAGACTTTCCGCCAACGGCAAGCGTCCGTATTTTTCCGACAAATGCACCAGAGCCGCAGGCAGCCCGGGGATCGCAGCCGCTAACGCGCCATCGAGCGATAAACCGGGAATCACCTTGCCGACCTTATCCAAAAACATCGTCTGATGAGCCGCCAACGGCGCTTTTTCGCGCCCGTCGATCATGGTTTCAAAACCATCCTGCTCCCTGTGCAACAACCAGTAACCGCCACCGCCCAGCCCAGAACCGGAGGGTTCAACCACTGCCAATGTTGCACTGACCGCCACGGCCGCATCAAAAACATTGCCGCCTTTATCCAAAACCTCAAAACCGGCTGCCGTCGCCAGAGGATGCGCACTGGCAATTGCAGCACGGGTTCGATCCGCATAAACCTGCGCAATCCCAAAAACGGTTGTTATAAGGAGTACGGCACAATATTTCTTAAACATCTTTTCCTCAGATTAAATTTAGTTGATGCAATTAAACCACATTTGCAGGGTCTCGTTAGCTTGATGCTCAACTGATTTTTTAGGACGCTCAATAAAGCCAAAGCATTAGGTATTCGTACTAATATTTTTTTTTATTTTCCTATTTAGAATACATAGTGTTGCTTTTGTTTCATACATAACTCAAAGGGCGATCCTTAATCACTATAAAGAGGTGAAAAATGACTGTAACTGCTAAAAAAACTAAAAATCAGGAAGTTTCAACGTCTGACGAAGACCGCTCAACGATATATCTTCCTGACCGTGACGCCAAGATTGCGGAAATAGCCTATCACAAGGCCGAAAGCAGGGATTTTGCACCAGGCTATGAACTTGAAGACTGGCTTGAGGCCGAACGGAAATTTTTGCTGTAACAATACAACCGGATACAAGTCGCGATGCCTCGTTAGGCTACTATTTTACAATCAATTTACCGGAGTAAATTATGTCAAATAAAGAGATAGATACCACAAAAAAAAGTTCTGAATTATCACCCAAAACATCGCTAGGCGGACTGGCGTCGTTCGATGAATTTGATCATTTTTTTGATGATTTCCTCTCCCGCAGATGGCCGCGCTTGCTGGACTGGAATGTACCTACCCTGCCGGAAATCAGCATTCCAAAAGTCGATATTCTCGATCACGACAATGAAATAGAAGTTCAGGCGGCATTGCCGGGCGTTAAAAAAGAAGACCTGGAGGTATCCATTAACAACCAGACCATTACCATCCGCTCTTCCACCAAGGAAGAAAAAAAAGAAGGGGGAAAAGGCAAATATTTTCGCCGCGAAATATCGCATGGCGAGTTTCAGCGCACCCTGTCCTTACCCAACAATGTCGATGGTGACAAGGCAAAAGCATCGTTTAAAGACGGCATATTGAAAGTAACCATTCCCAAAATCGAAAAGAGCAAGCGCAAAAGCATCGAAATCAGTTAGTTGCACAAACCGGAAACATTGAAAACGGATAAATACGAATAACAAGGCTTAAAACGACTTTGCCACACCGGCATTTTCTCCTGGAGAAAACCAATGAAAAATGAAACCATTGCCGCTTTAGCCGCTGCACTCGTGATTGCTCTGGGAATACAAGCTTATATGACCTATCGACTGAATGACCGGCTTAATAAGCTGGCCGAGCCGTATAGTCAGACTGAAGCTCCACAAACCAAACCATCGAATCGTCCCAAGTCGGTTATGGATGACGAATTCTTTAAGGGACGGACCTGGAATCCTTATGCGGAAATCCAGCACATGCAAAATCAAATGGAACGAATGTTCGATAATTCATTTTCGCGTTTTCATATGAAAACCCCTTTAGGCAATTTAAGCGCTGCACCTGACGTGGATTTACAGGAAAAGTCGGATCGTTATATTGTGACGGTGAATGCGCCCGGTGCCGATGAATCATCCATGGATGTAAAACTAGAAAATCAGGTCTTGCGCATTTCCATTAAAACCGAGCATGCAAAAGATGAAACGGATGATAAAAATGGTAACTACCAATACCGGGAGCGTTTCGTCGGTCAATTCCAACGGGCATTAACCCTACCTGGCCCTATCAACGCGGCCAAAATGACAACCGAATACCATAAAGGTGTGCTGACCATTACGATTCCCAAGACATAGTTTTTAGCCCCTGATAATTTCACTTGATATAGCAGGCTTCACGATGATGCGAATATTTCTTTTTCTGGCGACCAACGTCGCAATAATGGTTGTGATCAGTATTGTCTTTAGCCTGTTGGGCTTAACCGGTACTTTAGATGCTCAGGGCATCAATATCGACCTTAACGCACTGCTGGTCATGTCGGCAATCATCGGCATGACCGGCTCGGTCATTTCCTTAGCCATGTCGAAGTGGTCGGCAAAACAGGCCATGGGCGTTCAGCTTATCGAGCAACCACGAAACCAAACCGAGCAATGGCTGCTGACTATTGTAGCTAAACAAGCTCAACAGGCGGGCATCGGCATGCCGGAAGTCGGTATTTTTCAGGCGCCGGAAGCCAACGCCTTTGCTACCGGAATGAACCGGAACAGCGCCTTGGTAGCGGTCAGCACCGGTTTGCTGCAACGCATGAGTAACGATGAGGTTGAAGCCGTGATCGGTCATGAAATCAGTCATGTCGCGAATGGCGATATGGTGACAATGGCCTTGATGCAGGGCGTGGTAAACACCTTCGTTTACTTTTTTGCCAGCATCATCGGTCATGTGGTTGACAGGGTCATCCTCCAAAACGAACGGGGGCATGGCATGGGTTATTTTCTCGCCCAGATGGTTGCGCAAATTGCCTTGGGGTTTCTTGCCTCACTGCTGGTCATGTGGTTCTCGCGTTACCGGGAATTTAAAGCCGATGCCGGCGGCGCCAAGTTGGCCGGTCGGGGAAAAATGATCAGCGCTCTTCATGCCTTGCAACGTGAATACAAACCGCAAGACCTGCCCGGACAACTGGCGGCTTTCGGCATTAACGGCAGGGGTGGCATCAGCAAGCTGTTTATGAGCCATCCGCCCTTGGAAGAGCGTATTGCGGCGTTACAAAATATCCGTTGAGAGGATATAGACAACATGATTTCAGTCAATGCTAAGCCATGCCGTAAAGCCAGCTAATCGGCATCAATGGATTTCAGAAGCGGCTTATTACAAAGCCCTAGCCAGAAAATTTGAGCCCGGCAAAGAATTAGCCGACTGGTTAGAGGCTGAACTAGACTATTCCAATATGCTGATAACCCTGTACATTTATATTTTAGAAGAAGACGGAGCGATAACAATTTTAAGTTTGCAACAGTTGGCAGAGTTTATCGGCATTAAAAATTCGGAGGATATTCTTTCAGAAATAGAACTGATACGAGCCATTCAAAATGCTGCCGGACATAGACCTTGCTTCCAACCTGGAATCAATATGAATTGCGAAGCAATGGAATGCCAATGGAGAGCCGAGTGCCGAAAATTGATTTCAGCATGGTATTGATGCATAGAAACTGAGGTTTCCCAGTTTTTGAGTCCGCGCAGCGTTCAAAACGTTTTACTACTCAGTTTCCACGAGCAAACTTTGTGGAAATTTTCTAACCTGACGCATCACGCTGCTTGCGGTTAAAGTTGGCCATACTCGCTTTGAAAACCCCGCCTCGGCTAACGCTTCCATAACCCAAGTATTACAATTGTTGAACAAATGATAACGCCCTTTAGCGTCGTAAAATGTACTGTATGCATACAGGCCTCGACCCAATCCGATTAAAGCGTCCTGACTGTCCCTTGCGAAAGAGCTATCGATATACCGTAACATGGACTTTAAACGCTCTCGCGGAATCCGAATACCTTCCATGTTGCTATGCCGAAAATAAAACTCGGGGCGATCACTAAGCCCTGCGACATGCATGACTGAACCGGTAAGAAAAAATAATGCTCTGATGGCCAAAAACACCGAAAAAGAATCGGCCTGATAAAAAGCCTGATCGCCCCAACCGAATTCGATAAAGCTTATATCTTCAAAATTGAACCGTAATCCCTGAATAATTTCAGTCACTGACTCGGCATCGATAACGATGCCGGCATGCATCCCGTGATCGACAATATAAATGGTTGTTTCTTCAGCTTGAGCATTTTCAACCGGAGCCAAAGAGCAGCCGCTGTGCATGAAACCAAAAACCAGAAGGATAAGCAGTTTTAGTGACATGAAAAAAGTATTTATCCCATTTTACTGAAAAAACGTTCAAATTTTAGATTCATCAAAGATGCAAGACCGGCATGCTGCCTCGTCCCGCTTGAAGGATGAACGCTACATATAATAAGTACCCCACGAAATCGGAAAAAGCTTTTTTTCAAAGACAGAGCTAAGCCATTACTTTTTATAATACTTTCACAGTGTAGCGTGAATTCTTTTATCAGGTTAAAGTAGATGCAAACAAGCGTTAAAACGATTTTTTTTCACCGAAAGGAGAGACTGTATCTTGATAGGCTATAAAAGGGTAGTGGAGCAATATTTGCCGTAATATTTCATGCTTTGTCGATTTTATTAGTACTTATAGCAAGTTATGATTTTGTAGGTTATGCGCTCAATCCTCAGGGAGAGTTTATGACAACGGTAATACACGCCGTTAATACCTTTGTTATCGCCTTAGCTATGTTTGAACTTGGTGCTGGCATTAGTAAAGAATACAGCTCTTCAGATGATGAAGAAAACATATACTCCAATATCAGAAGAATAATCACCCGATTTGTCGGAACAGCCTGCATTGCACTTGTATTGGAAGCGCTGATAATGATTATAAAATATAGTCAGTTAGAATTGGCTGGCAATCTGTATTATCCTGTCGGCATACTTTTCGGCAGCAGTTTTTTACTTGTAGCCCTCGGCGCCTTCCTTTGGTTGACGAAAGGACATAAAGAGTGAAATCTCTTCTTTGCTGTTTAAAAGCAACAAAGGATCAAGTAGCAGCATAAAGAGTAACGCCAAAAAACGCGTCATCTGCAAAGCACGAGGTCTGCCACTACCTTAAGCGTTGCACGGTGTTTCGCCGCAGTCACGTTGATTTGCGTTGAAAATCGGTGCCATCGTGAATCCTATGCTCCCAATATCGTCGTTGCCAAAACCGACATTCGCCGCGGATGTCGGGAGTTAACGGCATTCCAGATGCATGCAGATCGCGTGTAAAGTGGGACTTTATCGCCCGCCAGCAACCCGGTTCCGCCGTTATAACACCCTGTTGCACCATCAATGAGTTGGAAAATCCCGTAGATCAGCGCCACAAAGCCTCGGATTCCGCATGCTCCTTACCGTATTTGGAAAGGATATACGATGTGCATAGCTATAGCTCTTGGGAGCTACCCAGCTTCTGTTCAGCAATGTCCAAAAAACGGTTATTTCTTTTTTCTAAAAAATGTCGCTCCAGTTTTTGAACATAGGCATAGATTCCATATAGAACCCCTCCAGCTATTGGTAGTACAAAATACCAATGCTCTTTAGCAACACGCAATAAACTTAATATTTCCTCACCATAGAAATAAGCAGGTGTTACGGTAATTGCGGCCCATACCCATGCGCTAAGAAGATTAATTAATGCAAATTTTCTTGCCGAATACTTGGTAATACCAATCGACATGGGAATGACGGTACGCAAACCATACATATAGCGCTGCATAAAAATAATAGGCCAACCATATTTTTTTAACAGCAAATGCGCAATGGCAAACTTACGCCGCTGCTTATGCAGTTTGCGCTGAATATAGCCTTTATTAAAGCGGCCAATGTAAAAATAGATTTGATCTCCAGTAAAACCACCCAGACCCGCCACAAAAATTGTCGTACAGTATTGCATATCACCGGTATGGGACAGAATTCCTCCCATAATTAAGCCCATTTCCCCTTCGAATATGCTCCACAGAAACAAAACAATGTAACCGTACTCCTTAAGCCAACCAATAAATAATTCTTCCATAAAATCCTTAATTTCGTTGAGATACTGCTCTACGCCCATCATCCGAGTTAAAATCGCATACTTTTTAGGAGCTTACCCATTGATTCTCAATGAGTTTTATTTTTTAAAGTTATACGTTTTCAAAGTAGGATGGAAGCAATTGTAACCCTGTTTACCGTCATCAAATTAAATTAAAAACTTCGTTTTCAATAGCCTATAACGTATTGGACATGGATCATAAAAATCAGACTTTTATCCTGAAGCAGCATCATAAACTGATTAATGGCGGCTTTCCAATCGCGTAAGGATAAAGACCATTTTTCCAGTCGTTTTGAATCCTGTCCCGAACGCTTGAAGCTGCGGTAACCTTGCCGGTACGGGTTACGGCTAGCGCCTCGGCAACTGCTCCTGCGTTGCTCTATCTCCTGCATCCTTGCAGTCGTAACCCAACAGAGTTACACACAGCCGGACGGAGCATGTTGCCCCGTTCGAACTATTTTGCGTTGGTTATGTGTAGCCGCTTAGCTCAGGCATCACAGAAACGTGAGAACTAGTGAATATGTACCTCACGTGACTTTACCGTATCGCTTCTGCGTAAAGTATAGCGATCTGACTTACCTGTCACCTTAGTTCCATCGCTGTTAAGCTGAATCAGCGTTCCTTCATTTTCAATACGATATTGCCGTATAGTTGATTCCTTACGCGGCGTTAAAACAACGGTATGGGTTTCCTCATTCCAAGTATATTTTCCCTTTTCATAAAACTCCTTTGAGGATTCTTTTGCTGGCTGGGTCACCAACAGATAATTGTTGTTTTGTTTTAACGACAGTGTCGCTTTAATTCCATCGCAATCGTTGCAAGGGAGATAACCGTAAAAAACGCCATGAAACTCCAGGCTCTTATCGACAGGGGTTAAATGGCTTGTGTGATCTGTATTTTGCTCATAGCTCTTTACACGCGCCCTAAGAAGTTTTTCTTGGTCTGCTTGGTCTGTTCCTGCCACTGCAATATTAGCAGGAAGCAGAATGCTGAAGAAAATCAACATCAGATTTTGTTTTAATTGTTTTTTTAATGTTTGCATATAAATACCTCTTTTTTTAATGCGTAATTCACGTTTAATGTTTGCCGATCAACCTGAACGGCCACGAATGCTACGAATCCCCGGATTCTGCAAGGTGTAGGCCGGGTTAGCGTAGCGTAACCCGACATTTTTTGCTCATTGCAATTATTCATAGCCAATATCATCAGCAAAATCCATTTCACCTTCACCCCAATTTTTATCCAGCATACCTGATTTTATATATCGGTGAATACTTGAATATTGCCAATCAGTGGCGCGTTTTACAAGCCCGTGTTTTACGGGATTGTAATGGATATAATCAATATGCTGTTGAAAGTCCCGTTCATCACGCAAACAATGTTCCCACCCACGATGTTGCCATAGTTCCTGTTGTTTTTTCTTTTTACGGTTAGCATTTTGAATGATCGATTTATCAGGGTATTGTTTGGTAAATGCGGATTTGATAAGTCGCCAGCGTGTTGAGTAGTCGCTGTCATGTTCAGGAAGCGTCCAGATAAAATGTAGATGGTCAGGTAAGACAACGGCGGCATTAATCACAAAAGGGCGTTTTTTCATGACGCTTTTAAATGCGGCGCGTAGGCGTTTGACATTCTCATCCTCAGAAAATATTTTTCGGCGTTTTTCGGTAACAACGGTGAAAAAATAACAGCCACCTTCGATATAAACACGGCGATAATGCATAATTTGTGAAAATAATCATTATGGATAGATGGGTAGGTCGGGTTAGCGTAGCGTAACCCGACACATTCACGCAAAATGTCGGGTTACGCTATCGCTAACCCGACCTACTTGGCTAGCGCCTAACCCAACCTAAGGTGCTATCGAATCGTGCAGGAATACGCTTCGAAAGAAATTGTCGTACCTCCCATTAAACAAGGAGCTAGTTGTATGATTTGGTAGCGATATGCGTTACCGCCCAGCTGAGCAACAAGATTCTTCATTTCTGAAAAGGCGCGTTCCTTGCACACTTCTGGATAAGCGCCAAATGATGCATTATTGATCTCATCAGTTTTAATTAGTGTGCAACCGTCTGTTGAACCAAGTTCACGTAGAGACCGCGCCGCTGGCGTTTGATTCGTAATACTACAAGCAGCTAAGATGCAGTAAACTAAAATCACACAAAGTATTCGTAACATCATATATCCTTTCGCAGGGTTAATTAAAGGGATGTCACTATAAACTCTTATTCACTGGCTGAATATCTGATACTGCTTGTTTATACCGGTTGTGGCCATCGATGATCTTGTCATCGTGGATGAGCTGGCGCGTAAAAAACAGAAAACCCTTACAGATGGGTAGGTCGGGTTAGCGTAGCGTAACCCGACACATTCACGCAAAATGTCGGGTTACGCTATCGCTAACCCGACCTACTTGGCTTATCTGCGAGTTGTTCAAAGCCGAAAACCCAGCGCGGGAAGATAATTAGGGGACGCCCATTAAATTAGCGCCACGAAGCTAGGGATTACACATTGATTATGCCAATTCACCGTATGCACTTTGATCTTCGTTGACAGCGGTAGCCCATTCAGCCGACAGCAAGCCGTGGCAGACGTATTTGTGGAACGAAGAATACGGCCAGTCGGCAACGCATTGAGTCAACCCATGTTTTACCGGATTCCAGTGGATATAATCGACATGCCTTTGAAAATCAGTGTCATCGCGGATCGTATGCTCCCAAAATCGTCGTTGCCAAAGCCGATATTCGCCACGGTTGTCGGGAGTTAACGGCATTCCCGATAGTCGCAGATCGCGTGTGAAGTGGGATTTTATCGCCCGCCAGCGCCCCGAATAGTCGACATCGCCGTCAGGCAGCGTCCAAATGGCATGCAAGTGATCCGGTAAGATGACAATGGCATCGATGGTGAAAGGTCGTTCCGTCCGCGCCCGGCGGAATGCGCTTCGCAATAGCCCGACGTGCCGCACCAAGACATCGGAGGAACGATCCCGCAACGTCACCGTAAAGAAATACGTCCCTCCAGCAACCCGGTTCCGCCGATATAACACCATACCGCACCATCATTGAGTTAGAAATTCGCGTAGCCCGTATGAAGCGTAGCGGAATACGGGATGATCAGCGCCACGAAGCCCCGGATTCCGCAAGCTCCATCCAGGCTACTTGCTTCGTCGCTTCTTACCAAATTGTTTACGACATGATGCACCGCTGAACGGCGTCTACCGTCAACACGACAGCCGGACGGGGTTTGTAACCCCGTTCGAAACGTTTTGCGGGGATTAAATGTAGCCGCTTAGCTTGAACATCGTAGAAACGTTAGGAACGGGGTTACAAACCCCGTTCCGCTTGTACATTATCCACGAACTCCACGCCATTCTGGAAGTCCATCCCATTGCCTTACAGCAGCGTTCTTTTCGAATTAGCATATTCTGCTAACTCGTGGAAAGTATTGACAAAAGTATTGATGGCAGCACGCTCTCCAAGAGGCTCTATAATTACCCATCCATTTTCTTTTTTTATCATTTTGTAGCCAATCTCAAGAAGAACTCTTTCACAATCTTCTGGTGTAGCCAATGATTCTTCTGGAGTATTTATAATTTCGACAGTGACTTGCTCTTTACCACAATAACGGCATATTACTGCTTCTTTTTTTATTATTTCAGCACAATATGGGCATTTTTTATTGTTGTCATTTGTTTGGCTTCTCCTTGACGCACCAGATCTGGATTTAGAGCTAAATCCAATTAGCATTATTCCAGAAATAAAAGCAATACCAGCACCAATTAACAAATTCGTTTGAAGATTCATGAGTCCTAAATTATTGACTCGACCGCCTAAGCCAGTTGCAACTGACGTATCCATTGTAATTGCTGAAAAGGCACAAATAATGCCAATAATAATTAGAAAACTTCCCCAACCTTTCATTTACTCTCCAAATTTGATATGCCACCGGATAAATTTAAGAACAGTGCAAACCGCAAAAAAAACAACCACTCAAAACGAGCTCACAGCTAAAAGCTAGGTAGGTCGAGTTGGCGTAGCGTAACCCGACATTTTTCGCGTGAAGTGTTGGGTTACGGCTAGCGCCTAACCCAACCTACGGCCCGCAAACGCCCTAATCTTCCCAACCAAAACCCCCATTCCCCCCATAACCAAATCCCCCATCAAAGCCCCAACCAACTCATCATCCTCCATCCCCAATAACTCAACAAACAAATCCCTCTCCCCCTGATCCGCCACCAAATACGCCGTTTCAAGATACCGATTCAACAGAAAATCCAGCTCCTTAGTCCCGCGCCGACATTGCCACCTTAACCGAGCCAGCTCGTCCATCAACCCAACTTTCTCTGCACTAACAGCTTCTTGGTTTCAGCTATGGCCTTGGCCGGATTTAAGCCCTTAGGGCAAGTATCGGTGCAGTTCATAATGGTATGGCAACGATACAATTTAAACGGGTCTTCCAGCCCTGTAGGGTACGCATCGCGTACCATTTGCAAAACGTTCCGATTGATCAAATCCAAAAAAGGTACGCGATGCGTACCCTACTTGGTTATTTTATTAACCAGACCTGCCAGTTCTTTCGGTTCCGGCTTTCGGTCTCCCATCAGAACCCCCATCAACTCATCATCCTCCATCCCCAACAACTCCACAAACAAACCCCTCTCCTCCTGATCCGCCACCAAATATCCCGTTTCCAGATACCTATTCAACAGAAAATCCAGCTCCTTAGTCCCGCGCCGACATTGCCACTTTAATCGAGCCAGCTCCTCCATCAGCCCAACTTTCTCTGCACCAAAAGTTTCTTGGTCTCGGCAATAGCCTTGGCCGGATTCAAGCCCTTAGGACAGGTATCGGTGCAGTTCATAATCGTATGGCAACGGTACAACTTAAACGGGTCTTCCAGTTCGTCGAGCCGTTCGCCGGTGCTTTCGTCGCGGCTGTCGACCAGCCAGCGATAGGCTTGCAGCAGCACCGCAGGCCCCAGGTAACGCTCGCTGTTCCACCAGTAACTGGGGCAACTGGTCGAGCAACAGGCGCACAGCACGCAGTCGTATAAGCCATCGAGTTTTTCCCGGTCTTCTTTACTTTGCAGGCGCTCGGAATCCGCAGGCGGCGGGGTTTGGGTTTCTATCCACGGCTTGATCGACGCGTATTGCGCATAAAAATGGGTCAGATCCGGCACCAGGTCTTTAACGACTGGCAAATGCGGCAACGGGTAGATTTTGATGGTGCCGGGATAAGCATCGATGGCTTTGGTGCAGGCTAGAGAGTTTTTGCCGTTGATGGTCATCGCGCAGGAGCCGCAAACGCCTTCGCGACAGGATCGACGGAAGGTCAGGCTGCTGTCGACTTCATTCTTAATTTTCAGGATCGCGTCCAGCACCATCGGGCCGCAGCTGCTCATGTCCAGTTCGAATGCATCGATCCGCGGGTTTTCGCCGGACTCGGGGTCCCAGCGGTATACTTCAAAGCGGCGGATGTTGGTTGCTCCGGCAGGCGCTTTAAAGGTTTTTCCTTCGGTTAACACCGAATTTTTAGGCAGGGTAAATTCAGCCATCAGTACACCCTCTCTTTTGGTGGAATTACGTCAACGTCGTCGGTCAAGGTGTACATATGCACCGGCCGGTAATCGATTTTAACCTGATCGCCTTCCAGCCAGGTCAGGGTATGTTTGAGCCAGTTTTCGTCGTCGCGCTTGGGGTAATCTTCCCGTGCATGGCCGCCCCGACTCTCGGTGCGGTTGCCTGCTGCGTTGATCGCCACGGTGGCCTGGCTCAGCAAGTTATCCAGCTCCAGCGTTTCAACTAGGTCGGTATTCCAGATCAGGGATTTATCGGCTACTTTGACGTCGGCAAAGGTTTTTCTGACTTCCGCCATCGCGTTGATGCCTTCGGTCAGCGTGGCACCGGTTCTGAACACCGCCGCCTTGGCCTGCATGACTTTTTGCATATCCAGACGTATATCGGCGGTGCTGCGGCTGCCATTGGCATTGCGGATTTCATCGAAACGGGCGATGGCTTTGTCGCAAGCATTACTGGCCAAGGGTTTCTGCCTTGATCCGGGTTTGATCAGTTCCGCGCAGCGTATCGCGGCGGAGCGACCGAACACCACCAGATCGAGCAGCGAGTTTGAGCCCAAACGGTTGGCGCCATGCACGGAAACGCAGGCCGCCTCGCCGATTGCCATCAGGCCCGGCACGACGGCATCGGGATTGTCGCCGTTTAAGGTTACGACTTCGGCTTTGTAATTGGTCGGTATGCCGCCCATGTTGTAATGCACGGTCGGCAGAACGGGAATCGGCTCTTTGGTGATGTCGACATTGGCAAAAATCCGCGAGGTTTCGGAAATACCCGGCAAACGTTCGTGAATAATAGCCGGATCAAGATGCTCGATATGCAGATAGAGATGATCTTTCAGTGGGCCTACGCCGCGACCTTCATTGATTTCGATGGTCATCGCGCGGCTGACCACATCGCGTGAAGCCAGGTCTTTGGCGGTTGGCGCATAGCGTTCCATGAAGCGCTCGCCCTCAGAGTTAGTCAGATAACCGCCCTCGCCTCTGACGCCTTCGGTGATCAAACAGCCTGCGCCATAAATGCCGGTCGGGTGAAACTGGATAAACTCCATATCCTGTAACGGCAAACCGGCGCGCAATACCATCGCGTTACCGTCGCCAGTCACGGTATGCGCCGAGGTGCAGGAAAAAAAGGTACGCCCGTAACCGCCGGTCGCCAATACAGTCATATGGGATTTGAACAAATGCAGCGAGCCGTCATCCAGACACCAGGCCAAAATACCGCGACATTCACCGTCCTCCATAATCAAGTCCAGCGCAATATATTCGACGAAGAATTCGGCCTTATGTTTTAACGACTGCTGATACAAGGTATGCAAAATCGCATGACCGGTCTTGTCGGCCGCCGCACAAGTACGTTGTGCTGTGCCTTTGCCATAATGCGTGGTCATGCCGCCAAACGCACGTTGATAAATTTTGCCGTCGGGAGTTCTGGAAAAAGGCACCCCGTAATGCTCCAGTTCGATAACCGCAGCCATGGCTTCGCGGCACATGTATTCAATCGCGTCCTGATCGCCCAGCCAGTCGGAGCCTTTGACGGTGTCGTACATATGAAAGCGCCAGTCGTCTTCGCCCATATTGCCCAACGCCGCGCTGATACCTCCTTGCGCGGCGACGGTGTGACTGCGGGTGGGAAACACTTTAGTAATGCAGGCGGTTTTAAGGCCTTTTTCCGCCATGCCCAAGGTAGCGCGAAGGCCAGCGCCGCCAGCGCCGACGACAACCACATCGTAAGTATGTTCAATAATTTTATAATCTGCGGACATGAGTTACCCTATCGATACAATGCGAAATACGGCCAGCAAAGCCGCAATCGCCAAAAACAAGAATGCCAGATGAACGGCCCAGATTGAGATAATCTTACTGTCTTCGGCGGCGACATAATCTTCAATCACCACCTGCAAACCCAAGGCGGCATGGTAGAAAACGGCGATGATCCACGCTACCATGCAGACGCTATTAATAGGTGATGCCAACCAGTCTACGGTCTGTTGATAAGGGGCAGTCACACTCAAACCCAGAAAATAGATTAACCAAAAAGACAGCGGGATCAGCGCTACGGCGGTGACGCGCTGCATCCACCAGTGAGTCGTTCCGCTTTTGGCAGAACCCAAGCCCCGAACTCGGGATAAAGGCGTTCTATAATCCATAACATCCCCACACAAAAGCGATTAAAGTCAGCGCCAATGATGCCGCCAGCTCAATCATCGCGTAGCGGTTTAGCGTATCCAGTTCAAAGCTGTTGCCGGAATCCCAAATCAAATGGCGAACGCCGTGGCACAGGTGAAAAAACAGCGCGTAAACAAAGCCCCAGCATACCAGTTTGAGCAACCATAGATTCATGACGGCCTGCATTGCCTTATATGAATCTTCGCCGCCTGCCAGCGCCGAAATGACATAAACAAATAAGAACAATCCAGTAGAGAGCATAACGCCGGTAATTCGATGGCTGATGGAAATAATGCCAGTTAAAGGCAGTCGGTAGACTTGCAAATGTGGGGATGTGGGTCGGTTGGTATTTATCGCCATAGTATTATCCAGTGGTTATGTTTATTCAATGATCATCCAAATCAAAAGTCGATGCAATAGTCGTTAATATCGGCTGATATTATGTTGTACCACAAATTATAGACCCCCGCTAAGTTAATAAACCGGCATTTATAGCCTGTTGCACTGATGTTCCTGATGAAATTTTGTGCCGTTAATAAGTGATACCCGACCAGAACCGAAAAGCAATCAGAGCCAGCTTTGAATGCCAAAAAACACCATTATCTATTAGCCAAAACAGCAGCCATTTTTTTTTGCTGAAACCTTAGGCTACAATAATAAATATGTGGCAACAGGATGACTGCCGAATGACAAGATTCGCTTTGCTGCTTTCTGCAAACTGCCTGTATCACCCTCAATTAAACTATGTTAGTTAACACATTAAACCAAGTCATATGACACACTTTTACCGTTTGCTTCCGGTGAATCAACTCGCTCACACTACTTATAAAAAATTAATCATGCGCCTAAAAAAACTTTTCCCTTATCTTTTGTTTCTCCTTTTAGCCCCACTTTACTCACCTGCGCAAGCAGAGCCATCGGCATTCACCTCAGGAAGTTATCAGCAAATATTGACCAGCAACGCCAATCAGCCATTCATGCTGGTCATTTGGTCGATAAACTGCTCTTCCTGCCTGAAAGACATGGAGCTGTTAAGCAATATTCATAAGAGCAGGCCTGAACTCAACATGATCATGCTGGCGGCAGATGAGTTATCGGCAACCGAACAAATCCAGACGATACTTGAAAAACATCAATTATCCGATATTGAAAACTGGGTTTATGCCGATGAAAACACCCAGAAAATGCAATTTGAAATCGATCCTAAATGGTATGGTGAGCTACCCAGAACCTATTTCTTCGATAACACCCATCAACGTACCGGGGTCAGCGGTGTATTGTCAAAACAAGAGTACGACGAGATGTTCACAAAAATCCTGAAGCCTGAGTAACTACATTTTTAAACCCCAGATAAAAAGTTACGTTAAAATGGCCGACATAACTAAAACTACCGGCCATTTTTTATGTTAAAAAAAACATTTCCAGCTCTGCTAACTGCCTGCCTATTAAGCGCCTGCATCACCAGCCCTACAGGTAGAAGCCAACTTGTTTTCATGCCTGATACGCAAATTGATCAAATGGGCTTGCAGGCTTTTGATAACCTGAAAAAACAAAAACCTGTCAGCACTAACAGCAAATATAATCAGGTCGCCAGCTGTATTGCCGGGGCCATTATCCGGGAAACCGGCGGCAACTGGGAAGTCGTAGTCTTTGAAGATGCCTCGCCTAACGCTTTTGCCTTGCCCGGCAATAAAATCGGCGTACATACCGGAATGCTCACACTGGTCGACAATCAGGATCAATTGGCTGCAGTCATCGGCCATGAAATCGGCCACGTTCTCGCCAAACACAGCAATGAACGGGCATCGCAAGAAATGGCGGTCAGTTCGGGCATGGGCATCATTCAGGCAGTCAGCGCCCCTCAAACCGCCCTCGGGCAAACGGCGCTGGGCATGCTGGGAGTCGGCGCGCAATACGGCATACTGATGCCTTACAGCCGCGTCCATGAAAGCGAGGCCGACATGATCGGCGTCGATTTAATGGCAAAAGCGGGCTTTGATCCAAGACAAAGCGTCGGCTTGTGGCAAAAAATGGAACAGGCAACGCAAGGCAAGCAACCGATAGAATTCATGTCGACTCACCCTTCGCATGCCACCCGCATTCAAGACTTGGAAAAGCGCATGCCGCAAGCCATGGGACTATTCCAGCAAGCTCAAGCACAGGGTAAACAACCGCGTTGTAACTAATCAATGACTCCTAATTTAAAACATTTACATCCCTACCCATTCGAGAAACTGGCGCAACTTAAACAAGGCATTGTTCCGCCTGCGAACAAGCCGCATATCGCCCTGTCTATGGGCGAGCCGACTCATGCCACCCCGCATTTGATTCAGGAAGCGCTGTTAACCCATTTGCATGGTTTGGCTAACTATCCAACCACTAAAGGTCTGCCTGAACTCAGGCAGACGATTGCCGAATGGATCAGCCGACGTTTTCAGATTCCGGCTAATATCATTAACCCTGAAACCCAGGTTTTGCCGGTCAACGGCACCCGCGAAGCTCTATTTTCGTTTGCCCAGTGCCTGATCGATCCGACTGGCGCCGCGCCTGTTCCCGACAGGCTTGCGGCATACACGCCATCCCTGGCGATAAAGCCCATCGTGATCATGCCGAATCCGTTTTACCAGATTTACGAAGGCGCGGCTCTGCTGGCAGGGGCTGAGCCCTATTTTCTGAACACGCTGGAAGACTCCGGCTATTTACCGGATTTTGACGCGGTGCCGGATGACATATGGCAACGCTGCCAGTTGATTTACATATGCTCGCCCGGCAACCCGACCGGCTCGGTGATCGATCAGGCCGGCCAGGAGAAGCTGCTCAATCTGGCGGAAAAACATGATTTTGTGATCGCTTCCGACGAGTGCTATACCGAAATCTATGACGACGAAAGCAATCCGCCGCCGGGCTTGCTGCAAACCGCCTATAACATGGGCAACACGGCATTCAAACGTTGCGTTATTTTCCACAGTTTATCCAAACGCTCCAACGCACCGGGTTTACGCTCAGGCTTTGTTGCCGGCGATGCCGAGCTATTGAAACCCTATTTTCAATACCGGACTTATCACGGCTGCGCGATGCCTTTGCCTACCCAACATGCCAGCATTCAAGCCTGGAAAGATGAGCATCATGTTGTCGAAAACCGGCGCTTATACCGCGAGAAATTCGCCGCCTTCATCGAACTTCTTGGCGATGTTTGCACCGCCACTAAGCCACCGGCCAGTTTTTATGTCTGGTTGAAAACACCGATTGCCGATACCGAATTCGCGCAGCAGCTATTTGCTCAGCAAAACATCACCGTACTGCCCGGCAGTTACTTATCCCGCGATTTTGACGGCATCAATCCCGGCCTTAACCACGTCAGAATTGCCTTGGTTGCACCCTTGGATGAATGCATAGAAGCCGCGCAGCGCATCAAAAACTTCCTTAACTCTTTATAAAAGAAACCATGTCACAACTAGAAAACATCATTAACGACGCCTTTGAAATCCGTGCCGACATTTCCCCTGCCAACGTATCCGCTGAAGTGCGTGCAGCCGTTGAAGAAGCCATCAACTTACTGGATAGCGGCAAAGCCCGTGTTGCCGAAAAAACCAGCGGCGAGTGGGTCGTCAACCAATGGCTGAAAAAAGCCGTATTGCTGTCGTTCAGAATCAACGAAAACCGTGTGATCGAAGGCGGCAACAGCCGTTATTACGATAAGGTTGAAGCCAAATTCAGCACTTATTCACCCGACGACTTTGCAAAATCCGGCGTGCGCGTCGTGCCTAATGCCATCGTCCGTCACGGTGCTTACATTGCGCCGGGCGCGGTGTTAATGCCTTCGTTCGTCAACATCGGCGGCTATGTAGACAGCGGTACTATGGTTGACACCTGGGCCAGCGTCGGCTCTTGTGCGCAAATCGGCAAGAACGTGCATCTTTCCGGCGGCGTCGGCATCGGCGGCGTTTTGGAGCCTTTGCAAGCAGGGCCAACGATCATTGAAGACAACTGCTTTATCGGCGCACGCTCGGAAATCGTTGAAGGCGTTGTGGTTGAACAAGGCTCGGTCATTTCAATGGGCGTTTACATCGGTCAAAGCACCAAAATCTTCAACCGCATGACTGGCGAAGTCAGCTATGGCCGCGTTCCAGCCGGTTCAGTTGTGGTTCCGGGCAACCTGCCATCAAAAGACGGCACATACAGCTTGTATTGCGCAGTTATCATCAAGCAGGTCGATGAAAGAACACGCAGCAAAACAGGGATTAATGAATTGTTGAGGGATTAAGCGGAACCTGACTCGCACCATGCCAAAACAGGAGAAAGCCAATGAGCTTAAACTACGCAAATAGCAAGATCACTGAAGAACAGTATCTACAAGGCGAACTTGTTGCAGAAATAAAGCATGAATTCATTGATGGTGAAGCTTATGCAATGGCTGGGGCGAGTGAAGCGCATAATTTACTGGCTATTAATATGCTTAGTGAGTTAAGAAATAAGCTTAAAGGCACGCCTTGCAGAACTTTCATAGCAGACATGAAAGTTAAGGTGGCTAATGATTTTTTCTATCCTGATGTCATGGTGGTTTGCCAGCCAGATATCGCCAGGGATGGTGTGTATGTCGCAAGCCAGTCGGGAACTGGCGCGACGAATGAGTTTGAATATTACAAACAATCGCCGGTCATTATCGTCGAGATATTATCCAAATCGACCCGAAAGTTTGATAAAAATGCCAAACGTTTGAAATACCAAAATATTTCAACCTTGGAAGAGTATGTTTTAATTGATCAAACCATTGCGGAAATTGAGGTCTTTAAAAAGAAAGAGCATTGGCAATCCTTTTATTACTACCTTGGCGATGCGATTACTTTTGAATCATTAGGCGTTACCGTTCTTGTTGAGGACATTTACTATCAAGTCAACAATGACGATGTGCTTGCTTTCTTGCAGGAAAAAAATCAAGCAGCTCTTGAAGAAACGGATTCCAACCCTGTACACGGTGCTGTACAGCCACCCCACATTGCCACACAGAAACCATGATTAACAACGACGTTTTACGCCGAGTACGCTACGCTTTAGAGCTTAAAGACCCTGACATGATCGAAATCTTCGCCTTGAGCGACGTAGAGATCAGTCGAGATGAGCTGCTTAAGCTGCTCAAAAAAGATAATGAAGCCGACTATGTCGAGCTTGACAACAAGCTACTGGGAAAATTTCTAGACGGCCTGATTATCTATAAAAGAGGCAAGCAGGAAAATCAAGCCGAACAGATCAAAAAGCCGGAGCCGTTAACCAATAACACCATACTCAAAAAACTGAGAATCGCGCTGGAATTTAAAGAAGAGGACATGCTAAGCACCTTAAAACTGGCCGACTTTGAATTGTCCAAAGGCGAACTCAGCTCCTTTTTCAGGCAAAAAGGCCATAAACATCACCGTGAATGCGGCGATCAGATTTTAAGAAACTTCTTACAAGGTCTAACCATTCGTTTTAGAGAACAAGACTGATCTTTTACACACTATTCCCCAATAACCTACCAAGGCCAATACCATGAGCGACAACATATCAAACAATGCGATCATTTACGCCACACTTGCTTTAAACAGCGAAGTCGCCCTGCAACACGAATATTTGGAATCCACGGATGTTCCTGATGATGAGCGCGAAAACGAAGAAGAAATCCTGGCCGATCTGGAACAAGCCTTTATGGAATTTGTCGATCTTTATAAAATCCGCTGCAAATCCGACAAACAACTGCCCAACATAGACGAATTGCTGAACAGCCAATTGTAAAATCGCTATAGAGTCAACGATGCCGATTGTCAGAATCCTGGCTATTTCAGGTAGCCTGCGTAGCGCATCGTTGAACTCTGCACTGCTGCGAGCCGTTGCTGGCTTAGCGCCTGCGGATGTTCGCATTGAGCTGTATACCGAACTGGGCAATCTGCCGCGATTCAACCCCGATCTTGAAATAACCGATACTCCCCAGTTGCCTATTTTTACGCCCGTATTCTCGAAGCCGATGGTGTTATTATTGCCAGCCCGGAATACGCTCGCGGCGTAACGGGAGTCATGAAGAATGCCTTGGACTGGATGGTGGGTAGCGAGGCTTTTGCAAACAAGCCGGTTGCGTTACTTAACGCGTCGCCACGAGCCACTATCGCCCAGGCGTCTCTGAAGGAGACGCTTACCGTCATGTCCGCTCAAGTGGTTGAAGCAGCCTCAATCATCTTACCGATTATCGGCTCTAACCTTGATCAGCTGGGGATTGTTAACCACCCCTTTATTTCAACATCAATTCGCGAGGCGCTACGCGTCTTCCATACGGAGATTGTAAATTTGCAAAATTTAAAAACTCACACGTTGTACGGCATAAAAAACTGCGACACCGTCAAAAAAGCGCGCAACTGGCTGGATCAAAACAACATAGCCTATCAATTCCACGATTTTCGAACCGATGGCTTAACGCCTGAACTGCTGCAGCATTTCGCCGACCATTTGGACTGGAACCAACTGCTCAACCGCAGCAGCACCAGCTGGCGGCAACTCAGTACCGAGCAGCAAAGCGATCTGACCTTAGACAACGCCATGCAACTGATGCTGACCACCCCTACCCTGATTAAACGCCCGATTTTAGAGTCCGGCGACCTGCTAATCCTTGGATTTAAAGCTGAGAACTACCAAGCCAAACTATTATGAGCGATACCCTAGAACTGCTTAAAGACCTTATCAGCCGCGAATCGGTAACCCCAAAAGACGCGGGTTGCCAGGATGTGCTGGCGGCACGACTAACCAAATTGGGCTTCAAAGAAGAACGCCTGGACTTTGCAGACACCCAAAACATCTGGCTGAGACGCGGCGATGCCAAACCGCTGTTTACCTTCCTCGGCCACACCGATGTTGTGCCTACCGGCCCGTTGGATGCCTGGGTTTCACCGCCTTTTGAGCCGACGATTCGTGACGGCAAGCTTTATGGCCGGGGCGCTGCGGATATGAAGGGCGGCATCGCCTGCTTTATTACCGCCGTCGAACGTTTCATTGCTAAGCACCCGGATCATCAAGGCTCTATCGCGGTGATGATGACCAGCGATGAAGAAGGCATTGCCACCAATGGCGTGATTAAAGTCGTTGAAGTGCTGGAACAGCGCAACGAGAAAATAGACTGGTGCCTGGTCGGCGAACCGTCCAGCGACAAAAAAATCGGCGACGTGATTCGCGTCGGTCGGCGCGGTTCTTTATGCGCCAAACTGACCATTGCAGGCATCCAAGGCCACGTCGCCTACCCTGAACTGGCCGATAATCCGATACACACTTTTGCCCCGGCGTTAAAAGACCTCATTGATGAGGTTTGGGATCACGGCAATGCCTTTTTCCCGCCGACCAGCTTGCAGGTTTCCAATATCAACTCTGGAACCGGCGCAGAAAACATCATCCCCGGCAGCGTGGCAGTTCAGTTCAACCTGCGTTTTTGCACCGAACTGGATGAGGAAACCATCAAGCAACGCACCCACGCGCTGCTGGACAAATACGATTTCAAATACGAATTGGAATGGCGCTTGTCCGGCAACCCTTTCTTAACCGAATCAGGCGCATTAATCGATGCCGCCCACGCCGCGATCAAAACCGTGACCGGCTTTGAAACCCTTGATGACACCGGCGGCGGCACCTCCGACGGACGCTTTATCGCTCCGACCGGCGCACAGGTCATCGAGCTCGGCCCGTTGAATGAAAGTATCCATAAAATCAATGAACACGTTGGCGTGGAAGATCTGGAAATTTTGTCTCGTATTTATGAACAGATGCTGATCAATTTACTGATGTAAATTAGCCCAAGGTAACTCAGCCAATCAGTTGCAATCTTGTGCCGGACAACAAAAAACTATTGCCCGACATTCATGGTTTCAGGAGTGCAGGCTCCCTGCTGTACAAGCAAAGCTTGCACTCCTCCATCTTTATTTACTGTAAGTTAACTAACACAGGAATAACCGAGGTAATCGCAGGCAAATATCTGGCTTAATGTAGAGCCAGGCAATGCCATATTGGATTTTTTAGATTTAAGGGATTATTGTTTTACATGGCCAATTTTAACACCCATTTATTCGTCGCTTCAGCTGCCAGCGCCGGCGCAGCTCTCATTGCCACCAACGTCCATTTGATCACTAACGCTGATATACCCTGGCTCGTTTTCCTGGGCATAGTAGGCGGACTATTGCCTGATATTGATGCGAGCAACTCAAGACCGGTAAGGCTGTTGTTTAACGTGTTAGCGTTAATGGGCGTAGCTGCGGCGCTACATACGTTAAAAGACAGTTATGCGCCATACCTGTTATTGCTGATTGCGACAGGTACTTATCTGTTTATTCGCTATGTAATGTTGAACTTGTTTAACAGCCTTACCGTTCATCGCGGCGTATTCCATTCACTATTGGCAGCTTTGTTTTTTGGCTTATTAATGACCTGCATCAGCTACCGTTTACTGCATTGGGATATTTTACATGCCTGGCTAAACGGTGTTTTCATTGCCTTCGGATTTATCGTTCACTTGCTATTAGATGAACTCTACAGCACCAATTTATCCAATTTAAGAATGAAAAAATCCTTTGGTACCGCGTTAAAATTATTCAGTTATAACAATATCGCTGCCTCGGCATTAATGACCCTTTGTACAATAATGCTGTACTCGATAGCGCCATCACCGATGCCATTAGTTACAGTATGGAAAGGCGCTCAATGGAACCATTATTTAGCGCTGGCAATGTTTTAAAATCAAAGGTGAAGCAGAATAAGAACGAAGTCTGCTAAAAGCCGATAAACCATTACCGGCAAGTCATACGATGCAAAGCTTGCGCTTTCCTTATACGGTAAACCCATTGGATTACGCTGCCTGCGTGGCTTAAAGACTACCGCGAAATCAAATGCAAAAAAGCGGCGCGATGCTTAGTTTACAAGACTCATCGCCTGTATTGCTTGCCTTTTCTGACGCGTCCCGCTTTGATCCATCACGGCAATCGACTCTTCACAGCTGATGATATTTTCTCTGTTTTTAAGAATATAATCCGCCAAACGCTCAATAGCCTGCCAATAAATCGGTGAACTTATAAACTGAAAGGCTTTGCCAAACAGCTCAACCAACTTCTCTTGTTGCCGACTTTTAGTTGCGATAAAAATATCCAGATACTCATAAACCTGCTCAAGATCGGATGTACCGCCGTAATAATGCAAAGCATTGATGTTAACCAGTTGAGCAGTAAACTGTTCATTATCACGTAAGGCGACATGCTTTGCTTCCGCTAAAGGCCCGACCAATAAATTAATCACATCCGCTTCAAAAGCGGTCTGATACGCATCTTGCTCAACATCTGAAAAATAATGCGCACTTTCAATCAACGCAACCGGCAGGCTATGAATCAGGCGACCTCCCTCTACGACTGCGGCAAAGTGCTCATAGCCTAATCGGCAGGCGTCCAAAAGGCTGCCTTTTTGGCGCTTCGAAGCCTTAATGATGATTTGAAAATGTACCGGGGGCAGTTGTTTTTGTTTATTGCAAAGATAAATAGCGGCAGCGTGACCCGCCTCATGGAAAGCGATTTGTTTGAACAAATCTTGATCATTAATGACGTAAGAGGTATCAGTTTGGTGATTCCGTTTCATGATTTCACCCGTAGGTTAAAAAGATGCGGCCAGGGCTGCTGACCGCATTTAAAAGGAAGGACAGTCAACTCTAATCCCCTTAAATTAAGGGGACGATGCAAGAGTTGCAAACCAGTCTAATGACTAAAACCAGTCTTGGAAATGTGACCGATTGCCGCGCGACAATAAGCCGCGGAAAATGGCACGGTAACTGCTTTATATTTTGGTTTGCGTACTGAAAAATGCTTAAAAGCCGCATCGTTGCTGGACTCAGAAAAAATCATTACACGAGTAACCCAGGCATTTCACATGGTAATATAGGCTATATGACACATAAAATTATTGAATCGACTGAATCCGATCAGATCGTCGCCGTTAACCGGACAGCATAATTAACGGCGGAAATCACCTTAAATGACGGTCAAACAGGCGTCACAATCAGCCCGTATAATACCGAAAAATCAACCGACCCATTTGCAACCAACTCTAGGATTTATAAGCCATGACCGTCCCAAAAACTCCGCTACCGCAAGAAGAAATCGGCAAAATAGACGCCTACTGGCGCGCCTGTAATTACCTTGCGGCAGGCATGATTTATCTGCGCGACAATCCGCTGCTGCGCGAACCGCTCAAGCTGGAGCATGTAAAGAGTCGCTTGCTGGGACATTGGGGTTCAAGTCCGGGGCTATCCTTCACTTATATTCATCTCAACCGCCTGATTAACAAGTACGATTTAAACGCTATTTTCATGGCAGGTCCAGGACATGGTGCGCCGGGCGTGCTCGGTCCGGTCTATCTGGAAGGCGCTTACAGCGAGATTTACCCGAACAAGAGCGAAGACGAGCACGGCATGCGCGAGTTCTTCAAAGAGTTCTCTTTTCCCGGCGGCATCGGCAGCCATTGCACGCCGGAAACGCCGGGCTCGATTCATGAAGGTGGAGAACTCGGTTATAGCGTCTCCCATGCTTTCGGCGCGGCTTACGACAATCCCGAACTGATCGTTGCCGTGATGGTCGGCGATGGCGAAGCTGAAACTGCCCCGCTGGCGACCTCCTGGCATTCCAACAAGTTCCTGAATCCGATCCGCGATGGCGCAGTATTGCCGATCCTGCATTTGAACGGTTACAAGATCAACAACCCCACTATTCTGTCGCGTATCTCGCACGAAGAACTGGAAAACCTGTTCAAGGGCTACGGCTGGACGCCTTATTTTGTCGAGGGAAACGACCCGGACACCATGCACCAGGCCATGGCCGCAACGATGGAAGACTGTGTACTGGAAATCCGCCGCATTCAACAACAGGCCCGCAGCAGCGGTCAGCCGATTCGTCCGCGTTGGCCGATGATCGTGTTACGCAGCCCCAAAGGCTGGACCGGGCCGAAACAGGTTGACGGTAAAAAAGTGGAAGGCTTCTGGCGCTCGCATCAGGTGCCTTTGGGCAACGTACGCGATACGCCTGAGCATTTTAAACAGCTGGAAGACTGGCTGCGCAGTTATAAGCCGGAAGAACTGTTCGACCAAGACGGCCGCTTGTTACCCGAACTTAAAGCTCTGGCACCCAAGGGCGCGCGGCGCATGAGCGTCAACCCTCACGCCAATGGCGGCCTGTTGCGCAAAGCCCTGCATATGCCGGACTGCCGCGACTATGCCACGGTGGTGACCCAGCCGGGCACCACCAGCGCTGAAAACACCCGCCCGCTAGGCAAGTTCCTGCGCGACATCATGCGCCTGAATAGGCATAATTTCCGCGTGTTCGGCCCTGATGAAAACAGCTCGAACAAGCTGGACGACATCTACGAAGTCAGCAAGAAAACCTGGCTGGCCGACTATCTGCCGGAAGATGCCGATGGCGGCGAACTGTCGCCTGACGGACGGGTCATGGAAATGCTGTCCGAGCATACCCTGGAAGGCTGGCTGGAAGGCTATCTGCTGACCGGTCGCCACGGTTTCTTCTCCACCTACGAAGCCTTCGTGCATGTAATCGATTCGATGTTCAACCAGCATGCCAAATGGCTGGCCATGTCCAAGGCAGTCCCTTGGCGCGCCCCGGTGTCCTCGCTGAACCTGCTGATTACTTCCACCGTATGGCGGCAGGATCACAACGGCTTTACGCATCAGGACCCCGGCTTTCTCGATGTCGTGGTCAACAAAAGCCCGGAAGTGACGCGCATCTATCTGCCGCCGGACGTGAACTGTCTGTTGACGGTTGCCGATCATTGCTTAAAGAGCACCGATTACATCAACGTGATCGTTTGCGACAAGCAAAAGCATCTGCAATTTTTGGACATGGATGCGGCGATCAAACATTGCACCAAGGGCATCGGCATTTGGGACTGGGCTTGCAACGATCAAGGCGTAGAACCGGATTTAGTGATAGCCAGCGCCGGCGACATTCCAACCAAAGAAGCGCTGGCCGCCGTGGTGTTGCTGCGCGAGAATTTCCCCGAACTCAAAGTTCGCTTCATCAACGTGGTCGACCTCTACAAACTGACGCCTGCAGCCGAGCATCCGCACGGCTTATCGGACAAGGATTTCGACAGCCTGTTCACGCTGGACAAACCTATCCTGTTCAACTTCCACGGTTATCCCTGGCTGATCCATCGTCTGGCCTATCGTCGCAACAACCATAAAAATCTGCATGTGCGCGGCTACAAGGAAAAAGGCAGCATCAATACGCCGTTGGAACTGGCCATCCAGAATGAAATCGACCGTTTCAGCCTGGTGATTGACGCGATCAACCGCATCCCGGCGTTGCGTGTAGCCGGTGCCCATGTCAAAGAAAACATGCGCGACAAGCAGATCGAATGCCGTAACTATGCTTACGAATACGGCACCGATCTGCCCGAGGTCGACAACTGGGTATGGCCGTATTGAAGCGCTCAGTTCTAACCATCAACAGCGGCTCGTCTTCGATCAAGGCGAGCTTGTTTTCCGCTGAGGGTGTGCGGCGCAATTTTCGCTATGAACAGGTGCATGACCAAAGACAAGCATTCGCTCAGCTGTTGCACGATTTAGCCGGTGAAGTGCCCAAACTGGTGGGGCATCGCTTTGTTCATGGCGGCGATATCAGCGATCTGGCAAGGCGGGTTGATGCTACTGAGCGTTCCCGTCTGGAACACCTGATTCATCTTGCCCCGCTGCATTTGCCGGGCAATCTGCTCGGGCTGGATTTGTGTCTGCAACGCTTCTCTGTGCCGCAAATCGCCTGCTTCGATACGGCTTTTCACAGCACCCTGCCCGAGTTGGCTAAACGGTTGCCGATTCCGAACGAGTTTGGCATGCGCCGCTTCGGTTTTCATGGGCTCAATTACGCCTACATTGCCGGCATGCTTGCGGAAATTTTAGGCGACGTGGCTTATAAAAAAGTGGTTATCGCGCACTTGGGCAGCGGCGCCAGCCTTTGTTTGATGGAAAACTTAAAATCGGTGGACACCACCATGGGTTATACCCCGGCAGGCGGCATCCCGATGGGAACCCGTAGCGGCGACCTCGATCCAGGCATAATGCTGGAACTGGCAAAGCGTTTCAGTCCGGAAGCATTGAGCGACATGGTGTTTCACCGCATGGGCTTACTGGCTTTGTCTGCGGGTGAAAGTTCGGAAATGGATAAGCTGCTTGCCAGTGACAGTGACAACGCAAAATTTGCCGTCGACTATTTTTGCCGTCAGATACGGGCGGCGATAGGCGGCTTTGCGGCCAAGGCAGGCGGTATCGATGCGCTGGTTTTTACCGGCGGTATCGGTGAACACTCTGCCGAAGTCCGTGAAAAAATCTGCGCTCCGCTGGCCTTTCTGGGGTTTGCTTTGGATCGGACGGCCAATCATTCCGGTGCCAATGACATCGGCCTTACCGATTATAAACCGGTACTGATTGTCCCGGCTGATGAGGAAGTCATGATCCGCACTCTTTGTCTAAGTGCTTGCCGGTAAATTGGCGCTGTAACTGAGGGGAATTAAGCCATGCTCATATCCCACAAAGATAGGAGCATGTTTGAATAGTTGTTAGCTGACTCTGCCAACTGCTGTTGCGGCAGGCACTTCAATCAATCGGCCTGATTTACAATCGTAAATATAACCGTAAACAGGGATGCCGGAAGGAACCAGAGGATGGTTCTTAATGCGGGTGACATCTTCCAAAACGCTTTCCTGTTGATCTTTAATGGTCAGCCAATCGATATATTTGGCTTCGGCAGAACCCGGACCCTCGTTGCAATCATGCCAGCCGTCAGCATCGACAGAGGACGTTTTTAAGCTACTACCCAACAGACCGCGCATGATGTCGTCGGTAAATGTTTCCATGCCGCAGTCGGTATGATGAATAACAAACCATTCGCGGGTTCCCAATAATTTATAGGAGATAACCAAAGAACGGATCGCGTCGTCGCTAGCGCGACCGCCGGCATTACGAATGACGTGAGCATCACCTTCGGATAAACCGGCATATTTGGCCGGATCCAAACGGGCATCCATACAGGTCAAGATAGCAAAATGCCTTCCGGGAGGCATAGGCAATGCGCTCTTGTCACCGAAATCATTCACGTAATCTCTGTTTGCTGCTAAAACCTCATTAAGAATTTTGCTCATAAATACCTCATTGTTTTTGGTGGGCATAAAAAAACCGCTTGACCCTAATCACTAAGGAGAAATGAAAAAGACCAAGCGGCATAAACTACTATCTCCGCGACAAAGTTTACTCCAATAAATCAGGGTTTCAAATAGCGATATAGGTTATACAATATAAACTCAGAGTTTATAAAGAGACGGATATGGCTAAACTAAATAATACTCAAGTCTTTTGCCGAATTGTCGAGTTAGGTACTTTTGCAGCGGTTGCCCGCGAGATGAATCTTTCAGCGATGATGATCAGCAAATACATGGCTCAGCTGGAAGAATCTCTGGGGGTTGCCTTATTAAACCGGACAACCCGGCAGCTGAGTATGACGGAAGCGGGCAAGATCTACTATTACCGCAGCAAACAGCTACTCGATGATTTCTCGGAACTGGAAGAATTCACCTCGCAACTGGGTCGGCAGGTAAAAGGGACTTTAAAAATCAGCGCGCCTATCGATTTTGGCGGGCTTTATATGGTGCCTGCGATTGACGCGTATCAACGCGAATATCCCGATATTAAAATATTGATGACCTTACACAACAGCGAGGTTAATTTGAGCGAAGGTAGTTTCGATTTGTCTATCCTGGTCACGAATACACTTGATTTGGGCGTGGTCGCCAGAAAAATTGCCAAAACTCGATTGTGCACCTATGCTTCTCCGGCCTATATCGCCGAATACGGTGAACCGCAAACCATTGCCGAGCTAAGTTCGCATCGCTGTCTGCATTATATAGATACCCCGCATAAAGATTATTGGATGTTTAATGCCGACGGCGAGGAAGTTAAAATCAAAGTGAATTGGCATTTTGCCTCAAACAATGGCAGGGCATTATGTCAGGCGGCAGCCTTAGGCATGGGCATAACCCAGGCGCCTGAATTATCGGTGATGAATTATTTGGAACAGGGAAAGTTAATAGAGATTTTACCGGCTTTTCGTATTCCAGCACTGGAAATTTATGCTACCTATTTGCAAAGACGCTTTCTGCCTGCCAAGTTGGCAACGTTTGTAGATTTTTTAATCAAGCACTTTGCAGAAAACAATAAATTGAAATTCATCTAAAGACGCTCAACATGGCAAGACAAAACAAACACAGCCTGCAAGTAATCAGGGAAATGCTGCTGGATGCAGCAGAAACCCTCATCAATGAGGGCTATTCTGCATTAAAATTGGGCTAAAAAAGAGACCGCTTTAGAAGCCGCCCAACAAGATCAAAATATCTTGAGTCATACCTACTATTTTTAATCAAAATGTCATACTTGCCAGTTAGAGTTGCAGCTCCTTCTCAATAATCTGGAACTTCAAATGGATCAATTCAAGAAGAAAGCCATTATTACTGGCATACTTTTGGCCTGCGCACAAACAGCCTCTGCTGGAACTGACGTATTTTTTAATCCCTTGACACAATCGGCGGCCGTTGCTCAAACACCCAATCATGTCAACGAGTTGAATTCGCCTTGGCAAGTGCCGGCTGGCGTCAGTTACGAAAACCTGACCAGTCTGCATGAAATCGAAGCCGATCCATCTCAGTCCACAGTGCGTGTTCCCGGTCTCGGTGCTGGAGCTTCGATGACTGACATGAGCGCTTTCGATCCGAGCGGCCGTTATATCTTTTTGCCGCATGAAACTCAATACGGCGCTGGCTTGACCCGTTACGACCGTGAAACCGATAAAGCCGTCAACCTGTTCAGAGGCGACATGGGCGGACAGACTGGTAACTGGACTAACGATTTCGGCGCTCTCGATCCAGCTACCTGGACTCCGGCGAACACTCTCTTGGTTGGCGAAGAATGGTCCGGTCAAGGTCGTTTATTTGAAGTTACAAATCCAATGGCCAATGTCGAAAACGGCGAGGCTGTGATCGTCAATGAATTGCACAGCATCCCTAATGTTTCACATGAAGGCCTGCGCTTCAATCATGACGGTTCAGCATTGTATTTCGTCGATGAAGATCGTTCCGGCTCGGTATACAAATTCGTGCCTTCCGTTCACGGTGATTACAGCAAGGGGCAATCTTTTGTCCTGCGTGTCAATGGTTATACTGGCGGCTCCTCTGCTAATGCGGGCGCCTATCCAAACAACAATCCCTCTGAACGCTCAGGTTCGGCTACTTGGGTAGCTATGACAGATATTAAGGGTGTCACGCTGACTACAGCCGATCCATTCGATAATGAAACGCGTGGCGGTCGTGCCGCAGCCGATGAATTGAACGGCACACCTTTCCGTCGTCCGGAAGATGTTGAAATCGGCTATCTGAAGAATGGTCATGAAGTACTTTACTTTACTGCTACGGAAGAACTGGCTGCTTATTCGGTTGAAGAACTGGGTCACGGCAAAGCGATGGTACGTCTGTTCGCCGACGAAAGCACGCTTAAAAACCTGGGACAGGCATCGACTACTGGACATATAAACTCACCCGATAATTTGGCCCAGGATGCGCTTGGCAATATATATATGGTTGAAGATGCGCCGAACGGCGACAATGTGGGCGGTGATATCTGGTTTTTGCGTGATACCAATAATGACGGTATTGCGGAATCAGTCGACCATTTCATGAGTTTGCAGGTCAAAGGCGCCGAAAACACGGGCATGATATTCAACCCAGCCAATCCGACTCAGTTTATTATCAACGTACAGCATCCGGAAAGTACAGCGGATCAAGATAACGGCATGGGTGATGCGACCTGGTTAATCGACATCAACAATGTCGTTGCACCACTTTGTGCGGCCGATAGCGATGACAAACGCGAACATGCGCGCAATGATCATGATGGAAAAAATCGAACGGTAAAAACCTGTAACGACAGCGATGCTACCAACTTCATTAAGAAATTGACCAAAGCGAGTCAATAAAAAAGCCAAAATGACAATTGTCATGTTCCACTTTGATACCCATGCAACATCCGTTTAATTCGCCGATCAAACATGGCCTACACCCGTTCCCAAGCGCTCAGTTTGGGAACTTTAACTATCGTTAAAAATCGTCCTCAGTTAATAGTGTTGTTACCTTTCTATCCGGGTCGGTGATAACCCATAGTTTTTCGGTACCGATGCTATAAACAGACATGATTCTTTCCACCGATTCAGGCAGTAATGCCAGCGTGTTCTCATGCCAGTCCTGCTCCGATATCTCGCCATAATCACCTTTTTCATGCCTATCCAGCAAATCGCCAATGGCTACTTTATAACGGGCTATTATCGAAATAGCCGATGGCGTCATGGTGATTTTCCCCAGTTCAAATAGCTTCATTTATGTAGCCTCCCTTATTATTATAAAAAGCCCACTTTCAGCGATTAGCCGTTTGTTATTTTTTTTTATTATCAGGCAGATGCAACGATACCAAAAAAGTGGCACTCAATACCAACACACCCAATATAAGCATAGAAAATACGGGATCCACCTTATGTGCTACAGCAAAAGTATAGCTTCCAACTGCCAATAGCATAGCCAAATTTTGAAAAAACCCTTGCAGAGCTACAGCACTGCCGCTACCGATACTTTGTTGCCCCAGTTCCTGTAACGCGGCGTTGACGGGAACGATAAACATACCGCCCATCATACCAATGAAAAACAGCGTAAAACGGGCAGGCCAGATGCTCTCTGTCAGACTCAGCACTATGATAAACGCTGCCATTAAATAGGCGGGTATTCTGGCACGGCGCAAATGTTCCAATGGAATCATCCTGGGCACCAAGGCCGATCCGGCAATAATGCCGATAGCGAGAAACAAAGTCAATTCAGCAATTTCAGAGGCATTTTTGGACAATAAAACCAGCGGCGCCCAAACGACAATAATGACCCTTAAGGTTGCCGCAGAAGCCCAGAATAAGGAGCCGCCAAGAACAGCAAAGCGTGATCTCGGCGTAGTAAAAAACAGGCCTATTTCCCGTAAAAACAGCAGCACTTTCGAACCGGCAGGGGCCGTTTTTTTAGCGATGCTTGCCGGTAAAAACAAGGTGGTTACTGCGGAAATGATAAAAAGGACGATGGTTCCGATCAGCGCCCATGATATTGAGTAATCCGCCACCTTGGCGCCAACAACCATACCCAATAGGATAGCCAAAATGGTGGAGCCTTCAACCCAGCTGTTCGCTTTGACCAGGAATTGATGCCCTGCCAGTTCAGGCAGAATACCGTATTTTGCCGGACTGTAAATGGCCGCGCCTATGCCAACAATGCCATAAGCAATCAGGGGCTCTATATGCAATAGCAATAACCCTGCGCCCGCCGCTTTAATTAGGTTGGCAATAATCAACACCTTCGATTTAGGATGGTTATCGGCAAATCCTCCCACCCACGGAGCAAGTAATACGAAGGCAATCAGGAATACACTTTGCAAGGCAGGAATGTACCATCCAGCCAACTGCGTAGACTGCATCACCATGGCAATCACCGTAAACAAAATAGCGTTATCGGCAAAGGCAGATAGGAACTGGGCAATCAATAACGGGTAGATTTGTTTGTTCATGCAAGAATATCGGTATCGTAAGAACGTTGTGGGGGCGATCCGGCAGGTCGCCCTGATAATGCACGGTCTTTAAAAACAAGGGCGACCTGCCGGATCGCCCCTACGAAAGAGAAACCATGTTTGGTACTTATATTTTACCGGCTGCCAGCTCGGTCACTGCCTGATAATTGGTTTTACCGGTCGCCATCACCGGAATCGCATCAACGATCAAAACTTTCTTGGGCAGGCCGATAGGGGTAACGCCTATTGAGGCCGCTGCCAAGTCAGCGACAGTCGCATCTTTTTGGGTGGTGAGCAGAACAATCTGTTCGCCTTTTTTTGCATCCGGCAGGCTGATTGCGGCGTGATGCGCATCCGGCCAGGCATTGGAAGCCAGCTGTTCGACTGCGGTTAACGAGACCATCTCGCCGCTGATTTTGGCAAAGCGCTTGCTGCGCCCGCGTATGCTGATGAAACCGTCGTTATCGACATTGACAATATCGCCGGTGTCATACCAGCCTTCGCCATAAATTGATTGGGGCGGGATCAGCTTGCCCGGGTTATCGGCCAGCAGATAACCCCGCATGATATTGGGCCCGCGAACGTGTAGCCTGCCCGCCTCTTGGATACCTTCGACAGCTTCCAGCTTGTAGTCCATAGACGGCATAAACCGGCCAACGGTGCCGGCTTTAAAGTCCATCGGCGTATTGACAGAGGTGATGGGCGTGGTTTCGGTGGCGCCATAACCTTCCAATATACGTATGCCGAATTTATCAGCCCAAACTTGGCGGGTGGTTTCCTGCAACTTTTCAGCACCGGCAACTACATAACGCATATTGAAAAAATCATAGGCGTGAGCTTTTTTAGCATAACCGGCTAAGAAAGTATTGGTACCGAACATGATGGTCGCGCTGATTTCATAAGCGATTTCGGGAATGATCGAATAATGCAGCGGGGTCGGATAAAAAAACGTGGTCATGCCATGCAATATCGGCAGCATCGTGCCGACGGTAAAACCGAAAGAATGAAACATCGGCAGAAAGTTCAGCACCACATCCTGGGCAGTGAAATTAATCCGGGCTTCCAGTTGTTTAAGGTTGGACAGGATGTTGGCATGGGACAGCACCACGCCTTTAGGCGTGCCTTCAGAGCCGGAAGTAAATAAAACCACCGCCGGACTGTCGGGGTTGTATTGGGTGTGTTTGTACCAGATATTGGCGGTTTTGCCTTGCACCAGCGCCTGGAATTTGTCCAATTTAGACAGGCCATCGGCCAAATCTTCCAGATAAACCAGCTTAACCAGTTCGCCCAAGTGCTCGGCCTCCATGGCTAACTTACCCAACTCTATAAAGCGACGGGACGTTAAAACGGTTTTAACTTGCGCGGTGTTGCACGCGGAAATCATACCGGCTGAACCGGTTGAATAATTCAACATCGCCGGGACCCGGCCATAAAGTTGCAAGCCCAGAACCACCGACAGCGTTTTGGTCGAATTGGGCAAAAAAATCCCGACATTTTCCGAGGCGGCCGTAATTTTCGTTAAGGCGTTGCCGATCGCAATGGTGCGGGTAATTAAGTTGTCATAGGATAACGGAATACGTTCCAGATCTTTGGCAACAGTATGCTTGCCGCCGTGTATTTTGCGCGCTTCAAGCAGACTGGCGAAAATGGTTTGCCGGTAATGGCTGGTGGCAAACATCATTTCAGTCATAATATCCGACAAAATGTGTCCGCTGTATTTGCGACGGTTTCTGCCTCTCAATTCTGCCGGCGGGGAAACGAAGGTATGAGGCAAAATCTGAATGGTAATTTTGGGAAATAAACGCAAGCGGACAATATTGCGCAGCCTGGAAAAATGCGTGTATTCGGCGCCATGAATGCGCACAGGCAGTATCGCCGCCTGGGATTTATCGGCGACCATGCCGGTGCCGTCGTAAACTTTCATTAACGAACCGGTCACGGTAATGCGACCTTCAGGAAAAATAACGGTGCGGGTGTCTGCCTGCAAGTGGTGAATCAAATCCTTCAGTGATAAAGGATGGGTCGGATCCATTGGAAATACGCGGGATAGTCTCAGAAAAGGCTTTAACCACCAGCGCTCGGAAATCTGGGTGTTAATCGCAAACGTGATGTCATCGGGCAAAAATACGCCCAGCAGCAACGGATCCAGAAATGAGGTGTGATTGGATATAATCAGCACACGTTTGCCTGCCTTTTTATAGTTGTCCAGGCCTTTGACTTCAACCTTGTAGATCAAGGTCAGCAACCAGCGTAAAATTTTTTTCAGCATTAAGTTTCCTCCTTGTGTCATTTTAACAGATGTTTTATTTTACCCGGAAAAATCATGGTGAATGGAGCGCTCAAACCTCTGGAGACATTTTTCGACGCGTGTACTCACCTGCCAACTATAAATGAATATTTTAATTTCAAGGTGTTAACCGCCATGATTTTGCAAACCTTTCTATATAACCGTCTGTTTTATAGATTATATTTTTCACCAGTCACACGCTATCTTATAGGTTGAGAAAAAATCATCAGACAGCGTTATAATGTTTCATTCGAAAATCCCCAGCCGTTACCCAGCAAAGTCGTCTCAGCCAATGAAAATACTCAATATTCATTTTAAAAACATCAATTCATTGGAAGGCGAGAGCCGGATCGATTTTGAACAAGCGCCTTTTTCAGATACCGGGGTTTTTGCGATTACCGGCCCTAACGGATCGGGAAAATCCAGTATTTTAGATGCAATTACGCTGGGCTTATATGGCGAGACTTTTCGTTTTGATCGCCCTGCCAAACACGTGATGACCCAACACACGGCTGAGTGTTACTCGGAGATTGAATTTGTTGTGGACCAGGTGAAATACCGGTCCAGTTGGCATGCGCAACGGCATAATGCGAATCCCGAGGGCGAGTTAATGCCGCCTGAAATGAAGTTGATCCGTTTGAGCGACGACCAAGTGCTGGCGACTACATCCCAACAGGTTTGTGCGCGGATCATCGAAATTACCGGGATGAATTTTCGTAACTTTACCCGTTCGATACTGCTGGCTCAGGGCGATTTTGCCGCATTTCTGAATGCGCTGGACAGTGAGCGCATGGATATTCTGGAAAAAATCATCAGCGCCGACATTTATTCCGACTATAAAAAAGAGGTGCATAAAAAGGCCGCCGATGCGCAACAACGCCTGGATTATTTAACCCAGGATTTGTCGATTATACCGATCATGGAGCCGGAAAAGCAGGAAGCCTGCGAACAGGATTTGGCCGATTTTATCGACCAAGCATCCGAGTTGAGGGAACAGCAAAACCAGCTGAAGCAGCGGCAAGCGTCACTGAAAAACGTGCTATCCCTGCAAGTCCGGATTGCCGACCAGGAAAAAAACCTACAGCAAACCCAATCACTGGCCGAAAGTGAGCAGCAGCAACTGGATCAACTGGCTACGACTCAAGACGCGTTGCTTTTTAAGAATGATGCGCAGCTCATTAAGGAAAAAAATCACGAGATTCATCAGGGCAAAGCAACACTGGCGGACTTTCGTGGCGAACTTAAGCAGATACAAGAGCGCATCGGTGCAGATCAATCGGCTCCGGAAAGCTTGCCCCGTAAATCGGTTACCGAACAGGGACAAACGATAACCCAGATCAGAACCCAGATCGGTCAACTGAGTGCGCAGCAACAGTCGGAATCAGACTTATGGCAATCTTTAGGTATGCAGATTGACCAGAAAACATCGGTTCTTGGTACCGTGTCGCAATGGCTGAAAGATCATGCCGCAGACGAATCTTTGCTGGTAAATTTCCCCGAAACAGGCCGATTAAAAAACCTCCGAGCAGAACTGATCGAACTAAAACAAAAACAAAAAGCATTCATTCAGTGGTCCAAAAACACAACTTCATCACTGAAAAACAACCAATCTGCCCTTGCGCAGGAAAACAAAAAAATTGCTGAATTAACTCGCCAGTTGCCGCTGGCAGAAAAGGCACTGGATGAACTGGCACAGGGCAAAAATCTGGCTGAACTTGAGGAGTTTCAGCAAGATCAGCAAGAGCGGGTTAAGGATTTCCGGGAGTTCTATAGTCTGAGCGTGGCTAATCAAAAACTGTCTCAAAGCGGCTTTGGTTTTTTCCGTATATTTGGCCGTAAAGACCAGCCGAATCATGATATAGAGGAGCTGGAATCCGAACTTGTCGCCTTAAAACAGGAAGTAAGCCGGGAAGACAATATTAGACTCACCTTGGAAACGGCCGTTTTTCATGAAGCCTTGCTTAAAAAAATGGCCGCAGACCGACAGTATCTTGACGATGGCGAACCTTGCTTTTTATGCGGTGCTGTGGAGCATCCTTATATCAAGCATCCGCCGAAAGAAGCCAATTCTCAACAGGCGCTGACGGATCAGAAGGCAAAATTAAAGGCCTTAACATTAGCTAGAGGCAAACTCGCTCAGCGGATTAAAACAACGCAAAAACAGGTAGAAAAAAACCAGGCTAATCAGGCACAACTGCTGAGGATTAGATCCCAATGGTTAACCTTGAGCAACCGACTGAACACCGCAAGTGAAGATCTAAGCATCACCAAATTACGCTTGATAAAGCGTCTGCTAACGGCTGAAATAGATAAATTAACAACCATTACCAACGTGGTTGCCAGCTATCGAAAAAAACTGGCCAGTATCGAACGATTAAAAGCCTCGATCGCCAAAGGCGAAGCTACCGTTGAACGTTTGCAGCTAAACACTCTGCAACTGGATGCCGAATGGCGGGAGCGCCCACAGGAAGAAATCGATTACGACGCCGCATTGGCTAGCCGCCAGCAGGAAGAACAACAACTGGCCGAACAAGTGCTTGCACAATTGATCTTATTGGGCGAAAAAATGCCGACTAAGGGTAAAGAGGATGCCTTGTTTGACCGACTGAATG
Organism: Methylobacter arcticus; assembly: GCF_050917435.1. NCBI lineage: Bacteria > Pseudomonadati > Pseudomonadota > Gammaproteobacteria > Methylococcales > Methylococcaceae > Methylobacter > Methylobacter arcticus. Next base: position 2,791,955 of record NZ_CP159583.1, read on the forward strand.
CGCGGAGGCAGGATTATCAAGGCTATGTTCTACGTCAAAAAAGTTTAACCGACGAACTGGGGGCATTGAAGGCGAAAGCGGCTCATTGCCAAGTTGAAATAACGGCATGCCATGAAAAACTCGAGCATTACAGCCATCAATTGCAATCCGAAGAAATCGTCGGTCTGTATTTGGCATTGATTGAAAAACAAAAACTGATTGCCGACAAGGAGCAGCTTATTGCCAGTCAGGAAACCGAACTCGGCGTGCTAAAACAGGCGCTGCAAGACAAAATACAGGACACGCAATTTACCAGTCTGCATGCGCTGACTGAAATATTAGAGCTGCTGCAACACCAGCCGGAACTTGAACGGCACCTGGCAGAACTGGAACAGGAAATCGACGCCAGGACCGTAGAGTTGGAAAACAGCCGGCTTGAGTTGGACGCTGAAGATACGCTGGTTGTCACTAAAATAAACACCGAACAACTGGACGTCCAACTCAAGAACGCGAGAGAACAACTGGAGATAGCCAATCTGGAAGCGCAGCGTCTGGAGCGGCTGTTGAAAGAGCAAAACCAACTTAAACAAAAAGCCGATGCGATACGGACACAATTGCAGGATCAACAAGAAATCACCCGACTGAGCAACGCCGAGGCCGCTCAAATAGCCGAGGAAAGCGGCATGGCTTTTCGTCGTCGGGTTCAACAACGGGTAGCCGATCGGCTATTATCCCAAACCAATGCCGTGCTGGAAAAAATCAGCGGCCGTTATTATCTGCGGAAAATGCCCAGCGAACAAGGTTTGGCATTGGAAATTGAGGATACGTATCAGGGCAATGCACGACGACTGCCCAAGACTTTATCCGGCGGAGAGAGTTTTGTGGTGAGCCTGTCGCTGGCGCTGGGACTTTCGGAATTAGCCAATAACGGCAAGTCCGTGGATTCGTTATTTCTCGATGAAGGCTTTGGTAACCTGGATGCTGAAACGCTATACACGGTCATCAGCACCTTGGAAAGCCTGCAAACCCACGGCAAAACCGTCGGCGTTATTTCTCATGTTGAAGGCATACAAAAACGCTTTAAAGCCCAACTGCAAGTGGTTAAAAAGCCTAATGGGATGGGGATGCTGAAGCAAGTATCATAAGCGATAAAGGGTGCGCCACGCGCCCTAATCCGGTTCGGATCTCAGCCTAACCGGATTAGGGCAAATAAACATTCCATTTCATTCCGCCCAGCGTTGCGCTCTTTTTACCTTCCAGCACGCCGCCCAACAGTCCGACTAATTCATAAACGACGGCCATGCCGATACCGTGCCCGTGGATATTTTCATCGGCTCTGACACCTCTTTTTAAAATCTCAACCAGTTTTCCATCAGGGATTCCGGAACCGTCGTCTTCAATCTGTAACAATACCGCATAATTCCGTCTGCCTTTACCTTGATTCAGAGAAAGGCTGATTTTGACTGTGTGCCGACACCACTTGCAGGCGTTATCCATCAGGTTACCGGCTATTTCATACAAATCGCCTTCTTCATAACAAACCAGACTTTGTTCCGGCACAGTCATATCGAAACTGATGTTTTTATCGATATAAACCTTAGCCAGCGATACGCTTATTTTTTTTATGATCACCGATAAATCCACGGTTCCGGTGGTTTTATACTCGCCCTTGGCTGCCGCCCGCTGTAATTGATACTCGACGATGTCATCCATACGGCAAATTTGTTCTTTTACCGTCTCCTTATTCACGCTGAAAGACTCGGCACAGCCGCGCATTATCGACAGCGGCGTTTTCAGGCTGTGCGCCAGGTCCGCCAAAGCATTACGATAACGCTTCAGATGCGCCCGTTCGCTGTTGATGAAGGCATTAATGTTTCCGGCAAGACCTTCCAACTCCGTGGCATAGTTCCCGTCTAAATGGATTTTTCGCCCTTTCTCTATCGCCTCAAGATCTTTTACGATAACCCGCAAAGGCTTCAATCCCCAGCGCAACAAGGCCAGCTGAATAACCATCAAAACCACGCCTAATGCCAGCAACCAGACTCTTAAGGTTTTTCTAAACCGCTCCACCTCATTACTGACAAACTGGGCGTCTTCAGTCACGGTAAAGATGTATTCGCGCTCATCACCGATCTTGTTTTTCCAGATGACGGCGTAATGCAGCGTGTAACGACCCTGCTCGGTTAACAAGAATTCAAAATTTCCGGGAATGAGTTCCGGAGGAGGAATGACATCGAGGCCGATAGCCGATGGCGAATGCCAAATCAGAGTTTTATTGACCAAGTGTATAAAGCCGTACAGGCCGGAACCTGGCGTTGCAAAGCGCGGCTCCGGCAAATAAGTCGGCATCGTTAAATCGCCGAAGTTTTTAAGCTCGGCGGACGATAACAGCGAGTACACATGAACCTGTAGCTTTTCTTTCAAGGCTTGTTCGGCACTCTTTCGAAAACCCTGTTCAAGCACCACCGAAGCCAAGGCAAAAAATGCGGCAAGCACAAGGCCTGCGGAAACCAATAATCGAAAGGTTAATGATTTAACTTGCATTCAGATTTGAGTATCAAATCAATCGCGCTGACCATGAATGATATAACCTCGTCCACGCAAGGTTTCAATCGGTTTACGGGTGCCGTCGGGATCGAGCTTCTTTCTCAAACGACCGATAAAAACCTCAAGCACATTGCTGTCGCGTTCAAAGTCTTCATCATAGATATGTGCAGTCAACACGGATTTTGAAATAACTTCGCCCTTGCGAAACATCAGGTACTCCAGCACCTTGTATTCGTAAGCGGTTAATTCCAGTTTGGCGCCGGACACTGTGACTTCCTGAGCCACGGTATCCAGCTCAATATTGTCATGGCTTAATACCGGATGAGCCACTCCGGCTGAACGCCTTATCAAGGCGTTAATCCTGGCCAGCAACTCTTCATAATGAAAAGGTTTGACCAGATAATCATCCGCGCCCGCTTCCAGTCCTTCTACTTTTTCCTGCCAGCGACTGCGAGCGGTTAAGATCAGGATGGGCACGGTCACTTTGTCTTTACGCAAGCGCTTAATCAATTCAATGCCGGAAAAATCGGGCAGGCCAATGTCAATCACCGCCGCATCAATCGGATATTCCTTGCCCATATAATAGCCGTCGCGACCGGTATTTGCGGTATCAACGGCAAAACCTTTATCGGCAAAGAACTGCTGAATCTGTTCACAGAGCTTTATTTCATCTTCAACAACTAGAATACGCATGTTTTTCGTCTACCGAGGTTAACTGACTAATTGACCGGTTTGGGCGTCAATTTTGTAATATCTGATACGACCATCCGGTGTAAGCACTTTAATGATATGGACTTCTTGTCCATCGATAATCTCTGTTTGCGCACCCAGCACCTTGTTATAAGTACCTTCGATTATTTGTTTGGTAGCCTCGTCCAAACTGATGTAAACCAGCAGATTATTTTCTGCAAAACAGCTACTGGAAAATATCAAGGCGACTACAACGGCTTTAAGCAAATTTCTCATGGGCAATCCAAGCTATCCGGGCACAAAATGTTTGTTCAACGTAACGACAAGAATAGAACGCAGATGATTATGATGACCGCGGATAGCCTCAAAATGGCAATCAACTGATTTTTCCAGGATAATTCAAAAAATCTTATTCAATCATAAATATCAGCATCATCTGCGTTCTATTACTGAGTGAAAAGCATTTTAACCCTTCACCCTGAATCGACACTGAACCATTAACGTAACGACAAATCCTGAGCCATGCTGCCGATAGCTTGCCCGAAAGATGCGCCCAACTTACCTGCAATTTTATCCAGAAAATGTTCCTGCCTGCTAAAGTCAACCAATTTATCGGCGCCAATCAGCTCTTTGGCAACGTAATCCTGGTTGCCAACGCCGTCAACTATGCCTTGCTTCACGCCTTCTTCACCGGTCCAAACCAAGCCTGAAAACATGTCTGGATTTTCTTTAAGCCGGTCGCCGCGACCGGCTTTAACCGCGCTGATAAATTGCTGATGCACTTGATTTAACAGGCCTTGTATATACTGGGTTTCCCCTTCTTTAGATGGCGAAAAAGGATCGAGCATGGCTTTATGTGCCCCTGCTGTGAGCAACCGGCGCTCTACGCCCAGTTTTTGCATAACGTCGACAAAACCGAATCCATCCATCAATACGCCTATTGAACCCACCAAACTGGACGGGTTAACAAAAATCTTGTCGCTAGCAGCTACGATAAAGTAGCAACCTGAAGCACAAATATCACTAACCACCGCATAAATCGGCAGACTAGGGTGTTCTTTTTTTATCTTCCTGATTTCCTCATAGATATAAGAAGACTGCACGGGACTGCCGCCCGGCGAATTTGCATGCAGAATAATGCCCTTGGTGTGTTTGTCTTTGACTGCATCTCTCAAACTTCCAATAATGCTGTCCGCATTGGCCTGCTTATCCTCAGCAATCATGCCGACCACATCGATAACAGCGGTATGATCCTTACTGACATCACCCATATCTTTACTCAACTTTGGGTACATCACCACACCGAATACGGCGATCAAGTACACGAACATCAAGCTCTTAAAAAAAACCCCCCACCGCCTTGCCCTGGTTTGCTCGGTGACTGCGGCCAGTGCCAGCTTTTCAATGACCTCTCGCTCCCAACCGGATTCGCGTATAACTTCTGCTTTGTTCTGATTATCCATACTTTGTTAACCTCTAATAATATTCAGTAATGCTGCAGGATGCTGTAAGCACATTAACGGATTGTATTGTTGCAATATGTCTTCCGGATGCGCTCCGCACGACACTGCTATCGACGATATTTGGGCATTCATCGCCATTTGCAAGTCATGGCTGGAATCACCCACCATTAAACTCCGGTTATTCGCTGCATTAGTATGCTGCATAATCTGATGCAGCATCAGCGGATCCGGTTTAGAGGCGGTCTCATCGGAACAACGGGTGATGCAAAACAAATCTTCGGTAGCTGTCGCCTGCAAGGCCTGCTGCAAACCTGCCCTGGTTTTACCGGTAGCCACAGCCAGCTGATAACCGGCCTGTTTCAGTTCCACTAACATCTCGTAAACACCAGGGAATAAATCTTCCCTGCTGAGTTGTTTGGACGAATACGTTTGCTGGTAACAGGCCGTCAATCGCGTCAGCGTTTGCTGATCGACGCCGGGAAATAGCTGACTACAGGCGTTGGCAATACTCAGGCCTATCACATCTCTTGCCGCTTGAGGCTCAGGAATAGCGCAATTACACTGCTTTGCCGCTGCTTGCAGGCAGTTGACGATCCAGTCTATCGAATCAATCAGAGTGCCGTCCCAATCAAAGATGATTAAATCAAATCTGTTCTTCATGTCTTAACAAATCTTCCAGTTGCTTAGGCAAAGGAGCCAAAATGGTTAGCGGCTCACCGGTAACAGGGTGCTGAAACTTTAACTTTTCCGCATGCAGAAACATGCGCTTGTAGCCTCGACCTTTAAATCCGCGGTTAATGTCATCTCGCCCGTAACGGTCGTCACCGACGATGGGATGTCCAAGACTGGCGGCGTGTACGCGGATTTGATGGGTACGCCCGGTTTTTGGCGAAGCCTCAACCAACGTCGAGTCCGCAAATGTTTTCAAGCGCCGAAACAGCGTCTCAGCCTCTTTTCCGGCTTGACTGATGACCACCATGCGTTCACCGCCTTTGCTGACATTTTTTAGCAAGGGCGCGTTGACAATCAGCTTTTTCCTCGCCCATTGCCCGGCCAGCAACGCCAGATAGGTTTTATGAATATGATTCTCTCGAAACAGCTCATGCAACAGTTTCAGCGCGCTGCGTTTTTTAGCAATCATCAGACAGCCGGAGGTATCTTTATCGAGTCGATGCACCAGCTCTAAAAAATGCGCTTCAGGTCTAATCAGGCGCAGTCCTTCGATAATGCCGGAACTCACGCCGCTGCCACCGTGCACCGCGAAACCTGCCGGCTTGTTAACGACCAGGAAACCTTCATCTTCAAACAAAATGCCCTGTTCCAATGCGGCTTGCAAACCCTGCGGAACATAAGATTCTTCGCTACGTTCTGCTATTCTAACCGGAGGAATTCTGACTATATCGCCTGCAACCAGACGGTATTTAACATCGACACGACCTTTATTGACCCTCACTTCACCTTTACGAACGATCCGGTAAATTCGGCTTTTAGGCACGCCCTTCAAGCGTGCAATTAAAAAATTATCCAAGCGTTGATCGCACATATCTTCGGTGATTTCGACCAGTTGGACTTTGGGGGTTACGCTTTTTTCTTCACTATTCATCGTGTAAATAATACCAGTATCTCGTTATGATTGATTCTTTAAATTGATGTATAGCAATAAGATTGCTATATTAAGCAAGTTTTTAATAGTAAAAACATACTATTGTTCTGCGGTTTGATTAACAAAACTGCCTTGGAGCACTATTCAATGATGATTAACATAGCGGTTACTAACCACGCTGACTCATCATTGTAAGATTTTCGGGTTCATCGTTCGACCCTAGACGAACGATTAATAACTCCTGTTTAAGACGGAATTTACAACCAAGACTGAAAAAAGAATATTTATTTGCTTAGACTCTGTCCGTGCAACTATCCACGGTCTTCACCTAAGTGAAGGTCGGGATACCCATTACAACACGCAGAAACGGAATATTAAAACCGTAAAAACTAAGTTATGTAGAAGCGACTTTAATCGCCTGCCCTACACAAACACGATTACCCAAACCAGTCTGTTCAGTAAAATCTGACCGTGGAGCAGGAAACAACAAGGAATATTGAATGAAAAGAATGCTTATCAACGCTACGCAGCCAGAAGAACTGCGAGTCGCTTTGGTAGACGGTCAAAAACTATATGATTTTGACATAGAAGTACCTTCAAAAGAACAAAAAAAGTCCAACATTTACAAAGGGATAGTAACCCACGTAGAACCCAGCTTAGAAGCTGCCTTTATCAACTACGGCGCTGAAAAACACGGCTTTTTACCTTTTAAAGAAATCTCTCCGCTCTACCGTCACCTGCAAGATGGCGTCGAAAACGACGGCCGTCGTCCAGCCATAAAAGACCTGATTAAAGAAGGTCAGGAAATCGTTGTTCAGATTGAAAAAGAAGAACGCGGCAACAAAGGCGCAGCTTTAACCACCTATATCAGCCTGGCCGGCACCTATCTGGTGTTGATGCCTAACAACCCCAAAGCAGGCGGAATTTCGCGGCGCATCGAGGGCGAAACCCGTAGCGATCTGCGTGAAGTCATGGAAGCGCTTGAGATTCCCGAAAGCATGGGACTCATTGTTAGAACAGCAGGATGCGGTAAAAATGCCGAAGAATTGCAATGGGACTTAAATTATTTACTGCAACTCTGGGAAGCTATAGAGCGCTCTTCAGGTGAAAATTCAGCGCCATTCCTGGTCTTCCAGGAAAGCAACGTGATCATCAGAGCCTTGCGTGACCACTTGCGCGGTAATATTGACGAAATTTTGATCGACAATGAAGAATCCTTCATCCTGGTGCAAAACTTCTTAAAACAAGTCATGCCGCACTTTTTGCCCAAGGCAAAACTGTATCAAGATGCCGTCCCCTTGTTTAACCGTTACCAGATTGAATCCCAAATTGAAGTGGCTTATGGCCGGGAAGTTTCCTTACCGTCCGGAGGATCACTGGTTATCGATCATACCGAAGCGTTAACCTCAATCGACATCAATTCGGCGCGCGCCACCAAAGGCAGCGACATTGAAGAAACCGCGCTAAATACCAACCTGGAAGCGGCAGATGAAATTGCCCGTCAGTTAAGACTGCGCGATTTGGGCGGTCTGTTTGTTATCGATTTCATCGACATGATATCTAATAAGAATCAGAAAACCGTTGAAAATCAACTGCGCGACGCCCTAAAAATCGACCGAGCCCGCATCCAGACCAGCCGCATCTCGCGTTTCGGGCTACTGGAAATGTCCAGGCAACGGATGCGTCCATCGCTGGGCGATTCTACTCAACTGCCATGTCCGCGTTGCAAAGGTCAGGGTACGATTCGCAACGTAGAATCGGTCGCACTTTCCGTACTGCGTATTCTTGAAGAAGAAGCGATGAAGAAAGGCACCGAAAAAGTGATTGCTCACTTACCCATTGAGTGCGCGACTTTCCTGTTAAATGAGAAACGCAGCGCCATCGATCAAATTGAACACCGGCTGAAAGTCGGCATTGTGATCCTGCCCAGCAAGCATTTGGAAACACCGGCTTATGACATTGAGCGCATCAAGGAAAAAGAATCCGGCGATAGCAAAGCCAGCTACTTACAGATAAAAGCAGAAGACATCACCATCCCCGAATTTGCCCAACAAGTAAAACCGAGCGCGACAAAAGCCGCAGTCAAAGAATTCCTACACGATTCTCCGGCACCGGTACAAAACAAAAACGAATCAGCCAGCCTGATTCAACGTTTCTGGCAGAAACTTGTAGGCCCCAGCGCCAGTACTACAGAGCCTAAAGCAAGGGTAACGGTAGCCGCTCAATCTACCGAAAGAACCCAACCGACTAACGAGGGTCAACAGAACAAAAACAGGGGCAACAGGCCAAGCCAGGGGCAACCCCAAGAAAGAGGACGTGGGCGCGGACGCGGACAAGGGCGCGTTCAAAATCCAAAATCAGAGCAAGTTCAAGCACCTGAACAACGACAAGCACCCAAACCAAAACCGGAACAAAATCCGGATGAACCGCGTCCTAACCGTCCTCCGCGTGGTCAAGGCAGAAACGTGAAACGCAATCTCGATCCGGCCAATCTGCCTGCGCCAAAAATCGAACCCGTTAAAAGCGAAACTGTTGAGGTTGTCGACCTTATTGCAACCGCACCGGAACTTATTGCTCCTGGTGCAGTCACTACTGGAGATCAACCTAAAAGAAACAATGCCAGAAGAGGGCCGAATCGCAGAAGACCGCGCAACCCCAACTACAAAAAACCTGAATTTGATGGCGATTCAAATTCCACAAATGACGTATCCAGCGTAAGCAATGACGAGTCACGTCCGGCTCAAGTCCGTTCTTATGACAATGACTTTGCAGAAAGAGTGGAAAGAACCGAGCGCCCGGAACCTCAGACTAATGCGCCTAGCCAGGTTAGCGATAATCAGGGATCGGACGCACCAAGACCTGCACCTATTGCTGAACCGACTCCAACGCAAAAACCGGTTGTTGAACCCGCGCCAAAACCGGCTGAAGTAGTCAAACAAGAAACGGAATAACAACCCGAGGATTGAAGTGGTTGGTGGGCAACGATGTTTTGCTCACCAACCGCATTAACTCACCACGAAGACGTGAAATTCACGAAAAAAGCAGGATAAATACCCCCCAAGTCTTCATGCTTTCGACTTTAACCCTCATACTCACCTGTACCTAACTTCTACAACCTCGCTCCCCGACAACGCTTTCAATCGCGCAACCAATTCATCGGTTGGATGGACACGCCACGCATCACCCAACTGTAAGCTTGCTTTAGCAATCATTGATGTATAACTGATACTGACCGGACAACTTCCCCCCTTAAAAGGCTCAAGAGCAGCCATCAGCCTGGTAACAAAGCTATGATCTTCATACTCATTACCTACCGCATTCCAGACCAGTTGAATCCCTCTAGCAAAAACCTCCCTAGCCTGCTCCATGCTGTACAACTTCTCTACCGTTAAGCGTAGCGTTCCCAAATAATCATCAATACCCAATGCTCCTTCGGCAACCAACAGGCTATCGCGAGAAAAAATACCCCGATATTTTTCATAGACATCACCAAATACTGCAATTTCAAGTCTGCCGGTTCGATCATCAATGGTCGCAAAGCCCATGGTTTTACCGCTCTTGGTCTGTCGGGTACGAACTTCGATAACCAAGCCAGCCGTCCGCGCTTCCATCTTCCTGCTTTTGGAACGCTCCACATTGGCCAACAGCGACTCTATAGTTCCGTTGGTAAACTGCCTTAATTCAGCCTCATATTGATTGATCGGATGCCCGGTCAAAAACAAACCCAGAACCAGCTTTTCCGCCGCCAGCCGTTCATTTTCCGACCACGGCTCAACCATCGTGGAATAAGCATGTACATCATCGATATTTCCGACATTAACCGCCAGACCGAACAAATCGTTCTGGCCTGTTTTCGCCATTTTCCCGTATTGGTCGGCAACTTTTAATACCGTGGGCAACTCTGCCAAATGCCCGGCCCGGTTATCGTCAAATTCATCGAAAGCCCCGGCGCGTATCAACGCCTCCAGTACTCGCCGGTTGAATTTGCGCAAATCGACCCGCTTGCATAAATCGTACAGGCCGGAAAAAGGCCCGTTTGCTTCCCGCTCGACCAGCATTTCTTCGATGGCCGCCTCGCCGACGCCCTTTAGTGCGCCCAGGCCGTAAACGATCTGCCCTGCATCGTTGACGGTGAATTTGTATTTTGAAACATTGATGGTCGGAGGACAGACTTCCAGCTTCATCTGCTTGCATTCTTCAATTAATATGACCACCTTGTCGGTGTTGTCCATATCGGCAGACAACACCGCCGCCATAAATTCGGCAGGAAAATGAGCTTTCAACCAGGCAGTTTGATAGGCAACCAGCGCATAAGCGGCGGAATGCGATTTATTGAAACCGTAACCGGCAAATTTTTCCATCAAATCGAACACATAGGTCGCTATAGTTTCATCAACCTGATTTTCTATGGCACCGGCGGTAAATTTGTCCCGCTCTTTGGCCATTTCCTCCGGTTTTTTCTTACCCATCGCCCGACGCAGCATATCCGCCCCGCCCAGCGTGTATAACGCCATTTCACGGGCGATTTGCATCACCTGTTCCTGATACAAAATAACGCCGTTGGTGGGCTTTAAAATCGGCACCAGCAACGGATGCGCATATTCGGCTTTGGCTCCGTGCTTGACGTTGATGTAATCGTCGACCATGCCCGATTCCAACGGTCCCGGACGGAACAACGCCACCAGCGCGATAATATCGTCGAAGCAGTCGGGTTTCAGCTTTTTAATCAGCTCCTTCATGCCGCGCGACTCCAGCTGGAACACGGCGGTAGTCTGGGCGTTGGTCAACAGCTTATAAGAAGCTGCGTCATCTCGGGGAATGGTGGTTATATCAACCAGCGGCTTGCCTTGTTGTTTGTGTTTGGCGTTAATATCCTGCAAGGCCCAATCGATAATGGTCAGCGTACGCAGTCCCAAAAAGTCGAACTTGACCAGACCGACCGCTTCCACGTCATCCTTATCAAACTGGGTGACCAGGTTATTGCCGTCCTGGTCGCAATACAGCGGGGTAAAATCGGTCAACTTGGTCGGCGAGATCACTACGCCGCCGGCATGTTTGCCTGCGTTTCTGGCCGTGCCTTCCAACGACAGCGCCATATCGATCAGCGCCTTGACTTCTTCCTCGGTATCATAAAGCTGTTTCAGTTCCGGACTGTCTTTCAGCGCCTTGGTCAGCGTCATGCCGATTTCAAACGGAACCAGCTTGGCCAGTCTATCGACAAAACCATAACCGAAACCCAGCACCCGGCCGACATCGCGGATAACCGCTTTCGCCGCCATCGAACCGTAGGTGATGATCTGCGCGACATGATCGCGGCCGTAATGACGGGCGACGTAATCGATCACCTCGTCCCGGCGATCCATGCAGAAATCCACGTCAAAGTCGGGCATCGAAACCCGCTCGGGATTCAAGAACCGCTCGAACAGCAGGTCGAATTCGATCGGGTCGAGGTCGGTAATCTTCAGCGCATAAGCCACCAACGACCCCGCACCCGAACCCCGGCCAGGACCTACCGGAATCAAATTGTTTTTCGCCCACTGGATAAAGTCGGCAACAATCATGAAATAACCGGGAAAACCCATCTGGGTGATCATTTTCAACTCGAAATCCAGGCGGTCATAATAAACGCGCCGGTTTTCCTCATCCGTCCCCTTGCCCACTGCCGGATAGTGCTGCAAACGCTGTTCCAGACCTTTCATGGCCTCCTCGGCCATAAACTCGCCCAGATTCATGCCTTCGGGTACCGGAAAATCCGGCAGGAAATTTTCGCCCAGCGTCAGCTTTAAATTGCAGCGCTTGGCAATTTCTACGGTGTTTTCTAAAGCCTCGGGTATATCGGCAAACAGCGCCTGCATTTCTTCAGTACTACGTAAATATTGCTGATCGGTGTAATCTTTGGGCCGACGATTATCATCCAGCACCCGGCTCTGATTGATGCAAACCCGCACTTCATGGGCGGCAAAATCCTGCTGATGAACAAAGCGCACATCATTGGTCGCCACCACCGGCAAACCGGTTGCCAACGCCAGTTCGACGGCGGCGGCGATATAGCGCTCCTCTTCAGGCTTGCCGACCCTTTGCAATTCCAGATAAAAGCTTTGCTCGAACACTCCGCCCCAAAACTCTGCCAATCGTTTGGCCGCATCAGGGTTTTCGGCTAACAGCGCTCGGCCTATATCCCCGCTCATCGCGCCGGACAACGCAATCAGACCGTTATGATTGGCGACTATCCACTCTTGCCGTAGCATCGGCACACCTTGGTGCTGGCCTTCCTGATAAGCTTTTGAAATCAACTCGGTCAGCGTGATGTAACCGGCGTGATTATTGACCAGCAAGGTCAAACGATACGGCGTAGCGGGGTCTTCTGGATTAAAAACCAATACATCGGAACCGGCTATCGCCTTGATGCCCTGCCCTAATGACGCCTTATAAAACTTAACCAGTGAAAACAGATTGGCATGCTCGGTAACCGCAACCGCCGGCATATTTAACTCAGCCAGACGCTTGACCAAGGGTTTAATTTTGACGATCCCGTCTACCAGGGAGAATTCAGAGTGGAGTCTTAAATGGACAAATGTGATCTGCATGGGGATTAGGGAATTGTTTCAGCTTTACTATTATGCCGGGCAGGCTATTTTACCCTGTCTGCAAGATTTGCGTGTGACCAACATAACGCCAAACACAAAACCAGTAACCACAGTTCTACCGCCTAGTATTACTACTTATTGATTGAAGCGCTTAATGTCTCTATTCTATGTCTAACAATGCAAGACTTATGTTTTTAGCTTTAATGAGTTTTGCAAGTAACGCGTTATTTAAACAAAATCATCACAGAGGGAACCATCATGAAATTAACCTGGATACTCGTTGCTGACAGCGCTCGTGCACGCATTTTTACTGCCGACACGTCCGCGTCCCCTTTAGAGGAAATTGAAGACTTTTCTCATACCGAAAGTCGTTTACATGATCGGGACATAACTTCCGATCTGCCAGGAAAGATCAAAAGCGTCGGTGGGGGCGGCCATGCTTTTGAGCAACCTACCGACCCGAAAAAACACGAAGCCGATAATTTTGCGCATATTATTGCCCAATATCTGGAAGACGCACACAACACAAACCGGTTTGAGCAACTACTGCTTGTTGCCTCACCTTCTTTTCTTGGCTTACTACGCAATCATCTGTCTGAACAAGTTAGAAAGCTGGTTCGCTTCGAACTCAACAAAGAAATAACCATGTTGAGTGTTGCCGATATTCGGCAACATCTTCCCCAATATTTACCAAATCTTTAACAAAACCGCGCGTTCCTGCATGCCAATGCAGGAACGCGAACTGCCCTTCAACACCGTATACAGCGATAAAGCCGTATCCAATACTTACGCACAAAATCTGTGGATAACTCTGTGTATTGATTGTTTTCTTTAGTGCTTACTTGCGGTTTTTATTGGTGTTTTGTTAAATCGTACAAAAACGCAACAAATCAATAATTTTATAAACTATCAATGACTTACAACTGCTTAGCGGCACTTAAACGGCGCATTCATAAGGCAACGCTAAGCCACTGATTGTTGCTGTGTGCAAATACTATTGTCTGTTCGGCATAGCTGTACAAAGCGGCAACCACGGGTTTACCCATGGTTCAGTAGAATGGGACGGCGAGCAGGATGTCACGCAGATACTTGAGAGAACTCAAGCTTGGGAATTTGGTGTTCCGAGTCCTGTCGAAAGGCGCTAATCTCCGATTTCGTGAAAAACGAAGCGGCTCCCAATATAGAAATCGGGAGCCAGAAAAATTATATTAACTCTTAGAATCTTTTTTGGTTTTCTTCACCGCTTTTTTTTCTTTCGGGCTTAAAGCAGGTTTTTTCTTGTCTTCTTTATTGCTTTTTTGTTCTTTGCTCATGGTATTCACTCCGACTAATTGATGGTTTTTCTAAAAATTCATGCAAATGACACAGGGACACCCGTGTTTTAAAGATGACTATTGCCAAATTCGACTGCCGAATGCAGCGAATTAAGCATACGCTGATGGCCTGCTTTATGCCAATTCCATCTACGTTGAAAACACACCGATTCAATGCCGGAATGCTAGACAGGTAAAATGGGTATTGACATCCGTACAACCGACATTCCGCATACCCATGCCAATTCATTGAAATTAAATGATATTGTTTTTTACCAATTAGCGACATAATTTTCAACGGATTGATTTTAAATGCTTAATTTTCAGATGCGCGGAATGCCGGGTACAATTTTTACCTTTGAAACTGACTGCACATTCAGCCCTTTGATCATCAACGCTTAAAAATTACCAAATAACATGGAATAATAGCCGACATCGCGATACCCTCTACCCACCTTAAACTGCTGAACTAAACACTATGGCGCAATACATCTACTCAATGAACCGGGTCGGCAAGATTGTCCCGCCCAAAAAATACATCCTCAAGGACATCTCGCTGTCTTTTTTCCCCGGCGCAAAAATCGGCGTGCTGGGCTTAAACGGCTCGGGTAAATCGACGCTGCTGCGCATCATGGCGGGCATCGACAAGGAAATCGAAGGCGAGGCCATCCCACTCAAGGGCATTAAAATCGGCTATCTGCCGCAAGAGCCGCAACTCGACCCCAATAAAACCGTGCGCGGCAATGTCGAGGAAGCGGTCGCGGAAATCAAGGAAACCTTGGCGAAACTCGACGCCGTCTATGCCGCTTACGCGCTGCCCGATGCCGATTTTGACAAACTGGCCGCCGAACAAGCGTTCCTGGAAGACTTCATCAATGCCTGCGACGGCCATAACCTGGATCGCAAGCTGGAAGTCGCCGCCGATGCGTTGCGCTTGCCGGATTGGGATGCCGATGTCACCAAGCTGTCCGGCGGTGAAAAACGCCGCGTGGCCTTGTGCCGGTTGCTGTTGTCCAATCCCGACATGCTGTTGCTGGACGAACCGACCAACCATTTGGACGCGGAATCGGTCGCCTGGCTGGAACGGTTCCTGCACAATTATCCCGGCACTGTGGTTGCGGTCACCCATGATCGCTACTTTCTGGACAATGTGGCCGGTTGGATTCTGGAACTGGACAGAGGTTCCGGCATTCCGTGGGAAGGCAATTACTCCAGCTGGCTGGAGCAAAAGAGCAACCGGCTGTTGCAGGAGGAGAAACAGGAATCTTCCCGCCAAAAAGCCATGAAAGAAGAGTTGGAGTGGGTGCGTTCCAGCCCCAAAGGCCGTCATGCCAAAAGCAAGGCCCGATTGGCGCGCTTTGAAGAGCTGTCTTCATCCGACGTGCAAAAACGCAACGAGACCCAGGAAATTTATATTCCACCCGGCCCCCGTTTGGGCGACGTGGTCATTGAAGCCGACAACATCAGCAAGGCTTTCGGCGACAAGCTGTTAATCAACGGTTTGAGCTTTAAACTGCCGCCCGGCGGCATCGTCGGCATTATCGGCCCTAACGGCGCGGGTAAAACCACGCTGTTTCGTATGATGGCCGGTGTTGACCAGCCCGATTCCGGCACCCTAACACTGGGACAAACCGTTCAACTCGCCTATGTTGATCAGTTGCGCGATGACCTGGATTCGAAAAAAACCGTGTTCGATGAAATTTCTGATGGGCTGGATTTGATTACCGTTGGCAAATATGAAACGCCATCACGGGCTTATGTCGGTCGTTTTAACTTTAAAGGTGCAGACCAGGGAAAACGTATCGGCGATCTTTCCGGCGGCGAACGCAACCGTGTGCATTTAGCCAAGCTGCTTAAAACCGGCGGCAACGTGCTGTTGCTTGATGAGCCGACCAATGATCTGGACGTTGAAACCCTGCGCGCATTGGAAGAAGCGCTGCTGGCTTTCCCCGGCTGTGCGGTGGTGATTTCGCATGATCGCTGGTTTCTGGATCGGATTGCTACGCATATGCTGGCGTTTGAAGGCGACAGTAACGTGGTCTGGTTTGAGGGTAACTATGAAGATTACGAGGCCGACCGCCACCGCCGTTTAGGTAGCGATGCGGATAATCCTCATCGGTTGAAGTATAAGAAACTGACTGGGTAAGAAGTTATAAAACCACGAAGGACACGAACGACTGCAAGGATGCAGGAGGTAGAGCAATGCAGGAGCAATTGCCGAGAACACGAAGTTTTTACTTTGGCTTTTCTTCGTGCTCTTCGTGTCCTTCGTGGTAATTAAAAGATCTGCTAAAGCTTACGCCCTACCCCGCAAACACCACATCAAACCGCTTCATCAATCCGGCTATGTCTTTCCGGTAAAGCTCCTGCACCGGCAGGCACAAATCGCCCGGCTTTAAGCCGCGTTCCTGTAGCGACTCCACTTCAGTGTAGATGTCGTTAACATCGTAGATTTCCAGCGCTTTAAAAATGGAGGCCGTATCTTTCATGCCCGCTATTTCAGGATTCTGACCGTTTTTCAGCTGAAATACGCCGTCGTCCAGCAACAAGATACTGACGTGCTGGTCAAAAGCGGCGGTGGTCAAAATAATATCCAGCATTTCCTGAACCTGTGCGCCGCTGTGCGGGGGTTTACGCAGTACAAATAAATAACGCTTCATGCCCTCACCCGAATACGATAAAACGGTCGGCTTCCAGCGTGGCCTCAACCAGCTGCCCCAGACCGGAAATACGAAAGCCCTCGGCCAAATCGTTATCCTTCTTACCCTGTCGCTGGGCCTCGTCGGCGCATAACAAACCGCGCCGTTGCGCGGCGGAAATGCACACCACCAAGTCAATCTGATGCAGTCTTGCCAGCTCGCTCCATTGCGTAGTGAACTGGAGTTCGTCATCCGGCGGGGTGGCATATTTGAACGCATGGTAAACGCCGTCGTGATAAAAAAACACCCGGAACACTTCATGTCCCGCTGCCAAGACAGCATTGATAAACTCATACGCGGTATACCCGGCATTGGACTGGTAAGGGCTGGCGTTAACTTGGATGGCAAATTTCATTGGGTTTTAACACTCATCGCAGTCAAAAGGATTGAGGGTTTTAAACAAGCCGGACGGGATATGTTGCCCCGTTCGAAACGTTTTGAGTTGGTTAAGTTATGACCATTTACTTAGGTATCATAAAAACGTTAGGAGCGGGGTTGAAACCTAGGCGTAGGTCGGAATAAGGCCATCCAAGCGCGTAGCGCGAGGTGGCGTTTCCGGCGAATTCGAATGGTGTTTGCCGGAAACCCCAGTTTTCGCTGCCGCTCGAACCGGCTTATTCCGGCCTACATGACTGTTCCATACGGAAAACTCCGGTAATTAACAATATAGTCGTACCCTACATGGCTTTGATTAACGGTTACCGTTACACTCTTACTATTCTTTAGCCCACAGTAAGAGTACCTATAGGAATTCCCATAGCATCAGAAAATATAGATAAAGGGGATGACAAGCTATTATTCAATACGTTGTACAAGATCCTTTAAATTTGGCACTTGTCTATCGAGCTGAGACTGATTAACAGTTATAGTTACTCCTGCTACTTTTCTTTGTCCCGCAGTAAGAATACCGATAGGAATTCCCAACGCACTTGAAACAACTGAGGCTGAATTTGCGTCATTTACCTCAAACTGAAACATATTTTTAAATGATCTTTTGTTATTTGGTTTAGTGGCACCAAAAGGATGTATGCAAAATGGAGTGTCACTGGATTGCCATACTGTATAAATTTCATCGCTAATTTCATTGACGACTGTTTTAAAAGCAGAAGCCGATGAAGAGTTCATTTGCGTCAACCTATTACCTATGTACATATAAATTTCGGGTAATGACATTTTATTTCTAGTGGTTTCAATGTAAAACTCTGATTGTGCATCATTTGGTTGTCGTCTTTGTCCATATACAAGGGACAATACAGCTTTAACCGCTCTTTTTGATGAACCATCTGCAGAAAACGGAATTAATAACCTGTCTGCTGCTGTTAATGCCAATTCTGTATAAATAGAAAAACTGGGGTTACAGTCGATAAAAACACAGCAATCTTCGTTATTCCATGAATACTTAATATCTGAAATCAAATCTGTTATCCATAGATGAACGATACGCCAGGCATCATCGTATCCCCTCGGATCTGCTTGGTATGATACTTGTGAGGATTGAAGTTCTAATTTTTCGTCGCCTACAACGAGATATACATTACTAGGCACTTTATCGTTATATTGAGAAACCTGCGTTATATAATCTGCACCAGATTTTGTCGAAACATAGGGGCTTCGACTTCTATCATTAATATATCCAGAGATAGTTTTTCTTGATTGTTGCCCATGAATAGTATTGAGGGTTTCTTCACCATCCACCATTCCACCCAGCAACATAGATGATGAATTTGCTTGCGGACACAAATCAACCACCAGCACTTTTTTATCTGAGTGTTGACGGGCATATTCTGATGCCAATTGGAAAGTTAAGTAACTTTTGCCGACACCACCTTTGTTATTCCAAATTGCATAAATAGCCATGTTTTAAATTCTCACATTATGTTGTAGTTGGCTGTATTGTAGCTAAACATGATCTATTACTGTTAATAATGTGTCGTGATTGCTGTATTCTGTGAAATTCGAAGAAAGCTTTTTACCACAACAAATAGACACCTTAATTTAAGCCAGTAGACGCTTTACCGTTTTCGGCTCAATCCTGCTTAATCTCGTTAAAATAAAGCGTCGCGCCAATCACCGCAGCCGGGGCGATGATGATATTCAGCACCGGAATGGTCAACCCCAGCACCGCCAAGCCGCCAAAGCTTAACGCGCCCAGCCTGACGCTTTTGACCAGGTTTTTCTGTTCGGAAAACAATACACCCTCGTTTTCCAGCGGATAGGCCAGGTATTCCAGCGCCATGCCCCAGGCGCCGAACAGAGCCCATAGCACAGGCGCAATTACGTTGATACCGGGAATAATCGACAATATCAGCAACGGCAAGGCTCGGGTTCCCAGATAGCCCATGCGTTTTAATTCCGCAAGCAGAACCTTAGCTAAGGGCGGCTCACTTATTGTCATGGGTTTGTCGCTTACCATGGCCAGCGTTTTTGCCGATAAATGGCCGTAAAAAGGCGCGGCAATCAGATTCGCCAGTACCGTAAAAGTGAAAAAACCGGCGATGAAAAAGCTGATAAAAAACAGCGGCCATAATATCCAGCTTAACCATTGCAGCCAGCCGGGGATGAATTGATCAATCAAGTCCGAAATATAAAAATATCCCAAGACCAAGGCGGCGCTGTACAAAACGATATTAATCAATACCGGAATGATGATGAATTTGCGCAATTCCGGGCGACTCACTAATTTCAGGCCTTTAAATAAAAAACCTACGGCTAATACCGGGTTGTTGCCTTTTTTATTAAATTGCATGTCTTAATCCTCCCACGCCTTGCTCGGCAGGATTCAATACCACACCGCGCTCGGTCACAATGGCGCTAATCAGTTCCGCCGGGGTTACGTCAAAGACCGGATTCCAGGCGCTAACCAGGGAATCCTCGTTGCTATAACACGCAGGCAATAATTCGTTCGGGTTGCGTTGTTCGATTTCTATCAGATCACCGCTAGGCATAGTCCAGTCTATGGTCGTGGTTGGTGCTACCACCATTAACTTGACGCCATGCTGTTTGGCCAGCACGGCCAGGGAATAGGTGCCGATTTTGTTGGCCGCATCGCCATTCGCGGCAATGCGGTCTGCACCGACCACAATCCAATCGACAGCACCGGACTTCATCAGCCATGCCGCCGCCGAATCGGCAATCAAGGTCGAAGCAATGCCGTCTTGCGCCAATTCCCAAACGGTCAGCCTTGCGCCTTGCAGCCAGGGCCGGGTTTCGCCCGCATAAATGTTAATGCGCTGGCGTTGATAAGCGCTGCGAATAACGCCCAGCGCCGTGCCGTAACCGCCGGTTGCCAAGGCCCCGGCGTTGCAATGCGTCATCACGCCTTTAGCGCCGGCCAGAATATCGGCGCCCAGTTCGCCCATTTTGTAATTGGCCGCAATATCGTCGCTGTGGATTTTTTCCGCACAAGCCAGAATAGCCAGAGGCGGATTATCCAGCTGCTTGGCCAATGTGGTCTTCATCTGACCCAGCGCCCAAAACAGATTGACCGCCGTGGGCCTGGACTTTGCCAGCATGGCTATGTCAGCCGTCACTTTTTGCCGCCAATGATTGGACTGCGCGTAATGCTTACGTACCGACAGCGCCACGCCGTAAGCCGCCGCTATGCCGATAGCCGGTGCGCCGCGAACGCGCATGCTTGCAATGGCTGCCGTTACGCCGACGGCATCGGTGTATTCATCGTAAACAATTTTTTCCGGCAATTGCCGCTGATCCAGCACTTTTAAAGCATCACCTGTCCATTGCAAGGCTTGTACAGTCAATTTATTTTGCATAGTCATTAATATAAAAATAAAATCTAATTATTCAGTGTCTTTATAAGAGACAAAAGGTGCAAGGTTTTTTTGCCCGTCGCCTTTCGCCTAAATCTTTCCTTCGTGCCGAATAGTGTCTAAAAAGTTATAATTCGGCAACCCAAACCTAGGAATATCTTATGACAGTTGTCGATACCCTCATCCACGCTCGCTGGATTATACCCGTTGAACCGGAATCCGTAACCTTAGAACACCATACGCTGGTTATCGATAATGGTCGAATCATCGACCTGCTGCCGACCGATCTTGCCCGGCAAAAATATCAAGGCACAATCACCGAAAACCTTGAACATCACGCCCTGCTGCCCGGCCTAATCAACAGTCACACCCATGCCGCGATGACCTTAATGCGCGGCATTGCCGACGATTTACCGCTGATGGACTGGCTTGCCAACCATATCTGGCCGCTGGAACAAAAATGGATGAGCGAAGCGTTTGTCAAAGACGGCACCGACCTGGCGATAGCCGAGATGATACTGGGCGGGACGACTTGCTTCAACGACATGTATTTCTTCCCGGAAATCACCGCGGCGCAGGCGAACCATCACGGCATCCGCGCCAGCGTCGGCCTGATCGTTATCGATTTTCCGACGGTCTGGGCCGAAAACAGCGACGCCTATATTGAAAAAGGCCTAGCTCTGCATGAACAACTGCGGCACCATCCGCTGATTTCCACGCCGTTTGCGCCGCATGCGCCGTACACGGTGTCGGACGAACCGCTGCAAAAAATCAAAACCCTGGCCGACGAACTGGAACTGCCGATCCATATGCATGTCCACGAAACGCAGCACGAAGTCGAGCAGGAACTGGAAAAAACCGGACAGCGCCCCTTGCAAAGATTGCACGAACTCGGCCTGATCGACCCGTCATTCATAGCGGTACACATGACCCAATTAACCGATGACGAAATCGCCCGGTTTGCAGAATCTGGCGCTCATATCGTGCATTGCCCCGAATCCAATTTAAAACTGGCCAGCGGCTTTTGCCCGGTTGCCAAATGTATCGCGGCAGGCATCAATGTGGCGTTGGGCACCGACGGCGCGGCCAGCAACAATGACCTGGATATGTTCGGCGAAATGCGCACCGCAGCATTGCTCGGCAAAGCCGTTGCCGGTGACGCCAGCGCCATTCCGGCCATGACCGCCCTGCGCATGGCGACCATCAACGGCGCCAAGGCCTTGGGTCTGGACAATGAAATCGGCTCGTTAAGTATCGGCAAAGCCGCCGACGTGATTGCCGTTGATTTATCGCATTTG
Source organism: Methylobacter arcticus (assembly GCF_050917435.1). Classification (NCBI taxonomy): domain Bacteria; kingdom Pseudomonadati; phylum Pseudomonadota; class Gammaproteobacteria; order Methylococcales; family Methylococcaceae; genus Methylobacter; species Methylobacter arcticus. The sequence goes on from NZ_CP159583.1 coordinate 2,813,901, forward strand.
GAAACCCAGCCGTTATATTGCCCGGTTTCGCAGATTGTGTATGCCGCCAGCCGCCAGCAAGTCACCGATGTCTGGGTGGCGGGCAAACGCCTGTTAAAGCAGCGTCATCTGACTACGGTTAATATTGATGAGTTGAGGATAAAAATCGCCGAATGGCAGGAGCGACTGGCGGGTTGATTGTTTTTGTTTATTTAAGCCGAGTAGGGTACGCTGTGCGTACCATAATAATGTCGAATGATACGCACAGCGTACCCTACTCGGCTTCCACTTCGGAGAAGACGATGGCTACCGCAGAACAATTGCAACAAAAGTACACCTATACCGATTATGCCCAATGGCCTGAAAATGAGCGTTGGGAGCTGATTGATGGCGTACCGTATGCCATGACCGCACCGCAACGACTGCATCAGGATATTGTTTCCGAATTGTGCAGGCAAGTCGGCAATTACCTGCAAGGCAAGCCTTGTAAATTTTATGTTGCCCCTTTCGACGTGCGCCTGCCACGCAAGGATGAAGCCGATGCAAAGGTGGAAACAGTGGTGCAACCCGATCTGAGCGTTATTTGCGACCAGTCCAAGCTGGACAAACAAGGTTGCCGTGGTGCGCCCGATTGGATTATTGAAGTGCTTTCCCCTTCTACCGCGCTAAAGGACATGAACACCAAACGCAGTCTTTACCAACAGCATGGGGTTCAGGAATATTGGATTATCCACCCGGAAGATCGTTGGATTCTTGTATATACACTGGATGAACAAGGACATTACGGTCAGCCCGGAGTATTTGGCATGGATGAACCAACGACCGTTCAACGATTCCCGGATCTGAACATTGATTGGTCGTTTATGAAAATCATTTAATATCAAAAGGTACGCACAGCGTACCCTACATGACTACCGCTTTACTGAGTCCACTTCATAACCGGCACAGATGAAATAGAATTCTTTGGAGAACCTTCAATCACTTTGTCGCTGTAAGCCAAGTAAACCAAAACATTGCGTTTTTTATCATAGAAACGCACCACTTGCAGACTCTTAAAAATCAGCGACAGGCTTTCTTTAAACACCACATCGCCATTTTTCAATTTATCCAGTTTGCTTGTATCGATTGCACCTATTTGCCGGCATGCAATTGACGCTTCTGTCGGATCTTCAGCCAGACCTACCGAGCCTTTAATTCCACCTGTTTTAGCGCGTGAGACATGGCAGGCAACGCCTAAGACTTCAGGATCATCGAAAGCTTCAATCACAATTTTATTATTGGCTCCCAGCAGCTTAAATGTCGTGCTGACATCACCTATCTCTTCGGCTGACACCGTAAAAGCTAAGGTACTGAGAGCCATTGTTGCCGCAAGCAAAATTTGTTTTTTCATAAGTTTATCCACAAAGTTAAGAAGTTATACTGTCTTTATTACCTGAACGCAGCTTGAATGTTAAACCCTTGTCGCGAACCCACTCAAGTTTTACTCTCAATGATCCATTTTCAAAACCGGTACAGCCGCCAATAGTTTTTTGGTATAAGCCTGCTTGGGCTGGGTCAAAACCTCGGCCACACTGCCCTGCTCGATGATCTTGCCCTGGTACATAACGGCAACGTCATCGGCTATTTCTGCGACGACGGCAAGATCATGGGTGATGAACAAATAGCTGACGCCTTTTTCCTGCTGCAAGGTTTTAAGCAACTGGATAATCTGCGCCTGTACCGACACGTCCAGCGCGCTGGTCGGCTCGTCGCAGACGATCAGTTTGGGTTCGACCGCCAAGGCGCGGGCTATGCAGATGCGCTGGCGCTGCCCTCCGGAAAACTCATGAGGATAACGCAGCGCCGAATCTGCGGGCAAATCGACTTGCTGCAACAGTTGCCGGACTCTGGCCTTGCGCTCATCCTGACTCACCTTGGGATGCAAGGCTCTGATGCCTTCGGCGATGATGTCGCCGACCAGCATGCGCGGATTCATCGATGAAAAAGGGTCCTGAAACACGATTTGGATATTGGCGCGTTGTTGCCGCAAAGCTTCTCCGCTTAAGGCATTCAACTCGACGCCGTTGATCACGACCCGACCGCTGCCGGGTATCAGGTTTAACAAACTCTTGCCCAAGGTGGTTTTGCCGCAGCCGGATTCGCCGACCAGGGCCAGGGTTTTTCCTTGCTGTATGTCAAAACTGACGCCGTCGACTGCCCGCACAAAATCGACTACCCGCTTGAAAATGCCTTTCCGGATCGGGTAATAACAATAAAAATCGCTGACCTGTAGCAACAGCGATTTTTCTTGCGCGCTGTGCGACAGGCAACTCTGCATCAACGGCAGCGCATTCAGCAGCTTGCGGGTATAAGGATGTTTGGGCTGGTTAAAAAACTCGGCGGTCGCGCCGGTTTCGACGATTTTACCCTGCTGCATGACCGCAACCCGGTCGGCCATTGTGGACACCAGCGCCAAGTCATGACTGATCAGCCACAACGCCATGCCGGTCTGTTGCTGGATAGCTTTCAGCAGCGCCAGGATTTGCGCCTGGATGGTCACATCCAGCGACGTGGTCGGTTCGTCGGCGATCAGTAAATCCGGTTTGCCCGCCAAGGCAATGGCTATCATCACCCGCTGCCGCTGGCCGCCGGAAAGCTGATGCGGATAGTCCTTAATGCGCTGCTGGGCTTGGGGCAGTTCGACTTGCTGCAATAATTCCAGCGCCCGTTGTTTAACCGCTGCCCTGGGCAGGTCAAAATGCAGCTTAATGACTTCCTCGATTTGGCTGCCGATGGTCATCACCGGGTTCAGCGAAGACATCGGATCCTGAAAAATAAAGCCGATGCGCCGGCCGCGGATTTTGCACAGCTCGAATTCGGAGCGGTTCAGTAAATTATCGCCGTGCAAGTTGATCGCGTCGGCATTCAGCCTTGCATTATTGGGCAATAATCTGAGCACCGACAAGGCGGTGATCGATTTGCCGGAACCGGATTCCCCGACCAACGCGAAGGTTTCGCCTGCATGGATCTCAAAACTGATGTCGTCGACCACCGTCTGCCGGTGGTTGAAGGTCACGCTAAGCTGCTTAACGGCCAGTATCGGATTATTCATTGCCGCTCCGTCTCGGATCGAACGCATTTTGCACCACATCGGCAAACAGGTTAGCTGCCAGCACCAGCGCGAACATAAACACAAAGGCGGCCGTCAGCGACCACCACACGATAGGCTCGCGCGCCATTTCCAGCCGCGCGCCGTTAATCATATTGCCCCAGCTGTAACTGGTCGGATCGACGCCGATATTGATGTAGGACAATACCGCTTCGGCCAGCACCAGCGAGCTGAAATCCAGCACCACGGAAATCAGCACGATATGCATCACGTTGGGCAGGATGTGGCGCAGCAAAATCGCGCCTTGCTTGACGCCCAAGGCAGAGGCGGCCTGAACGTATTCCATTTCCCGGAGTTTGAGGGTTTCCGCCCGGAGCAACCGGCATAAGCCCGTCCAACTGGTCACGCCGAGGATCATGCACAGGAATAATAAGCGCGTATCGGCCCTGACAATAACGCTGGTGAAGGCCGCTTCATGATTGGCCATGTACACCTGCACCATCAGGATGGAGGCGGCTATCAGCAACACGCCGGGGATCGAGTTGAGCGTGGTGTAAATGTATTGGATGATGTCGTCTACCCAGCCGTGAAAAAATCCGGCCAGGATGCCGAAGATGATCGCCATCGGCAGCATGATTAACGTGGTTAAGGTGCCAATGACCAAGCCGGTTCGTATGCTTTTTACCGCCTGATAAAAAACGTCTTCGCCGACTTTGTCGGTGCCAAAAATATGATAATAGGCGGATAAGTAGATTGAGGCGTAACTGAACGACACGATAACAAACACGACTGCCCAGACTGTTTTCGCCGTTGAACTGCGCATGAAGCGTTTATGCTGCTCAGCTAATAATCCCCACATCAGCAATATAATAAAACCAATCAAACTGGCGCCTTGAGCCAAGCCGTAAACGGCTTTTTGCAGAATGTCGGCAATATGCTGCGTTTCAGTATCCTCCAAATGCCTGCCGCCGAATTCCAGACGCGGATAAGCCCATTGCATGGAGCCGTCCGCCAGCGTCATCATTTCCTTGCTGTACAGCGTGGTTGCAAAAGGCGCGGAATAGGTTTTCTCGCCATGCTCGCGCAACGGCGTCGCGAAGGCGTCCAGCAGACTGATAATCTCGTTTTTCTTGTCGTCTGCAGGTTTAAAATGCACGGAATCGAGCAAGCCGATCAGCACAAAAAACAACAGCACCACCAATGACGCCATGCCGATTTTACTGCGGCCTATTTGTTGCAGAGGGCGCTGAATATGTTCTTTGCCGCGCAGGTAAATGCCCAGCGCCAACATTACTACAATCAGCACATAGATCAATGCGTCTGTCCATAAAACCACCATTACGACAACCTCACGCGCGGGTCAACCAGGGTGTAGGAAATGTCGGTCAATAACAGCCCGATCACATATAGCACCGACCCCAGGAAAACCATCGCGCGAACGATAGCGAAATCCTGGCTGTTGATCGCATCTATGGTGTAGCTGCCTAAACCGGGGATGCTGAAAAACGATTCCATGATCAGGCTGCCCATGAATAGCAACGGCAACACGACCACTACGCCGGTCAAAATAGGAATCATCGCATTGGGCAGCACATGCCGGAACAGGGTTTGGGTTTCGGTTAAGCCCTTGGCTCTGGCGGTGCGCACATAGTCTTTTTCGACTTCTTCCAAAAACAAGGTTCGGTACCAGCGAACGCCTGAACCTATACCGGAAAACACGCCGATCAACACCGGTAAGATCAGGAATTTAACCGCCGCCATGCCGTCGTCATAGCCGGATATAGGCACCAGCCTTAAGACTTTACCGATGAAAAACTGTCCGCCGATGATATAAAACAGCGAGGAAATCGACATCAAAATCACGCATAACACCAGACCCGCATGTTCCAGGTAGCTGTTGCGAAACAACACCATCATCAGCGCAAAACAAATATTCACCAGCAGGCCGATCATCAGCGTCGGCAATGCCACGGCAAGACTGGGCCAGGCGCGTTCTTTAATGTCTGCACCGATATTCCTGCCGCTATCGGACACCCCGAAACGAAACAAAAACAAGCCGACCGATTTTTGATAAAAAATAGTGTCGGTTATTTTTTTCTCGCCTTGAGCATCGTCATTCCAGAGCAACGGCACATCGTAGCCGTGTTGCTGTTTCCAGTTGGCGATGGATTGCTCGGTAACGTGCTTTTGCCCCAGTTGCATCCTCGCCATATCGTCCGGGCTGTTGACGACGAAGAACAGTACGAAGGTTAAGATATTGACGCCCATCAACAAGGGTAAGCTGTATAAAAGTCGCCGGATGATATATTGAGTCATAGCCTGGTTTCCTTGATCCGGCGGCGATAGGCAATAACTGCCGGAATCAACATCAACACAAATACCGCGCCACCCAACACCAAAGGCCAAAATACCGGTTCATTCCATTGTTGCCTTTTTGTATCTCGATCGGCCGTATCAATGCGGGTATATTTCAGCTGGTTATTCGCCATCAGATTGGGTTTGAGGTTTTTGTACCAGTGATGAAACAGTGAAAAGTTCTTTGGATGATAACCGAAAACCCACGGCGCATCATGGCGCACAATCTCCTGCATTTGCTGAATAATCCGGTAGCGCTGCTCGCTGTTATCCATGTTGCGCATTTGCTCGAATAAACGGTCGAATTCGCGGTTATGGTAATTGGCGGCATTTTCACCGCCGTGCTGCACTTTGGAATTGGCACCGTACAGCAGGAAAAAGAAATTTTCGGGATCGGGGTAATCGGCGTTCCAGCCCCAGACAAAGATCTGCGCATTACCGGTACGCATTTTTTCCTGGAAACGGTTGTAATCGGTGCCGCGTATCACCAGTTTTATGCCCAGCTTTTCAAATTGTTTGCGATACCAGTTCATCCGGGGACGATCATCAATACTCGCAGCTGTGGTATCAAAATACAAAATCAGGGCTGCTTTAGTTTTGGGATCTATACCATTGGCATAACCGGCTTCGGTCATCAGTTGCCTTGCGTCAGCGATTTTTTTACGCTGAGTTTTACCATCCAGCCACTCGTAAACATAGGGATTAATGCCCGCCTTTTCATCAAACCCATAAATGCCGGGCGGCAAAACGCCTTGCGCAGCAACGCCGCGCCCGTTGGTAAAAATGGAGATGTATTCTTCATAATCGACCGCGATAGCGATAGCCTGCCGTAACTTTCGCCCCTGTTCGGTCTCACCGCCTACGGTCGCGTCAAGCATGTTAAAACCCATGTAAAAACTGGAGATCGCCACCGAGGTTTGCAGCTGGATGCCTTTTTCAAGCATGATAGGCGTTAGCGCAACATCGCCGCTGCCGGTAAATTGTATGGCCTGATCGAAACTGTCAGAGGCGATGCCCGACGCATCGTAATAACCTTGCAAAAATTTGGTCCAATAGGGAATGGTTTCTTTTTCCAGCATAAAAACCACTTTATCGATAAACGGCAGTTTTTTTCCCGCATCAACCAGTAGGCCTTTTTGTTTGTCTTCAGCTTCGCCTTCGGTCGGATAGGTTTCAAGATGGAACAACGGGTTTTTAAGCAAGACCATGCGCCGGTTCGGGTTATTTTCGGCCATTAAATAGGGCCCTGTACCTAGCGGAAACCAGTCCAGGGTAATGTTCTTGTCGGCAAGTCCGGCCTGATCGTAAAACACATCCGCTTCCCACGGCATCGGCGAGAAAAACGGCATGGCTAACCAGAAGATGAATTGCGGATATTTGCCTTTAATACGAATACGGTATTGGTAACGGCTGAGTGCTGTCGTACCGACCATCGGCAGGTTTCTAAGCGCTGCCTTGGGTTTATCGCCAACCTGTTTGGAGAAATCATCAAAACCGACAATATAATTCCTCATGATTTCGGCTATCGGCGACTGAATTTTGGGATGCGCCAAGCGTTTGATCTGGTAAACATAATCCTCAGCAGTGAGTTCACGCGAGCCGGTGGCTTTAAAATCATTCAGCGACGCAGCCGACTCGATTTGCGCTGGGTTTAACCGGTGATATTCATAATCGCCCTGGGCGTTTTTTGCCAGCGCAGGGTGCGGCTGATAACGAATACCGGGCTGAATTTCAATCATATAATCGGTAAACGCAATATCGTCGTCATTTGCGCCATAGCCCAATTTCTCGCCTTTCTGATTCAGGTGAATAACCTCAGGCATACGGGCAGCGGTTAACGGCACCAATTGATAAGGCCTTTTTAAATAATGATATTGAAAAGGCGGCTCGTAAATCTGCGCGATAAAGGCATATTCGTTGGCATTGTAGGATACAGCCGGATCAAAATGCTTGGGCCGCTCGGAAAATGATTCGTATAAAACCGCCTGCTTGCCTTCGTCTTCGCTATACGGATTATTAAGCTGCTCTGATTCCCTCGCCATACACGAAACCGAGACGGCCAAAAATACGGCCGACAACATCAGGACTAATACACGAACTTTGCAGGATTGCATCTTCATACGACTACATGGAATTAAAAGGCAGGCCAACGCATGGAACAGCGGTGTGCCGACAACAAAAGACTGGACATCAATAAAAGGCTCATAGATACTTGAATCTCTATTGTAACAACAAAAACACCGGGAGATGATAATGGGTTTTATGCAGGGCAAACGGGTCTTGATTGTGGGCTTAGCCAGTAATCGTTCTATCGCATGGGGTATTGCTCAAGCCATGCATCGCGAAGGCGCTGAATTAGCTTTTACCTTTCAAAATGAAAAGCTGCAAAGTCGCGTCGAGGAAATGGCTGGAAAATGCAATTCCAACATTACCATTGAATGCGATGTCAGCATTGATGAACATATCGACACGGTATTTAACAAGCTCGGCGAACACTGGGACGGTTTGGATTGTATCGTACATTCGGTCGCCTTCGCACCCCGCGACGCACTGAACGGTGATTATGTTGATGTGACCACCCGAGAAAACTTTAAAATCGCTCACGACGTGAGTTCTTACAGCTTTACCGCCTTGGCTAAAGCCGGACGCGCGATGATGCAAGGCCGCAACGGTTCGCTGTTAACCCTGACTTATTTAGGTGCCGACCGGGCGATTCCTAACTACAATGTCATGGGTGTTGCCAAAGCCAGCCTGGAAGCCAATGTCCGTTACATGGCTGTGGCCTTAGGTGCGGAAGGTACGCGCGTTAATGCTATTTCAGCAGGCCCTATCAGAACGCTTGCTGCATCGGGTATTAATGATTTTAAATCCATGCTCGGCAAAGCGGCCGATACCGCGCCTTTAAAGAAAAACGTCACCATTGAAGAAGTCGGCAATGCGGCGGCTTTTATGTGTTCTGATTTGGCTTCGGGTATTACCGGCGAAATCACCTTTGTGGATTGCGGCTATAATATTGCCGGTTTAGCGGCATCTTAAAGCAATAATTTTGACACAAAAAAAGGGAGCTTTAAGCTCCCTTTTTTATTTCAGGTTCGAAGTTTATTTAGGTGCTTTTACCGAGATGTCAGCATCTCCCTGTAAACTGTTTACCAACGCATTAAACTCAGTCTGACCGAAAGCTTTGGCAATATTTTTGGTCGCCAAGTCCATTTGTTTCTTGTCGTCCTCAGTCATTACGCCTTCTTTTACTTTTGACAAACTCACGACCACCTGCTCACCTGCAGGCAATTCAGCAATAAAGAGGGTCGGCTTGCCACCAACAGGCTTAGCCGCCTTAAAAATCGCTTCACTCAACGGCAATGGCACATCATCCTTGTTGCGCGTTAATCCCGCAACCGTCTTTACTGGCAACTTATTTTCAGCAGCAACCGTTTGAATAGACTCTCCTGCCTGTAACCGGGCTTTAATCTGCCGCGCGGTTTCGACAGCCTGTAATTTGGCTTTATCGGCCAATAATACGGCAACTATATCCTGCTTAACATCTTTTAGTTCTCTCACAGCAGCAGTCTTGTGCTCTGAAAGCCGCAACACGACCAGACGATCGGTTCCCAATTCTATAGGTGTACTATTATTACCTTGCAAAACTTCTTCAGTGAAGGAGGCGTGCCGAATTTTTTCGTCAGCGGCAATACCATCACCTTTATTTTTGGTGAACAAGGCCGATTTCTGGATAGTGATACCCAACGCATCCGCCACTGTTTTCAGATTGTCAGGATTTTCATAACTCATTTCGGTCAGCGTTTCAGCTGACTCATAAAAAGCGGTTTCTGCCTGGGCTTTCTGAAAAGCCTTGGTGGCTTCGTTTTTAACGGCATCGAACGGCTTGATCTCTCCCGGCATTAACTCGGTGACTTTGATCAAGTGATAACCAAATGCCGACTTAACGGGTTTTGATACTTCACCCAATTTTAAAGCACTCGCAGCGTCTTCGAATGATTTCTCCATGACGCCCACATTAAACAGGCCTAAATCCCCGCCTGTTTTAGCGGACAATTTATCATCGGAAAATTCCGCCGCAACAGTTGCAAAGTCTTTAATTGCCAATTCTTCTTGGGCTTTTAAAGCTTTGTCTAAAGCGGTTTTTTCGTCGACCTTGTCATTAATTGCAAACAGGATATGACTGATTTTTCTTCGCTCTGCAGTAGTATATTGATCTTTCTGCTCTTCATAGTAGGCTTTTAGCTTGTCATCGGTTACCGCTATAGTCTTGGCTATATCTTCAAGTGCCAATTCTATGTACTCTACAGAAACCTGCTCAGGCGTTTGATATAAGTCCTGATGCTGCTGATAATAGGCCGCTATATCTTCCTCTGAAGGCTGTTCTGTCGACTTTTGCACCGCAACGGTGATGTAATCTACATCGCGCTGCTGATTCTGGATTTTGAAAAAACTTTCCACATCATATTTTGTTGCAAAACTGCTATCGATAATGCTGCGCTGAAACTGTTCCATGATCAGAGCATTCTTGATTCTGTTTACAAATTCCCCTGAGGACATTTTTTGTAAACTGAGCATTGTCTTATATCGCTTATCATCAAATTTTCCGTCTACCTGAAAATAGGGCAAGGATTGAATAAAATCACGCGCCGTATCATCAGTTGTAACCAGACCTTTAGCATGCACATGTTGCAATAAGACCTCATCTTTTATTAGTTTTTCTAATGCTTGCGCCTTCAAGGTTTGTTCGTCAAACGCCATCCCCTGAAAATTCTGGCTATATTGCTCATAAGCCTTATTAACATCGCGCTGAAAAAAATCCTTATCACCTACGGAAGCGACAGGCGCCTCTTCTCCAGTATCCACATAATTCTGAATGCCCCATAAAGCAAAGGGGACACAAATTACTATCAAAATACCCCATGCAAAAGCACCTTGTGCTTTTTCTCTAATTTTTGTCAGCATAATGCTCTGCCCTAAAGAAACAACTTACAATAATCAAAAAAAAAGCCCCGAATCAATTGATCCGGGGCTTTTTTAATTTGGCGGAGTGGACGGGACTCGAACCCGCGACCACCGGCGTGACAGGCCGGTATTCTAACCAACTGAACTACCACTCCAAAGTCTGGTGGGTGCTGAGGGGTTCGAACCCCCGACCCTCGCCTTGTAAGGGCGATGCTCTCCCAGCTGAGCTAAGCACCCGACTAAAGAAATCCTAGTTTACAGCATCTTTTAAAGATTTACCAGCTTTAAATGAAGGAATTTTTGCAGCCTTAATAGTAATCTCAGCCCCAGTTTGTGGATTACGCCCTTTGCGCTCAGCTCTGTCTTTTACAGCATAGGTTCCAAAGCCAACTAAAGCGACTGAATCACCGCTGCTTAATGCTTTTGTAACTGCACCAATAAAGCCATCTAATGCACGACCCGCATCCGCTTTAGTCAATTCAGCAGACTCTGCTATAGCGTCAATAAGTTCCGATTTATTCATTATTCCCCCTTAGGAAGTCATTTTTTAAAATTATATTCTACAAGACCAGCATGATAATTTTTATGCATCCATGGTCAGCGACACAAAAAACTCGGGTATTTATAACAACTGCACTTACGTAGTGTCAAGTATTAACCACCCCGGAGACCATGATTTTTGGGGTTTTGCTATTTTTTAGACAAAACCCCAAATTGATTAATGCGCTGTTAAGCCCTGATTTACTATTTTAACTGCTTCAGTTTCATTTTTTCCTGACTCTTCCACTTCCTTTTTTTCAAACGGAACTGGCATATATTGTAAAGCGACTTCCAATACCTCATCTATCCAATGAACCGGCTTTATTACCAAGTTCTGCTTAATGTTTTCCGGTATTTCAACTAGATCTTTTTCATTCTCAGCAGGTATCAAAACCGTTGTTATACCGCCGCGATGAGCAGCCAGAAGCTTTTCTTTCAAGCCCCCAATAGGCAACACCTCACCTCGCAAGGTAATTTCACCGGTCATGGCCACACAAGCTCGAACCGGTATCTTGGTCAATGCTGAAATAATGGCTGTACACATACCCACACCTGCACTCGGACCATCTTTTGGTGTAGCACCCTCAGGCACATGAATATGTATATCGTTCTTCTGAAACAGTTCATTATCGATACCCAGGATTTCTGAACGACTCCTGACGACCGTCATTGCCGCTTCAATTGACTCCTTCATCACATCGCCGAGCTTACCCGTTGCCGAATGCTTACCTTTTCCGGGAATGACCGCAGTCTCAATAGTTAATAATTCCCCCCCCACTTCGGTCCAGGCCAAGCCGGTAACCTGTCCAATCTGATCCTTCTCTTCTGCAAGACCGTAATGAAAACGCTTAACTCCCAAATAATTATCCAAATTTTCAGGATTAACCACGACTTTAGATTTTCTCGGCTTCAATAATAAATCTTTCACCACTTTACGACAAATTTTCGAAATTTCCCGCTCAAGACTCCGAACACCGGCTTCGCGAGAGTAATAACGAATCATATCCCTGACCGCGTCTTCTGTAATTTGAATTTCTCGTTCTTTAAGACCGTTATTTTTAACTTGTTTCGGAACCAAATACCGAATTGCGATATTGATTTTTTCGTCTTCCGTGTAGCCGGCAATGCGTATAACCTCCATTCTATCCAACAATGCTGGGGGAATATTCATGGTATTTGCAGTCGCAACAAACATCACATCAGACAAGTCAAAATCCACTTCCAGATAATGATCTGAAAAAGTGTGGTTCTGCTCGGGATCCAGGACCTCTAATAAAGCCGACGCCGGATCACCTCGAAAATCGGCCGCCATTTTGTCGATTTCATCTAGCAAAAACATAGGATTGCGCGTTTTCACTTTAGCCAGATTCTGCAAAATCTTACCCGGCATAGAGCCTATATAAGTTCGACGATGGCCACGAATTTCCGCCTCGTCACGCACTCCACCCAAGGACATACGCACGTATTTGCGATTAGTTGCCCTGGCAATAGACTCGCCTAGCGAGGTTTTTCCTACGCCTGGAGGTCCCACCAAACACAAAATCGGCCCTTTGAGTTGTTTTACTCGCTGCTGAACAGCAAGATACTCAAGAATACGCTCTTTAACCTTATCTAAACCATAGTGTTCGGCCTCTAAAACCTGCTCAGCGACCTTTAGATCATGCCGTACTTTAGTTTTTTTCTTCCATGGCACATTGACCATCCAGTCAATATAATTGCGCACCACGGTTGCCTCAGCTGACATAGGTGACATCTGTTTAAGCTTATTAAGCTCAGCATCCGCTTTTGTTTTAGCTTCCTTAGACATACCCGCGTCTTCAATCTTCTTCGCCAACGCTTCAATTTCATTAGGCACATCATCCATATCCCCTAATTCTTTTTGAATCGCCTTCATCTGTTCATTCAGATAGTATTCCCTTTGATTCTTCTCCATTTGCTGCTTAACGCGCACGCGGATTCTTTTCTCCATCTCCAGAAGATCAACCTCCCCTTCCATTAAGGTCATTAAATCTTCAAGGCGCTTTTCAATATCTGCCGTTTCAAGGATAGCCTGTTTTTCATTAACCTTTAAAGTCATATGAGCCGCCATCGTATCGGCAAGCCGGCTTGGATCATCAATGCCGGACAGCGAATTCAACACTTCTGGCGGAATCTTATTATTGAGCTTAACATATTGATCAAACGAATTAATGACCGTCCGCTGCAACACATCCTGCTCTTGCTCGGTTAGCTTTAAAACGTCGAAAATTTCCGTTACGACCGCAGAAAAATAGCTTTCTGTCTCCTTATAGTGCAATACTTTGCTGCGCTGAACCCCTTCAACCAAAACCTTGACCGTTCCATCCGGCAACTTAAGCATTTGCAGGATATTAGCCAGAGTCCCTACCTCATAAAGATCGGCAACATCGGGGTCATCAACTTCTGCTTCTTTTTGCGCAACCAACAATATTTGTTTGCTGTCCTTCATCGCAGCATCCAAAGCATCAATCGATCTTTCCCTGCCGACAAACAGGGGAATGACCATGTGCGGATAAACCACGACATCTCTGAGCGGCAAAACCGGAATCAGTACATTTATTTGTTGTAACTCTGTCATTTTGTGCGTTTCCATAAATGGAACCTTATAACAATTTTCTTGAAAAAGAGATTATGGGGTCGTTAATTAGAATAGCAAGGATGCCACCTCAAAATAGTACCTTTGATTATCTACAGCACAAAAAAAGGGAGCTTTAAAAAAATAAAAGCTCCCTTTATCATCCATCAATAATCTTTAAGACTCCGCAGAAGCCTTTTTCTTTTCGGTTTCATAAACCAAAATAGGCTCTGACTCACCTGAAATAACACCACCATCGACAACAACTTTGCAAATATTATCCGCAGACGGCAACTCATACATGGTGTTCAGCAGAACATTTTCAACGATAGTTCTTAGCCCTCTCGCCCCTGTTTTTCGCTCCATAGCTTTGCGAGCAATTGCAATCAGAGAGTCATCCCGAAATTCCAGTTCAGCGCCTTCCATTTCAAATAAATGCTTATATTGCTTGATTAGCGCATTTTTAGGCTCGGTCAATATTTGCACCAAAGCTTTCTCGTCCAGCTCTTCTAAGGTAGCAATAACAGGAAGACGGCCCACAAATTCAGGAATCAATCCATATTTAATCAGATCTTCCGCCTCGACTTCGGCAAACAGTTGCCCAATATTTCTAGACTCATCTTTAGTTTTTATTTCAGCTGAGAAACCTATTCCGCCTTTTTCGGAGCGATCTTTAATAACCCGATCCAAACCGGCAAAAGCACCGCCGACTATAAACAGAATATTAGCCGTATTAACTTGCAAAAATTCCTGCTGAGGATGCTTGCGCCCGCCTTGAGGCGGAACCGAAGCAATAGTTCCTTCAATCAGTTTCAACAAAGCCTGCTGAACGCCCTCACCTGAAACATCTCGAGTAATTGACGGGTTATCTGATTTCCTGGAAATCTTATCGATTTCATCAATATAAACGATACCGGTTTCAGCCTTCTCTACATCATAATCACATTTTTGCAGAATCTTCTGAATGATATTTTCTACGTCTTCACCGACATAACCTGCTTCTGTCAACGTAGTTGCATCAGCAATAGTAAACGGCACATCCAGTAATCGAGCTAAAGTCTCAGCCAGCAAGGTTTTCCCTGAACCGGTAGGCCCAATCAACAAAATATTACTTTTTGCCAATTCAACGCTATCTTTTTTAGACTTACTACGTAGGCGTTTATAGTGATTATAAACAGCTACTGCCAAAATCTTTTTCGCATTTTCCTGCCCGATAACATAGCTATCAAGCTCTTCTTTTATCTCTTTTGGCTTGGGCAACTCACCGCCACCAAAAGAAAAAGAGGATTCATCCTGTAATTCGTCTTTTATAATGTCATTACAAAGATCTACACATTCATCACAGACATAAACCGATGGCCCTGCAATAAGCTTTCTGACCTCATGCTGACTTTTACCGCAAAAAGAACAATAAAGCAGTTTGTCATCATCTTTGCTATTTTTGTCATTACTCATAAATTAGACTCCCGCAACCATCCAGAGATGATGTTTTTTTACTTTCGATAAAATAAAGAATATAGCGAAATACAAAAGAATACTAACCGTTATTTCTCAGCAACAGCTGTTCGGCTCGACAATACTTGATCAATCAAACCATACTTAACAGAATCATTTGCACTTAAGAAGTTATCTCTGTCTGTGTCCTGCCGAACCTTTTCTATAGATTGGCCGGTATGATCAGCAAGAATTTTATTCAATTTTTCTCTGATTGACAGAATTTCTTTGGCATGAATATCAAAATCGGAAGCCTGTCCCTGAAAACCGCCCAATGGCTGATGAATCATCATTCTTGAGTGAGGCAAACAATACCGCTTGCCTTTTGCTCCACCCGTCAGAAGCAGCGCTCCCATACTGGCAGCTTGTCCAATACACATAGTACTGACATCAGGCTTAATAAACTGCATCGTGTCATAAATTGACATACCAGCAGTCACTGACCCACCTGGCGAATTGATATATAAATGAATGTCTTTATCAGGATTTTCCGATTCCAAAAAAAGCAACTGGGCGACAATTAGATTAGCCGAGTAATCTTCAACCTGCCCCACCAGAAAAATGACGCGTTCTTTCAATAATCTTGAATAAATATCAAAAGAACGCTCACCTCGAGCAGTTTGTTCAATAACGATAGGCACTAACCCACCAGCTGCTTCTGGAGCAATCACTTGATTTTCTATGTACTGGTTATACATTTAAACCCCTTGGCCTTGCTTACTCATCGCATCACTAAAACTTATAGCTTCATCCGACACTTTTGCTTGAGCAACCAGCCAATCGATGGTCTGATTTTCCAAAACCATCTGCCGTACATCGTTCAATCGGCTTTCATCAGAAAAATACCACTCTATAACGTCACTAGGACGTTCATAGCTTTTTGCCATATCTTCAATAGTAGAGCGTACTTTGTTATCGTCCAGCTTGATGTTATTTTTATCAATAATTTCACCCAAGATAAGTCCCAGCGCTACTCGACGCTTTGCCCGCTCTTCAAATAAATCTCTTGGCAGTTTCACATCTTCCGGCTTCATTTTCTGTCTTTTAGCATTCTCGATGTACGGTTTCATCATACTTTCGACTTCCTGATCGACTAATGCATTTGGCACAAGGATCTGGATTTTTTCATACAAAGCATCCATCACTGCATTTTTAAGCTTACCGTGCAATGCCTGTTCGAGCTCCCCCTCCAAATTACTTTTAATATCTTCACGGAAAGCCTCTACCGAACCCTCAATGCCGTATGCTTTAATAAAAGCATCGTCAATTTCCGGCAATATTGGCTCTTCAACGCTAATGACTTCAACTTCAAACTCAGCCACTTTACCGGTCAACTTCTCATTGCCGTATTCTTCTGGAAAAGTTACTTCAAAGGTTTTATTAGCACCCGCCGCGAGGCCGATCAGGTTTTCTTCAAAACCTGGAATCATTTGTTTCGCGCCAATTTCAACAGGATAATTCTCTACTTTTCCGTCCGTAAAGTTCTCGCCTTCGGAAACTCCTGAGAAACTAATGGTCACGCGATCATGTTCCTGAGATGCACGCGCAACAACAGACCAACTTTTCTTTTGCGCTCTCAGTTTCTCAATCATGCCGTCAACATCAACATCTTGAACGGTAGCAACAGGCTTCGACACCTCAATTTGCTCAACACCGTCTAGTGATATTTCAGGATAGACCTCAAACTCGGCGATGTATTTGAAACCTTCGGCTTCATCTTCTGGCTGAATATGCGGATAGCCGGCAGGTTTCAAATCCTGCTCCTTCAATGCCTCGTAATAAGTAGCTTGAATCAGATCCCCGGCTATTTCACCGCGAACCCGTTCTCCATACATTTTCTTAATGACATGTTGGGGCACTTTACCCGGACGAAAGCCATCAATCTTAACTTCGCGTGCTAACGACTTTAAACGTGCCGCCATTTTTTCCTGAACAACTTCTTCAGGCACGCAAACAGTCATTTTTCTGCTTAATTCTGATGTCTTCTCGACAGAAACTTGCATTTCTTTACCTCAGCTAAATTTAAAATAAGAATTTTATAGAACACCGGTAAACGGCTCATGAAATCTGAAAAGTCAGCGATGAATCGCTGACTCTTAAATGAATTGGGTGGTGCGAATGGAGAGACTCGAACTCTCACAGGATAACCTACTGGAACCTAAATCCAGCGCGTCTACCAGTTCCGCCACATTCGCACTTTGAATGAACTTGCAATTATATCCGCAATTATACACAGACAACAAGCTTTAAATTTTAAACTTATCATTCTCAATATAATCATTTACTGTTAACAACAATGCTCTATTACTCACAGTTCTGCTTTTAAGTCGCAATTCAATCTTTGCATATTACTCATATAGATGTAGTATTAATCTGAAGTTAATTTAATGTACAGAGGTGCGACATGAACATTTCACCAACTACCAGCGCAGTTAATCTAATCAATACCGCCCAACATAAATCAGCGGGCGCGGCTCAAGAGATTGCAAAGCTGCCCATACAAGATAATGAAGTCGGCAGCTCAGAATTCAATTCCAGTGACATTATCAAACCCGTACTCAGCTTAAAAGAGGCTGAACTGGAAACTTCGGCCGCCGTTAAATTACTTCAAGCCGATAAAGAGATAACAGGATCTTTGCTTGACATAAAAGCCTAACACATCACTCACTAACACACTGAAACATCAAAACCCAAGAGCCTGATTTCATCAGCGAATGCATTCAGCGCCTCCAGAGACAATCGCTGCAGCCGATCGGCTTCCGGCTGCAGCGATTGTCTTGCAATCGTATACAGCATCACCCCCTTCAGCACGCAGCCCTTTGCTTTAATATCTCTCAGCAAATCAAGAAAAGCATTTTTTTCTTTCAGGGACAAACCCTGTTTATTGTAATCCAATAAACAGGTTTGTAGCTTTGTTGAACACAGCTTTGCCGAAATCAACAGATTATCGACGCTCGCCTGACAACTCTGCCCGGCATTATTCGTTAGAGCCCTCCCCTCTTCCGTAGCGCTATCCAACTTAAACCAGACTTCTCCGCCATATTCCTGTAATTTCTTCAGACCACCTTGAACATTAGGACGATGCATCAAGCTACCATTGGTAATCAACACAAACTTACTCTGCGGCAAAATTCCGACTTCTGTCGCCACCTCACCAATTAAAGCCACAGCCTTATCAAAATCTTTTAAACTGGTCGGCTCACCATTACCGGATATGGCAATATCCTTAATGATCCGTTTATCTTCATCGACCTGAAAGCGCTGATAAAAATCACCGTTAAGCACATCATCAAGAAAGCATCTCAATTCCTGCTCCAGCAGCTGAAAGTCCATTTTCGGGGCTGTACCCACCTTAAGACCAGGTACCTGGCAATAAATACAGCGCCAATTACAGGCATTGTTAGGATTGAAATTAATGCCGATTGACAAGCCGCCTGCTCGCCTGGAAACCACCGGATACACGTACTTTAACCCGACAACATCGCGACTATGATTGCTTGCTGTTAATGTCGAAGCCATAACTCTACTCAGAAATAATCCAAATTATGCTATTCTACGTTTTTCTCTATTTTTAATTTGGAGTTTTTGAAGTTATGAGCGAAAGAATCATATTCCGCACCGGTGAAGCGCTGGTTGCAGGCGGCCCAGCGGGTACCGCAGCAGAACCTGAAGTCATTATCGGCGAACTTGATGGCCCTGTCGGCGTTGCGCTGGCAACATTGACCGGCAATCAAGCTAAAGGCCACTCCAAAGTCTTTGCTCTGTTAAATACGGATATTCAAGTGCGCCCCGTAACACTGATGGTCAGCAAGGTAACGGTCAACAACAGCCGCTACACCAATATTCTAATGGGCACTGTACAGGCCGCTATTGCTAACGGCGTACTAGATGCCGTGCGTGCCGGCGACATCCCAAAAGAAAAAGCCAATGACCTAGGTATTATCTGCTCGGTTTGGTTAAACCCGAGTGTGGCTACAGATGATAATTTGGACCACCAGATTCTTTTCGACATCCACCGTAAAGCCATGGCACAAGCCATTCATAAGGCCATGAATAACACGCCGAATATCGATTGGCTGCTGGAAAACCAGGATAAAATCATCCACAAATATTTCCAGATGGGCTTGGACGGAAAAATCTAGCCCATTCTCATACAAAAAAGTCCCGATTTAACGGGGCTTTTTTTGTAACCGTATCAAATAATCAGGATGATTTAAATTTTCAGCCTATTTTAACCAATACTTCGCCACGCCCCATTTCCGACATATCGCCAGCGTAACGTTGCACCCGGCTAAAGGCCGCAGAACTGTCTGCAAATTTGGAATCAAGCCTTCTAAATGATGCAAACAATATCGGTAAAAATGCCAAGGTATGCGCACCGCAATCATTAAATCTTGCCGACGTCTGCGGTTGATTCCATAACAATAACGTACCCCGGCGCATCGCAAAACCCAAATACCTGCCGGTCTGCCCCATAACTGCAATAGTACCCGCTGTCATTCTGGAGCCGCAGTAATCACCGGCATTACCCTCAATCAGGATATTGCCGCGGCGCATGTGATCACCGGCGCGTTCGCCGACATTACCCTTAACCAGAATCGTTCCGCCTTTCATGCCCATTTTGTTGCCGGGCAAAGCCGCCCCCAAAAAATCACCGGCATTACCGTTAATTTTCAGCAAACCTTTTTTCATTTCGCAAGCAGCATAAAGCCCGACATCCCCCGACACTTGAATCTCGCCGGACTTCATGCCCAAACCCAGATAAGCACCCGCATCGCCTTCGACCGTTATGCGTCCACCATCCAGCTCCTTGCCGATAAAATCAAGCTTGCCGAAACTGTTCTTTATCACAATGTTTTGTGTATCAGAACCGGTAATACCGAATAACTCATCGACGCGGATTTTACGCTTGCCATTCTGCAAGGTGAGCGCTGCAATCTCAGTGAGTTCCAAATCAGCCAGCTTCTGGCAAACCAGCGGAGACATATCCACGCGCTGATCCAGTCGTTGTTTCAGCGTAAAGGTTAAAGCGCTCATGCCATAATCTCCTGTAAGTGAAAGTGGAACGGCCCCAACTTGCCACCGTAATTACCCGCACTAATGCGCTTGATGCCATTCTTCGAGCCTAAATCACAAACCGCCTGAATACCCACACGCATAACTTTAGCTATATCTTCTTTAGTTAAACCGTCGATAACGATTTCCATGACCGATTCGATTTCCGGCGACAGGTCGGTTTTGGTCATGCCTTTTAAAGTCGGACAGAAGGCATCATTGGTTGACGCGCCTAAAGCCGCATATTTTGAACCGACCTTGGAACCGGAACGCACCACACCGCCGGGGAAAGGCATGATCACATTGGGAATTTTACGCATTTCTTCAATCGCCGCCTCGCAGGCCGCTAGCGCTTGCGGTTGCGATTCAGCCAACACCAGAAAGTTGCCTCCGCCTATTGCATCGACTTGACCGGTAGTCGCTTCGGTTAAAAACTCGCCATCCATTACAGGGATCCGCCAGTAACGTTTGCCATCAATGAGCTTAGCCACCTGAAAGCCGTCACCAAAATAACGCAAGTTTTTACCCAAGGCTATGCGTGTACCGCCATCAATGCCTGCAAACAAGGCCGAAGTCGGCGAGGTTAATACGCACTGCCCTGCCCGCGTTTCAAGTTGCTTAGCCAAGCCTTTGCCGCCCATCGCAAAAATCATAATAGAAACGCCAGGGCGACCATCAGGTGTTTCAGATGGATCTAAAACCCGCTCAATACCCGCCTCACAACCACAGGCAATCACCGAAGTGGCAAAGCCGGTCATGGCTTGGGCTGAAATCATCGCCCATTTTTCATTCTGTGCGGTGATGATGGCACGCGTGGCCTTCATCGGGAACGCTTCGGCAAAAGTTGCGTCTATAACTACACCATTAATGATCATGCCACATCTCCTTTAAGCGGATGCACCGTCAAACTGCCGCGCCCATCCTCAGTTATTTCATCATCGCTGATTTTAAAGTTGCCGAGTTTCATAGTCAGGAACCGATCAAAATATTTCTGTAAATCCTTTTCCACCGAGGCATCCCAGTCAGGCTTAACGACATGGGTCGTACCCCATTTGCTATGAATGACCTTGCCGTCAACCACCACCAGCTCGCCGTCCTTGAACACATAATCCGGTTTTTCAAACATCTTCTGCCTGTCAGCGTTGTCTGTGTAAACGGTAATATCCGCCCAATTACCAGCGCCCAAACCGCCGCGATCTTGCAAGCCAATCAGCCTGGCGGCTCCGGCACGAGTCATAATCGCAATCTCCTGCAAGCTGTATTCGCGCTCAATTGATGCCAAGGTGGTCATTTTTTGCGCTTCAGGATGAATCGTGGACAACACCTCGTTACGGAAACTTCTGTCCATCAGCAAGCGTATCAAATGCGGATAACTGGTAAACGGCGCGCCGTTGGGATGATCCGTAGTCAGGAAAATGCGCCACGGATCGTCAACCAGCAGGAAGGTTTCCAGACCGATCGCCCATTGCAGCGCGTTGACAAAATTCTTATCTTTGTATTTGAACGGCACAACGCCGCAACCCGCATCACATTCAATATCCATGGTCACCCATTTATTCGGGCTGGCATGTTTATGATTGGCATGTTGGCGCATGTTGTCGCCGGAAGCTGTTACCGTTTGACCGAACAGAATCTGCCCGACATCGATAGTGATGTTTTTATTTTTGTTGACCGCTTCGGCAATCTCGGCCGCACCCGAGGAAAACTTGAAATCTCCTTCGGTACCATAACTATGAAACTGAATATGGGTTAAATGCATCGGCAAGCCGCCTATGCCTTGAATGGTATCCAGCGTGGTATTCATGTTGCCGGGCACACCCAGATTACAGCCATGCACATGTAATGGATGAGTAATGCCCAGCTCCTTAACGGCCGTCGCCAATACCCGCAGAATATCGCGCGGAGTCACGCCGTAATGGCTGTTTTGCTCATCCAGATCCAGTTTGCGCTGGTTAAATTTAAACGCGCTGATACCGCCGGGATTAACGACTTTAACGCCGATCGCTTTTGCTGCTTGCATCGTCCAGGCCACGTAATCATTGATGGCTTTCTGGTCTTTTTTGGCGGTCAACATACGCAGCAAATAATCATCACTGCCCATCAAAACATACCCCCCCTTATCCAGAATCGGAATATCGGCCATTTCCATATGCGCCTGACGCGCGTTGACCGGCAATACGGCCGGTTCAAAACCAGCGGTATAACCCATTTCTGCATAACGATAGCCGGTCACAAAGGTGCTGGGCATAGCATGACCGCAGCCGGAACGGGTAATATCGGTACGAGCGACCGGATCGGCCCGATGATCTTCCGGCAACAAGATTCTGGCAATGTTGCCTTTACCGCCGCCAATATGCGTATGCATATCAATCGCGCCGGACATCGCCACCTTGCCTGTTAAATCGTATTCTTTGTCGACTTTAAAATCGCCGATGGGCTTGTCGACGATACGTCCGTCCTGAATGTAAATATCCTGTTTTGCGCCATCAATCCCGCTTGCGGGATCATAGACAGCTCCGCCTGTTAACTTTATCAACATACTATTTTTCCGAGTTACATGGATGTAATGAAAGCTTCCGCTCCTGCTCACGCCCCTTACCTACATCCATGTAGGCAATGCAGAAATTGCCTAAGGCCATCGATGGCCTGTAGTAGAGCAATGCAGGAGCAATTGCCAAAAAGCATATTTCTGCAAATTACAAGGAAGTAATAAATGCAGAAAATGCAGAAGCAATTTTCTGCCTACAAAGCTTGTTCAATGGCATTCAGCACGTCAAACGTACTGGGTAGGCCGGATTCGCGCAATTTTTTCAACCGTATCGCAATCACGTTATCCATACGATAAGCGTGACCGGCATGATCAATGCCCGGCGTACCGATAGGGATAAACACATCCGGCTCTTTGGCAAAGGTCATCCCCGAACGACCCAGTACAATAGTCGGCAAGCTTGTTACCGGCGGTACGGCTTTGGCATTAAACGCCTGCACCCAAACCAAAGCATCTGCCTCACCATTGGCCAACAACAAATTGGTATCATTCAAAAAGGGATCATATTCAGGATAGCCACTGGAAAAACGGGTACGCGCCGGATAACCGGTAGTCCACCCGCAAACCTGGTTAGCCGTCTGATCGCCTTCTTTGCCGCCTAACGGCAAACCGGAACTACGGGTATTTTGATTATTAATATCCTTAATCATTTCAGAAACAGTCTGCACCGTTAATTCGGCCTGACCGTAGGCCAACGCGCCGGCTGCCCAGGTCACGACGCTGTAGCGGGCCGCTAGTAATTTGTCGGCAATAGCCTGCAAATCGGCCACCGCAATACCGCCAACTGAATCGACCCGAATCGGGTTACCTTTGACCTGCGCCCTTAATACTGCGACCACATCCGGCAAATCTTCATTGGCGCATTCAAAAACCAGTGCTTTTTGGCCGCTAGGCGAAGTGGAAGCGTTACCGGAAGGCGCTTTGCCTAGGTAAATAACCTCGCGCTTACCGGTATCGTCCAGAAACATGGATTCTTCGTTCCATAGATAACGCTCAAAAAAACGCGGCGAAAAGCCTTCCAGATCGACACCAACCACCAGCAACAAATCGCAGCGGTTTTTGACTTCCGCCAACGTGGTATTCATCCAGCCGGAATCCTGCAAAGCCAGAAAATTATTCCGCGCACCGGTAAAATTCATATTATCGACCACCGCGCCGCTACGATCAGCCAAGGCCAGCAACGCCCGCATGCCGTTCACATCAGTAGCACAGCCGCCAATTACCGGCTGATTAGTATCTTTTAATAACGCTGCCGCCTTAGTCACGGCTACATCCAGACCGACTTCCTTGCCATCGACTCTTGGACGAGTATCGGTAATAGCCTGCTCAAAAGCAGGCGTATTAACCGCACAGCCGTTTTTAATCACCTTAAGCAGTACACCATCAACCTGAATAGTCAGGTCATCGGTGCCGATACCGCAAAAAGGGCTAGGTACTTCAGTTATCTCAGCCATGGAGCTGTCCTTTTATGAGTCACAATGTGGCGTTATTGTGACAGATGACCTCTATTCGTACAACCTTAGCATCTCCCTCGATCAAGCGCCTATATGAGAAGTTACACATTGACGATTAGCTAAAATGTGGGGATTAAATACATTATGATTGTCATGAAAGTGCCATTCGATATTCAAGTTTTTAATTTTTGAGGGGATGATGAAATCTAAATTTTATCCACGAGTAGCGTAAAACCCCGCCGTTTTCGGTAACCGCTCCTGCGTCGCCTAAAGCGCCTACTGTTGGTTCTCTACCTCCTGCATCCATGCAGTCGAGGGCGGGGATGTAAGCGGCCCAGCTTCGTATTTCTCATAGTATTAAATCTTTCCATAGTGTTAAAATGGACCTGTTGCTACCAGAGGACGCTATCGGCTCGCTCCATGACGGCAACTTAGTTTTAAAAAAGACTTCAAATTCACTTTCAGCGAAAACCAAGCAACCAGTGTGAGGTCTTGAATAAGCGCTTAAAAAGTACAAAACAACCGTCGGGCTGACGGGGCTAGTCTGTGAAGTGAGCGATGCAACAATGTCGCCAGCAGCAGAAACCAGTAGGTAATAGCGATATATGCCTGCTCCTGAAGTTACATCAGGAATCCCCTTCCTTCAGGTGGGGGAGGATGTGTGCGCCCAGCATGGGCGCGATCTCGGAGGTGAAAGTCCTCCCGTGAGCTGACCACAGCGAGCGAATGGAAGCGCAACTGCGCAAAGGTGACTGAGCGTGGGAAGGAAGCGTGGAAAGAAACCGTGAGCCGATGAACAAAAATCAGATATGAGGCGCGTCCAATCAAGGCGAGCAGGCACATTACTGCGAAGCTTTTGTGGTCAATGAGAGGTGGCGTAGATCTGGCGGTTGTGCGGGGAAGGATCACGTTCTTACCTGGGGAGATCTCGTTTTACGCCTGAAAGGGCGACGGCGTAAGCCGGGACGAGAAGTCAGCAGAGGCCATAGTAGCTGGGTGACCAGCGAAGGGCCAAACGAGAAGGAGAGCTGAAAAGTTATGAATCTTGGAAATGTACTGCATCAGAAGTCCGGGAAACCGGAGCGGGTCGTGACCGGCAAGGGTGAAGCCCAAGCCGATGCGGCACGCGATGAAACACGTCCGGCGTTTCATAAACAAGAAGGCTTGGGGCGGGAGGACTTGCTTGCTCAGGCTCTCTCGCGTGAGAACATGGCTGCGGCGTGGAAACGCGTCAAAGCCAACAAGGGAAGTGCTGGTGTCGATGGACTGACTATCGGGCAGACTCCGGAATTCCTCAAGACCCATTGGCCACGAATCCGGTCAGAGCTTTTAAACGGGACGTATAGGCCTCAAGCCGTGCGGCGCGTGGAAATTCCAAAACCGGCAGGTGGTACGCGGGAGTTGGGGATACCGACGGTTGTCGATAGACTGATCCAACAGGGCTTGCTGCAAGTCTTGCAGCCGCTGATCGATCCGACTTTTTCAGAGTCCAGCTATGGCTTTCGACCTGGCCGAAGTGCGCATGATGCAGTGCTCAAAGCACAGCAATACGCGCAAGAAGGCTACCGGGTTGTGGTCGATGTGGATTTAGAGAGATTCTTTGATCTGGTTAATCACGACATCCTCATGGACAGGCTTGCCAAACGTATTGCCGACAAGGCCGTTCTACGGCTGATCAGGCGGTATCTACAAGCCGGGATCATGGCCAAGGGTATGGTGATGGAGCGAGAACAGGGGACGCCACAAGGCGGGCCGCTGTCGCCGCTTCTGGCCAACGTGTTGCTCGATGAAGTGGATAAGGCTTTGGAGAAACGGGGACATCGATTCGCCCGATATGCCGATGACTGCAATGTTTACCTGCACAGTCAGAAAGCCGGCGAGCGGGTGCTTCGCTTTCTGAGGAACCTGTATGAGAGGCTGCACCTTCGGGTGAACGAGAAGAAAACCGAGGTGGGTCCGGTATTTGGGCGCAAGTTCCTTGGCTACTGCCTTCGGCAGTGGTCAGGCGATACGGTCAAAATTGCTGTGGCACCCAAGGCGCTCGACACGTTTAAGCAACGCATCAGGCTCATCACACGCCGGGTGGGTGGACAAAGCATGGCTCAAGTGGCTGAACAACTGCAAGCGTATATGCCCGGCTGGAAGGCCTACTTCCGACTGGCGCAAACGCCAACGACGTTCAAAGATTTGGACTCTTGGCTGCGACATCGACTCAGGGCGATTCAACTGAAGCACTGGCGGACTGGCACCACAATCTATCGTGGGCTACGAAAGCTTGGCGCGTCACACGAGTTGGCCCTGCAAACAGCGGGTGGTGGTGGTCGATGGTGGAGTCACAGTGGCTCTGCCTTGAACAAAGTCCTCACGGTGAGCTATTTTGACAGCATTGGCATTCCGAAACTCACATGACCTCAACTTCTCGAACCGCCTGGTGCGGACCCGCATGCCAGGTGGTGTGGCAGGGGCGCAGCTTAAAGCTGCCCCCTATGCCGTTCAACATCCCTGTATTCCCTCAAAACCCAATATAAGCCTTTTCCCGAAAAAACCGGAAAAGCTTCAGCGCTTCCGTGTTGTTCATGCCAAACCAAAAAACTCAAGCATATGTCGGCCGTTAGGTGTTTTTACTAATTGTACAAATTATTCGCTTCCTATATTCTAAAAGCGTTTCTATCTTTCCAATCGATTTTTCTAGGATAAATAGGGATATTTTGCATCATGCCTGAAATGGAACCGTTACTTAGATTGCAGTCCAAGCCTATTTTAAATTAGTTGGCCTATGCAGGGCGATTTTTTCATAACCTTTTTAGGAGTTATCATGGAATCTATTAAAGCGAGTTTGTCGTCTGTAAGCCCACTCGCACCTATCAGCATTGATCATTACCACACAGGAAAAGAGAGTTCGACATGGAATTTGAATTGTTTAGGAAATAGCATGGGATTTGAATCCAACATAAAACCCTTGTGGAAGAAATCTGTGGTTAACTTATTTCGACATCAATGGTCATTTACCCAGAATGAAGCGTCCCGAGCAGTCATTATCGGATTTAGTAGCTTAAGTAATGAACTCGCCTACAAATTTAAGCAAAACCCGTCGCTGGGAGTGAACTTCATGGGTTTTTTTGATGATCGTTGGCAGAAACGCTTTTCAGGACAAAGCCAACAACCGGAAAAACTACTAGGCAGCGTTGCAACAGCTGCCGAATTTGTTAAAGCCCATAACGTTCAGCATATTTATATCGCTTTACCCATGTCCGCACAGCCGCGGATTCTGGCATTACTGGATGATTTGCGCGATACCACCGCATCGATTTACTTTGTGCCGGATATATTTTTGTTTGATTTAATTCAGGCCAACATCAGCAACATAAATGGCATTCCCATAGTAGCCGTGTGCCAAAGCCCGTTTGTTGGTATCAACAGTAAAATTAAACGGATCAGTGATGTAGTGCTATCACTCTCGATTTTGCTATTGATCGCTCCATTGATGCTGTTGATTGCTATTGGCGTAAAGCTCAGCTCACACGGTCCGATATTATTCAAACAGCGTCGTTATGGATTAGACGGCAAAGAAATTCTGGTTTATAAATTTCGTAGCATGACCGTACTGGAAGACGGAGAGCACGTTAACCAGGCAACGCGAAATGATCCGAGAATCACCCGATTGGGCAGTTTTCTGCGAAAAACATCTCTAGATGAATTACCGCAGTTTATCAATGTGTTGCAGGGGTGTATGAGCATTGTTGGCCCGAGACCACATGCTGTCAGTCATAATGAAATGTACCGCAGCCTAATTAAAGGCTACATGATTAGGCATAAAGTAAAGCCAGGCATCACTGGCTGGGCTCAGGTTAACGGTTTTCGTGGTGAAACAGATATTCTCGAAAAAATGCAGGATCGGATTAATCACGATCTCGATTACCTGCGCAACTGGTCATTATTTCTCGACTTAGTGATCATATTTAAAACTATCGCCGTAGTAATCAAGGATAAAAATGCATACTAACAAAAGATTTCAGCGTTTAGATAAACGCTATCTGTTGCTAGTGGTTTTTCTGCTACTGTTGCCTATGCAGCAAAGCATTGCCACTAATAGCATTGGCCCTGATGATGTTTTGCGCATCTATGTTTACGGTCATGAGGATTTAAGAACTGAAACTCGCGTTTCATCCGATGGCCGGATTAACTTTCCGTTAATCGGTGAAGTCGTGGTGAGCGGGAAATCAAGCATGGAACTGGAGGAAACCATTGCCATAGGTTTAATTAATGGCGGCTTTATCCACGATGCTCAAGTCAGTGTCACTGTGTTGGAACATGTCAGCCAACAGGTATCGGTGCTAGGTCACGTCAATAAACCGGGGCGTTATCCTCTGGATTCCGATAGTTCAATCGTCGATTTGATCGCCATGGCCGAAGGTATTGACGAATTGGGCGACAATAAAGCCGTGGTTACCCGAACTGTTAACGGAAAGCCGCAAAGGCAGGAACTGAATTTGCGCGTTTACCTGGAAGACGCCGAAAGTATCGCGCCATTTAAGATGCACCAAGGCGATGTGGTATACGTACCCAAGGCCCCGCTATTTTATATTTATGGCGAAGTTCAGCGCCCGGGAAGTTATCGTATTGAACCGGGAATTACGGTGCTAAAGGCCTTATCGATCGGCGGCGGACTGACACTACGCGGCACTGAAAACGGTATAGTCATAAAACGTAAAGATGAAAACGGCACCTTACAAGAAGCTGATGTGGAATTGAAAGATACCGTATTAAAAGATGATGTAATTTATGTTAGTGAGCGTTGGTTTTAACATGTTGCAAACCGGGATATGTTCTTGCACCACCCTTACCGGTTGTCCAGATTAAATCAATAAAACAAAGGAATAATATGAACTTTCAACAATTTATTAACATCCTCTGGTCGCGCAAATCAGTCGCACTATCAGTATTAATGGTGACGGTGATCACAACCTTGGTGTTGAGTTTGTTGTTACCCAAACAATACCTGGCCACAACATCAATAGTAGTCGATCAACGCAGTGTCGATCCGGTAACGGGACTGACCTTGCCGGTACAACTGATGCCAGGGTATATAGCAACACAAGTCGATGTAATTTCCAGTCATAATGTAGCGCGCAAAGTAGTGGAAAAGCTTAAGCTCAGCGAAGACCCACAAATACAGGAAGACTTTGCAAAATCCAAGAGTACTGGCGACATCAGAGACTGGATTGCGGATTTATTGCTGAAAAGCCTGGACATCAATCCATCACGCGAGAGTAACGTGATACAGGTTGACGCTACCTCTATCGACCCGCAATCGGCCGCGAATATTGCCAACGCTTTTGCCGATGCCTACATACAAACTGGCATCGAATTGCAAGCTCAACCGGCCAAACTAACTGCAGACTGGTTCGACTTGCAAATGGCTACCTTGCGAGAGCATCTGGAACATGCGCAGTCGGTGCTGTCTACTTATCAACAACAGCACGGTATCGTCGCGACAGATGATCGCCTTGACTTGGAAAGTTCTCGCCTGTCTGAATTATCGCGGCAGTTGTTGGAAAGTCAGGTTCAGACTAGCGAATTGCAATCCAGAAAAGATTTACTGACAACTACCATCAAACAGGGCGGTTCATCCGAAGCGTTACAGGAAGTATTGAATAATCCTTTAATTCAAGCACTTAAGTCTGAATTAGCGCGAGCGGAAGCCAGTTTTGCCGAATTGTCCAAACGAGTTGACATAAATCACCCGCAGTACAAGCAAGCGAAAGCCGAAGTGAACAGCCTGCGACAAAAAACTCAGTCTGAAATCAAAATGGTGTTAAGCAGTATCACCAGTGGACTCGCGTCTTCCAATCAACGTGACCGGATAGTTGCCAATGCTTTGGCTGAACAAAAAGCCAAGGTGTTGCATCTGAAAAAACAGCATGATGAAATAGCGGTTTATAGCCGTGAGGTGGAAAACGCTCAGCGGGCATACGATGCCGCCATGCAACGTACGGTACAAACCCGTATGGAAAGCGAAATCAGCCAAACCAATATTGCCGTCCTGAATCCAGCCCTTCCGCCGCAAAAACACGCCAAGCCCAATGTACAGTTGAACATGATTCTGTCGGTTTTTTTGGGTGGCATGTTAGGAATGGGTGCGGCATTATTGGCTGAAATCATGGATCGTCGAGTGCGCTCTGCTTTTGATATTTCGGAGTTATTGGCCATTCCTGTTTTCGCCATTGTTTCCACATCGGCATCCAAGCCAACGAGAATGCCCCATCTGTTTAATCGTGACAATACCAAATAGCCGATCCAACCATTAAAGGAGCGCATAAATGCACGCAGTAGACGCTATAATTAACAAAAAAATGGTCACAACTGAAAGTCCTATTTCTATGGGGGCTTTGTTTCTCGATGCGGGGAAAATTAGTGTTGGCGATGCCGAACGCATTATCGTTTTGCAAAAACAGAAAGGCATACGCTTTGGCGAAGCAGCGAAAGCATTAGGATTGATCACTGATGACGATATTCAAGAGGCACTATCTCAGCAATTTGATTTCCCATTTCTAGCGGCAAGTGAAGAAAATTTCAGCAGGGAACTGATCGCAGCATACCAGCCCTTTAGTGCGCAAGTGGAAGCGCTACGAGCTTTACGTGGACAGCTCATGCTACGCTGGTTTCTCGACGCCCATAAAACCTTAGCGCTGGTCAGTCCCCGTCAGGGTGAAGGGCGTAGTAACATAGCGGCCAATTTAGCGATTGTTTTTTCCCAGCTTGGTGAGCGCACCTTGCTAATTGATGCAGATCTACGACAGCCGCAGCAACATGCGTTATTCAAGCTACACAACGTTTACGGCTTATCGGACGTGTTAGCAGGCCGCGCTGATCTTACTGGCGTCACACGCATTCCAGGCTTCCGGGATTTATCGGTCTTGCCTGCGGGCACAGTACCGCCCAATCCGGTCGAATTAATTAGCCGAGGCTTAAAAACCTGTTTACATCAATTACGCTCACAGTTTGATGTAATTCTGATCGATACTCCATCGGCAGAACAGGGGATTGATGCACAAATTATCGCCTCACATTGTGGCGGCGCACTTTTAGTGGCGCGACAACACAAAACTAGGTTGAATGATTTACAGCTGTTAAAAGAAGCATTACAAGACACGGGCAGTCAATGCGTTGGCGCTGTTCTAACAGATTTTTAAAAACTAACTGATGTTACGCAGGAAAATAAAAATCAATAACTTACGAAGCAAAAAACGACCTTAGGTTATTGATAGCTCGTAGTTGGTGCATAACATCAGATACTAAAAACTAAAGATTAAACCTGATTGCTTAATT
Organism: Methylobacter arcticus; assembly: GCF_050917435.1. NCBI lineage: Bacteria > Pseudomonadati > Pseudomonadota > Gammaproteobacteria > Methylococcales > Methylococcaceae > Methylobacter > Methylobacter arcticus. The sequence continues at coordinate 2,845,298 of NZ_CP159583.1, forward strand.
ACATTAAATAAACTATATTAACAATCTATAGTAACATTATGTTTTTTATAGATTGTTAATAAATTATCATCATCATTAATTATGAAATTAAGCAAGAACAATGCGATCAGAAATCGCTACTTATTACCATGTTACATGATGCTGATAAGCGGAGTATTGCCTAATAAAAGTTATGCCGTAGCATCGCCAGACGATACCATCAGACCCTATGTTGCCTCCAACCTACTATACGACAGCAATTTTTTACGGCTATCCGATAATGTCGATCCGGTATCGATTACCGGTCAAAGCGATAAAAGCGATTTTATTAAGCAGGTTTCAGCCGGATTTGATATGGACTGGACAATCAGCAAGCAGCATCTGATCATCAAAGCCAGCGCTAACCAGAACTGGTTCCAAAACTTCACCAACCTGGATTACACTGGTTGGGACACTCTAGCTCAATGGAACTGGCAAGTAGGGAATAATCTGGATGGCGAAATTGGATACTCCAATGTTCAAACGTTGGGTAGTTTTGGTCAATTGAATAGCTTAGTAGACAACTTGCAAAATAATCAACGTTACTTTGCCAACGGCGGTTACCTGTTTCACCCCAACGGCAAGATTAAATTTGGTCTCTTTAGAGAAGAGAGGCAGTTTGACGATGAAAATCGACAATTTAGCAACAACACCGAAGATAATGCCGAGCTCAACCTGCAGTACCTAAGCCCCACCGAAAGCACTTTAGGGTTACGAATACTCGCAACCGACGGCAAGTATCCACAGCGCCAATTAACTTCCGGCAGCACCCAGGATAATGCCTACACGCGAATGAACTATGCCGTGACTGGGGATTGGCATGCTAACAGTAAAACTCGTATTGATGGACTGGTCGGCTATACACACCAAAACTTTGCCAATTTTAGTAGCCTTGATTTTGCTGACATCATCGCTCATCTTAATCTAAACTGGCGAGTCAGTGACAAAACATTGTTAGAACTGTCCGCAAGACGTGATATTTATCAAGCCGAGAACTTTTTTGCCAGCTTTGTGCTAACTCAAGGCATGTGGCTTAACCTCAGCTGGCAGGCCAGCCCAAAAATCGCCCTAAATTTGCCCATGTCCTACCAACAGCAACAGTATCTGGGCGGCTCTCGCAGCAACAACATTAGCACTGAGCAACAAACAGACAACGTCAGCAACATCGGCTTAAATGTGATGTATCACCCATTGGAAAGCATCAGTATTGGCCCTATACTGAACTACGAAAAACGCGACTCTAATAACCCGCTTGCCTCTTACGAAACCAAATCGGCCGGAATTAACTTAAAGGCGGCTTTTTAAGATTCAACATAACTCGCGTACGACTAAACATAAATTCTTGGTTTTTACTATCATTAGCTTTAAAAAGACTGCCATCCACGACTCCATATCGTATTTATATAAGACATTCAGCTCAATATCAGGTTTCTTTGATAGGTAATTGCACTAATTGTTTAAAAAAGACAAAGCTTCTATGCTAGACATATTTGTGTTGTATCACTCAGTTTTTTTAGGTTTATGACCCTATTATCTAAGTCTGCATTGCCTCAAAAACCTGTCACTAAACAGCGTCTAGAATGGACGGAGTTAAAACCAGAAATGATTGAAACCATGAAACAGCAGCTGGATTACTGGAAGTTGCAATTGGCGAATATGCCCATACTGGACTTGCCTACCGATAGGCCCCGCTCGGCGCTACAGTCATTCCGAGCTGAAACGCAGCAATTCAGTTTGCCACCCGGCTTGACTGAGGGACTAAAAGACCTGAGTCGGCGCGAAGGCGCAACCTTATTCACAACACTGGCGACGGCTTTTCAAGTACTGCTGCACCGCTACAGCGGCCAAGACGACATTGTAATCGGTACGCCGTCTGCGGGGCGTACCGATTTAGAGCTTGAAGACTCGCTCGGCTTATTTGTCAACACCCTGCTGTTGCGTACTGATCTTTCAGGCAACCCAAGTTTCCGTGAACTGCTGGCGCAGGTGCAAGAAGTTGCACTTGGAGCTTACGCCAATCAGGATATACCGTTTAAAAAACTGGTCGAGGCACTCGACCCGCAATGCGAATGCAGTCACAATCCGCTGTTCCAAGTCATGTTCTCACTTCGGAATGTTTCCGACGACAAATCGCAGTTAAATGCAATTACCCCAGAGTTTTTACAGGTCGATACCGAAACGACCCAACTCGACCTTACCTTAGAACTGTTGGAAACACCGCACGGTCTAACAGGCGAGATGGAATACGCCAGCGATTTGTTCGAGGCCGCGACCATAACCCGCCTGATCGGGCATTTTCAGACCTTACTCGAAGGCATCGTCGCTCAGCCGGAGGCGCGGCTATTCGAATTACCCCTGCTGACTGAGTCTGATCGCCAGCAACTGTTGGCGGAGTGGAATAGCACTACCGTAACATTTCTACATAATCGTTTTATTCATCATTTGTTCGAAGAACAAGTTGCCCGATCCCCTGAAGCTGTGGCGGTGGTCTATGAAGAACATCAACTGACTTACGGCGAACTTAACGCCCGCGCCAATCAACTGGCCCATCATCTGCGAGACATCGGAGTGAAACCGGAGGCGTTGGTAGGCATTTGCCTTGAACGATCCCTGGATATGGTGGTTGGATTGCTGGGTATTCTTAAGGCCGGGGGGGGCTATGTGCCACTTGATCCTGCTTATCCCAAGGAACGTTTGACGTTCATGCTCGAAGACAGTGCCCCGATGGCCTTGCTGACACAAGGCAAGTTTAAGATGCTGTTTGAAGATGTCAGCAAATTTTTATCGGTGATTGATCTGTCGGCCAAGATCCCTTCATGGGTAAGCAAGCCGGAGACTAACCCAGACCACAGCAGTGTTGGACTTATGCCTGAGAATCTGGCCAATGTACTCTACACCTCTGGCTCCACAGGTAAACCGAAAGGCGTTGGAGCTCTGCATCGCGGCCTACAGAACCTGCTTCCTTGGTATATCAGTGAGTTTAATTTATCGTGCGATGATGCCGTTTTGGTAGTGACATCGCATAGTTACGACCTGACACAAAGAAATATTTTCGGCCCCTTACTCGTTGGCGCACGCTTGGTTTTGGCGGGTGAACCCTTTAACCCGCAAGCAATTGTGACATTGGTTGCAAGGGAGCGCATCAGTTTGATCAATCTGACGCCTAGCGCGTTTTATGCACTGATCACGGCCAGTACTAATGGAGAACTCGGCGGATTGCGGCGTGTGATCCTTGGTGGAGAACCGATACAACCCTCCAGATTACTGGAGCTGCCAGAACCGCGGCCTGAGTTTGTCAACGGCTATGGGCCAACTGAGTGCACCGGCATGATTACTTATCACCGAATGTCTCCTGATCTTGAGCAAGACAGATATTGTAACCGCGCAGTGCCAATCGGAAGGCCAATTGCCAACACTCGCATTTACATATTGGACGCCCACCAGCAACTGGTGCCGATTGGCGTGGCCGGAGAAATCCATATAGGCGGAATGCCGGTCGGGCGTGGCTATATGAATCAACCGGAACTAACGGCGGAGCGCTTTGTGCGTGACCCGTTCATCCCGGAAGCTGATGCGCGGATGTACAAGACTGGCGATCTGGCGCGATGGTTAGCCGATGGCACCATTGAATTCTTAGGCCGCAATGACTTCCAAGTCAAAGTTCGGGGCTTTCGCATCGAACTAGGTGAAATCGAGTCGACGTTGCGCGAGCATTCGCAATTACGTGAAGTGGTTGTGGGTGTTTACGAGCCCGTTCCTGGAGATAAAAAGCTGGCAGCTTATATGGTGCCTAAAAGTGATTCAACGCCAATTCCTTCGGAGCTACAAGACTTTCTTAAGTCAAAGTTACCTGAGTTTATGATACCTTCGGCCTTTGTATTTCTTGGTGCCTTACCAACCACGCCAAATGGTAAGATCGACCGAAAGGCTCTGCCGATACCGGATATGAATAAACAGGATCTGGATGTCGCTTTTATTGCTCCACGCAGTCAGGTGGAGACGCGACTGGCTGAGATATGGGGCAACCTATTAGCCATTGATCGTGTCGGAATTTATGATAATTTCTTCACGTTGGGCGGACATTCTTTGTTAGCGATTAAGATGGTTGTCGATGTTAATAAACAATTCGATACCAACTTATCTGTGGGTACAATTTATCAATTTCCAACGGTTGAAAAACTGGGAAGTATAATATCGTCAGGCAAGCCGCAACCTTCATGGTATTCCCTCGTCCCAATTCAGACGCAAGGATCACGCCCCCCCCTATTTGCAATTCATACAATATCGCTCGTAGATTTACCCCATTATTTGGGAAAGGAACAGCCGCTCTATTTTCTACGATATGGCATGGCCGCAGAGAACAGTAATCGTTCTGTCCAACTACCGCAACTGAAGGAGCTTGCCAGTCACTATATTGAAGAGATGCAACAGGTGCAGCCACGAGGCCCCTACTATTTTATGGGGTTTTCCTTTGGTGGTTTAATTGCCTATGAAATAGCCTGTCAATTAGTTGTAAATGGGCATCAAGTGAATTTTGTGGGCTTGTTGGATACGTACCTGACCCGGAAAAAGCTATCACAGCCCTTCCATCGAAAGATCCATAAGTTATTTAGGCAAAACCCACTCCGACTCTTGACAAGAGTCAATAATAAAATTACCGACCTGACAACAGCTAACAAATATGGCACGGATTTCTGGCCTCATATTTATACATCAGCACCTGACGATGCTTGTCGCTATGATTTTCAACCGAAAAATTATAACGGTCGAGTGACACTATTTCAAGGATTCGAGTGGGATAGTGCGTTTTCTAGCTATGCCCTTCCAGAACAAGCATGGCAAACACTTCTGGGTGACAGACTGGAAGTTCAACAGGTTACCGGAGCACATATTGATATATGCAAAGAGCCGCATGTCAAAGTCCTGGCTGAAAAATTAATAGCTTGCATGGATAAAGCAATTGACGATAAATAATATCTTAATATTAAACAGGGAGAGTATTCAGAGAAATTCATTAAAACTAGTTTGTTGCTGGTTTTGTTCTCTGTGAGCTTATTCCAAGCCCAATCAAGCGAGAATACCTGGACTGTTCGCTTTGATTGGTGATTTGTTATCATTGAACTAGCTGGCAAGGTTCGGATGGACTGGTACTTAACATCTCGGGTATTTTAATAGGAGTGAATGTTTCCCGACGCTTTCAAGTCAATTTCGTCAAGCAAGTTTTTCTGCTGTGGACGTAGAACTGCGGCGCCCCCTATTTCGATCTCTCCACCATCAGAATAGAAGGATTATATGTTATTAATTACAGAAACTTACAAATTAACTAACTCACTGGATTTAGGCAAAAAGGAGGCCTGTTTGTGGATAAATCAGACTGGAATATTGGATTCATCCTATTCGTATAGCTTGATAACAACTCTTGTTATTAGCTTAAAGATTTCGCAAAAATGATCACTATGAAACTAGGCATGAAAACTATTTCCCCCGATATTAACAAACAAAGTGTAAGCGCCGTAAAATGGAGTGCGCTTGGAAGCATAGCCCAGTATGGTTTATCGTTGGGCGCACAAATCGTCTTGGCTAGAATCTTGGGACCCGAGAACTACGGATTGTTTGCCATGGGCACCATAGTGCTCACTTTTAGCAATTTTTTTTCCAATTTTGGATTTGCTTGGGGATTAATTCAAATCCAAGACTTAGTCGAAGAGGATATTCGTTTCGTCTTCACTTGGCAGCTTATTACCGGCATTATGATTGCTATCGGGCTGTATTTACTCTCTCCCTTTGTTGCCAACTATTTTAATGAACCGCGAGTCGATCCTATTGTTCGCTGGCTAAGCTTGGCGTGTGTGTTCAGCGCCATTACCGCACCAGCCAGTAATCTACTCAGGCGTAATCTCGATTTCCGCTGGATTAATATCATTCAAATTATCAGTTATAGCATTGGCTATCTTGGCATTGGCATCCCGCTGGCTTATCAAGGTGCTGGCGTTTGGTCGCTTGTTGCAGCATGGCTTACGCAATCTTTTATCATGTTGGTAATAACCTTTATTCGACATCCACATTCCATAAAGCCTTTACTTTGGTATAGCGGGGCTAAATTCATGTCCGGAGTTGGTATCACCGTATTTTTAACAAATCTCTGTAATTGGCTACTCAATAACATGGATCGTATTTTTTTAGGACGCTTTCTTGATTCTCATGCAGTAGGGCTTTACACCGTAGGCTATAATCTTTCTAATACACCCAACAATCTATTTATTGGCGCATTTCAACCTGCATTTTTTACTGCAGGCGCCCGTCTTCAATCGGAACCGGATCGTTTGCGTCGAGCTTACCTTCCGGTCATTGCGACAGTGTGGATACTTATTGCCCCGCTTTTTATTCTCTTTGCAATAATTGCCCCAGATTTAATTGGTTTTTTATATGGTCGAGCATGGACATCCTCTGCAATGGTATTGGCTATTTTGGCGCTAAGCATGCCTGCTTATATCACATGGAGTATGTCAACCCCCATTTTGTGGAATACCGGCAGGAAGCATTTTGAGAGCTTATTGCAATTGCCCATCCTAGCAATAGCGGGTTATGCCTTTTATAGCTTCGCCAACCAAGGCATTATGATGGTTGCGTTGATCACTGCCGGCCTCATTGTCATTCGGGCTACCGTAATCACAACCGCCGCCTGTCGACGGTTAAACATTTCCTTTTTGGATTTATTCTCTTTTGCTGTTCGTGGTATCGTCATGATGAGTCTTACGGCAGTCAGTACTTTTAGCGGGATTAAACTTGGCGTTCTTGGAAATATTTATATCACCACTAAACTTAGCCCCCTTGCGTATACTTTTGCTGGCATCAACGTTAATTTTGCCGCAGTAACTCCCCATTTACTCCCACTTCTTGGAGGTGTTTTTTTTGGAAGCCTTATTTTATTAGCGACCGTATTTGTTTTTCCGCGCTTGCTTGGGAATGAGGTGATCGAGATGTTGAGTCGTTTTAGTCCGCGACTATCTCGAGCGTTAGACGACAATACCAAATCTGAATCAAGAAAATTAATGGCGGTGGAAAAATGACTGAAATTTTATTAACCGCTGTATTGTTTCTGGCGGCATTTTTTGCTGCCATAGGTGCAATATTCTGTTTTATGAGGCTTATGCATATGCTTCGTAACAAGGAAGAAGGTTATCTGCCGTACATTTTTTATACATCAACCTTTGTTTTTATGCTCACACACATAGTCTTAGGGCGAAATATGTTTGTATATCCCGAGCCTAGCAATAGCAATTTGACGTCGCCGTCCTATTTTTTATGGATCAGTCGTGCCAATACGACATTTATTCTTTTTGCAGCCTGTCAATGGTTAACTAGTCGATTAATGCATTACGGAAGTAAACCCAATGCTCCGACCCTACTGATCATCGCGTTCTTGTTTCTCTTCTTTACCAACGTGTTCATCCCAGCATTCTTCAGTACTCATCCATCGCTTTCCCACCAGTACGTGTACATGGCCTTATTAGGCGTTGCATCTCTATTGTTCGCCCAAGAAAAAGAAGAAACGGCTATCCATGCATTCCGTAATTCTATCTTTATTTTTTTGGTGGTCAGTGCAGGATTTATAACCTGGAATCCTGGATTAGTATTTAGTAAAAATTATCTTGCTGGAGTTATTCCTGGACTAACTTACCGTTATGCTGGATTGGCTGATCACCCAAACACTTTAGGCTCAATGGCAACCCTATTTTTGCTATGCTTATGGAGCAAACCTTTTCCTAGTCGTTGGATCAACTTTTTAGGCTGGACAATCGGCTATTTGAGTTTGGTGTTAGCCCAATCCAAAACATGCTGGATCGTTTTTATTCTATGCATGTCCTGTTTGGGATATTTCAAATATGGCGATTTTTTAAAGCAGCGCCTTTTAGATTTTAAGAATCCTATTTTACCGGCGATTTTTATCATTATGTCCATGATAACGGCCAGCATTGTGTTGGGTGTGGTTATGTTTAGCGATATAGGGAGTAAATTTAATTCATTTTTTTCTACACGCGAGGGTTCTGATCTTATGACGATGACAGGGCGAACTATGATCTGGGAAGTCGCGCTAAATGAGTGGAATCACAATCCCCTATTTGGATATGGATTAACCATCTGGGATGACGCACACCGAGCAAGAATCGGTATGCCTTGGGCAGTTACTGCACATAGTCAATTTTATCAATCGCTTGCTAGCGCGGGGACTGTGGGTGTATCAGGATTATTAATCTATGTAACAACATTATTTTGGTTTGCCTTGAAAACCGCAAAATCGAGCCGAGGACTAACGATTGCTATTTTCTTAATGCTTTCAGTTCGAGGAATCAGTGAAGTTCCGTTAACCATAATTGGTTTTGATTTCGATGCACTCACCCATGCGTTACTCTTGATGATTATTGGCGCTCAATTCAAATCTGATCGCACTCCAAAAAAAACCAACAACTCACCAAACACTTATTTTCTTCAGGAGTAACAACTGATGTTCTGCTCAATTATTATCCCTTTGTATAACAAGGCAGGCTTCATTACAGCAGCTATTCAATCCGTACTTAACCAAAGTCATCAGAATTTTGAAATAATTGTGGTCGATGATGGTTCAACTGATGATGGTGCATTGATAGTTCGAGCTATTCATGATCACAGAATTAAACTCATTCAGCAAGCCAACAGCGGCGTATCGTGTGCGAGAAACCAGGGTATTGATCTAGCAAAAGGTGAGCTTGTGTGTTTTCTGGACGCGGATGACTGGTACTTGCCCTCGTACCTTGAAACTATTATTTCAATGGCATTTCGATACCCGGAAATAGCTTTTTTTGCCACTTATTATAAAAGAGTTAGCATTGACAGCCTAAACAAAATAGGCATGTCTTGGAATCCAGGCGATACTCATACTATCGAGTTAATTGACAATTTTTTCCATCGTTGGCGATTGGGTTCGCTATTCGTCACCAATTCAGTCGCCATTAGACGGTTGCATTTAACCCAGTTCAAGCCTTATTTCCCGCTAAACGAGCAATGGGCGGAAGATCAGGATCTGTGGTTTAGACTAGCCGAAAAATCTCCTCTTGCGTATTGCCCGGCACCGCTTGTTGGTTATAGGATGGAAGTGAATGGTAGCCTTTGTGCAATTAATGAGCCACGTTCATCAGTCATGTCTGCCTGTTATCTTCGCCTTGAGCAACGAGCGCTTGATCCACAATTCCCAGACAAGCATCGAAATTCTGCACTCAAATTGGTTGCAGAGAGCAAAATCACATTAGCACGCAATGCCTTAATGGAGGGACGACGTTACGATGCTTTTATACAGCTGCTTAATACATGGCACGGATTGCTCTCAAAAAGATGGTGGGTCAGTTTAATGATGTGCCTTGTTGGTTCACCCGTTTTTGTAAGTCGTTGGGAAAACTGGCGGCTTCAACGAACTCGTAATTGGTGATGCACTCTATTCCCATATCACTCAAAAATCGTCTACCTTTAAGTTAGTCAAACAGCAAAATTTAAGGGGTATGATTCGCAAAACACACCTTCAGTCGCTTGGCACCTCAAGACCGAAAAGCCTGAAAAAACAGTATTGTGAGCATTAAAAGTATTGGCGGCACAGACCAATTTTCTGACATTAAAAGCCATTTTGGCTGGACAGAATCTGCCGCATGATGATTAAGGTTACACTTCGGAGTATTGAATTAGCCGAATATTTTAAACCGACTTACTTCTAAAAATATTATGATGTCCGCCCCTAGCAAACCACGTCTGACTATCCTTATCAAGGCCCTCAACGAAGAGCATCATATTGCTGCTTGTCTTGATGCTGCCGTCCCTGAAGCTCAAGCTTTTGGTGGAGAGATAATACTGATCGATTCACTATCAACGGATAATACAGTGGTCATTGCACGCCAATATCCTATTCGGATAATACAATTTGAACGAATTGAAGACAGAGGATGCGGTGCAGCTGTTCAACTGGGTTACCAATATGCACGAGGTGACTTTATCTACGTACTTGACGCCGACATGGAACTGCAGCCGGGATTTATTGCGCATGCGCTTGAATATTTGGAGACCAACCCAGCGGTTGCGGGCGTTGGCGGATTAATTATTGATACTCGTAAAATTACACCTGAGGACAGACGTCGTGCAGAGCACTACTCTTCTATTAATGACGCTGTGTTTGTGGATCATCTCGGTGGTGGTGGACTGTTCCGGCGTAGCGCAATAGCCTCAGTTGACTATCTATCCAATCGCTGGCTGAAAGCTTGCGAAGAAGGCGATTTGGGTATGCGTTTGGTGGCCGCCGGATGGCATTTAGTACGACTGCCGGTATCAGCTGTCAAACACACCGGTCATAACGAGTCAGGGCTTGAAATGATGTTCCGCCTATGGCGCAATGGACGCATGCAGGCGTACGGCGTATTCCTGCGCAACGCGATAGGAAGACCTTGGTGGTGGGCAAGTATTAAGCACGCTTGGTTTATTTTTGCAGCACCTGCGCTTTATCTTATAGCCTTTTTGTTTTCATGGGTGCAAACCAGTGCTGGCATTGAACCACATAAAGCATTGCTAACCTCGGTCACGTTGCTTTGGATTTTGGCATTTCTAGCGCTGTGGAAGAAAAAACGTGACGCTGCAGATGCGTTACTTGCTATCGCTGCGTGGCATTTTTATGCTGTCGCTGCTATTCCTACATTTCTTAAGAAAGTTCCTGATCCCCATCAACTCATTTCCGCCCGTAAAATAAAATAATCCGATTTGTTCTTTTTCACTGACATTCCGCCCCCCCTTAGCATCTCATCGAGATTAAATGATATTATTTTTTTCTAAATAACCTGAGTTCGGGATAAGGAATCATAACAATGGCAACAAATCCTCTCTTCGTAAATTGAGTGCAGGCTTTTTATCTTGGTAAGAATAAGCGACTAAACAGGCGACAATATTGATCATATAATTTGTCAGGGAACGATGCCTGGAGTGCTCAAGCTGAAAAATGTTTTTGAGTTGATCATTGATAGTTTCAATAATACTGCGTTTTCTCAGTAAAAGTGCATCAAAAGCGGCGATAACTTTAGGTTTCATATTCTTTTTGAGTGTTGTAATTAACTCAACGTCATCAATTGCCAATAGTTCAGTGAGTTTTTTAGAAATATAGCCCCTATCGCCAAAAAGCTTACCAATCAAATTTTTAGCCAGTTTGGGTACCGGTTTTCGATCATCAACATTGCCTTTAGTCATCGAAAAGGACAAGATTTCGCCGCAATCATCAGCAATGATATGTAATTTAAAGCCATAGAACCAACCGGTAGAAGATTTGCCGCGTTGGGCTTCCTGTTTGAAGGTTTTATGGCGTGGAATTCGAATGTTTTTACAAATACACAGTGGTGTTGAATCGACAAAGGCAATTCCCTTGCTTTGACCGCATCGCGATTGTATAAAGGCAGTTAAGGGAACCAGAATATCCGGTATCAATTCGATAAAACGGTTATAACTCGGTACCTTAGGAAAATATTTTATTAAATGTTTAAGCAAATAGCGTTGATAAAACCATTTAAATGTTTGGTAACCTGTCTGATGATAGTAAACAATAAGCGTGATGATTTCGCTACAGCTAATACAGCGTTGTTGTTGTTTTCTTTTTCTTTCACCAGTTTCTATTAACGTTTTTTCCCATTCTGGACTGAACAACCACCAGCTAAAGCTGGTGGGTTCGTATAATGGACTAAAGTCCGGATACGGGTCATAAGACCCGTTCATGACTCTGTCCTAAAATTATCATCTCCTTTGGGTTCAAAATGATGTTCCAGATAATTTTTTATCATTTCATCTGTCAACTCACCAGAAGTCACGCAAAAGTAACCCCGTGCCCAGAAGTGACGACCCCAATAGCGTTTTTTCAAATCAGGAAAACTCTCGAACAGCTTCATCGAACACCTGCCTTTGATTCGCCTCATAATTTCGCTCGGTGCCAAATTGGGTGGCGCAGAAACCAAAATATGGACAGGATCCTGACTGATAACGCCTTTCAGAATTTCTATTTCAAAGGCTTCACAGGTTTGCCTAATCAGTTCACGAACTTTCAAACCAACGTCACCTTTCAACACCTTATAACGATACTTTGTGACAAATACAAAATGATATTGAATTTTAAAAACAGTATGACTTCCATAACGGTAATCCATAAGGCCCCCTACTTTTCAGTTCAGAGCAATATCATGCGTCAAAAAATCATAGATAAATCTGACCGCCTAAAAGGCGGTGGTTTTAACCTTACTACGGACTAATAAACGTCTGACAAAAATCGCCCACATCACAAAATAATCGCGTTAAAATCATCACTGGGCAGCCTTTTGAAAAATATAGTCTTGGTCGTTTATATTTTTTCAGCTTTTTATAAAGGCCGCCAACTTTTCTTATCCCGAACTCAGGTTAAATAGCAACATAATTTTCAATTAATTGATTTTTAATGCTTTTTTTAAGGGTGCGGAATATCGGTTCCTCCTTACCTGAAAAGTGGTGGTACCACCGACGAAGGTGGGCGCGGTATTGGAGGTGACTGCGGTTACGGTTACAGCAAAGGTACGGGCACGGTAGCCACGCCGTCGCTGACCTGCACCGTAAAGCTAACCGGTCGCCGGTGTGTAGGTGATGGTTCCGCCCGGGGTTATATTGGTGCTGCCGGAACTGGCCGTGGCACCGGAGACAGTCCAGCGTGCCGTGGACGGGAGCAACGCTTGAACTCCAGATTAGCGTCTGACCAATGTCGGTATCGCTGACATGCAGACTGGGTTTCAAATCCAGCGCTGAACTGTTCTGCGGCACTGTCAGGGAGGTAGCTCCCCCGACAAAGGTGGGCGCTGTATTGGTAGCGCGGGGAGTCGCTATTTTTGCGAAAGCTTTTATGGGCATCCCTGCCCAACAAGCTGCAAAAATCACGCGACCGCTCATGCCTGCGGCTGCCCCAGCCGTCCTGGTCACTCGATCGCTACCCAACAAGGGGTCACATGCTCTCCAATGACTCGACGCGATGTCGGAAAGCCTGTATTTTCACTACGCAAAAAGACGCTTCGTGAAAACACAGGCACTATCGCTTCTAGGGACTACTCGACTCCTGTCTCGCAGCGGGGGTGGAACCATCTAGAATCTTCGCTATTGAGTATTCATCTGTTGTAAGCGTACCAACACTCGACAAGGCGGTGCCAAAGCTCATCGCTTTGGCACCCACGGGTAATGTCCCTGTCTGATAGGTCATTTGAGCCCAATCGTTGGCCGCAGGTAAATTCGGTCCAGTCTTCCAGTACTGCCAAACGCCATTAGCATCAAGATAGTACAGTACAACGCTTGAGCTAGCCGTGGACTTGTAATATGCGCTAATTTGATAAGCAGCGCCTGCATCCACCGAAGGTGCACACCCGCCGGATGCCTGACCGACATCAAGCGTTGGTAATAACTTACGGTCACCGTTGGTGTAGGAGGCAATCTGCAATTGTTGTGCAAAACTTCCAGTGTAAGCATCGGTTGTGCGCGTCCACGTGAAAGTATTTGTTCCGTAACCACCCTGCTGCCAACAATTAGGTTGATTATTACTGCCGACCACCTCAAGCGATGGATTGATCAGCAGGTTTGGACCCAAGTTCGTTGAAGTCACAGTCATGGTGATCGTACGATTCGCTGTAGTCAAGCCATCGCTGACCTGTACCGTAAAGCTGTCGGAGCCGCTATATCCGGCCGTCGGTTGGTAAGTAATGGTGCCTCCTGGTGTGATATTGATGCTGCCGGAACTGGCCGTGGCACCGGAGATAGTCAGCGTGCCGTGAATCGGGGCGGCGCTTGGACTCCAGGTTAGCGTCTGGCCGGTGTCGGTATCGCTGACATGCAGGCTGGGGTTCAGGTCTAGCGCCGAACTATTCTGCGGCACTGTCAGGGTGGTAGTTCCCCCGACAAAAGTGGGCGCTGTATTCGTAGGGGTTGAACCATCTAGAATCTTCGCTATTGAGTATTCATCTGTTGTAAGCGTACCAACACTCGACAAGGCGGTGCCAAAGCTCATCGCTTTGGCACCCACGGGTAATGTCCCTGTCTGATAGGTCATTTGAGCCCAATCGTTGGCCGCAGGTAAATTCGGTCCAGTCTTCCAGTACTGCCAAACGCCATTAGCATCAAGATAGTACAGTACAACGCTTGAGCTAGCCGTGGACTTGTAATATGCGCTAATTTGATAAGCAGCGCCTGCATCCACCGAAGGTGCACACCCGCCGGATGCCTGACCGACATCAAGCGTTGGTAATAACTTACGGTCACCGTTGGTGTAGGAGGCAATCTGCAATTGTTGTGCAAAACTTCCAGTGTAAGCATCGGTTGTGCGCGTCCACGTGAAAGTATTTGTTCCGTAACCACCCTGCTGCCAACAATTAGGTTGATTATTACTGCCGACCACCTCAAGCGATGGATTGATCAGCAGGTTTGGACCCAAGTTCGTTGAAGTCACAGTCATGGTGATCGTACGATTCGCTGTAGTCAAGCCATCGCTGACCTGTACCGTAAAGCTGTCGGAGCCGCTATATCCGGCCGTCGGTTGGTAAGTAATGGTGCCTCCTGGTGTGATATTGGTGCTGCCGGAACTGGCCGTGGCACCGGAGATAGTCAGCGTGCCGTGAATCGGGGCGGCGCTTGGACTCCAGGTTAGCGTCTGGCCGGTGTCGGTATCGCTGACATGCAGGCTGGGGTTCAGGTCTAGCGCCGAACTATTCATCCCTACCTGTAGGTTGGTGCTGCCACCGATGAAGGTGGGTACCGTATTGGAGGGAGCCGCAGTAACAGTTACAGTGAAAACACGAGTTGCGATAGCTACGCCATCACTAACCTGCACCGTAAAGTTGTCGGAGCCGCTATAACCAGCCGCAGGTGTGTATGTGATGGTTCCGCCCGGGGTGATATTGGCGCTGCCGGAACTGGCCGTAGCACTGGAGATAGTCAGCGTGCCGCGGACTGGAGCAGCGATCAGACTCCAAGTTACCGTCTGACCAATGTCGGTATCGCTGACATGCAGGTTGGGTTTCAAATCCAGCGCCGAACTGTTCTGCTGCACTGTCAGGGTGGTAGTTCCCCCGACAAAGGTGGGCGCTGTATTGGTATCTAGAATCTTCGACATTGAGTATTCATCTGTTGTAAGCGTACCAACACTCGATAAGGCAATGCCGAAACTCATCGCTTTGGCACCCACGGGTAATGTCCCTGTCTGATAGGTCATTTGAGACCAATCGTTAGACGCTGGCAAATTCGGCCCATCCCGCCAGTACTGCCAAACGCCGTTGGCATTAAGGTAAAACAGGATAAAGGTTGATGGAGTGGTGGACTTGTAATATGCGCTAACTTGATAATTGGTACCTGCATCTACTGGAGGGGCACACCCGCCGGACATCTGCCCGGCATCAAGTGTTGGCATTAACTTACGATCACCATTGTTGTAGGCAGTGATCTGTAGCCGTTGTGCAAAGCCTCCCGTATAAGCATCGGTTGTGCGTGTCCATGTAGCAGTGCTGCTTCCCCAGTCGCCAAGCTGCCAGCAATCAGGTAGATTATTATTACCAACGACTACTTCAAGCGAAGGATTAATGATCAGGTTGGGACCAAGTGGCGGTGGCGGTGGGAGTGGCGGATAATCCCCGGACATTACTTGATGAACAGTTTTCACATAAGTACCTTGCGGCTCCCGAGCCCTCAGCCATGTCAAGAAATTAATCAACATTTCTTGTGTCACCGCATAGGTGCTGCAACCATTGCACACACTATGAAAAACCAGTGGCACCCAACCGCCCCCGTTAATTTCTGCCTGGGTCACGTAGCTTTGTAGGGTAGCAAGCGTGGTCGTGGATACCACAGCATCGGTTGTTGCTAGGTGATAGGGGTTCGGTGCGGGCAACGACTCTGCCACCGAGCACTCCTGGCATCCCAACCCGCCGCCCGCCCGCCCGCTTTCGTATTTACCGACAGGTTTATTCAAGGAGCCGTATGTACCGGGACATCCTCCAGCAACAATACCTTGAGTAGCCGGTCCGGTGGATGTGTACGGATATGCCAACGAATAAATATTGTCGCCATACCATCCGCGGAGTGTCGCCAGATCGTCGCAGATAGCTTGCAGCTGGGCAGCGTCACTCAGGGTTGCAAGATCGACATGGTCAATGGTATGTCCGCCGATTTCATAACCATTGTTAAACAGCGTATCAATTTCACCCTTAGTCAGAAAATCATTATTGTCAATTGGCCCGGTGAGGCGTATCCGATTCGAGTTAACATAGAAAGTGGCTTTTAAACCACTGTCAAGCAATGGCTGGATTGCGGCCGACTCCCTCAAGCCATCGTCAAATGTCAACGACACCAAGGTAAGATATTTCACGCCCGCAGCTTCGACTGATTGCACCACATTCAAAGTCAACAAAAAGCTCATCAGCAGTATCTCGATGATGAACAGAACCCCACGGCGTTTCAAGCGCAGCATGGGCGCGTCCTTCAACAAAGCAGACGCTCTCATCGCCATTATCGACAACCTATTCATTAATAATATCTTCATGGCGTTCACAGTGCCTCCAAAGTTATGAATGAAGGTTGTGCCAAGTGGGTATTTCCGTTGTCGGGTGAGAGCGCCACCACCACTTGATATATCCCGGGCGAACCAAATGTAATTCGTAGTTGCAATGTCTTATTCAATTTAGCGGGTATTGCAAAACCACCGCGTCGGTGAATCTCTTTGTGGCCGCTTCCCTCGGCGCCGATGACTGCAATGACGCCGCCATCGATGGGCTCAACAGGCACAGACACCCATGATGCTCCCTCCCGTACCTCGACCTTAATATCGCCTGCTTGAATCTCGTTATGATCTGCTTCGTCCTGATGAATAAAAAGGCGCAGTCGTGCATCTTGCTTGGCCGCCCCGGCGTTGACGAGCTGTACGTTAACCCCCGTGAACCGCTGTCTTGCTTGTACTATCTGTCGGCCGGTCGTCTGCTGGGGTCCGGATAATTTAAGATCCAGCACTGGCGAAGCTGCCATTACGGCCTGCATCCCCCAGTCTCTGCTAACCAAGACTAATAGTACAAGTACACCAACAGACAAGGATAACCTTCCTAGAATAGAGTTAACGGGGGGTTTCGGCATCGCCATGCACCCAACTGATCCTTTATGATTTAATAGGGCTTCTTGATCATCGTTTTGTAGAATGTTTCGCATAGCGTAACTCCTTTATATTTTAATATCTAATGTTACGTAGGCAAACCAAAAAACCAATAACTTAAGAAGCAAAAAATGACCGTAAGTTATTGATAGCTTATAATTGGTGGTGCGTAATATCGGTTAGTATAAATCCGTAAATATGGAGGTATGTCTTTAAATATAACTGACATTCCGCACCCTTAAAAAATAAGCATTAAAAATCAATTAATTGAAAATCATGTTGCCATTTAGCAAAAAATAATCTCATTTAATATCAATGAGATGCTAAGGGGGATGCGGAATGTCAGATATAAGTATTCTCTTGAGAAATACTCTCTTGAGCCTTTAATATTTTTTCAAAAGAGGCAGAAGTATCTATACAAGTACCGATCCATGATGTGTAAAATACACTTACAATTAATCGCATTTAAAGCAACAGGGTACCTTTTAGGCTCTTCCCCATTTCGGGGGATAGGTGCCAAATTAATGGATTTGTGATAATTTATTATAAATTCAAGATGATTGTTTAACATTTATCATCTGATTACTACTAGTACGAATACGCATACCCGACCTCCAGCGCCTAGAGTAAAATTGATAGCTAAATTAATTACGCCCACGCTACGAGACAGGAGTCAATTAGACCCCAGAAGCAATAGATCATGTGTTTTCACGAAGCGTTTTTTTGCGTCGTAAAAATGCAAGTTTTCCGAAATCGCGGCGAGTCATTGGAGAGCATGTGAGCTACCCCTTGTTGGGTAGCGATCGAGTGACCAGGACGACTAGGGCAGCGGCAGGCATAATGGTCGCCTGAGTTTTGCTGCTTGTTGGGCAGAGGATGCTCATAAAAGCTTTCGCAAAAATAGCGACTCCCTGCTCTTATGCAGCAAACGTTCAATTTATGATCTGATTAGTAAGGAACTTCAGCCAACACTGTCTACCGATTGGATTGTAATACTTAGCGAAGGATCTGCGCGGCACGCCCTACTTGGCCGATCAATAAAGTCGAGTTTGGGTCCATATTATTTACTGATGTTACACAGGAAAATCAAAAATCAATAACTTACAAAGCAAAAAATAACCGTAAATTATTAATAGTTCGTAATCGGTGCATAACATTAGTTATTTACACATGATTACATACTTCACCCGCCACCCGATTTTCATACGGGTTTGCGACCTTATTTAGAAATCACCAGTCAGGAGTAATAATGGATTCAATTATAATTGTTGTACCAGAGCTGTTGCCGATTCCTCCGGTGCAAGGCGGCGCAGTTGAGTATTGGGTTCATGAGGCCAGTCGGCATTTGGTGACTTGTGGTCATAGGCTGGCTGTAGTTTCGCGCCCAGCTGGTGTAACAGGGCAAGACGATATCGAATATCTCAGTATTCCCTGGACGCCGATGGAACGGTTTTTCCATCAGATCAAGGAGCGCGTGACCTGGAAGAATCCGCTGCGCTATCTGGCAAAAATCCAGAATGTATACTCATATGGGCAGCGCGTGGCAAGCGTCGTCCGGGATTTTGACGTAGTTTATTTGCATAACGAGCCAAATATTCTGCTGTTCCTCCGTAAGCGCCCCGGCCAGAAGATCGTATTGCACATGCACAATGATCATCTTTCCATACGACTGTTTCGACCTTTTTATCGCCGGGCACTAGCCAAGGTCGACAGGGTGATTTGTGTCAGTGATTATATCCGTCGACAGGCCGTAGTGCATTTTCCAGAATATGCCAATCGCTTCCATGTGGTGCTCAATTCCACCGACCCAAAAGTATTCAAACCCTACGGTGATGAGGGCATTCGGCAGCTAGAAGGCAAGGTGCGTCTTGAGCAGGATAAACGCTATCTGCTTTACGTGGGCCGCTTGACGCCTATTAAGGGGGTACATGTGCTGATCGAGGCATTCCGCGAGATTCATCGCCAGATGCCGGATGTCCGCCTGATCATCACCGGCTCATCTTTCTTCGGCGGGGCAGCCAAAACCGCCTATGAGCAGGAATTGGTAAAACTGGCGGAACCTGTGAACGACGCTATCGTGTTCACAGGTTATCTGCCGCATGAAAATTTGAAATACTTGTATTCTATGGCGGATATGATCGTATTACCTTCTGTGTGGCAAGATCCATGCCCCTTAGTGGTATTAGAGGCAATGGCATCGGGATCATGTCTCGTAGCCTCTGCCGTGGGGGGGATACCGGAGGTAGTGGAAAGTGGAATCAACGGCGTATTAGTCAAACCGGCCGATGCCGATGCCCTTGCCCTTGCAGTTTGTAGTACATTGAGCGAACCGGAATTGATGCGCAGGATGGAAAGCATGGCTCGTCAGCAAATTGTTGCTAACTATACATGGGAACGGCTGGTCGGTGAACTTGAAACCATATTTGGAGTACTAAAATGATTGCGATTGTTTATCCTCAGTTTTATGGCATTGGCGGCATTGCCCGCTATTTAGATTCATTTCTTTCCAATTTACCAACAGATCACCCGCCTGTCTACCTGATTACCAGTGACGAACACCGGGTTGAACGGCATTATCCGGGAGTAAAAATCATCCATTTCCCATACAATCACAATCGCTTCAGCCTTTTTTTCTGGAGTTTAAGGGCGCGCAATAAACTGATAAACCTCTATGATGAAGGCAAAATTCAGTGGATTAACCTACATTATCCCCCATTGATTCCAGGCCTATTCTTGCCACGCCATATTCCAGTCATGCTGACAGTACATTCAACCTACCTTGGTTTCTCCGGTAATTTTTATCCAAAAAAGTTTTATGACAGCGAGATTAGCTGGCTCACTTTAAAAATAAAGATGTGGATGGAGTCACGAATCTATAAAAATTCTTCAAGGACTATTACCTTGACCGAGTTTGGCCGTGAACAGATTCTCGCATATGGGTACGACAAGCCTATTCATATCATTCCTAATGGCGTCGATTTGAACCAGTTCAAGTTTTCATCGGATAACATTAAAAACATTGACGTTTTGTTTACGGGAAGAATCGAACATCTTAAGGGCAGTAAAGGAATGGTGGAGATTTGCCGTCGATTGGTGGAGAAGAAAAAAGATATCTTGATTTACATTGTCGGGTATGGTGAGGAAGAAAACTGGGTTCGGCAGCAGCTAGGCGATCTGAAAAAGAATGTCATTATGACGGGTAAGGTTCCTTTTGCTGAAATGATAATTTACTACAACCGCAGTCGAGTGTATGTCTCAACTTCTTATTATGAAGGCTTGCCCGGAACATGTCTTGAGGCTATGGCGATGCAATTACCTGCGGTTGTTTGGGATTTCCTATTTTATCGCGGCTTGGTGGTCGAGGGTCAGACGGGTTCGTTGGCCGCACCCAATGATTTTGCGGAGATGACAGATAAGGTGCTGACGCTTTTATCCAACCCTCGATTGGCGGCCGAAATGGGCGAAAATGGCCGAGTATTGCTCGAATCAGATTACAACTGGGGAAAGTTGGCCCCCGATGTGTTGGCTGTTTTTGCTAAGGCAGGATAACAATGAATCGATCAATTCACGTGATGATGTTGGGATTTCGTGGATTTCCCGGAGTTCAAGGCGGAGTGGAAACACATGCAGAGCATTTATGCCCGTTGCTTGTCGAGATGGGGTGCCGGGTGACCGTATTGGCACGTTCACCGTATCAGCCTACCGAGATTGGCAGGGACTGGAAAGGCATCAAATTCGTTTCGCTGTGGATACCCAAATCCAAGGGGCTTGAAGCAATAATCCACACTTTTTTGGGCGTATTGTACGCAGCTATCAAACGCCCGGATATCTTGCATATTCAGGCTATCGGTCCTGCCATCATGACACCGCTTGCTAGGCTGCTGGGACTACGGGTGGTGGTGACGCACCACGGTCCGGATTATGATCGGCAGAAGTGGGGGCGATTTGCCCGCCTCATTCTCCAACTGGGTGAGAGATGGGGGATGCGTTGTTCGAATGGACGTATTGTCATTTCAAAAGTTATCGCTGATCTAGTTCGAGGCAAACATGGCGTGAAGTCGGTGCTGATACCCAATGGCGTGGTTCTGCCGCAGCTACCGGACTCGCTTGCTGCGCTTGAGCATTTCGACCTAGAACGTGGCCGCTATGTGCTATTGGTAAGTCGGTTGGTGCAGGAAAAACGCCACCTGGATTTGATAGCGGCATTCCAACAGGCCAACTTGCCGGATTGGAAATTGGTAATAGTAGGTGGCGCCGACCATCCCGATCCTTATCAACGTGAAGTACTCAAAAAAGCGGCTGAAGCCGGTATTGTTATGACAGGCTTCCAGC
Source organism: Methylobacter arcticus (assembly GCF_050917435.1). Classification (NCBI taxonomy): domain Bacteria; kingdom Pseudomonadati; phylum Pseudomonadota; class Gammaproteobacteria; order Methylococcales; family Methylococcaceae; genus Methylobacter; species Methylobacter arcticus. The sequence goes on from NZ_CP159583.1 coordinate 2,866,836, forward strand.
GGGGTTTGGCATTACAGGAGCTTTATGCGCATGCGGGACTTTTTGTGTTGCCGTCGTCACACGAGGGTTTACCTATCGCGTTACTGGAGGCATTGAGTTACGGATTGCCGGTGTTAGCAAGCGACATTCCGGCCAACCTGGAGGTATGCCTGCCTGCGGAGCGGTATTTCCCATTGGGGAATACCAAAGCCCTTGCCGAGCGTATCACGCTATTGTCAAACGAGAGACTAACCCTTGAGGAGCGCGAACATATACGAGCGTGGGTGACACAGCGTTATAACTGGCGGAATATAGCAGAGAAAACGTTAACGCTTTACATCGGCTGCCTAGGGAGGAATTGAACCTAATCGGCCTGAGTAGTCGGCATAAGAAACAGTCTAACCACTTAAACAGTGCCCACTGCATCTGCGCTGCCTCCTGCACTCTTTGTTTTAAATGGCCAAAGCCAACTTTGGACTCCAAAAATTACCCATATCAGAGCTCAAAACTGGCTTTGAATTTTCAAAAATAACGCAATATCAAGCCTGTATTTCAAACTTGAACAACACTTGTCAATGGCCAACAGAATTGAGCCATTTTTGGCTCAGTTTAATTGGCCATTAACAACACTCTGGGTAGAAGAATAAACACCCACTTAGAATGAGATGACAGGTTTCTTGAAATCAGTAAAGCCCGCTTGTTGAAACCATAAAATCAACAGCCTTCAATTTTCCCGGTAACGACCAAAACATGGCAATACTGATAGCGGCACTCAATTTAAGCGTTGACTTTATCTGCGACGAGGCCATCAGCGAGAACCGCCAGCAATGCTGAAACTGGAAACAGCAGTCTCAAATCCATTATTAATGCTGATTTTGTAAAAATATACAGTGCTACGGTTCAGCCCGGAAATTTGTACTGTTTAACTCGTAGCCGAATTCTCGACGCTAGCTTGAGAACTAAGGTTATCAACACTGGTTCCGTAATAAACTACGCCGGTAACAGAAATTTAGTAGTCCAGTTAATCTCGGTACTGTTGGCCGTTATGTTTCCTACATAGTAGGAAGTTAGTTGCTTGAGACGGAAACGTAACAAGATTTCACCACACCACTGATTGGATCACCAAAAGTACGGTTATTACACCCAATACCGCCTTTTTGACCATATTTATAGTAGAACGAACCGTTGGCGCCATACGCTACATCCACTGTTCCGACCAATGAACATCTGCCAGCTTCATCAGCACACCAAGTATATCCCGATGGTGCACCTGCAGTGCCGTACTCAGGGACGGGTGATGGGAGCGGTGCCTTCGCTGTGCTGCTTGAGGCGGAAACGTAACAAGATTTCGCCACATCATTGATCGGATCACCAAAAGTACCGTTATTACACCCAATACTACCTGTTTGACCATATTTATAGTAGAACGAACCGTTGGCGCCATACGCTACATCCACTGTTCCGACTAATGAGCATGTGCCGCTTTCATCAGCACACCAAGTATATCCCGATGGTGCACCATTAGTTCCGTACAGAGGAACAGTGGAATCAGCCGTATTGTTATTGCTGCTGGTATTACTTATGGCACTAGATGCTCCGAATTCATGAGCCCCTATATCGGGTGCTGTTCCCCTACTCCCCTTAAAGAAGTCGCTCACCATCACATTTAGCGGCATTGCGGCATCTGTTACGGGTGAACTCCCTGATATTTTGAAATAAGCCGAGGTCAAGGCACCTGCTGTTGTTGCTCCAGTCCTGGCTATCTGCGGATCGCCGACTATATTGGTTGACGCCGCCGCTGCGGAAGGCATCACAGACCAATTATTATGGGAGAAAGTGATACCGCTATTACTAGGAATATCGCTATTCTTACCGACAATAATATTATTTCTGATTTGGGAATTAGTATTTATTATGTTACCCCCAGATCCTGTAAACAAACTACCATCAACAATAGTATTGTTTGCTATTAGCACATTGTTTAATCCAGAGTTGGGGACAAGCGTCCAGTAAAATGCCTGAAGATCGGCATTGTAGATAAAATTATTGATAATTGTACTGTTGGCGGAACGGGGAACACTTGCTACTTCATCTGCCATAACAATAGCTTGATGTTCGCCAGCCTTAAAGGGTATAGCAGGATTTGCAGATACATAAACCATATTGCGCTGTACCAGGCTATTTGGACTATCGGAAAGATACAGATTAACCGTGTAATTATCATAAACAATATTATCTTCCATCGTGCAATGGTCGGCTTCAAAGCAAGATAAACCTTCGCCCCAATTGTTAAAAACTGTATTGCGCCGCAAAATAGCATAAGAGGTAATGCCTCGTTTTAAAGCGGCAGAACTAGCATTTCGTGCAGCACTGAGTCCAGAACTCCACCCCGTCCCAGGGTTGGCCGAATTAGTCCTTGATGACTGCGATATTGTGGAATCTTCGACAATACCATAATCGCCTTGAACAAAAATCCCGTTTTCCCAGATATGATGGACATTTACTTTACTGATCGTATTATGATGACCTACTACCCATACGCCATAACCTCCTTGATATGCACCATTAATGTTGCTATTTTTTACTTCAAAGCCGGAAACGGCGTTGTTGTTGCCATTCACTTTAATGAGTGCGCCCCAATTTCCATTAGGTAGCCTGCTTCCACCGTCAATAACGGGTTTATTATCCAGATAAGCGCTCAAGGTAATACCGCTTTGTTCAATAGTAACGGCTTCAGCATAAGTGCCCGTCGTCACATAAACAATATCGCCGTTGGCCTGCGCTTTACTCAGCGCCTTAGTTATCGTCTTTACCGGCGTTGAAAGCGCTGTACCGCTGTTACTGTCAGAACCCGTAGGTGAAACATAATAAGTCGCCGCATAAGATTGCTGAAGTCCGAGTAGACCTTGAATGCAAACAATAAAAAATAATTTGTAGGTGATATTTTTCTTCATATTCATTTGATTGGAATGTTTAATTGCTTCTTTAGTCCCATAATGTGATGCCGTACTCTGGACACATAAAGGAACCGTCCTAGAAAAATGCTTCGAAGTAGATCAGATTTTCTGATTGCCTTGAATACTTAAAGGTTGTAAGTCCAAATTTAAGTCGTTTATATCTGGTCTGAATTTCTGAGACCAGCAAAAGGTCTCTTCTAAAGGCCTCAATAAGGCCGAACACAAAAATACCGATTTATTCACAAAATTACCTCTATGACATAAAGCTGTTAATTTACGAGACATTCGATGCCTGCTTTTTATATCTAATTGAGTTATATTGAAAAAACAACAAAGACCATGAAACGATTTTCTTTTCTTTATGCAAAAAAATTTCTAAAAAACGCATTTAAAGCATAATGAAAATAAACCACAAAAAATGTGGGTTTCTTCTCGTTTTTATCCATGTGCATAGATTTCTATATAACTCAGACAAAGTTTACAAATGGTCTATTAACGTTTACTTAAATTTACGTCTATTTACGTGTTTTTACGTAGGTTCTGTTGACGTTTCGCCAATCAGGTAGAATTTGTTATTTTTGGTAACATGAGCCGGATAAATTTAAGCGATGAAGAGTGGGCGCGTATATTGGCAAACTTAAAGAAATTGACAGGCATTCGTATCGGTCAGCCAGATACTTGCAGACAATTTATCAGTGCCTGCTTGTGGATATTACGTTCGGGAGCGCAGTGGCGGATTTTGCCGCCAACGCAGGGTAAGTGGAATAGCATCTTCAAGCGATTTTCACGCTGGTGCACCAATGGCGCATGGGAGAAGCTCTTAAGTCATTTTTCTGAAGCAGCTGATTTACAGGATGTTTCTATGGATGGCTCGGTGATTAGAGCGCATGCCTGTGCGGCTGGGGCGGCAAATAGCTCCGCCGAGAATGAAGCACTGGGACGTTCCAAAGGTGGTTTTGGCTGCAAGGTTCACGCGCTCTGTGATGCCTTGGGCATGCCGATTAAGTACATCCTGACAGGTGGGCAAGAGGCTGAATGCAAGCGAGCGATACCCTTGCTGGAAAACGTTAATGCCTCAGCCGTTTTGGCGGACAAAGCTTACGACACAAACGAGTTGAGGGAGTGGCTGGAATGTCGGGGAATAAAAGCCGTCATCCCGCCAAAATCGAACCGGAAAGAAGAAATTGAATGCGATTATTGGCATTATAAGGAGCGGCATGCGGTCGAATGCATGTTCGGCAAGCTCAAGCATTACCGCAGAATTGCCACTCGATACGAGAAAAAGGCTATCAATTACATGGGATGCTGTCATTTTCCTCGGTACTTTTGTGGCTGAGATGAAACGTCAACAGAACCTAGATCATCGTGCGGTTATTCCAATAGCTCTTTTTACCTGTAAGCGAAGAGCTAAATTTCGCTAAAATTCATCACAAATTTCATCACAACCTAGGTGTTTATACCACTTCACCTATTCATTTTTTCTATTTACAATAAAAAATAAATTGTTTGTTTCCTGACACGAACCTAAAGCCAATACCTAACCGTAATGAGATGATTTAAGGAATGCGCATGTGTGGAATTAACGGTATCGCAGCTCTGTCGATGCAAATCAAAATTAGCGAGCAGGATGTGCGCAGCATGCTACCTTCCCTGCACCACCGAGGGCCGGATGATAGCGGCGTTTACCTTGATCCCTGCCAACGCATTGGCTTAGGCCACACTCGGCTTAGCATCATTGATCTTGCCGGAGGCGCTCAGCCCATGCACAACGAAGATAAAACCGTATGGGTCACGTTCAACGGCGAGATATTCAATTACCTGGAATTACGTAAGACATTACTCAAAGCAGGACACCGCTTTCATAGTCAAAGCGATACCGAGGTTATCGTCCATGCCTACGAGCAATATGGCGACGACTTTGTGCAACACTTGAACGGCCAATTTGCCATCGCTCTTTGGGATGAAGGCCGCAGACGTTTGCTGTTGGTGCGTGATCGGGTCGGCATTTTGCCGCTATTTTATACGCGCCAAGGCGAGCGTCTGTTATTCGCTTCGGAAATCAAGGCATTGTTGCCGCAGTTATCGGAAGCCCCGCGTATCTCTGCCGTAGCTCTGGATCAGATTTTCACTTTCTGGGCGACGCGCAGTCCCAACACTATTTTTGAAGACATCTTCGAGGTGCAACCTGGGCACATGCTGTTACTGGAAGACGGCCGTTTGCGCGAGTCAATCTACTGGGACTGGCGCTTTCCCGCGCAGGGTGAGTATCATCAGGGTTCGGACACCGAACTAGCTGAGCAACTGTATGATCTACTGGCCGATGCAACGAGCATTCGCCTGCGCGCGGATGTACCCGTTGGAGCCTATCTTTCCGGCGGACTCGATTCCTCGGCGTTGGTAGCATTGATTCGTCGCCACTCGGATGCGCCGCTCAAGACCTTCTCCATTGGCTTCGAAGAACCGTCCCTTGATGAATCATCTTTTCAGCAGCAAATGATCGAACATCTTGGCGTCGAAAACAGCCGGATAACCTGCAGTAATCGCGACATTGCCGAAGATTTCCCCGCCACTATTTTTCACACCGAGACAGCCATTCTGCGCACGGCTCCCACGCCTATGCGGCATTTGTCAGCACTAGTGCGCGCCTCAGGTTACAAGGTAGTCCTCACCGGCGAAGGTGCCGATGAAGCACTGGGCGGTTATGACCTGTTCAAGGAAGCCAAGATTCGCCAGTTCTGGGGTTGTCAGCCTCAGTCCGAATGGCGCCCTCTGCTGCTCAAGACCCTATATCCTTATCTGGAAACATCCGGCAGCCAAGCTAAAGCCTATTTACGCAAGTATTACAGCATCGGTCTGGATAATCCTGATCAACCGGGATTCAGCCATCTTACCCGGTGGTTCACCACCGCCCAATGCAAGCTATTTTTTTCGCAGGAACTGGGCGCCAAGTTGCGCGAAGATGCTGTCGATCGACTGACCGGGCAGTTACCTCCTGCTTTCGACAACTGGCACTGGTTCAACCGCGCACAATATCTGGAAGCCAAAACGCTGATGGGCGACTATTTGTTATGCTCCCAGGGAGACCGTATGCTGATGTCTAATTCAGTGGAAGGGCGCTTCCCCTTTTTGGATCATCGTGTAATTGAGTTCGCTAATCGCCTGAATCCGCGTCTGAAAATGCGCGCGCTCAACGAGAAGTATTTATTTAAGCAAGCGATGAAAAACCAGTTGCCTCGACAGATTCTTGAGCGTCACAAACAACCGTATCGCGCCCCGGACATACCGGCCTTTTTCTCTGCACATCCGCCAGCCTATGTGGATGATCTGTTAAGCGAAGAAAAACTCAATCGCTATGGTTATTTTGACGCTAAAAAAGTCGGCTTTCTGCTTAAGAAGGCGAGGCGCGGTAGTTCGATTGCTTACAAAGATAATATGGCGCTGATCGGCGTTCTTTCCACGCAATTGTGCCATTATTTTTTCATTGAACAATTTTCTCGGACTATCCGAGAAACGGGTACCCCTCATTGCTCTTTAACCTAACCCTGGACCTAAACATGAAAAAAATTATTCGACAATACATTTTGGAAAACCTCCTCTTCACCGAAGATGAACAAGCTTTACAGGATGACGATTCCTTTCTTGACAGCGGCATCATAGATTCCACCGGCGTTATGGAAGTCATACTTTTCATCGAAGAAAGCTTTGACATCAAAGTAAACGATGACGAAATGCTTCCGGCCAACCTGGATTCTGTGAATAATTTGGCCGTTTTTATTCATCGCAAACAAGCTGTCGCCGCCTAAAGAAGGGTGTTCCCTATGCCCAGACTCTTGCAAGATACCTTATTAGCGACTGTCGCGCGCTATCCCAATCAAACCGCATTGATTGCAGGCGATGTGCGCATGAGCTACTGCGAGGTGACGCATTACGCCTGCCGCCTTGCGCATGCTTTGCGCGCGCACGGCGTAGGCCGCGGCGACCGCGTGGCGATTTTCATGAATAACTCTTGGCAATGCGCGGCGTCGATCTATGGCGTATTGTTGGCTGGCGGCGTATTCGTTGCCGTTAATGTCCAAACCAAAGCCGATAAGCTGGCATTCATCCTGCGCGATTCCGGCACTCGCGTGTTGCTCAGTGAGCAACATCTTGAACGCGTGTTCGGCTCAGTGGCGGAACAGATGCCGACGCTACGGATATTGTGCTCATCCGAATCCAAAATATTACCGCTGGGTGTTGAAAACCTGGATGATGCAGTGGCGGATATGCCAAGCACGCCACCTCCACAGCAGTCTATCACCTTGGATTTGGCCGCACTGATCTACACGTCCGGTACCACCGGCGAGCCCAAAGGGGTGATGCACTCCCACCAGTCGCTGTTATTTGTGCTGAACAGCATCAATGAATATCTGGGCTTTACCCAGGATGACCGCCTATTTTCTGCTTTACCGCTCAATTTCGGCTATGGCCTCTTCCAATGGTTTTCGACAGTGTGCGCAGGGGCAACCTTGGTATTGGAGCGTTCGTTCGCCTATCCGGGACAAGTGTTCAAGCACATGCAGGACGAGGCAGTAACCTGTTTTGCCAGCGTACCTACGGTGTTCGCCATGATGCTTGCACATGATGCCCAACAACCTCTCCACTTCCCCAGCGTTCGACTGCTTACCAACGCTGCCGCAGCCCTCCCTGCTGAATTCATCCCCGGCATCCGGCGGCTGTTCCCACAAGCGAGCTTATACAAGATGTACGGACAGACCGAGTGCATCCGTTGTGCCTATCTGAATCCCGCCTTGGCCGAGATCAAACTGGAGTCGGTGGGATGCGCCATACCCGGCACCGAACTACTGCTGTTAGATGAAGGTGGGCGGGCAGTGCTTCAGGGCGAGGTCGGCAACCTGCATGTGCGAGGACCGCATCTAATGCGGGGTTACTGGAATCAGCCGGAAAAAACGGCCGAAGTCTTGGTTCCTGGTTTACTGCCGGGCGAGTTCATGTTAAAAAGCGGCGATTTATTCCGACAGGATCCAGATGGCGATTTCTATTTCGTGGCACGTAGCGACGAAATCATCAAAAGTCGAGGGGAGAAAGTCAGCCCTGCCGAAGTTGAAAATGCTATCTACAGTCTTCCAGCCGTACTGGAAGTGGTAGTAGCCGGTGTCCCCGACGCCTTGCTAGGAGAGGCAGTATGCGCTTTTGTTGCCGCGCGCGCCGGTCAAAATCTGAGCGTAAAAGAAATTAAGCGTATTTGCAGCGAGCGCCTGGAAAACCATATGGTACCCAAGCATGTCTTGTTATTATCCGAACTGCCTCGCACCATCAACGGCAAGCTATCCCGTAAACTGATTATGGAACAATGCGCCACGTTACTTGCCGAATTGATCTAATTTATTATTAAGGATTTACCTATGTCTATGAATCTTACTGCCGCACTCAAGCTCGACGAGACTGCTGAAATCGCCAAAATTGCCGAGCGTCTGCGTGAGTTGTTACGCAGCCATCTCCACCGCCGCGGACTGATCGTTGCTATTTCCGGCGGTGTGGACAGTGCAGTCTGTGCCGCCTTGGCCGTGCAAGCAGTTGGATGTGAGCGCGTGTTTGGCCTACTCTTGCCTGAGCGCGATTCCGCTTCCGAAAGCACGCTTCGCGGTCGCATGGTGGCAAAGCAACTTGGCATCGCCCACGAAGAGTTCGACATCGCGCCGACCTTGGAGGCTCTGGGCTGCTACCGCTGGCGCGACCAAGCTATTCGCGCTGTTTTTCCGGCCTATACTGACGATTGGAAAAATAAAATCGTTATCGCTGGCGGTCAGACAGGCCACTTTAATTATTTCAAACTAGTGGTGCAATCGCCGGAAGGACAGCTATTTGAGGAAAGACTGGACTCGAAGAATTACCTGCAAATTGTTGCCGCCACCAACTTCAAACAGCGGGTGCGTAAAACTCTCGAATACTTCCACGCCGACCGATTGAATTATGCAGTCATCGGCACACCCAACCGTTTGGAATACGACCAAGGCTTTTTTGTGAAAAACGGTGATGGCTCGTCCGATTTAAAGCCCATCGCACACTTGTACAAAACTCAGGTCTATGCCTTGGCACGTCACCTGAAACTTCCCGATGCCATATGCAATGCCCCCCCCACCACCGATACCTACAGCATGACGCAAGGGCAAGATGAATTCTATTTTGCACTCCCTTACGACAAAATGGATGTTGCTTTGCTGGCTTACAACAACGGTGAGACTACCGCTAAGCTGGCGGGAGAGTTGGGCATAGGTCTTGATCAAGCCGAATTTGTCTACCGCGACATCGAAGCCAAACGCAAAGCTACTGCAATGTTGCACTGGCCTGGAATTACTATGGAGACAGTGACAGGTCCGAATACTAAAGCGCCGATACTGGGCTGAAAGTAAACATTTGAATAAAATCAACCGGAGACAAGCTATGACGACGAGAAATGTATGTGGAGGATGGTTGCTGGCGGCATTAATAATGCAGGCACTACCGGGATATGCAGAATCAAAACAGGAGGAAACATCAATGGCGGAAACATCACAAAAAATTAGTGCATCGGAATGGCAAGCGCTGGAAAAAAAGCGCGTGGTATTCGGTCACCAGTCGGTCGGCTGGAATATTCTCAACGGCCTAGAACGTTTGGCCGCCCGGCAAGGCATCAAAATCAATATCCAAGAGCAGCGCACAGCACCCGTATTGACAGGTATTAGCCACTTTACTATCGGCAAAAACGGTGACCCGATGTCCAAAATCCAGGATTTCGCCGCCGCCATTGACGCCGGTGCCGCCCAAGGAGCCGATGCGGCTTTGATGAAGTTGTGCTATGTCGACTTCGATGCAACTACCGATGCACGACAGGTGGCAGACAGCTACATTGCTAGCCTGGAATCCTTGGCCCAGAGGCATCCTGATACAAGCTTCGTAGCCGTTACCGCGCCTCTGATGGCCGTGCAAACTGGGCCAAAGGCTTGGACCAAACGACTCATGGGCAAGCAACCCAGAGGGTATCTCGATAATGCCAGGCGTGCGGAATTCAACACACGGCTTCGTGAGCGCTTTCTTGCTACAGGCCGTTTGTTCGACCTAGCCCGAATCGAGGCCGAATCGACAGGCAAACTCTGCACGGTAGACGTAGAGGGCAAAGCGGTAGAGGCGCTGTGTCCTGAGCTTACCGATGATGGCGGTCATCTCAATGAGCGCGGACAGGAGTTGGTAGCCAACGCCTTGCTGAGTCTTATCGACTCACTCCCGGCCAAGCAGACACCAAAGTGAGTCGGGTATCGATGGACATCGACATTGCCCATCGACGGCGCTGGCCAGATCGTCCCATGAACTGGGCTTCTCGCTTATGGCTGCTGGTAACTTCCCCTGGTTTGCAATTGCTGCTGATCCATCGCATCGCCCACTGGATACATGTAAAGCGTAACAATGACGGCGAACGCCGGTGGCTTTGGCATGTTATCTTGATTCCCCTTGGTTTGCTGAAGTTGGCGACGAAGATCAACACTAAAAGTGAAATTTGCAATGACTGTGAAATTGAAGGCGGTGTTTTCTTTTCCGATCAAGGGCATATCACCTTCGGAGCCAAAAAAACAGGTGGCGGGACTATAATAGGTACGCGAATTACTGTCGGCATGAGTCATACTAAAAGAGGGCGGGGACGCCCGAAAATTGGCCGCAATGTCTGGGTCGGCTCTGATTGCGTCATCTATGGCGCAATCACTATCGGTGACGGCGCAACACTACTACCCGGCACCGTACTTACCAAGAGCGTCCCCGCCAACGTAATCATGCAGGGCAACCCCGCACGGCTGGTATGGCAAAACTTTGATAATGCCAAGTTACGCAGCCATCCAGATACGGATGCAGTGCAATATGTAACCGCAATACGAGACACTTAAATGTTCGAGAATATTCGTGCCGACATAATACGCGTGCATCATTGCACAAAAAAACTCGGCCCAATTGATGTCCTACATTCGTTCTGGATTAATTACGGGCTTCGGGCGCTAATGGTATACCGCCTTGGTCGCTGGTTGACAAGCATTCGCAAACACCGCTGCGGCTGGATTGTTACTGCGCTCTTTTACCCGATTTACTGGCTATTATCGATTTGTATAAACAAGGCTTATGGTATCGACCTGGATCAAAGCGCGAATATCGCGCCCGGCTTGTATATAAATCATTTCGGAGGCATTGAGGTAAGAAATTGCTCTATTGGGCCTCGCTGCAACATTCAGCAGTTGGTCAAGCTGGGATCGACCAAGACTACGGATGGAGGGCTGGTAATTGGCGAAGAAGTATGGATTGGAGCCCATGCACAAATATGCACGGATGTCCGCGTGGGGGATGGCACTACTATCGGTGCCGGGGCCGTGGTTACTCAGGATGTCCCTCACCACTGTCTGGTGCTCGGCAATCCTGGCCGGATTGTCCAACGGAATTACGACAATCGTGAGTTTTTGTAAGTTTTCTTTGCCATCTAGTGCTAAACTTATTTCCTACTTTTAAGCATTTGCATTATCGGAGCAATCCACTATCCCATACCCTTAATCCTAATTTCCGCTTTGATTGCGATAATCGGTTCTTTCACCCCACACAAGACTGCGTAATAGGGTTACGTAACCCTCTATGAATCATATGTATCGACGATACTTGATACCAGCAATTTTAGCGGGGCACCTGCTACACAAAATAATGAGAGTAGCGTAAAAGTTGTTTAGGTACACACGCTATCACAGTCTAAAAATTATTAGGCAGTCGATGAACTGCATTTATTACCGCTTTGGACTGGTTTTTAAGTTCAAGCAATCAGAATTGTTTTATAAAATTTCCTAATTAGGGTAGAGGCTTGAGACCTTCATGAGGTTCAAGAGAAAAGCACCCTGCGTAAAAATAATAGACGAGGCACAGCATGAAAATTTTGGTAACTGGCGGCGCGGGTTTTATCGGTAGCCATACTTGTGTGGAATTATTAAGCTCGGGTTATGAAGTCATAATCGTTGACAACCTGCTTAACAGCAAAGCCAGCGTAGTCGATAGAGTCGCGACCATTACCGGCAAGCAACCCGCGCTGGTGCAGGCGGATGTGCGCGATCAGTCGGCATTGCGTGGTATTTTTTCAACACATAAGATTGATGCGGTAATTCATTTCGCTGGACTTAAGGCAGTAGGCGAATCAGTCCAACAGCCCTTGCAGTATTACGACAACAATATCGGCAGTACTTTGGCCTTGTGCCAGGTGATGGCGGAGTTCGGCGTATTCCAGTTGGTGTTCAGTTCGTCCGCCACGGTTTATGGCGATCCGGCCAGCGTGCCGATCAGCGAAGATTTCCCGCTTTCAGCAACCAATCCTTACGGCAGATCGAAGCTGATGAACGAGGAAATTCTGCGCGATCTGTTTGTATCCGATGCGCGTTGGCATATCGCACTACTGCGCTATTTCAACCCGATAGGTTCCCATAACAGCGGCATAATCGGCGAGGATCCAAACGGTACTCCCAATAATCTGATGCCGTATCTGTCGCAAGTGGCCGCAGGAAAACTGAGCGTACTTTCGGTCTATGGCAATAATTGGCCAACCCCTGACGGCACTGGCGTGCGAGATTATATTCATGTCGTCGATCTGGCCAACGGTCATAAAAAAGCCCTGGAAAAGATCAGCCGAGCACCGGGCGTTTTTACCTATAACCTCGGTACCGGGCGGGGCTACAGCGTGCTGGAAATGATTGCCGCCTTTGAAAAGGAGACCGGGCAGTCTGTCCCCTATAACATTGTGGACAGACGAGCGGGCGACATTGCAACTTGTTACGCTAATACCGAGTTGGCCGAAAAAGAACTCGGCTGGGTGGCGACGCGCGGCCTGAATGAGATGTGTGCCGACTTGTGGCGCTGGCAGCAATTTTGCGCAACGGCTGTTGTGTAATCCTCAATTTCAACGGCTACTAAGGAATGAAAAATTAAATAACTCATGCCTTTGCGCAAGGGGCGACCGGCCGGTCGTCCCTACAATTTATCGCGTGTTCACGTTATTTGGATTTGATTCCTTAGGTATGTGGCAGATGTACTTTCATATTGTTACTAATACCGACTCAAGCGATGCGACCAAATATAATCCGCCGACTGGTAATAAGCCATGTTTTCGGTAACCAACGAGGCGGCGGCATTCATATCCAGCTGTTTGTAAGCCCCTAAAGGATCGTCAATCACATCAACTTTTTGCTGGGGCGACAGATACACCAATTTATTGTCTTTAAACAAGCCCAATTTCTGGTAATTACTAATCAATGCCCTGCCCTCGTCTTTGCGCATCTGCATAATATCGCGGCCATAAAACTGGCTTTCATAGCTGAGGTTTAAAAAACCAAGCACGGTTGGAGCCACATCAATCTGGCTGGACACGATGTCGTTTGTTATTGCCGGCACATGTTTGGGCGCATAGATAAACAAGGGGATATGGTATTTGTCCACAGGCAACTCGATTTTGCGCGCACTACCGGCGCAATGATCGGCAACCATCACAAACACGGTATTATCAAACCAAGGTTTGGTTTTGGCCTGCTCGATAAATTGATGTATCGCATAATCGGTATATTTAACCGCACCTTGCCGACCGTTGCCCGAAGGAATGTCAATCTTGCCTTCAGGATAGCTGTAAGGACGATGATTGCTGGTGGTCATGATCTGAAAGAAGAACGGCTGGTTATGTTGATGATCCTTGTCGGCTTCTTTTAGGGTGCGGTTAAAAATGATGTCATCGGAAACGCCCCAGGCATTGGTAAAGGTTTTTTCCTCTTCGCTGAAATCGGTTTGATCGACGATGCGGTAACCGTTGCCGGAATAAAACGCATTCATATTGTCAAAATAACCCCGGCCGCCGTATAAAAACGCAGTATCGTAGCCTTTTTGCTGCAAGACCCTGCCAAAGCTGAATAAATTGCCGTTATCGGGTCGTTTGACGATGGCCTGACCGGGTGTGGGCGGAATGGACAAGGTTAGGGATTCAAGGCCTCTGACGGTACGGGTGCCGGTTGCGTAGAAATTGGTAAACAATAAACCCTCTTTAAACCATTCATCCATAAACGGCGTGATGTTCTCTTTATTACCAAAGGTAGCTAAATATTCGGCACTTAAACTTTCGACAGTAATTAAAATAATATTCAGGCGTTTTTCTTCGCCTGCCGCTTTAATCATGCGCTTGATGTCATATAAATCATCGGATGAATTTTCGACTCCCAGTTGTTTTTTGATGACAGCGGATAGCTGCTGATCATCGCCCACCTTGTAAAAGTGCCGGTAATCCAGCTCGTTATTTCTAAATGCCGAGAAGAACTGATAAGGCCCGTTGGTAGCCAGTTCATTAAGATAGGTATTATTAGAAAACTGATACCATGACGACCCTATTGAGGCGTAGCTTATTACCGGCAACAGCAGTAAAATTCCGGCAATTTTTAACCGGGACAAAAACGATTCATTTGCCCTAAAGGTATGTGACAGCAGGCTTCTTACCAACAAAAAGCAAATCACGGTAATGACTAAAATACCCGACAATAGCCAGCCTAACGGATAAGATTCAATAATATTGCTGACCACTTCATGGGTGTAAATCAGGTAATCGACGGCAATAAAATTAAACCTGACCCCAAACTCGTCCCAGAAAGTCCATTCGGACAACTCGATAAAAAACAGCGCATATAAGCAGATAATAAATACGCCAAAGCTGATTGTTTTATGAATTTTGCTTTGGTAAATACGATTGGGCAGAACCAGTAAATACAGAACGAAGGGGATTAACAGGTAACTGAAAAAAGCCAGGTCATGAACCAGTCCAATAAGAAAAGCCAGCGCTATTTGATAAACCGGCGTGTCAATGTCGTCCAATTGTTTGATCAGCAAGACTACTCTGAGCAAGGCAAAAGTACCTAAATTAATCAATAAAAACAGCAGCACAATAGTGAACCGTGATCTTGAAAACAATGCGTTTACATTCATTTATGTTGTTACCTGGAAAAGAAAATAAGGTTCAAGATGAAGGCAAAAGCTGCAAAAATTAACAACTTGCATTCCTCACCTTTCGACAAGCACAGGGCGAATGGGATTTTTTAGATTTAACTTAATAGGAACCTTAAACTTTCACCCTGAACTTGATTTTTATATTTTAACACCCACGTTACTCAATTGCTTGCGACTAAAATCAGTGGTCAATACGGCAGTAGTCAATTAGCTTGAGGGGAAAGTGAATGTTTCAACTTATAAAACCTCTAATCGACAACAAAACCTTATAAATCCAGCTTCCCGGCGTATCAAACCCCTTAAACCTAACGCCAAAAATCTGGGCTCTTTATGCAAGCCTTTTTTATAAACGTCTTCGATTTTTACGCCGTCTTCGTTATCTGACGAAAATGGCTGCTCCGATAATTGCTGTAATTTATGCGCAAATTCCAACGTCAATGTAAAGTCTTCCGTTTTAACTTGAGTCGTGCCTAATGCTGTAGCGATGGCTTTTCTTTCAATGCTCACCTGAATTTTTGTTTTCACGCCGGTCAGACCGGCTTTATGCACCGAATAAGTAAACAACGTTTCATCAAAATAAACCACATCAGGATTGACCGATAAGCGAAATAACACATCATGGTGATTTTCAATAATCAAATCAGTGTCTTTAAATAATTCGGCCAGCTGCATTAATTCGGCTTGCAGCGTTGGATTATTTTTAACATCAATCCAGCCATAAGGGTGAAAGATAATATTTTCTTCAATCGTCGCGAATTCAAAACCGCGACAATGTGCCGCCAACCCCAATAAAACACTCAATTGCCTGGGCGTTAAAGCCACATCAAGCGGTTTTTCCTTGCCTAAAGCACCCGCCAACAGTGGTCTTTCGGCATCTATAAGCAACGTCAAACCGTATTTTGGCGGATCAAATAAATAACCTGCCGCAAAACTATCCGGCAAAGCCGACAGCTCTGTTTTTAGCGCTAAACGGTCTTCGCCAAAATCATCAACCAAGGCTTTGATATAAGCGATCTTGCCGTCCGTTGTTTCGCCCTTTGCTACGTCATCAATGGCAAACCAGACCAGACGATCATCGCGTTTGATTTGCTGTTGCAGAAGTAAATAACCTTCCAGCGTTAATTCAACCTGAAAAATATTCAGGTAATATTCAGTTAACGCGTGATTTGGCGCTGATCCTTGAACTTGTTGATAAGGCTTTAAGCTGCGCCAAGGCTTAAAACGATAATGCTGCTCAAAAACCAAACCGACTTCTTCGCGTATTTCCCGTTTTAAAGTTTCCGGCAAGGCTTTTTTAATTAAATCGGAATTTTCTGATTGTAATTCAGCGAGTAAAGCGGGAATATCGATATTCCCCGGCACATCGTGTTGATTCAACCGCCCGCCGACCAAGCCATAATCCCCGGCTTTGTTATCAAAACGTTTTTGGGTGTCTTCGCGTTGATAAAACAAAATATTGCCATCCAGTTTGATCATGCTCCAAGCCACATAAATGTAACGGATAGGTTTAGCGTTATGGCTGGCATGATGTTCATAGCGTCTGTTTTCAACAACACTCAACACCTCGCGTTGCTGGTTTTTCTTAGCATCGGCGATGCCTTGCGTATTCCAAAAATTATCGGCAAAAAAGCGTGATTCCTTGTCGCTTAGCGCCGTTAATAACGACGTAGCCAATAATTGCGCCGGGAATGACATAAAACACCATTCGCCTTTTTGCAGATAGGCGGTATTTAACACAGCCAAGGTATCGAGCAGGGTTTCTATTAAACTTATAGTGTTTTCAGCAATCGCGCGATCAAGATGGTGTTGGTGGCAAAGCGCGTTAATTAAATCTTCGCGCGGAATACCGTAAAAATCGCCTTCTTCTTCGGCGTAACGGGGAAGATGGGAAATAAGCGTTTGAATGCGATTAGCAGACATTATTTATAAACTTCATTTTGCATTTTTCTCTACGTCTCTAATGACTTCTGCCAATAAAGAAGCGCGAATGTGTAAAGTGGTCCGTGTTGAAATAGCGCGTAACAATTCCAATACATCCGATTTTGAGCGGGTTTGTTGGCGAATAGCGCGAACCAACACACCCAGTGTGCCATGTGCCGCCACGCCTAAATTTTTTGCGGCCAACCGGGCGGCAGTATCGTCCGTCAAAAGCAGGCTATTGGTAAATTCAAAGCACAAATGCAAAGCTTCCTGCTCTCCCGCATGTAGAGTGTAAAACGGGGTCAGCGCATCGACTTGGGCCGAGAAATGTACCGCACGTTGGCGAATCAATTTAACTTCGAAGCAAGACAAAGCTTGAGGACGATGCCGGTCCACTTCATTCCAAACTGTTTCCGGAATAATAACCTTGCCAAAATCGGCCAGAAGATCAAGGCTGTTCAGTTCATCCAAATGAATAATAGGCCCGGCGTCGGCAATGACGACCGCTCTAGTCTTTTCCATGTAGGCCCCAGTCAATATCTTCGCGAATAAAGCGTTCGCTGATCGTTTGCTGATGAGACTCTATATAACGGCGCATTGCTTCTGCAACCAGTGCATCCATGTTATCAATCCAACCTTGCTCCACCATGTTTTGCGCTTGTTGCCAAAGTTGATCGGGTATTTCGGTTTTTATAAGTGTGGACATGATGATTACCTATTGAGGAAAACTATGGCTATAGATATGTCTAGCCAATGTCGGTAAAAAGTCATCCGAAGTGGCTGTTAAATTTCTTAAATCAGATTTCTGATTAACCCAGAAATATTGCAGTAAAAAGCCTTTATAGTTATGTTTCTCAGCGTCAGTTTGCCCCGTGTTGTACCTATAAATTTCATTAATTTTATCTTTAAATTTATTCAATTTATTTGTCTTTTCTTCATACTTACCTTCTTTATTTTTAGTAATAGAGGTAACGATAAAATCCCCTTTTTCATTTTTGGAAATATTACTCATTCTAATTAATATGTCATCAACACATTCTTCTGCATGCTTAATATCACCACTTAAAGTTTCAATATTGATATTATCGGCTAGTGATAAAGAAACACAACGCAACAAAATTCTTTCGTAAGGTTGTATTGCTTTTGGTAATTTGAACATGGCTCGCATGTTGACCAAGAATAAAAAAGCGATGATCTGAGGATTTAATGGCTCAAGTAAAATAGCATGGGATACCCAGTTTCGGGTCATTTTCATAAGCCATGCAAAGGTATAAATATCGTTCATTTTTCCAAAAGAATTTGGTTGATCTTTCCTGAAAAACTGTGGATATTTTTCTTTTAAGCTGTTCGCTTCAATATTTTCTTCCCATTCATGTACCAGCGTCCTCAAAAATAAACGATAGTGGATATTTGGGTCATCCGGTTGTTTGATCGCTAAAAACTGCGATAAAGCATCAAGATAATTTTTTATATCCGTATTTGGTATTTCAATAGCGGGCTGATTATTTTCTATTTTTATAAAGTCCCTAAATTGAATATTACCGCCGTCTTTTTCAATATGGGATTTTAAAAAACCGCAACCTTCAATAATCCCCCGCCGCAAAATCAGATAATCGTTTCTTTCGTAATTTTCTAACCAATGATTGAGATGTTGCTTAGCTTCATTTAAACTTTTATTGATAGCTTTAGGCGGTTCAATGCGACAACGTCGATAAGCCTCACAAAATCTGTTATACGTATTTGGGGAATTACCGTCATTTAAGCCATTGAAATGAATTTCAAGATATTGACACAAGCTTTCAATATCTTCTTTATCTATAAACTCAGAACATTTTATTGCTGTTTCTTCCCTAAGTTCATTTGTGATGGTTCCTAGAATTTCATCAGTAACATCATAATTATCTTGTTTATAAGCTTCACGAAGTTCATCTACCCGACTGATATTAATATCTGCATTAGCGGTTAAAAATATAATTTGTTCTTTTGGAAATCCATGTTCCAGCAAGTATAAAAATAAATTCATTCCACTTTCTTGCAAAAACTTTTGCTCAGAAATATCAAATTGCTTTGCAAGTTCTTTTACTTCATTTGAATGCTCAGTGTTCTCTAAATTTATATCCAACACAATCAAATCGAATTGCGCCAAACAATTATTAATGACTTCTTTTGCTTCAAGAAAGTTTGTTTTTACGCAAACCGACCTATTGTTAAACCAGGCAATTTGTTTTTGCTCTGTATACTCGTCTTCAACCCATAATATTTTCAGCATTTTTACTCCATATTGGTTTTTCTTTTTATTTTAAGGCTAGGTAACTCATTTACTAGCAAATCTTTTTTAAAAAACAGAGTTACCTGAAATTGATTTTTTTGTTGAGAAATCAATAAACTTTCTTCCGGGTTTTCGGTGTCGTTCAGTTGCTTTAAATCTTCTTGAATGGCATCCAAGCCTTTCCCTGTACCTAGCATTGATGGGCTTTTATCTTTAACTGGGTTTTCCCAGCTGCAAGACAAATACGTTGTTTCGTTGAGGATTCTTTCATCAAAAACTAACGTTAAAAATTCATTTTTATCATGGTCTGCATACTTAAAGGCATTAAACAAAATTTCCGAAAAATAACCGAATAATAGCGCTTCGGCATGGCTTTCTGAAAGAATGAAAACTTTTTTCCACAGAGGACTTATTTCAGTTATTTGAATCGGCCGCAAATTTTGGTTAATCCATGCAATAGGCCGCAATGATTTGTTGAGCAAAATATCATCTTCAAATTTTTGCTTTAAGGCATCAAGATTTACATTTTTCTTGGACAAAATGTTATCGCGGATGCTGTTAAGCCCCGCATAATGTTGATTGAGAAATCGAGCTGTTACACGACTAGCCGCATAATCCAAAACATCTTCGATGGATTTGGTTTGTTCGGCATCATTCGAAGTTCGGCGACAGCTTCTAATAAACTGGCGAAACTTTTCAGGATTTGTGTTTGCGTAACGTTGGCGTAATAATTCGCCTTGTAACTTGATGATGATTTCTGAATGATAAGCTTCATGCAGCAATAAGACATCTTTACGACATTCTGGGTTGTTTTTTAAACGTTCAGCAACTTGATAAATAGTGTCTGGAAAAATCACATTACCTAAAGAATGCGTGAATTGTTCAACTAATTTTTGCATTCGATGGTTAGCATTTTCTTTTTCTTTTATTTCTAATTCAAGGCGTTTGTTTTTCTCGGCTAATTCTTGCTCTTGCTCAATGCCAGTCAAGCAAATCGCTTTAAAGTTTTTATCCAGGTTTTCATCCTTATCAAAGACTTCTATTATGAATTCCTTTGCTAGATCATATTCTCCAGCTTTTTTGTAGATAGCAACCCTTAGCAAAATGAGAAATACTTTATGATTGTCAGCATACTTAATATCTCCATTAGATGACATAGATATGAGACCTTCCACAAAAGCCTGAGCATCATCTAAGTCGTTGATGGCAATATAGTCGTTTACACCAAAACAGCCGTCATTATCATAGATTACATCACCTTTAAATTTACCTTGAGCCAAACCATTCCCTAAATAGAGTTGAATAGATTTGATAACAGGCAGATTTATAGCATCACCGTGATAGAGGTCACCCCATGCATTTAGTCCTTTCTTTAAATAATCCGAAGCGCGTTCATCGCTTTGTCCAACGCCTTTTCCAGAATAATAAAGAACGCCTAACAATAAATAGGCCCCGTCAGCATTATGCCCATCCACTTCTTTAAGGCACCACTCGGCAGCAAATTCATAATATTGCTCGGCATCTTCTTTATCCGATAAGCAAGACGGAATGGCTAGCGAAAGATAGGCGCTATTAAGCCAATTATTGGCCTCAACATGACCTTTTCTAGCTGCCCTTATTATCCACTTCATGCCGAACTGATAGTTTTTCTCAACACCTTTGCCTTCAAAGTAGCAATGAGCTAACCGGTATTCAACTTCAGTAATGCCCTGCCCAGCCGTCTTTTTGAAGCATTCAAACGCAAGTGTTTCGTCTTGTACTATATTGTTGCCTTCAAAGGAACAACAAGCCAACCAATACAGAAAATCCGCCTGCTGATTTTGTAGTTCCTGTTGTTTTTGTTGTTCAAAAGCTGATTTAAACCATGCAAATGCCAGTGCTTCGTTTTGCTCAACAATCTCACCTGTTAGGTAACAATAAGCCATCCCGTACTGAGCCTTGGCATAGTTTTGTTCGGCAGCTTTTTTTAACCATTCAAACGCAAGCGTGTTGTTATGTTCAACGGCTTTACTTTGCAAGTAATAATCGCTCAACAAGTATTGGGCTTCGACACAGTTTTGTTCAGCCGCTTTTTTTAACCATTCAACTGCAAGCGCATCATTTTGTAATGCATTGTCACTTTGCAAGTCACAATGGCCTAACAAATATTGAGCCTCGTCACAGTTTAATCCAGCAGATTTTTTGAGCCATTCAAATGCACGCTCTCGACTTTTGTTCATCCCCCTCAGCAAATCATCCAAAGCACTAGCTTTCTCATAACCCATCTGAGTGATCTCTGAAAGCCGCCATAAAAGATAGCTGCTATAGCAACAGGCCAAATCAATCTGTGCCTGTACATCGCCATCATTCGCTTGTTTCATTTTATGGATAAACATCCAGGCTTTTAAATCTTCCTGTTTCTGTCTTGGATTGCCGTTGTTGGATTGTTGTTGCAGTTCAGAAATTGACAAGGTGTTTTGTTCGGTCATGGTCTCGGCCTTTGGTTTTGTGCTTTTTTTTGGGTTCGTGTGCTTACGGCAATCATCGGATCGTTGATTGCCTATAAGCTTGGTGTTGCCGTTGTTTATCAAACCAACGGCTGTCCTTGCAGATCACCGTTCAATACATTCGACTTTCACCGGCATATTCAATGCTTTCGCGATTTCTTCCAACACCGTGGTCGCTGATACTTTGTTGACGTGGGTGGTTATGAACCAGCCATCGCAACGCCTTTGCGCTTGGTAGTCGCCATTGGTCGGTGTTCTGGCGATCAGTGGAATCGAGGTGACTGTCTTACCCAGCTTCGCCACCCGCTCCAGTCCGAAAGCCTTCAATGTTTCCACAAAGGTTTCGGCAATGGTGTTCTGTTCTATGACTCTGCCAGCCACTGTTACGCGTAAACGCCCGCCTTGTTTTCGGGTGCGATTACTATCCTTTTTGTGAAAACCCGTTTTCTCCACCGTCCGCGCAGTATATTTTGCGTCAAAATTATTCACGGCGGCTTTGATGTTCGATTCTAATGCTTGCAACTTGAGGCATGAATCATTGAGGGCGGCGACTTGCGAAAAATCGCCGATTAAACAGGCTTCAGCGCCTGCCATTTTTAAATCATCCGTGGCGCTATGCAGCGCAGCAAACAATTCGGTAAATTTTGTGGTAACGGCTTCCGGTAATCTTTTCATGTTTGCATTCTCCATCATTTTTGTTTGATTCGTTTGGTTAAATGTCCTGTAGGAATTACTGTGTCAGCGTAATTTCCATTTTTTAAATATTTTAAAATCCGCTTTTTTCTTGGCGGGATTTACTCCCAATATTTACCTGACTCATTAACCGGTTATTTTCAAATATAAAATAGAAATTAAATTACCTGTTGTTGAAGCTGATTTTATTTCCCCATGAATTCGCTTTCACAACATGGTGTGTAGTATCGGATAAAACTATGCTGATGTAATGGGAGAACTGTGGGAGTTTTTTGGGGGAGGATTCCACAAATGCGGAAATCGGAATTAGTCTTGCTAATTTTTTAAGCAGAGCGGGATTTGATATGTTCACCAACATAGGTGGACGTGTGGAAGCCGCTCATGCTTCGACAGATAGCCGAAGAACTCAGCACGAACGGTTTCCACTCACTACAACTGCGGTTTTTAGGATTATTCTTTATCCGCCATTGCCTAATTGCTCAGGACTAAAATCATCCACGCTAATGGCTGCAAATCGGGCTTTTTCAGCATTCGCCATCAGCTCGGCTTCTTTTTTGCTGATAACGGCCTTGCTGATCGCAGCCTCCAGCACGTCGATAATGGCGCCTTTGGGCAGCTGTTTTTGCTTTTGCGCAGCATGGATTTTAGCCTCCACCGGGGCTGCGGCAAGCACAGCCTGGAAGGCGACTTCGATTCTGCCGGTAGCATCATCAGGTTTATCGTTGATATAAATGCCATGAGTTAAACGGTCGCGAGTCGGGGAGTTTTTCAGCAGCAACACCGCCGTCTGGTGGATTAAATAATCGGCGGGTAGTGAGTAAGGCTTGCCGCCGGGGAACAGCACGGCTCTTAACAGATACGTAGAAAGACGCATCGGCAAGGTGTGGAAAATAGCCAATAAGGATTGCTGGGCGCGGTGCAGGGTTTGTTGGCAGGCCCAATGCAGCAACGGCAAGTCGTCTTGGGGACTGCCCTGATCCTGGTAATTTTTCAGCACGCAGGAACACAAATACAGGTTACTCAGCACATCGGCAAAGCGCCCGGAGAGCCGTTCCTTGCGTTTAAGCGAGCCGCCCAGCGTCAGCAACGCAAAATCGGCGACCAGCGCAAAGCTGACGCTGAGCCGGGCAATCTGCCGGAAATAACGCCGGGTATTTTGATCGCCGGGCACCTCGACAAAACGGGCGTTGCTTAGCCCCAACCAAAAACCGGCCGCCAAATTGTGCAGCACCGAACCGATATGCTCGAACAGCACTTGATCAAACTGCTGCAAAGCCAGTTCGAGATTACTCTCGCCCAAGGCTTCCATTTCCCGCTGGATATAAGGATGGCAACGCACCGCGCCCTGACCGAAAATCATCATCGTTCGGGTCAGGATATTGGCGCCTTCGACGGTAATACTAACCGGAATCACCTGGTACATCCGGCCGAGATAGTTTTTAGGCCCCAAACAAATGCCGGAACCGCCTTGTATGTCCATACCGTCGTTAACCACGCGGCGCATCCGTTCGGTGAGTTCGTATTTGATAATCGCGGAGATGACCGACGGCTTTTGCCCATCATCCAGCGCGGCGGCGGTGACTTTGCGCGCGGCATCGATAATATAGGTTTGTCCGGCAATGCGCGACAGCGGTTCTTCAATGCCTTCGAATTCGCCAATCGGCAGGTTGAATTGCTTGCGAATGCGGGCATAAGCGCCGGTATTGCGGCTGATCATTTTCGACGCGCCGGTGCTGAGTGCAGGCAAGGATACCGCCCGACCAGTAGCCAGGCATTGCATCAGCATCTTCCAACCGTTGCCGACCTGCTCTTTGCCTCCGATAATCCAGTTCAGCGGAATGAACACGTCCTTGCCCCAGTTTGGGCCGTTCTGAAACGCGGAATCCAGCGGAAAGTGGCGCCTGCCGATAGAAACACCGGCGGTATTCGTGGGAATCAGCGCGACGGTAATGCCGATATTTTGCTTATCGCCGATCAAGCGCTCCGGGTCGTAAAGCTTGAATGCCAGACCCAGCACCGTGGCGACCGGACCTAAGGTGATATAGCGTTTGTCCCAGTTGAGCCTTATGCCCAGCACCTTGTCGTTGCCGTCGAATTTGCCGTAACAGACCACGCCGGTATCGGGCATGGCTCCGGCATCGCTGCCTGCATAGGGGCCGGTTAACGCAAACGCGGGGATTTCCAAGCCTTTCGCCAGACGCGGCAGATAATGGTTTTTCTGCTGTTCGGTGCCGTAAGCCAGCAGTAATTTGGCGGGGCCCAAAGAATTGGGCACCATGACGGTCACGGCAGCGGTGCTGCTGCGGCTGGAAATTTTCATCACCACTTCGGAATGCGCGTATTCGCTAAACTCCAGGCCGCCGTAATGCTTGGGTATAATCATGCCGCAGAATTTGTGCTGTTTGATGTAGTCCCAGACTTCACTCGGCAGATCGAAGCGGTTGCGGGTGATGTCCCAATCGTCCAACATACTGCAAAGGGTTTCTACCGGGCCGTCGATGAAGGCCTGTTCTTCGGCGCTCAGTTTCGCGGCGGGCAAATCCATCAGAACTTTCCAGTCGGGATGGCCGGAAAACAGCTCGGCATCCCACCAGGTATTGCCCGCTTCCAGCGCTTCGCGTTCGGTTTGCGACATCCGCGGCAGCATGGGTTTCATGACCTTGAAAATCACCCTGCTGAATAGCCTTTTGCGGATAGCCGGGACATTGAGCGGGATAAAAACCGCATCGAAAACCACCCAGAACAGGAAGACAACATTGCCGCCGCCCTGTGCCAGAGAAAAAAGCCCCAACCATCCGGCCACAACCAGCGTTGTCCAGCGTAACGATGCCCGGCCATAAGCCAGAACTCCGCCGAGAATGAATAATGAGATTAACCAGATCATGGGATACTCCTTGGGTTGATTTGTAGATATTGTCCACGAAAAGCACAAAAATCAGTGAGCCTGTAGCGGTTTATTTTTTGCGAATTCCTTAACAGGCGTGCAGGCTTCGCTTGCACAGCAGGCGAAGCCTGCACTCCAGTAAACCATTAAAGCCGCTCCACGCCGAAGCGAGAGAACGGTAAATCTATTTTTTTCTTTCGTGCCTTTCGTGCTTTTCGTGGACAACTGCTTTTAATCAATTACGCAACGGCTTACCTGTTTTAAACAGGTGCTCCAGCCTAGCCAGAGTGCCCGGTTGTTGAACTAGATGCAAAAACGCTTTTAGTTCCAGATTTAACAAATCGTCTTCGGTTAAAGGCTCGGTAATGTCGCACGAACCGCCGCTGAGCACGTCGGCCAGTTGCTGCGAAATTTCCACATCGTAGTCGCTTATCTTGCCTGCCAGCTTAAGATTATTAATCGCAATAGCCATTGCCGCTTTAGCGCTGGCGCCGGGCAACTCGAAACTAGCGGGTTTGGGCGGCGCATAACCCGGCACCAGCTTCAATGTCTTGGCTTTGGCATCGGTCAATAAGCGGTCTTTGTTCATGGTAACGCCGTCGGAGGTGGACAAAAACAGCAACTCTTTGGCTTCCGCCGCCGATTTGGACACTTTGGCCATGCCGATGCTTTCAAAAGCCTGGGCTATCGCAGGCATCGGGCCGCCGGGGCGTCTGGCAAATTCCAGCCAGCGCCGCAGATATTCCTTGCAGCCGCCCCAGCCCGGCACCAAACCCACGCCCACTTCGACCAGGCCGATATACAATTCGGCATGGGCTTGAATGGCGTCGCAATGCAGCAGGATTTCGCAGCCGCCGCCCAAGGCCAAGCCCGACGGCGCGCCGACCACCGGAAACGGCGCATATTTCAAGGCATAATAGGTCTGTTGCCCCTGCTTGATCAATTGCTCCACCGCAGGCCAGTCTTGAGTGTGGATAGCCTGCACCAGCAAGGTTAAATTAGCCCCGGCGGAAAAATTGTCGGCATCGTTATGAATAATCAAGGCCGAAAAATCGGTTTTGACCTTGTCGATGCTTTGCCGAACCATCGCCAGACTATCGCTATCCAGGGTATTCATTTTGCTGTGGAATTCCAGACAGGCGACGCCGTCGCCAATATCCCAGAGACTGGCCGACGGATTTTCCAGTACTGCCGGAGCCTGCAATTTAATATCGGCCAGCAGCAGAATGCCGTCCGGCCGCTGCACGGCTTGGTAATTGCCGGATAAATCGGCATACATGCGTTTGCCTGAATCGACCTTGTACAGGCAGTGATGTTGCGGGGGCGACGTTAGTCGCCCTGGGCGACTAACGTCGCCCAGGGCGACTAACAACGGCGGTACCTCGCGGTTTTCGGCAGCTAAGCGCTCAACGAACCAATCCACGCCAATCCGGTCCAGCAGCTCGAACGGCCCGTATTTCCAGTTATAACCCAGACGCATCGCGGTATCGACAGCGACGATGTCATCGGCAATCTCGGGGATCAGGCTGGCGCTATAAACCAAGGTGTTGGACAGCACTTTCCAGGTAAAGCGGCTGATGGCGTCATCAGCCGACAAAAAAGCCCGTTGCTCGTCCTGCGTTTTGGGCACCACCTGCAAGGCAAATTTTTCGCTAGCGTGATAAACGCCGGTTTGCAGGTTGATCGATTCTTTGATGCGTTTCCCATCTATTTCATTTAGGCGATAAAAACCGCCCTTGCCTTTTCTGCCGGTGTAGCCGTCGGCAATCAGACGGAGCAATAATTCCGGCGCATTATTGATGGCATTGAATGCATCTTCGGCGGGCAGCAATTGCTTGAAACTGTCCAGTACATGCGGGATTAAATCCAAGCCAACCAGATCAAGCAAACCAAAGATACCGGTTTTCGGGATGCCGAAAACCGTCACCGCCGCATCCGCCTGCTCAACCGGCAAGCCCAGTTCAATGGCGGTCAATAAACCCGATTGAATCCAAAACGTGCCAATCCGGTTGGCGATAAACCCCGGCGTGTCTTTGCAAATCACGCAGCCTTTGCCCAGACGGACATCGGCGAATTTAGCCAATGCGTTTATCGATTCGGTATCGGTTGATTCGCCGACCACCAGTTCCAGCAGGCGCATATAACGGGGCGGATTAAAAAAATGGGTAATCATGAAACGCTGTTTGAAACTGTCCGGCAGGTCTCGGGTCAGCAGTTTCAGCGGCAAGGTCGAGGTATTCGATGAAATCAGGGTATCCGGGCGACAGATAGTATCCAGTTTCCGGTAAAGTTCCTGTTTGATAGCCAAATCTTCAAGCACCGCTTCAATCACCCAATCGACATCGATCAACCAGTCGAGATGGTCTTCGATATTGCCGGGAGTAACCAGACGGGCATAGTTCTTATGCATGAATGCGGCGGGCTCGGTTTTGAGCAGTTTGGCAATCGCGGCTTCGGCAATGCCGTTCCGGTTTACCGCATCTTTTGGCACGATATCCAGCAAATAAACGGGAATACCGGCGTTGGCGATATGGGCGGCGATACCGGAACCCATGACCCCCGCGCCTATCACCGCGACTCTTTTGATGTCCATTAGATAGCCTCCAAAATAGTCGCTATGCCCTGGCCGCCGCCGATGCATTGGGTAGCTAGCGCAAACTGCTTGTTTTCCCGTTTCAGCAGGCTGGCGGCTTTACCGGTAATTCTGGCACCGGATGCGCCCAGCGGATGGCCTAATGCAATCGCGCCGCCGTCCAGATTCAACTTTTCCAGCGGAATCGGCAAATCGTTAAGTACCGCCAAAGATTGCGCGGCAAAGGCTTCGTTCAATTCGACGATATCGATGTCCTGCAAGCTTAAGCCGGCGCGTTGCAAGGCTTTATGAGTCGCGCTGACCGGGCCTATGCCCATGATTTCCGGCGCACAAGCCGATACCGCGATGGCCTTGATTCTGGCCAGTTTTTCCAGGCCGTGGGCATCGGCATAGTCCTCGCTGCACACCAGCACGGCGGCAGCGCCGTCGGTCAGCGGCGAAGAAGTTCCGGCGGTCACGCTGCCGTTTTTAAGGAAGGCCGGTTGCAATTCGGCAAGCGCCTCTAGTGTTGTGGCTATTCTGATACAGCCGTCGTATTGAACGATCTCGCCGTCAGCGCGTTTAATGGGGATGATTTCACTGGCGAACAAACCATTTTGTTGAGCAGTCCACGCTTTTTGCTGGCTGGCGACGGCAAAAGCATCCTGGGACAGACGGTCGATATGATAGTGCAAGGCCAGGTTTTCGGCGGTCTCGCCCATGCCGATATAGGCTTGGGGATAGGCTTTATAAAGGCCGGGATTGGGCAGATAATTGTAGCCGCCCATCGGTATCCGGCTCATCGATTCGACCCCGGCGCAGATAAACACCTCACCGGCGTTCATTTGAATCGCGCCGGCAGCAAAATGTATCGCCTGCATTGAGGAACCGCAAAAGCGGTTAAGGGTGACCCCGGCTATGCTGATCGGCAATCCGGCAAGATGGACGACCAAGCGCGCCAGATTCATGCCTTGCTCGCCTTCCGGGAAGGCGCAACCCAAAATCAAATCTTCAATATCCTGCGGCTCCACGCCGGTTTCATTGATTAAACCGTTGATGACCTGCGCGGCCAGATCATCCGGCCTGACTTTAGCCAGTTGCCCTTTTTGCGCCGGTGTAAAAGGCGATCTGCAATACCCTGCGATAATGACATTTTTCATTTTACTATCCTCTTTTGCGTAGCTCATTTAAAAACCCATCAATAACGCCCCATGTGCCGCCGATATTTCCCATTAAAATTCCGTGGCGTTGAGCTTTAATGACTTGGAGTTGCTTATGCGGTGAAGCCAATTTAGCCATAATAATCGGCGCGCCTTTGGCAGAGACAATAGGATCCTGATCGCCACACACAACCAGTGCGGGCAGGCTAATCTGCGGCAGTAATTCATCAAGCTGCGCAATCAACAGTCTCAGTTCATAAAGCGCCCTGACCGGCGTATTGCGGTAATTAATAGTGGGGTGTTCCGGTTCATTGTCGATAAAGGGCTTTACACCTTCAAAGGCCGAAACCCAACCGACCAGCGTGTTGGTGCCATGTAATAATGACACCAGCATAAAAGCAGGATTAACGAATTTTAACGGCACCGAAACGGCGATAACGCCGACCATTTCAGGATAGTGCTCAGCGGCCAGTTTTAACGCCAAGGCACCGCCTGTGGAAAAACCGGCAACAAAAATACGCGGACAATGCACCTTGAGTATATTAAACCCCCGTTGCACACAACCGTACCAATCTTCCCAGCTCTGATCGCGCAACGCATGGGGCGATGTGCCGTGGCCTTTTAGCCGAATGCCCAATACCGTGTAGCCCTGGTTAACCAGATATTCGCCATAAGCTCTTAATTCCGCAGGACTGGCGAGCAAACCATGAATAAGCAGTACACCGTAGCCATTGGCATGTTCCGGTTGGATGAAAAAAGGCGAGGGATCATCAACAGCGGCTTCCTCCTTGCTAATGTCGTCGCTTAAATAGCTTGAGTAAGCCTGCTTTTCCCATGCCAGCGTGCGACATTCATCTTCAAAATGCCAAGCAGCCAGTTTGTCTACATCGGCATGGGCGCATTCATCTACGGCAGCAATCAGGGTATCGCGAACCGTATGCAGCGGTGCGGCTTCGTTGTTGTAAACCGCAATCGGATTTTCCAGACGAATGCTATCAAAGTCGAACTCGGTACAAAGTTTGGGCAAAAACTGATAACAATGCTCATCTTCGTTGATCAGTTCGGCTTCTTTTGCCGCACAGATAAAATGTTCGAAGCGCTTGTTACTCGCCTTAAACAAATCGCTGTAATCATCGGGATTGAGCAGGCTTCGGTGCAGATGAATCACGGTGTTGTTTTGCAGATGCTTGATGGCGATATACAGAATAGTATAAAACTTGTTTTTCTCGATCCGCGTTTGTCCCTGCTCGATGCAGTGCATGATCAACGTTGCCGCCAGATGGCTTAAATTGATCGTGACATTGGCATAAATGGCTTCCATGTATCGATCTCGGGAACATTGGGCATTTTTTATAAAATACTTCCCCAATAAACGCTGCTTCCAGTTTTTAGGTCGGGAATTCAGCGCAAAAACATCGTCTATCGTGTTGATTTCAGGAACGACCTTGTCCATCAGATAACGGATACGCCAGTCCCAGACACCACAAGGATTGACCGGGGTACCCATGCGTATATCCATGTCGGTATTTTTCAGCATAATATTGCCTTCGATCAGCAATTCCTCGGATTGGCGCAAGCTCAGGCCGCCGGAAAACAGCTCAACGCCTTTAAACAACAGATTTTCAGAGGAACGAATCGGATAAAAAGTAATATTGGCAGGCACTATCAATGTCGGCTTATTCGCTACCGCAATCAGCTGATCAATACTGTCGATCTGCAAGACATTTTTCCATTGCCGAAGCAGTGCAACGTCATTCTGGCTATGGGCGTATCGAATCGCCGCTTTAAAGGTTTCCACACCCTGACACAAAACAGCAGGTCCCGTGTGCAGCTTGCGCCGGTTGCCGGTAACCCTGGAGTAAATACTGTAATGACCGCGTTTGTCGATAACCCGCCGGTCTTTGACCATGCCGCCTTCAGGAAAAATAATGGCTTTGCGACCGCGCAAAATCTGCCCGGCCAGCAGCGGAAACAGACGCTCATGATTGTGGGGGAAAACGCCGACATTTTTCAAATATCGCGACAACACATTGTCTTCGTTAAAGAACTCGCCGGAAGCAATGGCGCAACTGTAAGCCCCGGTTTGCTCGTAAATAAGAAACTGCGGGATGAAGGTTTCAAACCGGGAAAAATGATTGAATAAAAAGATGTCGCCTTCCAAAAACTGTGGATCGGCATGCAGATCAAGCTTGACGCTGAGCATATTTTTGACCGCATCAAACAACTTGACCGACCTGATGTAGAGTTTGGTATCTATATCAGGCCAGTCATCCGGGTAAGGTGTTTTATTCATATCAGCCCCGTGTCTAAAGGTAAAAGTATGCTTGCGCCACATTCAGACTTTCAGTATAGCCCCTCTGAAAACTATTGGGGCATTGTCATTTTTTTACCGTCCTTGTAAGCCAAGCCGATGATACTCCTTGCCTTTAAAACCTTTAATCGGAGACTCGGTACCTGTTAAAGGCTGACCGGCCAGTCGTGCGCAGTCCCGCTTCACGAATCGCGCATCTGCAATGCCAATTGCGGGTAATCGGTAATCAGGATATTGGCCTTCAGATCCAGCGCTTTTTGAATCTCCTCGACACTGTTGCAGGTATAAACCGCTACGCCTTTGCCGCTGTCATGCAGAAGCTTGGCAATGGCCTCGTTATGGATGTCGATGGGCAGGCAAAAACCGGCCAAAAAACTATAATCCGTCAGCAACCGTTCAATATCAGCCTGGGTGTGATGGCCGGATAGCAAATAATAAAGCGGCACATCCGGCGCGTGTCGATGGGCGAAAATCAGCCCGGGCAGACTGTAGGAAGAAACAAACACGCCATCGACGGCCGAGGTGCCGATGACAGCCAGCATTTGCAGTATCTTGGTTTCCAGCCGTTGCCGGGATTCCCCGTCTCGGTTTTTAAGCTCAATATCCAGGCCGCAACGCCCCCGGAAACTGCCGATAAACTCCTGAAGGCTCAACGCGCCTTCCGGCAGCGCATCGGGCGAGTTGTATCCTGAAAAATCCATTTGTTCGAGCTCGGCGAAATTAAAATCGTCTATGCATTTTCCGGGATAACCCAATTTTTCCAGCTCCCAGTCATGCCAAAGCACCGGCACCTGATCCAGACTCAGCTGCACATCTGTTTCAATGCCGTCTATCGGGTATTGCAGCGCCTTGTTGAAGGCGGCGCGGGTGTTTTCGGCGGCTTCCCTGTTAGCGCCTCGGTGGGCGAAGATCAAACATCCGCTCTGGTCGCTCATTATGTTATCTCCGTTATATTTCATATCGGCTATATCCTTACATTCGTTGTGCTGGTTCCCAAGCTGGAGAGACTGTGAAAGTATTCATATTTAGAAATTAACCACGAAGAACACGGACGACTGCAAGGACAGATATTTGCTCCTTGCAATATCTGCATTCACCACATCCCTGTGGATTATGCAGGAGGTACGACCTCATGGATAGGGGAGGTAGAGCAACGCAGGGAGCGGTTGCCGAGAGCACGAAGTTTTTAATACCCTGAATTAATGCTGTTGTTTTCTCCGTGTCCTTCGTGTTCTCTGTGGTAAATAATTTTTTCAGCTCGATTTGGATAATACTTTCACAGTCTCTGGAGCTTGGGAGCTTGGGAACTAGCGAAATTCAGACCAGCCCTTCTTCCTTCATCGCTTTTTGCACTGCAGGACGCGCGGAAATTTTAGCGGCATACTCCACCAGCACCGGCCAGCGGGAAATATCGACATCGACATAAGTGCCCCAACTCAGCGTGACAAACAAATAGGCATCGGCCACGGTAAAATGCTGGCCGAGCAAAAATGCCCGGTTCGAAAGCTGCTCGGAGACCGTTTCCAGACGCGACGTCAGTGCAGCAATCGCCATTTGTTTAGCGGCTTCAGGCGTAGCGGGATTAAACAACGGCGCAAATCCTCCTTTATGAATCTCGGTCGAAATAAAATTCAGCCATTGTTGCAGCTGATAACGCTCGAACGTGCCTGCCAATGGGGCTAATTTTTTATCCGGCGCCTGATCGGCAAGATACTGAACAATAGCGGGGCCTTCCGTTAACGTGTTGCCATCGTCAAGGATCAGCACCGGCACGTAACCGTTAGGATTTATCAGTCGAAAATCCTCCCCGGTTTGGGTGCGCTTAGCCGTCAAATCAACTTCGACCAGTTCAATCGGCAGTTCCGCTTCACAGGCGGTGATATGGGGCGATAGCGAACATGCGCCTTTGCTGTAATAGAGTTTCATGGTCTTTTCCTCTGGGTTGCATGAGTAAACAAGGCCGATCAGTCTTTGATCGCCTCAATTTGAAGCGCGATATTGACTGCATCGGCAAGGGTCGGCGCATATTTGTCTACGCCAAAATCGGATCGCTTGCTGGTTGCGGTTGCATTTTCTCCGCAAACGTTTTTCATGGCGATCATAGTCATTCTGCAATGAAAACAATCTGCCACTAAATACACCACATAATCATACCGCGCAAGGTTTTGTGCATCAGCGGCAACTTGCGTAGGGCCACGCGCCAGAGAGGGAGCTAAAGTTAAAACCCAAACGGCGCGTCCTGCTCTTATTCGTGAATGGCAACTGCCTTTTCTTTGTCCACTTTCTTTAAAAAAGGCGCAACAACCAGCGAAGCCGCGAACAAAACGGCGATAATCTGAAACAGGTTGTTAAAGGTCATCACTTCCGCTTCCCGCAATGCAAGTCCGGTCATTTGTTTTAAGGCGGCCAAATCAGGATCGGGGATATTCATTTGCGCCATCGACTCGCTTAATCCTTCGAGCATTTCCTGCGCCTGATAACGGGTTGCGGTAACCGATTCACGTAGCGTCGCATAATGCGCTTTGGTTAAATAAATCATTTGGGTATTGGCAACCGCCAGGCCGATCGCGCCGCCCAGATTACGCATCAAATTATAGAGTCCGCTGGCATTTTTGACTTCGTCGACCGGCAACCGGCCCAAGGCCAGGGTATTAATCGGCAAAAAGCACAGCATAATGGCGCTGCCCCGAATAGCCTGCGGCCAGAAAAACTCCCAATAACCGGATTCGACGGTTAATTCGCCATTCATCCACGATCCCAGAGCAAACAAGCTAAGCCCCAGACAGAGCATCCAGCGCAAATCAATTTTTTTCTCCAGCGGCCCGGCTATAAACGCCGAGAGTAATTGAAACAAGCCAACGACCATTAAATAGTAGCCGATTTGCAGGCTGTTAAGGCCTTTAACGCTGGACAGATAAATAGGCGTTAAATAAATGATGGTATAAAGTCCTACGCCCAGCACAAAGCTGTAGCCGCAGCCTATCGCAAAATTGATATGGCGGAAGGCGTAAAGATCGATAATCGGGTGAGGCGTTTTTAACTCCCAGACCAACATGGCGATGCCGCTGCCCACAGCAACTATCGTTAACGCGACAATCAGATGATCTTCAAACCACTGCTTGCTTGCACCCTCTTCCAACACGAACTGCATACTGCCTAAGAAAACGGCAATCAGAGTGATCCCGACAAAGTCGATTTTCTGCAATAGCGCCCAGTCAGGCTTATCAATATCAAGATACCGCCAGACAACGACGCAGACGATGATGCCGGGGATAATGTTGATCAAAAACAGTAATTCCCAGCTGTAGGTTTCGGTAAGATAGCCGCCCAGTATCGGCCCGACAGTCGGCGCCATAGTCACAATCAAGCCGAGTACGATGCTCATTGTCGGTTGCAACCGAGGAGGAAATAAAATGAAGATTACGGTAAAGGTCAGCGGAATCATCGCGCCGCCGAGAAAGCCCTGCAAACAGCGAAACACGATCATCGACGGCAGATTCCAGGCGAAGGCGCACAGCAAACTGGCTAGGGTAAATCCGCCTGCGGAAATAACGTATAAATAGCGGGTCGAAAAAACCCGGCCCAGCCAGCCGGACAAGGGAATAACAATGACTTCGGCAATCAGGTAAGACGTTTGCACCCAGGCGATTTCATCCTTGGTAGCGGACAGGCCGGCCTGGATTTTCTGTATCGAACTGGCAACGATCTGGATGTCCAGTACCGCCATGAACACGCCAATCGCCATGCTGAAAAAACCGATCCACTGGCCTAAGGTTAGCGGCGTTTCTGTGGCTTGCTGGTCTGCTTTTACCACGGTATTAATGGACTTTTACTTGGACGGCAACCGACAGACCCGGCCTCAACAACTCATTATGCTCGGTTGAGTCAAGGACTATTTTTACCGGGATGCGACGCACGATTTTGGTGAAGTTACCGGTGGCATTTTCCTCAGGCAGGATACTGAATTCGGAACCGCTGGCCGGTGAAAAACTGTCGACTTTGCCGGTCAACTCAAGATCGGGATAGGCGTCCACTTTAAGCGTAACCGACTGCCCTAAACGCATGTATTGCAACTGCGTTTCCTTGAAATTCGCCTCCACCCAGATTTTGCTGTTTTGCACCAGAGAGGCCAAGGCAACGCCGGGGCGTACCAATTGCCCGAGCTGCACGCCGCGATTGCCGATGATGCCGTCTATAGGCGCCTTGACCTGAGTATGCTCCAGATCGATTTTTGCCAAGGTTAATTGCGCCTGGGCATTTTCCAGTCGCGCTTCGGTTTCGGTGATTTCAATGTCGAGCGTGGCTAATTGGTTATGCTCGGCGCTGGCGGCGGCCTTTGAGCCTCTTAATTCAGCCGCCGCCTGTTTGGACTCCGATTGCACTTTATCCAGGGATTGACTGGCCGCCGAACCGCGATCAATCAGGTTATGAAAGCGCTGCAAATCTTTTTGAATCTGTTCGCCTCTGGCTTGCACCGCCGCTATATTCGCGCCGGCCGTTTCGATATGCGCGTGCTGGGAGGTTTTCATCGCCCGCAATCGCTCAATGTGCGCGACTTCCGCGCTGACATTGGCTGCCGCCTGAACGACTCTGGCCTGATAATCCCGGTCGTCAATCGTTACCAGAACGTCATTTTTCTTGACGGCCTGGTTGTCATTAATGCCTATTTGCGTCACATAACCCTGCACTCTGGGGCTGATTAACACGATGTTGCTGTGCAAATAGGCATCGTCGGTGGTTTCATAATGCTGGCGATCCAGCAGCCAATAACCGATTCCTGCGATTAAAGGAATGACTATCAATAAAATCAGTAATACGGAACGGATGCGGGACATAATCGGCCTTGATAAACTAAACGGTTTAGTTTATTCTAACTGAACTGTTAAAGTTACGCAAAACAGATCTTGTCCACGAAAGGCACGAAAGAGGGCTGTTTATTAGGGCGGAAAGAAGCAGACATCAACAGAGCCGACTTTTTGCCTTTTATTTTTTCGTGTTTTTCGTGGACAATTTCTCTAGCGACTACCTGCTTACTTAAATTGAACAAATGACTTCAGAACCCACCGATCCCAAGCATCTAGCCATCCTTAACGGTGCAACCCGCATGTTTCTGGCGCACGGCTATCGTAACGCAAGCATGGAAAAAATAGCCCAGGCCGCGCCGGTTTCCAAGGCGACACTGTATAACCATTTCGACAGCAAAGAGGCTCTGCTCGCGGCGGTCATTTCAAACCTGTGCGGATCTTTATTGCAAACCATGACCCAAGTCACTATCGAGTCGGATGACGTGGAAAACAATCTGAACAAAATCGCGATATCCGCAATGGATTTGATTTATGCCGAAGATGCCTTAGCCATTTACCGGCTGGTGGTGGCAGAAAGTCCTGATTTCCCAGAGCTTGGCCAATTGTTTTATCAAAGCGGGCCGCAAACCGTATTGACGCAACTGGAAGATTATTTTCGCCACTTGAATGCCGAG
Source organism: Methylobacter arcticus (assembly GCF_050917435.1). Classification (NCBI taxonomy): domain Bacteria; kingdom Pseudomonadati; phylum Pseudomonadota; class Gammaproteobacteria; order Methylococcales; family Methylococcaceae; genus Methylobacter; species Methylobacter arcticus. The sequence goes on from NZ_CP159583.1 coordinate 2,903,570, forward strand.
GGTCATTTTAACATGATTGATCCGGTGTTTGCGGCAGACGCGTTTTTCAGCATGCTGAAAGGCGATCTACATTTGCGCTGCCTGTTGTCAACAACGTTACGGCCTTCCGCTGACGAAAAAAAACGTCTGATCTCGCAGGTCATTCATTTTTACATGCGGGGCATGCTCCATGCTGAAGCATAAAAACCGTTTAATGGGCGTGTTACTATTTTTTGTTACCACGGGAGTTTGCGCGGAAACGCTGGAGGATGCCTGGGACAGCGCCATCAATAACAACCACCGGATCAAATCGGCAAAAGCCGATACCGATGCCTCCGAACAACAACTCCGTTCAGCGCAAGGACAGCGATTACCCGATCTTAACGTAAGCAGCGGTTACACCCAGTTTAGTGAAACGCCGACGGCAAAAACCCAAATTGCAGACCAATCGGCTCAGTTTAGTACCGCTCAGGCCGGAAGCGTCAAAGCTCAGGCGATAGCCTCGGTGCCGATTTTTACCAGCGGGCGCATCGGCCATAATATCGATGCTGCCGAAGCCTCCTTGCAAGCGGTTCAATCCAATGAAATCACCTCCGTATTGGATATCAAAATGCAGGTAGCGGAAGCCTATATCACTATATTGCGCCTGGAAAGCGCCTTGCAGGTAGCGCAAAGCCATGTCGATACCCTGAGCCTGCACATGAAGGACGTAAACAATCTGTTCGATCAAGGCATGGTCGCACGCAATGACGTACTGGCGGCCAATGTCGAACTGGCCAATGCCCAGCAGCTGGTGGTGCAGGCGAATAATCAGCTGGATATTGGTCGAGCCCGTTACAACCAGTTACTGGATCGGAATCTTGCCGATGAAGTTAAGCTGGCCCATCAATTTCCTGAAACGCCACCAGAAACATTAATCGAGCTGAGCAGCAATGCGATAAAACAACGCCCGGAATTGGTCGCGCTGGCGCAGCAAATTGAGTCGCTAGGCCAACAGGCGCAGAGCGTAAAGGCCGGTTTGCTACCGCAAGTCGCTGTCAATGGCGGCTATCAATATCAGGAAAACCGCTATCAGGTCTTTGAAGGCATGTGGATGGCCAACGTCGGTATGGAGTGGAAGCTATTTGACGGCAGTTCCCGCCATCGTAGCGATGCGATTACCCGGCAGGCAATGTCCTTAAAAGAACAACGCGACGACCTGTCCAGCATGATCAGCTTGCAGGTACGCCAAGCCTGGCTCGATATTCAAGAGACGCAAAAACGCATCGCGGTGACCCAGCAAGCCATAGCCCAAGCCGACGAAAATTTAAAAGTCACCATCGACCGCTACCAGCAGGGCTTGTCCACCAATACCGAAGTGCTTAAGGCCGAAGATTTGCGCACCACTACGCATGACAATTACAACAATGCTACTTATGATGCGGCGCTGGCGACCCTGCATTTGCGACGCGCGACAGGGATTTTGTAAAGCGCATCATTCGCGATTGATGCGCTTCAGTGCGTTCAGCACAGCCTACTATATAAGATGTGTCTACAGGTCAAACGGCTCAACATCGCCCGGTTTGCGCAGCATCTTATTGACTTCGTCAAGATGCAGCTCTTCGCCGACAATCATGTCTCTGGCATATTCTTCCAGCAGCACCGAAACGCCCTCAGCCGCTTTTAGCAATTCGAAATAGGCGGCTATCGATGCTTTCTCATGCTCCAGACTTTCCCTTAGAATATCGCCAATATCATGCTTGGCGGTTTCCAATAAAGGGCCGATCTTAAGAGAAGGATGCCCTCCCAACAAGGTCACCAACTCACCGGCTTTATGCGCATGAGCAAGGCTCTCGTCAGCATTGCCCTTAAGCCAGGAAACAATAGGTATGCGGTTATAGCCGTAGACCATCAGCGAGTAATGCGTGTAGCGAACGACTCCTGCTAATTCAAGCTCCATAATTTTGTTAAGAATTTCTACAGCCCGTTGTTTTTCTTGCTCGTTCATGTCGATTCTCCTGATGTTTAAAAAGCAGTTAGTCCACGAAAAGCACGAAAAAATACAAAGGGATACCAAACTTTAGATCATCAGTCAAAGGGTGAGTGACTTAATCCATTTAATATATTGATTTATTTCGTGTCTTTCGTGGATCAATCGCCGTTTTTAAGTTACTGAGATTCGAGTATAAACAATTCCGTTTTGGATAGGTAGCTAATCATGCAAAATCAGCCGTATTAATTATGACCGTTTTTATCGTTTCCAGGTTTTGCGTCTCGCACCGCTGGAGCGGTGGGAACGCTGCATGCTTATGAAACAGAAAAGCCGTACCCACTACTTGGCCCAAAATAGCAGCATGATTGACGTTAGATAAACTAACGTTTATAGTGATTCTCGGACAAGATAGTCCGCAACCGAAGTACATTTGAAATTTATATTTAGGAGTGTAATGTAATGTTAACAAAATCAATAGTAAGGGATATTGTTTTCAGTATAGGTTTATTGGTATTTATGCAATCTGCATTAGCTCAGACTGGGTCTGTTGCTGCTACAGTTCAGCTTATACCAGCATCAGAAATTATGTCTGCTCCAATGGGGACGGCGTCTGATCCAGTTGAAAGCTTAAGTATTGTTCCTCTTGCCAATGGTGGGGCGTGGGCAAATAGCGCAGGTGGGCCAACAATATACAGTAAAAATATCTATTATTATCTTCAATTGAACCCAGTAGGCAGTATTCCTGCTACTGCAACGATTACCTCTATATCCTGGTCTTGGGGCCTTTCCTATAAACCCGCTGGTTTGATTGTGTATCTATGCCACGATACGACAAGTGCATGCATAGATGTTACGAGTCTTCAAAGCGGCTCTACTTCGAGCTTTATTAACCGTCCTGCAAATAAAAAAATGATTTATGCATTCGGGGTGGCGGGGTCTGGTACTTTGTATCCTCCTGCCTATGGACAGGTTGACCAAGTGATTGTGAACTATCAATATTAAAAATATTATGGCTGTCTAGATATTTCTGTTATATCGAATATCAAGGCAGCCATTTTAAAACATTATCCTGCTTGTACGTACTTGCTATATTGATCGCTATATTTATCAAGACCCGTATTTTTTTGATAATCGGCAGGTAACGTTTTATTAAACTCCATAAGACTTTTAAATATATCTGCCCCGCTGGCACCATTTTTCTTCATTTCATTATAAATTTGAACGCGTTGGTTCATGATTTTATCAGCTCCGCTTTCAAAGTCCTTTACATGTTGGAAATAGGCATCCATACGTAAAGCGTCATCCAGAGGCGGTACATCTTTTAAATCAATCAGCTCAGCATCTCGCGAATGCGAGTACGTATAGGCCATTTTGTCTGCGAATTCAGGATCGTTATTTATGCTGTTGACAATTAACGCGACACCTCGTGATATGGTAGCCTCTGAATCGGATAGAGCTTTATATGCTTCTTTACTAATTTCTACCGTATCGCCAGCTACTGATGGACTCTTATTGGATACGCCGAGTTGAGAAGTACGGTCAGTAGAAATAGGTACTTGAGTTGTATATGTCTTGGATAGAGTGTTTATGATCATGGCCTAAGCTCCTTAAAATAGGGTAATTCGCATCAACCGGCTATAGAATTTGTCGGTTATTTTGAAATAAAGCACCATTCATGCCATACATAATATTTAAAGCAATTTTAGTGATGCGCAGCATTCTAGAGGCTAGTTTTTGCCCATTTCTTTGTTATGAATGTAGGGAAGCGGCAAATACTTGCCAGATAATTTGAGGCAATGCAGTATGTGCCTAGGAACGACGCGCATCCTTATCCGTCGGCATAAATTTGCACAGACCCAATCTAGCAATGCCTAATGCCCGTTTTTCAGTTATAATCCCCCCCTTTTTATTGCCCAAGAGCATTAAACCGTGTCCAGCATAAACAACGACTTATCTACTTTTCAGGGACTCATCCTGGCCTTACAGCAATACTGGTCGGCTCAAGGCTGTATTTTATTGCAACCGTTGGATCAGGAAGTGGGCGCGGGGACATTTCACCCTGCCACCTTCTTACGCGCCATCGGCCCCGAGCCTTGGAACGCCGCCTATGTGCAACCGTCGCGTCGCCCGACCGACGGCCGCTTTGGCGAGAATCCCAACCGTCTCCAGCATTACTACCAGTTTCAGGTTATTTTAAAGCCGTCACCGGACAATATTCAGGAACTGTATTTAGGTTCGTTACGTCATTTAGGCCTGGATTTGCTCGAACACGATGTGCGTTTTGTCGAAGACAATTGGGAATCGCCCACGCTTGGCGCCTGGGGTTTGGGCTGGGAAGTCTGGCTAAACGGCATGGAAGTAACCCAGTTCACCTATTTCCAGCAAGTCGGCGGTCTGGAATGCCGTCCGGTCACCGGCGAAATCACTTACGGCCTGGAGCGCATCGCGATGTACCTGCAGGGCGTTAAAAGCGTTTACGATCTGGTCTGGACTCAGGGCCCACACGGCACCGTCACTTACGGCGACGTGTTCCATCAAAATGAAGTGGAAATGTCCGCCTACAACTTTGAACACGCCAACGTCGACTTCATGTTCCAGTGCTTCGACACCTACGAGCAGGAATGCACTAAATTGATCGAGTTGAATTTACCGTTACCGGCCTATGAAATGGTGCTGAAAGCCTCGCATGCCTTTAACCTGTTGGATGCGCGTCATGCCATTTCGGTGACCGAGCGCCAACGCTATCTGTTAAGAGTCAGAAACATGGCCAAGTCCGTTGCCGAAATTTATTACCAACGCCGGGAAGCGCTGGGCTTCCCGATGTTAACCGAGCAGGGAGCATAATATGACGACAAGCCAACATTTACTGTTCGAACTGGGTTCGGAAGAACTGCCGCCCAAGACCTTGCTGAAACTGAGCAATGCCTTATTGAACAACATCGTTCAGGGACTCAATGCCGCCGAGTTAACTTTCACCGGCAGCAAGGCTTACGCGACACCCCGGCGTCTGGCCGTTTTTATCGAGAACCTGGCTAGCGCACAGCCCGATAAAACCGTAGAAAAACGCGGGCCTGCCCTGCAAGCGGCATTCGCGCCCGACGGCACGCCCAGCAAAGCGGGACTGGGTTTTGCGCTCAGCTGCGGCACCAGCTTCGAGCAACTGGAGCGTCTGAAAACCGACAAGGGCGAATGGCTGAGCTACACCCAGGCCGTCAAAGGGCAAGCGACCGAAAAGCTGATTCCCGACATTATCCGCTCAAGCATCGCCGGCTTGCCGATTGCCAAACGGATGCGCTGGGGCAGTTTTACCACCGAGTTCGTCAGACCGGTACATTGGGCCGTCCTGCTTTACGGCGACAGCGTCATCGACACCGAAATCCTGGGTCTGGAAACCGGAGCGGCGACGCAGGGACACCGTTTTCATGCGCCGCAAAAAATTACCCTGACCAAGCCGGAAGACTACGCTGAGCTATTGTACAAACAAGGCCGCGTCATTGCAGATATTGAGCAACGCAAAACCTTGATCCGTGACGCGGCGCAAAAAGCTGCCGCCGCTGTGAACGGCATTGCCCATATCGAGGACGATTTACTCGAAGAAATTGCCGCGTTAAACGAATGGCCGGTGCCGATTACCGGGACTTTCGACCCGCGTTTTCTGGAGCTGCCGCCTGAAGTGCTAATCACCACGATGCAAACCAACCAGAAATATTTTCCGGTTAAAAATGCCGACGGCGGTTTGCTGGCGAACTTTATCACCTTCAGCAACATTGAAAGCAGCAACCCGGAATCTATCCAGCAAGGCAATGAACGCGTGGTGACCCCGCGTCTTGCCGATGCCGAATTTTTCTGGAATCAGGACAGGAAAAAGACCCTGGAAGATCGCGTCGAAAGCCTGACTAGCGTGGTTTTCCAGGAGAATTTGGGCACGGTTTTCGCCAAAACCAAACGCGTACAAAATCTGGCGAAATTTATTGCCGGACACCTGAACGCCGATGTCGAACTGGCCGAACGCGCCGCGTTATTGGCTAAAACCGATTTGATGACCGAGATGGTTCTCGAATTCGGCAACCTGCAGGGCATTATGGGGCGCTACTATGCGCTGGCCGACAACGAACCGAAAGCAGTCGCGCTGGCGATTGAGGAACAGTATTTCCCCAAACAATCCGGCAGCCCAACTGCCGGCAGCATCACCGGGCAAATCCTGGCTATCGCAGAAAAAATAGACACTTTGGTCGGTATTTTTGCCGTCGGCTTGATCCCTACCGGCGACAAAGACCCTTATGCGTTGCGCCGCGCCGCCTTGGGCATCCTTAGAACCGTCATAGAAAACGAACTTAACATCAATATTATTGAGTTAACGGAATTCGCCGCCGCTCAGATCAAAACCGTATCCGGTCAAACCGCAGACCAATCGGCAACAGCCGACCGGGTGATCGATTTTATGTTTGATCGTTTGAAAGGCTATTGCCTGGATCACGGTTACACCGCCGACGAATTTGACGCGGTGATCGCGGTGACTCCGGCCGAACCTTTGGATTTTATGCAGCGTTTGCAGGCGGTTAAAGCCTTCAGGCAACTGCCCGAAGCCGAAAGCCTAGCGGCGGCGAATAAACGCATCCGCAATATCCTGAAAAAATCGGATACCCCTCCTGCAGCCAGCATCGGCGTATTGCTTGAAGCGCAAGAAAAACAGTTGTTGCAAGCCGGATTGCAATCCGCCGAGGACATCAAACCGTTACTGGCGCAACGCGATTATCAGGCGACACTGAACCGCTTGGCGGGTTTGCGCAATGACGTCGATGCGTTTTTCGATCAGGTGATGGTAATGACCGATGATCTGGAATTGCGCGCCAACCGGCTGGCATTGCTGAACCTGTTGTCCGAACAGTTTTTGACCTGTGCCGACATTTCCAAATTGCAATCGTAAATGAAAATGTCGGCACAGGATTCATCGTTCCCACGCTCCGGCGTCACTGTCATTAAGTTAATGCTAAAATAGTTATGGCTGTCTATTTGTGGGCGCGAATTTATTCGCGCGGTAGATTAAAAGCGCGAATAAATTCGCGCCCACACGATAAACTTAATGTCAGTTTATCGTTCCCACGCTCCAGCGTGGGAACGCAGTCAGCACCGCTCCTGCGGTGCGGGGACGCTAGATAAACCATGCTCAAAAATCGCTACGTATTGCTGGATCGTGATGGCGTCATTAACCAGGATTCGGATAACTTTATCAAATCCCCGGATCAATGGCTGCCGATTGACGGCAGCCTTGAGGCCATCGCCCTGCTGAACAAGCATGACTATAAAGTCGTGGTAATCACCAATCAGTCCGGCCTGGCCCGAGGCTTATTCGATGCGGCGATGCTGGAACAAATCCATGCAAAAATGCAGCGCATGGTTGCAGAAAAAGGCGGCAAAATCGAAGCCATCTATTTTTGCCCGCACGGCCCGGACGATGACTGCAGCTGCCGCAAACCCAAACCGGGCTTGCTTGAACAATTTGCAACCGACAACCATGTCAGCCTGATAGGCATGACCGTGATCGGCGATTCGCTACGCGACTTGCAAGCCGCGCAGGCAGTCGGTGCAAGCCCAATACTGGTCAAAACCGGCAAAGGCAACAAAACCCTAATCGAAAATCCTACGCTCAACATTCCTGTTTTTGAGAACTTATATGACGCAGCAAACTACCTCACAGCAAGACCCCAGACCTAAAAACTATATCGGCTCGGCCCTGTTATTTTTAGGCATTTTCACTACCGCTACCATCGTCGGCGTGTTGCTTATTACCGGCATGCTAACGACCTTTAACATACGCTGGAAAATCGGCCATGTCTGGTGCGGCATTATCGGCTGGATAACCAAAGTGACTTGCGGCCTCACCTATGAAGTCGAAGGACTGGAAAATATCGATCCGCAACACCCCGCCATTATATTTAGCAATCATCAGTCGGCATGGGAAACGCTGGCGTTACGATATATTCTCCCGCCTCATTCCGTGGTTATAAAACGTGAGTTGCTTTATCTCCCGATTTGGGGCTGGTCGCTGCTGACCCTAAAATCCATCGTCATAAACCGGAAAAATCAACGCGCTGCATTACGTGCCTTGCTCGAACAAGGCACTCGATATTTAAACGAGGGCTTATGGGTGCTGGTTTTTCCGGAAGGCACTCGCGCCGGAGCCAGGGAAGTGCTGAAATTCAATATCGGTGGCGCCATGCTCGCGCATAAAACCGGTTTTCCGGTCATTCCCGTCGCCCATAATGCCGGTGATTTTTGGCCTCGCTATAGTTTTTTAAAATATCCCGGCGTGATCAAACTAAAAATCGGGCCGCCCATAGAAACCAAGGGACGTAAAGCCGGGGACATCAATGCCGAAGCCGAGACCTGGATAAAGCAGGCAATGAAGGAGATGGACTGAGGTTCAAGGTTCAAGGCTAAAATTTTAGCCTTCCGCCTTTTGCCTGATACAAATGCGTATAATGTCGCCTATTGCATTTTCACTCATAACGGTAACACACATGAAAAAACTACTGCTCATTTCCCTGTCCGCATTATTACTCCCTGCTTGCGCCGATAAAAACCAATATGAACAGACTGTATTGGAGCAAATGCAGTTGGAAAAAGATGTTAAGGACTATAATTTATCCCCTGAACGCATGGCTAAATGTATCGTTGAGACATCCTCAAGCCACATGCCCGGCATTTTTGCTCTCGATCCTAAGCGCTTGACTGCTTATCGCAACTATACAAAAATGTTGATGCTGTCCTCGTCTCAAGACCCTAAAAAGACCCTTGAAGAACTACGTGCTGATTTCGGCTCGCCAAAAGATCTCGCAGAAGCCCATACTAACTATACCGAAAGCATGATGGACTGTTTTTCTGCCGTCATCAACGAATCAGAAGAAACCAAACAAGAAATAAAATAACGCTGTTTTTTGAATAAGCTGATTACAGCAGCCATCAGTCTAACCAAGGGCGATCGTTCGCCCTTGGTTAATCAATGCCGATACTGCATCACCCTGCCCCGCAACAACGCTTAAACTTGTTGCCGCTGCCGCAGGAACACGGCGCATTCTTGCCCAGATTAGTCTGTAAGCCCACTTTGCCAATCGACTTAACCTGTCCATCCAGATAAAACCAGCCACCCGCGCGTTTGATAAACTGACTGATTTCAGTCATCACGTAGACTTCATCATCCTGCAAATAATACGCTTTAAATGCCACCACACCTTTAGTGTCTTTAGCCCCGCCTTTTTTAGTCGTGCCGATTTCCAAGCGTTGCCAATCGACTTTTTCCTTGGAAAAATCAATCAACTCGGGTCGCACCGTGGCATCCCAGGTATCCAGTAAATACTGGGCATTATGCAGCGCATAAGCGGTAAAGCGCGAACGCATCAAGGCTTCGGCAGTTAAAGGCTTTTTTTCGCCGGAATGAAACGGAGCGCAGCATTGAGCATAGTCGATGCCCGAACCGCAACGACAGATGGCGTGTGTATTCAAAATAGGTTCCTGATTAGAATTTTGGCTTATTTTGCATTGATCCGCACTTGATAGCCAAGTTATATAAGGTTTATCGTTGCCAAGCGTGACGCTGAAGCGCCTCGGACGGCATTCCCACGCCGGAGCGTGGGAACGATACATTATATGGAATTCGGGTGGGCAGAAAAACACTGCCCACCTTACACGGCTTACAGGTTAATATTTTAGTTCACAAACATTATCGCGGGTTCCCGATTCTCCAGGTTGTAAATTCAAATCGGAGACAGTGCAATAAGGCGTTTTATTACCTATTTTGGTACCCAGTATTCTCACCGTTGTATAATTCGTCTGAATCACACAGCTAAATGTTGAACTGGAAGCAGTACAAGTATTGGTGATACCAAAATCATTGGTTACCGTTACAGTTGGCGTGTGTCCTTTGTTGCCTGTTATCGTGCCGTCAAGCGTATATATAGGCGGGGTAACCAGCGTAATTGAACAGCTCCCTGTTGCGGGCTGTGAGCTTGTATTAAGCTCTACCGTGCAGTTACCGCTAGCAGCTGGTGCGACTGCAATAACGCTTAGCACATTGCTTTTCGTTTGCCCGGAACAGGTGAAATTGTCTGTGTCGATCTCACGACTGCAGGTAACAGTTGCGGTTCCCCCCTCTACTGTTACATCGGTTGCGGTAGATGCGGCAATAGTTAGCGTATAGTCCTTTGCCGATAAATTATTGCAAAAGGTGCTATCTATACCGGCTACCGTATTTGAACCCGAAATAGTCCGAACTACTTCCTTAGGCGGCAAGCTGGTAACACTAAGGTTGCCGACTGCAACCGCACACGCCGCAGCCAGTTGGCTAAAGTTGTTGCGGCGGCCTACAATCAAATAATCCTGGCAACTATAGGATTGATTAACGCCTTGCTCGTGGCTGCTCAGCATGCCCTTATATTTACGCGCGGTAGAACGCTCTGATTCTTGATTGTTTACCTCTTCCAGATAACAAACACTTTCTTTGCCGCCACCTGCGTCGTCAACGTTAATCAAACCGACATTACCCCGCCAACCGCCCGGGCCTACGCTAATATCAGCAATCGCGGGGCTAGAGCATTGATCCGCAGCATTATTACCGGCCGGTCCAAATTTGCAGCTACCTCCAGGATAACAAGCATATTTTCTTTCCGATTGACCTTCACCCGGATTAAAGACGCAATACATATCTTCACGGTTATGGTCGATTTTAATATCATCCAGATTATTTACCGTATAAACATTGCCTTTTATGCTTAGAATAACTCCACCCAAATAAGTACGTACAATGCTTGCCGTGCCATCAAGCTCTGGCTCTTCAGGATCTACGGCATCAAATTTATTTTTCCCATCGCCAATACCGCCGACAATATTAGCTGTATATAAATAAATTTTCTCTGGATTAGTTGAATCTCTTTTCGTATACAGATAAATGTCATTATCAGGATCATCATCATTACTGACTTGGAACCGCAAATCGACATCGAATTTATTTAAATTGACGATACTTTCAATCTGTCTGCCAGTTAATGCGCCTCCACCATCATGACGGTAAACATTGCCTTCTTCATCCACATAAAGATTGGTGGAGCCCTCTACTAGTGTAAAGCCGGGCTTGATGGTGGTGTCGGGGTTGAATAGATCAACTATATTAGGCGTTCGTATCGAAGATCGTACATTAGGATGCGGCGATGCTATGCCGGGGCCGGTGCGGTGACTAGCTTCTCCACTCCCACTAGCAAGTCCGGCTGTGTTGCTCGGCTCAACATAACCAATTTCGCTGTTAACGGCGACTTGTTGATCGGCGGCATTCCCCCAAGAAACCTTAACAATAAGCCCGATTCTTGGCGTCTGGGTTGTGGTCGTCAATGCGCCGTTCGCTGTAATTTGCCAGTCTCTATTGAATGTAGCATTTACGCCCGTTATCGTGTCATTGGCGTTTTCATGGCCTTCCAGTTGAGTGCGAGTCATGTAGTTTCTTAACTCTTCCATTTTTTGTTCCGCCAGGACTATGGCTTCGGCACGGGTCTTGTTAGTGGCGCTTCCGAACATAAGACCACCTTGCATGGAGGCGACGGAGAGCAAACCCAAGGCAACCACTACCGTGGTAATTAATACTTCAATTAGACCAATGCCGTGGTTGCGTTTTTTTTGAAAAACCGATTTCATAAAATTTTCTCCATCTTAATATTGTTATTACCAATCGCGCCAAGAACCGGCAATAATGCCGGTCAAACCTGGCAATCCACCAGCTCCCCCGCTCCCGCCGCCAAAGGGTGAATAGACCAACGTTACTGTACCTGCCCCCCGATCTACACTTCCCTCGGTAATAATCGTACCAACCACATTCGGACTACCAGCTCCCAATAATTTACCCGTTACATAGATGACGCCGAAAACATCACCGCCGTTTAATGTAAAATCACCATCGATGAATAATAATACCGGCGCGGCGGCTGTGCCTACGCTGTTATTGCCACCAAAACTGGCATCGCCTTTGACATAAACAATACCCTTTAGCCCCGCGAGACTATTGCCTGGATCAGCTTCAAAAAATTGCTCCGAAGCTTTAGCGCTTCTTGCAATTTCGGCTTTCCTAATGCCAGGAAAAAACATATCAAAAAAAGTATCCGGGCCATCGCCTGCACCACCAGCTGTTATATCCGCTTCAGTAGCGGTAATGGCAGCGGCGAGAACGCCGTCACTCTGATAGATATCGGTTCCAGTACCTAAGCCATTACTCGAAACTTTTTGAACATTAGGTATTGTCGGGGATGTCTGGGTGCTGGTTAACTCATTAAAATTGAGTTCATTGATTTCTTTATCGGTCGGGCGAATATAAGTCTCCATAGCGCCGGATTGGATATTAACCGCTCCGGCCGACCAGATGTTAAGGTCGTTGTAGCGATTGATAATTTGGGCGCTACCGGTCAGTTGAACGCTACCGCCGGACACCAAAGTTTGATCCGGCCCGTTACCCGATAAAAGCGCGCGTGTGCCAACACATTGACTAACAGTACGTTGTGCCTGCCCGTCATCACTCCAACCTGTGGCGATAATCATACCCGCAGTGGTAGCGCCGTTATTCTGAACGCAAGTGGTATTGACGGTTACGCCCCAGGGAGTAGTGAGCGGCCTAGCTGTGGTATTGTCGATACAAACGCTGGCCGAATTGGTAGGTAAATCAGCGCCTGCAATATAGGTATGGTTTTGAACGAAGTTCCCAGGATAGTTGGCTGTGGCACATGGAAAAGTGTTGTTACCCGCATCGCCAAAATAGGCCAGCGCGTAATCCATGGCTGCATTGGCCGCAGACATTGCCTGTGCTGCACGATAATTGTTAGCGGACATTTGGGTTTCAACCAGTACGGCTTTAGCGGTTAGAAAGGTTACCAAGGTAATGCTAATGAGCAACACCAATGCAGTCAGAAGTGTTGCTGCGCCGCGCTGGTGGGCTAAACTTGAGGTATTGGTTTTCATCGTCGTACCTTATAAGAGATGGCTTACGGCTAGGGTTGCGTGAAAATGCGGTCGCTTCTGATTTTTACCGAGTTGCTGACTGCTTTCGTGACCGTGTCATCATTATCTAATCGGCCGGTAATGACAATATTGATCTGCCGGGTTTCTATGGCTCTTTCTTCAGAATCAAGATAATCGACGGTATCAATGCATAACGTTTCAGGTGGATTATCCAAGCTGGTTGTATTCATGCATTTGCTGGTGCCGGGTAAATTGGGATCAACAATTGGATCGAAACTATATTCAACGCGCGTGATATTGATTTTTTCGCCGCTGTTGTCGTTGATGGTTAATACCTGCCAGTTTTGATTAGCCTGGCCGCAACCCTCAACCGCTGTAGTTGTACCTGTCAATCGCATTTCAACAGCGTTATTGTTAAGTCTAAAGCCATAAAATTCATTAGCATCGACATCGTCAGCAGTATTATCTAACGTGTTAATACCGCTGCCATTGGCGTCATAGGCATACAAAATACACTTGCCCTCATCATGAATTTGCACGTTGGTTGTTGCTCCTGTGAATGGATTAGTTTGGCTGTTAGCGCCTGCAATTGCCCCGCCCCAGTAACCCGCTCGACGGATGTCATTAATCATTAATTGCATCGCAGAATCGAGGTCGTGATTTAATCTTGCTGACCTTAACACATCCGTACTGCCTCTAATCGTGCTGATATAAATGCCAATGGTGGCCGAAACAATAACCAGGCCTATCAATGAAGCAATCATTATTTCAATCAGTGTAAAACCGGTTTGTTTTTTCATGATCTTGTCTCTACATGTAGGTTTAAGGACAAACCGGGTAATTTGATATACCAGTTGAACCGGAAGGCGTGCATATCCTTACTCGCCCGACATCAGTAAAAACAACACGGGCAGCGTAATTGTTGGTGCTAAATGTCACACCGCTTGCACCGATAGTGCCGCGCCTAGAATTAAAGCTACTGTTATTGCCAACGGCTGCCTCCATATTGGTCGTGCTAAAATCGGTTCCTAAAACACGTTTTATTTCACAATAATCAGCGGCCGTCGTAGTTAGTTGTGCACAACTGCAAGCAGCTTTAATGCTTAAACCATAACACCACGTCCCGGCATTACCGGGAGTACGCGTAACAAGGACAGTTTGGCTTCGCTTGATCGCTTCGGTTCTTGCAAATTGCATGTCTGATTTTAATCCTTCGGCGGCTTGTTTCAGGCGGTTGCGTTCGAGCATGTCTTGATAAGACGGTACGGCTATCGCCGCGAGTATGCCGATGATGGCAACGACTATCATTACCTCTAGCAGGGTAAAACCGGCGTGTTTTTGTCTGTTCATGTCTATCCACCTTTTTGTGTAATTTGAGTATAGATTACTATCGATTTTAATCCATTAGCTAATCTACATTTTGCCGATTAAATTTGAACATTATTCAATATTATCTTCGCGTGTATCGGTTATGCTATATTTGCATCCGTTTAATAACTTTAAAAAGGTATAACAATGTACACGTTTAAACGATCTTCCGGTTTTACCTTAATAGAATTGATGATTGTAGTCGCCATTATCGGAATTCTGGCGAGCATTGCTTATCCGGCGTATACCGAATATGTGATCAGGGCAAAACGGTCTGATGCCAAGGCGGCGCTGCTGCAGGTGCAATTGGCACAGGAAAAATGGCGGGCTAATCATACAAGCTACGACACACTTGCAAATATAGGTGTCAACGCTACTTCACCTGATGGTTATTACACTATTGCCGTCTCGGGAAACACCGCTACGGCTTACACAGCTACTGCGACTCCGCTAGCGCCATTTGCAGACGCCACATGCGGTACTTTCGCTGTTAATAAAGATGGAAAAACGACTTCGCTTGTCACTCAAACGACTGCCGCAAAAGTGACTGAATGCTGGGGAAAATAATTTTTCTCTCGTGTTTCGCTTGGCAACGCTGGAGCGTTGCGGGATGCATTCCCACGCTCCGGCGTGGGAATGCCGCCAGGGACGCTCCAGCGTCCCGCTCCACATGCATAAAAGCTCATGACAAAACCAGATAATCCAAGGCATCGGCTATGTGTTGCCCCGATGTTAGATTGGACTGACAGACACTGTCGTTATTTTCATCGGCTGATTTCACAACACACGTTTTTATATACCGAAATGGTGACGACCGGCGCGTTGATTCATGGCGACCCTCACCGGTTTTTGCACTTTCATCCGGCTGAAAATCCGATGGCGTTTCAATTGGGCGGCAGTAATCCACGGGAACTGGCCCTCTGCGCCAGGATGGTTGAAGATTACGGCTATGACGAGGTCAATTTGAATGTCGGCTGCCCCAGCGATCGGGTTCAGAATGGCCGTTTCGGCGCTTGCCTGATGGCGGAACCCGAGCTGGTCGCCGAGTGCGTTGCGGCGATGCGTCAGGCGGTATCAATCCCGGTCACGGTCAAATCGAGAATCGGCATTGATGAGCGCGATTCTTATCAAGAGCTGGTGCATTTTGTCGCTACGGTTGCCGATGCCGGTTGCGAAACCTTTATTATCCATGCAAGAAAAGCCTGGTTAAGCGGCCTATCGCCCAAGCAAAACCGCGATGTTCCGCCATTACGCTATGATATGGTCTATCAAATCAAACAGGACTTTCCTGGGCTTGAAATCATCCTGAACGGCGGCATCACCACATTGGATCAGGCCGAAGACATTTTGCAGCATGTTGACGGCGTCATGGTAGGCCGGGAGGCTTATCACAATCCTTATCTATTGGCCGATGTTGATCGGCGGTTTTATGGCGAACCCAAAGAACCCCGGTCACGGGCAATGATTATGGCGTTGTTAATCCCCTACATTCAGCAGCAACTTGAGCTTAACGATGGCGTTCGTTTAAACAGTATATCCCGGCATATTTTGGGACTTTTTCATGCTGAACCGGGTGCCAGGGCTTGGCGCCGACATCTGAGCGACAATGCCTGCAAACCCGGCGCGGATATCAACGTGATTTTGGAAGCGTTAAAATTTTGATTGCCAAACGGGGCATGAGCCATCGCAAGGGGCGTGAGCTTCGACTTCATGGATGGAGGAGGTAGAGCAACGCATGGAGCAGTTGCCGAGAGCAATGCAGGAGCAATTGCCGAGGAAGCGGAAGCTTTAAACTTCACAACGCCATGCTGTATACTGGCGACCTATTTTTATTACTGAGATTGAGACTATGGAACAGCATTTTGCCAGGATTATCGAAGCAGTCGGTGAGGATTTAAATCGGGAAGGCCTGATCGATACGCCAAAACGCGCAGCCAAGGCTTTCAAATTTTTAAACAACGGCTACGAAAAAACACTGGAAGAAGTACTCAATGGCGCTATTTTTAACGCCGATACCGAAGACATGGTTATCGTGAAAGATATTGAACTGTATTCTTTATGCGAGCATCATTTACTGCCGTTTATCGGCAAATGTCATGTGGGTTATCTGCCCCAAGGTAAGGTGATGGGCTTATCCAAAGTAGCTCGCGTTATCGATATGTACGCACGTCGCCTGCAAATTCAGGAAAAACTGACCAAGCAAATAGCCGATGCGATAGAACTGGCAACCGGTGCCCGAGGCGTGGCGGTAGTTATTGAAGCTAAACATTTGTGCATGATGATGCGCGGTGTTGAAAAGCAAAATTCGGTCATGACAACGTCAGTGATGACCGGAATTTTCCGTAAAGAGATCAGTACCCGGTCAGAATTTTTAACCCTAATCAGCCGATAAGATCTCCGATGACAGCCAAAAAAACCGGCGTATTACTGGCAAATCTGGGTTCGCCTACTGCACCGACACCCAAAGCGGTCAGACGATTTCTTAAGGCTTTTCTTTGGGACCCCCGGGTTGTCAACCTGCCCAGACCGCTGTGGTGGGTGATTCTGCATTTTTTTGTGCTGCCTTTTCGTCCCCGAAAATCGGCCTTAGCCTATGGTAAAATCTGGGATGAGAAAGGTTCTCCGTTAATTTTTCTGACCTTGCAATTGGCCGAACGGGTTGCCGATAAGCTGAGTGCCAAGGGCGTGAGCACCCAGCATGTGATGCGCTACGGCGAACCCTCGATAGCAAAACAGTTAAAAGCCTTCAAAAAGGCAGGCATTGATAACTTAATCATTCTGCCGTTATACCCGCAATATTCCTCGACAACCACCGCATCCATCTATGATGACGTGATTAAGGAACTCAATCAGTGGCGGCATCTGCCCAACATCCAATTTATCAGCGATTATCACCAGCACAGCCACTATATTGATGCGGTTGCAGAATCCATCGAGCAGAGCTGGCGGGATCACGGCAAAAATGAATTATTATTGATGTCATTTCATGGTTTGCCCGAGCAACTGACTCAATGGGGCGACCCTTATTTTCACCAGTGCCATAAAACCGCAGCCCTGATTGCCGAGAAATTGGGCATTGACCAAAAACAATGGATGATTGTTTTCCAATCGCGGTTCGGCAAGGCCCAATGGCTAAAACCTTATTGTGTGGACACGTTACAGGATCTTCCGGGACAGGGCGTTAAGACCATAGATATTGTCTGTCCCGGATTTGCGGTGGATTGCCTGGAAACGCTGGAAGAAATAGCGATGGAAAACAAGGCTATTTTTATCGCTTCCGGCGGCGTGGAGTATCGTTATATATCGGCGCTAAATGATTCAGCCATTCATGTTGACGCTATAGTGAATCTGATTGAGCAGAAGCTTTAACCACTGGAGTGCAGGCTCTGCCTGCAAGTACAAGTAAAGCTTGCAAGCCCGTTGAAATAAAACTTTTAGTGATGCAAACAGCGAACCAAAAGGCTAAAAAATGAAACAAACACTCTTACAAAGTTGGCAAGATAGCAGCTGGCCGACCATCAAATCGAGCAAACCTCTGGAAACCGGCGACGGTGTTATTGACCAAAGAACTTTCAATACGATTGAAGTCGATCAGCTGTTCGAGGCCGTCAATTACGCCTCAACAATTGCCGGGCAAGCGGTGTTATTTCGTTCGTTAACCCAGCCGCTGGATACGCTGGACCCGATTAAAGCCAAACAACAAGCCGTCGAAGAGCTGCGCAATAATCCGGCACTCAAAGAGCAGCTTGAACGCATCGTACAACACGCGATAGCCGATGAAAAAAACTTCTATTTGCTGTTGTTCGGCGAATTTCTGGGAACCTTTGGCACCGCCAGAGAAGAGCACGAAATTGAAGGCTACGGCTATCTGCAATATAAACGCGGCATCCGCTTTATGCTGGAGCTGGTCGATCAGATTCAAGCGGCAGAAGCCCCCCAAAGCGACTATCTAAAAGGCATTTTCGAGCAAATAAAAGCCTTTTCAGAATCAAGACCTTATTCGCTGATGGAAGGGCCGGTTTATATTGTTGAAAATAATCTCCAGTGCAAGGAACAGCGGAAGACGTCGTTTTCGCCTGCGATTATTTTTAAACCCCGGCTGTTCAAACCGCTGCTGATCACGCTGTTTTTCGGAGCCATCTGGGCGCTGGCGCACTTTTTCCCCACCGACATGTTCAAGGTTTCAGTTGAGGCTATCCCGACCGCGACTATTTTCCTGGTGCCTTTGTTGCTGGTTTATTTTCCGATTGTCGGCGGCTTTGATCGCGATAGCTGCATTATCCCGCTAAGAAATGAGTTTAAAAAATCCCCGGCGGTAGCCGACACTTTAGATGCGCTGGGCAAGCTCGACGAATTGCTATCGTTTATAAAATTTTCCGAGGCATTCGGCGGGAGTCATGTATTGCCCGAACTGATTGATGCGACGCATCACCGGATCAATCTGGTTGATGCCAGGAACCCGGTACTAGGCAAACAAAACCCGGATTATGTCGGCAACGATTTTGTCTTGGATGATGACAAACTGGTACTGGTCACCGGACCCAACAGCGGCGGCAAGACGGCTTTTTGCAAAACGGTCACCCAGATCCAGCTGCTCGCGCAAATCGGCTGTTATGTTCCTGCCAAATCGGCAATACTGACCGTCGCCGACCGGATTTTTTATCAGGCGCCCGAGATCAGTCATCTGGATGACGGCGAAGGCCGGTTCGGTACCGAATTGAAGCGAACCAAAGATATCTTTCTGGCGGCTACGCCTAAAAGCCTGGTGATTCTGGATGAATTATCCGAAGGCACGACCTTCGAAGAAAAAATGGAATCGTCGTCGAATGTGCTGAACGGCTTTTACCGGAAAGGCAACAGCACCCTTTTAATTACCCATAATCATCAACTGGTCGATCATTTTGTTGCGCAGGGCACAGGCTTGCCGAGACAAGTCGAGTTTGCCAATGACGCGCCGACCTACAAACTGGTTACAGGCATATCCCGAGTCAGCCATGCCGACCGCGTGGCGAAAAAAATCGGTTTCTCCAAAGAAGACATAGACAACTATCTGGCGGATTCACAATGAAAATAGGCACCCCCTTATCAAATAGTGCAACCAAAGCCCTGATGCTCGGCAGCGGCGAACTGGGCAAAGAACTGGCTATTGCCCTGCAACGTTACGGCGTGGAAGTGATTGCCGTCGACCGTTACCCGAATGCACCGGCGCAACAGGTGGCGCATCGCAGCCATGTGATCGATATGACCGACACCGAAGCGCTCAAAAAGCTGATTGCACTGGAACAACCCGATTTCATCATCCCTGAAATTGAAGCGATTGCGACCCAGGCGCTGCTCGACATTGAAGCGGAAGGGTCATGTACGGTGGTGCCTAACGCCAGAGCGATACAGTTGACCATGAACCGCGAAGGCATCAGAACTCTGGCCGCCAAGCAGCTTAAAATCGCCACTTCGGACTATGCATTTGCACAAAGTTTTGAGCAATTGCAGGCGGCGGTTGATGGAGGCATCGGTTATCCGTGCTTTATCAAACCGACTATGTCATCATCCGGCAAAGGCCAGTCGATGGTTAAAAATGCCGATCAGCTGAAAGCCGCCTGGGATTACGCTAAATCCAGCGGCCGAGTGGATACCGGCAAGGTTATTGTTGAAGCAAAAATCGACTTTGATTTTGAAATCACCTTGTTAACGGTACGCGCACTGGATCAGCACGGAGAAGTCGAGACTCACTTTTGCGCACCGATAGGCCATGTACAGGAAAACGGCGATTACCGGGAAAGCTGGCAACCGCAAGCGATGAGCGCCGCCGCGATCAAAGCGTCTCAGGACATCGCGTTCAAGATAACCAACGAAATCGCCGGACTCGGCCTGTTTGGTGTTGAACTGTTTATCAAGGGCGATACCGTCTGGTTTAGCGAAGTTAGCCCCAGACCGCATGATACCGGCATGGTGACCCTGGTCACCCAGAAACAAAATGAATTTGAATTACACGCCAGAGCCATTTTAGGCCTACCTGTCGATACCGGCATGCACAGTACGGGAGCTAGCGCGGTAATCTTAGGTGGCCTGGATGCACAAGGCGTGGTTTACGAAGGACTGGACAAGGCGCTAAGCGTCCCGACCAGCGAAATCAGATTATTCGGCAAGCCTGAAGCTTTTACCAACAGGCGCATGGGCGTTGCGTTAGCTACGGCTGAAACTGTCGATGAAGCCAGAAACAGGGCGGTCAAAGCCGCAAGTATAATCGCTATCAAACCGAGTCGATAGGTGAAGCCATGATGAGAATTGCCGTTATTTTAACCCTATTACTCATCTCAAACGAGGTGCTGGCTGACATCTATAAATTTATCGGCAATGATGGCAGCATCACCTATACCGACAAGCCTAAAAACGATCTGTACAAGCGCATCATACGAACAAGGCCGGTAAATTATGCCGCAGCCCTGCCCTATATGGGCCCCAACAAGAAGAGATTCGCCGACCTTGTTACCGAGGCGGCTAATCGACATCAGGTTGATGTTAGGCTGGTACACGCCGTTATCCAGGCGGAATCCGCTTACAATGCCAAAGCAATCTCCTCAGCCGGGGCCGTAGGCTTAATGCAGTTAATGCCCGATACCGCAAGACGCTACGGCGTTGTTGACCGAAACAATCCCGTGCAGAATATTGACGGCGGCACCCATTATTTGAAAGATTTGCTCAGAATGTTTGGTTCCAATCTGGATCTGGCCGTTGCCGCCTATAACGCCGGTGAAGGGGCGGTGATGAGATACCATAACTCCATCCCGCCCTACCCCGAAACGCGCAATTACGTTAAAACGGTAATGGCTTTGTATAACAGGCGTTCTTGAACTGGATCGTAACCTGCCGGGGTAGATCAACAAGGAGATCAGCATGATAAACGCAAGCGACAACGTCGACTTAAGTCGCTTCACCCGTGCGCAAGACAGCATCTATGACAGAGTGCTCGCAGAGTTAAGAAACGGCCGGAACGGCCGGAAACGAACTCACTGGATGTGGTATATATTCCCGCAAATTGATGGCTTGGGGCACAGTACAACGTCAAAACATTATGCCATTAAGAGCCTGGAAGAAGCTCGGCAATACCTGAATCATCCTGTCCTTGGAAAAAGGCTGTTGGAATGCGCAGAAGCGGTTTTTACCGCTGAAGGACGCTCAATTTCAGAAATCTTTGGCTATCCTGATAATCTAAAGCTTAAATCTTCCATGACGCTGTTTGCCTGTGTGGCAGAGCCATACTCCGTATTTTTCCGTATCCTTGACAAGTACTTTAATGGAGAGAAGGATGCTTTGACGCTCCAATTATTAGAGGAAATTAAGACGAAATGAGCCAAGTGTGTAGGTCGGATTGGGCGCGCCGGTCATGGAGTTTAGGCATCTTTGCTCCCCACGCCGTAACCCGACAGGGGAAGCAGGAATAACATTAATTACGTTAAGCCAAACCGATAAACCAAGGTCACACTGATAGCGATCAGCAAGCAGTTATCAAAGCTTTCAATCAGCTGTTTGATGTAAATGTATAGCCGATTTTATGATTTAGCCCGGCTAACCACATAAACGCCGATTAACACCAAAGCAGTCCCGGCCAGTTGCGCCGCCGTCAAAGTCTCGCCTAACAATACAAAGGCCAACGCCAACGTACCTATCGGCCCTATAGAGCTGATGATAGATGCGGAACCGGCACCGATGCGCCTGATCCCGGCATTCATTAAAAACGCCGGGAGCACGGTGGAAAAAATCGCCATGATCAGCGCCAGCCAATAAACATCGGCCGGCAAATTCAACAGCTTAACGCCGTGCTGAATCACGAAATGCAAACCGGTCGCAAGACAGGCGACGGTCATCGAATAGGCGGTAAAACGCGTCGAGCCTATCCGTTTGACCATCATGCCGCTGCCCATCAAAAAAAAGGCAAACGCGACCGCACTACAAAAAACCAATGCCGAACCTAACAATAAGCCCGATGATGCCATTGCCCTATTGTCAGCAAACACCAACATCATCCCCGCATAACTTAAAGCCAAGGCAACAGCTTGATGACGGTTAATGGCCCGGCGTTGTAGCGCCGCCGTGAACAAAACCACAAAGGTCGGATAGAGAAATATAATCAAGCGCTCAAGACCGGCCGATATATATTGCAGCCCCGCAAAATCAAGGAAGCTGGCAATGTAATAACCCAATAGGCCCAAACCGAAAATCATCAGCCAGTCCTGCCTGTTTAAGCGTTGCGCATCGTTAGTTTTTGCCGAATCGTTGGCCGACCATAACGCCACTACCAGAAAAAAAGGTAATGAAATAGCCATGCGCAGCACCATCAAGGTGATGGCATCCAATTGATGGCTGTAACTGTAGGCTAATTTGACCAGCACCGCTTTGGCTGAAAAGCCAAACGCGCCGAGTAAAACAAACAGATAACCGAAAATAGCCTGACGATTGTTTTGAGGTATAACGGATTCGGGTTGATGCACAAACTTCTCCTTAAGATGGAAAAACTGCGAATCTTGCCGGAAAGACTACCAAAGCAACGGGGACAAGACCCGCAGTTGCTTAGCTAAAATGGAATTAATGAATCAATAAAACAGCACTGCGGCGAAAGCTAATAATCTTTCGCAGCCATCGTTTGCTAATTTTCAAGGATGAGGTCATGTGGTTCATGGGTTGTATTCTATGAATACGTTTGTGCGTTGTCAATTTATGTGAGTTTTCGGGCACTTGCTCGTAATACGAACGATGCGTAGGGCGTGCCACGCGCGCCTTTTCCGATGCTTGAATAATCTTGCTACCCTTTGGCGCGCGCGGCGCGCCCTACATGAGCATCGCTGGTTGTCCGTTATCAATTTGCGTTGCATGATAGAATCCTTTCACGTCCAGCCAACCAAGAACTCAAAACCATGAATCACATTGCCATAAAAATGCTGATGGGGGATAAAGGCAAATATCTCGGTATTGTCATGGGTCTGACTTTTGCCTCGTTGATCATGACCCAGCAACCGGCTATTTTCTTGGGGCTGATGTCGCGCTCTTACAGTTTCATTTCGGATGTCGGTTTGCCCGACATATGGGTGATGGACCCGAAAGTGCAGTTCGTCGATGACATCAAACCTTTACAGGACACCGAACTTTACCGGGTACGCGGTGTTTCCGGCGTGGAGTGGGCGATGCCGATGTACAAAGGGCTGTTAAAAGCGCGGCTGGCCGACGGTACTTTTCAAACCTGCAATGTCGTAGGATTAGACGACGCCACCTTAATCGGCGGCCCGCCGGTCATGCTGGAAGGAACGATTGAAGACTTGCGCCGCAGCGACGGCGTCATCGTCGATATAGACGGCGCCAGGGACAAACTGGGCAAGCCTGCACCGATGTCCGACGGCAAACCCATTGCGCTTAAAGTAGGCGACAGCCTGGAGTTAAACGATCGTCGTGCCATCGTTGTCGGTATCGCCAAGGTCACCCGTACCTTTCAATCCCAGCCCGTAGTCTATACCACGTATTCCCGCGCCAAGAGCTACGCGCCCAAGGAACGCAAGCTGTTGTCTTTCGTTCTGGTTAAAGCCAAACCGGGACAAGACCTTACCGAATTGACCCGACGCATCCGCGCAACGACCGATTTGGCGGCTTATACGCGGGAAGAGTTTATGTCGCTCACTTATGAGTATTTTATGCATAACACCGGCATCCCGATCAATTTCGGCATTTCGGTGCTGTTGGGTTTTATCGTCGGCGCGGCCATTGCCGGACAGACTTTCTATAATTTCACCCTGGAGAATCTCCGTCAATTCGGCGTGCTGAAAGCGATGGGCACCAGCAACTGGGTTTTGCTGCGCATGATTTTGCTGCAGGCGGTTTTAGTGGGTACCATCGGTTACGGTCTGGGCGTGGGCCTGACCGCAGTGTTCGGCTACTCGATGCGCAATTCGATACTGGCGTTCAAGTTTCCGTGGCAACTGCTTATGTTTAGCGGTGCCGGGGTTAGCCTGATTTGCGTGTTTGCGGCGCTGATCAGCATCCTTAAAGTAATCCGTTTGGAACCGGCTATTGTGTTTAAAGGCTAAAACATGAATCCATCGTCATTGGCGGTACGCTGCCAGAATGTAGTCAAAATTTACGATACCGGCGACCAGAAAGTGACCGCGCTGAACGGCGTCAATCTGGATATTGCGCTGGGCGAACTGATGATGCTGGTCGGTCCCTCAGGCTGCGGCAAGACCACGTTGATTTCAGTTATCGCCGGTATTCTCGATCAGGACAGCGGCTATTGCGAAGTGTTCGGCGAAGATTTGCTGAATATGAGCAATCAACGCAAACTGAATTTCAGGGCGCGCAATATCGGTTTCGTGTTTCAGGCCTATAACCTGCTGCCTGCACTCAGCGCGGCGGAAAACGTGTCGATACCGCTGATCATCAACGGCATGAAACGCAGCGATGCCGAGCGCAAAGCCACCGCCGTGCTGGAGCAAGTGGGCTTGGGCGCGCGAGTGACAGCCTTGCCCTCGGAGCTTTCCGGCGGGCAGCAGCAACGTGTCGCCATTGCCCGAGCGCTGATTCATAGCCCGAGACTGATTGTTTGCGACGAACCCACCAGCGCACTGGATCATGAAACCGGCCGCAATGTGATGACCTTGCTCAAAGACGTGGCCTTGCACAACGACCGGGCACTGGTCATCGTCACCCATGATGCCCGGATTTTCGACTTCGCCGACCGCATTGCCGAAATGGATGACGGGCATATTGTTGAGGTCAAAGGAATTAGAGTGCAGGCTTCGCCTGCAAGCACGAGCAAAGCTTGCACTCCTGTTGCAGTCAAACCATAAAACTATGTCCAAGAGCGACTATGCAAGTTAAATACACATTACCGATACTAGCAGCGGCCGGATTTCTTTTTGCGGCTTATACGGTCGTCAACAGCAATAAACCAATACCGGTTGCTCCCGTCGTGGCACCGCCCGCCTCCGCGCCGTTTACATCGTTTATTGCCGGATCGGGTATTGTCGAGGCAAAAAGCCAGAATATCGCGATCGGCACGCCCTTGTCCGGCATCGTCAAAACCGTGGCCATCAAGGTTGGCGATAAGGTCAAGGCCGGCGCACCGCTGTTTTATCTGGACGACCGCGATACCCGTGCAGAGTTGGCCGTTAAACGTGCCGATCTCGCCAAAGCTCGGGCAGGCGTTAACGAAGCCAAAGCCTCAGTCAAAGATACCCAATCGCTGAGCGATTTGGCCGAAGCCATAACCGACCGGCGCGCCATCAGTTCCGAGGAACTGCTTAAACGCCGCAATGCCCTGTTGATCAACTCAGCCAGACTGGACAGCGCCAAAGCCCTGGTGCAACAGGCCGAAGCCGCGCTGACAACGACACAAACCACGCTGGCCCGGCTCGTCGTTCAAGCACCGGTGGACGGTGAGGTATTGCAAGTCAACATCCGGCCGGGCGAATTTGCCCAGGCCGGAGCCCTGAACACGCCTCTGCTGATGTTGGGCAACATGGACCAGCTGCATGTGCGGGTAGACATCGATGAAAATGATGCCTGGCGCTTCGACCAAAACAGCAAGGCCGTGGCTTTCCTGCGCGGCAATCCCAACTTCAAAACCGACCTGATTCCGGCTTATGTGGAACCTTACGTGGTACCCAAAAAATCGCTGACCGGCGACAGCACCGAACAGGTTGATACGCGCGTATTGCAGGCACTGTACAGTTTTGACCGGCATCAACTGCCTGTTTATGTCGGGCAACAGATGGATGTATTCATTGAAGCCGGGGATTATTCCGGCGACGGCCGTCCGCCGTTATGATTTGTCGTTCGCTTACGCTTTTTGCCGCCTTGCTGTTATCCGGCTGTTTTGCTGTCGGCCCCAACTATAAGCGCCCGAAAATCACGGTTCCGCAGCAATGGAGTGAATCGACTGCTAATGCCCGTTCCCACGCAGAACATGGGAACGATGCGCAGGCGGAACAATGGTGGAAGACCTTTAATGATCCGGTACTCGACCAACTGATCGGCGACGCGATCATCTCGAATCTGGATTTAAAGCTTGCCTTGGAACGGGTTAAAGACGCCCGCGTCCTGCGCTCCGCGACCATTGCAGCAGGCTTGCCCAGCTTGGACGCAAAGAGCAATCTCAGCAGGCGGTTCAACAACTCGTCCGCATCCGCTGCCCAAACTGGCGGCACAGCCTCTGGTGGAGGCGGTTTTGGCATCGGCAATCAGTTCATCAACATTTTCCAAATGGGCTTTGACGCTCAATGGGAGCTGGATTTTTTCGGCGGCGTCAGACGGGCGGTAGAAGCCGCCGATGCAACGATTGATGTCGAAGTCGAAAACAGCCGGGATGTGCTGGTTACCCTGCTGGGGGATGTTGCCCGCAACTACATCGAACTCCGCGCCAATCAACGACTGGTCGCGATAACCCGTGAAAATTTACATGCACAACAGCAAACCCGGGAGCTAACGCAAATCCGGCAACAGTCAGGACTTGCGAGCATGCTGGAAGTGACGCAGGCTCAAGCCATGGCCGCCACGACAGAGGCACAATTGCCGAATTATGAAACGGTAGTCAAGCAGTCGATACACGCACTCAGCGTATTGCTCGGCAAAGAACCCGGAGCTCTAGCCATGCGGCTTGACCAACAAGGCACGATCCCGACCATTGCCGCTAAGGTAATAACCAACCTCCCCTCCGAATTATTACAGCGCCGACCGGACATTCGCCGCGCCGAACGGCAGCTGGCAGTCGCCAATGCAGCCGTCGGTGTCGCGACCGCCGAGCTGTACCCGAAAATCAACCTGGCAGCGTTCATCGGCTTGCAAAATACGACCATCACCGACTTTACCCCGCTTGGAAAATCATGGTCGGCAGCATCCTCATTAACCCTGCCGATCTTTAATTGGGGAAAGCTGAACGCCAATATCAACAGCAAGAAAACGCAATTTGAACAAGCTTTCCTGACTTATCGATCCACGGTTTTATCCGCTTTTAAGGAAGTGGAAGATGCGCTAATCGCCTATAGCAACGAGCAGGCGCGGCACAAAGCGCTGGCAAAAGCCGTTGAAGCCAACCAACTGGCGGTTCAATTAGCCAACGAACGCTATCAAAATGGCTTGACCGCGTTTCTTGATGTACTGACCAGCCAATCGGCGCTTTATCAAGCCCAAAGCTTGCTGGTTGCCAGCGAGTCCCAGCTTTTCAGTAACAGAGTCGCCCTGTACAAATCTCTGGGCGGCGGCTGGCAAACCGAGGCTATCGTAGGTAATGTTAAATAATCGTGTGTCATGCTAAGCTCAACTGCATTTTTTATTTTTCCCAAAAATATGCCAACACTATAATAAATCTGGAGTACAAAAATGGAATCACAAGCATTAATTAAAGTATGGGATCTTCCGCTTAGAATTTTTCACTGGCTGCTGGTTGCCGGATTTTTTATCGCTTACCTGACTGAAGATGACTTATTAACGGTTCACGTTTGGGCCGGTTACCTGGTAAGCGGATTATTGGTGTTCAGATTAATCTGGGGATTTATCGGCAACGACTATGCCCGGTTCTCGAATTTCTTATGCAGTCCCGCCAAGTCGATTGCCTACCTTAAAGATTTGATCGCATTAAAAACCCAGCGTTACCTCGGCCACAACCCAGCGGGTGCGGCGATGATTGTATTATTGCTGGTCAGTTTATTAATGACGGTTATCACCGGCTTTGCGGTGTACGGTGCCGACCAGGCAGCCGGACCGCTGGCGGCTATAGGCTCCGCTAACGAAAAGATGTGGGAAGAAGTGCATGAATTTTTCGCCAACTTCACGCTGATTCTGGTGGTTGTACATGTTATAGGCGTAGCCGTTGAAAGCTATATCCACCATGAAAATCTGGTTCGAGCGATGCTGCATGGGTTTAAGAAAAAATAATTATGGAATGGAACACGCTATTAAACACTGACAAACTGGGTCATACAGCAGCCAAACAAGAGCTTGGGCGCTCGCCTTTTAATTCTGATCACGACAAGATTATATTTTCAGGCGCATTCAGGCGCTTGGCAAAGAAAACGCAAGTCCATCCGCTAGCGACGAATGATCATATACATAATCGTTTGACGCACAGCCTTGAAGTTGCCTGTGTTGGACGCAGCTTAGGCATTAAAGTCGGCCATGCATTACAGGATAAAGGCTGTCTTCCTGAGGCATTTGTACCTACCGATTTGGGAGACATTGTCCAATCTGCCTGCTTGGCACATGATATTGGCAATCCGCCCTTCGGTCACACCGGAGAAGAAGCCATTCGCAATTGGTTTAAATATGATGGCAACCATCATTTGACCGACCTTAGCGTTGAAGAAAAACATGATCTCCTGTTTTTTGAAGGCAATGCCCAGGGATTGCGCTTATTAACTTCATCAGAATATCACCCTGATGACGGTGGTATGAGATTGACCTACTCAACGCTGGCCTCGTTTATCAAATATCCGTGGACGTCACTACCTACTGCCGAAGGAAAGCGTCCAAAGCCAAATAAATATGGTGTTTTTCAGTCAGAATTGGCCATTTTTGATGAAATTGCCTTAGCGGTCGGATTGGAAAAACAGCCAGGCGATAACTGGTATTGTCGGCATCCACTGGTTTACCTCATGGAAGCCGCTGACGATTTTTGTTATGGCATATTGGATCTCGAAGACGGCCTTGAAATGGACATTCTTCGCTGGGATGATATTTTTGATATATTGAAACCGGTATTGAAGCCATCGGAAATCGATAGCCTGGAAGCGGATTTAGCAAAAGCTTCTGATAGGCAAAAACCGGCCCTCATTAGAGGGAAAGTTATTTCGGCGTACATTGACGCGGCAACCGAAGCCTTTATTAAAAATGAACAAGGACTCCTTCAAGGCAAACATAGCGATTTAATTTCTTTATGTCCTGCTAATATCAGAGAGTCTGTAGAGCAGGCTAAAAATACCGCAAAAACTAAAATATTTTCACATCCCCGAAAAATTGAACTGGAAATAGGTTCATACCACATCATTTCGACATTGTTAGATATTATGTGTAGCGCCGCTATAGAGCTGGTCGATAACCCCACTGAAATATCTTTTAGAAGTAAACGGGTAGTCGATTTGATTGGCAGGGATACTTTTGACCGTCAAACCAAAAAAGGCGAAAAATTAACGCCCAAATATCTGGCATTGATGCGGGTTATTGATTATATCAGCGGCATGACCGATAACTATGCGAGCTATTTGGCAAAACAATTTAACGGCATGGGCGAGTCCCGATGAGAAAAGCCAGATAGGATGGATGCAGGAGGCAGAGCACCCAAAGTAGGCGCTTTACGACTGAAATGATCCCGTCATTTCTCTGCATAGCCCACATCCCTGTGGGTTATGCAGAAGGTAGAGCAATGCAGGAGCAATTGCCGAGGCGACGCATGGAGCAGTAGCCGAAACCCATCATAATCCAATATCGCGCCGATGCGATGAGGTTCGCATTGCTCTACCTATTCTACCGCGCTGCATAGCTTGTTAATCTGCCATTAAGGAAACTTGCTCTATCATGAGTCCGATCTAAAATAATACCTAGATTGTGTTAATGAATGAATTAGCGAATTTAGCAATGAATCAGATTCAAATAAGGCCTTAGATCCGTTATTTTTATTGAACAATTAACTCGCGGTAATTTTAGACAACAATTTTTTTATCTTACCAATCTAACCAAATTAAAGGTATAAACATGAATTTAAATATCCTGCTGACAACTGGCATTATTAGCCTTGCTTTACTTAGCGGCTGTGATAAAGGCAGCGAACAACCCACCAACACAGCGGGTGGTGAGATCGCAATTCCAGCACCTACTCCAGCTCCTGAAGCAACCACTGCTCCAGCTGAAACGGCTACTCCTGCTGCCAAATAAATTGCGTAGGTTGGGTTGGAACAACACCAACCCAACCTATATCATTATCGCCCAATCGGCTGATAAAGCGCCGGCTGTGCAGGCTCTTCTATGATCAACTCAGCCAGCGCACCCTTATCAATCGCACGCGTCAGACTGTGATCAACCAACAGGTATGTTCCCGGCACTTCGGCAGTGAACTCAATCATCACCGCAGAACCTGGAGCTATGACGGTAGTCTGTACGTTTTTCAGCGGCGGATTCATGATCGCGCCATATGGATACAAGCTGTCGAATACGCCGCCGATAATATGAAAGTTGGCCGCGATATGTGAGCCGACTCCAACAAATAGACGGATTTTTTCACCCACTTTAGCTTTTAAAGCTCAATCGCCGCTGAGTGAGTTAACCCGGCCATTAAATAGAAAATATTCGGGCTTTTCCGCTAACATCTTTTCCTTGCTGAATGCTTGCAGGCCTTTGTCGCCATAGTTGCCGCTGGTGTAAAAATCGCCCTGCATCACGTAAAACTCGCGGTCGGCTTTTGCCAGGCCCTGTTCCGGTTCGACTAATATCATGCCGTACATGCCGTTGGCGATATGGGTAGGCACATGCGGACGGACTGGCGCAGTGATAAACATAAATCCCAGGATGCGTGGCTTTAAAGCTGAAGCTTTTTGCTTCGCCCTGCTCAACTTGCATTAACGGTGCTCCGCCGCCTGGACCGACCACCGCATGCAAATCGATAGAATGCGCCGAGTGACCCGAGGCATGCTCACTAGGTGCTGCACCCGCCATATTGGGTTTACCGCGACTCAGATGTATTTCTACCTGATCGCCCGCTCCGACACGAATAAACGGCCCCGGCACTTTGCCGTTATAAGTCCAATATTCATAGCTTACACCGGGCATTATTTCGGCGAGGATTTCATCGGTATAAAGATCGACGCTAACCCGCTGCGCTTGGGTTCTGTTCAACGGAGCAGGCAGATCGTCGGCGCGGCGGCCAATTTCGTCCATACCACTTTGATGAGTACCCGCCGGTTCGGCGGACATAATATGTTGCATTTGTCCATCGGCGGGCACCGGCATCGAATGCTGCATTCCGCCAGCTGAATGCCCTTCCATTTCTTCGACAGACATCGGTTTATGTTGTGCCTTCTCGGCCTGAGTAGCGGCGTATTTATCAAGTTGCGCTTTGGTTTGTGCTTCGTCGGTGCAGCCGGTAGTCAAGCCGTCCAATGCTATTGACAGTAATAGCAAACGGGATGATTTGTTCATGATTTTGCCTTTTGAATAATGGGTTTGAGCAGAGAAGGCGTACACAACAAGCCCTGATCTTTTAACGCTTACGTACGACTTGATAAGGTCGCGTGATGTAACCCAACGGCACACTCCAGACATGCACCAAACGACTGAACGGGAAAACCAGAAACAAGGTCTGTCCTAAAAACAAATGCAATTTGAAAATAATGCCGATCTCGCTGACTTGATCCGCTGCGCCGCTGCGAAACGTCACGATGCGTTGCGCCCATTCCGCCAGCAGCAACATATTAGCGCCGTCATAATGATAAAGCGAAATAGGCAGGGTCAGCAGACCCAGCACCAGCTGCACCCCAATCAGCAACAGAATAAAAATATCCATGCGACTGCTGGTGGCCCGAATGCGCGCATCGGTCAGGCGACGGCGTATCAAAATGATAATGCCTTTTAAGCACACGCCGCCGAAAACGCCACCGGCAATAACGGCCAGGATTTGTTTTGCCGACGTCGACAAGCCTAAGGCGTGATAAACCGCAGGCGGCGCCAGTAGGCCGACGAAATGCCCGACGAACAGCAACAGGATGCCGATATGGAATAAATTGCTGCCCAGCCTTAATTCGTCGGCGCGCAGAAATTGGCTGGAACCGGTGCGCCAAGTGTATTGATCGCGGTCGTAACGCGCCAGGCTGCCGATGAAAAATACACTGATCGCGATATAGGGGTAATAACCGAATAACAAGGTATTGAGATAATCCACGATTGACTCCTTCTTAAAGAGAACGATTTTGCAATTTTACGAACTGATCGCGCGGAACTGTAGGGGCGACCGGCCGGTCGCCCCTACAAACAGCGGCTGATTGGCTTTTACACGCATCCCCTGCCCCCATAAAACTGACGACTTCTTCTTCCCAGATTTCATCCATATTTACCACGGTTTCATCCTCGCCTTCGGTGGCGGCTTGTAGGCGGATTTCTTCCAGCGCTTCGGGTTCGCCTGCGAAACCTGCCAGCGCGTCGAAAATTGCGCGAAACTCGCTGCCGCGTTCGGTTAAACGCGCACCCAGCAAACTTAACACGGGCATCGCGTCTTGCAATAACTGCACCGCTTCGGCCTGTTCCTGCTGCGAGAGAAACTCCAGAAATAACGGGATGTAGTCCGGCAGTTCATGCGTGGACATTTCAAAGCCGTGCGCTTCATACATTTGCAGCAGGTTAACCATGGCCTGCCCCCGGTCTCGGGATTCGCCGTGGACATGCTCGAATATATGCAGCGACAAAAACCGTCCCCGGTCGAATAACGCCACATAATCCTCTTGGCTATCCATCAGGTCTGCGCCGCGATATGAGTCGATCAGCGCCAGCACGGATTTTTTATGGTCTTCCAGCAACAGGTTTTCCTGTTCGACGACCGCCGCCATTTCGTCTAATGCTTCAAGCATCTCGGCTTCGGGATAACTCAGCAGTAGCGATAAAACTTTTAATGTTTGCATCATGATTCCTTATTTTGCCGGTTCCACTTTAATCGGAATCTTGATCGGAATACTGCCGCTACGTTGCGGCTTTTTGTTGCCGCCAAACAGGTTGGTGTCATTATTACCCGTAGAACATCCGCTGCCGAAACTGAATCCGCAGCCGCCTTGCTCGCCGTAAGCATCGAAGGTAGAGCTGGCATATTCGCGATGACTGGTTGGAATCACAAAGCGGTCTTCGTAATTGGCAATCGCCATGTAGCGGTACATTTCTTCAACCTGCAACTGGGTCAAACCGACACGCTCCAACACATCGGTATTGACCACGCCATCGACAGTTTTACTGCGCATATAGGCACGCATCGCCAGCATCCGCTCCAGGCTCAACACGATGGGTTCTTCTTTACCCGCCGTCAGCAGATTGGCCAGATACTGCACCGGAATACGCAACGAACGTACATCGGGAATGTCGCCATCCATACCGATCTGGTCGTTTTCCGCCGCCGATTGAATCGGCGATAGCGGCGGCACATACCAAACCATCGGCAGTGTGCGAAATTCAGGATGCAGCGGAAACGCGACTTTCCAGTCTATCGCCATTTTATAAACCGGCGATTCCTGCGCCGCTGTCAGCCATGATTCGGGAATACCGGCCGCACGCGCCTCCGCTATCACTTCCTCATCGAAAGGATCGAGAAAAACATCCAGCTGTTGCTGATACAAATCCTGCTCGTTCTCGCAGCTGGCCGCGGCTTCGATACGGTCGGCGTCGTACAACAACACGCCTAAATAACGAATCCGCCCAACGCAGGTTTCCGAACAAACCGTAGGCTCGCCGGCTTCGATGCGCGGATAACAGAATGTGCATTTCTCCGATTTTCCGGTTTCCCAGTTGTAGTAGATTTTTTTGTAAGGACAGGCTGAAACGCACATCCGCCAACCGCGACATTTATCCTGGTCGATTAAAACAATACCGTCTTCTTCGCGCTTATAGATCGAGCCGCTGGGACAAGCCGCAACACAGGTCGGATTAAGACAGTGTTCGCACAAACGCGGCAAATACATCATGAAGGTGTTTTCAAATTCACCGTACATGTCTTTTTGGATGTTGTCGAAATTGGTGTCGCGCGAACGCGATGAAAATTCCGTGCCCAGAATTTCCTCCCAGTTCGGGCCGCCTTCGATTTTTTCCATGCGCTCGCCGGTAATCAACGAATAAGGACGCGCAGTAGGTGGATTTTTCGATTCCTTGGCGGTATGCAAATGCTGGTAATCGAAATCGAACGGTTCGTAATAATCGTCGATTGCAGGCAAATCGGGATTAGCGAAAATATTCCTTAAACTTTTAAGCTTACCGCCTTGACGCGGCTCTATTTTGCCGTTGATTTTGCGTACCCAGCCGCCGTTCCACTTGTCCTGGTTTTCCCACTGTTGCGGAAAACCTACCCCTGGCTTGGTTTCGACATTATTAAACCACGCATACTCAACCCCTTTACGCGAGGTCCAAACATTTTTGCAGGTAATGGAGCAAGTGTGACAACCGATACACTTGTCCAGGTTTAGCACCATGCCTATTTGTGCGCGAATATTGCGCGGTCCTTTCCTTGACCGCGTTCCTTCGGAACCCGCTTCGCGGTCCAAATTTGTTCCAGACAAATTAGTCATTTAAGCCCCCTGTTGCTGATTGGCATTTTGACTGGTTTCACTGGGTTCATCCAGCCAATCAACTTTGCTCATTTTGCGGATAATCACGAACTCATCCCGATTGGAGCCGACCGTGCCGTAATAGTTAAAGCCGTAACTTAACTGGGCGTAACCGCCGATCATATGCGTGGGTTTAAGCGTCGCTCGGGTAACGGAGTTATGGATGCCGCCACGCATACCGGTAATTTCCGAACCCGGCGTATTAACAATCTTTTCCTGCGCGTGATACATCATGCACATGCCTTCAGGAACACGCTGACTCACGACCGCCCTGGCGACCAGCGCGCCATTGACATTAAAAGCTTCTACCCAGTCATTGTCTTTAATGCCCACTTTCGCCGCATCGACTTCACCCATCCACACGATTGGCCCGCCGCGTGACAAGGTCAGCATCAACAGATTATCGGTATAGGTGCTGTGTATGCCCCATTTTTGATGGGGCGTCAGGAAATTCAAGACCAGCTCGTCATTGCCGTTGGGCTTTTGTCCCAGAATCGGCGCAATGGAGCGGGTATCGACAGGCGGTTTATAAACGCACAAGGTCTCGCCGAACGCCCGCATCCAGCTATGATCCTGATAAAACTGCTGGCGGCCGGTCAGCGTACGCCAGGGAATCCGCTCGTGGACATTGGTGTAACAGGCGTTGTAACAGACTTGCTCGGATTCCAGGCCGCTCCAAGTCGGCGACGAGATAATCTTGCGGGGCTGCGCCTGTACGTCGCGGAAACGGATTTTGTCGTCTTCGCGCGGCAGCGCCAGATGGGTATGATCACGTCCGGTGATTTTGCTTAAGGCTGCCCAGGCTTTAACTGCGACATGACCGTTGGTTTCAGGCGCCAGCATCAAAATGACTTCAGTTGCATCAATATCGGATTCGATACGCGGCAAGCCTTTACTGATACCTTCATCGGTTACCAGTCGATTCAGTTCGCCCAGTTGTTTGACTTCAGTCTCGGTGTTCCAGGCTATGCCTTTGCCGCCGTTGCCGACTTTGCTCATCAACGGCCCTAGCGAGGTAAACATTTTGTAGGTGTTCGGATAATCGCGTTCAACCACCACCAACGTCGGCATGGTTTTACCGGGAACCGGGTCGCATTCCTTTTTCTTCCAATCCTTGACGTCCAGCGGCTGAGCCAGCTCTGCCGGTGTGTCATGCAGGATCGGCACGGCGACTATATCTTTTTCCAGTCCCAAATGGCCTACGGTCAGTTCCGAGAATTTTTTGGCGATGCCTTTGTAAATATCCCAATCGGAACGCGATTCCCAAGCAGGATCAACGGCTTTGGACAACGGGTGGATAAAGGGGTGCATATCCGAAGTGTTCAGGTCGTTTTTCTCATACCAGGTTGCGGTCGGCAAAATAATATCCGAATACAGACAGGTCGTGGACATACGAAAATCCAGCGTGACCAGCAAATCGAGTTTGCCTTCTGCGGCGGTGTCATGCCATTCGACTTCCGAAGGTTTATCGCCGCTATCGCCAAGGTCTTTGCCCTGTAAGCCGTGTTGCGTGCCCAGCAAATACTTCAGGAAATATTCATGCCCTTTGCCTGAAGATCCCAGCAAATTAGAGCGCCAGACAAACATGTTGCGCGGAAAGTTTTGCGGGTTATCCGGATCTTCGCAGGACATTTTCAGCTTACCGCTTTTGAGCGATTTTACGACATATTCTATCGGGTCTTTTTTAGCTTTTTCGGCATCCCTGACCACTTGCAACGGGTTGGTTTGCAATTGCGGCGCGGACGGCAACCAGCCCATGCGCTCGGAACGGACGTTAAAATCGATCAAGCTGCCTTGCCAGTCTTTCGGCTTTGCCAGCGGCGACAAAATCTCGTGAACTTTAAGTTTTTCATAACGCCACTGGCTGGTGTGGTTATAGAAAAACGAAGTGCTGTTCATTTGCCGTGGCGGACGCTTCCAATCCAGGCCGAACGCCAAGGGCAGCCAACCGGTCTGCGGACGCAATTTTTCCTGCCCCACGTAATGCGCCCAACCGCCGCCGGACTGACCGACGCAACCGCACAGCATCAGCATATTCATGATGCCGCGGTAATTCATGTCCATGTGGTACCAGTGGTTGATACCCGCACCCAGAATGACCATTGAACGGCCCTGGGTTTTCTCGGCGTTTCTCGCAAATTCCCTCGCCACCGCAATCACATTTTGCCGTTTAACGCCGGTGATTTTTTCTTGCCAAGCGGGTGTGTACGGAAAATCCTCATCATAAGATGCAGCGACATTACCGCCGCCCAAACCGCGATCTATCCCGTAGTTGGCAACCAGCAAATCGAATACCGTGGTCGCCAACACTTCAGTGCCATCGGCCAAGGTGATTTTTTTAATTGGCACATTGCGCCTTTGAATAGCGTCATGAGCGGAATGGGTAAAATGCGGATGTTCGGAGCCGCCGAAATAAGGAAAGCCGACACTGGCAACATCGTCTTTAATATCAGTCAAACTCAAGCGTAACTTTACTTCCTGATTGTCTGCGGTTTTTTGTTCGATGTTCCAATGGCCGCTTTCGCCCCAGCGGAAACCGATGGAACCGCAAGGCGGGATGATGTGACCATTAATTTCATCATAGGCGACTGTTTTCCAGTCAGGGTTGTTATCCTGGCCCAACTGGCCTAGAAAGTCCGAGGCTCTAAAGAATCGGTCTTGGATGTAGTAGCCGTCCTGTTCTTTTAGCATGACCAGGAACGGCAAATCGGTATTTTCGCGCACATACTGATTGAAATACGGGCTTTGGCGCTCGACATGAAATTCCTTGAGAATCACATGCCCTATCGCCATCGCCAGTGCGGCGTCGGTGCCTTGCTTCGGATGCAGCCATAGGTCGGCGAACTTGCTGGCTTCCGAATAATCGGGGCTCACGACCACGACTTTCGCGCCTTTATAACGCGCCTCAGTCATGAAATGGGCGTCGGGAGTTCGGGTTTGCGGTACGTTCGATCCCCACAACATCAAAAACCCGGCGTTATACCAGTCCGCCGATTCGGGCACGTCGGTTTGCTCGCCCCAGGTTTGCGGCGATGCGGGCGGCAAATCGCAATACCAGTCGTAAAAACTCATGCTGACGCCGCCGATCAGCGACAGATAACGGCTGCCGGCCGCATAAGACACCATCGACATAGCAGGGATAGGCGAAAAACCGATAATCCGGTCGGGGCCGAAAGTTTTAGCCGTGTAAATGTTGGCCGCAGCGATGATTTCGTTGACTTCCTCCCAATTGGCTCTAACCAAA
Source organism: Methylobacter arcticus (assembly GCF_050917435.1). NCBI lineage: Bacteria > Pseudomonadati > Pseudomonadota > Gammaproteobacteria > Methylococcales > Methylococcaceae > Methylobacter > Methylobacter arcticus. The sequence goes on from NZ_CP159583.1 coordinate 2,941,449, forward strand.
CCGCCCAAGCCGCGTACCGATTTATATTCAGTGGTTTTAGCCGGATCTTCGACTATCGACGCCCAAGCGTCAACCGGGTCTAAAGTCAGTCTGGCTTCGCGCCACAATCTGACCAAACGGCCGCGTATCAGCGGGTATTTAAGGCGGTTGGCGCTATATAAATACCAGGAATAACTTGCACCGCGAGGACAGCCGCGCGGCTCATGGTTGGGTAGGTCGGGACGAGTGCGCGGGTAATCGGTTTGCTGGGTTTCCCAGGTCACCAGCCCGTTTTTGACATAGATTTTCCAACTGCAAGAACCCGTGCAATTGACGCCGTGCGTAGAGCGCACGATTTTATCGTGTTGCCAACGCGATCGGTAACTGTTCTCCCAGCTTCGGTCCTCATTGGTCACCACACCGTGATTATCGGAAAAAGTTTCGGTTTTTTTCTTGAAGAACAGTAAACGATCCAGAAAATGACTCATAAGATTTACCTATGTTCGTAGGTCGGGTTAGGCTTGCCGTAACCCGACGCTTTTGTTGTATGGTGTCGGGTTACGCTAACGCTAACCCGACCTACGCGACTAAGCTAGATAATATCGTTTTTAAATATTTATAAACCGCTCTAATATCATTATGTGAGATTGCTTGTTATGTTGTTCGCAATACTCCATTAGCACTAATGCCGCTTCCTTGGCTCTCTGACTATCATAATCCTGTCTAATCCTTTCTAAGATAACGCGATATTGCATACAGCTACCGCTACGATTGTAAGACTTTCTTGTATTTAAGATGCTATCAAGCCAACGCATTGTCATTTTGGCTGAAGTACCATTCATCCCTTTAGGCTCATGGTTAAGGTTACCCGCTCTAAACGCTTCGTAGCACGCTAAAATCATTTCCTCAGTTATTTTGCTCATCTTAATTTCAACTATGTAGGTAATATATCTTTGGCTTGGATAGAAACAAGGTCGGGTTAGCCGACCTATAAAATCAACAAGGCATAGCCGCCGTTTTACGCGCGTAAAACCACCAGGTAATTCCAATACAGGCCAGATAAAAAGCGATAAAACAATACAACGCCGCATCCGGAGTGCCGGTCATGCTGATAGCCGTGCCGTAACTCTTGGGGATAAAGAACGCACCGTAAGCGGCAATTGCAGAGCTAAAGCCCAACACCGCCGCCGCTTCTTTGGCCGCATCTTTTTTGGCTTTGGCAACAGCTTCTTCGCCCTGCCCTTTTGCCGCACATAAGCGTTCAGTCATAAAGATAACCGGAATCATACGGAAGGTGGAACCGTTGCCGATGCCGGTGGTGATAAATAACAGCATGAACATCGCAAGAAAGCCCCAGAAATCACCTGCATTATCGGCCGAAGGCATAAAATGCAACACGCCGAACACCGCGCAAACCATGATCACGAAATTCCACAACGTCACCTGCGCTCCGCCCAGTTTGTCCGCCAGCCACCCGCCGACAGGTCGGATCAGCGCCCCCACCAACGGCCCCAAAAAGGCATATTGAGTCGGGTTAATATCAGGAAACAGGATTTTAATCAACATCGGAAAACCGGCCGCATAGCCGATAAACGAGCCGAATGTGCCGGTATAAAGCCAACACATCAGCCAGTTATGTTTGCGCTTGAAAATAATCGATTGCTCTTTGAATGAGGCCTTGGCGGAGGCAATGTCATTCATGCCGAACCACGCCGCGATACTGGTTGCGATGATAAACGGCACCCAGATAAATCCGGCGTTTTGCAGCCAGATGGATTTGGTGACTCCAGCCTTGACCCACTCTTGCGGATCGCCACCCAGTGAACCGAATACACTCGCGGCGATAACCAGCGGCACCACAAACTGCACGGTACTGACGCCCAAATTGCCTAAACCGGCATTCAAGCCCAAGGCCGTACCTTTTTGAGACTGGGGATAAAAAAAGCTGATATTCGCCATGCTGGAGGCAAAATTACCGCCGCCAAAACCGCATAACAAGGCCAACACCACCATTAATACATAAGGCGTATCAGGATTTTGCACCGCAAAACCTATCCATAAAGACGGCAACAGCAACGAAGCGGTACTGATCGTAGTCCAGCGACGGCCGCCGAAAATCGGCACCATGAACGAATAGAAAATCCGCAAGGTCGCGCCCGATAATCCTGGTAATGCCGCTAACCAGAACAGTTGGTTGGTGGTGTAGCTAAAACCGATGCTGGGCAGATTAATCACCACGACGCTCCACACCATCCACACCGCAAAAGCCAGCAGCAAGGCGGGAATACTGATCCACAGGTTGCGGGTCGCGATACGCTTGCCGGTCTTTTCCCAGAAACTTTTATCTTCAGGATTCCAATCGGTCAGCACCAATGTTGAGGGATGACTCAATTCCGGCAGATCAGTTGAAACTCTAGCCAATTCAGGAACAACCCGGCGTTCCATGCGTACAATGGAAAAATGCATCCAGGTCAGCGCAGTCGCCATCAATACGAACAGCAACATGAAGCAACTGCTCCAGATACCGGTCAAATCATTCAACATACCGAAGGTCAGCGGCAACAAGAACCCGCCCAGACCGCCAATCATGCCGACCGCGCCGCCGACAGCACCGACGTTATCGGGATAATAAACCGGAATATGTTTGTACACCGCCGCCTTGCCGAATGACATAAACAAACCCAGCACCGAGACCAGAAAGATAAAGCCCATAGGTTGAATCGCCAGACTAAAAGCAATATCGCCCTTGCTGCCGTGCACGATATAATCCGTAGGCGGATAGGACAGAAAAAACGTGCAAATGGTAGCGACAATAAACGTCCAATACATCAACAACCGCGCGCCATAACGATCTGACAACCAGCCGCCCAGTGCGCGAAACAGGCTGGCAAAAATGGAATAGGCCGCCGCCAGCATACCCGCCGACTTAATATCGAAACCGTATGCGCCAACCAGATAGCGAGGCAACCATAAAGCCAAGGCGACAAAAGCGCCGAATACGCAAAAGTAATACAGCGAAAACCGCCAGACCCGCATGTCTTTCAGCGGTTCCAGTTGTTTTAGAAAGGGTTCGGGTTTACTGCCGGACTCGCGGCGCTGTTTAAGCATCGGTTCGTCTTCAGTGACAAACCAGAAGATTGCCGCCATCAGCAGCAGAGCTGCCGCCCAGATTTGCGCGACCGCATGCCAACCGAATGCAACCATTATAAAAGGTGCAATGAACTTGGTCACCGCCGCCCCGACGTTGCCGAGCCCAAAAATACCTAACGCCGTGCCTTGCTTCTCTTTAGGATACCAGCGCGAAACATAGGCGATACCCACGGCAAACGAACCGCCGGCAACGCCGATACCGAGCGCCGTCACCAGAAACATCGTATAGGTTTCAACGGTGGTCAACAAGAAAGTCGAAATAGCCGCCGTCACCATCACCAACAAATAAACGATACGGCCGCCGTACTGATCGCTCCAGATACCCAGCATCAGCCGAATTAACGACCCTGAAAGTATTGGCGTGCCAACCAGTAAGCCGAATTCGGTCTCGCTTAGACCCAAGTCTTTTTGAATTTGCAAACCGATGATGGAAAAGATAGTCCAGACCGCAAAGCAAACGGTGAATGCCACGGTACTCGAGGTAAGAGCGCGTTTTTGTTGGGAGAGGCTCATGTCTGCCACGGTATTTCATCCTTTTTTTTAATGTTATTTACGCACACATTACCACAAAATATGTGATATTTAATACGATTAAATACAACCTTACCTTATTTATCATAAGTGCATCATATCCCTATGAAAAATAGACTATATTGATATAATATTTCTCTTTATTATCCTGACATTAAAGAGATCTTCATGCCACAACAACCCATAAAAGCACCATCATGCGCCTTATCTTTAGCGCTGCTATCACTAGCGGCTATCGGTAGCCCGGTAAACGCTGATAGCACACGGGCAATTGAAGATTCGCTTAAATTCGGCAAGGGTGGCGCCGTCAAAATGGATACAACTTATCGTTACGAACACGTCGATCAGGACAGAGGGCCGCAAAAAACCGCCAACGCCAACACCCTACGCACCCGTCTAGGTGTACTTTCACCCGCATTTTACGGCTTACAAGGTTATGTAGAATACGAAGGTACCCATGTATTACAATCGGATTACAACAACGGGCGAAGCAACAAGCCTGGATATTCAACGGTTGCAGACCCGGGTTACAACGAACTTAATCAGCTATGGCTCAGTTATGCCGGCATCCCCGATACTCTTATTAAAGGTGGGCGACAACGCATCAAGCTTGATGACGATCGATTTATCGGCAACGTAGGCTGGAGACAACTGGAAACCACATTTGATTCGGTTCTGATTACCAACAAATCGCTTAAAGACTTGACGGTTAATGTCGGTTATATCGGTAATGTGCAAACATTTACCGCCACGACTGAAAACATCAACGCACCGATACTCAACGCCAATTATAACCTCGGCGACTACGGCAACCTGATCGGCTATGGCTATTGGCTTGATTATACCGAACGCGAGAATTTTGAAAAATCGAGCCAGACTTACGGCCTGCGCTTTATTAACAGCGCTAAGCCGAAAAAATTCTATGACCACTACAGCCTGTTGTACACGGCCGAATGGAGTTATCAGCAGGATTACCTGCACTCCAGCCCTTATCAGGCCAACCGTTTCAATCTGATGGGCGGATTTACCGCCTATAACGTCAGCTTTCAAGGCGCTATGGAGCAACTTAACGGTTCCGGTAAAAACAGGACTTTCGATACGCCACTGGGCACCAATCACGCATTCCAAGGCTGGGCAGACATATTTCTGGCGACGCCTGACAAGGGTATTCGTGATGTGTTCGGCACCGTCAATGCAAACTTTATGGAGAACGATAGCCTACTATTATCAGCGATTTATCACGATTTCACCGACGATACCGGTCGCTCTCACTATGGTAAAGAATGGGATTTTCAAGCGGTTAAAAAATTCGGCAAACATTATTCCTTGCTGGCTAAATATGCCAATTACGATGCCGACGCTTTCTCTACCGATACTCAAAAAGTCTGGGTACAAGGTAACGTCAATTTCTAAGCCAATATCCCTTAACAATTTGCGACTGAAGTAACGATTTTTCTCGTTACTTCAACTTAGCGGCAACATCAGCTCTCAGTGAATATTTTTATCCACTAAAAAATCCTATACATCACGCACCCAATCATAATGAATAGCTAAGCGCACTACCGTCTTTTAATGTAAAATATCGCAAATTTAAATCCAGCAAAAAAACCAATCATGCCTGCAGACAGTTCAACAAAAACACTTTTGATCGTCGATGACAGCAAAGTATCGAGAATGTTAATTCGCACCCATATTCTGAGTCAACGCCCGGAATGGATCATCTCTGAAGCTGCCTGTGGCGAAGACGCTATTGCACTCGTTGCTAATGACCTGCCAGACTACTGTACTATGGACATCAATATGCCGGGCATTTCAGGAACCGAGGCTGCAGAGCAAATACTAACTAATCATCCGTCGGTAAAAATTATTATTTTCTCGGCAAACATTCAAGAAACGCACCAGGAACGCGCGCGCTCACTGGGCACGATATTGGTCGCAAAACCAGTCACAGAAAAATCGATTGCTTTGGCGTTAGACTATTTTGACAATACTCAATGAACAGTCTGAACGAACTTCAACTTGATGCGCTGACGGAGGTATTTAGCATCGGCGCTGGCCGTGCCGCTTTAAGCCTAAGTGAAATTGTCGGCGACGAAGTGCGTATATCCGTGCCCTCTGTACAAGTCATTAGCTCAAATGATATAAGCTCAACAACATTATCACTGAATAGCGGCAGATTCGGCGCGGTAAGCCAGAACTTTAGCGGCCCATTTAATGCTGAAGCCCTGCTTTTATTTACCGAGGGGCAAGCCTTAAAAATCGTTAGCGATATGATGAACTCGCAAATGAGCCTTGAAGAACTTGCCGAGTTTGAGCACGAAGCCATGTGCGAATTAGGCAACATCATTTTGAACGCCTGTCTGTCGGCGATGGCCGACATGCTCAACTTTACGCTGGACAGTTCCTTACCTAATTACACGGTGGCATCAGCCGATGACATATTAACGCGACTCAAGAAGAATACTAATCAACCGTATATTATGATTTTGCATATCGACCTAGCCATTGAAAATCAAAGCACGGCTGGCAATCTGGTCTTCCTATTAAGTTCAGCGTCTTTGACCAATCTTGTTACCCATATCGATCAATTTCTTGACCCTATTTCATGAGTGAACTCGCTATAAAGCATTTTGACATGGAAGACATATCCAATGTCATTAACCTCGGATTGATCGTTATTGATGCCGACAGCCGGATATTGCTCTGGAATAACTGGATCGCCAAACATAGCGGCATTAACGAAGCAGACGCCCTTAATCGGCCACTTGAACAGGTGTTTTCAGAACCTATGTCACCTGCATTCCTGTCCGCACTCAAAAACACCTTGGCACATAGACTGCCCGTCGTTTTGTCTACTGCCCTGCACCGCACACCACTGCCACTGTATAATGCATTCGAGAAAAATCAGCAACAAACCAGAATGTATCAATCGATCAGTATCACGCCCATTCAATCGCGACGGGACGAATCATGCAGCCTCATTCAAGTAACGGATTCCAGCACATCAATCAAGCGCGAAAAAATATTACGCTCTCATTCGGAAATCCTGAAGAAAGAAGCAACAACAGACAGCTTGACTGACATCTGCAATCGCAGATTCTTCGATGCGCATTACAAAATGGCCGTAGCCGATGCAAAAAGACAAAAGCACTGTTTATCCATTTTCATGATCGACATCGATTTTTTTAAAGCCTATAACGATTATTATGGGCACATAGCTGGCGATAATGCAATAAGGCTAGTTGCAGAGACATTAAAATTGCAAATCTCACGCGCCACCGACATCGTTGCCCGTTATGGAGGAGAAGAATTCGTTCTGGTAATGCCCTATTTACCCCAAAAAATCGCCGAGCAATTTGCAGAAAAACTAAGGAAAGCCGTTTTTAATTTGGCAATACCGCATATAAACTCAGACCCATTTCATCGGATAACCATCAGCGTCGGCGTTTGCACTGGCATTCCGAAAAATGGCGACAACCTGCTAAACAAAGCTGATGCAGCACTCTATCAAGCCAAACAAAAAGGTCGCAACCAGTTTATTTTCCTCCCGCTTTGCGAAACCGAAGAATATCTGGAACAATAGACTTATCTTGCATCACATCCGCCAGATAAAACTCAAGATCATAAATCGGACGATATGATCATTGAGCAACCGACAATCCGCTTGAAAACCCGCTAATAAATTTAGTCCTATTGCATGAAATTCAAATCCTTCGCTATTACCCTGGCTTTAAGTTTGGCTCTATTCCCTGCTCCGCAGCAGGCTGACCCGATCAGCAAAATCGAATTGCCTGACATGGGCGATTCTTCCGGCACCCTGATTTCGCCCGCCGAAGAAAAAGAATTCGGCGAAGCATTTTTCCGCAGCCTGCACTCGCAGATCGCCATCAATCAGGATGCCGAAATCCAGCAATACATTCAGACGATTGGCGAAAGACTGGTCGTCAATAGCGACGCGCCGGGCAACCCGTTCCATTTTTTTGTGGTCATGGAGAACAACATTAACGCTTTTGCGGGGCCGGGCGGTTATATTGGCGTAAATTCCGGATTAATTTTAATCACCGAAGCCGAAAGTGAATTAGCCTCAGTGATGGCGCACGAAATTGCTCACGTTACCCAACGCCATTTGTATCGTGCTTATGAGGCCGCCAGTCGCTTATCGATCCCTACCGCCGCAGCGACCTTGGCCGCAATTTTATTGGGCACTCAATCCCCGGCACTAGGCCAGGCAGCCATAATCGCGATTCAAGCCGGCAACGTTCAATTTCAAATTGATTTTACTCGCGAAAACGAAGCAGAGGCCGATCGAGTCGGCATGCAAACCTTGGCCGGTTCGCAATTCGATCCGCGTAGCATGCCCATTTTTTTCGAGCGCTTGCAGCAATCCAGTCGCTATTACGGCCAGAATATTCCCGAGTTTTTAAGAACTCACCCGGTTACCGCCTCGCGTATTTCCGACACCCGCGGACGTGCCGAAACTTATCCCTACAAACAATATCCCGACTCACTCGGCTATCAGTTAACCAAAGCAAAAATTCGGGTTTTAACCAGCACTGACGATGCCGATACGCTTAGCTATTTGCAATCCAGATTGAATCAAGGAACGACAGAACAACGCGCCGTTACTCGCTATGGACTTGGGATGAGCGCACTTAAGTCGCAAAAATTTAATGCAGCAGAAAGCATTTTTCAGCAACTGAGCAAAGAATACCCCAACCAGCCGCAATACGTAACCGCACTTGCCCACACAGCACTGGACTCCAAAAACTACAGCATAGCGCTGGCCCGATATAAAAAACTGACCGAGCAATTCCCCAATAACGAAGCCATTAAACTCGAATACATTACCGCTCTACTCAAAGCCGGTAATGCCGAATTGGCACGGAAAAATTTATTTCAGTTACAGTCTAAAACCCAGCGCCTGCCGATTTATTCGCAACTTCTGGCCCAAGTTTATAGCGATTTAAATCAACCGGCCGAATCGCATCGTTATCTTGCAGAATACTACTATGCGACCGGGCAAACCAAAGATGCAATCCTGCAAATAAAGCTGGCACAAAAATCGAAAGGCCTTAATTTCCAACTCTCCTCCATCCTTAATGAACGCCTTAACTTCTTTATTAACCAGGAAGAAGAAGCCAGACGTGAGCGGTAAAAACCTGAATACCACCTGAACAAAAAGGTACTGCCTGCCTGCGATTTCGAGCATTAGCATCATCTAAAATACTATAATTAACTGTATTTATTGGGTATTTTATAAAATAATATATTTTTCCCGACAAACATTAGTTTTAAATAGACAAGGAAGATGCATTTGCATAAAATGCCTCCAGCTTAACGGAATGAGCCCGGTTTAATTACCGACTAAGAGGGGGAAATTAGTCTTGTAGACTAGCTGATAATAATAATAAAATAAGTGTCACTGCTTGAGTCAAGTTGCAAAATAACAACTGAATAATAATAATAACAGCACTCAACACGCCCGCTTCATGCGGGCTTTTTATTGCCTACAGGAATGTCGGTAAGTGTAGGGGCGATCCGGCAGGTCGCCCTTGTGGTAGTGCGAAAATATCAAAGCTAACTGATTTTTTTAGGTTAATGGGAATTGCTGCAATATACCTGTGACTCTTGTGATTATAAAGGGCGACCTGCCGGATCGCCACCTACATTGTAAAAGGCAACCAACCGCCCCCTACAAAACTTACATACTCAAGCGCACTCCAATCCAGCCTGCCCTTGGCGCACCGGGCGACACAAACCGGTTATTGTCAAATTGCGGAAATACCTCATTGGCCTGCCCATAAACACCAAAAGAGTTATAGTTCTTGTCGAAAATATTATCGACCTTGCCGAATACCGCAAAATTCTTGGTCACCTTGTATTCCGCCTTGGCATTAAATACCCAGTAACCGGCCAGCGGCGCAGTCACATTGGCCTCGTCGCCCCTGAAAACCTTGTTGCCGCTGTAGATGCCGTCAATACCCAACGATACGCGCTGCCATAAATCGACACCCACAGCAGCCTTATAGATATGCTCGGGGATGCCTGGAATTCTGTCGCCCTTGCCAACAGCAATAGCCTCGTCAGTATTCAGCGGGTTCTGGATATCAAAACCATCCATAAACCGGGCATTCAAATAGGTATAGTTGGTCGAAAAATGCCAGTCATCAATGCTGCTGAACAGCTGCGGATAATTAACAGTCGTCCCCGCTTCTATGCCGTAGCGGCGGGTCTTGCCCACATTATCGAAATAACCCTGGCTGATAAGACCGCTGGAGGCATCGCGGCGAAAAATAATATCGTTGTGATTGATGGTGTTGAAATAACCCAGGTTCCATTTCAAATCCCCGTTGCCTAACAGCTCATCCAGATCGCCTCTGACCCCGCCTTCCCAGGTTTTGGCAACCACCTGTTCCAGCGGCGGATCGGCCACAAACGAGTTGGGCAATTTACACGGAGCCGTCGGATCGGCACAGCTTAATTCCATCGGCGAAGGCGCACGGGCCGACTCGCTGTAGCTGCCGTACACGTTCAGATTATCCCTGATTTGATAAGTCAATCCGGCAGAAGGATTAAGCCGGTCAAAGGTATGCGAACCGTCCAGGGTTTTTGCAGGATCTTTTATATACTTATCCTCCATATTGATATGACTGTAGTTATAACGCCCGGCGATAGTCGCCGTTAGCTCATCGGTAATGGAAAAACTGTCGGTCAGAAATACGCCCACCGTTGAGGTATTGGTATGTAAACGAACCCTGGATTCGTCGATAAGAATTCCGCTTTGCGTGGTGCCCCGGGTATCGGTCAGCGAACCGAGCTCGGTGTCCGAAGCGAAATGGGTCTCGGCATAATCGTAACTGGTGCCCACCGTCAGATTGTTCTTATGCTTGAACAAATCCCGGGCAAACACCGTCTGCAAGGTGCCGCCACGGCTGCGCATCTGAGTTTGACTGGTGTTGTTGGTTGCGCCTTCAACCGCGTCGCTGGCAAACACATTATTACCGCTCACATCGACAGCAATTTCTTCATCATCAGCGCCCGAGTTTTCGCACAAGAATCCCGCATTTCCAGACAGTTGGCAGTCATCAAAATCACTGTTATCGCCATTAAAAGTCCTGATGCGGTTCTGCCTGAAATAGCCATTACCACTGACTTCAATATCATCAGCCAGATCATAACTGCCTGCCAATTCGGAAAAGAACATTCGGGTGACGGTCTGGTCGGGGTGGGTGAATACCGCCGCCCGGTCTTGTTGCTGCAACTGGACAGGCACGGCGCCGTTGCCGCGCATGTTATTATCATTGCCGCCCAAGGTTAGGTCTAACGAGCCCTTATCGCCGCGCCAGCTCAAGGTGCCGAACGCCTGATCGGCCTTGGTCGGCGAAAAATCCCGCCAGCCGTCCTCCTCAAAGTGATGCAGGTCTAGAAAATAGCCCCAGGTACCGTTATTCCAGCCGCTGCTTAATTCTTCCGAATGTCTGCCCCAGGAACCGCCGTAAGCTTCCAGTTCATGCTTGGGCGCCGAAAACCCGGTTTTGGTCTTGATCGATATGGCTCCGCCCAAACTGTTCAGGCCGTAAACCGGGTTAGATCCCGGATATAAAGCCATCGACTCAATCGCCCCTTCGGGGATCAAATCCCAATTGACCGTGTCGCCGAACGGTTCGTTAAAGCGGACACCGTTAACATAGGTCGATAAGCCTTGCGGCAAGCCCAACAGCGGCGAAGCAACAAAGCCGCGATAAGAAATATCCGGCTGCAGCGGGTTATTCTGCGCTTCATTAATATGCACGCTGCCCAAATAGCGGTTGATATAATCCGCCAAGCTGATACTTTGGGCTTTTTCCAGCTGCTCGGCAGTAACGGTTTGAATATTGGCCGGTATTTTATTGACCGCTACTCCACTACCCTGTAACGGAGTAACGCCGACTACGTCGATAATGCCCAAATCCTGCGGCTTATCTTTGGCCGATACGGCGCTGGCCGCCGCCAGACTTAACCCAAGTATTGTGTAGATCAGTTTTTTCATGGTCACTCTTAAATTAGCCGGGTTAGATTTTCAATTTTTGAAACGCATCATAGTCAAATCAACACACACGCGCCAGAGAGTCGACGATAAAAGGAAATATTCCCAAACAATAAGCTCACTGAGTGCATCGTCACTAAACCTCTGGGCTCACTACAAACAAACCCAGGTTATGGGGTATTTGGTTATAATGCCTCGCGCACATCCCAAAACAAAAGCCGATACAGGTAAATCTTATGACATTAACCACAAAGACTGTAAATCAATGGCAACGCTATGTTGAAAATCAAGTAGCCGCGATAAAATCCAGCGAAAACTATCAAAAACTGCTGGCTATGCCGCCGCTAAAACGTTGGGCGACATTGGCCGGGTTGTTCCTGTTATCACAACTAATCGTATTTGGCAGCTTGTATGTGATTTTTGGCAAGGTTGTGGTTATCGGCTTTTTTGCCAGTATTCTGGCCGGACTGGCTACCGGCCTTGGCGCCTTACCGGCCCTGTTTTTCAAAGACATCTCCAAAAACCTGTTCAACAGCATGCTCGGTGCCGCCGCCGGCGTGATGCTGGCAGCGACCGCATTTTCCCTGCTGGTGCCAGGCATGGATTACGGCAATCAAATCTGGCCAGGCAAAGGTATTTACATCGTCTCCATAGGGATGATGATCGGCGCCCTATTTTTGCATTATGCCGACCGCCAACTGCCGCATGTGCATTTCAATTCCGTTTCCGATGTTCATCTGAGTTCCCTAAAAAAAGTCTGGCTGTTCATCATTGCGATTACCATCCATAACTTTCCTGAAGGCATGTCTGTCGGTGTTAGTTTCGGATCCGGAGAAATGAAAAACGGCGTGGTTCTGGCTATTGCGATAGCCCTGCAAAATATACCCGAAGGTTTGGCCGTTGCCCTGCCTTTGGTCGGACTAGGTTACAACAAGTGGCGAGCAGTGGGTATTGCCACGCTAACCGGTCTGGTCGAACCGGTGGGCGGCCTGCTGGGCGTCACCATGGTCACTATCTTCGAACCTATCCTGCCGATAGCCATGGGCTTTGCCGCCGGCGCCATGCTTTTTGTGATCAGCGAAGAGATTATTCCCGAAACCCATTCCAACGGTCGTTCGCGTTATGCTACCTTTGCCTTAATGATCGGCTTCATTATTATGATGGCCCTGGATAACATGCTGGGCTACTAATACCTATCTTTCCACGCCGTTGTAGGGCGCTCTATAGGTGCCTTACTAACGGCGGACACAGGAAACAAAATGGATCAACTTCAAAGCTACGTACAACATTTCCTAACAGCACTGAGTACAGCAAATATTTTTCAAAGCCTTCAAGACTCCTTCCACCAAGTTTTATCATTGCTGAGCGCCGATAACTTTGGCGAAATCTCAGCCACAGCAGCGACCAGTTTTGTGCTGATTGCAGCCGCCGAAATCGGTGATAAAAGCCAATTAGTATGCATGACGCTAGCATCACGGCACAGAGCCATGCCGGTTTTACTGGGCGCTATTTCGGCTTTTGCCTTTTTAAACACCCTAGCCGTTGTTTTTGGCGTCGCCATTGCCAATTGGTTACCGGAATATATCGTCGCGACTATCGTCGCCGTCCTGTTTGCCGCGTTCGGCATTCATTCCTTACGCCTGGAAATGGAAGATGAAAATGAGGATATTAAGGAAAAAAGCGGCCACGGTATTTTCTTTACCACTTTTTTACTGATTACCGTGGCTGAATTCGGCGACAAAACCCAGCTGGCGGTTGTCGGCTTAAGCAGCACCGCAGCGCCTATTGCCGTATGGTTCGGTTCGACAGCCGCACTGGCCTCAACCTCCGCCTTGGGCATTATGGCCGGGCGCACTATTTTGAAAAAAGTCCCGCTCATATTGCTGCACAAGATCAGCGGAGCTATCTTTCTGATGCTGTCCGTTATTGCGGCTTACCGGGCTTATGTTGGTTACATAGCGCTGTAGATTGTAGGCGGGAAAGCCAACTCATGGCGTAGCGCGTGGGAACGAGAGCAAATTATTTACCACAGAGAACACGAAGGACACGGAGAATACAACAGCATTAATTCAAGGTATTAAAAACTTCGTGCTCTCCGTGTTCTTCGTGGTTATTTTCTAAATATGAATACTTTCACCGTCTCTCTCGCATGGGAACGCATACGTTGCCTGTTTACAGTACTTTTGGCATCTGCCTCAGCTTTTCAACAACCTTGTCGCCGAACTGTTCGGTGCTGATCATCGTAACACCGCTGCCCGGCTTGGACAGGTCGGCGGTTGAGTAGCCGTCGCCGAATACGCCTTGCATCGCATCCCAGACATTCTTAGCTTCTGCGGCCATATCGAAGCTGTTTTCCAGCATCATCGCAACCGAACCGATCATCGAATAAGGATTGGCGATATTTTTTCCGGCGATGTCCGGTGCGGAGCCATGCGACGGCTCATAGTAGGCTTTTTCATCGCCAATACAGGCAGACGGCATCAAGCCCAGAGAACCTAACAGACCGCCGCCCTGATCGCTGAGGATGTCGCCAAACATGTTTTCCATGACCATTACGTCATACTGGGTCGGCTTCAGACACAGGTTGGTCGCGGCAGAATCCACCAGCTGATGAATCACTTCCACCTCGGGATAGTCTTTAGCCACTTCATCGAGTATTTCATTCCACAAAACGCTGGATTTGAGTACATTGCTTTTATGAATGTTGTGCAGCACTTTCTTGCGTTTTTGGGCGAGTTTAAATGCCTGATGCAAGATTTGGCTGATTTGCTGTTCATCGTATTCCAGGGTTTCTTTGACATAACGCAAGCCCCGTTCGTTAATGCCGGTTTCCTTATTACCAAAATACAGACCGCCGACCAGCTCCCTAACTATCATTATATCAATGCCCTCGCCGATAATTTCCGGCTTTAGCGGCGAAAAATGCGCTAAGGCTTTAGGCAGAAAAACCGGCCGAAAGTTTGCGTAGGTGTTGTAACGACGACGTAGCGGCAGCAGCGCGCCGCGTTCAGGCTGCTTGTCAATAGGAATAGTTTTAGATTGCTCATGGCTCAAACCAATCGGGCCTTTAAGAATGGCATCGGCCTGGTCGCAAATATCGATGGTCGATTGCGGAAAGGCATCGCCAAATTCGAAATAGGCGCAGGCACCGAAAGCGGCCGGCATCAGTTCGAACGAAACATCGTTACGCTCTTCAACAAGCTTAAGAACTTTGATGGCTTCCCGAGTAATTTCCGGGCCGATACCGTCACCGGCTAGCACTGCGATTTTATAATTCTTCATGTATACCTTTGCTGTCTGCGTATTTCTACGGAGTAATATTTTAAAAAGCGGTTATTTTACTTTATTTCTAACGGCTCAGCAGTTAGAAAATCAGAACACGGTAGCACCGATTTGGCTGATAAACACCGATACGCATATTCCCACATCAACGTTAATGGCGCTCCAGCACCGTGCCGGAGTATGGGAAAACCGTTTCGAGTTAGATTTTTTGGTTATTGCCTACACCTAGTTGACCTAAATCGATATACCTGCGGCGATGCTTTTCTGCCCTAGCTCATCCTAGGTAATCGCGCTTATTGATTACAGAAGCTAAGCTCTCTATCCTACAGACAGCCGCACAATACCGACCGAACTTTTTAGGTTAATGCACTTTCGTCTATGTAAAAATAAATGCCTCCTATGTTTAATTTCACTAAAAAACATGACAACGCTCTGGTTGATATGAAAGAACAATACGCCGGAGTGAGCGAAAAATATAACGCCGCGATAAAAAAAATCGAATGGCTTGAGGGCGAGCTAAACCAAAAAAAACAGGCATTAAACCAAATTGGCAAAGCCCAATCTATAATGAGCGAAGGTATAAAAAGTTGCGCTGCCTCCCTTTACACAACACAAGCTCAACTTCAAGCTATAGCAGCCCATTTAAACCATTCAAACAAACGTATTTTTGAGCTAATACAAAAAAACAAAGCACTTAAATCATCAGGCGATGAGTGGCTCAGACGCTCCATCAAACTTGAATTTGAAGTTTTAATGGCTAAAGATACGCTTAGAAAAGTCGAAAATGAACGTGATTCGGCAGTACAAATGTATGATCATCTTCAAGCCGGACTCATGTCGAATAACCAAAGCAGAAAGCAGGGCTAACACCTGCGCATCAACTTAAGACGCAACTCATCTCGTAAAATAGCCCCGCTGAATAAAATGCAGCGCCTGCTCTATGACCGCCACCCGTCGCATGATAAACGGATGGGAATAAGGCATCACGATGAAATCTTGCATGCCCGCCACCTGCGCCCTGCTTACCGACACCTTGCCGTCATTGATACCGGGAATCAGCCTTGATAATAGAGGGTTGATGGATTTACTCCCGGCAATTATCCCAAGCTGAAAGTTTACCGGCCCAAGCCGATTCGGCATGCTGTCTTTACCTGTGCCCAACTGCAATCCGGCCGGGCCGTTTAAAGTGTAAAACAGCCTCCATCCACCGAGTTTATCCACGACTTCGCTGCCTTGATTCGGCGGGGCCAGCATCACCACCCGCCCAAGCTTATCGATAGTTTGACTAGCCAAATAATCGCGCAGCAAAATGCCGCCCATCGAATGCGTCAGGAAATGGATTTTTTTAATGCCTTCCGTATTGCATTGTTTCAATGCCTGAACGATGTATGTTTGCGCCAAGGCACTGATGTCTGCGGATCGCGAAGGATAATCGACATTGATGATTTTATAGCCGTAAGCGGCCAGCAGCCTGCCCGCCTTATTCATGCTACGGCTGGTTCTTGCCAAGCCATGCAGCAGAATAATCGCCTCCGAGTCTTTATCTATCGATATCAGTTTGGCTGTTAAATTTTCCATAGCGCAGCAAAATGGCGGGCAATAATAATAAGTTCAGCAACGTTGAAGAGGCCAGCCCGCCGATGATAATCGCCGCCATAGGCCCCATAATTTCACGCCCCGGATTATCGCTGTTGAACGCAATCGGGAACATGGCTAACGCGGTGACCAGCGCCGTCATTAAGATCGACGGCAAGCGTTCCTGCGCGCCCTGGATGGCGGTGTTCAGATTCCAGCTCTTGCCTTCGACTTCGACCAGATAACGGTAGTGCGACAGCAGCATGATGCTGTTGCGCACGGTAATGCCGAACAAAGTCACAAAGCCCACGACCGAACCGACCGACAAGGTTGCGCCGGTCAATACCACGGCGGCAACCCCGCCGATCAGCGCAAATGGAAGATTGGCGAGGGTCAGCAACATATGACGGATACTGCCGATCGCGATATAAATGAAAATCAGCACCCCGGCTCCGGCCAGCAGTGAATGCAGGATCAACTCTTTCCGCGCCTGCGCCTGCTCAATCGCCGCGCCGGTAAATTCTGGATAAATATCCGCAGAGAAAGGAATCTCTTTTAATACCCGCGCTTTAAGTTCCTCGATAAAATCATCCAGATCCCGGTCGATCACGTTGCCGGTCACGGTCTGCCGCCGCTGCGAGCCTTGATGAAGGATGTTGTAGCGGCTGGCCGCATGCCTGATTTCCGCGACCTGCTCCAGCGTGATCATCGTCCCGTCCTGGGTCCTGATCGGCAACTTGGCTATCGATTCGGGTTGCGCTCTTAATTCCGGCGTCAAGGTCACCGCGACGTTATAGATTTTATTGCCCTGAATATTTTTGCCGACTACCCGTGTTTCGTAAGCGGCCTGCAAAGTATCGACAACCTGGGCAGGCAATACGCCCCAGAAGCCCATCTGGTCGAGATTCAGCACAATTTGCAGCAACGGCGTGCCGGGCGGCGAGCGCAACTGCACATCGGCAGCGCCGTCTATATCGCGCATAATATCGGCAACCGCCTGCGCTTTGGCGTCCAGCTTATTCAGGTCATTGCCGTAAATATTAACCACCACCGGCGAAGTGTAGCCGGAAATGGTCTCATCGACCCGCTCCGTCAAGAAGGTGTTGGCTTCAAATAAAATGCCGGGGAAACCAACCAGAATCGCCCGCAGCCTATCCTTTATCTGCTGTTGCCCAGCGCCCGACATCGGCTCCAGATGCACTTCATACTCGCTGTAATGGCTGCCGTAAGTATCGGCGCCCCGCTCTGCCCGCCCCGCCCATTGCGACACCGATTGGATGCCGGGAATCGCCATAAACTGTTCGGTCAGCTTGCTGCCGATCCGTATCGATTCCTGCAACGCCGTGCCGGGAATGCTGGTGGTGTGGACGATATAATGCCCTTCCCGCAATTCAGGCAGGAATTTACTGTCAAGGCTGAAAAAAGCCAGCAAGCCTGACAGGCAAACGATAATGCTGCCGATGACCACCGGTTTAAAATATCTGGAAACCGTGCTTAGCAAATCCTTGTAATGCGGCTTGATGCGCTTGATCAGCGGCGGATCGTCATTAGCGATAACCGAGTTGCCCAGCAACGCATAACACAGAGCCGGCGTTAAAGTCAGCGCCACCAGCAGCGACATTAAAATCGCCAGAATGTAGGAATAGCCCAGCGGCGCAAACAAGCGCCCGGCGACGCCGTTCAAGGTCAACAGCGGCACAAACACCAGCGCGACGATGAAGCTGGCGTAAACCACGGAGCTGCGCACCTCCAGCGAGGCGCTATAAACCACGCCAGCAACTGGCAACGGCTGGGCTAACAAGCGATTCTCGCGCAAGCGCCGGAAAATGTTTTCGGTATCGATAATCGCATCATCGACCACTTCGCCCAATGCGATAGCCAGGCCGCCAAGCACCATGATATTGAGATTGACCCCGCTTTCCAGCAGCACAATCACCGCGCCGATCAACGACACAGGAATAGCCAGCGCCGAAATAAACGCGGTGCGTAAATTAAACAAAAACAGGTACAGGATAATCAGCACGAATAAGCCGCCGATCAGCAAATGCCCGGACAAATTGGACAATGACCGTTCAATATAATCGGCAGGACGAAACAGGTGCGAGTAAAAATTAATCGCCTGTTTGTTGAATATAGGCTCGAACTCTTTTAGCGTCTGCTCGACTTGTTTTGACACCGACAAGGTATTGGCCCCGTATTGCCCGATCACCATCATCACGATGCCGGGCTTGCCCATGATTTGCGCCGCGCCTATCGGCGGTTCCGGCGCATATTGAATCGTGGTGACTTCGCCCAAGGTAACGCTGCGCCCCTGATCCCGCTTGACCAGAATTTTGCCGAATTGTTCCGGCGTGACCGGTTGCCCTGTTACCTGCAAGGTGAAGCGCTGGTTATTGTTTTCGATAAAACCGCCGCCCTGAATATTTCCGGCCTTTGAGGCGGCCTGGATAATGTCCTCCAGTGTCAGATTAAAACGATGCAATTGCAGCGGATCGACCTGAATTTGCAATTGCTGAATATCCCCGCCGAACACGTTAACATCGGCAACCCCCGGCACAGCCTTCAAGCGCGGCACAATCGTCCAGTCAACCAGACTGCGCAAAGCCATTAAATCGGTCTGATCGTCCTTGTTTAAACCGATGGTTAAAACCGTCGCGGAAGACGAGGACAACGGTATCGCAACCGGCGTAATGCCCAGCGGCAGCTGTCCCGCCAGCGTGGTCAAGCGCTCGCTGATCAGCTGGCGATTGCGGTACACATCGCTGTTTTCGACAAAGGTCGCGATAATAATCGACAGGCCCTGGATGGATTCGGAGCGCACCGACTTCATGCCGATCAAGCCGCTGATCGACGTTTCGATTTGCTGGGTCACCAGCACCTCAACCTGCTCCGAAGAAAGGCCTGGCGATTCGGTTTGAATGATGACCTGTTTGGGCGAGAATTCAGGAAAAATATCCAGCCCCGCCGTGGCGAAGCGATAACTGCCGTAGAGCAAGATCAATACCGCAAGCGCGATAACGATGCCGTAAAAACGGATGGAGAAGCGGACGAGTGTGGCTAGCATGGGTTAGTGGGGTTGATCACGGAGTTTATGCTCTATTAATAACTAATTAAGCAATGCCAGCAATGTTTGCCACATCAAAACACCCAAAAGCCTGGAATGCTTTCACCCGTCATGCAAAACTACAGATCAGCAACTACCTAAAACCAACGGTAGTCTTTCATTGTCTATTGATAAATCGCTGGCTCATATGGGTCACCACAGCCGCCGTTACTGACGCTTGGTTTTAGTTGGTCGTTTTACTTTAGGTCGTTTAGTTTCTTCGAGTGCACAGCTTTCTTCTAGTGAACTGTAAAAAAATTCTTGCTTAATAGAAATTGAACCTATATCCAATCTTGTAAGGAGATCATTAGTATGCAAATGAACTAGCGGAACCAATGGAAGTAAATATTTATACTTGTTCTTCTCGATAGCTTCCATGTCAGGCTTAGCTTTTGATTCATATTCTCCTGCCATAATTATATTCAAATCAAAAATATCATCGACAATATCAACCTGTTTGCCAATAATTGTTATTTCAAGTTGAGCATTAAACAATTTATCGTTTTCAAGATTCTGTTTCATGTCAAACGAAAAAGAAACATTCAATTGCCCTTTAGAATTTTTGACAGGTGACTGGCTAAAATTACATAGTGACTTTAAAAGTCTTACTCTAACTAATTTACTGTCCATAACTCTTCTTTTTTGCCAAATGTAACATCTTCAACCATTTCAGTAGTGTGATAGTGAATATGATTGTGGATATGTTTTTTGTCTTCTATCTTTTCTTGTACAGCTATTTTCACAAAATCATTAATACTTGTACCTAAAAGTAATGAATGCATTGCTACTTGCCTATGAAGTTCTGCGCCAATTCGCACATTAAATGTGCCACTGTATGGTTTTTGTGGATCACGCTTTAATTCTTTGCATGTCTGCAAATAATCGTCTACTGAGGCTTCAAACTCTTTCTGAAGATCTTCAAGTGACTTGGCCTCGTAAGTAATAAGGTCGTTAATAAAGAGCAACTCACCGAACATAAAAAATTCATCTAAGTCCATTTCAATGGATCCTAAAAAACCTTTGTATTGTAACGTCTTATTATTTGAAGCCATCATAAGAACCCCGCTTCTTCAAGTTTATTAACTATTGCTTTAACCATATATTGTTTTAGAATCGAGCTTGGATGAGGTTTATGTAACGCTATTAAAGAATCTTTTTTGTTGTTATAAAACTTAACCCTTGAACCATTACCTTGTATCTCCGCGTAACCCATCTTGCTTAATAAACTCGTTAACTCACCCCATTTATAATCAGTTGGCTTTGATTTTATTCTGGCTTTTTGCTTGCTCAAATCAGACATTATGGACAACCGGCTCCTTGCAACTAATAACTAGTTGCATCGCGACTTAGTATAGATGAAACTTTCTTTTCCGTCATTGTTTAATGTTTTCATGTAACGACTCTACCTAATCTATAAGCCTCGCAGGGTGCGATGCAGTGAAAGAATCCAACGCCAACCCAGACATTTAACGCGATAAGGCGCCATTGTACCCTACAATGCTCACTCCATGATTCAAGCAGCCAGCTCATCCTTTAATTCTGGATGATCGTGCATCAGTTTTAACAAACATATTACGCCGCCCGGCGGATTAAACCGACCCTGTTCCCAGTCGCGCAATGTCGCCACCGGGGTTTTAATCAAATCAGCAAAGGCTTGTTGCGATAAGCCGGTTTGCTGCCGAACCGAACGCAATAAGATTTGCTCAGGGCTATGCATCTGCCCGATACCGTCTTGCATTTCGGCTAACCCTTGCCGTAAATCAGCCCGTAGGTTGGGTTAGGCGCTAGCCGTAACCCAACGCATTAACGCGGCAAATGTTGGGTTACGCTACCGCTAACCCAACCTACTGTACTCAGCAGCTGAATACATCCCATCGTTTCAGCTTTGCGGTAGTATTTTTCATCAGCAGCTCGTAGGATGCGCTAAACGCAGTGAAGCGCATCGTTCGCGAATGATGCGCCTCGTTCCTCGGCACATCCTACTGTAATTTAAACAGCTATTTTCAGACAGCGTCAAGCTGCCAGCTCATCCTTTAATTCAGGATGGTCGTGCATCAGTTTCAACAAACATATTACGCCGCCCGGCGGATTAAACCGGCCTTGCTCCCAGTCGCGTAATGTCGCTACCGGGGTTTTAATCAAATCAGCAAAGGCTTGTTGCGATAAACCGGTTTGTTGTCGAACCGAACGCAATAAAATTTGCTCAGGGCTATGCACCTGCCCGATACCGTCTTGCATTTCGGCTAAGCCTTGCCGTAAATCTGTCAACACCATCCCGGCATCCGTTTCAATTGCTTGAGCTATTTTTTCAATATCCACCTTACACCGCCTTTTTTATATCACCGGCCTGAATGTTGGCCTGATTGGATTTTTGATACAGAGTGATTAACACAATCACGTCTTGTTCTACCAAATTAAAGTAAATCACCCGCACACCGCCTCGCTTACCTTTACCCGCTACTGACCAGCGCACTTTTCGAGCGCCATCTGCACCTGGAATCACATCGCCTGCCAATGGATTTTGAGAAATCCAACTGATAAATGCCAGACGCTCATCTTCCGTCCAAATGATCTCGGCTTGTTTTTGAAAAGTTGGTGTTTCGATGACTGTTTTCATTTCTCTCGATTGTACGGGATATCGGTATAAACTCAAATAATTCTAAAGTTTAACAGGACATACTGACAAAGGAAGCGCCCCTACCGCCAATTACTCAGCAACTGAATACATCCCATCGTTTCAGCTTTGCGGTAATATTTTTCATCAGCGGTTACAAACACGGCATTCAGATGAATAGCCAAGGCGTGATAAAGCGTATCGAATAAGTGATGAGAAAATTGCTGGGAGAGACGAGCAGCAGTTTTTAAAATGTCTGCATCCTGCTGTACTTTTATTTCCATAGCGCTCAAATAATCAATGGCTAGCTCTGCGATTTCCGGGCGAATGCGCGTAATGACGGCGACCACTTCCGGCAGCCAGTGTGCGGGTTGCACCAGTGTCACCTGACCGGATTGAACTTGCAGAAGCACAGAAACAGCCTGATCGGTGTCCTGTTCTTGTGCTGATGCTGGAAAAAACCATTTAATGCTGACGCTGGCATCAACCACTACAATCATCTGCGCAATTCTTCCCTTGCCTGTTCAATATCCGCCGCTGAAACAGGCGCTTGCGTAGCTCTTAATTGCAGGATCTTATCAATGGCCAACAGGCGACGTTGCTGTTGTTTTTTTTCTTCAATCGCCTGTTGCATCAATCGGGTTAAGATTGCGCTTTTGTTTTCTTTTTCAAACAGCTGGTTGAATTCCTGCCTAATGTCATCGGGTACGCTAAAGTTTACAGTAGCCATGATGTCGCTCGGTTGTTGAAATATTCAACAAGAGTATAGCATTATTGAAAACGCGGTAAGGCGCAATCTGTAGAAGATTGCGCGTCATCAATCGAGAAAAATACGCTTCTTTCCTCGACACGTCCTTCTGCTGAGGAGTCATTTTAAATTCAGAGCCTACAGCGTCAATATCCCTTTACTGCGATTTTCCATGCGCCGCAGCAGTTCGGTCATAATCAACCGGTACAGTTCATCGCCCAGATATTTGTCCTCGACGCCGCTGTCGATGTTGGGGTTGTCGTTGACTTCTATCACATAGCCTTTACCGTCTTTTTCTTTAACATCCACGCCGTATAAGCCGTTGCCTATAGGTAGGGTCGCTTTTAATGCGGCGTCCAGCACGGCTTTGGGCACTTCAAAAGTCGGCAAGGTGGCGAAACTGCCGGTATCTATTCGGCTTTCGCCGTGACGGTATATCTGCCAATGATTCTTAACCATGTAATAGCGGCACGCATATAAAGCCTTGTTGTTGAAAATACCGATGCGCCAGTCGAAATCGGTATAAAGGAATTCCTGCGCCAACAACAATGCGGATTTTTGAAACAGCTCTTCGACTTTGAGTTCCAGCTCTTTGCGGTCATGCACTTTAACGATGCCGCGAGAAAAAGAGCCGTCCGGGATTTTTACTACCACCGGAAAACCGGCTTCCGCTTCCACTCTATCCAAGTGCGCGGCATTGCCTTTGTGCAATAGCCAGGTTTTGGGCGTAGGCACACGATGGGTGCGAAATAAATCAGCCAGATAGACTTTATTGGTACATCGCAGCATCGACGTCGGATCGTCGATAACGACCAAGCCCTCGGCCTCGGCCTTTTTGGCGAACCGGTAGGTGTGGTGATCTATGTTGGTGGTTTCGCGGATGAACAAGCCGTCAAACTCGGGTAGACGCACGTAATGTTGCTGCGTTATCAGTTCTACTTCGATGCCCAGTTCCCTGCCGATTTTAATAAACTTTTTTATCGCCCCCATGTTGCTGGGCGGCAATTTTTCTTCGGGGTTAATCAGTATCGCCAAATCGAATCGCGCCGCTTTACGAGCGCGGCCTTTGCGCCAGACTTTCTTGCTGAATTTATCCAGCGCGTCGGCAAAAACGCTTTGCTGTTCATCATCCAGATGCCTGTGCGACACCGCCTTTAAGCCAATGATTTCCCATTGCTGCCGGTAGCGTAACGTCACTGCCAGAATCGGACAGGAAAAGCGCTCAAACAGCAGCCGGGCAAAGTCCTGAAAAGCCGGATCGGGCGTGGTGCCGAAATAACTCAACAGGGTGATTTCCTTATCCTTGTCGGTGGTCTTAAATGCCCGCGCCAAGGTCTGCGACAAGTCTTCAAGCTGTAGCCTGTACAGCGCCTTTTTGTCCAGGTCATTTAGCACTTTAACCGACGGAATAACGTGATGGCCTCTGGCTTCGGCCAGCAAGGAGCAATAATAACCATCGGACAGATAGCGGTAGCTGCCGCACAGGTTGATGATACGGACACGCTGCAAAGAGTCACCCTGCGCGGTCGCAAGATAGGTTTCAAAGGTGATAACCTGGTCGCTGGGGTAATAGGGATTCCAGTCGGAAAGATCATCAACCACCAAAAGGGTACGCGCCATAACGATTAAATCCTAGAGTAAGGTAAGGCTTAATTCTGGAACCAGTCAGTTGTTTGCACAAGGAGTTTTTTTAGGATTGAAAAATATTTCATTCAATTTCCTTGATGGTCTGAAAGCTATTCATTCAGGAATATCATTTACGTTTGACATCGATGCACTTGCGTCGCTATCCTTTTCAGTAACCTCTTTGTTCACAGGGAGGAACAATCCGCCGACCTCTATCCGTCAGAGAATATCACTCGACGGATGAGGTCCGGTGTGGATTGAAACACTGGGGCTATGCTAAAGAAAAATTTCAGGTGACCATCATGTCTTATTGTCTTCCTCTTGCCGCTATCGATACCGCCGTTTTTCCCGGCAGTTATGCCGCTGCTCGGCAGCGCTGGCTGGCGCACACCACAAAACTATCCTGCCAGACACATGACTTGCCTTATCCTTGTGACGAAGTCGGGCCTGAAGGCGAACAACTGGTCACCGATACCGTCTGGATCGGCTCGGAAAATGCGTCACGCGTGCTGGTTTTACTCGGCGGAACGCACGGCATTGAGGGCTTTACCGGCAGTGCCGTACAGATCGATATGCTGGCTTTAATTGCCGAGGGCCTAGTCGTTATTCCGGCCGATACGGCGGTGTTGATGATCCATGCGCTGACGCCATGGGGCTATGCCTGGCAGCGGCGTTGCGATGCAGACGGCGTTGACCTTAACCGCAATAGCGTCGATTTTTCCAAGCCTTTACCTGAGAATAAAGACTACGACTTACTCAAAGGCGCGCTGTACTTGCCGGATGCCGCTCAACGGAAAATCGCCTTTGCCGAATTCGAACGGCAGCATGGCCGCGTGGCGCTGGAAAAAGCGATCAGCGCCGGACAATACAGCGATCCATCCGGGCCTTTTTATGGCGGCAAAGCGCCCGCACACGGCAGCTTGGTCTGCGAAGACCTGATGCGCCAATATGCCCTGCAACAGCGGGACTTGGCCGTCATCGACCTGCACACCGGCCTGGGTTCTTACGGCTACGGAGAAATCATTTGCGACCATCAGCCGGACAGTGGCGGAACGCGTAGCGCCAAAATCTGGTATGGCGATTCGGTCGCATTGCCGTTTTTGGGCACGTCCAGCTCGGTGCCGAAAACAGGACTGCTGGATTATGCCTGGCACGCGATCATGAATGACCGCAGTTGCTACATCACCTTGGAATTCGGCACCTTCAGCACCGATCAACTGTTCGAAATCTTGCTACGGGATCATCAACTGTGGGCCCAACCCGATAACGAGCAAGCCCGTCTGCAGCACAGTAACATCATGCGCCGTCATTTTTGCCCTGATGATCGAGCCTGGCAGGAAATGGTGTTGTTCCGCGCCAGACAGGTGATTGCACAAGGCTTGCACGGGGCATCTTGTTGAGCATTTCAATCCGCCCTGCCCTGTTAACCGATCTCGATCAGCTGGTAGCACTGGAAAAAACCTGTTTTGACTCCGACCAGTTAAGTCGGCGCAGTTTCAAGCACTGGATAAGCGCAGAACATCGCGCCTTGCTGGTCGCGGAGGAGACAATCGAGAGCGGTCGCACCGGTTCCCTCGGCAACCGCTCCATGCGTTGCTCTACCTCGGCAACCGCTCCCTGCGTTGCTCTACCTCCTGCATCCTTGCAGTCGTCCTGCATCCCTGCAGTCGTACCGGTTGCGACACTTCTGACCTCCAAGGATGGAGGAAATGCCGACGACTACCGGGAGCAGTCGCGGCCGCCATCCCTGGCGGTCGTCGGTTATGTGCTTATTATTTACCATCCCGGAACCCGGCTGGCTAGAATCTATTCACTAGCCGTTGCGTCCGAGCAAAGAGGCACAGGCATCGCCAAATTATTGATGTCGGCCGGAGAACAGGCCGCCACCGATGCCGGCAGGCTATATCTTCGTCTTGAAGTCAGTGTCGACAACACCCCTGCGATTAAACTTTACGAAACGCTGGGCTACAAAAAATTCGGCCTCTACCGCGATTACTATGAAGACCACAAAGACGCATTGCGTTACCAAAAACGCATCCGCCGTTATCGCGATACCTTGCAACACCGGTCGGTACATTGGTTAAGACAAACCACGCCGTTTACCTGCGGCCCCGCCTCGCTGATGATGGCTATGCACGGCTTAAACCGAGATTACCATCCTTCACAGGAAGAAGAAATCAACCTGTGGCGCGAAGCCACGACCATCTTCATGACCTCGGGGCATGGCGGCTGCCACCCGATAGGCCTTGCGCTGGCAGCAAAGCGACGACAATTTACGGTTGAAGTCTGGGTCAACCAAACCGGAACCCTGTTTATAGACGGCGTGCGCAATGAGGAAAAAAAACAGGTCGTCGAATTGGTCGATAACTGCTTTAAGCGCGAAGCAGAAGAACAAGGCATAAAAATACATTACGCCAATATCAGCCAGAATGAGCTGATCAGCGCCTTCAAATCCGGGGCGATACCGTTGATCTTGATCAGCACTTTTCAAATGGATAGAAAAAAAGCGCCGCATTGGGTGGTCATGAGCGGCTTCGACGATGACTGCCTGTACATGCACGATCCGGATCCAGAAGAAGGACGGCAAAACGAAATTGATTGCCAGTTTATTCCTATTGCCTGTGAAGATTTCGACCGAATGTCCAGTTTCGGCAAGAACCGGCTCAGGACGGCGGTGATTATTTGGCCGAGGTAGCATTGACAGGATATTCTCATTGTTGTGGGTGCGAATTTATTCGCGCAATAGGCATTAAAAAGCGCGAATAAATTCGCGCCCACAGTATCCGATCATAGTGTAAAGTTTTGGCTTTTTAAAAAACATAGTCATTCCTGCTTGTGTTATTAAACCGATTCAACGATAATAGCCGTCCTTTAGCCAGTACGGCTGATGTTTTAATGGTGACCATGTCGGTCCTCTCGCAACGATACGCTGTAAACTCCGCCAGGCCCGGAAGGGAGCAACGGTAGCAGCAGATTCGTGTGCCGGGATGTGGCTGGCATGGTCGCCGCCCAAATCATACTTACCTTTCGAGCCTGCCATGAATTATCAGGTTCTCGCCAGAAAATGGCGTCCCCATAATTTCACCGAAGTTGTCGGACAAGAACATGTCGTCAAATCGTTAATGAACGCTTTGCAACATGATCGACTGCATCACGCCTATTTATTTACCGGAACGCGCGGCGTAGGCAAAACCACAATCGCCCGAATCTTAGCCAAAGCCATTAATTGCGAAAATCTCCAGGATTTCAATCCTTGCGGCGTATGCAGCGTGTGCCGCGATCTGGATGAAGGCCGGTTTCTGGATTTAATCGAGGTCGATGCGGCATCGCGCACCAAGGTCGAAGACACCCGCGATTTGCTGGACAACGCCCAATATGCGCCCAATCACGGCCGCTACAAGGTCTACCTGATCGACGAAGTCCACATGCTGTCCGGGCACAGCTTCAATGCCTTGTTGAAGACGCTTGAAGAGCCGCCCCCGCATGTAAAATTCCTGCTGGCAACAACAGATCCCCATAAAATCCCTGTTACCGTACTGTCCCGCTGTTTGCAGTTTAATCTCAAGCGGTTACTGCCCAGCCAGATTTTCACCCAGATGGAATTTATCCTTCGACAGGAACATATTGAAGCCGAATCCGGCGCATTAAAACTATTATCCCGCGCCGCCGACGGCAGTATGCGCGACGGCTTAAGTTTGCTGGATCAGGCCATTGTTTACGGCAACGGCAAAGTTGACACCGAAGATGTCAACGCGATGCTGGGCACGGTGGCGCAGCAACCTGTCGAGGACCTATTAACGGCTCTGGCCGAGGGCGATGCGGCGGCGATACTCGATAAGATAAACGAGATAGCCAATTTAACGCCGGACTTTAGCGATGTGCTGCAACAGATTTTGCAAGTCCTGCATCGCATCGCCTTGCTGCAACAAATACCGGGAGCCATTGATCACGATTTTGATATGGAGATGATTGCGGCCTTGGCGGCCAAACTGACCCCGGAAGATGTGCAGCTTTATTACCAGATAGGCCTGGTAGGACAACGCGACCTGGATTTAGCGCCCGACCCGCGCAGCGGCTTTGAAATGGTCATGTTGCGGATGCTGACTTTCAGGCCGGTCGACATAGCATCGGCGCAGGCTAAACCAGTTCAAGTTCATCAACCTATTAACAAACCTCAGGCGCAGCCTGTTTATAACCAAGCGCAGCCTGAGCCTGCTTATAAACCGACAGTAACGCAACAACCCGCCGTTGCCTCCGAAAATAGCGCTCCGGAAACCATTAGGCAAAACCACGACGCCAATTGGGCGGAAATGGTTGCCGCGATGAAGATTAACGGCTTAACCCGGGAACTGGCCCATAATTGCGTACTGGAAAATATTGACGATGCCGTCTGCACCTTGATCCTGGATCCCGGACATAAACAACTGCGCAGCAGCCGTACCGAAGAAAACCTGCAAAAAGCGTTACAAGCTTATCGCAAAGCACCATTGAAACTGGTGATTACGACCGAAAAAACCATGGTCGCCACACCCGCCATACAATTGACCAAGGCGCGCGAAGACAAACAACAGGCGGCAGTTGACGCGATTAATTCAGACGACAATGTTCAGGCATTAAAAGAACACTTGGGAGCCAGGATCATGCCCGGCACCATAGAGCCAATCTAAGCAGTCCCCTATAACGATAATAGAGAAAAATACATGAAAAACGCACTCGGCAACATCATGCAGCAAGCCCAAAAAATGCAGGAAGACCTAAAGAAAGCGCAGGAAGAGCTAAACGCGATGCAAGTCATGGGCGAGTCCGGCGGCGGACTGGTGACCATTCTGATGACCGGTAAACGCGAAGCCCGAAAGGTAACCATCGATCCGTCCTTGCTGGGCGATGACAAGGACATGCTGGAAGACTTGATTGCATCCGCCATCAACGACGCGGTCAATAAAGTCGCAAAAATGAAGAAGGAAAAAATGGCGGATGTCACCGCCGGAATACCGCTGCCTCCCGGATTCCAACTGCCTTTTTAAGATGAAAAAATCCGGCTTACTGGGGCAATTAATACAGAATTTGTGCTGCTTGCCCGGTGTCGGCCCCAAAACCGCCCAACGCATGGCGTTCCATCTGCTCCAGCGCGACCGTAACGGCGCAACAATGCTGGCCCAAACGCTGCTGCGAGCGATTGAAAAAATGGGCCACTGCAGTCAATGTCGCACTTTGACTGAAGGTGATATCTGCTCAATATGCGCTGACAAATCAAGGGACGATGCCATCATCTGCATCGTCGAAAGCCCCGCCGACGTCTGGATTATCGATCAGGCCACCGCATTCAAGGGGCGCTATTTTGTACTGCATGGCCGGTTATCGCCATTGGACGGCATAGGACCGGACGAACTCGGCCTGGATCAACTGGAACGACAGCTGGCAACAGGCCATATCAAGGAACTGATACTGGCGACCAACTCCACGGTCGAAGGCGAAGCGACCGCTTATTTTATCGGCGAACTGGCCCGGAAACATCAGGTACCGGCCAGCAGAATTGCCCACGGCGTACCGATGGGCGGCGAACTGGAGTTTATCGACAGCGGCACCTTATCGCATGCGTTTAATGGTCGCGTAGGCCTATAAAAACGCCCGGCTGATCCGTTCACCAATCCACAAAAGGTAAAAGCCATGACCGATTGTTTATTTTGTAAAATGGTTGCTGGTGTTATCAAACCGGATATAGTTTTTGAAGATGAAAATATCCTGGCTTTCAGGGACATTAAGCCCCAAGCGCCAGTACATATCCTGATTATCCCCAAACGCCACATCGCAACCCTGAATGACCTGGATGACACTCTGTTGGCAGGACAAATATTACAGACGGCGGCAAAGCTGGCAAAACAGGAAGACATAGCTGAAACAGGTTATAGAACCGTATTTAACTGCAACAAGCATGGCGGACAGGACGTTTATCACCTGCACTTACATTTGCTGGGTGCCAGGCAAATGACTTGGCCGCCGGGTTAAGTGAACGCCTGCTTTATAACAAAACAGTCCGCAGGGCAATAGCGATTTTATCGGGTATTGCATCGCATGATAATCTTGCCATGCGATGCAATAGGCTATTTTATTGCGTCCTACAGATTACGCCTTATACAGCGTTGAATAAGGCCATGAGACAGCCCAGAAAACCCGTGGATTCGGTCCGCTCGCAAAAGAACAAAACGCTTAACGTGAATGCGATTATTGATAATAACAGCCATATAGCAGGCGCTTTTATGCCTTTTGGATCTGCAGGGAACAATTCAGCCACCCCCATCCCTATTCCGGAAATGTCAGGCGCTTCGTTTATCGTCCCTCTGTTTACCTGTTCGGCTTTCCTGGTAATAGACGGCGAGAGTTGTTCTGCCGTTTCCGGAACAGGTTTATCTGCTGTTGGCGGTAATTCCTGACTTTTTATGTCTCTTTCTCTAGTATTTAGCAAACAGATGTAATGAAAGACGTCTGTTATCAATCCCATTCTCTGCGTTGCTTCATAGATATCCCGCGCGTCAACGACTGGTTTTTCCCGTTCAAAAGCAACGTTGAATGACTTGTCACACAATGAGTTGACCGTACGCGGCGTCCCACCGGCACTAAAGGCAATGGAGAGCGCCTCCCGCCCTGTATCTGCAATGAGGTCGGGACTGCCGCCGGCCACCTGAATGCGATGCGAGATATATTTAAGCATGGTATCGACACTCATCTTCCCCAGAATTTCGAGTGTAGCAATTCGCTGTTTAAAGGGTTCCATTTCAGGCTGGTTTATTTTTTCCATCAATTCTTCCTGACCGAGAAGCAGCATCTGAATAAGTTTAATTGATCCTTCTTCAAGATTGTTCAGCAAACGGATGCCGTTGATAACATCGTCTGACATCAGATGCGCCTCATCCATGATGACCATACATTTCTTCCCTGCAGAATTGAGCTTTAAAAGAGCATTTCTGATGTCCCTCATCACAAAGGTCTTCTCAGACGATGACGGCTGTAATCCGAGTTCCTGGGCAAGAAACATATAGAGGTTAGCGCTGTTTGCAGGTGGCTCACCCATCCATATTAATTTGATGTTTTCAGGAAAATCAAATTTTATCATCTGGCTTAGCGTCGTCTTACCGGAACCGATCGGCCCCATTACAACGATTAAACCCCGGCCACTCTGTAAAGATCCGGATATCTGTTTACGTATAAGGGCATGGTCCCCATAGTCATAAAAAAACAGCGGATCCGGTACATTCTCGAATGGGAGTAACTTGAGGTTAAAGTGCTCTGTGTACATATGCATTAGTTCTTTCCTTCTTTAGGTATAAGCTTTACCTCGACCCTGCGATTTTTTGCTCGGCCCTCTTCTGTATCGTTGGAGCCTATCGGCTGGGCCTCACCATAACCGATTACCGATATCCGGTCGGACGATACACCATGAGAAACCAATACGTTCGCTATGGCTCTTGCCCTCTGTAATGACAGGCCCATATTATCAATATGTAGCTTACCGGTTGGTATATTGTCGGTATGACCTTCTATAATGACGCGACTGCCTTGAGAGGCTGATATTTCCCCGACAAAATGCTCAATCGTAGACAAAGCAGCGTCATTTATCCTAATCTTGCCAGAAGAAAACGTCTCGCCGTCAAAGATCGCCAGGGTCCGCGGCCTGTTTTCGGCATCTGTAGTTTTAATACTTTCAAGCACATTTTCTTTTGTTTTGAGCTTGTCCTCAAGCTGGGTAATTGTAGCCTGTAGGTTTGCAACAACAGCCCTGTTGGCGTCCTGATCTGCAGTCATTTTTTTTATGACGCTATTTGATTCAGACGTTACGTATTTCGGCTTGTCCTGATAAGAAGCTTTGTGAACCGGGAGTTCCAGTGCCTTAAACGTGATAATCCCTGATAAGGTAAAAAATACAATAGACAGTCCAATAATAATTAAACGCATAATAAAGTACTCGATTTAAGATAAGGCTGAGCCGCAATGTATAACTGCATGCCGATTAAGTTCTGTTACTCTTTTATTCTTGACACCTATCAGTTTATCAAAAAATGCAAAAATCAATTTTCAGTTACTCATAAAATCAACAGACTACGATTCTATTCGTCGGTTAAATCCAGCGTTTTTATAAAACCGACAGGTGATAAGTTTCTTTATTTTTCTATACCAAGAATAATAAATGATTTCAGGCGCCACTTATCCCCCCAACCAAACGATATAAGACTTGAGGCAATAAATCCGTTAGCGATAACAAGGAGTTCCAGTGTAACCCTAGCCTCGATTCAAGCACCATCTCTTTTTTAAGAATATCCAACTGGGTTCCTCCCTATCTTGACCGGTAACCAACGGCCAGGAGCAGCCGTTCGTGAATTATCCGCCCCTATATCCATCTTTCACATTACTTTAATCGATCAAGAAACTTTCCTTTCAAGCCGATGTTACGCAAGCTTTCAGAGAAAGCAACAGGCGTAGCAAGTTTCTAAGCAACTCGTTTGTATTGTGCTGCATAAGACGATGGCACAATGCCGTCATGTATATGCGTTGGTATTAGCATATAAAGCCAAGAGCATCCTTATATCCCACACCTGAAGGCAAGGGATTTATGGACATTTTGTTAAAACCCGACATTTCGCACCGCTCCTCGACAATCTTAATTGATAATAAAAAAGCCCGGCCGGCTTCCACCTCCGGTTTTTTTTGCTTTAAGCCGCCACGCTTTATTTCATCATTTCTTTTTTGAATATCGTATCCAGTTTCTGATTGGTTTCCTGGCGGTACTGCTTTGAATTATCAATCGGCTCTGGTTTGGGTGCAATTACAGCTGGTGCGTCAACAACCGACTCTGCGACTGGCGCTTGATCGATGGGGGACTCTTCTTGACATTTGTCCAGACGAAATACCGGTCCATAACTGGTGTCCACATCAAAATCTTCCCAGATATATTCAGGTTGAGCGATAGGCATGGTAGGAAGCGGTATAGTCACTAAATCAGCAATGCCGACACCTATGCGTCCAGCAGTATGAATCAAACCTTTAAATAAGCCGCCGACCGCCCCATAAACAATATTGCTTTGATTGGTGGTGTTAATGATATTTTTGGGAATTTCCAACACGCCGGTGGTCAGATTGGCAAAAGCATTCAACGCCTTGTTACCGACCTTGCCGCCATAACTCCGGCATTGCGATTGCTCCGTTTGCATGACGGGTACAGTAATCGTATTGCCATAATGCATTTCTGCCTGAGTCAGGGGCGCATAAGCCGTAAACAGGCCGACAAATAAAAGAGGAACGAAAAAACGACTGAGTTTACGCATATCAAATCCTGGTGGTGTACTAATACTGGAATCAGTATAGCAGGGCTAAAATTATTTACTGATCCGCGCCTTGGCAAAGGCGCTAGCCATTGAGCCTTGGATCGGCGCCTGTTGTTTGGGCTTATATGTCGCCTGCTTTTGATTATTGCGCTCGGGTCTGGCATCAGTCGCTTCAGGATTAGTTTTCATCGATAACGAAATGCGCTTGCGCGCGACATCGACTTCCATGACTTGCACTTTGACCATGTCGCCGGTCTTGATCGCATCCCTGGGATCTTTGACAAAGGTATCGGACAAATGGGAGATATGCACCAGGCCGTCCTGATGCACGCCGATGTCGACAAATGCACCGAAGTTGGCGACGTTGGTGACCACGCCGTTCAGCCGCATGCCGACTTCAAGGTCGGTGATTTTCTCGATGCCGGCCTTGAACTCGACGCTTTTGAATTCCGGCCTCGGATCGCGGCCGGGTTTTTCCAGTTCCTGCAAAATGTCGGTTACCGTCGGCAAACCGAAATGTTCATTGGTGTAAGTGGTCGGGTTCAGGCTGCGCAAAAACTGGCTCTGGCCGATTAAATCGCGGATCGATTTCCCGGTATCCGCGATAATCGCCTTAACGACAGGATAGGCTTCAGGATGTACCGAAGACGCATCCAGCGGGTTGTCGCCATTCATAATGCGCAGGAATCCGGCCGCCTGTTCATAAGCCTTGTCACCCAAGCGCGGCACTTTTTTCAATTGCTTGCGATTAGTAAACGGGCCGTTTTCGTTGCGGAAAGCCACGATGTTTTCGCTGATGCTGGCCGACAAGCCCGATACCTGTTTAAGCAAAGAGACTGAGGCGGTGTTCACGTCAACGCCGACCGCATTGACGCAATCTTCAACTACGGTATCGAGTCCTTTGGCTAACTGCACCTGATTGATGTCGTGCTGATACTGACCCACGCCGATCGATTTCGGGTCGATTTTAACCAGTTCCGCCAGCGGGTCCTGCAAGCGTCTGGCGATCGAAACCGCGCCGCGCAAGGTCACGTCCAGCTCGGGAAATTCCTTGGCCGCCAGTTCAGACGCCGAATAAACCGACGCCCCCGCCTCCGACACGGTGATCTTGGTAAACTTCAGTTCGCTGTGCCGCTTCATCACATCCGCCACCAGCTGGTCGGTTTCCCGGGAACCGGTGCCGTTGCCTATGCTGACCAAATCGACGGCGTGCTTTTGGATCAGTTTTGCCAGCGTGTCTATCGATTCGTCCCACGCCTTGCGCGGCGGGTGCGGGTAAATGGTGTCCGTAGCCAGCACTTTTCCTGTAGGATCGACAATGGCAACCTTAACGCCGGTGCGGATGCCGGGATCCAGGCCCATCGTCGCTTTAGGACCGGCCGGTGCCGCCAGCAGCAAGTCCCTTAAATTGCTGGCGAACACCCGGATGGCTTCCAGTTCGGCGGCTTCGCGCAGCCTGAGCTTCAAGTCCAGGTCGATACGGGTGTACAGCTTGATTTTCCAGGCGAAACGCGCGGTTTCAGCCAGCCAGGCATCGGCCGGTTTTGAGCTGTCGGTAATATTGAGGCGTCGGGCCACAAACTGGGCGCAAAGGTCGTGCTCGGCTTTATCGTCAGCGCCGGGTTTCAGCGTTATGTTTAACATATCCTCGTTGCGGCCGCGAAATAAGGCCAACGCCCGGTGCGACGGGATTTTGTTGATAGCTTCCTCGTAGTCGAAATAATCCTTGAATTTTTCAGCAGCCTGTTCTTTGCCGGTCGCAACCGTGGCGTGAACAATGCCTTTTTGCCAGATGCGTTCGCGCAGTTCGCTCAACAATTCGGCATCTTCAGATATGCGTTCCATGATAATTTGCCGCGCGCCATCCAAAGCGGCAGAGGTATCGGGTACGCCTTTTTCCGCATTGATATAGCCAGCGGCGACTTGCTCGGGAATCAGCCTGCGATCATCCAGTAAAGCATCGGCAAGCGGCTCGAGCCCCGCCTCGCGGGCAATCTGCGCTTTAGTGCGGCGCTTGGGCTTGTAGGGTAAATACAAATCTTCGAGCAGTGTTTTGGTGTCGGCAGCGTTAATGGCCTTTTCCAGTTCCGGCGTCAGCTTTTCCTGAGAACGGATACTGTCCAGAATGGTTTTTCGCCGCGCATTAAGTTCGCGCAAATAGCCCAAACGCTCTTCCAGCATTCTTAATTGCGTATCGTCCAAACCGCCGGTCACTTCCTTGCGGTAGCGGGAAATAAACGGGACAGTCGCGCCTTCGTCCAGCAAATTGACAGCGGCGCTGACCTGCTTGATGTTAACGGCTAATTCTTCGGCAATGCGTTGGATGACATCCATTTGTTCGATTCTTGTGCAGTTTACGATGGGCGCATTGTAGCAGCAAGGCATGGAGTTGGATAAAAAAGTCTTTTGGGGAACCCCGGAAAATCAAGCTCAATCAACTTAAGGCATAACACCGCGAAGAATATAAGGTTTTTAGAAGGTATAATACCGCCATGCTGCTTATCTACTGAATTCTACCGTTATGCCGTTTTTGCTACATTCCAATCGTCGCGCGCTTGTCTGTGCGTTCAGTTTAGCGATGATTTGCTTCACGCCGCCGCTATATGCCGACCAAACGGCATCATGGCTGGATGCCGTCACCGTTTCGGGGTATGCCAAACTGGCGACCAGTTCGCCCAATCGCGGCCCCACTGCCGTTGAATTAGATGACTTAAGCTTGTTCGTCTCGGGCAAATTTAATCGCTGGCTCAACCCCTTTTTGGAGGCCGAAGCCTACAAAATTCCGCTTTGGGAAGAAGGTAAAGGCGCACAATTCAATAGCGCACAACTGGTCGTTGAACGACTGTATAACGATATTCACGTCACCGAAAACGACACTTTACGCACGGGTAAATTCCTGGCACCGATCAATCATTGGAATATTGTGCATGCCGCACCGTTGGTATGGACAACCAATCGCCCGGTCACGTCATCCTATTCCCGCGCCAACTACGTGACAGGTATTAACGTGCGCCACGATTTCGATGCGTTAACCGGTCATGCGCTGGAAGTTTATTGGCAACCGGTCGAAGAATTTAGTCCTAAACCGTTAACTGAACATGAACGCCATTATCAAACCGTTGTCGGCGCCCGATGGATTGCGCACGAAGATTTGGATTATTACTTGGGCGTATCCTTTCAACATGCCGACGTTGCAAAAAGCAATGAAATTCGCAATTCCATCAGCGTAGACGGCAATTGGCAACACAAGTGGTTTGAGCTGGAAAGCGAATTACTGTTCACGCAGGTTGATACCGATCAACTCCATTATCGCAATCATGACTGGGGCGGTTATGTGCAAATGGCAGTACCCTTGGTCGAGCATTTCAACCTGATTACTCGCTACGAACATTTTGAATTTGCCAGCAAACTGGCCTCGACCGATACCGCGTTAGGCGGCATTGTCTATCGTCCTGTGCCGCGCTTATCGTTTAAACTTGAATGGCAACAAACGCAAGGCAGTGTTTTCCATAATCAAACCGGTCTTTATAGCTCGATTGCGGTGTTATTCTGATGAAACGATTGCTTGTTTTAGGACTGACTGCCGCGTTAATGCCGTTTTCAATCGCGTCGGCGGATTTATACATCATTGCCAATAAAGATTTACCCGCCGCTCAACTGGATAAAAGCGATATTGCGGCGATTTACTTGCTTAAGAAAAAACATTGGGAAAACGGCGAAGACATCATGCCGATTAACTTGCCCGCACAAGCGGATGCCCGTACCCGTTTTACTGCGGAAATTTTTGACAGCACGCCGGATAAATTGGGCAGTTACTGGGACCAAATGCTGTTCAAAGGCGAGACTCCGCCGGTCACCCAAAATTCCGAGCAGGCCGTTATTTTGTTTGTGGAACGGATTAAAGGGGCAATCGGTTATGTGGAAACCAAGCCGCAAAGTCCGCAAATCAAAATCCTGCAACAATTTTCCAGCAAGTAACCGGGTAAGTTTATGTCTCGCTTTTCGCTTTCAGTTCGTTTAACGCTGTTTTTCAGTTTTATCGTGTTATTGGTAACCACAACCTTGAGTGCGGTGGTGTTCTACCAATTCGGCGAAAAAATCAATCAGCAGATTGAGCACAATCTCACCGGTATTGCCGACCATAAAGCCGCTGAAATCAGTAATGTGTTGCTGTTCGAGCGCACCAACTTATTGTCATGGCGAGCCTCGTCGGTGATGCTGGATGTGGTGGTGGACGATTTGGATAAGCGCATTACCACCGAGCTCAAAAACCTTAAGCAATATTATCAGTTACAAGGGGATCTCTATGTGTTCAACGCGGCAGGCGTGCTGATCGCTTCCACCCAGCAGGATGTGCTAAAAACCCAATTGCCCCAAGCTTGGCAAACGCAACAGGATTACGCGCTGGTATTCAAGCATGAGGTGCCTTTTATTAACGGCAGCGTCATCGCTCATGTGACGGCGTTAAAACCGCCGCAATTAAAAATGCAGGGCTATTTGGTTATGACCCATTCGTGGGAGGATATTAGCCGGCTACTTGAGCCGACAGACAGCAGTTTTGCGCTGCATAAAGCACATGAAGGCAACCACGGCAGCGCAGATCTTTTTACCGCTAACGGTGTAAAAACAATCGAGATAAATGATGACTTTTCGGAACGGCCCTTATGGATTTTTGACGGTATCAGCTATTTGGGCTCGATTTCAAAACCCGTAACAGTCGGCGATTTCAGCTTCCAAATTGCGGCGTTCATGCCTGAAAAACTCGCGCTGGAGCCGTTGCTTGAATTGACCAAAAATTTGTTACTTGCCGCCGCTTTGGTCGGCGTACCGATGATTGTGCTGGTCAGCTTGCTCAGTCGTCTGCTGGTCACGCCGATCAAAAAATTGACCGCCACCATCCGCACGATTGAAGATTCCAACGATTTGTCGATCAAGGTGCCGGTTTCGGGGCGCGATGAAGTGGCCGATTTAGGCAATGCGTTTAACCGCATGACCACGCGCTTAGGCGAGCTGTTTCACAAATTCTTAGTAGTGGAAAAAGAACTGGAAGACTTGAATATCAGCCTGGAACGCCAAGTTATAGACCGCACCCAGCAATTGCAGGATGCGCTGCTAAAGCTGCAATCCGCCCAAGCGCAATTGGTGCAATCCGAGAAAATGGCCTCATTGGGACAATTGGTTGCCGGTATCGCTCATGAAATCAACAACCCCATCGGCGCTATTTATGCCAATATGCCGCCATTGGAAGAATACATTGACGATATTAAAGGCACGGTCGAATTTGCTCAAAGCTGTATGAATGAGCCGAACGCACAAAAATTAAACGCCCACATGGCGCAAATTGACTACACGTTTGTCACCGACGACTTGGCTAAATTGCTGAACAGCCAAAAGCAGGCGGCCGACCGCATCCGCAATATCGTGTTGTCGCTACGTAATTTTTCCCGTCTCGATCAAGGCGAAGTTAAAGCGGTGCGGCTCGAAGAAGGCCTGGATTCGACCTTGCAGATGCTGCATCACCATTACAAGGATCGTATTACCGTCGAGAAAGATTACTCGCTCAATGAATCCGTCGAATGTTATGCGGGCGAACTCAACCAAGTGTTTATGAACATTCTCGCCAATGCGATTCAGGCCATTCCCGACAAAGGCAGTATTTTCATCACCACTGCTAAAGTGGCTGATCAGGCAGTCGTTACTATCGCCGACACCGGCACCGGAATGCATGAAGAAGTCAGAAAGAAAATATTCGACCCGTTTTTTACCACTAAAGATGTGGGCGAAGGCACCGGGCTTGGCTTATCGATTTCTTACGGTATTATTGAAAAACACCAAGGCACACTCACGGTTGAATCCGAATTGAATCGCGGCACCCGCTTTATCATTGCTATTCCCCTTCGTTTAATTAAGGACGCTTAAAGATGCATACGCTATTACTGGTTGATGATGATCCCGATGTGTTGGCGACGTTAACGCGCAGCTTTCGCAAAGGCTACAAAACGCTATCGGCCAGTGGCGGCGCAGAAGGGATTGCGTTTTTGAATGAACATCCGGTCGATTTGATTATTTGCGATCAACGCATGCCCAATATCAGCGGCGATCAAGTATTAAGCCATGCGTTGCAAGCCCGACCCCACGCCATTCGGATTTTACTGACGGGTTATGCCGATGTTGAATCGCTGCTGACCTGCGTCAATGAAGCGCATATTTACAAATACGTCACCAAACCGTGGGATCCGGCCGAACTCAATTTAACCGTGGTGCGGGCGTTGGAATCGCTGGTTTTAAAACGCGATTTGGAGACGGCGCGCGATCAATTGGAAACTGCCTACAAGGACGCAGTGGTGATGTTATGTTTGGCAGCCGAAGGTAAAGATCAGGATACGGCCAGTCATTTATACCGCGTGCAGCATTACACCGAAGCATTAGCCATCGCCATGGGCGTTGACGCTGCGGAAGCCGCGCACATGGGCTTCATGAGTATGCTGCACGACATCGGCAAACTTGCCACGCCCGATGCCATTTTGAAAAAACCGGATAAATTAACCGCTGAGGAATGGGACATTATGCGAGAGCATCCACTCGCTGGCGTACGTATTTTAGGCAACAATCCGTTTTATGAATGCGCGCGGGAAATTTCTGCGGGCCATCATGAAAACTATGACGGCAGCGGTTACCCGCACGGCTTAATCGGCGAAAATATTCCGCTATCAGCGCGCATTGTAAAAATTGCCGATGTGTTCGACGCACTGACGACAAAACGCCCCTATAAAGAGCCCTGGTCGATGGAAACAGCCATAACCCATATCGAAGCGCATGCAAGCATCATGTTTGATCCGGCGATGGTGGAAGCGCTAAAAAAACTGTTTGCCGACGGGACACTGCTGCGCATTATGACTGCAGATTATGTGTGATAAAGAGCGGAACAAAAACGAATGTTGAAGAGTTAACAGATGTGATTTGATGCCACTAATAATCGACGAGAGCATCTCTATTCAAAACGACGAATGCGTAAAAGAAGCGACACACGCCAGCCTGCCTTACTTGGTTTTCGCCTTGGCTCTATATGGATTGCCAAGGTCTTTTTGTCAAACTAAGCTGATGGAAAATGTACTTATTGCTGATGCTTCAATCGAACTTAGCCGGAAACCACCCCCTGTCCACACAATCGCGGAAACTCCAGGCCGCAGCTGTTTCGGTCTTGTAGCTCCAAAAAAACCAGCCGAGATATTTTTCAAAGGTAGCCAGTTGGGCGGCGGCGTAGCCCCGATACGCGACATCCATTTGGAAGTCGTCCATTTCCTGCAAAGCGTGGTTGAACGGTCCCTCTGCCCACAGCGACACCATTTTTAAATCCAGCCCCAGGCTCCATTCGCCGACATAGGTCCAGCCGAATTCGTTGATGATGTCGTCGGCTTCATTTTTCCATTCGATGCAGGCCTTTTGCATATGCCCGTATATATCGGTATCGATGTCTTCGCGGGCAAAACACTGGTAACGATGGATGTCGAGCACCACGTTGCTGAACTGCGGTTCGGCCAAGAATCCGGTGTATTCGCGAAACGACCGAAAACCGTCGTGATAAACCACGGCAACGTCTTCGGAGCGACAGTATTTGCGGATGCGGCGATAGGCATCGGTGTTGTATTTTTTCAATAGTGCGGTGTCTATATCCCAACGCGGCTCGTTCAATACTTCAATGGCATGCAAGGCGGGGCGACTATGGTAACGCTCGGCCAGTCGCTCCAGTACGCTTAGCGAGTGCTCGATATATTCCGGCTTGGTGTGCCACTCGCAAACATCCTTGATGCCGCCGTTATCGAAGCCGTTTTGGCAACCGGGCGCGGCGTGCAAATCCAGCACGATAAGCAAGCCCAGCTCTTCTGCCCAAGCGAAAGCGCGATCAAGAACGGCTATGCCGCCAGGCACAAAGGGATGGGTAACTTCGCCATAGCTGGCATGATAGGGATAATCGGGGCCGAATATCCAGTGGCCTACCGGTATCCGCACCGCGTTGATGCCG
This sequence comes from Methylobacter arcticus, assembly GCF_050917435.1. Lineage (NCBI taxonomy): Bacteria > Pseudomonadati > Pseudomonadota > Gammaproteobacteria > Methylococcales > Methylococcaceae > Methylobacter > Methylobacter arcticus. The sequence continues at coordinate 2,983,423 of NZ_CP159583.1, forward strand.
ACATTGGCCAGCCAGGCGAAATCTTCGCGAATGATAAAACTGTCCCAGTGTTTTTTAAGCGCCTGCTCGGCCTTGACTCCCAGTTCGACACAGTAGCTGGTTTCGTCCACCGCGTTCAAACCTTCGAAGACGCTGGGCGTCATCCATTTTTCAAGCACCAGCCAGCCGCCCAGATTAACGCCGCGCACTTTTTTGCCGTATTTATTATCAAAGTCATGCTTCATTTTATTATTCCTTAAAGACAGCAGCCGTTACAGCACAATCCGCCGTTGATGAAACCCCTCTGCAAGAGGCTCGTTGGTAATTGTCAGTATCGCGGCATCAGGCAGTTTTTGGGCTATCAACTTCAGCATTTTCATTTCACGCAAGGAATCCAGCGAGTCCAGCGACTCTTGCAACAAGATCCACTTGGGTTGCTGCAACAGCAGGCGAACCACGCCCAGGCGCTGTTGTTGTTCGCGGGAAAGTGCGCCGTCCCAATTATCGACGTGATCAAATTGCTCCTGCAATTCGCCCAACCCTACCAGTTCAAGCGCCTCTGCAAGCGCAGACTCGGTATATTTTTCTTTGGTTGACGGATAACAGATTGCCGCCCGCAAAGTTCCTGTGGGTAAATAAGGTCGTGGCGGCATAAAAAACACCGGATCGCTGGGTAACTCAATGACCCCTTCTCCCCACGGCCAGAGGCCGACTATCGCCTTGAACAACTTGGAGCATGTAAAGGCATTGCCGGTAACCAGTACGCGCTCCCCCGGTCTGATTTCATAATCCATAGTCGGTACACACATCATGCCGTCAAGCCGGGTAATAGACAAATCGCAGAAACGCAAAACATCCTTTTCGGTTTTTTTCAGATGAATCCGGTGCGGATCATGACGGGCGATTTCCTGCTCCAGCTGACCCAGCCCATTAACCAATCCCAATACCCGTTCAACCGAAGCCCGCCATTCTGCGACTTTGGCCATATTATCAACCGGCCAGGACAAGGCTCCAGCCATTTGCTGAAATGCCTGGGCTGATTGCATCAAGGCGCCGAGCGTGATATTCCCCATAATATAGCGAGGCGCAGACACCAGAATAGGGAACGCCATCGACAACACCGAATAACCGGAAGTCAGCATGAACAGATGCGCCCAGGTTTGGGTTTGTCGCTGCCAAGCGTGGACAATATCCTTAAAAAGCGCGACGAAACGGGTTTGCTCGTTGGCTTCGCCATGAACCAGCGCAATCGCCAGGGAATTTTCTCGTGCAGTGACCAAACCGAACCTGAAATTGGCTTCTACGGTTTGCCGTACATCAGTCGCCTGAGTAAAAGGTCGGCCTAACCACCAACCCAATGAGGAAGCGCAAGCCGCATAGATCATAGCCAGCCAGACCAAATATCCGTAAATAGGTATTTCAACAAATCCCAGATTCAGTATAACGATACCGGAAAGTGCCCAAAGAATTTTGGTAAAACTAATAAGTAACAATAAGGAATAGATTAAGGAGTGACAAAGATCGATAGCCGCTTCAGTCGCAATACGAATATCTTCAGCAATTCGTCCATCGGGATTATCGTGTGCTCCCTGAATATGTGTGACCAGATAATGACGACCATCGGCCATCCATAGGCCGATTAAACGGTGTGTTAACCAGCTTCGCCAATCGAGTTGCAAACGGCGCTTAACTTTAAAATGAGCGGTGGTAACCGCTATATTAGCGGCAAAAATCAGCACGATAAGGCCGATCTGCATGAATAACCCGGTCATCGAACGCTGTTCAAGCGCATTAAAAAGATCGGCACTCCACACCGTGATGACGACGGCAATACCGATTTGTAGCAGGGTGAGCATGAATAAAGCCAGCGCAAGACTGCGGATAGTGGACTTGTTTTCAGAGTGCCAAAAAGGCCCCGCTAAGCGAATAAATTGAATGAAAAATCCGTTTGAAAATTGCAAAGGAAAGCTCCTCGTGAGGGTGAAATAGATGACACATCAAGACCAGGCTTTTTATTGTTCTCGTATGCCCGGTCTTTTTCCAGACACGATTCTAATGGAATTTTTACGATTGTCACAACTTTGTCATCTCATGTGGCGGCGACTTTAGTCGCCGATTAAGCAAGTTTGACTGGCCGACTAAAGTCGCCCCACAATCATTAAATACTGTGTAATCTACTTGACCAAGCCATTAACCTGACTCATCGGCTTTACCTTCCAATGCTTCAAATCCCGCGACCACATCCAGCAATTCCTCGGTAATCTGATTCTGGCGCTGCTGACGATATAGCGCCGTCAGTAACTCCAGTCGCTCCTTGATGTTTTTTTCCGCAACCTGCATCGATGCCAGTCGGCTGGCGTGTTCGCCGGCCAATGATTCGGCACAGGCGCTAAACAATAAGATAAACAGATGCTGACGAATCAGCGAGCTTAACAGCTTCTCGCTGTCCATCGTAAATGTGGGCAAGGATCTGGACGGCCAGGGTTTGGCATTCAGGCGATTAAAGCTAAAAAGATCAATCGGCAACAACGCCAATGCTTGCGGGACATAAGTCTTCCGTTGCCGATTCGCGTTATGAAACAGCAGCACCCGCTCAATGCCTTGCTGTTGCCAGCTGTCGATATGCAACAGTATTTGCTGAACTGTTTCAGTAATCCCCGCCACCGAACCGGGAACAAAAAAAAGCGCCTCAACGGCCTGCCCCATTCCCCTTAAAGAGGCGTCGACCCTGGCACCCACTGCCAGAATACGACGATCCCGGCGTTCGCATCCGGCTTTATCCAGTTCGTTCGCCGCAAAGGCGGCAATGCTTTCATTGTAGCGTCCGCACAAGCCATGATCGGAACCGAACACGATAGCGCCGGTCCACAACGGCTGTTTTTTTTGCTGTCCGGTTAACACGGCCTGGCGATCTTGCAACACCACCTGCAAGCCCATTTCAACGGTCAGTTTGTAATCGGTCAGCGATTCCAGTGCGCGTTCATATTGCCTGATGCTGACGGCGGCCAGCGCCTTCATGGTGCGGACGATGGCTTGCAAATCGGCGGCGGTATCCATATCCCGCTGCAAGACATCAAGCGTCTGCATGATGACTCATTGGCTCAGGTGCCAGTACAGCGCGGGCAAAATCCAGCACCAGCGCCTTATCTTCGTCGCTAAGCCGCTTTCCGACCCGGATTTTTTCCCGTTGTACAGCCAGCTGATTAAGCAGCGCATCGCCCAACCGAGAGCCCAGCTTTTTCACCTCGGCAACCGGCAGGCTATCGAACAGGCCTTCATTCACCGCGATCAACACCACGATTTGCTCGAACGCCGACAGCGGTTTGTTTTCATCCTGCTTCAGAATTTCCCTGACCCTGCGGCCGCGTTCGATACTCTGCCGGGTAGCGTCATCCAGACGGGTGCCGAAACGGGCAAATGCTTCCAGTTCTTCAAACTGCGAATAGGCCAGGCGCAACTGGCCGGACACCTTCAGATAACCCGGAAGCTGCGCCTTGCCGCCGACGCGGGACACCGATTTGCCGACATCGACCGCAGGCAACTCGCCTTTTTGAAACAGCGTCGGCGACAGGTAAACCTGACCGTCGGTAATCGAAATCAGGTTGGTCGGGATATAAGCGGAAAGATTCTGCGCCTGGGTTTCGATAATCGGCAAGGCCGTCAAACTGCCGCCGCCGAACTCAGGCTTTACATGCGTCGCCCGCTCCAGCAACCGTGAATGCAGATAAAAAATATCGCCCGGATAAGCCTCGCGTCCCGGCGGTCTGCGCAACAATAAAGACAACTCGCGATAAGCATGGGCATGACGGGTAAGGTCATCATAAATCACCAGCACATCCTCGCCCCGAGCCATAAACCACTCGGCAATACTGGTCGCCGCATAAGGCGCTATATATTGGAGACCGGGCGTCGACTCTCCGGAGGCGACCAGCACCACGCTGTTTTTCAGTACGTCGGCTTTACGCAGGCAATCAATGACCTTGGCCACCGCCGACCCGCGTTGCCCGATGGCGCAATAAACAGTAATGACATTTTTGTCGTGCTGATTGAGCACCGTATCAATCGCGATGGCGGTTTTTCCGGTTTGGCGATCCCCCAAAATCAACTGCCGCTGTCCCCGACCTATCGGGATCAGCGCATCAATAACCTTAATCCCGGTTTGCAAGGGTTCGGTAACCGGAGCCCGCTCAATAATCGGCTGCGCTTCCCGTTCTATCGGCCAGCGTAAGTCAGTGTTGATGGCGCCGGCATTATCCAGCGGCTGTCCCAGCGCATCGAGCACTCGGCCCAACAGTGCTTTGCCGACCGGCACATCGACGACCCGGCCGGTACGTTCGACGCGACTACCCGCACTCAGGTCGGTTTTTTCGCCCAGCAGAACAACGCCGATTTCGTCAGGATCGAGATTAAAAGCGATGCCCATCACGCCGTTCTCAAAGCGCAACAACTCCATGGCTTTGGCACCCGGCAAACCCTTGACCCGCACCACGCCGGTACTGACCTGCATGACGCGCCCGACTTCCCGCGCCCGCAACGCAAAGCTGTCGTTTTGCAACACGTCGTCTAGGCGTTCCGTGGCCTGCAGCAAAGATTGCTCAAAATAATGGTTCATTAGTCACGCTAACCGTTGTTTCCTGCACTGAATCGAATTTATCGCAATTGTAGGAACGGCTTTAGCCGCGCCACAAGTTATTCTATCGCCATGAGGTAAAAGATAGACAAGGTTGTGGGGACGACTTTAGTCGCCCAGTCAGTCACCTACTGTTCACCCCTTTGTTTCTCGTAGGGGCGATCCGGCAGGCCGCCCGCATTGTAGCGGTCATGGGCGACCTGCCGGATCGCCCCTACGGACTACTAAGCTAACAAGCATCTAAGTGGGACGGAATTTACGACCCTGTCACCATCGTCTTTTCGTGGTCGTAGATATAACGGCTTTAGCCGCGATTATCGCGGCTAAAGCCGTTCCCATATAATTACTCAAGCGGCTTTAGCAGCTCGACTTCAAGCTCTGCCAGATAGCGATCAATATTCCATTCCCAGCTTCTGCCGCCTGCTTCCAAGGTAATGCCGCAAATAAGGCGGCTATCCTGTTCAAAAACCATCTCGCGAACCGGCGCCAATTGATCCACGCGACTGCGAATTTTGCTGCGCTGGGCTTCGTTCAACGGAAACCGGCTGATAATGATTACCGCATCGTCTTGGCTTAAGGCTTGTTGCAATACCGATTGCTCGGCGTCCGGCAACTTGGCCAAATTTTGCAAAAAGTGTTCGACTATCTGCTGCTCCAGCGACTGATCGGCAAGACTTGAGAGTATTTTACCGCCCAGCTGTAGCGCTTTTTCAGCGACGACCCTGTTGATTACAGTCCCCAATTCCTGCTGTTGCCGGTGCATTTCTTGGTCAAAACGTTTTTTTTCCTGCTGAAGTTCGTCATTCAAACTTTGCAGCCGCTGGTTTCTATCGGTTTCGGCCTGTAGTCTTGCCTCGGCCAGGATGTTATCTTTGTCGCTAGCTAATTGCTGCAGACTGGTTTCATAGTGTTTTTTAAGTTGCTCCGCCTCGCTCATTTGGGTTTCTACGAGTTGCAGACGATCGACCAGACCCTGCTCCCGGCTGGCCATAACCTTGATGATGGGGCGGTAAAGAAACTTTTTAAGCAGCCAGATTAAAATCAGGAAATTGATCATCTGGGCGCCGACGGTAAACCAGTCTATCGCCATCAATTACCCCCCGGCGCGGCTTATCGCATAATCCCAAAACGGATTGGCAAAAATCAGAATCATCGAGATAACCAAACTGTAAATAGCCGTCGATTCGACCATCGCCATCCCCACAAATAGGGTTCGGGTAATGGTGTTGGCTTCATCCGGCTGCTGAGCGATAGCGCTCAGCGCCTGAGCCAACGCGCGGGCCTCGCCTAATGCAGGCCCTATTCCGCCTATAGTAATGGTTAATCCGGCGGTAATAATCGACGCGACCGCAATCAGGGTTAATTCTGTCATGTTGCACTCCTTAAATTAAATAATGGGGACGATGCCATTAAAGATTTCGCTTACTTTTAGGCGTTGCCGATGCGATATAAACCATCGCCAGTATTGAAAATATATAGGCCTGAATGGTTCCGGTCAGCAAGCCGAGCATTTGCATCGCAATCGGAAAAAATAACGGTGTAATACTGAGCAAAATACCGGCGACCACGGTACCGCTCATGATATTGCCGTAAAGCCGCACCGCCAAAGCCAAGGTACGGGATAATTCGCCGATAATGTTAAACGGCAGCATGAACGCATTCGGCTGGCAATACTGTTTAAGGTAACGCCATAAACCGACCCGATAAATGCCGTAAACCGGCACCGCAATTAAAACAGCCAGCGCCAGCGCGGTAGTGGTCGATAGCGACCCGGTCGGCGGCATGAAGCCGGGGACGACAGCCAACGCATTGGATGCAAAAATAAACAAAAACAGAGTGCCGATCAGCGGAAGATAGCGTTCCGGTTGCTGCTGGCTGAGTTCGCCAATTTGCTTATTAACCTCGACAACAATAACTTCCAGCAGATTCTGAAACCGCGAGATAGGCGCGTCTACCGATAACCGGCGGGTAATCAAATAACTGCCGCAGACCAGCAGCGCCATCACCGCCCAGGTAAATGCCAGCGTCGCATTGATTTTAATGACATCGTATTGCCATAAAATGATCTGATCTGGGTTGTTCAGCATGGTAAGCCCTCGTCTTTACAAAATTTCCAGTAACTGCTCAGGCCTTATTAAATCATAAAGCTGGCTTTGAACCTTGCCGCTCTAAACTGCCAAATTGCACACTGGCCGATAAGCATCGACAACATGGAGTGCAAGCTATGCTTGCGCTTGCAGGCGAAGCCTGCACTCCACCGCCAGTAGTGGCTAACGCGGCACCGGCGAAATGCGTCGCACTAATATAAATCGAGCCAGAATAAACCCCAGCAAACAAATTAACGCATATTGCCAGCCCTGCCTGACTACCGGAAAAAAACCGACAACCGCCAGCACATTACGAATGGCCAAACTGCCCAGCACCCAAGCGGTCTGATGCTTAACTTCCGTCAGCCGACGCAAGGTTAACCAGAGTCCGCCGAAATACATCAGCCCCAATAGCGCCCCCCAAACCAAAACGCCGATAGCCCATAAACCGTCAATCATTCCGACTCTCCTCGCCTATCCAGCGCCAGGCATTCATGCAACCTAAGACCACGCCGACCAGCATCATCGTCAACGTCCACGAAACCTGTCCCGGCCAGCGCCTGTCCATCCATAAACCCAAGGCAATTCCGGCTACCGTGGGCAGCGTTATCGACCAGCCGATTAAGCCGAACATGCCTAAGCCAAACCAGACACGATGGGATTTTTGCTGGCGCGCCTTGAGCTTTCGTTTGACTTGCCGATCAAGCGATTTGCTAAATTCAGTCTTATGTTGGGATTCCTTCATCAAGTTACCTTGCTAGTCTGAAAGCTTTTTCTTCAGTAAAATTATTTAAGCTTGACAACGATGCACCTGCGTCGTTACCCTTTTTAATGACCTTATTAGGTTCAATCCACCGACCTCTATCCGTCGGATGGTGTCACTCGACGGATGAGGTTGGGCGTGGATTGAAACATCGGCATTTATCCTTGCATTTGGGTAAAGCGGCGCACCACACCGGCTTCCAGTCTGGCCAACGCACAGCGTGCAGTGCGTTCGGCCTCGTCCAGTTGCAGGTAGCGTTGCTCCACCGTGTCCCTGAGTGTCTCCAGATTATCGCCCATCACCGCATTATAAGTAGAAATAAGCACCCTATGCCCGCATTTAACCAGCGTTCCCTCATCGATAGCGATAAAAACCTCCTGCCCGGTTTCGGAAACATAAGTTAATACCCCCGGAACCAGCGCGGCGACAAAATCAATATGCCGCGGTTCCAGGCAAAACGAACCGTTCCGGGCTTTGGCGATTATTTTTTGCACCGGTTCGTCGAGCAGAACCTGACTGGGCAGCAGCAGTTCTAAGCGCATCATTTAATAGTCCACAATAGTTAAAGATTATCACCACAGAGAACACGGAGAGCACGAAGATTTAAAGAACAAAACGTTTAATTCCATTTTTCAGCATGACTTCATTAAAATTGATAAGCAAACCAACACTTAAATGACTCAAGCGCAGGTAAGTGAGAATTTGTGCCTCATGAATTCCCTGTAATTTATCAACACTTTTCAGTTCAACAATGAGCTTGTTTTCGATGATCAAATCTAGTCGATACCCACATTCCATAACAACACCTTTGTAGTTTACAGGCAAAGATTTTTGTCTGACAAAAGAAAGCCCAGCCAGATGGAATTCATAGGCTAGACATTGCTCGTAAGTCGACTCCAATAAGCCCGGGCCTAATGTTTTATGTACCTCAATGGCACAGCCGATAACCTGATTCGTAAGTCCAGCAAATTTCATCACTCCGTGCTCTCCGTGTTCTTCGTGGTTATTTATGTAGATTCAGCACATTAATATGGCTGATCATATACAAAGCCTGTTCGGGAACATCGGCGAATTCGTCATTCAAAATCCGCTCGCAACCGTCCAGCGTGTCGGCCAGACTGACTAAGCTCCCCTTGCGGCCGGTAAAATGTTCGGTCGTGGCGAACGGCTGGGTCAGAAACCGCTCCAGTCGCCGCGCCCGATTGACGGTGGCGCGGTCGTTTTCGCTGAGCTCTTCCAAACCCAGCATCGCGATAATATCCTGCAATTCGTCGTATTCGGCCAATACCCGGCGCACTTCAACCGCAAGCGTATAGTGACGTTCGCCGACTATCGCCGCATTAAGCATTTTGGAGCGCGACGCCAACGGATCGACTGCCGGATAAAAGCCCTGCCCGGCGCGCTTGCGGGACAAGACGATGGAAGCGGAAAGATGGCCGAAAACATGGGTGGCCGCAGGATCGGTAAAATCGTCGGCAGGCACGTAAACCGCCTGAATCGAGGTCATGCTGCCGCTGACCGTATTGCAGATACGCTCTTCCAGTTCCGCAAGTTCGGTCGCTAATGTCGGCTGATAACCCACCCGTGACGGAATCCTGCCCATCAGTCCCGAGACTTCAGCGCCCGCCTGGATAAAGCGGAAAATATTGTCAATCAGCAGCAGCACATCGCGCCGGGATTCATCACGGAAATATTCGGCGACCGACAAAGCGGCATGACCGACGCGAAAACGCACCCCGGGCGGCTCGTTCATCTGGCCGAAAACCAGCGTCGAATCTTTCAGCACCCCGGCTTCATCCATAGTTCGATAAAGCTCCTCCGCTTCCCGGCAACGCTCCCCGATACCGCAAAAAACGCTGATGCCCCGGTAATGACCGACCATGTTATGGATCAGCTCGGTAATAATCACCGTCTTGCCGACTCCCGCACCGCCAAACAGTCCGGCCTTGCCGCCCCGTTCCAGCGGCGCAAGCAGGTCGATGATTTTAATACCGGTTTCGAACAGCTCGGAACTGGCGCTACGCTGTGCCAACGGCAACGATTGCTGGTAAATAGAGCGCGTTTGCTCGGCGGCTATCGCCGGCTTACCGTCGATAGCCTGGCCGAACACATTCATCATCCGACCCAGTACCGCATCACCGACCGGCACCGAAATAAAGCCGCCGGAACCGGCAACCGGAGCGCCCCGCTCCAGGCCTTCGGTAGAATGAAAAGCGATGCAGCGGACGTCGGTCGCCGTCAAATGCCCGGCAACTTCGAGGACGATATTCTGCTCAGCGCCAACCAACAGCATTTGATTGATACCCGGCAAATCGGTCACAAAAGACACATCGACGATACTGCCTTTAACCGATTTAACCCTGCCGGAAAAGTTGGCTTTCTGCTCTATTGCGTCATTCATAAGCCGTTCCTGGATGAAAGATACCTATTAACGGCGGATTTAAATCCCCACAGCTTGTCACCGTACAACACACTCTCGGCTTAATCCACTAAAAACCCGGTATAAGTATTTATACTTAAGGGCAAAGTTTAGGTGATTTTCAAAGAAGACTTTACTCGTTAAGTCAGACGTCCTTCGTTACTAACCGCAGCAAGCAATACAACTCACCCAGTAATAACCCGCCTCAACAATTTGCGCAATTCCTCAACAACAAGTACGCTCGCAGCCACACCAACCGCCATCAGCCAATCCAGTTTTGTTAACGCTGTGGTATGAAAGATTAACTGTGCAATCGGCCAATGTATCACCAGTATTTGCAGCAGAACCACCGCGAATATAGCCAGCCAGAGCCATCGGTTGGCGCAAAAATGCCGGTTGAAAGTCGTGCCTTTTTCCGCTCGGGCATTAAATACGTTGAACACCTGGAACAACACAAAGGTGGTGAACGCCAGGGTCGTCGCATGAGCTGCGCCTGTTCCCGACAGGCTTTCGCCGGTTTGCAGGTCGTAATACAAAATGCCCAGAGTGCCGATAGCCATAATCAGGCCATAGCTGAAAAGGTTGCCGAAACGCCGCAATGACAGTATTCGCGATTCAGGGTTGCGCGGCGCTTCGTCCATGCTGCCGGTGCGAACCGGATCGACGCCCAGCGACATCGCCGGCGGACCGTCCATGATGATGTTAATCCACAGCAATTGCACGGCGGTAAACGGCAAGGGTAACCCTAACAGCGGCGCTCCGGCTACGGTCAGGATGGCGCCGATATTGGTGGATAGTTGAAAGCGCACAAATTTGACCATGTTGTCGTATATGCCCCGGCCCTCTTTGACCGCCTTGACGATGGTGGCAAAATTGTCATCGGTCAATATCATCGATGCGGCTTCCCTGGCGACATCGGTACCGGTAATGCCCATGGCGATGCCAATATCGGCGCTCTTTAAGGCGGGCGCATCGTTGACGCCGTCGCCGGTCATCGCCACCACATGACCATCGATTTTCAAGGCTTTAACGATCCGCACTTTCTGTTCCGGCGCAATACGGGCAAAGACGGTAATGGCGTTGATACGCGCAGCCAGCGCGTCATCATCCAGTCCGGCCAATTCTTCGCCTTCGATCACTTCACCTGCCAAGCCCAGTTCCTGGGCAATCGCAAAGGCTGTTACTTTCTGGTCGCCGGTAATCATTTTCACGGCAATGCCGGCCTGCCGGCAAAGCTTGATTGCCTCGCGGGCTTCGGGTCTGGGCGGATCCATGAGACCGACCAGAGCGACAAAGGTCAGTTCCTGGATGTATTGGAACAAGTCGTTATCTGCATTGAAGTCGCCTGCGGGCAGAGTGCGCACCGCTACGCCCAACACGCGCAGACCAGTGCCTGCCATGTCTTGGTTTTGAGCCAGCAGTTGCTCCTGTTTAAGCGGCAGCGAGTTGCCATTGTTATCAATGATCGACTGACTCAGTTTGAGCAAGACTTCCGGCGCGCCCTTGATAAATACCTTGATCTGGTCGCCCTGTTGATGAAAAGTCGCCATGAATTTATGCTCGGCATCGAAAGGGATCTCGGCGATGCGCGGCAGTTGCAAGATGGCCTGATCCTGGTCGATACCGCCTTTGGCGGCAAGCACTAATAATGCGCCTTCCATAGGATCGCCGACCACCTGTTTGCCCTGCAAATGACTATTGTTGCACAGCGCTAAAGGCAGCAATAAATCCGCTAAATCATCCGCTGCAATACCTTCTTTCGATGGCAAAATATCGCCGGCAGTGTCATAACCTTCACCGTTGACCTTATAGCTTTGGCCTTTATAAAAAATCGACCGCGCAGTCATTTTGTTAACGGTCAAGGTGCCGGTCTTGTCCGTACAAATAACCGTAGTGCAACCCAAGGTTTCCACAGCGGACAGTCGTTTGACGATGGCGCGTTGCCGAGCCATCCGATGCATCCCCAAAGCCAGGGTTACGGTGACCACTGCCGGCAAACCCTCGGGGATGGCCGCCACAGCCAGGGCAATCGCGGTGAATGCGGTCTGAATCAACGGCTCGCCGCGCCACAAGGCGGACATAAACAGCACCCCGATGATTGCAACGGCTATCAAGGCCAGACGTTTTCCCAGGCTGTCGAGCTGTATTTGCAACGGGGTATCGCCGTCTTTTTCCTCGGCCAACAGTCCCGCCAGTTTGCCGATCTCGGTGCTCATACCGGTAGCGGTCACCAGCATTTCGGCACGACCACGGGTAACGGCATTATTCATATACAGCATGTTGCTGCGCTCGACAATCGGTAGCGTTATCGGCTCAATTGGCTGTTGGTGCTTGGCAACGGGTACCGACTCGCCGGTCAACGCGGACTCATCGACTTCCAATGTCTGACAGGAAATAATGCGGCCATCGGCGGGAATCTTGTCGCCGGGTTCCAGGATGACTATATCGCCCGGCACCAGTTGATCGGCAGACAGTTGAACAGTGCGGCCATCGCGGCGCACCTCGGCCTGCAAGGCGAGCATATTCTTAAGCGCCGCCAGCGATTTTTCAGCCTGAAATTCCTGATAAAATCCCAACAGAGCATTAATGGTCACAACGACTAAAATCACAACGCCGTCTATTATATTACCGATAGCGGCGGCCAAAATAGCCGCTACAATCAGCACCAGGATAAGAAAACTTTTGAACTGCGATAACAACAGGTGCCAGACCGGACGCGGCGGTTTTTCGTCCAGCCGGTTAGGGCCGCAACGATTCAAGCGGTCTGTCGCGGCTGTTTGGCTCAAGCCGGTGAGCGCATCAGAGTTCTGTGCAGAAAGCGCCGCCTCGACCGGCAGGGTATGCCAGTCAGGCTGAACGTCCAAGTCTGGGGCGGATGCCGATCCTGAGGTATCTTGTTCATGCTGCTGCAGTTTCAACCAGGATTGCCAAACGGATAACAGAACAGCCAGAATCACTGGCCCTAAAAACAGGCCGACCATACCGAAAGTCGTGAGTCCGCCAAGAACGCCGAACAGCACCACCAAAAAAGGCACCCGGCTGGCGCCGCTGATAACCAGCGGCCGGATAACATTATCCACGGTACTCACAACCAGAAAGCCCCAGAGCAACAAGCCTACACCTTGCCAAGACTGCCCGACCAATATCAGCATGATACCGACCGGCATCCACACCAGTGTTGCGCCCATCGGTATCAGCGCCAGCAACGCGGTCACCGTAGCCAACAGTACCGGCGCCTGGACACCGGCAACAGCGTAACCTAATCCGGCCAGCATGCCCTGCCCCAGCGCTGCAAGCACTAGGCCGTAAACGACGGCTCGGGTCGTGTGTCCGGCGGCTTGCAGATAAACATGCTGATATTTCCCCAGAAACCGTACCAGGCCTTGATTCAACTGCCTAACGCCCTCGTCGCCGTCACGGAAACAAAAGAATACTGTCACCAGGATAACGCCCAACTTCATAATGTACTGCCCGATACCGCCGACAAACTTGGCAAATTCGCCCGACCACTGCTGTGCCCAGTCGGCAAATTGCGCGACCACGCCGACCCGATCGTCAACCACCCTGTCTAACCAGTGTTGCGCGGTGTTGCCCAACCACGGAATGCGCTTGATAAAATCGGGCAAATGGTAAGTGTCTGGGTTAAAACCGCTGATCAGGGTTTGATAGGCGGTTTTCAGCTCGTCCTGCAACATCGCGGCCAGCCAGTAGACGATCAGGAAGATCACTGCCGCAATCATCGTTGTCATCAGCGCCGCACTGAGCGTGGCATTGCCGTTGAGTCGATGCCTTAAGCACCGGTAAGTCGGCCATGCCACGTAGGCGATAATCAGCGCCCAGATCAGGGTGAGCAAAAACTCATGCAGCACCATAAAGCCCAACAATAAAAGCCCCGCCAGTAAAATACCGGGAATGAGCTGGCGTATCGGTGTATATTTCATAAAATCATTCATAACTGCAACTCACCCAAGTAAAATAATGTATGAACCCGATGTTCAAATCTCATTGTATGCTATAGCCGTTTAATTACCAGAACAGGCTTTATCCTGAAAAAATGAAATTATTCAACACTGTGATTATAAATGGTCTGCTATATAATAAAAAAATTCAACGCAAACGACGAACCAGCTTCATCGTGCATTGATGCCAGCAGCGTCCACAGGGAATGCGCAACACCGTATAACACCCGCTACAAATTAGGAAGAAAATGCACCCTCTCTATAAAATTCTGTCCACTATCCGGTAACCGCAATGACTCTCGACATCCGCACAATGATGGTGATGGTATCCGCGCTGAGCGTGCTATTTTCCGCCCTGCTGACACTGGCCGGATTACATGGCGGCAACACTCGCGGAGTTCAACACTGGGCAACAGGCAGTCTATGCATGGGACTAGGCCTAGGCTTTTCCTATACCCATCTGGGACTCGACAGCGCTTGGGTTTTGTCATTTGGCGCTACCTTAATGGCGGCGGGAATAGGCTTGCAATTCAACGGAATTCAGGCATTCAAGACAGGGCTCTGTAACCGATATATTCCATGGTTGCTGGTCGGCGTGGTGTTTATTCAAAGCATTTGGTTCGTTGTCCTTCATCCCGATATTCATGCCCGCGTGATCGCCAATTCGTTGGCGTTCTCCATCGGCAACGCAGCCTGCGCCCGTGCTTTGTTCATCCGCATAGATCAACCGTTACGTACTGCGTATTGGTTTACCGGCGCGTCGTTCGCTGTCGTTGCCACGATGTTTCTGGCCAGAGCGGTCATCGTTTTTCTCGCGCCGCCCGATACCTATAGCCTTTATGCGCAAACGCCCATCAATCCGGCAAGCTTTTTTATTGGCAGCATGGCGCAAATGTGCCTGACGTTTGGACTCGTACTGATGCTGAATTACCGACTTGCCACGGATCTGCAAAAACTGGCCTCGACTGATATGCTAACCGGGGCGCTGAACCGTCGAAGCCTGGAACAGGAAGCCGTCCGCCTGTCAGCGCGCTGCAACCGTACCGGCGATACGCTGGCAGTGCTGATGATTGATGTCGATCACTTCAAGTCTATCAATGACCGCTACGGTCACCCGGTGGGAGATGAAGTATTGCGACGTCTGGCTGCGGTGGCGCAAAAAACCATTCGTAGCGACGACTACTTCGCCCGCTATGGCGGCGAGGAATTTTGTATTCTACTGCCGTCTACTCTCGAAAAAGATGCCTGGATATTGGCGGATCGCCTGCGTCAAACCTATGCGGCAATGGTGATAGAATACGACGGCGTAGCTCTGAGCAGCACCATCAGCATCGGCGTATCCGATTCGACACATGCAGGCGTGGAATTCGCTTCATTGATAGCCGCCGCCGATCAGGCAATGTATCGCGCCAAACTGGAAGGCCGCAATCGAGTAGTCATGCATTCGGATCAAGTCGAATTATCCGTCGATGTCGTGTTGGTATAGGCTCAGCCGTTGAGAGTGCGTCGATACAATATTTCACACCATGACTAATGACGAAATAACATCGAAATAGACATCAAGCAAAAATGATAGGGTATTGTGATATAAAGCCTCTACCGTCGCGGAAGGCTGCGCCATCAACAAACTAAATAAATCTGCCAGCGCATAATAACTGCTAATTAACACCGCTTCAGCATCCTGGGACAATGAGCTCAGATAACCCGTTACCGGGGCAAGCGCCGTCACCGTAAACTGTTCGGGACTGTCTATAAATAACTGCCAATACCGCTCAGACTGCTCGGTGAATGCTGCCACATAACGAGTCACCGGCTCAAAGGTCGCTAGGGTCACCTGTTCCGGGTTAGCCCAAAAAGCCTGTAGAAACTGGATTGTTTGTTCCTTGCCCGTAGTCACCTGAATTTGCCAGTGCTGATAAACCGGTGTCACAACCGCCTGAGCTTGGGCATAAAGAGCCGTACCGGTATAAGCGGCCTGCTCATACCAAGCGGTCATTGTTGCAACCGGATGCTCGTAAAGCTGTTTGGCAGTGGCCGACACAAGGTAATGAGCATCAATCAATACGCTACGAATATCCTGATACAAGGCATTAAGCTGAAAACTCACTTGGTCATATAGTTTTGTTGTCGGCAAAATAAGCTTGTTTTCCAAATCAAGCTGGCGAATAGTAAAAAAATTCGGGTCATTAAACATGAACATATTCCTTAATGAGTCTGTACAAAAACGCTAAATAATGACACTGGATTCTAGCTTGACCGGGGGAAATTAAACATGCGGCATATTGCCGCGCGACAAAGTATCTCAAAAATCGGGCGGCTAAACGGCCATTCTCATGCTGACCAGATTAACAGCCTGAAATCGATCGGCTTGCTTTCAACTGCCTAAGATAGCGTCCTGTTATGGGTAGGCATAACGGCAGGCAAAAAAAATGCGGTCAAATTGACCGCATGAAAGACTCTAAAACCCTTTAGGAGGTAGTAATAAACAAGAGTGCGGTCATGTTAGCCCGCTCTGCCCCCCAGGTAAATATGACATATTGTCGCGCGACAGGTTGTCACAGGCTGATTGTGTCGCACCTTATTAGCTGGGTACCGCTTAATCAACCATCAGGCAGCTCTTTTTTTCGTGCCCCAAATCAACTAACGGCATGGGTATTTTTTAACAAAAGCGGATGCCAATGCGCAATCGCCCAGCTAAGCAACTCAGTGACCGAGGCTTGTTGTAGCTCAATCGGCGGATTCTGCTTTAATAAGACCAGCAACTTAAAGATGACCCCATGAGGCGCTGTTAAATCGACGGCCGTCGCCTGCGTCTGTTTACTGAGTTTATAGCCTTGTTCGTCAACAATAATCGGGACATGCATATAGCCCGGAGTAGTAAACCCCAGCAGCTGTTGCAGATAAATTTGTTTAGGCGTTGCATCCAGTAAATCAAAGCCGCGAACGATATGGTTCACGTGTTGCAAGTTATCATCAATGACCACGGCAAATTGATAAGCAATAACCCGGTCTTTGCGTTGCACGATAAAATCGCCATCTTGCTCGGCGATATTGTGGAAAATCAGGCCTTGCAGCTCATCCCGAAAGGCAATAATGCGGTTATCGGTTTTAATGCGCAATGCATAAGGGCAATCAGGCGGGGTTTGCCGGTTTCGGCAAATGCCGGGGTAAATATCGGGCGGCGCTTGCTTTCTAGCGCTGGTTGTCAGTTTTTTTCTGCTGCAGGTGCAAGGATAGATAAGCCGGTTTCTTTGTAAGTCGCTGATAATGTCGTTATAAACGTCGATATGTCGGCTTTGGCAATAAACCTCGTCATCCCAGTGCAAGCCAAAGCTCTCCAGGGTTTTTAAGATAGTATCGGCGGAGCCTTTTATGTTTCTGAGGGTGTCAAGGTCATCAATGCGCAGTAGCCAGCGGCCTTGTTGTGAGCGGGCTTGAAGAAAACCGGCCAGAGCCGTGTACAGGGAACCGAGGTGCAAAGGGCCGGTGGGCGAAGGTGCAAACCGGCCGATAGGGGGTTGTTTATCCAGAGTTAACCCATTTGTTTTTCACGAATTTCATCGAGTGTTTTGCAGTCGATACACAGACTGGCAGTGGGTCTGGCTTCCAAACGGCGTATGCCAATTTCAATACCGCAAGACTCACAAAAACCATAATCCCCAGCTTCAATTTCTTTAAGGGATTCATCAATTTTCTTGATCAATCGACGTTCACGATCACGGGTTCTTAATTCCAGACTGAATTCAGATTCCTGAGACGCTCGGTCATTAGGATCAGGAAAATTAGAGGCATCATCCTGCATGTGGTGCACAGTGCGATCCACTTCGTGCATTAATTCGCCTTTCCAGTTTCTAAGAATGTTCTCAAAATGTTGTAATTGAGCACTATTCATATACTCTTCGCCTTCTTTTGCTTGATAAGGCTTAAAACTGAAAGGTGAGTCGCCAGTTTTAGTACTATCGGTCATCCATTAACTCCTAAGACAAGATTAATTAAAACCGCGCATTTTTAGCAGAATAGCAACCGGATAGCAAGGTTTATTGGTATGATTCTATGCTTTTGTGATAAGTGGCAAAATTATGGACGTACGACTGGCAAAGCGAGCACAGGAAATCTCGCCCTTCTATGTGATGGAGTTACTGCGACGCGCAAAACAGCTGGAGGCGCAGGGTAAAGACATCATTCACATGGAAATCGGCGAACCCGATTTTACAACGCCTCCGGCCATTATGGAGGCTGGCATTCGACAGCTTAAAACCGGCGAAGTGAAATATACCCCAGCTGCCGGTTTGCCTGAACTGCGTGAAAAAATAGCCGAGTTTTATCGGCAGCGCTATGCGGCGACTGTGGACAAGAAGCGTATTTTTGTCACGCCAGGCGCCTCTGGAGCATTTTTATTGGCTTTGGGAGTTACGCTTAACCCAGAGGAAGAACTGCTTATGGCTGATCCCTGTTATCCCTGTAACAGCAACTTTATCCGGCTATTCGACGGCAAAGCCAGAACCGTTCCGGTCGATGCTACCAGCCGCTACCAACTGACCGCCGCGCAGATCAAACAGCATTGGACTAAAAACACTAAAGGCGTATTGATTGCATCGCCATCGAATCCTACCGGAACCCTTATTACTGCGGAGCAATTAAAGCAGGCGGTTCACACTGTGAATGCATTAGGCGGCTGCTTTTATTCCGACGAGATTTATCATGGACTGGTTTATGACGATAAGGCGACCACGGCGCTGGCATTTAGTGACAATGTGTTTGTGATCAACAGTTTTTCCAAATATTTCGGCATGACTGGCTGGCGGGTCGGCTGGTTGATCGTGCCGGAGGCGTTTATCGATGCCACCGAGAAGCTGGCGCAAAATATATTTATCGCCACAGCTACCCATTCGCAATATGCCGCATTAGCCGCATTTGACCCGCATACCCTGGCTGATCTTGAGCATAGGCGCACCGAATTCGAACGGCGGCGTGATTTTCTTTATGACGCCTTATTGCGTCTGGGCTTTGAAATACCGATTAAACCGGACGGCGCGTTTTATATTTATGCCAACTGTTCAAAGTTTACCGATGACAGTTTTCAATTTGCGCTGGATTTATTGGAAGCTGAAGGCGTTGCCGTAACGCCCGGAAAGGATTTTGGCATAAATGAGGCCAATCACTACATCCGCTTTGCTTATACCACGTCGATAGATAGAATGATTGTCGCCATGCAACGCTTAGATCGCTTTATTAACAAAGGATAACCATGACCGTAACACAACTATCAGCATCCGCATTAAAAACCAGAATTCAACATGAACCGCATTTATTTTTGCTGGATGTGCGGGAACCCCATGAGTTTGCCTTCGCCCGCATAGAAAACAGCGTGTTGATTCCGCTGAATCAAATCCCGCAAAGACTGGGTGAGCTGAATCCGCAACAGGAAATCGTAGTGATTTGCCATCATGGCGTGCGTAGTTCGCAAGCCTGCCAGTATCTGGCTAATTCAGGATTTAAACAGCTTGTTAATTTAACCGGAGGCATTGATGCCTGGTCTTGCGATTGCGATAATTCGGTGCCGCGATATTAAGTAATCGCTCTTTATCCTAGAATCCTCACCAAAGTGGGTGAGGGTGTGAAAGCCGCCCAGGCACTTTGGAGTTAAACCCGCCGTTATATTGCGGCGCGCTTAATCAAACTTCATCGCAACCAAAAATAAAGCAGTCCGACGATTACCTTGAATAACCGTATCATCAAATATTGAGCTGCTGACGTAACGTTGATCCAGTATATTTTCAACTTTAAAACGAAAATCGAATTGCTCCAATTGATAATGAGCAACCAGATCGGGCCTCACATAGCCCGGTACTTCAAAACTATTCGCATCGTCGCCAAAGCGCCTGCCGACAAACACCAAGCCACCGCCGATTTTAAATTGACCGGGCAAACCGGCGATGGGCAGTTGATAATGTCCCCACAGCGTGCCGCTATGTCTGGGGGTACTACGAAACACATTACCTTGCAAGACGGGATGTTGTATAAATTCAGTATCCATCCAACTGTAATTGGCGACTATTTGCAAGCTCTCCAAAATTTGTCCGCTGACATCCAGCTCAAAACCGCGACCGCGAACCATTCCATTAGCAATCGAATAATCCGGGTCGAATGGATCGCGGCGAGGAAGATTGCTTTGAGTCAATTGGTAGATAGCTGCGGACGTGCTCAAACGCTTATCGAACCAGGCCGATTTAATGCCAAACTCGTACATGTCGCCTTGCTTGGCGGGTAAAAACTTAAGATTCCGATCAGTGCCCGAGTTGGGTTGAAACGACTGACTGTAACTCAAATAGCCGGCGACATTATCAACCGGAGTAAACGACAAGCCGGCATTATAAGTAACCGCATTCTGGTCGGTTACAGGCACAAAGACATCGTTTTGAAAGCTGTCGCCATCAAACAAACTGTAACGCATTCCGCCTGTAACATGCCAAAACCGCGTTATATCGATCTGGTCGTTTAAATAAAAACCATATTCCAACGACGTTATATCCTTATCCAACCGGGTAGTCGCCGGAATGGGGTAATTAAAAGCAGGGTTATAAACATCCAGTGTATAGCCGCCAATACGACGATCACTGTTCAGGCGATCATCGGAAGCATTCCGCTCGACACCGCTAACCAGATGATGCTGACTGCCCAATAATTCAAACTGACCGTGAATTTCGCTGCGCAAACTATATTGATCGTAATGATCATGAATATTACGGTAATAGCCGCTAAGCGTCGTTGGTGTTTTAAAAGTATAAAAACCGAACAACAAATCTTCACGCTCAACATGAAAGTAATGGCTGGCAAAATGCAAAGACCAGTTATCCGATAATTCTTGTTTGAGTGCCGTGCTAAAACGCCAATATTTTCGGTCGGAACGAGTGCGCGGATCGACGTATGACCGGTCGTAAACCACATGATTTTGAGTATAAACATTATCGAATCGATAGGGTTGGTTTTGATTGCTGTACTCAAAGCCGACATCCAGAGCACTGCCGGGGGCATAATTCCAAGTCAGCGACGGTGCAAGAGTCGCTTGGTCATGCGTGATATTGTCACGGAAATCATCGGCCAATTGTCCGGCGGCAATCACCCGATACAGTACCGTTTTATCTTCATTCAACGGGCCGGTGCTATCGACAACCGCACGATTAAAATCGTAACTGCCCGTTTCATAACTCACCGAGTGTTTAAACTGCTCCAGCGGTTTTTTGCTGATGTAATTGACCGTGCCGCCCGGCGAACCGGAACCGTACAGCACCGAAGAATGCCCCTTTAAAATCTCAACCTTCTCAACCAAAGCCATATCCCTGACCTGAAAATGCTGATTATCCTGCACACCATCGAGATAAGCGCTACCGGCGGTGGTAAAGCCGCGTATCCGCAAATCGGTATTGAACCCGGAATCGGCAGAACTTTGTTGAACGCCGCTGACAAACATCGCCGCATCTTCCAGGCGCAAAGCCATGCTGTCTTGCAGCAGTGTCTGATTAATCACGCCTACCGAAAACGGTACTGCCAGCGTCGATGCCTGGGTACGGGTAGCCGTATCGGTAGTCGCAGTGTAGTAGTCAGAAACGCGTGGCGTGGTAACGAGCAATGTATCTAAGATCAGTGGCGACTGGCTGGCTGGCTGGCTGGCTGGCTGGCTGGCTGGCTGACCGACTGACCGACTGACTGGCTGACTGACTGACTGACCGACTGTGGATGTAGGTTCGGTCGCATAAACCGAACCGTTCCACAAAGCGCATAGAAAAAATAAAAGTTGGATCATAAAAAAGTCAGTGCCGATTATTATTGTTAGTTTCTGTTTGCATTGCAATGGTCGGAGTTCAAAGCTGGCTTTGAACAGCCAAAGCCAGCTTTGGACTCCATCTACTATCAAAGTCTTGACCTTGCCGTATCGTAAATCTTCAGCTTGTCACGCTTGCCCACTGCGATCACAGTAACAAAAACGGTTTCGTCCTCAACCCGATACACCAGCCTATATCCAACACGAGATAGCTTGATCTTGTAACAGTCGCGCATCCCAGCAAGGGCGGCTGCCGGAACCCGTGGATTATCCAGCCGTTCTGCCAATTTATTTTTGAGTGGTTCGCGTATGCTGTTGTCCAGTTTATGCCACTCTGCCAGTGCCAGCTCGTGAAAGCGTAGCTTATAGCTCATCCAGATTTACCTCGACAAACGGGCCATTGGCACGTTCCTGAGCCAGTTTCGCATCTTCCAAATCTTCCACATAGGCCATCAGACGTTCGTAATGCGCTGCAGGCAATAAATAAGCCTCCGGTCTGTTATGGTTGAGAATGGCAACAGGACATT
Source organism: Methylobacter arcticus (assembly GCF_050917435.1). NCBI lineage: Bacteria > Pseudomonadati > Pseudomonadota > Gammaproteobacteria > Methylococcales > Methylococcaceae > Methylobacter > Methylobacter arcticus. The sequence continues at coordinate 3,005,609 of NZ_CP159583.1, forward strand.
CGTCCGCCTGCTTGATGATGTCGGCAAAGTTTCGTTTTAATTCGGTGACGCTTACGGTCTTGTCAGTGTAGATGGTGTCCATGAGAGCCCTCCAATGGAAATATTGATGCAATATTTAATGCTTAATTTAGCACTAAATACACTGCATATCTACCTGATTAGTTACCTGCCTCAAGTATCCGCAGTTGTAAGACGTAAAGGCCGCAGGGAGGCAGCCACCAATACTGCTGAGTAGAGGCGAACCAGCGAATTACTCTTGCATTCGCGAGAGTGCGAGATCATAGACCTCGTTTCTATTGCGTTTGCCAACCGCGATCACCGTTACTGTTATGGTCTTATCTTCGACAGAGTAAACGAGGCGATACCCCAGTTGACGCAGTTTGATTTTATAAATGTTCGGTGCGCCTATGAGTGCAGCAGAAAGGACATGCGGGTTTTCAAGCCGTTCTTTGAGTTTCTTTTTAAACTGGTTTTTTATGGGTTGGCCCAATTTGTTCCATTCCTTAAGCGCGGATTTTTTAAATTCGAGTTCATAGGTCATCAAATGAAACCTTAACCGATTCCTCTGCAAGTCGAGCTTTTACAATTTTCAGCAACGCAATGTCGTCGATCAGTTCCATCATGGCTTCATAAGCTGGAGCAGGTACGCAATAAAACACAGGTTCATTTCTGTTTAAAACGACGATGGGCATGCCGTCTCCACTCGCAACCACTTTCATAGGATTGGCTTTAAGTTCAGATATGCTGGTGGCAATCTCTGTAAGCACCTGATAGGTCATATATTTCTCTTATTATAATTAAAAGACCTGATAATAGGTCTTTTAATTAGTCTTGTAAAGCGTAGTAGCGGCATTAAGTTGGAACCGCGTCAACCTACTCTACTACTTACAAACTAACTACCCGCACCATACACGACAAACCTTCGGTTGCGGGAAAACAAACTTCCTCATGTTCATCGGTCATTTTCCAATAGGAAATCAACGAGCAAGGATAAGAAGGCGCAGTAAACTCCACGCTTAAAATTACCGAATCGCCCGGCAGCGTTTCGGGAATATCAATAATACGCCGGGTCGGTATCAGTCCGCGCCGGACTTCAGGCGCAACAATGTAGTTGTAACGAGCAATGCATCCAAGTTCAGGCGCTGACTGACTGACTGACTGACTGACTGACTGACTGACTGACTGACTGACTGACTGACTGACTGACTGACTGACTGACTGACTGACTGACTGACTGACTGACTGACTGACTGACTGACTGATCGGGAACAGCAGGAATATCCACCTTCTGATCCATACAGACCAATTTCCGCCCCCGCCAATTGACATGACCGATATTCTGAATCTCCCAAACCTTGGTAAACAGCTGATCGGTCAACACCGTTGTATTATCGGGAATCGTCACATCCTGAACAAAGCCGCTGACATCAAATCGATACTTCGCCCCAGGCACAGAAAATTTAGGGAAATCCACTTGATGCAGCAAATGCCGGAACAACACCATCGGATGCACTTGCAGCGCCTTTGCCAAAGCAACCAGTGTTGAAATTTTCGCCTGCCCTGTCGTCCCATCCAGCACGCTATATAACCCTTGCCGGGAAATGCCGGTCTGCCTGGCCAGTTCGGACATACTCAAGCCAAGCGTCTCGGTGCGTTGTTTAACATAGTTAGAAAATTCATAGTGCAGCATAAAGCAAATTATTGTCGTTCAATATAGAGACTGAAGTTCCCCGGTAGTCCATAGCTATCTGCACACGTTATTTTCCCGTTGCACGATAGCCTTAAGAAAGGAGCTTTACGGACTCTTGGGTAAAAAATTAAATACCATAAAGAGAGCAGGAAATATAAGGACTTATTTTCCACCTGTCAACCAAACATGACACATCAGCTGATAGGATAATCGCGCACCTACAGAATAGGCAATTACCTAAACAACAGCTTGGCTTTGAAAAAAAGCCTGACAAGAGGATAAGCCATTGCAAGTGCTCAGCCCCCTTTTTCATAAGCGGGGAAGTGAACGCTTACCCAAGAACACCTAACATTATTTTTGTACTAAAACTACACCCGCTTGTGTATGCGGAAAACTAACCCAACCGAGACAATACTGATGGCTATTACAACCACCCAACAAAATCAACTGCTACAAATGACTCAGGCAATGTTTAACGCTGCCCCAGGGGCAACTTTTTTAGCACAGTTTTCAGATATACTCTCAGCCGGCTCCTCGATAGCAAGCCTTGCGCAAACCCTATCAGGAACAGGCGTCTTCTTTGGCAAAAGTTATGCCTCTACCCTCACCTCAACCCAATTTGCCAGCACCTTTATCAGCGACCTAGTCGGCAGTAATGCTTCCACAGCTGACAAAGACTGGGCAACCACCTACATCGTTGACAAAATGGCGGCCGGAGCCACTCAAGCCAGCATTATTTCAGAGCTTACCCAAACCCTTTCCTCCGTCCCCGGCACAAACGCCAACTGGGGAGCCGCAGCCACAGCCTACAACACCACTGTTGCCACAAAAATTATAAACAACCTAGTGGGCAGTTCCGTAATCGATGCCACCAAAGCCGGAGCAGTCAGCTATATCACCGAGCAAATGGCAGCCGGAAAAAATCTGGGCAGCATGATCGAATGAGCTATAACCGCCCTTGATAGCATCTCTCATACCGATGCGACCTGGGGCAGCGGCGCATCACTGTTTGACAACCGGGTTGAAGTTTCCAAATATTACTCTGTTGATAAAGCGGGTTCTGCCACAGACCTAGGAACCCTGCAACAGGCACTGAAGGCCGTCACCACCGATACTGCCAGCGTTGCCTCAGCCAAAGCCATATTTAACACCGCACTAAGCGGTAAAGCCGTCGATGGCTACCTATCCGGTGCCACCGTATTTGCCGACCTGGACGGCGACGGTAAGCAAGGGGCAAATGAACCTAGCGCCATCACCGATGCCAAAGGCAATTTCGTTATGCCTGAAGGAGCCTTTGGTAAACTAATTACAACCGGAGGTACCGATATTTCTACCGGCAAGGCGTTTAAAGGGGTTTTAACCGCGCCAGCAGGTTCCACCGTCATCAACCCGCTGACCACCTTGCAACAAAGCTTCATTGCCAAAGGCCAGACCGCAGAGCAGGCACAGAATACCGTCGCCAAGGCGCTAGGCTTGGACGCCACTAAATTCGACCTTAACACCTTTGACCCTCTGGCCGTCGCACTGGATAAAAACGCCACCCCCGAACAACGGGCATTGGGCGCGCAATTGCAAGCCCAGGCAGCCAAGGTTGCCAACTTCCTGGTGACTGCAAGCCAAACCCTGATCGGCGCTGCCGGCGCAGGCAAACTGGATGTAGATACCATCAATAACGCCTTAATGAATGCCTTGGTTAACGCCATAGAAAGCGACAGCGACGGCGTAATCAGCTTTAGCGACAAAGCCATGCTGGAAGCCGTTATGAACGAAAGCGTAACGCTCTCGGGCGACGCCGATCTGATAGGCGTGACCGACAAAGTCGCTGGACAGGCCGACAACTTCGCCGCCCTGTCAGCGTCTTCGGCGGACAGCATTGATAAAGCCTTTGATGCAGGCGGCGATTTCACCGCAATGATGGTCAATTTCGCTCAAACGCAGACCGTCGCCCAAGGCGACATGCTGGACAAAATGTTTGCCGCAGCGGAAAGCGGCGATTTTGACAGCTTTGAAAACGATTTTCTTGGGGATGCTTTTGAAACAGCGGCCAATACCGCAACTGTTGGAGACATTAACCCGGATAGTACCGATGATGAAACAGCCGCTGCGGCGGATTTAGAGGCGGCAGCTGATACTGAGACTGTTGATGCTGGGACTGGTACTCCTGTGACCGGCGCAATCGACACCACTGCGCCAACGGTAACGGCTTTAACCCAGTCGGGCAAAACCCTGACAATCAGTGCCGAAGCAGGCAGTACCTTGACCATATTGGATGGCACTACCGATGTCACCAGCAACTTCACCATCAGCGAGTCTTCAGGTACCTTCACAGCAGTCGCCAATGCTGGCACTTATGCCGGTACGGAAACCCTGAGTTTGTCGGCAAAAGCAACCGATGCAGCAGGTAATGTGGGAACTGCTTTCGGTACTCCTGTGACCGGCGCAATCGACACCACTGCGCCAACGGTAACGGCTTTAACCCAGTCGGGCAAAACCCTGACAATCAGTGCCGAAGCAGGCAGTACCTTGACCATATTGGATGGCACTACCGATGTCACCAGCAACTTCACCATCAGCGAGTCTTCAGGTACCTTCACAGCAGTCGCCAATGCTGGCACTTATGCCGGTACGGAAACCCTGAATTTGTCGGCAAAAGCAACCGATGCAGCAGGTAATGTGGGAACTGCTTTCGGTACTCCTGTGACCGGCGCAATCGACACCACTGCGCCAACGGTAACGGCTTTAACCCAGTCGGGCAAAACCCTGACAATCAGTGCCGAAGCAGGCAGTACCTTGACCATATTGGATGGCACTACCGATGTCACCAGCAACTTCACCATCAGCGAGTCTTCAGGTACCTTCACAGCAGTCGCCAATGCTGGCACTTATGCCGGTACGGAAACCCTGAATTTGTCGGCAAAAGCAACCGATGCAGCAGGTAATGTGGGAACTGCTTTCGGTACTCCTGTGACCGGCGCAATCGACACCACTGCGCCAACGGTAACGGCTTTAACCCAGTCGGGCAAAACCCTGACAATCAGTGCCGAAGCAGGCAGTACCTTGACCATATTGGATGGCACTACCGATGTCACCAGCAACTTCACCATCAGCGAGTCTTCAGGTACCTTCACAGCAGTCGCCAATGCTGGCACTTATGCCGGTACGGAAACCCTGAATTTGTCGGCAAAAGCAACCGATGCAGCAGGTAATGTGGGAACTGCTTTCGGTACTCCTGTGACCGGCGCAATCGACACCACTGCGCCAACGGTTGCGGTAACACCTATAACCTATTCCAGCACTAATACTGTTGGCGGAGGAACTGCCACATTAGTGTTTGGTGAAGCATTGAGTTCATTTGGTACAGCATCAATAGCAGATGCTACTTCAGGTAGCATAACTACCGCTGCATTAGGTTCTGCCGTGAGTTCTTTGTCTGGAGATGGATTAAGTGTTGCTTTGACTTTGAGTGGTGGTACGTTTGAAGCTGGTGACATTATTACGTTGACTGGTGCAGCAGATATTGCTGGTAACACCGCAAACTTGATATTTACCTTGGCGTAAAACTGATCAGTCCTGTAGGTTGGGTTTAGGCGCTAGCCGTAACCCGACACATTCGCGCAAAATGTCGGGTAATGAAAAGAGCTTGCCCGACCATGGCTGCGACACAAATTGGCACCATAAACTTTGGAGAATAAAATGAGCTTTTTTAAAAAAATACTATCGATGTCGTTGTATAAATGGAAATGTTGCTGCTGTGACAGTCATCGTGATCCTGAAAATAATTTTTGTTCTTGTGGACATGAGAAATGTAGCAAATGTTCAGACTCGTATGGGTGGTAACTACTTTCATGCGGGCAGGGTCTGAACGCTGTAAGGCGGATATTTGTAGGGTAGATTCGCCGCTAGGCAATCCGCCGCAATTGCGACAGGCTGTCATCGGCGTTGTGCGTTGATAGGCGGTTTGCTGTCGCGAAACCGCCCTGCGCCCTGCGATGCTTTTGCGCTGATTCCCAATCCTCCAGGCGGGACGGGGTTTGTAACCCCGTTCCTAACGTTTTTGCGATGCCTGAGCCTCGTAACTGTGTTTAACCAACGTGAAACCTTGCGGACGGGGCAACATGCCCCGTCCGGCTCAGGGGGAAAGGAGATAACCGTAATAACTGGGGTCAGAGTAAAGTTAACCTCTAAGCGCAGAATAACTGCTAAGCGTGACGGGGTTTGCAACCCCGTTCGGCCTGAGGGCATAATTACTTTTATGTGAAAATCCAGATAGGGTGAGCAGGTTTTTTGCCCACCTTTCCACTGTTAACCATTGATTGAACGAACCGCCCTTGGGAAACTGGGGGCGGTTTTTTATTGTGGTAGAATTGGATTTTAATTTTATGAGAATTTACTGTGCCAATAATTTCAAGATTTTTTGGAATCATTATCAGAATGTACTACAACGAACATAATCCACCGCATTTTCATGCGGAATATCAAGGACAAAACGCCTTGTTTGATTTTAATGGCAATATCATCAAAGGCTCATTAAATTCAAGAACGGCGACCAAACTGGTACGCGAATGGATTGATTTGCATGTTGTCGAACTTGAAAAAGATTGGCAATTAGCACAAGAAGGTAAAGACATCACCAAAATAGAACCATTAAATTGAGGCGTTGGCGTTTATGTGGAATATGAATAAAGTCATTGAAATTAACTATCAGCAAGGCTATATCTTTAATATCGTGTTTGATGACGGTATTTGCGGCAATGTTGACTTTTCAGAATACATTGGTAAATGGGCTATTTTTGAACCGTTGCGGGATTTGAATCTGTTCAAAGCAGCAGGTATCGACGGTGGCACAATTGCTTGGGAAAATGGTGCAGACATCGCTCCCGAATCGCTATATGAAGAATGCTTGAAAAAAAGGGTCACCCATTAGCCTGGCTTCAAAAGGGTTCCAGAACCAATGAAGAACCAATGGGGTCAGACTCTGAGGTATCCCCAGAATAACTGGGGTCATATGAATAACTGGGGTCAGAGTAAAGTTAACCTCTAAGCGCAGAATAACTGCTAAGCGTGACGGGGTTTGCAACCCAGTTCGGCCTGAGGGCATAATTACTTTTATGTGAAAATCCAGATAGGTGGGCACGGCTTTTTGCCCACCTTTCCACTGTTAACCATTGATTGAACGAACCGCCCTTGGGAAACTGGGGGCGGTTTTTTATTGTGATATACTTTTACCAAGAATTTACAATGGAAAAGTGCATGCAATTTGAATGGGACGAAAATAAAAATATGCTAAATCTTCAAAAGCACGGTGTCGCTTTTGAAGATGCAAAAACGGTCTTCGATGATCCACTGCAAATCTCGAAATTAGATCACAGATTTAGCTATTTTGAAGAAAGATGGATAACCATTGGGGCAACTCAAAATGCACACATTTTGGTTGTTGCTAATTTGTTTTTTACTGATGATGGCGAAGAAATAATCAGAATTATTTCAGCACGATATGCGAATCCAAAAGAGAGGGCAAGTTATGACAAATGTTGAAGAAAGAGCTCGATTTGATGATTACGAGCTAGAAGATAATTATGATTTTAGCGATGGTATCCGGGGACGTTTTTACAAATCCAAAAAAATTCGCACAACGCTACAATTGGATAACGATATTTTGTTGTTTTTAAAAAAACAAGCGAGTGAAAAACACATCAAATATCAGGTATTGGTAAATAGTTTGCTTAGGGACTATATGAGTGAAGTTACTAAATGATACGTCCGTACAGCGAGTCAAGAACCAATGGGGTCAGACTCGATTAATTTAAGGATAAAAATCAGCTAATCTACTGGCAACTCTAAGCGTGACGGGGTTTGCAACCCCGTCCGGCCTGATAATTCAGGATTTAAACAGCTTGTCAATTTAACCGGAGGCATTGATGCCTGGTCTTGCGATTGCGATAATTCGGTGCCGCGATATTAACAATGGCTGCGCATCAGGCGGTAAAAACGCCTGATGCGCTTAAACGCTTATTTAAAGCCGTCTTGTTTAAATTTTTCCAGCCGCTTCTTAAAACCTTTCCGGTCAAACAGGTAGTATAAAAACACCAGTAAAAATGGCCAAAGCATATAGCCCAGCAGTTTAAATACAGTTCCAATTTCCATCGTTACCCCCTCATTTGGCAATTTATAAATCTGGATTTGACCTACCGGTAAACATTAACAGAAAAGCTCACCCTGTTGCCTGGTTTTTTCGCCTCCACAATCCGGCTAAGTCGACAGCATCTCCAATGCCAGCTGCGCCATATTTTTGGAACCGCCGCCCTGCCCTAACTGCTGTTTAACCTGACTCAGGTTTTGGCGCATGTTATCGGCGTAGGCCTGATCGGTCAAAATCCGGGTGATTTCTTCAGACAGGTTTTCGGCTGTCGCATCCTGCTGAATCAGTTCCTTGATGATACTTTTGCCCAGCACGATATTCGGCAAGCCGATAAATGGCGTATTTACCAGCCATTTTCCCAGCCAATAGGTGAGCGGCGACAGCTTGTAGGCAATCACCATCGGCACGGTTAACAAGGCGATTTCCAAGGTCGCGGTGCCAGAGGTGGTCATCACCGCGTCGCAGCATTGAATCACGTCGTAAGGCTGGTTTTTGATGACGCTAACGCTTAACGGCGACTGACGCAGGTAGTCGTCAAGCAAGGCGTCGCTGATCGAATCGGCTTGCGGCAAAACAAACTGACACTCGGGCAGATTGGCCTGCACTTTTTCTGCTGCGGCCAACATCACCGGCAACAGGCGCTTGATTTCGTTAGCACGACTGCCGGGCAGCAAGCCCACTATCGGCTTATTTTTATCCAGCCCGAAACGACTCAAATCCTCATCTTTACTGTACCGGGCGTGGACTTTATCTACCGAAGGATGACCTACATAGCGTACCGGCACTTTTTCGGCATCGTAATAAGCCGCCTCAAACGGGAAGATCACCGCCATCATATCGATGACCTTGCCGTAGGCTTTTACCCGACCCGGCCGCCATGCCCAAACTTGGGGACTGACATAAAACAATACTTTAATGCCCTGCTGTTTGGCGTAACGCGCCAGCTTGAAATTGAATTCCTTGTAGTCTACGCAAACCAGCAAGTCGGGGCGCTCGGTCGCTACCAGTTCCTGCATCAACGTTAACGCACGGCGGATTTCGGCATAATGCTTGATGACTTCAACCACGCCGATGACGGATATATTGGTTGAATCGTAACGGATATCGATACCCGCCTGAGCCATTTTTGCGCCGCCCATGCCCAGGCCTTTAATGTCCGGCCGCTGTTTTTGCAGCTCCAGAAACATATTGGCGGCGTGCTGGTCGCCGGATGATTCTCCGGCGCTGAATAGGATAGTTAAGGGTTTAAGGTTCAAGGTTCAAGGTTCAAGGTTCAAGGTTCAAGGTGAATTTATCAACAGGAGTGCAAGCTATGCTTGTACTTACAGGCGAAGCCTGCATTCCAGCAGTCTTAACTATGCCGTCAAAACATCCCGAATAACCGCCACGATCTCCCTGATTGAATCACCCTCAAGGAACGGACAAATCGGCAATGACAGGCAGTTGACAGCGACAAATTCGGTCACCGGCAAGCTGACGGCTGCATATTCCTGTTTAAACACATTTTGCCGATGCAAGGGTACGGGATAATACACGGCGCAGGCGATTTGCTTGTCCTGCAAGGCTTTCATCACTTCATCGCGACGCTCGCATAACACCGTGTACTGGTGATAAACGTGCTCGCCCAAACCATCTTCAAACGGCGTGGTCAGCGGCAAATCGATCAGCAATTCCGAATAATAATGCGCGGCACGTCGACGGTCTTTATTGTATTGGTCGATACGCTTCAACTTGGCCCGTAATACCACCGCCTGCATGTCATCAAGACGACTGTTATAGCCGATCACATCATGGTAATAACGGACATCCGAACCATGATTGTGCAACATTTTAAGTTTTGCCGCCGTCTCGTCGGAATTGGTGACGACCAGACCGCCATCGCCGAACGCGCCCAGATTCTTGCTTGGAAAAAAACTATAGCCGGCGGAATCACCGATAGCACCGGTTTGTTTGCCGTTGATGCTCGCGCCAAACGACTGGCAGCAATCTTCAATGAGTTTTAGCTTATGCCGGTCGCATAATTGCTTGATTGCCGTCATGTCGGCCGGTTGACCGAATAAATGCACCGGCATGACCGCTTTGGTTTTTGGGGTGATCGCTTTGGCTATGGCTTCCGGCGAGATATTGAACGTCTTGGGATCTATATCGACGAAAACCGGAATCGCACCGACATATTTAATCGCTTCCGCCGTCGCGATAAAGGTGAACGCGGTGGTAATCACCTCATCGTCGGTGCCTATGCCTTCGGCAATCAAGGCCAGATGCAGCGCATCGGTTCCCGAAGCCACCGCAATGGCGTGTTTTACCCCCAAATAATCGGCCGCTTCTTGTTCAAAAGCCTGCACATTGGGGCCTAATATGAACGAACAATTTTCGATTGTTTCAGCCAGTCCACGCTCAATTTCATCTTTAATTTCAACGTATTGAGCCTTCAGGTTTACCATGGGTATCATGTTGTTACTGCCTATTGTTTAGTTGAATGATGTAGATCGGATTAGCGGCTTTATCGCGTAACCCGACAAACCAATGCCGCACCCGGTATTTACCCGGTTATTTATCGCCCAATAACCGGGTAATTTGTATCGCCGTTTCCAGTGCCCGCCTTCCCGCTACACCGGAAACCAGCGGGTTATCACCGGTATGGATACAGTTAACGAAATGCTTGATTTCCTCCAGCAGCGCATCGCCGCTTTCAAAAACGGATTCTTCGGTTTCTATTTCCGGAATGCCGGGAAACATTTCCTTTTTTCCGGTGCGATGTTTGGTCAAGATCCGGTTCTGGAAATCCACAGAGACGTAGGAGCTCGGCCTGAACATGCGCATTTTGCGCTCCATCTTCATGCTGATCCGGCTGGCCGTCACATTAGCCACGCAACCGTTTTTAAATTTCAACCGGGCATTGGCAATATCGGTGCCTTGCGTTAACACTGCGGTACCGCTGGCGTCGATACGTTCCACCTCGGAATCGACCAGGGCTAGAATAATATCAATGTCATGGATCATTAAATCCAGGACGACGCTGACATCATTGGCGCGAGGATTAAACGGCGACAACCGGTGCGATTCAATAAACAGCGGTTTTTCTTCTTTGTCCAGACCCAATATCGCCGGGTTAAAGCGTTCCAGATGCCCGACCTGCAAAATCAGCTTCTTTTCCCTGGCGATAGCGATCAACTCATCGGCCTCTGCAACCGTTACGGTAATCGGCTTTTCAACCAACACATGAGCACCGGCATTGAGAAAATCCATGGATACCTTATGATGCAAGGTCGTTGGCACCACAATACTCACTGCATCGACTTCGCCTAACAAGGATTGATAGTCTGTCAGCACTATGGCTCCGTGTTTTTCAGCGACGTCTTTAGCCGCAGCCTCATTAATATCGACAACGGCAACCAGTTCGCAGTCAGGCAGTGACGCATATTTTTCAGCATGGAACTTGCCCAAATAACCGGTACCGATAACAGCGCATTTCAATTTTTTCATCTGATTATTTTACATCCTGTTTACTTGCGCCCCAGCAGCAGGAGCGATCTGACTTGTCGCTATTGTAAACTATCGCTATGTATTCAGAAAATTTTGTCCCCGGCAAATCACCCAGACTGTTTTTTGATGTTCTGATGAAATCAACATTCGCTTAATGCTCTCCTCGCCTATTAAAATCAACAGGCATTATCCCTATAAAAACTGAACGGTTTAGTTTACTACTTCATTCGTGTGTTTCGCCGGTTTCGGGTTGGTCAAGCAAGCCTTTTTTCCCGACTCGAATACGCCGTTGTTCTATATCAACTATCAATTGCCGCAAGGCAGCGATATTCGCGCTACGGCACACGACATGAGCGAAATCGACACCATCATCCGAGACAAACCCGGCGTTATATCAGTCGCAAGCTTTATCGGCCGAGGCGCCAGCCGTTTCATGCTGACCTACGCACCGGAACAGCCAAATAACGCCTACGGCCAATTTATTATTCGCGCCGCAAGCCTGGAGCAGATTGCGCCGCTGGCCGCCGAACTCAAACGCGAACTGAGCGAAGCCTATCCGAATGCCGACATACGTACCGAACGGCTAGTCTTCGGCTCCGACGTCGGGGCGAAAATCGAAGCGATACCGCTGCCAACCGGTTACCGGCTGCAATGGGGCGGCGAATATGAAAGCTCGACCGACGCGCAATCAGCCGCTTGCGGCCAGTATTGCTCGCCGCAGGCACGACAATACTCGGGATGATACCGCTTGCGAGCATGGCAGTCACAATCATGGGTGGCCTCGCCTTCGCAACCGTGCTAACGATGATCGCGGTACCGGTTTTGTATGCGTTGTTTTTTGGGATTAAAGCGGAAAAACACTAGCGTATTCGGTATCGGGTCATTCAATGTAGCGCTGGCAACATACCGGATTTCGATTCTCGAAGCCAACCGATCCCCATTCGGGAAAAAAGGGCAAGCCTCACATCTTTAACTCGATATTCAGGTTTTTAATGTTTCAATCCACACCCGACCTCATCCGTCGAGTGACAACCGCCGACGGATAGAGGTCGGTGGATTGCTCCTCCCCGTGAACGATGAGGTTACCAAAAAGGATAACGATGCCAATGCATCGTTGTCAAACTCAAATAATCCCCCTGAAGGGCGAGGTTTCAGACCAGCGAAGAAATTTGATGAATAACCGCACGCCAATGGTCTCAACATAGTGTTATTTAATGATTTATAATATTAATTAATGTCATATCCGCTTTTTTCTTTTGGATGAACTGTGCTTATCCGGTTGTCGCACACGCCCACGACAGGTAGTATGTTGGCTATCTATGCACCGAAGCCGAGGAGCTCTATAGGCAAGCGAATCCCATCTCACTACATTGAGTTGAGGTATCCGCCACACCGGATAACCACAGCTTAAAGATATTGTCTAACAATTTTCCATAAAACTTTACTCGACTGCGTTTGCTACATAAAAACGGAACGTTAACCACTGGAGAAGACGTCATGACCGACCAAGACACGGATGATACCGGACGCATAAAAAAAGCCGCTAGCTTGATTCTGAAGGATGACATAAAACACCTTCAGCTGATACCTTCGGTCGCCCTCAAGTTATTAACGCTAACCAAGGATGACAACGCCAGAATCGATAGCCTATCCCGGATTATAGAAACAGAACCGGTACTGACCGCAAAAATTCTAAGACAGGTTAATTCCGCCGCGTACGCCCTACCCAACAAAATAACCTCCACTAATCGCGCAGTGACTATGCTGGGATTTTCTACTGTGCGTCAGCTTGCACTAAACCTGCTGATTTATAACAATCTGAAACGACAAAACCCATCGCAACTATTCGACTTGCTATTTTTCTGGCAACATTGTCTGTATGTAGCCTCATTAAGCAAAAGAATAGCCGTCGCACTTAACTATCCCGATCCGGACCTGGTTTATACCGGAGGGCTTTTGCACGATATAGGCAAAGTCGTTCTGGAAACCCACGGACGCGTAACTTACAGTGATTTTATTTCTTCCATCGGCAATAACCAACAGTCAACATTAGAAGAAGAACGTAACTTTTTCGGCGTAACACATACCGAGATGGGGCATATTTTTTGTCTGGAATGGCAATTACCGGCATCAATCACCGCAATCGTAGCTTTCCACCATAATCAGCCTGCCGAAGCATCACCGCACTCACAATTTAACAGTGCAATCGCCATCGTTTCCTTTGCCGACTACATCGCCTGGATACAAGGCATAGGTTCGGCTGCCCAACTCAACAGCCATCCAACTTTACAGCACGCCGTGCTCGAGGCTATTGATCTTGAACAACTGAATCTTGAAACCCTGCTACAACAGGTTGATCAGGATATGCAAAGCACTCAAGAATTCTACAGCATTCAATTACCCAGCTTAACGACATTGCGGGCCACTCTGGTCAAAGCAACCATTAACCTAAGTCAGATGAACGAGGATAACGCTGTAGTCGCTGCCCCTAAATTATCCTCCTGTTTAACCGCGCCCCATCACAGCCTTAACCCTGATGACTTTATTCCCCGTACACTCGAGGCCATACAGGATGAATTTTCTTTTGACCGCAGCATCATGTTCACCATCGACCCCAAGCGCCGCTGTCTGATCGCATCATACGGCTGGCCGGAATCGACATTACCGAGCAAAAAAACCCCTTTTGAGATCAACATCAACAGCCTTTCCGGCTTGTTATTAGCGTGTCTGCGCGAAAAAAAAGCCGTCATCATCAACACAAAAGCAGAGCAAAACAACCCCATAATTCAACATCTAAAGACGACCGAGTTTATTGCCATCCCCGTAGCGCATCACAATAAGCTGCTCGGCGTGCTTTATGCCGATAATGCGCTGTCAAAAAAACCGCTGAGCGAACAATTACTGCCGGAAATCAAGCCCATTGCCTATGAACTAGGCATCGCCATCTTTAATGCCAAACAATACCATCTGGAGAAAAAAAACGCGCAGATTGATCATTTAACCCAGCTTTTTAATAAACGCATGATCAACCAATTTCTGACTGCTGTTTTTCAAGAAGATGGGGCCGCCTTGGCCAATATCGCGATAGGATTTGTCGATATAGACAAGTTCAAACGGCTGAATGACAGCTGCGGACATCAGGCCGGCGATGATGCCTTAAAAATTGTTGCCGATATTTTGCGTAGCTTAACTCGACCCGGAGATTTCATCGGCCGCTATGGTGGAGAAGAATTTTTATTTGTCCTTAGAAATACCAATGAAACCGGCGCTTACGGTTATGCCGAACGCATAAGATCGGAAATTGAGCGTCGCGGCAAGATTATGAGCCAACGATTTCATGGTCATAACCTGACGGTTAGCATCGGCGTATGTCTATATAGTGAGCACTATGCCGATTACGCCGACATGATCGAAACCGCCGATCAAGCCATGTATCAGGCAAAAAACGCAGGCCGGAATAGAATTGTGATGCTGGCAGGTGATGGCAAGTAACCTCAACCGTTAGAAAAATAGCACGCAGATTGCCGTGAATAAAGCGCATGCAGAACGGGGAGCTGCACAGCCTTCCAAAATTCCGCACTATCCGCTTTTACCCTCACCGCTTCAGGTTGATAACGATTCCGGCGCCATCCAGCGACTTTTGTTTATCCATTTCCGGCTCTTGCGACATCAACATCCGCCCTTCTAAACCCAAAGACCCTGGTTTTTTTTGACTTGCAGTTGCAAACAAATTTGCCGATTCCCGTTGGGGCATCTTGTTTTGTTCGCTCTTCAACCAAACATCTTCAGAAGCTTTAACTTTAAAGGGGATAGTAAGATCCAGTGTTTTTTGAAGCTCAGCAGCATCATTGGCACTCGGCACTGAAGACTTGTTGGCAACTTTTTTGTGTTTTGATTTAACGGAACTCTCTTTGCCGTTGAGCTGGACTTTTTTCACGTTAACCGATGCGGCCTGCTTTTCGGTTAAGACAGCATTATTAATGCCCGGTTGTTGAAACCCGGTTAGCAAAACGAATGAGGCCGCCACAAAGCCCAATAAAAACAGACGGTAATTTTTCATGTTCATTTTGTCTTCCCCTGCAATAAAACAACCAACGCTATATTATTCATTTTAGCCCAACAAACAAAAATTGGAATGCTTTAGCAAGAACATTATTACAACTTCCGGTTTAATCGCCGTTCAGTTTCCAATACCAGCTGCGTAGTTTGTAACACGGTATCGGGATTCAAACTCATCGAGTCGATGCCGATTTCTACCAGAAATTCCGCCATCTCGGGATAGTCCGACGGCGCTTGGCCGCAAAGTCCGCAATGCTTACCGTTACGATGCGCACCTTCAACAGCAAGGCGTATCATTTCTTTAACACCGGGATCGCGTTCGTCAAAATCTTCGGCGATGATCGCGGAGTCGCGATCTACGCCCAAGGTAAGCTGGGTCAAATCATTGGAGCCGATAGAAAAGCCGTCGAAATACTCGGAAAAGGCGTCGATTTGAATGACGTTATTGGGAATCTCACACATCACGTAAATTTCCAGTCCCTGCTCGCCGCGCTTCAAACCCAACTGCACCATGTAGTCAAGGACACGTCGAGCTTCTTCTACGCGGCGACAAAACGGGATCATCAAGATAACATTGGCTAAGCCCATGTCCTCACGCACCCGTTTCATGGCTTTGCATTCCAGCGCAAAACCTTCTGCGTAAGCGGGATGGATGTAACGCGATGCGCCGCGAAAACCGATCATCGGATTGGCTTCGTCAAACTCAAACCAGCGTCCGCCGAGCAAGGTGGCGTATTCATTGGTTTTAAAATCCGACATCCGCACGACGACGGGCTTGGGATAAAACGCAGCGGCAATGGTGCCGACACCTTCCGATAGTTTCTGCACAAAGTAATCTTCAGCGCTGGCATAATTGCGCATTAACTGGCTTAGCTGTTCCCGCTCACCGGCGTCTTGCACTTTCTCCATGTGTATCAGCGCCATAGGATGCACCTTGATGTATTCGGTAATGATAAATTCCATCCGCGCCAAACCCACGCCGTCATTGGGCAGGAAGCTGGTCTTAAAGGCCAGTTCGGGATTGCCGATATTGAGCATGATATTGGTTTTTGGATGTTGCAGACCCGACAAGTCGGTGCTGTTAATATCGAAGTCGAGCAGGCCGGAATAGATTTTACCGACATCACCCTCGGCGCAGGATACGGTGACCGGGCTATTGTTTTTAATGAGGGTCGTGGCATTATCACAACCGACGACGGCGGGAACGCCCAATTCACGGGAGATAATCGCCGCGTGACAGGTGCGTCCGCCCCGGTTAGTGATTATCGCCGAAGCTATTTTCATCACCGGTTCCCAATCCGGCGTCGTCATATCGGCAACCAACACATCGCCCGCTTTAAAGGTGTTTAGCTGCTCGACATTATCGATAATCCGCGCATTACCCGTGGCAATCTTGCTGCCTACCGCATGGCCGGTGATAACCGGCTCGGCCTTTTCTTTAAGACGATATTGCTCCAAGACCATGCCGCTCAATTGGGAAACCACGGTTTCCGGGCGCGCTTGAACGATATACAGTGTGCCGTCAAGACCGTCTTTCGCCCATTCCATATCCATCGGTTTGGCCTGACCTGCTTTGGCGCTGTAATGTTTTTCTATTTTAATGGCGTAATCGGCCAGGGTTAAAACATCGGCATCGTTAAGACAAAAGCGATTGCGTTCTTCAGCAGAAGTCACAATATTGCGGGTAGATTCACCGGTGCGCCCGTCGCTGTAAACCATTTTTATTTTCTTCGCGCCCAAGGTACGTCTTAATACCGCCCGATGCCCCTGTTCAAAAGTGGGCTTATGCACATAAAACTCGTCGGGGTCTACCGCGCCTTGCACGACGTTTTCGCCCAGCCCGTAGGCGCCGGTAATAAACACCACATCCCTGAATCCCGATTCGGTATCCAGCGAAAACATCACGCCGCTGGCATCCAGGTCCGAGCGTACCATTTTCATAATGCCTATCGATAAGGCCAGCTTGAAATGGTCAAAGCCTTGGTCGACCCGGTAATGTATCGCGCGATCAGTGAACAGGCTGGCAAAACAGCGTTTGCAGGAATCCAGCAAGGCCTGATCTCCGCGTATATTGAGGAAAGTATCCTGTTGCCCGGCAAAACTGGCGGTCGGTAAATCTTCGGCGGTGGCGGAACTACGCACGGCAACGCTTAAATCATCGCCATACTGGTCTTTCAATTGCTTGAAGGCCGCGATAATTTGCTGCTCAAGGTCTTCAGGAAAACGTGCAGCGTAGATTATCTCCCTGGCTTTACGTGCGCGTTTGGCAAGATCGGCGACATCGTCAGGATTCAAGTCATCCAGTGCTTGATGCAGCGCCTCCCAGCTATGGGTGTGCTCCAGCACATAACGGTAAGCCTCGGCGGTTACGGCAAAACCGTTTGGAATTTGGATACCTTGCGTCGTTAATTCCCGGTACATCTCACCTAGCGAGGCATTCTTGCCGCCTACAAGAGGGACATCGTCAATGGTTAGTTCATTAAACCAACGGATATAGTTTGCTTGCTCTGCCATCATAACTCCTTAATAGAATGCTTATTTATTGATGCATCTAGGTTATTAATCAGCTTTTATTTTTTAACTCAATTCTTATAAAAATAACCGTAGCGTCTATATGTGACAATAGGTCACATTATCATTCTGCCTTGGCATTGCTAACATATCAATATGCGCTCTTACTTACCTTCTCTTGGTAAGGGGAGCCTAAATCTATTAGGTTCCCCTTTTTTTAAATTTTTGTTGACTTCAACAGGTTGAAATTGATTAAACGGCAATACCTACCTGTAATGCATCAAACCAGTCTAAAAAGCGTTTGACATCATCACCTTTAAACATCCGTCCATGCTGTGGAGCCAAAATATCTATATCCAAATTTCTTACCCGTTCAATCCAGACTCTCTTGGCCTGATTTGACGGCATCATTCGTTGATGCCAATGACGCATTTTTTCAACATGTGCGGTGAAATTATCAACAAACACGGGGGCATCGGGCGCTTCAAAAGCGGCTCCGATATCCCCTGTCATCAAAATTTTAGCCTGCGGGTCGTAGACATGAAAATTACCGGGCGAATGCAAATAATGGGCAGGAATGATCTGCAATTCCACAGAATCCAGTTTAATGGTTCCACCATTATCTGGAATAGGTACATATTCTATTGATTCACAGCTGTAATGCCGCAAGAAACCCTCCCAAATAGCCGGCGCATGAAGCTTGGCATTGGTTAACGCCTGGTCCCACAAACCCAGCGATGAGATCACGTCAGGATCCTGGTGCGAAGCGAACAGATCCGTTATTTGATCCACCGGGGCATGATGCAATACCGCTGCCATCATCGGCGCAAATAGCTCGGCACCACCTGGATCCAAAAGTAGGCATCGATCAGCCGTGCGCACCACATATTGGTTGGTATCGATTATATTAGCGGGTTTGCCTTCATCCCTTCCAAACATAATCCATTGGTGCGATCCTTCATAAATCTTGGTCATTTTCATAGAAAAACAATGCCCTCTGCTGTTAGCAGCTATTTAGTTATTGCGATAAATGGATAATGCAATTCTGCATCGCTGCACATTATCGTGAATAGTATGCGCAGCTTTATCTACACTTTCAGCAACGGCCTGCAAACTCTGTAAATATTCACCCGCCTGCGATGCTTCAATCCTTGAGTTTGCAGCGATAACCCGTGCGGCACGGGCATGATGCATCACCGCTTCAAGTTGCCCTAACAGTTGCGAGACATCCCGTTTAAACTGTCTCTGGCAATCTTGCATCGAAAGTCTTGCATTATCTAATGGCTCCTGCATCGTATTAGCATAAACAGCATCTCCAGCCATTTTTGCGGCCAACTCAAATTTATTATAAGCAGTCGTTTTTTGGAATTCATTGACCGTTAATCGATATAACACCAGTGCATGTATATTGATATCGGTAACCAATTCAATTGTTTCTTTAGCCAGCTCATTAATAAAGTCGGTAATCGGCTGAAACCCTTTCGCCTTATCTCCCGCCCTAAAGGCAATAGCCTTGGCATTGGCTGCTGCTAATGATATTTCCTTGGCCACCACCATGACCGCACTTAACTCCGAGGTAATGGAAGCTACCGCAACAAATTGTGATTTAGTCTGATTAGTCATATTTAATTAAACAGTGTAAAAAATAATATTTTTTTAAATTCTGTACATGGCGAAATACGCTCTTAGCCGGTTAGGATAAGTTTTGATGAAAATATACGCCCTATCAGTAAGATAATATCAAAGAACCTTATCAGCTTATTTTCTAGTTAACTTTGCTAATACTGCCAGGCTTAACTAACTGATGTTACCCAGGAAGACAAAAAATCAATGCATTACAAAGCAAAAAATAACCGTAAGTTGTTGATAATTCGCAGTCGGTGCGTAACATCAGTTAATTAAGCTTAAAACTTTACTCGAAACATTTTCTAACGGTACTACATAATCAGTACAACCTAACTTAAATGCAGCACCCGGCATACCCCAAACCACACTGGTTTGTTCATCCTGAATAACTGTTTTAGCACCCGCATCATGCATTTCTTTCATGCCCATGGCTCCGTCAGCGCCCATGCCTGTTAATAACACCGCAACGGCATTAGCCCCAGCGCATTGAGCAGCTGAACGAAACAGAACATCAACGGAAGGTTTATGTCGATTAACAGGCAATCCATCGCTCAACTGAATAATATATTTACCTCCGTCTCTAATCACCAGCATGTGCATGTCTCCAGGTGAAAGATAAATATTACCCGGCTCAATCGTCTGACCATGCTTGGGAATACACGCTGACATTTCCGTTACCAGGTCAACATGCCGGACAAATGATGCACTAAATGCAGCGGGTAAATGTTGGGTTATTAAAATAGGCGGGGTATTTGCCGGGAAGCCTTTAACAACCGCCTTAATGGCCTCCGTTCCTCCCGTTGAGGCGCCCAAAACAATTATCTTACTGGTGGAACTAATAGGCGTTTTTATCGGCGCGGCTTTAAGAATCACATCAACTGAGTGCTTTTCTGAAACATCAGAAACGGTTGCGACAGGACTTTTAGGCTTGATTGCTCTATTGTAAATATTGCCGACTTTAGCCTGGGCAGCACCGATAACTTTGGAAATAATTTCCTCGGCATACTCATTCAGCGTATTAACAACATCAACCTTGGGTTTAGCAATAAAATCGACCGCACCTAGCGCCAGAGCATTTAAAGTGGCCTCCGCACCATGTTCAGTCAGCGTAGAGATCATTACAACCGGTGTAGGCCTTAAGCGCATCAAGTTGCTTAAGAAGGTTATCCCGTCCATATGCGGCATTTCAATATCCAGCGTCAATACATCAGGATTTAATGCCTTAATCATCTCTCGGGCAATAAGAGGATCCGCTGCTGCACCGACAACTTCAATATCGGGTGACGAACTTAAAACTTCAGTCAATATTTTCCTAATTAATGCTGAATCATCAATAACCAATACGCGTATCTTACCCATAAGTCCACTCTAAAAGAAGTCCACCATCACCGTTAATAGGTGCATGTTTAATGTCGATTGTTACCACTTTATTTTAAGCGATTACATCATTACTGGAGTTCACGACATGCATACGTTTTTCCCTGCGCGCTACCGCTCCAGAATTTCTGATTGCAGACTTCATTATTCAAGCCTTCTAATATTAGCTTTTGACGCGACTATTACCTTAGTAATAATATCATCGGCATAGTCATTTAATGCGTTTTCTACATCCATTGTTGGTTTAGCTATAAAATCTACTGCACCCAACTCCAAAGCAGTTAACGTAACTTCAGCATTACTTTCTGTGAGCGCTGAAATCATCACAACAGGCATTGGCCTCAAACGCATCAAATTACGTAAAAAGGTTATTCCGTCCATACGCGGCATTTCAATATCCAAAGTCAATACATCAGGATTTAATGCCTTAATCATCTCTCGGGCAATAAGAGGATCTTCGGCAGCGCCAACTACTTCAATATCTGGAGACGAATTTAAAATCTCAGTCAGTACCTTTCTGATTAGCAATGAATCATCAATAATCAATACACGAATTTTACTCATTGTATACTCTTAAAAAAGCTCGACTTCACCTTCAACAGGTGAATTTTTAATCTCGTTAAAGTACTGCCGCTCTCTTCTTATAACGGTATCATTATGTAAGTCTTTGATTTTTTTCATTCCGACTTTACCTGTTTTAGGAAAGTAAATTATTTTCCTGGGATAAATATCACCCAAATCCTGGGATAAAAGAGCCAGCCCTTCTGTATCGATATACTCCAAGATAAAGTCAATATTTTTAAGACCGACATCAGTCAAGGTTGGAATGATTTTACCTCCGCCAAATACCTTAACTTCCAGGTTTTTTCTTTTACCACCATTACTGAGAATAGTATTAATTAAATGTTCCATGGCAAAATTCCCATAGCGGGTTGCATTGCCAACCACCGCCTCATTACCTTGTTTTAGCTTATCGGCTGTAGTTTCCGGCAACATAAAATGATTCATCCCGCCCACACCTGACACTTTGTCCCGAACACAGGCCGATATACAAGAACCTAATACCGTTGTAATCAATTCATCTTCCTGAGTGACATAATACTCACCCGGCAAAATCTTTGCCGCAATCACACCGTGGTCTTTATCCATATATCGGTTAATGTGATCAAAGCCGTCTATGGAGGGTAGACCAACATCTTTACTACTATTCATGAATGTTCACGTCTTTTTCCGGTAACTGGTACACGCAACCAACTCAAATTCATTTGAAAGTTGGTTTAATGACTCTGAATGTCCAATAAATAACCATGACCGACTAGACAACATTTGAGCATATCTTTTCGCGAGTGAGATCTTGGTTTCACGATCAAAGTATATAAGAACATTACGACAAAAAATAAAGTCAAAATGACACTTCATCGGCCAATCCTGCATTAAATTTAATTTTTTAAACTGAATAATTTGTTGTAATTGATGTCTTACTTTAACTTGACCTGACTGCGATGATTTACCCCGCATAAACCAACGCTTAAGCATCTCTTCTGACAAATCACTGACACGATCTTCGGTATAAACGCCATCCGAGGCTGTTTGTAAAACATGGGTATCCAAATCAGTTGCTAAAATTTTAATATCCCAGTCACCGGGTACATTTTCCAACAAGGTAATCGCTAAAGAATAAGACTCTTCGCCCGTAGAACAACCGGCGGACCACACCCTGATTTGTCGTGAGGCTTTATTTCTGATCAAAATTTCTGGAATAACAACATCACGGACATAATCGAAATGATGTATTTCTCTAAAAAAGGCGGTTAAATTGGTTGTTATGGCGTTGATAAATTCAGTAAACTCGTGATCCGGATAATCTTTAAGGTACTGGCAATAGGCTTCAAAGTCCGCTAATCCAAGCTTTCTTACCCGCTTGGATAATCTGGAATAAAACATATCAAATCTTTCATCAGGAACCTGGATACCTGAATGCTCATTAGACAACTTTCTTAAAAAATTAAAATCATCAGCTGTGAATTTAAATTCGCGATCCTTCTCAACAATAGCCATTTCTAATCCCTTCCCCGTCCATCAAAAGTCACAGGTCATGAACATCAAGCACATCCAGCAAACCCAACAACTGCGCAGACTCAATAAATCGAGGGGATGGATAAATAATAGTGACTTTCTTTTGCAACTTATCTGCATTTTTTTTCAATGAAACCAGTAGCTGCAAAGTAGCCGTATCGATTGACGATACGTCAGATGCATTTATTTCGATTTCATCATGTACAGCCAAGATATTCTTCAGTTGTTCGTGCAACTTGGCGACATTTTGAATAGTCAAGGTAGCGTCTAAATCAATTTGTGAATCCGGCTCTTCTGGCGAAAAATTCTCGGCAACTGCTCCCTGCGTTGCTCTACCTCCTGCATCCATGCAGTCGTCGGCAACTGCTCCTGCGTCGCCTAAAGCGCCTACTGTTGGTGCTCTACCTCCTGCATCCATGCAATCGTCGGCAACTGCTTCAGCCATGATGGCACTATCGCTTGCGCTCTCAGTTTCATCTATCATTACTTTATCTTGTTCAGTCGCTAAAGCCATACCTTCTTCGGCATCTTCTATCAAATCATCTGAATAATCATCGGTCATGCTCATTTCATTATCAATGAATGGCTGCTCTTCCAATGAAGTGTCGTCACCGCCACAATATTCATTAGCAATTATTTCTTCATTTTTATCAGTGCTGGCCTCCATCCACGCTAAAGGATCGTAGCCGATTAAATCATTTTCTTCAGTTGTTGCCATACATCACCTTGTCTTCAAGAAAATCATGAGCAAGACTACGAAAATCCCTTGCTGAACGACTTTTTGGACTATATTCTAAAATGGTTTTACCAAAGCTGGGACATTCTGCAAGTAATGCCGTTTCTCTGATCACTGTCGCTAATATTTGTTCGGGAAAATGCGTAAGCAGAACATTTAACACCTGTCTCGATATTCGTCTATCTGGCGAATATCGAGACATCACTAATAATGTTTTGTATTTCCTTTTCAACGCTTTTTCAAATCTCTTAATCGTACCCATTAAATGAGATAATCCTTGTAGCGCCAGGAAATCACTGGACATAGGAATCAAAATTTCGTCAGCTGCAATTAATGCATTCGCAACCAGTAATCCTGAAGACGGTGGACAATCAATAAACACAAAGTCCTGATCATTAAGACATCCATGCAAGGCGTCTTTTAATAAAACACCACGAGGCGAATGATTGCCCGCTAGATACTCAATATCCTTAAGTTTGGATCCTGACGCAATGAGTTGTAAATTTTCCCTGACGAAAATAATCTGTTGCTGAATCCCTTTCTGTTTAAGCATAGCTTCATCAATACCGCCAAGCCCTTGCGCAGTAATGCCTAAAGAAACGGCTAAATGGCCTTGTGGATCAAGATCAATAACGGTGACTTTTAACCCCGATTCTGCAATGGCATGACATAAATTTACAGTAGTTGTCGTTTTTCCAACTCCACCTTTCTGATTAATTATTGCAACAATTCTCACCTGTCACACCAAACTTTCAATTCCCTCAACCTCATCGGGATTGAGCAATTTATCAACGTCCAAGAGCATAATCATTTTTTTCTTATACACATGCATACCTCGCATGTAGCGAGTATCGATTTTCGAACCAAAATTTGGGGCTTTTTTGACATCTTCCAAATTAATATCCAGTACATCAGAAACCGCATCAGCGACTATGCCCATGACAAACTGGTTTGGACCGTTTTCGACACAAAGTACAATAACGACCGTTTTAGCGGAATATTCGCAACGTTCCAGAGAAAACCGTTCCCGTAAATCTATGATAGGCACAACGGAACCGCGTAAATTCAATACGCCTTTAACAAAAGCCGGTGTATTCGGTATCACGCGAACCGCTTCCCAGCCACGAATCTCTTGTACTTTTAAAATCTCAACGCCATACGCTTCATCTGCAAGTTGAAAGGTGAGAAATTGCTCTACCCGACTATTATTTGACTGCTCATCTGTTGTCATTGTTATAGTTTCCTGTCGATTATAGGGTTAGATGAGGTAAAAGATTCAGGGCGCGCAATTTAAAAAACCTGAATTACGCCCTAGAGCCTTGATTAAAACTCTTCCCATTCATCGCTGCTATCTATTTTTGGCTTACTCGCTGGCAAAGCAGCAGGAGCCACCGCTTTTTTTGTCGGCGCCCTTACGGGTGCCACTGGTACCCTATTACTGAGCGCAACCGGCCTAGCCGCTGCCGATCCGTTTTTTGAATTAACCCTAAAGAAGCTAAGCAACTGGGTCATATGGGTAGACTGCTCACTCATCGCAATACTCCCTGCTGCAGCCTGTTCTGCCAAAGCCGCATTTTGCTGAGTAATATCGTCCATTTGAGAAACTGCTTGATTGACTTGTTCGATACCCGCTGATTGCTCTGAACTGGCACTGGCGATGTGTGCAACAATATCGCCGACTTTGGTAACACTTTCGACAATTTCAGTTAGCGCTATGCCTGTTTCATTGACGAATGCTGTTCCGGCACGAACTTTCTGCACGCTGTTCTGGATAAGTTCATTACTTTGCTGTGCGGCGGTTGCACTCCGTTGCGCCAGGTTACGCACTTCGGTTGCAACAACAGAGAATCCACGCCCCTGCTCTCCAGCCCTGGCCGCTTCTACAGACGCGTTGAGTGCCAACAGATTAGTTTGAAAGGCAATTTCATCAATTACGCCAATAATTTCCGCGATTTTATTACTGCTTTCATTAATTTCCTGCATTGCAGCAATAGCTAATTTCACTACGCCGCCGCCTTTTTGAGCTAATTGGCTTGCTGAATTAACAACCTCAGTCGCTTGAACCGTATTCTGCGCATTATTTTTTACGGTACTGGCTAGCTCTTCCATACTGGCGGCCGTTTCTTCTAAACTGGCCGCCTGCTGTTCGGCTCGATGTGACAGATTATTATTACCGCTGGCCATTTCCTGCGATGAACTGTCTATAAAATCAGCTGCATCTCTGATTTGAATGATAAAGTTACTAAGCTTTGCCAAAGTACTATTAATATTATTCTTGCACTCAGCGTAGACCCCTTGATATTCGTTGGTAATGGCAGTGGTTAAGTCACCTTCAGCCATGTTTTCCATGACCCTGTTAACGTCACTAAAGACACTTTCAATGACATCTGTTAATTCATTGATGCCGGCAGATAGTGTTTTAGTAAATCCCTCTTTGTCAGTTAATTTTATACGCGCACTCAAGTTACCGGCTTTAACGCCCTGCACCAATTGATCGATTTCTTGCTCAACTAAAACTTCATGGGTTCTATCCTGCCATTCAGCAACATACCCAATACGTTCGCCAGCATCGCTATTAACGGGGCTAGCGATAAGATTCATATAATGACCGGCGATTAAGAGTTGCGACGTCTGGGGTTCCTGTAGTTTTTCCAATAGCCCACGTTGAAAAGCAGGGTTCTTATGATATAGGTCGATACTGGACCCCATCAATTTATCGGCTGAAAAATCAGGTAACTGTTTGCGAATATCACTTTCTGCCTTACTGAATATCTTCTGAACACTATCGTTCATGTAAATAATTTCAAAATTCTTATTCGCTACCATGACACCGGATTGAACATTATCCAGAGCTTGTGTAATCCGTTTGGATTCTGCGAGACCTTGCTTGAAATCGGCCAGATCGACACCCAACTTGACTTCCATGCAATACAAGCCACGCAAAAAATCGCCCAGCTGATCTTCTCGCTTCAAATTCACTTTATTGCCGAAACTTCCGCTGCTCAGCCGATAACAAATAGTGATTGCCGTTTCCAGCGTATCGGTTATGACCCGAGTCATATTAATACTGAGTGCCGATGCCACCATGGCAACCAAAGCAACGCCCGCTAACAAGACGTATTCCTGCGCCAGGAATAATCGATACATCAGCAAAAATATAGGCCCTAAAAAAGCCGTCACTACAAAAGCATTTTTTTTCGCTAAAGCTATTTCGCTAATAGCTTTAGTTATCGAAGCTAAACCAGTAGGGTTTAATTTTACTTCGCCGGCGCTGAGTTTTTTGTACAACTGCTCCGTAGCCGGAATCAGATCACGCTTTGGCGGGTGCCGGACGGAAAGATATTCATAGACTTTCCCGTCTTTAAATAACGGCATGGCATTGGCCTCGACCCAATAATGATCGCCGTTTTTGCACCTGTTTTTTACCATGCCTTGCCAGGGTCTAAGCTGTTTTAAGGTTTTCCATAAATCCTCATAAGCCGCTGCTGGCATGTCCGGATGACGGACAATATTATGTTCCTGTCCTATCAACTCATCACGGGTAAATCCGCTGGTTTCAACAAATGCATCATTGACGTAGGTAATACGTCCCATCAAGTCGCTTCGTGAAACCAGGATTGATCCTTTTTTCAGAATAACCTCATTATTGGTTATCGGCATATTAATTTTCACGCTACGCTACCTCTTAACATCTCACAAACCTTGCCAAATTCATTAATATTATTGCCTAAAAGGATGTAAGTACGAAGCGTGATCGGAATACGGAAGGCTTTAGTTTTCATCCTGGTCCAACTCTTCTAGTTTCAGTAATTTGTCTACATCAAGCAGCATTACCATGCGCTCATTAACCGATACCAGTCCGTTAATGAATTCGTTACTAACTTTAGCCCCAAAGTCTGGAGCGCCTTGAATTTCGGTCTTATCCACACTAATCACGTCAGAAACCGAGTCAACAACAACGCCCATTATGCGTGCCTTGTTGCTGTCGCCAGTTTGCAACACCACAACTACCGTTAACGGAGTATATTCAGCTTTACTTAAATTAAACCTTTCTCTCAAATCAAGAATCGGCACAATGGAACCACGTAAATTAACCACACCTTTTTCATAATAAGGAACATTAGGTATTCTGGAAACAGGTTCCCAACTTCGTATTTCCTGTACCCGAAGGATATCAACCCCATATTCTTCTTGGCCTAAAGCAAAACTCAAATATTGCACTGCATTATCCAGGTTTTTACTGTAGTGATATTGGTCAATATCTTTATTTTCAGCTTGTTGTGCCATATCTGATTTTATCTATTTGTGCTTTATATTAGCGAATTGAAAAACGCACCAAGCCTGGGACATCGAGAATCAGTGCAACAGAACCATCACCCAAAATAGTTGCACCTGAAACACCTTCCACCCGCCGATAATTTGCTTCCAATGATTTAATAACAACCTGTTGTTGACCCAATAACTCGTCTACCAGTAAGCAACACAGCTCGCCTTGGCCCTCAACGACTACAAGGACACCCTCTTTCGACTTTGTTGGGTTGCCCGAATGAACATTAAAAATTCCGCGCATTCTAATTACAGGTAAATACTCATTGCGCAAGCGAAAGGTTTCTCCTTTTCCCGCAACTTTATTTAACATTTTTTCGGTAATATTAATTGATTCAATAATTGATACTAATGGCACAATATAAGTTTCACCTCCCACCGCAACAGACTGACCGTCAAGGATTGCCAGCGTTAACGGTAAATGAATTGCTATTGTTGTCCCTTTGCCCAACTCAGATATGATTTCTATATTGCCACCGAGTGACTGAATATTTCTTCTAACGACATCCATACCCACACCGCGACCGGAAATATCAGTGAGTTGTTCAGCTGTAGAAAACCCCGGCATAAAGATCAGTTCAAATATCTGCTTTTCGGTAAGAAGATTACTTTCTTCAATTAAGCCTTTTTCTATGGCCTTTGCCAACAGCTTATCTTTATCCAATCCGCGACCATCATCAATAATTTCTATGACAATGTGACCACCGCGATGATACGCCTTCAGTTCGATGGTTCCCGTTTCCGGTTTACCTGCCGCGACCCGATCCGCAGGCATTTCTATACCGTGATCAAGACTATTCCTAATCAAATGGACTAAGGGATCATTAATTAGCTCAACGACGGCCTTATCAACCTCGGTATTTTCTCCGACCAGTTTCAGTGCAATTTTTTTATCTAATTTACCGCTGATATCATGTACTAGCCGTGGAAATCGGCTAAAAACAAAACTGATCGGTAGCATCCGAATGTTCATGACGCTTTGCTGTAGATCGCGAGTATGCCGTTCTAACTGGGCAAGTCCTCTTTTAAGCTGCCCCACCTTATCCATGGTAAAGTTTTCACCGACTAACCCCAACATAGACTGCGTGATTACTACTTCGCCAACCATATTGATTAAAGTATCGATTTTATCCGTATCCACCCGAATCGAACTGGCTTTTACCGTGGTTTTTGCGGCTTCATTATCAGTATCCTGCGTATCCGATTTTTTGGTTTCTTCAACACCCTTAGGTTTGACCTCAACG
The DNA here is from genome assembly GCF_050917435.1 of Methylobacter arcticus. NCBI lineage: Bacteria > Pseudomonadati > Pseudomonadota > Gammaproteobacteria > Methylococcales > Methylococcaceae > Methylobacter > Methylobacter arcticus. Next base: position 3,034,879 of record NZ_CP159583.1, read on the forward strand.
GGCTTTGGGTCTGGATTATTAGATATGATTACTGGGGCAGGTTCAGGATCGGCTTTTTTTACAACGGGGAGGAGTGGCTTTACGGCTTTGGCAAACGGCTGAATTTCTATTTCACAATCGCCTTCAACCCAATTAAATATTTCCCTAATGTCATCCTCGGAAATATCTCCGGCAACGTTTAAATCCCAAGAAATATTACATTCCTCTGGATCTAATTCATAAAAATCGGGAACATCCTGAATATTAGCCATGGTTGTTAATTCACCTAGCTCATTCAATTCACGAAACAGCCTGACAGGATCATTACCCGTTTTAAGCAAATCCAAATAGGGGCAAAAAGCTATTTTCCAGCCCTGTCCTGCTAATTCAACGGATTTTTCTTCAATAATATCAGGAGCAATATTGACAACAGCCGCTACATTTGCCGATTTCCGTTCAACTGGAGAAGCGGGTTCTTCGGCGATCGAACCGCCATTAAGCACAATTTCCAAAGCCGTTTTATGCGTTGCTACGCTGACATCGTTAACAATCTGTTCATTTTGTATAGCCGTCAACATCTCCCTAAGGCAGTCAACAGAACCAAGCAAAACATCTACTGCAGGCTGGGTTACCTGCCTACGCCCATCCCGCATCTCATCGAGCAGGGTTTCCATAATATGGGTGTAATCGGCAACAACAGCAAACCCAAAAGTTCCACTGCCGCCCTTTATTGAATGTGCCCCCCTGAAAATGGTATTGATTATTTCCGAATCAATAGCCCCCATATCGAGAGTTAACAATCCTGACTCCATTGCTTCAAGACCTTCGAAACACTCTTCAAAAAAGACCTGATGGAATTGTGACATATCAATAGACATAGACTTACCTGTATGCGCCTAAATTCATTTAAACAAGGTTAAAAATTAACCCAAAAACTTTCTTTAGTGATACCTATCTGGATAAACACTTAAACTCTTCATCTAAACACTCAGCATAAAACCGCATGGGACTAACATAGTCTAATAGACATAGAGTTCCCTGCACGCACTTAATACGCTCAGATATGATAGTACCGATCAGCCTAAAACTTTTAGTAATGTTTTTAATAATTGATCAGGATTGAACGGCTTAACCATCCATCCTGTTGCGCCGGCAGCTTTACCTTCTTGCTTCTTTTCGATGCCTGACTCAGTCGTCAGCATCAGCATTGGAATAAATTTATAATCAGGGAGTGCTCTCAAGTCTCTAATTAACGTGATCCCGTCTTTATTTGGCATATTAACATCGGTTACTACGCAATCGAATCTCCTAGCCTGTGCTTTTTCTAAAGCATCGACCCCATCCACTGCCTCTTCGACATCGTATCCAGCAGCTCTTAAAGTAAATGAAACCATTTTTCTCATTGAAGCTGAATCGTCAACTGCAAGAATACTTGCCATTGTTTTCTCCATTAATCTCTAATTTACAAAGCAAAACCCTGTACGAATATTACAGCACTCTACGTATAATTTTTTAATATGACCTAATTATTTTGCTGTATCGCACTTCTATTCTAGAAACTTAAATTTATGTATTTTTCGTTGTAGCAAATAAAAAAACACCCCACTAGAGAAGACCCCTAGCAGGGTATATATTGGTGCCGATGGCCGGATTTGAACCGGCACAACTTTCGTTACCACCCCCTCAAGATGGCGTGTCTACCAATTTCACCACATCGGCTAAAACTTGATCGTAAAAATACTATTTAATACATAATTGTTTTATTATTTGCAAAATATCTTTTCTTATATTTTAAATAGTATTTATTACTTTTTTAACTGCTTACTCGGTTACAGGAGCTGCAACAGGCACTTCTTTGGATTCGACGTCAGGCACGGGGGAGGTATCGACCACACCTTTTGCACCACCTACATCAGGAATACCAAGTGTATCCAGTTCTTCAACCTTGGGGGTGTTCATTAGGTCATAAGCAGCACCCTGCTTACCGTTCAAAACCGCAAGCCCCAAACTGGTCATAAAAAACAAAGTGGCTAGAATTGCCGTAGCTCGAGACAAAAACGATGCCGCCCCCTGAGCTCCAAAAACAGAACCCGAAGAACCCGTGCCAAAAGCAGCGCCTGCATCAGCACCCTTGCCTTGTTGCATTAATACCAAGCCAACAACTCCTAAACCCAACAGCACATGAACAACAATAATTACCTGATACATAATAAAGTTTAAATTACTCTAAATTGAATGATAAATCTTCAAAAAGGATTCCGCATCCAACGAAGCCCCACCGATTAAACCGCCGTCAATGTCCGGCATAGCAAACAAGCCTTTTGCATTATCCGGTTTAGCACTACCGCCATATAAAATCTGTATTTTATCGGCAATGGCCTGATCTTTAGCAGCAATAGACTGCCTTATGTACCGATGAACTTCCTGAGCCTGGTCATCAGTTGCCGTTTTTCCTGTGCCTATGGCCCATACAGGCTCATAAGCAATCACTGCCGCACTAAAAGCAGCAATACCTGCCAAATTAATCACAGCATCAAGCTGAGCATCAATCACCGCAAACGTCTGATCTTGTTCGCGTTGCTCCAACGTTTCACCAACGCAGAGAACAGGAATGATATTGTGCTCTTGTGCCTGACAAAACCGTGCGGCTACCGATTCGTTAGTATCGCCGTAATAGCTGCGTCTTTCTGAATGCCCTACAAGGGCATACTTGCAATTGAATTCACTTAACATCGCCGCTGAAATTTCACCGGTAAATGCGCCTGAAGGTTTATCTCCAACGTTTTGCGCACCCAATGCCAACGAGGTGCTTTTTACCAATTCACTTACTTTCGGTATATGCACGTAAGGCACGCATATAGCAATATCCGCGCCATTTTCTCCTAATCCGGCAATGATACCATTTACAAGTAACTCAGCACTGGCAAGAGTTCCATTCATCTTCCAATTTCCTACAACTAGAGACCGACGCATCACTACTCCTCACATAGAATCAAATCGCTTATGATATATATTAATAGCGCCTAATTCAAGCTCCTATTGATTTCTTAACCTCATCCGCTATTTGTTGCGCGTAATTTCTAACCAAATACTCCTGCTGACCCTCTACCATTACACGAATTAATGGCTCTGTTCCCGAAGCTCTAAGCAACACCCGGCCACTATCTCCGAGCTTTTTCTCGACGGCTTTCACGGCTTTTTGTATACCATCATCCTGATCCGGATTTATTTTCTTGCTTGTTTTTACGTTCACCAAAACTTGCGGATATTTTTGCATACCGGATTTCAATTCATGTAAGGTTTTACCTGTACATTGCATTTCAGCCATGATCTGCAAGGCGGCAATAATACCATCCCCGGTTGTTGTTCTATCCAGACAAATAATATGACCGGAATTTTCACCGCCTAAGATTCCTTTATGCTCAGTCAACATTTCCATAACATACCGATCACCAACATTTGCCCTAAGCAGATTGATCCCCAACTTTTTCAGGCCGTGCTCCATGCCCAGATTCGTCATTAACGTGCCTACGACAGGTCCGGACATCTGCCCTGCATCCAGTCTCGCTTTAGCAATAATATAAATAAGCTCGTCACCATCAACAATTTCACCTTTGTGATCGACCATTACCAATCGATCGCCATCGCCATCCAGAGCAATGCCAAAATCTGCTCGGTAAGCTAGAACTGTTTCCGCCAACTTCTCTGGCTTAGTTGCACCGCATTCGTCATTAATATTAAGGCCGTCCGGCTCTGCACCTATCGTAACAACTTCAGCACCCACCTCACTAAACACATGGGGAGCGATGTGATAAGTTGCTCCATGAGCACAATCTAGTATTATCCTCATGCCGCTAAAATCAAGTCGAGTCGGCACACTAGCCTTACAAAACTCAATATATCGACCAGCAGCATCAACCAACCGTTTCGCCTTACCCAATTTTGCCGACTCTACCGTAGTCATCGGCGAGTCAAGATGCCGTTCTATTTTCTGCTCTATCTCATCGGGCAGTTTCGTTCCCTGCACAGAGAAAAATTTAACCCCATTATCATAATAAGGATTGTGAGAGGCGCTAATGACAATGCCCGCTTGCGCCCTTAAAGTACGAGTTAAGTAAGCTATACCCGGTGTTGGCATGGGACCCAACAAACGAGTATCAACACCTGCAGCAGTTAACCCTGCCTCCAATGCCGACTCAAACATATAACCCGAAATACGCGTATCTTTACCAACTAGAACAAAACCATTGCCTTCGCTTGCAAACACTCGCCCAGCAGCCCAACCTAGCTTCAGAAAAAAATCTGCTGTTATTGGATGCTCTCCGACCCTACCCCTAATACCATCTGTTCCAAAATATTTTTTTGTCATGATTCTAAAGCCTAAAAACAGGTAAAAACTAAAGACAAAAACCGATTATTTGCGTCTTTTGCCGTTTAAAATTACATACAAAAAAAAGGAGAGGCATTACGCCTCTCCTTTAGTGTCAACTATGAATACTATTAGCTTTGCTCGGCGGTGCCGCCAATTGACTTCTCATTTTTCACGCCCCCCTTACTTTTAATATCATCCGTTATTACTTCACCATGAGAAGGCGGCTTATCATCCCATCCATGAGGATCCCTAACCGGCTTACGAGCCATCAAATCCTCAATTTGAAACTTATCGATGGTCTCATACTTCATCAACGCCTCCGCCATAGCATGAAGAATATCTAGATTTTCTTTCAGAATCACTTCGGCACGCTCGTAATTCCGATCAATGAAAGAACGAATTTCTTCATCAATGGTATGAGAGGTCTCTTCGGCAACTGTTTTATGCTGCGTCACTGAACGCCCCAGAAAAACCTCGCCTTCTTCTTCGCTATAGGACAATGGTCCCAGACGCTGAGAAAAACCCCATTTAGTCACCATATTTCTAGCCAACTCAGTGGCTCGCTCAATATCATTGGATGCGCCGGTACTAACTTGCTCCCGGCCGAAAATCACTTCTTCAGCGATACGACCACCGTACAAACTGGAAATCATACTGTCTAACTTTTGCTTGCTGGCACTGTACTGATCCCGTTCTGGCAAAAACATAGTAACACCCAGTGCACGGCCCCTAGGCATAATACTAACTTTGTAGACAGGATCATGTTCAGGAACCAGCTTGCCAACTATCGCATGTCCTGCTTCATGATAAGCAGTCATTTTCTTTTCTTTCTGGTTCATAACCATAGAGGTTCTTTCAACACCCATGATCAACTTATCCTTGGCTTTTTCCAAGTCTGCCATACTGACAACACGTTTATTCATTCTTGCGGCGAATAAAGCGGCTTCATTGATCAAATTAGCCAAATCGGCTCCAGAAAATCCCGGAGTACCTTGCGCTATATATTTAACCTCAACATCATCAGCAATAGGCACTTTTTTAATATGCACTGCAAGAATCTGCTCACGCCCCCTGACATCTGGCAGGCCTACTGTTACCTGACGATCAAACCGGCCTGGACGCAACAAAGCCTTATCCAATACATCTGCACGGTTTGTAGCGGCAATGACAATAATACCTTCGTTACCTTCAAAACCATCCATCTCGACCAGCAATTGGTTTAGAGTTTGCTCGCGTTCGTCATTGCCACCACCCAAACCGGCGCCGCGCTGACGACCAACAGCATCTATTTCATCAATAAAAATAATGCAGGGTGCATGTTTTTTGGCTTGCTCAAACATATCCCGAACACGGGATGCACCGACACCGACAAACATTTCAACAAAATCCGAACCGGAAATGGTGAAGAACGGGACTTTAGCCTCACCGGCAATTGCCCGGGCCAACAAAGTCTTTCCTGTTCCCGGAGGACCAATCATCAATGCCCCGCGAGGAATTTTTCCGCCTAATTTCTGATATTTCGCTGGATCTTTAAGGTAATCGACCATTTCAACGACTTCTTCTTTAGCCTCATCACAGCCGGCTACATCGGCAAAAGTAACCTTAATCTGATCTTCTTCAAGCATACGGGCCTTGCTTTTACCAAAATTCATTGCACCGCGACCGCCACCGCCACCGCCCTGCATTTGCCGCATGAAGAAAACCCATACTGCAATCAGCAGCAACATCGGCCCAAAAGAAACCAGCAACTGCATTAACATAGAAGGCTGCTCAGGCGGAACCGCCTTGATTTCTACACCATTTGCCAGTAGATCATCGACTAAATGGGGATCTGAAGGCGCATAGGTCTTAAATATTTGACCATCCTGCATCTTGCCTTTGACGATATTATCTTCGATCACTACCTGTTGAACTTGACCCGATTTAACCGAATCAATAAATTGCGAATAAGATATCGACGAATCAGCCCTGCTATTTTGCGGGCCAAAATTATTAAAGACGGACATCAATACCACTGCAATGACGACCCATAGAATTATATTTTTCATCATATCGTTCAATTTACACACCCCGGGCCTGAACGGCTCTCGATTTAAAAACTGACTAATTATATCAGGAGTTAACTTTCCTGACCGTCGTTATTTATTTGGAACTTATCTCCACGTGAAAAATACAACTTCATCATACTTTCTACGCTACGTCTTATTATTATTAGGACGACAAAAGGTTATTTAAAGCCTTTAGCTAAAATATAAACCTCATTACTCCGCGGTCTTGATGCTTTCGGCTTTCTGATAACCACTTTTGCAAAGGACCGTTGAACCTCCTTATGAAACTCTTCAAAACCTGCGCCATGAAATAACTTCACCAAAAAAACCCCCTCTTTTGCCAGCACAGCCTTGGATGTTTCCAATGCCAGTTCCCCCAGATAAATAGAGCGAGGCTGATCTACGCCTTTATTGCCGCTCATATTCGGCGCCATATCCGACATCACCAGATTGATCGGAGCACCGCCTAGTACGGCGAACAATTGATCAAGAACGGCTTGCTCACGAAAATCACCCTGTATAAAATCGACACCCTCCAACGGATCCATTGCCAAAATATCCAACGCAATAATCTTATCTTTTTTACCAATAATCTGACGCGCATACTGCGACCATCCCCCGGGAGCAGCACCCAAATCGATAATATTCATCCCCGGCTTAATAAGCTGGTCCTTATCCTGAATTTCTTTCAATTTAAAAACCGCCCGCGAACGATAGCCCTGAGCTTGTGCCATTTTGACGTATTCATCATCAAAATGCTCTTGCATCCAACGACTGCTACTTTTACTTCGTCCCATAACTATATTTTAGTGTAAAATTCAGGCTTTTGATTTAGGAATTAAAGAGTGAACTCTGCAGACAAGAAAAAACTCCGGGCTCAAGCGCACAGCTTAAAACCCGTCATTATGATAGGCCAAGCAGGACTTACCGCAGCCGTGCTGGCAGAGATTGAATTGGCACTTAACGTCCACGAACTGATTAAAGTGCGAATTCGCGCTGAACGGGAAGATCGCAAGCTAATCAGCGAGAAAATCTGCACTGACACAGGAGCCGAGCTCATTCACGGTATCGGTCAAATTATTGTTATTTACCGCTTAAATCCAGACAAATGAATTAGGTGGAAGCTACAAGGCTAAACGCTCAAGACACCTCTTCTTTGCCTTTAGCCTTTAGCCTAAATATACTCAATCGAGATAATTTCATAGTCGACATTGCCGCCCGGGGCTTTAACCGTCACAACGTCTTCAAGCTCTTTACCGATTAGGGCTCTGGCAATCGGCGAGCCGATTGAAATACGACCTTCCTTGATATTGGCCTCATCTTCGCCAACAATTTGATAGATCACCTTTCTCTCGGATTCAATCTCTTCTATTTCCACTGTCGCACCAAACACTACTTTGCCATTGGCATCCACCTTGGTAATGTCAATAATTTGTGCATTAGAAAGTTTACCTTCAATTTCTTTAATACGCCCCTCGGCAAAGCTTTGCTGTTCTTTCGCCGCATGATATTCGGCGTTTTCTTTCAAATCACCGTGCGCTCTAGCCGTGGCAATTGACGCAATAATACGCGGACGCACGACCGACTTTAATTCTTCCAATTCAGCGCGTAATTTTTCTGCACCTTTAACGGTGAGAGGTACTTTATTCATTTTTTTAAAAACTCCAATAATTTTATTAAGTCAGGCTCTTATGCAGATCCTGCAAGCAATTCACATCGCCCGCATCCAATTCACCCAACGCGTAACAGGCCGCTTTTGCACCGGCCATCGTCGTGTAATACGTTACGCGGTGCTGCAGGGCTTCCCGCCGCATCGTAAATGAATCCGAAATGGCTTTTTTGCCTTCCGTCGTATTAATAATCAGTTGAATCTGATCGTTTTTAATCATATCAACCGTGTTAGGCCGACCTTCATTAACTTTATAAACCACTTCGCAAGAAATACCTGCGTCTTTAAGAAACTTTGCGGTGCCGCCGGTGGCGACAATTTCATATTTTTTATCGACCAGCATTCTGGCAATATCAGGCAACTTGGCTTTATCTGCATCTCGAATGCTGATAAGCACTTTGCCGCTGTGATTCAAGTTGACACCGGCAGCGCGCTGAGATTTAGCAAAAGCTTCACCGAAGGTTTTGCCTACCCCCATCACTTCACCGGTTGATTTCATTTCAGGGCCCAATAATGGATCAACGCCTGGAAACTTAACAAACGGAAACACCGCTTCTTTAACCGAATAATAACTAGGAATGCGTTCCTCGGTAATGCCTTGTTGCGCCAAGGTTTGTCCAACCATGCACCGCGCCGCAATTTTAGCCAACGGGTAACCGGTTGCTTTGGACACAAAAGGTGCAGTACGCGAGGCTCTTGGATTGACTTCAAGCACGTAAATATCCTCGCCCTGAATAGCAAACTGGGTATTCATCAAACCGATCACGCCCAAAGCTTCCGCCATTTTAGTCACTTGTTCGCGCAATTTATCCTGGAGGTATGGCGCTAATTCATACGGCGGCAGCGAACATGCAGAATCGCCTGAATGCACGCCGGCCTGTTCGATGTGCTCCATCAAGCCGCCGATCAATACCTGCTCCCCGTCATAAATGGCATCAACATCCATTTCGACCGCATCATCCAGGAATCGATCCAGCAGCACCGGTGAATCGTTAGACACACTAACCGCTTCTTTCATGTAACGCTGCAAACCCTCTTCATTGAAGACGATTTCCATAGCTCGGCCGCCTAAAACATAGGAAGGTCTTACAACCAGTGGATAACCCAGTTTTGTTGCCGCATTAATCGCCTGCTCGACAGATCGCGCAGTGGCATTGGGCGGCTGACGTAAATTTAGTCTTTCCAGCAGTTTTTGGAAGCGCTCACGGTCTTCAGCCAAATCAATCGAGTCCGGCGAGGTGCCGATAATGGGCACGCCAGCCGCTTCCAATGCGCGCGCCAATTTCAACGGCGTTTGACCGCCATATTGAACAATCACGCCTTTGGGTTGTTCTATATGAACAATTTCCAGCACATCTTCCAATGTTAACGACTCAAAATACAAGCGATCCGAGGTGTCAAAATCGGTAGAAACCGTTTCAGGATTGCAATTAATCATGATGGTTTCATAGCCATCTTCACGCAATGCCAACGCAGCATGCACGCAGCAATAATCGAACTCGATACCTTGCCCGATACGGTTAGGCCCGCCGCCGAGAATGATGATTTTTTCCCTATCGGAAACCCGCGCTTCGCATTCTTGTTCATAGGTTGAATACAAATAAGCCGTGTCGGACGAAAACTCGGCCGCACACGAGTCTATGCGTTTATAAACCGGGCGAATGTTCTGTTTATGCCGCACATTGCGCACCTCAGACTCTGAGGTATCCAGCAACTTGGCCAGACGTATATCGGAAAAACCTTTGCGCTTTAATTTGTACAGCTCGCCTTCTTTCAAGGTCGATAAGGTTTTAGTCGATAATGATTTTTCAGTAATGACCAGATCTTCAACCTGCGCCAAAAACCAGGGATCGATTTTACTGGCCTCATGCACATCTTCCAGCCTCATGCCGCTCCGGAATGCGTCTGCAACATAAAGCAAACGGTCCGGCCCCGGATGGCGCATTTCACGCTGCATTTTTTCCTGGGCATCGTCCCGGTTCAAATCGATAATTTCATCAAGACCGCTGATGCCGATTTCCAATCCACGCAAGGCTTTTTGCAGTGATTCCTGAAAAGTACGGCCAATAGCCATGACTTCACCCACAGACTTCATCTGCGTGGTCAAGCGATCATCCGCTTGCGGGAATTTTTCAAAGGTAAATCGCGGAATCTTGGTGACCACATAATCAATGGTCGGCTCAAACGATGCCGGTGTCGCGCCGCCGGTGATCTCGTTTTTCAATTCATCCAGCGTGTATCCTACCGCCAGTTTTGCGGCTACTTTGGCAATCGGGAAACCGGTTGCCTTGGACGCCAACGCCGACGAACGCGATACGCGCGGATTCATCTCGATAACGATCATCCGCCCGTCTTTCGGATTAATGGCGACCTGTACGTTGGAACCGCCGGTATCGACGCCAATCTCACGCAATACTGCCAAAGAGACGTTTCGCAGAATCTGATATTCCTTATCGCTTAAAGTTTGCGCCGGCGCTACAGTGATGGAATCGCCGGTATGCACGCCCATCGGGTCGAAGTTTTCAATGGAACAGACGATGATGCAGTTGTCTTTGGAATCACGCACCACTTCCATTTCGTATTCTTTCCAGCCCAGCACCGACTCTTCAATCAGCAACTCGTTGGTAGGCGACAAATACAAGCCACGCTCGCAAATTTCAACAAACTCTTCCTTATTATAAGCAATACCGCCACCGCTGCCGCCCATGGTAAATGAAGGACGAATAACGGTCGGATAACCCACTTCCTGCTGCGCCGCCAGAGCTTCTTCCATCGTATGCGCGGTTTTCGATTTGGCAACTTCATAGCCTATTTTCCGCATCGCCTGATTGAACAGTGCACGGTCTTCGGCTTTATGAATCGCCTCTTTGCTAGCGCCGATCATCTCGACGCCATATTTTTCCAAAACACCATGGGCATCAAGATCCAGCGCGCAGTTCAACGCAGTTTGTCCGCCCATGGTCGGCAATATCGCATCGGGGCGCTCTTTGGCGATGATTTTTTCAACGGTTTGCCAGTCGATAGGCTCGATATAAGTCGCATCCGCCATATCCGGATCGGTCATAATCGTTGCCGGATTGGAATTGACCAGAATAACGCGATAACCCTCTTCCCGCAGCGCTTTACAGGCTTGCGTGCCTGAATAATCAAACTCGCAGGCTTGACCAATAACAATGGGGCCGGCGCCCAGTAGTAAAATCGATTTTATGTCGGTTCTTTTTGGCATTTTGTTGATTTGCTCTGCTGATTATTTGTTTACTTGTTCCATCATCTCGATAAAATCATCGAATAAAGACTCCACATCATGAGGGCCTGGACTTGCTTCAGGATGACCTTGAAAACTCATCGCAGGGCAATCTGTCCGCTTGATACCCTGCAAGCTGCCGTCAAACAATGAACGATAAGTCACTATGACATTATCGGGAAGACTGTCTTCATTGGCTGAAAAACCGTGATTCTGACTGCTGATCATGACCCGGCCCGTGGCTATTTCCTGAACCGGATGATTGGCGCCATGATGGCCGAACTTCATTTTTTCGGTTTTTGCGCCGCTGGCTAAAGCCAATAACTGATGCCCCAGACAAATACCGAATACCGGGATTTTCTTTTCCAGTATCGTTTTAATCGCCTCTATCGCATAAGTACATGGCTCTGGATCGCCGGGGCCATTAGACAGAAAAACGCCATCAGGATTCATCGCCAATACCGTTTCAGCGGTCGTTGTTGCGGGAACAACCGTGATACGGCAACCCCGATTGGCTAATAATCTAAGAATGTTACGTTTAATGCCAAAGTCATAAGCCACAACGTGTTTAGTCAGATTTTCGGCCTGTGTGTGTCCATGCTCCAAATACCAGATATTTTCAGTCCATTCATAAGGATGATCAACAGTGACCTCCTTAGCCAGATCCATCCCTTTCAAGCCTGGAAAGCCTTCAATGGCTTTTTTTGCAATCTCCAGATCAACCGACTCACCCGCCATGATGCAACCGCGTTGCGCACCTTTATCACGCAAAATCCGGGTTAATTGACGGGTATCAATATCGGCAATGGCGACGACATCATTATCCATTAAATATTGCTGTAAAGATTTTTCGCTACGCCAGTTGCTGGCCAACAACGGCAGATCTCTAATCACCAAACCACTGGCAAAAACGCCGACAGACTCATCATCTTCGCTAGTTGTCCCGACATTACCAATATGAGGATAGGTTAATGTGACAATTTGCCGGGCATAAGATGGATCACTGAGAATTTCCTGATACCCGGTCATAGCCGTATTAAAAACGACTTCACCCACGGAACAGCCGTCTGCACCTATGGCTACACCGTTAAAAACCGTTCCATCTTCCAAAAGCAATAAAGCAGACCTAGTCAAACACGTCACCTCAAATGTGCAAAACGGGATGACCCCTTAAGGACTCATCCCGTTGTAAAAAAACAAAACTGTGGGTAATTTTACGAGATTATGCGGCGTGGGTCATTAACAATTTTTTAAACTCGACACATCGTGCCTATATATAAAGTACGGCACGTTGAGTTGATGCGACTCCAGCACCACTAAACGACAGAAGGCAAAGAACAAATTTTCTGCTCCACACCGAGAATGGCACGGTTCAAAATACCCAGGTTTTTTTCTTCGATGATTTGCATGCCCATCACATAAAAAATAGGCATCCATAGTGGATTAATCAATAGACCGCCCAGCGCACTTTTCCAGGTTCGTTTCAGGTTTTTTAACGGATTAAACGACTCCGCCAAAGTGTGCATAGGATATTCGGAAAAAACAGCGGCAATCGGGAGCAGGATGGCTTTATCATGGCCTTCCAGCTGCGCCATTGATTGCAGGAACTTTCGTTCCATGTTGTGATAATTCTTCCGCGCAAAACCGGCAGAAATAGCAAAAGTAAGCGCTACCAGAGGCAAAAGAATACTCGGCGGCGCCACCGGCGCAAAAGTGGAAGACAGCATGACTATGCCAAGTCCCAACATCAGAGCATCCTCACCCCGTTCCACATCGCGATCAATGCCTTTGAGAATTTCAGAAACGGCATTGGCGAACGGATCTTTTAAATAATTTTTTTCTTGTGCCATGATAATTCTCCTTATGGATAGTGCAAAAGCACGCCTTATGAAAAATGTTACCTACGCGAATCCCGAAATAACCGCGTATTCTTTGTATCGGGTTTATGCAGTTTACCGGCTAACACCACCTTGTCTAATTTTTATTCTCCAAGTTAGCCGGTTTAATTGAGCCCTTATTTAATGATAAACGCTAATGTTTGACGCTAATTTATCCCGTTTGATGACCGGGCGCGTGAGCATCATACGATTTTTTAACATGACGCTTTTACATGGCTATTTTTGTGTTTTTGGTGATTTACTGATGTTACGCAGGCAAACCAAAAACCAATAACTTACACAGCAAAAAATAACTATAAGTCATTGATAGTTTGTAGTCGGCACCTAACATCAGTGATTTATTAATCGGCTTACGCCGACGCCTATGTTTCGGCAATTAATCCCCCAAGCATCAACTTCTGAAATAAAAAAAGCCCCGGCTGCTTCAAAAACAACCGGGGCTTTTATTTCACTTAAAGCAACAGGGCTTTAAGACAACACAATTACATCATGCCGCCCATGCCACCCATACCGCCCATGCCGCCCATATCAGGCATGCCGTGACCGCCTTTATCATCACTAGGTGCATCAGCAATCATCACTTCGGTAGTCAGCATCAAGCCGGCAACAGAAGCTGCGTTTTGCAACGCAGTACGGGTTACTTTCGCAGGATCTAAAATACCCATTTCGATCATATCGCCGTATTGGCCGGTTGCCGCATTGTAACCGAAGTTACCCGTGCCTTTTTGCACTTCATTGAACACAACTGAAGGCTCATCGCCAGCGTTAGCAACGATTTGACGCAGAGGCTCTTCCATCGCACGACGCAGAATGTTGATACCGACTGTTTGGTCGTGGTTAATGCCTTCCAGTTTATCAAGGGCTGAAATAGCGCGAACCAGAGCTGAACCACCGCCAGCAACAACGCCTTCTTCAACCGCTGCGCGTGTTGAATGCAATGCATCTTCTACGCGAGCTTTCTTTTCTTTCATTTCAATTTCAGTTGCAGCACCCACTTTAATGACAGCAACACCGCCCGCTAATTTAGCCAGACGCTCTTGCAATTTTTCTTTGTCATAGTCTGAGGTTGCATCGTCTGCTTGTGCACGAATTTGTGCAACACGGTTTTTGATTTGCTCTTCAGAACCCGCACCATCAATGATAGTGGTGTTTTCTTTGGTGATTTGTACTTTTTTAGCGGTACCCAATTGCTCTAATTCAGCTTTTTCCAGGCTCAAACCGACTTCTTCTGAAATAACAGTACCGCCAGTCAATACAGCAATGTCTTCCAACATGGCTTTACGACGATCGCCGAAACCAGGTGCTTTAACCGCGGCAACTTTAACGATGCCGCGAATAGTGTTAACAACTAAAGTTGCTAGGGCTTCGCCTTCAACATCTTCAGCGACGATCAATAAAGGACGACCGGCTTTAGCAACGGCTTCCAAAATGGGGAGCATGTCGCGAATATTGGAGATTTTTTTGTCAAAAATAAGAATCAATGGATCGTCTAATTCGACGCTCATATTTTCTTGTTTGTTGATGAAATAAGGTGACAAGTAGCCACGGTCAAACTGCATCCCTTCCACTACGTCTAATTGGTTGTCCAGGCCTGTGCCTTCTTCAACAGTGATAACACCTTCTTTGCCGACTTTTTCCATTGCTTCCGCAATGATTTTGCCAACAGACTCATCGGAGTTTGCAGAGATAGTGCCTACTTGGGCAATCGCTTTGTTATCGGTGCAAGGAGTTGCGGAGGCAACAATCGCTTCAACGGCTTTAATGACGGCCAAATCAATGCCGCGCTTTAAATCCATAGGATTCATGCCAGCAGCAACAGCTTTTAAACCTTCATTGACGATAGATTGCGCCAATACGGTTGCTGTAGTTGTACCGTCGCCGGCCACATCAGAAGTTTGTGAAGCCACTTCTTTAACCATTTGTGCGCCCATGTTTTCGAATTTGTCTTTTAATTCGATTTCTTTTGCAACCGATACACCGTCTTTAGTGATGGTTGGAGCGCCGAAACTTTTGTCCAAAATCGCATTACGGCCTTTAGGACCTAAAGTTACCTTGACTGCGTTTGCTAAAATATTTACGCCGCGCGCCATACGGACACGAGCGTCATCACCGAATAATACGTCTTTTGCTGCCATTTTTATTCCTAACTATGTTGTATTTGATTATGATTACAGCGTCTAGGTCTAACCTAAAACGCCCATGATGTCTTCTTCACGCATAACGATGAGGTCGTCGCCGTCAACTTTAACTTCGTTGCCGGAATACTTGCCAAACAACACTTTATCGCCAACTTTAACTTCAAGAGCGCGCACGGTGCCATTGTCCAGTTGCTTGCCATTACCTACCGCCAAAATAACGCCTTGGCTTGGTTTTTCGGCAGCAGAACCTGGCAATAAAATACCGCCGGCAGTTGTTGTTTCTTCATCAACACGTTTGACTATGACTCTATCGTGTAACGGACGTATTTTCATCAATATCTCCTAACATTAAAATTAAAGGTTAAATTCAGATTTAAATTTTAGCACTCACCAGCAATGAGTGCCAACAATAATCAGTTTTTGCAGTCTACCCCGTTCTTTGGCATCATCTCTGCTCACAATACAGCAACAATATGACTTATGAATGACAACCAACTACTGCGTTATAGCCGTCAAATCATGCTTCCTCAAATCGATATTGAGGGACAACAAAAACTTCTCGCTGCCAACGTACTGATTATCGGTGCGGGCGGACTCGGCTCCCCTGCCGCTATCTATCTTGCTGCGGCGGGCATCGGCACTATCACTATTTATGATAATGACGTCGTAGACTTATCCAATTTGCAAAGGCAGATTGCTCATCACACGCCAGATATTGGGACTGATAAAGTAATTTCAACCCGCCAAACGCTTAATAAACTAAATCCAGAAGTCAAGGTAAGAGCCATGAAACAAAGACTGGATGGTGAACAGCTTGATTTCGAAGTGAGACAAGCGGACGTGGTTTTGGACTGTAGCGACAATTTCTCTACGCGCTTTGCGATCAATAGCGCCTGCGTCAAACAGCAAACGCCACTGGTATCAGGCGCAGCAATTCGCTTTGAAGGTCAGGTGACTGTGTTCACGCCAGGAAAAAACGACAGTCCGTGCTACAACTGTCTGTACAACAGTGGCGGCGAAGAATTGCAAAACTGCGCCACCAACGGAGTTATAGCGCCAATCACCGGCATAGTCGGCAGCATTCAGGCGCTGGAAGCAATGAAGCTGATAATGAATATCGGCGAAGCGTTAACCGGACGGTTATTGCTGCTGGATGGATTAACGATGGAATGGAATACGATGAAACTGCGAAAAAATCCTGACTGCCCAACGTGCAGCGGTTGATAAACTTGCTGCGTAGGTAAGGAGCGATTGGCGATGAGCGTAGGCTTTAAAACTTACCTTTTAAAATGAGAAGTTTCCAGGCAACTAACATCACCTGGAAAGCTCATCAAGAACATATTTTTATTTTTTAGTAAATAACCCTTGAACAAATCTAATCGTTTTTTCTGCAAAATCGTTCACCACCGACGGACTATCGCCATGCGGCTCAATCTCACCGAATGGTTTGTCGCCTGCTTTCGTAAACTTGTAAATAAAATAGCCCAGCGGCGCGAACGCCGCCGCAGCAACTATTAACATAACCAACCACAGCTCAGTAACTTCACCCATGCCCCCTCCTCATATTTTTATATGTGTATTATTATTTTAAAGATGAAATAAGATAATACTCCCTTACGGCTAAAAAAAACATCTTTCACAGCTACTCTAAATATCCTGTAGTTTTAACTAGTTACCATTAATTAATTATCTCGGAATTACCGTCAAACAGTACATGAACTGTAGAAAAGATAAGGTTTGTCGGCTTTCGTCGATGTCAAAAGTTGCGTAAAAAAATAGTTCATCGTATACTTCAATTCAGCTTACTTGATCAAGCTAGCATAATAATTTAAACACTTCTGGAGGTTCACAATGAAATGGGAAACACCAAGCTATACAGACCTGCGTTTCGGTTTTGAAGTAACAATGTATATCTACAATCGTTAATTCGATTTGGATCAAAAAGGGGCTCATCAAGAGCCCCTTTTTTTTGCCTGACGACCTTTATTCCCGTATCATTTAAATTTTATCCCCCTATTTAAGCTACCTTCCAAACTATGAAGATCAGAGTTCTCGGTTCAGGTGCAGGCGGCGGTTTTCCTCAATGGAACTGCAACTGCCATAATTGCCACCGCTTGCGACACAAAGAAATGAACGGCACAGCCCGTACTCAGTCATCCATTGCGGTAAGTACTGACAACAAAAACTGGCTGCTGTTTAATACCTCCCCCGACATTCGTGCCCAACTGGAAGCCTTTCCCGCCATCCAGCCTAAAGAAGGCGTTCGCGATACCGGCATTAAAGCGATCCTGTTGATCGACAGTCAGATCGACCATACCACTGGCATGCTGATGCTCAGAGAAGGCAAACCGCTGGACGTTTACTGCACGGAAATGGTCAAGCAAGACCTGACCACCGGCTTTCCCTTATTTAACATGCTGGCAGATTACTGCACCGTCAACCATCACCCGATTCCTTTCGACGGCAGCAGTTTTACTATTCCCGGCATCGATGATTTGCGTTTTTATACCCAAGCCTTAAAAAGCAAGGCACCGCCCTATTCTCCGCATCGACATGATCCCCATGACGGCGACAATATCGGCGTCATCATCGAACAAATTTCTACCGGCAAAAAGGTGTTTTATTCCCCCGGCTTGGGCGAAATTGAACCGCATGTGATGGCAGCCATGCAAGCCGTCGATTGTATACTGGTAGACGGCACCTTCTGGACCGATGACGAAATGTGTACGCAGAATATCAGCCACAAAAAAGCCCGCGAAATCGGCCACTTGCCTCAATCCGGTGCAGGCGGCATGATAGAAGTCCTGAACGGGGTTGCAAAAGCCCGCAAGATATTGATCCACATCAACAACACCAACCCTATCTTAGACGACGATTCCGAACAACGTAAAATACTCGATGCCGCCGGCATTGAAGTGTCCTACGACGGCTTGGAAATCAATTTATAAAGGATGCACCATGAGCAGCGATAATCAAGCCTGGACCAGAGAACAATTTGAAGCCGAACTGCGCGGCATGGAAACTCATTACCATATTCATCATCCTTACCATACGCTGATGAACGCAGGCAAACTCACCAAAGCGCAATTGCAGGGCTGGGTCGCCAACCGTTTTTATTATCAGGTCTGCATTCCGATTAAAGATGCCAACATCCTGGCCAATTGCCCGGATCGCGAAACCCGCGCCAAATGGGTACAGCGGATTATGGATCACGACGGACATCCCGGCGATCCGGGCGGCATTGAGGCATGGATACAGCTGGGCATCGCAGTCGGCTTGACCCGGGAAGACATCACCTCATTAAAATTCGTGCTGCCGGGCGTGCGTTTTGCGGTCGATGCCTATGTTAATTTTGCTCGAAGAGCCGAATGGCACGAAGCGGCAAGCTCCTCGTTAACCGAACTGTTTGCCCCTAAAATTCACCAGCAGCGTTTGGACAACTGGCCGGAACATTACCCATGGATTGATCAGGAAGGTTATATCTATTTCCGCAAACGCCTGACCGAGGCGCGACGCGATGTCGAACACGGTCTCGCCATCACGCTGGACTGGTACAAAACCCGTGAACAACAAGACCGCATGATGCAAATCCTGAAGTTCAAACTGGATGTATTGTGGACAATGGCAGATGCGATGTATATGGCTTATATTCACGAAATGCCGCCTTATTTTACTATTGAAAAATAACATCTGCTGGTTATATAGATGCGATACATTCCGTACCAAAATTTAGCGTTCAATAAACTATCAGCACTTAAATTTATGTATTCAAGGTTATTTAATGACACAGAAAAATGATTGGTACGATGAAGATACTGAGCTTAATGAAGAATATTCAATTAAAGAATATGATGTAACAGCTTCTCCAAACGATTTTAATCTTAAAACGTTATTTGATTTCGTAGAATCTGGTGCACTTGTGATACCAGGTTTTCAACGTAATTATGTATGGGATCAGGCAAGGGCTTCCAAACTTATTGAGTCGATTTTATTGGGATTACCAATTCCACAAATATTTTTATATGAAGAATCTAGAAATAAGTTTTTAGTAATAGACGGTCAACAACGGCTAATGACTATCTACTACTTCATAAAACAAAGATTTCCTAGAAAAGAAAAAAGAGTAGAACTTCGACGTATTTTCGGGGAGCATGGAAAAATACCAGATGAAATTTTGGAAGATGATGCTTATTTTAAAAAGTTTAATCTTTCTCTTCCAGATCCAATTCCTAAGCAAAAAAATAGATATAACGGGCTTAATTACGCAACCCTTGGTGAGCATAAGTTGAGCTTTGATATGCGGACTGTTCGTAATGTTATCGTTAAACAAAATCTTCCAGAAGAAGAAAATTCATCTGTATTTGAGATATTTAACCGATTAAATTCTGGTGGCATTAACTTAACGCCTCAAGAAATACGTGCCAGCTTATAC
This sequence comes from Methylobacter arcticus, assembly GCF_050917435.1. Lineage (NCBI taxonomy): Bacteria > Pseudomonadati > Pseudomonadota > Gammaproteobacteria > Methylococcales > Methylococcaceae > Methylobacter > Methylobacter arcticus. Next base: position 3,054,659 of record NZ_CP159583.1, read on the forward strand.
CATTCTAAATTCTATAACATGCTTTTTAGAGTCAATAATGACCCACAATGGAGAAAACTACTTGATGCAGAGGAAGCAGACCTTCACATGCGGGACGTTGAGATTCTATTAAGAAGTTTTGCTATGCTCATTGATGGCGATCAATATAAACCTTCCATGGTAAAATTTTTAAACTCTTTTTCAAATAAAAACAAAGCCCTAAAAGAAAATCACATTGAGTACTTAGAAAATTTATTTAAAAATTTTTTAGAAAACACCCAAGATCTTCCTGAAAAAGCCTTTTTTGGTTCAAGGGGTCGTTTTGCTACGTTATTTTTTGAAGCCGTATTCGCCGCATCCTGTGGAAACTCTTTCAAGAACAAAACACTCGATTCTTTAAAATTTAAGCCAGAAAGTATCCATCTTCTTTTTGAAGATGACGAGTTTGTAAATGCCTCCCAAACAGATACTGCAAGCACAAGCAATGTAAAAACCAGACTTAAAAGAGCTAGAACTATATTAGGGGCTTAAAATGTCTACTATTATTGATAGCTATGTTCGCCAACATAAAGAGCTTGTTGTATTTTTAGGCAGCCATAATGAGATTTCGCTTAAATCGGATGCAGATACCGGATTTACTAAAGTTTTAATTTTGGCATGTGCTACTCCCATTTGATTAAAAAATGGTCTATCTTTAAGTTAGTGAAACAGCCAAATTTAAGGGGGAGGTATGATTCGCAGAATACGCCTTCAGCGCCTAGCGCCTCAAGACAGGAAAGCTTGGCAAAAGCAGTACTATGAACATCAAAAGCAATGGCAGCGCAGGCGGCTTTTGGCACTGAAAGCCATTTGGGATGGGCAGAACTTGTCCGAAGTTTGCAGTGAGCAAAAGGTACGTTGGCAGACGCTGGTTTATTGGCTCGACAGCTATTTACACGGCGGCTTTGATAAATTGCTTAAAAAAGCACCTGTGCATCGGAAGCAGCTTTTGTCTGAACAGCGACAACGTATCGTGCGCTATATAATGTTACATAAAACACCAGCAGATTATGGCATTGACAGTTATCAATGGACTGCTGATCGGATGCGCACAGTGATTGAGCAGAAGTGGCAGATCAAGATAAGCAATGCTCGCCTGTATCAATTGTTCGACCAATGGGGTCTATCGTTACAAAAAGCGCACCGCGATTATGGTCCTACCCATCCCTGTGAACAGGCTCAATTCATAGCTGACTTAAAAAAAAACGGTACAGCTCAATGAAGAGAGTGCGTTGATTGCTTTCGATGAATTTGCTTTACAGAGCTTACCTTACACCCATTACGCTTGGGCCAAGAAAAATACCAAGCCGAGAATACCGAGCGATGAGCGTCACCGGCAAAAACTCAACGGGTTTCTAACCGTCGATGTGCAACGAGGAACTACTCGTGTTGATTTTAACCAGAATAGCACAACAGAAGAAGCGGTAATGGTCGTTGTACTTACTGTATTGGTTTATCTACAAAAAGGACTCAATCAGTTAACTTTTTTGCTTGATAATGCCAGAATTCACGGCAAACGAATGGAAGTCGGTGTACATGAATTGCTTACCGAAATCGCACAGCATGTGGAGTTACCAGCGTTTAGTCTTAGCTTTTGGCACACGCCTAGCTATTCGCCTCAACTTAATCCTGCTGAATACCTTATTCACGAAGTACGGCGAAATGGTTTATATAACGTGCCTTGTACATTAACAGTACACGAAAAGGCTGAGCGTATTCAGAATCAGCTAGCACGAGGTTCGCCCATGACCGATTTGCAAATGCGCAAGCTACTTGACTTCATAGCTCGCTCTAAAGTTAAACGGTTTTAGAGTAAGACGGGAGTAGTTATTTTGAAGATAGGATAGTTCAAATAATTACTGAATACTCCTCAGCCATTACAAAAGGTAATGAACTAATTTTATCATTTATTAAGATTAAGGGGCTTGAAAGACAATTTCACACTTTATTTGATTGGAAGGAAAATAATGCAAACAAGTTTTTTGCTTATTTTGGTGAAGAAATAAAAACAAACCATAAATTCGATATAAAAAAATCAAATGAGTTGCTTCTTTGGGAGCAAGATTTTATGTTTTTAGGTCGCACTAGAAATATCTTAGTTCATTCAAATTTTGCTAGTGCTTCAATTGGAGAAACCTATGAAGAAATATATGATAAGCTGATGTTACGCACCCCCTTCAAAAAGCGTATTATTTCGGGATGGAAAAAATAAAATTAGAATTATACACAGACTACCTGATCTGCAATAACGGGTTTGCGACGGCGACCGGATTGTCGGCAATGATGGAAGGGGATATAAGCCATGACCAGATGACGCGTTTTCTGGCATCGAAAGCATTTACCTCCAAAGACCTGTGGGGGCAAGTTAAAGCGACAGTACGCCAGATAGAACAGGAAGATGGTTGCCTGATATTTGACGATACCATTCAGGAGAAGGCCTGGACGGATGAGAACGAAATCATGTGCTGGCACTTTGATCACTGCAAAGGGCGTTCGGTCAAAGGTATCAACTTGCTGAACGCCCTATACTATAGTGGGGGAGTTTCAATTCCCGTCGCCTTTGAAGTGGTGCGCAAGCCTTACCAGTTCAGTGATGTGAAGACCCGCAAGGTCAAGCGGGCCAGTGAGTTCACCAAAAATGAGCTGATGCGGGAGATGATAGCGACCAGTGTGGCGAATGCCATCAAGTTCCGCTATGTGTTGACAGATAGTTGGTTTGCCAGCAAGGAAAACTTTGAGTTCATCCTGAAAAAAGACAAGCACTTCATCAGCGCCCTAAAGGATAACCGCTGGGTGGCTTTAACAGAAGACGACAAGAAAGAAGGCCGTTTTGTACGGATCAGTCAGCTGGAATTGGCGGATCAGCAGGCGGTGCGCGGTTGGATGAAAGGCTTTCAACAGGAAGTGCTTTTCGTCCGCCGGGTCTTTACAAACAAAGACGGCAGCATCGGCCTATTGAATCTGGTATGCAGTGATTTAGCGTGCAATGGCGAACAAGCCGCCACGATCTACCAAAAACGGTGGAAAGTTGAGGAGTTCCACAAGTCATTAAAATCCAATGCGGGGTTGGCAAAGTCACCAACCCGTACGGTCACTACCCAGAACAACCATGTCTTCATGTCGATCTATGCGGTGTTCAAGCTGGAATGTCTGAAGATAAAACACAAGGCCAATCATTTTGCGCTAAGAACTAAGCTGTTTATCAAAGCGAACCAGATAGCTTATGAAGAGTTGCAAAAATTACTGGCTGCGTAACATCAGTGATAAGTTTAAAAATGCAATTAAATTTATTGAGTATATAGAAAGTATTTTTACTCTAGAATCTTAGTTCATAAAACGATTTGGGCTAGTAATCCGTTACTTAAGATAATAAATCACCGGTTTATTAACGGAAAATTACACAACATATAACCAAAATACAAAATGAGTATTAATCCAGATCAAACTATCAAATTTTCTCCCATGCACCGTCTGCAATGGGAAGAAGTACAACAAAAAGATGTTATTCTTTATCCTGAGGGCATGGTCGAACTTAACCAAAGTTCCGCAGAAATCCTGAAAATGTGTGACGGCACCCGCAACCTTGCCCAAATCGTCAGCGATCTGGAACAGAAATTTGCAATGACCGGTCTCGTTAATGACATAACCACTTTCCTGGAGGTCGCTTTAAAAAATGGCTGGATCCAACAAAAATAACATCACCCCGCCGCGCTGGTTGCTGGCGGAATTAACTTATGCCTGCCCGCTACAATGCCCTTATTGTTCCAACCCGATTGACTATGCGAAATATCAATCCGAACTGGATACCGAGGACTGGAAGCGCGTACTCACACAAGCCCGAAAAATGGGCGCAGTGCAACTGGGTTTTTCCGGCGGCGAACCGTTAACCCGCAAAGACCTGCCCGAACTGGTTAAACACGCACGGGGCCTGGGTTATTATTCCAACCTGATTACTTCAGGCTATGGACTGACCGAAGAAAAAATCGTCCGACTCAAAGAAGCCGGGCTAGACCATATTCAGGTCAGTATCCAGGCCAGCAGCCAGGAACTGAACGATCATATAGCCGGCACTGAATCGTTCCAGCATAAAAAAGAAGTCGCGCATCTGGTCAAAAAACACGGCTACCCAATGGTCTTGTGTGTAGTCATACACCGCGAAAATATCCACCAGATGCCGCAAATACTGGAAATGGCGGAAGAACTGGGCGCAGATTATCTGGAACTGGCGAACACCCAGTATTACGGCTGGGCACATGCCAACCGCGATTTATTGCTGCCCACCAAAGAACAGTTCGAACAGGCCGAACAAATCGCCCAGGCTTTTAAAGAAAAAGTCGAAGGCAAGATGAAAATCTATTATGTGGTGCCGGATTTTCATGAAGACCGGCCCAAAGCCTGTATGAACGGCTGGGGAACGACCTTCTTAACCATCGCACCGGACGGCGTAGCCCTCCCCTGTCATTCCGCCCGCGAACTGCCGGGACTGGATTGCCCCAATGTGAAAGACTACAGCATTGATCAAATCTGGAATGAATCCAAAGCCTTCAATTTTTTCCGGGGCTATGAATGGATGAAAGAACCGTGCAGCAGCTGCGATGAAAAGGAAAAGGATTTCGGCGGCTGCCGTTGTCAGGCGTATCTGTTAACCGGCGATATGTACGCCGCCGACCCGGTGTGCAGCAAATCGCCTGACCATCATGTCATTGAAGCCGCGATAGACTCAGCTAGAGTCAGTGCTTTAGCTGACAATGAAAAACCGTTAATATTTCGTAACAGCAAGAATTCACGGCTGCTGTCTTAAGGCTGCTTTTATTGGCCGCAAACACACGAAGTTTATGTTTTTCTTCGTGTGTTCGGCAATTGCTCCTGCATTGCTCTCGATCGCTGTTCCAGACGCGATTCTACCTCCCCCATCCGTGGGGTCGTACCTTCTGCATCCATGCAGTCGTTCGCGTCTTCCGTGGTGAATAATTTATCCTCTGAAGCTTCTACAGCCCTTCCCAAGGCGTGTACAAGCCGTCGACATTAACCCCGAACATATCTAAAACTCGACCGACAGTTTCATCAACCATCGCCGCCAATGAATCCGATTTGCTGTAAAAAGCAGGCATCGGCGGGAACATGATGCCGCCCATTTCGGTCACACTCGCCATGTTTCGAATATGCACCAGATTTAATGGAGTTTCGCGAGGCATGACCACCAAGCGTCGACGCTCTTTTAACACCACGTCAGCCGAGCGTGAAATCAGATTATCGCCAAAACCATGCGCAACCGCAGATAATGTTTTCATTGAACATGGCGCGATAATCATGCCTTCGGTTTTAAAACCGCCGCTGGAAATACTCGCGGCAATGTCGTTAATACCATGAGTGACATCGGCCAACTTAAACAGCTCAGCTCGCTTCATGCCCATTTCATAGGTTAAATTGACCACGCCGGACGAAGAGATGACCAAATGCGTTTCCCATTCCTCTTGGGCTTGCAAAACTTGCAGCATTCTTACCCCATAAACCGCACCGGTTGCACCGGTCATGGCGATGATCAAGCGTTTTTTTCGATTCATTTTTTGTATGGCTCAATTAAATGTATGCTGGCTTCACTTGCGCTTTGTCCTGGTTCCCACGCTCCCGCGTGGGAACCAGAAAATAGTCTGCCTCGTGCTGACTACTCCCCTGCCCTGACATCAAACTCAATCTTCCATCGACCGTTGTCTTTTTGGGAAACGGCTTGCAGTTCCAACGTACCGACTTCGGTCACGGCTGCACACAAATGCACCGGCACCACTTCACCGGGTCGGCGACCCTCTTCCGGCAAGGTGATTTCTATCTCCTCCAGTTCGTCCAGTTCTTCGTCAGTCCAATAATCCAGGCGGGTACCCACCTTATCCTCGCGCCGGGTATTGGAGGCGAAAAAGCGAAACCGTACCGGTTCTCCAATCACCAAACCGAATTCATCATCCGGCAATTCCTGTTGCGTACCTTCTTCCATGCCGAACGGAGCAATGCACAAGGCCTGAATTTCCGGCGACATGCCGGGCACTGCGGGCATGGCGCTTTCTATGCCAACATAATAAGAGGCCGCCGTGCCGCCTTTAATACGCACACCCTTGCCTTTGCGAACATAGCCGTAATAAGCTGCCCCACGGGCGACGGCCAGATCAAGATCGGCACCTTCCAATAATCGGGCTTCGGGAGCTTGCTCCGCGCTCAACCACGAATTCAACACCTCCATTAACCGGTCAGCCAACGCATCGGCTTTTAGCACGCCGCCGTTAAACAACACCGCAGTAGGATGCAAAAAGCTCGCATGTTCCGGCAGATGAATATCGCTCAACTCGTCGGTAGCGCCTTGCTGCTTGGTCAAAAACGCCGCCAGATGACGCGTAATGCCGGCATCCTGGGCATAAGGCAAACCGGCGGTTCTTAAGCCGGTACGGGGACGACTCACAGGCTTGTCGCTGACGACTACCTTCGGCAAAAATCCTTCAATCAACACGCGCTTGACTTCTTCACGGGTTAATTCGCTGCGTAGCGTGCCGCCAATCAGCGAAGAACCTCTACTTGCCACCACCAGCGGGATATTATCGGCTTCGGTATTAATAAAGATTTTTTCTTTCGCATCGCGACAGCTGTGAGTCAACGCCTGAATCTGCCAAGGCTCCAAGCGTTTGCCGTCTTTTTCCAGCTTGGCTTTAACCGTATAGGCTAAAGCCAAATCCATGTTGTCGCCGCCCAGCAAAATATGATCGCCAACCGCCACCCGGGTCAGTTCGAGATTACCCTCTTGCTGGGTAACGGCTATCAATGATAAATCGGTGGTGCCGCCACCGACATCTATGACCAGGATAATATCGCCCACTTCGGCATGGTTGCGCCAATCACCGTGGCTTTTCTCTATCCAGCTGTATAGCGCTGCCTGCGGTTCTTCCAGAAGAATTGCCTGGGTAAGACCTACGGTACGCGCGGCTTCAGCCGTCAGCTCACGTGCCGCAGGATCGAATGAAGCCGGTACGGTAATAACGACATCCTGCTGATCCAACGGTGCATCGGGGAACTGACTTTGCCAGGCATCGCGCAAATGTTGCAAGTACGCCGTAGTTGCCTGAAATGGTGAGACGCGGTCGACCTCGTCAGGGGCTTCAGCGGGTAAAATGGGGGCTTTGCAATCTACGCCGGCATGACATAACCAGCTTTTAGCGCTAGCCACCAGCCGTATCGGAGTTTTGCTGCCCAAGTTGCGGGCAATTTCACCGACCAAATAGTCCGGTTTTGCGATCCAGGGTAACGCCGTAGAATCTTCTGCCAATTCGGCTGGATGAGCCTGATATAAGAACGACGGCAACTGCGGCTTGTCTTCAACCGAACCGGGAGAAGTCAGTTGCGGTATTGCCATGACTTGCGGCGAGAAGCCTTCATCGTCAATATGTTCCAGCTCGGCATAAGACAAGACGCAATGGGTGGTACCCAAATCGATACCGACAGAAAACCGTATTCCCTGTTGCGCCGGTTCGACAACAACTTCATCCGGTTGATTTTCTAATTCCGCGACGACCCCATCTTCTTTAGCCGGTTGTGAACCAAACAACTCTTTCATAACTCAACCTCTGCCGACATAACAATAGCCGCGTTATGCCCTGACGTCAGTTTGGGCAACCTGATACCGGTCACTTGCCACCCCTTATGCACCAGCGTACCGGTAAAAGGCGCATGACCGACGATATTGCCGGTCAAGCGCACCGTAGCCGCATCAAAGCCCTGCGGCAGAGTGATTTTACTGCCTTCCTGTTCGCTACGAACGGTAGCCAAGGTAAAGTGTTCATTAATTGCCTTATTACAGCCTTCATGCACAACACGAGCAGCAACACCAATATCCGCATCGCTGAAAGCTGCAATATCTTCTTTAATGAAATCGATAAAGCGCGCTTCTTTTTGCAACAAACCCAGCAATTGCAAGGCTGCATCAGGCGTTGCCTCTTTTAACACCACAGGTTCCGGCGCAGGCGCATGAACCAGCTTTTCAACTTCGACAATTTTCTCAACAATTTTTACCACCGGTTCAGGCGTCGGTGTAGCCTGCAAAACAGCCGGTTTTTTCTTGCAGCGCATCAGACTGATCAGCATCGACAGCAACAATACGATTAAAATCAGCGCCAACAAGGCCACAGTACCCGCCAAACAAACATGCCAGAGGTCGAAGGTGGTGGGTTTCAAGGATAAATCAATTGCATAAGTATTCATTAATCGAGACTCTTATAGTTATTGTTGACCGGATTTTCTGGCTGCTTCACCAAACATCATACCTTGCAGTACATTGCGCGTAGTTTGCATGCGCATCTGTCTTAAATGGCGGTCGGCAACGATGCCGGGCACTTTTTCAGCCAGATAAACTTCGCGCATCTGGGACAAAATCGATTCGCATTGTTTCATGATCGCTTCCGTCGCCCGACGACTCTCCTGCTGTTGATGAGCAGGCTTTTGCATTTCAGCCGAAACACACATTTTATATTGATACCCCGCATCCTGAATCTTCTTAATTGTGACATCGGACAGCGTGGTGTTATGCCATTCATTTTTGGCATCATCAGCAAAAGCTGTTGCTGCCGACAACAAAACAGTTAAGAAAAGAATCTTTTTCATGGTATTTCCCGATATGGTTAATCAAATTCTGAGCGCTTGATTTTACGCGAACTGGTCAAAAATAAATAACATTTGTCAGCCTTATAAAAAGTACGCAATAGACTGGCTCTACTTTATTTTAAACATAAAACGTCACCCTTACTGACAATGCGCCCGTTTTTCCGTCTTTCAAGGGGTTAAACGGTTGTAGTTGTGCTTTTTTACAGGTATTGCACCTAAATGTACGGGGGTTATAGTTCAGCAAACTACGGGGAAATACGGCATAAAATTCGGCTTGGACGCCTTGAATTCATATAATAAATGTAAGGTTTCTTAAAAAAGTTAGATACTATACTTTAACAAAATAATCTAAATAACAGCCGAGCAGATGAAGTTGCATGGATAAAAATCCACTTCCCCCGAATGCATTACAAGCAGCAGCTGAGGCGCGCTCATTTCGATTTGGATGAATCCCGCGACCGTTATATTGATCTCTATGATTTTTCTCCGGTCGGTTACCTCACCACCACCCAAGTCGGCTTGATCGCTGAGATCAACCTCACCGCGGCCAAATTACTGGGTATAGATCGTCGTGAACTGCTACATCGTCGTTTTTCAGCTTTTGTGATACCCAAAGACGGTGACCGTTGGCATCTTTTTTTTGCTGGGATCATGAAACACAACCAGCACAAGAATATCGAGCTAACCTTGAAACACAGTGACGGCGCCGAATTTCCCGTTCAACTGAATGGCCTGTTGGTAACAACTGACAGTGCAGATTCGAAGGTACGCATCACGCTTACCGAAAGCAGACAAGCCATCGCGCATTTGTCTGAAGTCGAGATGAATGCGGCTCTAAGCCTGACTAATGCCGAGATGGGGTCTTGGGAATGGAATATAGAAACCGGACGAATCATTTTCAATGAACATTGGGCCAAGATGCGCGGCTACCGGCTGGACGAAAAAGAACGCCATTTCAGTGACTGGGAAAACGATATCCACCCTGATGACCTCCAAGCCTATCATGCGGCGTTGACCGCGCATTTAGAAAGTCACACGCTATTTTTTCAGGCTGAATATCGCGTTCGCACCCAATCGGGATCATGGCTTTGGCTATTGGATCGCGGCGCCGTGATCAAGCGCGACACCGAAGGAACCCCACTGCGTATGGCAGGTATCGAAATGGACATCAGCAAACGTAAGTGTAATGAGGAAAAGCTTCGCATCGCCGCTATCGCCTTTGAGTCGCAAGAGGGCATGTTTGTCACTAACGCCAATGCCGTCATCATAGAGGTCAACCAAGCTTTTACCCGCGTGACAGGTTACAGTGCAGCAGAAGCCATCGGCCAGAAACCGAGTATGCTCAGTTCTGGACGGCACGACCCAGTGTTCTATCAAAACATGTGGCGGATTCTAAAGAATAAAGGTTTCTGGCAGGGCGACATCTGGAATCAGCGCAAAGATGGCGTTATTTATTCTGAGCGACTCAATCTTTCTGCTGTTTATTCACCCGCCGGGGACATCAGTCATTACGTCGCTTCCTTTGCCGACATCACCGCTGAAAAGGAGTCAATCGCCAAAATTCACCAGCTGGCCTATTACGATCCACTCACCCTACTGCCCAATCGCCGACTATTTCAAGAACACTTGGAAAAAGCGTTTCTTCTTAGCGACAGAAGTAAAAAGTATAGTGCCTTGCTGTTCATCGATCTGGATAATTTTAAAGCGCTGAATGACACACTGGGGCACGATATGGGGGATCTGCTATTAACACAGGCTGGCGCGCGTCTTTTAGGTTGCATACGCAAGGGCGATACCGTAGCTCGCTTGGGAGGCGATGAGTTTGTCGTCATCCTGGAAGAGTTGAGCCCGACTTGCAAGGATGCCGTCAATCAGGCCAAGGATATGGGTGAAAAGATTATCCTGGCCCTTAATCAAAACTATCAGCTCGACCATAGTCACTACCACAGTACCCCAAGTATCGGCATTACCTTGTTCAATAGCAGCAAGGAGTCCATCGATGACCTACTGAAACAGGCAGATATCGCCATGTATGCAGCCAAGGCAGGGGGGCGCAATACCTTACGTTTTTTTGATCCGGAGATGCAGACTACGATTATGGCCCGCGCGAGTCTGGAAGCGGATTTGATCCAAGCACTGAAGAACGATCAATTCAAACTTTACTTTCAGTTGCAAGCAACCCATGACCGCCGGATTATCGGCGCCGAAGTGCTGTTGCGTTGGGAGCACCCTGAACGCGGCTTGGTTTCACCGCTCGAATTCATTCCACTGGCTGAAAAAACCAGATTGATCCTGCCCATAGGCCTGTGGGTGCTGGAAACAGCCTGCGCCCAACTAAAAAGTTGGGCGGATATGCCCGATACCCGGCATTTGCAACTTGCCGTTAATGTCAGCGCTCATCAGTTCCATGAAGCCAGTTTTATCGAGCAGGTTTGCGCCATGCTAGAAAAATATGCCATCCAACCTGATCGGCTCAAACTCGAACTGACTGAAAGTCTGGTACTCGACAACATAAAAGAGGCTATCATTAAAATGCACGCTCTCAAAAAAATCGGGGTGCGTTTTTCCATGGATGATTTCGGCACCGGCTATTCATCGCTGGCTTACCTAACACAACTGCCTGAAGATTGATCAGTCCTTCGTACACAATATTGGTGTAAAGCTTACCGATACCGTGCTTGTGCAAACCATTATCGGCATGGCCAACAATCTTGGCATGGATGTGATTGCTGAGGGCGTAGAAACTGAAGAGCAACGCGCATTTTTGGAGCGTCACGGTTGCCCGGCTATTCAGGGTTACTTATTCAGCAAGCCAGTCCCGATTGAGCAGTTTGCATTGTTACTGAAACAAAGCTGATTACCGTCTAATTCAGTGTTTTATTCCTTGCCCACAAACACGTTCAATTATGTTCATTTATTCATTACCCTTATTTTTCGCCCATATTGGTTTAGCCAGTCCGCTAGATTTGCTGATTATGTTTATAGCCCTGTTTATGGTTCTATTTATAAGCTCACTGTTTTTCGGAGGAGATCAACAGAAAAAATCCGCTGACCACTATCTGTTGGCCGCATGGAATGGCGGTGTGGCGCTCAAGTGGGCGTTCTGGCCTTTTTTTCTTATCCTGAACATTTGTTTGTATGGCGCAGACACGCTGGTAAAAGTCGGCATGTTTACCGTATCCGGCTGGGATGATGTGCATGTGATGCTAGTGCTGCCGATTGTCTGGTGGACAACCGCCGTTTGGCGATGCTCGCCCAATACCGCTCTAAGCGTTTGGGCGGCGTGCGCTCGATTGCTGACGGTCAGCGTATTTTTCGAATATAGTTTGAAGCTATTGATACGTATAGACTACCCGAGAATATTTTTTGGCTGTGATGAGTTGTTACTGGATTATGGCAGCTGCTTTTAAGTCGCACTTTATTCCCTCACCAGAGAAAAAATTATTTGAGCGTCGCTAAGCAGTTAATTCGAACCCAGTTCTTTTGATGCTGCGGCCACGGGTTGCTCAAGACCTGCCGCCTTCAGCAGTTGTATCAGCTCAACCGAGGTTTGCACCGCCGGTTGCGGCCCCTCTATTTTTTGTTGCGTCCAGTCCACGGCCTCTCCCGATCCCCACGACACCAGGGAGGCAAGCACAAACACCAGTGTGCCGCGTGTCATGCCCTTGGGCAAGCCCCGCTCTTCCAGATAGCGGTGGAGATACCGGACTGCTACGAAAAACACCATAGTGGAGATAATCAGGTTCCATAAGGAAGGTAACGTCAACATTATTAGATTTTCTCTTGTGTCGAAAGGTTATTTTGCAACGCTGTTGCTAAGCTCTGCTTCGAGCGTTAGGAACCGATCTTTCCAGTAGTTAGCCGTGTTAATCGCTTCTTCCTTGGCAGTCATCAAGCCATTGATGCGCTCGTTCAAATCCCTGTTCAGCTCGGTTAATCGCTTAACTTGTTCAATCGAGGCTGAAATCCTGTCGTCGGACTCAAACACTTTCATCATCACCTTGTTATCGGCTTCTAACGCCTGTATCGCACTTTGCTGTTGGTCAATAATGCCGCTCTGGCTGTCCCCAGCTTCCGGCTCGACAGTTGGAACGGGCTCGGGCTTGGATACTACAAGCTTAGGCGGTGAGATTTCTTTAATGGCTTTATTCAGACTTTTTTTGCCGTCTATAACTTCCTTTACCAGTTCCGCCGGTGCTTCCTTAACCAGCTTATCGGCCAACTGTTGAGTACGATGTCCTACCCCGGATTGCTTAGCCCTGGATGTTGCACTGTCTAACTGCGCAACATTCTGTAATTGGGCGCTACCCGCTGCCTGAGCATTTACCCAGCTTTGGGATGCCGATACGATAGCCGCAGACTGTCCCTGAGTTAAGTGTCTACGATGTAAATTTGACGACAAGATAAATTGTGTAGGATTGGAGCCGGTGTACTCAATAATGACCGGAGCAATACCCAGCTCACATAGCGCACGATAGCGATTGCCGCCATCCAGAATCATGCCGTCCAGCGTGTAGATAGGGTGTGTTTGTCCGTTAATCTGTATATTTTCTTTAAGTGAAATAAACTCGGCATCAGACATTCGCGGGAAGTAAGTGCAAAGCGGGTGCAGTTCAATTGTTTGAATATTGTTATCAGTCATTTATCAGCCTTAATTTAAGCCAACCAGTATACCATGCTCATATCGCGATATATCCCCTATCAAATAGACTGTTACGACCATAAAACCGGCTTCAGTTCAAAACTAAAACTTTCAATGACCGCCTAAATAACACCTTCTTGCGTCACACGCCAAACCGAAGCCAACGCTGGACAAGCGATTGCCTTCGGAAATTTCGGCATGTGGAAACATGCGATGAGTAATTTGTTGAATCATCGGAATAGCGGTACCGCCGCCAGTTAAAATTACCAGCGCCACATCGTCTGCTTTCACGCCAGCCATCACCACGCATTCATGAATCGTTTTTTGGATGCTTTCGATATTTCCATATAGACTTTCCTCCAGTTCTGCCCGATCTATAGGCGCTTGCAAATTTGCTTCAATAAAAGCAAGATCAGCCGTTGTTTGCTCGCTTGAACTCAGTTGAATTTTGCTTTCCTCAACTCTGGACATCAAGGTATGCCCCAGCTCTTCCTCTACAATCGACAGCAATCGATGAGTAAGAACCTTATCATTTGATTGACTAATTAATGCCCTTAAATCCCTTTTATATTTTTTCGCATACATATACTGAATTTTACTCAATTCTGAAAGATCGAAAAAAGGCGTTATGGGAAAACCCAGCCCCTTAGAACCCCAAAAAGAACCTAATCCTAACAACGGCATAAAACATTTCAAGCTCAATGACCGGTCAAAATCATTACCCCCAATCCGAGTCCCCGCATTAGCCAGAATATCCTCTTGGCGATCTTGTTTTTTGATGTAACGCCCGGATAAGCGCATTATCGTAAAGTCCGAGGTACCGCCGCCAATGTCGATAACGACCGCTAACCTTTCGGTATCGCCACTGTTTAATTCATGCGCAAACGCGGCAGCAATAGGTTCATATTGAAAGCGAATATTTTTAAAACCGGCGGATACGAATATGGCCTCAAGCTGGCCTTCTGCCTCCTTGTCTGCTTTGTCATTGCCATCGATAAAATGAACCGGCCGTCCGGCAACTACATTTTCGATGTCTCTGTCAGCCAATAACTCTGCTTTATTTTTTATATGCTCAATAAAATGGCCAATAATGTGTTCGAACCGGGTTGTTCTTCCGCTTATCGTCGTTCCTTCCTTCATCAGAGAAGTTCCAAGCACCCGCTTAAAACTTCGCATGAACCGACCCTCCTCCCTGGCAACATAAGCATTAATCGCTTTACGGCCAAAAAAAATGGCAGGATTTTCTGCCAGAAAAAAAATTGTCGACGGTATCGTTAAATGTTGCTCTTCTACCGGAACCAAGGTGATTGACTCATCACGCCCATTGGCAATCGCTACCGTTGTGTTTGATGTTCCAAAATCGATGCCGCATGCAATTTCATTCGCTCTATGCATTTTGAGTGTATTCATTATTTGTTGTGAAATGAAACGATTTAAGCTGAATTGATAGTTATGTTTTGCTATAAATTGCTATAGAAAATGTAAAAGAATTCAATACATTCAGCGCGGCTGGCTGCAGAAACAGCGCTTCGGCGGCACATAGCCCAACGTTTGCTCCACACTGGAAACTGGCCTTTAGCTCAGATCATTTATTATCCAAAACTCAAAGAACAGCTTCCAGTCTGGCTGTCATCACAAATCAACCGCAATCCATTAGAATTGTATTTTAGCAGCAATTCCACCATGATCCGTAGACCATAACCCTAAGCCTAATCCAGGCGGATTGGTTTTGGTCGTAACCTTGTCGCCCAACACGCTAGCTTGTTTAACTTTTTTAGGCATTTCACGGGTAAAGATCATATCGATCCGCTCCGTTAGCAACGATTTTTTGCTAACCAGATCTTCCTGCTGGCAACACGTATAACCCGAGGCTTTACCGGGTTTCAGCTCCCATACGTCATGGTAACCGCTATCCACGAATTGATGATAAGGCGTGGTGATGCCTGTCACGAAAGGCGGCGGAAAAACGCCAGGAATATCAGTCTGTTCCGGTGATGAATTCATATCACCAAGCACTATTAAATAATCTGTAGACGTCGTTTTTTCAATCGTTTCAAGCAGTTCATCAGCCTGGGCCGCTTGATAAAAAGTGAATTCCGGCATACCAACGTCCTCCCCTTTGACTTCAAAATGCGTATTGACGATACGATAAACCTTATTGCCAATAGTCGCGTCCACTGCCACAAAACCCCGCTCTATAGCTATCCCAAGCGAATCGACTGAAGCGACAACTTGATAGTTACAACCATCGACTGATGGCTTTGTGCATAAACCAAAGGACTCATCATCGGACCAATCGACCTTGGCAACCTGCACATCCCGACGCGCCAAGATCACATCCCGATCAACGGCAACTAGAATCGCATTAGGCATAGCATTGAGACATTTTATACAGAAGGGTATACCGGAAAACGGCAATCCAGGCACAGCCACTTTGTCTAAATCAAGGTTCTTGACTGTGGCGGCTACCTCATAATTTATACCCTTTTTACGCCGTACTTCCGGTGTGTTATTTAACGCTGCCAGCGTTAAATCCAAATGGTCATCAAAAGCATTGGCAATCGATGGATCGTCACAGCCAAATTCAGGCCGAGGATCAAGATCGATACAGGTTAAATCCCAAACTTCCTGAAGACCGATGATCTCCGGCGATCGCTTTGCAATCATGCGAGCCTGTTCCAGAGCCCGCGCCTTAAAATCACTTGCCGATACTTTTTGCAAAACGCCCACCAGCGCATCATTGAACGCTTCAGGTTCGGCTGCGAGAACAGGAGCTAGATCCGCACCGAGATATTGATTTAAGGTGACGACTTCAATTTCATCAAATGCCAAAGCAAGATGAGCATAAAACAGGAAACACAGGCAAATGGAAAATCGAGAGGCTTGTTTCATAATCGTACTCCTAAATAAAGTTGAAAGGTGTCTGTAACACCTTTATTAAAAGGCCACTTCTTTACGTTTTTCATGTTTCGCTCCACCGGTATTTGTGCGGGTAAACCATTGATAACTGCCCTTGGTATCGCCTGGAACCACAGCACTTAATGGGTTGAATCTATAATCGGGTGACCGAATCTTGATCCAGATCAGTCAGAAATTCTGTTAATACTTTCCGGTCTACATGCGGCATGACCATAGCATGCGCATAATCCTGTTTTTGATGATTCAGCGCCAAACGCATGGTTGCCAGTGAATATTTTTTCACGACCCGATCGCTGGGTTTTCTAAAATAAAGGGTATTAGACAGCTCGTTAGCGCGTGTGGGTTGCAGATGGGAAAAGTGGCTTTGCATTTGTGCCATCAGATAAGCCGTGTTTTGCAACATAGTCCGGGCATCTTCAGCTTGTTTGGCCATGGCCGATGGCGTTGAAAAAAAATAGAATTCCGCCGGTTTTACCGCATCTCTGGAGCACGTAATCGTTCCGGGCACATGATGAATATATTCGGGATTATGAATTTGACTGAAAAATTCATTAAACTCATCAAAACGGCTTTGTGTCGTCATAAATAAACCGGCAGGCGATGGAAACCCGAAAAATTTATGGCAGGAAACCGCTATGGAATCATAGCGTATGGCTGTCGGATTACTCTTGGATTGATAGAGCACCTCACTCGCATGGGCGGTATGGGGTCCACTATAAATATCCGCTGTTATGAAGCGAGGAATTATTTAAGCAGAGTTAGTTTTGATTGTTGTGATGGCAGGCAGATGCCTGTCATTGAATTTTTCTTGATCTGTGTGCCTTGATCTGTGTGCAGCGTTGCCTATAACCCAGACCATTACCCAGACTAAAAGGGCGTTATTAAATTTTAGGCTATAAAAAAGGCATTAGATTTTCACACCTAATGCCTTTGATATTTATGGAGCCAATGACGAGAGTCGAACTCGTGACCTACTGATTACGAATGTTATATGCTCTATTAACAACCAATTAAATCAATACCTTGCGATGCTCGCCACATCCAAAAACAGCCTCAAACAACCTAGCACACCTTAATAACTGTCATGCGTAGCTACGATTCAGCTACGGCAGCAACCGCCCCCTATGCATAGTGACCCATTCCGGCCATTCAGATTTTTTTGAAAGCGATAATGTAATAAGCCGCCTGTTTATGTTCAGAAAATGGTCGTTTTATGAACAAAGATTGGCTGATTCCGGTCAAGGCTGTGTCAAAACTCAGTTGCGAGTCTTCAAAATTTAATTTTTACCCAATTATCTGTCATTAAAAAAACGTATTTTGTTCGTACTGGTATTGCGGTGTGGAAAAGAGCATTGAAATTTTTCCAGTTTTTACAGTAAAAAAGCGTCTAAGTTTTCCAGAATGTAAATATTAACTGGTTGTTTATTAACTTAATTATCTTGGATGACTAGAAAATATGGTGCTGATTAGTGGAAAATCTTCAACGCCGTTTAACACCTCTGCAATCCCTTTCGCTAGAGGGCTTCAAAAACGAAAGTGGTCGGTCTAGGTTGCAACTTGTCCTACTCCCCATCAAAAGCGTTTAACGCCAAGAATGGGGTAGGCGGAAGCAAACCGTTTAATTTTTTCGCCGGGGTGCGGCGGGTTCATCATAGCCGTGTTTTATCTGCCGGGGGCAAGGCCACGATCTTCGTCTTGATCCTGATCTTGATCGCTCTCAGGGTCGTGCATTCCTAGGGATTTAGCAGCTGCTATCAACGCAGCGGCCTCAGCAGCAGAAAGTATCACACCTTCCAGTGTCACGCTCCAGGTCTTCGTAGCGGTGTCCCAGTGAAAATGAACTTCTCTTTTATCGCCTTTGGCAAGTTGGGGCAGTAGCTCTTCCAGCAGATAGGTTTTTTCAGACATTTAACACATTTCCTTATTTACGTATTTGGTTATATTCATGGACATCTATTATCTACTTTTTATCAAAAGGTTGCCCCCCAATCTGTTTCAGAATGTATATTCTCGACCATGGGCTAAGCTTTTGCCTTTAATTGAAATACCTCATTTAGTTCGTCGATCTTTTGCTCTGCCAAAGGTACGATGGCATCAGAAACAGCCCCCCTTCTTCGTAACTTCAATTTCTTGATGTCGCTTTCAATTTTTTTGATGGAAGCCTTCAAATGATCTAAAGTCATTTCATCCATAAAGTTAATATTACCGCCGCCGTCTTTCCACAAGTTAGCAGCTATATTGTCTGGATAGCTAACGTAATAAAAAACATTCTCTATTTCCCATTGAATCACTTGTAATTGCTCTTCTGTCATTATGACGATCCGATTTGCTGAGGTGGGGCCGTTTTTACAATTTAGCCAGGTTCCAGTTGAACATTTTTTTCATTCGACTAAAACGCCACTATAACCGCCATCCGCTCAAATTACACTCAAGGTAGTGTAAATCAGCGTGCAAAAGTTACCACCTTCAGCATCGGTTTTTACCAGATTTTCCAATAATAATCCTTAAAAAACAATGCAATAATAATTTATTATTGACCAATTATGACGCTGTTTACTGGTAAATACTGGACGCTGATTGACAGAAATGATCAATCGAACCACTCTCAAGAACCAGCGGTGACTCGCAGTAAGCACACTTTCCATGGAATAGTTGGTGAAGAGCAATTCTTATTGTTAGCGTCCAGTCGCGCCACGTAGAATAGCCGGTCGACTTCTGGCATCCTCACATTTTTTTAATGAGGATAAATAATGAAAATAAGCACACAATGGCGACATCATGTGAACGCTTGGCATCAGAGTGGACTAAGCCAGGCGGATTATTGTCGCCAGCAAGACATCAATCCTAAAACCTTCTCGCGGTGGACACGGCATGAATTAGCCATGGATAAGGATGCTCCACTCGAAGTCATTCCCATACAAGTGGTGCAGTCAGCTCCGGCCGCTACCACCGAAGCAAACGTGATACTACGGCTTGCTCAGGGTGCTCAACTTGAACTGTCCACGGCGGTGTCACCCCGTTGGCTGGCAGAGTTGCTGCAATGCCTGGCTTAATCGGTAACCCGGGACAAGTTTGGCTAAGTGTAGCCCCCGTTGATCTTCGTCGGGGAATAGATGGACTGTCGACACTGGTACAGCAAGCCTTGGGTCAGCCCTGCGTTGGATCAGCCTTTGTGTTTCGCAATACCTCCGGCAATCGCATCAAAGTTCTGCTCTGGGATGGCAATGGCGTGTGGTTGTGTCAGCGTCGGTTACATCGGGGGCATTTCATTTGGCCTACGTCGGGAGACCGCTGCTTTTCGATCACTCAAGCGCAGTGGGAATGGCTAATTACCGGGGTCGATTGGCGGCGTTTATCGGCTCAACTACCCGACTATTTACACACCTAAGTTAAGCTATTTTTCGGCTAAAAAACAACTACAAACCCAGTATTTATAGTGGCTACAGCAGTTTTTTCGTAGTAAAATGATTACTATGAAAACACTGATCCAGCTAGATGAATTGAACCTCGATGCTGCCGCCAAAACACAGGTGGCGGCACTGGTTCAGTCGCTGCTGGATCAGGCGAAAACAGAGACGTTGAAGTACCAAGCAGATCTTCACGCCAAAGATCTTAAAATCCAAGCCCTGATTCTGGAATTGGCTCATCTTCGACGGATTCGCTATGGTGTAAAGAATGAAGCGTTGTCCAGTATACAGCGCGACTTGTTCCAGGAAGCCTGTAACGAAGACATCGCAGCGCTTGAAGCGGAAATCGAGCAGGCCGAAGACGGGCAATCCAACGCCACTGTTACCCAACCTAAACGCCTTCGAGCGGGTCACCAACCCTTGCCACCTCATCTGCCGCGCATTGAGCATGTCCACGAACCGGAATCCTGCCAATGCGGTCGGTGTGGTAAAGACTTGGTCAAGGTCGGCGAAGACATCACTGAACAACTGGATGTCGAGCCCGCCAAATTCTTTGTCCACCGCCACATCCGCCCCCAATATGCATGCCGTCCCTGTGAAACCATCACCGCTGCACCCATTCCACCTGCTATTATCGATGGCGGCATGGCGGCGGTGGGTTTGCTGACTTGGGTGCTAATCAGTAAATACCTGGATCATCTACCGCTCTACCGTTTGGAACAAATCGCCGCCCGCGACCATGTCATTTTGGCTAGATCCACCTTGGCGGAATGGGTCGGGCGCACCGGTGTGGCGCTGCAACCCTTGGCGGATCGGCTTATTGAAATTCTACTGGAACGCGGTATGCTCCACGCCGACGAAACTCCCGTCCCGCAACTCGATCCCGGCAGTGGAAAAACCAAAAGAGCCTACCTTTGGGCCTACCGCAGCAACGACTTGGAAGAAGGTCCTCGAATCATCGTCTTCGATTACCGGGGTGGACGAAGTGGGGAGCACGCGCGCCAGTTCTTGGGTGCGTGGCAAGGGCACTTATTGGTCGATGACTATGGCGGTTACAAGGCCTTGTTCTCCACTGTACGCCAAGAAGCGCCACCCTGCATTGAACTGGGTTGCTGGGCACACGCACGCCGGAAGTTCTTCGATCTGCACAAGGCCAATGCCAGCTCCATGGCGCTGGAAGCCTTGACGCGTATCGGCCAGCTGTACATTATCGAACAACAAGGTAAAACCCTGGATATCGAAGCTCGCCAACAGCTACGTGCGGAACAAAGCCAACCGGTACTCGACGCATTGTATCAATGGCTCACCCAAACCCGGTCCAGCACCGCCAATGGTGGTGGCTCCGCCAAAGCCATGGACTATACGCTGAAACGCTGGCCTGCCATGATCCGCTATGCAGAAACTGGCCATTTGCCCATAGACAATAACCCGGTGGAAAATACCATTCGCCCCATTGCCCTTGGTAAAAAGAACTGGCTATTCGCTGGTTCTGAGCGTGCGGGTCAACGGGCTGCTGCCATTCAAACGCTACTGGGTACCGCAAAGCTCAACGGAATAGATCCGGCAGCATGGCTTAGAGATACCTTGGAAAAGCTGCCCACCTGGCCCAATAGTCGTATTGACGAACTACTGCCGTTTGCACGTCCGGTCGAAGACGTTTAAACACAGGACGATAATGATGGGTAGCTGGTAGCGCTGGCCGCTTACGCCGCTTATCTTGAAGATATTCATTGATAGGGAGTGAATGCCCCAAACAATCTCATTAATCCCATCCTATGGTACAAATACCTAGGGAGATGTTTTCATCAATTATTTAAGTGCTCTTAAAAACTCAAACTAGCACAGTTCTTTGGCTTTTGCCGCTGAATAAGTCTGGCTGTTAACGGCTGACTCAGCCAATTGTAACCCGTCTATAGAGTTGCCAATGATTGAGTGAGATGCGGACGATAATGCCATTCACAACGTCAATTTTTTGAACAATTCTGTATCCAGGTAGCGTTAGTACGGCTGTAACCATTGAATCAATTATAGGATTTTCCTCTTGATGGCTAATAATTGATACAGTATTGATTGTGTCAATCAGCGTTGAAAAGTATCCACCTAACAGCGTCGAATAATGTCCAGCAAGTAAGGTTATTCCGTTTTTAGCTCCTTTTTACGCTGCTTAAGTCGATAGGAATCATTACCTGTTTCCAAAATATCACAGTGGTGAGTGATTCGGTCTAACAAGGCCGTAGTCATTTTAGCATCGCCAAATACTTGTACCCATTCACCGAAGTTCAGGTTGGTAGTAATGATTAGCGAGGTTTTTTCATACAGCTGACTGATTAAGTGAAATAGCAAAGCACCACCCGACTCAGGGAACGGCAGATACCCCAATTCATCGACAATAACAGCATCAACCTGTATCAGCTTGCGTGCCATGGCCCCTGTTTTACCTGCCTGTTTTTCCCTTTCCAGTTCATTAACCAGATCGACAGCATTGTAAAAACGAACACGTTTACTTTTGTGAATAGCAGCCACTCCCATAGCGGTAGCCAAATGGGTTTTTCCTGTGCCGGTTCCACCAACAAAAATCAGATTATGAGCCTCCTCCATAAAGGCTGCACTAGCCAGTTGCTGTATTTGCGCTTGAGGTAGCGGTGATTCCTGCCACTCAAAGGCAACCATATCCCGATGAATGGGGAATTTTGCAGCACTAAGCTGATAGCGTAGGCTACGGGCCTGTCTATCCGCTAGTTCAGCATCAATGAGCCTGTTTAAACAACCGTCGGGAGTTAGTGCGAGTCGTGGGGTTTCTGCCCGTATCTCCGCCAATGCCGTGGCCATGCCGAATAGCTTCAGCGCTTTCAGTTGAGCTAGATTATCAATGGACATAACGGCCACTCAACAAACTATCGTAACGGCCGCAGTCCGCAGCGGGCTCAACGTGTAGTGACAAGCTTTCAACAGTCGTTAGGGTTTTAACGCGGGGTGGTTCAAGTAACCGTCGTAGCTCATTAATGACGACACTGGCGTTGATAACCCCCGATTCAAGAGTCAAGGCACAGGCCGCTTCCATGGTCTCCAATCCTGCGCCTTTAGCCATCACCAGCACTTCAACAAAGGCTTTATCACCTTTCGACTGTTTCAATAGTTGATCGCGAACCTTTTTTATCGACTGGGGCAAATCCCAATCTTGGAAGGGGATGCCATGCCTTAGCGCACCTGGCTTTCGCTCTAATACAGGCAGATAATGCCAAGGATTAAAGATGAACTTATCACGGCCAAAGCAACGAGCATGCTCAGCAATGATGTCGCCATCGGCGACCAGGCGCAGACGATCAGCGGTCACTTTGACAGAAATGACTTTACCGACCCAAGCAGTGGGCGCACTGTAGTTATTGCGATCCAGTCGAATCAAACAGGTACTGGACACGCGTAACAAGTGCTCCTTGTAACCATCAAACTGAGCCGTTATTGAGCGTAACAAGGGTTGCTCGTCTTTAAAACATTCAGCGATGGTGCGTGCCTTTTGGCTGGAATGTTGTCGTCCAGCCAGCTCTTCACAGCGCTTTTCCAGCCAGGCATTCAACTCATTAAAATCAGCAAACCGAGCACGCGGGGTAAATAACCATTCACGGACATTGCCAACCTGATTTTCAACCTGGCCTTTCTCCCAGCCGGCAGCCGGTGTACAGGCAACCGGTTCAAATAAATAATGATTGGCCAGGGTTAAAAAACGACGATTAAACTTACGTTCCTTACCCACAAAAACCGTATCAACGACGGTTTTCAGGTTGTCATAGACCATTCGCAAAGGCACGCCGCCAAAGAAGGCAAAAGCTTTATTGTGGGCGTCCAGAACCATTTCCTGGGTTTCACAAGGATAGGCCACGACAAACATTTTTCGGCTATAGGAAAGACGAAAATGAGCAACCTTGATCTTTCTGCCAATCCCGCCTAACTCGACAAATTCTTCGCTCCAATCAAACTGGCATGTTTCTCCTGGGGGAAAAGCCAAAGGAATAAAGGCCTTGGTGGCAGCAGGCGTCATCTTCTGTTCGAGTTTCCAATGCTTCACATAGCGCTGCACACTGTCATAGGCACCCCGATAACCTTCTGCCTGTAGGCATTCAAACAAACGCTGTGCGGTTCTACGTTGTTTTTTGGGGAGGCGAGATTCTATTTCCAGCCATTGCTTAAGTCGCTCCTGAAAATCACCCAGCTTTGGAAAGGTTTGAATTTTTCGATGGTAAACGGGTTC
Source organism: Methylobacter arcticus (assembly GCF_050917435.1). NCBI lineage: Bacteria > Pseudomonadati > Pseudomonadota > Gammaproteobacteria > Methylococcales > Methylococcaceae > Methylobacter > Methylobacter arcticus. Next base: position 3,078,528 of record NZ_CP159583.1, read on the forward strand.
TTCAGTCGTTAGTAAATGTTTGCGAACGGTGGTACGAAACAGGTTTAATGATCTTGCGATGGCGCTGATGTCCTCACCGCTTATAAAATGACGCCTTCTGATTTCGGCAATAAAATCCATAAATAACACCCAAGGTTTCTCCGGCAAAATACCGGATCATGACACATATCGGAGTGGACAGTTTTCGACGCTGTTTTCCCGATTCCCTGGCCATTTTTCCACGCTGTTTGACAAACAGAGTTTCAACGCGGGCTATGATTATGCAACAGAAAACACACCGCCCTGTTCAGTTTGAAATCACTGAACAAACCAGAGAATCAGTTGGCGCCTGGATCAGCCAAGCCCAGCTCAAATCGGATCAATATCTGTTTCCAAGCCGAATTCATAGTTCACCGCATCTTTCGACTCGGCAATATGCTCGGATTGTGGATGACTGGGTTGAATCGATTGGTCTCGATCCTGCGGTATATGGAACTCATACCATGCGCAGAACAAAAGCAACGCTTGTGTACCGTAAGACAAAAAACTTACGAGCCGTGCAATTGTTGCTGGGGCATACCAAACTTGAAAGTACCGTCAGATACCTGGGTATTGAAGTTGATGACGCTCTAGAAATATCAGAACAAACCGAGATCTAACCCTAACGCAAACTGGAGATGCGACTGTTATTAAATGGTAGCATCTCCAAAGCAGACGTTTAAATCGGGAAATCAAACGATGATTAAAGGCTCACTACCGACCCACAGGAGACAGCCAGATATGGATTTAGGCTTCCCGATACCGGTCATTGGGAAAGTAGAAATAACTTCGCGTTTCAACAGCCAAGGCCGTAATTATTGTGCAGTCAAATTCAAGTTGGCTTGGCAACAATAAACTTGGCAAATGTTCTCACATTCATGACTTCCAAGATCTCAAAACCCGCGTTTTCCAGCAATTGTTCCCATTCGCTCTGGGTGCGTTCACGTCCTTTTGTGCCAATCAACATTTGCATATCAAAACTCGCCACAGTTGGGTTGATATAAATTTCCTCTGCCACGGCATCACCAAACAAAATAGTGGCCTTGTAATGACCGATAGCTGATTTCAGATTGCTTAAAATTATCGAGCATTGCTCATCACTTAAGCCGTGGAATATGGCAAACAACACGAACAAATCATTATCTGACTGTGCGACTGGCAAAGACCCAAATAGATTACCGTCCTCAAAATCTATGCGTGCCAGTACATCGGCGGCTATTTTATCCGGCCAATAGGTTTTTGCCGCCTCAATAATCTGCGGTCTGTCGAATACAACCGCTTTTAAATTGGGATACGACTTTAGAATGGAAAGAGCTTTACTGCCTTTAGAACCACCGACATCAATAATACGCTCAAACTGTCCCCAGTTAAAATCTTGTAAAAATAAATTACCTGTGAGATTTTCTACACTATCCATCGCCTCTGAAAATAGCAAATCAAAATCATGGTGTGCATCCATATAGTCAAACAGTTCGACACCATACACTTTCGCAAACGGCACACCGCCATCGCGGATACTGTCTTCTAAAGACTCCATCCAAGGCTCAGTCATTTCGGGTGAGTTGTGCATTAAAATCATGGTGCGCACGTTTTTTGGATTATCTTGGCGTAGAAATGCCGAGGTTTTGCAGTTTTTAAAAACACGCGGTGCGGTTTCTTCAAAAATACCGATTGAAGCCAGCATTCGCAGCAAGCGGTAGAGATGGTTTTCGTGAAGCTGTAAAGCTGTGGCGATTTCCAGCGTACTTTTTTCGCCGTCGCCAAGTGTGTCTGCTAATTCCAGCTTAGTTGCGACATATAATGCTCGCGACTGCCAGAACAGCGAGCCAATTTGCATAAGTCTGAAAGGTCGTGGCGTTATCTTCGTGGGTATATTTTGCAGCGCGTTGGCAACGCTCATCAATTGATTGAACAGCTTAACTTTGAATGGATTGGTGGCTAGTTTTTTCATCTGCTTGCTCCGTTATTGAGCTGATGCCTGAGTCACACTGGCGGCAAACAAATGCCCATTGAACTGCGCCAATTGATCAAGGAACGCAGCATCCATTGTTTGCCCCCGCTGTTCTTCAAAGATGTCTTTCAGTAACATCGGCATCATTGCCAAACTCACAAAAGTGATTCTGACAATGTCAGGGTCTAATGAAGGCGTGATTTGTCCTTTTGACTGCATTTCTTCTACTTTCTTGGTGCCGCGTGTACGTCCACGCTCTAAGAGTTGTTGAATAAAACATCGCCCTGGTGCTTGATTAAGTGCCAAGACTTTCAAAATCAACTTTGGAAATTCGGGGTGTTTGGACATGGTCTCGTAATACAGCGAGAAAAAATCTTTAAATCCATCAACGGAATTCAACATCTGTCCGTCCAAGACCTTAAGCAGCGGGTTCATGGTGTCACGAATCATTTCCTCATATAAGCCTTCTTTGTTGCCAAAGTAATAGCGAATCATCGAGATATTGGCATCGGCTTTTTCCGCAATTAAACGGGTTGTGACTTTGTGGTAATCGTCGGATAGGAAGCTATCGAGCGCGGCTTTGAGCAAGCGTTCACGCACAGGGTCAGGCGGCGTTTCTTCGGTAGGGCTAATCATGGTTTTCTCTCATATCAGATAGTGAAAACTAGATTAGCAATTGTTAATCGGTGTAGCCAGATTTTTCGACAATCAAAACAGATGGTTTGATTGACTGTCGTGGTGTTCTATTTGTTCGGCTTAAGTAATTTTTCTGCTTCAACTTCAATCATTACCATGGCCATATGCACTTTTCAGTCATAGCTTTCGTGATAACTTCGGCATAAATCTCGCCTACGTATTCCGTGGCATTAATCGCTTTGAGTTTTGACATGCATGAGTTTTCATAATAAAAGCGATTGTTTTTTTGATCAAAAATGAACAGGGTAAATTAACTTCCAAAATTTTTTAAATGACTGCTGATGGTACATCACCTAACTTTATTCTGCTATATTCATCGCCCCAAAGCGGCCTGTCGCCAATGCCAGCAATTGGCCGAAACTTTCCTTCTGATTAGACTATTCACTTCTTGCAGCTCTTAGTCTATCCGTCCTGTTTGGAGGGTATAAAGGGGATTAGGCCTTTTTCATAGGCAACTTGCTGCAATTCAAGCGGTGCCTGGCGAATATCGACTATTAAGCCATTAACTTCTAACATCCATACCATGGGGTTATTAACTAGTAGACTGGGCAGGGTCCAGTCGGGCGACATCTGCCCCATTTTAAGCAAGTCCCTTATTTCCTTCGACTTGTTTTGCCCGGTGCTATCCGCGATTCCATAAAACTCATAAATGGTTTTAGATTTACAGTGAGGCGACTGAGAGGGATCATCAAGAAAATTAACTCGTCCAACAGCGTGAACTGCAGCGGCAGCCCAAACATTTTCCTTGCCCTTTAGTAACGGTGATGGCCGCTTTCTTGCCAGTGCACCGACAACACGATGGATCATCACTTTGTATTCTTCATTGAGGTACTTTTTACTGAAATAATCGGTGAGAGCCGTAATCGTGGTAAATTTTTCTGCCATGGATTTAGGAATTTTTTCGGAAGTAGACATGATTGCTCACATTCATTTAATTGAATCTTTATGATTGGGCCAAGTCTAATCCAATAGGACATGTTGCAGCAAAAAAACGACAGCAGTTCCTTACCAAAAAAGGTTTGAAAAGGCTCCCATTCATAATTGACCACTTTATTTTTTAAACAGAGTGATCAATTTGGATTGATCATCAATGACTAGTTTATATCGTCCAAGCACGCTCATCCCTAACAAACTGTTGTTCGCTAAAAGATGGTCGTCAATAAAAGCGACGTCTACATTTTCCAAGATTTCTCCCGCTATTCTGACTTCCTGCAATATGCCGACTTTGGCATTCACTGTACCATTCGCTGTTTGCATCTCCCGATGGGTCAACGTGTCATCAGCCATACCCAGACCATTCATCATGGATTCCGGCAGCACGATTAAATCGGCGCCGGTGTCTTGTAAATCAGCGTGCAAAAGTTACCACCTTCAGCATCGGTTTTTACCAGATTTTCCAATAATAATCCTTAAAAAACAATGCAATAATAATTTATTATTGACCAATTATGACGCTGTTTACTGGTAAATACTGGACGCTGATTGACAGGGTATCCATAATTCCGCATCAATCATCCATTTTCGTAATTTTTCCCGAGAAATAGTGAGTCCATGGTTTTCGCTTAATTTTTCACAGGCAAAAGTTGGCTTGAAATCAACGTAGTATTGTTTGACATAAGTTATGGCTAATTCTTTAACCGAATCTGGATACTTGTGATTACTTGGATTGCCGCGTTTCTTGCTGACAACACCTATGGCTCCATCAGCTTTATATGCTTTTCTTAACCGCCTGATCTGTCGAATGCTTAAGCCTAATTGCTTGGCAGCTTCATGTTCGATCAGCCGCTTATCAATCAATTTTTGTAGAATTTCTATGCGATGTAATTCTTTGTTGCTCATAGTAATGATGTCCTGCATAGCTGTCGTTATCCATAGTCAATTTACAAAAAAACTGTAAATTTACACCGGAGAGGACATTTCTACTTTGCTAAAACAGGACATTACTATATTGTCTTTACAAAAAAACTTCGCATAAAATGAGGTTATGTTAAATAAGGCAGTCATTGAGGGCAATTGTCGTCGCTTAAGACGACATGGCTGTGAGGGGGTTGCCAGCCTTGTACAGACGGTATTTTTACTTTGCCGCATTACGCTTGATTAACACCGAGTCTATGATTCTATGGTTAAGGCGCGCTATCGCGCCTAGCACTCGAACCGGCGCAAAACGGTCGGTTCGCCCTGAAAAAACTAAAAAAAACAGCTTGCATTCACTATGGTTGCGAACTATAGTTCGCTATGCTATAGATTCTAGGAAGGTGGAGCCGTGACAGACGCAACAATGCCAAAGCGGGTGCTTGTTTATGCCCGTGATAGCGAGAAAGAGCCTTTTACTGACTGGCTTTATGGATTGCGGGATATTATGGGCCGAAAACGTATCCTTGCCCGCGTTTCCCGCCTGCAACAAGGCAACTTTGGGGATTGTGAGCCGGTCGGGGATGGGGTTAGCGAGCTGCGCTTGTTTTTCGGCCCCGGCTACAGGGTCTATTTTGGGGAGCATGACAACGAGATCGTTGTGCTACTGTGCGGCGGCGATAAAGACAGCCAAAGCAAAGATATTCAACAGGCGAAAGCCTATTGGCAGGAGTATTTAAGCCATGAGCAACTATAGAACGATCGGTGAGATTGAAGAAGAGTACCTACGCACTCATCCTGAAGAAGTAGACGATTATATCAGTGTCCTTTTTGATGAATATGCAGAGAGCGGCGATACCGCCTCGCTGATGTCGTCCTTACGCGTGGTGAGTCGCGTGAAGGGGGTAAGTCGGATCGCCGAAGTCTCCGGCCTTAGTCGGAAGGGTGTGCAGAAAGCCCTTTCGGAGAATGGCAACCCGCAATTTGGCAACGTGAACGCCATTATGCATGCCATGGGCTACCGTCTAACTCCGCAAAAACTGCCCTCATCGACGCACGCTCCGAAATGACCTACCGCGCTTAGTCCGCTAAAAGTGTCACCAGTGGTGACACAAACTTATCCAAGCTGATAGCTACTGTAGGAGCGTGATAAAGTATCATATGGGTCTGTTAGGAGGTACGAAAAGTAACGCCAGGGTGAGCGCATATAAATAAAATCCATTTATAATCAATTAGTTGAAATATAAAAAAACTCAGTACAACCACGAAAAAATTTAACCTATTGATTTTGCGTTGCATTTAAAAGTTAAATGCGGTAGCCCTGGGGCAATGCCTCTTAGATACCCGCTGGTCGTTCCGGCAGCATAGCGGCCGCACTGTAGGTGCGCGATAAAAGCATCCAGATGGGGCGTAAGCACGCTATTGGTTAACCACGCATTAGGTGTGGCATGAGGTGTAATAATAGATTTCATAGTGATCTCCTGTTGTGGAGTCGCCAGTGGAAATCTTCGCGGAAATTACGTCTACTAATTCGACAAAGTCCAGACAGAATACCCAGAATTTACAGGCACATCCGCCAATCTTGACTACATGCTATTCATAACTGAGCACTCTACATAATGGCTCAATTCTGTTGGCCATTGACAGCACACCCATTTAATGTTTCTAAGCCGCGCATAGGGCGGCGAACGCTTCCGAAAGATTCGTCCGAACGCGAGTTGTTTTCTAAGCCGCGCATAGGGCGGCGAACGCAAACATCCATTTTCGACCGCATCATTAACTTTTCTAAGCCGCGCATAGGGCGGCGAACAACGCCACCGCCAACGCTATCAATATGCGTCATTTCTAAGCCGCGCATAGGGCGGCGAACAGCTAAAGACTTGCCCTCCCCTCTTACGCCTTTTTCTAAGCCGCGCATAGGGCGGCGAACTTAGTGATAGCGTTACCGCAGAAACCGCAACACTTCTAAGCCGCGCATAGGGCGGCGAACTTTATCGTGTTGATAATGGCTTTAGTTGTCCTCTTCTAAGCCGCGCATAGGGCGGCGAACTCTAAACAGCGGTCACTTGATATACAGATGATCTTCTAAGGGCTTTGAAGTCCAACGGTACGAAAAGTAACGCTAGCCTCTATCATGATTCAGCTTTGATTATTTAAAGGCCTTAGCTTACCTTTTGAAATGAGATCAGTGAGTACAAAGGAATAGTGCCCTAACATATTTACGTGTGAATGTAGCAATGGGGACAACCTGGGAAAATCTCCTTCATTGATGTGGATACCCTGGCCTTTCATATGGTTTAACGCCGATTCCATGTATAGGGTATTCCAAAGCACAACGGCATTGGTGACAAGTCCTAAAGCGCCGAGTTGATCTTCTTGGCCCTCGCGGTAACGTTTGCGGATTTCACCCCGTTGACCATGACAAATTACTCGGGCAACGGCGTGCCTGCCTTCGCCACGATTAAGCTGCGTTAAGATTCGACGACGATATTCCTTGTTATCTATGTAATTCAGCAGATAGATGGTTTTATTGATGCGCCCCACTTCAATAATCGCTTTGGCCAGACTTGAAGGCCGTTCGCTTTTGAGCAATGAACGAATTAGTTCTGACGCCTGGATGGTACCCAGTTTAAGCGAACCGGCAATACGCAACATGTCATCCCAATGTTGCGTAACGCGGTTCATTTTCACCTTACTTCTGGCGAGCTTATCCAGTGCGCCATAATCGGCATTCACATTAATACGCCAAAAAACAGATTCGCCTGCATCCGCCAACCGTGGTGAAAACTGATAACCCAGCAGCCAAAAAAGCCCAAAAATCATATCGCTCGACCCTGCAGTGTCCGTCATGATTTCAGTGGGGTTCAAGCGGGTTTGCTGTTCCAGCAAGCCTTCCAAAACAAAAATTGAATCTCTCAATGTTCCGGGGATGACAATCCCGTGAAAGCCAGAAAACTGGTCGGATATGAAATTGTACCAAGTGATCCCTCTATCCGAGCCAAAATATTTTTTATTGGGCCCTGAGTTGATGGTTCGGACCGGTGTCACAAAGCGCATGCCGTCCGCCGATGCAACTTCACCCCCGCCCCAAGATTTTGCCAGTGGTATGCTTGTGTGATAATCAACCAGCTGACTATTGGCACTCGTCAATGTTTCAGCGCGCATGTAATTCTGCTTCACCCAGTTTAGCCTATGACGCGTTAAGGCAGGAATATTGTGTTTGATCAAGGGCTCAATGCCGATATTGCAAGCCTCGGCTATCAACACGGCACAAATGCTTATGGCCAGATCGTCAGCACGCGCATTGGATTCACTGACATGCGTGAACGTATCGGCAAAACCGGTGTGCGCATGGATTTCCAAAAGCAATTCGGTCAAATCGATCGGCGGCAGAAAACTTGTGACTTGCAGGCGCAACTGGATCAGGCTTGGCGGTTCCTCCAATTGGTCAAGATTAGTGATGGTCAGCGTTGGGGTGTCATCGACGGTTTCAATACGCACGGCATCATTTGTGGAAAAGTTTGCTTCGGCTTGTTTATAGGCATTATCGAGGGATGATGACAGGTTTTTGGTAGCCTCATCGGCCGTCAACGAATGGCCAAGCGCCCGACAAATTTGCAGTTTGTTGGCTTCCCAGTGTTCGCCTCGCAATAGTTTTGCCCTGGGATCGCTCCAGCGGTCGCTGGCTTCAACATAAATGTCACGACGCCGCAGATTATCTTGTAACCTGTCCAATACGCACAAGGTATAAGCTTGCTTGTTTACCTGACCATCCTTATTAAAAACTAAGCGACGCCAAGATTTTAAAACAATATCAACTGGGGCATCTTTCAGGGATAGCTTCTGTTTACCATCCAATTGGCGTAAATAATTGAGCGCTTCAAGCAGGGTTGTTCCGGCTGGAGCGGCCTTGAAGTCTATTTTATCCAACAGGTGCGGCAAAAAACGGCGAACTCTGCCATATTGCTCGACCATTTCGTCATAATAATTGTTGTCCGGTGCCCGTGCCAATTCATTAATGGTGGCAATAGATTGAAGCATATTCTCTTTGGGTATTTTTGTGAAAAGGGCATCGCGCAAATCATTATCACTACCTGCGCCATTCAACATAAAAGCACAGGCTTCCGCCAAAATGAGTGCCGACCTATCCAAGTCTTTCATGGTGCGCAAACGTTTCTTGCGCCCATTTTTTTTGGCCTCAGCGGTCACTTGGGTGATCAGCAAATCAAGTACGTCAAGCGCATCGTCGAGCGCGGCTATTTCAAAAGCATAAACAAAAGCAACAAGGGTTGCGATGCGCCTCTCCTCTGGCAAGCGTAAAATTTTATGCATGGAGGCCATGCCTACATAACGGGCCAGATTTTTTAATCTAATCAGCGGAATATGCTTTAATCTGAGCGTATGGACACCAAAGTTACGAAGTTCAACATAGCGATTAATCGCAGCGGTAAGAGATGGCCCACTGATACTGACTGGGCCACGACGTAATAGGTCAAATTTTGAAGACCCGGCGCCATCTGGCACTTTTAAAAGATCCTTCAGTTTTGATTTTTGAGCATCATTGGGCAAAGCTGCCAAACGTTGCCATAACCTCTTGTTAGTCCTTTTCTTAATTTCTGAGATCAAGCGCGAAAGTGTCGTTGCGCCAGGCAGAAGGACTTTATTATCAATCAGCCAGGCCGTTGCAAAATCAAACATGACGCTGGGGCGTTCATTGCTGATCCACGAACGGGCATAAAGTATGCGGCTTAGCTTGAACCGCCAAGCAAAGCCATTGAAATCATGGTAGCCATATCTATCTTGTATTTCAGCGCTATGTGCATAACGGGTAGGTTTCCGCTCCAAGTATTTATACAGGCAGCCACTGTCTATGTCGCCAATTTGATGTGCCACAAAAGCACAAACACCGGGCGGCACGTTAGTTGGGTCGGTCAGGAAGGTGCCCAAAAACCGCACTGTTGTCAGTTGCAGCGCGAAACCTAACCGATTATGATCCCAACGCCGATTGTTGATTATCGAAATATCAGCATTGTCCAAATGGAAATATCTGGCAAGTTGATTGTCATTGGGCTCACCCGAAAACAATCCGTAATGGCTTCGTTGTTCTTTCGTAAGGAATTCTATTGGCATTACGTTTGAAATGGGGGGCAAAAAATCGAGGGTTTTCTTTACTGCTGGATTTACCATGACAGAATGCCTTGGCTGGTGCATTATAGGGTAAATAAACTCGGTAAAACTATCTTAGTTAAGATAATATCGTCTTCAATGAGTATATTAACTATTACGGACTCTACAAATACTCATTGGCTATGCGCGTGTTTCCACCGATGATCAAAATTTAAATTTACAACAGGATGCTCTTAACCAAGCGGGTTGTGAATGTATCTACGAAGATCAAATAAGTGGTGTTAAAGCTGAACGCCGTGGATTACAAGAAGCTATAAACTACGCAAGGCCTGGAGATACTTTAGTGGTATGGCGACTGGATAGACTGAGCCGCTCATTGAAAGACTTGATTGAGATGGTGACGCTATTGGAGTCAAGGGGAATTGGATTGAAGAGTTTACATGAAGCTATGGACACTTCATCAAGTTCTGGAAAACTGATTTTTCATATTTTTGGAGCGCTTGCAGAATTTGAACGCAATCTGATTCGTGAAAGAACACAAGCAGGACTTAAAGCAGCTAGGGCAAGAGGCCGTACAGGCGGAAGACCAAAATCACTCAGCAACGACAAGCAGGCACTTGCCGTTAAGCTGTATGATGAGAAAAAGCATACAATAAAGCAGATTTGTACAATGATGGGTATTTCAAAGCCGACTCTTTACGCGTACTTGAAGCAAGAAAAATAATTATGGTGCTCAAAACAATGCTTTTTTACAGAAGCGCATCATTACAGAGGCTAGCGTTACTTTTCGTACCGCTGGACTTCAAACCCCAAGGTGAACGTGCAGGCGTGACAGGCGGTAAAAACATGGACGGCTTCATGGCACTGATAATCGATATTGTTCGAGCCAATGGATTGGCGCATGCCCAGATCCACCAGGAGCGAGCGGTACTGACGCTTCCTGGATACTTTCGCCCAACTAAGCTATGGGATCTTTTGGTGATTCACAAGGGTGAGCTAATCGCGGCCATCGAATTGAAGAGTCAAGTCGGCCCATCCTTTGGTAACAACTTCAACAACCGCACCGAAGAGGCTATTGGTACTGCACACGACCTTTGGACGGCTTATCGTGAAGAGGCGTTCGGCAAACAGCCACGTCCATTTGTTGGTTGGCTAATGATGGTTGAGGATGCACCTAAGTCACGCTCACCGGTCAGGGATGCGTCACCACACTTTCCTGTTTTTGATGAATTCAAGGGCGCATCGTACCTCAAGCGGTATGACGTGCTGTGTCAGAAACTAGCTAAGGAGCAGCTCTATACAACTGCCGCCCTCATCGCGTCGCCGCGTAGTGCGGCCGAGACAGGAGAGTTTTCGGGGATGTCTGCGATGACAAGCCTCAAGACATTTGTGACCGCCTTCGCTGGGCATATTGCAGCAGAGGCTGCACGACTAGACTAAGAAGCTGTTTGGAAATTATCGCTTCAGGCCAAACGATTAACCATGATGCGAGTCATGGCGATGTAAATCCAAGCTTCATCGGTGCGAATCAGTCGTTCATAGGTTTTGCTGAGACGACGCGAATGGTTTAACCAACCAAATGTTCGTTCGACGACCCAGCGCCTGGGCAGCAAAGTAAACCCACGGGTTTCTTTTGGACGTAATACTACCACCAGGCAAAATTTAAAACATTCAGCTGCCCATTGAACCAAACGACCACTATATCCGCCATCCACCCAAATCTTACGTAACTTTTTGCAACTGCCGGGTAGATGTCGTAGCAATAGGCGAGCGCCATCGCGGTCCTGCACACTGGCAACTGTCACCCATGCCACTAACAGTAGGCCCAGAGTATCAACCAAAATGTGGCGCTTGCGCCCATTGACGCTTTTTGCCGCATCGTAGCCCCGTACTCCAGGTGTTGCCGTACCTTTAACGCTCTGGCTATCCAGGCAACCTGCGGTCGGATGTTTGTGACGGCCCAGTTTTTGTCGCAATCTTGATCTCAGTAAGTCATGGAGACGTCTCCAGGTGCCATTACATGACCAGCGATAGAAATAATAATAGACTGCCGTCCATTGGGGAAACTCTCGTGGTAACTGACGCCAATGACAGCCTGTCTTCAAAACATAAAGGATAGCGTTCAACACTTGGCGAAGACTCAATTGCCGTGGCCTGCCTACCAGTGACTCAGGTAAATGCGGCTTTAAATAACGCCATGCTCCATCACTCAAATTGCTCGGGTAACGTTTTTTTGGCTCATACTACGATTCCATTATAAAAATTTATAGTTTATGGGCGGAAAAACGAATTTCCAAACAGCTTCTAAGACATACCCCGTCGATTTCTCTGATAATTGATTAGATAGATCGACTGAAGTTTGACCGGCTTACTAATACCAGTACAAAACTTTCTTCTTATCCTTCCGGTAAAGCACACCAACCCCTAAAAGCTGAATAGCATAACCCATGCCGCCTTATCGTAGCGATAAGTAAGATTTTTTCCTTGATGACGTCCAACCGGGCAATTACCGGTCACGTTTACTGGAATACAATAATAAAAAAATGGAGAAAAACGTGACGATATTTTTACATCCGGACACAAAGAACGAGCTAACTAACACCTTCAGGGAGGCCTTTCTCCATGCAACTGAGATTTTCTCGCTTTCAGCATACCTGCGGGAATGGGAAGACTTCAATCTATCAAAAGAATGTAAAGCCGCAATTTTGGTGGTGGGAAAAGATTTCGGAATCACAAGAAAAATTGCCCTCAGCAAAGCACTGGAATGGAAAAAAAAGAACAATCGCATTGCTCATGTTTACGTGGCCGATAAAATTGACGGTTATCATCCAAAGATACTTCTTTGGGCACAAATGATTGATGATAAAAAAAAGTGGTTTTTAATTGTGGGTTCCTCAAATTTGACGCTTGCTGGGTTCGCGTCAAATTATGAGGCAAATATTAAGGTTGAAATTACTGAGGTAAATTACCGAACAATAACAAAATGGATAGCATCAATCCTGGCATTATCTTGCCCTGTTACAAAAGCCTGGATTGATGCATATCAGGAAGCGAAAAATTTACCGAAAGTGAAAGCGCCGACTGTGCCATCAAAAATTACAGGGTTACAGCTTCCTGAATACCCTGGCCTTGCAATAGCGTTAGCTCAAAGAAGAGAAACATTTTACGAGTTTGATGCTGTTGTCAGACAAAATTTGATAAACGCAATCAACGATTGCGCTCAAGGTGTAAAAAAAGATAAGGAGTTTTACGAATGGCTAATTACAAATTGGAATGGCAGTGCGTGGAAATACCAAGGTAGCGGCGTGTTCCGTAGGCAATGGGATGACACAAACTGGACAGCATTATGTGTTGGATTGGTTGAAATTCTGAATTCAACACCAGCAAATAGAGATGTAATAGTACAACGAGTTTATGACCGCTTAGAAGATGCAGGAGATGTGGCTGCAAGAAAAGCTGTTTTGACAGAAATGCTTTGCCACTTCTTCCCAGATGCATATCCATTGTGGAATACCCCTATAGAGAAGTGGTTAAAGCACAAAGAAAAGTGGCCTAAGCAAAGAGGCTTAACTAAGGGCACAAGATATATCCATCTGGCTAAAATTTTAAGGGAAGCACTTAAAGCCAATCCTGATTACCCAGCGAGGAATCTAGGCGAATTAGATCATGTTATCTGGGGATATTGCCACTCTGTAGGGTTGGTTGGCTAGAGCCCAGTGCAAAAATCTCTTCTTATCATTCCGGTAACACTTCACCGCCAACCACTAAAAGCTAAATAGTACGCCACATGCCACCTTATCGTACCGGTGCGCAAACTTTTCCTTGATAATGTCCGTTAAACCGGACATTTGTCCGGATAACTGGAAATTGGCCAGATAATAATCACCGACCAGGCTGATAACCACAAACCCGATCGCTCCGAGAATAATTGCCGCCTGTGTTCGGCCGGAATAGGCAATAATGATAAGAATTTCTGTAAAGTATTCTTTCATAAAATAATCATATAGCCGCAGTCATTTGCCGTTGTTCATATAGATTGAATGCTACTGCCTTAAACTTGCTCGAAGTGTACGGTAAAATTCTTGCGTACTTGAATGGCGAGCAGAAGAAATAGATTCTAATGTGTAAGATTTCCGCAAATCAAACTCCTTCATTGCGGTCTTTGAAGCATTAGCATACGCATCTAGGTCATTTTTAGTTTTTAGATATGGCCACTTTTTTAAATATTCCGGCAGTGCCGTATTATCATCAGCAAAGGTTGCTATCGGATGATCTTTTTCAGTGGCCATTCCAATTTCCCAAGGTACCCACCAAGAGCCCTTTGTATTTTCAGAAACAACAGCCATGAGCTGGGTACACTTGCCCATCTGTTCCCGTAAATATTCGCCAAGTTGATCACCTGCTTGGGAAGCGTTCGGATCGATAAGATCAAGGTAGCAATCAATCTGGTGATTTGCTTTTAAATGGTATGAGATTTTTCCTGCCAATACAGAATCGGCTTGTTGGTGCGAAACAAACACTTTCATAAATTATTCCTTTAAAATGCGTTACAGTTTTTTTTCATTTACCAATCGCCAGTATTGATACCCTAAAGCTGTAAGTCTGCAAGATTTTGAATTAATTGCGGCAAAATACATAAACTCAGCGTCAACGGGGATGACCAAACCAACGCTTTGAAATTTCTGTAAATCTTTAAATATTTTTATATTATCTTCTTTTGCACTTGGCTCGGTATCTTCATATGTTGGGTTTAGAGGATGTTCGGAAGCAGGCGTTAAAAAATACTTGGTTATTTTTCGTATCGTTTCAAGGGGAACTTTTGGAGAAACCGTTCGTAAAGACGTAAAGCTTGATACGTTCGTTTTAAATATAGGCCTTTGATCCCATGAGCCTAATGCTTCATCAACATAGGCATAAAGAGAGCCTGGAGTGATATTTCCACGAATATCAGCTGCCCCACCTTTTAAAGCATCGACTACTAAAGAGGTGAATACGCCCGAGCCATTTACCTCAATCGCATATTCAGAGTCTCGACTAGCGGTAAGTACTGATAAACCTTCTGACAGCTGGGCAATGCTGTTGCCTAATATGCTCGGCGAACCAAGTGCACCAGAGTGGCAACAATCAAGAATAATTACTTTGTTCTTTGCTTTGGAAGCATTGGCCAAAGTAAGAACATCATCCATTGAAACGCCCTCATCATATTTTTTTGCATCTGTAGTTACAAGATAGCCACCAGTGCTTTTGATATAACCGTGACCAGAAAAATACAGCAAAGCCATATTTGAATCCCCAGAAAATAAGCTTTCTATAGACTCCCGTAAAGTTGATCTGGTAACACTTGAACTTGGTGATGTCATCATTTTTACACCGAAATTCGGCGAGCCATCACCATGCGACTCCAAGATAGTACCAATAGCGTTTGCATCATTAACGCAACCATTTAAAGGTGAGTTCGGATAATCATTAATGCCAACAATAAGTGCTTTTTTCATGATTTGTTTTTACCTTGCTTCATCATTTGATCCACAGCATTGCCAATACCGTCCCATGTCCATTGGATGACACGGTTTCTATTGAGTCCCGTAGGAAGTGTACTGCTGGTATCAGCACCATCAACATAGACGCCAAACACAGGGACGTCCTGCGACCGCGCCATTTCGATTTCTTTCACAACCCCTATTGCTGTTGCCATATGTCTGCCCACCAGTACGATCATCATATGAGTCTTGTTTATCTTGGCTTTAACCAGTGCTTCCCACTGAGCTTGTGGCATCGGTGATTTAGCCGACCAGTCTTCGTGCGAAAATGGTGTCTTTGAATGAAATGCCTGACCAGCAAACAGCACTTTTTCGCTGCTGTTATGGTCTACGTCAAAACTGATGAAAGCGCGTGGTTCTGCCATTGTTTATATCCTTGCATGTAAAAAATATTCATGGCGACAATTATCGCCATGAATTATGGGTTGTTTATCCTTTCGGTGGATACGGATCATTTCCGTAAGAGTTTTTTTCGCGAATCCGCCCGTTTTCTCCGTGAATCATAAGTTCTGATTTTTGGTTCTGTGCGATACTACGGCCACGATCTATGGCCTCCTGTTGAGTTGAATGAACTGACGTGGCTTTGCTATTGCCAGCGCCTTTTACGGCCCAATCGTCACCGTGTGGAACAACGTGTTGATTTTTCTTACTCATAAAGGTGACTCCCAAAATTAAATGATACTTACATCCACTTAGGCGGGCAAAACTTGGAACACGGACATTTATAAAAAATTGTCCGGTTTTTTCAATTTATCCGCCTATAACACCGGGCATTTATTGGAAGTTAAAAATTGGAAAATAAGAATAATACGGTATCAGAGTTCGATAGAGTTACTGTTGCTATAGAAAAACTGACAATACCTGAATGGAACCGTTTGCATAAAGCAGAAAAATCATTTCTTTTCGGGACTGGTTTTTCAGATGTAAACGACCTTTTAAATGAAACTTTTTCCCGTATTCTCAATAGGAGCCGGAACTGGAGATCTGATGTACCTTTCGTAACATTTGTTATTAATGCGATGAAAAGTGTTGCTGATGGAGACCGTAACCTTATTTATAAGGATGAAGAAATATTGGCAGCAGACTTGCCAAATAATAGTCCAGATTCAGACCGCGACCCACTTGAGCGATTTGGTAATAAAGCCCTATCTCCTGAAACAGTCATCGCAACAGAAATAGATAGGGCGTTAGCTGAAAAAGACTTGAAAATTATAGAAGAACATTTTAAAGGAAATGATGCAGTTGGATGGGTGCTTATGGGCATTGAAGATGAAATGTCGGCATCAGAAATAATAGAAATGTCAGGTATGACTAAAACACAATATGAGAGCGCACGGAAAAGCTTCCTTCGAGGATTGGATAAACTTTTCCCAGGCAGGAGACAAAAATGAGCAGCATAAAACGCACCGCTGCCGATAAATTTAGTTCTTTACGAAATGCTGTGGCTAATGAAATATTATCTATGACTGATGAAGAGATACTGGTGGATGCAAGGAATAACGATCTTGATCCTAATGAGATTGCTTTAACTATGAAGTCTAAAGCGATGGACATGATCGCAAATATTCGAAAACAAAAACTTAAAAGTATTCGTGAAAATCTAAATACGGCAAAACCAAAACTTGTTAAATCAAACGTTACTTTGAATATTGAAGAAAAGAAAAAGAAAATATTGGAGTTTTTTGCAAAGCCTAATACAAATTACTCACTTGCTTTTCGTAATGGTGAACGACAATCCGAATCAGATTGGGAAAGTTTATGGGATGACATTGTTGAACAAGGTTTGTTAGATGATGAAAGTTCAGATGATTGATTCTACAAAACTATCAAAATCTGAACGTATACTTTGGAACTACGGGATTACCGATCCAGCTGAAATTGATTTAGAAGCTATTGCTTTCGGCCTTGGTGCTACAGTACGTTATCGAAAGCTGGATGGTTGCGACGCGAGAATTGTAGGCAATACAACCACCGCCACTATTTCTATAAACACTAATTCTTACCCAGCACGACAAAGATTTTCTCTTGCCCATGAAATTGGACATTGGTACGAGGATCGCAGAACAGGCGTTTTGCCATGTGCGGCAGAAGACATTGGGCCACAAAATGCAGAGGCAAGATCAAAAGAGGCGACAGCTAATGCTTTTGCCTCCCAATTAATTTTACCGGACTATTTATTTAAACCGATGGCTTTAGGTCGTCCCCCAAACCTTGATACAGCTTCCTGTCTTGCCGAAAAATTTCAAGCCAGCCTGACAGCAACCACAATTAAATTAGCCAAAGTTTCTCCAATAATAACCATAGCCGTCTGCCATAGCCAAACACAACGGGAATGGTTTGTTAGAAGTAATGCCGCATTAACATCAGATCTATGGCCTATTAAGCAGATACACCATGATACAAATGCGTTTGAGCTATTGTTTGGTGATTCGTCGAACAAAAGTACGCCAAAAAATGAGCCTGCAAATAAATGGCTAACAGGTTTAAGTATTTTTAATTCAACTGTCAAAGTGCAGTCAACAAAACTACCAGATGGTACCGTTCTTAGTCTTTTGTTTGTTATTTAACAAATACAAGGGGGGTGATCAGCACGAAAAGTAACACTAACACCTCACGAAAAAGCATTGCCGTATGAAAATAACCACGACAAAAAAGGCCGGAATCAACCGGCCTTTTCGTCAATAATGGGTCTTATTGCGGCAGTTCCAGTGCCTTTTCAACAGTCTTGTGTTTAATGCTCTTGAGCGCTTTAGTGGACTTAGGAGCGTCTCCAACCTTTCCTTTCCGGTTTTCACCGTTTCCCCGGCTTTTTTTACTTCTGCCGGCACAGCTTCAGTTGCTTTTTCCTTTACCGCTTCTGTTTTTTCAACGGCGACTGGCGCTACTTCGGTGGCTTTACCGACTAATTGAAGACATGATGAACACGCCGGAACAATTCGATAACAATCTCGAACTACTGGAAGCACTAAATCGCGGTTTCCATGATGAGTCGAAAAAAATAACGGCTAATTCGCATTAGCCACGAAATTCTACTCCCATTCCTATATGGAGAGCATGCAAAACCGGGGGAGGCATTAAACCGATTTTATCATTGATATTTGAGGTGACGGAAAACAAGTTTTTTCCGTATGGACTTCCGTTAAGCCTATAGACCGCCAGAAAGTATCTGATCTGCTCCTGCCTCTCCCTCAAATAATGTACGAAAACTATTGTCGGATTTACTCTGACCATTTTCACTATGTGGAAATTCTTTTTATGGAGTTTTCCGTACATGCTGGTTGGCTATAAGCGCGTGTTCGAATTTGATACATCCCCGTCTGTCACTGTTCAACAAACGGTCAATTTCTGGACAGTCTTGAAAGATGGTTTTTTACGCCTTTTTTAAGCCATAAAGCGTTAATGTATCCGTCAACTTATCAAAACAAGGAAATTATCAATAAATCAAAAGATGGGTGATACTTAAGGAGGTGTGATCATGCCAAACCAATTGGAATATTTGCCAGTATTAAATACAAATCCATCACCTTAAAAAGTATCTTATCAATCTTGATAAAATATTCCTTATTTGGTATATTTCATCATGGTTAATATTTCAAACATACCTCGCACCAAACCGCTACATTGAGTAGGTTCCGCGAAAAAAGATTACCTCGACTTTCCTGACCCATTGCAAAGCGACATGGGCCATGCCCTTGGTTTGGCACAGATCAATGGCAAGCACCCCAAAGCCAAGCCTTGGAAAGGCGGTGGGCCGTGGGTTTTCGAAATAGTCGAAGACCATCGCGGTGATACCTATAGAGCAGTTTACACCGTGCGTTTTGTTGGTGTGGTTTATGTACTGCATGCCTTTCAGAAAAATCAAAAACCGGAATTAAAACGCCGCAACCCGATATCAACCTGATTACCGAGCGACTTAAACGCGCTCAAGCCGATTATGAGAGCACCCAAAGCAAAGGTCATACTGGAGGACGATATGAATAATAAAGATATAACCCACGGCACCGACAATGTTCACGACGACTTGGGTTTTGTAGACGCCACTGAACGCCAGACTAAAACGCAGCTGGCGTTTACCATCAACGAGCTGCTCAAAAGCCGCAAGCTCAAGCAGCGCGAAATTGCCGAATTACTGGGCATTCCACAACCCAAAGTATCAGCGCTTAAAAATTACCGGCTGGATAACTTTTCGGTCGAGCGCCTGATGGAGTTTTTGACTGCCTTGGATCGGGACGTTGAAATCATGATCCGGCCACGGGCAAATAACGCCAAAGCGGGACATATCTCTGTCCTGGCTGTGCAATAAATACCTTTAAAATCAGTGCAATATTGAGCAACGATAAAGCGATTAATTCACTTTATTTAACTTTACATTTTTTATTTTAGGTTCAAAAAGAATCAATCATCATCAAGGATTTAGGATGCTCGGCCTCAATTTACGAAGCGAATTTACCGGAAAACGTTTAAGTGGAACAACTATCGATTTTAGCAACAAGCAAGGCACCGGGGCGCTAGATAGAAGTGCCAGTGCTTTTCTTGATATTACTTATCCTTCAATTGATTTACTTAAAACGATAGAGGCCGTTGAGCCAGGAAAATCAAGACCAACGGTAATAATCGGTGCGCGAGGACAAGGAAAATCACATTTGATGGCAGCAGTGTCTCACATGCTTAAGGATAGCGTTGCTGGTCATCATTGGCTTGAAGAATGGGGCAATCGTTTAAGCAATCCTGATATAAGTAAGTTATCACTTCGTACTGACATGGATGTTATTGTCGAAAGTCTCCATTTACATAACTACAAATTTCTCTGGGAATTGTTGTTTGATAAACACCCTCATGGCAGCTTTATAAAAGGTAAGTGGGAAGGCCAAGGTGACAATAAAACAGAAGTACCTGGCTATGAACTGTTGGTTGAATTATTTCAATTCCAGCCAACGTTACTTATTCTGGATGAGTTCCAAACCTGGTATGAAGGCTTAACCAATAACAAGCAATATCCTTGGCGTAATTGGGCATTTAATTTTATTCAGATACTATCGGAAATTGCTGAAAAAAGTCCTGATCTATTTGGCTTGGTCGTATCTGTCAGGGACGGTGTTTCAGATGCCGCTCAACAAATTTACCGCGTTAATCCGGTAAGGATCGATTTCAAAGGCCCACAAGCAAAACATGATCGGCAAAAGCTGTTGCTCTATCGGATATTTGAAAACCGTATGCAAATCAGCGAAAACGACATTAACAGCATCATTGACAATCACATTAATGAATACTTCCGCTTAAACCATGTAACCGGTTCAGAGCATGAAAAGGTCAAACAAGAATTTCTTGATGCTTGGCCTTACGCACCACATCTATTGAAGTTACTTGATGATCAAGTGCTAATAGCAACAGAAACTCAAGAAACAAGAGATCTAATAAGAATACTGGTTGATGTCTTTAAAACAGCGGGTAAGGATTCTCCTATCATTACTGCGGCTGATTTTTCCATAGTCAACGAAAATAGCGGCGTATCCTCATTGCTTGATTCGGTTGCAAATCAAATGCAACGCAATCTAAGAGACAAAGCGTTGCGTAACTTTGAAGCTGTTCGCGATGCTATGGCTAGTTCAAGCAATGCAATACTGCACTTAGAAGCTATTTTAAGTTCACTATGGTTGCGTTCATTATCAATAGAATCCATGGCCGGTGCAGAAGCTCATCAATTACAAGTAGACATAACTCGCAACAAACCGATTGATGATAATCAGTTTCAAGCTGAATTGGCTTTAATTGAAGAAAACAGCTTTAATATTCACCGTAAAGGCAATCGACTGGTCTTCTTAAATGAAGAAAACCCGCAAGCAAAACTAATGGCCCACGCCAAAAATGACCGCTTGTTTGAAAATAACGAAGATCAAGATGCCTTAGCCAAAGAAATTCGTTATGTGTTGGCAGGATCAGGCGACGCTTCACAAAATTATCGGGTACTTATTTTAAAACGTAATTGGAACAAAGATCCCTGGAGTGACTTTGAAGAGCGGGATCAACCCCAAAATTGGGATAGCCGAATACCCGTTATAGTCATTCCAGCAAGTGACGTCAGCGATGCCGAATTAGGTAAATGGCTTAAAAATCACATCACTAAAAATCGCAATACGGTACGTTTTTTGTTAGCCAAAAAAGGCTTGGAAAACGTATTTTACGATAAAACATTATTGGTTCTTGCCCGTGCCGTTTTTCTCGCAGATCAATGGAAAAAGGCAGATACAGAATACGCCACCCTATACAGCAAATTCCAAAAAGAGCTACGCGATCAACTTAATACTCGCTTTGATCGTTTTGCCATTCTGGAAATCTGGAATTTTGCCGAACCCCAAAAATGTGAATTTACTACGACCAGTCATAATACTGAAGGCAGCAAAATTTTAGGGGCAATACAGGACATCGTTCGGCGTGAATTGTTTATCCCAGAAGAATTTAAAGAGCGAGTCTTTACCAGTGCCAAAAGTAATCACTCTGTCGCTCAAGTATTAAACCAATTGAAAGAACCTACATCAGGTGGCGAACCCTCAATTCCTTGGTTAGGTGAAGTAGAGGCTAAGGAAGGAATTATTCACTTATGCTCACAAGGTAGCGTAGCCATTAATCTTTTGGGTAGGGAAATGATGGAAAGCCGAGCCGGTGAATCAGAAAATGATGCCTGGCAACGTATGAAAGGTCGTTTGGCAACAGGTCGGCAACTTGAAGAAACGACCCTTCATGAACCGGGTACCCATGTGAGTAGTGGTGGCACAGCACCTATTTTACCGCCCCTTACAACGCCCGCTCCGAGTGAACCACCAATAGGTGGTGAGAATCCAGTTTATGTACCTCCCGTGTCCGGCTTATTTGGTGGACCAACACAGGGTATTATGGAACGCAAACATTTAAATGCCCCCAACACCTCATCACTGACGCTCTTAGGTAAATTAGAAAGCTGGGGAATTAATCCCGGTAGTCAAGTACATGGCTGTAAATTATCTATAGATAAATTAACCGGAGCACAGTTGCAGGAATTGTTAAAAAAATTGCCCGACGGAATAACCTATTCCTTAGATTTAGAGAAGGAATAGCAGAATGAATCAGGCATTATTGACCAAAATATTTGGCTTACCTGCTGAGCGAGCATGGCAGGCTATTTTTGATAATTTATGGGAGACATTTTCCTTACCCATTCGTCCTGATATAGTTGACGCCATCACTACCGAACGCGATAAAAGCATTGAGCAACTCGACAATATCCTGTCCGGCAGTGCTTGGGAATTGTGGCAACAGTTTGAGCAAAACGCCCCACTTACCAGTCGGCACTTAAAACAATTCTGGGCTAACCGTTCTGATGGCAAAGCCATCCTTATTTTGGATGCCTTGTCGTTACGGGAACTGCCTTGGTTACTTGAAAATGCAGAAAAACGAGGCTATACGCTTCATAAAGCCCACACAACCGCAGCAGAAATACCGGGCAACACTAATCCCTTTGCAAAAGTTTTGGGTTTCGGTCAACGTTCAAATCTTGAACACAATTTAGGCAAAAGTGCCGAATTTCCGTCCGCCTGGACAGAAACAACCGACATGCCCTTTGCAGATTGCAGCGCCTTAATTAAAGCTGATCCCAATATCATTTTTTGGCATCATTGGCCGGATAGTCAAATACATGATCTGGCCGATAGCGGTGATGGTTATCGTAAACTTTCAAAAAATGCAGCTGCGCAACTTTCGTCTGATGATTTCTGGCAATTTATAGACCGCTTGGCGACAGGTCGAAGAGTTATTATTACCGCCGATCACGGCTATGCACATTCGGGTATTTTTCCCGATGTTGTTCACAAAGATCAGGCTGAGTTTCTAAAAGAGCGTTTTAAAAGTGGACGCTCAGTACCCAGTCCAGTCAATTCAACCAGCCATTACTGGGTTCCTCCGTTAACTCAAACCATCAACTCGCAACATGGTCAATGGGAACTGGTTTTAGGGCGTAAAAAATGGAAAAGCCAGGGCGGTTACCCAACATTAACGCATGGCGGGCTTTCGTTACTGGAAATGGCTGTGCCGTATCTTGAGCTTTCTAAATGATTAGGCAATATTGCAGTAATTAAGAATGCTTGAAATAAGAGTTTTTTAAATAGATAGTCGTATTATATTTGGCTAAATGCTACACTAAATGTGTAAATACACCTGTAAAGGGTAAACTATTATTTAACAATGATGCTATGACTAATAACTATCCTCACTATAAGCTTCACCAAGACCCCTTGTCTTTGGTTCTATGCCAGGTAAGGTTCAGCAAAGTACGTACAATGCCTGAACTAATCCCGCAAATTCATGATTTGCTCCGCAAAGAAGGGTTTCCTGAGGATGTGAGTAGCACAGTTCAACAAGTTATCATTACCCCTGATGGCATGCCTCAAATCATACCCAGAAAACAGGATGAATTTCGATCCAAAGACAATAAATGGAGTCTTGTAATAAGCGAGGATATGTTGGTGCTAGTTACAACAGCCTATGATCGCTTTGAAGGCTTTGCCGACCGACTTAAACGTAGCCTGGAAATCGTTGATCAAGTAGCAGGAATTAATCAAGGCCTAGTCAATCGAATTGGT
Organism: Methylobacter arcticus; assembly: GCF_050917435.1. Classification (NCBI taxonomy): domain Bacteria; kingdom Pseudomonadati; phylum Pseudomonadota; class Gammaproteobacteria; order Methylococcales; family Methylococcaceae; genus Methylobacter; species Methylobacter arcticus. Next base: position 3,102,323 of record NZ_CP159583.1, read on the forward strand.
TTGCGTTATGTAGACGTCATTAATCCTCAGCCTGGTGAGACCTTTAGAAACTATTTGCAGCCTAGTCTTCATGGACCCACATCTTCTGTGTTTACTGACCTGAATAATTGGTTGCATCTTGAATCCGTTGGGCGTACTGCGCTTGGCACAATGATTGTTCGCATTACACAAAATGATCAAGGAGTCGTGTTGCCACCGGATATTATTCATAAGCCAATGATCTATAAAATGAAAGTTGAAGCTGGAAAATTAATAACTCTCGTCGACAGCGATCACTTTGTCGAAGGTTCATGGGATTACGATTTACCTAGTATCATAAATACAACTAATGAGCTACATGAAACTATTAATACTGCATGGTTCAATGATTTAGTTACGCCGGAAGCATTAAAAATCTGGGGAGCTAAGCATGTTGAATCATAGTTATAGAACCGAAAGTAATAGTCGTCTTCCTAGCCCGGAATTCATGCCGGGAATTAATGCCAAAACAACAGGTATTTTGTTATTGGCAGGAACGACTTTAGGGTTAGCTACAATGGTGCTTTTGCCATGCAGCTCAACAAATATAGACTCCTCCACTAAACAGACCGGATCTGATCAAAAGATATTCATAGTCGATCAATCGCCACGTCTAATTGAGGATCATAAATCGACTGACCTCAATGCCATTCCATTCAGCGAACACGCCTCTTTAGTGAGTACAGCTCTCGGCCTGGGCAAAAGTGATGTAGCACGTATCTTCGGCATCTCGCGCCCGACGCTTTATTCTTGGATAAAAGGCACCAGTGAGCCCAGGGAAAACGATCATCCTGAACGCTTAAGTCTGTTAGGTGAATTAACCAGAGAAATTTGTAAAGAGACTTCCAGGCCACTCTATCATCGCTATGTCGAAGCACCTTTGCCTAATCAGACAGATAGTATTTTTGCGCTTCTTCAAGCTGATCACTGGGATTTACCTCAAATACGTAGTTTGTTAACTGAAGCACGTCGCTTAACGTTAGAACGCGATCAACGCTTAGGGCATGATATACCTGTCAATGTTAGCAAGGCCAAACAGGAAACCAATCTGCTCGATAATAGTATTGCTTTAAATCTTGGATAGCTGATGGCAAATGATATTCCAGATAGCGCTGACCAAGTAGGCTTGGAAGGCTGGCGACAAGGTAGTCTAATTACACCAACTAAAGCAAGCCAAATCACTGACGCCTCTATTGATTATTTTAATCACGTTGTATCTTCCGATACTTGGCTCGTTGTTCTCACTCAAGACTGTGACCTTGTGCGTAAGATCGAACAAGAGCCATACGTAGAAATATTGGCAATAACAAAACAGTCAGCATTGCCCAACAACGCCATGCGAGGCCAAAGCGCCCGGTTACTTCATTTGACCATTAATGATAATCAAGTAACCCAATGGTTTGAATGCAATATTCATGACCGTTTTCGTATCAAAAAAGCTTCTCTGCTTGGTTTGGATTGTAACTCGACAACAGTATTAGAAGAAAATGAGCTTCGCATGTTGCGGCAATGGTTAGCCAGAAGATATACCCGTGCAGCCTTCCCGGATCATTTTGAAACCCATCTTGCTTCGACAAAAGGCCAAGTAAAGAGCCTTTTCAAATCACAAGCAGCAAAATTAATTAGCACCGTTTATATTGCCATTGATAACGAAGAGGCGGATTCTGAAGAAGATTATGTTATCCATGTCAGATTAACAGCCTTGGCTGAAGATTTGGCTGACGATGACAAAAGAGAATCTATCGATGACTTTGAACAGCGTTTTATAGCTGCGTTCACCAGTCGTCCACATATACGTTTTGCATTGATCTATCCCAATGATCCTGACAGTTACGATATTCGAATCTTATCCGAAGAAGATGTAACCTTAAGCATTCTCCGTCAATACAAGCGATTTGATGCGGATTATCGAAGCAGTGATGATGACGCTTCTCCGCCAGAGGGGATTGAAATCAATTGAAAAACAAGCCTCAAGTGAATTGTATTTTCTGTAATTAGGATAATAAATAAAGTTGTATTTATGGTTTGAAACTAATAACAACAAGAAGGATACACAGGAAAATCATGACTAACAAAAATCAGTTGAAATTAAATCTAATTTCCAAGCATGACACACTTTCGTTATTAGAAATGACCGTGCCTTATATTGAGTTATCGAAATGATCGCACAGTGTTTGCAGTTTTGATGGGCGCCAAAAAATCAGAATTAGGGCGAGAAGAAAACCATCTTGTCAAAGCCACACTAATTGTCAATGACACCAAAATTAGTGGCGTGCCTTGCAAGATATACTTACCCGAAAGAATTCACGAGAAACCTTATTTAATATTAAAACCCTCTAAGGATGACGCCACCAGTCTAATGGTTTCCCATAAAGGTGCCTTACAAGCGAATGTTGTGGGTTTTAATAATGAAATACAAATTAGTTTTGAAGCGCCGGAAGTCTATTTTTCAGGAAGTTTCACAAAATACTGGGGTGATGATATATCAGATAACACGATTCCCGGTGAACCTCAGGATCTTCACCTTATACAATATTTTAAGGCTGATGAGAGCCCAGAAAAAACTCGGATAGTCTTCTGGGTTAGTGCGAATCCAGTTCTTACACCTTTCATGAGCCAGATAAGTTCATATACCGGTGATCTTGAATACAAAAGAGCGCTAAACGTAGAGTTTACGTTAACGGACAAAATAAAACTCGTTTTTGATAAGCATTTTCGCTCTAAGACTGCTAAAAACGGCGATTTCATACAATGGTCGTTTTTGGTTGCTTGTGCCGAGATTGATAGCCCCGCTGCTGATGCAGAGACAATTAAAAAGGAAGTATTGCCTGATATAGATGATTTTTTGTTGATTGCCTCTTTTGCTGCCAGGCAGCGGACTGCCTGCTTGGGTTGGGCTGCTAGTGATCAAAAATCACAGACAACATTTTACCGAGGAAATTATGTTTTTCCGCATGTTGATCGAGATGTTGACCGTAATGATACCCTAATTGATATTTCTAATATTGAGAGATTCATGCAGACTTGTTACCCAATATTTTTACAATATGAGAATAAACTGGCACTTCGTAATGCTCTTAATTCTATTGTTCCATCACAATTCAGCGTGTTGGAAGTTTCTTTTCTCAATATGTTTGCGGGATTGGAAACTCTAATACTGGATTTTAGAAGGCGGGAGTCTCATGAATTTGTTCTACCAGAAAACAACTGGGCTGTATTGAAAACATATCTTCAAAAGTGCATTAAGCAATCTACTGAGCCAAAGCTTAAAAAACAAGAGAGGAATTCCATGTACTGTAAACTTGAGGAATTGAATCGGGTTTCCTTACGGGAAGCATTTGATCTGTTCTGCAATAATCATTCGATTTACCTTGCTGATTTGTGGCCAGTCTTTAAAGAAAATGGACAAGTTGGACTTGCCGATATCAGAAACAGGATTATCCATGGAGATCCATTTCATCACGACATGATGTACCCGTACCCGCTAATCATCGCGAATGAACACCTTAAATATGTTCTTGAAAGGGTACTATTAAGAGTTCTCCAATGGAGCCTCCAAGAAACAAAGGTTAACCCCGCTTATCTTCAGATGAACACATTAACGATTAAAGATATGCTTTCCGAGCGTGCAAAGCTTTCTGAATATATTTGTTGAACTATGCAGAATGCATTTAATAAAAGCAGCTTTCTAAATGGTGAAATAAAATTTATTGCGCCAGTAAAACCAGTTTCATCACAAAATAACGGTGTACAAAAAAGAACATTTAGAGATGAAATACAGAAAATAACATCTAAATCTCAGTACATAGTTACAGGCACCTGTTGGGTTGCAATCGATTATTACTGTCAGCATATAAAACGGCAAAAAAATCCAGGTGTTTACGACATGGATAATATTGTTAAACCAATTCTCGATGCTCTCGTAGGGATGAAGGGATTAATAGTCGATGATGTGCTGGTAGATCGTGTGACAGTGAATTGGATAGACACGCCTCATGATGATCACATTGAAATAGAAATTCAATACCCTGATCTTTTGTTTGTAAAAAAATCAGACCTATTATTCATTAAATCTGAATCGGGATGGTGTTGGCCTGGGCCTAATCAGCTATTTGCAATTGATGGATTTTATCAGGTGATCAGAAAGTATTTTGAGATTTGGGATTCGATAAAATCGGAAAACGACTATTACAATTTGGTCTATATGCTGCCAATTCAACCATTTTTATATTATTCAAAAATAAAAGATAGAGATTACATCTTTGTTGAATTAACGAAATTGGATAATGGCGGCTTAAATACAACCAACATAACAAAAAACACTAAGGAAAATCATGGCCAACAAAACCAAAGCTGAACTCATTGCCGAGCAAGTCGCATTAGCAGTAAATGCAGGTGCTGAATTGCATTTGGAATCGGTTGATTTCAGCGATCCAAATCGGCCAAAAACGTGTTTGGAAGTTGATTTTCCGATATTACCGATTAACCAGATTGCCCAAATTGAAGGCAATGCCGGCAAGCCGATTTATCAAATGTCTAAATGGTGGGCACGGCGGCGTTCCAGTGTGTTTCGGGCAACTTTAATTGCAGCGGCAACCAAAGCCCCCGATGACAGTGCTGAAGCCGCCAAAATAGTTTGGGATGCTTATTACGGCAATCACCAAAAAAACGCTGCTTTCAATAAACTCAAAGTCGCCGACATTTTTATGGGCGGCGGTACGACTCTGGTTGAAGGTGCGCGACTGGGTATGCAAATGGTTGGCAACGACCTTAATCCGGTTGCTTGGTTGGTGGTTAAAAATGAACTGGCTGATGTTGATTTGGACGAGGTGCAAAAACTATTCGACCATATTGAAAAAGAAGTTAAACCGCAAATCATGCCGTTTTACGCCTGCGAAGGCCCCAATGGTGAAAAAGGTATCTGGACAAATACGGTAACCAATCAAGTAATGGAGGATGATTTCGATCCTTTAGTGTTAACGCCTGAACAACGCAAAGATTATGCTTACAATGGGCCGGAAGTGATTTATACCTTCTGGGCAAAACATGCCCCTTGTGCTGCTCCAGGCTGCGGTCATCGCACCCCGCTCATGTCCAGTCCGGTGGTAGCGGTTAAATCGTTGTCCGTTAAAACCTGGTTAGGCGTTCGTTGTAGAAAATGCGAGCAACCCTTTGATCTGGAACAACAAGAAGCTCGTATGGCTCCCGATGCGCCGTTGGTCGTAGCCGACACCGAAAAGCCTTACGCCGTTATGGATCGTGAAGGACATTATCAATGTCCTCATTGCCAACATGAATATACAGACCTACAAGCGGCAACCAAGAACGAATCCATCTACCTGCCGAAAAAATTGCGTAAAAATAAAAAAATCGAAATGTCCTTGCTGGTGCATCCTAATTGGCTGAAAGGTGCGCCAGGCAAGGATGATCAAGGGCTATTGGGGGGTACAGCGACCAGCGATATTGATTCTACAATACGCTGGAATGAACTCAGAGAAAAAACACTGCGATTGGTGGAAGTCAGGGGAGATTTGCCGGATGAAATTACTTGTCCTGAAACTGGCATTACTTTTAGTACAAGTGCAGGAACGATTCCGAAAAATGCCAATTTTACTTGTCAGGAAGCTACTTGCGGTCAACAACAAAGTACTTTGTCAGCGATTAGCTCATCCGGCGCAACCGGGGCAATTGCAGCTTATGCCTTACAATGTTATTCACCTGTTAGATATGAACAAGGCGTTCCTTACAATGGTCGCTATTTTAAAGCAGTGACCGAAACCGATTTACAGCGGCAAAATGCAACTCTGCAAGAATGGGAAGCGCGTAAAGACACAGATTTAAAAAATTATTGGCCTAAATCTGAAATTCCTTTTGGTCACATGACTCACCAGCGGCAACCTTTATCGCAGCATGGATTTACTCATTGGTACAAGATGTTTAATCATCGCCAATTGTTGGTTCACGCTCTCATTTTAAAAGCCATAGATTCGGCTTATGGATATACAGATTCAAGCCGTGAAATTATATTAGGCGCATTCCAACAGTTTTTGGCATACGAGAATTTGTTTTGTTTTTGGCATAAGTCACACGATCATTTTGCGCCTCATCTATCCAATAACAATTATCATCCCAAAAATATAAGTATAGAAGTAGGTGTTTTTTCTCCGGTTGGTTATGGACCTTGGCGTTCTGCCAAATTACCGACTCTTGAAGCATTAAGATGGAAGATTGAGCCTTGGGAACTTTTACCCAACAACCTGTTAATTCAAAGTAATTCTGATCTTGCCAAATTAGTTACTGGCAAAAGCGAAAAAATATCACCAAATGACCCCGTGCTATCGGGGACGACAGTAAGTTGTGGCTCTTCAACAGACCTCAATCAGTACCAATCTGAAACCTTTGATTTAGTCATTACTGATCCACCTTTTGGAGGCTTACTCTACTACGCCGAATTAGCTGATTTCTTTTATGTTTGGTTAAGGCTGGCTTTAAAAGATAAATATCCTGAACATTTTGCCGCTGAATACACACCTAAAGCTTTGGAAGCGGTAGCTAATCCTGCGAGCCATCCTGATGATGCCGATCTGTTTTATAAACGTGTTTTGACGGAATGCTGGCGAGAAGCGTATCGGTTATTAAAAGCGGGCGGCATTCTATCCTTTACCTTTCATCATAGTGAAGACGAGCCTTGGGTGGATGTGCTGGAAAGTTTATTCGATTCCGGTTTTTATTTGGAAGCTACCTATCCGATCCGTAGCGATGAAACTAAAGGCCAAGGTGAATTTGGCTCTAAAACAATCGAATACGATATAATCCATGTATGCCGAAAACGCACCGAGCAGCCTAGTCGCATTAGTTGGGCGAGGTTGCGCCGCCAGATATTAAGCGATGTCCGCCAGTTACAAAGCATATTAGAACACCATCAAAATGATGGCTTGCCCAAAGCCGATATTCAAGTCATTAAACGCGGTAAAGCGTTGGAGTATTTCTCACGCCATTACGGGCAAGTGTATGTCGAAGAAGGTCGTGAGTTTACCGTTAAAGAAGCGCTGGTCGGTATCAATCAAATTTTGGATGACCAAGATGAAGGTGAATCCGGCACAACGCCGGTCAACTGTGAACCGATTACCCGGCAATTTTTACGCATTTTTTCCGGAACTATGGAAGTACCCCGCGACCAGATGCAGAAATTCTTACGCGGCACCGGTATTGGCCCCAGTGATTTTGTCAGTCGGGGTTGGTGCGAAGAGAAGAAAAAAATCTTTCATTGGTTATCACCGCTTAGTTTTGCTCAGACCAATGCCGACAAAGCCAAATCACTCAATAAAGATATGGATCAAGCGATGTTATTAGTCGGTGCCTGCTATGCTGACAGTGGCATTCAAGTGAAAAAATTACTCAATGAAGACTTTAAACCGCATCCAGCTTTAGGTGACTTATTAGATTGGTTAATTCGCAAAGGTGGCAGTATAGAATTACGCAATGCTGCCACTACAGCACGCCAACTTCATAACAACTGGTCGAATAAGCATCAGGATGTTATTCAAAAACAATTAAGCTTATTTGATCTGGAATAATTGACCACGAAAATCACCTACTATCAGGAGAAAGTTAATGCAAATGATCGTGAACTATCCCGAAAAACTACCCGATGCCTTACAACAATCGTCAGAACAATTTGAACACGAGGCGAAAATGGCGATGGCAGTTAAGATGTATGAACTTAAGCGTATTTCCAGCGGAACTGCTGCGGCACTTGTCGGCATGGAGCGGGTGGCATTTTTACTCAGTTTACATGACTACGGCGTCGCCGTTATTGATTTGAGTACAGAAGATCTTCAATCGGATTTTGCCAATGCCTGAAGCAAAAGAGCTGGTGATCAACACTACGCCCATCATTACTTTGATTGCAGCAACGGGCTCTTTGGACATGTTACCGCTTTTATACAGCCGGGTGTGGGTACCTTTTGAGGTATGCCGGGAAATTCAAGCAGGCGGTGCAGATGGTTTTGCAATTACTGAGTTTGACCAAATGGCTTGGCTACATAAGCAAAACCAGCCAGTAAACATCCCTTTGCTGCTGCAAAATTCGCTTGATGTCGGCGAAGCCGCCGTCATCCAATTGGCTTTGCAACAGGACATACCGTTGGTGGCCATTGATGAAACAGTGGGGCGGCGCTTTGCCCGCCTTTCGGGATTAAGTCTTACCGGCTCTATCGGTATTTTGTTGAAAGCCAAAAAAATGGGTTATCCCCTTTCTATGACGGATGCTATCCGTCGCATGCGCCAACGTGGAATCTGGCTGGGTGATAAGATGGTTGAATTTGCCTTGCATGAAGCTGGGGAAAAATAATTATGAATGCAGCATTGCGTGACGATGTTTGGAAGCGCCGGGGTATCAGTGTGCTATGGGATGGCGACACGCTATCTCAATTTAACGCAGCCTCTAAAATCATTAGTTTACGGCGTTTTTTTGAGCTGTATGAGGCCGGTTGGCCAGAAGACGATATGCCGTTTATCAATGATAGTGCAGTAATGGTGGCAGGTCTGGATGTAATGATCGATGCGTTGACACCGGATGAAGTAGTGGATTGGGTCGAACAACAGGTTTACACCAAAATACAAAGCTTTCAATCCAGTGTTGATAATTGTGCCTTAATTTTCTGGATGGCGGAGAAAAGTCGCTGGTTAGAGAATGCAAGTGAAAACAGTTATAACTGGTGGTTGAGCGGTAATTATAGACAACAAAATTTCCCGATAGGTCGTTGTATCTGGAATGGCGCTCAAAATGGGGTCAAGCGTATAGAATCGTCACAAGGCCAGTGGTTGGGTCTTTATCATCAACGTATTTCGTAAGATTTGATGATGCTGATTAAACCGGGTGATCGTGTTAAACATGCGTCTTTTGGTCAAGGCGTTGTTATCAGTCTTGCGGATGATTATGCACGAATATTTTTTGCTGAGGGTGAACGTCAGGTACCGTTACAAGCTTTACAAGCCCTTTTAGGCCGTAATGAGACGGTAGTTACTCATGTACAAGGCGGTGAAACTCGGGCCATTAAAGCCTGGTTGTGTTGGCAAGCTCACGAATTACCCTTACTGGACAGTGCCAGTTCACTAACGTCGGCAAAAATCGATTTGCTGCCGCATCAAGTCGTATTAACTCATCATGTGGCGACATCCATGCCGCGCCGCTTTTTAATAGCGGACGAAGTAGGGCTGGGTAAAACGATTGAAACTGCCTTAATTTTGCGAGAGTTGGCCAGTCGCGGCGAGCTTAAACGTGCATTAATGGTTGTACCAGCGGGTTTGGTAAATAACTGGCACAGAGAATTAAACGACGTTTTTAACCTGAATTTTGAAATCTTTGGCCGCGAGGGTGACGTCAGCGATAGACGCACCAATGCGTTTGCTAAGCATAATTTATTGATTGCCAGTATTGATACGCTTAAACGTCCAGAGCGCATCAAAAAACTACTGGCTGCGCCACTATGGGATGTTGTGGTGTTTGATGAAGCCCATCATTTAACCGCGCATAAGCAAGGCCAAAAGATCCGAAAAACGCAAAATTATAAGTTAGCTGAAATTTTGCGTGATCATTGCCGGGATTTAATTCTACTTTCAGCTACTCCGCATCAAGGCGACCATTTCCGTTTTTGGAAATTGATTCAGTTATTAGACCCCATCTTATTTGAAGATGAAATTGACATGCTGGAGCAACGCCATCGGCTTAATCCGATTGTTATCAGACGCACTAAAGCAGATGCCTGTCGATCCGATGGTTCAAATCTGTTTGCCAGACGCTGGGTACATACCGAAGCTTTTGTTATGTCTGATGAAGAACGCTTGTTTTATCAGGCGTTAAATGAGTATTTACGCGATGGTTTTGCGCTCGCCAAAAAGGCAGGAGGTAAAGGTCGAGCACTTGGCTTCATTATGACTATTTTTCAAAAAATAGCTGCGTCCAGTTTTGCAGCTGTCTATCGTACTTTACGTCGACGTTTATTGGCCTTAACTATCCACGAAGGATTAATGCACGATAAGAATCTGGATATTGAAGCGCGTGATCAAGCATTTTTTGAAGCCAGAGAAATCATTCGCATGGATTTTGGCTTGGGCTATGAGCGTATCCATGATCTTGAAGTCGATCATATTCTTAATGATGCAAAACGTCGTTTGTTAAAAAAGCTGGATGAAGAAGAATTAGCTTTAGCCTCTGATGCTTACAGCGATGAAGTGGATTTGGCTGCCGCTGAAGATGTCGCCATGAATATCATTACCATTGCTTTACCAGAAGAACGGATGCGCATTAAAGCTTTATTGGAAGTTTTTCCCTCTACACAAGAAACCAAGGTTGATAAATTACTGGGTGCTTTAGGTGTTCTGTGGCAAGAAAACACCTCTGAACGTATCGTTATTTTTGCAACCTATTTAGGTACCGTTGAAATGTTAGGCGAAAAAATTGACTTCGCTTATCCGGGCCAAGGAGTCGTTGTTCTTAAAGGTGGTGATCACGGCAGTAAAGTAGCCGCTGAGAAACGCTTTAAACAAGCCAATGGACCCAGAGTCATGATATGCACTGCCGCAGGACGCGAAGGTATCAATTTGCAACATGCCCGGATATTGTTTAATTTTGATTTACCCTGGAACCCGATGGACGTCGAGCAACGTATCGGAAGAATTCATCGTTATGGTCAAAATGACACAGCACAAGTCTATAACTTGGTTTTAGGTGACACTATTGAGGGCAAAATTTATCTTCTCTTGGATGATAAGTTAAAGGAAATCGCGCTGACGCTGGGTAAAGTAGATGAGCAAGGCAATGTAGCCGAGGATTTACGTTCTCAAATTTTAGGGCAGCTTTCCGAACGCATTAAGTATCAAGAACTTTATGCCCAAGCACTGCAAGATCCTGAATTAATCCGCACTCGGCTTGAGTTAAACGCAGCAATGAATAATGCCAGTCAGGCACGCGAAGTTGTTTTTGAATTATTTCAAGATTTGGATCGATTCAGTTTGGACGATTATGCACCGTTGTCTAAAATCCAGGAAAGCTTGAATTTGTTGATTGGCTTTGTCGACAAGGCATGTGTATTTGATGGCTTTAAATTCAATAAGCTTGATGACGTTCATTATGAATTGCGAGATGAAAAAAATAGTGTGCAAGGTCAATTTACTACTGACCGGGACGAAGCGAACAATTCTGAACAGTTGCAATTGATAGGTCTTGATCATCCTTTTGTCGAAGATTTGTTAATTCGTTTTCGCCAATTAGCGGCTGAAGAGATTGGCATTGCTGTAAAGTCTTCCGGCAATAATGGAATACTTTCAATTTGGGAAATAGAAACCCATAACGATAAAGGCCACGATGTACATTCTATCTTGAAATTTGCTGTCGATACGGATGGGAACAGGTTACCCATTATGGAAAAGCACACGGAAGATATTTTTCAACAAATACCTGTCAACAGTTCCGGCAACCATTTAGAAATGCTACCCAAACTGGAAACGATTATGGAACGTGAACTTAAATATCGTGGAATTATTAAGGACGAACAGCCTTATTCCGCTGGGCTGATTGGTTGGGTTGAGCTTGTTTAGCTCTAATGGCTAATTAACTACCACCTCACCCCGTCATACCTTCCGAGCTCGATGATTAAATTAACTGTAGTTTTTTGGTTAAAAAATCGATGGACATAGATTTATTCCAGGCTAGAGGTAAAATTGAATGAAGTCTAGCGTAATAGGTGTCTATTATATTATAAGTTTGTAGACAGGGTAATTGGCTTAGAATAAACTGTCTATTAAATCGTTTTTAACTACATTATTAGACACTCTGTCTATTAATCGATTTAGGAGACAGTTTTGCAATGAGATTATTTGGTTATGCTCGGGTATCCACGAGCCAACAGTCCCTCGATATTCAGATCAAGGCTCTTAAAGAAGCTGGGGTCAAAGCCAGCCGAATTTTTTCCGATAAAGTCTCCGGCAGCCATGTGCAGAGAGATGGATTAAGTCTGCTACGCGTTAAAATTGAAGAAGGTGATGTGATCCTGGTTAAAAAACTGGATCGCTTGGGTCGAGATACGGCAGACATGATCGCCTTAATCAAAGAATTTGATAATATGGGCGTTGCCGTTCGTTTTTTGGATGACGGTATCAGCACCGAAGGAACCATGGGGAAAATGATCGTCACCATTCTGTCAGCCGTAGCGCAGGCGGAGCGTCAACGTATTCTTGAACGTACCAATGAAGGACGTATCGAGGCTAAGGCTAAAGGGGTAAAGTTTGGTCGCAAACGTACCATTGATGCAGAAAAAATAAGCGCCTTACGTAAAAATGGCATAGGGGCTACCGACATTGCCCGGCAAATGGGCATTGGTCGATCAACTGTTTACAAATCGCTGAATGAGTCGGATAAGTAGTTATGGATGCAATTAACCAGGTATTCTGGATCAAGGCTGCCACAAATATAGACAATGTCAGCAGTATTCAAACCCGATGTCAGTAGGTTGCAAATTGTCAAAGTCGACGTCAGCACGTCGCAAAAATGAATAAATGCGCTACCAAGATAGCGATTGCCAGACATTTTAACGACACCCGGTAACCCATCTATACCTTATTAACTGATGTTACGCACCCACCCTTCAAAAAGCGTATTATTTCGGGATGGAAAAAATAAAATTAGAATTATACACAGACTACCTGATCTGCAATAACGGGTTTGCGACGGCGACCGGATTGTCGGCAATGATGGAAGGGGGTATAAGCCATGACCAGATGACGCGTTTTCTGGCATCGAAAGTATTTACCTCCAAAGACCTGTGGGGGCAAGTTAAGGGCTTTGAAGTCCAACGGTACGAAAAGTAACGCTAGCCTCTATCATGATTCAGCTTTGATTATTTAAAGGCCTTAGCTTACCTTTTGAAATGAGATCAGTGAGTACAAAGGAATAGTGCCCTAACATATTTACGTGTGAATGTAGCAATGGGGACAACCTGGGAAAATCTCCTTCATTGATGTGGATACCCTGGCCTTTCATATGGTTTAACGCCGATTCCATGTATAGGGTATTCCAAAGCACAACGGCATTGGTGACAAGTCCTAAAGCGCCGAGTTGATCTTCTTGGCCCTCGCGGTAACGTTTGCGGATTTCACCCCGTTGACCATGACAAATTACTCGGGCAACGGCGTGCCTGCCTTCGCCACGATTAAGCTGCGTTAAGATTCGACGACGATATTCCTTGTTATCTATGTAATTCAGCAGATAGATGGTTTTATTGATGCGCCCCACTTCAATAATCGCTTTGGCCAGACTTGAAGGCCGTTCGCTTTTGAGCAATGAACGAATTAGTTCTGACGCCTGGATGGTACCCAGTTTAAGCGAACCGGCAATACGCAACATGTCATCCCAATGTTGCGTAACGCGGTTCATTTTCACCTTACTTCTGGCGAGCTTATCCAGTGCGCCATAATCGGCATTCACATTAATACGCCAAAAAACAGATTCGCCTGCATCCGCCAACCGTGGTGAAAACTGATAACCCAGCAGCCAAAAAAGCCCAAAAATCATATCGCTCGACCCTGCAGTGTCCGTCATGATTTCAGTGGGGTTCAAGCGGGTTTGCTGTTCCAGCAAGCCTTCCAAAACAAAAATTGAATCTCTCAATGTTCCGGGGATGACAATCCCGTGAAAGCCAGAAAACTGGTCGGATATGAAATTGTACCAAGTGATCCCTCTATCCGAGCCAAAATATTTTTTATTGGGCCCTGAGTTGATGGTTCGGACCGGTGTCACAAAGCGCATGCCGTCCGCCGATGCAACTTCACCCCCGCCCCAAGATTTTGCCAGTGGTATGCTTGTGTGATAATCAACCAGCTGACTATTGGCACTCGTCAATGTTTCAGCGCGCATGTAATTCTGCTTCACCCAGTTTAGCCTATGACGCGTTAAGGCAGGAATATTGTGTTTGATCAAGGGCTCAATGCCGATATTGCAAGCCTCGGCTATCAACACGGCACAAATGCTTATGGCCAGATCGTCAGCACGCGCATTGGATTCACTGACATGCGTGAACGTATCGGCAAAACCGGTGTGCGCATGGATTTCCAAAAGCAATTCGGTCAAATCGATCGGCGGCAGAAAACTTGTGACTTGCAGGCGCAACTGGATCAGGCTTGGCGGTTCCTCCAATTGGTCAAGATTAGTGATGGTCAGCGTTGGGGTGTCATCGACGGTTTCAATACGCACGGCATCATTTGTGGAAAAGTTTGCTTCGGCTTGTTTATAGGCATTATCGAGGGATGATGACAGGTTTTTGGTAGCCTCATCGGCCGTCAACGAATGGCCAAGCGCCCGACAAATTTGCAGTTTGTTGGCTTCCCAGTGTTCGCCTCGCAATAGTTTTGCCCTGGGATCGCTCCAGCGGTCGCTGGCTTCAACATAAATGTCACGACGCCGCAGATTATCTTGTAACCTGTCCAATACGCACAAGGTATAAGCTTGCTTGTTTACCTGACCATCCTTATTAAAAACTAAGCGACGCCAAGATTTTAAAACAATATCAACTGGGGCATCTTTCAGGGATAGCTTCTGTTTACCATCCAATTGGCGTAAATAATTGAGCGCTTCAAGCAGGGTTGTTCCGGCTGGAGCGGCCTTGAAGTCTATTTTATCCAACAGGTGCGGCAAAAAACGGCGAACTCTGCCATATTGCTCGACCATTTCGTCATAATAATTGTTGTCCGGTGCCCGTGCCAATTCATTAATGGTGGCAATAGATTGAAGCATATTCTCTTTGGGTATTTTTGTGAAAAGGGCATCGCGCAAATCATTATCACTACCTGCGCCATTCAACATAAAAGCACAGGCTTCCGCCAAAATGAGTGCCGACCTATCCAAGTCTTTCATGGTGCGCAAACGTTTCTTGCGCCCATTTTTTTTGGCCTCAGCGGTCACTTGGGTGATCAGCAAATCAAGTACGTCAAGCGCATCGTCGAGCGCGGCTATTTCAAAAGCATAAACAAAAGCAACAAGGGTTGCGATGCGCCTCTCCTCTGGCAAGCGTAAAATTTTATGCATGGAGGCCATGCCTACATAACGGGCCAGATTTTTTAATCTAATCAGCGGAATATGCTTTAATCTGAGCGTATGGACACCAAAGTTACGAAGTTCAACATAGCGATTAATCGCAGCGGTAAGAGATGGCCCACTGATACTGACTGGGCCACGACGTAATAGGTCAAATTTTGAAGACCCGGCGCCATCTGGCACTTTTAAAAGATCCTTCAGTTTTGATTTTTGAGCATCATTGGGCAAAGCTGCCAAACGTTGCCATAACCTCTTGTTAGTCCTTTTCTTAATTTCTGAGATCAAGCGCGAAAGTGTCGTTGCGCCAGGCAGAAGGACTTTATTATCAATCAGCCAGGCCGTTGCAAAATCAAACATGACGCTGGGGCGTTCATTGCTGATCCACGAACGGGCATAAAGTATGCGGCTTAGCTTGAACCGCCAAGCAAAGCCATTGAAATCATGGTAGCCATATCTATCTTGTATTTCAGCGCTATGTGCATAACGGGTAGGTTTCCGCTCCAAGTATTTATACAGGCAGCCACTGTCTATGTCGCCAATTTGATGTGCCACAAAAGCACAAACACCGGGCGGCACGTTAGTTGGGTCGGTCAGGAAGGTGCCCAAAAACCGCACTGTTGTCAGTTGCAGCGCGAAACCTAACCGATTATGATCCCAACGCCGATTGTTGATTATCGAAATATCAGCATTGTCCAAATGGAAATATCTGGCAAGTTGATTGTCATTGGGCTCACCCGAAAACAATCCGTAATGGCTTCGTTGTTCTTTCGTAAGGAATTCTATTGGCATTACGTTTGAAATGGGGGGCAAAAAATCGAGGGTTTTCTTTACTGCTGGATTTACCATGACAGAATGCCTTGGCTGGTGCATTATAGGGTAAATAAACTCGGTAAAACTATCTTAGTTAAGATAATATCGTCTTCAATGAGTATATTAACTATTACGGACTCTACAAATACTCATTGGCTATGCGCGTGTTTCCACCGATGATCAAAATTTAAATTTACAACAGGATGCTCTTAACCAAGCGGGTTGTGAATGTATCTACGAAGATCAAATAAGTGGTGTTAAAGCTGAACGCCGTGGATTACAAGAAGCTATAAACTACGCAAGGCCTGGAGATACTTTAGTGGTATGGCGACTGGATAGACTGAGCCGCTCATTGAAAGACTTGATTGAGATGGTGACGCTATTGGAGTCAAGAGGAATTGGATTGAAGAGTTTACATGAAGCTATGGACACTTCATCAAGTTCTGGAAAACTGATTTTTCATATTTTTGGAGCGCTTGCAGAATTTGAACGCAATCTGATTCGTGAAAGAACACAAGCAGGACTTAAAGCAGCTAGGGCAAGAGGCCGTACAGGCGGAAGACCAAAATCACTCAGCAACGACAAGCAGGCACTTGCCGTTAAGCTGTATGATGAGAAAAAGCATACAATAAAGCAGATTTGTACAATGATGGGTATTTCAAAGCCGACTCTTTACGCGTACTTGAAGCAAGAAAAATAATTATGGTGCTCAAAACAATGCTTTTTTACAGAAGCGCATCATTACAGAGGCTAGCGTTACTTTTCGTACCGCTGGACTTCAAACCCCATCCCCAATGTATTCTAGCAAAAAAGTAGTACGAACCACCCGTCCGAGTTCCCGAAACGCGAAGTACAGTTTATTCTTCCTGCTGGCCGTGCCAAGTTTGCGCAGTATAGTCGAGGGTGAAATCCGACCCGCCCGAATGGATTGGGCGACCTGCAGCATGTCTGGCAAATGACAAGCAATCAAATCCCAGTCAATGGCTTCCTTGGTGAACAGCTCATCAATGTTTTTGTACGCTTCCTGCGGAGTCGGACGAAACCATTTCAAGTCTTTCCAGTTCCGTATTCTTGGCATCAGCTTGATGCCAAGCAAAAAGGCCAATCCGTAAACCGGAGCGCTCTGCGCCTGGGTATCGCCATGTAAAATATCGGGTTGAATGTCCGATTTGTTCTTGGTCAGGCCGTCGAGAATGTAGATGGCCTCCCAGGCACCACACGGGATGAAATGCGAGAATAGCGCGATGTAGGTATCGCTGACATGGTAGTAAGCAATGCCACCATAACCGCCATAACGGATGTGACGCTCCGTCAGCAAGTTGTTTTCATACAAGTTCCACTGCGTGCCATCGGCGGCAGCCCGTTTGGTATCGCCCCAATAACGCGGTAACTGAAACTGGTTGTAAGCATTGATGATGTCGCAAATCGCCGCCTCCAGTTTTTCGGTGGAAGCCTGGCGTTGATCAACAAAGGATATTTGCCGTGCACTGATGTCCGCGATATTACGGGCTGTCTGGGTTGGACCCAAGCCTGTTCCATAGGCGAAGGTGGTCAAAATCTTGCGCCGCGCATCTTCCTTAATCTTACCTTGATGTCCACTGAGCGGTCCAAAATGCTTGTCCCAGCCAATCCACTGTGAAGTATCGACGAGCACATCTAACAGGGACAGCTCCAGTTTATCGAGTTTCTTGGTCAGTGCTACATCCAGTGCCTGGAATCCTTCTGGGATCGGCTTTTTCTTTAGTCGGCATAATTTCGGACGACCATCAATAATCTGGAAGAAAGGGTTATCGGGATAAGCGCCGTCCGCTGTTTGCGCGGCAGCCGTTAAAAGACCGCGAACATGCACTACGAATGGATCGGCTTCAACTGGAAGGCCAACTTCTTGGCCGTAAGCCTCTCTGGTTTTTGCACACTCGTCTAGCGGCACCAGTTCGTTCCGAGTATCGGAATAATTATTGGCCCCAATAACGCAAAGATCGGCGGATTTCAGTTCGCGTACCATTTGGGCGCAAACACACACCTCGAATTGACGTCGATGTAGTCGAGTTGGTGCCTCGCGCTGTTGCTCGCCAGTAATCAGCTTCCACCATTTCTCTGGTACCCAGGCCAGGTCGGACAAGCTCAAATAAGCTGAGGTACCACTTTTCAGTGTTATCCACTCGCTGTGGCGCCCCCGCTGAGCGAGCATCAGTATCAATGCACGTTCAAAACTTAAATCCTGACTGGTCGACACAAAGCGCAAC
Source organism: Methylobacter arcticus (assembly GCF_050917435.1). Taxonomy (NCBI): domain Bacteria; kingdom Pseudomonadati; phylum Pseudomonadota; class Gammaproteobacteria; order Methylococcales; family Methylococcaceae; genus Methylobacter; species Methylobacter arcticus. The sequence continues at coordinate 3,120,488 of NZ_CP159583.1, forward strand.
TTGGACAGGATACGCAATAACTCCGCTCGTCGATTAGCAAAGATCGGTTTCATGAAGCGGCATTCGTTCTTGCCACCATATTCAGTGTGCAACCGTGAGAATTCACATAAATCGGGCGATCAGAAATGGTCTGCCGGACTTCCTGTAACTGAGTTTCATCGGATTCTGTCGAACTCAGCACAGTGTCGAGTAATGCATAACGACGCAAAATTTCATCCGTCTTGCCTTGACTATCCATTAAGTATTTCTGCAATTTCTCACCCGCAATACGCGATACCCGACTCATCTGCTTACAGAAGACATCACATAGGTCATCTGTCACAATGGCAAGTCGCTGACGAATCACCGCCAAGGTTACCGCATATCGTTTCGATGGTGCCAGATCGGCCATGCTGGCAGCGTCAAGCGCATTGCCCTCCAACGCCCATTGGCTGACTTTAACGATTGGAAGCGTCTTTAGGACTGCGTTATAGCCGGAAAGCGCAGTCAACTGATCGAAGCGTACCAACAGATCACGCATACCATGAACGGTTGGCTTAGCAGGATCTTGTTTGATGTCGTGCCAGGGACTGACCCTGCGAGAATCGTCGCCGACGATGAACAGTGCATCGAAAAAGACCGCACCCGTTTTGCCCAGAGCATTATGAATTTGCTCATACAGTGCTTGATTGGTGGCAGCACGTCCGGCGCGTGCTTCCCGCACCAAGGTGTCAAACGCTGGCAACTCATAGCGGTGGCGAACCAGAATTTCAATGCCAACATTGACGATGTCCGCCACATCTTCCTTGGTGAAAGCTGCTTCGCTGAACGTGACACGGAGCAATGTCTTTCCCTGAACAGAGAATGGCTTTACGTCTAGGAATCGCCGTACTGATGCCAAATGGTTGTAGCGAACTTTTGATTGGTCGTAACTGTGTAATCCTTCTCGATCAACGCGGCGATTGATCACCGTCGCAATATGTTCGATGATGGTTTCCGGGACTTCGCTCGACTGCACGAAATATCCCAATCGCTGGAGTGTTTTCAACAAAACAACAAAACCAAGCTGCGTCGTCGGTAAGCGCGTGACGTTGGCACAAAACGTCAACTCGTCATCTGTTGGCGTGTAGAACCGTTCCAACTCTGTTGACGTCAAACGAGTTTTGAAACGCGGATAGGCCGTATCGCTAGGTTGCATGCCCTTGATCCAGACTATGTCTAATCAAATCCATCTACTTTATTGTGACGTCAAAGCAGCTTCTCTTATCCGCATAATTGTTTGTCGAGTCGTCTTGAATTCACGAGCTAACTCAGAAATATTAATCCCAGCAGCCAGTCTTTCTATGACTACTGCGCGTTCTGTCATATTTAGTACTGGCGGTCTGCCAAATTGTTTACCAGCAGCCTTAGCCCGATTAATCCCTGACTGCGTTCTCTCAATCAACAGGTCACGTTCGAACTCGGCTACAGCTGCGATAACTTGCATTGTCATCTTCCCAGCTGGACTGGTCAGATCAACACCTCCCAGCGCAAGACAATGTACGCGCACCCCCCAAATTGAAAGTTGCTCTACGGTTGTCCGTACATCCATGGCATTACGCCCAAGCCGGTCAAGTTTTGTCACGACCAGAATATCGCCGGATTCCATCCTGTCGATTAATTTAGTAAAACCTGGACGTTCCTTTGCAGCCACTGATCCACTGATACTTTCTTCAATAAGTCTCTGCGCTTCAATAGCAAATCCTGCTGCCTTGATTTCTATACTCTGATTTTGGGTAGTTTGGTCTGTAGTCGAAACTCGACAATAAGCAAATACGCGTGACATGAGGCTATACCGTCCGAAAGTGATGTACGAATTATAGCATATGTACGAAATGTATTTAGCCTACTTTTGTACACCACTTGGGAGATAGGTACGAAACCGGTCGGTTTCGTACCTTTGGCCGTTGTGATGCGGCTCCATTATTTTGATTCGCCAATATTATTCTATTAGTGCTATAGTGCATTAGTGTATTCGTGCATTAATATTTTGGAGGTTATAATGATAACAGTGGCTAATCAACCTAGCGTCAAGGTCATTGGTGCAAACGGGCAGATCTCGCTGGGCAAGCAGTACGCTGGCCGACAAGTTCTGGTGGAAGAGCAAGAGCCGGGGGTCTGGCTGGTACGCACAGCTACCGTCATTCCAGACAACGAACGCTGGCTACACCAACCAAAAACGGCGGCTGATCTGCAAAATGCCTTGTCTTGGACGCAAGCCAATTCACCGACCGATACCAATGTTGATAACATTCTGGAGAAACTGAATGGCCAAGATTGACCCGGATGGACTGGTCAGGCTTGACCTTAACAATCCCGTCTTTCAGGAGAATCTTCTGACACTGCAAAAGGCAGAGCGGCACGCAGCCATAGAAACACTCAACAAGCTTCGGCAGATGACCTGGAACCAGGTCTATCGCGACAGTGGCCTGAAATGGGAAAAAATCGTTAGTTTTAAGCCACCACCCGGAATTGATGCTGTCTATTCGTTGCGTATTACCCAAGCACGACGAGCAACGGCCTTTCGTGATGGTGAATTTATCCGTCTTCTAACCATTGCCTCTGATCACGATAGCACCTACGGCAAGAAGTGATGGATTTCGCACATCCCGGTTGAATATTCGTGTACTTGCCAGCTTGACGTCTATTATCATCATTTAATTTACGAGCAGTATTCTGATGTCGGGTTAGGAGATACATGGCAGGCGTAAAATGTAGTTGTAATACGTGTTGCAGGTCACTACTATCAATTGTCGGGTAGGAACAGCGTATTACTACGCCATTCCCCCCTAAGAACCGTGCATGCAACTTTCGCTGCACACGGCTCAAGCCTCTAAAGACCCCGTTTTACCAGAGTCGGCAGCTACCTTCTTATCGTGGTTATGAAGTTGTCTATGACAGTTTGGATGCAATAACATGAGATTGAAGAGATTGTCCTTACCACCGTCTGTTTTACGCTGGATGTGATGAATATTCCATCCTGTTTCCTTCGTAATTTTTTCATTACAGTTCGGGCAGAATCCTTCTTGCATATACCAAAGATTGAGCAATTTATTTTTTCCTCTGAGATTTTCCTTCATTTGTAGGCCGAGCCTTCTTTCAAAGTATTCTTCCCAAATTGGATTAAACGGATGTGCTTCTGCTTTTATTTTGATATGTCGGCGAATGGGCGTATCACTGGCATTAACCAGCCTGACCATTTTTACTTCGCCTTTCTCTGTTCTTACCATCGTACCAAACACCCAATTGCGGAGTCCCTCGCTTTTAAAATATCTGTCCTTTATCCACCGAAGCGGTTTATTGGGGTGTCTTCGACAAGCCCATTGCCAAAGCCTTTTCCAGATGAAGTGATCTACCTTTGAAAAGGTTTCCTTTGCCACCTGATTTTGATGATAATTAGCCCATCCCCGTATGATTGGATTGAGTAGTCTAATTACATTTTCCTGTTTTGCTGTATGGTTTTCTTTGATGATCTGTCGAATTTTTCGTAGGAATGCTTGCACATTCTTTTCCGCCGGTTTGATGAGTAACTTCCCACCATATTTGCGAATGTTCCATCCTAAAAAATCAAAGCCTTCATCAATATGCACAATCTTGGTTTTCTCTTCTGAGAGCGATAATCCTCTATCTTTCAAAAATTCCGCAATAATTGACTTTGCCTGTTCCAGTGTTTCTTTCGTCGCACCGGTTATCACAAAATCATCCGCATATCGAATGAAGTTAACTTTTCCTTTCCATCTCTTCGTGCTGGTTTTTGCACCGAAGTGTTTAGCCAGTTCGAGTTCCATGCCGTCTAAAACCATATTAGCCAACGTTGGTGAGGCAATACCGCCTTGCGGCGTGCCTGCTTGCGTTGGATACCAATTTCCTTTTTCAAAAAAGCCGCTTTTCAGCCATTTTTTGAGTACGGTTTTATCCATAGGGATATTAGCCAGTAACCAGTCATGACTGATATTGTCAAAGCATCCAGATATATCTGCATCCAAGACCCACTGAGCTGAATTCTTACTAACTAATGCCGCAAAGCATTGCGCCGCCGCGTCTCTACACGCTCTTTGTGGACGAAAGCCATAAGAGTTATAATCAGCTTTTGTTTCAGCGATGGGTTGTAAGGCAAACAGATGTAAAGCCTGCATTGCCCTATCCAACAAGGTTGGAATGCCTAAAGGACGCAATTTACCGTTTGCTTTGGAAATATGGACTCTTCTCAACGGTTGTGGCTGATAGCCCCTTCTTTTGAGCGAGTTAATTGCCTTGGCTTTTTGTTCAGGTGTATTCCAAGTCTCCCCGTCTACTCCTGGGGTTTTCTTACCACGATTTTCAGTGACTCGTTTTACCGCAACTGCCTTGCCGTAAAACGAATGCGTTAGCAGCCATTGTAAAGCTTTCGCTTTATTCCAGCGGCCTTCGCTGACTGCCTTTGCAATACGTACTTGCAGCCTTCTCACGACTCGATGAGCTTGCCCCCAGTCAATGCTGTGCCAGCTGATGTCATCGTGGAAGGCTGCACTAACTGCATTAACTGTAGTCATCATTTGCTTTGCCTCCTCTGAAGGTTCTATAAGTTATTTTGCAATTTGAGACCCGTTGGAAGTCTGCACTCTTTTGAGCAGGATAATTTTGGTTTACGCCGCAATCCCTATCTACCTCATTACAGGATAGCTTTCGCTTTTTCCAACTTCCTATACCCGCATTCCCAAAGGTTTCCCTTGCGGTCAACTTGCCTAATTAAAATAGGCAGGAATACGGGTTTACCGTGTTCCATATAAATAACAATGAAGGGTTAGGTGCCAACTATCTCCCGATGGTTTTATTATCCCCGTTTGGTTATACGTAAAAACCAAAACTAACCACATTGCCTTTTGGCTAGAGTCTTTCAGCATCTTTGACTCCTCGGATTTAACGAGATTTATCGTTGATTCACATGTGTTCACCTTACCTTCTAAGCCTAGCACCCTACCACGTAATGCTCGCAGTTCTGTTTTGCCCTCACGGGTTCGACTTCATCTTTCGATTGGGTTACATTGTTAGAGTGGCTTCAAACATCACATTACTGTTAATGCCTGCACTCTTAGGCTACTGCCGGAGGAGCGGCAGGTTTAGTCATGATTACTCAAGCTAAACAATTACTTATACGACTTCACGTCGCACTACGAAGGAATCCTTACGGTACCCCAAGCTCCAATGACGGCCAGAGACGGCCAAACACCGGTAAAAAACGCTTCATCCGGCCAACTTAAGACAGCGACCCCCGCCACAATGGCAATCATGCCTAGTGCGATTCGCCGATCGAAGTTTTCCTTGAAGGCGAACCACGCCAACAGTGCAGTGAATACCCCTTCGGCATTCAGCAGTAGAGAGGCACCTGATGCAGGCATCCTGGTTAGGCCTAACATCAACAGTATTGGGCCGATGATCCCTCCCGTTACAATAGCACCAACAAACCACAACACTTCATGGCGGAGCAGTTTGACAGCAGGGGCTTTGCTAAAATACCTGTATAAGCTAAGGCCAACACCGGAACCTAAATACAGCAATCCCGCCAACAGCCATGGGGTAACTGTATTTAGCAGCAATTTTGCGAGCGGAGTGCTCGCTCCGAAAAACAGGGCTGCACCCAGTGCAGCCGGTACGCCTGTTGGCGTAGCCCATCTATTAATCTCATCGAACACATCTCTCTCTTATCCGGTATTCGCAATATAAGACAGCTAAGGCCAACCGCCCAAGAAACGTCCTTTTTCTGGGCAGCTAGAGTATAAAGTCAATTTTTAGATCAACTGATATTTTATAACGATAATTTTCTAAGTCGTAGCGCATTCATAATGACTGAAACCGAACTAAAACTCATCGCTGCCGCCGCAATCATCGGTGAAAGCAAAATGTCGAAGTACGGATACAGCACACCGGCTGCAACAGGAATGCCGAGCGCATTGTAAATGAACGCAAAGAACAGGTTCTGGCGGATATTACTCATGGTCGCTTGACTTAAGAGCCGTGCCCTGGCAATTCCACGTAGATCGCCTTTGACCAGCGTGACGCCTGCACTTTCCATCGCGACATCGGTGCCCGTACCCATGGCAATACCTACATGTGCCTGTGCCAGTGCCGGTGCATCGTTGATTCCATCACCCGCCATTGCTACGATATGACCCTCGGCCTGCAATTGTTTGATGAAAGCGGTTTTCTGATCGGGTAATATTTCCGCTTCAACCCGGTCTATGCCGAGTTTTTTTGCCACTGCATTGGCTGTGGTTTTGTTATCACCGGTTAGCATAACGACTTTTATCCCTGCTTCATGCAGAGCTTTCAGCGCTTCCGGTGTTGACGATTTGATGGGATCGGCAACACTGATAAATCCGCCAAGCTTCCCGTCCACGGCAACAAACATGACAGTTTCTCCATCCAGCCGGAGCTCGTCTGCCTGTTTTATTAAAGGCGATGTATCAATATTCTGCGCTGCCATTAATTTGGCATTACCCAGTGCAACCTGACGGCCTAAAATCCTGCCACTCACACCTTGACCGGTTACCGATTCAAATTGTTCTCCGGCATCCAGCTTGATGCCTTTTTCTTCAGCACCTTTAACAATGGCGGCGGCAAGCGGGTGTTCGCTGGCCCGTTCCAGACTCGCGCCCAGATACAATACGTCTTCTTCGGAAAAATTATTGCAGGCGATGACCGACATCAGACGAGGTTTACCTTCGGTCAACGTGCCGGTTTTATCGACCACTAAGGTATCTATTTTTTCCATGATTTCCAGCGCTTCGGCATTTTTAATCAATACTCCGAGCTGAGCGCCCCTGCCGGTACCGACCATAATCGACATCGGCGTGGCAAGACCGAGAGCGCAGGGGCAAGCGATAATAAGCACAGCTACCGCATTGACAATAGCATGAGCCAATCGCGGTTCAGGCCCCCACTGCCACCAGACGATCAAGGTAATGATGGCAATGATGATAACAGCCGGTACAAACCAGGCGGCAACCACATCCACCAGTTTCTGGATCGGCGCCCGGCTGCGCTGTGCTTCGCTGACCATCTTCACGATCCGGGCCAGCAACGTTTCGCCGCCGACCTTTTCGGCGAGCATCAGCAGGCTGCCGGTGCCGTTGACGGTAGCGCCTATCAGTTTATCTCCTGTATTTTTTTCCACCGGGATAGACTCGCCGCTCACCATCGATTCATCGACGCTGCTATAACCTTGCTGCACGACACCGTCCACAGGAACTTTTTCGCCAGGCCGGACGCGCAACACATCGCCCGGTTGCACCTGTGATAACGGAATGTCTTGTTCATTGCCGTCGTCTGTCACCCGACGCGCTGTTTTCGGCGCCAATTCAAGCAACATCTTGATAGCCTGATTGGTGCGGCTTCGCGCCCGTAACTCCAATACTTGCCCCAGCAGCACCAATGCAGTAATGACGGCAGCGGCTTCGAAATAGACCGCCACCTTGCCCTCTGTGTTGCGCATAATTACGGGGAAAATGTCCGGTGCAAAGGTGGCCGTCACGCTGTAAATCCAGGCAACGCTGATACCCAAGGAGATCAGTGTAAACATGTTTAAATTACGACTGATAATAGACTGCCAGCCGCGCTGAAAGAAGGGCCAGCCGCCCCATAAAACCACCGGCGTGGCTAACGCAAATTCTATCCATTGCAGCCAGTGGACGAAGAAAATCCCAGTAATCAAGCCCGGCATCAGATCATGAGCCATCGCCAACATGAACACCGGTATCGACAGCGCGGTACTGAGCCAAAACCTTCGGCTCATAGTGGTGAGTTCTTTGTTTTCCTGATCCTCCGCTGAAACGTCTCGGGGCTCCAGAGCCATGCCGCACTTGGGACAGGAACCCGGTTCACTGCGAATGATTTCAGGATGCATCGGACACACATATTCAGCATGAATTTCGACAGCCTTGCTTTCCATCGGAGCCAATAGTTCAAGGACCATCCCGCATTTTGGGCAGTTGCCAGGGTTTTCCAGGCGAATTTCAGGATGCATGGGGCAGGTATAAATTTTTTCATTGGCGTATTTTTTCATTGCCTTATCCTTTGTTACGCGGGGACTACGGATGACTTTTCTGAGTTCCAGTATAATCAGCGGTATAAATCCAACCCCGATCCACGACACGCACTGATGTAGAGAAACCGGCTCGATCTGGAACAGTATTTGCAGCATGGGGACATGATGTATTGCCAACTGCAAGGAAAAACTCACCGCCACTACCAGAAACAGGCGCATATTGGAAAACAGGCCCATCTGCCAGAGGGTGCGCTGCTCGCTCCGTGCGCCGAAGGCGCGCAGCAGTCCGGTGATCACCAGGGCGGTAAAAGCAGCATCGCGGGCTTGCTCAAGACTGTTGCCGATTATATAGAATTCATAGGCAAACACGCCGAGAGTAACGCTGGCGGCCAGCAAGCCGGTGAACAGGGTTAGTTTGAGTAAATCCCGGTTGAGTAGCGCTGACTGGGATTGTCGCGGTGGGCGATTCAATACCCCTGGGTCAATCGGATCGGTCGCCAGGGCTAACGCTGCAAAGCCGTCTGTCACCAGATTGATCCACAGAAGGTGCAGCGGCAAAAGCGGCAGCGGCCAGCCCAGCAAGACTGCGATCAGCATCACGATCAATTCGCCGGTACTGCTACCCAACAGATAGGCTAAAGTTTTGGCAATGTTGTCATAAATGCCTCGTCCTTCTTCTACGGCAGCGACGATGGAGGCAAAGTTGTCATCGGTGATGATAATGTCGGCGGCCTCCTTGGTCACCTCGGTGCCGGTGAGGCCCATAGCGATACCGATGGACGCCTCTTTTATCGCAGGAGCATCGTTAACCCCGTCCCCGGTCATCGCCACTACTGCGCCCCGCGCCTTCCATGCGCGGACAATACGGAGCTTGTGCTCGGCGGTAACCCGCGCATAAACCGAAACTTGCGATACACGCTCCTTCAGCGCTTCGTCGTCCAAGCGGTCAAGCTCGGCTCCTACGAGAACTTCATCGCCCTTGCCCAGAATGCCCAGTTCATGGCCTATTGCCCATGCAGTGTCTGGATGATCGCCGGTGATCATCACGGTTTTGATGCCGGCCCGTTTGCATTTGGCCACAGCCTCCTTTGCCTCGCCTCGGGGTGGATCATGTAAGCCTATGAGTCCTAACAAGGTCAGTCCCTGCTCGATCTCCATATCATTTACGCTCGCACCTTCTTCGAAACTAAAGTTGTCCAGGGAGCGTTCAGCGACGGCAAGCACACGCAGGGCATCGTGCGCCCGTAAGGCATTGGCTTGTATCATTCGGCTACGGTCATTCTCGGTCAATTCTCTTACTCCCTGATCGGTTCGAATCAGGGTGCAACGGCTGAGAATAACTTCGGGCGCACCTTTGACGAACGCCCAGGAACGGCTTTCCCTGCTACGGATGACAGTCATACGTTTGCGGTCGGAATCGAAAGGCACAGTAGCCAGGCGCGGCATTTCAGTCTCGAAGACCCCACGGGTAATACCGCCTTTTGCGGCGGCCACTAGCAGTGCTCCTTCGGTAGGATCACCCACGACTCCAGGCCGGTTAGCTATTAGAGTCAGTTCGGCATTGTTACAGGCGACCGATGCACGCAGCAAGGCCAGGAGATCAGGACTTTCCGACGGCAGGTTTTCCACATTGCCGGAAAAGAATGCGCCTTCCGTAGCGTAACCCTCACCGGTGACGCGATACAAGCTAGTTGAGGTAATCAACTTGCGGACGGTCATTTCACCCATCGTCAGGGTGCCGGTCTTATCTGTGCAGATAACCTGAGCACGGCCTAGCGTTTCAACCGAGGCCAGGCGCCGCACCAATGCATGACGCTGCGCCATACGTTGCACACCCAAAGCGAGCGCGATAGTTACCACCGCAGGCAGCCCCTCGGGGATAGCCGCTACCGCAAGACTCACCGAACTCAAGAAAAGCTCAAACGGCACAATTCCGCGCAATAATCCAAGACCGAAAATCAACGCGACAATGCCGAAACAGGCCATCAACAGCAGGCGCCCTACCCGGTCAAGTTGGCGTTGCAACGGGGTTTCTCCACTTTCGGCGGTCTCCAGAAGTTTAGCGATATGGCCGAGTTCCGTCTCCATGCCGGTATTAACCACCAAAGCGCGGCCGGAACCTCCTGTCACGCTAGTGCCGAGAAAGACCATGTTGTTCCGCTCCGCCAGTGGCGTTTCCAGAGCCAAGCCGCCGGTAAACTTGCCTACGGCTTGCGATTCACCAGTGAGCGGCGCTTCGTTGATACGAAGAACCGATACCTGGATCAGCCGAGCATCTGCTGCGATCAGATCCCCGCCCTCCAGCAGCAGGATATCGCCAGGAACAATTTCGGTCGCGGCGACCACCGCGCTATGGCCCCCGCGCATCACGCGGCAATGGGGCGCTGTCAGACGAGCCAACGCAGCCGCCGCCTTTTCGGCGCGATACTCCTGAATAAAACCGATCACCGCGTTCAGGATTACGATGGCAATAATAGCGATGCCGTTTATGGTTTCGCCCAATGCGGCGGAAATAGCAGCTGCGCCAATCAGCACCCAAATAACCAGACTTTTAAACTGGCTTATAAAAATGACCAACGCCGAAAATCGCTTGCCCTTGCGTAGTTTATTTTGCCCGTACCGGGCGAGCCGCTGTTTCGCTTCATTAAGAGAAAGTCCCTGCTCCACATCGGTCGCAAGAAGGCTTACGGCTTCGGTAATCGATAGTTTGTGCCATGCGTTCATAGCGGAGTTCCTCCTTAGGAATGAAAACTAAATAACCCGAACACTTTGAGACTGCCAATGGTGGGCTACGACGTGTACAACATTCAGTAAATGCTTAAACATCAGCCAGGGTGGACAGGCTTTTTTGCCCACTGTTTACAACACCAAAAGTATGGATTCATCAATGTGGTGGTGAACAACGGCTATATCTCTTAACTTGTGGGCAGTGACCCTAAGTATAGATCTCCAACAATCCTAACAAAACTCTGTTAACTGATCCATTTGAATTTCCATCATGTATTTATACATCATTGCGAGGGGATGAAAGTATTCCCACCCCCTGCGCTTGTACGGCTAGCCTCATATCCATCGGATGCGGGTTCATCCCGCTATAGGCGGTCACTAAACCAAGAGCCAAAAGCAGGGTAATCAATAATTTAGTTTTCATTGGGGTTTCTCCAGAGTAATTCAATAGTTACAATGGCATTGCATCGCCCCCAAAACGTATGGAGAAACGCCGAAGGCTCAGAACCAGAAACGCACCCCGGCAACGAGTCGCGCTTCCTCGGCATCTTTACCGGCAGCCCGTATATTATCTGCTGCCGAACCAAACCTGCTGGCCCATTCAATGCCGACATAGGGGGCAAATTCCCGTCGAATCTCGTAACGCAGGCGCAGACCTGCTTCAATATTGGACAAACCGCTACTTACGTCTCGCGTATCGTCTCGTTGGCTATAAAAATTCGTCTCAATACGTGGCTGCAAAATGAGTTTTTGAGTTAGCAATAAATCGTATTCTGTTTCGAGCCGGAATGCGCTACGCCCTTGTTCGTTGACATAAGCCGTCGCTTCCACATACAGCCAATAAGGTGCCAGCCCTTGAATACCGAAGGCGAACCAGCCACGATCCGTGCCCTTGCCGCTGTCGTAACGCACCCCCAATTGAGTGTCCCAATAAGCGGTAATCGCATGCGCCCAAAGCAACTCGTTGCGTGCGTCTTTAAATGTACCGCTCTCAATCTCACCTTCGGCTCTGATAAGTGCGCGATCATAAGTCTGACCATACCAGGCCTGCCAGTCATAGGTCATAGCGGTGCTCCCGCGAGTAGTTACACTTTCAAGCCGATCGACCAGCAACGAGCCAAAACTATCTTCATCGCCCATCCTTGGTCGTGGAATCGGGCCGAAGTCGTAGCCATCTGAATAGGCGTGCGGATCGCGAGCATCGGGTGGGGCCGAGCCATCCTGCATGGACATGGAACCATGGTCCGCATCATCACCGCCGTGATTCATGTTGCTCATGTCACCGGCTTTCCCGGAAGTTGCGCCACCGTGGTTCATGTTATGCCCTGAACCTGGTGCCGTGCCCTGCATGGAATGATGATTCATCTTGCTGTGATCCATGCCTGGCATCGCCCCTATCTCCTCGGATGCTTTTGCCTGCGCTGGCTTTGATTTTGTCCCGGACTTTACTTCACGCCGCTTCTGCTCCGTCTGTGCGGAATGATTGGCGTGGTCGGCGTGAACTGGGTTCGTTTGCGCGTTTTCCACCGTCGTTAGGTCTTGCGCCCAGACGGAAGATAGTTTGAGAACCATCAAGGCGGCGATCAAATTTACTCGACGGTTCATCATCGTTTCCTGCTTCACTATTCGATTACTCCTGTTTGATTGCACCCTACTCAGGCCACAACTACTTCACGCATCATGCCTGCATGCATGTGCAAGAACAGGTGGCAATGCCACGCCCAACGGCCCAAGCCGTCGGGGGTGACGAGGAAAGTGACTCGCTGCGCCGGTTGTACAATAATGGTGTGTTTGCGTACCTGAAAGCGTCCGTCCGGGCTTTCCAACTCGCTCCACATGCCATGCAAATGCATGGGATGAGTCATCATCGTGTCATTGACGAAGATCACGCGCAGCCGTTCACCATGGTGAAAATGCACCGGCGTGGACTTACCGAACTCAAGGCCATCCAATGACCAGCTATAACGCTCCATGTTGCCGGTGAGATGGAGCTCAATTTCCCGACCGGGTTTTCTGGGATCTAGCGACCCTCCGATCGTGTGCAGATCGGCATAAGTCAGCACTCGACGGCCATTGTCGCGCAGGCCGATACCGGGGTCATCCAGATTGGTGCGCGGCGTGTCCACACGCATGTCTACGCTGGCGCCATATTCGGTACTGGCGTGGCGCACACGCACCTGTCCGCCGCCCATGGCGTGGGCGCTGTGATCCATAACCATACCGTCGTGATTCATCCCCGCCATCCCGGCACTGCCCATGTCGCCCATCATATCCCCCATGGTGAGCGGTTCGGGTTTATCAGGCGAAGGCACCGCCGCCGTCATGCCGACACGCGTTGCCAGCGTGCCGCGGGCATAGCCGGTACGGTCCATCGACTGGGCAAAGAGGGTATAAGCCCCTTCTTCTGGGGTAACGATGACATCGTAGGTCTCGGCTGGTCCGATGCGGAATTCGTCCACTGTGACCGGCTCAACGTTCTGTCCGTCGGTCTGAACCACCGTCATCTTGAGACCCGGTATGCGCACATCGAAAAACGTCATCGCGCCTGAGTTGATGAAACGCAGCCGCACCTTCTCGCCCGGACGGAACAGCCCGGTCCAGTTACCGGCCGGAGTGGTTCCGTTCATCAGGTAGGTATAGGTATAAGCGGAAATATCGGCCAGATCAGTCATATTCATGCGCATCATGTTCCACATATGCCGCTTTTGGATAGCCGATACAACTCCCTCACCAGCCGTATCATGAAAGAAATCGACTGCCGTCGGCTGGTTGAAGTTGTAGTAGTCGCTTTGGTTCTTGAGCTTATCGAAGACCCGCATCGGGTCTTCGTCGGTCCAGTCGGATAACTGCACCACGTAGTCGCGATCGGCCCGGATCGGGTCAACGCCAATCGGGTCAACGATGATCGCGCCGTACAATCCGGTCTGCTCCTGCATGCCGGAATGGGAATGGTACCAGTAGGTGCCGAATTGTTGTACCTTGAAGCGATAGGCGAAGGTTTCCCCCGGCGCGATGCCTTTAAAACTGATACCCGGCACCCCATCCATTTGATAAGGCGGGAGGATACCATGCCAATGAATTGAGGTTTCCTCGGCGAGGCGGTTGGTGACACGAAGCGTCACCGTATCCCCCTCGCGCCAGCGCAGTGTAGGCGCCGGAATCGAACCATTAATGGTGGTTCCCAGTCGTGGCGCACCGGTAAAATTGACGGGGGTTTCCGCTATCGCAAGGTCAAACTCCGTGCCTGTAAGTATCTCGGCTAACTGCATTGTTTCCTTGGCCTGAGCCGTTCTGATCCACGGCGGTAGCCCTAATAGAATACCGCCGGCGGCCAGTCCTTCAATGAAGCGCCGACGGGAAGGATTAGGCAATAGTAGCGAAGGTTTGGAAATATGTTTCATTGTGATGTGTCCTCAGACAAGAAATCGTATTCGGCCCAGGTTGCCGGAAGTCGTAGGTTGGGTTAGGCGGTAGCCGTAACCCAACCTATCAATACGGCAAATGTCGGGTTACGCTATCGCTAACCCAACCTACACACTTTAATGGCTATGTCCGCCGCTGCTGCCACGAGATGAACGACTGTCATCTTTAGATCTATTGGAATCTGTTGCGCACGCAGAAACAGCGACTAAAAAAAGGGTGATTAATGCAAATTTCATATATTTCATAGGATTCTCAGTAATATTATTTAGTATGGATTTCTTATTTAGCGTCAGTATGTTCGTGCGCATGACCGTCAGATGAGGCTGACCCGGAACGACTCGCGTTAATTTTCGAGTTGGGCGACACCCCTTGGGACGCCGTGACTTTGCCAGCCGGCTTGTCGATTTTCTGCACGGGTTCCTTGACCGTCGGGGCTTCGGCGGCAGTCGGCGCTGGCATCGCGCCATGGCCGCCATGAGCGTCGTGGTCTGTAGCGGCGATGCTGTGTGCAGAAAAGACTGCGGCGACGAGGGTGACGATAATCAAACTTTTCATGGGTTTTCTCCTGGGGTTTAGTGGATTTGGCTCGGTAGGATGGGTAGAGGCGATAGCCCGAAACCCATCGAAACCCATTTTCACCGATGCGATGGGTTTCGCGGTGCTCTACCCATCCTACCGCGCTGTTTCCGGGTTGATTTGAGTGTGACCAGTTTAAACGGTTGTTCCTTACGGGAGGCTGACCGAGACATTACATTTCCGTAATCTTCCGAAACTTGGTCAGCGCTTATGAACGCCGTGCTTGTGGGAATGCGGTTTTGTATCATGAGGGTGTTCGGCGCCGGACTTGTTTCCCATTTCGGCTTCGTGCCCTTCCAGACCGCCATGGGAATGCCCATCGCTGGCCTCGACTTGCCGGTGATACTCTTCAGGGGAAAGGCTGGTCATGATCTTAAGGAAAGCCGTCAGATCCCATATCGCCTCGTCCTCCATGCCGCCTTTCGACCAAGCCGGCATGCCGGACGCCTTGACGCCGTGCTTGACGATCCAGAACCGGCGGGCATCCGTCCGGTCGGAATCGGCGGCATTGGCAGGTCTGGAAAGATTCGACGGGGTCGGATAGAGGCCTTTTCGGATTTCGGAATCTTCGATGCCGGGTGAGAGGTGGCAGTTCGCGCACATGGCGTCGTAGTTGCCGGCGCCCCGGCGAATCCGGTCGGCGTCGGACAAGTCGTCCGGAGGAACGATGCCGGTGGCTCTGCGCGCGATGGACTGTTCCCGCGCCCACTCAATAAGGCGGTGGACGGCGGGGCTGTGGGGCTTATCGGCCGCCATATCGATCGCTCCGGCCTGGAGCAGGCCAATCACCGTTACGGCGCCGAGGCCAAGGACGCCAAATGCGCCCAGCAGAATTTTTTTCATGGAAACTTCTCGCAGATTGTTTGTAGGTGTATTTTATGACATCCCAGTTAACGGGAACCTGACTCACAAATTACATTTACGTAATCTGCGAGACCTAGTCTCGCCACCGGTGTAAAATGGCATTAATACGAGACAAATTACGCTGTGGAGTACGCATGAAAATTCTGATCGTGGAAGACGAACCCAAAATCGGAGATTACCTGAGACAGGGCCTGGTCGAGGCTGGCTTCGTCGTTGATTTGGCTCGGGATGGGCTGGATGGTTTGCATTTGGCCCTCACCGAAGCCTACGATCTGGCAATTTTGGATGTGATGCTGCCGGGCATCGACGGCTGGCAGGTGCTGCAAGGTATCCGTCGCTCGGGTAAGGAAATGCCTGTGCTCTTTCTCACGGCCCGCGACAGTGTGGATGATCGGGTCAAAGGGCTAGAACTCGGAGCCGACGACTATCTGGTGAAGCCTTTCGCCTTTTCCGAACTGCTGGCCCGTGTCCGAACCCTGCTCCGGCGCGGAGGGATGGCCAAGGAGCCCGAGTTTCTGCGAGCCGCCGACCTCGAACTCGACCTAATGCGGCGCCGGGTGACCCGGTCGGGTAAGAAGATCAATTTAGCATCCAAGGAATTCGCCCTGTTGGAACTCCTGTTGCGACGCCAGGGCGAGGTGCTTCCACGTTCCCTGATTGCCTCCCAGGTCTGGGACATGAACTTCGACAGCGACACCAATGTGATCGAGGTTGCCATCCGACGTCTGAGGGCAAAAGTCGATGATAGTTTCGAGCCGAAACTGATCCACACCGTCCGCGGCATGGGCTACGTGCTGGAGGCAGCCGAGTGAGGCGGATCGGGCGCAAATCCATCACGTTCCGGTTGACCCTGCTGTTCGCGTCGGCCTCGACGACGGTACTCCTGCTGTTGGGGCTGCTGATCGGCTCGCTCGTCGAGCGGCATTTCGAAGAGTTGGACATGGAATTGCTCGGCGGCAAACTGGAACTTCTCCGCCACACCTTGAAGAAAGTTCGATCCGATCAGGAACTGGAGGCGCTGCCGGGGCAACTTCAAGATTCCATGGTGGGACACCCCGGTTTGGTGGTGATCGTTTTGAAGCCGGGTGGTCAGACCCTGTATTCGACTGAAGGTGCGAAGTTACCGGAAGAGCTGCTTGCCGGAGTCAGAGAGAAACCCCTTCGCCCGATGCTCTGGACCGACCCTGAGAACCATCGCTATCGCGGGATTTCCGCCGAAGTGCCGACCAGTATCGAAGGCGTGACTCCGGTGGTCGTGGCCGTGTCCACCGACCTGTCGCACCACGAGCATTTCATGCACTCGTTTCAGACGGCGTTGTGGACGGTCATGGGCCTGGCGGCGCTGCTGACCGGCTTTCTCGGTTGGGTGGCGGCACGCCAGGGACTGGCGCCCCTTCGGGACATCAGTCGTAGCGCTGCGGGCATCACCGCGAACCGCCTCGACCAACGACTGCCTTTAGCCTCCATTCCCGTCGAACTGGCCGAGGTGGCGGAAACCCTGAACAAAATGCTGGCACGACTCGAAGAATCCTTCCGTCGGCTGTCCGACTTTTCCTCGAATATCGCCCACGAGTTGCGCACGCCGGTCAGCAATCTGTTGACACAAACCCAGGTTACTTTGTCCAAGACCCGGACACTCGACAAATACCAGGACGTACTGGCTTCCAACGCGGAAGAGTTCGAGCGTCTGTCGCGGATGATTGCCGACATGCTGTTCCTGGCCAAATCGGACAACAACCTCATCGTCCCCCATCGCGAGAAGGTCGATTTGGTGGTGGAGGTGAGTAGCCTATTCGACTTTTACGAAGCGTTGGTCGAGGAAAAGGGAGTCAGTCTGACCTATTCCGGAAAGGGTACTGTTTTCGGCGACAGATTGATGCTGCGCAGAGCGGTCAACAATCTGCTCTCAAATGCGGTGCGCCATACGCCGGAAGGGGGAAGGATAGCCGTTCGCGTTGACGATTCCGACGTCTCGACCGTCGTTTTGTCGGTGCAAAACACCGGAGAAACCATCGCCCCTGAGCATTTGCCGCGTCTGTTCGACCGCTTCTACCGGGCACACGCATCAAGGCAGCGTTTTGGCGAGGGCGCAGGACTTGGCTTGGCGATCACGCGTTCTATCGCGCACGCCCATGGCGGAGAGGCTTTGGCGCATTCGGAGGGCGGCTTCACGACGTTTGAGATTCGGCTTCCGGTTTGAACGATGATAATGGATTTTCTAAAGAAGCTCCGGAGCCTATGGGTTCAGGATTGATCCGACACCCATACGCATCAACTTACCTGGTTAGCAAGATGCTTCAGCCAACACTAAAAAATCGTCGTTCTGGCATGGATTGCGGCTGTGTTGTGGGGGCGACTTTAGTCGCCCCCACAACAGCTCGTAGTGCGGCATTGGTTTGTCGGGTTACGCTACGCTGCTCCTGCATTGCTCTATCTCCTGCATAACCCACAGGGATGTGGGAAATGCAGATTTTGCATGGAGCAAAATATCTGCCCTTGCAGTCGTAACCCGACCACTGCTATGTGTCTTGGCGCCGACTGCCGATAGCAGTGGCCAAAAAATAGGGAGCGATGAGATGTTGCAGCATCGCCTCAATCCGGTGTTCCTCAAAGCCACTCATTTCCTCGTGAAGACGGAGTGCAATCAGCGCAAAAGCACTCACCAACTGCGGGTCGAAGTGGCTGCCGCTGTCCCGTTTTAACGCAGCAATGGCGTCAACTGCTGTCCACGATTCCTTGTACGGACGTTTGGAAGTCAGGGCGTCGAACACATCCACAATAGCAAATATCCGCGCATTCAGGGGAATTGCTTCACCCTTTAACCCTTGCAGGTAGCCGCTTCCGTCGTATTTCTCATGATGAAATTCGACTACGTCCAACGCCCCCATGAGCCAACTTGATTTGCTCAGAATATCCACACCCAGCGATACATGAGTTTTCATCACCTTAAACTCTTCCGGCGTCAACTTGCCCGGTTTAAGCAAAATTTGATCTCGGATGCCTATCTTGCCGACATCATGCAAAAAAGCGCCGCCAATCAGGTCGTGGATACTTTCGCAGGAAAGCCCGATTGCCTCGCCAAGCCGCAACGCATAAAACGTCACCCGGTAGTTATGGCTATTGGTATCGGAGTCGCGTTCGGCAATCGCACAACCGAGTACATTCATTAGTTCCAAGTTGCCCGTCAGTAAATCGCCGGATAGTTTAATCAGCCCCTTATTGAGCGTCAGGATAATTGGATACATCAAGAGGGTGGTAAACGTGATGCCGAGGGTAGCAAACAGAAGCTTGCGAAGCAGGTCGTCCTTGATCGAGTCTAGGGTATCCCGATCCACCTGATAGATGCCTTCGAAATAACCTGTCAGTGAATCCAGGTCGGTTTTTAAAGGAACCAGAATGACCAGCAGCAATTCGCCACGAATAAGGTGGAACTGATGGGTAAATTCACCCTCCTGTGGAAATCGATGACGATAGGAGTTGATCCCTTGTTCGGCAAACTCCTGCCCTTGCCGAATAGTTTCGAGCTGAAGTTGTTTATTGCGGTCATATAGCTCGACGACAAGGAAATGTTGGTTGACCAGTTGCTGTGCCAATTCCGCCAAATGTTGTTGAGCCTTTGAATCCAGCCGTTCCAGATTATGGGCGGACACTCCGCTGAAAGTAGCTGACTCCCTGAGAGCGAGCTCATGCACGAATTGCTGGATGCGATGGACTTCCAGCCATAAAACGACACCGCCGATCGCCACGCTGAGAAACAACCAGCCCAGAAACAGCCGGATCAGGATTTTCCGGTGAATAAACCGGCTCGTAGCAAGCGCCGCTCTCGAATCCGCCCTAGCGTTCATCGGCTTTCCGCGTTGTGGTCTGTACTTTTCGGTAGACGGCAAAATCCTTGTGCAGGCAAATCCAGGGCGCTGTTAAATTTGCTGGATAAATTCTGAAAGGCAATAAGCCCGGTTAGTTCGACTATTTCATCTTCGTTAAAGTATTCATGCAGGCGCTGAGCCAAATCACCGTCAACCTGCCGGTCGGTGTACGTCACCGCTTCGGCATATTCCAGGACGAGCCTTTCTTTGCTATCAAACAACTCGCTTGCTTGCCATTGTTCAAGGGCTTCCACCTTGTTCATGGAGCCTGCTCTTTTCGCCAATACGGCGGAGTTGATATCGATACAAAAACGGCAGCTGTTTATTTGTGACACTCTCACCGTAATCAAGGAGCGCAGAACCGGATCGATAGGGCTGCTTTTTCTATCCAGCACCCCATAGAGTATGGCTATTGCTGCAAACAACTTGGGGACTCTGGCCCAAATCAATGCAGGCTTAAGGATTCCTGATTACCCATAATCCTCAGCCATCTTCAGTAGCCGCATAGGCATAGGTGGTGTTCTGACTGCAACGTAACATAGGCGGGGCAGCATATCCTCAAGGACAAATCGCCGATTGAAGCGATAACAAAATTCTGCCAAATAGCGCGGAAGGTGTTTATGATTGATAGCGTGATAAGTCCCGTCAATCGACCTTTTGACATTACCTATCATCGTATTGACCCAAGTGAAGGGTTCCAGCGAGACACATTCAGGGCCTCCACCGGTTACGATGCTGGTATGCTGGCATCCTGCCTTGGTAACAGCGGCAAAACAGGCCAGTCCGTCCGAGACCACGTGACTGTCGGTGCTAAGATGGCGCTTCGCCCAACGAGTGATTTCTTTGGAGCGGAACCCGTTGACCACAGTCATGTTCATGGCAATAGGATGTCCTTTTTCGTTGACCGACACAGCCGCCACAAAAGGTGTTTTGTTGGGTGAACCCCGTCCACGCTTGCCTCCCCGATGTTCGCCGCCCCAATACACGTCATCCAGTTGGATGACGCCGGATAACGGCTTACTATCATCACGCTCCTTCATTACCTGCATCAGCTTCTGTTTGATGCTCCAGGCGGTATTGTATGAAACACCTAATTGACGGCGCAGTGAAAGGGCAGAAACGCCAGTTTTTGCTTGTGTGGTCAAGTGGATCGCGAGAAACCAAGTTGTTAACGGGAGTTTCGTCGCAGAAAAAATGGTGCCACTAATGAGGGAATGTTGATGGTGGCAGTGATTGCACTGATAAACCACTCGTGTTTTCAGGGAGCAGTAGCTTTGCCCACCGCATTCAGGGCAAACATAGCCTTGAGGCCAGCGCCAATGAAACAAGGCTTTTCGGCATTGCCCTTCACTCCCATAATTTTTCATGAACTCGCCCAGGCTATAGCCTTTTTGAAATTGAACTTTGTTTTTCATGACGTTATCCCATCCGTATGGTAGATACTGTCAGTATAGACATTCTTGTAACATTGGCTGTTCTTTATGGGTAATCAGGTAAGGATTTGTCCGTATTTTCTTTTTTGATTCCAAAAGAATGGACGAAGGTACCATGGATAACTGGAAATGGCTTTTTCTGTGATTCTCATATCATATATCCAAGCAGATATTAAACATCCGGACTCATCCGAAGACGGTACGGGCAATGGCTTGTATGAAACGTTACATCTGGCGATGCAGATTTGCCATACTCATGTTTTCCTCGACAGCTTTTTCATAGACATTAATCAACCTTTGGCAATGATCTATAAAATATTCCACAAAATCATCCGGCATTCTTCCGTAGCGATAGCCTGTTGACCGATATTGGCTAAGAAGCTTCTTGTGCTCATCAACTTTAAGCTGCATTTCTTTGGCCACTTCCTCATAGTGTTGCGCCAGCGCCTCATGATCGGCTTTGGATGTTGCGTTTTGCACGGCTAGGCTCATATCCATCGGATGCGGGTTCATCTCGCTACAGGCGGTCAGTAAACCAACAGCTAAAATCAAGGTAAACAGTAATTTTGTTTTCATAGTTTATTTCCAGAAAAACGGATGTTAGTTTGGTAATCCAGAAGCAATTTGACGGTGCAACCTAGCCATTTCCAAGTTTTCTTGCTCGGCCTCAGCATAGATTTTGATCAATTGTAAACAATGTGTTTCGAATTGAGCATATTGCTCATCTGCTTTGGGAAGAATCGCTTGATATATCCCAAGTTGTTTTTTGTGGTCTTCGAACTTCGCTTTCATTTCATGGGCTATGTATTCGTAATGATCTGCCAGCGCTTCGTGGTCTGTCTTTGTTTTAGCATTATGAATGGCTATGGTCATGTCCATAGGATGAGAACCCAGCTGGGCACAACTCCCCAACAATGCCAGCATTACTAAAATGAGTACAGTTTTCATCATATTCATGGTAGTTCTCCTTATCTAGTTTGGAGAAGGATTCTTACTTCATTGCCAGGGGATGATAGTATTCCCATCCCCTGGCTTATATAAAGCATTACATCTGGCGATGCATCTTAGCCATTTCCAGGTTTTCCTCGGCGGCTTTTTCATAGTCATTAATCAGCCTTTGGCAGTGCGCTTTAAAGTCTTCCGCCTGTCTACCGTAGAGATAGCCTTTTGACTGATACTGGCTAAGCAGTTTCTTGTGCTCATCAACTTTAAGCTGCATTTCTTTGGCCGCTTCCTCATAGTGTTTTGCCAGCGCCTCATGATCGGCTTTGGATGTTGCGCTTTGCACAGCTTGGCTCATGTCCATCGGATGCGGGTTCATCTCCGCGCAAGCGGACAGTAATCCAAGAGTTAAAACTAAGGTAATTAGGGGTTGTGCGCCCTAAACCGCGGAATTTTTCCATATCTTTAAAAATCAATTAGATAGAAAATGATTTTTGAATATTCATGCGTTTTTAACTGGTTGATTTTATTAACTTTAGGAAAATTACGAGGGTTTGCGGTTAGAACCCCTAATCGGACCGTCAATTTATTTCCATGTGAATATGTAGGTCGCGGCACCTCTCCGCCATGGGGGACTTGACATTCCAATAATGTCAAGTGCTAGACTTTCTGTGCCAAAAGATGATACTACATGAGTACTTGGCAAAAATACAGTTCGCTTAATTTCAGCAAATAAAGCCGACAAAACCTTCAGGAGATTCTATGGATAACTACGAAGTAACCAAGATTAAAACTGCTAATGCCTACAATGCAGCAGCCGAATTATTCGACCACCCTGCCAACACATTCTGGAATCGTTTCGGTAATAGTACCGTTGAACGTTTGCAACTTCAGCTAGGAGAGCATGTGTTGGATGTGTGTTCTGGGACTGGCGCTTCGGCGTTGCCAGCGGCTATAAAGGTCGGGCCTCACGGGAAAGTAGTTGCCACCGATTTAGCGGCTAAATTGCTGGCTGAAGCAAAAATTAAGGCCAAAACGAAAAATTTAAAAAATATTGAATTTCGGGTTGGCGACATGCTTTCACTTGATTATGCCGATGCCAGTTTTGATGCGGTAGTCTGCGTTTTCGGTATTTTTTTTGTGCCTGATATGGCTGAAGCGGTAACGGAGCTATGGCGAAAAGTACGTCCAGGGGGGCGGTTAGCCATTACGACATGGGGGGAGAATTTATTTGAACCGGCCAATAGTTTATTTTGGCAAGCCGTGCGAGACGAACGTCCTGATTTATACAAAGGCTTTAATCCCTGGGATCGCATTTCCACACCTGAAAATCTGGGCGAGATGCTGGCAGAAGCGGGCTTACATCAAGTAGAAATTGTTACCGAACTAGCTCTTCACCCGTTAAACACTCCTGATGACTGGTGGATGCTGGTGCTGGGAAGTGGTTATCGGGGTACCTTGGATCAATTAGATCCCATGCAGTTAGAGAGGGTAAAGCAATCCAATTTATCGCAACTACAAACTAAATCGATTACTGGTATCGAAGCAAATGTGATTTATGCAATTGCTAAAAAACCACTGTCTTAATGGCTTATATCTTCATCATAATAGTGACAGACTGGATTCTCAGAACAAGCTGACGGTTCGAGCCGCTATTAGCAATTCAATCGCGAATTTTTTAACAAATTACAACGGAGTTTAAAAAAGAGCTTGACCTTCCCATCGTGGTAAGCCAAATACTTTGATCACATTAATTTACTACAGGAAGCATGCTCATGAATACGACAACCATTGACAAACCAGAAGACAACTCGATTTCCCTAATGATTGAAGGCATGACCTGTATGTCTTGTGCCGGACGAGTGGAAAATGCGCTACGAAAAGTGAAAGGTGTAGTGCATGTGAGTGTGAATTTGGCGACCGAAAGCGCTTTAGTCCGTGTCAGCAAAGCTATCGATGTTGGGGACTTAGTTCAGGCTATCAAAGACATTGGCTATTTTGCGACCCAGCGAAATCAACGCGCAAATAACAAGTCCAATCGCCATGTCGGACTTGCAGTGATTTTTTCAGCACTGCTATCACTGCCATTGATGGCACCCATGCTATTCGAGTTATTTGGTATCCATTTCATGTTGCCAGGCTGGTTGCAAATGGTTCTGGCGACACCGGTCCAATTTGGCTTTGGCGCCCGTTTTTATCGAGCCGGTTGGAAAGCGTTGAAAGCAGGCGTCGGCAATATGGATTTATTGGTGGCGTTGGGTACTAGCGCCGCCTATGGCTTAAGTGTCTATCAGTTAAACACACAAACTTCCGAGCTGATGCCACATTTATATTTCGAAGCTTCGGCCGTGGTGATCAGTTTGGTATTGACAGGCAAATGGCTGGAAGCCTGGGCCAAAAACCAAACTGCTTCGGCTATTCGCGCTTTGCAGGTATTGCAACCGGCAACTGCCCGAGTGCGTCGTGACGGCATAGATCGAGAACTAGCCATCGAAGATGTCAAACTTGGCGATTGGGTGATTGTCCGTCCTGGCGAGTGCATTTCGGTGGATGGCACAATTATTGAAGGGCATAGCCATATTGATGAATCGCTGATTACCGGCGAGAGCGTACCGGTATCTAAACAACCTGGTGATAAGGTTACTGGCGGCTCTATCAATGTGGATGGCTTGGTAATAGTACATACCGATGCCATAGGTTCGGAAACCGCGTTGTCCCGGATAATTCGGCTGATTGAAAATGCTCAATCCGCCAAAGCACCTATCCAGCATTTGGTCGATAAAGTCAGTGCCTGGTTTGTACCTGGGGTATTGATTATCGCTTTAATCACCTTTATCGGTTGGTGGTTCTACAATGGCAATGTTGAAATGGCCATTATCAATGCGGTGTCAGTGCTAGTGATTGCCTGTCCATGTGCACTTGGCTTAGCTACGCCGACTGCACTGATTGCCGGCACGGGGGTGGCTGCCAAATATGGTATTCTGATAAAAGATGCTGAAGCGCTTGAGATTGCTCATCGCATTACGACTGTCATCTTCGATAAAACCGGAACGTTAACACAAGGAGAAGCCTACTTGGTAGACAATATCCCCTGTAACATAGATCGTGACAGATTATTGCAGCTCGCTGTTTCAATGCAGAATGGGAGCGGACATCCGCTCGCTAAAGCTGTAATCGATGCGGCTGACGCCTTGTCCATTAATTCGCTGTCGGCCACAAACTCTAAAGCCTTACCCGGAAAAGGTATTGCTGCAAATGTAGATGGCCTCGAACTGAGATTAGGCAATAGCCGTTTAATGTCTGAACTTGGTATCGAGTTAGGAGAACTAGCTAAGCCCACCGTTCAATTTGAGCAACGGGGCAATAGTATTTCCTGGCTGGCTGAAGTGGGGCTGAATAACAGGATACTGGGCATGATGGCCTTTGGCGATAAAATCAAGCCAAGCGCGCGTCAGGCGGTACAACGTTTGCAGGCCTTGGGTATTTATACCGTATTGCTGACAGGCGATAATTCCGGCAGTGCTACAGCGGTGGGTCGTGCTTTAGGCATTGAACATGTGGTTGCCGAGGTATTGCCTGAAGAAAAAGCCAATCAGGTCGCTTTGTTGAAACAAGCTAATCATCGGGTGGCGATGGTGGGCGACGGCATCAATGATGCCCCGGCGCTGGCTACTGCAGATGTTGGTATTGCGATGGCAAGCGGTACCGATGTGGCCATGCACACGGCAGGAATTACACTTATGAACGGCGATCCGTGCTTGGTTGGCGATGCGATTGATATTTCTCGGAGAACCTACAGAAAAATTATGCAGAACCTGTTCTGGGCGTTCGGTTATAACCTGGCCGCGCTTCCTCTGGCTGCATTTGGCCTACTAAATCCACAGTTAGCGGGTGCTGCAATGGCTTTTAGCTCCCTGAGCGTAATCGGCAATGCCTTACTATTAAGAGGCTGGAAACCTGCTGGTCATATTTGAAGCCTGATCGGCTTTACTGAAACAGTATGTGGATGGGATGCGTCACCCACATTAAAAATGCGTTTTTGTTTTTTCATTTCGGAGAAATATCATGAACATTAGCCAAGCAGCAAAATTGACTGGTGTATCGGCCAAAATGATACGTTATTACGAATGTATCAATTTGATAAAGAAAAGCGTTCGTACCTTGTCGGGTTACCGAACTTATGGCGAAAATGACTTACATGTGTTACGCATGATCAAAAAGTCCCGAAGCCTAGGATTTTCTCTTGATCAAATTCGCGAGTTACTGTCTTTGTGGCAAGATCCCAACCGAGAAAGTGCGGATGTAAAAGCGATTGCACAAGCCCATGTTGATGACCTGAATAAGCGTATTTCTGAATTGAGTGAAATGCGGGATATTCTGGCACAGCTTGCTCAAGCTTGTATTGGTGATCATAGGCCGGAATGTCCGATTATCCAAAGTTTGGCATCGCCTCTTAATTGACTAACTTATTCGGTTTGCCGACGGTCACCTTTTGGCCCAGACTGTGTGAAAAATTCAATTTATGCAAAATATGGCCTTCATAAGGCTATCTAGGACTAGCGGGGGCATCTGCGCAGAAAATTACGGTTAATATTTATTTTCAAGAATTATCAACTGATGTTACGCAGCCAGTAATTTTTGCAACTCTTCATAAGCTATCTGGTTCGCTTTGATAAACAGCTTAGTTCTTAGCGCAAAATGATTGGCCTTGTGTTTTATCTTCAGACATTCCAGCTTGAACACCGCATAGATCGACATGAAGACATGGTTGTTCTGGGTAGTGACCGTACGGGTTGGTGACTTTGCCAACCCCGCATTGGATTTTAATGACTTGTGGAACTCCTCAACTTTCCACCGTTTTTGGTAGATCGTGGCGGCTTGTTCGCCATTGCACGCTAAATCACTGCATACCAAATTCAATAGGCCGATGCTACCGTCTTTGTTTGTAAAGACCCGGCGGACGAAAAGTACCTCATGAGGAAAACCTTTCATCCAACCGCGCACCGCCTGCTGATCCGCCAATTCCAGCTGACTGATCCGTACAAAACGGCCTTCTTTCTTGTCGTCTTCTGTTAAAGCCACCAAGCGGTTATCCTTTAGGGCGCTGATGAAGTGCTTGTCTTTTTTCAGGATGAACTCAAAGTTTTCCTTGCTGGCAAACCAACTGTCCGTCAACACATAGCGGAACTTGATGGCATTCGCCACACTGGTCGCTATCATCTCCCGCATCAGCTCATTTTTGGTGAACTCACTGGCCCGCTTGACCTTGCGGGTCTTCACATCACTGAACTGGTAAGGCTTGCGCACCACTTCAAAGGCGACGGGAATTGAAACTTCCCCACTATAGTATAGGGCGTTCAGCAAATTGGGGTTCTAACCACAAACCGCCGAAAATTCCGTCCAGCCATTGGTGTTAAGTCTTAACCTGTTTTTCGCTAGAAAAACATACAAATTGCTCGCGCCTTATACGGTATTTATGTTTATCAGGTTGATAACCTCTTAACGACCGTTAATTGATATACAACTAATTATCTATCTTTATCAATCAATTATAAATAACTACATTTTAGTCGGAAATCTCGGCGGTTTGGGCTTACAACCCCATTAAGGCGTTCAGATGATCATGCGCTGGATTCATTTGTACTTTAGCAATTGCAGCAACAGTTTCTTCCGGTAGCTCACTTATATGATAAGCGTGTCGTGAGTGGGCTTTGAGAAGCATATATTCACGATATTCATGTTCAGAAACGAAATATCCGCTCGTTCGCCCATGACTTGTAATCGCGATTACCTCTCTTTGCACTCGCTCTTTGTATTGTCCAAAATTTTTTACAAATTCGGTTGCTGGGACTTCTAGCATGACACACCTCTAATACATAATATGCGTATATTACGGAAAATACGCATTTTGTCAATTGTTATGTTCTTTTCCATTTATGCTCAGGGGTTGCGTCCGAAACCGGTTGGGCTCGCATTTAGGGTGCGTTTAAATGCGCCCAAGATGATCCACTAAGTCAAACAAATTCGTTTGGTTGACGTTTTTCTTACGCTTCCTCATTTTTAACCACTGACCTATTTCGCCAGCTTGGACCATTCTCGCAACATGCTTTCGCTTCTTCCAGTGTGCCGAATGCGCCCCATGATATAGGCCGATCCCATGCACCACCGTCAAGGCAATGGACACGATAAGCTGTTCCGGATGGGAAGTGCTTAAACCAAGATTCCTTTTTTTCCTGAATCCATTTGTTAAAATCTGCCTCGGTTTTCGCTATGTATTCAGCTTCAAAGCCTGCCGTTCTTTTTTGATAATCTTCCCAAGTATCGTTTTCTTCATACTCGTCAGTCAAAATAATAGGCACTTGCCAGAATTTCTTTAATTCTCTTGGCGATCTGGCATCGTTTGCGCGGTCAAAAAAATGTTCGGGTAGTTTTGGATTGATCAACATTTCTGCAGCTCCTAAGTTCGTTTTTTATATCGTGTCTGAGTGAATTATGCTGCAGCCAGGATCTTATAAAGTGTCGGTCGGCTAATGCCGAATTGCTTTGCTATTTTGCTTTTATCTGCGCCGATAGACTCCGCCAGGTCTTTTATTTCTGCTACCTGCGCCAATGACAGTTTAGGTGGTGCGCCTAGTTTCTGCCCTCTGGCCTGAGCCGCTGCTATACCCTCCCGCTGCCTTTCTTTTATCAAGGTGCGCTCGAATTGAGCAAATGCGCCTAACATCTGGAACATAAGCTCCTGCATTGGTCTGCTGGCCGACGCGTCGAAGATTAGATTTTCTTTATGAAAGTGAACCGATACACCCTTGATTTTCAGGGCATCGACTAAGGTCTGTAGGTCTTTAAGGTTTCTGGCCAGTCTATCAATGCTGTGAACATGAAGCGTGTCCCCGCGTCGCAAATGGTTAAAACATTTATCAAGCT
Organism: Methylobacter arcticus; assembly: GCF_050917435.1. Classification (NCBI taxonomy): domain Bacteria; kingdom Pseudomonadati; phylum Pseudomonadota; class Gammaproteobacteria; order Methylococcales; family Methylococcaceae; genus Methylobacter; species Methylobacter arcticus. Next base: position 3,149,284 of record NZ_CP159583.1, read on the forward strand.
CCGGTCGGTCGGTGTTCTTGCCACTGGCCTTATCTGTGAATGTGGCATCGAGGGCAATATCTGCGAGTTGTCGCTCTGTGTTTTGCGATCCAGACGAAACCCGAATATACCCAACATTTTGACCTTTCATAATTTACCCCTGTTTATGTGTAAAATAATACCTTAGACATACGATAACACTTGTAAGTTAAATGTCAATTTAAGTTTATATTACACGGTATAATCAGGTATGCAGGGATAGGTGCTTAGTGTAACTTAAAGTATACTTAACCTTACACGTAATCGGCAAAGTCTGGGAATGGCAAAGTTGTCCGTAGATCTTTCTGGGCAGGGGGTAGCAAAATCCCGTGAAACTTTAGATGATTAACATCCAAAAACGAAGGAATCGTTATCGTACCTTTTAATGCTGAGCCGAAATAGCAAGGCCACTAACTTAGTCACCCACAACTTCGGCATACTCAGCCAGGCGCTCGTTGGCCTCATCCAGCTCGAAGAGCTTGGGATCGAATGAGCCGCCCAACCACTCGACAAGTTCGCGACGGCGGGCATTCCACCTCCCCGCCAGGGTTTTCAGCATATCGGCGTAGCCCCATGACCCGCCGCAATCCTCAGGTGGGCATGCACTTTTCCCTGCAACACAGCGCGGATAGATGACACCGGGCCGAATCCTCATCTCTTTCTCGATTGTGACCAGGTGCTCCCAGTTATCGCCAAAGTCATAAACGTAACACAGCGTATCCCCAATGCGGCATACGTCGGCCAGGGTCGAACTGTCGTTAAGTTCTAATCCAGGCTCGGCGTGAAAAGAAAAGAGGTGCGCCAACTCCCAACCCATAACGCCCTGGATGAAGTAGTGCAGTTGCGACAATGTGACCGTCGAGTAGGTATCGAAGCGCCGCCAGACCATCGGTCTCGTTTCATTAAGAACAACCTTGATACGCCAAACGGGCGGGTGATTTATGGCCATGTGCGAAACTCCGTTCCCATTTCCCCGAAGTATTGTTCATGCCGTTTACCGAATTTAATCATTAACTTTCGATTTAACAACGGATCAGTGCAGCATTGAGCGCAGGTAGCGACAACATCCCGATAGATTGCTGCCGGAACCGTTCTTTCCCCCTAGATAATTCATTAGAAGCTTATTGCCTAATTGATCAGTTGTTTTACTTCCCCTTTGAAACATGAAAATATTGGGAAGTTGGCCGTAGGCCGCAAAAACAACATATCGCCAACTCGGGTCTGGAGTTCCCTTCTCAGGAAGAGCCTCCACCGAATAATTGATGTCTCCACCATTACTCATGTCAATCAGCGTCCAGTATTTACCAGTAAACAGCGTCATAATTGACCATGAAAATTATTACTACATTGTTTTATAAGATTTATTTGTTAGCAAGCTGGTAAAAACTAATGCTGAAAGTGGTAACTTTTGCACGCTGATTTCCAGCTAGGGTTATTCAAGTTTTTAGCGCATTGTTAATTGGAAAACATCAGATTTCTGGAGGGGGCGAGCTTTCGTTTTTATCGACATACACGGAAAATTCCCCCTAAAACCTTTTGGATTATATGTAGGTTGAGAAACTGACCTTAACCCTCATTTGGCTTTTTTGGTTCATCGGGTACATATTCAAACAGCTCTTCAATGCTGCAATTAAAATATTGGCACAATGTGTCCACTACATCTTTTTCAATTCGCGTAAAATTTTCCTGATAAAGACGCGTGATAGTTCCTCGGTTGATATTAGTGTCTCGTGCCACGTCACTAATTTTCAGTTTGCGCTCACCTAAAATGCGCGATAAATAGCATCGAATCATATTTCACCATAAAAAATAATCTACTGTAGATCAAAATAACTTTCTATAAGTTATTTTATACCTATAATAATCTGCAAGAGATCAAAAAGACCTCTTGACTACAGTTTAATTCTACTACAGATTATTTATTCTTGGAGATTATTATGCGTGCAACCCACCCCCCAGGCTTTGGCTGGCACCCCATTAACTATCACAACGCGCAGCTATTACTGCCTAAGGCGTTAATCAAGCACCTGGCTCAACAAGCGGCGCTTGATACCGAGCAGGACTTGCTTCAAGACGCGATTGACGAGACTATCAAGCAGCTGCTGGTAGACGGTAATTTAAGCCTACCGCAGCTGCATGAGTACCTCGTCGCTTTTGCCCAGGAAGCGAAGCAGCAAGCCACCGCCAAGCCTTTAAAATCCCACAACCCCAGCGATAAATACGTCAAAGTTTTCGATAACGACAAGATCCAAACACTTAAACGCGACAAAGCGACGACCCGCAACGTGCTGGCGGTGATGAAACGGTTCGCCGATGATGATAACGGCAAGCGTCTGCTAAAAACAGTGCCTGCAAATTTTATGGCACAGATGCAAGCGTTAAAGACGCAATATCCAAATTGTCATAGCTTTTTAGACTATGTAGAGTCATTTGCGATGCTAGCTCTAAAACAGCCGTACCCGACATTTTATTTCCCACCCGTTCTGTTAATCGGCCCGCCCGGTATTGGCAAAACCACGGTCGTAAATGCGGTCGCTGAAATTGTCGGCGTGGCCAGTCGTCAGGTCGATCTAGCAGCGACGACAGCCGGTTTCGTCCTAGGCGGCAGAGCACGCAGTGGTCAGACGCGAAAAGCGGCGCTGTTGTCGAGCTTCTGCGCGATAACGACGCCGCGAATCCGATCGTAATTCTCGATGAAATCGACAAAGCGTCTTCATCGTCAAAATACGATCCTCTGGGTCCTCTGTATAGTTTGCTCGAACAACGCACTGCGGAGAAGTTTGTCGATGAAGCCTTGGATATGCCTTCGAATGGGTCACATATCTTATATGTAGCGACGGCAAACAGCCTCGCGACCATCAGCAAACCCATCCTGAGCCGCTTTATCGTTCTAAAAATTGACGCGATGAGCGCGGCGCAGCATGGCACCGTCACCCAATCGATCTACAGTAGGCTACTCGCCCAGCATGGCGCTACCGCGCTGTTTCCGTCAAAGGTCTCCAAAGACGTTATTGACGCGCTGCGCAATCAGTCGCCCCGAACTATTAAAGCTATGCTGCGCTGCGGACTAGCCCAAGCCGCAAAGCGCAACCCTAAAGCCAAAAAGCTTGCTCTTATTCCTAATGACTTGATCTTTTCATCGACTACAGAGTTGAGTGCCGGCGAATATGACGGCCGGCCATTCGGCTACGTGCATTAACATCATTCCTAAATATAAGGCGAATTCAATGAACGCAGAAATAACTGAAACAACTATCACAAAAGCCTGCGCGAACTGTGGCAAAGACTTCACCATCTCGACCGCAAAGCGACGGGGGCCCATACAGAAATACTGCTGCCACCGCTGCGGCACTCTTTATCACTGCCGGCACGTCAGGGATAAAGCGGCTCATACCGCCCGCCTCACCACGTATTTTCAGGATCATCCGGAAAAACGATTTTTGGCGTCGACGAAGCAGTCAGCGAAAGCGCGTGGCTTGTCGTTCGATTTATCGGAAGCCTGGTTCAAGGAGCGGTTAGACCGCGGTGTTTGTGAAGTCACGGGGCTCCCGGTGAAGATCAAATTGTATAAGAAAGGCGATGCCGGTCAACGGGGGTTTTACAGCCCTTCGGTTGACCGGATCGATAATGCCGTGGGCTACATCTCGTCAAACTGCAGGCTCGTATGCTGGGGTTACAATCTGGCTAAGCACGACTGTACGGATCGGGACTTAAATGCCCTCGCGATCTCGTTGCTGATTCAAAGCCTTCCGCCGGGCATGAAAGACACTTTCTTGGCGGTCATGCCGCCTGTGCTGTTGGCATCGCTGCCGTCTGGTCACCGGCTTTTTTAGCGCTAAAAAAGTGGTTGTTACTGCGCGATAACAAAAGGTTATCGAGCTAAATACCGAAGGGTAAACTGTTCCGATAATAGTGAAAAATGATATGAGTGTTAATCAGCTGCTTAACATACCGCCCGTTAACGCATGTTGCGCGAACGATTTTAGATTTAATCGGGATTCGCCCGCGAATCCCCTTCATCTCCCGGGGAAAGTGAATCTTGGTTGTTAGTTGTACTCAATGGTTCTATTGTAGCTTTAGCTCTAAGCACATCGTTCCAGTCATTTCCCTCCGGCGGTCGATGTCGTTCTACACCTGATACTGCGACCATCAGCCGCAGAGCGGCTTCGTCTCCTGCTTCACCGGCATTGAATGCTGCGCAAACTTTCAATCCCTTAGACTGCCAGTTGCGCACGTTCTTTGCCAGATCCTTACCACCCACGCCTGATAACGAGATAACACTGGCATCCGGATTTAACTCTGCGTAACTCATTGCTTCGATGGCGGACTCAACCAAGGCAACTGATCGAGCGTTTCTACCGCGTAACATACTGAAAAAACCTGTTTTTTTACCACGAAACCCATGCCACACATCGGCTGTCGTACCACGAAGCTTAACTCCGTCTGCCCCATACATAAAACAAGCGTTACTGCGAAAGTCCGAAAAAACCTTACCTTTTTCGTGCAGCGCATCGATTGTGGATGCTGCTAGTTTTCGCACCGAAACTAGATAGTGCCTGACTTTCTCCCAAGTCGATTCATCCTGTTGAGGTAGTGGCGCAGGCATTTTTACCGCCTCTTTTGCATCCTGCATGGCTTTATGCGCCGCCGCTTTCATAATCGCATCAGCGTTAAAACTGCCGCCCAGAAACGCACAGGCACCCGGAAAGTCCATCCCCTCAAGATGCATCGCTAAGTCAATCGCCCCGCCGCCGCCCTTTTGCATATCATGGTTATAAAACTTGGCTTTACCGTTTTTTGTTTCGATACTAATCCGTCCAAGCGGGCCCCGGTACTGATTTTTATCATCTTGGTCAATCTCATAGCCACACATTTCAAAAACACCTTGCAATGGGATATCGCGGATACGTTCAAGCTCAAGAGCGCGACTCAGCCTGGCCGCTTCAGTCTCTGCTGCATGTCGCCGCGCTTTTTCGCGCTTCTGCTCTGATGCCGCATCAGTAATTGGCTGCAAAGTCGGGCCTTGTATCATTGCCAGTCGCCCTGACTCAGTTTGCGCCCATTGCTCGCGCACACTCCCCCTAAACTCCATAGGTGGTATGGCAACTGCGATATCAGGCAAAACAGGGGGTATTGCCGTGTTGACGTTGCCGTAATACTCGCCAATTCGCGTATGTGTTGCCGTCGAGTGTTCTTTGCCGCGTCGTAAGCCAAGATGGTTTACGGCGTGAGCAAAACGGGTCTGAAGTTCGGATAACGATTTCTTGCCATCAAACCATCGAGAGGCATTGAGCTTGCCAGTGTCTGGACAAATTGGAACAACGACGGCGTGAAGGTGTGGCGTTTGCTCATCCAGATGAGTCACCACGGAGACTATGTTTTCAGTGCCGAAAGTGTCTCGAAGCCAGACAAGGCTGGCCTTTTCAAAATCTATGACACGATCTTCCTGGTACTGGCCGCCGCGTTCAGGATGGTCTGGGCGAAAATAGTCCGGTGATGCCGTTAGTAAGAACTCAAGAGCTAACACTGCATTTTTACGAATTTTGCGCCCACCTATTCTGTTTTTTACATCGCCGACAATATTGCCATCGCCAACAAGCCACCGGTTTAGCTTTGCCTTGGCTGGGTCGGCGTTTTGCGTTTTGCGTTTCGCGCGTTCGCGCACAATGGCCCTCGACGCCGCCAATGTTGCCGAACGTCTTCAATTTTTCAAACCGCATAACAGCGAACATGTGGATGTCTCCTAAATTAAAATTATTATTTCCCCGGTAGCAAAGTTAGGGGGGTGTCGGGGGGCTTGTGCCCCATGACCGCGCGAAGGAATTTTTTATCATCCCGGAGGGTGTTAAAAAATTCCGTAATAGGTACGGTTTCTTGCGAAACTTAGGCTACTGGGAAATCAAAAGCATATCTCAACGCTTAGCTCAACGCAAACTACGCTGCCCCAATCCAGATCTGGCATTAGGAAATGTCATCCATATATACGACTAGCACACAAATGATATATAAGCGTCGACTTTTAAGCATAGAAAAAATATTTTATTGTTATAAATCATTACATTGAACGTATTTTTAAAGCCAAGTAAAGTCGGCGTAACTGCTAAATATGCAGCTACGATATAAAACAAGGGAAGCTACAGCATGGTTACTTCAAATATATTTTACAAAGGCTATATGCGAAGTACGCACTGCTCACCCATTTTTATCATTTCAGCAATTACTGAGGCCTAAGCATGCAAACCTTAGACCTGCAACAAGCCGCTGAATTGTTACGCATTCATCCTGTAACACTGCAAGCCAAAGCCAAGGCCGGGGAAATTCCCGGCGCCAAGATCGGCAAGTGCTGGGTCTTTGTGGACGTTGACTTGATCGACCATATCCGCTCACAATACCCACGGCGAACATTGCAGGGTGCACAGGAGATAAGCCTATGTCACTCTTTAAACGAAAAGACTCGTCCGTCTGGTGGATTAAAATCACCCTCAACGGACGAACTGTACAAAAAAGCACTGGAACGCCCGACAAAAACAAAGCCCAGGAATTCCACGACCGGCTAAAAGCCCAGCTTTGGGAACAATCCAAACTGGGGGCCAAGCGGCGTTATACGTGGAATGAAGCGGGGTTGCGCTGGTTGAATGAAACCTTGCACAAAGCCTCACGGGTAGATGATCAGGGGCATTTGCGCTGGCTGGATCTATACCTGAACGGCGCTGCATTGGATGAAATCAACCGTGATGCTGTGGATAAGCTGATACAGGCGAAGCTGGCGACTCAAGTCAGCAACAGCACCGTTAACCGGATGCTGGCCCTGATCCGCGCTATCCTGCGCAAAGCGGCTCTGGAATGGGACTGGCTGGACAAGGTGCCGAAGATTCGGCTATTGCCTGAACCCAGCCGGCGTATTCGTTGGATCACGCGGGAAGAAGCGGATCGTCTGCTTCTGGAATTGCCAAACCATCTAAAAGCGATGGTGCGGTTTAGTCTGGAAACCGGACTGCGGCAAGCCAATGTTACCGGCTTGCTATGGTCGCAGATTGATCTCACCCGGCGTTGTGCGTGGATACATCCCGACCAAGCCAAAGCGCGGCGCGCGATTGCTGTGCCGTTGTCTAAGGCCGCAGTGGTGATCATTCGTGAGCAATTGGGCAAGCATTCAACCCATGTATTCACTTATCACGGTAATCCCGTGACTCAAGTGAATACCAAGGCATGGCGGCAGGCATTACAGCGGGCGGGGATTGTAGACTTCCGCTGGCATGATCTGCGGCATACATGGGCCAGTTGGCATGTGCAGGCGGGTACGCCGTTGCATGTGCTGCAAGAGCTGGGTGGTTGGGAGTCGGTCGAGATGGTGCGCCGTTATGCGCATTTATCCAGCGAGCATTTGGCGGAGTACGTGGATAGGTTGTCAGCTTTCCGGGTGGTCGAATCCGCTCAGGATAGCTACGATTTAGCTACGGGACACAAAAAAGGGCTAGACAATTTAGCCTAACCCTTTGAATATATGGAGCCAATGACGAGAGTCGAACTCGTGACCTACTGATTACGAATGCGAAGTTTTGCTATATTTAGTAACAAGCCACAACAAGTGACAGCAATAAAATCAATAGCTTGAGTAATTTTAATTATTGCTGATTATTGCCGCTTACTGTCATTATTTAAAGCTAATTGCAGTAAAAATGCAGAGCAATTATAATCATAACTCTAGAAGTAAAGCGGCCTCGCAGGTGCTACCAACACCAAACAAGGCCTTACCGATTCACTTAACAGATAGGGTTAAGCAAATGGCTAAAGCATCATACCAAAGCCGATTGCTATCCCATAGGAGCAATCATGGCAAACATCACCGAACGAACCTTAAAAGACGGAAGCAAGCGTTATACCGTCATTATCAGAATTAAAGGCTGCGAGTCCAGAACGGAAACATTTAGACGGCTAACCGATGCCAAGAAATGGACAGCAAAAACCGAGTCAGAAATCAGGGACGGCAAACAGCTTATCCCCCGATCCGCTTTAAAGAAAACCCTTGGTGACGCAATAGACCGCTATATCAGTGAGGTTTTACCAGAAAAGCCCTCATTACAGACTGATCAAACAACGCAACTCAATTGGTTCAAAGCTGAGTTAGGCAATATACCACTAGCCAACATCAATACACCTTTGATAGCCCAGTGTAGGGACAAGCTGAATACTGAAATGGGGCAACGCGGGAAAGTTCGCAGTCCTGCGACTGTTACACGATTCCTAGCCGCCTTAAGTTCAATGTTTAGCCATTGCGTATCCGAATGGGAATGGACGCGAGACAACCCCGTAAAGCGCGTAAAAAAGCCCGGGGTATCAAATGACCGCGTCCGGTTTTTGGATAATGACGAACGGCAACCATTTTTAAAAGCCTGCCAAGAATCCAGCAACAAACAGCTTTATTTGTGCGTCATTCTCGCTATGTCAACTGGAATGCGGCAAGCCGAATTAATGGAATTGACGTGGAAAGATGTAGACATCAAAGCAGGTTTTCTACTACTCAATAAAACAAAAAACGGAGAGAAGCGGCGAGTCCCATTATCTGGGCATGGTTTGGAACTATTACGGGGTCATGCCAAAGTAAGGCGGCTTGATACCCCCTTATTATTCCCCAGCAGAAAAGACCCGTTAAATTCTATCGACTTAAGGCGACCTTTTGAAAACGCTGTAAAACTGGCTGAGATAGAAGATTTTCATTGGCATGACCTCAGGCATTGCTGCGCATCATATCTACTTATGAACGGCGCCAGCTTGCCGGAAATAGCAAAAATTCTCGGACATAAAACTTTAGCTATGGTGATGAGATATAGCCATATGAGCGACGACCACGCAAGCGGCATTATTGCTTCGATGAATGAAAAGATTTTCGGGGGCGTGTGATGAGTCTTATTTTAAAGCTTGATGGCATTCAAAACCGCTCACAAGTTGATATTGACGCGGCTAAAAAACAATCTAAAGAATTGATGCAGGCTATGGCGTTCACAGTATCAGCTAAAGGTATGCAGGCCGAATGGGAAGATGCTTTATCAATTAAGTCTCAAGTTGCGAGAGCTTGCAAAGCTATGTCCCCGTCTACTATTGGTGAGGCGCTGGCAGCACAAAAGCAAGACCTGTTAAAGCAATTTCATAGCATCCCAACGATTAGTGACTATCTGGCAGAGTATCAATTATTAACACCTTTTGTTAGCGCGGCTACGGTGATGGAAAGTTATGCTCCACGCGCTGAAACCAAAGCCGAGCGAAAAGAGCGGGAGCTTAACGAACAGGGTGACTCCTCGCGGAAATGGTTCCAGCAACAAATAGACAACGAAAGGCTCAGGAATGAGCAGGAAATAGAAAACCACGTTGAAGCGATGCGGCGGTTTGAGGTGGAAAAGCAAGCAGCACAGCCACAAGCTGAAACCGTGGTTGACGCTGGCGCGGTTGGCAAGTGGAGCAATGAAAATAACTCAGCAGGAAGTTTTATTATTACATCGCCTGAACATAGAAAAACCCGAGAAGATATAGACGAGTTAAGACATTTACGGGAAAAAAAGGGACACGAACGTGACGAAAAAAGACAGGAAGATGAGCATCGAGAGTTCCACAAGCAGACGCAGTTCATAATAGATCAATCAAAGCGCCATAAAGAAATATTAATTGATGAGTGTGTTGTTGATGCAGTGTCGATAATCAAAGCCGAAGAACAGGCCAACAATGCACACTCCCAAGGTGACGGACAGAGTGACGCTGGCGCGGGTAGTGATACAACCAGAGAGCCAAAGGAACAGGAGTTAACCAGTTGGTTAAGGGAAACTTGGATTAAAGAAGAAAGGCCGGGGGGTACGGATTTCTTTAATAAATTGAAAAAATACGTAATGCAAAAAGGAAGCCCAATTACAGAGCATTACAGCGCCGGAAAGGCCGCGGGTATCGGATGGCAAACCAGCGCAGGCACAACAGGTGAAATGAAAAAAAAGACGATTCAAACAAAGGTAAGCACATTCAAGAGCACACCATAACAAAACACTGTCAATAGCAAAAAACAGGAAAAATTCCCTATAGCGTTCCGTGCTATGTTCCCAGTTTTCCCGGTTGAAGAATCGGGAAAAAACAGGGCTTTAAATATGTTCAGCCGCAATGTTACGGCGATTACCGGACATATCAAATGCCAGTCTTATCAACAGTTAATCAATTCACCGCAAAACAACCAGCATTCCCACTTGGTGGCCTACGCGCCCTTATCTTCAATGAACACACCAACGGCCTTGCCAAGTCCGGCGCAATAGTCAGAATCGGCAGAAAAGTTTTGATTGATGAATCCAAGTTCTTTGCTTGGGTGTCAGACCAAAACAAGGCGGCAGTATGAACCCGCGCCTAGTTTTCAATCAGCCCGAGTCGTTATACCGAGCAGCAGCCCCGGCACTGTCTCAAACAATCTTGAAAAACATTCTTAGTAAGTCACCGGCACACGCCCAACAGCAGGTAGTCGGACAGATCGACACGCCTGCAATGAAGATGGGACGTGCGGCCCACTGTCTGATTCTTGAGGGTGAGGCAGTTTACCAAGTCAACTATGCCACCGCGCCAAACTGCGACCGACGCACCAAAGAGGGCAAAGCGATTTATGCCGCTTTTGTCGAGTCGGCAGTATCCCGCGAAATATTGACCCAAGACGAGGCGTTATCTGTCACTGGCATGGCTGATGCTATCGGCCGCAACAGCTTAACCGGCGGCTTATTTAAAAACGGCAGTCCAGAGGTTAGTGTCTTTGGTCAGATTGGCGGCGTAGACATTAAAGGCCGGTTCGATTATCTGCACCCCGCCGAACACATCATCATCGACTTGAAAACCTGCCTTGATGCCTCACCGGATGCCGTCAAGAAATACATCGTTAATTATGGTCTGCATATCCAGCAATATGTGTATTCCGAACTCTATAAAGCCGTTACCGGCAAAGCCCCCACTGATTTTGTTTTTGTCATGGTCGAAAAGTCAGCGCCTTTCGGCGTGGCAGTCTTTCGCCTCAATCAAGAGGCTTTATCAGCAGCAAAAACCGAAGTGCGTCGTGGTCTGGCTGTTTATCGGCAATGTGTAGAGTCGGGACGCTGGCCTTGTTATCCGGAAACGGTGCAGGAGATCGGCTTGCCGGTTTGGTATATCAAAAACTTGGAGGCGCAACAATGAGTATTGCAGACAGATTAAACGCGCCACAACCCGCACAGGCGCAAACATTACCGGCACTCTTGAAACAAAACGGCGCACGACTGCAAACAATCGCACCGCAAGGCGTGGACATCAACCGATTTTCGGCGGCACTGATGACGGCGGTTAGGTCTACGCCAAAACTGGCAGAGTGCAGCCCCATGAGCATTTTGGGCGCATTTATTCAATCAACACAGTTAGGTTTGGAACCCGGCGCGGCTTTGGGGCAATGTTATTTTGTGCCATACAAGGGAGAAGCCACGTTACAGATCGGCTATAGAGGGCAGATTGAATTAGCCTACAGATCGGGCAGGGTTACATCAATAGCGGCTCGATGTGTTTATCAGAACGACAGCTTTGTTTATGAGTTTGGCCTGATTGACAAGCTCGAACACAAACCGGCGGTGGGTGTTCGGGGTGCATTGGTGGCGGTTTATGCCATTGCTAAGCTGGTAAATGGCGGCGTTCACTTTGAAGTGTTGGACGTTACCGACATTGAAAAGGCGCGGAAGTCGTCAAAAACAGGCTCATTCGGACCGTGGAAAGACTTTTACGACGAAATGGCAAAAAAGACCGCTATACGCCGCTTGTTTAAATACTTGCCCGTTGGCACAGACCTTAACCGAGCAGCAGCCTTAGACGAACACAGTGAGGCAGGAATAAGCGATACCGCCGCCGTTGCTGAGTCGGTCATTGATGGTGATTATCAGGTTTTGAATGGAGGCGGCGTGCATGACACCCAATGATTTAATGATGGTCATGTTTTTATGGCTCACTTGGTGGCGATTATGAGCGCCATAAACCACGCCCTATCCCCGGCCACACACCGAGGACAAAGGCAATCACCCAACCACGCGCCTATTTTACCGAGATTCGCCGCTTACGGCAAAGCCCTTACAGATAGGCAACAATTCGGCAATAGGCCGCGCCTGGTCGTCGTGTGTATCGGCGGCAATGCGTGGAACAGCGCGAAATCTTGGAACCTGAAAGATGATGTCTCAGCCTTGGTTTTAACCCATGAGCAAGCACACAGCCTCTTACATTGGCCGGTCAAAGGCTGTCAGGTCATTATTGAGTGGGGATTGTCAGCACCGAAGCAGTTAATCGTTGACTTGGTGAAGTGCCTTTTAAGGTCCGGCGCAAAATCAGCCACGATTGTTCCGACTTGGGTGGATTTTGCCACAAGGTCTGGAGGTTACGACACAACGCAATCGACACCCCTGTTTGTGCCGGAACGCCAAACCATCAAAACCTATTTTGCCGAGGTGTCCCATGCTTAATGATTTTGAAATGCCCGAGCATATCCCTTATGACGACGAGCAGCCCGAGCAGCGGCCTAAGTTTAAGCTGATACCGGCCACCGACCTCACAACTCAACCGCAAGGCATACGCTACCTGATTGAAAGCTACATTCCAGAAAGTGCGCTGGCGGGAATTTTCGCGCCGCCGGGTGATGGCAAGTCGTTTGTTGCACTCGACTTAGGCTTTTGTGTTTCAACAGGTATCGAGTGGCACGGGTTAAAGACCCGTCAAGGTGTTGTCGTTTATATCGCTGGCGAGGGTTACAGCGGCATAGGGCAAAGGCTAAAGGCGCTGGAACTCAAGCATGGGATACCGGCAAGCAACTTTTACGTTTCGACCCAACCCGCCAGTTTAACCGACGAAGAAAACGCCGCTTGGGTGGCTGAGGCCGTCGGGGAATATAACGCCGACCTAATCATCATCGACACCTTGAGCCGTAATTTTGGTGGCGGTGATGAAAACAGCAGTCGGGACATGGCCGCTTTTGTTAGCAATATCGACATACACGTTAAGGGTAAGGCGGCGGTTTTGGTTGTTCACCATACCGGCTTATCTGAAAAGACCCGCGCGCGAGGTTCCAGCGTCTTAAATGCGGCGCTTGATTGTGAGTACAGCGTATCGAAAGCGGGGAAGTTAATCACCTTTGCTAATACCAAAATGAAAGAGTCGGAGCCACCGGACAGCCTTGTTTTTGAAATGGTCACGCAGTCAACCGGCTGGCTGGATGATGACGGCAATATCATCAATTCGATTGTGTTGGAAAAGTCAGATCAGAAACCGAGTGAGGTAAGCAATCCCAAGAGGAAGTTATCAGCCCGTGACGATGCGATTTTGACCACGTTAAATGATGCGATTGCCGCGCATGGTGTCGAGCCAAACGCTGAGATTAAAGCCAAATTTTCAGGGCTTGAAACCGTGTTCGAGGACGTTAAAAAGGTCGTGTCGATTGAGCGGTGGCGAACACTCGCATATAAGGCGATTTTAGTTGATGCCAATACTGAGGACGCGAAGCGAATGGCTTTTAAACGGTGTCGAGATAAGCTGTTGAATCAAGGTCTTATCGTTGAGTATGACAATTTTGCTTGGCGTATTTACTAGCGAACAACACCGAACAGAACAGAACATTCTTTTGATTTTGTTCGGTTAATACGACGAACGAACACGAACACACCTCTTTAGAGGTGTTCGGGTGTTCGGTGAACCCATTCATTAAACCAAGACAGTAAAAAGATAATAAAAAAGACAATGAAAATTACATTAAAAAACCATATTGAAATAACCGACATTGACGAGCAAGAGCAAGAGCTAATCGAAATGCTTTGCACCCACGACAACCCAAAATTTGAGGAAGCAAAAAAGCAAGGCCGCTATACCGGCAAAATTCTACGGGAGATTAAGACGTTTTCCCGAGTTGATGATGGTCTGGTCGTACCTATCGGCACATTATCTTGGCTGGAAACCGGCCTGTATGACAATGAGCCAACAACACGGGAGAAACAGGACGATGGTTTTATTCCTGACTTGAGCCATTGGCCGGAGATCGACGACCAGCGAAACAGTCACCCGGTCACAATTCCATTCATGGGCGAACTGAGACCCTATCAAGAGGCATTTGTGCAAAACCTTATCAATGCCGAGGGTGGTGTGGGTGGTGTGGGTGTTGCGGCTACAGGAGCAGGTAAGACCGTTTCAGGCATAGCATTAGCGGCACGATTGGGACAGCGCTGTTTAATCTTGGTTAATTCTGGCGCACTGGCGACCCAATGGCAGGCGGCAGGCAAACAATTCACCGGCTTAGAGTTCGGCATGATCGGCGGCGGCAAGAATACCCAGGGCGAACAGTTCACTATCGGATTGGTGCAGACCTTGGTTAACCGGAACTTGTCAGCATTGGACTATGGCCTTGTGATTGCCGACGAATGCCACAACGCACCTGCAAGCCAATTTTACACGGTCATTAATGGAATCAACGCCCAATACAAATACGGCTTGTCAGCGACCCCACAGCGCAGGGATTCGATGGAATTTATGATACATGCGGCACTGGGAGAGATAACGGCAACGATTGAGGCAGATCAACTTATGGGTAAGGTGTTGCCGGTCGAAGTGCGAACTATCAATATCGACTTTGATGGTGAGGTAAACGACTGGAACGGCTTTGTTAAAACCCTCATTGATGACGACTCGCGTAATGATTGGATTATTCGCCTAGCACGGCAACAGGTCCGGCCAACGATAATCTTGTGTTCACAGGTTAGGCACTGCGAAATCTTAACCACGTTGGCAGCAGAAGCCGGTTTAAAGCCGCTGCTTATCCACGGCCAACTTCAAGCCAAAGTACGCGCTGAGCGCATGGCAGCGGCGCAGACAGCGAGGTTAATCATTGGCACGGCTCAATTGATGGGTGAGGGTTTGGATATTCCACACTTGGAGGTTTTAATCTTTGCCGCGCCAATGTCAGCCGTGATTGAAAAGGCGGGTGAACCAGCGGCAACCAAACTCATTCAGTCGATAGGAAGATGCAGACGGCCATTTAAGGGCAAAACTCACGCGATTGTTTACGACCTGATTGACCGTTGCGGGTTCGGGATTGCAGCCGCCAAAAAGCGCGGTCAAATTTATCGACTGCAAGGTTTTGAGGTTGGGGCATGAGCCTAACAGATACCGACGACGAGCCGGGCTATTGCAGCACATGCGCCGGTTCAGGTGAGGGCATGCGTGACGGCTCGACCTGTTCAACCTGCAAGGGTTCAGGGCATGAACCTAATAACGATGACAACGACGACAACTTTCTTCAAGACTGGGAGCAACAACACGATGACTATTAACAGCAGAACCAAGGGCGCAAGTGCAGAGCGCGAATTTTCCAACGAGTTATATAACTGGTCAGGTGTCCGGCTGGTACGCAATCTTGAGCAAACCAGATCAGGCGGCTTTGATTTAATCGTGCATCCTGATGAAGTCGGCAGCATGGCTGAGGCGTTCAGGGGCTTGGCTATCGAGTGCAAGCGTTACGGTAAGGTTACGCCTGGACTAATAAAGACGTGGTGGGAGCAGGCAAGAGCGCAAGCAGCACCGAGAAATCTGCATCCTGTTTTAGCCTACCGAGCCGACCGGCAAGACTGGCATGTGATCGCGCCATTGTGCTTGGTGAATCCAGACCTAACCCGCAACCTAACATTAGACTGCACCGCCTCGATGGGTGTGGTGGCGTTCTGTTCTATTGTCAGAGAGGTGGCAGGGTAAAAGGTACTCCCTAGCACTTGTCCGTGCGGGTAATTCGAACCCCGTTTTCGGTGCAGTTAAAGACTATGAAAGTTACTGAACAACCGGTTATTGTCAGAACAAACCCACTAGCGGTGCTTGTTCGATGGCCGGATGTTCAGTAACCAATTAAAATCATATGGCCGTAGGGGTATCAGTTGAGACTAATAAGGGCGCAAAAACTCAAAAAAACCGGGGTTCGAATTACCCGCAATGGCTATATGGTCTGGAAGTACCTTTTACCCCCCTTACCCCCCTTACCCCTCGCCAAACATCAGCGAAAAATCGGGGCTCGAATTACCCGCATTCAAGAATCATGCCAGAGGTACCTTTTGCCATGGCGACTACGCGGCGAAACAATGACAGGCATTAGGGGGGTATTAAATCCCTACCGCATTCCAGGCATAGACCGTTCCCCCTTATCTTCATGCAAGCGCGGGAGTTTCAGAGGAGGGGTATATCAACAGGTGTGGGGGGTATTAAATCCCTGAGCCTTGCCTATACCTAGACCGCGCATCCAGTGACATTTTTACATGCTCTATTTTGGATAGAGAAAGCCCATCGAGAAGATAGGGCATAGACCGCACCGGCCGCATGCATACAGGGTCAACACTTCCGCTACCTCTTGACAGCTTCATTCATGGCGGCTATTCTTGCCCCGCTGTCGCCACATGTGGCAGTGCGGGGTGAGAGCCGGAAAAAACAAGAGATGCCAATTCAAGCGCGTCTACTTCATAGATTGCGTTATCACATGCAACAAATCATCTATGGTGGACGTTATTTGGAGGGCGAAAGCTCGCAGGATTCTCTTGTCCTGTCTCTCAATCCGGATAACGTTCACCGCCCAGATTTTGAAAGAGTCAGGCGGTGTTCTCTAACTTTCAAGAGAGATCAACACCATGCCACAATCTAATTCCGTTCACGCCCAAACAGATCGAGCCACACCAGATCGACAGGATTTAAACAAATTCGCTCACCGTGTGCCGGTCATGGATGCGGCAAGTGATGCGCTCAATCGGGCGATAGCTATAGCCGATTTATTGGAGGTTTGCACCGAAGTTGCCGATATGTGCTCTTTTCATCCGGAAACAGTGTGGCGAGTTGCCCAAGCAATCCGGTTCGAGATTTTGGACGCACAAGCCTTGCTAGAGGTGAGGTCATGAATATGTCGATTGATTTATCAAATGTACCCGAGAAAGAAACGCTAGGCATTCCCATCGCCAGCAAGGCTATTGCCCTGCTTTACAAAAAATGTAGAGGTGAATCCCATGCGGTTATGGCAGTATCATATCTCGCCGTATTACAAGCTGATTGTACGTTGCTGGCAAGTGTTGCCCAAGAGTTAAAAGGCGGTGCAGCATGATTGCCACTGCAGCCAACGCACTCACAGAACTATTTGAACACGCCAAAGACACGCTATCCGATGAAAAACTTGATTGGTTAGCAGGCCTTGATTCAGTAGCAGAATGTGAGTCAACGAATATTTCCATGACGCTCATTAATCTAGCTATTGCTCAAGGCTCAGAAGATCGATCCACCTTGCCGAACAGTAGTCAATTAGCAGCTATTTTATTTGGTCTGTCTGCTCAAGTTGAAATGATGTCGGCGTTAAGCTCAGTCAGTAGCGAAGCGGCCTATATATTGGCGCAAAAAGCCAAGTCGCAGGCATAAAAAATCATCAAATCACCAAAGCCGGGTAATACCGGCTTTTTTGTGTCTGAATTGTTGGCAAGTGTTGCGGGTGTTTTTTAGTGATTGCAGAAAAATTGCAGAAAATACAGTTTTTCGCATAAAAAAAGACTTGATAACTCTCATAACATATTGAATATATGGAGCCAATGACGAGAGTCGAACTCGTGACCTACTGATTACGAATCAGTTGCTCTACCAACTGAGCTACATCGGCTTTGATGTCTATCGTACAGTAGAGCACCACTGCAAGACTATTTAAAACTTGGCTATAATTGACAATTACCCTGATCTTTTATTTCTTTGGGAACACTCATTTTCATGGCTTTAACGTAGTGTTTTTGGGCGTAACTTAACGCACCCAACAAGGCGACTTCTGGGTTAGTACAGACTTTGACCGATATTTTCTGCAAGATAGTCCGGCAGCGTCCTTTTGCCAAAAAGCCGCGCATGAATTCGCCTTGTTGCAGCACAGGCAAGATTTTTGCACCGATGCCTCCGGCCAAGTAGACACCCGCATAAGGTAAGCATTTAAGCGCAAGGTTTCCCGATTCAGAACCATATAATCGACAAAACAGCGTTAATGCCTCAACGCATAAGGTATCACTGCCTGCAACGCCTGCTTCGCCGATAACGGCGGCTGGATCTCGCTCAGTCATTTGCCGTTCGATTTCCGGGGCGGTTGCTGCGTGGTTAATATGCTGGAGAAATTGATAAATATTAACCAGGCCTTCACCGGATATAAGTCGCTCACAGCTGACATGCTCAGGATATTTTTCCCGCATGTAACCGAGCAAG
Source organism: Methylobacter arcticus (assembly GCF_050917435.1). Classification (NCBI taxonomy): domain Bacteria; kingdom Pseudomonadati; phylum Pseudomonadota; class Gammaproteobacteria; order Methylococcales; family Methylococcaceae; genus Methylobacter; species Methylobacter arcticus. The sequence continues at coordinate 3,167,560 of NZ_CP159583.1, forward strand.
GCCATTTCCTGCTCGCTATTCGGAGCAAAATCGACATGCCCGCCTTCGCTGGCAATAACATGGTGGGCAGCGCCATCCCATGCGATGATTGCCTCACCCAGACCGGTTCCGGCGGCAACCACGGCAATATTGCCTTGCTGAGACTGCGCATCAGCATTCAACTCAACAAGGTTGTGTTCCGGCAAGCTCAGCAAGCCCCATGCGGTGGCTTCCAAATCATTCAATAACCAGACATTTTGAGTATTGACGCGTTCGCCGATTTCTTGACTGCTGAGCACCCACGGTAAATTGGTGGTTTCGCAACGACTATTGATAACGATACCGGCCACGCCGATACAAACTGCCGTTATCTGGATGCAATCTGCATCAGTCAAAAATGAGGCCAGTAACTCAGCAAATATTTGATAATCAGCACTGAAAAATTGTTCTTTTTTTAGACACTTAAGCTCATCGCCATCAGTCTCAAACAGCGCCAGGATAGTTTTTGTACCGCCGACATCACCCGCCAGATAAACCTGCTTGGAGTGGATTGGTCTGTCAGGCGTATGCAGCGAGTCGGGCAGCGACAGCCCGGCATCAGTCATTTCGTGCCTTCGTAGCTATTAAATACTTGGGCATGATTTTCATGATCGAAACTCACTACTTTATAGGGATCGATTCTATCGCCCATTTCCATGCCGGGAGTTCCAGTAACCATACCGGGAACCGCTATTCCGACAACTGTAGACTTGGTTTTTAATAAGGTTTTAATGTCATTAGCAGGCACATGGCCTTCGATAACATAACCCTCGACGATCGCGGTGTGACAGGACGCCAGTTCCTGAGTCACACCATATTTATCCTTTATAGCCTGTACGTTATCGGTAACGACATCAGTTACCGTAAAGTTATTTTGTTTCAAATGTGCCAGCCACTTGCCGCAACAAGTACAGGTCGGGCTTCTATGAACGACGATATCAATAGGCTTGTCTAGGCTCTCAGCGCTAATGCCAACATTGGCAACCAGCAAACCGATTGTCAAAAAACTTTTCACTATTTTCATGGCCGCAACCCCTTTATTAATTAAATGATATTCAATATTTTAAGCTTGATGATAAGCACGACTGTGTTCATGCACCGCATCAACCATCACTTTAACGTGATCAGGGTTCATATCAGGCAAAATACCGTGTCCCAAATTGAACACATGACCTGAACCCGAACCGTATTTATGTAAAATAGCTTTTACTTTTTCAGTGATAACTTCAGGACTGGCATAAAGCGAAACCGGATCCATATTACCCTGCAAGGCGACTTTGTCACCCACGCGAGTCCGCGCCGAACCAATATCGGTCTGCCAATCCAAACCCAAGGCATCATAGCCAGAATCGGCCATGGCTTCCAACCAAAGCCCACCGCCTTTGGTGAATAAGATAGTGGGAATCTGCTGCCCGTCTACGTTGGTGTTAAGCAATGATCTGACTTGCTTGGCATAATATAAAGAAAATTCGACATAATCTTCGCCCGTTAACATGCCGCCCCAGGTATCGAACAACATCACCGCCTGAGCACCCGCTGCAATCTGCGCATTTAAATAGACGGCGACCGATTGCGCCAGCTTATCCAACATGACATGCATCAGCTTGGGCTGTTCGTACATCATGCCTTTCACTTTTTGAAAGCTCTTACTACTGCCGCCCTCAACCATGTAAGTCGCCAGCGTCCAGGGGCTACCGGAAAAGCCGATTAACGGCACGCTGCCTTGCAGGGTTTTTCTTATCAGTCGAACCGCATCAACCACGTAGCGCAAATCGGTTTCCGGGTCTGGAATCGGCAATTTATGGACATCCGCCGCCGTTCTGACCGGGTTAGTGAATTTAGGTCCTTCGCCTTCGGTAAAATAAAGCCCCAAGCCCATCGCATCGGGAATGGTCAAGATATCCGAAAACAAGATGGCCGCATCAAAATCAAAGCGTCGTAGCGGTTGCAAGGTAACCTCACAAGCCAGTTCAGGGTTGGTGCACAGGTCTAAAAAACTGCCGGCCTGCTCTCTGACTTTGCGGTATTCCGGTAAATAACGCCCCGCCTGGCGCATCATCCAAACCGGTGTGTATTCAACAGGCTGTTTTAACAATGCTCGGATAAAGGTATCATTTTTTAATGCGGTCATGGCTTTATTTATTCAGGTTTAAATTTAGGGTGTTATCACAAAACAACTGGCTTGACTGTATCGACAGTTACAGAAATCCATCTTTATGCATGCGGGCGAACCAACTAACGTTTGATCGAACTCATTTTTTTGACGAGTGCATTACGAAATTCAGCAGGCAATGATTGCTTGGCTTTATTGGCTGATGCTACGTCGGAATATGAACCATATTCTACAATAAACACCTCTTTGCCATTGGCTGAGGATTTAATAGTCCTAAAGCCCGATTTCATTGCCGGGTATTTTTTTAGCATGTTGTCAACCGAGGCTTGTTTTGATAACGCCATAAGTTGCAAGGTGAAATTATTGGCTGACGGCAGCAACGATTTTTCAGGCGCCAATTGTTTAGACGTCGGCACTTTTAAGACTCGCGGCTCAAGAGCTGCGGCAACGGCTACCGGCTTTGCCGGTAGATGAATTGTTTCCAGATTATTAGGCGTAAACGGCTTTACACGATCAACCGCTTCACTTAACTGCACTTGTTGTGGTTGCTCGGGTGATGCCACAGGCGGTTTAGGCTGTACTGATGACAGCATGACATCATTTTCTTGATCCTCGGAGCTCAGATCAGAAGATAAAGCATCCCTCAAGCTTGCACTAGCTTTGACCGGAGACTCCTCCTCATTTTCTTCATTCTCCGGTATGAATTGCTCCGATGACTGAACAACTGGCTGAGCGGGCGGCAGCATAAGCATTATCGGGGGCTCTGACGGTGATGAAGTCATTTCGCCACCGTCTGCTTTCTGGTCAACCGCAACAAGCGCTATGACGTCTTTATTATTTGACGATGCCAGCCACTGAACGCCTACCGCTATAGCACACGCGGTCACGACAATAAGGGGAAGCATCCATTTCATTTTTCCACTTTGCTTAGCGCCTGATGCACCGGACATTTCGGCGATAATTCTTCCCGGAACACCGTGTGTTTCCCGGTAGATATGCGCAATCATGTTTTCGCTGATGGCTTTAGCCGACAAGTTCAACGCAGGTTTTGTTGACAGATAACGTAAAAAATCGCCGCACTGCTTTTCTGATAAGGTTGGGATTTCAACGACATGACAATCATCAACAGCCCGATCCGATCCGCGTTTCACCTGCAATTCGTCATGTGTTAAGGCGAAGATCATCCTTAAAGCAGAATGTGCCGCTGCATATTGAATCATTGCCGTAATCAAGCCGGGCACTAATTCACCCGCATTATCGATAATCAATACGACTTGCTTATGTTGACCTTGATACTGCGCTAAAGCCACTGATAACGACTGGCCAGGCTGACTGCCGAGAGCCTGGGTTAATTGCTGCAAAATAGCCTCAAAACTTAAGTCAGTATTACCTTGCATCAGGCAATATCGCCATGATTCAGTGTCACGCGCTTGCAAAACGTTAAGCAGCGTCGTCTTACCAATGCCTTTCGGGCCACAGACCACAAGGGTCCGTGTCAGGTTTGAAAGCAGATGACTTAATAAATCAAGCTTCTGCATTCGTTCCTTTGTTATCAAGGAATGAGCCGTCGTATTGATCGGAACCTTATTTATCGGATCATGGGATTGCTGGTTCATCCAGAGGACATCATCTTCTACCATAGGTTTTAAGCGTTTTCTCCAATAGTTCCAGGGCTACTTCGACGGGCAATGTTGCCATGCCGATTTTTTGTAATAGAATCAGCCTGATTCGGCCGTCCACATTTTTTTTGTCTACGGCCATTAAGTCTAAAAACCGGTCTGAATCAATTTGTTCGGGCGGATCTACGGGCAGTTTGGCTTTTTTAAAAAGCGCAATAATTCTGGCGACATCTTGATCGCTTAACCAGCCTTTTCTTCTGGAAAGATCGGCGGCCTGGCAGGTGCCGATGGCAACCGCCTCACCATGGAGATAGTGCCCATAACCGGCGCCGGTTTCTATCGCATGGCCAAAAGTATGGCCTAAATTTAACGTCGCCCTGATTCCGGTTTCAGTTTCATCTTCGGCGACAATTTCAGCCTTATTCATGCACGAGCGTTCAATGGCATAAGCCAATGCCTGCTTATCTCTGGCCAGTAACGCGTCGATATTATTTTCCAGCCACTCAAAGAACTCAACGTCCCTGATCAGCCCATATTTAATCACTTCGGCCAGTCCGGCAGATAATTGACGATCATCCAGCGTATCCAATACATCGGCATCGGCGATAACACATTGCGGCTGATAAAAAGCGCCAATCATATTCTTACCCAGCGGATGATTAACCCCGGTTTTGCCGCCTACCGAAGAATCAACCTGCGCCAGCAATGTGGTGGGTATTTGCAGAAAAGCAATACCTCGCTGATAGCAGGCTGCCGCAAAGCCGCCCATGTCACCAATAACGCCGCCACCTAAAGCAATCAAAGTGGCATTACGACTAAACTTACTAAGCAGCAGCTTGTCAAAAATTTGAGCGACCGAATCTAAGGTTTTAAATTGCTCGCCATCGGGCAATATGACTGTTTCAACGGTATAGCCCTGCAAGTTTTTTAAAACCGCATTCAGATACAGAGGCGCAATGGTTGCATTGGTAACCACAAGAACCTGCTTGGACTTTATATGCTTTATGAACAGTTCAGACTGGCTCAGTAAATCAGAGCCTATATAGATCGGGTAACTACGGTCACCTAATTCAACCAGTAATTTTTTCATAGTTATTAATTTTTGGAGCTGCCAGAAACAGAACGCAGATGATTATGATTTAATCAGATATTTTGAGTATCCTGCGTTCAGGGTATCTATCTGCGTCATCTGCGTTCCATTGTATTTAATGGCGCCGCGTAGGTTTTGTCTATTAACGATTAACCGAATGGTATTCTTCTAAAATATGACTGACGACTTCTTTGCTTTGCATCACGCCCGTGTCAATTTTAAAGTCGGCGCAAGACAAATACAGCGGCTCACGTTGCGCAAATAAGCTTTCTATGCGGTCTCTGGGATTATCTGATTTCAGCAATGGACGCTGTGTATCTCTGCGCGTCCGCTCCAAAATTCTTTCTACCGAACATTGCAGGTAGACAATAAAGCCATTTTCTTTCAACAACTTGCGATTTTCTTCACGCAAGATTGCACCGCCGCCGGTAGCCAACACAATGCCCTCCATTTGGGTCAATTGCTGAATCATTTTCTGCTCTCTATCCCTAAAGCCTTCTTCGCCTTCGAACTCGAAGATAGTCGGAATATCTACGCCGGTTCTTTCTTCAATCGCCTTGTCACTGTCATAAAAAGGCAATTTAAGGGCTCTGGCTAACTGTCGCCCTATCGTCGTTTTTCCTGCACCCATGAGGCCAATTAAATATATATTCTCTGATCGCGTCATGACCTGCCTTCCTGCGGGTTAAACCATTAAAAAAGGGGGCATTATGCCCCCTTTTTGCTCCAAGTAGAAGTAATCAATCGCTGGCTAGATTATCTTTGATGATTTTTGGGGTAACAAAAATCAACAATTCTTTTTTGACATTATTAACGGTTGAGTTGGTAAATAAGAAGCCGATACCCGGTAAATCAGCGAAAAAAGGGATTTTATTCTTGCCACTTGATTCGTCACCCTCATAAACCCCGCCTAAAACAACGGTCTCGCCATTTTCAACAAGCACCGATGTTTTAATCTCCCGTTTATCAATCCCGGGGTTACCCGATATAGGATTTCGTGTTGCCGTGTTCTCTTGATCTTTCTTAATCAGCAGATTCATGATCACCGACCCGCTAGGTGTGATTTGCGGTGTTACGTTTAATTCAAGAACCGCATCTCTATAAGTGACTGTTGGCGGTTGGTTTGCCGTCTGCGGCATGGTCACTGGAATTTGGACACCCTGCATCATAACCGCCGTACAGCGATCCATGGTCATTACCCTGGGATTGGATACTATTTCCGCCTTGCCTTCAATTTGTAAGGCCTGAAGCTCAAGATTCAGCACATAATCGGCGCCTCTGGCCAGCGTCATGCCCAACGCGCCTGGAGGGGTAGCCGTTAACGCAGTCACGCCTAAATCAACTAATAAGTTATCATTTATCGTACCCATATTGCCGTTCGAATCAGGATTGATTGCACCACGAGTCCCGGCCCCGCCAATACCAAAGACCTTATCAGAACCAACAGTTGCTGACTTTGCTGCGCCGAACTTGACACCTAAATTTTCGGTGAAACTGTCAATGGCAATAACAACCCGCGCTTCAATCATCACCTGACGCACCGGCACGTCAAGCTTACGTATCAGCTTTCTTATCTCTTCCAAACGTTTTGTGGTATCGCGAACAATCAAAGTATTGGTTCGGGCATCGACAACAACCGACCCGCGAGGCGACAGCATGCGTAAATCGTCATTGCTGCCTTGCGCGCTTGCGCCGCCTCCAGCGCCTTGCGGACTTGATTGCGCATTGCCCAATGATTGAGCAATGGAAGGCTTTTCATCTACCGAACCGACAGTGGCAGCAACTTCGGCGGTGCCGGTCACCCCGCAAGCACCAAAAGAACCGGCATCAGTGCCATTCAACAGCGCCCTAAAACTGGCAGCCTTCGCGTAATCGATTTTAATGTACTCAGTCACCATCGGATCTAACTGGGCCACGACTTTTTCTGTTTCCTGCTGCTTCCGCTTGTAATCCTTAATCTTATCCAGCGTTGAAATCAGGGTGACATTGCCGGACTCATACTTGCCCAACTCCTTGGTCATCATGATAAAATCCAAGGCCTCATCCCAGGGAACATCGTCCAGCTTCAGGGTAATCGTGCCGGTTACATCCTCACCGGCGACCACATTCTGTCCGGTAAACTCGGCCAGAATCGCAATCACGCTGCGTATTTCAATTTCCTGAAAATTTAACGACAAGCGGTCGCCAGAATATTGGGTACGCGATCTATCCAACGCGTCTTTCTCTTCATAGCTTAAAGGACGAAATTCAACGGTCAATAAGCCATCTGCTTGAAACACCGAATAGTCGTAAAGCTCATTTTGCATGGCCACGGTAATGGTGGTTTGCCGGTCAGACGAGACGGTATCAATAAACTTAACCGGCGTTGCAAACTCGGAAACATCCAACCGTTTAGCCAGGCTTTCAGACAACTTGGTATTGAGAAAGCTGACAATAACTTTCCCGCCTTGTTCCTTGGAGTTAACAATGGTGTTGGGATTAGCCAGCGTTATCAGTATGCGTCCTTCGCCTTTATCGCCACGCTTAAAATCAAAACCGCTAATATCTTGTACGGGAATTAACGCCGCAACCACCTGATTAGTTGTCTTTGTTAGAACAGGCGCTGCAACCGGCTTTGCCACAACCGATTTTAATGCAGCAGGCATTGCAGCCTTTGCAGAAGTCAAGGTCAGCAACACTTTATTGCCAACCACTTTGGTTTCAAACGGTGTGGTCTCAATCAGATTAACAACAACACGCAGTCTGCCGGCAGCTTCCACCACATAAACACTGCTCGCTGCGCCTTGATTTATTGGGTACATTTTTTTAGGCAGCGCACTTTTTACACCGGGAAAGTCCAGAGCAATACGTGCAGGATTGTCAGTCTTAAATATTTGGGGGGTAGTGGCAGGCCCCGTCATTTCCATTTCAATCTGCAGTTTACCGCCTAACTGTGTCGCAAAATCTATCGCTGATAGCGCTAGATCCGAGGCTTTGACAGCGGCACTTTGGCATACAAATAACAATAGCCCTAAACCGATGTAAGCAGATAATGACTGTGGGCGCGAATTGATTCGCGCTCTGTGGATAGTAGGCACAACACCGCCTTGTTCATTATTCATCTTTTTATCCTTTTTCATTGCTCTGTCAACGCTATTGAAACGGGTTGTTCACGCCATGTTCCCGGTTTATCAGGGACTATTTCCATCAATTCAATTTTATCGCTGACTATTCGTATGATTTTGCCATGATTTTTGCCCATATAATGCCCTACCTTGACGCGATAAATTGTGCCCTCGCTTGCTTTTACCAATCCCCACAAAGTCGACCTCATATCGATAGTGCCCACCATTTTTAAGCCATCCAGAGGAAACGATTCCAATTCTTCTTTACGCCGGGTGGTATCCGGCTTTATACCGTTACCTGTTGACACATCCACGCCTTCAGTCTGTTCAGGCTGCTCCAGCGGCCTAAATGGATCGCGCAGACCTTCTGGTTTAAAAATAAAAGGTTCAATCACTTTGATTTCAGGCAAGGATTTAATCGGTTGTTTAGGCCTGGCCTTAACTTCTGAGATATACCGATTTAAATCCGAAAAATCATCATTGCCGCAACCTGCCAGTAAAGCCATAAAAAACACGCAACTGACCTGCAAGTGTGGACGCGAATTTATTCGCGCGATAGGTGCTAAAAAGCGCGAATAAATTCGCGCCCACAGTAACTTGTCGTATTCCATTACTTTTGACCCCTTTTCTTCTTGGTCACTGTTTTTACGGTTTCGTCATCACCTTCGTTATAGGTTTTTACCGTTGCAGCCATCCTCATTTTCCCTTCCTTACTTTCCGGAATAATGCTGACATCATGTACGGTAACGATGCGAGGCAACGAGGCCAAACCACTCACAAATAAACCCAGCGCTTCATATTTACCAATAACTTCAATATTGATAGGCAGTTCCGAGTAAAAGTCTTTACGAATTGGAGTGCCGGGCTTGAATAACCTGAATTCAAGCCCGCTCGCTAAGCCGGTCTTGGAAATATCAATCAGCAGGCTTGCCACTTCTTCTTCGGTCGGCATTTGCCGAATCATATCTTCCAGCTGTATTTCAATTTGCGCCAATTGATCCTGGTAATCTTGCAGGTTGATTGATTTTTTTTGTTTCACCTCAAATGACTGCTTTAAGTCCAGCTCTTTTTGTTCGGAAACATCAAGCGCCGCCAACTGGTCAAGCGTGTCATAGTAAACGCCCGCACCGAAAACCAGAATGCATATCACCACAATCGTTGCCGCTTTAATGGGTAACGGCCAAGTCCCAGCCTCATTAGGATCCCAATTAATGTCTGACAGATTCATTAGTTACCCCCAACTGGGCTCTGGGCATTTTGATTACCCTGCCGGGCATGCAGAGTAAAATCGCTTAACTGTTCAGGAGTCACTTTACTGACCGACTTAATCACATCAAGCATCGGGATTTTCAACCAAGCTGAAGATTCAATGGCGCTCATGAATGCAGAAACACGTGCATTCGATTGCGACTTGCCCTCAAAAGTCAGCTCTGCACCCACTTGAGTAAATTTGGTCAGAAAAACCCCATCAGGCGTAACCCTGGGCAGCTCATCAAACAAATGCACAATCTCCGGACGGCTTTCCTGTAGCTTCTGAATCAATTCTATTTTGGTCAGCAACTTAGCTTTCTGTTCCTCAATCGTTTTAATTTGAGCAATTTTTATATCCAATAGCGCTATTTCATCCTGTATGACTTTATTTCTTTGTTCCTGATAGGCCTTTAGCCCCTCGATATACAGATGCACGCCGGCAAATATAATCACTGTACACAAAACAGCCACGCCAATAGCATTGATAAAATCTTGCTTTTTCTGCGCCCGAAGCTCTTCACGCCAGGGGAGTAAATTGATTTTTGCCATTAATCAAAGCTCCTCAATGCTAGCCCACAGGCAATCATCATTGCCGAAGCATCATTGCTCAATGCCTGGGGTCTTACCTTGTTGGATAAAGCCATGTTGATAAAAGGATTAGCGATGACGGCAGGAACCCCCATCGCCTGTTGAACCAACTTGTCGATGCCCGGTATGGTTGCACAACCGCCCGCCAGAATAAGACTATCGATATGTCTATTGGCGCTTGATGACACAAAAAATTGTATCGACCGCTGAATTTGCTGAACCATTGCGCGCTTAAACGGATCAAGGACATCAACGGTATAATTGTCCGGCAGTCCGCCCAGCTTTTTTGCCAAGCCCGCCTCTTCATAAGTCAATCCGTAACGGCGCTGAATTTCTTCAGTCAACTGCTTGCCACCAAAACCCTGTTCTCTCGTGTACACGGTACGACAATTATATAAAACATTTAAAGCGGTCATGGTTGCCCCGATATCTACGATGGCAACCGTTTGGCTTTCTACGTCATCAGGCAATTGGTCAATCAACAAGGCAAAGGCGTTCTCCATCGCAAAGGCTTCAACATCGACAATTTTGGCCTTTAGACCCGCTTTCGCCAACGCTTCAACACGATCATCAATAATTTCTTTTCTCGATGCCGCAAGCAGCACATTGACCATTTCCGGGTTGCTTTCATTTTCGCCCTGCACTTCAAAATCGAAATTAACCTCATCAAGCGAATAGGGCACATACTGATCTGCCTCAACCATAATTTGCTCTTCCATTTCATCATCGGTTAATGAAGCAGGCATCGGGATAACCTTGGTCATCACTGATGATCCTGCAACAGCAACTGACGCTTGCTTTAGCTTTGACCCGGATTGCTTTAACGCAATTCTTATCGCATCGGCTATCACGTCGATGTTTGCTATATTTTTATCAATAACCGCGTCTTGCGGCAGAGGCGCTACTGCATAACTCTCAACCCGATAACGAGCACCGACCTTGCTCAACTCGAGTAACTTTATAGCCGCTGTACTGATATCAATACCAAGAACAGCACTCTGTTTCTGACTAAACCAACTCATGAAATAACCCTTGAAAAACTTGATACCTACTGCAATCAATTGTGACCGATCTGTTTGCAAAACCGACCTATGGAGCAACGCTACGCTACTCAATGCATTACTCTCGGCAACTGCTCCTGCGTTGCTCTAGCTCCTGCATCCATGCAGTCGTCGGCTATAATTAACATTTACAAACCTTATTTACCGGCGAAAGTATAGTAGCCTTTTTTATTTTGATGCTTAAAATGTTTGATTTATTTGTTCGACCTGTTATTTTCAGCTCCAGCAAAAACACTGTAAGGGACGACTTTTTTATCTTTGCCCTTACCGTTTCCCAGGATCACTTGTGGCTAAAATTTTAAAATGGTTAGTTATTTTTTTTATGACCATCACGTTATCCGCTGCCATTTCAGGCTATTTTTTATACAACAAGCTTTCAGTCGACCTACCTGATATTAAGACCCTGCATAATGTTAAATATCAGATACCTTTAAGCATTTACACCAAAGATAATCTGCTGATTGCCCAATTTGGCGAAAAGAAACGCACACCGATTAATATAGAAGACGTTCCTCAGCAACTGATTAACGCCTTCATTGCCGCAGAAGATGACAGTTTTTATCAGCACCCCGGCGTCGACTTTAAAGGCTTGCTTCGAGCTGGTCTGCAACTCGCCTTAACCGGCAAGAAAAAACAGGGAGGCAGCACTATCACCATGCAAGTTACCCGAAACTTCCTGTTGAGCAATGAAAAAACTTACACTCGCAAGCTAAAAGAAATCATGCTGGCGTTAAAAATAGAACAGGAATATCCGAAAGAAAAAATTCTTGAACTCTATTTAAATCAAATATTTATGGGGCACAGAGCCTATGGTATTGATGCCGCCGCTCAAACTTATTACGGCAAACCGTTATCTGAGCTTAGCTTGGCCGAACACGCGATGATTGCCGGCCTGCCTAAAGCACCTTCCCTATACAACCCCATCACTAATGAGACACGAGCTATTGAAAGGCGTAATTATGTCCTGCAGCGCATGCTTGAACTTAACCACATTACTCAACGGGACTATGAGAATGCATCCCGGCAACCCTCCAGCGCAAGGTTGCAATCGATTTCCCCTGAAATTTCAGCACCTTATTTAGCTGAAATGGTGCGACAAAAAATTTTCGAGCTCTATGGCGAGCAAGCCTACACCTCTGGATTCAAAGTCTATACAACCCTAAGCGGAGCGCTGCAAACAACGGCAAATCAGGCACTTACCGATACTTTACACGCCTATGATGAACGCCACGGATACCGCCATTCAAGCATTAACAAAGACGGTAATTTCAGCGAATTACCTGTTATTGGCGATACCTTACCCGCTACCGTAATAGGCGTAAAAAATAATCTGCCAACCGTTAGACTTCAAAATAACACCCTTATTGAAATACCGAAGGAAAACATAAAATGGGCAGTAGGGACAACCGGTCGGCCGCCCCTACAAGTCGGCGATATTACCCGTATTCGTCAACTTCAAAATAATACGTGGGCTTTAACACAAATACCCGAGACGGAAGGCGCATTTGTTTCATTAGATCCATCCAATGGTGCCATTTTAGCATTAACCGGTGGTTTCGATTTTTTTCGCAACAAATACAATCGCGTTACTCAATCAAAAAGACAGCCTGGGTCAGGCTTTAAGCCGATTATTTACACCACGGCTCTGGAACAAGGCTACACCGCTGCCAGCCTTATTAACGACGCACCGATCATCGACAATCCCGGCAAGGAAAACGAGTGGCGACCCGAAAACTACAGTAAACGATTCTATGGCCCAACCAGCATTAGGTCGGCGTTAACCCACTCAAGAAACATTATTTCCATTCGCCTGTTAAAAGAAATGGGCGTTGAAAAAGCCGTTACAACGGCATTGCGCTTTGGCTTTACTGAACAGCAAATACCTAAAACGTTATCCCTGGCATTAGGTAGCGGTTACGCATCCCCGCTACAAATGGCCAGGCTTTACGCTACCTTTGCCAATGGCGGCTTCCTGATCAAACCCTACTTTATTGAACGCATTGAATCCAACGAGGGTGAAATTATTTATCAGGCTAAGCCTAAAACTGCCTGCCCTAGTTGCGATAGCAACCAGGAATTAAACCGCAACTACGCACCCCGGATTATTACCCCGCAAATTTGTTTTCTGATGAATTCGTTATTAAGAGATGTCGTTCAACACGGCACGGCAACAGGCGCTAAAGTACTGGGTAGACAGGATCTTGCCGGAAAAACAGGCACGACAAATGAACAGCGGGATGCCTGGTTTAACGGCTATACGCAGTCCAATGTAGCCATTGCGTGGGTTGGATTTGATGATTTCTCGCCACTGGGAAATCGTGAAACAGGCGGCGTCACTGCATTACCGATGTGGGTTGATTTTATGAGGACGGCGCTGAAAGACACAGCGGAAAACCCTCTTGAAGTGCCGACGGGCATAGTCAAGGCTTTTATAAGCCCCAAGACCGGCCTGTTAACCACATCCAATAATAGCGATGGCATATGGGAGTTCTTTCAAGCAGATCATGTACCCACTAGCTTCAGATCGAACGACTCGACAAAGAGTTACGATCATGCTGCCGAAAGATCGATAGAAAACTTGTTTTGAAACAGGTCGGCGTAGATATGGATGAACACTCAGTCGTTAGAAAAACGGCACAACGACCAAAGCCAGCTTTACCTACATGGATGTAGGTAAAGCTGGCTTTGGATTTTCAAAAACGTCATACCAAGCTTCGCGATGCGCGTTAACTCCGCATCTAAATCAAATCAACTTAACTTGCCGTGACACTGCTTAAACTTCTTGCCTGAACCGCAAGGACAAGGATCATTACGACCCACTTTATTGCCATCCCTGATAAATGGCTGCTCTGTAGCAGCGACATCTTCCTGTTCAGGTTCAGCAAGCAACGACTGCTCATAAGCATCCAAAGCAGGCGCCGGTGCATGCTCAAAATGCATTTCTTTGGGTACTTGCATTTGCTCATCAATAGCCTGAACATCTTCTTCCTGTCTGATCTGAACTTTAAATAAAATTCCTATCACTTCATACTTGAGATGTTCAAGCAGACTGGTAAACATCTCAAATGCTTCGCGCTTGTATTCCTGCTTAGGATCTTTTTGCGCATAACCTCTAAAATGTATACCCTGACGCAAATAATCCATCGCCGCCAGATGCTCTTTCCAGCTATTATCCAACACTTGCAACATCACCGACTTCTCAAAGTGTTGCATCACGTCTTTAGACATCTGCTGCTCTTTGTCTTTATGACTTTGCTCTAAAACATCGATAATACGCTTACGTAAAGAATCTTCATGCAAGGCGTGATCTTCAGCCAGCATTTTACGCACGGGGATTTCAACATTGAATTCCTGATGCAAATGATCTTCCAGCCCCTTGGTATCCCACTGTTCGACCATAGTTTTTGGCGAGATATACTGGGTAATCACATTATTGACCACATCTTCGCGTATCGCAGTGATGATACTGGAGATTTCCTCTGCCGCCATCAGCTCATTACGCTGCGCGTAAACCACCTTGCGCTGATCATTGGCGACATCATCATAGGCCAGGATTTCTTTACGCACATCGAAGTTACGACCCTCAACCTTACGCTGAGCGCTTTCGATAGAACGGGTTACCCAAGGATGCTCAATGGCTTCGCCATTGCCCATGCCTAATTTCTGCATTAAACCGGCCACCCGATCCGATGCAAAAATACGCATCAAATCATCTTGCAGCGACAGGTAGAAGCGGGTTGAACCGGGATCGCCCTGACGACCCGAACGGCCTCTTAACTGGTTGTCTATACGACGCGATTCATGACGCTCCGAACCGATCACATGCAAACCGCCGGTGGCGATAACTTGCTCGTGCCTGTCCAACCAAGCGCCACGCACCCGTTCTTTATCGGCGTCACCGGCATCCTCTCCCAATGCCGCCAATTCCGCTTCCAGATTGCCGCCGAGTACAATATCGGTACCCCGTCCGGCCATGTTGGTGGCGATAGTGACCGCTCCCGGCATACCGGCTTGTTCGATGATATGAGCTTCGCGCTCGTGTTGTTTGGCGTTAAGCACTTCGTGTTTAATGCCTTGCTTGTTCAATAACGCAGACAGTCGCTCGGAGTTTTCAATCGACGTGGTTCCTACCAACACCGGTTGTCCACGACTAACGCAGTCTTTAATATCATCGGCAACGGCGACATATTTCTCGTCGGTAGTCAAAAACACTACGTCGCCCAAATCCTTACGAATCATGTTGCGATGCGTAGGAATAACGACAACTTCAAGACCGTAAATCTTGTTCAATTCGAACGCTTCGGTATCTGCAGTACCGGTCATGCCAGACAGTTTTTCGTACAAGCGAAAATAGTTCTGGAAAGTAATCGAGGCCAGGGTCTGGTTTTCATTTTGAATGGAGACATGCTCTTTGGCTTCAATCGCCTGATGCAAGCCCTCCGACCAACGCCGTCCCGGCATGATCCGACCGGTAAATTCATCAACGATAACGACTTCATCATTGGCAACGATATAATCAACATCTTTTCTGAATAACACATGTCCGCGCAATGAGGCATTAATGTAGTGCATCAGGCGAATATTGGTCGCATCATACAAACTACTGCCTTCCGCCATCAAACCATGTTCGACCATTAAACTCTCAATCCGTTCGTGGCCTGCTTCGGTCAGATACAACTGGCGTACTTTTTCATCAACCGAATAATCGCCCGGTTCGCCCTCTTTTTCCTGCTTGGTCAGGAACGGGATGATCTCGTTGATTTTGATATATATTTCAGTGCTTTCTTCGGTAGGTCCGGAGATAATCAATGGGGTTCTCGCCTCATCGATAAGAATCGAATCGACCTCATCAATAATAGCAAAGCTTAAATCCCGCTGGACTTTCTGCTCAAGACTAAAAGCCATATTGTCGCGCAGATAATCAAAACCGAATTCGTTGTTGGTGCCATAAGTGATGTCTGACGCGTAGGCTTTACGCCGCTCGTCGCTTTCCATCTGACTGATAATCACACCGGTAGTCAAGCCCAGAAAGCTGTATAGCTTGCCCATCCATTCGGAATCGCGCTTGGCCAAATAATCATTAACGGTAACAACATGTACGCCGCGTCCTGGTAAGGCATTTAGATAGGCCGACAAAGTAGACATCAGGGTTTTACCTTCCCCCGTTTTCATTTCGGCAATTTTACCGTCGTCAAGGATCATGCCGCCGATCAATTGCACATCGAAATGGCGCATACCAAAGACTCTGGTCGACGCTTCCCTGACTGTCGCAAATGCTTCTGGAAGCAGATTGTCCAGCTTTTCACCTTGCGCTAAGCGATCACGAAACTCCTGAGTTTTTGCCTTTAAGGCATCATCAGATAATTTTTCGTACTCAGAAGCCAAGGCATTGATCTTTTTGACCACTGCTCTTTTCTTCTTTATCAGCCTGTCGTTACGGCTCCCTATAACAAATCTAACCAACTTACCCAGCATGTTTTTTTCCGGTATGAATTTAGTAAATGATTGATTGACATCCTCCCCCACCTAAAGAAAAGGGATTCCTGATGTTACTCAGGAGTGAGTGTGCATTGCTACTACTCACTGGTTTCTGCTGCTGGCAACATGACGGCATTGCTCACTTCACAGACTAACCCCGTATATCCTACGGTTCTTTACTGATATACTTTTATTTTTAAGATTTTACTGCCACAGCCTGGTTTTCGCAGAAACAGAAACAAACCTTCACTTCTATTTTTATCCTAGCATTAGGGAATGATTTGAGACAACGACATATCGATAGCAGCGAATTGATCCGCTTACATCCTCGCTCTTAACTGTGGAATTTTATGCTACTCCAGGATAAAGCCATGAAATTATATACCGTCTACTGTTTTAGTGACAGCTAAAAACACGGGTCACCCCACAGGCAAAAGGCTTTAGCATCAACAAAGAACATTTAAAAATCAATATCAAAGGCTTCGTTCAGGGACTTGGCTTTCGCCCATTTATTGTTCGTCTTGCCAGGCAACACCAACAAAAAGGCTCGATTGCCAACACCAACGGCGGAGTAACCGTAGACATTGAAGGCCTACCCAAACAACAGCAGGACTTTATTGACAGCCTGAATAATCGACTGCCGCCTCATGCAAAAATAGAATCAATAACCATAACCAGCGAACCTCTGGCCGACTTCGATAATTTTCAGATTACAGCCAGCACCAGTGATGGCGAACAATCCGCCTTTGTCTTGCCCGACATAGCCACCTGCCCGGATTGCATCCGCGATATTTTCGACCCGGCCAGCCGCTACTATCACTATCCATTTACCAGCTGTTGTCATTGCGGGCCACGCTACAGCATCATGATCCGCCAGCCTTACGACCGCAGCCAAACCAGCATGGCGGCATTCATCACCTGTAGCGACTGTGGCCGGGATTACCAAAATATAGACAACCGGCGCTACCACGCTCAAACCATCGCCTGCCCGGAGTGCGGCCCGAGCCTAAACCTACTCGGCGAATCCGGAAATCTTTTAGCCGAAAAACACGACGCTTTAATCGCCGCAATCCAACAATTACGAGCCGGAAAAATCGTCGCCATTAAAGGCATCGGCGGCTATCAATTACTGGTCGATGCAACCAACCAGCAAGCCGTCGAACGCCTGAGATTACGCAAACATCGCCCACAAAAACCCTTTGCGCTGATGGTCGCCGATTTGGCAACAGCACAGCAGCTTTGCATAATCAACGACCTTGAACAACAAGCCCTGACTTCTGCTGCTGCGCCTATTGTGTTGTTAAAGGCCAAATCTTGTGGGGGCGAATTTATTCGCCCAAAGGCGACTGAAGTCGCCCCCACATCTGCCGTAGCGCCCGGCAGCAACCTACTCGGCATCATGTTGGCTTATTCGCCGCTACACCACCTGTTGCTGAACAAAGACAGTGGCCTGCACACCCTGGTCGCAACCAGCGGCAACCGCCAAAACGAACCCATTTGCATCAATGAAGACCAGGCATTAACCCGGCTTGCCGGTATTGCCGATTATGTCCTAAGCCATAACCGCCCTATCTTGCGTCCGCTTGATGATTCCGTCGTCCGTCTCATCAACGACAAAATCACCGTATTGAGGAGAGCCAGAGGCTACACCCCGCTACCGCTCACCTTAAAGACAGCCATGCCCGAAACGCTGGCCGTGGGCGGCCAGTTAAAAAACACCATCGCCATCAGTCATGGCAAGCATATTATCTTAAGCCAGCATCTTGGCGATCTTGATGTCGAAGCGACCCAACAACAATTCCATACCACGCTGACCGACTTGCAAAAATTTTATCAAATCACCCCGACCCGGATTATGCACGATCTGCATAGCAGCTATGCCAGCAGCTTGTTTGCCGCCAATTTAGGCCAGAAAACCCACCCAGTGCAACACCATTACGCCCACGCCTTATCCTGCATGGCCGAACACGGCCTGGAACCGCCCGCACTGGGCATTTGCTGGGACGGTTCGGGTCTGGGTACCGACAACACCCTGTGGGGCGGCGAATTTTTGCTGATTAACAGCCAAGGCTTTGAGCGCTATGCCCACTTTGCGCCGTTTTCATTACCCGGCGCACATAAAGCCATGCAGGAACCCCGGCGCGCCGCATTAGGACTGCTCTACGAAGCCTTTGGAAGCTGCGTCTTTGAGCGCGAAGACCTGCCTTTTTCCGCACAAGAATTAAAATTATTGCGGCCTGCCTTAAGCCGCCAACTCAACTGTCCGCGCACCAGCAGCGTCGGACGCTTATTCGATGCGGTTGCCAGCTTGCTGGGGCTATGCCATATCAATCAGCATGAAGGCCAAGCGGCAATGGCTCTGGAAATGAGCGCAACATCAAGCGCATCCGACCAACATTATGATTTCCGCATCGAATACACAACGCCCATCGTTATCGACTGGAAAATCACCCTGGAACAGCTTTTGGAAGACAGATCTCACAGCCCGGTGGAGTTAATTGCCGCCAAGTTTCACAATACCTTGGCCGAAATTATAGTGGCCATAGCCCGACAGGCCGGGCAAAAAACCGTATTGCTAAGCGGCGGCTGTTTCCAAAATGCTTACCTCACGACAAAAGCCGCCAAACGATTAAAATCCGACGGCTTTGCGGTATACTGCCACGAAAACATACCCCCTAACGACGGCGGATTGGCTCTCGGCCAGTTGCTTGCCGCAAAATATATAGGATAACTTATGTGCCTGGCCATACCCGGACAAATTACCAGCCTGTCTGATCACAGCGATCCTTTAGCGCGTACCGGACGCATCAACTTTTCCGGCATTAGTAAGGACATCAGTCTGGCTTATGTGCCCGAAGCCAAAATCAACGATTATGTGATCGTTCATGCCGGTTTCGCGCTGTCGATTCTTGATGAAGCGGAAGCTCTGGCCAGCCTGCAGGCGTTCCAGGATTTAGCGGATTTCGAGAGTACGTTATGATAAATTTGCCTGGAACAACAAACAGAACACCACAAGGCGCTGGACAGGAGAATCGTGCATGAACTACCTGGACGAATTTCGCGACCCGGCAACCGCAAAAAAAATAACCGCCGCGATAAAAGCCATCACCACGCAGCCGTGGAACATCATGGAAGTGTGCGGCGGTCAGACTCATAGCATCATTAAGTATGGCATCGATCAACTGCTGCCCGATCAAATCAACCTGATCCACGGCCCCGGCTGTCCGGTTTGCGTTACGCCGCTGGCTTATATCGATAAGGCGCTGGCAATTGCCGTGCAACCTGAGGTCATTTTCTGTTCTTTCGGCGACATGCTGCGCGTCCCTGGTTCGCATCATGATTTACTCAGCCTGAAAGCGCAGGGCGCCGATATTCGCATCGTTTATTCGCCGCTGGATGCGTTGGCTATCGCTAAGATCAATCCCGATAAACAGGTGGTATTCTTCGGCGTGGGCTTTGAAACCACCGCCCCGACCACCGCCCTGGCCGCCTACCAGGCCAAACAGCAAAAACTGAATAACTTCTCGCTGCTGATTTGCCACGTCCGCGTGCCGCCGGTAATGCAGGCGCTGCTCGATTCGCCCGCCAACCAGGTGCAGGGTTTTTTGGGCGCAGGCCACGTCTGCTCGATTATGGGTTACCACGAATATTTGCCGCTGTCCGCACGCTATAAAATACCTGTCGTGATCACCGGTTTTGAACCGGTCGATATTCTGCACGGGCTGTATCTGTGCATCAAACAACTGGAAGAAAAGCGTTATCAGGTTGAAAACGAATACCGCCGCGTGGTCAAAGAACAAGGCAATCAGCCCGCGCAACAGCTGATAAGCCAAGTGTTCGACGTCGTCAATCAAAGCTGGCGCGGCCTCGGTGAAATCGCCGCTAGCGGTCTGGCGCTCAATGCCGACTACGCCGACTGTAATGCTGAACTGCGTTTTGAGGTCGCCGCCATTAACACCCAGGAACCTGCCGCCTGCCGTAGCGGCGAAGTGCTGCAAGGCCTGATCAAGCCCGCGCAATGCGCAGAATTCGGCACGACTTGCACACCCGAGCACCCGCTGGGCGCCACCATGGTTTCCTCCGAAGGCGCATGCGCCGCCTATTACCGCTACCGTCGCCATCAACATGTCTGATTTAAAACTGAACTGTCCCCTGCCCCTGCACTACGAACAAATCGTCATGGCTCATGGCGGCGGCGGCCGCCTGATGCAACAACTGCTGGACAGCGTCATCCAGCCGGTATTTAGCAATCCCCTGCTAAACCAGAAACACGACAGCGCTGTACTAACCGTCAACGGCTCCAAGTTGGCCTTTACCACCGATTCCTATGTGGTCAAGCCGCTGTTTTTTTCCGGCGGCGACATCGGCAAGATGGCGGTATGCGGGACGCTGAACGATTTGGCCATGAGCGGCGCCTTACCGTTATATCTGAGTTGTGCGCTGATTATTGAAGAAGGTTTCGCGATCAGAGACCTGCAACGCATCGTCGAATCCATGCAGCACACCGCGCAGCAGGCCGGGGTGTTGATCGTGACCGGCGACACCAAAGTGGTCGATCACGGCAGCGGCGACGGCGTTTATATCAACACCGCCGGCATCGGCCTCATAGCCGAAAACATCAGCGTATCGCCTGCCCAAATTCAAGTCGGCGACAGCATCATCCTCAACAGCGACATAGCGCGGCACGGCATCGCGATCATGCTGGAGCGCGAAGGCATGAATTTCGACAGCAGCATAGCCAGCGACTGCGCCGACCTGTCCGGCCTGGTTCAGGATCTGATTCAAGCCGACATTAACATCCACTGCATGCGCGATTTAACGCGCGGCGGCCTGGCCAGCGGCCTGATAGAACTGGCCGTCACCTCGCATCATGCACTCGAAATCGACGAAGCGGCATTGCCGATACATCAGGATGTCAGTAGCGCCTGTGAAATATTGGGTTTTGATCCGCTGTACATCGCCAACGAAGGCTGTTTTGCGCTGTTTGTGCCCCAAGCGCAAGCCGCGCATACCCTGAGCGTGTTGCACCGGCACCCATTGGGCAAACAAGCCTGTCAAATCGGCACCGTTACAGCGACTCACTCGAAAGGCTCTGTTACCCTGAAAACAGCAATGGGCATCAGCCGGGTGCTGGATTTACTGAGCGGGGAGCAGTTGCCTAGAATTTGTTGATTCATCTTGCGCGATGCGTGCAGCGCACCCTTGCACTTTTATTTAGCCTTGAACCTTGAACATGGACCCAACGTTAGAAATATTTTCCCAGGGCGCAGAAATCGTTACCGGGCAAACCGTCGATACCAATGCGGCATGGTTGTCTGAACACGCCGTCAACATGGGATTGACCGTAACCCGGCATACCGCAGTGGGCGACAAACTCGATGACCTGATAGCCTTACTGCGGGAAATTTCAATCCGTGCAGATTGCTGTATTTGCACCGGCGGACTGGGACCTACCAGCGATGATTTGACTGCCGAGGCAGTCGCCAAAGCGTTCGACCTGCCGCTGGAATACGACGCCGTTGCCTTTGAGCAGATTAAACGGTTTTTTGCGCTAAGAAACCGCGAAATGCCCGACTCCAACCGCAAACAGGCGATGTTCCCGAAGGGAGCCGAGCGTATCGACAATGCCTGGGGTACTGCGCCGGGTTTTTCCTTGCAAGCCGGCCGCTGCTGGTTTGCGTTTGTGCCCGGGGTACCTAGCGAAATGCGCCATTTATTTCTGGAATCGATCCAACCCACACTGGCAAGCCGGTTTTTATTGCAGCCTGATCGATTAATCACCATCAGAACCTTAGGCATCGGCGAGTCGGCCATACAACAGTGCATTGGCGCAATTGAACTTCCGGATCACGTTTACCTGGGTTTTCGGGCCAGTCCGGACGATGTGCAAACCAAGCTGCTGTTCCCTCAAAATTATCCTGAAGCAGCGATGACCGCCTTGGTCGACAAAGTTGCAGCTGCTCTGGGCGCTCATGTTTTTGACATTGACGGCTTAGGTCAGGCAAGCGGCGATCTGGCTTTTACCGTCGGCCAACTGATGGCTGCCGGAAAACACACGCTAGCCGTGGTGGAGACCGCCAGTCAGGGCTTGTTGGCGGCCAAGTGCCTAGGCGCTCAATGGCTGTTGGAAAGCCGCTATCAGCAATCCCTGGAAAAGCTGGGACAAAGCCTGGCGATTACGCTTAATGCCGATGATTTGCCGTCAAGCGCACAGGCCATTGCCAGCGAAATATACCAGACCGGCAGCGCCGAATTTGTGCTGGTTCAGCTTTACTCCGGGGACGATAAAACATTTCACGATAAAGACCAGGCCATTATTCTATATAATATACTGCTGACTGGAGATGGATCTCATCAAACGACCCATTCAGTGGCAGGCCCTATCGAACGCAAGCAAAATCAGGCGGCGTTACTGGCACTGGATTTATTACGACGCTATTTACAACATAAAGAATTTTAAAATGCCCTTATTACGACTGACCAATGTTTCCATCGCTTTTGGAACTCACGCTTTATTGAAAAACTCCGACTTTCAGCTGGATGCCGGAGAACGGGTAGGCTTGCTAGGCCGCAACGGCGAGGGTAAATCAACCTTGATGAAGATCATAGCCGGCAATATCCAGGCCGATCATGGCGATATCTGGCGGCAACCGGAATTAAAATTGGCCTGGTTGGAACAAACCCCGGATTTGCCTGAGGACGCGACCATTTACGATGCCGTTGCCGGTGGTTTGGGCGAGCTGGGCGAGTGGCTTACCCGTTATCACGCGCTGTCGTTAACCATGGACTACGATGATGACAAGGCCCTGAATGAATTGGGCGATCTGCAGCACCAGCTCGAAACCCATAACGGCTGGCATTTTCAACAACGGGTTGAAACCACCTTAAGCAAACTGGATTTGCCCGGCGAATTAAAGATCAGCGGCTTATCCGGCGGCTGGAAACGGCGCGTGGCCTTGGCCAGAGCCTTGGTGATAGAGCCGGAAGTATTGTTGCTGGATGAACCGACCAACCATCTGGACTTTGAAAGCATTACCTGGCTCGAAGACCAGCTGCTCAATTTTCAGGGTGCG
The DNA here is from genome assembly GCF_050917435.1 of Methylobacter arcticus. Taxonomy (NCBI): domain Bacteria; kingdom Pseudomonadati; phylum Pseudomonadota; class Gammaproteobacteria; order Methylococcales; family Methylococcaceae; genus Methylobacter; species Methylobacter arcticus. Next base: position 3,190,955 of record NZ_CP159583.1, read on the forward strand.
GTATTGTTTGTGACCCATGACAGGTCTTTCCTGCAAAAACTGGCGACCCGGATTGTCGATCTGGATCGCGGTAATTTAGTGTCCTGGCAAGGCAGTTATGACGATTATCTGGCCAGAAAAGCAGCAGCCCTAGAAGACGAAGCCAATCAAAATGCCGAGTTCGATAAGAAGCTCGCCGATGAAGAAGTTTGGATCAGGCAGGGTGTAAAAGCCAGACGTACCCGTAATGAAGGTCGAGTCAGGGCGCTGGAAAAATTGCGTGACGAACGTAGCCAACGCCGCAACACTCAAGGCACCAGTAAAATGTCCCTGGAGAGAGGCGATGCCTCCGGTAAAAAAGTGATAGAGGTCAACGACATCAGCTTTGCTTATGAGGACAGACAGATCGTTAAGCATTTTTCCACACTGATTCAACGCGGCGACAAAATCGGTCTGATCGGCCCTAACGGTGCCGGTAAATCGACCTTGTTAAAATTACTGCTAAAACAATTGGAACCCAACAGCGGTACCGTAGAACAGGGCACCAAGCTTGAAATCGCCTACTTCGACCAGTTGCGCGACCAACTCGACCCGAACATGACCGTTGCCGAAACTGTCGCCGATGGTAATGAGTTTGTCGAAATCGCCGGTAACCAGCGGCATGTGATGTCGTATCTCGGGGATTTTCTGTTTGCCCCGGCCAGAGCGCGTTCACCGGTAAAAAGCTTGTCGGGCGGCGAGAAAAACCGCTTGTTACTGGCGCGGTTATTTACCAAACCCTCCAACCTGATCATCATGGATGAGCCGACCAATGACCTGGATTTGGAAACCTTGGAGCTGTTAGAAGAAAAACTGGTCGACTTTGACGGCACCTTGTTGCTGGTGAGCCATGATCGGGCTTTTCTGGACAACGTCGTGACCAGCGTTTTTGTACTGGACGGCACAGGCGAAGTCGATGAGTTTGTCGGCGGCTATACTGATTGGATGAACCATGTTAAGCAGGCCAAGCAGCGCAAACCTGCCAAGGTAAGCAAGCCCGAAAAACCTGCGGCAAAATCCGCTGCATCTACAGTAACGAAAAAAAAGCTCAGCTTTAAAGAACAGCAGGAACTGGACAAATTACCGGAACTGATTGCTGAACTGGAAGCTAAGCAGGCCGAATTAAATCGGCAAATCAGTGCGCCTGAGTTCTATAAAAAAGATCAGGCTGTCACGGCCAAGACTCTGGACGAACTTAAACAGATAGATGCCAAACTGGAGCAAGTTTACCAGCGGTGGGATGAACTGGAAGCGCAAACCGAAGCAAGCGGCGGATAAAGATCATTGCGTCAAAACGCAATATCGATTATTCTACTCGGCTTCCCGTGATCTACGGGAAGCAAAAAACAGGAGAGATGGCCGAGCGGCCGAAGGCGCACGCCTGGAAAGTGTGTATACGGCAACGTATCGAGGGTTCGAATCCCTCTCTCTCCGCCATATAAAGTATTGATTTTAAACATAAAATCAATTTTCAAAATAAAAATTTGGCGATAATTGGCGGTTGATAGTCTCCATTAATCCCCGTATCAGTTCAAAAAATGCCGGTTCAATTTTTCGCTCTATTCCTCCGGCAATCGGCTGTTTCGCCGCTTTAGCGATAACCCGTGCTTCAAAATTCATTTCAGTGAAAAAAAATTTCGCAAAAACAGCGCGGGTGAGGAGGAGTGATTTTCAGGCGGGCGGATCGATAGGTTGGCGTAATGGTTGGCGTGGGGATAATTGGCGGTTATAGCGGTGAATGTGCCGGGCTTGGGACCCGGCTTAGGATGAGGTTAGTGGATGGTTGCGGATAGTTGTTGGATCAGGGTTTTGAGTAGGCAGTAGATCTGTATGGGGGTGATGGTCTCTTGCTCTACTGCGGCGCTGATGCCTTGGGCTGCACCGTTTAGGGCGTGGATGAGCTGTTCTTGTTCTTCTGTCATCGTCTGCTCCTGTTAGCTTAACTTGGCGGGTGAGCCATCGAACAGGTCTACCTGGTTGCAGTCCATTGCTATCCAATCGTCCGGCGGTATCGGCTGGTTGACAATGTTGCAGAGTCGGCGCAACTGGTCTTGTAGCAATTTTCTTCTGAACGCATTCTTATTATTTACGATTTGTAAGGATACGCTTTCAATCTGCCTTGATATACTGATTTGATCTTTAATACTGATGGTGCCGAAGAAACCGGTTTTGCGGATCTCGGGCAGAACGGTTTCACAAACCCAGTTGGCGAACTCTTTGGCTTTGGGTTTATTAGAGCGAAAGATCAGGTGATAAAGACCGGCTTCGTTGATGAAATAGGCGTCTCTTTCGCCTTTTATGGTCATGAGATTCATGACCATAAACCAGTTATCCGGCATGTTTTCGAGAGTGATTGATGCACCTGACCAGACAATATCGAGCGCAGCGCAAACATCTTTAGCGCAGAACCAGACCTCGCTGTGTTCGTCGGTGGCGGTGCGGATATCCAGATCGGCGAACTGGAACGGATTGGCTAAGGTTTTTAAATCCATGTTACACCTCCCGAGTTAAAGCAGGGGGTAACAGCTGGGCACGCAATACACGCTTTGCGCGTTGGTAGCGGATTTGAAAAACACGGACGGGGATTTTGTGGCGTAGCGGCGCATTGGCGACTAGCCAAGTTAATAGCTTATTCATGGGTGACTCCTGAACTGCGGTTGATTTACCACCGGACGGAGCTACCAAACTCAGGGCGGCGGATGATGTATCGGGTTAGTCGACCGGGTCAAGGATCCGGCGAGCCTCACGGCTCCCCAATACGCCACCCACCATAACTGTGAGAGCATAAAAAAAGCCATGAACCTTCATAGGCGCATAGCTGCTGCGCCTGAACCATTCGGGCTACCAAACCCGACTCTCGTTTTTTACGAGAGCGTAATTAGGTTAGATGTTAATTTTTTTGTTTGTCAAACGAGGAATAGATAATTAGCTCCGTATATTCGGCAATATCTTATCGTTTTGGAATGTAGGGCATTAAGGGCATGCTCTACCAAGACTAAAACTAATTGGCTCAAATCGGCCAAAGCCGCCATCCAAAAATAGCGTCAGTATTTTTAAAATAACTCAAAGAGGAAGCCAGTGTGGTCGATTTCAAGAAGCACTTAGCAGGAAAAAAGACGGAAAAACCAGTTGATCCCGTAAAACTTTACGATACTCTTGACCGCGCCCATGACAAAGGTCCATTGCGGCCAGCTCAAGAGTCAGTCCTCGCGGAATGGTTTAATTTTCATCGAACATCGCGTGATGTTATTGTGAAATTACATACAGGCCAGGGAAAAACATTGATTGGCTTGCTCTTGCTTCAAGCAAGACTGAATGACAATAAGGGCCCTGCACTTTACTTATGCCCAGACAATTTCCTAATTTCACAAACATGTGAACAAGCGAAACAGTTTGGTATAGCAACGTGCATAACCGATTCTGAACTACCGCCTGAGTTTTTGCATGGCGAAAGGATTCTTGTCACTTCGGTGCAAAAACTATTTAACGGTCTTACTAATTTTCATCTAAACCGATCTTCCGAAACTGTGGGCACGCTACTGATGGATGACGCCCATGCATGTGCCGATAGGATTCGTGGAGCATGTCGCATTCGTATCCCCAGTACTGAGCCAGCTTATGCCAGTCTGAAAGCACTTTTTGCCGAAGAATTAGAGCAACAAGGAATTGGTACTTATGCTGATATTTGCAATAACAAGCGAGACGCTCTATTACCTGTTCCCTATTGGACATGGCTTCAACATGAAACTGATGTCGCAAACATTCTGTCTTCCAATGCGGATCGAGTCTCGATTAAATATGCATGGCCGTTGTTGAAGAACATGCTTGGAGGCTGTCAATGTGTGATTTCGGGGATTGCCATAGAGATTGAGCCATACATTCCTCCCTTATCTGTGTTTGGGAGTTACTGGAAGGCTCCACATAGAATTTTCATGTCTGCTACCGTCACTGACGATGCGTTCCTCGTAAAAGGCTTGCAACTTGAACCAAAAACAATCACTAAACCTATTACCTACGCTAAAGAAAGTTGGTCAGGGGAAAAGATGGTTCTGCTGCCTTCGTTAATCCATGAGGATCTTAATCGGGAACGAATAGTCGAATTATATGGTGAGCCAAATCCAAAAAGGCGTTACGGTCGTGTTGTCCTGGCACCTAGCTTCCTAAAAACAAAGGACTGGGAGGCTTATGGGGCTCTTGTGGCAACTAAAACTACCTTGCCTAAAGTTATAGATGACCTTCGTAAGGGTCAATATGAAAAAACCGTTGTCTTGGCGAATCGCTACGATGGTATCGACCTTCCCGACAATACATGCCGCGTCCTGATTTTTGATGGCAAACCATTTTCAGAGAGTCTCATCGATCTGTACCAAGAGTCTTGTCGCCCAAATAGCGAAGCGACTCTAATACGGACAGTTCGCACAGTCGAGCAGGGTTTGGGCCGGAGTGTTCGTGGAGAGAAAGACTACTCGGTTGTTATAATCATCGGAACCGATATAACCAGACTGGTTCGTAACAAGGAATCCAGAAAATATTTATCACCACAAATGTCGACCCAGATCGAAATCGGGCTGGAACTTGCGGATATGGCACAACAAGAAATAGAAAATGGGGAAGAACCATCAGCTGCATTTAGTGGTTTAATCCGACAGTGCCTGAAGCGCGACGATGATTGGAAAGCTTTTTACGTTGAGCAAATGGCAGACGTAAAACCTGCTGGGGCCAACGAACACATTTTGCAAGCTTACGCGGCTGAATTAGCAGCGGAGGAGGCATACAGTCTCGGTGATTACTCTAGCGCAAGCGATATACTTCAAAAGCTTTTGGATAGTGGAAAAATCAATCCAGAAGATAAAGCGTGGTATCTGCAAGAGATGGCTCGTTATCACTTCCTCTCTAATCGTGTCGAATCTCAGCGCCTGCAAATTGCTGCCTATAAGATTAATCGTTTGCTATTGCGACCAGCATCTGGAGTAACCGTGGCAAAGCTCACTGTAGTGAGTCAGGGACGTGTGGAGAGAATTGCTGCGTGGTTAGGCGAATTTGAAAGCTATAGTCAACTTGAAGTAACTCTTTCCGATATTCTTGGACGACTTGTCTTTGGTAGCAAAGCTGATCAATTTGAACAGGCATTGGATGAACTCAGTTTCGCATTGGGTTTCGCTGGGGAACGACCTGATAAGGAGTGGAAAGAAGGTCCTGATAATCTTTGGGCGCTTGACGATACACACTATATCGTTTGGGAATGCAAAAATGAAGTTGATATTACTCGCTCAAGAATCAACAAACGGGAGGCTGAGCAGATGAACCGTTCGAGTGTTTGGTTTGAAAAACATTATCAAGGATTGAAAGCGAAGCGGATAATTATTCATCCAGCGAATGCTGTGGAAAGTGCAGCTGCGTTCACTCATGAAATAGAAGTCATGAGAGTAAGTGAACTCAAAGGCTTTGTAAGAACCATTAGGGATTTTTTTAAGTCATTCGAATCAGCTAATTTCAGAGATTTCTCTCCGATCCAAATACAGAAGTTACTAAATTCTCACCAACTTGCAGTTAATGACTGATGTTACGCACCCACCCCTCAAAAAGCGTATTATTTCGGGATGGAAAAAATAAAACTAGAATTATACACAGACTACCTGATCTGCAATAACGGGTTTGCGACGGCGACCGGATTGTCGGCAATGATGGAAGGGGATATAAGCCATGACCAGATGACGCGTTTTCTGGCATCGAAAGCATTTACCTCCAAAGACCTGTGGGGGCAAGTTAAAGCGACAGTACGCCAGATAGATCGGGAAGATGGTTGCTTGATATTTGACGATACCATTCAGGAGAAGACCTGGACGGATGAGAACGAAATCATGTGCTGGCACTATGATCACTGCAAAGGGCGTTCGGTCAAAGGAATCAATTTGCTGAACGCCCTATACTATAGTGGGGAAGTTTCAATTCCCGTCGCCTTTGAAGTGGTGCGCAAGCCTTACCAGTTCAGTGATGTGAAGACCCGCAAGGTCAAGCGGGCCAGTGAGTTCACCAAAAATGAGCTGATGCGGGAGATGATAGCGACCAGTGTGGCGAATGCCATCAAGTTCCGCTATGTGTTGACGGACAGTTGGTTTGCCAGCAAGGAGAACTTTGAGTTTATCCTGAAGAAAGGCAAGCACTTCATCAGCGCCCTAAAGGATAACCGCTTGGTGGCTTTAACAGAAGAAGACAAGAAAGAAGGCCGTTTTGTACGAATCAGTCAGCTGGAATTGGCGGATCAGCAGGCGGTGCGCGGTTGGATGAAAGGCTTTCAACAGGAAGTGCTTTTCGTCCGCCGGGTCTTTACAAACAAAGACGGCAGCATCGGCCTATTGAATCTGGTATGCAGTGATTTAGCGTGCAATGGCGAACAAGCCGCCACGATCTACCAAAAACGGTGGAAAGTTGAGGAGTTCCACAAGTCATTAAAATCCAATGCGGGGTTGGCAAAATCACCAACCCGTACGGTCACTACCCAGAACAACCATGTCTTCATGTCGATCTATGCGGTGTTCAAGCTGGAATGTCTGAAGATAAAACACAAGGCCAATCATTTTGCGCTAAGAACTAAGCTGTTTATCAAAGCGAACCAGATAGCTTATGAAGAGTTGCAAAAATTACTGGCTGCGTAACATCAGTTAATGATATTTTAGACAACTACACGAAGAAGCCGAAGAATTTAAAATAAAGCCGAGTAGATACCGTCTCACTGTCCTTTATGCAAACGTAAAATGAGGGTCAAATGGTTTACTCGATTTGAGGATAGAAAAGGCAATATTCACTAGTTCTGTCGTCGGGCATGTTATTTATGCCCGACGTTATCACTAACACTATTTCTCCCAGATAATATGACTTCAGATTCACGTAACTTAATATATGAAAGTAAAGACGAGCTTAAGCTCACCTATGATATTTTACCTGTTGTAAATAAATATTTCCTAGATATCAGTAATTTTTCTACTATAAAAAATGACGATTTAGGCGGAATTTGTAATATTTCATTTCACTGCAAAGATGAGATAAGAAACGAATCTCATGAATTCCTACTTCATATTAGTATTGAAAAATTTAAAGACGGATCAAGTAAAATAAAAAGTACAATTATAGAATTAATAACAGAAGGAAAAAATATAAACCTATACGACCTAGAATCATATTTGAATAGTTTATATTATAAGATTCTTTTGAGTAGAAATAACAACGCCACGACAAAATATATTGTGAGGTTATATTCAAAAATATACAACTCGCATCAAATAGTAGGAAATTATTTAATAAAATATAAATATAAGACGCTATTGAAACCAGCCGAATCGGTATCTAAGCAAGAACCTAACACAGAACATATAATAACATTTGACGTTGAATTAAATGCTGTTAGCATCGAACATGCAAGAACACTAGCCTATGAACACGTCTATAATTTACACGCATTTCTTTCCATTTTACTTGATGTAGGTTTTGAATTTGTAGATTCAGAGTATAGATGTTTTGTTTTTCATAAAAGACATCCTCAAGGAAGCGTATTCTCAGTAAAGCGTCATAGAACTGGCTACTTTGATCCAGAGTTAGGGCTCGTCGTCCGTGATAATTTAAATTATTTACGACATTTATCTGACAAAGAGGATATGAATGGTTTTTTTTCTGGAAAGGTTGGTCTTTCTTTGGTAAATGAAGATGAGTTAAATAATAAAAATGAATGGATAATGTTTGATGCATCCGCGAAGCCAAATTTAGAGAAAGTCTTTTTGGAAAGAACGCTTGGTAAACCTTCCTATAATAGTGCAAGTTTAAGGGAGGGGTTGCAAAGGCAGCGACACTTCTCCAACCTTGAAATAAAATTCCCGCGTGAAATAAGAAAGTATTTCATCGGTATAGAAAGATTAAATAATGAAGAACTAGAGTCATTTCTCGCTTGCTCACGAATGTATAATTTAGCCCTGAAATTACATAAATCAGAACCAACGGCTTTCGTCTCTTATTTAATCTGTGCAGTTGAATCTCTTACTCAACACAAAAAAATTAGTTTTTCCGAGTTTTTGAACCAGTATAACGATGGAAAATATGATAAAAATCTATGCGACTATTATTATGCAATTCGCAGCTCACACTTTCATTCAGGTAAGTTTCACTTTCACGAAACAAATCCTAGCTTATTAACAGAAACAGATATTGCTTTTGCAAGTAAAAGAACATTATTTAATGATTTTTATAACATCATTAGGGGAGTCCTAGTTAAATGGGTTGAAGACGAAGTATTGGAGCTAAAAGTACTATAAAGCTGTAAGGTGAATTCGCCGCTAGGCAATCCACCACACTGCGACAGGCTGTAATCGACGTCGTGCGTATGAGGCGGTTTGCTACGCGAAACCACCCTACAAATAATCCGCCTTACAGCGATTAATCCTTCCCGCCTTATCGTTGACAAGTCTTATAAAATACTTATAATTTGGCTTATGAACTCGATCAACTGGAAACCCAAAGCCCTTAAGCAGCTTGAAAAGATCAAGGAAATCGCCATGCGTCAGCGGATTTATACCGAAGTGCAGGTATTGGCTGATTTCCCGAATTGCCAGGGCGTTAAAAAGCTGACTAACCATGCTTACAGCTACCGCCTGCGGGTGGGTGATTTCCGGGTGTTTTTCGAGTTCGACGGTGACGTACGTATTATTGACATTGAAGAGGTGAAAAAACGCGATGAGCGCACTTACTAACTACCAAACCATTCTAGGCGACGACGGCAAACCGGCGTTTGTAGTGCTGCCCTATGCCGATTTTGTTAAATTGCCCGGCGTTGTCCGCCCCGGCATGATTCCGAACGCTGTCGTTGGTAAGCGCGTCATGGATGGGGTCAGTCTGCTGCAAGCTTGGCGTGAATACTTGATGCTGACTCAAACCGACATGGCAGAACGCATGGGTATCAGCCAAGCAGGTTACGCGCAAATTGAGGCCGCCAAGCGTCCACGCAAAGCCACACTGCAAAAAGCCGCAGATGCTTTGGGGATTACGCTGGAACAGTTGGCTTATTGAGATGAATGGCTTTGCTGGAGGCTGGGTTATCGGCAGCGTAACCCAACACAACAAAGCCTTTATTTCTCCAACCGCCCCACCGCCCCATCAAACTCCCCTGCCCCCGTCTTACACCCTCTGTCTCTCTCGCAATTGCTTAATCTCTGAAAAATTATTTGGGGCGAATTTTTAATTAGCCTACTTATAAACTCAAGTGCCTCGACTATTCCGAACACAGTGAAGCGCTTTAATCCAAATTATTTAACCCGTATGGTCACCTACATGACAATCTAAAAGCTTGACATTGCCAGATTCCAGCTATAAAATCCCCCCAGCTTGAAATAGTTTTACCGTTATGCTTATCTTTACGAAGTTCTTCTTGTAATTGTTCGTCCTGTTATCATTAAGTAATTCTCTAATTTCCCGGCTCCATCAGCCCTAATAAGGCTATTAATTACTAAAAATAGGATTACATTCAAATGACTACAGGTACAGTTAAATGGTTTAACGCTGAAAAAGGCTTCGGTTTCATTCAGCAAGAAAATGGCCCAGATGTTTTTGTTCACTTTCGCAACATTAACAGCTCAGGCTTTAAATCTCTTGATGAAGGACAGAAAGTACAATTTACTGTCACTCAAGGACAAAAAGGCCCACAAGCAGAAGAAGTAACAATCATCTAATTGCAGGCAAAAAAACCGTAGCTCTTTCGGGGGCTACGGTTTTTTTATGTCTACCGATAAAGCAAAGCAGCTAATACTTTCCGTTACCTTCCCAAACGAATCGCCCGGCCACCGAATAGTTCGGATATAACGAAAAAATCAGGATCTCGTCAATCTAAAAAATCGCTCAAGATATTCTGGTCTTCGGGAAAGCGTTTAGGCTACAGACTAACTACGCGACCAATAAAATCACCGACTTCCGCCAAATCAAACGGCCATCCCAAGTCCCGCTTGGTCCTTGGATCATATAAAACAGGAATGCGAATAGCGTATTGTTCTTGCCACTGCTCCTGTTCGGCAATATCGACATAGTCGACGCCGCCCGGCACACAGGCATTAACAATAATTTCCGCCTGTTCGCAAAGATGGCAGCCGGAGGTGCCAAACAGCATCAAGCGCATATTAATGATGCAAATGCGCCGCCAACCAGCGCTCGGCCACTTCTTCGGCGATGCCTTTGCGCCTGGCATAATCTTGCAGCTGGTCTTTATCTATCTTGCCGACATTAAAGTACTGCGATTCGGGATGGGAAAAATACCAGCCGCTTACTGCTGATGCAGGATACATGGCGTAACTTTCTGTAAGTTCTATGGTGGTATGCTCAGTCACATTGAGCAACTCAAACAGCTTGCCCTTTTCGGTATGATCGGGACACGCAGGGTAACCGGGTGCAGGTCGTATGCCTTGATAGGCTTCATTGATTAACTGATGAGCCTCCTGAGCTTCATCTTTGGCATAACCCCAATACTCTTTTCTGACCACCTGATGCATATACTCTGCAAATGCCTCGGCTAATCTGTCGGCCAGCGCTTTGAGCATAATCGAACTGTAATCATCGTTATCCAGTTCAAATTCATGCAGTTTTTGCTCTATGCCGATGCCGGTCGTTACCGCAAAAGCGCCGATATAATCGGCCTTGCTGCTACCAACCGGGGCGATAAAATCGGACAGGCAATAATTTGGCCTGCCCGGCGCCTTGACATTCTGCTGACGCAAATGCTGCAAGATTTCTTTTTTCTGGGTACGCGTGTCGTCCGCGTACACCACCACATCATCGCCGTCACTGTTGGCCGGGAAGAATCCGACCACGGCGCGGGCGCTCACCCACTGTTCGCTGATAATTTTTTTCAGCATCGCCTGCGCATCTTCGAACAGTTCTCTGGCTTGAATGCCGATGACTTTATCATCGAGTATTTTGGGATAACTTCCGGCCATTTCCCAAGTTTGAAAAAACGGCGTCCAATCGATATACCAGACCAGCGTGTCCAAGGGGAAATTATCAATGACTTTTATGCCCAAAAACGCTGGCTTAACCGGTTCATAATTGCCCCAGTTGAATTTATTACGTCGGGCTTCTTCTAAAGAGTGTTGCTTGGTTTTGGCTTCCCGGCCTTTATGCCGCTCCCTGACGACCTCGTATTCTTCCCTGACGCTGCTGACGAACTCGTCTTTTAACTCAGTGCTGAGCAAGTTGCTGGCGACACCGACACCGCGCGACGCATCGGTCACATAAATAACCGGCCCTTGGTAATGCGGGGCGATTTTTACGGCGGTATGCGCGCGCGAGGTTGTCGCGCCGCCTATCATCAACGGCATAGTAAAACCCTGGCGCTGCATTTCTTTGGCGACATGCACCATTTCATCCAGCGACGGTGTAATCAGGCCGCTTAAGCCGATAATATCAACATTTTGCAATCGTGCGGTTTGCAAAATCTTTTCGGCGGGCACCATCACGCCCAGATCAATCACTTCATAGTTATTGCATTGCAAGACCACGCCGACGATGTTCTTGCCGATGTCATGCACATCGCCTTTGACAGTCGCCATCAGGATTTTGCCGTTGGTTTGCCGTTCGCCTGCGGCTTTATCGGCTTCCATAAACGGCATCAAGTAAGCCACGGCCTTTTTCATCACCCGCGCCGATTTGACCACTTGCGGCAGGAACATTTTGCCCGCGCCGAACAAATCGCCGACCACGTTCATGCCGTCCATCAGCGCGCCTTCGATGACATGTAGCGGCCGCTCAGCTTCCAGCCTTGCCTGTTCGGTATCTTCGTCGATGTAGTCGGTAATACCTTTTACCAGCGCATGCTCCAGACGCTTGGTGACCGGCCAGCTGCGCCATTCCAAATCCTGTTCTTTTTCTGCGCTGCTGCTGCCGTCACCGCGATATTTGTCGGCAAGCTCCAGCAACCTATCGGTACCACTGCCGTCGTGAGTATTTAAGATGACCGCTTCAACCGCATCACGCAGATCTCTGGGTATATCCTCATAAATCGCCAATTGCCCCGCATTGACGATACCCATATCCATGCCCGCCTGTATCGCATGGTATAGAAATATCGCATTTATCGCTTCCCGCACCGGGTTATTGCCCCGAAACGAAAACGATACGTTGGAAACGCCGCCGGAAATCAGTGCGTAAGGCAGGGTACGTTTAATCTCGCGGGTGGCTTCAATAAAATCCAGGCCGTAATTGTTGTGCTCGTCGATGCCGGTGGCAACGGCGAATATATTGGGATCGAAAATAATGTCTTCGGGCGGAAAACCGACTTGTTCGGTGAGAATCTTGTAAGCCCGCTGACATATTTCGACTTTCCTGGTCTTGGTATCCGCCTGCCCTTCTTCGTCAAAGGCCATGACAATAACTGCCGCACCGTAGCGACGCACCAGTTTGGCGTGTTTGATAAATGCCTCTTCACCTTCCTTTAGCGAAATGGAATTGACCACACCTTTGCCCTGAATGCATTTAAGACCGGCTTCCAGAATATCCCATTTGGACGAATCCAGCATAATCGGCACTTTGGCAATGTCGGGCTCGGACGCGATCAGCATCAAAAAGCGCACCATCGCTTCCTTGGACTCCAGCATGCCTTCGTCCATATTGATGTCGATGATTTGCGCGCCGTTTTCAACCTGCTGTTTGGCAACATCCAGTGCCGCTTCAAAATCGCCTTCGATAACCAATCGTTTGAATGCCGCCGAACCGGTCACGTTGGTGCGCTCGCCGATATTGACGAATAATGAGTCCGGGCCGATGTTCATCGGTTCGAGCCCGGATAACCGACACTGTTTAGGTATATCCGGAACTATTCTGGGGCTATAGTGCTGTACGGCCTCGACTATCGCTTTAATCGTCGCAGGCGAGGTTCCGCAACAACCGCCGATAATATTCAGGTAGCCGCATTTAGCCCAATCGGCAAGCTCTTCGGCCATCGCTTCGGGCGTTTCATCGTATTCCCCGAACTCGTTAGGCAAGCCTGCATTGGGATGAGCAGAAATATGCGTATCGGCGATACTCGATAATTCATCGATATACTGGCGTAATTCGGTTGCGCCTAACGCGCAGTTAAAGCCGAAAGAGATCGGCTCAACATGTTTCAATGAATTCCAAAAAGCGGCAACGGTTTGCCCGGACAGCGTTCTGCCTGACGCATCGGTAATGGTGCCGGAAATCATCACCGGCAATTTATAGCCTATCTGTTCAAAAACTTGTTCTACCGCAAAAATGGCGGCTTTGGCATTCAGAGTATCGAACACGGTTTCAATCAGGATAATATCCGCGCCACCGTCAATCAGGCCATGCGTGGCTTCCGTGTAGGCGACAACTAATTCGTCAAAAGAAATATTACGAAAGCCCGGATCGTTAACATCGGGCGACATGGAAGCTGTACGATTGGTAGGGCCTAATACGCCGGCCACAAAACGCGGTTTTTCCGGGGTTTTTTGGGTGTATTCATCGGCCGCCTGTCTTGCCAAACGCGCCGCCTCAACATTGATTTCATACGCCAGCGATTCCATTTTGTAATCGGCCATCGCGATACGGGTAGCGTTAAAGGTATTGGTCTCGACAATGTCGGAGCCGACTTCAAAATAAGCACTATGAATCGCTTTAATAATGTCCGGCTGGGTCAACGACAAAAGATCGTTATTTCCCTTAAGATCGACTTCCCACTGGGCAAAACGCTCACCACGATAATCTTTTTCTTCCAGCTTATAGCTTTGGATCATCGTACCCATCGCACCATCGAGAAATAAAATGCGCTGGGATAATTGCTGTTTTAGTAATTCTGTTTTGCTCATAAGGATCGGGTCAAGGTTTATTGATTTGGATATAATCATTGCTTAAAAGGCAATCAAGCACTATTATTTTTCACTATTTATATCGGAGATGAGCATGTCAAAACCAACGATTACTCAAGTCATCAAGAGCGTTTTAGCTGCCGCTATTGGTGTACAAAGTAATGATAACAGGCAAAAAGACTTCGAACAGGGAGCTCTCTCAACCTATATTATTGTGGGAGTGGTATTTACCGTGCTTTTCGTTTGTGGGCTCATCTTTCTTGTTTCTACTATTTTAGGCAAATAGCCTCTGGAAAATCAGAACCTATAATCTGCAAAATAGTGTACAGCCATAAAAAAAGCCCAAGTATCGCTTGGGCTTTTTTTTATAACCAACTTTGTCCCTTACTTGTCGTCAGCTGGCGTTTTAAAGCTTTGTTTAATGCCCTGAAACATTTCTTTAATGTCGCCAAATAAATTACCCAGTGTAAAGGCCTCTTTGGTAATAAATTTTATCCTGATCAATGCTGCCGCTAGAACACCGACGATTTGCGGCATTAATTCCATATACACTGAAAGCAAAATACCGCCAAATCCCTGAAAACCGCCTTCATTTTTTCTATCGCCAATAGTCGTTAAATCACGCTCGTAGTCGCCACCACCTTGACTGCCTTTTATTGCCTCTAAAATGTAAAGATTGATATCGATAAACGCTAGTTGCACTACAAAAAAAACAACCGCACTAATCGCGACCCACATTATCACATTATCCACCTTAGCTCTCATAGCAGACTGGTAAATCCAGAGAGCCACTAGAATCATTAGTATGCCACCTATCATAGCTATATCCTTTTTTTAAATTATTTTTTTGTTAGAAAGAAGTAAAGATATGTACACTTTAAAATCATGTTTGAACCCTCTTTTTCAACAACTTTGCAGGATTCATATTTTTCTCGCCCAGGAGTTGTCTGTTTTTTAATTTCGCCATTTTCGACGGAATATTTAATGGCTATTTTCATTTCTTTGGTTCGGCCAACAGAATCTGTTGACGTTGTTTGCAGAGTGCCATCCTTTTTAAACTCCCATTCAATTTTAACGGCTTTTTGCTCCCCATCCAATTTAGCCGCTTCTGCATATAAATTCCATTCTCCAAGGATTTCAGAGCTATCTTTTAATGCAACTTCAGCATTGGCCGATAACGTAAAGAAAATTGCGACCAGTGGTAATATTTTAACGTATCTATTCATTATAATTCCTTATCTTAAAACCTATCCGCACTCAAAAAAAAGATTCTAACCTATAACACATCGTATATCGAACATTGACACCCTCCCCCAGCTAAAGCAAGGAGATTCCTGATGTAACTCAGGAGCAGGCATATATCGCTATTACCTGCTGGTTTCTGCTGCTGGCGACATTGTTGCATCGCTCACTTCACAGACTAGCCCCGTCAGCCCGACGGTTGTTTTGTACTTTTTAAGCGCTTATTCAAGACCTCACACTGGTTGCTTGGTTTTCGCTGAAAGTGAATTTGAAGTCTTTTTTAAAACTAAGTTGCCGTCATGGAGCGAGCCGATAGCGTTCTCTGGTAGCATTTTTTAATTTTAACACAATAGAGATTCATACTATGGAAAATACGAAACTGAGCCGCTTACATCACCGCCATGAAAGCATAGCGAGCCAATAACTTGTGTAGATGGCTATGCCTTGAACGGTGGGGTTTTACGCTACACATGGATAAATTCAACCGAGAACAAAATTCATATCTTATCAATATAAGCACTGAACAATAAGCCTTGACTTTAACTTTTCCTAAAGTATTATGATCTTTCCGTTTGCTATGTAATTAGCAATATTTCTAAAAATACAAAATTATAGGTAGGACATCCCATGGGAGCGATCTTAGATATCACCGAAATGTTAAAAGAACCAGCCGGTATGATCGGCGCGGTTGTAGTTATAGCTGCTGGCTACTTCCTCGTAAAGTGGGTATTCGCCGAACACCCAGACGATGAAAAATAAGTCTTAACCGATTTATTCTTAACTTAGGCCGCTTACTTCAATTCACTATGAGTTGAGTACGGCCTTTGTTTTGTCTACACATTTAAACGCATAAACCCTACATTTCTTATATAATTTATACATCCTCTCGATTTTCCAAATCATGAAATGTATAAACTTATCTCCGCTAAAATTTTAGAACTTCACTCCAAGCAAGCTCCTGCTACCGGCATTGGCTTATTCCGGATTTTTTACGGCCTGATCACGCTACAGGAAATTATTTTCCTGCTGTACTTTAATCATTTAATTTTCGACCCTATCCCTTATATAGATATCGAATTCCCGATGATTCCTTTTTTCTTGTGTCTTTGGGGCGTTATTGCTGCTTTTATTGTGACCGGTTATCGCTACCAGTTTGCGATGACCTGCAACTACATTATTTGGATCATTTTTGTAAACTTTACCCCGATGCAAAGGGACTTTGATGGCGGCTTTGATTTATTCATGATCGGAACCGGGTTTTTTCTGCTTTTTATGCCCGGAGATCGGGCCTTTTCAATCGACAATCTTCGACATAAACTGAGCACACCTTTTACCCATTACAGTACTTATCCAAAGCCAACAGTCTCAGTCCTTGCCTACTACCTGCCCGTTGCCATCTGTCTCGGTTTCCTCTATTTTGACTCCGCCACACACAAAATGTTTGCCGAACACTGGCTTAATGGCTTGGGCACTTGGCTACCAGCAACGCAGCCTTATTATGTTTCGGCTATCGACATGTCGCATTTACTAAACAACAAACTACTGCAAAACATCCTCGGCTATACCATTTTAATTTTTCAATTTACCTTTATATTCTTTTTTAACCAGCGTCAATTGCGTATCGTCTATTTATTAATCGGCCTTATGCTGCATCTTGGCATTACCTTGTCTTTTAATATTTATCCTTTCGGCTTGGGCATGCTCATTTTTTACACCTTACTGATTCCTTTTAAGTGGTGGCGCTGTATCGGTCGCCTAATGACAGCTAATGAGCCATCACTCACAGTATTTTATGACCAGCTGTGCCCACTGTGTAATCGCACCGCGCTCATCATTAATCATTTCGATATATTCAGTCGCATAGCTTTCAAAAACGCTCAGGAACATGCCATACACTACCCGGCACTGGCGTTCATCAACAACGAAACGCTGTTAACCGATTTATACGCACTGGATCGCAACAACCGCATTTATTCAGGCGTCGACACCTACAGCCAGATCTTTATAAAAATGCGCTATCTATTTCCACTTGGTGTTATTCTGAGTCTTCCGGGAATTCATCAACTGGCTTTAAAAAAATACCGGTCTATTGCCGATACGCGCAATCGCGTCCCATGCACATCAACATGCCTTACCCCACAAGCACTGCCGGACACCACTTTTTACCATCAATTTGCTGAAGGTATTGCCGCACAAAAACCCAAGGCATTTTCCAGAAGACTGACAAAAATATTGATTGCGCTACTCGCTTTGCAATTAAATAGCTCCATTCATTACGGCCTTATTTACAGGCTTAATGCTGACAGCCCTAAAAATCCCATATCACAAGCCAGCAATGCTGTGTTAATGGTCTCGCAGACATTTTTAGGCATCACCCCGCACGCGCTTTATCTACACGACCATTTCGCAGGCTATGATCATATTTTGGCGATCACCTACACCGATCAAAATGGCTCTGAACACTGGCTGCCGTTTGTCAATGAACAAGGACGGCTTCTTTCACCCAACTGGGGCCGAGTTCATTCTATGTGGGCCAATATTGCCGTTACGCCAAACATTGACAACAAGCGTTTGCATAAATTCATCATGAAAGTCACCGCTTTCTGGGGGAAAAATTGCGGCTTAAATCTTGACAACGTTGTGTTCAACATAAAACTTAAAAAAATCAGCGCGCCCTCACACTGGGTTCGCGATCAATTACACAAAAATTTTACCTCTCCATGGAGCACTATCGGAACCGCTAAATGGACCGATCAAAAAATCTCTGTTGATTTACCTGACAACATCAATCAGCTTTAATTGCACGGATATTTTCCGGTTTTTCTCGAAAAGCACCGTAAAACCTTGCCGTTTAGGGTGAGAATGTAAGGCGTGCTCTTGACTTGGTTTTTATCTTTACTCATAATTAAATTTCCTTAATTAGGATACCGTTGGAAATCAGCGGTACTGCCAGTGGAGGAGACATAAGACTCATGCACATAATGCCGAGTATCACCCCGTTGAAGCTGGAAGCTCCGTCTTTTAGGTCGGATAATTCACTATTGCATCATCATTCTAATCATGATATAAAATGCACGTGCTTTAATTTATTGGCGCAACTTAATAAAAATAATTGAAACCCCTTTGGAGGATATTCTTATGAATAAAATTTTATCTGTTCTAGCTATGACATTAATGATTGTTGGCTTAACTGGCTGTTTGGACAATCCTGATGATTCTAAGCAAAAAGTTTCTAGTTCTATTCAACTGTAAATAGAATTTTTAGCAGCACCAAAAAACCCAGCTTTTGGCTGGGTTTTTTGTTTTTACAAACCTTAAATTTACTTGCAAAAACACAAGCTTACAACTCCTCTCAATCCGTATCATTCATACACGCACAATCACCTTTTGTTAAGGCTAGTTAATTCGCAGCCTTTAGCTTTCCTCACTAAAAAATTCAAACTCTGCCGCACTTACTCGGACGCAGATTATTTTCTCCAAAATTCAGGCACAAATAAAATAACAATCGAAAATATTTGCACCCGCCCCAATAGCATTGCAAAGGCGCAAACACCCGTTTGAAAATCGCTCAGACTGGCGTAATTGCTGGCAGGTCCTACCTGATTAAGACCGGGGCCAGCGTTGTTAAAACAGGCGACAATAGCCGAAAATGCGCTGATAAAATCCATGCCGCTTAACAACAGCATAAACACCAGAATGACGATGCTAATGAAATACAGGAAAATAAATCCAGTCACCGAGGTGACGATTTTATTGCTGACCACGGTGTCGCCGATTTTCATCGGTTTAACTGCAAAGGGATGAATAAATTTAAACAGCTCCAGGCGCGCCTGTTTCATCAGGATAATGGTGCGAATCATCCGGATACCTCCGCCGGTGGAGCCGGAAGAAGCCGAAATACAACATAAAAACAGCATCCACATCGGCACAAAAATGGGCCATTGATTAAAGTCCTGAGAGGCAAAGCCGCAATCGGTAGCGATCGTAACCAGATTAAACGTTGCATGACGTAATGCAGTCAAAAAATCCGGATAGGTGCCTTCGCTCCACAATACCAAGGCTGCTACCAGACAACTCCCCAATACTAAAACAAGAAAAACTCTCGCCTCCCTGTCATCGGCGTAGGGATTGAATGAACGTTTTCGAAGCGCTACAAAATGAGTGGCAAAATTGATCGCCGCCAGCAATTGAAAGATAGTCAGCACCATCTCAATGGACAGCGAGTCGAAATATCCGATACTGCTGTTATGAGTGGAAAATCCGCCCAAACTCATTGCGGAAAACGCGTGACAAACCGCATCAAACCAATCCATACCTGCCAAACGCAAGGAGATAATACAAGCCAGAGTGATGCCCGCATAAACCGACCACAACGCTTTTGCGGTTTGCGCTATACGCGGCGGCAAATCCGATTCTTTGACTGTTCCCGGCGATTCGGCAATATACAATTGCATGCCGCCGATACCTAGAATAGGCAAAATGGCGACCGCAAAAATAATGATACCCATCCCCGCTATCCAACATAATTCATGCCGCCACAAATTGATCGACATGGGTAACTGATCGACGCCGCTGAATATGGTCGCGCCGGTCGTAGTAAGGCCGGAAACGGTCTCGAAATAAGCGTCGATAAAGCTGAGTTCCGTCAGGTAAAGCATCAGCGGCAAGGTGCAAAACACGGGTATTATTGACCAGGTAATCGCTACCAACAAAAAGCCTGTTTGCCGCGTCACCTTTTTTGGTATGCGTAGCGTTGGAATAAACATCAACGCACCCGACAACAAGGTAATCAAAGTACCCTGAAAAAAAGCCGTAGTAGCCCCATCATCCGCTATAACAGCGGTCAATAAACAAGTGACCATCAAGCCACCAAAACCTATGGTGACCAGGCCGAAAATATTAACGATGGTAAAGATGACATTCATGGAATAAGTTCAAGACGAAAGACGAAAGACGAAAGGCTAAGGTTTTTGGCCTTTCGCCTGCCCTTACTTAAAGAGGCTGGAATTTTTTCTCGATATTAACGACCAATTTTTTATCCATCACAAACATCACTACATGATCGCCCTCTTCAAACACCGTGTCACAGTGTATGCAAATAACCTGCTTGTTACGTATCAACGCCCCCATCACTATGCCTTCGGGAAAACTGATCTCATCCACCCTGCGCCCGACAACTGAATTCAGATCGACACTTTGATGGGCAATAGCCTCGATTGCCTCGGCGGTGCCGCCGCAAAGGGAGCTTACTTGCGCCACATCACCGCGACGTACGTGCTTTAGAATACTGCCCAGCGTTTCCTGATTGGGCAACACGGCTACATCAATCCCTGTTCCAAGCAATAGCTTGCTGTACGAAACATGATTGAGCAAACAGATGGCTTTACGCGCCCCCAAGCTTTTTGCCAAAGAGGCGGAAACGATATTAACGCCGTCATTTTCAGTAATCGCACAAAACAAATCGGTACTATCGATAGACTCATCAAGCAACATCGCTTCATCGGCGCAATCGCCCAAAAGCACCACGGCATGATCAAGATCATTGGCTATCTTGTGAGCACGTCTGGGATCTTTTTCGATGATTTTTACTTGGTGGTCTTTTTCCAACGCCAGCGCCAGACGCTTGCCGACATGACCGCCACCGGCAATGATAATTCGCTTTAACGGAGCCTCCAGCTTGTTCAGCTCCTTCAATACTCGACACACCTCTTCACGAGGCGCCACAAAAAATACTTCATCACCGGTTTCAATAACGGCCTCACCGTTTACTACCATCGGAATCCCTTGCCGAAAAATAGCCGCCACGCGAATTTTACCGCCGACCAGGCGTTCTTTCAGGGTTTTAATTTCTTTGCCGGTTAAAATGCCGTCCGCCACCACCTTGACCGAAAATAGTCGCACCAGGCCATCGGCAAAATCGGAAATATGCTGAACACCGGGAAACTCGATTAAATTGCGGATAGCCTCCATAACGATTTGTTCCGGACTGATGACAATATCCACCGGAATACCGTTCGGGCCGAATAATTGCGGATTTTTCAGATAATCGACAGCACGCACCCGGGCAATCGTTTTCGGTCGACTGTAAAGCGCATTGATGATCACACACGCCAGCATATTGGTCTCGTCGCTGTCGGTAACCGCGATAATCATATCGGCAGTCCGGGCTCCGGCCTGTTCGAGCACTTTCGGATGCGCTGCGTTACCGGCAACCGTGGCAATATCGAAACGCTCTTTTAACGCATCGAGCAACTCCGTCCTGAAATCAACGACGACAATATCGTTCTCCTCGCTTGCCAGCGCCCCGGCAACCGATGAACCGGTCACACCGGCTCCAAGAATAAGTATTTTCATTTATGCCTTGTGGGTATTAAAAAATAAAAGCAGGCAAAGGGCGAAAGACAAAAGGTGAAGAAACTCCCCCCTTTGCCTTTCGCCTTTTGGTATCTTTCCCTTACAACCGGGCCAACACTGCCGCTACCGTTTCGCCCATGGCCGCCGGTGTTGGGCAGATGGTGACTCCCAACTCTTTCAGTATAGCTACTTTTTCTGCGGCGCTTTCACCAGCAGATGAAATAATCGCACCGGCATGACCCATGCGCCGACCTTCCGGTGCAGTTAACCCAGCAATATAAGCGACGACCGGCTTAGTCATGTGAGCTTTGGCAAATATGCCGGCTTCGACTTCCTGAGGACCGCCGATTTCGCCAATCATAAGAATGACTTTAGTTTCAGGATCGGCTTCAAATTTTTCCAGAATATCACGATGCGAACTGCCGTTAATAGGATCGCCGCCGATACCGACTGAAGTTGAAATACCGATACCCAAACGTTTCATCTGATCGGCGGCTTCATAACCTAAGGTGCCTGAACGGCCGACAATACCGACATTGCCTTTCATGTATATATGTCCCGGCATAATGCCCAGCATGGCTCGCCCCGGACTGATAGTACCGGCGCAGTTGGGGCCGGTCAGGATCATTCTTTGCTCCATCGGCAAACGACGCAGAAAGTTTTTAACCGTCATCATGTCCTGAGTAGGAATACCATCGGTAATCGCCACGCAATATTTAATGCCCGCATCGGCGGCTTCCATGATCGAATCGGCGGCAAAGGCAGGCGGCACAAAAATAATGCTGGCTTCGGCGCCCACCTGTTGCACAGCTTCCTTGACGGTATTAAAAACCGGCAAGCCTAAATGGGTTTGACCGCCTTTACCGGGGGTAATGCCGCCAACGACATTAGAACCGTAGTTAATCATGTCCTGAGCATGGAAGCTGCCGATTTTACCGGTAAAGCCTTGAACAATAATGCGTGTTGTTTCGTCAATTAAAATAGCCATGTTATGCTCCCTGTAGGGGCGACTGGCCGGTCGCCTCTTCGTGTGCAACCGCTTCATTGCGCGCTTGCACCGCTTTTTCAGCCGCTTCGGCCAAGGTTTCTGCGGTAATAATAGGCAGGCCACTCTCGGCAATAATCCGGCGACCCTCTTCAACGTTGGTACCGGATAACCTGACGATCAACGGTATTTTCATGTCGATTTTCCTGACCGCTTCAACCACGCCTTCGGCAATCCAGTCGCAACGGTTGATACCGGCAAAAATATTCACCAGCATGGCTTTTACGTTCTTATCGGCCAATACTAAGCGAAAAGCTTTTTCGGTGCGTTCGGCCGATGCGCCGCCGCCTACGTCGAGGAAGTTGGCAGGTTCGCCACCGGCCAGCTTAATCATATCCATGGTCGCCATCGCCAAACCGGCACCGTTAATCATGCAGCCGATGTCGCCATCCAGACCGACATAACTTAAGCCGCGATCGGCAGCCGCCATTTCCCGAGGATCTTCCTGGGTTTTATCGCGCAATTCGGAAATTTTCTGTTGACGGAACAAAGCATTGTCATCAAAGCCCATCTTGGCGTCCAGCGCGATCAATTCACCGCTACGCGTAACCACCAGCGGATTAATTTCCAACATGCTGACATCAAGATCGCGCAGGGCGCGATAACAGCCCTTGATGGTTTTAACCGCATGACTCATCAATTCAGGCTCCAGGCCCAGCGCAAAAGCCATTTCGCGCGCCTGGAAGTCGCGCAGACCCACCGCAGGTTCGATATAAATTTTGGTAATTGCCTCGGGATTGTTTTTGGCCAGTTCCTCGATCTCCATACCGCCTTGAGCGGAACCGACCATCACAATACGCTCGAAACTGCGGTCAACCAGAAAACAAAAATACAGCTCTTTGACAATATCGGTTCCGGCCTCGATATACAACCGGCCGCACACCTTACCGGCCGGACCGGTTTGATGAGTGACCAGTCTTTTGCCTAACAAGGCTTCTGCCGCCGCTTCAACCTCGTCATGAGTCTTGCAGATTTTAATGCCGCCCGCTTTACCGCGCGCACCGGAATGAACCTGCGCCTTGACCGCCCAAATGTGTCCGCCAATATCTCTGGCGCGTTGCACGGCTTCTTCCGGGCTGTAAGCCATACCGCCTTCGGCGATTTTAACGCCGTAACCGCTTAAAATTTCTTTCGCCTGATACTCATGAATATCCACAGCATCTCCTGCTTATGTGTTAGGTAGGTTGGGTTGATGCTTTTCTCAACCCAAGATTTCTGACCGCCATAAGTCGGGGTACGAAAAAACCGTAACCCAACCTAATTAAGACTATTATTTTTTTGCTGCGATAGCTTCAGCGGCTCTGACCACGTTATTGGCCATTTTTTCCGATGCGGCATCGATTAATCGACCATCTAATGCTGCTGCGCCTTTACCTTGAGCGGCCGCTTCTTTCAAGGCGACCAGTATACGCTTGGCCTTGTCAACTTCGGCCGCAGGCGGAGTAAATATTTCATTGGCCAATTCGACTTGCGACGGATGGATCGCCCACTTGCCTTCACAACCTAAAGCCGCCGCACGTCTTCCGGCCGTTTTATAGCCTTCGGGATCTTTAATATCGCCAAAAGGGCCGTCGATAGGACGCAAGCCATAGGCCCGACAGGCAACCGTCATCCGGCTGATTGCAAAATGCCATTGATCGCCGGGATAATCGGGGTTTAAACCGCCGATGTTGGTGGTTCTGGCCCGATTGCTGGCGGCGTAATCTGCTACACCGAAATGCAAAGCTTCAAGACGACCTAATGCGCCATTGCGGGCAATATCTTCAACGTTTGCCATGCCCAGCGCGGTCTCAATCAAGGCTTCAACGCCGATTTTGTTTTTCAGTCCCTGCTGCATTTCCAATTGATTAAGCATCGCTTCAACCATGTAAACATCGGCATAAACGCCTACCTTAGGAATCAAAACCGTGTCCAGCTTTGCACCGCACTGCTCGACCAGATCCACCACATCACGGACCATGTACTGAGTGTCCAGGCCATTGATACGCACCGAAATAGTGACGCCATGTCCCTTCCAGTCCAGATCATTAATCGCTTCAATAATGTTTTTTCTGGCTTGTAACTTGTCGTCAGGCGCTACGGCATCCTCAAGATCCAGAAAAATAAAATCAGCGCCACTTTTCATCGCTTTTTCAAACATTTCAGGGCTAGAACCCGGAACGGCTAATTCACAGCGCTGAACTCGTTGAATTGACGCTGCATATAAGGTGTGGCTCATTGGTATTTTCCTAATGTCATGGGTGTAAATCAAGTCGCAGGTTGAGTTAGCAATAGCGCAACCCAACATTTTTCGCATTAATCATGTTGGGTTAAGGCTACCGCCTAACCCAAGCTACAAGGCTTAAGACGAACATAAATTAACCGCACATTTTACTTCTAGGGGTATCAAAGTCAATTTTTATAGCGTGTTTAACGGCTCAAGCCCTAATCTAACCTTGCCGATTTTTAGCGGCTATGTCATTATTGTTGGTTTTTGGACTTTGGCTTTTTCAAAATTCCAAGCTGTGTTAATCACTCAACTACTATATTAAAGAGGCAATTCAATGGCTGGTCGTAACCACCTATATATTCCAGGCCCTACCAATGTGCCGAATGAAATCCTGAATGCTATGCATATCAACATGGAAGACCATCGGTCTCCCGTGTTTCCTAAACTGTTGACGCCTCTTTTACAAGACCTGAAAAAAGTCTTTAAAACCGAAACCGGGCAAGCCTTCATTTTTCCTGCTACAGGTACTGCTGGCTGGGAAGTTGCATTGACCAACACCTTAAATCCGGGCGACAAGGTTTTAATCTATCGCTTTGGACAATTCAGCCATTTATGGGCTGAAATGGCAAAACGCTTGGGCTTCGATGTCGAAATTCATCAGGAAGTCTGGGGCAAAGGCATTCCTTTGGACAGAATGGAAGCGCGTTTAAAGGAAGACACCCACCACGAAATCAAGGCCGTTTTGGCGACGCATAACGAAACCGCCACTGGCGTTACCAGCGACATTGGCGGTGTTCGTAAAGCCCTGAACGCGGCAAATCACCCGGCGCTATTATTCGTTGACGGCGTTAGCTCTATTGCCAGTCTCGACTTTCGCATGGACGAATGGGGCGTTGACGGCGCCATCAGCGGCTCACAAAAAGGCTTTATGATGCCCGCCGGCGGTGCATTTTTGGCATTCAGCCAAAAAGCGTTAAAAGCCGTTGAGACATCAACCTACCCGCGTTGCTTCCTGGACTTAAAAGACCAGATGAACACCAACAAAGACGGCTACACCCCCTACACGCCGGCGCTACCCATTCTATACGGCTTGCGCAAAGCGTTAGACTTGTTGCAGGAAGAAGGCCTGGAAAATATTTTCGCACGTCATCACCGCTTGGCCGAAGGCGTTCGTAAAGCCGTTGCCGCCTGGGGATTAACAACATGCGCCCAACCCGGTTTCGAGTCGGACACGGTGACTGCGATTATTGTCCCGGAAGACAAAGATGCCAGAGACGTGATCAGCACCGCTTTTAGCAAATACGACATTTCTTTAGGCGCCGGTTTATCCGAGCTTGCCGGCAAAGCTTTCCGTATCGGCCACGTCGGCGACATGAACGACGTTTCGATGCTGGGCGCTATTGCAGGCGTTGAAATGGCGATGCTGGACAATGGCTTTGATTTCAAGCCAGGTTCCGGCGTTGCTGCGGCGATTGAATACTATCGTTCAACAGCACAGTAAATATCGTAATTGTGTAGGCTGGGTTAACCGCTTCGCCTGAAGCGCCTACTGTTGGTATCGTTAACCCAACACACGGAGCATCAAATGTTGGGTTGCAAAAAGCGCAACCCAACCTACGCCATTGGAAAGATAACCCATGAGCAAACCCAAAGTCTTTGTTACCCGCAAGTGGCCTGCCTCAGTCGAAGCAAAATTAAAAGCCCTTTACGATGTCACTTTAAACGAAGATGACCGGCCTTTAAGCGCAGACGAGTTCAGATCCGCGCTGCAAAATTACGATGCCGTTTGTCCTACCGTTTGCGATTCATTGCCTGCCGACGTGATCAACGTCGAAAACAAGCGTTGCAAAATTCTGGGCAACTTCGGCGTAGGCTACAACCATATCGACATTAACGCCGCCAAAGCGCAAGGTTTAGTCGTAACCAACACCCCCGGCGTGTTGACGCACAGCACCGCCGATATTGCGATGACCTTATTATTAATGTCCGCGCGGCGCGGCGCAGAAGGCGATCGCCTGGTTCGCGCCAAACAATGGAAGGGTTGGTGCCCAACGCACATGCTGAGCAGCGATGTAACCGGCGCAACTTTAGGCTTGATCGGCTTCGGTCGTATCGCACAAGCCATGGCCAAAAAAGCCCATCACGGCTTCGGCATGAAAATCGTCTATTTCAAACCCAGCCCTGCCGACGAAACTATCACCGACGACCTTAACGCCACCCGTTGCGAGTCTATAGAAGACCTGCTGCAAACGGCCGACTTCGTTTCGTTGCACTGCCCCGGCGGCGATGCCACCCGGCATTTAATCAACGCCGACATGCTTAACCTGATGAAACCGTCCGCGCACTTAATCAACACCGCCCGAGGCGATGTCGTTGATAGCGCCGCGCTGATAGCCGCGCTTAAAAATAAGCGGATTGCCGGTGCCGGTCTTGATGTGTATGAAGGTGAACCCAATGTACCCGAAGGCTTCCTGAGCCTGGATAATGTGTCGCTACTGCCGCATTTGGGCAGCGCCACCTTAGGAACGCGTACAGCCATGGGTGAAAAAGTACTAGCAAACCTGGCCGCATTCTTTGCCGGGAATCATCTTCCTGATCGGGTTGCCTGATAAACCCTGACTACAACTACAAACAAGCCCGAATGCACTTTATTTCGCAACGCATCCGGGCTGAACAATCTTTTGTGTAACGAAAACGCTTAACGATTATCGTCAGTCAGAGAGATAATTTCTTTAATTACCGTTCGGTTTCTCCAGTATCTGGTATGCGCCAAAACCATAGGTTGCCAATGTTTATTTATTTCAATAAATGGAAAATCGCTGATGCTATGTATTGACCAATTGTCACTTGAACTTCGTCAATATTATCGCCTGACGCCTAACACAATATTTCATTAACACATTGGTTTAAAATGGCTTAAAAATCCCTAGGGGTTGGGCTTAGAACCCCTTCAAGAAAGAAGCGAGGCTTTGTTGTGATGGTAGTATGTGATCTGGATCAAAAGCTGAAAGATAATCCATTGGTTGATATCCATAGCCTACAGCCGCAATACGGATTGGGACTCCCCTGCAATACAAAATATCCGAAACCATATCGCCAAAATAAATAGCTTCTGATGCATCAATTCCCACATTTTTAAGTAGATTCGAAATCTTCGCCGTTTTGGTTTGTCGATATTCTCTACCGAGAATATCGGTAAACATGTCATCATTATAAAAAGTACTTTTGGACAGCACTGCCCGCACAGTTTCACTGCATGATGAAGTGACAATTGCACAACGTCCTGCCACAGATTCGCTGATAGCTCTAAGCACGAGTTCAAACGGTATCAATTCATCAACATGCTTACTCATTTGTTCGGTGTGCAAATCAAAAAATTTGATAACGTCTTGTTCATCCAAGCCAAATCTTTTAAAAGAAGTTCTGAAAAGTCCTGGATAAGCTAACGCCATATCCTCCTGATTTACGACTTTTGGTAAGCAAGGAAAGTACTCATCCGCGATTAAGTTAAACATTCGACATGCTGTCGAAAGCGAATCGATTAGCACTCCATCGGCATCAAAAATATAATATTTTGGGCTCATGCAACAATCTCATTAATGATCTTTGAAAATATCGGGCTTGTCCAAACAGGCTGTGCCGCAAATATTTATAAGGCTACAAACCGCACTTATCAGCAGGTAAAGTGACCCGGCTAAGGTTATAAGCTGCTGAAATGCCGGTATGCTTCCATCTGAAAGCAGCTCTGTTCGAATCATGTGCGGAGTTTTAAATCTCATTATGGGTTGGTGATTTTTTTAATAAACCGATGGCCTTATTCAATCAGGTTGTGCAAATATTGAATCGGGCAAGTTTCTATAAAGCTAGCTGAGCCTGCTGCTGACATCACCAGCATGTTGATGCTTTCAATACCCGCACCACTGTTATCCGTAACGATATTTATGAAGGAAGAAAACCATTGGCATTGATTGTTTTTACGAAAAAACCGGGGAGTCGCTATTTTTGCGAAAGCTTTTATGGGCATCCCTGCCCAACAAGCGGCAAAAAACACGCGACCGCTAATGCCTTTGGCTGCCCCAGCCGTCCTGCTTCATTCGTTGGATACCCAGCAAGGGGTGTCCAACATCCTTCTCGCAATGACTCGACGCGATTTCGGAAAGCCTGCATTTTCACTACGCAAAAAAACGCTTCGTGAAAACACATGCATTATCGCTTCTGGGGACTACTCGACTCCTGTCTCGCAGCGGTTGAGAATTTGCCTCTGAATTTGGAAAACTTTGCGATATAACCGTCCAATGCTGCTTAAATTTAAATATCTTCGGTTTTTGCCAGTTTGCGACGGAACGCAAATATTCGATTACCAAAGATTATGATCAGCAATCCCATCATGACCAACGCACATCCCTGCCATTGCCGCTCATTCAGTTGCTCGCCCAGCACCAGAGATGCCGTAAGTAACCCGAAGATCGGCACAAGTAATGAAAAAGGCGCAATATGTCCAGCAGGATAACGAGAAAGTAATCCGCTCCATACGCCGAATCCGAACAATGTCGCGCCAAAGGCAAGATAAGCGATTGCAGCAAAAGACAAAATGTTGAAATTTTGCAGGGATGCTATAACCGTTTCACGGCCATCTAATCCTAATGAAAGAAGGAGAAATGGAATCGGCGGCACAAGACTTGACCATACTACGAATCTGAACATGCTGAATTGACTGTCACGAGCAACTGCCTCCCGCCAAGCACTCCTCACTAAAATATTTGATACCCCCCAAAAAGCGGCTGCGCATAACGTCAATATAAGTCCAACAAGAGGAATTTCACTGAATGCCTTGTACAGTGTTGGCTCAATATGCGAATTGCCAATTACTATAAGTCCACCGCCGGCTATAATAAGTCCCAGCACTTGGGTCATATACCAACGTTCACGCAGAAATAAACTTGCAAATACCAGAGTAAACAATGCCTGCGATTGGAGCACTACCGATGCGAGTCCCGCTGGCATCCCTAGCTCAATTGCGTAAAAGAGAAGTCCGAATTGACCAACTCCTGCAGTCAGTCCATATGCTGCGATCCATCGGAATGAAACTGCCGGGGGTGAGATGAAAAGGACAGCCGGAAAAGCAGCGAGCAAGAAGCGAAAACACCCCAAAAGCATGGGCGGCATCCCTTCCAGCCCCAACTTAATTACGGTGAAATTAACCCCCCAAACAATCACAACTGATAAGGCAAGAAAAAGGTCACGTAGTGAAATCATTTGGTTTTGTTTCCGGTTATTGACGACTATGACTAAAGGGCTCCTCGAAAAACCCCATCCTATGAGATAATGACACCGCCATACAGCCATTTCTGACTCGCCATGATCAAAGAAAACCTGTTTGCCCGAGTAACGCGAAACCAAACTAAACCGGTTGGGCGAGGTGTTGCAACTGCTGGAGAAGCACATCGACTTTGCTGTCCAGCTGATGTTTCTCACCAAAATCATAGTGCGCACTACTCATTCGGCAACTCTATAACCTCAGCAACGAGCAGTTGGAGTTCCAGCTACTTTCGATCAGCACCGTGAAGGCGATGTCGAACGTGATGCGGCCTGGCTGGCGGTTGAATAGCCCGTAGGACATTGTCCGTCCCGTTCCCTGTCAATTAGGCAGTATTTCTAGGTGCCCTAAAGTACGCGATAAGTTTTTATGCTCAGGACCTTACTGAATCTCGAAATAACCTACATAAGCACATCACTACCCCAATCCTGAAAATACGATAGATGCAAATATAATCAACAAGTTACGCAATCATATTTATTGGCTACGTAATTCAACATATTAAGTAACTCTGAAGACGAAACATCATTCTGCCTGCAACACAAATATCGTAGATTGGATGGTATAGGTACTGATCCGCTTCTAGCCCAGCGTAACGCACCATTTGTATCGATATACGAGGACGTGCGGCCTGCGTTATCCGCATGTAAACAATATGGAATATCAAGTAGTCCACTATTGAATGCCTTCAATAGACATTGACCAACATCGACATCAAGACTCAGAATTTCGTCGAGCAATATTTTGGCTTCTAGGTATATCTCATCTCGATAAGCTACTTCCTGCTGTGAAAGCATCTTCATAGAGTGAATATCATTAGCAGTCTTCGATGACAGTTGAAGTGAATATAAGTTGTCATCCACGCTAGGAATTTGCCGCGCTTCCTGGATGGTCTTCACAATAATACGCTCACAACCAGTTTCCTTTCCCAGCTGTGCACTATCCCGGATTAACGCGGTAGCACCTTCGAATGATGAGGGAAAAACTCCCATGTATGTATATAACACCACATGCCAATCCAATCCACTGAGATATTGTCCTGCTAGTTCCCTTAATGCGGCAATTGCCCCACGATCCTGAATTAGCGAGGTACCCTGGGCGTAACTAATCGACACACTATGCACACCATGTTGGTGGAAAAACAAACATTCAAGTACAGCCACAGCTATTAAAACAGATGGTGGACATAATTGCCCAAGCAGGCAACCGCCAAAACTTTCGATATGAGCACGCTCGGCGCCGTCGCTCAAAATATGGCAACTTTCGGCCCACGCCTCTATTGCTTTATATAATGGTATATTGCTGTAAGGGAGGCAGTACGACACGGGGCCGCCTTCGCTCGCATCAAGCCCGATTTCCACGAGTTTCCTAAAAATCGTCTGAGGTAACGCTGTGCCATGCCTGACTTGCACGGGGAAGTTGGTTCCGTAAAGGCCTTCTAACATATTGCGTGTAGCTTCCGCTGAATGGGTAACTATGGGATAACCATTGAGCCTTTCTCCCTTATCAAGACACACTTGTGGTGTCCTATAGTCACCTACCCTGGTGTAACTATCGAGCGTAATCGTACCTATAACAGGGAAATCCAATTTCGCTACATCGGATAACCCCGATCGCATCTCTACGACGGTTCCGAATCCCATTCGTGGCTGCACCACTAGCAGTCCAGCATCTCTACAGCGCCGGATAAAGGAACTGAAATAGCTATTCACATTCATCTTAGCGTCCAGAAATTAATTCTGTGATTTCTTCGCCGGATCTAGGATCGACAGTTTTGATACGCTTCTTGTGCGGATCGCCGACGCGAACCCTGGCAATTAGCGAATCGTTACTTTCAAAATCCACCAGACTGTTGCGATAAAGGGCACGTATCTCCCGTAAACTCATACCACTGATATTCTCAAGCCAGGTTTGCAGTTGCAACAGATTGTTAGGCACCTGCTTATCATCGGCCAGTAGACTATGTATATTGGCCTCTTGCGTAACATATTCCGGATGATAAACTTGAAGAAAGTATGGTAGAGATTGACCTCGACCAACAAATGGTGAAAACACTAGACACACGAACTGTTGCTCGCTCACACCGTATGCCTGTTCAGCAAAGGCGTTAATTTTGTGACGCATGGTACATATCTTTATTTCATTGTCGTAACGGGAAATAGCCATCCGAATAAGATTTTCAGGCATTTCTTTCTTAACCATTAGACTCTTCGCCAATTCAAGGTATTCCTCGATTCCTATGCGATAACTACGTCCCTGCACGTACTGAGCTTTTAGGCCACGTAGGTGCGCCATCAGGGCCGGGTTTGCGCAGTCGGATTCGGTGAAACTGAAGGCGAGCTCATCAAACTGAAAACCTAAAAAATCAGTTACGAAGTTCCAGTGGTCGTTAACTCGATAACTGACATGCTCATAAATCGAAATGAACGTTGGTATCATGTCCGCGAATCCACTGTGAACGCGCCGCAAAGGCACCTCTGCATCTAAGTCGGCACCAAATAACTCCCTATAATAAGCTTGTGATACACAGTCCAGCACTTTGAGCAAACCATGGAATCCCAACTCCCGGTACTCTTCTATGTTCATGCCGGCATTTTGTGCAAGCCGCATTATCCATGTGAAGTAATGCTTCTGCTCTTTGAGCGAATCGCCCGTCACAACCACATCCACGCCACCACGCCACCAGGCAGAAATACCGTAAAAGCTTGCTACGCTCAAGTTGCAACTATTGCAGAACGTAGGACGTCCATCACCAGCGGTGCGATGACCGTTCATCAGCATATTAAGCCTGTTAATCGTGTGCAGATGCTGTGGAACCGGCAAATCTCGCGTAAATTGTGATACTTGGTCGTGATCGATGACAATTAATTCCGCAGTGATATCATCGATGAGCCCAAGACGCAGGTAGACGCGTTCAATATTTTCCATCACTGAGTAAGGCATTCCAGACTGCCGCATGGTGGCGATACGCAGGATAAAAGTTCGCCCCAGCATGTTCTCAACATACAATTGCACGGTGCGTATGAATCCCACAGTATAAGTACTATCCTTCCCCCCACCATAGGCGACCATTACTCTGCGACGGCCAATATCTCGGCCGTGTTCGAACATGTTTACCAATTTGGTAGCCAGCAACCTCACGCTTTCCTGATCCTGTGGCGTTAGATATGCCATTAGTTCACAAAAAATTGCTTGGCGTTGCGCTTTTATTGACAATTTCGAATTTGGTTGCAGCATTTATGTTAGCCCTTTGGAGGTAATAGAATGTCTCTGTTGATCTGATTCTACAATCTTCGAGAAAAAATGGCTTAACCCGACGCCACGGCCTGTTGCCGGAACTCTTGCAGGAAGAGAGTAAAATCGTCAATCGCTGACTTCCCGACAAACACCCTGTCATAACCAGCTTCCTGTAGATCGACTCTGATCCACTTGTTATCCTCTTCTACGGTTGTCAGCTTGCCGCCGACCACGAATACAGGACGGTATGCTCCGAGCGCCTGAACTGCGTTTGCAATTAGTTCGCGACCCTGATGAAAGCCATGACCATTGACGCTCGACACCACAACCAGATCAGGCCGGAAGCCCTTAATAGCATCCACGGTTTCACCAGGAGACACACAACATCCAAGAATCTTGGCTAGACCTCCATGCTCATGAATGAACCGTTGCAAGTAGACAAGATTCCATGTATGGGAATCGGATTCTATTGTCGTTAATAAACACTTGAAATGTGGTGCCGTTTGCATAATCAATTTACTCACTCAAATAAATGGCCGCATTATTTGGTCGTTAAAGCTTATCGACCAAGATAAGCAAATGGATGACTCTTTCTCACACATTGTTAGAATAGAAAGCTTGTGGCAATGCTACGATCAAACAGCCCGATATCCTTTATTTCGGCCTTTCCGCAAATGAAACGCAATAAACGCTCTATACCAATACCCGCGCCTGCGGTACTCGGAATGTCTCCCCGCTTGGCCGCATCCAAATAGTTCCGATAAGGATCAAGATCCATTTGTAGTTCATTCATCCTATAAATGATCTGCTCATGCTCGTATTCACGTTCTGCACCAGACAGCGCTTCTCCATAGCCTTCCGGATAGATTAAATCAAAGTTATTATATTCATTGCGTTTGTCTGGGTTTTCTCGATCATAGAACTCCCTTTTAAAATTTGTCACAAAACAAGGTGTGGTAGCTGTTTCGGAAAGGATTTGCTCAAAGTTATCACCATACTTCTCACGTAATTCATCAGAACTGTAGATCGGAAACTCCAGAGCATAGTCCGGCAACTTCCGACCCAATTTATTCAACTGCTCCCCAGCATGTGCATTTACTTGATTGAAGACGTGCGTCATTAATCCATTTATAAACTTCATGACGTCGTATATAGTGGCGCCTTTTATCTCAAGGTCGAATTGGGAAAACTCCAGCAAGTGGTTTGCAGAACTCTTGATGGTGCTTTTCTCTAACCGGATATTCGGGGCAACGATAAAGATCTTTTCTAATCCTTCTGCACGTAACGCTAACTGCTTGTGAAAGATCATGCTTGCTGTCAACCTCAACGGACGTCCTTCGTACTGTATTTCTGCCGGATATACAGCATGATTGAGCGGATCGGTGATTGGTGACATCAATATCGGCATGAGTTGGTAGAACCCTGCGTCCTGCGTGTAGCTTTGTAGCGAGCGCAGCACTACATTGCGGATATGTGCAATATCTACCACATCCGATCTTTTGAGACGTGTTACAAATTCATCCAGATCGATATTATCCACTTCTGAATTTTCAATTTTTACAAAATCCGCCACTTCACAGTTCATATTCAAACATCCTATTGCAAGTAAGTTAGTAAAAAAATATTCATCTTCTATTAAGCATGTAACGCATCAATCTGGGTCTAAGTATATGGATGAGCGTTTATACAAACGATATACAGAATCCAGCAAAATAACTGTACAGATCTGTTAGCTTGATTCTCTAAGCAGCTAGGGACCCTGTCGGACTTATCAACTTTTAAGTTTCACCTGTTGTAAAATAGCCCTGAACTCAACAATTTCGCCGGTATGATTTTATAAGTTGCTTTATACAATTTGATTGAGACCAACAATATTTGCTCCCGCCGTTGGTGGATGAATGATTGCCGGAAGGATACTTGGCGCGGTTTATCGTCGAGGTGATCGATCAGCTCGATTTGTCAAAGTTGACGCGCCGTTATGCCGGGAGTGGTTCAGCTGCTTATCATCCTGCCATGATGTTGGCCTTGCTGGTCTACGGCTATGCTGGCGGTACCTTCTCCAGCAGCAAGATCGAGAGGTCGACTTACGATTCGGTAGCATTCCGGTTCATTGCCGCCAACCATCATCCCGACCACGACACTCTGGCTCATTTTCACAAGACCTTTTTAATGGAGTTGGAGGACTTGTTCGTACAAGTTCTGCCGCTGGCTCAGGCAATGAAGCTGAGACAGATTTCGCTGGATAGCACCAAAATCAAAGCCAATGCTTCAAAACACAAGGCGTTGTCGCACGGCCACATCGAAAAACTGGAAGCGCAGCTGCGTGAAGAAATACCGGCCTTGCTGAAAGCGATCACCGATGAGCTGTTCACCCCACTGACAAAACTACCGGCTGAAAATCGCATTTTTATTGTTCATGTGCTTGCCGAAACACTGATGCGTAGCGTGGTTCTAGCACGCGTTAGAAACCATTTCCGGCACCACAAAAATTCAGGAGAGGAACATGCGAGTTGAAGTGATAGGGGCATTTCAGATTAACCGTGCCGTTAAATCAGGCTGGATACTATAAAACCGAGCGCCATAAAAGATGTTTTTCAGCAACACATTGGACCCAACGCGTACAGCGAAATTGCGCAACAAAATGTTACGGGCAGGCTTACCGATATAAACCGTCAGTCGCAATTAATGTGCGCCGAAAATAGCGAGGATTGCGAGCCCGGCTGATTTCGATTGCAAGCCGTTACACATATCCGTTATGCTGTCTGAACATCGTGATGAAGCGACGGCAACTGCTTTTTTCGTAAAAACAATCAATGCCAATGGGTTTCTCCATAAAATAGTTATGAATAACAACGGCGCGAACGATGTGGGCATTGAAAATATCAACATACTGTTAATGCTAGGAGGATCGGTTTGCTTTATAGAATTTTGCCCGATCCAATATTTGCACAACCAGATTGAACAAGACCATCGGTTTATTAAAAAAAGCACCAACCCATGATGGGGTTTAAAGCGTCACACTCCGCACAGGCAACCATCGAAACTGCGCACATGATCCGAACAGGGCTGCTTTCAGATGAAAGCATACCCGCATTTCAGCAGCTTATGGCTTTAGCAGGGTAACTTTGCCTGCTGATAAGTGCGGTGCAGTCTTATAAATATTTGCGACACAACCTAACCGTTACATAGGTAACCCGATGGCATTCGAATATCAAAAGGTGTGCGACTATATTTGCTCACTCATTCATAATCACCAACTGCGTAAAGACATGAAACTGCCTTCTTTGAGACAAATGGCGCAAAAGTTTGATCTATCAATACCAACCATCCATCGCGCATACTGCCAATTGGAAAAACAGGGTATCGTGCACTCAATGC
The DNA here is from genome assembly GCF_050917435.1 of Methylobacter arcticus. NCBI lineage: Bacteria > Pseudomonadati > Pseudomonadota > Gammaproteobacteria > Methylococcales > Methylococcaceae > Methylobacter > Methylobacter arcticus. The sequence goes on from NZ_CP159583.1 coordinate 3,227,590, forward strand.
CACGATCTGGTTTTTACATAGCGAAAGCCGCTGAGAACCTACATTACGAGTCCGGTTGTAGTTTATTAGAGACGGTATATATAAACTCGCGTAAGCCGGGTGTAATTCCTCTTACGATAGATTCACCAGCCTGTTTATTGTCACTTGATCGCGAGCTGCGTCGCGAAGAGCTGCGATTGGCTAGCAGCGCTCTCAATTCTCCACTAAAACAGGGCATTTTATATGGTGACAGTGATCTACGTGCGGCAGTGGCCCATAGATATACCAGCGATTTGGATAAACCCTGGTATCCAGATGACGTGTTTATTACCGATAGTTATCATTCTGCACTTCTAGCTGCTGCAAGGGTTTACAATCGAGGCGGCTCCGTAATTGTGGAATCGCCGTGCTCTTGGGCCATCATCAAGACATTGGAAACGCTGAATCTGGATGTTGTCGAACTTCCAGTAACGCTAGGTTCCGGTTTGAATCTGACGTGTTTGAGCAACTTGCTGAGCCGTACAGATATTTCTTTTGCCATTCTTTCCTCGCATATAAATTCTCCAACCGGTACTGTCATTCCAACTAAACAAAAGCTCACAGCCGCGAGCATGTTAATTGAGGCAGGAATTCCGGTCATCGAGAATGACATTTACGGCGATCTGTATTTTGGGATGGCGCAACCGCTGTATTACCGTGACTTCATTGATCCCGAGATGTTGGTCATATGCAGCAGTTTCGACAAGATAATCGGCCCCCCAGCTTCGTTCGGCATGGTTCTTTGCAAAGGCGATCGTGACGGGCTACGCAAGGTATTACTATCTCATACCCATAAAATCTCAAGCCCCGCCCGCCAAAAGGCGATAGGCAATTTGATACAGAGTGGTCAGGTGATGAGTCACATTCATAACTTGCGAAAATTACTGGAGGCCAAAATGCTTCAAATGCATGATCTCTTGCAAAAGTATTTGCCGTCCGGATGCAGCTATCAATTACCGCAAGGTGGGGCTGTATTTTGGGTGGAATTACCGGATGGTGTCGATTCCTCAGTATTGTTATATCGCCTCATGAAAAAGGGGATCGTTGTGGCACCAGGGTATTTGTTCTCATCTTCCAATCGCTACGCCAATTACATTAGGATCAGCTATGCTACCGATTGGACGATGGACATTGAAAACAGTATTTTTTGTCTTGCCGAAAACATCCGCGAACTTACGGAAAGCCCTCCCGTTTAAGCAATAAATTTTCATCAACAAGTTGATTTTCCGTAGAATTCGCGTTTTCAAATTTTGGTGAAGTGGTGGTTTTGACGGACATCGAGCGATAAAGTCTGCCGACGACTCTCACGGTGATGCCAACTTATTCTGAATACAGGTCGAAAACTCTCGTTGACTGGCGAACTCCAGCTTTAACATACCCAATCAGCCAAATTTCCTCGCCAATACAACGATGGAAACTTAATTTACAGAGAGCGATCATGGACGAGCAAGCGTCACACGGATGCATCAATTGCCACGGCTTGGCCGACGAAACAGACTTGAACTTCCAGCTGACTAGAGCCTATTCACATCCGGCCCACTTTGCCAAAACATTTTTTAAGAATCACGGCGTAAGCCTTCATTTTTCCTGCTACAGGCACCGCAGGCTGGGAAGTTGCATTGACCAACACCTTAAATCCGGGCGACAAGGTTTTAATCTATCGCTTTGGACAATTCAGCCATTTATGGGCTGAAATGGCAAAACGCTTGGGCTTCGATGTCGAAATTCATCAGGAAGTCTGGGGCAAAGGCATTCCTTTGGACAGAATGGAAGCGCGTTTAAAGGAAGACACCCACCACGAAATCAAGGCCGTGTTGGCGACGCATAACGAAACCGCTACAGGTGTAACCAGCGACATTGGCGGTGTTCGTAAAGCCCTGAACGCGGCAAATCACCCGGCGCTATTATTCGTTGACGGCGTTAGCTCTATTGCCAGTCTCGACTTTCGCATGGACGAATGGGGCGTTGACGGCGCCATCAGCGGCTCACAAAAAGGCTTTATGATGCCCGCCGGCGGTGCATTTTTGGCATTCAGCCAAAAAGCGTTAAAAGCCGTTGAGACATCAACCTACCCGCGTTGCTTCCTGGACTTAAAAGACCAGATGAACACCAACAAAGACGGCTACACCCCCTACACGCCGGCGCTACCCATTCTATACGGCTTGCGCAAAGCGTTAGACTTGTTGCAGGAAGAAGGCCTGGAAAATATTTTCGCACGTCATCACCGCTTGGCCGAAGGCGTTCGTAAAGCCGTTGCCGCCTGGGGATTAACAACATGCGCCCAACCCGGTTTCGAGTCGGACACGGTGACTGCGATTATTGTCCCGGAAGACAAAGATGCCAGAGACGTGATCAGCACCGCTTTTAGCAAATACGACATTTCTTTAGGCGCCGGTTTATCCGAGCTTGCCGGCAAAGCTTTCCGTATCGGCCACGTCGGCGACATGAACGACGTTTCGATGCTGGGCGCTATTGCAGGCGTTGAAATGGCGATGCTGGACAATGGCTTTGATTTCAAGCCAGGTTCCGGCGTTGCTGCGGCGATTGAATACTATCGTTCAACAGCACAGTAAATATCGTAATTGTGTAGGCTGGGTTAACCGCTTCGCCTGAAGCGCCTACTGTTGGTATCGTTAACCCAACACACGGAGCATCAAATGTTGGGTTGCAAAAAGCGCAACCCAACCTACGCCATTGGAAAGATAACCCATGAGCAAACCCAAAGTCTTTGTTACCCGCAAGTGGCCTGCCTCAGTCGAAGCAAAATTAAAAGCCCTTTACGATGTCACTTTAAACGAAGATGACCGGCCTTTAAGCGCAGACGAGTTCAGATCCGCGCTGCAAAATTACGATGCCGTTTGTCCTACCGTTTGCGATTCATTGCCTGCCGACGTGATCAACGTCGAAAACAAGCGTTGCAAAATTCTGGGCAACTTCGGCGTAGGCTACAACCATATCGACATTAACGCCGCCAAAGCGCAAGGTTTAGTCGTAACCAACACCCCCGGCGTGTTGACGCACAGCACCGCCGATATTGCGATGACCTTATTATTAATGTCCGCGCGGCGCGGCGCAGAAGGCGATCGCCTGGTTCGCGCCAAACAATGGAAGGGTTGGTGCCCAACGCACATGCTGAGCAGCGATGTAACCGGCGCAACTTTAGGCTTGATCGGCTTCGGTCGTATCGCACAAGCCATGGCCAAAAAAGCCCATCACGGCTTCGGCATGAAAATCGTCTATTTCAAACCCAGCCCTGCCGACGAAACTATCACCGACGACCTTAACGCCACCCGTTGCGAGTCTATAGAAGACCTGCTGCAAACGGCCGACTTCGTTTCGTTGCACTGCCCCGGCGGCGATGCCACCCGGCATTTAATCAACGCCGACATGCTTAACCTGATGAAACCGTCCGCGCACTTAATCAACACCGCCCGAGGCGATGTCGTTGATAGCGCCGCGCTGATAGCCGCGCTTAAAAATAAGCGGATTGCCGGTGCCGGTCTTGATGTGTATGAAGGTGAACCCAATGTACCCGAAGGCTTCCTGAGCCTGGATAATGTGTCGCTACTGCCGCATTTGGGCAGCGCCACCTTAGGAACGCGTACAGCCATGGGTGAAAAAGTACTAGCAAACCTGGCCGCATTCTTTGCCGGGAATCACCTGCCTGATCGGGTAATTTGACAGAGTCAACGCGCCCACCTTACCTGACTCACCCGATACGATTTCCATCAGATTTTTTGTAAAAAATGCGCTCCGCTGATACCCGAGGAACGGGTAACACTCCTGGAAGATGAAGCATCAAACAGCAATCATTTCGTGCTCATGCGAATCTTAACGACAGGATTGTTACCGGTGTTTTCTCTTAATGCTACGATAATGTCGATTAGTTTTTGATCTGCAATACAATTTTTAACATAAGGTGTATTATCAAAATAGATACCTTCTATTTCCATGCCGGGCTTCAATTGAGTCCATGAAATCTCAAAAACCAGGCAATCCAAGGTATTTTGCGATGTACTGAGGAGCCTACTGTTCTTCCATGACTTTTTAATCGCAGGAAGCTCCTCTTTGATTTCAACGGTTATATCTTCTTTGAGTATCTTAATGAAAGCGTCAACAATAGCCGGATCATAATAGCTTTCTTTCCGATTCATTAATTGACTGATTGCGGCGCTGCCGGACATGACTTCACCCGTCATCGAGCCCTCAAGATACCCGATATAATCAGCGACAACACTGAGAATACGTGAGCCCATCGGAATGCTTTTTTTAGTCAAGCCATCGGGCAGGCCTGAGCCGTCATAGCGTTCGTATTGATGCCGGATTAAAATAGACGCACCTTTTAACTGTATCAATCCATTTAATAAAGCTTCACCTTCTACTGCATGATTTAAATAGCGTTGTTTGTCGGCAAGAGATATTGAGTAAAACGACTCTGCCAGCAAGGTGTCCGGCAAACTCATCTTGCCGATTTGCATCAGTAACCCGGCATAAAGAATATTTTTCTTTTCTTCTGCATTCAGGTTCATTTCACGGGCAACCAACGTGGCTTTTTCGATGATATATTTTGATTGTCCGCTCTTAACGCCAGGGCGCATTTCAATAATATGTGCGAATGTCTTAATGGAATCAATATATTGTTTTTTTAGATCTTTATTTGCCATGTCAAGAGACCGTACCGTACGCTTGAGCTGTTCGGCAGAAATGCGCAGCTGCTGTTCGGTTTGTTTGCGCTTCTCTGCCTCCTTCATCAGCTGTATGCTATTAACCGCAAGACTGCTGTAAGTCGAGAGCACCATGTTAATCAGCAATCCAATCCCATCACGCAATTGATCATTTGCTTGCTTCTTTGCCTGTTCCTGTGACAAACCGGATTGCATAGCCAGCACCACTAAGGCCAGGTATTTGTCGTTTTCCAGCATATGAGCTGCCAACCAGTGAACTAAAAACGCAAGGACTTCGCTTACCATGCTATCGACTGAATGGATGTCTTCTCCTGCCTTTAGAATAAGAACAGTTGAGATAAAGTTGTCATGCTCTTCTTTATGTTTTGTTTCTAAAGGACTTTCCTGGAAATATTCGTGCCAAATGGCTTCTTCAGTCTGAAAATGGTAAACAGCATAGTCGGCAAGTTCTTGGAAAATGGTATCTAAGGTCTGAATATCAGCATGAAAAGCCATATGACTGGCCAAGCGATTCAATAACTGAACTAGTTTTTGGTGCTGTTCATCAATCGTAGCTATGCCGGTATTGAAATGTTCATTCCATGGAAAGACATTAATTGATTTCATGAGTATATTCTCATATTGTTTATCCGTCATGAGGCGCCAACTCGGTATTCTTGCTTGTCAAAATGGTCATCGTTTTATCACAATTTATTTTTCAATTGCCTCATAAGCAGCCTATGATGGCGTTATAACGATTGAAGGTCTTTATGAGTGAGACTTGTGTCGCGTAGAACTAGCGAATAGACGATACGTTAATACCTTGAGCGATACTCAGATTCTTGATAATGGGAAACAAGCCGCCTTATTTTTCGATACACTTCGCGGCGTACACTCATTTTTACAACCCGTATGCGCAAAGCACGAGCCTTTAATCACGTAAGATAGGTAGAGCAAGCGACACCCATCACATCGACCCTTGATTATGATGGGTGTCGAACGCCTCTCCACCCATCATACCCAGCTCCTACCCAGCGTTTTTTTACAAGAACCTAAATCGCTTTCTTAATCCGCTCCAACGCATTTTGCAGATTGGCCATGCTGGTGGCTATCGAAATTCTGATATGCCCCGGTGTGCCGAACGCGGAACCCGGCACCAGCGCAACGCCAGCTTCTTCGATCAAATATTCGGAAAAGTCGAGATCGTCATTAATATTATCCAGTCTGGCAATCAGCTTTTCCACGTTAGGGAACACGTAAAACGTACCGTCGGTTTTAAGGCACTCAACGCCGTCTATGCTGTTGAGTTCGGCAACGACATAATCGTGGCGCTTTTTAAACTCAATACACATGTTGTCGATAAAACTTTGGTCGCCGGTTAACGCGGCTTCGGCGGCATGCTGTGAAATCGACGTCGGGTTGGAGGTGCTTTGCGACTGGATAGTGGTCATCGCCTCAATCAAATCCGCAGGCCCTGCGGCATAACCGATACGCCAGCCGGTCATCGAATAGGCTTTGGATACGCCATTCATAACTACCGTGCGGTCATAAAACTCAGGATGCGCATTTAATATGTTAACAAACGTGCCCTTGTTCCAAAGAATGTGCTCATACATGTCATCGGTGGCGATGATAATGTTGGGGAAATCCTTCAACACGTCGCCCAGCGCTTTAAGCTCTTCCAGGCTATACGCAACGCCGGACGGGTTGGACGGGCTGTTGATAAAGATCAACCGGGTTTTATTGGTGATGGCAGCGCGCAATTGTTCCGGCGATATTTTAAAATTCTGCGCCTGGGTGGTTTCGATAATAACCGGCACACCATCCGCCAATAACACCATATCAGGATAAGAAACCCAGAACGGCGCGGGGATGATAACTTCATCACCGGAGTTAAGCAGGGCCTGGGTCAGGTTGAATGAGCTTTGCTTGCCGCCGCAGGAAACCAGGATCTGGTTGGCTTGGTAATCAAGACCGTTATCGTTCTTGTACTTGGCGATAATGGCTTTTTTCAGGCTGGGTATGCCGTCAACTGCGGTGTATTTGGTGTAGCCATTTTCAATAGCCTTAATCGCCGCCGCCTTGATATGATCCGGGGTGTCAAAATCCGGCTCGCCTGCGCCAAGACCGATAATGTCTTTGCCTGCAGCACGCATTTGCGCGGCTCTGGCGGTAACCGCCAAAGTAGGTGATGGTTTAACTGCCTGGACTCTGTTAGAAAGTTTGATGCTCATGTTTCCCCGTGTAAAATCAATGTCAAAGATGGAGTGGATTATACATTATGTATAATGGCTTACTAACAACTAGGTGTTAAATTATTGGCATCGTTCCCATGCTCCGACGTGGAAACGATAAAGTAATTGCGTTTATTGAGAAATCCAAGTGAAAAAGAAGTTCAAACTCCACAGCCGATTCCAGCCTGCCGGTGACCAGCCTACCGCGATACAAGCCTTGGTCGAGGGCTTGAGCGACGGCGAAGTGCATCAGACTTTGCTGGGCGTGACCGGTTCCGGCAAAACCTTCACCATCGCCAATGTGATTAACCAGGTGCAGCGTCCGGCGATGATCATGGCGCCCAATAAAACCCTGGCCGCGCAGCTCTACGGCGAGATGAAGGAGTTTTTCCCGGAAAACAGCGTCGAATATTTCGTCTCGTATTACGACTACTACCAGCCGGAAGCTTATGTTCCGGCCTCCGATACCTTTATCGATAAAGATGCGGCGATCAATGAGCATATCGAACAGATGCGCTTATCGGCGACCAAGGCGTTAATCGAACGGGACGATACCATCGTCGTCGCCACGGTTTCGGCGATTTACGGCTTGGGCGAGCCGGAATCGTATTTCAAAATGGTGTTGCATCTGGTCAAGGGCGACATGGTTAACCAGCGCGACATCCTGCGGCGACTGGCGGAAATGCAATACACCCGCAACGACATCGATTTGCGCCGTGCGACCTACCGGGTGCGCGGCGAGGTGATCGACGTGTTTCCGGCCGAGTCGGACAGCGAAGCGTTACGGATAGAGTTATTCGATGACGAAGTGGAACGCCTGTCATTATTCGACCCCCTGACCGGCGAAATCATCCGGCGACTGGCGCGTTACACAATTTACCCGAAAAGCCACTACGTCACGCCGCGAGAGCAACTATTGGAAGCGGTTGAATCCATCAAGGTCGAGCTTAAAGAACGCCTGGAGCAATTGCGCTCGCTGAATAAACTGGTCGAAGCGCAGCGGCTGGAGCAACGGACGCTGTTCGATATTGAAATGATCTTGGAAGTCGGCTATTGCTCCGGCATCGAAAACTATTCCCGCTACCTGTCCGGCAGAAGTGCAGGCGAATCGCCGCCGACCATGTTCGATTACTTGCGCGACAATGCACTGGTAATTATCGATGAAAGTCATGTCGCCGTGTCGCAGATCGGCGCGATGTACAAGGGCGACCGGTCGCGCAAGGAAACGCTGGTTGAATACGGTTTCAGGCTGCCTTCCGCGCTGGATAACCGCCCGCTGACGTTTAATGAATTCGAGGCCAAAGCGCCGCAGCGGATTTATGTGTCGGCAACGCCGGGGCCCTACGAAAGAGAGCATTCAGGCGTTTTTGCCGAGCAATTGGTCAGGCCGACCGGCTTGCTTGATCCAATAGTGGAAGTGCGCCCGGCGACGACTCAGATCGATGATTTGTTATCGGAAATCAACAAGCGCGTTGCCGTAAAAGAACGGGTACTGGTAACTACGTTAACCAAAAGAATGTCGGAAGATTTGACCGAGTATTTGTCGGAACACGGGGTGCGGGTGCGTTATCTGCACTCCGACATCGATACCGTGGAACGGGTCGAGATCATCCGGGATTTGCGGCTGGGGCAGTTCGACGTGCTGGTCGGCATCAACCTGTTGCGCGAAGGATTGGATATACCGGAAGTGTCGCTGGTTGCGATACTGGATGCCGACAAGGAAGGCTTCCTGCGTTCGGTCGTATCGCTGGTGCAAACCATCGGCCGGGCGGCGAGAAATATCAACGGCAAGGCTATTTTGTACGGCGATAAAATCACCAAATCGATGCAGCAGGCGATAGAAGAAACCGACCGTCGCCGTGAAAAACAGCACCAGTTTAATATTGAGCATCGTATAGTACCGACGTCCATTGTTAAGTCGGTAACCGATATTCTACAGGTATCGATACCCGGTTCCGGGCTGACCAGTGCCAATAAGCTACTGAGCAAAGTGGCTGAATTTCCAGCCGACTACAAGGCATCCCTGACACCCAAGCAGGCGGGCAAGAAACTGAAACAACTGGAAGACGCCATGTACCAGCATGCGAAAAATCTCGAATTTGAGCAAGCTGCGAAGATCCGGGATGAGATTAAGGTGTTGCAGGAGTTGATGCTGATCTAATGTACAGGTTGAATTACGACTGCATGGACAGACCTTTGCGCCGCAATCCAACGAGTGGACATTGTCCGATGGTTAACTAATCGGCCTTAGCCGCAAAACTATGCACCCATACCAGACTGTCGGCTTCCCAGGTCATTCCGGCATGCATTTTTAAAATTATATCGCGGTATAGTTCAAGACTCGGATAGCCTTCCGCCCGGGCATCGGCATCAGTCATATCGCCTAAGCGCTGACGCTTTAAATCGGTAACGACAAAAGTCATCCCGTCCAAATCGAAGGTTTCGCCGGGCAAGCCATAGATGCCATCACGACGCTGCTGTGTTTTCATTCCGGCTTTTGTCGCTTCTACCAATTTCGCATGAGTGACCAGTCGGTCTATCGAACAGGTTTTCTCGGGGTAAGCTTCCATTGTCTATCCTAATCTAAAAAAAATCCTATTGTACACCACGCATGAGACTGGACTACTGCGGCAATACCCTGTCTTTGATGTTGCCTAAATTCATTTCGATATAAATATACCCTGAGCACTTAAGTTTTCGGTTTTTACAAGTCACTAAGTCCATGTGAGGGCGACTTCGCCTAAAGCGCCGACTGTTGGTAGTCGCCCTGGGCGAATGAATTCGCCCCCACAATACCTGCTTCCTAAATCCGTGCGGACGCACTAAACGAAAATTCGACCAGATGAAGTATGCAAACACTGCCGCCAAACAAAAATAGTGTTATATAAGTATTCGTACGGATAAATCCCATCAGCATATTTTGTTAGCCTATAAGCGACAGGTAGGGCAGGATGCTATATTTTGTCGAATTATCTCTTTTACAAAGGCCACCTGAGGCTTGCGCCTCTTTCTCTCTCTGGGGTGGTCTTTTTTTTGATCTCGATGTTCATCATTGCTGAAAAACCCTTAACGACCTGATTCTGTTAATAGCGGCAGCCAGTTCATATTTGCGCGGCATCGAAAGGGTTCCCGGATAATCAGGCGCCAATACGGCCAGCCCGTGTTTGCTAATTTCGCCCTCCAACCAATCTATCCAGAAACGAATAGCCTCAGGTTTACTCGACTGCTTTAATTGAGTTCGCAATGCCAACAGGCAATAACCGATGGTTAACATCTGCGGCGCTTCGGCGATTTGCACTACCGCGTCCAGATTGATCAGATCCATGCCGTATTCCAGTTGTCTCAGTGCGCTGCGTAAATCTTTTATGCGTTTTGCCAGGGTCTTGTTCAGACGCTGATTGGTATAAGCGGGATCGAAATTATCGGCGTCCAAACAGCGCGATACGGAGAAATCGGCAATCGGCGTATCCTCCTCGGCTATCGCCCCCAGCCTGTCGCGCACTTTAGCGGTAATATCCGCGCAACGGTAATTGTCCATCAACAGACAGGTATCGGCTTTTTGCAAAAAATAACCCAAGCCGCCGACCACGAAAATCATCGAGACCTGCTGTTTTTTCCGCAGCGAGCGCACCGTTGAATATAGCGGCTTGATCGGTTCTTGCGCCGCATCCACAATTTTTTTGATCAGTTCGTCGCGTACCAGAAAATTAGTTGCGCAGGTATCTTCATCAAACAGCAGCAATCGGCTGCCGCTCTCGATGGCCTCGACAATATTGGCCGCTTGCGAGGTGCTGCCGCTGGCATTATCGGATGAAAAACAATCGGTTTTAAGGCCGTTCGGCAAATTGCTGATAAAAGGGCTGATATCGACATGACGGATGCTGCGACCTTCTTCAGCCCTGATAAAAACAGCATCCTCCCGAGTCACTACATATTCCCGCCCGTCTCCCGGAATATGCGCATAAACCCCGGCTAAAATCGCCTGCATCAAGGTCGATTTGCCATGATAGCCGCCGCCGGTAATGCAGGTGATGCCCTGTCTAATGCCCATACCGGTTATGCTGCATCCACCCGGCAAGGGAATAGTTATTTGCAACGACGAAGGAGATTGAAAGGCTTTAACAGGCTCGTCCATAGCAGGCCGATCATCGACGCCGCTTTGCCGTGGCAACTTGGCATCATTGGCGATAAAGGCGAGCAGATCGTGCCGTTGCATAAACCGGATAATCTCGGCGCGTGTTTTTTGTACATCGACAAACTGCTGAAACAGCGCGCGGGTTTGCTCGTCGTAATGTTGGTAAAAAAAGCAGTCGTCAACAATGGCAACCAGTTCCCGGCTCAGCATGATCCACGCCTGTTCTGCATCAAAAATGCCGCCGCCCTGCCCTTTTGCCGGCAGACTGATCATAAAACGCAAATAAACCGCATCGTCATCGAACAAAACGCTATCCCTGATCAGCATCGTTTGACTCAGGGCAATAGTGTTAAAGGAGCCGCTGCCGTCTTTGCCGCGATTTTGCTGTGCAAACCGGGCTATGCCGTCACGAAAACGCCGAATCAAAAAATCGGCTACCGCCAGTTTACGCTCGGCTGTATGCAAAAAATTCTCGGGGATTTTACTATCTTGTAACGGTATTTTTACCGCTGCAATGGAAGCAGGGTTAGCGCCAGCGCTGCCCTGCATTTTGATGAAGCTGAGCTCAAATCGGGGGAAGTGATAAGAGCCACGCAGCTTTTGTATAGCCTGAAAAGACTGGTCGGCAATAGAAGCTAGTAACGCTTGTAGTGTGTACACATCCCCTCCTGTCTTGCCGATTTAAAAACCGGAGAAGTCAGCTGCCTTTAAGATCATTTCCGTGACAGTCCATTCCGGCAATCAGCTTCATTTTCACCAAATTGTCGTCAATGCCCAAGGTCTTAAAAGCGGCCTTTATACCCATGCCTTTTACTGCGTCAACAGAACCGAATCTAAAACCAAACAGCCGGTTTCTCTTGCCCTCAGGAAAACTGCGCATTATTTGCTTGATGCTGTCGTCAATAAGCGCCCTTGCCTCGTTCAGCTCTGTCGCAACTTCCGAATTCAAGCCGGTTAACAGCTGTTTTTCAGGGGATAGCGCGGCAGCAACCGGCAACTCCGATTGTTGCCTTTTGCGGATGTCCGCCAGTTTTTTATTTTGCCCATGAGCCACCAGCAGGCTACGCTCAGTAACACTGACCTTCTGCCGGTCGGCTCCCGGGTTATCCGCTATTTTCCCCATAAATTTAGAATGGGATGTCGTCATCATACGGTGCATCGAAATTATCATGGCTCGGGGCTTGTTGGGCAGATGGCTGGCCTTGCTGCGCACCTTGCGCTTGATAGTTTTGTTGCGATGGCTGGTTAGACTCGTTTCTTTTGCCGACCAAATCGATAATATTGGCGTTAAGCTCCAAACTGGTTTTAGTCGAGCCATCTTGCGCCCGATATTCACTTTGACTCAGTTCACCCGAAACGAACACCTGTTGGCCTTTTTTCAGGTAATTTTGCAACTGCCCTTCGGCGCGTTTACCCCACACCGCACATCGGATCCATAAGGTTTGCTGCTTTTCGCCAAAGCCGATATTGTTAGCTACGGTAACATTCAATACCGCTTGGCCTGACGGCAAATATCGGACTTCCGCATCGCGACCCACAGTCCCGGTAAAACTAAAGACGTTGCTCATTTTTTCTCATTCCTGGTTAAATTAACAATACGGCTATTATCAACTGGTTCCACTAAAAAGAAAATGCAAAACCTCAAACCTGTTTTGATTACCGCTCGACAAAATTCTGTTGTTTAACTGAATGGTCTAAATAATGCGTTTTTTACAGCGGGTATTTATTTTGAATAAAGCAATGGGTGAGAAATAGAGAACTAGCAAAGGGGGGATAAAACGATGGGTAGCTTAAAACAAAAAACTTCCAAGGCTGTTAAGCCTTGGAAGTCTTCAAGTTGTTTGGTTAAGCAACTCAGGCAAAGGGGTCATTCGCATGATAATTGACCTGATTTAACGCGTTTACGGTTCATGTTAACATTGCTGGCAATGGCCGCTGATGCGAACAGCGTCGATGAAATAATAAATTCGCCGGAAATAAATCCGAGTAAACCGGTTATAAATACTACTCCGGTTAAAATATCTTTGTAAAAGTCGTTCATGGGTAAATCCTCGAATAAAGTTGAAAGGTTTTTATAAATGATGTCTTAACTATACGGAAGAGGCCTATTGTTAACAACAACCCTAGGAACATATAGATTGTTTCCCAATTTGATACATTGAATTCATAAACCATTCATATTAATAGTTTACTATTCACCCTCCTGCCTTAAGACCGACGATTCATAAGACGATCAAACAGCTTTTTCCTGAGTCGCTTCGGACAAACTCCTGTTTCAGAAGAATAGCGTGACCGCACCGACTCTTCACCGTCCTGTGTAGATTTCCTGGCGCAAAAAACAATTAACGCTATCGTGGGAAATAGACATCTCTTCCCCCAAAACGACAACAATCTGACTGTTTCCGCTCGTTCTATAAAAATCCTATGTACATCGATAAAACACAACAGAGGTTTGTTAAAAACGCTCCAAATAATGTCGTACTGGGTGGCGCATCATTGAATTGCTGGAACTTCTATCCCAAACCGGCTTTCTTCCGCCAGATGACCGGACTTTTAATTTCATACCAAACTTACCCGGTAATATTTTGTGAAATAGCACCGTATCAAACACATAGAAAACGCAACGAAATACACAATAATCAACATTCACGATTAATCTATAACGTAAACTCATAGGTACAGGAAAGGTTGAAAACTGCACAGTTACAACAAAATGTTGGTTTAACAGTTGCGTAACAGAAATCCATTGGTATAATGGCCAGCTCGAAGTTACATAAACTTCAGGCGCGTAGCTCAGTTGGTTAGAGCACCACCTTGACATGGTGGGGGTCGGTGGTTCGAGTCCACTCGTGCCTACCAAACATTTAAAGCACTGCGCTGCAGTGCTTTTTTTATTGTAGACACAAAATACAGATAAAAAATGCCGGTAATTACCCTTCCTGATGGATCCAAGCGAGAATACGCCAACGCTGTAACAGTAATGGATGTTGCATCGTCCATCGGTTCGGGATTAGCTAAGGCGACCTTGGCAGGCAAGGTTAACGGCAATCTGGTTGACGCTAGTACGTTAATCGATCAGGATGCAACACTTCAACTGATTACCGCAAAAGATGACGACGGTATCACCGTTATTCGCCATTCAACTGCACATCTATTGGCTCAGGCCGTCAAACAGTTATTCCCCTCAGCACAAGTCACTATCGGGCCGGTTATCGAAAACGGTTTTTTTTACGATTTCGCCTACGAAAGACCTTTTACGCCAGATGACCTCAGCGCCATTGAAAAAAAGATGGCGCAACTGGTTGCCGAGGATTACCCGATCAATCGCTCGGTGCTATCACGGGATGAGGCGGTCAAATTCTTCAGAAATCTCGGCGAAGCGTATAAAGCCGAAATCATCGAATCTATCCCCGCTAATGAAGATTTGTCTTTGTATGAGCAGGGCGGATTTACCGACTTGTGTCGCGGCCCACATGTGCCCAGCACCGGTAAATTAAAATCCTTTAAGCTGATGAAGATTGCCGGGGCCTATTGGCGCGGGAATTCCGATAACGAAATGCTGCAACGCATTTACGGTACAGCCTGGGGCGACAAAAAAGAATTACAGGCCTACCTGCATCGCCTGGAAGAAGCGGAAAAGCGCGATCACCGCAAATTGGCGAAAACCTTGGATTTATTTCATTCTCAGGAAGAAGCTCCCGGTATGGTGTTCTGGCATGAAAAAGGCTGGGTCATCTATCAACAGGTTGAGCAGTACATCCGCGAGAAATTACGGGTAAACGGTTACGGCGAGGTTAAAACGCCGCAGGTGGTGGATCGTTCTTTATGGGAAAGATCAGGCCATTGGGAAAAGTTTGGCGAAATGATTTTTACCACGCATTCCGAGAATCGTGATTACGCGATCAAACCGATGAACTGCCCTTGTCATGTGCAGATTTATAATCAGGGGCTTAAAAGCTACCGTGATTTGCCTATTCGTCTGGCGGAATTCGGCTCCTGTCATCGCAACGAGCCTTCCGGCACCTTGCATGGCTTGATGCGAGTCAGGAACTTTGTCCAGGATGATGCGCATATTTTCTGCACCGAAGCCCAGATTCAGGACGAAGTATCGACCTTTATCGACATGCTGTTCGATGTTTACAAAGATTTCGGCTTTGAAGAAGTTATCATTAAATTATCCACCCGCCCTGAAAACAGGGTCGGCGATGATTCGGTCTGGGATAAAGCGGAAAATGCCCTGGAACTGGCGCTGAATACCAAAGCCTTGAAATGGGATTTGCAGCCGGGTGAAGGCGCTTTTTACGGACCTAAAATCGAATTCTCCTTAAAAGACTGCATCGGACGAGTCTGGCAATGCGGCACGATTCAGGTGGATTTCTCGATGCCGGGCCGTCTGGATGCCACCTATATTGCCGAAGACGGATCAAAACAAGTGCCAGTCATGCTGCACAGAGCGATACTCGGCTCCCTTGAGCGCTTTATCGGTATTTTAATTGAGCATCATGCAGGCACCTTCCCGCTGTGGCTGTCTCCGGTGCAGGTAGTCATACTGAATATTACCGACCGACATGCCGAATATGCGTCGCAAATTATGCTGGACCTTGAGAAACAAGGTATTCGGGTAAAATTAGACTTGAGAAATGAGAAGATCGGGTTTAAAATTCGCGAGCACTCTATGCAGCGCGTACCGTATATTGTCATTATTGGCGACAAAGAATTAGAACAACAAAACATTACAGTACGCACGCAAAAAGGTGACGACTTAGGTAGCCTGACAATCCATGAATTTACCGAACGGTTAAAGCAAGAGATGACAGGTAGACAATGAATGATTTTGGAGGATTAGAATATCGCTGCTAAAAAAGACGAAACGCGCCTGAATGACGCAATCACCGCAAGACGCGTGAGAGTAACAGGTGCAGATGGTGAGGCGTTAGGCATTATGTCATTAGATGAGGCCAAACAGATTGCTTACGCTGCAGACTTGGATTTAGTGGAAATATCACCGAATGCGGATCCTCCGGTTTGCAAGGTGATGAACTACGGAAAATACCAGTTTGAGTTAAATAAAAAACTGGCCGTTGCCAAAAAGAAGCAAAAGCAGATTCAGGTTAAAGAAATCAAATTTAGACCTGGAACTGACGAAGGCGATTACCAGGTTAAAATGAGGAGCCTAACCAAGTTCCTTAGCGATGGCGATAAAACCAAAATCACCTTGCGTTACCGTGGCCGCGAAATGGCGCATCGGGAAATCGGTGTTGATCTGTTGAAGCGCATAGAAAAAGACTTGGAAGAGATAGCCATCGTCGAGCAATTCCCTAAAATGGAAGGTCGCCAAATGGTTATGGTTATGGCACCGAAAAAGAAAAAATAGCAGACCCTGCAATGCAGTGTCTCTACAGCGGCACAGGATGAGCCGCTAAGTATCAATAAATGATACGGTTAATTCTTCAGGGCCATGCATTTTGCCTTGCTGGGTTACAAACTCAGGGATTCATATTTTAATTTATTGGAGCAAAAAAATGCCAAAGATCAAAACTAACCGTGGAGCAGCCAAGCGTTTTAGACGCACAGGCAACGGCGGTTTTAAATGTGGCCAGTCCCACAGACGTCATATCCTGACTAAAAAATCGACTAAGAGAAAAAGACAGTTACGCTCGCCGGCAACTATTCATCCGTCAGATGTGCGCATGGCTGCACGTATGATGCCGTACAGTTAATCTAAGGAAATAAATCATGCCTAGAGTTAAACGCGGCGTAACAGCCAGAGCAAGACATAAAAAAGTATTAAAGCAAGCGAAAGGTTACTACGGCGCACGAAGCCGGGTTTATCGCGTTGCCAAACAAGCGGTAATCAAAGCCGGTCAATATGCCTATCGTGACCGTAAACAGAAAAAACGCCAATTCCGCGCTTTGTGGATCGTTCGTATCAATGCGGCGGCCCGTTTAAGTGGAATGTCATACAGTCGCTTCATCAATGGCTTAACGAAGGCCAATGTGAAAATCGACCGTAAAGTACTAGCTGATATTGCCGTTCGTGACATTAACGCATTTGCAAAGATTGCGGAAATTGCCAAGGAACACCAAAGCAAACCTTAAGGAACGACCTGGATTTTAATGAACTGAAATCCAGCTATTCCCCCTCCTCTTTCTGAGGAGGGGCGGGATTTGGTTTTAAACATTTCCCGACAAATAAAAATTCTCCCTCACTCCCAAACACAGCGAGCTAAAACGTGTCCGCTACCCTAGAAGAAATTCTCGCGCAGGCATTACATCAGCTTCGCGACGCACAAGACCTTAACCAACTCGACCTAGTTCGCGTTCATTATCTCGGGAAAAAGGGTTTATTTACCCTCCAGATGAAAGAACTCGGTGCGCTTGATCCTGATCAAAGACGCTCTGCCGGTCAAATCATCAATCAAGCCAAAGATCAATTTCAACAGCAACTGGAAGCCAAAAAAGAGCTGCTGCAAAATGCCGCCTTGGAAGCAAGACTGGCCAGCGAAGGCATAGACGTTACACTCCCTGGCAGAGGTCAAACTGTTGCCGGCTTGCATCCGGTGACTACCACCTTACGCCGCATCTCCAAGATTTTTGCCAGCGTTGGCTTTCAAGTCGTTGAAGGACCTGAAATCGAAGACGATTATCATAATTTTGAGGCATTGAATATTCCTGCTCATCACCCGGCAAGGGCGATGCACGATACGTTCTATTTTGATGCCCACACCGTATTAAGAACCCATACCTCACCGGTACAAATCCGGGTCATGGAATCGGAAAAGCCGCCGCTGAAAGTAATAGCTCCAGGCCGGGTATATCGTTGCGACTCGGATATTACCCACACACCGATGTTCCATCAGGTAGAAGGCTTTCTGGTTGATACCGATGTTAGTTTTGCCGACTTAAAAGGCGTAGTTTACGAATTCCTGCGTGCTTTCTTTGAAAAAGATATACAAGTACGCTTTAGGCCGTCGTATTTTCCCTTTACCGAACCATCCGCAGAAGTCGATATTGAATGCGTGATGTGCGGCGGCAAAGGCTGCCGCGTATGCAGCCATACCGGCTGGCTGGAAGTGATGGGCTGCGGCATGATACATCCCGAAGTTTTCAAAGCGGTCAATATCAACAGTGAAATCTATAGCGGCTTTGCCTTTGGCATGGGCGTAGAACGCCTCGCGATGTTGCGTTATGGCATTAACGATTTAAGATTATTTTTTGAAAACGATCTTAAATTTTTAGAACAATTTAATTAAACAGGCGCCGCACTTGCTTTCGGCAGGCTTGCGGCATACACACCCATCTCTGGAGATAAAGTTTGAGTTATGCAAATTAGTGAAGCCTGGTTAAGAGAATACGTCAATCCCGCAATAAGCACCGAACAACTGGTCGAACAATTGACCATGGCTGGTCTTGAAGTCGATTCGGTAACACCGGCTGCGGCAGCATTCAGCGGCGTGGTGGTCGGCGAAGTCATTGCCATCGAACCTCATCCCGATGCTGATAGATTAAGAGTTTGCCAAGTCGCAGTAGGCGAAACGGAACCGTTGCAAATTGTCTGCGGCGCTAGCAATGTCCGGATCGGCCTAAAAATCCCTGCGGCATTGATCGGTGCAGTATTGCCGGGTGATTTTAAAATCAAAAAATCCAAACTCCGTGGCGAAGAATCTTTCGGCATGCTGTGCTCTGAAAAAGAACTGGGCCTGGCCGCCGATGCCAACGGCTTAATGGAGCTGGCGACCGATGCACCCGTAGGCGTTGATATACGCGACTACCTGTCGCTAAATGACAACATCATCGAAGTCGACCTGACCCCCAACCGGGCCGATTGTCTGAGCGTTGAAGGCCTAGCGCGTGAAGTGGCGGTACTGAACCAAATGGACTGGTCAATCACTCATGTTGAAAAATCAACCGTCAACCATGCCGACACTTTAACCGTCTCCGTAAAAGCGACTAATGCTTGTCCGCGTTATTTGGGCCGATTACTCAAAGACGTCAATGTTAAAGCCGAAACTCCGTTATGGATGCAGGAACGTCTGCGCCGCTCGGGCATAAGAAGTTTAAGTGCAGTGGTTGACGTGACCAATTACGTGCTGATCGAATTAGGCCAGCCGCTACACGCCTTCGATGCCGCCAAATTAACCGGTAGCATTAACGTTCGCTATGCTCAAACCGATGAAAGCCTGGCTCTGTTAAACGGCCAGACCATTAAACTGGATAATGAGACCTTGATTATCGCCGACGATAAACAGGCGTTGGCCTTGGCTGGCGTCATGGGTGGCAGCGAATCTGCGGTTACAGACGAAACCCAGAATGTATTTCTGGAGTGCGCGTTTTTTAGCCCGCTAAGCATCGCCGGTAAAGCGCGGAATTACGGCCTACACACCGACTCATCGCACCGTTTTGAACGCGGCGTAGATCCGTCCTTGCAGGAACGCGCCATAGAGCGCGCCACCCAACTGATTATCGACATTGCCGGTGGCAGCGTCGGCGCAATTACCGACGTGACAACGGCAGCAACCTTGCCGCAACGCGCTGCAGTATTGCTCAGAAAATTGCGCCTGGAAAAAACCCTGGGTATCGATCTGGCTGACGAACAAGTCGTCGATATTTTTCAGCGCCTGGGGATGTCCGTACAAACACAGTCCGATGGCTGGTCTGTGACTCCGCCAGGATGTCGTTTCGATATTGCTATTGAAGCTGATTTAATCGAGGAAATAGCCCGTATTGTCGGCTACAACAAGTTGCCGAGCAGCAGCTTGTTAATGCGCTCGGAACTGGGCAAAGCCACTGAAGCGGTACTGGATCTGGATCGGGTTAAAGATTTGCTGGTTGACCGGGGCTATCAGGAAGCGATTACCTACAGCTTTGTCGATGAACAAATACAACAAGCCATCGCCCCAAATGATGACCTTATCCGCCTAAAAAATCCGATTTCCGCCGATTTATCGGTAATGCGCACTACCCTTTGGTGCGGCTTGTTAAAGGCTGCCTTGCACAACACCAATCGCCAGCAAAACAGAGTTCGTTTCTTTGAATCCGGCCTGCGCTTTGTTAATAAAGGTGACCACACACAGCAACAAAGAATGCTGTCGGGACTGGCCTTAGGTAGCGCCTACTCTGAGCAATGGGGAATCGCAACCCGAAAAGTCGACTTTTTCGATATTAAAGCCGATGTACAGGCCATGGTTGCGTTGACCGATGCAGAGGTGGAATTTATTCCGGCTAAACATCCTGCATTGCATCCAGGACAAACCGCTGAAATCTTATCACCGCAAGGCGAAAAAATAGGCTGGCTGGGCATGTTGCATCCAACATTGGAAAAGCAGTTGGGTTTTGATACCCAGGTTTTCCTGTTTGAATTGGATCAGGATCTGTTACTGAACAAGCAAATCCCAAAATTCAAGCCACTGTCAAAATATCCGTCAGTACGTCGCGATATTGCCTTGATTGTTAAAGAAGAAGTCGCCGTTAGCGCGATAATAAATTGCATTAAAGACTGCGACGAGCCCACCTTACAAGATATAGTAATCTTTGATATATACCGGGGTAAAGGCGTCGAAGAAGGCAGTAAAAGCGTCGCTTTAAGTTTAATCATACAAGATTTTTCACAAACGCTAACAGATTCTGGAATAGATGCTATATTTAGCGGACTGTTAGAAACATTGACCACAAAAATAAGTGCAAAGCTGAGGGATTAACAATGGCATTAACTAAAGCAGATTTTGCCGAAAGGCTGTTTGACGAGCTTGGCTTAAACAAGCGCGAAGCAAAAGATATGGTCGAAATATTTTTTGAGGAAATTAAAGCCTCCCTGGAACAGGGTGAGCAAGTAAAAATTTCCGGTTTTGGCAAATTCGAACTACGAGATAAAAGCAGTCGCCCCGGCAGAAATCCAAAGACAGGCGAAGAAATCCCCATAACAGCCCGTCGCGTGGTAACATTCAGATCAGGTCAAAAACTAAAAGCCAGAGTAGAAGCGTATGCTGGAGCCGAGTAATAATAATGAGTTGCCAGTCATACCGGCAAAACGCTATTTCACCATAGGTGAAGTCAGTGAATTATGCGGTGTAAAACCTCATGTACTGCGCTATTGGGAACAAGAGTTTACAGAGCTTAATCCGGTAAAAAGACGCGGCAATCGTCGTTATTATCAGCGCCATGATGTGTTGATGATACGGCAAATAAGATCATTATTATACGAACAAGGCTACACCATTGGCGGTGCCAGAGCTCATTTAAGCAGCGACGACGCCAAAGAAGACTCAACCCGCACCAAACAATTGATTCATCAAATGGTTAGCGAACTGGAAGAAATTCTGGAGTTGCTAAAATAGATTCATGACTCAATGCGGCAAAATGTAGTATAATTTGCCGCATTGAATTATTGGGGATTGTGATCATAATCCTTTCAGCTTTAAATTCTTTATTTCATACTGTCGGGGCGTAGCGCAGCTTGGTAGCGCACTTGTCTGGGGGACAAGGGGTCGTAGGTTCAAATCCTATCGTCCCGACCAATTGAAATAAAGGCTTATACTATTTATTGTTCTTTCCTGTCTAAATTATTTTCTTCTGTTTAGTGAATTTGTCACAACTTTTAGAATTTCCCGAGTACTCTTCAAGATGTACATTCGACAGATGAGCGCACCTTAACACCATCGATAAATCAGCCTAACCGTCCGGCTCTTTCAATACAGGTAGAGGCGTACCGTTTTGGATGTCAATAATATGGCAATCATTGACCATATGAATCACCTGCCGGGTGATAATCTGAAATAAAATTCAAAGCTGAAGCTTGCTACGTCAAAGCTAATTGTTCTTACCCATCACCCAACAACACAATAAATGAAAGAAAACCAAGTCATTGACTACATACAGCTCGGCATCGAAAAAGAGCTAATCAAAATCCTCGATGACGGCAAACGCATCGAATATGTTGAGCAAAAGAAAAGCCGCTTATACACCAATCCCGAAGAACAAGTACAAGCCGAAACCTATTGCCGGTTGATACTCGAATACGGTTATCCCAAACACAGGGTACAGAACTTTGTCGTAGTAACGATGGGGTCCGGTAAAAAAGAGGCGGATATTGTTGTTTATAACGATGATGAATGCTTAGAGCCGCACATTTTAGTCGAGTGCAAAAAACAGGAAGTCTCCGAAGCCGAATTTACCCAATCCGTTAATCAAGCCTATTCATACGCCTTTGCCTTACCTAACAACGTCAAATGGGTGTGGGTAACATCAAAAATTAAAAACGACTATTTTCAGGTTGATAAACGCAAAAATACCCGTAAATCCGAGTCTGATATTCCGCCTTACGGTGTGGACAAATTGGCGCCTTATAAATTTGTTAAAGGTGCGGACAACCTGAAATACAAAGCGGGCGAACAAAAGTTTTTCGAGCTGCATGTGGTTGCTGAAGATGAACTGACCCGCCGTTTTAAACTAGCGCACAATGCCTTATGGGCAGGTGGCCAACTTAACCCATCAGAAGCCTTTGATGAACTGGACAAACTCATCTTTTGCAAAATCTGGGATGAGCGTGCGTATCATGAGAAAGGTAAACCGTATGATTTTCAAGTCATTCAAGAAGACGGTAAAGGTAAAACGGAAGAAGAAAAACAACGCGATGCGCTTACAAAAACCAACGAAGCCTTATTAAATCGTGTTAAAGCACTCTACGAAAAAGGTCGAGAGCAAGACAAAGAAGTATTCCGCGACAATATTCGACTGACACCTGAACGTGTGCGTACGATTGTTGAATACCTGCAAGACATCAACCTGAACAAAACCGATTTAGATAGCAAAGGCCGTGCCTTTGAGACCTTCATGGATTCCTTCTTTCGCGGCAGTTTTGGTCAATATTTCACCCCGCGCCCGATTGTAAAATTCATCGTCGATGTCATGCCGATCACCCATGAATCTTTGGTATTAGATACCTCCTGCGGCAGTGGCGGCTTTTTATTACATGCGTTGGATAAAGTTCGCCATAAAGCAAGCCAATTATATCCAGATCATGAAACCGATCCTGATGAACGCATCCGTTGGCATAAATATTGGCACGACTTTGCCGAAAAACGCTTGTACGGCATCGAAATCAACGAACAAATCAGCCGTGCCGCCAAAATGAACATGATTATTCATGACGACGGTCATACCAACGTCATCAGCGCCGACGGCTTGCTTAAAGACAATAAATTACAAGAACTCACCACCAACAACGGTTTTAAATACGGCCGCTTTGATTTCATTATCACCAATCCGCCGTTTGGCAGCGCGGTAAAACTGACCGAAAAAGCCTATTTGGATACCTACGCTTTCGGACAAAGAGACACCTCCTGGTTAGACCTTAAAAACAGCGGCGTTAAAAACCGCGACACCCAAAGTACAGAAGTCTTGTTTATCGAACAATGTCACCAGTTCTTAACCGCTGGCGGCTATTTGGCGATTGTCCTCCCTGACGGCGTACTCACCAATAGCAGCCTGCAATACGTGCGCGACCAAATCGAAGAGTGGTATCGCATCGTTGCCGTCGTCAGTCTGCCGCAAACCACCTTTACCGCCACCGGCGCAGGCGTAAAAAGCAGCGTCTTGTTTTTGCGCAAATACAGTGAAGATAAAACCCACGCTTTGCAACAGCAAAAACTCGGCTTACAAACTGCCTTATTGACTAAAAATTGCTATCAATCAGAAGTTACTAGAATTGAAAAGGAAAAGAAAAAAGTTATTGACCAAGCTACCGGTGCAATCTATGAAGGCGAGCTAAGCAACTTTAAAAAAACCGAAGCCTATAAAGCCTGGAAAACCGAGAAAAGTGCCGAATACACCGAACAAATCAATGAATTTAAAGAGCGTTTGGAAGAAGCTTATTTGCTCAAAAAACAAAGCGAATTGCCTGACTACCCGATTTTTATGGCGATTGCCGAAGATATTGGCTATGACGCCACGGGGAAGCAAACAGGCAATAACGAATTAGAAATTATTGGCGCAGAATTGGCGCGGTTTATCAAGACAGAGGTAAATCGTGAGCCAAATTAGTACTGAAACTAATATACTTAATGGCAGGGTATTTAAAGTTAATCGCTCGGAATTAGTTGGAAGATGGGATGCATATTTTAATTATGCTTTAAAAATTTCAACCTTAAAAACGAAATACCCGACAATTTCGATCAGTTCGGCATTTAAGTCTTATAGCGGAGGAACACCCAGTAAAGCGAATTTAAGTTATTGGAATGGTTTTGTACCTTGGGTTTCACCCAAAGACTTTAAAGCATTAATGTTGGTAGATACTGAAGACCATATTACTGAAGAAGCCATAAGCAATTCTGCTACCATAATAGCTCATAAAGGTAGTCTGCTTATGGTGGTGAGAAGTGGTGTTTTGGCACATACAATCCCCGTAGCCATAACAACAAAGCCAATGGCATTTAATCAGGATGTTAAAGCGTTTATTCAACAAGCAGACATTTCAACTAAATTCTTAGCGGTCTATTTTCAGGTGTATAACGATCAACTATTACCGTTAATTGTTAAGCATTCTACAACTGTTCAAAGTATCAACACCGTACAATTGAATACATTAAAAATCCCTGCACCTCCAAGTGACTTACAAGAAAAAATTGTTCATTTGTACTTGGATGCCGTGGCTGAAAAAAAACAAAAAGAACAACAAGCCCAAACACTTTTGGCAGGGATTGATGCGTATTTATTGGCGGCGTTGGGTATATCACTACCGCAACAAGACAATACGCTTGAAGGACGTATTTTTACAACTACGTTTAAAGAAGTTTCTGGCAGTCGCTTAGATGCTTATTTCTATAAAAACGAATATCAACTTTTAATTGACCGCATAAAAAACGTCAAAAGCTATAGACTTAAGGATATTATCTGTTTCTCTTCAGAAACTTGGAATCAGCAAGATCATTTTGTTGGAACCTTCCCCTATATTGAAATCAGTGAAATTGACTTGTGGTCTGGTGAAATTAAAAACATAAAACATATTTCTATTGCTGAAGCTCCCAGTAGAGCAAAAATGTTGATTAGAGAAGGTGATATTATTGTTTCAACTACTCGCCCCACGCGAGGTGCGATTGCCCATAATCAATTCCAAGGAATACAAATTGCATCAACAGGTTTTGCTGTTATTCGCGAAATAAAAGGAAACGCCATTACGAAAGATTTTTTATTCCACGTTTTACGATTGTCGTCCTCATTGAAACAGATGGGCCAGCGTAGTACTGGCGGGAATTATCCAGCTATTACACAAGAAGAACTTGGCAATATATTGATCCCTTATGTTGATATAAACCAGCAAGAAAAAATTGTGATGCGTATTAATGAAATCTATAGTCATGCCAAACAACTCCAAACCGAAGCCGCGCAAATTTTAGCCGATGCCAAGGCCGAAGTGGAACGTATGATTTTGGGTGAGTAAGGAGACGGACAGATGCCAACCTGCTGGATAATCGCTGGGCCAAACGGATCAGGTAAAACCACCTTTGCCCTGGAATACCTGCCTACCGTAGCGGGTTGTTGGCGCTTTATTAATGCCGACTTAATCGCAGCCGGCTTATCGCCACTGGCACCGGAACAGCACTTACTGGCCGCGAGCCGCTTGTTTCTCCGTGAGCTTGAGGACTGCATTGCCGCACAGCAGGATTTTG
This sequence comes from Methylobacter arcticus, assembly GCF_050917435.1. NCBI lineage: Bacteria > Pseudomonadati > Pseudomonadota > Gammaproteobacteria > Methylococcales > Methylococcaceae > Methylobacter > Methylobacter arcticus. Next base: position 3,253,304 of record NZ_CP159583.1, read on the forward strand.
CTTTTGAAACCACCCTCTCGGGACGCAGTTATCTTAAACTGATAGACCGCTTACAAGCCACCGGCTGGCGAGTAGAGCTAATCTATCTGGCCTTACCCAGCGCCGAAATGTCACGTCTGCGGGTGGCGGAGCGCGTGACTCACGGAGGCCATAATATTCCTGAAGCCGACGTCATGCGGCGTTTTCCGCGTAGCCTGCACAATCTGTTAAATGTCTTCGCGCCCAAGGTTGATCAAGCACAGTGTTACATGAATAACGGCGCAAGCCCTGAACTGGTATTTCAGCAAGAAGGCGCTATACGCACCATCTACCACCCCGATTTTTTAGTGTTTTTACAGCAGAAGGCCCAATCATGAATGCCGATGTAAACCCTACACCCAAAGCAGATATTCAAGCCACGCTAGATTGCTTGCGTTTAGCCGTTAGCAAAACCCTGGAACGCAAACGCCGCCTAGGTCAGTATTCAGTGCAATGGAATGGTAACGCCCCCTTCGCCATAGGCGAAGATGCCCCAGAATTCTTACAATTGCCGCAACAATCGGATCATTATTGAGCGGCTAGTACTCAGTCAGCTTTATTCTGACGGTCAAGCAACTGGATGTGGGGGCGACTTCAGTCGCCTCCACAGTTACAGCATAGCTATCTACACAAATTATCCGCTCTCCCGTGGCACTGTCATTACGTTAGACTGAAAAGACAGTGATGACTGAACAGTGTGGGCGCGAATAAATTCGCGCCCACACTAATGCCAAGCCCTTAACCTAATGGCGGTGATGCCACCCGCGAGGGACATGTTTTTTTAAAAATTTGCGCATGGGCAGTCAGTCCAATCAGGATGTAGTGTAGATAGCTATCCCCCAAAACCGGAAATATTAGGCGCTGTTTTATAAACAATGGGAGAATTACGCGGTTTTGGACTTACAACCTCATTCAACTATAAGCAAAAATGAACACACTTACTCAAATCCATACTGATATCGATGCGCGCGTACAAGCCATTCGTGATGACAATCTTGATTGGCTATGCGGCTTGGGTTGCGACGGCTGTTGTCATCGGCTCGCCGAAATACCCCGACTCACTGCGGCGGAATGGGATTGGCTGCGGGAAGGCTTGGCCGCGCTGCCCCCGGAGCAGCTTCGGGAAATTGGCCAGAACATCGCCGCGTTGGCTGAGCAGTCATCACGTCCCATCATCTGCCCGTTGTTAGATCAGTCGGCGGGCGCTTGTAAGGTCTACGTCCACCGCCCGGTGGCTTGCCGCACCTACGGGTTTTATGTCCAGCGTGACCAAGGGCTTTACTGCAAGGACATCGAGTCGCGCGTGGCCGGTGGGTCTTGGGCCGAGGTAGTGTGGGGTAACCAGGATGCCGTTGATCACCGTCTTTCCAGTCTTGGTGAAACCTGCGATTTGACCGAGTGGTTCGCGGACTGGAAGCCGAACGAGGACATGCCTTGAAAGGATCAGCATTGTCCGGGCGAAATATCAGTCTCAGATAAGAGCCGTAGGGCGAGACGAAAGGCCCAAGAAAAGCCTTTTTCCGAACGTCAGCCCTTGACCCTATCTGGGTCAAAAAGAACGAAATAATGAGGAGAATGAAAGGAAGAAGTTCGATAAAGCTGTTCGAAACCTTTCCGGATTTGAAAAAAACGGCTATTGGGCGTGTCATTTTTGGCTCAGTTACATTGACCACCAACAGATAAGCCAAACACAAAATTAATGACTGATGTTACGCAGGCAAACTAAAAATCAATAACTTACGAAGCAAAAAATGAGCGTAAGTTATTGATAACTTGTAGTCGGTGCGTAACATCAGTTAATGATATAATTTCATCAAATTTCTTCGCTGGTCTGAAACCTCACCCTTCAGGGGATTATTTGAGTTTGACAACGATGCACTGGCATCGTTATCCTTTTTGGGAACCTCCTCGTTCACGGGGAGGAACAATCCACCGACCTCTATCCGTCGGCGGTTGTCACTCGACGGATGAGGTCGAGTGTGGATTGAAACATATATTTCAAAGTATCGTTATAGCGGCATAGATAATGAGATTTCTGTTTGCAACGGTCTTGAGTGATTGTTACTTTCCACTTGGGATCGCTGTAAAGCATTTTCTCGCCGACACCGATTTTCTACAGTTGAACGACTGGATGGCGGGGCGATCGACCCAATATGATGCCAATGAACGTATTCTCGGTTTTGGATTGTTTGGCTCGAAGTTGCAGATGAGTGTTATCAACTGCGACGACAGTGAGAAGACCTACACGCACGCAATGGATCAAGATATTCTAGAGTTTTGTTAGTGAAAAAGACAATAGACATCTTTCCCAAATACAGCCATGTAGGCTGGAATAAGTCGGCTCAAGCGATAGCGAGAATCGGTGTTCCGGCGCACCCCACGAATTTGCCGGAAACGCTACCACGCGCTACGTTTGGGTAGCCTTATTCCAGCCTGCGTCATTATTTAGGAAAGATGTCTAATAAAGAACCACGAATTATCATGACAATCATAAGCAAAATCCGCATGAATAGTTAATTTTTCCGCTTTCTCTCTATGTGCATTGTCTCGAAATGGTTTTTACGCCCGCTTCGCAAAGCAAGCACTTAACTGGGCGGGAACCCAACTCAACGACGCAGAACAGTTACCTTTTTTACTTCTTATTACGGAGATATATCATATGAAATTTGTTATTTCTTACCCTCAAACTAATTGGGATTACGCGAAATTTAGGCTCGAAAGAATTATAAAAGGTAAAGATCGTTCGAATGAAGTGTTCAAAGGAGAACCCGGGGGGAAAATTCAACTGTTAGATCATCAGGGGCAATTGGGTAAGATCCAATTACTAGACGAAATCTATCCGACTAAGCCTTTTGGTATGGAATTTGTTGAGGGTGAGGGTTTGTATTACATTTGCGGACTTCCCTGCGCAGAAGATGGAGTCGCAGGTGATGAGCATATCGAAAGGTTAAATGATAAAGGTGAAGTTGATTTAAAAATAAGAAGTCCATTATTTTCGCAATTGCGCTCGCTACGCCGTACCAAGGACGGATTTCTGGTAACAGCCAGTGGCATCGATGCCATATTGGAAGTCGACTTCGAAGGCAATGTTATCTGGTCGTGGTGGGCAACAGAATGCGGTTATCCTAATGCCTATGGAGGGGGAGTTAGACAGATCGATAAGACCATGGATCATCGACTCAAATGTTATTCAGGAAAATTGCAATCGACGCACTTGAATTCAGCCATAATCGATCCTTACGATAACAATAAAATTTTGACTATTTTGTTTTATCAAGGTGCGGTTGTTCGTATCGACAGAAAAACATTAGCGTTAGACGTTGTTATAACCGGACTGAACGGAGCGCACCACATCCGTCCTCACTCAAAAGGTTACATGCTGTCGAACTCTCGAAAAGGTGAAGTCCTAATTTATGATCATGATTTTAAATTGACTGATCGCATCAAAGGGACAAATGCATTGTTCCCGGTTAAATGGGTTCAAGACGCTTTTGAAATGCCAGGAGGCCTATCCCATTTAATAGCGGACTGTAATACTTTCAATCTAAGAGAACGGGACTCGGAGGGCAACGAAAAAACATTTAATACTCGCATGCCAAATCGTATTTTTCAAATTGAACCGGTTTCGGATGCTTTTTCGTTCAAGGGATATTAGTCTGAATGCTTAATAAATCCTTACACAACTTTATCCACTAAATAGCGAAAAATCCCGCCGTTCAGGGCGGGGATGTAAGCGGCTCAGTTTCTTGTTTTCCATAGGTTTAAATCTCTATTGTGTTAAAATTAAACAGTGCTACCAGAGGACGCTATCGGCTCTCTCAATGACGGCAACTTAAGTTTTAAAAAGACTTCAAAAACCACTTTCAGCGATAACCAAGCTAACTGTGTGAAGCCTCAAATAACCGTACAAAAGTAAACCAACCGTCGGGCAGACGGGGCTAGTCTGTGAAGTGAACGGTGCAGTAATGCCGTCAGCAGCAGAAACCAGCAGGTAATAGCGATATACGCCTGCTCCTTAGTGATAAGGAATCCCCTTCCTTTAGGTGTGGGGGAGGATGTCAATAGCAAGCTATTTTTATTTAGGAAAAATACATGAAAAATTGTAATAACATCGGCGTGTTGCTTTTGCTTTCGTTGCTTGGCATCCAGGCCGCCGTTGCTGAAGAGGCTACAAAAAGTCCTGAGAATTGGCTAAAGTCTGCCCAAAATCCACTGGCTCCGGTATTAAGCGTCCCTCTTACTTACACGCATCACGGTGGAGCAGATAACGGCGATGTGTCAATCGGCAGTATACAGCCTATTATTCCTGTATCACTCGGCGAGTGGAACATGATTAATCAGTTGTCGTTAAATTTTATAGGTACCCCCGGCGTAGTAACAGGTATTTCCGAGTTGCCTGAGCCATTTCCAGGTTCAGGGGTAGCGGGTCTCGCTGATACTAATTTCACTTCTCTTTTTACTCCGGTAAGTTCCGGAAATATTTATTGGGGGGTTGGGCCAACTTTCGTTTTTCCAACGGATACTCTTCTTTCTGATACAGAGGATCGTAGATCGCGGGAACTGGGTAGCGGAAAGTTCAGCGTTGGCCCTGCATTGGTGTTTGTGGTCCAACCCGGGCCATGGTCAATAGGTTTAAAATCCAGACAAATATGGTCTGTAGTGGGTAATGATTCTCGTAACGATGTCAGTCAACTCGTCGTTGAACCCTTTGCTAATTACAATCTTGATGAAGGTTGGTATTTGACGACTAATATGGACACTGTTGCCAACTGGAATTCCAGTTCTGATAACCGATGGACAGTTCCGGTAGGCGGCGGAGTGGGTAAATTATTTGCCTTAGATAATTATGCCGTCAACACTAAATTAGAAGGCTACTACAACGCAGTAAAACCGGATTACGCGCCGGACTGGTCATTAAATTTCACCTTACAACTCATGTTACCTGATCTTTATTGAACCATTGACATCCTCCCCGTCTAAAGGAAAAGCCATCTACACATCTTTACAGTCAATTGATTTTATTAAAGATGGCTTTTTATCGAACGCCACCGGCTAAAACGGGTGGTTGTTCAGCTACTTTGTCGAAAATTAAAACCGCTGTATTTCACCTAGAGCCAGAATATTGCTTAATGCGCCGCTGACGTTTTTTAAGCAAAAAAAGGGGCGCTCTATGCGCCCCTTAACGATAAATCCGATTAAGCTTTCAGCAGATCCTTAACTTTAGCCATAATCCCGGCAGGATCAATGCCTTGATGAGGGAATTGTTCCCACAGACCGCCGCAGCCTTCTTTATGCGTTGCAATATGCGCATATTTTGGGGTCAAACCACGTTCCAGCAACCAGGAGCCAAAACGGCTGCCTAATCCGGTTTTGCGGTTATACGACTCGACCACCAACACCATCGGCGAATTGCCAATTTTAGCCATCATTTCTTCATCGATGACATTCAAGGTAGGTTTGTTGATCAAACCCACATCGATGCCTTCTTGTTTTAGACGCTCGACGGCATCCAATGCCCGGTACAACGATTCGCCAAAGCTGATGATGTAGCCTTGAGTACCTTCGCGGATAACCTCATCTTTGCCGGAAACAAATTTATAGTCGCCACCAAAGTAGTCCTGACCGTCAGTATTCAAAATAGTCGGTACTTTAGAGCGGGTCGAAAAGACAAAACGCAAGCCTGGATTAAAAAAGATGGTTTCCAAGCAGGCTTTCATTTGCAACGGGTCGGCAGGAAAGTAAAGGTTGGTCGCATAGCCGTCACTCAAACCATTATCGGCAAACATGTTGTTCAGACCGAAATGACAGGTATTGTCAGCCATGTCGTCAATCCCGGAGTGCGAGAAATGACTGAGCACATTAGAATTATTCAACCGCGCCATGGTGATTTCAGACAGCAGCATTTCCAAGAAGGCGCTAAAGGTACCAAAAATACCCTGCTTGCCCGCTTCCATACCGAAACCGGCGGCTGCCGAGAAGTTGCCACGCTCCATAATACCCGAAGAGATAAAGACTTCAGGGAAAGCCGCGTGAATTTTGAACAAACCGCAAGAGCCTTCCAGATCACTGTCAACAACACGGATTTTTTCGATACGTTCGGCTTCGCTCAATCTGCCCATGATTTCAACGGCTGCATCGCCGAAAACGTTGCGGTTGGCATCCCACTTGTCGCTGGAACCTAAAAATACCGCGTCATTCTTTGGCGCTTTAATGCCTTTAAGGTGATCGGCTGCCGCTTGTTGACCACGAGACTCAAGATACTCGACCGCCACTTTGACAGAAATGACGTCATGACCATGAGTAGAACCTTCCAGGCCGACAATGCCGGGACACATGGGGCGATGGTTAATGACGGCGACCGGGCCATCGGTGTTTACGGCAATACAAATACGTTTGTAAAGATCATCAAGATCTTCACCGTCGCCTTCTAATACGGTGACGCCTTGACCCGCCAAGGTTTTAGCCGTGGTGCAACCGGGCAGATAATGTGACGGATGACCGGCAATGGTGACGTTATTGTCGTCGATAATCAGCTTGACATTCAGTTGTTGAGCAACGGCCAGACGCGCGGCTTCTGCGTCGTTACCTTCCTGCTGCGAGCCATCAGAACCCAGGCAGAACAGGGTTTTAGTTGAATTAGCGATAGCCACGCCGTTGACGTAAGGCCACATATGACCTAATCGTCCCGAGCTGAATTTTACGCCGGGCGTAAAGCCCAGTTCAGGGTGGCCCGGTAAATGAGAATGCGCAGCGCGGTATTCCATCAGACGTTCTGCGGGCAGATCGCCGTTAAGCGTAGACATCAGATATTGGGTGGCTACGCGATGTCCGGCTTCGTCAAAGAAAATAGGCACGTATTTATCCGCATCGCCCCGGAACAAAGCATCCATAATCATCACTTCCGGCACGGTATCGTAAGGACCGCCGGTATGACCGCCGACGCCTCTGGCAGCGCCGGTCGCGGTAAAAAAGACGATGGCGTCGCGACACAGTTGAATATTCGCCTTAAGACTGGCGCGTTGCTCGTCGGTCAGCGTGCTATTGCTTGCGTTTAAAGTGATGCGTTGATAAGCACCAAGATCGATTGGAAATGAATTCATAATTAAGCTCTTGTTATTATAGTAATGAGTATAGTGGATCGCTGTTCCTCTGCGCCTACTGGCGATCCCTGTGGCTTGGCTGCCACGATATTTAGGCTGCTGAAACCATTGTCACTATGACTAGCCTCGGTGGTGAAATAATGGCCCGGGCAATATTACCAAACGCATCAAGGATTGTCAGTCTTTTGACGTTATTTAACGCAATAGATGCGCTACGCTAAGCGCCGCCCGCAACAATCACAACACGACTGCGCCCCCCGCCCTGTTTCTCCACCATCACCTTGGCACCGATACGCTCAACCAAAATAGGCACATGCGAAATAACGCCGACTTTTCTGCCCAGCGCTTGCAGGGTGTCCAGGCTGGCGATGGCTATGTCCAGCGTTTCCGGGTCCAGACTGCCGAAGCCTTCGTCAATGAACAGCGATTCAACCTGGGTTTTATTGGATGAAAGCGACGCCAAGCCCAAAGCCAGCGCCAGCGATACCAGAAAGCTTTCGCCGCCGGACAGGCTGTGTACGCTACGCACGTCATCGGCCATGTCGCGGTCGATAATTTGCAGCTCCAGATCGCTGCCCGGCACCCGTTGCAGGGCATAACGCTTGGCAAAGTCTTCAAGATGCTGATTGCTGTGCGCCAGCAACGCTTCCAGGGTCAGGCTTTGGGCAAAAGTACGGAACTTGGCGCCACTTCTTGAGCCTATCAATTCATTCAGGCTTTCCCACTGCTCCCAGCATTGTCGTTGGCCGTCCAACGCTGCTTTCAACAGCCGTCCTGCTTCGATTTTTTTATCGTCTTCCCGTAGCAGGATGACTTGCTCTTGTTTCTGCGTATGCACTGCCTGTCTTTGCTGCTGCAATTCAACCGACAGTTTATGGGCGTCTTCCTCCACTATTTCGACAGGATGGCTTTGGTCGCATGGGTTCCCTGCCCCTTGCGACACTTGCACCATCCATGGCGGTCGTTGCTTAAGACAATCGTCGGATTTAACTTTTAATAAGGTTAAAGACTCTTGCAAAGTGCGCTCCAGCGCCCCCATTTTGGTTTTCTGTGCAGCCAGCCAATGCTCGTCTTTTTCCAGCAACAGGCTTAACTGCTCAAGATCGATGGCCTGTTTTTCCAGCGACTGGTTCAATGCACTTAACGCTTTTTCCAGATTGCGGTAACGTCTGCCGGTCTCGGTTTGCCAATGCTGCTGATTTTGTTTGCAGGTTGCCAGCTCGGTTTCCGCCTGACTGACGGCTTGACCGGCTTGCTGATGAACGGTTCTTGCTTTCTGTAGGCTTTGGTTAATGCTTTGCTGATAATTATCAGCGCTAATCTTTGGCAGCACAGCCTCGCGCTGTTGCGACAGTTTGTGCTGTTCTTCTGTTTGGGTATTTAACTCGGCCTGTTTGATTTGGTGCTGTTGCAGGCATTGATTCAGCGCCTGCTCGGCGAGTTTTTGATCGTGGTTGATTTTTTCCAGGGATTTGGCGGCGGTTTCAATCTGCTGCTCGGTGCGCTGGAATTGCTGCGCTTTTGCCGCGCAATTATGCCTGAACTCTGCTATAGAAACCTGCAAACAAGATTGCCAGTTTTCCACTTGCCGGAACGGTGTCGCCAATAACTCGACAATCGCTTGCAGTTGTTTTTCCTGCTCCTGAATGCTGATTACGACATGCTCCAGATCGGCTTTATTTTTGGCGTACTGCTTATCCATCGTGGCGTATTCGACAGATAGTTTTTCCTTATTCCTCTGATCCGCATCGAATAAATCCTGCGCCGCTTTAAGCTGTTTTTGTAATTCGAGGGCCGCTTTTTCCTGTTGCTTGATGAGCTCCAACGCTGAATTTATCTGTTTATCGTGGATTTTAAGTGCAGGCAAAAGCTGAATATCGGTGATGGAAAAATCAGGCGACTGCCAAGGATGGTGGAAGTGTCGCAATCGGTCGGGAACCGATGCGACCTTATCGTGCATAGCTAATACGGCCCAATCATTGCCGCATTGAGCCAGTTTTTCCAGCGCCTCGGCCAGCTTGTCAGTCAGCGCTGTTTTTTGTTCCTGTCCTTGGCTGATGCTTTTGGTCAATTCGGCGATAGCTTTAATCAGCGTTTCATTTTGATTTTCCAGCTCTGCGACCCGTGCCGACTGTGCCGCAGCCTGTTCATCACCTATGCTGACCTGACCTTTCCAGGGATGTTCCAGTGCCCCGCAAACCGGGCAAGGCTGATTGTCCTGCAATAACGAACGGAATTGCTCGGCGTTTTTGTGGGTGCTTGCCTGAATCAGTTCCAAAGCTTTTTTAGCCTCGCTTAACCCGGCACCATTAGCTATCCGCTGCTGATTGACTGTTTGCAGTTGCAGCGTACTGTCATTGATCGTCTGTTCGGTTGCTGCCAGTTTATCCGTGTCCTGCTTGATAGCCTGTTGCAGCTCCTGGGCATGGTTCGTCAAATTCAGCGCCTTGATGACTTGCTCGCGCTTGATTTCAAACTCGTCTTTTGAACGATGCAGGTCTTCAAGCGATTGCCGGCTATCCTGCGTTTTCAGTTGCGCCAGCGTCTGTTGCTGCAACTCCCCTTTTTTGTGACTGTCATCAATCGCCAGCTTTAATGCTGCCAAGCTGCGTTCATCCTGGGTAACGGCTAGTCTTAACTGCTCCGCGTTCAGTATATCGTCTGCTTTCCGGGCATTCAGCGTTTGATAGCGGTCCAACTCAGCATCCCACCGACTCCATTCGGCGGCGATGGGTTTGATCGCCTGATGTTGTCCCAGCCAAACAGTTAGCCGTTGCAACGTCGTCGTTTGTTCGGCCTGTTCAGCCAATAAGGATTGATGGTGTTTTTCGGCGACATCCCATGAAGTCAGCAGCCGGTTTTCATCAAAAGCCAAGCTACTGACAGTTTGCCGGATGACATCAAGGCGCGTATCTAATGCCCGCGCATTGATTAATACCGGTTGCGCCTGCTGTTGTTGCTGTTCGGCCGCCACTAACGCGCCTGCCAGCAAACCGAGCTGTTCCTTTGCCGTTTGCAGCCTTGTTTCAGCGGCGAGGTGCTGGTTACTGCTGTCTTTGAGTTGGTGCTGGGCATCCAAATATTCGGCGTTTGCCGTTTGGTACTGACTTAACAGCGGTCTTAAAGGCTGCGCAAGTTCAACTTGTTGTATCAACTGGCGTTCAGCGTCTGCCGCATCCCACGCCTGTTGGCTGACGGCAACGACCTCACGCGCAAGCTGTTCAGCAGCTTGCCGTTTTTTCAGTTCGGCATACCAGTCGATGATTTGCTGGTTGCTGGCGATGTGTTTATCCAGATCGGCCAACTGCTCGGTGAATTGATCGCGTTGCTGTTCCAATAGTTGACGAGCCGTATCATCCAGCGGAATTTGATCCTGCATCCGGTTTGTAATCTGAGTTAACGCGTTCTTTTCCTGACTGGCACGGTCGAAGGCGGCAATAGACAGCACCGAATACAGTTCGGTACCGGTGATGCGCTCCAACAAACTGGAACGCTCGTCTTTTTTGGCTTTTAAAAACGCGGCAAAATCGCCCTGAGCCAATAACACCGAGCGGCGGAACTGGTCGAAGTTAAGATCAATCAACTCGCTGATTATTTCCAGCGTGTTTCTCTTGCCCTGCCCGATGCGCTGGCCGTCGTCAATTTTGCTTAAGATGACTTCTTGTGCCTGCAAGCGTCCGTCCGCTTTGCCGCGCGCTTTGCTGACTTCCCAGCGCGCACGGTAATGCTGCTTGTCCTTGCCGATGAAATCCACTTCGGCATAAGCATGGCTGGTGCCCCGACGTAATATCGAACGTACGTCGGTACTGATCACGCGCAGATTTTCAGCTTCATCCTTATGGCCTACCGCAAAACCGTGACCGTCCGGCAGGCGCGGAATTCTGTCGTACAGCGCCAGACACAAGGCATCCAGAATCGTGCTTTTACCGGCTCCGGTTTGTCCGGTAATGGCGAATAATCCGGCCTGCTCCAAGGGACCTGCATTCAGCAAAATCTCGAACGGCTCGGCAAGGCTGGCCAGGTTTTTTCCGCGTATCGCTAAAATGCGCATTATTCCCTTCCTTGCAGATTTTCAACCAACTCATTAAATAACGCATTCATCATTTCAGGCGTTTCCCGGTCATACTTATTTTGATAACAGCGCTGAAAAACATCCAAGGGTTGCAATTCTTCTAGGCGTTCTTCGATTTTCATGTCAGCCAGACTTTTTTCGCTGCCGCTGTAAGCGGTGGATATTTTCAATAAGCGCAGCGGCAGTTTGGCGATGGCTTCTTCAATCTGCTGGCGCAATCCGGGTTCCGGTTTTTCCAGCCTGATGCGCAATTCAAGCAGCGGTCTTTGCTCTATCGGCAGATCGCCCAGAATCAGGTTTTCCAATTGTTTGATCACCTCAGGTAATAGCGCAAAGTCTTTGCCGTTGGGGATTCTGAGTAATTGAACGCTGCGGGGAATTTTAACGGCGACGGTTTCGACCGGCTGACCTGAACGGACATCGACCTGAACCACTTGATGCGCATAATCGGTTTCATCAAATGACAACGGAATAGGCGAACCGCTGTAGCGAATATGCTCGTTCGCACCGACCTGTTGCGCCAGATGCAAATGGCCTAAGGCCACATAAGCAATATCGTCGGGAAATAATTCGACCGGCAGCGCATGTTGGTTGCCGCCCAGTATTTTGCGTTCGCTCAATTCGGACAACGCGCCGTTGACCATATAACAATGCCCGGTCAGGATAAGGCTTTCGGCATTGCCCGCCTTTTGTTGCAGCTTTTCGAACAGCTCGGCATACAGCGTTTTCATGCCGGAGATTAACGGATCGCTGTCTTGTTCGCCGGGTCGCATCGGTTCCATACCGCTTGCGACACTCCTAACCTCCATGGATGGAGGAAATGCCGGCGACTGCAGGGAGCAGTCGCGGCCGCCATCCCTGGCAGTCGGCAGATCGGCATTGCGCAAAAACGGCATGGCCCCGCACCAGGTTTTAATCTGGCCCGTCGCATTGGTCAGCGGCACCAACAAGCGCTCCCAATCGATACCGCCCTGATCGTCACGCGACAAGCCGCCGACCACAGTAACGCCCAACGCATTAAGAATGGGCGATGGCGCATCCAGGCGTGACGCCGAATCGTGATTGCCGCCGATTAAAACAATATCCAAATTCGGTTGCTGCGCTTTAGCCTTGACCAGAAAATCGTACAGCTGCGACTGCGCTGCCGAAGAGGGATTGGCCGAGTCAAAAATATCACCGGCAACCAGCAGCGCATCGGCCTGTTTGCTTTGCAATTCCAGCAACAGCCAGTCCAGAAACTGCTGATGCTCCAGTTGCCGAGAAACGCCATGTAGATGATGTCCAAGATGCCAGTCTGCGGTATGAAATAGTCTTAACATGAGTTTTCTTTTTTAGAAGAGATTGATGGTGTGCCATATACCAACAAAAAGCTGTCTGCAGGTATTGACTCAGTCCCATCATATATTGAAGCGGATTCCACAATCATCGCCTCATATCATTGTCGTGAGGCTTTATCGTAACACTCGATAGGTAATAGCACTTATTGATTGAAAAAGTTGAACTCCCTATCCTACGACTAGCCTATATAATAACGACCGTTTTTTTAGGCTTATCTGACTTAGTCTGTAATCTTCAAAATTGAAACACACTAAAGCAGTTTATTGTGCCATTTTCGACGTAGATGTGAAATAAAATGATGCTTAGGAAATTAACAACAGAGGCGTGGCTTCTTTATCTGAAAATCTTAAACGCTGAGCAGATCTCCGATCTTCCCATGAAGAACGAGGATAGGCAGTACAAATTAGCAGATAGAGCTTATTACAGATACAGACGGCGACGCGCGTCAGATGCTTAGTGGCCGGAAATAACGGCAACCTGGCGGAGGGCTTTTTGTATTACGGATTGTTATGGGGTTTTATTTTGACCTGCCGCCAGCGGGTCTATAGCGGTCTATAAAAGCGACAGGCATAAAAAAAGAGCTTTGCAGATTACATAAGTCCTTGATTTTTATGGTGCCTCGGGCCGGAGTCGAACCGGCACGTCCTTACGAACGAGGGATTTTAAGTTCCCAGACACACGCACTTTGCAGCCCCCGCGTTTTCTACAAACAACCCCTGCAAGCCTTGCTATTACTGAAACAATGACCTTTCTTGACATTACCCTATCATTCCCTAAAATACGTAAAACAGTGTTAAAAACATGACCCGGCCATGACCCGGATCTTTACCTATAACAGGGGATTTTTGAAATGGCAGAAAAAATAAACTTTACTCAGGAGCGAATTAGAAACTTGCCCACTCCAAAAATTGGCCGCGTCGACTACTATGACATCAAGGTTCCCAAGCTCACATGCCGGGTAAGTAGCACTGGCGTAAAATCGTTTGTCGTACTCAAATGGACGGGTAAAACCATGCAGCGTGTTACTTTGGGGCGATTCCCTGATCTGACGGTAAACGACGCGCAAAAATTAGCACAGACAGCATTAACAGACTTATCCCAAGGCATTAACCCAACAGCCGAAAAACGCGCGGAAAAAGCCAAAAGGTTGATGCTATCCGAATTGATGGAAAAATACATTGACCAAAAAGGCTTAAAATTAAGCACGGGTACAGCAGCCGATTATCGTAAAAAACTAGGTGAAGGCTTTCCTGATTGGCTAAATAAGCCCGTCAACAAAATCAGCCGCGAAATGGTAGCGAAGCGCCATAAAGATTTACCCGGCAACAGCACATCAAGAGACAACAAAATGCGAGTATTACGGCTTTTAATGAACTCAGCATTGGCGCTAAAGATTATCACTGAAAACCCTTGTGATGTTCTTAAAAAATCAGAGCTGGATTTGTGGAGCAAGCCCACGCGCAAAAGTCGTATTATCCCTGCCGATAGTTTAAAAGATTGGTATGAAGCAGTGTTACAGCTCACCAACTCCAAAGCAAAAACTTATCTGCTGCTATTGCTTTACACCGGACTGAGAGCCAACGAAGCGCTGCACCTGGAATGGAAAAACGTAGACTTTAAAAATGACACTGTCACGGTGATGGACACCAAAAACCACAGCAACTTTACCACCTACATTCCCAAACAATTAAAACCTTACTTGCGAAATCTGCAAGAGCTTACCGGTGATAATATTTTTGTTTTTCCTGGCGATAATGCCGATGGAGTTATGGCGATTCCTCGTTGGCCTTTAGATCAAGTCACTTTAAAAACAGGCGTTGAGTTCAGCAGTCACGACCTTAGGCGCACATTTGCCACGATTGCCGAAGCCTCGTTACTGCCCGAAACAATCATTAAAAAACTGTTGAATCACATTACCGACAATAATGTGACCGGCGGCTATATCCGCACCGAAGCCAACACACTCAAACAAGCTGTTGATCGGATAGCCGGATTTATTCAGGATCGCGCCACACCGGATGGCGAAAACGTCATTAATCTAAAAACCGCTACCAAGTGAGACAAACCATGAGCATTGACTACCACAACATTATTACTATTGAGCCCGGTAAACGCAGCGGAAAGCCCTGTGTTAGAGGATTACGGATTACCGTCGATGACATTCTTGATTGCTTTGCATCGGGCATGACCGAGCAAGAAGTTTTAGAGGATTACGACTATTTGACCCAAGATGACGTTAGGGCATGTTTTGCCTATGCCGCCGATAGAGAACGGCACACCCGCGTTATTGCTGGATGAAGCTGTTATTTGATGAAAACCTATCGCCTAAAATGGTGATGGCTTTGGAGGATGTTTTCCCCGATTCCGTCCATGTTGACCGGATCGGATTAGGTGGCGGTTCTGATGATGACGTTTGGCGTTATGCCAAAGATAATGGCTTTATGATCGTGAGTAAAGATTCTGATTTTTACGAAAAAAGTATTTTATACGGACATCCTCCCAAGGTAATCTGGGTAAAACGCGGCAACTGCACCAACCGACAAATTCAACTGATACTGAGAAATAAAGTAGAAGTAATCACTGAATTTTATCAAAATAATGAGGTTTCATTTATCCGTATCACCTGATATTGATAATGTGGTCAGTATTTTAAAGGCGGTATAATCAAATTTAACCGGATAGCTCGACGGAGCGATAAGCAAGACTCATTACCTTGTTTCCGGTTAATCCTTTCGTAATGAATAATGCTTTAATGGAGTGTTGGCTAATGCTAGTTAATCGAAGAAAAATAGATATTAAATATCCTGACTATAGCGTCAATGAATTGTCCTTAGCTTTTTATGACAGAATTAATGCTACTAAAGATGCCGCAATTGATGAAATAAACAAATTGACTGGAAATGATGACCTTGAAATATTCAGAATTCAAATGGCTATAGAGTGGTACATGGCTAAAAATGCGCAAGATGTAGATTTTTCTGAGTTTGCGCCGTTCGATTTAAGTGTGCTTAAGGATAAAGAGCCGACGACTATAGAAATATTCCTTTCAGCGTCCCTTCACTCTTCATATTTTGGGGAGGATCATTTTGAGTCTGGGAATTTATTAGAAGCATTTGATTGCCTTGCCCAAGCAAGTGAAACGCTTGGACTTGCACAGGGGTATAGGTTGGCCGAAGATTTTAAAAACGAGGAAACTTTGATAAAAAAAATTATCATTTCTGATAAAGCATCACAAGCCCGGCACGCTGAAAATAGATCTATAAAGAATGCTTGCATTGATTATTATGCGTCAACCTATGAAAGCAAAATCAATAGTTTAGATAAAAAATATCAGGCCGGGGCAAAAGATAAAGCGGCTACGGATCTAACCACTCAGCAGCCAATAGTATATAGAACAGCAAGAAAATATATAGACGAGTATCTCAAAGAAAAAACAGTGTCCTAGGAGACTGTACAGCCTACCAGTACAGCGTACAGCCTGCTAGTAGCAGGCTTTCTACCCCTCCCACCTTTCGCCAGAATAACCACTACTTAAACAAAGAGAGTGATTATTATTTATGGCAGCAACCCGCAGCATTTCATTAGACGACAATATCATTGTCGATACATCCGAAGCATCAATACTTATTATTTGCACACCTGAGAAGTCATTAATCAAATGGCGCTCAACTGGCGCTCAACTGGCGAACATAATATCCCCTTCATCAAGATTGGTCGTAATGTCAGATACAGGACTAAAGATTTAAGAGAGTGGATTGAGGCGCGTATTCAAGGTGGTGTAGCATGAAAGCCACCACCGGGCGGGAACCCGGCAGCGTAAAGCAACAACACCCTGATTTTACGGCAGTTTTTCTTCATATTAAAGCGGCTTTTGCGGTGGCCTCAGTATGGTTTCTGGCGGTTTTCGTGTGGGACTTGTTATGAGCAGCACACAACAAACGACATCATTTTTATCAAAATACCCAGCCTACGGCAAAATCCTTGCTGATCGTAAAGACTGGGACAATCTGCCGATGTTTATCTTTATCTGCCTGGGCGGCGATGCCTTTAGATCAGCCAAAAACCATAACAAAGACCGCGATAAATGCGCAATGGTGCTAACGCCCGGACAAGAACCCAACTCGCTTAAATGGCCTGTTAGTGGCTGTCCGGTCATTATTGAGTGGGATGGTAGCGCACCGAAAGACCTAATCATTGAGCTGGTTAAATGCCTACTAAGAGCGTTAGCAATATCCGTTACTGTCTGGCCTACCTGGGAGGACTTCACAACCCCGATAGGTTTCTTCGATAAAGCACAGCAGCCGATTAAATTCATTCACAGCCGTGAAATTATCCGCACTTATTACTCAAAGGCGATGCAGTCATGATGCCCGATGAAATTGATTATGAAGAAATGGCGCCGGAAGCTCAACAGCCCGATGCTGAAATCATCCAAAAACTATCAGCCCTTAATTCTATCGACTATGACCGACAACGCGATGCACACGCAAAAACTTTGGGCGTTAGAGCGCCAACATTGGATAAAGAGGTTAAAGCGGTAAGAGGAGCCGATAAAGAAGCCGGACGCTTGCCATTCGCTGCAATTGAGCCGCACCCAACCTCGATAAATCCTGATCAATTGCTTACTGAGATCGCCGGAGCTATTCGCCAGTTTATTGTGTTGGATGACTATCAGGCCGATACAGCCGCGTTATGGTGTGCACTGACCTATTTCATTGATGTTATAGATGTCGCCCCTCTTGCAATCATCAACGCGCCGGAAAAAGCATGCGGAAAAACTCAGCTTTTGAATGTGATGGGAAAAATGGCTTATAGGCCTATACCAGCGTCTAATGCTTCTGCTTCCGCACTATTTAGAGCCGTAGAGCTATGGAAACCAACGATATTAATAGACGAAGCCGACACTTTCTTTAGAGATAACTTAGAGCTACATGGCATGGTGAACGCTGGCTATTTGAGAGGCGGTTTTGTGTTACGGAGTGAGGCAGTTGGTGATAGCTTTGAACCACGGATGTTTTCTGTTTACTCAGCAAAAGCCCTAGCAGGTATAAAGTTAGAGAAGCATTTGCCCGATGCCACTATGAGCCGTGGAATTGTTTTTAATCTCAGGCGCAAGTTATCAGGTGAAAGCGTTAGCCGGTTAAGACATGCCGACCCTGATCTATTTACGGGCTTAGCATCGAAGCTGGATAGATTTGCATTGGATTATTCAGAGCAAGTAAGAAAAGCACGTCCGGGGCTACCAGAGGCTCTTTCAGACAGAGAGCAAGATAACTGGGACGGTATGTTAGCAATCGCTTCATGTGCTGGTGAGGAATGGATAAATAAGGCTACAACAGCAGCGTTAAAAATGGCCGAAGTCTCCAATGATAAAACCGTCAGTGCTGGAAATGAGTTGTTATCAGATATTCAAAATATATTTGAAACTAAGCGTATCGACAAAATATCTACAGCGGATCTGTTAACGGCTCTTTGTGACGATGATGAAGCCCCATGGTCAACTTATAATCGAGGGAAGCCAATTGTGCCAAGGCAGTTTAAAAAGCAACTTGAACCTTATCAAATTGAATCAAAAAAGATAACGGTAGATTTTCGAGAGGTGCGTGGGTTTAGGATGGAACAATTCACTGATGCTTTTATGCGTTATCTCACCCCTCCGATTTTATCCGTCTATCCGTCGATAATGCCAACAAACCCACGAACGGCGCGGCCTATAGCGCCGACAGATAACCCGACAGATAATTACTTATCCGTCTATCCGTCTGAGGTGAAATCCGTAGCATCGACAGGTAACCCGACAGATAGACAGATAGGCATTTATCCGTCGGGGCTACAGCCCACGAACGGCGAGGCCTCCGACAGCAAGACAGATAAAACAGCGTTTTTAGAGGTAGGGGTAAACGCACCGATTAACGACGATAATAATGATACGGAGTATTTTTAAATGAGCGCATTATCGAGAATTGAAAAGGCAGGATTTTCTATTGTGCTTGCTGGCGATAGCTTGGAAATCACCCCGGCAAGTTTATTGACTCAACCTCAACGAGAGTTCCTGAAATCTCACAAAGCCGAAATCATAACGGAGCTATCCACCTATCAGAAAATTATCAACTGGCTGGCTTCCATTGGCGAAGATGATCAGGAAATGATTGATGAAATTATCGACCGATGCAAAGCCGACCCTGAGACGCTCAGTTATTTTTTGCAGAGATCCAACGGCACAGCAAAACCCCATTAATTTAAATGCCGAACACCGGCAAGGATCGAAAACAAATGAACATCGAACAAGAAATTAAGAACGCAGAACAAAACCTGATGATGTCACAAACAATGGAACGCTTGTGGCAGTTATCGCAAACATCCCCAACTAACGCAAACAGTCGAGAGGATTTAAAGGTGGCGTTTAGTTCCTGTGGTGTTGACTTAATTAACGCACTGGACAATAACCGTATTCATTTTGACAAGATGGAAGATAAGGCTATTTTTTACGGCCTGTTAAGCGTGGTCATAGATTATGTGATGGATGGCAGACTAAAAACCAGCTTTACCCAAGCAACGATGAATTAAGCGGTTTTTATCTGCAATTAACAGGAATCGAACAGATGAAGGAATCAACAAAGTTTCAGCCGGGCGTGTCCGGCAATCCCAAAGGAAAGCCAAAGGATAAAACACCGGCCACCCTTTTAAGAAAATCCATTGCCGAAGCGATGCCGGAAATAATCTTAAGTCTGATTGAGCAGGCCAAAGCTGGCGATGTGGCAGCGTCAAAGTGTTTGCTTGATAGGGTATGCCCAACGCTCAAACCCCAAGCGATGCCGATATGCCTGCCGGTTAATGGCTCATTGGCTGACCAAGGCGGCGAAATTATCCGGGCAACAATGGCCGGACAGATACCGCCTGATATTGGCAGCCAGTTAATAACGGCATTATCGAATCAAGGAAAATTGGTTGAGTTGCAAGAACTTACCCGGCGGATTGACGAATTAGAGCAGGTCAAGAAATGAGCAGCTTAAAAGGGCGTTTAAACGCATTGGAACGAATCGCAGAAGATGCATTACCGCTCCTGCCTGGTGTGGTTTTGTTTCGTGATGGAGAGCTGACAGAGGCGCAACAGCAAACGATTGCCGAAGCAGAAGCCAATGGTCAAGAGATTATCATTTTTAACATTGTCGATGCCAGCATTGCAGAGGAATAACTATGGCCACATTAAGAACACGTTTAGCGTCGCTTGAATCGGCTGTACCCAATAAGCCTTGGTTGTGCCTGGACATTAACGGAGATCCAACCGCACAGGAACAAGAACAGATGACCGAGGCGCACATGGACGGGCGTGAAATCTATATTTTCCAAACGCTGGGCGATACCCTAGGAGTTTGGTTGATTGGTGCAGATGATGTGGTGTGGAGTGATAAATTATGAGCTTAAAGAACAGACTGGCTGCACTTGAAGCAATGGCGCGTAGTGTTAGAAAGATTGTGCGTTTTTGGCATGTAGTCTTGGATGATACCGACGAAGCACAGGCCAAAGAAATCGCTGCCATCGAGAAGCAAGGCGGCAAGGTCCGCTTATTTCATGTGGTGGAATAGATGGGATTACACGCCAGATTATCAAGATTAGAATATTTAGTTCCACCGGCACAGGAAAACAGATATATTTTTACGACTAGGGCAGGCTTCGATAACAGCCAGATTACCGGCTTTAAATATAAAGAGTTAGACGTTGCGCGAGCAGTTGGTGAGTCACTGGAAATTTTAAAAGATCGGGCAGCAGTACTCTTTGCTGAAAATAATCCGGCTCAGGACAATTTTTTCATCCAGTCACTTTATGATAGAAGATTCACCAACTGGCGAAACAACAGCGGCTAAACGGATTATTCGTAATCGGTCAATCAGGGATGACCGTGCGGCAGGTGTAGCCATTCGTGAGCTGGTCGGCAAGTATGATCTAAGCGGCAGACATATACTTTTTATTTGTGCAGACAAAGATATTAAGAAATAAATTGAAGGTCGGGTAACACCGGCCTTTTTTGTGCCTGAAATTCTGGCAGGTGTTGCGGGTGGTTTTGTACCATTTTGATCAGACTTTGAGAGCAGTTTAAACAATCCTGTCTATTCTGCAATCCTCGTTAAAACATGACCTCGCCATGACCCGTAAATTTCAGGCATAAAAAAAGAGCTTTGCAGATTGCATAAGCCCTTGATTTTTATGGTGCCTCGGGCCGGAGTCGAACCGGCACGTCCTTACGAACGAGGGATTTTAAGTCCCTTGCGTCTACCAATTTCGCCACCGAGGCATCGATAACTTTGGTAAGCCGGGTATTATATAGCAACAAAAAAAATAAACTAGACTTATTGCTAAAAAAGGCGCGCTAGCATTTAAACTTAATAAAAAGGTGAGCGCATAAAGGGGGAATACGCTGGCCAATAGTAATCGCCCCAAAAATAAGGATAACCGCCATAGTAAGGACCGTAACCATAGCCGAAACCGCCGTAATAATCGTAACGATAGTCGTACACATAAACCGGCCAAAGATGAATGTTCGTGGCGGCAACCAACGGCAAGTGCAGCACTTTTTTGCCTATTGTGCGTTCGACATCACCTGTAAGTGTTCCCGCAACTGTGATTTTCGTATTTCTGGTGTAGACAGCCGGATCGAGAAACTCAGGGCTTTTGATCAGGAATCGTCCCTCATTCGGTTGATCTGTCTGGGGGCGAGCATTGCTGCTTAACGGATAATACAGCACCTGAATCAGACTGAAATTTTGTTCATTTTCCACATCAATAATAACGCCGCCCCAACGCACCGGCGCATTTTTATAATTGGCAATCTGCTGGATTGCCTGAGCATAAGAAATGTCATGCAGCGGGGGATTTTTTATCGCGGGCGGCAAACTTGAGCAAGCGCCCAACAATAAACAGGTCATTGACATCCACCCCCAGCTAAAGCGAGGGGATTCCTTAGTACAGCCCTCCATGCCCGAAGGGGACGGCTCTGAAAGTCGTCTTACTTCACGCCATCTCAGTGTAAACCTAATGACAGGAGATATGCAGCAACAACGCACCCAACAGAAAAAATGATAGATGAACAAACAAAATAAATCAAGGGCATCCTTACCTCCCCCACCTAAAGGGAGGGGCTTTACGGACTTTTTTGGTAAAAAATATCGTTTCATATTTTTTCTCCTGAAATGTTCAAATTTTATTGACCCTACTTAATCAGAAATTACCTGAAAACGCTATTGTTGAATATACCTATTCCTGCAATGGCGCCTAATTGCAGTACAATAAACGCCCCTTGTTCAACTGTGTACCCATGCCTTCATGAATCAACAAAAGAAACTGCTACGTTCCGATATACGCCACGAATGTGGAGATGCTTTTTATGAGCGTGGGCGCGGCTATTTTGAAACAAACCGAGTGATTAATCTCGCTGTTAAAAGCGAAGGCGCTTTTTTTGTACAGCTCAATGCCGCCGTTACCGGCAACCATAAAGACCCGTACCGGCAAAATATTCGCATCGTCTGGCGCCCAGACTATAGCGAGGCAGAAATTGAAGGCGATTGTACTTGCCCTGTCGGTTTTAACTGCAAGCATGTTGCGGCAGCTTGCCTGATGTATCAAAATTCCGGTCAAAGCCTTGCTATATCGAAGAAAAAATCCAGTTGCCTGGATTGGCTCAACAGCCTTCATCAGCAAACGCCGGGGCAACATAATGTCCATCAGGAATTTATTGCTTACATCCTCAAGCCCGGCCCTGCTAAACACGAATTCACGATTGATTTTTTAATCACCAAAGCAAAGAAAACAGGGGGGTTAAATAAAGGCAGAAAAACGACCTTAAATAACCTGCGCTACAGCTACTCCTATGCCAGTTATATTGGACAGGAAGATCAGGAAATTGCCAAACTGCTGACGGCTAACTTATCGTTAAGAGGCACACCCTCAATTGACGGCGCTACAGGTTATTTAACCTTATCTAAACTGCTGAAAACACGTCGGTTGTTCTGGCAAGACACTGAGCGCGCTCCGCTAGCAAAGGGAACCGACCGCGAGTTAAAATTTAACTGGCAGACAGCCGATAACGGCGATTATCAATTAACGGTCGAAATCGATCCTTCGGCCCTATTGCTGCTGACCGATCCGCCGCAATACCTGGACGGCGCATTGGGTTTAATAGGCACGCTCAACGCTCATAAGCTCTCGATAGATCAACTTAGAAACATTCTGGCCGCCCCGCTAATTCCGGCCGAATATGCCGATGAATTCAGTCAGCGCCTGATTATGGAACACCCGGGCCTGCCGCTCCCAGCGCCAAAAAAAGTCGAATTAATCGAAGCCGATCAGCTAACGCCTATACCGAAGCTATTGCTGCTCGGCCGTCAGCTATCGCCCCAGCAGTACACCCATTTTATGGCAGTCAGTTTCAATTACGGCGAGTGGACGCTTTCTGCGATCACCCCGGAAGACTATAGCGTGGTAAAAACCGAGCTAGGACTGGTGCGGATTAAACGCGACCTAGAAACCGAGCAGCTGGCAATACATCGCCTGACCGAACTCGGATTTGCCCCGGCTCCTGCTCTGGAATCAGGCATACAAGAACTGCTGTTGTTCAGTCGGGCACAAACCGTAATGGACAGCGCCGCACGCTGGGGGGACTTTCTCCAAAATACCCTACTGGAGCTGGAACAGGACGACTGGATTATCGACATAGACGAGAGTTTCCTGCTTAATTTTCAAACCGCCCAGAACTGGGAGGCCGAAATCAGCGAAAGCCAGAATGACTGGTTTGAAATGCGCTTTAACATAGACATTGACGGCCAGTCCTTGCCTTTACTGCCGTTGATTATGCCGGTACTGGAAAACTACGACCTGGAAAACCTGCCGGAAATGCTCAGCATCCCGCTGGGCGAGCACAACTACCTGACCTTACCCAGCGACAAAATCAAACCGTTTCTGAACGTGCTGATAGAGCTGTTTAACAGCAGCACGATGGGCAAAGACGGCTCCTTGAAACTGTCCCGTTTTAACGCCGCCGCGCTGGCCGACATGGAAGAACATAGCTATGGCCTGTTCAGTATTAACGGCGGCAAAGAGTTACGGGAACTGGGACAAAAACTTAAAAACTTTACCGGCATTGAAGATGTCGCCCTGCCCAACAACTTGCAGGCAGAACTGCGTCATTACCAACAACAGGGACTCAACTGGCTGCAATTTTTGCGAGAATACAAGTTCTCCGGCATTCTGGCCGACGACATGGGCCTGGGCAAAACCATACAGACCCTGGCTCATTTGTTAATAGAAAAACAAAGCGGCCGGATGAGTCTGCCCAGCCTGATCATCGCGCCGACCAGCCTGATGAGCAACTGGCGACGGGAAACCGAACGCTTTACGCCCGACTTAAAAATCCTGATCTTGCAGGGCACCGAACGCAAGCAGCTGTTCTACAAAATCAGGGACTACGACCTGATCCTGACCACTTACCCCTTGCTGACACGGGATGAGGAAACACTGCTGGAACATGACTATCATTATCTGATTCTCGACGAAGCCCAGGTCGTTAAAAACCCGCTGTCCAAAGCCGCGCAATTGGTGCGCCGTATAAAGTCCAATCACCGCTTATGCCTGACCGGCACACCGATGGAAAATCATCTGGGCGAACTGTGGACCCAATTCGACTTTTTGATGCCGGGTTTTCTTAGCGACAGCGCCACCTTTAAAAAACGCTACCGCACTCCGATTGAAGTGCATGGCGATAGCGAGCAAAGATCACGGCTGTCGCGTCGCGTTGCACCGTTCATGTTGCGCCGTACCAAGCAGGAAGTCGCCACCGAATTACCGCCTAAAACCGAGATTATTCGCTCAGTGCCGCTTTATCCGAAACAGGCCGCTTTATACGAGAGCATCCGCCTGACCATGGAGAAAAAAGTCCGCGATGCGATAGCCCAAAAAGGCCTGTCGCGCAGCCATATCACCATCCTGGACGCCCTGCTTAAATTGCGCCAGACCTGTTGCGACCCACGCACCCTGCGGCTAGTAGAAGCGCAAAAAGTGCAGGAATCCGCCAAACTCGATTTGCTGATGGAGCTATTGCCGGAACAACTGGAAGAAGGTCGCCGCATTCTGGTATTCTCGCAATTCACCCGCATGATTGCGCTGATTGAAGATGCGTTAAGCGCCCAAAAAATCGGCTACACCAAACTGACCGGCCAAACCCGCAACCGCGACGAAGCCATAGAACGCTTTAAAAGCGGCGAAGTGAACGTGTTCCTGATCAGCCTGAAAGCCGGCGGAGTCGGCTTAAACCTGACCGAAGCCGACACCGTGATTATTTACGATCCGTGGTGGAACCCCGCCGCAGAAAGCCAGGCCGCAGACCGCGCCTATCGTATCGGTCAGGACAAGCCGGTATTCGTGTATAAACTAATTACCGAAAATACGGTAGAAGAAAAGATTATCGCGATGCAGGATAAAAAACGCGCCTTGGCCGAAGGGATTTACCAGAAAGGAGCCAAAGAGGAATCGTTGAAACTGACGGCGGAGGATCTGACGGCTTTGTTTGAGCCGTTGTAAGACGTTAAGGCAATAACATAAAGCCATGGAACCGCAATAAAAATGAATATAAAAGTTCGCGTTATTTTAAAAAAACTATCAAATCCTCGCGTTAGAAGGCGATTAAAAATTGGCCTCTGTGCTTACGGTGGTGTGGTTATGATGGGTCTGTTATTTAAGCTTGTCTATGATATTGGTTATTTTAACGCGCAGTCATTTAACAATGATAAAAACGCTGAGCTACCTATTACGCATCCAGTACTGACCATAGAATCTGCTCAGCGTATTGTGTCTGGCGCGCTAAAAGAAGACCCGACCAACCCAAAAACCATGGTGAATCAGATTATTGATAGCAATCATAATCTTTCAACCATTATCATAGAAAACAATACGCTAAAAAAAATTGCCTGGATTATAGATAGGCGTTTATTTTTTACCGGCGATCTATTCAATGACGCCGGTTATAATTTAACCGAAGGTATTGAGCATCAATACAATATCAAGCGTGATGATCATTGATTGCTCGCAACAGGACTAGCCGGGCATTAAAACAAAAACTTACCTGATTACCCATAAAGAACAGCCAATGTTACAAAAATGTCTATACTGACAGTATCTACATATGCAGTATCTACATATAAATGGGATAACGTCATGAAAAACAAAGTTCAATTTCAAAAAGGCTATAGCCTAGGCGAGTTCATGAAAAATTATGGGAGTGAAGATCAATGCCGAAAAGCCTTGTTTCAGTGGCGCTGGCCTCAAGGCTATGTTTGTCCTGAATGCGGCGGGCAAAGCTACTGCACCCTGAAAACACGAGCGGTTTATCAGTGCAATCGCTGCCACCATCAACATTCCCTCATTAGTGGTACCATTTTTTCTGCGACGAAACTCCCGTTAACGATTTGGTTTCTCGCGATCCACTTGACCACACAGGCAAAAACTGGCGTTTCTGCCCTTTCACTGCGCCGCCAATTGGGTGTTTCATACAATACCGCCTGGAGCATCAAACAGAAGCTGATGCAGGTAATGAAGGAGCGTGATGATAGTAAGCTATTATCCGGCGTCATCCAGCTGGATGACGTGTATTGGGGCGGCGAACACCGGGGAGGCAAGCGTGGACGGGGTTCCCCCAACAAAACACCTTTTGTGGCGGCGGTGTCGGTCAACGAAAAAGGGCATCCTATTGCCATGAGCATGACTGTGGTCAAGGGGTTCCGCTCCAAAGAAATCGCTCGTTGGGCTAAGCGCCACCTTAGCACCGACAGTCACGTGGTCTCGGACGGACTGGCCTGCTTCGCCGCTGTTAAGGATACAGGATGCCAGCACACCTACATCGTAACCGGTGGCGGCCCTGAATGTGTCTCACTGGAGTCTTTCACTTGGGTAAACACCATGATAGGTAATGTCAAAAGGTCGATTGACGGGGCGTATCACGCTATCAATCACAAACACCTTCCACGCTATTTGGCAGAGTTTTGTTATCGCTTCAATCGGCGATTTGTCCTTGAGGATATGCTGCCCCGCCTATGTTACGTTGCAGCCAGAACGCCACCTATGCCTATGCGGCTACTGAAGATGGCTGAGGATTATGGGTAATCAGGAAAACTTATGGTTGTCTAGGCTAATCAGAGAATCGTTCTGGAATTAGCGGAGCTGAGCACCTCAGTACGGCCAGGAAGAGACAGACACTGGGTGCCAGTGAACCGTCGGTTAGGCCTTGAAAGCGGTCATTCAGAGGCTGTCAGAGATCGTTAACCACACACCAACAACAGACAGTCATATCATTTTTTCAAATATTTTGGTATTTTGATGCCAATGTAAGGCGCATAAAACCTAGCGCGTGGTTTTGAACAGTAGACAAAATGGTTCAAAGTGTCTGATTCTATCAACATGTTTTAATTTCGTTTGATAACCCCCTTTTTTCATACACAACTTCTCAATTCAAATAATGAAACCAAGAACAAAAATTAAAGGAAGAAACATAAAAAATTCATTGAAACGATATGAAGAGTTTATTGATGAAAAGCTAGGTACTGTTTTAATCAATGACTTCATGCAATTAAGCCAAATTCTTGAATCTTTACAAAGACAGCGACAAAAAAGCATTTAACGCATTTTATGCCATCATATCTGAAAATATCGAGCTAAAAGAAGAGCTCAAAGAAAGAGGAGCTAGGATTGTCAAGTTATCAATAGGTAGAACACAGCCAAAGTAACCTAATCAGTGCTCTATGCTTATCTTGATTCCAGTTATGCTATTAGACAAAACGTATCGAATTGTCTAATATTGTGCGGATTCCATCTTGCCACCTAAAAATCATAACAAGCTTATTATTGCGTCCTATTTATTGTCTATCAGATGCTTGCATTGTTCGGAAATAATCATCTCGGAATGATTCGTGCATTTTTTGGGCGGCTTTACTTGCAAAGAAGGGCCGTAGGATGTGCTGAACAAAGTGAAGCGCATCAATCGCGAACGATGCGCCTCCTATCGTCGACAGCATCCTGCACCACCTCAAACCCCGTCACGCTTCAACACAGATATATCAGTCCGCATTCTGCGATGCTGCATATATAAACTACATCGTATAATGAGCGGCTTAATATAAGTTTTGTAAAGGTTTTACGCAGGCTTACAAGCCCTATCAAGACCTTAACATCACGTCCAAAATCGGCACATCATAAGATTTGAAAAAACCATCATCCGTAATCACGGTAAATTTTTCTACTATTGCCTGCGCAATTATTATTCGATCAAATGGGTCGCGGTGATGAAAAGGTAAATTTTTTAAATGGCCGATATGTTCTATGTTTAAAGGCAAAATAATAATCTCTTTAGGCAATAACGTCTCAATAGGCTGCGTTATATCCAATTTACCAATGTTTCGTTTGATTTCTATTTCCCACAAACTCACGATACTCAAAAATTTTTGATGGTCATCGTTTTCTATCAAATCACTGGCTTCAAAACTCAATTTCGGATTATCGGCCAAATGCCAAAGCAGAATATGCGTGTCTAATAAAAGATTCATCACATATAGTCCTTGAAATCATCTAATGGTTCGCAAAAATCATCGGCTATAAAGGTAATCATTTTTTTTGCAGAACCACGTTTTAAGCTTACTGTTTTATCTTCATAAGCCGGTTTAGTTGTTAATTTGCTCATTAATGACATTTGCGTTTCGATGGTTTTGATATATTGCTGAACAATATTGGCGGGTAAATCATCTGGAATATTAAGTGTAATTTGCATAATTTTTTCCTGATTTTAAGTTTTGACACTTCGATTTTCTGGCTGACGCACTCACTCGGCAATTCCAAAGCTATGCGTTTTAGGGTAGGTGACATTGTATCTTATTTGCGATTTTGCTGGAATGACAAGGACTTTGTAGCTATTTTGGCGTTGTATAATATTTGACATTGTCCGGCTGTATTCCGTACACTGCAAAAAAGAACGAGGGAATCATCATGCCAACAGAACCCATACGCACATCCCGGATTGAAGCCCGCATTGCGCCGGATGTGCTTGCCGTCGTCAAACGTGCCGCAGAGCTTCAAGGTCGTAGCGTCAGCGACTTTGTCGTGACCGCCGCGCAGGAGGCTGCGTATCGTACTATTGAAGAAACCGGCATCATCCGCATTTCCGCTGAAGATCAACGGCGCTTTGTAGACTTGCTGCTCAATCCATCCACTCCTCCGCCTGCATTGGTGCGCGCTAAAGAAGCCCACGATCAGTTATTCGGTTCGCAGTGACAGGCCGGTTTCGTATTGAGGTTTTAAACGCTCAACACGACAGGGAAAAGTTTTCTTGTGGCGTGGAAGCCTTGGATCGTTATTTACTGGAGCGCGTCACACAAGATGTGCGCCGCCGAGCTACGGCCTGTTATCTGGCATTGGAAACCGATACAGACCGCGTTGCAGGTTACTACACCCTTGCGGCCGGCGGTGTTCCTTTAACCGATATGCCGGAAGACATTATAAAGCGTCTTCCGCGCTATCCATCAGTACCCGTTGCCAAATTGGGGCGACTCGCCGTTGATGCTGATTTTCAGGGGCAGCGGTTGGGTGGAGCGCTGCTCTGGGATGCCGTTATGCGGACTTTGCGTTCCGAGATGGCGGTTTTTGCCGTTGTAGTTGATGCCAAGAACGAACATGCGGAAGCTTTCTATCGCCATCACGGCTTTACTAGTCTAGGCTCTCTACCTAAGCAACTCATTCTCTCGCTTACGAATCTTACTTTTAAAGGATAAATCCCCTTAACCCGTAGGCGGCAGTAGGCGCTAAACATATTGTGCGGCATAATGACATATAGTGTTTGCACATCTTTAGTCGGTTTTTTAAAATCTCCTCACCCTAACCCTCTCGGCAATTGCTCCTGCATTGCTCTACTACCTACACATCCGTGTAGGCATCCAGCAGGAAAGGGAACAAAAATACCGATTTTTTGATATACGATAGATATAGACCGATCCAAAAAATGTTATGAACAACAAACCAATCGAAGTCCTCAAAGCCGTTTTCGGCTATGACAAATTCAGGGGTCAACAACAGGAAGTCATCGAACGACTCATAGCCGGGCAGGATGCGTTGGTGCTGATGCCGACCGGCGGCGGCAAGTCGTTGTGCTACCAAATTCCTGCTCTCATCCGGCCCGGCGTGGGCATAGTCATTTCGCCATTGATCGCGTTAATGCAGGATCAGGTCAACGCCTTGCTGCAATTGGGCGTCAAAGCTGCGTTTCTTAACTCGACCTTATCGCTGGAACAATCCCGCAGCATCGAGCAGCAATTGCTTAACGGCGAGCTGGACTTGCTGTATATCGCCCCGGAGCGGTTGACTTCGGCGCGTACCGGCGCATTGTTCGAGCGCATCCAGATTGCGCTGTTTGCGATTGATGAGGCGCATTGCGTTTCCCAATGGGGGCATGATTTTCGGGTGGATTATCTCCAGCTTTCGCTACTGCACGAGCGCTTTCCCGACATTCCCCGCATCGCGCTGACCGCAACCGCCGACGACAAAACCCGCGCAGAAATCAAATTACGCCTGGGACTGGAACAAGCTCAGCTCTATCTCAGCGGTTTCGACCGTCCCAACATCCGTTACCGGATCGTGCAAAAACAAAATGCCCGCGACCAGCTGATCGATTTTATTCGGGCCGAACATGCCGGTGATGCCGGGATTGTCTATTGCCTGTCGCGGAAAAAAGTCGATGCCACCGCCGAATGGCTCAGAACCAAAGGCGTCAACGCCCTGCCCTATCATGCCGGCATGGCGTCCGATTTGCGCTCCAAGCATCAGCACCGGTTTTTAATGGACGAGGGTTTGGTCATTGTGGCGACCATCGCGTTCGGCATGGGTATCGACAAGCCCAATGTGCGCTTTGTCGCGCATCTGGATTTGCCCAAAAGCGTTGAGGCCTATTATCAGGAAACCGGCCGCGCCGGGCGTGACGGCCTGCCCGCCAACGCCTGGATGGCTTACGGCTTGCAGGACGTGATTACGCTACGGAAAATGCTGCAGGACTCCAATGCCGATGAGGCGCATAAACGGGTCGAATTCCACAAACTGGATGCGATGCTGGCTTTGTGCGAGCAGGTTCACTGTCGCCGCCAAGCCTTGTTGGGCTATTTCGGCGATTTGCTGGAGCAGCCCTGCGGCAACTGCGACACCTGTCTGGAGCCGGTCAACACCTGGGACGGAACGGTGGCTGCACAAAAAGCACTGTCCTGCATCCACCGCACCCAACAACGCTATGGCGTCGCCTATTTAATCGATGTGTTACTAGGCAAGGCCACCGAGCGCATTGTCAATGCCGGTCATGATAGCTTGTCGACCTTCGGCATCGGCGCGGATCTTGAGCAACAGCAATGGCATTCGGTGTTCAGGCAGCTGGTCGCACGGGGTCTGGTTGCGGTCGATTTCGACCGCTTTGGCGCGTTGCAACTGACCGAAGCCTGCCGCCCCATTTTGCGCGGCGAACAGCAGCTGATGTTGCGCAAGGACTTGAAAGCTACAAAAGTGAAGGGCAGCAAAAGAGAAAGCAGGCAGTTCGGCAAAGCTGACGATACCCTGTTGTGGAATGCCTTGCGCGCCAAGCGCAAGGCGATCGCCGAGGCTCAGGACGTGCCGCCTTATGTCATTTTTCATGACGCCACCTTGATGGCGATGCTGGAAGCGAAGCCGACCAACCGCCAGCAAATGAGCCTGCTGTCCGGTATCGGCGAACGCAAACTGGAACTTTACGCCGATGAATTTCTGGCGGTGATCAAAGAATTCGCCAACCTTAACAACGGGCCGATTGGTCTGTCGGATACCATGGCCGAATCGGTCGCCTTATTCCGGCTGGGATACAGCGTCAAGCAGATTGCCCAGCAACGAGAGCTTAAAGAAGAAACCATTTACAGCCATCTGGCCGAGTCTTTGGAACAGGGGATGTTGATGCTGGCCGATGTGGTTGAATTGCCCGAGCAGGAAATCAGGCGGATAGAGGCCGCTATGCTCGATTTGCCTGAGGATCAAAGGAACGCACTTAAACCGGTTTATGAGCAGTTTGAGGGACAATACAGTTATGGAATTTTGCGTTGCATCCGGGCGGCTTTACAGCATCAAACCAGGTGATGGCAAGCCGGGCTAAAGGTAGAAAATAGTGTCGAACAGCACCAAAGAAAGGCGTGGGCAGCTGTGTGGTTGTGGGGGCGACTTTAGCAATGAAAAGGACATAACTCATAGCGCAGCACAAGGGGCGACCGGCCGGTCGCCCCTACCCTTTATTATTTTAATTTCGGCTTATAAGGCTCGCACAGCGCAAGATACAACGGCACTGAAGTAAATCCCATGACAACAGGCGGCATGACAAAATCAAACCAGGGATATTGTAGCGAAAGACTGCGGTAGGCTTGAGTCGCCCATTCGCTGAGCGAGGTCATCATAACGATAACCAAGCCGACAATGATTGCGCCTACCCAGAATACGAGGCGTTGTTTCCAGGCGATATAGGAAAGAAAAACCCTACGTTTTTCCACAATAAGCCCCAAACCCAAAGTTACCTTGGATCACCAAGGCAGCGTGAATTTTCCGCGTAATTTTACGGCCAGGATGGGAAATAACAATACCGAAATCATACCCGCGCTCACCAGTATGGAGGCTCTGTCCTGTGGCATAAGTCCGGAGGAAACGCCGATTTCGCTGATGATAATAATCAGAGGCAGACCTGTAGCAGAATAAAACGCGAAAGGCAGTTTTTCTTCGGGTGTCAGTTCCTTCTTGTATAGCAGCAACGGAACGCCTCGAATCAACAGCATCAAAGCCAACAAAAGAGCTATTTGTACCGGAGCCAGAGGGGCAGACCATAAGGCGCTGACTTCAAATTTCATGCCTGCAACGATAAAAAATATGGGTATCAGAAAACCATAACCGATCGCATCCAGCTTATGCCGCAACAATTCGCCCTCATTTCCTTTAATGGCAAGACCGACCACCATGCCGGCAACAAATGCCCCCAACACGATATTCAGGCCAAATGTAGCGGCAAGCGTGACCAATAGAACCTGCAACAAGAGACAAATTCTGACCGGAAGCTGGCCACTGCTCTGCATGGTGTGCGCCAGCTTTTCAATTAATGGGGATGAGCGCATTTGTAGGGCAATATTGGCCACGATTAGGGCAAAGATGATAAAAGTCACCATGAACAGCGTATGCAGAAAAGTGTCCTTAGCAGGGATCACCACAAGCGAAATTAACATCAAAGGAACAAACTCACCGACAGCGGCTGTTGCCAACATATACTTCCCGAAATCGGTGTTCAGTTCTCCCCGGTCACGCAGAATGGGGGCCAGTATACCGAAAGCGGTAGTGGATAAGGCGACTGCGGCCAACATTACCGGCGTCTCGATGAGTCCGATGCTATTGAAAAAGAACATACAAAGCATCGCCAATAAGAACGAAAGAAACCAACCACCTACCGCCAATGACAAGGCTTTGCCGCGAATTTTATCAAAATCGATCTCAAGTCCGACCATGAATAACAAAAAAGCTAAACCAAGCTCTCCCAATGTACCGATCATACCGCCCGGAGTGGCCAAGTTGAACATATGAGGCCCTATCAGCATGCCCAAAACGACTTCAAGAACCACGACAGGTATGCGAACGATACTAGGCAACTCCCTAAGAAGCGCCGCCAGCATGGCAACAAATGCAATCAGCAAGAGTTCAGAAGGATATGATTCCATAGTTTGTATCCATTATTGGTTTAATTAAACTTAAGGGGCTTGAGTTTAAATCAGTTATCCATCACAAACCATTTTTTAGTAGTAGAATTCGTCTAACTGCTCAGTAGTTACAGCGATTCTTTGTAACTTCAGCTACAGACAATTGGGCGCTTTTATTCACCACGAAGATCATAAAAAAAGCTGTCTTTCGTACTCTTCGTGGTTATGATTTTTTAAGCCTGCCTATCGATTTTTTGTGGATTTAGCTGCGCTAATAAGAAGCTACGATTCTTTAACACAAGGAGACAATTTTGGAAACCATCATCCGTTTAAGCGCAGCGCTCGGTATTTTCTGCATCATGATTGCCTGGGAATATGTCAGTCCCAGAAGAATCAAGCATATCAGCCGCAAACAACGCTGGCCGGTTAACCTGGGGCTCGCCGCATTCAACATCGCGATCATGCGCTTAAGCCTGGGCGGCATTGCCTACCTGAGCGCGGTTACCGCCGCAGACCAAGGTTACGGCCTGCTAAACCAGTTGCCAACGCCCGAGTGGCTGTCGATTATCGTGACTTTGCTGTTCCTTGATTTTGCCATTTACTGCCAGCATATCCTTTCGCACAAATGGCCGCTGCTTTGGCATTTACATCAGGTGCATCATACCGATCTGGAATTCGACGCCACCACCGCCGTGCGCTTTCACCCGCTGGAGATTATGATTTCCATGCTGTACAAGGTGCTGTGTATTGTTTTGATCGGCGCCGACCCGTGGGCGGTCATCGCTTTTGAAATTATCCTTAACGGTGCTGCAACCTTTAATCACAGCAATATCAACATTCCACCGGCAATTGATAAAAAACTGCGCTGGCTGGTTATCACGCCGGACATGCACCGCATCCATCACTCGACTATTCCGGCCGAAACCGACAGCAATTACGGCTTTTCCATTTCCTGCTGGGACAGGCTGTGCAAAACCTATGTTGCCGAACCCCGGCAGCCGCAAACGACCATGGCTATGGGTTTAAAGCCTTTCCGCCAGCAACAGGAATTAGGCTTCATGCAGTTATTGCTGCTGCCTTTTAAGGCGTTACGGAAACGATGACTTACCAATATCCCAATGCCGTGCTGATGATTTTCTGCAAAGCCCCGATTCCCGGCCAGGTCAAGACCCGTTTAATCCCGGAATTAACCGCCGAACAAGCTGCCGAACTTCATATCGAACTCAGCACAAAAACGCTGCAACGGGCTATACAAAACAACTTATGCCCCGTACAACTCTGGTGCGCACCGACAACCGACCATGACTTTTTTACGGCGTCGAAAGCCGCCTATCCGTTAGTGCTAAAGCAACAACAGGGAGCCGATTTAGGCGAACGCATGCACCACGCTTTTTGCTCGGCACTTGCCACCTATTCCCGCGCCTTGCTAATGGGCTGCGATTGCCCGTCATTAAGCGGACAGGATTTGGAACAAGCGTTAACCGCCTTAAATCAGGAAAATGAAATCGTCATAGCCCCCGCAGAAGACGGCGGTTATGTGCTGATCGGACTCAACCGACCCCACCCGGAACTCTTTGACAACATGCCCTGGGGAACGGCGCGAGTGCTCGACCAAACCCGTAACCGTATCGCTTACTATAAGCTACGTCATCATGAACTGAGTGAGCAGTGGGATTTGGATACGCCGGAGGATTTGGCGCGGTATCGGGGGGCAATGACTCTGAACATCTCTTCAAGTTAGTCAGTCCGCATTTCATAATTTTTCCTCGTTCCCTCGCGGGTGGCATTACCGCCATTAGATTAAGAGCTTGGCATTAGGGTGGGCGCGAATTTATTCGCGCAGTGACAGCCAAATGCGCGAATAAATTCGCGCCCACAATGTTCAGTCATCACTGTCTTTTCAGTCTACCTTAATGGCAGTGCCACGGGAGAGCCAATAAGTTATGTAGATACCTATGCTTCTTGACAGGGATTGACTCCGCGTTCTAGCCGGTTTCCGGAATGACGGCAATATGACTTATGTAACCCTGCAAACCGAATTGCCTCACCACGAATTGTCCGGCATACTTAAAGTTGAATAAGTTGATTTTTATAGCCATAACAAGCTTAGTCCCACGAATGATTTTTCAGCAATTACTTTAAACATACCCCAAAACGCACCCTGATAAAACACAGGACATCATTATGAAAGATTCAGTAATTTGGCATTACCTAGCCTCACTCACGTTAGATGACCTATCACTGACCCTGGTGCTCTCATTCGTTTTTGGCTTAAGCGCTCTTTGGCAGCTGTCACGAGTGCGCCGAAAGCGCCATACCCAGACAACAACCGGGGCAGAACCGATAACCGACACCCCGGACTGGCATACCATGACAGCTGAAGCGGCGCTGAAAGCGTTGCACGTCGATGCCGAGCAGGGTCTCAGTGACGCTGACGTTGAACAACAGCTTGCGCTGCACGGGCCAAATCATTTACCTGAAAAAAAACCGCCCAGCGCTCTGTTACGCTTTATCAGCCAATTTCATAATCTGTTAATTTATGTGCTACTCGTCACGGCTGCCATTACCGCCTTGCTGGACCACTGGACTGACACCCTAGTTATTCTGGGGGTGGTCTTGGTCAACTCAGTCATCGGCTATGTGCAAGAAGGTAAAGCCGAGGATGCCTTGCGTGCGATCCGACAAATGCTGTCCTCCCATGCCATCGTGCTGCGCAATGGCAAAAAAACCACCCTGGCTGCCGGAGACCTGGTTCCCGGCGACATCGTCATGCTGCAATCAGGCGATAAAGTGCCTGCCGATATGCGCCTGATTAACGTTAAAAATCTTCAAGTTCAAGAGGCTGCTTTGACTGGCGAGTCGGTGCCGGTCGAGAAAAAGACCAATCCGGTCGATATCGACGCAGTGCTTGGCGACCGGATTAATCTGACCTATTCAGGGACTTTAGTCACCGCTGGTCAAGCAAAAGGCGTGGTCATTGCTACCGGTGCCAACACCGAAATCGGCCATATCAGTCGGATGGTTGCCGATGTACAAACCCTGACGACCCCGCTGCTCCTGCAAATGGCAGTGTTTGCCCGTTGGATCACTGCTGCTGTTATTGTGTTATCCAGCTTGGTTTTTGCGTTCGGCATGATCGTGCGTGGCGGCAACGCAATAGATATGTTTATGACCGTGGTCGGGCTTGCGGTTGCTGCTATACCCGAAGGTCTGCCCGCGATTTTAACGGTGACATTAGCCATAGGCGTACAAAGCCTGGCCCACCGTAACGCCATTATCCGGCGATTGCCTGCGGTTGAAACACTGGGAGCGGTGAGCATTATTTGCTCCGATAAAACCGGAACACTCACCCGAAATGAAATGACGGTTCGTTCGGTGGTGACCGCCGATCGACAATTGGAGGTCACCGGAACCGGCTATGAACCGGTCGGCGAATTCCTATTCGACGGAAAAGCACTGAGCCCGGATAGCGATGCGGTACTACTGCAATCGCTGCAAACCGCAATCTATTGTAACGACGCCAGCGTTGAGCAAAAACACGAAACCTGGAAAGTACACGGCGATCCGATGGAGGCGGCGTTACTGATTGCCGGACTTAAAGCCGATTTACACGCCGAAGAGGCATTAACAGCATGGCCGCGTGTCGACATCATTCCTTTTGAGTCGGAACATAAATTTATGGCGACGCTGCATCGCAATCATCAGGGCGACGCCATGATTTATCTGAAAGGCGCACCTGAGCGCCTGCTAAAGCTGTGTTCGCTTGAACGCGCAGCTGATGGCGACCGGCCTATCCAGCGCGATACCTGGAATACTGCGATAGAAGCGCTGGCCAAGCAAGGGCAACGAGTGCTTGGCGTCGCCTGCAAACCGGCACAGACGCATCAGGCCGAACTCGATTTTAATGACCTTGACCAAGGACTGGTTCTTTTAGGGCTGTTCGGCTTAATCGATCCGCCGCGCACCGAGGCCATTGCCGCTGTCAAAGAATGCATTACCGCCGGTATTCGGGTAAAAATGATTACCGGCGATCACCAGGTGACAGCTTGCAGCATCGCCGCCCAATTAAATTTACAGAACAGTCGAGAAGCGATTACCGGTCAGATGATCGATACCTTCAGCGATGAGGAATTGCTGGCGCGCGTTCAAGACGTCGATGTTTTTGCCCGGGTCAGTCCCGAGCATAAATTGCGCCTGGTCAGCTTGTTGCAAACCGGCGGTGCCATTGTGGCGATGACTGGCGATGGCGTTAATGATGCGCCAGCGCTGCGCCGCGCCGACGTAGGTATTGCGATGGGGCACAAAGGCACCGAAGCCGCCAAGGATGCATCGGAAATGGTGATTACCGACGATAATTTTGCGACCATTGTCCATGCCATCGAGCAAGGGCGCACCGTTTATGCCAATCTTAAGAAAGCGATTGTGTTCTTATTGCCGGTCAATGGCGGCGAATCCATGAGCATCATCGTCGCTATTTTATTGGGTTATACCTTGCCGATTACCCCGTTACAAATTCTCTGGGTTAACATGGTCAGCTCGGTTGCTTTAGCCATGGCCTTAGCCTTTGATCCGGCCGAACCCGACCTGATGACGCGCCCGCCGCGTCCAGCTAAAGAACCAATTCTTTCGGGCTTTTTAGTCTGGCGTATCGCCCTGGTATCGGGATTATTTGCGCTGGGCGTATTTAGTATTTTTTATTGGAGCCAACGGCAAGGCTCCAGTCTGGAAGAGGCTCGTACTTACGCCGTCAACACGCTGGTCGTCATGGAAATATTTTATTTGTTAAGTGTCCGTTATTTAAGGGTTTCCACATTAAGTTTTAAGCGCATGTTTAACTCCATGGCGGTTATTTATGCTCTAGGCACTGTGATAACACTGCAACTTATTTTTACTTATGCACCGTTCATGGAGCGCTTTTTTGATACCCGGCCGATCGATTTTGTCCATGGTCTTGAAATTCTGGGTATAGGCTTGGGTTTATTTCTCTTATTGGAGCTGGAAAAAAGCGTACGCAGAAAATTTTTCAATTAAAGACTGATGTTACGCAGCCAGTAATTTTTGCAACTCTTCATAAGCTATCTGGTTCGCTTTGATAAACAGCTTAGTTCTTAGCGCAAAATGATTGGCCTTGTGTTTTATCTTCAGACATTCCAGCTTGAACACCGCATAGATCGACATGAAGACAGGGTTGTTCTGGGTAGTGACCGTACGGGTTGGTGACTGTGCCAACCCCGCATTGGATTTTAATGACTTGTGGAACTCCTCAACTTTCCACCGTTTTTGGTAGATCGTGGCGGCTTGTTCGCCATTGCACGCTAAATCACTGCATACCAGATTCAATAGGCCGATGCTGCCGTCTTTGTTTGTAAAGACCCGACGGACGAAAAGCACCTCATGAGGAAAACCTTTCATCCAACCGCGCACCGCCTGCTGATCCGCCAATTCCAGCTGACTGATCCGTACAAAACGGCCTTCTTTCTTGTCGTCTTCTGTTAAAGCCACCAAGCGGTTATCCTTTAGGGCGCTGATGAAGTGCTTGTCTTTTTTCAGGATGAACTCAAAGTTTTCCTTGCTGGCAAACCAACTGTCTGTCAACACATAGCGGAACTTGATGGCATTCGCCACACTGGTCGCTATCATCTCCCGCATCAGCTCATTTTTGGTGAACTCACTGGCCCGCTTGACCTTGCGGGTCTTCACATCACTGAACTGGTAAGGCTTGCGCACCACTTCAAAGGCGACGGGAATTGAAACTTCCCCGCTATAGTATAGGGCGTTCAGCAAATTGATTCCTTTGACCGAACGCCCTTTGCA
Organism: Methylobacter arcticus; assembly: GCF_050917435.1. Taxonomy (NCBI): domain Bacteria; kingdom Pseudomonadati; phylum Pseudomonadota; class Gammaproteobacteria; order Methylococcales; family Methylococcaceae; genus Methylobacter; species Methylobacter arcticus. Next base: position 3,292,405 of record NZ_CP159583.1, read on the forward strand.
GTGATCATAGTGCCAGCACATGATTTCGTTCTCATCCGTCCAGGCCTTCTCCTGAATGGTATCGTCAAATATCAAGCAACCATCTTCCCGTTCTATCTGGCGTACTGTCGCTTTAACTTGCCCCCACAGGTCTTTGGAGGTAAATGCTTTCGATGCCAGAAAACGCGTCATCTGGTCATGGCTTATATCCCCTTCCATCATTGCCGACAATCCGGTCGCCGTCGCAAACCCGTTATTGCAGATCAGGTAGTCTGTGTATAATTCTAGTTTTATTTTTTCCATCCCGAAATAATACGCTTTTTGAAGGGTGGGTGCGTAACATCAGTTAAAGAATAAAATCATCGCGGTACCAATCAGATTCTGCCCGGATTTTTCCAGGCAGATTCTGTTATGCCATGATCAAACCCGCTTGTTAAAATCCTTCTCCCCAATCACCAGAACCAGAACCATAGCAATCATTACCATTATCTTAGTCACCGGAATACCGACCAGAAACACAAAGTGCTGTTGCTGTGGATTACCCGAAGCCGCTTGTAAGGTGATATTAAGCCTGTAGATGCCGCGCTGCCGGATGGTTTGCGAAATTGACGGCCCAGAGTTCATAGACTGTTCCGGCTGCCGCTTAATCACGGTAAATGCCTGGGCGGGATTTAACCACGAAGTCAATGCCGCTAATTCCAGTGCGACTAAGGTCTTTTCCTGTTCTGCTGCCATTGGCTCCACCGCCAACACGATTTGCCCAAGTTAGGGAAAAAAGTGGCAAAAGTGTTTGCCTACAGGACGTAGGTAAGGGGCGTGAGCAGGAGCGGAAGCTTTGCCTACAGGACGTAGGTAAGGGGCGTGAGCAGGAGCGGAAGCTTTGCCTACAGGACGTAGGTAAGGGGCGTGAGCAGGAGCGGAAGCTTTGCCTTCCAGCTCCGGCTGAAAGGAGTAACCGCTGATTCGCAATCGGGTTTCGCCTACTGTCATAAAACAACTTTTGTTGTGATCGACTCCGGCATGGGCCAATACCGGTTGATAAGTCATTAAGCTAAAAAGTGCGCCGATCAGAAGGCGCGCGCGGCAAGCCCTACTCCGCTGGGTCAGCAATCGTTTCAAAATATTTCCCGTCAAGTCGAAAAGGCTAGTGTAGCAATTTATCTCGCCGCTTATGACCTCGTCATTAAAATTTAATCAGCTCAATAGGTCATCAATGTTAGAATTTTTAACTATAAACCGCATTTTCATTACCTTATTTCCGGAGCACCGATGGGCCCTCATTATCTGAACCGTTTTTTCACCCCCAAATCCGTTGCTATCGTTGGCGCTTCCGAGCGCGAGGAAAGTGTAGGCTACCGGTTATTGCTGAACATGCAGGAAGCGGGTTTCAAAGGCGGACTTTATCCGGTCAACCACAAACGCGAAACCTTATTAGGTTTAAAAGCTTATCCTGATCTCAATGCCGTTCCCGAGGATCTCGATCTGGTGGTGATTGCGACACCGGCACTTAGTGTGCCAAGCGTAGTACGTCAGTGCGGCGAAAAAGGCGTTACCTCGGCGATCATTATCAGCGCCGGTTTTGGCGAACTCGGTGCCGAAGGCAAACGGCTGCAACAGGAAGTTCTGGACATCGCCCGTCGCTACAATATCCGCATCATCGGCCCGAACTGTCTGGGCGTTGCTCGTCCCAGCGCGCAGCTTAATGCAACGTTCGGCGACGGCACCATTAAAGACGGCAATCTGGCGCTATTGTCCCAATCCGGCGCGGTGTGTACGGCGATTTTGGATTGGGCCAAATCCCAGGACATCGGCTTTTCAACGGTGGTTTCAATGGGCGGCGCGGCGGATATTGATTTCGGCGAAGTTTTGGATTATTTGGCGACAGACGGCAAAACCACCGGTATTTTGATGTACGTTGAAGGCATACGCGATGCCCGTCGTTTTTTAAGCGGTCTAAAAGCTGCGGCACGGTTAAAACCGGTAATTCTGATTAAATCGGGCCGACATGAAGCCGGCTGCAAGGCCGCTATGTCGCATACCGGGGCGATGGTCGGCGGCGACAATGTATTCGATGCGGCGATTGCCAGAGCCGGTGTGGTCAGAGCCTACAATATTAACGAATTGTTTTCTGCGGCCCGCGTTTTGGCCAACAATTATGTGGTCAAAAAAGACCGCCTGGCGATTATCACCAATGCCGGCGGCCCCGGCGTGATGAGTACCGATCGCGCCGAAGATGTCGGCATCCAAATGGCGGAACTCAGCCCTGCCAGCATCGCCGCGCTGGACGAGGTGTTGCCGGTACACTGGTCGCATGCCAATCCGGTCGATATTCTGGGTGACGCGACTTCCGAGCGTTACCAAAAAGCCTTGGAAATCTGCCTTAAAGATAAAAATATCGACGGCATCCTGGTCATACTGACGCCCCAGGCGATGACCGATCCGACCCAGGTCGCCGAATGCATTATCGAAGGCGCAAAAACCAGCAAAAAACCGGTGCTGGCTTCATGGACCGGCGGAGCACGGGTTCAGGAAGGCCGTAATCTTTTTGACAACAGCAAGGTAGCTCACTTTAGTACGCCTGAAGTCGCTGTCGATGCGTTTGGATTCCTGGCCAGCTATGCCCAGAATCAAATCCTGCTGAAACAAATCCCCTCGCCTACCGATGAACTGGCGACTCCCGATGTTACCGGCGCCCGCCTGATTATCGAACGGGTGCTTTCAGAAGGCCGACAGGTGTTAACCGCGCAGGAATCCAAGGCCATCCTGGCCGCATTCCATATCCCGGTCACCCAAACTATCAAAGTTTCCAGCGCCAAAGATGCGATGATTGCCGCTGAAACCTTGCGCTTTCCGGTGGTGTTAAAAGTCAATATGGCTGAATTCAGCCATAAATCCGATATCGGCGGCGTGCGGCTTAACATCAACAGCGTTCAGGATATTTCCCACAATTACCTCGAAATGGAAGCCGAGATTAAACAAAAATATCCCGAGATCACCGAAGTCGGCATGACGGTTGAGCCGATGTTTAAATCGCCGAGCGGCCGCGAACTGATGATAGGCGTGGTCAGGGATCCGGTATTCGGCCCTGCGATTAGCTTTGGCCTTGGCGGAACCATGGTGGAAATCTTGCAGGATAATGCGGTCGCCCTGCCGCCGCTGAATGCTTATATGGTTGAGCAAATGATTGCCAAAACCAAGGCAGCCAAATATCTGGATGCGTTCCGTCAATTGCCGCCCGCCAATAAGAAAGCGTTGGTGGATGCATTGCTGAATATATCGACGATGGTCAGTGAATTGCCGGAGATTTTAGAGCTGGATATTAATCCGCTGATCGTCGATGAACACGGCGTAATGGCGGTTGATGCCCGTATTAAAGCGGAAACGTCGCATCAGTTAAGCCCGTATTCGCATATGGCGATTCATCCTTATCCGCATGAGTTAATCCAGCATCACCTATTGACTAACGGCGTCAATATTAGCATCAGGCCGATTCGCCCTGAAGATGCAGGCATGGAAAAAGATTTTGTCCATCGCTTATCCGAACGCACGAAATATTTCCGCTTCATGCAATCCTTGCAGGAATTGACCCCGGAAATGGTGGTGCGCTTCACCCAAATCGATTATGACCGGGAAATGGCTTTTGTTGCGGTAACCGACGATAAAAGCATGCCGAACGAATTGGGTGTGGGCCGCTACATGGTTAATCCGGACGGACATTCGGTAGAATTTGCGCTGGTCGTTGCCGACGACTGCCAGCATTTGGGTATTGGCACCAAGCTGATGAAAACCTTGTTGCAAACCGCCAAAGCCAAAGGCATGTCATTCTTTGAAGGTGAAGTGCTGGCTGTTAACAAGCCGATGTTGTCGCTGGTAACTAAGCTGGGTTTCAGCATCGAAAGTATCGCCGATGATCAGGAAGTAGTGCGGGTTGTTAAAGATTTGAGGAAGTAATCATTACCATGAACACTCCGCTGGAGTCTTATTTTGATCGCAGTCGCCATTATTTCGGTTCCGGATTATTAGGGCTGATGGTGCTGTTAACCGGCTTATTAGGCGGTTGCGCGTCTGAACCGCCCTTATCGTCGTCTATAGGACCGCACGTTTATCGTCATGCGACTAAGGCCTATAACCGGCCTTATAAAGTTCACGGAAAAACCTACTATCCAATGGCGTCAGCAGCCGGTTACAGCGAACGGGGCATGGCTTCATGGTACGGTTCCGAATCCGGCAATAAAACCGCGATGGGAACCCGTTTCAGACCCCAAGGGATCACGGCCGCCCATAAGACCCTGCCGTTACCGAGCAAGGTACGGGTAACCAACCTGCATAACGGCCGTTCCATTGATGTCGTGGTGAATGATCGCGGCCCGTTCAGAAAAAATCGGCTGATTGATTTGTCTCATGGTGCCGCCAAAAAATTGGGTATCAGAGGCACGGCTGAAGTCAAAGTCGAATATATCTCGAATGCAGACTAGCCGAACGGAACAAACTCAAGCTGCCACGGCCCATTTTTGCTATCACATTACCTGCTATGATCATGTGGGTATAGCTGCTCCCAAGCCAGACGGGGTTTGCAAACCCCGGTACACCAAAGACAACACTACTCTATTAATTTAAAAAACCTGGCATACCCCAGCAAAGCCAACGACAAAATAACCATTAGCCCAATAACCGGCTTATCGCCCCATCTGGCATAAGGCGTCATGCCGCCCATCGGGATTATCGTTCCGGTCAGCGCGGTTTCCTCAAACAAAGGTGCTTGACTGATAATTTCGCCCTTTGGCGAAACAATAGCAGTCACGCCGGTATTGGTCGAACGCAATAAAAAGCGCCCGGTTTCCAGCGCCCGCATACTTGCCATTTGCAGATGCTGATGCGGCTCAATCGAATCGCCGAACCAGCCGTCATTAGTTACGTTAACCAGGAAAGCTGCATCCGGTAAGCCGCGAATACTCAAATCACCAAAAGCATCTTCATAACAGATCAAGGTGATGAACGGATAGCCGCCCGCTTTCAACAAAGGCTGATTGTTGGCTCCAGGGGTAAAATCACCCAGCCTTATATTGATCGTGTTCAGCACAAACCCCGACAAAGGTTGTAGCGGCAAATATTCCCCAAAAGGCAATAAATGGGTTTTACGATAGATACCTTGTTCCCTGCCTAGGGTGATTACCGCATTGAAGCTTTTCTTCGGGGCGACTTCCTGAACGGGAACGCTGATGATCAAATCGGTATGGTGCAATTTGGCGTCGTTACCTAAGGGAACTAAAAACGCATCGTTAACCTGATCCAAATAAGCGGGAATGGCGGTTTCGGGCCAGATAATGATAGTGGAATCCCAATGGGCTTCGGTCATCTTTTTATATTTCAACAGCGTATTGATTTTATTCTCAGGCCGCCACTTTTGATCCTGCGCTATATTGCCTTGAATCATCGACACGCGAATGGGTTGGCCGATTTCATGCGTCCAGGTTTGATGGCGCAACAAGCCGCCCGCGCTCCATAGGATTACCAGCATCATGATTAACTGCAGGTGCGACGCAAGGCGCCCAAGGCGACTGAAGTCGTCACTACAATACGCTGCAACTCCCCGAACAATCTCCACGACAACCGAAGCCGTTAACGCCAAGATAAAGCCGGTACCGTAAACACCCATTACCGGTATGTATCCGGCCAGAGGCGTCTCCAATTGGGAGTAAGCAATCTGCAACCAGGGAAAGCCGTTCAGCAGCCAATAGCCCCGCAGATATTCAACCAGTATCCAGATAACCGGCACCAGCATGATCCGGCTTTGTCCGTTCGTTTTTGCCGAAAGATAACCGGCCAAAGCCGGAAATAAGGCCCAAAAAGCAACGAAAAGGCCGGTCAGCACACTCGAACCCAGCACACCGGCTCCGCCAAAATCATGCATGCTGATATAGACCCAGGACACGCCCGAACCGAATGCGCCCAAGCCGAATAAATAGCCGCGCAAGGCCGCCCGTTTAGCCGAACCGTTCTGCCAAGCCGCAAACAAAAAAACCAATGCTGCCAACGCTAAATAGGAATAATCAAAAGGGGCAAAAGATAGGGTGAGTAAAAGTCCGGCAATGGGAGCGCAAAAATCCCAATATTTACTGTTCGAATGCTGCATGTTTACGTTTAAATCGGTTTATGGGCGTCTTTTGTCAGTGGACGCCCATTGAAATTAACTGTCATAATACCAAAATATATAGGATCAGCCGAAAACGTGTCCCTATCACCCCAACTAGGCTATTTACCCTAAGGAGCATAGTTTGAAAATTGTTAAAATGCCAAGACCGATGCGTATGGTCTGGGGAAGCCTGGTAGCTTATTGGCTGGCTGGTATGATTAATCCCGCTTTTGTTGCGATTGCAGTGATGATTGCGCTGTTTATTCCGGTTTTTATCGTTGACCCTTTGTTCCCCAGCCGACCTGAAAACTGAAGCTCGGCAGGTTTTTTGCAATGAAAATATCACTGTTAATTTTCATACTATTGTCACTGTGTTCAGTTAATGCCGTCGCTCAAAAACTCTATAAGTTCCAGGATAAACAGGGCATATTTCACTTTACCGACAAGCCGCCGAAAGCAGAGCAAAAAGGACTTGAAGTCAGACAGCTTAAAGTTGCGCCCAAACAATTAGTTCGGCTATTGCAGTCGGGCGAAGAACGACGCCCCCAATACTCTATCCGCAATGATTATGCAGGCCCTGTTGAAGTCGAAATCGATTTTTCCGAGCGGGACAATGTCCGGGCTACGCCTGACTTGCCCAGGCTGTTTGTTATTGAACCGGGAAAATCGGACACGCTTTTTCAGATAAATGCCATCAATGCGCGTGAATCATCGAAACTTGCCGTTAAATACCGCTACATTATCGGCAGTCCTTTAGCGCATTACCGTTCCACGGCACCCTATTTGCCGCCGATAGCGCCCAACACCTCGTTCCAGATTTCTCAGGCTTTCGGCGGCAGTTTCAGCCATACCGACGAACAAAACCAATTCGCCGTAGATATTGTGATGCCGATTGGCACGCCGATTCATGCGGCCAGATCGGGCGTTGTCCTGGAAGTCGAGGATGACTTTTTTAAGGGCGGCACCAATAAGGCCTACGGCTCCGAAGCCAACAACATCAGAATTTTGCACGATGATGGTTCTATGGCTGTTTATGCCCACCTGGAACTGGAAAAAGCCCAGGTTTATCCGGGCTTGGCGGTGGCAGCCGGACAATTGATTGGTTATTCGGGCAATACCGGCTTTTCCACCGGCCCGCATTTGCATTTTGCGGTTCAGATCAACAAAGGCATGGCGCTGGTTTCAGTGCCGTTTACCTTTATCGATCAGCAGGGACTAGCCGAGGAACCGGCAATCAGCGCATGGCTTAAAGGAGTTGCTCCGTCCCAGATGGGGCATGCTCTTGAATGAAGCCGGGCAACGGTTCCGCCTAATAACAGGACGGGGCATGTTTTGCCCCTACAAAAACCGCCCGCCGTTCATCAGCACCCCATGCCAGAACGGCAGTGCTATCAAACTGATTACCGTCGTCACCGTTACCGCCATCGCATACAGCGAACTATCCAGCCGGTAGCGGTCGCAAAAAACGATGCCCAGCAGCATGCTCGGCATGGACAGATCAAGCACCGCCGCCGCACGGTATTCGCCGGTTATAGGCAAATACCCGACCAAAACCATCGCAAACAACGGCATCAACGCCATTTTAATGACCATAACCGGAATGATATAAGGGATATTTCGGACGGTTACTGCCTTCCAACTTAATGCCAGTCCCAAAGAAAACAGCATCAACGGCACCACTGCGGCGGATAATTTTTGTAACACGCCTAAAAGCCAAGCCGGAGCGACAACGCCGTTCATATTTAGCATAACCGCAAGCGCCGCCGCCCAGAATGGCGGCGCATTAAAAAACAGCCAGACCGGCCTGGATTTTTCCGCTGTCTCTTCGCCGTAGTGTCGCGCGACAAGCGCACCGACGGTAAACAATAACGGCGTGGTAGCAAACAGGTCCATTTGTATGACCACCGATCTAGCCCAACTGCCAAAGGTTTGCTCTAAAACCGGCAAGCCCAGATAAGTCACATTGGGAAATGCCGCAGCCAATATCATTGCACCCATGCGCCGGTCTTCAAACTTGAATAGTACGCCAATCATCCAGATGCAGAGCATGGCTAAAGCAATACTACCCACGCCCAGCAAGGTATACTGGAACGAGTGCAAACCGATGTCAGCAGACCACAAAACCTCCAGAACCATGGCCGGCAGCAGCATATAATAAACCACTGTAGTCAAAACCTGCCGCGTGTGCTCTGCGGACAAGCCTGCCGGTTTTGCAAATCGCCACCCTGAGCCGCACGCCATTATCAAGGTCATTTGTATCAATATTAAGTTCATCATCGAGCACTATTGTGACAATAGTGCATTTTAACATTCACCGTTAAAACAAGTTCCGGTAATATATAGCGACTTAAATCTTCTGGGAGCGTTTACATGCGTCTATTTTCCAAGTATTGCCAACTCGGTGTTCTTTTATTAATAACCGGTCCTTTTGCTTTAGCGGAGACGGATACTGTCTCACCTAAAGCAGCGTCAGCAATGCAGGGCGAAGACAAAGCCGTGATCGTCGATGTGCGTGAAGATGACGAATGGAATGCGCATCATATTCCCGGTGCTATTCATATTCCGCTAGGTCAACTCAATGAACGACTGGCAGAACTTGAACCTTACAAAAACCGTCCAGTAATCACCCAATGCCAAAGCGGCTTACGTTCCGCAAAAGCGCAACTGACATTAAATTCAGCCGGATTTTCCAAGGTTTATAGTATGGATGGCGGAATACAAGCTTGGGACGAACAAGGCCTGGCAACTGAATAAACTTTCCTTTCACCTTTCACCTTTCACCTTAAATATGCCCCAGTCATTTATCTCAACCAAACCCATCCCCGTCCGCGAACGACTCATCATGGCGCTGGATGTCTCCAGCATTCCCGAAGCACAGGCGTTGGTCGAAGAACTCGGCGATTCGGTGGTCTTTTACAAAGTCGGCATGGAACTGTTTATGTCGGGCGATTATTTCGGCTTCATTGAATGGCTAAAACAACACGATAAAAAAATCTTTGTCGACCTGAAGTTTTTTGATGTACCCGCCACCGTGGGCCGTGCCATTAAAGCCTTGAGCAGCAAAGGCGTCGATCTTGCCACCATTCACGGCAACGACGCGATCATGGAAGCCGCTGCCAAGGAAAAAGGCGATCTCAAAGTACTGGCCGTCACTGCGTTAACCAGCCTGGATCGTGGCGATCTTGACGATTTAGGCTTTAAATGCGATGTCCGTGAACTGGTTTTATCCCGTGCCAAACGCGCCCTGCAAATCGGCTGCGACGGCATAGTGTCATCCGGGCTTGAAGTCTCTATGCTGAGAAAGGAACTGGATCATAAGCTGTTAGTCATCACTCCGGGTATCAGACCGGTCGATAACCGCGAAGAAGACGATCAAAAGCGCGTAGTCAGTGTAGAAATGGCCTTCCAGAATGGTGCTGATTATATCGTCGTCGGCAGACCTATACGCGATGCTGAAAACCGTAAAGCCATGGCTGAAAAAATTCAAGGCCAAATTCTTGCGCAGTTTCAATCGGTTCAATAAATTCAAATCATGGAATTTGGTCTCGCATTTACCACCTCACATCTGGTCGCATTTACCATGGGACTGTTCAGCAGCATGCATTGCATCGGCATGTGCGGCTCGATTATCGGAACATTAACCTTAAGCCTTAGCCCCGAAATACGGAACAATAAAAATCGGTTACTTCCCTTTGTGTTTAATTACAACATTGGTCGCATCACCAGTTACACCATAGCCGGGGCATTGGCCGGCATTATTCAAGCGTTAATCACGATGCCGATGGGCGACATCAGCGGACACCGACTGCTGCAATTGCTGTCCGCTGCCGTTATGAGCGGAGCAGGACTCTATATAGCCGGGTGGTTCCCGCGCTTTGCCTATATTGAAAAAATCGGCCTGCGTTTTTGGAAAATGATTGAACCTTTCGGCCGTAAACTGATCCCGGTAAAAAATTACACTCAGGCTTATCTTTTCGGCATGGTGTGGGGATGGCTGCCATGCGGTTTGGTCTATTCGGCTTTGGCGCTCGCCGCAACTGCAGGCGACATCAGACAAAGCGCGTTGACCATGTTGTTTTTCGGACTGGGCACTTTACCTGCCGTCATGGGAGTCGGTATAATGACCGGCATATTAACAAGGCTGTCCAGAATGCAGCACTTCAAACAGGCTATCGGCCTGTTCATGATTGCACTCGCTTTACTGGCGGCCCTGCCCTGGCTTAACCCCATGGCGATTACATCACATTCGGCATTACATTAAGAGGGTTTTATGAATCATTTTAGCGCGATCATCGGTCAATCTCCTGCAATCGATTCCTTAATTCGTAGTGCCAGAATCGTTGCCGCTACCGACGTTACCGTGTTGCTTAAAGGTGAAACCGGCACCGGCAAGGAAGTGCTTGCCACCGCGATACAACAGGCCAGTGCTCGCGCCAATAAAGCCTTTATTAGCTTAAATTGTGCTGCATTACCCGAAAGCCTGATCGAATCCGAGTTGTTCGGCCATAAAAAAGGTTCGTTTACCGGGGCCAGCGCCGACAAACAAGGCCTGTTTCAGGCAGCCGATGGCGGCACCCTGTTTCTCGATGAAATCAATTCCTTGCCGCTATCGATTCAGGCAAAATTATTACGCTGTCTTGAATCAGGCGAATGCCTTGCCGTTGGTGATATCAAGCCTTACAAAGTCGATGTCCGCGTCATTTCGGCAACCAACGCCGACCTCGATAAACAAATTAAAGCCGGTGAGTTTCGATCGGATTTGTTTTTCCGTTTGAATGTTGTGCCTTTAGAGCTGCCACCATTGGCTCAGCGCACTGAAGATATTGAGTCGCTGATCAAACATTTCATGGTCTTGTTCGAAGATACCTATACGCTGACGGCGCCCAAATTCAGCAAGCCCGCTTTAAAAACGCTAAAAGCCTACTCATGGCCGGGCAATATCCGTGAATTGCGTAATTTATGCGAAAGACTGAGTATTTTATTAGCTGGCAGAGTTATCGAAGCAGAAAATCTACCGCCTGAATTTAACAACAAAATCAGCAGCAATGCGCCTATTGCAACCGACTTCACTTTACCTGAAACCGGCTTAAAGCTGGATACCTTAGAGGCTAATTTAATCTATCAAGCGCTAAACCGTACTAAAGGCAATCGCAGCCAGTCCGCAAAACTGCTGGGCATTTCCCGTGATACCCTGCTTTACCGTATGCACAAGCACGGTTTTGCCATGTAAAACCGATAGCCTCTAAAAATCTATTTTGGAGGCTATTCTTTCAAAACCAAACACCCTACTGCACAAATCCGCCGGGAGCGGATTTGCATTTACCCTAAGGGTGCCGGGCAGGACAGCCCTGCATGAATCTTGCGCTGCGCATGATCTGCTTCAAATCCCTAACAGTCTGAGCCAAGCCTGAAAACACCGCCTGCGCGATAATCGAATGGCCGATATTAAGCTCTGCTATTTGCGGTAGCGCACAAATGGGTTCAACATTATAAAAATTTAAACCATGCCCTGCATTAACTTGCAACCCGGCACTATGTGCATATATAGCAGCGTGCCTGATGCGTTCTAATTCATCCGCTTGCTGTAACGGACTACGTGCCTCTGCATAACACCCGGTATGCAATTCAATAACCGGAGCGCCTGCTTTTACCGCTGCATCAATCTGCATTTCATCCGGGTCGATAAACAGCGACACTTCAACGCCCGCAGCCGCCAACTTATCACAAGCCCATTGTATGCGCTGCAAATTGCCGACGACATCCAGTCCACCTTCGGTGGTCAATTCTTCCCGTTTTTCCGGCACCAGACAGCAAGCAAATGGCTGTACCTTCACCGCGATACCGACCATCTCGTCGGTCACCGCCATTTCCATATTCAGCCGGGTATGCAGCATGTCTTTTAACAGGTAGATGTCTCTGTCCTGAATATGTCGACGGTCTTCACGCAAATGCGCGGTAATGCCGTCAGCACCGGCCTGTTCTGCAATTAATGCAGCTTGAATCGGTTCAGGGTAAAGTGTGCCTCTGGCCTGTCTCAAGGTGGCAACATGATCAATGTTCACGCCTAATAGGATATTTGTTTTATTCATTTTTAGTGTAATTTTATAAGGGAAAACGGATGCCAAAAGTAGGCGCCGCTAAGCGAAACTGATCATTATGTTGATTAAAAAGATTAAAGACGAACGGCTAAGGGTAATCATGTTGAAGCTTAGGTTTTTTCGCCTTTCGCCTACCGCTGAACAGTTGCGAAGACTTTATTTATAACTCCCCGGCTTTTAAGTTGCCTGCCCTGCAAATACACATCAATGATCATTCTCATCAGTATTTTTGCTTCGCTTAACACCTGCGGATCGGCCAATTCTCTGGAACTGAGCGCCTGAAAAGTCCGACCTGAAAACTGTCCACCCGCAACATCAACCGGTCCCTGACCCACATTGAAACCATATTTTTTTAATGCTTCGACGGGATTGTTATGGTCGTCATGGCTCAACTGCAAGCCGTAGCCCGAACACTCAAGCAGTCTAAGCTCAAACAGGCGCAATGCCGCTTCCATACTGAAGCCATCCGCCAGACTCGATAAACATTCATGGTAATAGTCAAATACTTCGGGGTGAGGGTCGTATTTATGCAGAAAACAAGCAACCAACTCATTGATATAAAAACTGCAATAAAGTGCAAGCCCCTTTATCTCGCCAACCGAATGAACCCTATCGCCAGGGATGGTGTGTATGCCGCCAACTTGGCGAAAATAGTCGCGGCGCTCGACATCAGTCAGCGTTTTTAACTCTGCCTTACCAAAAAAAGAAAGGGTTAACGGGATAAAGGGTTGCAGCAACCCTGCTGTTTTGGACTTGGCTTTTCTTACGCCTTTGGCCAGCAGGGAGATACGGCCGAAATCCCGGGTTAACGCATCAATAATCAGACTGGTTTCCCGGTATTTACGAGACTGCAAGATAAACGCAGGCTGTAAATAAACGGCGGATTCAGTCATTAAATCCCAGACTTTGTAAGGCGCGTTCACTATCCGACCAGCCTTTTTTAACTTTAACCCATAGCTGTAAATAAACCTTCTGCCCGAGCAGCTTTTCTATATCCAGCCGGGCATCGGTACCGACTTTTTTCAGCATCTCGCCATCCTTGCCAATCACGATGTTCTTTTGAGTCAAGCGTTCCACCCAGATAATGGCATATATTTTGGTAATGCCGGGTTTTTCCTCGTAGCGTTCAATCTCTACCGTCAGCGCATACGGCAGCTCATCGCCTAAGCGCCGGGTCAGCTTTTCTCTGACAATTTCAGCGGCCAAGAACCGCTCGGATCGATCGGTAACCTGATCCTCGGGATAGATCAAATCCCGTTCAGGCAACAACGCCATGATCAAACTTTCCAGCTGCTCAAGATTGGTTCTTTTTAACGCAGAAATAGGCACCAAATGCTTGAACGGAAAACGATGCTGGGCATCGTTAAAGAACGTCAAAATAGCTTCTTTGTCAGCTACCTTATCGACCTTGTTTACCGCAAGAATAACCGGCAAACCCGCCTGCTCCAGTTTTTTGAAGATGACCTCATCATATTCATGCCAGGACAAACCATCAATCAGCCAGACTATCACATCGACACCCAACAAGGTCGTCTCCGCCGTCCGGTTTAAATAACGGTTCAAAGCTCGCTTTTCACTGTTATGCATGCCCGGCGTATCCATATAAATGGCCTGCCCTGCGTCAGTGGTGTTAATGCCGAGAATTCGATGCCGGGTTGTTTGCGGCTTGCGCGAGGTAATACTGATCTTCTGCTTCAACAAATGATTCATCAATGTTGATTTGCCGACATTGGGACGCCCAATCAGGGCTACGAAACCGCAATTCATTTACTATCCTTATTTAATAATTCGAGCATAAGCTCTGCCGCCGACTGCTCGGCTTTTTTTCTGGAATTTCCCATACCAACACAAGACCCTGTTGTTAATGGCGTAGTACATTTAACCTTGAAAGTTTGTTCATGTGCAAGTCCGGACATGGTCATTAAGGTATAATCCGGCAGCTCCATTTTTCTGGATTGCATTAACTCCTGCAATTGAGTTTTAGGATCTTTCCGCCAATTATCCAACGATAAATTGGCCAGCTTTTCTGCAAATAATTGCAAGATCCATTGCTGACAAACATCCATACCCTGATCATTGTACAGCGCACCTATAATGGCTTCGACTGCATCGGACAGAATGGAATCACGACGAAAGCCGCCGCTTTTTAACTCCCCCGAACCTAGCAATAAATAATCGCCTAACTGATGTTTTCTAGCCAACTCTGCCAACGACCCTTGATTAACCAAACTCGCTCTTAACCGACTTAAAACACCTTCACTGGCACTGGGGAACAGTTCATATAATTTTTGGGCAATAACAAAGCCTAAAATCGAATCACCCAAAAATTCCAAGCGTTCGTTATTGTTAGAACTTGCGCTCCGATGGGTTATAGCCACGGTAAAAAGCTGTGGATCATTAAATACCAGGCCCAGTTTTTTACATAACACTTCGGGCTTTTTTATCACTCTTGGCCAGCCTCGAAAGAATCATGAAACTCGGCTAATAAACTCAGATTATCGACCAATTTCACGACAGTCTCATACTCGATATCCACTTTCACATAATTGCCCTGTTTGACGACCTTAATATCATCCTTGGTGACATCGTAGACATAATTGATGTTAAAGCGCTTGCTTAAGCTGTCCCTGATTTCAAACTCGCTTTTCGTTTGGATATCAGGCATTGCTTGTAAGGCCGCCAAAGCACTTTTTACCTTGCCGTGATCCAGGTAAATCGGAACCACCTTAAGTGTCAATACGACAAAAAATCCGATGAGTCCCAGAATTAAAACAATCGAAATCAAGGTTAAACCTTGCTGATTTTTAGGTGACGAATTCATTTTTTCTCCAGATGATTGATTAAATAAACGTAACTACTCAGTAGTTAGAAAAATGGAACACAGATAACGCTGATCATTAAGATCAAATAAGATTTTTTCGAGTTATCCGCGTTTATCATATTTATCAGTGTCGCCTACAGGGATGTAGCCGCTTAGCGTGAGCACGACTTGCATGGACGCAGGAGGTAGAGCAATGCAGGAGCAGTTGCCGAGGAGGGGCAGCTGCATCTGCGTTCTATTATCATATTGATGGCTGAGTAGTTACAAATAAACAACTATAACGCAGGTTATTTTAACACCGTGCCAATACGATCAAACCCCACGCCTTTATGTTGCCAATCCCAGCTCATCCAGATAAAAAATGCTTTTCCAACCAGATTTTCTTCAGGAACTGTGCCCCAGTAACGGCTATCGTTACTGTTATCGCGATTATCGCCCATCACAAAATAACTCCCCTTCGGCACCACATAAACACCTTCGGCTGAAGCGGCACCATTTCTGATCAGAATATTGTGCTCAACACCGGTTAAATCTTCTAATATAAGCTCATTGCCGGTCATGTCCTCGCCTTGCCCTACACCCTGATAACGCCCCAAAGACACTTGGCTGACGGGTTGTTCATTGATATGCAGCTTCTTATCGTAATAGGCGACCCGGTCGCCCGGCAAGCCAATCACCCGCTTGATATAATCGACAGCCGGATTTTTAGGATACCGAAAAACGACGATATCCCCACGCTTGGGTTGATTCATTTCAATGATTTTTGTGTTTAAAACCGGCAAACGTATTCCGTAAGTAAATTTATTCACCAGAATAAAATCGCCTATCAGTAAAGTCGGCATCATCGATGCTGAAGGTATGCGAAAAGGCTCGGCTATAAATGAGCGCAGCACCAGAACAATCAGCACAACCGGAAAAAAAGAGCGCGCATACTCTACCAGTACGGGTTCATTTTCTTCATCAAAAGCCGCTCCCGTTGATTTGAGCACCAGCAAATACCCGCCCCAAATAACGCCGGTAACCAGCGTGGCGACGGCAAGAAAAAAGGAAAAATCGTAGTCCATAATTATATACTTTAGGTTAAAGGTTTAAGGCGAAGGGCTAAAGACGAAAGGCAAAGGCGATGTAATTGAAGCTTGGTTTTTTCGCCTTGCGCCTTTTGCCTTTCGTCTGCTCTTATTCTTTATTAAGCTGCAAAACAGCCAGAAATGCCTCTTGAGGGATCTCAATATTGCCGACCTGTTTCATGCGTTTCTTACCGGCTTTCTGTTTTTCCAACAATTTTTTCTTACGGCTAATATCGCCACCGTAACATTTGGCAAT
The DNA here is from genome assembly GCF_050917435.1 of Methylobacter arcticus. Classification (NCBI taxonomy): domain Bacteria; kingdom Pseudomonadati; phylum Pseudomonadota; class Gammaproteobacteria; order Methylococcales; family Methylococcaceae; genus Methylobacter; species Methylobacter arcticus. Next base: position 3,308,759 of record NZ_CP159583.1, read on the forward strand.
CACGTTTTTACGCATCGCTTTAACGGTGGAGCGGGCGATAACCTTGGAACCAATCGCCGCCTGTATCGCAACCTCATACATTTGCCGCGGGATCAGCTCTTTCATTTTTTCGACCAGATCCCGACCCCGGTTATTGCTTAAGTCGCGATGCACGATGATAGACAAGGCATCCACTTTTTCGGCATTGATCAATACATCCAGCTTGACCAGCTCGGCCGGCTGGAAGCGCAAAAACTCGTAGTCAAACGAGGCAAAGCCCCGACTCACCGACTTTAAACGATCGAAGAAATCCAGCACCACTTCGCTTAGCGGCATTTCATAATGCAACGCCACCTGCCTGCCGACGTACTGCATGTCCTTTTGCACGCCACGCTTTTCTATGCACAGCGTGATTACGCCGCCCAGATAAGCCTGAGGAACCAGGATATTGGCCCGGATAATAGGCTCCCTGATCTCCTTGATAGTGCCCATATCCGGCAGTTTAGCCGGATTATCGATCATCAAAATCTGATCGTTATGGGTAATAACTTCATAGACAACGGTGGGTGCCGTAGTAATCAGATCGACATCGTATTCCCTTTCCAAACGCTCCTGCACAATCTCCATATGCAGCATACCGAGAAAACCGCAGCGAAAACCAAAGCCTAAAGCCTGAGAGGTTTCCGGCTCAAAGTGCAAGGAAGCATCATTCAGATTCAACTTATTGAGCGCTTCGCGCAAATCTTCATAATGATCCGAAGTCACCGGATACAGGCCTGCAAAAACGCGCGCCTGAACCTTTTGAAATCCAGTCAACTGTTCGGCAGCCGGATTATCCGTCCAGGTAATGGTGTCGCCGACCGGCGCACCAAAAATATCTTTGATACCGGCCACGACATAACCCACTTCACCGGTATTGAGTATGTCTTTTTCCAGCCGTTTGGGCGTGAAAACGCCGACTTTTTCAGCAATAAACGACTTGCCGGTGGACATGATGGTGATCTTTTGTTTTCTGCGGATACTGCCATGCATAATTCTGACTAGCGACACTACGCCCAGATAGCTATCGAACCACGAATCGATAATCAAGGCCTGTAACGGGCCGTCTATATTGCCTTGCGGCGGAGGAATCTTGAGCACCAGCTGTTCCAGCACATCCTCAACACCTAAACCGGTTTTAGCGCTGATCATCAGCGCCTCGTCAGCAGAAATACCGATCACTTCTTCGATTTCGGCCTTCACCCGCTCAGGCTCGGCAGAGGGCAAATCGATTTTATTCAGCACCGGCACCACTTCCAAGCCCTGCTCTATCGCCGTATAACAATTGGCAACACTTTGCGCTTCAACACCCTGAGCCGCATCGACGACCAACAGCGCGCCTTCGCAAGCCGCCAGAGACCGGGAAACTTCATAAGAAAAATCCACATGTCCCGGGGTATCGATGAAATTAAGCTGATAGGTCTCGCCGTCTTTCGCCTTAAAATCGAGGGTGACGCTTTGCGCCTTAATGGTGATGCCCCGCTCTTTTTCAATATCCATCGAATCAAGTACTTGCGCTGACATCTCCCTGACGCTTAAGCCGCCGCATAGTTGAATAAAACGATCCGCCAGCGTCGATTTACCATGATCGATATGCGCGATAATGGAAAAATTTCTTATATGTTTTAAATCCACTTAGTTTTCAACTTGTTATGATAGTGTTAATGCGTTGTGCCAACGTCTGCCGTTATCGTATTTGCACGCCTGTTTTAGCCGTATATTGTAACAGATTTAGGCCTGTTAAAATAACCACAAGTCATTGAACTGAGGGTTCGGGAGCAGGAACCTTCACCGCCACCCCCAGCCAACTGTATATCCGTTTAACCAGCAAGCCTTCATCATGCAGATAAGCATGGCCTTCATCATTGATCTTAATCTGCCGATAAGCCGTATTTTCTTTTGCCGCCAAGCGCCGATCTCTGGCGCTGCCGGTAACATCCGCCACGTCTAATGCGCCATAAATATCCAGCATCGGAACCTTGATCTTCTTGATAAACTCCAGCGTTTGAGCCGCCTTGTTTTCGGTCTTCGGCACCGGCAAACTAATGGTTATCAGCGCCATAATATCTGCCGCCGACTCACTTAGCGCATAAATTCCCATCAGACCGCCCAAACCATAACCGACCACAACAATATTTTCTGCACCGCTGCTCTTCGCATAGCTAATTGCGGCCTGAATCCGCGCCACTGCCTCGGGAAACAACGCATAGTATTCTTCTCTTGCAACGCCAATTTCCCGAAGCGGCATTTGCAGTGACAGCGTTGCCCACTTATGTTCGGGTAAAAAAACTCTCAACCCGTAAATGAGTTGCCGCTGATTGGGATTTCCATCCATATCATGAAGAATAATAACAACGCCATTGCCACTCAATTTTTCTATTTCTGTATAAAGACCGAGAAACTTTTTTCCTTCAGCCTCCAGCCAGACCGCCTTACCGATAGCCAAGGTCTTATTGATGCTTTCGGCAAAATCAGCCTCCCGCTTTTCATCGCTAGCCCAGCACACATCGCCCAGAAACCGCGCGATACAAAGCATCAAAATGACAGTTCTAAGTAACATTATTGACGAACGTAAAAATCGCTATCTCGATATAAATCATGCATATGCCGTAATAACACCATACTGATCGACGCGACAGGCAATGCCAGCAAAACACCCAAAAAGCCGAATAATTGACCGCCAGCCAATACCGCAAACATCACAGCAACTGGATGCAAGCCAATTTTGTCGCCCACCAACATCGGCGTTAACAGCATACCTTCCAGCGATTGCCCTATGATAAAAACGATGGCGACCGGCACCAGTTGTATTAACTCATGAAATTGCACCAAAGCCGCAATACCCGCGATAACGATGCCGACAATAGAACCCAGATAAGGCACAAAACTGACCAGACCTGCCAGCATGCCTATCAGCAAAGCCAAATCGAGGCCCGTCATCCACAGCCCGATACTGTAAATACAGCCCAAGGCCAGCATCACATAAAATTGCCCCCGAACAAAAGCCGATAATACCGTGTCAACTTCGCCCGCGAGCTTGGCTGTGATCGGCGCTATACGCCGGGGCAATAAATCATGCATTTTGACAATCAGGCTGTCCCAATCGCGCAATAAATAGAAAGTGACCACGGGAATTAGCAGCAGATTCATCACCCATTCGGCCAGCACCCCACCGGAATGCGAAACAGAGCTCATAAGCGCCGCAGCAATGCCGCCCGCCTGCTCCCAATGATTTTTAACCAGATTAATAATCTGATTGAGGTTAACCGGCTTGATGCCCAGATGAAATCGGCGCTGCGTCCAGGGAATGACAGTCTCATTCAACCATGAGACATAAGCGGGCAGATTGCTCAAAAAACGCTCGATTTGGTATTCCAGAAGGGGAACCAGCAGCAGTAAAACCAGTACAAAAACCAGCGTCATCGCCGAAAAAACGACCAATACTGCTTTGGTTCTGGATAATCGGTAAGTTTCCAGCTTATCGGTCAGCGGATCGCCTAAATAAGCCAACATTGCTGCAAATGCAAACGGCATCAATACCGGGGCCAGCAGGTAAAGCAGCCAGATCGAACCTGAGATAAAAGCGAAAACCAGCCATTTTTGTGAATCAGTCATTACAACTCCTTAGCGTATGCCTCTATTGGAATCCGCTTTCAAACTGACCGCATCGCTCCATGCGAAAGCTATCAGTTAAAATTGGGTCGAGTTTCACAGCCGTTTGATACAAGCATTCCACCGCTAGGCGGCTTTATCAATTTGGTATACATCTCCACTCAGGACTAACCCAGCCCTTTTAATATTGAGCGCGGCATTTAAGTCGCGATCAATAGTTAAACCACATTCGCACGCATAAACCCGTTGCGATAATTCCATCATACGGACTTGACCGCATGAACTACAGGTCTTGGTACTCGGCTCCCAGCAGCTAATCTTAACGACCGTTTTCCGTACCATGCCGCTTTGTATTCAATCTGTCGATTCAACTCGAAGATGCACACATCAGCAATCGCCTTGCTTAAACAGCGGTTTTTCATCATGCCGGACACATTCAAGTCTTCAACACAAATTACATCATTTTCGCTTACCAGTTTCGTGGTAAGTTTGTGCAAGAAATCCTTCCGGGAATTGGCTATCTTCTCGTGAATCCTCGCTACAACAAGCCGTTGCTTTTTCCATCCGTTACTGCCTTTCTTTTTCCGGCTTAAAACCCGTTGCGCCTTGCTCAATCTGCGCTGGTAATAATACGTGATTTCGGTGCGCCTGAGTGAAAACCATCACTGGTAACAACCACGTCCTTGATGCCAACATCAATACCCACAACTTTGCCAGTCATTGGCTTTAATTCCTGCTCGACCTCGCACATAAAACTGACAAAATACTTGCCGCTGACTGACTCACGGTTACCATCTTGGGTATTCCGCCCGGTACTGGTGACCATTTCACTGTTAATTCACCCAGTTTGGGTAATTTCAGCAATTCCCCGGCATGATAATTATTCAGCACAATCCTTTGATCCAGCTGGTAGCGTATGCTTTGTGCGTGGCTTTTCTTTTTGAACTTGGGAAAACTGGCCCGACCCTTGAAAAAGTTATCAAAGGCTTTATCTTGATCCATTAACTTCTGTGTTAAAACACCTGCTGTCGCCTCGCTTAGCCACGGATACTCTTTTTTCTTATACTGCGTGATATTGCTGCCAATATCATGAGCCGCGTTTAAGCTAACGCCCCACTCCTTGAAGGCATAACCCCGTTCAATCAACGCCCGATTCCAAACCCATCTAGCGCAACCAAATTCACGTACAAGCTGTTGTGCTTGTTGTGCGTTTGGATAGAACCTGAATTTATAGGATTTCTGGATTTTCATGTGCTAATATCAACACACTTATTAGTAATTACAATTACACCATTACGCACATGAAAAGCAAGATTAAAACTGAACGATTCCATATCGTCATGCCAACTTGGTTACTTGGTTACTTGGTTACTTGATTTCATGAAAATGGACGCTGAAAAGTTAGGTGTTTCAACATCAGACTATATTCCTAATATTTTAAAAGCACATCAAAAGCAGAAAGTAGATGCTAATTAATCGGCCCTCTCGCTCGATGCTCCACTATGTTACGCAATCTTACTGGAGGGTCGGCTTCGTCCATGAAGCCTTCAATGTAGCGCGACACATCGGCTTGTAGAAAAATATCCTCAGCTTTTCTTAACTGGCAACAAATACAACAACTGCGGCAATAACCGCTAAAGCCAGCGCTAACAGCATGACGCCTGTCTTGGTATTAAAAAAGCCGGAAGCTTTGTCCTCCAGAATTTCAACGCCGTCAATATAGGCGTCAACCGCTTTGAACTTGCCCCGGTTATCTCTTGCAATCTGATAATAAATAACATCGCCGGTCACGGGACGACGGCTCGTACCTTTAAGCGCAGAAATATGGATAAAAACATCTTTTCCGCCATCATCAGGGCTGATGAAGCCAAACCCCCGATCTTCTTTCCATGTCTTTAAAACTCCCTTAATCATTGTTTTTGTCATAAAAATTTCTTTTTGTTGTTTTTAGCCTTATCTACATGCATGTAGATTAAGGGGCGTTAGCCTTGTAGTATCTATGTTTTACTGCTGCTTTTAGACTGAACAAACAAAACATATTCCAGAGTCACGATAAAAAACACCGCTCAATAAATCTAATGGCATGCACATCAGCTGATTTGGATCAAGTCATGCCTGTCGTGTGATTTGATCCAAATTCCACGTAACCTAGATTTTTTTCTTTATGATGACCTTATCATCAATAATCAGTTCCGAAATTCCACCCAAAGACGAGTGCAAAGTACATGATGCGTTTTTAAATCCACCCTTTTCAGCATTTTCGCCCACCCATTTTAAAGTGAGGTAAGTCTCCTTATCACTCTCGGTTTCAGACGTAAGATATACCTGCTCTCCTGTTATCTCTTTAATTTTCTCGGGGCATTTTTCATTTGCCATCATTTGCATGGCAACGACGGCTCTAATCTTTGCCGCGCTTTCCATTTGTTCTATAGTTTGATCCTCTTTACTGGCGCTGACCAAAACGAAACCCATTATAAAAACGGCTGCAACAGCCATGATGATTTTTTGTACTTCAGACATACTTCTTCTCCTCATTTATAACAATCAATTTTTATTTTACAGGTTGCCGAGAGCATTTGCCTTAAAATTCTATATGATGATCTACCTAGCCTCAACAACTTATGTTGTACCGATTCAACGTTTTGCACCCGCTACACTAGCCAATACTACCGATCAAATAACCCGCACTTTAAAATTCAATGCCCTGTTCGGCTTTAATCCCTTGTTCAAAAGCGTGTTTTATTTTGGTCATCTCGGTTACGGTATCGGCACAACTGATCACTTCGGGAGCGGCATTGCGACCGGTCAAGATCAAATGCGTCCAGGACGGTTTTTGCTCGCGAATAAAATCGGCGATTTCCTCGCCGGAAATCCAATTATAGCCGCAGCAGTAATTGATCTCGTCCAGCAACACCAGATCAAACTCTCCAGACAGAATTTTAGCCTTACTAAACTCCCAAATTTCCCGACTGGTTTTAATATCCTGCTCAGGATTCTTAGTATCCCAAGTAAAGCCGTCACCCATCGCATGCCATTCAATATTATCAAAACGTTCGGCGGCTTTTTGTTCGCCGGTTTGCCATTGCCCCTTAATATATTGAATCACACAGACCTTCATATCCCAGCCTGCGGCACGAAAAACCATACCCAAAGCACTGGAAGATTTCCCTTTGCCTGTGCCAGTGTTGACTAAAACCAGCCCCCGTCTTCTATCTCTCGATTTCATAAAGCTTATTCCGTCATTTGAGCGCGCATAAAAGCACGCGTGTCATAGTGTGGCCCGCATTATCACCTGAATCGACTTCAAAACAAACGACAAGCCTTATTAAATACACCTCGCAACACGTATTTTGACAACAATGAAAATTGGACAGCCCTATTAACCATACGCCTTAGCACCTAAGTAATTCTACGTATCTAAATGATTTTTAATGTTTTTTTGATATTGCTTCTATGGAAATTTAAGAACCAATTAAGGATACTGCAACCGTGATAACCAGTTATCTTGCCGAAAGGGGGGATAGGCGGTTGTTCCAGTCTCATCAGATATTATTAACGTGCAATATCCGATGATTTTTGAATATATTCATGGAGTAACAACAATGAAACAATTTAATAAAAAAATATTAACCGCAAGTATTCTTCTTGCATTAGGCTCAGTTTCCAGTGCATGGGCGAATCCTACCAACACAACGGGTGGAGCAGCATATGGCGATCAGACTGCAACGGCGACTAGCGACCAGTCTGGAGCAAGTACAGCTGCAAATGAATTTTCGACTGCGACTGATAACACTAACAACAGTGATAACTCTACAAACGTTCCTGTTACCGTTTCTGACAGCTTAAATGACAACTCTGACAACACTAACAACAGTGATAACAGCAATAACAGTGACAACTCCACAAACGTCCCTACTACCGTTTCTGACAGCTTAAATGACAACTCTGACAACACTAACAACAGTGATAACAGTAATAACAGTGACAATTCCACAAACGTCCCTGTTACCGTTTCTGACAGCTTAAATGACAACTCTGATAACTCAGATAACTCTACTACAGACAACAGTACTGCAGCTACTGCAACCGATGCAGCGGCTAACGGAACCAGTCTCGCCATATCAGATCGTTCAGATAACTCTGACAATTCTGACAATTCTGATAACAGCGATAACTCTGACAATAGTGCTGCTACTGCAACTGACGCAGCGGCTAACAATGGCAGTAATGCTTGGTCGGATCGCTCGGATAATTCTGACAATTCTGACAATTCTGATAACAGCGATAACAGCTTGGCTGATGCAAGTGCTCAAGGATCAGCTGCGGCTAATAATGGCAGCACTGCAACGGCAACTACAGACAATAGCCAGGCAAATGCAAGTGGAATCGGATCAGCTGCGGCTAATGGCGGCGGCGATGCAATTACAGACAACAGCAACCACTCTGATAACAGCTATGCGAGTGCAGGTGGAGACGGATCGGCTGCGGCTAATGGCGGCGGTGATGCAAGTAGCTATTACAAAGTCAACAATCAAGATTTGACCGGTTCAGTTACAGGTCTTGCTGGCACTATCCCCGTCAGTTTGGCATTTAACAATGTACCCGTTGGCAATAGTATCGATCACTCGATTGTAGGCAACGCAGGTATTACTCAAACCTTTCAAAACTCTGGCAATGGTTTAGCGCAACAATCTGTATTAGTTGACGGCACTGTAAATGTTACCCAAGGCTCTGCATCTATTGCTCCTTAAGATTTATTAACGGTATTCGTTAATAAGCTTCAGTTTGCCGGTGAGTGAGTCATTGCTCACCGGCTCTTAACTGGCATATCATTAAATAGGTAAGGAGTATGTCATGGGAACAAGTTTAAAGAGCTGTTTGTTAACGCTACTTGTCGTTATTATGCAAAATCAGGCGGCGAATGCTGATTCTGCTCAACATCAGGATACGTTACTTTTTTCTGCTACGGAAACGGTGCAGTTAGAAGAGCTGGACAATGCGCGGGGGCGTGAAGGAGTAGATATATTGACTCTTAATAACATGAACTTGCGTGCCACCCTGACTGATAACCAAGCAAGCAACACTATAAATGGTGCCAATATAATCGATGGAGGCTCCTTTACGCAGGCAAGCGGCATTACCAGTGTTATTCAAAACAGCGGTAACAACGTCATTATTCAGGATTCGACTATCCTTAATGTAACGATCATACCTTAATCATTTTTTATTCAGTGGAACTGCGACATGAGACGATTTTTTGCTAAATGTGCTCTTCTGATGCTGCCTACGCTTTGTAGTCATGCAGATTCCCTCGACTTTAATGGCGGCATTGCAGGTGGCGGTAACTATAACGTTCCTGTGACCAGTTTTTTAGAGCGACGCTTCAAGACGGTATACAAGCAACAGTACGATTTCAGTTGCGGCTCGGCAACTTTAGCCAGTCTGCTGACTTATCACTATGACGATGTGGTAAACGAACAAAGTGTGTTTGTTGATATGTATAAAAATGGCGATCAGCAGAAAATTCAAAAGCAGGGGTTTTCGTTACTGGATATTAAACTTTTTCTGGAAAGACGCGGCTATCGCTCCGATGGTTTCAAGATCAACTTGGATCAATTGATTACAGCCAATGTGCCGGCAGTCACGATTATCAATAATAACGGTTACATGCATTTCGTTATTATTAAAGGACTCAATGAGCAGGAAGTTCTGGTGGGAGATCCCGCTGTAGGTATAAAAGCAATACCTCGCGATGAGTTTGAACAAATGTGGGGCAACCGTATTTTATTTTTAATCCATGATAAACAGGATGTAGCGGCCAGGCATTTTCAAGATCAGCAAGAGTGGGCGCTTAGGGTCAAGGCGCCGTTAGGTTCTGCCGTTGATAGAGCCAGTTTAGGTCAATTCAATATGTTGCAACCTGGACGCTGGGATTTTTAATTAAGCGGAGTGTTTAACGTGAAAGCATATCAATTTAACGTCTACCGGAAATTTATCAAGGCTGTATTTTGCATAGTCGTTTGGGGCGGTTCCGGCTTCGCCTGTCAGGTAGTGGCCGATGAAATTTCAACCATTGCTGCCCACCAGTTTGACAACTGGGAGCGAGCATCTGACAGTGAACTGGATCAACTAAGAGGCGGCTTTATACTTCCAAACGGAGTGAACATAGATTTTAGTTTAGAGAGAATTACTTCGTTGAATGGCGCGGTCGTTTCTTCCTCGTTTTTCCAATTACCGGGCAATGCTTCATTGTTTCAGAATGGCAATATGAATCAAGCTCAAGATTTGGCGATGCCAGAGCTGGGTTCTGTTATTCAGAATAACCTGGATAATCAAGTTATCAGCACTGTTACCGATATTAATATAGCTGTCAGTAACTTAAAAAACTTGAATTCAAATAGTAACGGTATGGTTTTTAACAACCTTATCTTACCCAACATGCGTTAACTGAATTTAAGAATTCGACGCTCGACGAGATCACGATTAACTGCGACTAAACAAATCAAAGTCTTACCGCAGCCTGCCATTTAAGCCGAGACAACCCTTTAAAACTTGATAGCACTGATGCTATATCCATATGGGAGGGAGCGCTGCTATCATCGCGATGAGAGTGTCGTTACCGCAAGATAGCGCTGCCATAATGGTCCCAACTGTCCCCGCTTAAGTTAAAAACGCTTACCACTTATTTCTGTCGAAGGACTAAACCGGCGTTCTTCTAAGTATTTACACTAATTGCCCTGATGGAACTAATAACTTATAAAGTCAGCGGGATGATTGATTTATTCGCGCATGTCCTTGTCATGACGTTTTTTACTTGCGAATAAGTCCTTAAAAGTCATTGCAATTGGATTGAACCCTTAAATCTAGCGGGGAATTCAATAGCTCTTACTTTACTACTGAAACAGGGAAACAATCATATGAAGATGTATTTTAAGAAGGAGCAGTTTTTTTTATTCGGTGCCATTAAAGGGTTCATTTTTATCTGCTGTGTTTTTTTTGTAAATCCGAGCTATGCAGAAACCGGCAAGCAAAATAATTCTGTGGCGCAATATAAGAAACTGCTTGCCGAACAGCAAAAAGAATTTCAACTACAACGGCAGATTATTGCTGAGCAAGGCAAAGCGCTGGAACAACTAAAATTGCGCCTTGATTCTTTGACAAATCAAGGCGCAGAGAAACAGATGCCGGTCAAACAGGCATCTAATAAACCCCAAATTGTCGCAGCGAACACTAAAAAACAGCCATCAACATCGCCTAATCCGCTTCCATCCAAGCCAGTTGGCCAGGCACCTCCCGGAGCAACAGAAAAACCACGACCACCGGAAATACCCAGATTAAGCAATACCGTGGGCGGCGTGTTAACCCGAAAAGGGAATATTGTTTTTGAGCCATCCATGCAATACGCCTACACCAGTAACAACCGGGTATTTCTCGATGCATTTACCTTTCTTCCGGCCATTGCCATCGGTCTGATTGATCTTCGCGAAGTTAAGCGGCACAGTTTTATCGGCACGCTGGGGACTCGTTATGGGGTGACGGATCGACTGGAAGTGGAGTTTAGGCTTCCTTATGTCTACCGTGATGATACCCAACGCTCACGACCGGTAAGTATTGGTGCGGGCGCTGATGAAACGTTCAATGCCACCGGAAATGACATCGGCGATCTTGAATTTGCCGGACGCTACCAACTTACCAACGGATCTAATGGCTGGCCGATTCTTGTTGGCAATATAGTGGCAACGGCGCCCACAGGAAAAAGCCCTTTTGATGTTGAATATGTACAAGCTCAAGGGGTGCCCGGCGCAACATTTCCAACCGAATTACCGACGGGTGCCGGATACTTCAGTTTTCAGCCCAGTCTTACCGCGCTTTATCCAACGGATCCGGCGGTTTTTTTCGGCAATCTTAGCTATAGTTACAATGCTGAAACCAGTACGAATTTCGGCAAGGTTAATCCTGGGGATACGCTAGGATTAAGTTTTGGTCTGGGCTTCGGCATTAATGAACGCTCATCATTTAGTTTAGGGTACTCGCACAAACATGTTTTAGAATCTGAAATTGATGGCAATGCAATTGGGGGGAGTACATTGGATATAGGGCAGCTCCTGGTGGGTTATTCGTTCAAATACACCCCAAAAACCACTTTCAATTTATCTTTAGGTATTGGCACGACTAACGATGCACAAGACGTTTCACTGAATTTCAGGGTGCCAATGACTTTCAATTTTTTATAGCCCGAAAGACCCGCTAAGGAATGAAAATCAAATAACTCAGCCCTTTGCGCAAAGGGCGACCAACCGACCGGTCGCCCCTCGGATTTATCGCGTGTTCACGTTATGTAGATTTCATTCCTCAGCCGGAATCGTCATCACCCCTTCCGCCACCATCACCGCCGCGCCACCGACCCGAATAGTCAGCGTGTATTCGCCTTTATGATCCATTTCCAGGTTCAGCACACTGCGGCGGCTGTTTTGATCGCCGCGATCCACAGCAAAGGTGTACGTGCCTTTTTTCATAAAATCAAATGAACACAGATACGAGGCAAAGGCGGGCATCGCATTGCCGACCGGCGGATCTTCGTGCATGCCGATACGGGGACCGAGCAAGCGGGCATTAAAATCCGAATCCGCAAACGGAGTTTTCGGGGAAAACAGCAGGATTTCCTGGGCGGCAGTTTGCGGGGCGCTAGACTGACTCCAGGCCGCGTAATTGAATTTTGCTGCCCTTACGCTTTCATATTGCCAAACGGGAACGACCAGATACGGAACACCGCAAGACACCAGGCGCGTGGCATATTTTTTATGATCGAGTTCCGACGGCTGTATCGACAGAAAACTTGCCAACTCCTCATCACTGGGGGTGAATCGGTCAATGATAGACGTCACTTTGCGGGTGAACTGCACAAAGCTGGGCTGATCATTTTCAACGGAAATATTGACTTTAACCGGGCCGGTATTTTGCTCAAACACCATCGGCGTAATCGCAGCGCTCAATTGAATATCGCCGCAACTCGCCAACACGAAGGCGGCGGCGATAATAGGGTGTCCGGCAAAATCGATTTCGGCCTGCGGCGAGAAAATACGCATCACGCGCGTGGTTATTGGTTTATCGGAAGGAAATACAAATACCGTTTCCGACAGATTCAACTCCCTGGCCACCCGCTGCATTTGCTGTTGGCTTAAACCTTCGGCATGAGGGAAAACAGCGATTTGCGCGCCATTGAAAATCTGCTTGGTAAACACATCGGCGATGTAATAAGGGTATTTCATAACGCGGCTCCGCCATGCTGTAATAATGAAAGATTGACTTTAACGCTGCCGTTTTCAATGCGTATCGGGTAAACAGGTATTTGCACGGTTTCATCTTCCAGGCAAACACCGGTTTGCAGGTTAAAATGCTGTTTGTATAGGGGCGATGCAACCACCGGCTGGCCGTTAATGTCACCGATTAAACCGCGCGATAACACATTGGCCTTACCGAACGGGTCGTAATTGCCGACCGCATAAATACGTTCAGCTTCCGGCAGGTAAAAAATCGCCACCTGCTCCCCGTCAAGCAACGCGCAAACGCCGGAATCAGGCTGTAAATCATCAATACTGCAAACCTCTATCCACTTAGCCATTTACGCCATCTCCACCAGTTTGAAATGTTTCCGTTCATCGTCATCCGCAGGGCGAATTTGACCGCGTTCTTCGACAAACACCACATTATCGTCGGGCCGGTCGCTGTTAACAAAATGCCTAAAGCGCTTGAGTTTAGCCTCATCTTCAATCGTAGCTTTCCATTCGCATTGATAAGTGTCGATCACATACTGCATTTGCTGTTCCAGCTGATCGCACAAGCCCAGCTTGTCTTCAAGCACCACCGATTTTAAGTAATCCAGCCCGCCTTCCATGTTTTCCATCCATACTGCCGTGCGTTGCAAACGGTCGGCGGTGCGCACATAAAAGCTCAAGAAGCGGTCGATGTATTTAATCAGGGTTTCCTTATCCAAACCGGTGGCGAATAAATCCGCATGACGCGGTTTCATGCCGCCGTTGCCGCAGACATAAAGATTCCAGCCGTTTTCGGTGGCGATAATGCCGACATCCTTGCCCTGCGCTTCGGCGCATTCCCGGGTGCAACCGGACACCGCAAATTTAATTTTATGCGGAGAGCGCAAACCCTTGTAGCGGTTTTCCAATTCTATCGCCAGTCCCACGCTGTCATCGACTCCGTAACGGCACCAGGTGCTGCCGACGCAAGATTTAACCGTACGTAGCGATTTGCCGTAAGCATGACCCGATTCGAAACCGGCATCGATCAATTCTTTCCAGATATGCGGCAGTTGATCGACCCGCGCGCCAAACATATCCACGCGCTGGCCGCCGGTAATCTTGGTATAGAGCTTGTATTTTTTACCGACCTGCCCCAACGCAATCAGCATGTCAGGGCTTATTTCGCCACCGGTGATGCGCGGCACCACCGAATAAGTGCCGTCTTTTTGCATATTGGCTAAAAAGGTGTCGTTGGTGTCCTGCAACCCTAAGTGATCTTTTTCCAGCACATGCTCATTCCATTGCGACGCCAGGATATTAGCGATGGTCGGTTTGCAAATTTCACAACCCAAGCCCTTGCCGTGTTTATGCAGCAATTCGGAAAAAGTTTTGATTTCATTAATCCGAATCAGGTTATGAAGATCCTGCCGGGTATAGGCAAAGTGCTCACAGAGATCGGTATTCACTGCAAAACCCTGTTTCGACAGTTCCGAATCCATGACCGATTTCAGCAACGCCGCACAGCCGCCGCAACCGGTTGCGGCTTTGGTTTCGGCTTTTAAAGCGCCCATCGTCATGCAGCCGCCTTCTATCGCCGAACAAATCGCGCCCTTGGTCACATCGTAACAGGAACAGATTTGCGCCGAAGCAGGCAACGCATCCGGGCCCAAGCCGACCGACTCATCGGAGCGGTGCGGTAAAATCAGCGCATCGGGGTTCGCCGGCAGTTCGATACCGTTCAGGCAATACTGCAATAAAGTACTGTAACCCGACGCATCACCGACCAATACTGCGCCCAGCAATTGTTTTTTATCCTGACTGACGACCAGGCGTTTATACACTTCGCTATCGCCATTTTGGTAGGTATAAACCATCGCGCCCTGGGTTTTGGCATGAGCGTCGCCGATACTGGCGACATCCACACCCATCAGCTTCAGCTTGGTGCTCATGTCCGCGCCGGTAAAACTGGCGACATCGCCTGCCAAATCAGCCACCACGGTGCGCGCCATCGCATAACCCGGTGCGACCAGACCGTAAATCATGCCATTCCACAACGCGCACTCGCCGATCGCATAAATGCTGTCATCGGAGGTGCGGCATTGGTTATCAATGACGATGCCGCCGCGCTGACCGACTTCAAGGCCGCAGGCCCTGGCAATATCGTCACGCGGACGAATCCCTGCCGAAAACAGCACGATGTCGGTTTCCAGCTCTTCGCCGTCGGCAAAGCACATTTTGTTGATGCAGTGTTCGCCGTCGGTAATGATGCTGGTATTTTTGCCGGTATGCACGATCACGCCCAAATCCTCGATCTTACGCCGCAGCATCGCACCGCCCGCGTCATCGAGCTGCACCGCCATCAAGCGCGGCGCGAATTCGACCACATGGGTTTCCAAGCCTAAATCCATTAACGCCTTGGCCGCTTCAAGACCCAACAAACCGCCGCCGACCACGGTGCCGACCTTGCCGGTTTTGGCAGCGGCAGCCATGGCCTCAAGATCCTCAATGGTGCGATAAACCAGACATTGAGGCCGATCATGCCCGGGAACGGGCGGTACGAATGGATAAGAACCGGTCGCCAGCACCAGCTTGTCGTAAGCAATGCTTACACCTTTTGCCGAGGTGACGGTTTTAGCAGTCCGGTCGATGCTTGCGGCCTTGTCGCCCAAATGAAGAGTGATACCATGCCGCTCAAAAAAACCGTCTTCGACTAAAGACAACTCCTGTGCCGTGGTGCCGGTGAAAAAAGACGACAAATGCACCCGGTCATAGGCCGCTCTGGGTTCTTCGCAAAAAGTGATGATTTCGTACTGTTCTTTAAGGGTACTTTCGGCCAAACCTGCGAGAAAATGTTGCCCGACCATGCCGTTGCCAATGACGACCAATGTTTTTTTTACGCTCATACTACAACTCCGATAACAATGTTTGCTGTTTAGGGGTTATAGAGCAATGGCTATGCCAAAATAAACAAGCTATTGATTTTAAAGTAGCGGTAACTTGTTAAGATGAAAATCAAGCTTGTTGATGAACTAGATTGGTGCGCAGAGAAAATTAATGCGAGGTAACGGTGCACCGTCATTAAGTGAAGCGGAAAATAGTTAGAGTTGAATATCGTTGGCGCGAATTTATTCGCGCGATAGATATTAAAAAGCGCGAGTAAATTCGCGCCCACGATAGATTACGAAACGGGACGCTGGAGCGTCCCGAACTGCATTCCCACGCCGGAGAAATTGTGAAAGTTTTATCTAATTCAAGCTGAAAAAATGTTTTACCACAAAGAACACGGAGAAAATAACAGCATTAATTCAAGGCATTAAAAACTTCGTGCTCTCGGCAACTGCTCCTGCGTTGCTCTCGATTGCTGTTCCAGACGCAATTCTACCTCCTGCATAATCCACAGGGATGTGGTGAATGCAGATATTGCATAACGCCATGGATGGCGTGTAGTAGAGCAACGCAGGAGCAGTTGCCGAGGAGCAAATATCTGTCCTTGCAGTCGTCCGTGCTCTTCGTGGTTATTTTCTAAATACGAATAGTTTCGCAGTCTCCGGAGCATGGGAACGATAATTGCCGTAGTGCGATACCCTTATTTGCGATATTTTTTCACCCAGCTTTTCACCACCGGCAAGCCGCGTGTTAGCCACTGTTCGGTGACAAAAGCCGCTGCGGGTTTAATCTGCTTTGCCAGCAGCTTAAGATAAAACCATGTCCGATCCACAAATGATGCCTCAGTACTATCGCGCCGTTGTAAATAACGCGCACCCAAGCCATTAATAAATACCGGTTTAAACAGCCACATTTCCAGAATAGACGTGACCCACATAAACATGAATGAAACGCCCATGCCCATACCGGCAAAAATAACCAACCAGGCAAACATCGGATGAATCTTGGTCAACCACCACGACAATATATCGGCCACCAGAAAGGCATAGGGCATGCCGATAGCAATACATTTATATTGAGTGGTCGTGGTCTCCGAAAAACTAAAAATCAGTCCCACAAACATAAAAATAAAACTGATACCGAACATATGCACATGGGAAACACGGGTTAGCGAGGCGAAGGTAGCGCCGGTATCCTGTTCGGATAAGGCTTGTAACGCGGCAAAGTCGGTAAAATCCGGTATCCCGGAGGCTTCCTTGTTATGGCACATCACACAACGGTTCTCAATGATTTTGTCGACACCTTCATCTTTATAGGCATCAATATCCGCTCCCTCTCTAACCCATTCCATGATTTTAAAACGCTCCAGTTCCGGCGCTTTATCTTTCATCGAACCATTCAGTTTCTGCTCCAAAACCGTGCCGGAACGGTTGCCGTAATAACTGTAAACGATATCGTCAACAGACAAACCGAATTTGCCGTCCGCCATCCCATGCGTAAACAAAATCTGGATTAGGGCGAAAAAATAACCTAGGGCCACTGTACACAAATAACCGGTAAATAATACCTTGATAGGGGTATCGTGATCTTTTAGGGGAGTATATTTTGTTGTCATAATATCGATTAATAATTTAGTGTATTGCAGGTTCAATCATGAACCCGTGATGTTGATGCCTGATGCATCGCAGTACGAATCAATGCTAAAACTACGAATGAGACAACATTATAACTGATATTGAACAGGCGATTATTACCGTTCCGTCAATGCGTTGTATCCGCAGCGCGACGCCCTCTTGCTTCATCGACCTCGCGACTGAAAAACAGCGCAGCAGCAAATAAGACAAAACAAGATAGCACTTTTTAGGCCAACCAAAATCTGCAGCAGGCCGATAGCCAGAAGCCCGGCCATACCGGCCAATTTCATCGACAAACCCCAAAAGCCAAAATACTCGGCTGAACGCGATAACGGCGTAAATAAGCCTACCAGAGTCCGGGTAGACGACTGACAGGAGCCCAGACTTAACCCTGCCACGCAGCCGACCAGCAAAAACGCCACCGCAATAAAAGGTTCTCCTGATGAATCGTGCCTCTGCGCACCCTCCTATAACAGCACTTCTTCAGCCTCGGTGATCCTGGCGCTATAACGATATACCGCGATTTTTACAGTTTTTTTATAACAACAACGTTACATTAACTACTCGGAACATCCATAAAAAAGAGGTAACCATGACCATTATCTACGGCTTGAGCGGCTTGCTCGCATTCGCTTTATTCATTTATCTGCTGGCGGCGTTATTTTATCCGGAGAAATTCTGATGACTGCAAACGGCTTATTGCAAATCTCTTTATATTTTGTCGCCCTGCTGCTGTTGGCTAAGCCATTGGGTGTGTATATGGCGGCGGTATATGAAAACCGCCCGTTACTTCTTAAGCGCATCTTGGGGCCTTTGGAAGCAGGGTTTTATCGTTTGAGCGGCGTTAACCCGGAACAAGAGATGAGCTGGAAAAGTTACGCCGCCGCCCTGCTCTGGTTCAATCTGTTCGGCGGGCTGGCGGTATTCGCATTGCAAATACTGCAATCCCATTTGCCGCTGAACCCGCAGCAGATGGCTAATGTGACCGTCGATTCGGCATTTAACACGGCGGTCAGTTTTGCCACCAACACCAATTGGCAAGGGTACGGCGGCGAAACGACGATGAGTTATTTGACCCAGATGCTGGGTTTGAGTGTGCAAAACTTCGTCTCGGCGGCCACCGGCATGGCGGTTTTGGTCGCCATGATACGCGGCTTTCAACGCACTCATGCGGACGGCATCGGCAACTTCTGGGCGGATCTGACCCGTGGTACTTTATATATCCTCCTGCCGCTGTCGTTTCTGCTGGCGTTGGTGTTGGTTGGGCAAGGCGTGGTGCAAACCTTCAAACCTTACCAAACCATTCCGTTAGTTGAGCAAGTCAGTACAGCAACGGAAAAGACTACACAAACCTTGGCAGTAGGGCCTGCCGCTTCGCAAATCGCCATCAAGCAACTGGGCACCAACGGCGGCGGTTTTTTTAACGCTAATTCCGCGCATCCTTTCGAAAACCCAACGCCGTTGGCTAATTTCCTGGAAATGCTGTTACTGATACTGATCCCGGCAGCGCTATGCCATACCTTTGGCACGATGGTCGGCGATCCGCGTCAGGGTTGGGCAATTTTGGCTGCGATGACGCTGGTGCTGGTCAGCTTGCTATTTGTCGCCGTTGGTCTTGAGCAAGGCGGTAATCCTGCGTTGACTACACTTGGCGTTGAACAAAGCGTTAGCGTTGATCAGTCAGGCGGCAACATGGAAGGTAAGGAAACCCGTTTCGGTATCGTCAATTCGGTGATCTGGGCGACTGCGACTACCGCCGCATCCAATGGATCGGTCAATTCGATGCACGATTCTTACACGCCGTTGGGCGGCATGATTCCGATGTGGCTGATGCAACTCGGTGAAGTCATTTTCGGCGGTGTCGGTTCAGGCCTTTACGGAATGCTGATTTTTGTACTGATCGCGGTGTTTGTCGCCGGTCTGATGATAGGCCGTACGCCGGAGTATCTCGGCAAAAAGATTGAAGCCTTTGAAATAAAAATGGCAGCTATCGTTATTTTAATTCCGGCTTTCTTCATTCTGGGTGGAACATCGTTGGCGATCATGGTGGAGGCTGGCAAAACAGCGGTTGCCAATCCCGGCGCACATGGGTTTAGCGAAATTCTTTATGCATTTTCCTCTGCGGCCGGCAACAACGGCAGCGCGTTTGCCGGTCTTAGCGCCAATTCTCCGTTTTATAACACGGCGTTGGGTATCACGATGCTGGTCGGGCGCTATGGCATCATGATCCCGGTACTCGCTATTGCCGGTTCATTGGCTGCAAAAAAGACGGTGCCAACCACCGTCGGCACTTTGCCGACACATACGCCGTTGTTCGTGATGTTGCTTATCGGCACCGTAGTTTTGGTTGGTGCGTTGACTTTCGTGCCCGCGTTGGCTTTAGGGCCGGTGGTCGAGCATTTAATTATGAATACAGCTCTGTAGACCGGAATAAGGCCATCCAAGCGCGTAGCGGGCTGTGGCGTTGCCTACATGGATGTAGGTAAGGGGCGTGAGCAGGAGCGGAAGCTTTTCCGGCGAATTTGGGAAGTGTTTGCCGGAAACGCCAGTTCTTCGCTGCCGCTCGAACCGGCTTATTCCGGCCTACGGCAAGACTATGAATTTAAGCAAAGTGAGAAACAATCAATGAGCACAAAAAATCATAAGCAACAGCTATTTAGCAGCCGGATCCTGTGGGCTGCGCTAGGTGATACCCTGCGCAAACTGGCGCCTCAACAACAATGGAAAAACCCGGTGATGTTCGTGGTCTATACCGGCAGTTTACTGACCACCGGACTCTGGCTGTGGGAATTGTTTTCCGGAGACCACACGCAAACTGGCTTCATGTTGGCCGTGACCTTCTGGCTGTGGTTCACGGTGTTGTTCGCCAACTTCGCAGAAAGCGTCGCCGAAGGCCGCAGTAAGGCGCAAGCGGCTTCATTGCGTAGCGCCAAGCGCGACATCATGGCGAAGAAACTGGATAAACCGTGTTACAGCACCGATTACGCCAAAGTCACAAGCTCATCATTGCGGCGCGGCGACATCGTACTGATTGAAGCGGGCGATTTTGTCCCCGCCGACGGCGAAGTCATCGAAGGCGCCGCCAGTGTCGATGAAAGCGCTATCACCGGCGAAAGCGCGCCGGTGATTCGCGAATCGGGCGGCGATTTCAGTTCGATAACCGGCGGTACGCGGGTATTGTCCGATTGGCTGGTGGCGCGGGTCGTGGTCAATCCTGGCGAAGCGTTTCTGGATCGCATGATTGCGATGGTGGAAAGCGCATCGCGGCAAAAAACGCCTAATGAAATCGCCCTGACCATTTTGCTGGTGGCGCTGACGCTGATTTTCCTGCTGACCACGGCGACGCTGCTGCCTTTTTCCCTGTACAGCGTGGAAACTGCCAAAGCCGGTACGCCGGTTTCAATCACCGTGCTGGTAGCCTTGCTGGTCTGCCTGATTCCTACCACCATCGGCGGTTTGCTGTCCGCTATCGGTGTTGCAGGCATAGGCCGAATGATGCAGAAAAACGTCATAGCCACATCCGGTAAAGCCATTGAAGCGGCAGGCGATGTGGATGTGTTGCTGCTGGATAAAACCGGCACGATTACTCTGGGTAACCGGCAAGCTTCGGCATTTTTTCCGATCGGCTTGGTCAGCGAAAAAGAATTGGCCGATGCCGCGCAACTGGCGACGCTGGCCGACGAAACGCCGGAAGGCCGCAGTATCATCATTCTTGCCAAGCAGAAATTCGACATCCGGGAGCGCAATATTCACGAGCTGGGTGCGACGTTTGTCGCCTTTAGCGCACAAACCCGGATGAGCGGGGTCAATATCGGCGACCGTCAAATTCGTAAAGGCGCTGTCGATGCGATACGTGGCTTTGTGGAAGCCCAAAATGCAAAATTTCCCGCAGAAGCGACACGAATCGCCGATACGGTCGCACGTCGGGGCAGCACGCCGCTGCTGGTTGTCGACGGCGGACAGGTATTGGGCGTTATTGAGCTGAAAGACACGGTCAAGGGCGGCATCAAGGAGCGTTTTGTCGAGCTGCGAAGCATGGGCATTAAAACGATCATGATCACCGGCGATAACCGCTTGACCGCGGCGGCGATTGCGGCCGAAGCGGGCGTCGACGACTTTTTGGCCGAGGCGACTCCGGAAGCCAAGCTCAAGCTGATCCGCGAACAACAAGCCGAAGGGCGCTTGGTGGCGATGACCGGCGACGGCACCAACGATGCGCCTGCTTTGGCCCAGGCCGATGTGGCGGTGGCGATGAATTCGGGCACCCAGGCGGCCAAGGAAGCCGGTAACATGGTCGATCTCGATTCCAACCCGACCAAGCTGATCGAAATCGTCGAAACCGGCAAGCAAATGCTGATGACGCGCGGCGCGTTGACCACGTTTAGTCTGGCTAACGATTTGGCCAAATATTTCGCCATCGTTCCGGCCGCGTTTGCCAGCACTTATCCGCAACTTGGAGCACTTAATATTATGGGACTTAGCAGCCCTAACAACGCGATACTTTCGGCGGTTATTTTTAATGCGTTGATTATCGTCGCCTTGATTCCCTTAGCCTTGAAAGGCGTGACTTACCGGCCGCAAAACGCGGAGGCATTGCTGCGCAATAACTTGCTGGTTTACGGTGGCGGCGGCGTTATCGTGCCGTTTATCGGGATTAAGTTGATCGATCTTGGCTTAACTGCGTTATCGTTCTGATTATGAGGAGATTACTGTGATTAAGTTCTGTAGGATGCGCATCACGTACCATTTTCAAAGCGTTCCTGTTAAGCAATCGCCATTAAAGTCCGCGCGTTCCGCTCGTTCCCAAGCTCCAGCTTGGGAATGCAGTGCTGGAAGCTCCAGCTTCCAGTCACACAATGCTGGAGCTTGGGAACGCGCACAAAAAACAAATACAGGAGTCATCAATGACAAAGCACATTAAACCCGCAATACTCATGCTATTGTTTTTTACCGTGCTGACCGGCATCGCCTATCCATTGGCAGTCACGTTCAGCGCACAAACCCTGTTCCCCAGCCAGGCAAACGGCAGTTTGCTTGGCGGCAAAGAACACCCGGTCGGTTCCGAATTAATCGGCCAAGCGTTCAGTCGTCCCGAGTATTTTTGGGGACGGCCTTCGGCGACTTCGCCTGCCCCCTATAACGGCGGCGCATCCGGCGGGTCCAATCAAGGGCCGACCAACCCCGCACTGATCGATGCTGTTCAGGCACGCATCAAAGCGTTGCGCGATTCCGACCCCAGCCATTCGGAAGCGGTACCCGCGGACTTGGTGACCGCCTCGGCCAGCGGACTTGATCCGCACATCAGCCCTGCGGCGGCCGCCTATCAAATTAGCCGCGTTGCCAGAGTCAGACATATGTCGCCGGATAGCGTGCGTGAATTGGTTGGGCGTTATACTGAACCTCGGCAATGGGGTGTGTTGGGTGAACCTCGAGTGAATGTACTAAAATTAAACTTGGCGTTGGATCAGCGTCTTAAGTAAAAACTGGACTCACGCATGAACGACACACGACCAGACCCTGACGCCCTGCTTGCCCGTGTAGAACGCGAGGAAAACCAGCGGCGACGCGGCCGTCTCAAGGTTTTTTTCGGCGCGGCAGCAGGCGTTGGCAAAACCTACGCCATGCTGTTGGCGGCTCAAGCCAAGCGGGCTGAAGGCGTCGATGTGGTGGTGGGGCTGGTGGAAACCCATGACCGGCAAGAAACCGTCGCGGTATTGCAAGGCCTGGATGTGCTGCCGCCCAAGCTGGTCAAACATCGGGGCACGGTGCTGCGCGAGTTCGATCTGGACGGCACGCTGAAACGCCGCCCGGTCCTGGTTTTGGTGGACGAGTTGGCGCACAGTAATGCCCCCGGCTGCCGTCATCCCAAGCGCTGGCAGGATGTCGAAGAATTACTCAATGCCGGTATCGATGTTTACAGCACGCTGAACGTCCAGCATCTGGAAAGTCTCAACGACGATGTCGGTCAGGTGACCGGCGTGCAGGTTAGGGAAACCGTGCCGGACACGGTATTCGAGCTGGCGGACGAAGTCGAATTGATCGATTTACCGCCCGATGAATTATTGCTGAGGCTCAAGGAAGGCAAGGTTTATGTGCCGCAACAGGCGGAACGGGCAATGCTCAATTTCTTCCGTAAAGGCAATCTGATTGCGTTGCGGGAGTTATCCTTACGCCTGACTGCCGATCGGGTCGATGCGCAAATGCAGGACTACCGGGACGACCACGCGATACGCGATGTTTGGCAGGTCGGTGACAGGATATTGGTCTGCATAGGCCCCAATACGATCGCCGAGCGGCTGGTGCGCGCCGCCAAGCGACTCGCTACCAGCCTTCATGCGCACTGGATCGTGGCCTACGTGGAAACGCCGGAGCTGCAACGTCTGCCTGCCGAACGTCGCGACGAGGTGTTGCGGGTACTGCGTTTTGCCGAACAGCTGGGCGCCGAAACGGTGACCTTGTCAGGCCCGGACATGAGCAAGGAAATCCTGGGGTTTGCCAAAAATCGCAACGTCACCAAAATCGTGCTGGGCAAACCCCGTCGCCGGGGTTGGAAGCGCTGGGTGCTGGGCTCGGTCGTCGATACCCTGATCACCGAGGCGCATAACATCAACGTCTATTTGCTGGGCAGTCCGCGCGGCGAAGACGCCTTCGAGCAAAAAGCGCCTAAAGTAATGCCGGGGGTAAAAGTACTACGTCCCAGTTATCCCTGGGGGCGCGCCAAGCGGCGCTGGTTAAATTGGGGCTGGGCGCTGGTGATGACCGCTTGCACCAGCTCGCTTGCCTGGTTAATGTCCGGAAAATTCGAATCGGCTAATCTGGTCATGGTTTATTTGCTGGGCGTAGTTTTTATAGCGGCCCGTTTCGGTCGCGAGGCATCCATCCTGACCTCGGTGCTGAGCGTTGCCGCATTCGATTTTTTCTTTGTAAAACCAATTCATACCTTTACGGTTACGGATGCCCAGTATTTAGTGACATTTATCATTATGTTGTTGGTAGCGTTGATCATCAGCCACCTGACCAGCAATATGCGTTCCCAGGCGAAGGTTGCTTCGCATCGGGAGCGGCGCGCCAATGTTCTTTACGCGCTGAGTGAAGAACTGGCGGCCAGTCGTACTGTGGCAGATACGGCCAGAATCGCCGTGCGTCATATTCAGGATGAGTTCGGCGGCGCCGGCGTCTTGCTGTTTCCCACCGATGACAGCCGGATCGTCTACCCGATAGACCCGCCCGTGCCGCAATCCTTACGCGATTGCGATCTCAGCGTGGCGCAGTGGGTTTACGACCACGGACAGATGGCGGGACAAGGCACCGATACCTTGCCCGGAGCCAACGCGGTGTTTTTTCCCATGTCCGGTTTTCGCGGCGTCATCGGTGTGCTGGTGTTGCGTGCCGCCAATCTGCGCCGGGTGTTTCTGCCGGAACAGCGTCGGCTATTGGATACCTTTATCAGCCAGATTGCCCAAACCGTTGAACGGGTGCGTCTCTCCGAAGAGGCGCAACAGGCGCAATTGCGCATGGAATCCGAAACCCTGCGCAATTCCTTGCTCAGCGCCATTTCCCACGATTTGCGCACGCCGTTGGCATCGATCGTCGGCGCAGCCAGCACCTTGGTGGAAGAGGATGCCCAGCTGGCCTCTTCGGATCGACAGGAACTGAGCCTGACCATTTATGACGAAGCGCTACGCATGTCGAACCTAACCAATAATATTCTGGACATGGCTCGCCTGGATGCAGGGCAAGCGTCACTCAACCGGCAATGGTATCCGCTGGATGAAATAATCGGTGGAACCTTGACGCGGATGCGCAAGCAACTTGCAGGGCGCGCCGTCAACGCCAAACTGCCGGATGGGCTCTGTTTGGTGCGGGTCGATGCGGTGCTGATCGAACAGGTGCTGGTCAACCTGCTGGAAAATGCCTGCAAATATACGTCGGCGGGCAGTCCCATCGACATTATCGCCGAACTCTCCGCCCATATGCTAAAGGTGACCGTGGCCGATCGAGGCCCAGGCATACCGCCGGGAGAAGAGGAAAAACTGTTCGATAAATTCTATCGGGTACACCGGGAAGGCACGCAAAGCGGCGTCGGTTTGGGACTGGCTATTTGCAAGGCCATCATTATCGCGCATGGCGGCGTTATCGGTGCAGCTAATCGGCAGGGCGGCGGGGCGCAATTCTTTTTTCTGCTCCCCGTAGACGAAGCGCCGCCGCAACTGGCAGCGGAGCAGTTGCAAGATGAATAACATTAAACCCGTCATTGTGGTTATCGAGGACGACCCGCAAATCCGCCGGTTTTTGCGTACCGGCCTGAGCGTGCAGGGATTTCAGGTGATTGAGGCCGGAACCGGCGAACGGGGCGTGGTGGAAGTCGGCACCCGCAAACCGGAGCTGGTCATCCTCGACCTGGGTTTGCCGGGCATGGACGGCATAGAGGTGATCCGCAAGGTTCGCGAGTGGTCCGCGGTGCCGATCATCGTGCTGTCGGCCAGGAGTCAGGAAAGCAACAAGATAGCCGCACTGGATGCCGGAGCGGACGATTACCTGACCAAACCGTTCAGCATCGGCGAACTGCTGGCGCGTATCCGCGTATCGCTGCGCCATGCCGCGCAGCTTGCCGGGGACAGCGTCGAAACGCTGTTTAGCGTCGGCGATTTGCAGGTTGATTTATCCCTGCGCAGCGTACATATCGGCGACCGGGAAATTCATCTGACCCCGATCGAATACCGGCTGCTGACCGTGTTGATCCATCATGCGGGCAAGGTGCTAACGCACCGGCAGTTATTGCGGGATGTTTGGGGGCCGGCCTACGTGGAACATGCCCATTATGTACGGATTTACATGGGGCAATTGCGCCGGAAGCTTGAGACGGATCCTACTCAGCCGCGTTATTTGCTGACCGAAGCGGGCGTAGGTTATCGTCTGGCGTATAGGGAGTGAAGTCCTGAGACGGATTGCCAGTTGGAATGCTTAAAATAACTGCCCGGCACATTCATGCAGACTTGCTTGCCATTTGCATCAAACAGGTAAAGCAGGTTATGAATGGTTATGCCATGCGCCTCATATTTCTCAATAAAACATTGAGATGACTCATTTTAGATATGCTCTGATCCTCAGAATTAATGATGACTACCCAGATTTCAGCAGATTTTATACCCAGAGATCAAATTGAGCGTAAACCGATCTACGCGATCCAAGACGCCCGGTATCGGAGGACAAAAATAACTTAATTGGTGCAATGCTTTGGGAAACCGCACAAAATTGAGGCGCTATCGCACCAAGTCTAGCAAGCATGCCGCATCAGATAACAGCTATAACCATTTAATCTGAACAAACAAAACCGGCATCATGATAGTTTGCTAATATTGGCACATCGCTTGCTTTAGGCGTATCAAGGACGCCAATGCCGCCCTCTTCAAAAAAATCCTATTAACATGAACCCAGAAAAACAACTGTTCCCTTATTTTCAGCCCATTGTCGGTGCCGCCAGTGGCACGATTATCGGCTATGAGGCCTTAGCTCGGCAACACGATACCGAAGGCCGGGTTATTTCCGCAGGCGAATTGTTTTCTTCTCCAGATATTGCGCCCGATCAACTGATAGCCTGGGACCGCATGGTTCGTCGGCAAGCGCTGGAGCAATTCAGCCAAACAAATTTCAACGGTTATTTAACCCTCAACATCTCGGCCGCCTGGATCGACCGAATCACCGACCTGAATGCATTACCGACCCTGCTGATGCTGGACGAGTTTACTATTGACAGAAGCCGCATCATTATTGAAATAACCGAATCGAAAGGCGATCTGGACAATCTCGTTGAAATTGCCGCCATATATCGCAAGCATGGCTTGAAAATAGCGATTGATGATTTCGGTGCCGGCTTTTCTCAGCTGGAAAGAGTCATGGCCATTCAACCCGACATCATCAAATTGGATATGCAGTTATTCCAGAATGCGGCCAAAGGCGGCATTGCCAGGGATATCGTGCATTTGATATCCCGTCTGGCGAAACGCACCGGTTGTCGTATCGTTTGCGAAGGCGTGGAAACCGATGAAGACTTCTATTTCGGTTTGAGCTGCGGTGCCCAATATATGCAAGGCTACCTGTTTTCGCCCGCCACCGCCCAATTCAAACAACCGCTGCATTTTCAACAACAAATCAGCTCACTCAGAAAGACCTTCCTGAAAAGAACCTTAGTCAAAGAAGAACGCAAGATACAGTTTATCTCCCACATTAAGGACTTGGTCGAAGTCCTGAGAAAAGCGCTGGAAACCGATTTCAACCTTAATCAATTAGCAGCGCAGCCCTTCGAAAAAAGCGGCGTGCTACGGTTCTATTTATGCAATAACCAAGGCGACCAAATCTCATCCAATTTTAATTTTGCCGATGGCAAGTGGTTCGATGACGCCACACAACTGGGTTTTAACTGGGCATGGCGACCTTATTTTTACCAATTGCTCGCATTGGAGTCAGAAAATGACTGCTACCGCATTGTAACGTCGGAACGTTATCGGGATGTTAATACCGATATACTGTGTAAAACCCTGTCACTTAGACTGGACGACGAGCGTGTTTTATTAATTGATATTGCCGCCGAATGGCTATGATTTCAACTAGCCATCAACATTGGGTAATAAAAAACAGGTATGCATCATGTTAAATAACATAAAGAATTTTGGCCGGTTAACCATCAAAATGCGTTTTACGCTCATCGTAGGCACCTTGGTTATCGGTTTTTCGCTGTTCGGTTTCGCAACATTCAAGGCCATGAATACACTGAATGTTAATGGCCCGATTTATCAGCGTATTGTCCAAGGCAAAGATATTATTGCCGATGTACTGCCGCCGCCTGAATATATCATCGAATCCTATCTGGTGGCGCTGCAACTGACCCAGGCTAACGACCCTGTCGAAATCAGTGCCTTGGTGTTGCATTTTCAAGCGCTAAAAACAGAATACCAGTCGCGTCATAGCTATTGGTTAGGCCAGTCTTTGGAACAGGAGCTTCATACGCCTTTACTTGAACACTCTTATCGGGCGGCGCAAAGCTTTTATGATGAAGCCGAGCACAATTTCCTGCCAGCCATTCAGTCCGCAGAACGCAACGGATTAATGCTTAGCCTCCAGAAAATGCGTCTCGCTTACGAGCAGCATCGCACTGCTGTTGACGAAGTCGTGCGGCTTACAACGGCCCGTAATGCAGAAGATGAGGCGCAAGCACTGAGCACCATACACGGATACAAAATCGTCTTGGCTGGCATTTTTGCATTCAGCATTGCCATAGCCGTTGTATTGACTATCCTAATCAGTCGCGGTATTTTACGCTCGCTTAAAACCGTCCAACAGGTGGCCGGAGCCATTGCGGTTGGTGATCTGAACTCCAATATCGATATTGATCAAAGCGATGAGATCGGGGATGTATTGCGCTCCATGAAAACCATGCAGAATTCTATTAACGCTTTCGTTACCGATTTAGATACTATGGCGCAAAAGCACGCAGAAGGCATGGTCAAAGAGCAGCTGAATGTTGCAAAATTCTCCGGCACCTATGCCAAAATGGCGCATGAAGTTAATGAATTGATTCAATCGCGTATCGCGATTAATAGAAAGCTGCTCGGTATCGTCACTCAGTATGCCAAAGGCGACTTTTCTATTGATATGGATATTCTTCCAGGTGAAACAATCGTCATTACCGAGACCATGAACAGCGCAAAAAAGACCTTCCTTGCCATTAACAACGAAATCAAAATGCTCGCAGAAGCAGGCGCCAAAGGCGATTTCTCCCTGCGTAGTGATGCGGATAGATTTGAGTTCATGTTCAAAGGGATTTTGACTAATTTCAATAACCTGATGGAAACCTGCGATATCGGCTTCAACGACGTATTGCGGGTCGCCAATGCACTATCTCAAGGCGACCTGACCCAAACCATCGACAAAGACTATCCCGGCACTTTTGGCGAGGTGATTGTCGGCATCAATAGTATTGTAGAAAACATCAAAGGCTTGGTAGGAGACATCAAGGACTCCACCAACAGCATTAATACCGCAGCTAAAGAAATTGCCGCCGGCAACAATGATCTCTCGCATCGCACTGAGGAGCAAGCGGCCAGCCTGGAACAAACCGCCGCCAGCATGGAACAACTGACATCCACCGTCCAGCATAATGCCGCAAACGCCAAGCACGCCAACCAACTTGCTGTTGATGCCTCCAGCATAGCCAGCAAAGGTGTCGAAGTGGTCGAGCAAGTCGTTATGACCATGGGTGATATTAATGAATCTTCGCGTAAAATCGGGGATATTATTTCGGTAATCGACGACATCGCTTTCCAGACCAACATACTTGCCCTCAATGCTGCGGTAGAAGCGGCTCGTGCCGGAGAACAAGGCAGGGGCTTTGCCGTGGTGGCGGTTGAAGTGCGCAATCTTGCACAACGTGCCGCGATGGCTGCTGGAGAAATTAAAAGCCTGATTAATGATTCAGTAGACAAAGTCTCAGGAGGTAGCAAACTGGTTGCCCAGGCAGGACTCACCATGGAAGAAATCGTCAACTCCATCTCTGGCGTTACCAAGATGATGGCCGAAATCACTGCGGCTTCAATTGAGCAAACCTCCGGCATCGAACAAGTCAATCAAGCCATCACTCAAATGGACGACGTAACCCAACAGAATGCAGCACTGGTAGAACAGGCAGCCGCTTCAGCAGAATCGCTGGAAGACCAGGCGCAACACCTGGTAACCACAGTCGATGGATTTAAACTGGATAATAATGCCGTTTATAAAACACTCGTTCAAAAAGAACCGGCATCCGTTAGAAAAAACCCAAAGGCAATAAGTCATAAAACGCCGGAGCTGGCTGTTGTTAATGGCGACTGGGAAGAATTCTAATGTTGTGGGCGCAAATTTATTCGCGTAGCAGGATTAAATTCGCGCCCACGATATAAACTTAATGGCATACCGCACTTACAGTAACCCTTATTTAAAAAGCCATGGACATCACCATCACCACACCTGCCCTGTTGTTTCCAGCCATTTCAGTTTTGTTTTTAGCCTATTCCAATCGCTTTCTGGCGATTGCCGGCCGGATCAGGGAACAACATAACCTGTTTAACAAAACCCAAAGCCCGATTGCCAAAAAACAGATCGACAGCCTGAGGCAGCGCATCCGCTTTATTGTGGCGATGCAGTTGCTGGCGGTCATCGGCATTATCTGCTGCATAATCGCCATGGGACTGATCTTTTACGGACTGCAATATGACGGCAACCTTGCTTTTGGCTTCAGCATGATTTTTATCGTGTTATCGCTATTAGCATCCATAAGCGAGCTGTTGCTGTCAACCAAAGCGCTCAATATTGAGCTGGAAGATATGGAAGCGCATTAATTATCGATGTGTCATCAATGCTACAAACAGGCAAAAAATGCACCCGCTTGTTGCATTACCGTCATGTTGATACCCTACCCTCCTTTTAATAAACGGCGTAGTTTGTACTGACTATTTAAAATGAACGCCTTAACGATATTACTTATTGAAGATGAAACTGCCGATCAGTTATTGGAAAAAATACTGATCGCCAAGGGCTATTCGGTCGCCAGCACTGCAATGCCTGAAGCGAACATACAATCCTTAGTGGCGAACAACGACACCGAACTGCTTATGTTTAATATTGACAGCCCTAAAAAATATTTTCAGGACATCGCTTACCTAAACCGGAATCATCCGCTGCCCATGATTATTTTTGCCACTGACGACACGCCTAACACCATTGATCAAATCATTAAGGCCGGAGTCGGTGCTTATGTTGTCAACGGCCTGGAAATCGGTCGCATTGACAGTATTATCCACATCGCCGTGGCAAGATTTAAAGAACGGCAACAGCTTAAAAACGAACTGGAAAAAACAAAATCCAAGCTAGAAGAAAGAAAACTGGTAGACAGGGCGAAAGGCATTTTGATTAAAACCCGTGGTTTTACCGAAGACGATGCCTACCACACCCTGAGAAAACTGGCGATGGATCGCAATATCGCCATCGGAGAAATGGCAAAAAACGTTATTGCTATGGCTGAACTTCTCAAATAGTGAATGTTGGGGTGCAAAAAGATGCAACCCAGCCTAGGCGGCAAGTCTCCTTGGCTAAAATAAAAAAGTAACCACTGCTTTCAGCTTTCCACCGTCTATCACCGGCATTGCCAGCATCGAATTCAAGCGGCCTTCTACCACAGCGCCATCTGAGTTATTTCGGATAGCCGGAACCCCGGTCAACCAGACTCTACCCAATAATCCCTCGCCTTTGCGCACCGAGACGGTTTCAAGTATTTCGGCCAGTTCATCATTGTGTTTGCTATATCCCGACTGGCACACCAAATACTGCCCGCTTTGATCCGGCACCCATATCTGTAACCGTTGGGCAATTGGCGTCGCTTTGGCCGATAAAAAAGTCATGATGTAAACCTGATTGGCAACCACCGAAACCGGAATACCCAGCGCCGTGGTTATCCCGGCTTTTCCGGCATCCGCGCTTCGGATAAAAGCAGACGCAAGCCCCATATCTTCTATAAGCATAGGCATGCCTGTTGCCCATACCCGCCCAGGCAAACCGCAACCGCTGCCGAATTTCATATTTCTGGATATACGTTCAAAATCATCCAGCGTACCGTAATAGCCGTCAATAACAGTCAGTTCAGTCTTTTTCCCTAAACTGTTACTCCACACTTCTATGGCACCGGCATGGTGTTGATCGTCCCCGCACAAAAAAACCACTACAGCCATTAAAAACTCGCCTGAAAAAACAGGCAGGGCAATACCGCAGGGTAAACCGGCCTTTTTAGCCGATGGTGTTCGCTTAAAATAAGAATGATCGAATGCCGTTAATACCACAGGATGACCGGCAGCCCATGCTTTGCCGGGCAAACCTTCGTCATAAGCGAAAGATTCCTTTTCGCTGGCGACGCGAAACTCAGTCAAGGCGCCGTACAGTCCGGCACCAAATTCCAATCGGGTCCGATCTTTTGTCGGCAGCCAGATTTCCGTTACTTTAATAAATGTATTCATGTTGAATGAGTAGCATAGGGCGTTATGTCAATATGGGCGCCGCTCCCACAAGAGTCTCAACTCTCCCGGTTTAGGTTAGAAGCCGACAACTGCTTTGACAAAGCAGATTCTATGCCGGATTGCAGAAACAAGATAAAACCGCCGTGCCTTATCGGTACTTAGGGAAAAATCGCCCACGACATGCCCATTAAAAGAACTCAATTGGTGCATAACACCGGGAAATCGCCCAGATTCGATGCGTTGCCTGCAACAGACTTGCTCTCATTGCCAGCCCAAAGACAAGACATAACAAACTGTATTTATTAAACAAACCTTATAAAAACAGTTAACAGGCGATTTTGGCATAACATTTGCCTTTAACAGGATAAGGCTCCAATGGCGGAGCACTAAAAAAATCTTGGTTCAACGGCGAACCATATTGACAAAGGCGTCTAACCGGACTGAGTGCATCGGACATTCTGTTTGGCGACGCTTTTTTTTGCTCGATTTTTTCAGCTTGATGAGGTCATCATGAAACAAACCCGGATAGTGATTATTAAGAAACTGGCTGCGGCATTAACGGCTGCATCTCTATTAACTTTTAGCTTAAGTGCCAATGCGGCTGAAAAGCTGGAAAAAGACAGCCTCAAACTCGGCTTCATCAAACTGACCGATATGGCGCCTTTGGCGGTTGCCTTGGAAAAAGGCTATTTCGATGATGAAGGTCTTTCCGTACAAGTGGAAGCGCAAGCCAACTGGAAAGTGTTATTGGATCGGGTGATAGGCGGCGAACTGGATGGAGCGCATATGCTGGCAACCCTGCCCTTCGGCACCGCCATCGGTTATGGCACCAAAGCCGATATTGTCAGTGCCTTCACCATGACCTTAAACGGCGATGCGATTACCGTATCCAACGAGGTCTGGAAGCAGATGAAGCCGCAGATTCCGCTCAAAGACGGAAAACCGGTACATCCGATCAAAGCGGATACCTTAAAACCGGTGTTGGAAAAATACAAAAGTGCAGGCAAACCCTTCAACATGGCGATGACTTTCCCGGTCGGCACGCACAATATGAAACTGCGTTACTGGCTGGCGGCCGGCGGTATTAAGCCCGGTTTTTACGCACCGCCTGAAGATACGTCCGGTCAAATTGACGCCGAAGCCATGCTGTCGGTCACGCCGCCGCCGCAAATGCCGGCCACCATGGATTCAGGCACGATTGTCGGCTACTGTGTCGGCGAACCGTGGAATCAGCAGGCGGTATTCAAAGGCATCGGTGTGCCGGTCATCAGCGATTACGAACTGATGAAGAACAGTGCTGAAAAAATCTTTGGCGTGACTAAAGAATGGGCCGATAAAAACCCCAATACCCACAAAGCGGTGATCAAAGCCTTGATTCGCGCCTCGATGTGGCTGGATGCGGAAAACAACAAAAATCGCAATGAAAGCGTGGAAATGTTGTCGCAAAAACACTATGTCGGCGCTGATTACGAAGTGCTGGCCAACAGCATGAACGGCACCTTCGAGTATGAAAAAGGCGATAAACGCGATTTACCCGATTTCAACGTATTCTTCCGCCATAACGGTTCTTATCCTTATTACAGTGATGCAGTTTGGAGCCTGACCCAAATGCGCCGCTGGGGACAAATCAACGAATACAAATCCGATGCCTGGTTTATGGAAACCGCTAAGAAAGTGTATCGCCCTGATATATACATGGCTGCGGCAAAGACTTTGGTTGCCGAAGGCAAGGCCAAAGCCAGTGATTTTCCTGCCGACAGCGAAACCGGCTTTAAAGCGCCTAGCGGTGATTTTATTGATGGCGTGGTCTTTGATGGCACTAAGCCCAATGATTATCTGACTAAGTTTTCTATCGGTCTTAAAGGCAAGCAAAAAGTGGTCGGCGGCAAGGTAGTTGAGTAGTTGATATTTTCAGTACTCCCACGCGCTGCATCACTGCCATTGAGTTAAGGATTGGGTCTATTGTGGGCGCGAATTTATTCGCGCCCACAAAGATACAACCCTAACTATATTCAGACGTAATTTAATGTCAGCAACGCATGGGAACGATGCTAAGTTGAGTTAGCGCAAGGACGCACCTTTTTTACCTTTAACTTTTTTTTACCACCTGCTTTTAGAGGTACCGACCATGTATAACCGACTGATCAAATTTTTAAACATAACCGGACTCACCTGGTTTGTTCCTCTGGCAAAAATAGCGGCCGGAGAGAATCCCTCGCTGCAAATCCGCCAACTGTGGCTGATCATGGGCGTGCCGATACTCGCTTTTATGATTTTCCTTGGACTGTGGAGCTTTTCCGCATCCAAGGTTAACACCAGTCTGGGCACTATTCCCGGGCCGGTCGCGGTGTGGCACGAAGCAGGCGGATTGCTTGACGATCATTACGCCGAACGCGCTAAAGAAGCCGAGTATTACCAGCGCCAGCAAACCCGCAATGAGCAAAAACGTGCCGAAGATCCCAATGCCCAAATCAAAGTCCGTCCCTATAACGGCCAGGCTACCTATCTGGATAAGATTTATACCAGTCTGTACACGGTGTTTGCAGGCTTTGTCATTGCCACACTGATCGCCGTGCCGCTGGGTCTGTTCTGCGGCATGAGTCCGGTGTTTAGCGCCGCGATCAATCCGCTGGTGCAGATTTTCAAGCCGGTATCGCCGTTGGCCTGGCTGCCGATTGTCACGCTGGTAGTCAGCGCCGTGTATGTGACCGGCGATGACTCCTGGTTTGAAAAATCGTTCCTGACTTCCGCAATTACCGTCACCCTGTGTTCGCTGTGGCCGACGCTGATCAATACCGCTATCGGCGTGTCATCGATAGACAAAGACCTGATCAATGTCGGCAAGGTGTTGCGCCTTGGCTGGAGCACTCAAATCAGGAAGATCATTTTGCCGTCCGCGTTGCCTTACATTTTCACCGGCATGCGTTTGTCCTTGGGTGTCGGTTGGATGGTGCTGATCGCTGCGGAAATGCTGGCGCAAAATCCGGGGCTGGGCAAATTCGTCTGGGATGAATTCCAGAACGGCAGTTCCAACTCCTTAGGGAGAATTATGGTCGCGGTGTTTACCATCGGACTGATCGGCTTTGCCTTGGACCGCATCATGCAGTCACTACAAAACCTGTTCTCTTTCGGTAGAGCACTTTAACCAGGAGCCGAGATGTCTGTCGTAAACCTAAAAATTGCGAATAAACACATGCAAAATAACCCGCCTGCGCCATCGAATGACGCCCATCAGCCTTTGCTGGAATTAAAGGCTGTATGCAAAAGCTATGGCGCGACATCCATACTCAACAACATCAACCTGAGCATTAGAGAAGGCGAGTTCGTTGCGATAGTCGGTTTTTCCGGCAGCGGCAAAACCACGCTGATTTCAACCATTGCCGGATTGATTCAGGCCGATAGCGGCGAGGTGCTAAAACAAGGATCACCGATTACCGCACCGGGTCCGGATCGCGGCGTCGTGTTCCAAAACTACTCGCTGATGCCGTGGCTGACGGTGTTCGAAAACGTGGCTCTGGCGGTCGACCAGATATTCCAACACTGGCCTGCCGATCAGCGTCGCGCGCATACCGAAAAGTACGTCAGGATGGTCAATCTCGGCGCGGCGATGGCTAAAAAGCCCGCCGAACTGTCCGGCGGCATGCGCCAACGGGTCAATGTCGCCCGCGCACTAGCCGCCAGCCCCGATATTTTGCTGCTGGACGAACCGCTCAGCGCACTGGATGCGTTGACACGCGGTAACCTGCAGGATGAAATTTTGCAAATCTGGGAGCAGGAAAAGAAAACCGTCATCCTGATTACCAACGATGTCGATGAGGCCATCTATATGGCGGATCGGGTTATTCCGCTTAATCCCGGACCCGATGCGACCTTCGGCCCGGATTTTCCGGTCAATATCGAGCGTCCCAGAGACCGGACTGCGTTAAACCATAACCCCGAGTTTAAACGCTTACGCGCCGAAATAACCCGTTATTTAATGGACATCGGCATCGAAAAAAACCTGGGTTCGAGCGTTGATAAAATCGTCCTGCCCAAAATAAAACCTAACACCGACAGCGACTGGAATCGCGACTACTATTCGGCCTTCGCCGCGCCTGCTCCCGGCAGGCTTGCGGCATACACACCCTCCCTGGCGATAAAATCCGGGCATGATGAGATTGTCCGCCCGCGTTATCTGGAGTTTTCAAAGCTGTGTAAAATTTATCCAACCCCTGACGGCAATAGTTCGGTTAAGGTCGTGGACGGTTTCGACCTGAAAATGAAAAAAGGCGAATTCATCTCGATCATCGGCCATTCCGGCTGCGGTAAATCCACGGTGCTATCGATGACCGCTGGTTTAAACAGCATCTCCGAAGGCGTTATTATCCTGGACAACAAGGAAGTTGACAGCGCCGGTCCCGATCGCGGCGTGGTGTTTCAGGCGCCCAGCCTATTTCCCTGGCTGACCGCCTTTGAAAACGTGATGTTGGGCGTTGACAAGGTCTATCCCCATGCGGCCAAATCGGAACGCAATGACATCGTCGGCTATTACCTGACCCGCGTCGGTTTGGGCGACTCGCTGTACAAAAAAGCCGGCGACATGTCCAACGGCATGCGCCAACGGGTCGGCATTGCCCGAGCCTTTGCCTTGTCGCCCAAGCTGCTGTTGCTGGACGAGCCGTTCGGCATGCTGGATTCTCTGACCCGCTGGGAACTGCAGGAAGTGTTGATGGAAGTCTGGGAAAGAACCCAGGTCACCGCCATTGTGGTCACCCATGATGTCGACGAGGCCATCCTGCTGGCAGACCGGGTGGTCATGATGACCAACGGCCCGCACGCCAAAATCGGCAAAATCGAAGACATTGACTTGCCCAGGCCGCGCAGCCGCAAAGCCCTGCTGGAACATCCCGATTACTACAAATACCGGGAAAGCATCTTGAGCTTTCTGACCGAGTGCGACCATACGCATTAACAACCGCTTTAATAATACTTTAGGAGGCTTTATGCCGCAGCAGCAAAGAAAAATCTCATTATCTGCATCACTATTGGCCCTATCGGTAGCGAGCGGTTCAGCCTTAGCCGATGTTACCCAGGACGTTGAAGACGCGCTCAATTTTTATCATTACGGCAAAAACGGCGCGGTCAAGATTGACTTGAATTACCGTTACGAAAATGTCGATCAAGACCGAGGCCCGCAAAAAACCGCCAATGCCAACACCGCACGCCTGCGGGCAGGCTTGCTGTCGCCGACTTTTCACGGCCTGCAAGGCTATGCCGAATACGAAGGCAATCTGGCCATGCAGGAAGATTTCAACAGTACGCGCAACGGCAATACCGGCTACTCAACAGTGGCCGATCCTGAAAAAAGCGAACTCAACCAACTATGGCTCAGCTATGCCGGCATTCCCGATACGGTGATTAAAGGCGGACGGCAACGCATCAAGCTCGACGACGACCGCTTTATCGGCAACGTCGGCTGGCGGCAGATGGAAACCACCTTCGACTCGGTGCTGATCACCCACAGCAATCAACAGCTGTTCGGCCTGACCGTTAACGCAGGCTATATCGGCAACGTCAATACATTTACCTCCACCACCGAAAACATCGAAGCCCCGATTCTGAACATCAGTTATAAAGTCGGCGATTACGGCAATCTGGTCGGTTACGGCTACTGGCTGGATTATACCGAACGCGAAAATTATGAAAAATCCAGCCAAACCTACGGCTTGCGCATGACCAACTATCAAAAACCGGGAGACGCTCTAAAGCTGAGTGATAACTACGGCGTGGTCTATACCGCCGAATGGGGACATCAGGAAGATTACGGGCATGGTGCAACCCGCTACGCTACCGACCGCGTCAACCTGATGGGCGGCGTTACCGCCTATAACTTCACTTTCCAAGGAGCAGTTGAACAACTTGACGGCAAAGGGCTCAATAAAACCTTTGATACGCCGCTAGGCACCAACCATGCATTCCAGGGCTGGGCGGACTTATTCCTGGTTACGCCTAGAGACGGTATCCGCGATGTATCCGGCGCAGTGCACGCCGTACTGGATCGCGGCAGCGTGGTATTAACCGGTGTTTACCATGATTTTACCGATGACGCCGGACAACTTCATTACGGCAAGGAATGGGATTTTCAGGCCACTAAAAAATTCGGCAAGCATTATTCCCTGTTGGCCAAATACGCTTATTACGATGCCGATCAATTTGGCACCGACACCCAAAAAATCTGGGTGCAGGGGAATATCAGTTTTTAAGCCCTTGCGCCGCACCATAATGATGCAACCAGCATTATTATGGTGCTTCTTAATCACTAAGCATTAGCCGCTTTTTTCGTTTTATACCGCTACGTGGCCCAAATAACCCGGTATTAAACGGTCTTTGCCGGTGTGGCATGCAACCTGCATTTCCCCGAGTAAATCTTTACTAACTGGGAATCAACCATGTCATCTTCACACCTTAACCTGCTGTCCTTCTCGGGGAAAACCAAAATTCTCCATATGAGCTGGATGGCTTTTTTTATCAGCTTTGTGGTGTGGTTTAACCACGCGCCGTTAATGATGGTGATCGCTAAAACGCTGGGTATGAGCAGCTCGGAAATAAAAACCATCCTGATTTTAAATGTCGCCTTGACCATTCCGGCGCGGATTGTGATCGGTATCCTGGTCGATAAGTTCGGCCCTAAACGGACTTATTCAACACTGCTGGCAGTCGGCAGTATTCCCTGTTTTATGTTCGCTTTTGCCACCAGTTTTGAACAGCTGGCCCTGGCCCGTTTCTTGTTAGGCTTTATCGGCGCCGGTTTTGTGATCGGCATACGCATGGTCGGCGAATGGTTTCCGGCCAAACAAGTGGGCATTGCCGAAGGCATTTACGGCGGTTGGGGAAATTTCGGTTCAGCCGCTGCGGCCGGAACTTTACCTGCTCTCGCCTTGATCTATGGCGGCGACGAAGGCTGGCGCTATGCGATTGCAACCACCGGCGCCATGTCCCTGATCTATTCGGTCATCTATTTTTTCAGTGTCTCCGATACCCCCAAAGGCTCGACTTATTTTAAGCCTAAAAAAGCCGGGGCGATGGAAGTGACCAGCATCAGGGACTTGTTCTTCTATGTTCTGATGACTATTCCGTTGTACGCCACCTTAAGCCTGTTAACCTGGAAACTATCGCCAACAGGCGCTAACCTGTTATCGAACGTCGCCGCCATTGGCATTTATATCGGCATTTGGGTTTTATTCCTCTATAACGTCTATAAAATTATCCACGTCAATGAGGAACATCTGCAACAACCGATAGATCCAATCCATCAATACAAATTCAAGCAGGTTGCCATTCTGAATTTGGCGTATTTCATTACCTTCGGCTCGGAACTGGCGGTAGTTTCGATGTTGCCGCTGTTTTTCTTTGAAACTTTCCATGAATCGCAAGGCATCAGCATGGTGCAAGCCGGTTTACTGGGCGGGAGTTTCGCCTTTATCAATCTGGTTGCGCGGCCGCTTGGCGGCTGGGTTAGCGACAAATTCGGCCGTAAACTGTCGTTAAGTATTTTTGTTTTGGGTCTGTCGGCGGGCTATTTTTGCATGTCGCTGATTGATCCGGAATGGTCTATTGCGTTGGCGGTATTGGTCACCATGGCCTGCTCTTGCTTTGTATCGGCCGGCTGCGGTGCCGTCTATGCGATAGTTCCGTTGATAAAACGGCGGATGACCGGACAGATTGCCGGCATGGTCGGCGCTTACGGCAATGTCGGCGGCGTACTGTTTTTGACTATATTATCGTTCGTTACCCCGGCGGCATTTTTTACAGTCATCGCGGTCGTGGCATTATCCGTGTTGGTCGCCGTACAGTTTATCGATGAACCCAAAGGACACATGGCCGAAGTTCAGGAAGACGGCACCGTGGAAATGATCGAGTTGAATTAATTATCCATAAACATAAACCATGCCCAAACCAACACTCAAAGTCAGCATCGGCTCTGCCAGCGATAAAGGCATCAAGCCGGATAATGAGGATTTTTTCGGTTCGTTAATACCGGAAGGCCCGCAGCTTATCCATAAAGGCATAGCCGTTGCGATCGCCGACGGCATGAGCGGCAGCGACGCCGGGAAACAGGCCAGCCACTGCTGTGTGATCAGCTTTTTAAGCGATTATTACAGCACCCCGGACTCGTGGTCGGTCAAACTTGCCGGGCAGAAAATTCTTTCCGCGACCAATTCCTGGCTATACAGTCAGGGACAAAGCC
Source organism: Methylobacter arcticus (assembly GCF_050917435.1). NCBI lineage: Bacteria > Pseudomonadati > Pseudomonadota > Gammaproteobacteria > Methylococcales > Methylococcaceae > Methylobacter > Methylobacter arcticus. The sequence continues at coordinate 3,349,434 of NZ_CP159583.1, forward strand.
GCTATGAATCGACCAAAGGCATGGTCAGCACGCTCAGCATCATCGTCCTGAAATCGACCACGGCGCATATTTTCCATATCGGCGATTCCCGCATTTATCGCTTGCGCCAAGGTAACTTCGAGCAGATAACCCGCGATCACCGCATCTGGGTTAAAGAAAAGAATTATCTTAGCCGGGCCATGGGCATAGAGCCGCGCCTGGAAGTCGATTACCAGGCGCATCCTGTGGAAAAAGGCGATCTGTTTTTGCTGACGACTGACGGCATACACGATTTTCTCGATGAAAAAATCCTGAAAAAACTCGTCCAAGAGTCTGCGGATTTAACGCTGGTTGCCGAAACAATTTTGCAACAGGCCGCAGCCAATCATAGCGACGACAATCTGACCTGCCAGCTGCTCAGAATCGATGAACTGCCCGAAGCCAACGAAGACGAGATTATTCGCCGCCACAGCAACCTGCCCTTCCCGCCGCCGCTGGAACCCGGCATGGTCATCGACGGCTACCGGATTGAGGCCGAATTGCATGCCAGCAAACGCACCCAGATTTATCGGGCATTCGACACCCAAACCCACACGCAGGTTATTTTAAAAACCCCGTCCATCCTTTATGACGACGACACCCATTACATCGAGCATTTTCTGCATGAAGAATGGGCGGGGAAACGCATTCATCACGACAATGTGCTGAAAGTTCTGAGCGCCGATCGGGAAAAAAGCTGCATTTATTACGTCACCGAATTTCTCGAAGGTCCGACGCTTAGACAATGGATTACCGACCACCCCAAGCCTGACATTAAAGCAGCCAGAAAAATTGTCGAGCAGATTGCCAAAGGTCTGCGCGCTTTTCATCGCATGGAAATGCTGCATCAGGATTTAAAACCTGAAAACATCATGTTCGATAAAAACGGCGTCGCTAAAATCATCGATTTCGGTTCGGTTAAAATAGCCGGCATCGCAGAAATCACCCCGCTGGATCGAGGCGAGGCCGACAACATACTCGGCACCTTAAATTACGCCGCGCCCGAATATCATCTGGGGCAGCGGGGCACGGTAAAATCCGAGCTGTTTTCGCTGGCGGTGATCACTTACGAGATGCTGAACAACGCCCTGCCCTTCGGCCAGGACATGCCTGAAAAACCCGATAAAATGAATCTGGCAAAACTGCACTATGTGCCCAGTTTTCATCACAATGCGATGGTTCCTCTCTGGATTGACGGCGCCTTGGAAAAAGCGACCGCAATAAGCCCGCAATTTCGCTACGACAATTTATCGGAGTTTCTGTATGACCTGTCCACACCCAACCCTAGATTCCTGAGCGCTAAAGAGGCTATCCCTTTAATTGAGCGCAATCCGTTATTATTCTGGAAAGGCTTATCGGCAATCCTGCTGCTCACTAATCTGGTGTTGCTGTATTTGTTGACCTAGAGCCATCGTCCACGAACAGCACGGCCTGCTCAATACTTACCCTCGTTCCCACGCTCCCGAGACGGTGAAAGTATTATCCAGATCGAGCTGAAAAAATTATTTACCACAGAGAACACGAAGGACACGGAGAAAACAACAGCATTAATTCAAGGTATTAAAAACTTCGTGCTCTCGGCAACTGCTCCTGCGTTGCTCTACCTCCTGCATCCTTGCAGTCGTCCGTGTTCTTCGTGGTTAATTTCTAAATATGGATACTTTCACAGTCTCTCCCAGTGGGAACCAGAGACAACAAGATTTCCGGGTTCCCAATTACGCCGTCATCACAACAGCGCCTTGATCTCCGGCACACAGGAACCGCAGTTGGTTCCGGCTTTAAGACAATGACCGACGTCCTGATGGGTTTTGAGTCCTTGTTCCCTGATCGCGTTTTGGATGGTAAGTTCCCCGACATTGAAGCAGGCGCAAACGATAGTGCCGACATCGGCGACGCCTAAGGGCGGCTTGCCGGTCAATAAGGCCATGCGTTCCGCTATTTCCAATTCTGTTTTTACAAACAGGGAGAGCAACCAATTGCGTTCCGGCAACGCAGACTCGGTCGCGATAAAAACCACGCTTTCCAGCCGATTGTTGACGATACGCGCGGCCCGGTAATTGCCCTGAGCGGAATCTTGATATTCCTGCCATTGGGCAGTTCCGCCAGCGCTGTCGCAGAGGTTCTGTTGCGCCCATGCCTGCCAGTTTTCGGGCAAGGTCATCCCGGCCAGTTCATAGCGGTAAACCTGTTCGCCTTTCATTTTTACCCAATAGTCGGGATCGCTGATGCTTAACTCGCGCCGGGACAGGATAAAACCTTGCCAGGCAGGTTGATAGGCCTTGATCCGCACCGGCGTATGCTTGCTTTCCGGTTGCTTGGAAATCGGATCGACCACCGCATTGACTAGCGCGCCCATGCGTCCGCGACTGGCGTATTGTTCGGTCCAGTGCATCGGCACGAAGATGCTGCCTTGCTGTTGACTGTCGGTAATCTGTACCCGCGCAATCATTGAACCCCAACGGCTTTCAATGATGGCCAAATTGGGTATATCAGCAAGCTGTTGTGGGCGCGAATTTATTCGCGCAACCGGCGTAGCGCGAATAAATTCGCGCCCACAGAAAGGCTCAGCGCACTCTTTTGGGCTTAAGTAATGTGCATCAGCAGGATGCACTTCGACAAATGGCTCGGGCTTGTGCTGATTAAGTTGCGCCGCAATAGCGGTGCGGGTCATGGTATGCCACTGGTCGCGCAAACGGCCGGTATTTAAAATCAGCGGATAAGCCTGATCCGGCGGATTGACCGGTGGGCGTGGCGTAACCGCAATAAACCGGGCTTTGCCCGATTCGGTATAAAACCGCCCGTCCTCGAACATTCTGCTTCGGCCTTGCGGATAGGCCTGATTAACCGGCCACTGGATCGGCTGCAAACGGTCGTAATCGTGCTGAGTCATGTCGGCAAACGCCGATATGTCGAAGTCACGTTGGCCGTTATTTTCAAAGCCGGAAAGCCGGGCGTGTTCGCGAAAAATCTCCACCGGGCTTTGATAATGGAATGCCTGTTCAAAACCCATGCGCCTTGCGACTTGGGTAACGATCCACCAATCCGGTTTGGCGCTGCCGGCAGGTTTAAATAACGCCCGTTGCCGTGAAATGCGCCGCTCGGAATTGGTGACCATGCCGTCTTTTTCACTCCAGCCTTGCGCAGGCAACAGCACATGCGCCAGAGCGGTGGTATCGGTATCGTTGATGCAATCGGACACCACCACAAACTCGCAACGCTGCAAGGCCAGTTTGACTTTATTCGCATTGGGCAGGCTGACCACCGGGTTGGTGCCCATAATCCACACGGCTTTGATGTTGCCGTCGTAGATGGCGTCAAACAATTCCACGGCCGGATAACCCGGCTTTTTGGCAATGTTTGCCGTATTCCAGAACCGCGCGACCCGATCTATGTCGTCGGCATTGAAAAAATCCATATGCGCGGCCAGTTGATTCGACAAGCCGCCGACTTCGCGTCCGCCCATCGCATTGGGTTGTCCGGTCAGCGAGAATGGCCCGCAACCCGGTTTTCCTATGCTGCCCGTTGCCAGATGGCAGTTGATAATGGCATTGACCTTGTCGGTGCCGGATGTCGATTGATTGATGCCCTGGCTGTATAAACTCATCACTTTTTTATGCCCGGCAAACCATGCATAAAAACGGTGCAGGTCGTCTTTATCTAGCCGGCAAGTCTTTGCAACCTGTTCAATACCGATACCGGCAGCATTCAGGGCTTCAACGAAGCCTTCGGTATGCGCTTTTATATAAGCCGAATCCAGCGCGTTTTGTTCGCTTAAAAAATGCAGCAGGCCGTTAAATAAGGCGGCGTCACTGCCGCTCGCCAGCGGCAAATGCAAATCGGCGATGTCGCAACTGGCGGTGCGGCGCGGGTCGATCACCACGATTTTTAACGCCGGATTGGCTTCCTTGGCTGCGCGTATCCGTTGGAAACCGACCGGATGACACCAGGCGGCATTGGAGCCGATCAGCACGATCATCTCGGCGCGTTCAAAATCTTCGTAACAGCCCGGCACGGTATCCGAGCCGAAGGCGCGTTTATGCCCGGCCACCGACGACGACATGCACAAGCGGCTGTTGGTATCCATATTGCCGCTGCCGATAAAGCCTTTCATCAGCTTGTTGGCGACGTAATAATCTTCGGTCAACAATTGCCCGGAGCCGTAAATCGCCACCGAGTCGGCGCCGTATTTTTCGATAGCGCGGATAAAGGAGTCGGCGACCAGATCCAATGCTTGGGTCCAGCTGGTTTCTCGCCCGTAGACTTGCGGCTGCAACAGTCGGCCTTTGAGTTCAACCGTCTCGCCGAGCGCGGAACCTTTGGAGCATAGCCGCCCGAAATTGGCCGGATGCGAGGTGTCGCCGCCGATTTTAAGGCGATGGTGGACGTCATCGACTTTCGCGCTAATGCCGCAGCCTACGCCGCAGTAAGGGCAAGTGGTTTGTATGGTTTTAGTCATGATAAGTATCAGTATATCAACAAGCTGTGGGCGCGAATTCATTCGCGCAATCGGCACAGCGCGAACGAATTCGCGCCCGCATTGGGTTCACAACTTACCCCGCATAAGCTTTACCAAAAATCAGCGCATCCCTTATCTCGGAAATAGTCTCTTCCTGCTCCAGCAATTGCTGGTACCAGCTGCCGTCTGCGGTGTCGCCATAGAGCACCGCGCCGATCAGCTTGTCGGCCTTAATGACCAGTTTCTTGTAAATACCTATCGCAGGATCGGTAAAACAGAGGCTTTCAGAATGTTCATCACCTTGAAAATCGCCAACCGAAAACAGGTTGATACCGGTGACTTTAAGCTTGGTCGCGGTCGGCAAGGTAATATATTCGGCCACGCCATGCGCACTGAGATGATTGGCGCAGACTTTGGCTTGCTCAAACAACGGAGCGACCAGGCCGAAGGTAGCGCCGCGATGCTGAATGCATTCGCCTACCGCGTAAACGCTGGGATCGTAACTTTGCAAAGTATCGTTAACGACGATGCCGCGCTCGCAATAAATCCCCGCTTCCTGAGCCAGCGCCATGTTGGGGCGTACGCCGATGGCCATAATGAACAGGTCGCAGTCGAGTTGGCTGCCATCATCAAAACAAACAGAGGTGATATGACCATTTTCATCCCCCAGTAATTGCTTAAGTTTGGCGGCCATCTTAAATTTCAGGCCGCGTTGCTCCAGTTCCGTTTGCAGCATTTTTGCTGCGGGTCTGTCCATTTGCCGGTTCAGCAAGATTTCATGATTATGGATCACGGTCACATCCATGCCTCTTAAAACCAGACCGTTGGCGGCTTCCAGGCCTAGCAACCCCCCGCCCAAGACCACCGCTTTTTTATGGCTACGACTGTAGCTAAGCATTTTGTTGACATCGACAATATCCCGAAAGCTGATCACGCCCTCCAGATCATTGCCGGCAATCTCCGGTATAACGGCTTTGGAACCGGTAGCGATTAACAGCCGGTCATAGCCGGCAAATGTGCCGTCTTGCGCATAGACTTTTTTGTTTTTCCGGTCTATCCGCGTCACGGCTTTGGCTTCGCCCGCATAGAGCGTTATGCCGTTGTCGAGGTACCACTGACGGTTATTGATCACAATATCCTCAATGGTTTTTTCGCCGCACAGCACCGAGGACAGCATGATGCGGTTGTAGTTGCCGTAAGGCTCGGCGCCGAACACGGTAATGGCGTATTTATCCGGCGCGGCGGTCAGCAGTTCCTCTACGGTACGCATACCCGCCATGCCGTTGCCGATCACGACCAAGCGTTGTTTCATCGGGTGTTCCTTATGATTGAATGCTATGTTCAATATTCCTAAGCAATCTGTATGCCTACTCTAACGCTGTAGGCCGGAATAAGACTGTTCGAGCGCCAGCAAGAACTGGCGGTTCCGGCAACACGCGCCGGAACCGCCACCTCGCGCTACGCCCTTCGGCAAGCTCAGGACAGGCTTGGGTGGCCTTATTCCCGCCTACATTTAAAATTTTTATGCGCTAAAATGGTGCGAAACTAAACTGCTGGCGCACTTAATTGGACAGTCAGGTAAAAAGACAGACGAAAAGCAAAAGGCGAAAGACGAAAAGGGAAAAAATCTTTTGCCCTTAGCCCTTAGCCTTTAGCCTTTAGCCTTTTCTCTGCCTTTGTCGGCCCACAAATTGCTTTAAAAAACGATAACACTCTTTCTTTAAACAACCTTAAGCAAGCCATGCATAAACGTATACTTGATCACCTTAATACCGCCATCCTGTTATTTGATCGCGCCCTAACGCTCACTTACATCAATTCTGCCGGTGAGATTTTGCTTGCCGACAGCTCGCGCCACTTGGTAGGCCTCGGCGCTTATGAGTTATTCAAGTCTTCCGATCCCGCGTTGCTGGTGAATTTGCAGCAATGCCTGACCATGGCGGAACCGCTGATGGACCGTGAGCTTATTCTGGATCGTATGACCCACAGCCTCACCATTAATTTGAGCTTAACGCCGTTATTGAAAAATGAGCGGGTCAACGAGATTCTGGTCGAATTGCAACAAGTCGATAATCATCTGCGCATATCCAAGGAAGAACACTTATTAACCCAGCAGAACACCGCCAGATTGCTGGTCAGGGGCTTGGCGCATGAGATCAAAAATCCGTTGGGCGGTTTGCGCGGCGCGGCACAATTGCTGGATCTGGAGTTACACGACCCGGAACTCAAGGAATACACCCAAATTATCATCGCCGAATCCGACCGTCTGCAAGGTTTGATGGATAAAATGCTCGGCCCCAACAAACTACCCAATAAAAAGGCCATCAATATTCACGAAGTGCTGGAGCGGGTCAGGCAGTTGGTTCAAGCCGAAGGAAGCTCCAGTCTCACCGTTAAATCCGACTATGATCCCAGTATTCCCGAGATCCTGGCCGATAAAGACCAACTGATCCAGGCTATTTTAAATATCGCCAAAAATGCCGTTCAGGCGCTGAATGGCGAAGGCGACATTAGCATCAGAACCCGGATTCACCGGCAAGTGAACATCGGTCGCAAGCGCTACAAATTAGCGGTCAAATGCGACATTATCGATAACGGGCCGGGCATCGACGCCGACATGATGAACCAGATATTCTACCCGATGATTACCGGACGCGCCGACGGCACAGGACTGGGATTATCCATAGCCCAAGCCTTGATCAATCAGCATAACGGTTTAATTGAATGCAATAGCGAACCCGGAAACACGGTGTTTTCAATCTTCTTACCGATTATTACCCAAGGGGAATCAGAAAATGACTAAAGCCGAAACTGTCTGGATCATCGATGACGACAAATCGATACGCTGGGTTGTCGAAAAAGCCCTGCAAAAAGCGGACATCATCACCCGCAGTTTTTCCGGTGCGGCCGAGTTGCTGAGTGCCTTACAGGACTACCTGCCCGATGCGCTGATTACCGATATTCGCATGCCCGGCATGGACGGACTGGAACTTTTGGACAAGATCCAACTGAGCCACCCGAATCTGCCGGTTATTGTGATGACCGCACATTCCGATCTGGAAAGCGCGGTCTCGGCATTCCATGGCGGTGCCTTTGAATACCTGCCCAAGCCCTTCGATATTAAGGAAGTCGTCGATCTCGCCCATAGAGCCTGTATTCATAGTCGGCAACAGCAAATCTCGGATTCCCCGACGTATGCGGCAGAAGAAACCACGCCGGAAATCATCGGCGAAGCGCCGTCGATGCAGGAGGTATTCCGCGCTATCGGCAGACTGGCCAGATCGCATATCACCGTACTGATCAACGGCGAATCGGGGACCGGCAAGGAACTGGTCGCCAAAGCCCTGCATCGCCACAGTCCCAGAGCGGGCAATCCGTTCATTGCGCTGAACATGGCCGCCATCCCCAAAGACCTGATGGAATCGGAACTGTTCGGCCATGAAAAAGGGGCTTTCACCGGCGCGCAATCACGCCGCGCCGGACGCTTTGAGCAGGCCGATCGCGGCACCTTGTTTCTTGATGAAATCGGCGACATGCCCGCCGAACTGCAAACCCGTTTATTGCGGGTGCTGGCCGATGGCGAATTCTACCCGGTCGGCTCATACGCCTCCGTTAAAGTCGATGTGCGTATTATTGCTGCCACCCATCAGGACCTTGAAACGCTGGTGGAGCAAGGGCGCTTTCGGGAAGACTTGTTCCATCGCTTAAACGTGATCCGCATCCACATCCCGCCGCTGCGTGAACGCAAACAGGACATTCCCTTGCTGCTGCGCCACTTTTTAAATCAGGCGGCGCTCGAACTGAATACCGAAATTAAAGTGTTAAAACCTGACGCGGAGGCTTTTTTAAGCACGTTGGACTGGCCGGGCAACGTCAGGCAATTGGAGAACAGTTGTCGCTGGCTGACGGTGATGGCCTCGGGCCGGGAAATTCATCTGCACGACCTGCCGCCCGAGTTGCTAGCCACGCCAGCAGAAAAAAATGCTGCCGAAAACGGCTGGGAAACCTTACTCAGAAACTGGATAGACCAACAGTTATTGCGCGGGAACGAGGCCGAAATCGCCAAACAAATCATCCCTGCTGTTGAGACTATTTTGATTGAAGCGGCGTTACACTTTACCCACGGCAAGCGCCACGAAGCGGCTATTTTATTAGGCTATGGCAGGAATACCCTAACCCGGAAGATTCAGGAACTGGGAATATGATTGTCGATCTATACACTTTCAGATAAAGAGAAATGATAACTTGTTAAGATACTGCGACAATATGTCACATTCCAATGTTCATCATTTATCGCTAATATACGTACAACTCTTGAGATGTAAATTTCCTCCTCGGAATTCAGAGTTTTATATCCTTCTCTAATGCGGCCTCATAGGCCGCATTTTTTTTGCCTACTGTTTAGGCAATCCAACCTGTACCCCACTAAATAGCTTGTTATATTTTGCGGGGATACCAAAATCCACTCATTATGTCCGCTCTATATCCATAGGACTTATGTGAATTACTCCTACCTAAAGCATAGCTATCTACACAAGTCACTACATCCCGACTGGACTGGCTGCCCATGCATCAATTTAAGAAAAAAAAACATGTCCTCGTTCCCTCGCGGGTGGCGTCACCGCTATTAGGTTAAGGGCTTGGCATTAGGTGGGCGCGAATAAATTCGCGCCCACACTATTCAGTCATCACTGTCTTTTCAGTCTAACTTAATGGCAGAGAGCGAATAACTTGTGTAGATAGCTATGCACCTGAAGGAAGGGGTTTTACAGACAAAATGGATAAATACCTATGCTCTATATCAGGTATTAACCTGAGTCCAAATCAGGGTTCCACCCGAGTTCATTTTCTTTGCTTTTCTTATACATTAATCCCAACGGAGTAAACCCTCAGACTGGTCGTCGGTGTTATTCGTTTCGTTTTCCGAAAGGAGTGTCGAACGGTGGTATTGATAACAAAAATTCAGTCGGGGAATGGACACAATGAAAAGCACAATGTATCTGGATGTTGTCGTCAATATCCAAATGCGCCTATTTGACTCTTTGCTAAGAATAACAATGAGGTAAATTCAAATGAAAACCAAACATACCGTAGCTGCGATAGCGCTCACTATGTTGAGCCTATCCGCTTATGCCGACCTGGCACGGGTCGGGCCGATTAACTTACCTTCCCCGGCAGGACACGGTTTTCCAAACTGGCATCAGGATTTGAACGGAACCGTCCTCGACTTATGCTTGCCTAATGCCAGCAATCCGGGCGCTGCGCAACAGAATGCCTGTTTGCTGGTCGGACCCGGCCTACCCGATCCGCCTTACAGTTTTCCAAACAACTTCCCCGATGAGGCCTTTTACTTTAATGCCACATCCTTATTGGATGTGCCTGGCGGCAAGCGCGCCACCCTGGTTCTGGCGCTGGAAGCAGCCTTCTTTGTAGGCGCGGTGGCTGTAGGCGATCAAATAACATTCACGCGCATCCGCGTATTTGCTGGCGTTCTGGAACCCGGCATTTACACCGTGACCCATTCTTACGGCGTCGAGACTTTCCCGGTTGATGCCGTTTCTGCCGGCAATAGCGATATCTGTTTCAGCGAAGACGTCGGCGTAACGCGCGGCGTGTTTGACGGCGCGCTCCAGAGCCGTCTGCAACGGTCCGCCAGCAGCGGTGGCGCGCCACTCGCACCGGTCACGCTTAACGGCGCTCAATTCCTGTCGAACGGGCTTGCCACGGAATTCATCACCGGCAGTCCCTTCGGCACCAACTATCTCGAGATCTGCGGCGAAACAGCCGCCGGCGCTCCCATTTTACTGGGAGACCAAGGGATCAGCGGTACGTGTCTTCGCTCCGACCAGTTCAGCCTGATGGGCCGCCTGCACAATTTTGTGGCAAGCCCAATCCCCAGTCCGCTGGATATCTACAATGGCTTCTACAAACGTGATGATGCTACCGGTACGCAGGTTGATGTGTATGCCCGCGACATCAAGGTATTGGCTTCTCAGCCTAATCCTTCATTGACAGCGGCTGCAGCAAACATAGCGCCTGTCAAGATGATCTCATTCGGCTCCACCGCGCTCGGGCAGTACTATACCCAAGGCATGGTGGATCCCAGCGGCAATTTGCCGGGTCCCGTATCGGTCATCAATAGCGCCGACACCCCGCCCAGCCTATTCACCAAGCATGTAGTCGATGTTGTGACGGCGGCTTCGGCGAATTACGCCAACCAGACGCTGACTGTAGTTGCGACCAGCAGTGACAAGGGCTTCGGAACCGGCCAACTACCGCCTGCACTGACGCTGGAGGGCTATGGCGACAGCCGTGTCAACCAATAACGGCAACGATCCGGCCGAAGTGACATTGACAGTGACCGGTGTCGACACACCGCCGGATACCGTTACCGTTAAATCGACTGCCGACGGCAGCGGGACATTCACCGTGGCGCGCGATCGGGTAACAACAATAGCCGGTGCTATCCCTGGGCCTGGCGTGCCGCTTGCCCTGAATGACAGCGCAACGGCAGAAGCAGGAGGTTCGTTCGTTGATATTCCGGTTACCGCTAACGATGTCGCGAATCCGGCAGCGCTGATCACCTCTGTGCAACTGGTTGGAGCGGCAATTCCAGCCGGCTCTGGCTCGGCGGCCGCTAATGGCACATCCATAACTTACACGCCGGGTTCTGTAAACGGCGATGTGACTTTCCAATATACGGCAGCCAACAGCGTCGGTCAGTCCAATGTGGCGACAGTAATTGTCGCAGTCGTGCCATCCGCAGCCGGGCCCGCTCCTATTGTTAATCCAGACGGACCGGTCAATGTGGCCATCAACCAGTCGGTAGTGATCGACGTTCTGGCCAACGACTCGGGCAATGGCGCTACGTTGAATCCGGCGCCGGTATTGGTATCCAACATCACCGGCGGCACGGTGTCTTCTCCTGATGCAACCGGCAAGGTAACTTTCGTGGGCGGTGCCACGGCAGGTAACTTCGGCTTCGATTACACCGTAGCCAATGACAACGGTCGTCAGGTTTCACCGCTTGCGCATGTCACGGTGACGGTCGTTAATACTGAAAACATCCAGACAACCGCATCGCAGTGCAAACGCATCAATGCCACTTCGGGAGAATGGCGCGTAACTGGAACCAGCACGGTACAGACTAACAACAATATCCAGTTGTACCTGGCTGCCTCTGTGCCAACCGACCTGAACACCAATAAACTGGGTTCAGCGGTCCCCGTAGTTGCAGGTACCCCTAACGGTACGTGGGACCTGCGGTTAAAACCAGGACCTGCCTGCACCGCACCGATCAGCTTGCGGTCATTAGCGACCGGCGCCACGAGGACAAATGTCGGCGTTACCATCAAGTAAACGCAAGGAACCAGAAACCGGCTCCGCAAGGGGCCGGTTTTTAAAGCCATACATTTAAATAATAACCCTATCGCCCAACCGCATGATGAGGCTATCGATCAGAAGCGCTGTTGAGCATCGAATAAAGAACGGTGAAAAATACTGTGTTAATACAGTTTCTTAAAAACTGTAATGAGGCGTGTCATGTTAAAGAAAATAATCAAGGTCACGAACATCAGCCAACGCGAGAAGACCGTCGCTCGCTATATGCAGGAAGTTAACGACATTCAAAAGGCCGGCATCACCCTGCGCGAATTATTCAAAATGGGTTTGACTGCAGGTATTGGCGGTCTGACCGCAATGGGTGGACGTCACTTTCTGCCCAATTTGGCTGAAGCGGCTAGCGTCGGTTTGATCAGTCCGCCCTGCAACAAGCCCTGGACGGAGCTGCTGCCGATCCCGAAAGCCTGCCTGTCGGTCGGATCAAATGTCGGTCCCACGCCGGAAAAAGGCAAATGCGACGAAAAACAGACGCTTTGGAATCCAGGATTGAATGATTTCGACGATTTCGAGGAAGCGCGCAACGAGGAGCATCAGCGCTGGGACGAGCTGGGCGGCCTGGATGCCTGTACGAAATACGAGCTGATGACCAAGGAAGTCGGCTGGAATTTTTATTCGACGGTGGAATACCCTGCATTCAACTCCAGGGTCTGGACCTATGTCGATATGAATTCGGATGCCGTCGGCGTGCTGCGTATCAATGCCCATTACGGCGAACCGGTACTCATGCGCATGTACAACGGCCTGCCCAAGGACAACAACGACAACCAGGGGTTCGGCATCAACCAGTGCACGCCGCACCTGCATAATGCCCATAACCCGCCGGAATCGGATGGCGGGCCGACCCGGTTCTAGGACTCCGGTAAGTGGTGGGACTACTGGTATCCCAATGTTCGGGCAGGCTTTGCCAGCACTCATAAAAACGGTACTGACTACAATGGAGCATGGTGTCCAGGCGACTGGAAGGAAACGCAAAGCACGCTGTGGTTCCACGATCACCGTTTCGACTTCACCGCCGCCAATGTCTATAAAGGCATGGCCTCCTTCTACACGCTGTTCAGCAACGGTATTAACCTCGATACCGGGGATGAATCGACCGATCTCAAACTGCCCAGCGGTGAATACGACATCCCGCTGCTATTCACCGACAAGGTGTTCGACCAGACCGGGCAGATGTTCTTCGACACCTTCAACCTTGAGGGCATCGTCGGCGACCACCAAACGGTCAACTTCAAGATCAAGCCCTTTATGAATGTCAAAAAACGCAAATACCGTTTCCGCTTCCTGGATGCCGGTCCCTCGCGTTTTATCGAATTGTTTCTGAGCAATGACGCCAAGTTCACGCGCATCGCCAATTGCGGTAATCTGCTGCCCAAGGCGCAAGTCGTTTCCAGCGTGCGCCTGGGCGTGGCCGAAAGGGCGGACGTAATAATCGATTTCAGCCAATACCCGCCCGGTACAGTAATTTACCTGGAAAACCGGCTGGAGCAGCTCACCGGCAAGGGCACCACGGGCAAGATTCTGCCTTCCAGCAGCAAGACCCAACTGCTCAAGTTCGTCGTATCCGGCGATCTGGTTGTAGATAACAGCGCATCGCTGAGTATGCTCCAGTCTCAGGTCATGGTGCCTATGCCGGCCAGAGCCAATCCGGTCAAGGTTCAGCGCCGATTCAAGTTTGATTCCAGCAACGGCGCCTGGACGGTCAATGGTCAGTTATTTGATCCCTCCAAAATCAGTGCGTATCCGGCAGAGGGTACGGCGGAACAATGGACGCTGGAATCGGGCGGCGGCTGGTCGCATCCGGTGCATACGCATCACGAGGAATTTCAACTGCTCAGCCGCAACGGCAAAGCCGAGAATCTGGCGATCGATGGTAAGTCCCGCAAGGACGTGGCCAGGATTGGCGATGGGGCCGTTGGCACGTCGGGAACTGGCTCGGTCAGCTACTACATGCAATATCGTGACTGGTACGGGGATTATCCATTGCACTGCCACAACGTCGTGCATGAAGACCACGCCATGATGATCCGCTTCCGCATCGTGCCGCCCGATGACTCCAAAGCCGGCAAGTAATCAACCGAACGAGGATACAGCCATGAACAAAAGAGAATTTATCAAAAATGTAACCGTTGCTTCTCTTGGCGCTGTGGGATTGGGTGCAATACCCCCGATATCAACTGCCGGGGAGCGCTCCCATTCAATCATGCCCAGCCGGGCCGAGCGTCGCAAAAAGTACTTCCCGAATGTGCCGCTGGTAACGCACGAGGGCGAGACAGTGCGGTTCTATGATGACCTGATCAAAGACAAGACCGTGCTCATTAATTTTATGTATGCGCGTTGTGCCGATATTTGCCCGGGCATGACCGCGAATCTGAAGCTGGTGCAGAAAGAACTGGGGGAGCGAATGGGGCGCGATATCTTTATGTATTCGATCACGCTTGAGCCGGAACATGACACGTCGGCGGCGCTGAAAGCCTATGCCGAGCTTTTTAGAGTCAGGCCGGGCTGGAAGTTTCTGACAGGCAAAAAAAGCGACATTGAGCTGCTGCGCAGGCAACTGGGATTTACTTTCTCGGATCCGGTGCTGGATCGGGACAAGACCCAGCACATCGGCGTCGTCAAATACGGCATCGAGCCGTTGAAGCGTTGGGGAACGTGCCCCGCCCTGGGTAATCCCAAATACATCGCCGAATATATTTACTGGATGGAACCCGGTGGGCTAAAACCGAAGCAGTCGGAGATGATGGGGTGAATCCGCATCAACAGGGAAGACGTCGGTTTAGCGCCATGGATGGCGAAGCCTATCCCTATGTGTTTTAAGTCAGAAATCCCGCAAAAGTGCGCATCAAAAAGGCCGTCCAGTTATCACTTTCTTACGCTCCGCTTTCGGCGGAAGTCTACGCGGCAAATTGCCATGCGTAACATCAGTTATATAAACATATGAAGCACATTTATCGACAAATTTAAGGGTGTGTTGGAGATACTCTAAAGGAGACAGGCCCATTGGACTGGTTCGGAAGCATTTTCGGGCCGGTCTTTTTTTTGCCTGAACAAAACCCGAAAAATCAACCGGCTGTCATTCCCTATTTTGGCGAAACCTCGTACTGGTACTTATTTATTGGCCAAGCAATTAAGCATACCATCAACCGCTCTAGGTAAATGTAGCGATGGTTTTCGTAACCGGCACACGAACTTCATTATATACAGTGATGATGTAGACGAATTTTAGTCCGCACTGCTTAAATAATATTTAAATTTGGGTTATCCGCGTAAGGATGGCCTCTTTCTAAAGACATCGAGGTATGCTGTGAGGGGATGGACATGTACAAGATTGCAATAATTGAGAGTGAACACATTATCAGGGAAGGATTGTGCGCTCTTTTAGCCAATGGCTCCGGTTTTACTGTCGATTTTCAGGCTTCTGCTCCTGTAGCGCTTTTTCGACAGGCTTGGCTTACTCCTCCTGACTTGGTTTTATTAGACATGATGATGCCAAAAAACTACGGCATAGAAGTGATAAAAGAAATAAAAAAACGCTGGCCAGCTACCAAAATTTTGATTTTCACTCTTAAAAGATACCGAAAAAGATATTTGCGCTGCATTCCGCGCCGGTGCCGGTGCCGATGGCTATATACTGAAAAACACAACAGTACCTCAATTAATTGAAGCGATAAAAAATTTTTTGTCAGGCCAGTATTACCTTTGCGCCGACATCTTGCCAAAGATTATCAATAGCTATCTTAAGGTAGAAAAAACACCCCAAGATAATCAGTTAAACTGGAACCTAACCAGCAGGGAGGCGCAGGTGCTGAAACTGATCGCCGCAGGGTACAAGAATAAAGATATCGCCGATAGTCTTTGCATCAGTTTGAACGGCATAGGGGGCAGCTTTAAGCTGCGCCCCTGCCACACCACCTGGCATGCGGGTCCGCACCAGGCGGTTCGAGAAGTTGAGGTCATGTGAGTTTCGGAATGCCAATGCTGTCAAAATAGCTCACCGTGAGGACTTTGTTCAAGGCAGAGCCACTGTGACTCCACCATCGACCACCACCACCCGCTGTTTGCAGGGCCAACTCGTGTGACGCGCCAAGCTTTCGTAGCCCACGATAGATTGTGGTGCCAGTCCGCCAGTGCTTCAGTTGAATCGCCCTGAGTCGATGTCGCAGCCAAGAGTCCAAATCTTTGAACGTCGTTGGCGTTTGCGCCAGTCGGAAGTAGGCCTTCCAGCCGGGCATATACGCTTGCAGTTGTTCAGCCACTTGAGCCATGCTTTGTCCACCCACCCGGCGTGTGATGAGCCTGATGCGTTGCTTAAACGTGTCGAGCGCCTTGGGTGCCACAGCAATTTTGACCGTATCGCCTGACCACCGCCGAAGGCAGTAGCCAAGGAACTTGCGCCCAAATACCGGACCCACCTCGGTTTTCTTCTCGTTCACCCGAAGGTGCAGCCTCTCATACAGGTTCCTCAGAAAGCGAAGCACCCGCTCGCCGGCTTTCTGACTGTGCAGGTAAACATTGCAGTCATCGGCATATCGGGCGAATCGATGTCCCCGTTTCTCCAAAGCCTTATCCACTTCATCGAGCAACACGTTGGCCAGAAGCGGCGACAGCGGCCCGCCTTGTGGCGTCCCCTGTTCTCGCTCCATCACCATACCCTTGGCCATGATCCCGGCTTGTAGATACCGCCTGATCAGCCGTAGAACGGCCTTGTCGGCAATACGTTTGGCAAGCCTGTCCATGAGGATGTCGTGATTAACCAGATCAAAGAATCTCTCTAAATCCACATCGACCACAACCCGGTAGCCTTCTTGCGCGTATTGCTGTGCTTTGAGCACTGCATCATGCGCACTTCGGCCAGGTCGAAAGCCATAGCTGGACTCTGAAAAAGTCGGATCGATCAGCGGCTGCAAGACTTGCAGCAAGCCCTGTTGGATCAGTCTATCGACAACCGTCGGTATCCCCAACTCCCGCGTACCACCTGCCGGTTTTGGAATTTCCACGCGCCGCACGGCTTGAGGCCTATACGTCCCGTTTAAAAGCTCTGACCGGATTCGTGGCCAATGGGTCTTGAGGAATTCCGGAGTCTGCCCGATAGTCAGTCCATCGACACCAGCACTTCCCTTGTTGGCTTTGACGCGTTTCCACGCCGCAGCCATGTTCTCACGCGAGAGAGCCTGAGCAAGCAAGTCCTCCCGCCCCAAGCCTTCTTGTTTATGAAACGCCGGACGTGTTTCATCGCGTGCCGCATCGGCTTGGGCTTCACCCTTGCCGGTCACGACCCGCTCCGGTTTCCCGGACTTCTGATGCAGTACATTTCCAAGATTCATAACTTTTCAGCTCTCCTTCTCGTTTGGCCCTTCGCTGGTCACCCAGCTACTATGGCCTCTGCTGACTTCTCGTCCCGGCTTACGCCGTCGCCCTTTCAGGCGTAAAACGAGATCTCCCCAGGTAAGAACGTGATCCTTCCCCGCACAACCGCCAGATCTACGCCACCTCTCATTGACCACAAAAGCTTCGCAGTAATGTGCCTGCTCGCCTTGATTGGACGCGCCTCATATCTGATTTTTGTTCATCGGCTCACGGTTTCTTTCCACGCTTCCTTCCCACGCTCAGTCACCTTTGCGCAGTTGCGCTTCCATTCGCTCGCTGTGGTCAGCTCACGGGAGGACTTTCACCTCCGAGATCGCGCCCATGCTGGGCGCACACATCCTCCCCGACCTAAAGGACGGGGATTCCTACCGCTAGACGCTTATGCCCAAGCGCGAGAATGTTCATAGCCGCATTCATATCTCTATCATGCGTCGTGCCACACTCGGCACACGTCCATTCTCTTATTCCAAGTCCCGCTCTACCTTTCGGACTACTGGCGCTTATGCAGCCGCAGCACGAACAGGCTTGGGTAGTGTACGACTCGTTGACTTCTATAAACACGCCTTGCGTCGCTATCGACTTATATTCAAGTTGTGTTTTCAGCATCGCCCAGCCTGCATCTAAAACGGACTTTACCATTTTAGTTTTCGCAAGGCCGGACGCGCTGACGTTGCCGACGACGATTAAACTGTTTTCTTTAACTACTTTGTTGCTGAATTTATGGATTGCATCCTTGCGTCGATGCTTAATCTTGGCGTGAATCGCCTTAATGCGCTTTTTATCCTTAGCCCGTTGCGCTATGCCCATCTTTGACTCTAAATTCCGGTAGCAGTCTTGGCGCTCCAAAGTATCGCCATTGGAACAGGTGGCTGTGGTCTTTAAGCCAAGATCAATGCCTATTTGACCGCCTTCCGCTGGCCTGATGTCAACATCAACATGCACCACGATATTGAAATACCAGCGGCCGCGCGAATCCTGGCTAAAACAGCCGGAACGAAAATCAAACTGGCTCAAGCCGTAGCTATCCCAGACCTTGAAGTAGTGACCGGCATAGCGGATCTGACCGTTCACCCATGTAGCCGCGCCTGATTTGAATGGAACCCAGCCTAATGCGCGTCTGGCTCCACCAGAGCAGCGCCAATTGAGCTTGTTTTTCTTGAATTGCTTTCTGGCTTTGGCATGAACGGCAATGGTTTCCTGAACCGCCGTCGAGTCGATGATCATGCCGCGCTCTTTGCGAATGCCTTTCAAGTCTTTCATCAGCTCAAACGCCGAGGTGCCACAATTTATGTAGCCGACTTCCGGCACAGGAACCCATGAAAACTCAGCCGAATACGCATTAGCAGCATTCCAAACCTGATTGACATCAAAAGCCATGCGATTCAACACACAGGCGTGTTTATCGCGGACTCTGACTGACAAGGTTCTGATTACGGGTTTCATGGTCGCCAACATACGGCCTGTCGATTGCGCTGTCAAAAAAAATCAAAAGCACACCTTACATCCGCGCCCTGAATGACAGGGCTTTACGGTGCTCTTTGGTAAAAACTGTAGAGACACATCGTGCCACGTTAATGAGGAAATTTAATGCTCATAATGTAGCCACATTGTTATCGGTTACAAACCAGACAGATCCCCGTTCTTCTCCGCAGCTCTGGTAAGGCCTTTATCTTTTTCTTTACTCTGCTGCTGTCAAATAAATGCGCTAGTTCCTGATCAGTGCACCGACTTCTATTTTTCGGCATTCCATTTAAACCGGGACAATCCTTTAAAATTTGATAGCACTGATGTTATCTCAATGTAGAAGCGATGCCATCATCGGGACGAAGGCGTCGCTCCGACAAGGATCTCAACTGTCCCGGTTTACGTTAGAAACCTATCTTTCTACCCGGAATACTCCCCACAAACCATTATCAAACTGGAACGATGCTTGATCCCGATACAGATAATCACCGGGGGTACCGTAATAGCCGCTCGCTCCGTTGGTTAACAGCAGATTAAGATGACTACCAGCACCTATGCCGGGCTCAGAACCTTTCCATTCAGACCAGTTATTTTTACCCATCACCGTTGTTGATCCGTTGGTATAGGGTTCTTCCTGCCAACCGTGCCCACATGCAACTGGAATACGTGGTTACGCGCGTGACCGCCCGGCTGCAACACACGCAGCCGAACGCTATCGCCGACTTTAGACTTGAATACCGGAGTTTCTGCGGGGCCTTGCAGTACGTTGGTGAAGTCTTCGTTGTGGGTTAACCCCAGTGCCGTTTCCGGAGTAAATCCCATCCGCGTCCACAGCGGTTCGGTCTTGTAGTTGAAGGCTTTCTGACCGGAGTCTTCGGAATCTTCAGACTGGGCAGTGTTTGGCACCGGCATTCCATTCTGCTGTAGATTCAGGTCGTCCTGAAAAATCAGCACATGTTCCCTGAATTTACCCTTTCCATCAGCCAGCGTAACCGTTGCCGAGGCGCGCGAGTCAACGTCCTCGACCCAGGTCGAACCCAAGGGTTCGACGATCATCGCGGCGATAGCACCCTTGCTGGTTTGCTTGATACGATCCGACGGCATCAAGTTGATTGCGCCGTATTCTACCGGCTCGGCAAAAAGGCGCTCTGAATTAACCTTGGCATTAGAATCGGTTTTAACCGTCATCCTACCCGCATACCATTTATAGCTGACCGATTTACCAGGTGCTGCGATGATTGAATCGCCTTTCCATAAAGTCCAATTCGAGCCCACACTCAAACCGCCGCCGGTCAGCGCATCAAACTCCAGCAATTGCGGGGTTAATCCTACATAACTGGAAGGCAGTATATCGTTATTGTTGAAGCCTTCAATAATCATCGGCAATGTGCTATAGCCGTCAGCTTGGGTGTCGTTTAGATCTGCAGGAAGATGGTTGACCAAATCCAGCTTAATGCAGTCCCCTGCTTTGGCGCGAAGAATCAGAGGTTCTATGGGAACACCGGGTTTCAGCCGGTTTGTTTTAATGTTCAAATCCTGATCACGTACATACAGCATAGCGCCTCGATCTTCGATTCCGGCACTGTAGTTATAGACCAGAGGACCGCCCAGCACATCCTGAGCCAGGAAAGCATGAACCTTGAAGCTAACCACAGGCGCATTAGTCGGGCAGACGCCGTTCATACCCGCGCAATTCGGATGACCTGCTTTACCTCCGGCACAGGTCATCAGCGGCAGCGCTGTCCCATTCGGATTGCTCGACAATTTCGCCAAAGTCGGCGTGGGATACTGTGTGGAGAAGGTTCCTTTGCCGTTATAAGCGCGCCGGATTCCCCAGAGGCCGTTCCAGATGTCGTCGGTCGCTGTGCCGGGGAAATAGGCGGGATCGGCCCACGGCGTTCCCGGCTTAACCGCGTCTACTGCCGGTATCTCAAACTCAAAGTGCTCGGAAATGCCCAGCATCTGCGAGTTTTTGTAGCCGGAGTCTTTCAGGGATGGCTCGAACAACCATTTGACGCCGTGTGCGCTGAAGTTATGCCCTTCTTCATGGGCTCCCATTAAAATCCTGATCTGAACTTTATCGCCGGAATAGGCTTTCAATAACGGGGTAAACGGATCGCCGGGCATGACATTCTTGGTTAATGGCCAGGGAAAAAACGCTGGTTGACTGTTCAATGCGGTAATGGCGCGATCTGTCCGCGACTCGAAAGCGAACGAAAGATCGCCCGGCTTACCGCTTGCCTGACCATTTACGCCATTATGTATGCGTTGGGCTATCGGTTCGTTTCGATAGTTTACGGTCATGGTGCCGGGATCTTCGGCGGAAATAGCTTCAGGGCAAGGCCTGGGAGCGCCGCCTTCACAGGTTGGCGCCACTGCCAGCAAATTATGCAGCCCGTCTTCCATTTTTCCGGGTGGGTTAACCGGGGTACCGTCAGGCCGGTAGGCGAGTGAAAAATCGCCCATTTCCAGCATAAACTCGCGGTAAGGTTTTTCGCCATTACCCGGTTCGATGGTGGCCTGCCAACTGGTCGGGCCGCCGTCGCCTCGACCGCCCAGAACTGCACCGGTTTCATTATGTTTCCATATTGAACCCACCGGTTCAATAACCAGTCCGGCATAAAGTCCGGGATGTTGATGAGTTGAGGGCCCGAAGTGGTCATGGGTAAATACCGTGCGTAGCGTCCGATCTTCCCCTACATTGTTGACGACATCATCTGCGTACCAGCGCTGTATTGTGGTTTGCACACAGGTCCCATTGCCTTTTTCAAATCCTGTCAAGGTACATACGCCAGGTTTGTCTATCTCCGTGTTGTCAGTATCCAACCAATGACCTGCCGTTCGTGGGTTTCTTCAGGGCTGAAAGTGCCGTCCTCGTAGTTCTAGCCGTTGCCGGAGCCGTCGGACGGGGTCACATCGAATTTAACCAGATGGATATGCTGGCCGACAATATCGGTCGGTGTCTCGACCTGAAAATCATCTTTTTTATAAACATTGGGCACCAAGTTGGTGTGCTCAAAGGTAATGCATTCGCCGCTGTTGGCTCTAAAAAACATCGGTTCAGGAGGCCTGATGCCATCAATCGTAGCTGCCACATCGTCCCATAAGGTCAGAATGCGCTGTTGCGGGAAATGCCAGCCAGTCTTGTTCATTTTAACGTCCAGCTGGATAGCTGCCGCATGGTAAAAACGGTTCCTGCCGGTAACGAGTTGCTGGGCATCGTTAATGCACGGGTCGGCATAGGGCGCACCGGCAACAGCAGGCAGGCCGTTGCCCTTGAATGAACCAGTGCCGCCATCCGGTTTCGGCGTGGTGTAATGATTCGGCCCCGCCGTAATGCCGTCGCCGCCATGAAATATCATGGCCTGCCTTTCCCGCGGAGTTCCTGTCTCCGGCAGTTTTTTAGCCGCCAGCGTGTTCAGTATTTTATTGAAATTATCCCGCTGTTGATAGCTGGTTGCGGTGCCGCCAGTGACGATATGACGGGGCAGTCCGCCATCGACAAGGGTATCCATCGGCGGATGCGGCGGACGATGTCCGGCAATGCCGGGAATAAAAAACGGATAACCGGAGTTGCCTGCTGCCACCTCCGGCAATTTGACCTGACCGGTCGGTGCACCCGCATTGTATTCAATCTCCACCTTGGCACCGGGCATTGGTGCCATAGCCATCGTCGGCATAGGCACCAACCAATGCCGGAATCGGCGTTCCCGCCTTGATTTCATAATCCGGCAGTGCCCTGGAACCTTGTGCAGGCCGGCCATCCTTGGCCAATACGGTGCCGGTCTCCAGCACGTCATGAACCCGCCATAATTCCCACATGCCTTGGGCAAAATGGGTGTAAAAATGGCAATGAAATATCGAATCACCGACCGTCCGGTTGCGGTTGCCGCTGCCGTGATGGGCAATTTCATAGGTATATCCGCCGCCCGGCCCAATGCTTTGGCTGTCTAAATGCGCGGAGTTGTCGCTATCGGGGCTATGCAGCCATTGGTGGGCGTGCAGGTGGAAGATATGATGTTCCTTGGGGCCTGCGTGCAGACTCCTGAATTTGACCCGATCATTGAGATAGCTGTGATGCACATTGGACGGATCGTCAGGAAAATAGGCTTTGGTCGCGAACTGGGGATTGTCGGCTACGCCCAACCCTCTGGCATTAACGCCCGCAGGCATATCGACCACCATCGCCGGATCGCCCAACACCCAAGAGGTTAAAAAGAATTCTTCATACTTGCACTCGACGCAGTCTTTCATTGGGCCGAGTTTTAACCGGTTAGCGATGATTTCCGAGCCGATGCCGCCGGAGCCGTAATTGATTGCAAATCCATCTCTGACACCATGCAAGGTGTGAATAAAGACTGGATCGTTATACCAGGCGGGAAATGCCTGTACTGCTTTGATTTCGTCATGAAAAATCACGGTAAATTCGCGGAACGGGTCGCTACGTCCCGGATAGACGGCGTTATTAGGTTCCTGATTCATGTCAAATGCACCTAAACCGCCTCCGGTGATGATCGCATTAAGGTCGGAATGAGCGATTTTGCCACCATCCAACATATTCAGTATCGGCGTTCCGGCAAAAGGATGGGGCGCAATGCCTTCGATCTTCCAGGTGTAAGGCGGTATTTCACTGTTAAAGGCTTCTGTTATCATCACCCTGGCCGAGCCATCGCTAAACACCTGTTCAATATGCGCCTTGCCTTGCTCTCCGCTCAAGGTTTTACCGACGTCATCGCCAATAAAGCCGATATTGCTGGTCAGAGTGGTCATGGTTGCCTGAGTGATGCCATCCGGGTTGGTGGCTAAGATCAATTGCTCGGACGGTTTTCGGGTTTCAACGGTGGGATAAACGGCATCGTAATTGATGACCGGGTAGTATTTTCCATTCGACTGAGTAGACCCCGTTGCTGCTAATGCCATATCCTGTTCGGTAACTTGACTGCGAAACCATTGAGAGCCCTTGTTTTCTACATTAACCGCTCCAAACAAGCCATGGGCCAGTGATCCGCCATTGCCTTCACCACCTGTAGACGCGGCCGTACTGTAAGCAAAATAGGTGCCCTCTTTTTGGGCATAAAAAGTGTAGGTTTTGGTTTCTCCGAGATTTGCCAGGCTGCTGGTATTATTCGCTACGTTGGAGCCATCCGATTCGATGCCTTGCGCCTGCATGCCGATAACATGGAAAGATGCGGTACGTGTGCTTGGGCCATCGTCATTTTTAGCCGCCGTCGCGTTGGGATTGGGAGTGCTGGGCGCGATAGGGTTCACTAAAGAGCCTGTTAAGCTAGGGCTTAGCCAGTTGGTGAAGTTGACGGCTAGACAATCG
Organism: Methylobacter arcticus; assembly: GCF_050917435.1. Taxonomy (NCBI): domain Bacteria; kingdom Pseudomonadati; phylum Pseudomonadota; class Gammaproteobacteria; order Methylococcales; family Methylococcaceae; genus Methylobacter; species Methylobacter arcticus. The sequence goes on from NZ_CP159583.1 coordinate 3,373,466, forward strand.
CCTTCGTTAACGCGCAGCACCAGAGGCCTGGGCCGCTTGTCAGATCGCAACATCGCATTGCCAGGGAATGGAGTCGTTCCGGTTATCGCAACGACATCACGCTTCAACGCATAAATCATCCCCGAAGGGTTCATCGCGCCGAGCCGGTTGTAATAGAAAACTTGGTCTAACGCAACCACATCGGCGGTTATGCAAGCCTGAGCCAAGTTGGTTAACACTAGCATCAGCATGAATAAACACGACTTAGCGGGCAATCCGGTCTGAACGTCTGCTGGTAATTTCATCATCCCCCTCCTTGATCCGTTTAAGCAAGTTGCGGCAACTTCCTTCTTGGATCATGCATGGTTGAAAAGCTCTCAGTTTTAGCATGATTAAACATGCATTTTTCTTGAGGAATCAACTCTACAACGTAGAACGGCAATAAAAAATCAGGTAAAATCCTGATCCTAATTACCGTAATACCTAGGGAAATAAAGCACTGCCATTAAGCTGTCGTAGTGGGCTTGTCGAACAGTTGAAGTTAAATATGAGTTCGCATGCGTCGCCTGATTTTTTAGGCTGAAAAAACGACCCAACTTCTGCGACACTCTGACACGCGGCAATTTGCCACATTCCATTGTTTAGCCTTTATCGCTAAGATACGTACAACTCTTGAGATGCAAACTTCCTTCTAGGAATTCAGGGCGTTATATCCTTCTCTAATGCGGCCTAATCAGCCGCATTTTTTTTGCCTACAAGGCAGTGATTGCTCCCGGCAATCATTCTGCATTTCCTCCATCCATGGAGGTCAGACGTAGGCAAGGCAGATAAGGCTCCTGCTATATCCGCATTCACCACATCCCTGTGGTTCGGGCGTGAGCACGACTTGCATGGATGCAGTCGTGCCGAATCGCCCCTACCCTTTATCGCGACAACGGGCCAATAACTTGTGTAGATACCTATGCCTTTAGGTAGGAGTAATTTACGCAGCAAAACTGCGCAACCTAAGCGGGTCTCATAAGCTAGGCTTAATCCGTTACTGATCCCGGAAAAACTAGCCTAACTTCAATCCGACAAAGAAGCCGCCAACCCCGCTGGCGCCCTTGCTGGTAATGCTGGTCAGGCGCTCAACCAGAAACCCGCCGGAGCTTTTTGCAGCTTCCGCCGCCGCACTGGCGGCATGCTGCAGCTTTTCATCGGTTATATCGATAACATCGTAATGCTCCGCGACAAACAACAGCACGATTGTCGCTCCTCCCAGAAATAATGCCGTACGCAACATTTTTTTGGCGAAATAACCGACCGCCAATCCGATAACAAACGGCGCGCCGACACTACCAATTAAAAAAGTCGAGGAAAAAATGTCGCTAGAAGAAGATGCTGCTTCGACTGAATGGGTGTTCATGGTTCTGAGTTTCCGCTGTTGTGTTTATTGCAATAGCACGTAGGATGGATTGAAGATGAATCTGGATATTATGGCGCTGCCGGACTCGCTACGTGCTCAAGGTGTTCCGTATTGCTATTGATGACTTTGGTATCGATTTTTCACGCGGGTTTATCTGAAGCACTTTCCGCTGAATAGGCTAAAAACCGACAAAAATTTTATCGACGCTATTCCCTTTTTGCAAGACGACATGGAAATTGCCGCCACTACTATTATTGCGGCAGGGCATATTCTGCGCTTTAAAATTCAAGCCGAAGGTGTGGCACACTTTGACACAACAGCAGAATTGCTTACGGGAACAAAGTGCGATACCTATTAAGGTTGCATCAAAAGCAGCGCCGTACCGGCAGAAACGTTTATTGAGCTATTACGCAACCAAGGAAAATTGAAACTTGCCGCGCATCAAGTTCAGCTGTAGGCCCGAATAAGACGGTTCGAGCATAAGCAAGAACGGGGTTTCACGTCAGGCTATCGTGCCTGACGCCCTTCGGGTAAATGCAAACCTGTTGCACACAGATTTATCCGCCACTCCATCCGAATTCGCCGGAAACACCACCCCGCGCTACGCTTGGGCGGCCTTATTCCGGCCTACGTCAGATAGATAACTTGCGGCTTGCCTTCAGACGCAACCAGTTCGCCGATAGTAAAAACTGTTTCGCCTAACTGGGTAAGCATCTCAAGCGTCGCCTGCTCATCTTCGGCAGCCACACAAACTATCATGCCGATACCGCAATTAAAAGTGATCAACATGTCCGCTTGCGATACCTTACCTTTCTCCTGCAACCATTTGAAAATAGGTGGAAATTCCCAGGAAGCAAGGTCGATATGGGCGTTAGTCCCGACGGGAAGCACACGCGGCAGATTCTCGGTTAAACCGCCGCCGGTAATATGAGCCAACGCGTGTACCGGCACTTTATCCAGTAGCGACAATAACGACTTAACGTAGATTCGGGTGGGTTCCAATAAAGCTGCGCCTAACGATTTACCTTCAAAGCTATCCGTCAACGCACTATGGCTGTGGGCAATGATTTTGCGGATTAATGAATAGCCGTTGGAATGCGGCCCGGATGAGGCAATGCCAATCAGCTTATCGCCGGTGCTGACTTTGCTGCCATCGAGTGCTTTGCTTTTTTCCACGATGCCGACGCAAAATCCCGCCAGATCATACTCGCCATCGGCATACATGCCCGGCATTTCTGCGGTTTCGCCGCCAACCAGCGCCGCACCTGAGAGCTCACAGCCTTTACCTATGCCTTCTACAACCGATGCAGCGGTATCGACATCCAGTTTTCCGGTAGCGAAATAATCCAGGAAAAACAACGGTTCTGCACCCTGAACGATAATATCATTGACGCACATGGCAACCAGATCAATACCGATGGTATTATGTATACCTAATTCATTAGCCAGTTTTAGCTTGGTTCCTACGCCATCGGTGCCGGAAACCAGAATCGGATGTTGATAACGATCCAACGGCAGTTCAAATAGGGAACCGAAACCGCCCAAACCACCCAAAACTCCCGCTGTACGTGTTCTGGCGGCAATAGGCTTGATGCGTTCGACTAAGGCATTACCTGCCTCGATGTCAACGCCGGCACTTTTATAATTCAAGCTTTCTTGATTTTGTTCGCTCAATGTTGCGTTCTCTTGCTAAAATTTAAATTACCGATATTGTACAAGACATCGTCGGTTTTGTCTGAAGGATATAAATGTGCATAGATTTTATCTATCAAATTTCCGTAACGTTTGCATAACCGTTGCGGCAAGTTGAAAAATGATTAACGCGATTCCTTAAGCACCCAGGAGTCAATCGCAATCACCCATAGCAACACCAAGTTTTTAGGAGTAGATATGAAAGTAACAAGATCATTTAGCCCGATACTATTTATTGCTGCGGCATTATTTACCGGCACAGTTTCCGCCTATGATCCCGGCGAGACCGAAATAGCTTGCAAAAAGCCTCAATTTAGAGACTTTAATCTTCCTGTCTATAGTGAATCCGAGAAAATCGAGGTTGCGCCGGAATCGACATTCTCCTTTACGCTCTCCCCTTGGACTGATCCACACAGCATAAAATTGACCGCTAAAAAACAAGATATCGACTTTACCGTTGAAAGTAACAGCAGTTTTCACCGCGTTAACGCAAAATTGCCCGCCGCTTTCACCGGTAAATTTGTCAGGATCAATAGCAATGCCAACGCGGTATTAGGCTGTTCCGAGAAGATTGGCTGGCTGATTAAAGTTGCCGATAAATGACAGAGGCGCAAGACGAAAGGCTAAGGGCGAAAAAACCCAAGTTTCAACAGGATCGCTCTTAGCCTTTTACCTTTAGCCTGTTTTTTTAATAAACGACTTTATCGCTCTTTTCAGCCCAAACAGTAAACGGTTGCATCGCATTCGGCAGGTTTAGATGCAGCATCGCGATGCGGCGCTGATGCGGCAACACCGAAATCTCATCATAAATAAAGCTGTCGTCAAAATTGGCGGCAGCGGCATCATGTCGACTACAAGCAAAATAGACTTTTGCCAGCCTCGCCCAATAGATTGCACCTAAGCACATCGGGCAGGGTTCGCAACTGGAATAAAGGATGCAATCCTGCAACTGAAAGTCATTCAGCTTTTTACACGCCAGGCGTATCGCCATCACTTCGGCATGAGCGGTAGGGTCAATAGTGCTGGTGACCTTGTTGCCGCTGGCGGCAATCAGCTGCCCATCTTTTACGATAAGCGCACCATAAGGGCCGCCCTGCCCTGACATGGCATTTTCTACTGCCAGGTCAACAGCTTGCTGCAAAAATTTCCTATCCACCTATAAACCTACCTGATTACCCATAAAGAACAGCCAATGTTACAAGAATGTCTATACTGACAGTATCTACCATACGGATGGGATAACGTCATGAAAAACAAAGTTCAATTTCAAAAAGGCTATAGCCTGGGCGAGTTCATGAAAAATTATGGGAGTGAAGGGCAATGCCGAAAAGCCTTGTTTCAGTGGCGCTGGCCTCAAGGCTATGTTTGCCCTGAATGCGGTGGGCAAAGCTACTGCTCCCTGAAAACACGGGTGGTTTATCAATGCAATCACTGCCACCATCAACATTCCCTCATTAGTGGCACCATTTTTTCTGCGACGAAGCTCCCGTTAACAACTTGGTTTCTCGCGATCCACTTGACCACACAAGCAAAAACTGGCGTTTCTGCCCTTTCACTGCGCCGTCAATTAGGTGTTTCATACAATACCGCCTGGAGCATCAAACAGAAGCTGATGCAGGTAATGAAGGAGCGTGATGATAGTAAGCCGTTATCCGGCGTCATCCAACTGGATGACGTGTATTGGGGCGGCGAACATCGGGGAGGCAAGCGTGGACGGGGTTCACCCAACAAAACACCTTTTGTGGCGGCTGTGTCGGTCAACGAAAAAGGACATCCTATTGCCATGAACATGACTGTGGTCAACGGGTTCCGCTCCAAAGAAATCACTCGTTGGGCGAAGCGCCATCTTAGCACCGATAGTCACGTGGTCTCGGACGGACTGGCCTGTTTTGCCGCTGTTACCAAGGCAGGATGCCAGCATACCAGCATCGTAACCGGTGGAGGCCCTGAATGTGTCTCGCTGGAACCCTTCACTTGGGTCAATACGATGATAGGTAATGTCAAAAGGTCGATTGACGGGACTTATCACGCTATCAATCATAAACACCTTCCGCGCTATTTGGCAGAATTTTGTTATCGCTTCAATCGGCGATTTGTCCTTGAGGATATGCTGCCCCGCCTATGTTACGTTGCAGTCAGAACACCACCTATGCCTATGCGGCTACTGAAGATGGCTGAGGATTATGGGTAATCAGGTAAACCTAAGGGATTGTTTGGGTCTATGCCATCCATAAAAGGCAGACCTCGTTCTTGATGGGTGAGTTGATATATTTTTCCCAACCAGTTGTTGAATACCGCTTTTGCGGTGTCGCTCCAGGTATTGTCAATATGCTCCAGAATCAGGCTTTCCGGGAATTCTTCCAGCCTCTTCCCGTTCTGCTTGGCTGATCTGACCTGCTGCTCATAATCGACTAAAATCTGCTGGACGATCTCATTAAAATAATTTTCGGGGAACGGCGGATAGTCGTTTATTTCGGCGCGATAAAAGCGCAGGACTTCACGCTTGTATTCTTTCAATAGGCTAACGTCATCATATTCAGGATGTCCCTGAAAAAACACGATACGAAAACCGTCCGGGCTAACGGCAAGATGCACACCCGCTTCTTTGCTGGCAGCCAGAACTTTGAGTCCGTGTTGCTCCATATCGCTTTGGAATATTTCATTAAACCGGGAATGCGGCACATCGAAACGGGTGTTGATTTCCGCAACCAACGGATGGCTGCGGTCGATTAGCTTATGCGAAAATACTCCCCAGCGTTTGGCCGGTAAGCGGGTGCGCTCGATACCGTAACAATATTGAATGACCGCATGAGTGGCAAGACATGAACACAGTATCGAAGTGACATTTTCCTTGGCCCAGAAAAAAACCTCGTTTAACGGCTCCCAAAAGTCTTCTTCGGGTAATCGAGGGCGAGTGACATTTGCGCCACTGATGATCAGCGCATCGAGGCCGTCCCGTTTGATTTGCTCAAAGGGTTCGTAATATTTAGCAATATGGGCTTTTGCTTCCGGACTTCTTTGCAGTCCTTCAATGGTAAAAGGATGCACATGAAATTGGACAATTTGATTGCACGCCCCCACCAGCCGGAAAAACTGTCTTTCTGTCGCTTCCAGCGCCGCATCGGGCATCATATTGAGCAGTCCGACATGCATTTCCCGTATATCCTGATTACTGGCGTGCTCAGGATCTAATATTTCCTCCCCTTCTTCACGAAGGCGTTGGAATGTGGGTAAATCAGTATAGGCAACTAAAGGCATAAGCGGACTCCATCCATATCATTGCTGTGAACCCAGCGCATCGGCGATAAGCCGGATAAAATCATCCTCACTTTTAACGGTGGCGACATCATTCGCATCGATAGTATAGCCGTATTGATCGGCGATAGCCTGATAACGAGGCAGTCGGGATTTAAATAATTCAGGAAAAACCCAGGAGACAAAATCATCCGGCGGCATATCATCCGTAGAAGCGTAGTTTTTAAGGCGCATGAATTCGGCAAGCTTTTCATCAAGAAACGCTTCCCGATAATAAAGCGGCTTGGGATCGGATTTAGCGCGTTCAATAATGGTTTGTTCCAACGCCGGAGGTATTTTGATATAAACAATCAGCGTGTTTTGTGCCAGCGTTTCCAGCACGTCCGGGCTATCCAGCTCACTGACGCTGCCCCCGGCGTCATTGACAAAATGCTTATAACCGTAAATATCTTCAACCTTGCTGATAAAATCCGGCACATCATTCATCGCGGCAATTTCAGCCTGATGATGCAGCTTTTGGCGACGCTTGAATTCCTGCAAAGACAATCCGCCCAAATCGGCATTGCCGAGCTTGCCAAGAAAGCTGGAAACAGGAGCCAGATTATCGACGGTTATTTTATTGCTGATATGAATGGAGTCGGAAAGCAGCAACTCGCGCAGAAAAGGAACACGCATAGCCTGACGTTTAATATTGTCCAGAATAGGCTCTTCCAGATATTTTGTGCCTATCCGGTAGTCGCCTGAATAGTGAAACCATTTGGCTTTGGGTAGTTTATTGGCCAGCGTGGTTTTACCCGCACCGGACATTGCCAGTAGGGTAATGCGTTTCGATTTCCAGTCCAGAAATTCCTGCGGACTCATTTTCATGTAATGGTTTCCTAATTAATCCAGATAATCTTCGATGTCTACGTCTTCAGGATTTGGCTTGTGTTTGTCGGTATCGGTATAGCCCAGATCATCGGTTTCAATGTCGTCAAAAGGCGCGCTCCAGTCTTCGGGATCCTCGATATAATCGAAAGTTGAGCTATACCAGCTGTCATGATCATATTCGCCGATATCGCCGTTAAGGTATTGAACTTCGATAGAGTCATCGCTTTCTTCAATGGCGACGACCTTAAACTTCAGATTGTTCTCTACATCCTTGTACCAACTACCGATGATGGGGTCTGTTATTGTTGTCATGATTATTCCTCAATACTTAGCTAAAATGATTCGATCCAAAATATCTAAAGGTAGGTAATATTACTAGGAAGGCTAAATAAAACACAACGGTATTTTGCATGATTCGGGATAAATTCAGCCCAAAGCCTTTTATATTGAAGTTAACGTTAAAGCCTGTTACGACCTGTTGATTAGTCGTATTCGTGCACCATATTGGCCGCTATGTTGCAAGAGTTCGGCGCGCTTGGATACTATCTGATACGAAAAACTGCTGGGGAAAACACCGGCCCAACCAGGCGCCTTTGTTTCATCGCAGCCAATAATCCACTAATAACCCAAGAAATACGACTAGACCAAACCAGTTATTGTTCAAAAATGCCTTAAAGCAAAGCGTTTTTTCCCGATGAAAAATCAATTTTTGCTGATAAACCGACAAGCCTGCCGCCAGTAAAAGACCGCCATAATATGGCCAGTTTGCGTCTATCATTTGCCCGACGGTCATCAGCAAGCCGAGTATGATAAGCTGCAATCCCCCCATGATTTCCCGGTCATAAGCGCCGAACAGGATGGCGGTCGATTTAACGCCTATTTTTAAATCATCCTCCTTATCGACCATTGCATACATGGTGTCGTAAACCAAGGCCCATAACACCACAGCCAAATACATCACCCAGGCCACCGGCGGAATGCTGTTTAGCTGTGCCGAAAAAGCCATCGGCACCGCCCAACCGAACGCAATACCCAAATAGGCCTGAGGCAGCTGGGTATAACGCTTCATAAACGGATAGCTGGCGGCCAAAAATGCGGCAACAAACGACAGCAGGATGGTGTAGCTATTCAGCAATAACACCAACCCGAACGCGCATAAACACAACACCACAAAAACCAGCAGCGCTTCCTTGGGCTTTACCTTGCCTGCGGCGATAGGCCGATGTTGGGTGCGCTGCACATGCGGGTCAAAGTCGCGGTCGGCGTAATCGTTAATCACGCAACCGGCAGCCCGCATCAGCACGACGCCCAGACAAATAACCGTCAAAACCAACACATCGGGCTTGCCGTCGCTGGCAACCCACAGTGCCCACAATGCCGGCCACAATAAAATCAGGATGCCGATAGGCTTGTCAAATCGCGCTAATATCCAATATTGCCTGAGTCTATCTATTGCTCTGTCCATAATTAGGGTTGTTGCCTTTTCAAGGCCTGTATTTTGTTAAAAATGCTATTATAGCTTTTTTATTTTAATGAGCGGGCGAACCATGAGCGTAAAGATTTATCACAATCCGCGTTGCAGCAAATCCCGGCAAACCTTGCAATTGCTACAACAGCAAGGCATAGCACCGGAGATTATCGAGTATCTTAAAACGCCTCCCAGCGTTCAGGAGCTGGACGACATCCTGCAAAAGCTGGACATGGAGCCGCGAAAGTTGATGCGCAAAAATGAAGCCGCCTATAAAGCCAACGGCCTGGACGATGCATCACTGGATCGGCAGGCGCTGATAGCAGCCATGGTGGACCATCCTATTCTCATTGAACGGCCCCTTGTTGTTGCCAACGGCAAGGCGGCGCTGGGCCGTCCGCCCGAAGCTGTACTCGCCATCCTTTAATTGCCCTGCTTATGACAAAGATCCTGGTGTTATATTTCTCCCGCAATGGCGCTACCGCCGACATGGCTAATCATATCGCTCGCGGCGTTGAATCCGTTGACGGCGTTGAAGCGGTACTCAGAACCGTCCCCGATGTTTCAGCTGTCTCTGAAAAAACCGCAGCCAGCATTCCCGACCATGGCGCAGTTTACGCGACCCTTGACGATTTAAAATCCTGCGACGGCCTGGCGCTGGGCAGTCCGACCCATTTCGGCAATATGGCCGCGCCGCTAAAATACTTTATCGATAGCACTACCGAAATCTGGTTCTCAGGCGCGCTATCCGGCAAACCCGCTGGCGTATTTACCTCAACCGGCAGCATGCACGGCGGCCAGGAAAGCACCTTGTTATCGATGATGTTGCCGCTCTTGCACCACGGCATGTTGCTGCTGGGCTTACCCTATACTGAACATGCGTTGCGTGAAACCACCAGCGGCGGCACGCCCTACGGCCCCAGCCACGTATCGACGGATCACGCGCGTTTAAGCGATCCCGAAAAAACCCTGTGCAGAGCGCTCGGCGCTCGGCTGGCTAAAACCGCGCTGCAGCTGAAACAATCGTCATGACCATAAAACCGATTTACTACTACATCATCGCCCTGACCGGTTTTTTCGGGCTATTCGCATTGCTAATGCTGTGGAATACCGTGCTCGCACCTTCGACCCGCTTACCGGTAGCCTTGGTTTTACTGGTCGCCGTTACGCCGTTATTGCTGCCGATGCGCGGCTTGCTGGATCGCAATCTTAGAAGTTGCGCGTGGGCGGCCTACATCAGCCTGATTTATTTTCTCCACGGTACTGCCGAAGCCTACGTTAATCCCGATGAACGGCTGTATGCATCGCTTGAAGTTATGCTGAGCCTGATGCTTTTTTTCGGCACCACATTTTATATACGCTTTGCGGGAAAACAGAACTGACCATGGCGCAGCAACTGCCTTTGCATTTTGAGTTCAGAGCTAATCAAACGTTTGAGGATTTTTTCCCCGGAGCCAATCAGGAAATCGTCACGCACTTACAACAGTGCGTTGCAGGCGTAGGTGAGCAGCAAATTTTCCTCTGGGGCAAATCGGGACTGGGCAAAAGCCACTTACTGCAAGCCTGTTGTCACCAAGCGCAGCGTCACAAGCTCAGCTCGTTCTATTTTGATTTAGCCCATGCACAACGGCCTGATCCGGCCATGCTGAGCGGACTGGATGACTATAATATCGTTTGTTTCGACAACATCGAAGCCATCGCCGGCAACGCAGCCTGGGAGCGGGCTTTTTTTAATTTCTTTAATCAGCACCGTGATCGCGGCCACAAACTGATCGTCTCGGCATCTTCCGCGCCCAATGCGATTGCTATCCAGTTACCCGACCTTAAAACCCGTCTTAATTGGGGGCTGACCTTAAAAATACAGCCCTTAACCGATAGCGACCGGGTGGCGGCATTGATCTTTAAAGCCGATCACATGGGCTTTGAAATCGCACCGCAAGCCGGACGCTTTCTGCTGACGCATTACCACAGGGATCTGGCCTCTTTATGGGCCTTACTGGAAAAACTGGACAGGGCATCATTGGCTGCCAAACGCAAATTAACCATTCCTTTTTTAAAGCAGATTCTGGACGAAGACAGCCGTGATTAAAGTGCTTGTTATTGGGGCAGGCGCCATCGGCGCCTTTTACGGCGCGCTACTGGCAAAGGTCGGCGCCGAAGTTTCGGTAGTGTGTCGGTCCGATTACGATCAGGTCAAGCAACACGGTTTTGTCATCGACAGCCATCCGCTCGGCCGCTGGAATTTTACCCCGGCTCAAGTCCTAAAAAATGCTGCGGATTTTGAAGGCGCGGCAGACTATATTTTACTGTGCACCAAAGTCATTCCGGCTCTGGATAGGGTCGCCCTGCTGCGCCCGGCTGTTACTGAAAACACGGCAATAGTCTTTATCCAGAATGGCGTGGAAATCGAACGGGAACTGCAGGATGCTTTCCCCAATAATGAAGTCGTCAGCGGTCTGGCGTTTATTTGCTGCAACCGGGTCGGTCCCGGCGAGATAGTGCATTTGGCCTATGGCCGTCTGGCTTTAGGCAATCTGCCGAACGGCGTCAGCCCTAAAACCGCGCAGTTGTGCGAACTTTTCAGGCAATCCGGCATAGACGGCAACGCGACCGAAAACATTGTTACCGGGCGCTGGCAAAAATGCGCCTGGAACGCGCCGTTCAACCCGCTATCGGTATTATCGGGAGGCTTGCCGACGCTGGACATTTTGCAAACCCAGGAGTCTTTCGTACGCAGCATCATGCAGGAGGTTTGCAACATCGCGGCGGCTTCGGGACATCCGTTGCCAGGCGATATTGTTAACATCAACATCGAACATACCTACGCGATGCCGCCTTATAAAACCAGCATGTTGCTGGATTATGAAAACGGCCAGCCGATGGAAACCGAAGCCATCCTTGGCAATGCATTGCGCGCCGCGCAACGGCTAGACGTAGCCGTCCCCCATCTGGAATCGGTCTATGCATTGATGAAACTCAGGGAATTGAAGCTAAGGAATGAAAATTAAATAACGCATGCCTTTGCGCAATGGGCGACCGATCGGTCGCCCCTATAATTTATCGCGTATTCACATTATGTAGACTTCATTCCTAAGTTATTTCCCGTAAAAAATATAATCTGCCGTATAAGCAACCCGCTTTTCACTGCCCAGATGATTAGCCGTACATCCCGACGAAGGCGGCAGACCGCCATGGGTATTGACCCGATTAATAAAGCTCACATCCGAAAACAGGCCGTCACCCTGATGCGAGACCACCTCGACCAGCAACCAGGAAATCGCCTTGCCCGGCGCCTTATCGATTTTGTTGACTACCCGACCGACGACGCGACTGCCTTCTTTATATTCCCAAAGCGGCCCAGCGCTGTGATTGCCGACCAGCTTCCCTTCCTCATCGAATAACTTGGCATCGGGCGCCAGCATTATCCAGGCATACTCGCCTTGATTCAGCGAGCATTGATAAATCTGATCACCCTTGGCATGCACGGTCAAAATAGGACTATAGCCTTGCGGCACTTTAATCTGTTCGGGTATGACAGTCTCGGCATAAGCCGCGCCTTGTAACATCACCGATAAAATAACGATCTTTTTAATCATAGCGTTCACCACGGCATTGGCGTTCCGTCATACTTGACGAAACTACCCGATTGATCCAATGAAAAATTCTCTATCAAAGCGCGCATTCCGCTAACGCTTTCCTCGGCATTAATTAAGCCATTAGGCCCGCCCATATCGGTTTTAACCCAGCCTGGATGGAAAATCAGCACACCGACAGACTGATCTTTCAGCTCTATCGCCAGGCTCTTCATCGCCGCATTCAACGCCGCCTTGCTGGAACGATACAAAATACTGCCGCCACCGGTATTATCGGCAATACTGCCCATCAGGCTGCTGATATTAACCACCAGTTTTTTATCGCTATGCTTAATTTGTCTTAAAAACGCGGCGGCCATTTTTACCGGGGCCTGGGTATTAACCACCAAAGACTTGATCCATGCCTGATAATCAAGCTGACCAAAACCGTCGCTCTGCTTGTCTCCGTAGATACCTGCGTTGTTAATCAACACATCGATACCGCAGTCTGATAATTTTCGCGACAGCGCATCAATTTGTTCAAATTTTGAAACATCCAGCTGTTCCAGTTGAATGTTAGGGTGACAACTGGCAAGATTATTTAAATCGAACGCATCATCCGGGTTACGCGAACAGGCGATAACATGCCAGCCGTCCGTCGCATATTGGCGGCAAAACTCCAGACCCAAACCGCGATTAGCGCCGGTAATTAACACTGTAGCCATTTTATTTCTCCCATAAAAAAACCTCCTGCATCGGCCGATGCAGGAGGCTTCATATTACTTCAAAATCAAGCTGAAAAGTTTTTTCGGTCGTTGGATTAGGCGAAGCCGTAACCCAACACAATTAAGCCGAAAAGTTTTTTGCAGCAAAATCCCAGTTAACCAATGCCCAAAATGCTTCCAGATAGGCTGGGCGTGCATTGCGATAGTCGATGTAATAAGCATGCTCCCAAACATCGCAAGTCAACAAAGGCGTTTGGCCTGTCGTTAACGGACAACCTGCATTGCTGGTGCTAACCAACGCCAAACTGCCGTCGGCATTTTTTACCAACCAAGCCCAGCCTGAACCGAAGGTGGTTACTGCGCATTTGGTAAATTCTTCTTTGAATTTTGCAAATGAACCGAAAGTTGCGTTGATCGCATCAGCTAAAGCGCCGGTAGGTTCGCCGCCCGCTTTAGGTGCCAAACTGTTCCAGTAGAAAGTATGATTCCAGACTTGCGCCGCGTTATTGAAAATACCGCCGGAAGATTTTTTGATGATTTCTTCTAGCGACAATCCTTCAAATTCAGTTCCCGGAACCAGATTATTCAGGTTGGTTACATAAGTTTGATGATGTTTACCATAATGAAATTCTAAAGTTTCTTCAGAAATATGGGGTGTTAATGCGTCTTTAGCATAAGGTAAAGCAGGAAGTTCAAAAGTCATGAGATTCTCCTAAATAAAGTTGTTGTAAGGTGTTACGCGCAAACAGCTGGCACAAAAACAAATCCCCAGTGTTTTAATAAACAATTACTTTAGCACTGCTAGCCGATTAAATAAAGCAAAGCACCCGTAAAAAGCTGTCAAACCGTTAAAATTGCTTGTGAATAATGCCCAAAAATTAACGATAATTAAAAAGATAGCTAACGTAAGGCATTCAGCTCATAGCAAGCTCTCCCTGATAGGTAACAGCGCTTATTGATTGAACCCGTTAAACGCCCTATCCTACAGACACGCGCACAAACACCAGCCGGTTTTGTAACATGATTAGACTGACTTATGCCAGCACCGCAATTAAAGACTTTAGCCCTGAAAATTTGTTGGAGCTGTTAAAAACCTGCAGAACGAATAATGGGGCTAACAATATAACCGGGATACTGCTTTATTCGCACGGCACTTTTTTTCAGGTATTAGAAGGCGACGAGACAGTCGTTGACAACACATTTGAAAGCATAAAAAAAGATAAGCGCCACAAGGACGTAACCTTGATTGATAAACTGCCGATAACGGAACGGGAATTTCCTTACTGGAGCATGGGCTTTGAAAAGCTCGAAAGCAAAGAGCTGAACGAAATAGACGGCTTGAATAATTTTTTTGAAAAGAATTTTACGCCCGCCGGTTTTGCCTCTCACAAGCACATTATCGGCCCGTTATTGGCTCATCTGCGCAGCAAACTGGTCAAACAGGTCACCGTGGAAAGTCACGAAGAACTACCCATGCAACACGAAGACCCGTTCATCCAATTCCTGCACCGCACCATACGCTTGGGCGTCAAGTTTCTCGCGTTGCTGATGGTCATAGTCATTTTATTTGGCATTATAGATGTTGTTTATGTGATTTTTGACAAAATAAGCCAGCCGCCGTTTATGCTGCTGAGCATTAATGACATGCTGGAAACGTTTGGGGCTTTTTTGGCGGTGTTAATCGCCATTGAAATTTTCCTGAATATTACCTTGTATATCAGAAGCGATGTCATCCCAGTAAAACTGGTGGTGGCGACCGCGCTAATGGCTATTTCCCGGAAAGTTATCGTGTTTGATTACAAAAAATTACCGGCAGAATATGTCAGTGCATCGGCTTTGGTTTTGGTAGCGCTGGGCATTACCTATTGGCTCATTCAAAAGAAAGAATAATCGAGTGCTGCGGCGTAACCATGTTTCATTAATTTTTTATCCGGTTAATTCAGCGGTTAAACCTCATGACCAAACCACTATTATTCTGTTTCGACCCCATCGCAGATTTGAACGCCGAGCTATTGATTCTGGGCAGCATGCCTGGACAGGAATCTTTAACGGCAAACCAGTACTACGCGAATCGCCGTAACGCTTTCTGGAAAGTCATGGCTGAAATAGTCAAGTTTGATCCCGGCGCTTCCTACGAGATCCGGCTACAGGCATTAAAGACAGGCCGCATCGCACTCTGGGATGTGCTGCAGTCTTGTACCCGAGTCGGCAGCTTGGACGCAAGGATAGACGCCAATTCCATCAGCGCAAATGACTTTCAAAGCTTCTTTCGTCGCCATGAAAATATCCGTGCGGTATTCTTCAACGGAGCAAAGGCGGAGTCGGCATACCGGCAACATGTCTTGCCTACCGTCAGTAGCGTTGCTGTCAGCTATATACGCCTGCCCTCGACCAGTCCGGCTCATGCCTCGCTTTCCTACGAACAAAAACTTCAGCTATGGCAGGCAGCGCTAAGACCCGAATGCAGCGCTGCACGTTAAAGATGCGGCTCGACATCGGGTTAAAACAACTGATTACGTCGCATGACTTTTTTCGGCCAATAACTGACTGATCCTGTTTTCTGCCTGATGCAGATAGCCTTGCCCGAACAGATTCAGGTGGTTGAGTATATGGTATAAGTTGTACAGGTTTTTTCGGCTGGCATAGCCTGGATCGAGCGGATAAACAGCTTGATAAGCCTGATAAAATGCCGGACTGAAGCCGCCGAACAATTCGGTCATCGCCACATCCGTTTCCCGGTCGCCAAAGTAGCAGGCCGGATCGTAAATAACCGGATTGCCCCGTTCGTCTGCCGCGACATTGCCGCCCCATAAATCGCCATGCACTAAAGCCGGTTGCGGCCGGTAGGCTAAAAACCAGGGTTTTAAATTGCTACAGAGTTTTTCGCCCAACCCTTGCAAGCGGCCGCCATAACCTTGGTCGGCGGCCAGCGCCAATTGATGCCCCAAGCGTTGCTCCTGCCAGAAGCTAAGCCAGTCGTCATAACGGCCGTTGACTTGCGGAGTAGTGCCGATGGTGTTGTCGCGGTGCCAACCGAAATAGGCCTGTTTTTGCCGATGCAGCTGCGCCAGTTGTTGTCCCAGCAACTGTTCGGAACGGCTATTGCGCTTATTTAAGGCGATAGACTCCAGCACTAAAAAGGCATAATCGGACGTTTGTCCGCAAACAATCAATTTCGGTACGCGGATAGTCCGGGTCTGTGCCAGCGCTTGCAGCCCTTCGGCTTCGGCCTCAAACATCGGCAGTCGATCTGGCGTGTTCAGCTTGACAAAAAAACGGCGGTTTGCCGCCTGCAACTGGTAAGCCGTATTCATATCGCCGCCGGCCAGCGGTTTGGCATTTTGCAACTGAAAAGGCTGTCCGGTCGCCGATTCAATCTGTTGCACAATAGCCTGCCAATGCATCAGTAAAGCTTGCCGACTAAATCCATATGTGTCAGGTACAGCCGCATATCCAGCTCGAACCGGTGATAACACGGTTCCATGTGTTGACACAGTTGATAAAACGCCTTGTTATGCTCCTTTTCCTTTAAATGCGCCAGCTCATGCACGACGATCATCCTTAAAAATTCCAGCGGCACCTGTTTAAACAACGAGGCCACCCGGATTTCATTTTTTGCCTTGTGTTTGCCGCCCTGCACCCTCGAAATAAAGGTATGCAGGCCTAAGGCATGATGCAAGTCTTTAATCTTGTCGTCATAAATCACCTTGCTCAGCGGCTGGGATTGTTTCAGCGAAGCATTTTTTATATCGACCGCATAACTATAAAGCGCCTTATCGGTTCTGACCGTGTGGGCGAGCGGATATTTTTTCAACAGCGTCTCGCCCAGCTTGTCGTTGTCGATCAGCTGGCGTACCTGGCTGGTTACGTTTTCGGGATAGCCGATTAAATATTTTAATTCCTGCATGGCCGATTACTTCAGGGTGTTCAATATTTGCTCTAACGGAGCCAGGGAAATCAGCGCCCGGTACAGAATCGTTTTATCTTCCATCAGACCGTAACATTCATAATGATAAGGCGATTCTATCGCATGGCCTATGCCTTCTTTCCTCTCTTCCGGTGGAATTTGCCTGATCAGTATATACAGTGCATCACCGGATTTGAGCAGCGCAAGGTAGCTGCGGTCGATGCTGATTTTATGCGACATATACACCAACGGATTGCGTTCAAAATCATGTTTTTCTATCACCGCCTTTTCCAGCAAGGCGCTGGATATCAGGCTGCACGGGAATATTTCAGGAAATACTGCTTTATCTTTAAAAGGGTCGAAAAAAGCATCCTGATCGACCAGCGAACCGCATAAAAAGTTTTTTGCATTGCTGGTGGTGATAAATTTTCGTTTCAGAAAAAAACTGCTATCAGAGATAAAAGACCGATCGGGATGCTGATTAAGGACGCCACACTGCGGAATATGCGGATTGGGCAGAAACAAGGCAAATTTGGATTCGGTTTTATAACCCAGCAAGGCCAATGCGCCGCCCGATTTAACCGTAATCCGGTTGCTGAGCATGGTCTCGGGATCTTGTTTAAATTGCGACTTTTTTATATCGATTAAGATCTCTTGTCCAGGCTTGACGGCGTTAACGAAAGAAAACTGGTAGTTACTAAAATGCAGGTTGTTATCGCTAATCAGTAGATTTTCATTATGTAACCGGCGATGAAGAAAAACTTTGTGTTCAACCAACGATTCCAATTGAAACCCAAGTGCAATCGGGCCTTTGAACGGATTGTGATTGATGCGCCGCCATCTGTTTCTATCGTGAAACAGGTTGAAATCGTCCGTTGCATTACGTGCAACATCAATATGTATTTGATGAAAAACATCCGAACTGTCTGAATTATTCATAGCGCCTCAACGAGAGAATCCCTGATTTGGTCAATTTAAGACAGGAAACTCCAGTTTCCATAACGTTTACGGCAGTGAGTTTTAATCAATAAAGCGTCTGGTCAAATCGCCATATTCATCAATTCGACGGTCGCGCAAAAACGGCCATATTTGCCTGACTCGCTCAACCCTGGCACTATCGATGGTGCAGCAGAGCAGCTTGGTTTCCGAATCATTGGCGCTGGTGATAATTTCCCCTTGCGGCCCCGCTATAAAACTATTGCCCCAGAAGTTAATACCGGTAGCCAAGTCCGGCGCTTGCTCAAAGCCGATACGGTTGCAGGAAATGACCGGAATACCGTTGGCGACGGCGTGAGAGCGCTGAATGGTTATCCAGGCATCCAGCTGGCGCTGCTGCTCCACCGGCGTATCTTCCGGGTCCCAGCCTATCGCGGTCGGGTAAATCAACATCTCCGCACCGGCTAAAGCCATCAGTCGAGCGGCTTCCGGGTACCACTGATCCCAGCAAACCAATACCCCTAATTTACCGATAGACGTTTCGATCGGCTTGAAACCCAAATCGCCGGGCGTGAAATAATATTTCTCATAAAAACCCGGATCGTCGGGGATATGCATTTTCCGATATTTACCGGCAATACTGCCATCCTTGTCGAAAACCACGGCAGTATTGTGATAAAGCCCCGGCGCTCTTTTTTCGAAAATGGTCGAGACAATGACAATGTCGAGTTCTTTAGCCGCATCTGAAAGGATTGCCGTGGTGGGGCCGGGAATCGTCTGGGCAAGATCAAAGTTATTGTAATCCTCGCTCTGGCAAAAATACGGCCCCAGATGCAGCTCGGGCAATACCACCAGATCCGCATTTTTAGCGGCGGCTTCATGAATTTTCTCAATAGAAAAATCAAGATTGGTTTGTCTGTCTTCATCGCAGGGCTGTTGCACAGCACTAACGGTTAATGTTGATTTCATGATGATCGTCTGGGGTGGTTTTTGATGGGCGTTATTTTATAACGATTTAAGCGATGGGAAGAACAAAACTGCGTTGTCGTTGTGAAAACGAGTACTACGATGCTTTAACCGACCCAGCCGCTAACTTGCCAAGTTGCCGATCATGAATACGACTTAACATCGCCAATGCCAACATTGCGCCAAGCAGCGCATAAGCCATATCCGACTGCGTATCCCAAATATAGCCTTGAGTGCCTAAAAATGCCTCAGCGGCTTCCTGGCTTAATAACGCAACCCACCATTCAATCAGTTCATAAAAGGCGCTGATCGCAAGACAGATGCAGACGACGAAAAAATGAAGCCAGCTGCTATTGACCACAACCTGCTTTCTAATGAGGATTTCCCTGGCGATGATGGCGGGGATAAAGCCTTGGGCAAAATGGCCGACTTTATCGTAATTATTGCGCTCGAAATGAAATTCGTCTTTTAACCAGTCGAACAGCGGAACGTCTGCATAAGTGTAATGTCCGCCGACCATTAAAATAAGGCTGTGGACCAGGATCAAGCTATAAGCGATGTCGGTTAATCTGAACGTCTGCCGCGTCGTAATAAGCACAATAAAGGCTATTATTGCCGGCGCTGTTTCAAGTATCCAGATCAGGTAATCTTTAGGATAAGTACCCGACCAAATCAGTGCCGAAAAAAATATCCCCAGCCATGTTTTGTTCATGGATGAGTTTATTTCGCTAACGCTTGTTGATAGGCAGCATCGCTAAAGCCACGGATGGTGGTGCCATTAACGACTGCCAGCGGAATTCCGCTATAACCCGGATCAAGTGTTTTCTTGCGCGTTGCGGCATCAATATCTTGTTCAATATCGTAGACATTAAAAGCAACATCATTCTTGCGCAAAAAAGCCATGGCTTTTTTGCAATAAGGACACCAGCTGGTAACGTAAATATCGACTTGCGGCGCTGCTGCCGGTTGATTGTTTTTATCGATTGGGTCCGATTTTGATACCTTATCCTCAAGATCATTAGGCGTTTCTATCAATGCCAGATGATCGGATTTTGAGCTAGAAAAATGCGCACTTCCATTGGCATCTGTCCATTTGTAGCCTTCGGCCTGAACTGAGAAGGTGAATGTCAGTGCCAGCAACAGAAGAAGCGATTGATTAATAACCATATAACGACCAAATTTTGAAAAAAATTGAGTATTCAACATGATGCAGGACGCGGCTTTAAACCCGCGTCCTGCACAATGCATAATAGTGCCGGCTATTAACCGACAGCCACTAACGCCTTTTCAGGAAACTGCATGGTCATGCAATGCAGACTGCCGTATTGATGTACCAAGGGTTGACAAGGGGTGGCGATAATCTTGCGATCAGGAAAACAACCGGTCAAACGCTCCAGCGCAACCGCATCCATCGGGTCGCCGTAGACCGGCACCATGATGGCGTGATTGATGATTAAAAAGTTGGCATAATTGGCCGGGAGTTGTTGCCCGTCTTCATCATAAATCGGTTGCGGCAATGGCAATGCAACCAGATGATAGACATCGCCATCCTGAGTTCTAAGCGCTTGCAACTGCGTTTCCATGAATTTCAAGCTATTGTAGTGCAGGTCTTCGGGGTCGTCGCAGCTGGTGTAAGCGATGGTGTTGGCGGAGCAAAAGCGGGCCAGAGTATCGATGTGGGCATCGGTATCGTCGCCGGTCAGGTTTTCCTGATCCAGCCAAAATACCCGTTTAGCGCCCAGGTGTTTGATTAATTGCTGCTCTATGTCTTGTTGGCTCAGGCCTTTGTTCCGGTTCGGATTTAACAGGCATTGTTTGGTGGTCAGGATAGTGTCTATGCCGTCGCTTTCAACGCTGCCGCCTTCCAGTATAAAGTCTATATCGGTGTGACTTGCGCCTTTAAAGGGTTTGGCATTTAACAGTTTGTGATTGAGGTCGTTGTCGTTTTGGTGCGAGTATTTTTCGCCCCAGCCATTGAAAAGAAAATTCATATGCATGATTGCGCCGTCTTTTTCGACGCTGAGAAAAACAGTATCCCTGACCCAAATGTCATTCACGGCGGCCTGGATGAAGTCGATGTTGTCGTTCTTGCTTATCAAGCTTTGAATATGCAGCTGATGACTGTCATCCAGACACACGATAAGCAGTTTTTGATATTGACTGATGGTATCGCTAATGACGCTGTAGGATTGTTCGACAGCATCAAGATTGCGAAAATCGCCGGTTTTATGCGGCCAGGCGATTAATACGGCGGATTGTTTTTCCCATTCTGCTGGAAATCTGTTCATAGGTTTTAGTTCCCTTGAGTTGTATATCCCGACTCTAGGCCGGAAGTAGATTGAAACAACATTTCTTTAGCGTGCGCCAGCGTGTTGGCGGTGATATTTACCCCGCCCAACATTCTGGCAATTTCTTCGACACGCTCTTCCGTTTTCAGTAGCCTGACAGTGGAAGAGGTGATGTCGGTTCGGTTGTTTTTTTCAACGTAGAGATGGTGATGCGCTTGTGCAGCGACTTGTGGTAGGTGAGTGACGCACATGACTTGCCGGTTATGGCTTAAGCTGCGCAGTTTTTGTCCGACGATTTCGGCAATGCCTCCGCCTATGCCTGAGTCTACTTCATCAAAAATCATCGTCGGGGTGGTTTTATCACTGGACGTGGTGACTTGAATCGCCAGGCTGATGCGCGATAATTCGCCGCCAGAAGCCACTTTAACCAGTGGTTTTGCTGGCAGGCCGGGATTGGCGCTGACCAGGAATTCGATTTTATCTTTGCCGTTCAATTTTGGGGTCTCGCTATCTTGCGCAGAAATGTCGACCAGAAACTCGCCTTGCGGCATGCCCAGTTCCTTGATCATCGCTGAAATCAGCTGTTGCAGTTTTTTGCCGCTGAGACTGCGTTGTGCTGATAATTGCGCGGCCAGATGATGATATTGAGCGAGCAACTGTGCGGCACTTGCCGTTAAGTTTTCGATGAGCTCGCTGCTGTGCGCCAGGCCGTCGAGTTCGCGCTCAAGTTTACCAACCAGCTCCGGCAGTTCATCCGGGGTAACATGATGCTTGCGGCTGAGGCTTTGGACAATACCGATCCGGTTTTCGACTTCTTCCAGACGTTGCGGATCGGCCTCTTGCGCCTCAAGAAAGCGGCGTAACTGCAGCGCTGCCTCTTCGACTTGAATCTGGGCTTCAGAAAGCATGGTGCAGATTTCGTTTAACTCGGGCGCAAATTGGGCAATATGACTTAATTCGGCTAGGCTGTGATTCAGCATTCGATTGACCGATTGCCGGTCATTCTCATAAAGACTATCAACCTGAGTCTGGCCGACACTTAAAATCTGCTCCAGATTGGCCAGTTTGCCGTGTTCTTCCAAAAGCTCGGCATAGCTAAAGTTTGTCAGATCCAGCTGCTGCAATTCTTCAAGCTGGTAGCGCAGCAATTCTTCGCGTTCAGCTTGATCGACACTGGATTTAATCAGGCTGGCCAGTTCTTTACTGGTTTGCTGCCATTGCCGATAACAAGCGTTAACGCTATCCAACAAGGGCTGATTTTTTGCGTAGGCATCCAGCAGACGGCGTTGCTCATCCGCATTAAGCAGGGTCAAATGCGCATGTTGGCCGTGAATTTCGACCAGTTTTTCGCTGAGTTCCTGCAAGGCCTGCAAGGTAACCGGGCGGTTGTTGATATAGGCTTTGGAGCGGCCATCATGATTAACAATGCGACGGATCAGGCATTGCTGCTCGGTATCCAGTTCATTGTCCTTTAGCCATTGCTGCGCTAAAGGCGCATCGGCCAAATCGAATTCCAGGTTAATCTCGGCGCGTTTGCAATCAGGCCGCACGTAGCCGGAATCAGCCCGGTCGCCCAAGGCCAAGCCCAAGGCCGTTAATAAAATAGACTTACCGGCTCCGGTTTCGCCGGTGAGCACCGACATGCCTTTTCTCAGGTCGAGGTCTAATGATTTAACGACGGCCAGGTCGGTAATATTAAGATTTAATAGCATGATTGTCGGTGTAGTAACCACTGCTCCAGTTTAATTTATTCCTGAGTATGTAGAAAAAATCATGGCCTTCAGGATGCAAAATTCGAATCGGTTTCGGCTCTTTTTTAATCAAAATCTTGTCGCTGATTAACACTTTAGGAATTTCAATATGATCGCAAGTAACCAAGGCGTTGATTTGCGTGGTCTGGCAAAAGCTAATTTCAATTTCTGCCGAATCATCTATCACTATAGGCCTATTTGACAAGGTATGGGGATTAAGCGGCACCAATACCAGGGCGTTTAACGAAGGATGTAAAATCGGCCCGCCCGCAGACAAGGAATAAGCGGTCGATCCGGTAGGCGTGGAAACAATCAGGCCGTCGGAACGTTGCGAATTTAAAAATACATTATCGATTTTGGTGATAATTTCTATCATGCTGGGCGTTACCCAGCGGTGGACGACCACTTCATTGACGGCGGTTTCTTCGTGGATGATCTGTCCGTCGCGGATGATCTTGGTGCGCAATAAATAGCGTTTTTCCTCTGTGTAATGGCCTTGAAGGATGTGGATCAGCTTGTCGGATAGCTCGTTGGGCGATATATCCACCAGAAAACCCAATCGCCCCAGGTTGATGCCGATTAACGGAATATCATCTGCGACGATAGCGCGGGCGGCAGCAAGAAAAGTGCCGTCGCCGCCAACAGCAATAACCAGGTCGCAATGCTGCCCCATCGTGTTTATGGCGCAGGATTTAACCGATGGATTATCAATAAAATGCGCGCTGTCTTTAGCAACAATGACTGTGTAGTGGTGTTGCTTTAAAAAAGCATACAGGGCAGTTAAAGTCTCGGCGATACTTGGATCGCTGGGTTTTCCTATGATGCCTATGGTCTTAAAAGGAGTCTGCATTGCAAGATAACAATCGTAAAAATGAATTTGATTATACAAAAAAACCAAGACTAGCCTACCAGTATTACAGATTCTTAAAATATTTTACGTGATACACCGCTTGTACTTTACCTTTTAGCTTGATATTTTTAAACAATAGACACAATCTATAGCTTGCCGAATTGACTATTAAAGCGGTAATAGAAGGATAAAATCGAGTGTTAAATTATTAATGCAGGGGATTAGCAATGAAACAATTACATAGAAAAGACCTATTTGGCTGGTCTGAGTTTAATCAGGAACGCAACCTTGATTTTCACAGTGTGCTGTGGGTGCGTGACAACGGAAATGTCTTGATCGATCCCTTACCGATGTCCGAACATGATCACAGTCACTTGCAAAGCCTGGGCGGGGTAAGTTTTATTGTCATCACCAATAGCGACCACTGCCGCGATGCCGAACATTTAGCCGAGGTTACCGGCGCGGCAATTTACGGCCCGGCAGCCGAGGAAGAAACCTTTCCGCTGGTTTGCACTCGTTGGCTTCACGATCACGAAGAAATCGTTCCCGGACTGATTGCCTATCAGCTTAACGGTTCTAAAACGCCGGGAGAATTGGCGCTGCTTTTGGAGCACAGTACGCTGATAACCGGCGATTTAATCCGCTGTCATGTCGGTGGTGAATTGTGCTTGTTGCCAGATGCAAAACTGACGAATAAAAACAAGGCAGTGCAATCAGTCAAACAACTCGCTGCTTTACCTGATATTAAAGCCGTTTTGACCGGCGACGGCTGGCCGCTGTTCGATCACGGCAGTGAAGCTTTGCATCGTTTGGTAAAATCATTAAACCATTAGTCAACACCCCGAAGCCCTTTCTTCTCCACTGTGCCGTTTGACGCGGCATTTCAAGTCATACAGCAGGTTTTAGTCATGTGGGTACAAAAAGAATTTTCATTATCCGAAAAAAACCGGGGATTTCACCTGATCACCGGTGAAATCCTGAATCTTGTGCCTGAATTGGCGGCCGTAGAGTGCGGATTACTCCATCTTTTTATCAAACATACCTCGGCATCGTTAACCGTTAATGAAAATGCCGATCCAACGGTGCGTATGGATATGGAAAGCCACTTTAATCGATTTGTGCCGGAAGGCGCGCCTTATTACAAGCATGCCTATGAAGGCGACGACGACATGCCCGCCCACATAAAAAACGCGCTATTGGGTTCCAGTTGCAGCATTCCCATTACCAATGGCAAACTTAATTTAGGCGTCTGGCAAGGCATTTACCTGTGCGAACATCGCAATCGGGGCGGTAGCCGACGTATCGTAGCGACTATTCAAGGTCAATCTCGAACCTAGATCGGTAGCGCTTTGAAAATCGGTAAGTGACTGGATAGTCATTCGACACGAATCGATCAAGCTTTCTTGCAATTTAAGAAATTTTCCTCAAATTATTCGGTGGCTCTGCATTTTGCCTTAGCGTTGATTTGGCGGCGTTAAAATATCAACAGAACCACGGTCTCTTTAACGCATTAACGTTTTTTAATCGGCATAAATTCTCGAAAAAAGTCCCATTTTTCGCATAAACACGGCATAATTAATTTTTCACATTGCAACCAAATGCAGATGAACCTTAATCTTACAGTACAGCAAATTTTTTCTTGGACTATACAGTTATCTGCTCAGCAGGATTACCAGGCATTAACGCATAAGTTTTTAGATATTCTTACTAAGATTCCTTGGATTGATAGCGCGACTGCGTATGAAATTTATAATCACGAAAGAAAAAACCCGGGAGAAACCGGAACTGTTCGCGAGCTATTAATCAGACGATTCCCTTTGGATTTCACCAGAAATGATGAACAAGATCATAATAATCTATTTGATGGACTTGATCATTCAGCTGATTTGAATCTCAGTGTTCCAGATGAATCCGGCCTATATACCTGGGCTATTTTTTCCATAAAAGGAGGCGGCGGCCCTCAGCGTGCAATTCATCTAAAAGGTGCATTTAGACAGGAGATGCTTGAGTTACTAGGCAATCTACGAGAAATCTATCGAAATCTGGTCATATTGCATGATACCAAAGAACGGGACGTGTTAACCAAACTGCCTAATCGACAATCTTTAGATGCCCGCTTATTACAGGTTTGCGGACATTATAGTGACTATCAAACTATTGATAAGCAAGCAGAGAAAAGTTCGTGGATTGCCATATTGGATATTGACCATTTCAAACGGGTTAATGACAATTTCGGTCATTTGTATGGCGACGAAGTGCTGCTGACATTTAGTCAGCTGATGGGGAAATGCTTCCGCTACAATGATTTTCTATTCCGCTTCGGTGGCGAAGAATTTGTTGTTATCCTGAATTTAGCCAGTCAAGCGACTGCTCTAGCTGCCTTTAACCGTTTCAGAGAAGAGATTGCCAATTACCATTTCCCGACTGTCGGCCAAGTCACTGTCAGTATCGGCTTAACGCATGTCAACGGTATATCTATGCCCAGCACACAACTGGATAACGCCGATAAAGCGCTTTATCACGCCAAAGACAGCGGCAGAAACAGGGTGGTTTTGTATGAAGACATGGATGTGCTTGTCGAGGATAACAACTCCGGTGAAATTGAGTTATTTTAAATAACTCGCACCTGCTAAACAACCTGGGTCATACCCACCGAACATACACACCACCATCATCCATGAGAACCTGCTAATGGCCGATATAAAATCCCCTTCCGTTTTAAATCCCGGCGTGTTAATTCCTGTCAATCCGGCCATTGAAAATTACATGAACGGTTTACTGCGACATACTGATCATCCGGTATTAACCGAGATGGAAGCACTGGCGCGAAAAAATAACTTTCCTATCATCGGCCGTTTGGTAGGCGTTTTTATTGAATCACAGGCCAAAATGATCAATGCTGAACGGGTATTCGAATTTGGCAGCGGTTATGGTTATTCAGCTTATTGGTTTGCCAAAGCAGTAGGCTCTAAAGGCCAAGTGATTTGCACCGACGCCGATTTTCTCAATCAGCAGAAAGCCGAGCACTATCTTAGTGCAGCCGGTTTGTGGGATCGAATCGATTTTCAGGCAGGGATGGCGCAAGATATTTTTTGCAAAACCGAAGGGGCATTTGACATCTGCTATAACGATGTCGACAAGGGCGATTATCCGGCGATATGGCGCATAGCTAAAGACAGGATTCGACCCGGCGGGCTATATATTGCCGATAATGTACTGTGGCGCGGCCGAGTCGCGGTTGAAAACCCTAGCGATATTTTCCCCGGCTGGACTGAGGCCATTATTGAACACAATGAATTAATTTTTAATGATCCCGAGTTTGACAGTTTTATCAACCCAACCCGTGATGGCGTTATCGTCGCGAGAAAGAAGACCGCTTGACAAAAAAAGGTACTCCTTCTTTATCACTAAGTAGCGAAAAACCCCGCCGTTTTCGGTAACCGCTCCTGCGTCGCCTAAAGCGCCTACTGTTGGTTCTCTACCTCCTGCATCCATGCAGTCGAGGGCGTGGATGTAAGCGGCTCAGTTTTCGTAGTCTCATAGTATTAAATCTTTCCATAGTGTTAAAATGAACCTCTTGCTACCAGAGGACGCTACCGGCTCGCTCCATGACCGCAACTTAAGTTTTAAAAAGACTTCAAATGCACTTTCAGCGATAACCAAGCAACAAGTGTGAGGTCTTGAATAACCGCTTAAAAAGTACAAAACAACCGTCGGGCTGATGGGGATAGTCTGTGAAGTGAACGGTGCAATAATGCCGTCAGCAGCAGAAACCAGTGAGCAGTAGCAATACCTACTCACTCTTAGGAAACTAGGAATCCCCTGATTTTAGCTGGGGAGGATGTCAAGAATAGCATTATGCTACCGTCTTAATCAATAATTCACGAGGATTTACTATGCCCTATACCCAAGATATTGTAGATGAACTGAACATTCTGGTTCGCTATGACCTGACGACTACTCTGGAAGGCATCAAGGTTCATAAAACGGCTACACCTGAAACAATTGCTGCTACCCATAGACTATTCGAAAAAGGCTTGGTATCGCAGGAAGATGGAGGCTATCTAACGAATCTCGGCCTTGAAACTGCAGTAAAGGCTCAAGCAGTTCTGGATATACTAAGGCCGCTTTAACGTCAGTTGAAACAAAAACAGTGTTACGGTTGCATCACCAACCTGTCTGGAACAGATTTGCATTTACCTGAAGGGCGTCAGGCAGGAAAGCCTGACGTGACACCGTAAGTCAATAAAAAAGGCTTAACGATCAAATCGCTAAGCCTTTTTTAGCTTTCAATAGCACTAAGGTCTCGATGAATCAAGCGGCTAGTTCAACTGCGGCTCTTACTTTTTTCATCGCATTTTGTTCTAACTGCCTGATTCTTTCCGCTGAAACATTGTAACGATCGGCAAGCTCATGCAACGTCGCTTTTTTGTCCGTCAACCAACGGCTCGACAGAATATCCAGACTGCGTTCGTCCAACTGGGACAATGCTCCCGACAATAAATCCTGCTCATGGCCTTCCCAATCTGAATTTTCTAGCAGAACCGCAGGATCAGTGCCATGCTGATGAAGATAGCTGGCTGGGGCCACATAGCTTTCTTCGGCTGATTCATCGACAGGCATGTCAAATGACATATCTCTGCTGCCTAGACGTTTTTCCATTTCGTAAACGATACTGACATCGACATCAAGATCTTTGGCGATCGCCACCGCTTCGTCATTGGATAACCAGCCTATATCCTGCTTGGATTTACGCAAGTTAAAAAACAGTTTACGCTGCGCTTTGGTGGTGGCAACTTTTACAATACCCCAGTTCTTGATCACATATTCATGAATCTCGGCCTTAATCCAGTGTACGGCAAATGAAACCAAACGCACACCAACATCAGGATCAAAGCGTTTAACCGCTTTCATCAAGCCGATATTGCCTTCTTGAATAATATCCGGCATAGACAAGCCATATCCACTGTAGCCTCGGGCAACGTGAATCACAAAGCGCAAATTGGTCATAACCAATTGGCGTGCGGCTTCCAAATCACCGTCATCTCTAAATTTTAAGGCTAATTCGCGTTCTTGTTCTACTGTCAATTTAGGCATTTGCCTGACGACATTTAAGTAGGCATCAAACGTTCCTACCGATAAATTAACAGGTAATGCTAATGCGTTACTCATTGAGATCTCCAGATAAAAAACTTTTTCGAATTCTAGCACTCTTAATCATTGAGTGCTAATAATTTCCTACTCGGGTTTTAATTGCCGAAGTTGAAAATGAAGCACTATCCATGAACCCACCACACCCAGCACCGATGAAATAAATAGCAATGCCAATGTTTCGGTAAAGCCCAAAAACACTATATGGAAGCCATCGTCATAAAGCCTGGAAAGCGTTTCGACAGGCTGTTTTAAAATCAGCATGATCGTTGTAACAATAAACCATGCAGTCACACCGGAAAAAAAGCCGATCCAAAAACCGCTATACAGAAATGGCCTATGAATGAAACCATTGGTCGCTCCCACTAACTTAGCGATCACGACCTCATCACGACGTTTATATAACTCCAGGCGTATAGTGTTAGCGGTAATAAACAGCACTCCAGTCCCCAGCAACAAGCTTAATAAGATAACGCCGCGCCGTGCCACTTCCATTATGGATTGCACGCGCTTTACCCATTGCATATCCATCTGGGCAAAATCAACTTCTGCGGCCCGCTCAAAATCATCAAGCAAAACCGCAAGCGCCTGTTCATTTTCCAATGAATTTTTGGGCAACACCTGAATGACTACCGGCAGCGGATTTTTTTCCAAGGCTTTTACTGCGTCACCAAATCCGCTGTATAACTGAAATTCGGCTAACGCCTGCTCCTTGGTAATTAATTTTACTGCCTGAATGTCGGGATTTTTCCTGATACTATCGGCAAATTTATTGGCTCGAACTTCTGAAATCTCATCTTTAATAAATAATGAGATTTGATTGCTGGCTTCCAAATTGCCTGCCAACTGCTGGAGGTTCGCCACCAGGATATAAAATCCACTGGCAAGTGAGATGGCGATCGCTAAGACAACGATGGTCATTGCTGAAGAGAACCGTGACGCGACTAAGCGCCCAAGACTTGAAAACAACGCATGCGCATGAAGGTTCCGGTAAGCATACAATTTATCGACAAAATTACCGCCGGAAATTTTAGTCTGCCAACGTTCCTGTTTAATTGGCTTTTTAGTAACGTGCCTCATAGTTTAACTTTCAACCAGTTGCCCGTGATCCAGTTTTAACACACGATAATTCATTTGGGCAATCAATAAAATATCATGCGAGGCAATCAGCACCGTACTCCCAACCTGTTGAAACTGCTCGAACAAATGCATGATTTCGGCGGACAGCTCCGGATCAAGATTCCCGGTCGGCTCATCGGCCAAAATCATCGGCGGCTTGTTAACCACTGCCCGGGCAATCCCGACCCGCTGCTGCTCTCCACCGGATAACACCGCAGGATATTTTTTCTCTTTGCCTAATAGGCCGACTTTGTCCAATGCTGCTCGCACCCGCCGGGAAACTTCGTGGTGTCCGTAACCCGCTATGATTAATGGCAAGGCCACATTATCAAAAACGGTTCTGTCCTGTAACAACTTGTAATCCTGAAAGATCAAACCCACTTTCCTGCGTATGAAAGGAATATGTCTATCCTTAGCTTGGTTGAGATTTTGATCATCCAATAAAACCTGCCCCCGACTGCTGCGCTCGATCAGCGCGATCAATTTCAATAATGTACTTTTTCCGGCCCCTGAATGCCCTGTCAGAAAAGCCATTTCACCGCGCTCCAGATGAAAACTGACATTACGCAAGACATCGCCTGCTCCGGGGTACCTCATACTGACATTATCGAACTGTAACATAGGTTTTTAGTCTTTAACAAACAATGCATTGACAAAAGCATCTGCATCAAAATCCTGCAGATCATCAATACCTTCGCCTATTCCTATAAAACGGATAGGGATATTGAACTGTTTGGCTAATGCGAAAATAATACCGCCTTTTGCGGTGCCATCAAGCTTGGTCAGAACCAAGCCGGTCAAGGCAACCGTTTCATTAAACAGCTTGGTTTGCGATAAGGCATTTTGCCCGGTACCTGCGTCCAATACCAGCAGCACTTCATGAGGCGCGGTTTCATCCAGCTTACCGATAATACGTTTAATCTTTTTCAATTCATCCATCAGATTGGATTTGGTATGCAAGCGTCCGGCGGTATCGGCAATCAACACATCAATGCCTTTTGCCTGTGCGGATTGTATGCCATCATAAATGACCGAGGCCGAATCAGCCCCGGTATGCTGGGCTACCACATGAATGCTATTACGCTCGCCCCAGGTTTGCAATTGCTCGACAGCCGCCGCTCTAAAGGTATCTCCGGCAGCTAACATGACGCTATGGCCTTGCGCCTGTAGACGCTTAGCCAATTTACCGATGGTTGTGGTTTTACCCGCGCCATTGACGCCGACGACCAGAATAACGAAAGGTTTCTCCTGTTTGGGAATATGCAGCTTTTGGCTGCACGGTTGCAGCATGCTTAGCAGCTCCTGCTTTAAGGCCGCTGATAAAGCCGCACCGTCATTGAGCTGGTGCCGTTCAACACGTTCAGTCAAGCGTTTGATGATCTCAGTGGTCGCATCCACGCCTATATCGGCCATTAACAAACTGGCTTCAATGTCTTCCAGCAAATCCTCATCAATTTCTTGTCGACCTAAAGGAATATGGGCCAATACCCCGCTAAGTCCGGAACGGGTTCGCGTTAACTGTGATTTCAGCCGTAAGTATAGTGATTCGGGTTCCGGCTCAAAATAAGCTTCTTCTGCGACCGGAACAACTTGCGGCTCAACTTCTACAACAGGCTTTAGCGCTTCAACATAAGCATATCGACTATAAAAACTGATAGCGATCAACGGCAACATCAACAATGCGGTAAACGCATTATGAGCCAACCCCGCCCATAAAGGCGCGCCGAGTTTAATGCCGACAATGCCTGAACCGACCTGTAACAACAGTAACACACTCAGCCATAAACCCGCTCTTTTGATCGGTGTTGAATGATGAGCAGATGTTGCGGTCAACATCACCAGAGTCAGCACAATAAAACTAACCAGCGCACCAACCCTATGCAACCAATTTGCGGCAACCTGCGCATCGAATGCGATGACGCCGGTATAGCCTGTGCTTAAGCCGCTAAATAAATTCAGCGCCGTTTGATAATCGGCTTTAGGCCACCAGGAACCATTGCACGCAGGGAAACCCGAACAGGCTAAAGCGGCATAATTAGTACTAACCCAACCGCCCAAAACAATCTCTACAAATAACACTCCCATTGCAAATCGGGTAAATGCGAGCAAACCCTTGCTACGCACAGTTAATAGTGAAATCTTTGGATTAACCCGCAAATACAGCCAGAACAATAGCCAGAAAGTCATCATGCCCAGCAATAAATGACCGGTGACAACAATTGGCATAGCGTACAATTTTACGGCCCACATGCCTAATGCCGCCTGTAATCCGACTAAAATTATCAGACCTGAAATAACCGCCCCGCGAGCTTGTGGTACGCGCCACGAAAGTATCGCCAGCAACAACACAGCCATGCCTAAGATAGCGGCCAAATAACGATGCCCCATTTCTTTCCAGGCTTTTGCTATATCAGGAGTCTGTCCCGGGAAAGTCTTAGCCGCTTGTGCTATAAAATCGGCATGATCGCTGACAACGGCTTGCCCATAACATCCCGGCCAATCTGGGCAGCCTAGCCCTGCCCCGGATAAGCGAACGTATGAACCGGCTACGATAACTATTAAAGCTAAAACAATGCTAAAGAGAGTTATTTTTCTAAACATTTTATTTTCCACTATCCAATTTGTGAAATTCGCAAAAGATGCATAAGATCACTTTTTACGTTGTAAGGATCAAAACCCGGCTCATACTGCATCATCAAATTACCCAATGGATCCATTAACAGCAGCATCCCATCAGGAATATTACCTTGCCTGATTGCAGTAATTTTCTGGGTAACGGCATCATTAGCCTTGACTCGTAATAAGGTCGGGTCATTTTCCCACCATTTGCTCGCAACTTCCGGCGCAACCTCTTTTAGGACGATGACCATTCGACGCGTACGGGTCAATTCCTTATTTAACATCAGCCGTAACTGTTTGGTTTTATGAATGGATTCAAGACAGATCTCATTACAATCACCATTGGGGATGACATTGACCAGCAACCAGTGCCCGTTAAGCTCTGCCATATTGTCGATTGAAAACTGATCAAAACCGGTTAAATCGCTGCGTTCGGTTGTTTGTGGCGGCGTGATTAACTGCCCATGATTGGTTTGCCCATTTAATAGTTGCGGATGTTCTTTTAATCCCCACGCGATCAAGAATGGAATGACCGTCATCCCAAATAGAACTATTATTAATAGATGATTTTTAGTCTTCTGATTTTGCATCGTTGTTTTTAAAACCGTACCAAATAAATAATATCGTTAGTGTTAATGCCAATGCAAACCACTGAATTGCATAGGCCGTATGTTGTTCGGGCAACATAATGGTTGTTGTATGCCATTCCCGTTTAAACCCATCGGGTAATTCTTTAGCAAGCTCAACCTGGAATTGAAATAATGAATAGCCTAATTTTTTAGCCAACACCTGGCTATCGACCACCTGCACTACCGATGGCCAACTTGAGGTTGGAATTTCCGCTCCGGCTAATTTTATACCCACACTGGGGAAGTCATTAATCCGTCCAGTAATCGTTGCTTGCACCTGGTTAATCTGCAAGTCAGGAAGAATAGATCGATCCGAATTTAAAGGAATCCAGCCTCTGTTTACCAAAACAGCCTTGGTTTCACCGGTCAATATCAATGGTGTCAATACAAAATAGCCCGCCTTGCCGCCACTGATTTGATTATCTATCAAAAATTGGTGCGCCATATCGTATCGCCCTGTAACCTCGACCTGCTTGTATCTCAGTATCTCTGTACTGTTTTCCATAACCTCAGACAAATGCAGTGTTTCAGTTGCAACCGCTTGTTCTTGCAAATTAAGCAACGCCTGCTTCTGTTCTGAACGGTCTAATTGCCACAGTCCCAACGCGAGCAACACCGGCAATAGGCACAAATAAACTAACGTTGGAATAATTTTAAACTTCATTGAGTATGTCCGAGGAATCATGCATTTTTCTTTACCTATTGGCACAAGCACCTAAATAACCGAGAATACAAAAACTTTAACCACCCACTTAACTGCACTCATGATTATAAAAAGTATCGTTATTATCGCCTTTATCCTGATAATTATCAGCTTAGGCTCAGCGCTATTTCATCTGGTTAAACACAGAACTCCGGAACAATCCGAAAAAACAGTTAAAGCCCTGACTTTTCGCATTACCCTTTCAATTGTCTTATTCATTTTTATTTTTATAGCCTTGGCAACCGGCATCATCACACCTCACGGACTGGGCGCTCGAATGCAGCAAACACCGAATACTGCTATTAAGTAAAAATCACCAACCATTCCGACAAAAAAAAAGCGCTGTCTGTAAGACAGCGCTTTTATGGGTATGGCTGTTTAACTTAAATTACATAAACAAATACAAACAAGCCTAACCATACCACGTCAACAAAATGCCAATACCAAGCTGCGGCTTCAAAAGCAAAATGATTTTCCGGTTGGAAATGACCTTTCCAACTACGAAATAAAACAACGCCCAGAATAATAGCACCGACACAAACATGGAAACCGTGAAAGCCGGTCAACATGAAAAAAGTAGAGCCATAAATACCCGACCCTAAAGTTAATCCCATTTCGGTATAAGCTTCATGATACTCGATTGCCTGAAAAGTGACGAACAACAGTCCCAAGCCTACAGTAGCAATCAAACCTTTAATTAACTGATCACGGTTTTTTGCCAGCAAGCCATGATGCGCCCAGGTACAAGATACGCCGCTGGTTAGCAGAATTAAGGTATTCAGAAAAGGCAAACCCCAAGCCCCCATAGATTCAAATTCGCCCCCGACTTTACCGGGGCCATTAGTAGGCCAGGCGGCTTCAAAAGCAGGCCACAATAGTTCCTTAGTCACAGCTCGAGTACCTTCGCCGCCCAACCATGGCACCGATAAATTACGCGTATACCAAAGTGTGCCGAAGAAAACAGCAAAAAACATAATTTCCGAAAAGATAAACCACATCATGCCCATACGATAGGAAATACCTACCTGTGTGCTGTACATGCCTGATTCACTTTCCCCTGACTGCAATGTAAACCACCCGGTTAGCATGACAATAAATACAAGCAGTCCTAGCACCATCATGGTTGGACCGATTGAGGAACCATTTAAATAATTTGCAAATCCAGCCAGCATAATCACCAATCCGACTGTACCAATGATTGGCCACGTAGCTTTATGCGGAATGTAATAAGTGTCACTTGTAGACATAATTTTCCCCTATTATTTTTTTACTGATTTTTCAGTATTATCAAAAAATGTGTATGACAGTGTAATAGTTTTGTATTGCTCAGGTAGCGCTGGATTAATCACAAATCGCATCGGCATAATTTTCGCTTCTTTTGCTTTGAACGTTTGTTCTGAAAAACAAAAACACTCAATTTTTTCAAAATAGCTACTGATTACTGCAGGCGAAAAACTGGGAATCGCTCTGGCGACCATGGCATTATCAGTTTTATTTTCAGCATAAAAATTAACGGTATAATATTCGCCCGGATGAACTTTTAGCTGTTTTTTTTCTGCACGAAATTTCATAGGCGTAGATTCATTTAATGTAGTCATGAATTCTACTGTAACTTCCCTGTTCCTATCGATTTGGTAAGCAACCTCTGGAACTTTTTTAATATCATCGGGCCTGTCCCGCTCTATCCATTTCCATTCACACAAAACATCGTAAAGTGGAACCAGCGCATAACCAAAACCAAACATGGCCACAGCAACTAACAGTAAAGTTTTTGCTAACTTAATATTTTTATTAGCAACATCTTCACTCATTGAGAAAGCGCTCTTATCACCGCAAAAACATAAATAATGACTGCAATCGTCACCAAAATCAATGCCGTCAAAATATTTTTCTTTTTAGTAGTCATCATTTCACCTGATACGTAATCTAAGCAGGTTGCTTTTACAAGCAACCTGAATTGCAACACCCTAGATATGTTCAGTAGATATAGAGGTTGGTGGTGTAGTAAATGAATGATACGGTGGTGGCGACGATAAAGTCCACTCCAAGCTATGCTTAGATGCATCTTCCCAGACTTCAGCTGTTACTTTCTCACCAGTTCCGCCTCTGATAGTATCAACGACGATATACAAGAATAACAGTTGACTGGCACCGAATATAAAACCACCAATACTGGAAATCATATTCCAATCAGCAAATTGAATAGCATAATCGGGTATTCTGCGTGGCATGCCTGCTAAGCCTAAGAAATGCTGAGGGAAGAACAAGATATTCACCGAAATTGCAGACAACCAAAAATGCAGTTGACCAATTCTTTCGTTGTACATGTGACCGGTCCATTTAGGCAGCCAAAAATAACCGGCCGCCATCAATATAAAGATCGAAGCGGGAACCAGTGTGTAATGGAAATGCGCGACAATAAAATAAGTATCGTGGTACTGGAAATCAACAGGCGCAATAGCCATCATCAAGCCGGTGAATCCACCCATCGTAAACAAAACGACGAAGGCAATACTAAACAGCATAGGTGTTTCGAAAGTCATCGAACCTTTCCACATGGTCGCAGTCCAGTTAAAGACTTTAACTCCGGTTGGAATTGCAATTAACATGGTTGCATACATAAAGTACAACTCACCTGCTATCGGCATGCCCACGGTAAACATATGGTGAGCCCAAACGATAAATGATAAAAATGCAATTGCAGCTGTCGCATAAACCATTGAGCTATAGCCAAACAAAGGCTTACGCGCAAAGACAGGAATAATGGTAGACGCTACGCCGAAAGTCGGCAGAATCATCACATAAACTTCGGGATGACCAAAGAACCAAAATATATGTTGATAAAGAACCGGATCACCACCACCCGCCGCATCAAAAAAGCTGGTTTGGAAAAATTTGTCTGTTAACAGCATGGTCACTGCGCCGGCAAAAACCGGCATGATAGCGATTAATAAGAACGCAGTAATCAACCAGGTCCAAACAAACATCGGCATTTTCATTAAGGTCATGGCAGGGGCGCGCATGTTGAAAATAGTTGCAATGATATTAATGGCACCCATGATTGACGAAATACCCAGTAAATGCACCGAGAAAATCGCGAAAGGCAATGCTTTACCGGTTTGTAATACTAATGGCGGATACAAAGTCCAGCCACTAGCAGGCGCGCCACCTTCCATCAATAAGGTGCTGGCCAGCAATAAAACACCGGCGACCAGCAACCAGAAACTCATATTATTCATACGCGGCAACGCCATATCCGGAGCGCCGATCATCATTGGAATCATCCAGTTGGCTAAGCCGACGAATGCCGGCATCACTGCGCCAAATACCATAACCAAGGCATGCATGGTAGTCATCGAATTAAAAAACGCAGGGTCCACAAACTGCAAGCCCGGTTCAAATAATTCAGCACGAATAACCATAGCCATGGCACCGCCAACAAAAAACATCGCCAATGCAAACAGCAAATATAATGTGCCGATATCTTTATGATTAGTGGTAATAATCCATCTTAACAGCCCCTTAGCAGGGCCGTGATCGTGGTGATCATGTTCAGCTACGACAGCAGACATACTTTATACCTCGGAATAGTTAAAAAAGAGTGGGGCGATAAGAGAATCAGAGGCTTAATCATCATCATCGGGTAACGCAGTTTGTTTAGGCTGTAATGTGTCGCCTACTTTATTACCTAAATTGTTACGCACATAAGTCATCAGCTCTGCAAACTCTTTAGCATTCAATTTAGCAAATGATGGCATTTTAGCGGTGCCTGCGCGTAAGAAGCCATCTAAAGACTCCCATTTTCCTGTAGCTATAGCGCTACCCGTTAAAGCGGGAACTAAACCCGGAATACCTGCACCATTAATTTGGTGACAAGCGACACAGTTTTTTAAATAGACCGACTCACCATGGGCCATGAGATCCCCAGAACTTTGGTCACTCAAATCTGGTTTTTGTTTTTGTTGCGCCAAAGTCTTTTCTACCCACGCATCATACTCGGGTTGCTCCATCGCAATGACAACGATAGGCATAAACCCGTGGTCCCTGCCGCACAACTCGGTACACTGACCGCGATAAGTCCCCGCTTTATCAACAGAAGTCCATGCTTCGTTAATAAAACCAGGATTTGCATCTTTTTTCCAGCCTAAATCAGGAACCCACCAGGAATGGATTACGTCCGCTGAAGTCAATACGAAACGAATTTTTTTATTGACCGGGATAACTAAGGGCTTATCAACATTTAGCAGGTAATGGGGAACGGAATGCGGATTAGCACCTGCTGTGCGATGAACTTTTTCACTCGCTTCATCCAAATGGCTTTCAAATTGAATATCATTACCCAGATATTTATAATCCCAATACCATTGCTTGCCAGTAATTTGAATGGTCATGTCCGATTCTTGAACATCATCCAGCTCTATCATAGCTTTTGTAGCTGGAATAGCCATGCCAATCAAAATCAAGGTCGGGATAATCGTCCACATAATTTCAACTGTGGTATTTTCATGAAACTGCGCCGCTTTGTGGCCTCTTGATTTACGATGATGATAAATTGAATAGAACATAATTCCAAACACGCCGATACCTATGAATACGCAAATCCATAAAATCAACATATGCAGGTCATAAATGTCATTACTGACCTTTGTAACCCCTTTCATCAAATTGAGCGTGTATTCCGCCTGCGCTGTCCCTAGGCCAAAAGCCATTAAGGTCAGACCTGCGGACAGTTGCTTTGTTTTCTTCACGGAGCAGCCCCCTCGTTAGTAGTTATAAACTCTTGTATGCGTTATATCGTTTCGTAATTTCAGGACATGCCAAGGTCGACCCGATTCCATTTACGTAATAATTATCACAAATAATCTTTTTGATTTTAACCCATGAAGGCACTCTATACCAGCTGTCCTTTCCTTGATATTATTTAGCCCAATAAAAAGGCTTGTGAATCAAGACAACTCACAAGCCTTTTGTTTTTTACATTAAAACCGGATCAACTGTTTAACGCATCCGCATAAGCCCTATCAAAGCTAGGAATGTGATTATCCAACCAGCCCTTAACCAATTGACCGATACCTTCGTCAACTTCTGCCTCACCTGCATGAAATTTTGCTTGCAGACCGGCGCAAATACCTACCAAAGCATCATGTTCTGCTTTATGGCATTCATAACCCGCATAACCTTTTACCTGCATTTCTTTTTCTTCATGAGCAAAATGATCGACGACATAAGAAATCAAATCATCTAATTGCGCACCTATTGCAGAGCGCTGCGATCCACTTGTTGTCAGATCATACAGTTTATTAAGCTTATCGAACAAGATCTTATGCTCATCGTCTGCAAAGCCGACATTTGTGCCGAATTGACCAGCTGTCCAAGTAATTAACGCCATAATATTTCTCCTGATATTCTTTATTATTATTGATTATTTACCGCACAAATATTATGGGTTATATTTAGATCAAAATCCATGCTTAATTTATGGTATAAGTCAACTTGCTTTCCCGCTACCTAAAAAAATTGTTAATCTTTCATGGCGGGAACAACGGCCATATCGGAACAACATTTATCGTTAGTGCAACTTTGTCAAAAAAGCCGGGTCAATTCGACAGCCGCCAATTTCGGGCCGATCCAACAGATCCTGTTCGAAATCCCGGTAAGTGGATAACTGAAATGCAATGCGCGCAATCTTTCCGCCGGAAAATTCAAATTCCATCGCACCGCCTTTAATACGCACACTACCTTCTTTAGTGGTAAATAATAAAATACCCGCAGATTTGCCCAAACTATCAGGAACCGGCCGCGCACAACTCAGTTCGTTTAATGACAATCCTGAAAAGACTTGCGCCAATTGACGAGCACTAACAATAACACCCTCTCCAGGAATAGGCGCAACAGCAGATGCAACCGGATCGACTGATACTTCCTCAGGGGCAGGGACTGCTGACACTACCGGAGGATTCAGCAACAATCCCAAGCCGAAATCACCTAAATGATTTTGCAGCAACACACTACCGTCGCCATTTTTTGCGGTACTGAGCAAAGGAAATAACTGCTGCTCCATTTCCGTTTTGTTTGAATTTTTCAACACCGCAACCAACTGCCGTTCTATCGACTTAAGCGGCGTAAACAATTGCTCTTTTTTATGACTCGCCTCCCCCATCTGATCCCAGTCAGACGGCGTATTGACCGGCAAACCCATCGCTTTCATAACCGCATAATCGTCAGTTGCCAGACAGTTAGCAAAGTTTTTACTGCGATAAGCTTCTATGACCTTGGGCCGCATGTCTTCACCCTGCGTCTTTTGTCGACTGATGTTGTAGTTATTCCAATCGCCATTTTTAGCCAGAAAATAGTAAATTACCGCATTGCGATCAAACTTATTGAAGCCTAAATCCTTCATCACCAACTTCAATTTTCGGCAATTACCCTCCACTTCCTGGTAATTATTCCAGTTAGGTTTTAAATTCGGCTTTGCCGGATGCTTCGATTGCTCAATCAACTGTTGAAGATTGATGTCCCCGGCCGCAGATTTTATCGGCGAATAGCCTATTTCTTCAAAGGATAAATCACGTGCATCGGGAATGCCGTCAGCGGTCGTCTTTAATAATAAAGAAGGCAGAATTTCCGGATAAATCTTTAGCTCACCCAATTGCTTAGTATCCGAACCCAGCAGATTAAACCCGCCTTCCGCCACATCATAAACCTTAAATATTGTCTGATTCAGCGTTCCGATTTTACCCAAAAAAGCCGTGGCTGCCGGTAGTGAATGCGACTCCGAACTATGTTTGACCGACTGATGAGGCACCGGTGTTGCTGCCGCCGTAGCCGCTTGCTGATTGCTCTTTACCCATTGCCCGGCAACCTGCCCCATAATCGCAACCCCCATGCCGACACCGGTTAGCGCCAGCAAATTGCTGGCCGCATTCACATTGCCGACTAGACCCGACACATCGACATCGCTGTTCGCATTGGTGTAAAAATTATAATCGACCATCGTTTCCTTACCCGAATCCAACCGTATCCACGGGGTCAGGTAAAGCTTTTTAGCATCGAAAGTAAAGTTGCACTTGCCTGTCGTTGCCTGATACAAAAAACCGGTAGCTTCACGGCTAAATTTAAGCGCCTCATT
The DNA here is from genome assembly GCF_050917435.1 of Methylobacter arcticus. Lineage (NCBI taxonomy): Bacteria > Pseudomonadati > Pseudomonadota > Gammaproteobacteria > Methylococcales > Methylococcaceae > Methylobacter > Methylobacter arcticus. The sequence continues at coordinate 3,414,480 of NZ_CP159583.1, forward strand.
ACGCACACTGTAAATAAGCGCCGCCGATAAATCGCCCTTTTCGTAAGACGGTGCCATATTGGTACAGCCGTTTTTTAAAACATTTTCGCCTTTAAAATCGAACTCCGAAATTAATCGCACATAATAGTCATCGCCATCAATGACCTGGAAGCCCTGTAAAGGCTGAAACTGGCTGACCTGAGTCGACGGATGATCAAGCACAATTTGCCGGGTCGAGGCACATCCGGACAACAACGTACCGACAACTAAAATAAATTTTACTGATGTGATCTTTATAGATAAGTTATGGCGAATCGTCATGCATTAACCTTGTGCCGTCAGTTAAACGGATAATCAAGCTGAGAAAAAAATGAAAATAATAGGGCTTTCAGAGAGGCTTTGTCATGTTTTATTTTTACCAATCTGCCGGTAAAGGCATTAGCAATGGGTGAATTATAGCTTCAGCTGTCCCGAGAGAAAATCGAAATCCGCGACTTCCGTATAAGGCAACACACCCAGCAAGGGTGGGGCTACAGCGGCTTTTATGCTGAGTATATTCTCGTCCCTGTTTAACAATTCCGGGTCTGTACAGACTGCAAGCCAACCGACACAGTTTACGCCCGACTGCGCGATCGCCTGATAAGTCAATCGCGCATGATTAATGCAACCCAGTCTGATGGCGACAACCAAAATGACCGGCAGAGACAGTGCTATTGCCAAGTCGCTATTCGTTTCCCGTTCATTTAAAGGACTGTACCAACCTCCGGCGCCTTCAACAACAACAATGTCAGCTAGATTTTTTAACAGCTCAAATTTAGCAACCAGCTGATTCAGTTTGACTGGGTTGTTTATGCCCGCAATATGCGGCGAAACTGGCGGCTCATAGGCATAGGGATTAATTAAGTCGTAATCAATCTGCAATGACGCATTTTCTTGTATCAGCAACGCATCTTCATTTTTCAGCTGCCCATCCTGCATTAAGCAACCTGAAGCGACAGGCTTCATGCCTGCAACTGATTTCCCCTGATTTTTCAAGTAACGCATCAGCGCAATCGTTGCCCAGGTCTTGCCGACATTAGTATCGGTGCCGGTTATAAAGTAACCTTTTTCCATTAGCCTGCCGTAACCATCATGACTTCAAAGGTTGCAGGGATCAAATCGTTGGCCCGATGCCGCTCATATTCCCCAATCATGCGCTGCATCACAGTTTTAGTCGTGATGCTTTTGTTGCGCCCGGCAATCACATTATGTGCGCCGATATGCTTTAGTTCCTTCATCAACGCCAAAACTGAATCATAGCTCGATACATAAAGCTGGGTTTCAACCGCTATCTCGGTATAACCCGCTAGCTGAAGAAAGCGGGTCAGCTGTTGCTCGCTATAAAAGTCGTTAACGTGGCTGTAGTCATCAACTTTTGCCCATGCGGTTTTTAACTCTTGTAGCGTTTGCGGGCCGAATGTCGAGAAAACCAGTCTGCTGTCCGGTTTCATTACCCGCTTAATATCGGTAAAAACGGCCTCAAGGTTGATACACCATTGCAAAGCGAGATTGGAGAAAACGCCATCGACGACATCTCCGGCTAGCGGCAACTGTTCGGCATCGGCGCATAAATAGCTGACATTAGGTGTATCTGCCAGCTTCGTTCGCGTTAGCTGCAACATCGGTAAGGCAATATCCAGGGCGACAATGGGCTGAGCAAGCCCCAACAGTTCGGAGGTTAAAAAACCGGTGCCGCAACCCAGGTCCAGCAAGGTTCCTGCCAGCTTTTCAGTGTCAATAGTACTCAGCAGCGCCCTACCGACAGTGCGCTGCAATGCGGCAACGCCATCATAAGTCACCGCGGCCGCCGCAAATGATTGTTTGATTTTGGCTTTATCTAAAGGCATTGCTCATCCATAAATCGGGAAATAATCGCCAACGTTTCCCTGCTATGTGACAAAAACGGCACATGCCCTGCACTGTCGATAATATTTAATTCCAGACTCGGCAATAACTGCTGCATTTTTTGAGCTACGGCGACAGGAACCAGGGTATCCAGGCTGCCTAATATGATCGACACAGGCGTTTTTAATTCGGATAAAGCCGGCCTCATGTCTGCCTGTTTCAGTATCGCCAAACCGCCTTGCAAGGTATGCCCATCAGGCGGATCGCATTCGTATATGGCTGCTCTAAGTACCTTCAATAGAGCCTTTTGGTCGGGCAAGCCGTTTACCTGCAAGGATAAAAAGCGCAGTAAAGTCGCCTGACAGCTTTCATTCAACTGATCGGCAAAATCATCGAGCAACCGGATATCCATGCCGGGCCAGTCATGTGTTCCCAGGCCGGAACCGGTAAAACAGGGATTGCCCGCCAGCAAAACCAGCGAAGAAACGCGCTCAGGATAACGACTGGCTATATCAAGCACCACCGTAGCGCCAAAAGACCAACCCAGCCAACAGCTCTGCTCGGGGATCACATTAACCAACTCGGCGCTAATCCGTTCCAGCGCAAACGGATCGATTTTTTCGCTATGCCCGTGTCCCGGCAAATCGATACAGGTGACCTGATAGTTGAGCGCCAATTGCCGGGCAAACTCACGCCAAATGCCGGTATGCATCGCCCAACCATGCACCAGCACTATGGGCTTGCCTTTGCCGAAGGTTTCCAGGTGAATTGTTGTCACTTGCGGCCTACGATAATTTTAGCTAGCGCGTCCAGCAACTGATCGACATGCTGCTGCTCGTGCAACGCTGAAAAAGTCACCCGCAATCTTGCGCTACCTTGAGGCACGGTCGGCGGACGTATCGCGCTGACTAAAAAACCGGCATTCAACAAAGCACTGCTGATGTCTACGGCTTTTTGACTGTCGCCGATCAGGATGGGCTGTATGGCCGACGCTGATGCCATTACCTGCAATCCGAGCTGCTCTGCGCCTAATCTGAATCTTTCCGACAGCGTCCTCAGCTTGTCCCGGCGCCAGTTTTCTTCGATGACAATTTTTAAACTTGCCCGAGTCGCCTCGGCAACCGCTGCCGGTAACGCGGTGGTATACATATAGGTACGGGCTTTCTGGATCAGGGTTTCAATCAACACCTCGGAACCCGCGACAAACGCGCCAAAAGTGCCAAAACCTTTACCCAAGGTCCCCATCAGCACCGGCACATCATCCTGGCCAAGACCGTAATGCTCCAAAATCCCGCCGCCATGTTCGCCGATTACCCCCAGTCCGTGCGCATCGTCAACCATCAGCCAGGCATCATGATTTTTTGCGGCAGCAGCCAATTCATCCAGCGGTGAAAAATCGCCATCCATGCTGAATACGCCATCGGTAACGATCAGCTTGTTGCCTGCGGCTTTGCTCAGATTTGCTTCGAGATCAGCCGGATCGGCATGAGCATAACGCTTAAATCGGGCGCCGGACAACAGGCCGCCATCCAGTAAGGACGCATGATTTAAGCGGTCTTCAAATACCGCATCGCCGCGCCCCAATAAAGCCGAAATTACGCCGATATTTGCCATGTATCCGGTAGAAAACAATAATGCCCGGTCGCGTCCAGTGAAAGCGGCGAGCTCTTCTTCCAGAGCATGATGAGCCGTGCTATGTCCGCAAATCAAATGCGCAGAACCACTGCCGACCCCGTATTGATCCACCCCGGATTTAAACGCATTGACTACATCGGGATGATTAGCCAGCCCCAGGTAATCATTGCTGCTAAAATTGATCAGTTTTCTGCCGTCGATTTCCAGGTTAATGCCTTGAGGGGATGCGATGATCCGTCGGGAGCGATACAGACCTTGCCGGGCTATATCGTCGAGGCTGGGTGCTAACTGTGAGAATGCGTGTGTCATTAGTATTATTCACCACGAAGACACGAAATATATATTTCATTCTTCGTGTCCTTCGTGTCTTCGTGGTTAAAGATGTTTTGTAAAGGCAACCGGCCGGTTGCTGCTACGAATGGTTTCATTCATCAAGCGTAACTTGAGCCGCCTGAATACACACCTAGCCGCTCAAACAAAGCCAAATCATGGTTAGTCATCGGATTATCGGTGGTCAACAACTTATCGCCATAAAAAATCGAATTGGCACCGGCCAGAAAACACAGCGCCTGCATTTCATCGCTCATATTGTTGCGCCCTGCGGACAACCGCACCCGTGATTTTGGCATCATGATTCTGGCAACCGCAATGGTTCTGATAAAGATAATGGGATCTAAAGCTTCAGTTCCCATTAACGGCGTGCCTTCGACCTGCACCAGCATATTGACCGGCACGCTTTCAGGATGCTTGGGCAAATTTGCCAACTCGATTAAAAGCTTGGCGCGATCGACAGCGCTCTCGCCCATACCGATAATGCCGCCGCAACATACATTAATCCCGGCATCCCTGACCCGCGCCAGCGTATCCAGACGATCCCGATAAGTCCGCGTGGTGATGACTTCGGAATAATAGTCTTCGGATGTATCCAGATTGTGGTTGTAATAATCCAGACCGCCCTCTTTTAAGCGAGCCGCTTGGGCATCGGTCAACATGCCCAAGGTTACGCAGGTTTCCAGACCTAAGGCCTTAACACCCTGAACCATTTCCACCACCCGCTCCACATCCCTGTCTTTAGGCTGACGCCAGGCCGCGCCCATACAAAAACGCGACGCGCCTTGATCTTTAGCCAGTTGCGCCGCCTGCAAAACCGCATCCACCGGCATTAATGCCTCAGGCGTCAAACCGGAATCATAGCGGGCGCTTTGCGGGCAATAGCCGCAGTCTTCCGGGCAGGAGCCGGTTTTAATACTCAGCAGACTGCTAATCTGAACTTCATTGGGATCGAAATTCTCTCGGTGTACGGTTTGCGCCTTAAAAATCAGGTCATTAAAAGGCAACGCATAAAGCGCTTGCACTTCATCCAACTGCCAGTCATGGCGAATTGCAGGGTTTGCAGACATTCTGTTAAGCTCCAGTATAAGATGGACTGAGATGTGAAGCCCATCATCGCGAACGACGATAAACTTGTCAACCTGTTCATATAAAAATGGTATACAACTGGATCAATATTATACAGGATTACCTGCTTCCGCCTACTTGCATCTTGTGCGGAAACCCAGGACACGATTCCCGCGACATTTGCCATTCGTGCTATACGCAACTGCCTCGAAATAATCACTGCTGTTATCAATGCGCAGAAATACTGGAAATATCCACAGCAGACCCGGCACAATCATGCTGGACAATCCCTGCCCAGCACCCTTCGGGCGCTTCGCGCACAAAACCGCTCCCGGCGGTTTTGTGCGGTCGCTGCCTGAGCCGCCAGCCCGCCTTTGATGAGACTGTCGCGCCGTTCATCCATCAAGGTGCCATCCGGCATTTAATCAGCACCTTAAAATTCGGCGCCAATTACAAGAATGCGCGCTTACTCGGTATGTTATTAGCCGACCACCTGACAAATCTGTCTGGAACAGATTTGCATCTACCCGAAGGGTGTCAGGCAGGAAAGACCGATATGCAACAAACCGCCGACCGGCCCGACTTGATTTTACCGGTTCCGCTGCATAAAGCCCGCTATCGCCAGCGAGGCTTCAACCAGGCCATAGAAATTGCCAGAATCGTAGGCCGGGAATTACAGATTCCATTAGATCTTACCAGCTGCAAGCGCAATCGCGACACGCCCCATCAAACCCAATTACCCGCTAAAAAACGCCGAAAAAACCTGAAAAATGCATTTTCAATCGTCAAGCCCATCCATGCCCAGTACATCGCAATACTTGACGACGTAATGACCACCGGCTCCACCGCCCATGAACTGGCTTATGCATTGAAAAAAGCAGGCGCTAGCCGAGTAGATGTCTGGGTGTGTGCCAGGGCTTGATTCGCATCAATCTGCGGCTATTTGTTAACAGCCAAACTTAAGCCATCAAGAATAAACAGGCACAACAACCGAAATTTTCACCGCCCATCCTCTTTTAAATAACCATAAAAAAGGCCGCATTCTTACGAATGCAGCCTTTTTTGTTTCCACATGCGTAACCGGAGTTACTGCATGGAAGTAATCGATTAACGTTTCGAGTACTGTGGACGTTTTCTGGCTTTGTGCAAACCCACTTTTTTACGTTCAACAATACGTGAATCGCGGGTAACAAAACCGGCTTTTCTAAGCGCTGGACGCAAGGTTTCATCATATACCATCAACGCACGAGTCAAACCGTGACGAATAGCACCAGCCTGTCCAGATGGACCGCCGCCTTTAACGATGACATTAATATCGAACTTGCCTTCCATATCAACACAACCCAATGGTTGACGAGAAACCATTTGGTCAGTTTTACGACCGAAATATTCTTCGAGAGTTTTTTTGTTAATAGTGATTTTTCCGGTACCTGACGTTGCGTAAACACGTGCTATTGCACATTTACGACGACCTGTTCCGTAATACTGAGCTGCTGCTGCCATGATCTACCCGCTTATAATTCTAATACTTGTGGCTGTTGAGCCTGATGATCGTGTTCAGGACCTGCATAAACCTTCAATTTCTTGAACATTGCACGACCCAGTGGATTGTTAGGTAACATTCCTTTAACTGCTGTAGTAAGAATACGATCAGGGAAAGTTTTTCTCAATTTACCCAAGGTAACAGTCTTAAGATTACCGATATAACCGGTATGGTGCTGATACAATTTATTCTTTTCTTTATTGCCGGTAACGCCTATCTTCTCTGCATTTACTACAATAATGTAATCACCGGTATCAACATGCGGTGTGTATTCTGGTTTATGTTTACCGCGAAGGCGAAGCGCAATTTCAGAAGCAAGACGACCAAGTGTCTTTCCTTCTGCATCGACCACGAACCAATCACGCTTAACTTCTGCTGGCTTTGCACTAAATGTTTTCATCGTTGCTTAGGCTTACTGTTAAAGGCTTGAATATAAAGAACGAGATTCTACTAAGAATTACCAAAACTTTCAAGTTTATTTGCGATTCGGGTTCAAGGCATCTATTTTTACAATTTTATATTTAATGAGTGCAACTTACGATAAAGATGCGTTCTCTCCATACCCACTGCGGCTGACAATTTTGCAACACTACCGCCGGTACGCTCAAAATGGTACTCCAGATAGGCCTTCTCAAAATGATCTCTGGCGTCTTTTAACGGTAAATTAAAGAACTCGGGCACCGAATGCGCCGTAACCGCATCACCAATCACCGAACCCAACGCGGCTTTCACCTCATCCAACTCTATATCTTCCCCTACACCCAGTATCATCAAGCGCTGCACTAGGTTTTTTAATTCCCTTACGTTGCCGCGCCAACTGTAATTACGCAAATAGTTTTGCGCTGCCATCGAAAACTTTCGAAAAGGCAATCTATCCTGGCTGACAAAATAATCCACATAAAAACTCAGTAATGCAGGCACATCCTCACTATGTTCCCGAAGTGATTGAACGTCGAGCGAGACCTCATTAAGCAAATAGTATAAATCTTGCCGAAAACGACCTGCCTTAACCTCCTCATCCAAGGCAATGCGGGTTGATGCCACCACCCGAACCTCAACACGAACCGCTTCGCCCCCCCCTACTCGCAGGAATGAACTTGACTCCAGCGCACCGAGCAACCTTAGCTGAGTTTCCTTATCCATGCCGCCGATTTCACCTAAAAATAGCGTCCCTTTATGCGCTCGTTCCAACAGACCAGGATAAATCTTACCCGCATCCTCTTTGCCGAAAAACTCCACCGCCGAATTTTCCGGCGATATACTGCCTACCGCCACATCCACAAAAGGACCGTCTCGATGGAGGCCGTTATTATGCAGGTAACGCGCATACATCTCCTTACCAACACCCGCCTCACCGACAAACAACACCCTGGCATCATGCTGAGCCAAGCGCTTTAATTGATCCTTCATTCTCGCAACCGCAGCACTCTTGCCAACCGGTTCAATATCAGCAACTAACTGCTGCTTGAGTCCCGCGTTTTCTATTTGTAGACTACTGGCTTCCAAAGCCCTTTCTACAATCAATAATAATTTCGCCATAGACAACGGCTTCTCAAGAAAATCATAAGCCCCCAGCCGAGTCGCCTCAACAGCGGCTTCAACGGAGCCGTGTCCTGACATCATAACCACAGGACAAAGCATGGCTTCTTCAGCAACCCATTCTTTCAACAAGGTTATGCCATCGGTATCCGGCATCCAAATATCAAGCAGGATCAAATCAGGGGCTGTAGACCTTTTTAACTCCCTGGCGGTACTGGCATTTTCAGCCGTAGCAACCTGATAACCTTCATCCTCAAGAATTTCACAGACCAGTCGGCGAATGTCCGGCTCATCATCTACAACTAATATCTGCGGTATGTGTGCATTCATATGTTTTACGACATCTCAAAAATTACACGCCGGAAGCTGAATAATAAATCCAGCCCCCACTTTGTCGCATCGGTTCCCTACCGATGGCGACACTTCCGCCGTCCCTGGCAGTCGACGGCTGGTGTCGACCCAAATCGCACCGCCATGTTCTTCAATTATTTTTTTGACTATCGCCAGGCCCAAACCGGTACCTCTAGCTTTGGTGGTCACATAAGGCTCAAAGATTTGCTCAATTTGCTCGTCCTTAATGCCCGGTCCGTCATCATAAATCGCTATTTCGATAAAATCGGTATTATTTTTTTGCACCCGGTGCAGGCTTATCTCGATCAATCCTTTACCATCTATCGCTTCCAGCGCATTTTTGATCAGATTATGCAGCACCTGCCTGATGCTAACCGGGTCGCCTTTGACCATCAACAAACCGGCATCGTAATCGGCTTTAAACTTGACCCCGGACTTTAACACATAAAGCGCTAACACTTCCTGAACCAAACGGGGCAGGTCAATATCCACCGTCTGCTTTTTGGAGGGTTTGGCATATTCCGAGAAATCATCCACCATTTCTTTCATCGCCTCGACTTGCTGCACAATAGTTGTGGTTGAGCGCTGCAATATACCCGCATCAATGTCGTTCAACTTGTCGGCCAACTTGTGCTGCAAGCGTTCTGCCGATAACTGGATGGGCGTTAACGGATTCTTGATTTCATGCGCCAGACGCCTGGCCACTTCCCCCCACGCCGCATTTTTCTGCGCCTGAATCAAATCGGTCACATCATCAAAAACCACCACCGCCCCGACTCGATGGCCTTCCTGAGAAAACAGCGGCGTGCCTCTGCACAGTAATTCCTGCCGACCGTTGGGGCCTAAAAAAGCAATTCGCTGCTGCCATATGTCATCGGCTTGCTCCAATAAGCGCTGAATGGATTTTAAAGGCTCAGTCAGCTCGGCATAACTCTGCACCAGCTCCAATAAAGTCCGTCCGACAAACTGATTCACATGAACATGAAAAATCCGGTAAGCCGCCTGATTCGCCGTACGGATCTTATATACCGTATCAAAACTAATCACTCCGGCCGTTAAGTTCGCCAATATCGTTTCCAGATAGGCGCGTTGATTTTCCACCTCAATACCGGCCATCCGGGTTGCAGCGCTGGCCCTGGCAATACGATGAGTCATCTCATTAAAAGACTCCACCAGAAAACCCAGGTCATCCTGAGCAGTAACCGGCAGATCCCGATCATAATGCCCGGAAGCTACCGCCTGCGTGCCCTTAACCAACGCCTTTACCGGGGCGATAATATTACGGATACTGATAAAAGCCACCCAAATAGCCGCCAGCAAACTCATCAACAAAACCAGCGACAACGTCAAAGAGAAACTCAACTTTAAGGAGTCCCTTAAAAAATTCATCTCCTGATAACGTACAAAAGCAAATTCCACCGAGTCGGCCAAATCCGCAATTCGTATCGGCACCGGATATAAAGCCTGTAAATATTGCGGCTCCCTGGTTTTCACGGTAACGATAACGCGGATCATCAGCTCATCTTCGCGCACCGGCGCCAAAGCGACAAACTCGGTATTCCGTCGCAACTGCAACCAAACATGCTCATCCGGCAAACTCGGCAAAATATCACTGGGATTGATGCTGCTTGAAGCCATAATCCTGCCCTGCCGAGAAAATAGCGTCATCTCGGAGGCTCCAGAAAGTTGACGCAAATTTTCCATTTCCAGAGTCACCAGCGTTTCCGGCGCATCCACCAGTCTCGCAGTCAATTGCTGCGTTTGTCGCAAATGCCAGCGCATCCGCTGGTCTAATGAGGCCTGACTCAGCTCCAAAGCATCTTCCATTGCCCGGTCTATTTCCACGTTAAACCAGCTATCGATACCCTGATGCAGAAACTGCATGGAAAAATAAAACACAATAACAGCAGGAGCCAGAGCCAAAACCACAAACAGCGACACCATGCGCGTCGTTAATCTCGAACCCGCTTCGCGTTTTTTTAACTGCCGCGCCAGCGAATAAATATTAGCGCCGACCAGGCCCAGCAACACCACCGACCCCAGCGCATTGACCAACAGCAGCCATGAATACATCGCGCTCAACTCTGACGATTCCTGCGTTGCCGAACTCATCAGCTGCAACAACAGCAAAATCAAGCCAAACAGAACCAATATGGACAAGCTGACAGGGGGTTTTATTTTGTCAAAGGCCATAATGTCCAGTCACTGGATAAATACCATTGAGGATTAACATAAGCAATCGGCCGTAACGGTAACGGCAGGGCATCTCGATCAAGCGTTACTTTTATGCTGGCGGCGTAGCGTTCTCCAGGAGCATAAGTCGCCGTATCCATTACCCGAAAAGCACGGATAGTTGACATCGAATCGAGCGCCGCTGATAGCTTAGAAAAGTTAGTCACATCACCTGCACCTTCATTTCTGACACGATACATATTCAGTAATGCATGATACTGAATGCGGTAACGGATGCCGGTATTAACCAATGTTTTATTCCAGAAATAATCCCGCTGTTGCAGGGTCTTGATATGTATATCCCAATACAAAGGCACTCCGCTTTTCAGCGCCTCCTTTGCCCGCGTACTGAGCCGATAATCTATATCCGCAGACAACACATAACTATCGCCTTGCAAGGTAAACTCGGCATTTTTGACCACAACACCAAAGCCTTCGACAGACTTCGAGACAGACGTATCAGCATGACTGATGGTGGGCAACAAGCCTATCAAAAAACAACATAGCAATGTTTTATTGCTTACTGATGCGTGCATAATAAAACCCATCCATTGCCGATTCACCGGTAATAATCTGGCGCCCACAGATTCCGGAAATTCCCCAGCCTGCCGCTATAGGCAACTCGACCGCATCGTTATGCTCAGCTAAAAACGCTTGAACCTGCTGCTCATTTTCCTGCTTTAAAATGGAACAGGTTGCATAAACCAATAATCCGCTAGGCGCTAGCAACGGCCAGACGGCTTGCAATATGGTTTTTTGCATAGCCTGTAACTGCCCAATATCCTCGGCTCTGCGCAATAATTTAATATCCGGATGGCGGCGAATAACGCCTAAGGCTGAACAGGGCGCGTCCAGCAAAATCCGGTCAAACGGCTGCCCGTCCCACCAGCCCTCAGGATTTGCCGCATCGCCTACCACCAGCGTAGCTTTCAGACCCAGACGCTGACAATTTTCACTGACCCGCAGCATTCTGGACGCGTCTATATCGACGGCGACCAGCTCTTTTAGCTGCGCTTGAGTCTCAAGAATATGCGCAGTTTTACCGCCCGGTGCGGCACAGACATCCAGCACTCGATGTCCCGGCTGCACATCCAGCAATCCGGCCGCCAATTGCGCGGCGGCATCCTGAACGGATACCATCCCCTCGGCAAAGCCGGGCAGCAAATCGACCGGCACCGGTTTATCCAGCCTGATCGCCGACCGGCAAAAACCGACAGCTTCAGCCTCTATGCCCTGTTCGGTTAATAGTTGCAGGTAATGTTCCCTGCTGGTTTTCGCCAGATTGGCCCGCAACACCATAGGCGGTTGCTGGTTGTTTTCCAGAAAAATAGTTAACGCCTGCTCAGGCCAGTCCTGTTCAATTTGTTTAATCAGCCAGTCGGGATGGCTCAGGGCTGCGACCTGAAATTTATCGGCTTTGTGTTCAAGTTCTTCCTGCTCTCGCAGATAGGTTCTAAGCACCGCATTGATCAGCGACTTCGCCCACGGTTTTTTACGTGCGGCCAATACCGTTTCGGACACGGCGGCATGAGGTTTTACCCGCATGAATTTAAGCTGGTACAAGCCCACCAAAGCCAAGGATTTAACGTCGGCATCCTTTAGCGGTTTATCCAGTAATTGGCTTAAAATAAAATCCAGCCGATGAAATTGCCTGCAAACGCCGTAACATAGCGCTTGAATGAAAGCCCGGTCTTTACCCGACTCTATGCTCAGAAATGCATTATCCAGAGCGGCAGTTAAAGACTGCCCGTCTTGCAAAACCCGGGACAATACCCGGGCCGCGACTAATCGTGTATTCAACCGAGTTTTACCCCATTAAGGTCGTGAGCACTGAGGAAAGCCTGAACAGGCAAGCACTTTCCGCCCGGCAACTGCACTTCCAGCAGCCGTAAAAAACCTAAGCCGGTCGCCACATCGATATGTTTATCGACACGGCGCACTGTGCCCGGTTCCATTTGTAAAGACGAATCATCCTGCACCGCTACCGCCTGCCAAATGCGCAACGCATTACCTTGATAAAGCGTTTGAGCGACCGGCCAGGCATTTAAGCCTCTTACCTTTCTAGCCAGATCCGCTGCCGGTTGCGTCCAATCGATATCGGCTTCGCTTTTTTCCAGTTTTTCGGCATAGGTCACCAGCGTCTCATCCTGCGGTTCGGGATGAATAGCTCCCGCTTCCAGTTGCGCCAGCACTTTGCTCAGGCCTATTGCGCCCAACGCGGCTAATTTGTCATGCAAATCGACAGCGGTATCGATAGGATCTATGGTGCATTCTTCCTTGTGCAGCATATCGCCGGCATCCAGTTTGCGCACTATCTGCATAATGGTCACCCCGGTTTTTTCATCGCCCGCTATTAATGCTCGTTGAATAGGCGCCGCTCCGCGCCAACGCGGCAATAATGAAGCATGGACATTGATACAGCCCCGTTTAGGCACGTCCAGAACGGCTTGGGTTAAAATCATGCCGTAAGCGACCACCACCATCAAATCGGCATTCAATGCGCTGATCTGTTGCAAGTCCTCATCGGTCTTCATCGTCAGTGGTTGAAAAACAGGAATCCCGGCAGTCAAGGCCAATGCTTTGACCGGGCTGGGTTGCAACTTACGCCCTCTGCCTGCCGGACGATCTGGCTGAGTATAGACAGCACAAACCTCATGCCCTGAATCCAACAACATCTGCAAGCAAGGGACGGCAAAATCAGGGGTTCCGGCAAAAATTATCTTCATTAACTCGTTTCCATTTTATGCATTTTTTCCAATTTCTTCTTAATCCGCTGCCGTTTTAACGGTGAAATATAATCGACAAACAGTTTTCCGCTCAAATGATCCAGCTCGTGCTGAACGCAAACAGCCAGTAAATCTCTGGCGCCAAATTCAAAAGACCGCCCTTCCCTGTCCAGCGCTCTGACTATAATATGCTCAGCCCTGGTCACTTTTTCAAAAAAACCGGGCACCGAAAGACAACCTTCTTCGGACTCTTTAACCCCGTCTTTTTCGATGATTTCAGGATTAATTAAACATAATGGGGCATCCTTTTCCTCACTGACATCGATGACCACGACCCGTTGATGCACATTAACCTGAGTTGCGGCCAAGCCTACACCATGTGATTCATACATGGTTTCAAGCATATCATCGACCAACTTTTTAATTTTATCATCGACCGTTTTTACGATTGCAGCCTTCTTACGCAACCGATCATCCGGAAACTCGAGAATAGATAGAATACTCAACAAACTCTCCATTATAATAATTGAATACTGAAATTCTATCTGATTTGAAACCATCTGGAAACTCCACCGCTATTGAAGCCTGCTGATTTCAACTCTTTTCCGCTGCATTCATTGCCGTCCGACAAACTCAACACACCTGCGTTAAGGTGTATCGATAAATTCTGCAAGCTACCGCAAAATAGTTACATTAGACATCTTTCCTAAATAGTTTGTGTAGGCAGGAATAAGACTACCCAAGCAATCGTAGCGCGTGATAGCGTTTCCGGCAAATTCCGGAGCGCAGGAAACACCGGTTCTCGCTATTGCTTGAATCGGCTTATTCCTGCCTACATGCCTACGTAGCTGTATTTATGAAAGATGTCTATTAAAGATCTTTTTAAATCTGCATTATTTTCAACTGCCCCCTATACCAACAAATGCATTATCATTAGCCCATTAAAAATTAAAAGCCATTAGGGCTACCTATAAAAATAATGAGCCACCGTCCAGAAGCCACAGTCGATCGCAATTTACCCTTAATTTTCTTATTTGCCGCAACTTTGTTTACCAGTGCATCGCTGATGTTTGTGCTGCAGCCTCTGTTCGGGAAGATCTTATTACCTTTACTCGGCGGTTCACCGGCAGTCTGGAACACCTGCATGGTGTTTTACCAAAGCATCTTATTTCTGGGTTATCTTTATGCACATTATCTTTCTACCCGGCACGCACAGCACCGCCAAATCCAAATCCACACCGCGCTCATACTGATCAGTTTTTTGGCGCTGCCGTTAGCCTTGCCGGAAAACACCGTCCCGCCGACAGACAGCAATCCAACCTTATGGCTGCTCTGGACTTTATTTCTGGCTATCGGCCTGCCTTTTTTCGTGGTTTCCACCACCGCACCGCTGATCCAAAAATGGTTCGCCAATGTCGGTCACCATACCAGTCACGACCCTTATTATCTTTATGCCGCCAGCAACACCGGCAGCCTGATTGCATTGCTGAGCTACCCGTTCCTGCTTGAACCCAATATCGGACTGGCTAACCAGAAAAGTTACTGGAGTGTCGGCTATCTGCTGCTGTGTCTGCTGATTGCAGGCTGCGCGTTTGTGCTGTGGAAAAATTGTAGGGGCGAATTTATTCGCCCTGAGCGAATAAATTCGCCCCTACAAGATGCGGAAGCCGTTACGGCTACAGATGAAAATAATCTCAGCCTTGCCACCCAATTACACTGGCTGGCGCTGGCCTTGGTGCCGTCCAGCCTGTTGCTGGGCCTGACCAACTTCATCAGTACCGACATTGCCTCGGTGCCGTTATTGTGGATTATCCCGTTAACGCTGTACTTATTATCTTTTGTGATCGTTTTTTCCAAATGGAACGACAAAATACATCCGTTAATGGTCAAACTGCAACCGCTTTTCCTGTTGCCGTTTGTCGCCTACGCGTTCATTAATCCGGCGGATTTGCCTTATTGGGCCTATTTGATTTTACACCTGCTGGCATTTTTCTTTGCCGTCATGGTGTGTCACGGCGAACTGGCTAAACTAAGGCCGCATACCCGGCATTTGACCACCTTCTACCTGATCATGTCCTTTGCAGGCATGTTGGGCGGCATGTTCAACACCTTTGTTGCGCCGTTTGTATTCAATGCCGTCTATGAATACCCGATCATGATTATTGCGGCGTTGCTGCTGCGACCCGGCCTGAAACTCACCTTAAATACCGGATTGCTGTTGCAAATAATAGCCCCGGCGCTGCTGGTTATTGTCGGGATTATTGCTTATGCCACTGTCGACAATTTACTCCAGTATTTCGACATCATTGTCATCGGCCTGATGGGCTTAACCTTGTTGACTTACCTGCTCAGAGCCCGTCCAGTCGGCTTTGCGTTAATGACTGGCGCCATTATCTTCCTTGCTCTCGGCTTACATGGGCTGTCATCGCATACGCTTTATCAGCAACGCAGTTTTTTTGGCGTGCTGGCCGTACGTGAAGCCGTGTTAACCGATGAACAAGGCCAGCCTGAAAGCTATCATGAGTTATTTCACGGCACCACCAAACACGGGGCGCAACGTCTTGCTGCACACTTAAGTAAAATACCGCTGACCTATTACAGTCGTCCCGGGCCTATGGGGCAGCTGTTTAAAGAATATGACGGTAACGATCAAGCCTGGAATATCGGCGTGGTCGGACTGGGCGCTGGCGCCTTAACCTGTTACGCCAAAGACCAGCAAAACTGGACACTGTACGAAATCGATCCGCTGGTGGTAGACATTGCCAGCAATCCCGCCTATTTCAGCTACCTGAGCCAATGCGCTCCCAACGCCGAGATGCGTATCGGCGACGCCCGTTTATCGCTGGAAAAAGAGCCGAATCAGCACTTTGATTTATTAGTCATGGATGCGTTCAGTTCCGATTCGGTACCGACCCATCTGCTGACCAAGGAAGCGCTGGCGCTCTATTTCAAAAAACTCAAACCTACTGGTATCTTGGCGTTTCATATGACCAACCGCCATTTGTCGCTGAAAAAAGTATTGTCGATTAATGCGGAAGCCTTGCACTTGGCATCCTTGATTCAGGAATTCCAACCGCAACAGGATATCCCGCTGGTGGTTGCGACCGACTGGGTAGTGATGGCAAAGCATGCCGAAACACTGGAACCGCTACGCCTAAGCCGTCTCGGAAAATGGCAGAAAATGCCCTTATATTTCGACATGAAGCCATGGACCGATGACTTCACCAATATTGTCAGCATCTGGAAATAAGGATCGCTGAACCATGATCGGCTTAACTGATTTATCACAGAGTATCTTTTTTCTTGGGTTAGATGGCTGGATGTTCTCATTGGACCTCTTTAGTTTTTGTTTTGGTAGACGGAAACTATGCCCTCTAACCTTTTTAAGAGGTGCTGCACTCATTATATGAATTCAAGTGAATTCAAGGTTTTTCAACTGTTGTTTAAATTTTAAAGTCCCTTACATTTATGGTTACCACTGTCACCTCTTATACCGATTCTCGTAACCGCGCCAACCCAGGGGAAGGATACGACGGTGTCGTTCGTATTTCCTCTGGTGGATATTTCGGTACTGGCGTTTTGCTTTATGATGGACGGGCTATCCTGACGGCTGCGCACTTGTTTGCCAGCGCATCATCCAGCAGTGCAGACATTCACTTTGAAACGGCATCCGGGCAGCAGAAAATTACCTCATCTCGCATTGAAGTCATGCCGGACTATGATTCGGTTAACGCCAATAACGACCTGGCCTTAGTCTGGTTGACCAGCGCTGCGCCGGTGGGAGCAGAGCGCTATAGCCTTTACCGCGATAGCGACGAAATCGGCCAGTCGCTAACGATGGTGGGATACGGCCTGGTCGGTAGCGGTGACGCCGGAACACTAGCGACTTACAGTGGCGGCGCGTTACGCTTGAAAGCCAATAATCAGTTCGATGCCGATGCAGCCATGCTTAAAAGCTGGCTGGGTTCGTCGATAAGCTGGACGCCAACCGTCGGCACCCAGTTGCTGGCCGATTTTGATAACGGCATGACTGCTCAAGATGCTCTAGGGAGGCTGATCAATAGTCCAGGAACAGGATTGGGCCAGAATGAAGGACTGATCGCCCAAGGGGACAGCGGCGGACCGGCCTTTATCCGTGGACAGGTTGCCGGTATTGCCACCTATAACACCAGCATCAGTCAAGGTAGCGTCCATCCTGATGTCGACGGGGTGAACAATAGCAGCTTTGGTGAAATCGGCGCTTGGCAGCGCATTAGCCATTATCAGCAATGGATAGACCAGAGCTTGCGGGCGCAATATCCGAATGCACCGACCCAAGCGGATCAGGTGCAAAAAACAGTGACGGAAGGCAACAGTGGGACCAGCTACGCCTATTTTCTGTTGCAGTTCACCGGCATGCGTAGCGACACAACTCAGATTTTGAGTGTGGACTATGCCACCCGCGACGGTACTGCCAGGGCCGGTGAGGATTACCTTGCCGCCAAAGGCACGTTGGCGCTTTATCCAAACGAAAATCAAGCCGTGATTCCGGTCGAGATTATTGGCGATACTTTTTCCGAACCTGATGAAAGTTTTTATCTGGACATAGTTAACCCTATCGGAGGAAGCTTTGGTGCCGGAGTGCTCCAACTCACTGCAATACGGACTATCGTCAATGATGATGGCAATTGGGACTGATACTCTTTGCGCGTGCCAAGTCGGTTTCTCAGGGTATGGAATACACGGTCGACCATGTTTTTTAAGGGGTCTGCCCCCTTTGTTTTTTAAATAACTTGTACCTGACCCCAGTTATTCATGAAAATTACCTAGTAATTGGTTTTTATACAGGCCCAGATGATTTCAATAAAACACCAAACATTACTTTTCAGATATATTTAAGTAATCACTATCTACGAGCCTTGAATCGCACACAAGTTCCTACTTGTGTTATACAGCTATCGAATACACCAGGATCTAAAGGATGGGTTTCAAAAAGGCCTGTTATAGAAAAAATTATAGAAAAGTTAGGTGGGTTTGAAGTTAATCGCATTACTGACGGTGTTGATGCAAGATGGAATCGTTATTATGATTCTAAAGACTATTTGAAATGTCTTGAAGAATTTTTGACCAAAGACAAACCTGTTATCGACGACATTATTAGGAAGGAAGCAAATCCTGAAATTGGATTTTTAGATAAGAAAAAAGCTGACGATAAAATAAACAATATAGTCAACCGTAGAAATAGCAATTAAGGCGATACTATCCTCCTATTTGCCATCAAAGATTCTATTTGCTTTATTTAAAGGGAAATTCAATATGATTCAACTGATAATTATATATTTGATCGTCGCTTATCTTGCAAGCTGGTGGCCATTTAAAGAACAAATATGGCAAGGATATGTATACCCAAATAGCAATAACCTTCTTATAGACAAATACGTAGGCGCTTATAAGACACTTGAAGAATGCAGAGCTGCTTCAGTTGCAATGCTTGATAATCTTAATTCTCGGGAAAAAGGTGATTATGAATGTGGTCTAAATTGTAAACCAAAAGATGGTTTAAATATTTGTGATAAAACTGAGCGTTAAAATCAATAATCATTAAACTTCTGCGAGCCATTTATCCAGTTGTAGGTTAAGCAATTCTCAACGGCCGCTGCTTGTCACGAACGACCTTTATCGGGCGGCGAATTTGTGAAATAACTGGGGTCATGAAATAACTGGGGTCAGGTACAAGTTATTTCACCTCGGGGAATAACTTGGGTCAGGTACAAGCCGGGTAGGTCGGGTTAGCGATAGCGTAACCCGACATTTTTGCGCGAATGTGTTGGGTTACGGCTCAGAAATAACTGGGGTCAGAGTAAAGTTAAATGCCTAACATTACGCTCAACCGGAGCGCGGTTATAAGAATAACTGGGGTCAGAATAACTGGGGTCAGGTACAAGTTATTTCACCTCGTACCTCGCATACGACGTAACAAATAAAAGCGCAAACAGTTTGTCAGGCTTATGTCGTTGGTTGAGGCTAGGGCAATCCATACCTTAGTCATCGCGCACAAAGACCGCCTAGCTCGCTTCGGCATGGACTGGTTTGGCTATTATCTCGAACAACAGGGTTGTAAACTGGTCATCATTAATAATGAAGCGTTATCGCCAGAGTCAGAAATGGTGCAAGACTTAATGGCGATTATCCATGGTTTTTCCTGCCGTTTATACGGCCTACGCCGGTATAAAAAAATCATCAAGGACGCAGTCAGTGATAACACAGATAGCCTTTAGCGATCACATTAACCCAGGCAAGTTTTCGGCATTAATTGAGCAGGCCGAACGTTTAGGCGCTATTCGCTCAGAAGTTTGGGAGCGCTTTGGCTCCATTAACGGCATAGGTTTACGGGACAGAACCATTCGGGATAACTGGCTTAAAGAGGGCAAGCAGTTTAACGTCGGCGCAACGCCTTGGAAACAAACCTTATGCGACGCAATAGGCGACGTTAAAGCCTGTCGTGAAGCTGCTAAATTTGACGTAAAACAGTCTATCCGTCGTCACACCCAAGACAAGGACGAACAAAAACGCCTGTATACATTGCTTAAATCCGATAAATATCTGGACGACCGTTATTTGTCGCGCACGATGCGTAAATATTTTAAGCGTGGACACAACCACACCCATAACCAAATCATCGTCCGGTCGGATGATTACACCGTCTTTGTCTTGCATAAAAACGTCTGGATCAAGATTCCCAGCCTGATTAAAGGCAAGCGCATCGCCATCCCGTTAAGCACCACCGTAGCGCCAAAAGGCAATCTGCACATTATCTTGCGCAACAATAAGGTTGAAATTCATTACGCTGCCGAAGACGTGAAAACAAACGATTGCGGTAGCCAAACAATCGGCGTGGATAAAGGCTACACTGAAGTATTGACCGATTCAGACGGGGTGCATCATGGGGTGACACTGGGCGCTGTACTAACGAAAGAATCAGACCGGCTAAAGCTGAAATATCAGCGCCGTAATAAGTTAAAAGCTATCGCCAAAAAGGTAGAGCAATGCAGGAGCAATTGCCGAGAAAACGGGGAGGTGTTGCAGGCGGATGTTAACGCCGCACGAAACGTCTTAGCAAGACTCCACGACTCAGAGATAAGTCGATGGACACCTTATAAACAGGTCAAGTCCATCTTGCTAAAACGGACGAGTGCCAATCGGTTGAAACTGCCCAACCAGGATTCCAGTTGCAGGTCGCAAGACCTATCAACGGAAAGCGAATTATCATTGCATACATTTGAGTATGTTTTATGAAGCAGCTAACACTGATCTCCATCAACTCTTCCAGGGGAATGGACGTAAATTCCATTGCAGCTTGGGCAATATCTGTAAAAGCCAGTAGCGCCAAGGCACAATTGACATATTTTACTAATTTCATAACCGGTTAACTCTTTTCTCAGAAAATCAGACTTCTATTCAAATGCATAGCTATCTACACAAGTACCGGCGCCTTCTCCCTTAACGGAGAAGGCTCGGATAATGCGGATAAAGTGAATGCAAGTAATTGTTTTTATTATCATCTTACCAGATATTGCATGTTTAACCGCGGCAGTGAAACCGAGTTTCATGAGAATAGAATTTCTACTAAAAATGATGGGGTAGACCGATAACCCTTTGGTTCTTGAGCCGCCGTTGGAGAGCGCAGATCGCCACATCAACCTTAATTAACTCGAACAGTTGCCGGGAACATTACGATTCTGTATCTACAAGGCAGAGCAACCCAGGTATTTGATTATGAAAAATAAAACTTATCACTTCAACATAGGCGTTGATATAGCAACACAAAAATCCGATGTTTCTTTTAGCGATCAAAGCGTTGCTTTTTTTGAAAATAACGTGGTTAGGGTTCAAGCTGTTGTGACAAAAAATAAAAAAAGTCCCAAACCCGCGTAGTCATGAAGGCAGCAGGCAGCCATGAAAAACCTTTAGCGCACTTTCTTCATAGCCAAGGGGTTGCCGTAATCGCCAACACAGACTGCGTATCCCTGTTATTTCTTTTTGAAATAAAAAACCTGCTTGTCGGCTTCTTTTATCAACTGAACGATTTGATGCCCGGTCTGATCGGAATAAACGCCAAAGTCCAAATGGACGGCAGGATCGGTTGCGATTACCTTAACAACATCGCCGCTGGACATCGCCATTAGGGCTTTTTTCAGACGCAATAAGGGTAAAGGGCAATTTAAGCCGCTAGCGTCAACTTCCAGATTAAATTCGATCATCGCTGTATTTTAAGTTTTCTCAACTAAGTTTGGTGCGCTTATAATACCATTCTCTTTTAAATCCAAGAATCATCATAATTAAATGGATTATTTCCCTGTATTTTTAAAGCTTACAGACCAGGCTTGTCTGGTTATCGGTGCGGGCGAAATCGCCGCACGGAAAATTGAATTGTTGGCGCGAGCCGGTGCAAAAATCACGGTAATCGCCCGCGAGATTAGTCCCACAGTTTTGAACCTGCAGACGATACATCATTTAACGCTGCTGCAAAAATCGTTCGTCCCTGCTGACCTGGGCAAATTCAAGCTAGTGGTATCGGCGACTGATAATCCAGAAACCAATCAGTTGGTTGCCAAAACGGCTGACGAACAAAACATCCCGGTTAATGTGGTGGATAACCCTGAGCTTTGCAGCTTTATTTTTCCAGCTATTATCGACCGTTCACCGATTATTGCCGCGGTATCCTCGGGTGGCGCTGCACCGGTATTAGCTCGATTACTGAGGGCTAAAATAGAAAGCGTGATTCCGCCAAGCTACGGACGCCTCGCTGATCTGGCTAATCAGTTCAGGGATAAGGTCAAGCAACACATTAAACAACCTGCACAACGCCGGATTTTCTGGGAAAACATATTCCAAGGTCCTGTCGCGGAATTGGTCTTTTCCGGCAAAGAACAGGACGCTGAACGGCAACTCGAGCAAACCCTGCTCAATCAAGAACAAGACGCTAACCTGGGCGAAGTTTATCTGGTTGGTGCAGGCCCCGGCGCACCCGATTTGTTAACTTTTCGGGCACTGAGGTTAATGCAACAGGCCGATGTGGTCGTTTACGACCGGCTGGTTTCACCTGAGATTCTCGATTTGGCACGCCGGGATGCAGAAAAAATTTATGTCGGCAAACAGCGGCAAAATCATGCGCTACCACAAGAATCCATCAATACCTTGCTGGCTGATTTGGCTAAAGCAGGAAAGCGGGTGGTACGCTTAAAAGGCGGCGACCCGTTCATATTCGGCCGGGGCGGCGAAGAAATTGAAACATTAATGCAACAAGGCATTAATTTTCAGGTAGTTCCCGGCATTACTGCGGCTTCAGGTTGTGCCACCTACGCCGGCATCCCGTTGACCCATCGGGATCATGCACAATCCTGCACCTTCGTCACCGGGCACCTAAAAGATAATTCCGTCAATTTAAACTGGACCCAACTTGCCGCACCTAATCAAACTATCGTTATCTATATGGGACTGGTCGGCCTGGAAAAAATCTGCCAGTCTTTAATTGCGCACGGCAGCTCTAAAGATTTACCTATCGCTATTGTGCAACAAGGCACCACCTCCAACCAGCGAGTGATTACCGGCACGCTGGCAACATTACCGGGCAAAGTCGCCGACCAAGACATCAAGCCGCCTACCCTGATTATTATCGGCACAGTAGTAACACTGCATCATAAGCTGAGCTGGTTTCAAACCAGTCGGCCAATGGAATAGACGCCTACGCTAATTTGACTGCTAGGTTAATCCTATCAGTTTGGCACATGAATGCAGATCAATAGGAGGAGTTCAGCCCATTGATCTCCGTATTCTGTTATCATTCACATTCGTTAATTAATAATATTACTTAACAAAAATAAATAAAAAAATTGAATTTTACCGGCAAATTCCCTATGCTTTCCGGGTTTAACTTTTTAATCGAACTGTTTTTCTTCCAGAAGAAACCGCAGTTCTTTTTTTATCACCAAGAGAGGTCAATATGAAAAAAACATTAGCTACATTAGCCGGTATTGCTTTAATCACGTTAAGTGGACAAGTATTTGCCGACGAATCCAGTGATATCGGCAAGAAAATTTATGATCGCGCTTTCGGTCGCGGTTGCGGCACTTGCCACGATATTGCTTCAAACCCACAGTTATCGGCTTTAATTAAAGCCGGCTCACTGGACAGAGCACAATTTGAAACCGTTCTTAAAGAAGGCAAAGGCGGCATGCCAAAAGCTATCGCTGAGATCATGAAAAATCCAGCCGTTGTTAAAGCCGGATACGGCGAAGATCAAGCTGTTGATGCTTTGTACAAATATCTGGGCGGCAATTAATCCCGGATCGACAAACACAAAAAAAGCCGCCCCAATTATATATTGGGGCGGCTTTTTTTTGTGCCCAAAAAACCGATAACCGAAAATTAATCCTTACCCAAATAACTTGTTTTTGTTTCTTTATAAGGCAAGCGATTATGATTTTTAATCCAGATACCCGCAACTGCCGCCAGCATCAACCCGCAAGAAGCAATAGTCAAATAGATCAGCTGTTTTAATTGGGACATTTCCTGTATTAGCTGCTCATTAGAAATGACAACCTTCCCTTTCTTGGCAGGTTCTGTATAAGAACGCAGAGCTTTAAGGTCGCTTTTCAAATCTTCTATGGTGCTTATAGAACTGGACACAGAACCTATCCGAATACTCTGTTCCAACGCGTTTAATTTACTTTCAATTGAACCGCTGACCAATCCGACCAACTGGCCTTTCAGGGCGTTAACTTCCGCTGACAATACGGGATTCATCTCGGCCGCATAGGTCTCGGTAGCCGTAGCATTTTTATAACGATTTATAAAGCTATCGGTTGGGACCAATAAAAAGCCCGCTATCAAAACAACAGCCATCAAGGAACAGACTATAGTCAGCAACAGCCGGTTAACTTTCATTAATGCATGATGCGAAGGTATACGTTGCAGAATCCTAGAGGCATTGCCGTGCAAGGTCTCTACGTCTGAATTTATCTTATCTATATCGCTCATTAACTACTTCCCCTCGCACCAGGAACCTATGGCAACCGACCTGATCGAACAATTATTATTCACAACAAAGTATATAGCTTGTCTCACTACCTGACTCGGGATTATACAAGTTTACTGCTCAAATCCTGCATTTTATTTAAACGCTGTGGACGCGAATTTATTCGCGCGGTAGATTAAAAAGCGCGAATAAATTCGCGCCCACACCATATAGTAATGACCCTACCTACAACATTAACTTAAGCGCTTCGCAGCGGCTATTCTCATTCTCAGCGCATTCAATTTAATAAAGCCCTCAGCATCCTTTTGATTATAGGCGCCGCCATCATCTTCAAAGGTTGCAATACTTTCGTCAAACAGACTATCGGTATCGGAAGCACGACCGACTACGACAACATTACCCTTATAAAGCTTAAGCCTGACCTTGCCGTTAACGTTCGCCTGAGACGCATTGATCATAGTTTGCATCATTTCTCGCTCAGGACTCCACCAATAACCGTTATAGATTAAAGAAGCATAGCGCGGCATCAGTTCATCCTTTAAATGCGCCACTTCCCTATCCAATGTTAATGATTCAATCGCACGATGCGCCTTGAGCATTATGGTACCGGCCGGGGTTTCATAACAGCCGCGTGATTTCATGCCGACATAGCGATTTTCCACAATGTCCAAGCGGCCGATACCATTAGTGCCGCCAACTTTATTTAATTGTTCCAGAACGGTCGCAGGCGTGCAAGCCACATCATCAATAGCGATAATATCGCCTTGACGGTAAGTCAGCTCAATGTAAGTCGCTTGATCAGGAGCGGCTTCAGGTGAAGTCGTCCAACGCCACATGTCCTCTTCAGGCTCCGCCCAAGGATCTTCCAGAACCCGGCCTTCATAAGAAATATGCAGTAAATTGGCATCCATAGAATAAGGCGAGGTTTTACCTTTTTTCATTTCTACCGGAATATTATGTTTTTCAGCATAAGCCAGCAATGTTTGCCGGGAGGTTAAATCCCATTCCCGCCAAGGGGCAATAACATGGATGTCAGGGCGCAATGCGTAAGCGCCCAGCTCAAAACGCACTTGGTCGTTACCCTTACCGGTTGCGCCGTGTGAAATAGCATTCGCACCGGTTTCATTGGCAATTTCAATCAGCCGTTTGGCGATTAAAGGACGGGCAATCGAGGTGCCCAGCAAATATTCGCCTTCGTAAACCGTATTGGCACGGAACATCGGAAAAACATAATCACGCGCAAAATCTTCACGCAAATCTTCGATGTAAATATCTTTAATACCCATCGCTTGGGCTTTGGCTCGCGCCGGCTCTACTTCTTCGCCCTGACCCAAATCGGCGGTAAAGGTAACAACCTCACAAGCATACACATCCTGTAACCACTTAAGAATAACGGAAGTATCCAAACCTCCAGAATAAGCCAAGACAACTTTATTGATTTCTGACATAACGCCTATACCCTGAGTTAAAAATGCTGCAAATTATACCGGAAAATAGATGTTTTCGACAGTAACGTATCGTGCTGAAAGTAATGTCCGCGAACAGATACCGAGACTTATGATGACCACCAAGTTAAGCAAACGGTCTGCTTATCAATGATAATTTACCCTAATTTAAGGCAAATATTTACCTAAAAAATCCAGACTCATATTGGGTTTTAAAGACGATTATTCAAATTTCATTATCATCTGCTTCCGTGGAATAACGGCACCCGATGCTAACTGGGATAATTAGCGTCCTCCAGCGCCGATAACTCGGCCAGGGTATTAATGTTGCTGAATATTTCCGGCTCCCGACTAAAATCGACCTTCACAAAGTTCTGCTGCACCAGCCAAGCCGCCACTTTACGTTGGTCGCCAGCCAAATAATCTTGCAGACTGCCTTGTAATGCAGTCTTTACCGCAAAAAAAACCGGGTGTATCCTTAGCCCATCAAAGGCGACCGCAACATCGGCATTATTTTCGGCGCGGGTTGATAACAACTTTTGCAGATGTTCCGTTTTAATTAACGGCGAGTCGCAAGGCAAGACCAACAGAATATCGGCATCAGCATGAATCATAGCCGTTAATACGCCAGCCAAAGGACCGTCAAAACTGTCGGTTTGATCGCTAATAACCGGACATCCAAATTGCCGGTATTGATCGATATTCCGATTGGCATTGATGAACACATAATCGACAACGGGAGCTAACGCGGCTAGCGCATAACTCACCATAGAACGACCTTTAAACTTCATCAGACCTTTATCCCGGTTATTCATGCGCCGGGCACGACCACCGGCAAGAATCACGCCGGCTACTTTTGTTTGATTGCTCATAATGGTAAGCTTTGAATAGGTTGGGTTGCGGGTAGACTATTCTCGCAAGCTTGTTACTTAATGCAAGCGATGCATGAAGTGGCGTTGGTTATTAAACGGTTCTTATACCGACAACCACAGAGCCGTTGCTCCGTTTGGATCGCAACCTTTTTCACTTTACTGACTTATGCGAATAAAAAATCATCCATGAAAATTAAACACACACCCTTCATATTAAGCCTTACGTTAGTCACCCTCATTTCAGGTTGTGCCACCGCGCCGGAAAAACCGACAGAATCCGCTGAACCTGCGCCATTCGTCAGCGACTACCCTACCCGAGACCGCGTTGACTATGTCTTAAATTGCGTTGCACAACACGGCGGCCTGACCTATATCAGCCAGTACGCCTGCGGTTGTAAAATCGACAAAATCGCTGAAAAACTGAGTTTTGCCGACTACGAAGCCGCGAAAACCTTCTCTTATTTAAGCAAAGGTCAGACCGGCGATGCCGCTGCGGCTATGCGCGATCCGACTCAATCCAAAGACTTAAGAAAACGGCTTAAAGACGCAGAACAAGTTGCTGAAAAAAATTGTTTTGTGAAATAAAAAAGCAATTATCCAAGAGTGACTTCGGTCACTCTTACTGATTTTTAGCAAAAAAATACCATTGAATATAGACCGATAAACAAACAGTCTATTACCCAAAAGCAGACAACTCATTTTAAAGCACCCTATTTAAAAAATATTCATTATAAATAGACACATAACCGACAGCGCTAAACACCTACATTTTTTGTCTATTTTATAGCATTTTTACAGCCAAAATATCTTGTGCTATGCTATCGGACACTTCTAAATACGCAGCAGTCAGGAATAACTGTTGTTTTAATCCGGACGGATTCACCCTATTTTGAGATGATCATGACAGAATCAGGCACCACGCAACCCACCGTGCAAGAAATAATCGCCACACTTAAAGACAAGCCCGGCGCACTTTTACCTATTCTGCATGGCATACAAGATACACTGGGTTATATCCCGGCCGACTGCGTACCGGATATCGCCGCAGGACTAAGCCTTTCTCGCGCCGAAGTACACGGCGTGATCAGCTTTTACCACTATTTCAGAGACACGCCGCCGGGCAAACAAACTATTCATCTGTGCCGGGCAGAATCCTGTCAAGCGATGGGCGCAAAACAGCTTGAAGAGCATGTTAAAAGCAAACTAGGCATTGGTTTTCATGAAACCACCGCCGACGGCAAATTCTCTCTGGAACCCGTGTACTGTTTAGGCAATTGCGCCTGTTCACCGGCCATGCAAATCGGCAAGGAAATTTACGGGCGCGTGACAGCGGACAGCTTTGATGCAACCATCACGACTACAGAGGCATCAGCATGAGTATCACTATTTATGTGCCATGCGATTCCAGCGCCGTTTCATTGGGTGCTGATCGCGTTGCCACCGCTATCGCCAAAGAAGCGGCAACGCGCGGTCTCGACATTAAACTCGTTCGTAACGGTTCAAGAGGCATGTTCTGGCTGGAACCGCTGGTTGAAGTGGCAACCGACAAAGGACGCGTGGCCTACGGCCCCGTTCAACCCGGCGACGTGTCCGGCTTGTTTGATGCCGACTTCACCCAAGGTGCCGCACATACGTTATCCTTAGGCCTGACTGAAGAACTTGATTACTTTAAGAAACAGCAGCGCTTGACCTTTGCCCGAATCGGCAAAACCGACCCTGTCAGCCTAACGGATTATCTTGAAAATGACGGCTATCGCGGCTTGAAAAATGCGCTAGCCATGAGCCAGGAAGAAATCGTCCAAGCGGTAACCGATTCCGGTTTACGCGGTCGCGGCGGCGCAGCCTTCCCAACCGGCATTAAATGGAAAACGGTACTCAACACCGCATCAGCGCAAAAATATATTATCTGTAATGCCGATGAAGGCGATTCCGGCACCTTTTCCGACCGCATGATCATGGAAGACGACCCGTTCGTGTTAATCGAAGGCATGACCATTGCCGGGCTAGCCGTCGATGCCACCCAAGGTTATATCTACCTGCGCATAGAATACCCTCACGCTTGCGAAGTGCTCAATGCCGCCATTGCCACCGCTTACAAAGAAGGTTACCTGGGCGACAACATTCAAGGCAGCGGCAAAAGGTTTGACCTGGAAGTCAGACTGGGCGCAGGCGCTTATGTCTGCGGCGAAGAAACCTCATTAATGGAAAGCCTTGAGGGCAAACGCGGCCTGGTACGGTTTAAACCGCCTTTGCCAGCCATCAGCGGTTTGTTCGGTCAACCGACCGTGGTCAACAATGTTATTTCCCTGGCTTCGGTGCCGATTATTCTGGATAAAGGCGGCGACTATTACCGCGATTTCGGCATAGGACGCTCGCGCGGCACTTTACCGGTGCAACTGGCAGGCAACATCAAGCGCCCCGGCTTGGTCGAACTCAGCTTCGGCTTAACCCTGCGCGAATTACTTTACGATTTCGGCGGCGGCTCAGCTTCCGGCAGGCCGATTAAGGCAGTCCAGGTAGGCGGCCCGCTCGGCGCTTATCTGCCGGAAGCGCAATTTGACACTGTATTGGATTACGAAGCCTTTGCCGCCATCTGGGCGGTAGTGGGGCACGGCGGCATAGTCGTTTTTGACGACACGGTCAATATGGCCGAAATGGCGCGCTATAGCATGGAATTTTGCAAAATCGAATCCTGCGGCAAATGTACGCCTTGCCGCATCGGTTCCACCCGTGGCGTAGAAGTCATGGACGACATTATTAACGGTCGCAACCTCGATAAAAACATCCCCTTGTTACGTGATCTTTGCGACACCTTACTCAACGGCTCCCTCTGTGCATTAGGCGGTATGACGCCCTACCCTGTACTGAGCGCTTTAAATCATTTTCCTGAAGATTTCGGGATAAATGCAAAAGCTACCGCCGCCTGATAATGATTTAGAGGAGATTACAATGTCGATGAATAAAGAAAAAGATTTTGGCACACCAGCCAGCACCAGCGAAAAGATGGTCACGCTGGAAATTGATGGTTTTCAAGTCACCGCGCCAGCAGGCACCTCAGTCATGCGTGCGGCGGCAAGCATAGGCATTGAGATACCCAAATTATGCGCAACGGACAGCATTGAACCCTTCGGTTCCTGTCGGCTTTGCGTGGTGCAAATAGAAGGCGGACGAGGTATGCCCGCTTCATGCACGACGCCGGTCGCGGACGGTTTAAAAATCACCACCCAGAATAAAAAACTGGCCGATGTGCGTCGCGGCATCATGGAACTGTATATTTCCGATCACCCGCTGGACTGCTTGACCTGTTCGGCCAATGGCGACTGCGAACTGCAAGACATGGCTGGCGCGGTAGGTTTGCGCGAAGTGCGTTACAACCCGATAGAAACCCATCTAAACGCGGTTAAAGACGAAAGCAACCCCTATTTCAGCTTCGATCCCAGCAAATGCATCGTTTGCTCGCGTTGCGTCAGAGCCTGCGAAGAAACCCAAGGCACGTTTGCCTTAACCATTGACGGCCGAGGTTTTGATTCCAAAGTATCGCCCAGCCAGAATCAGGATTTTATGGATTCGGAATGCGTTTCCTGCGGCGCGTGCGTACAAGCCTGTCCAACCGCAACCTTGATGGAAAAATCGGTTATCGATAACGGTCTGCCGGAACATGCAATCGTGACAACCTGCGCTTATTGCGGCGTCGGCTGTTCATTCCGGGCGGAAATGAAAGGCGAACAAGTCATCCGCATGGTGCCCAACAAAGACGGCAAAGCCAATCACGGCCATTCCTGCGTAAAAGGCCGTTTTGCGTTCGGTTATGCCACGCATAAAGATCGCATCACCAAGCCGATGATCCGCGCCAGCATTAAAGATGCATGGCAAGAAGTCAGCTGGGAAGAGGCTATCAGCCATGCCGCGTCGGAATTAAAACGCATCCAGGCAAAATACGGCAAGGACTCTATCGGCGGCATCACTTCTTCTCGTTGCACCAACGAAGAAGTCTACATCATGCAAAAACTGATACGCGCCGGTTTCGGTAATAATAATGTCGATACCTGCGCTCGGGTTTGCCATTCGCCTACCGGTTACGGCTTGAAACAAACCTTTGGCGAATCATCCGGCACCCAAGATTTCGACTCGGTCATGAAAGCCGATGTAATTTTGATTATCGGCGCCAATCCAACCGACGGCCATCCGGTATTCGGCTCTCAAATGAAAAAACGCCTGCGTCAGGGCGCCAAACTGATCGTGGTTGATCCGCGTGAAATCGACCTGATCAAAGCTCCGCATGTTAAAGCCAGCCATCATCTAAAGCTGCGTCCCAGTACCAATGTCGCCTTGATCAATGCCCTCGGGCATGTCATTGTTACCGAAAGCCTGCTTGACGAAGCCTTTGTCAATGAACGTTGCGATGTCGCCTCTTTTGCCAAATGGAAAACCTTTATTGCCCAGGAACATAATTCACCGGAAGCCAGCGAGTCCATTACCGGCGTCCCCGCCGCTGAACTTAGAGCGGCCGCACGACTTTATGCTACCGCAGGTAATGGCGCGATTTATTACGGTTTAGGCGTAACCGAACACAGCCAAGGCTCCACCATGGTCATCGGCATTGCCAATCTGGCCATGGCGACCGGCAACCTGGGTCATGACGGTGCCGGCGTGAATCCGTTACGCGGACAAAATAACGTACAAGGCTCTTGCGACATGGGTTCATTTCCGCATGAATTTCCCGGTTATCGCCATGTATCCGATCCTGAAACCCACCAACTGTTTGAAAAAGCCTGGAATGCCGAATTGAATGCAGAACCCGGCTTGCGTATCCCCAACATGTTTGATGCGGCACTAGACAAAAGTTTTATGGGACTGTACTGCGAGGGTGAGGATATTGCCCAATCCGACCCGGACATTAAACACGTTCATGCCGCCTTACGCGCCATGGAATGCGTCATTGTTCAGGATATATTCCTCAATGAAACCGCCAAATTTGCCCACGTTTTCTTCCCAGGCTCGTCTTTCCTGGAAAAGAACGGCACCTTTACCAACGCCGAACGCCGTATCTCGCCGGTGCGTAAAGTCATGTCGCCATTGGCCGACTATCAAGACTGGGAAGTTACGCAAATGCTATCGAATGCGATGGGCTACCCAATGAATTACAGTCATCCGTCAGAAATCATGGATGAGATAGCACAGCTTACGCCTAGTTTTGCCGGTGTCAGTTATGAAAAGATTGACCGTCTCGGCAGCATACAATGGCCTTGTAATGATGAAGCGCCGGAAGGCACACCGATTATGCATACCGAGCATTTCCTGCGCGATAACGGCAAGGGCTTGTTTATGCTGACCGAATTCGTGCAAACGGCAGAACGCGTAACCGGCAAATATCCTTTAATTCTGACCACCGGACGTATTTTGTCGCAATACAATGTCGGCGCGCAAACACGCCGCACCGAAAATGTCGCCTGGCATTCGGAAGATCGCCTGGAAATTCATCCGCACGATGCCGAAGATCGTGGCATCAACACCGGCGACTGGGTAGGCATTAAAAGTCGTGCCGGCGAGACCGTATTGCGCGCCTTGGTCAGCGATCGCGTACAACCTGGCGTTGTCTACACCACGTTCCATTTTCCTGAATCCGGTGCCAACGTGATCACCACCGACAACTCCGATTGGGCGACCAACTGCCCGGAATACAAAGTGACGGCTGTGCAAATTACTAAAGTCAGTCAGACTTCGGAATGGCAACAGGAATACAGCGCATTTTCAGAAAAACAACTTGATCTTCTGGAGCAGGGAATAAGCCATGACTAACGGCAGTGCCGCTACGCTGCCGCTATCGTTAGAATTAGGCTGGCCCAGTTATCAACAAATCACCGTTGATCGCTGGCGAGGGGGGCAGCATGAACAGTTGCAAGACACTATTGCCGAAGAAGTGCCTATTTCCCTGATTTACAATGGGGTGCCGCATGTCGTCATGCTGGCAACCCCAACCAATCTTGAAGAATTTGCGCTGGGTTTTAGCATTACCGAAGGCATTATTAAAAACCCGCAAGAATTATTATCGGCGCGGATTTATAACCGCTCGAACGGCATCGAAGTCCAGCTAAAAATCCCGGATCAGCGTTTTCAAGGTCTGGCAGACAAAGGCCGTAATTTAACCGGTCGTACCGGTTGCGGTCTATGCGGCGCGAGTACCTTAAAACAAGCTATCCGCCAACCCTGCCCGGTTAACGGGAATCTGACCCTGCCTGCTGCGGAACTGCGTTCCGCCTTAACAAGCATAAAACAGCACCAGAAACTAAACCAGCTAACCGGAGCAGTTCATGCGGCTGCCTGGGCCGTTCCCGGACAGGGGATTTTAGATATAAGGGAAGATGTAGGACGGCATAATGCACTGGACAAATTAATTGGTTTTTTATTGCGCACCGGCAAAGATTTATCTGCCGGTTTTGTCATCGTTACCAGCCGCGCCAGTTATGAAATGGTACAAAAAACCGCGTGGGTCGGCATTACGCTGCTTGCGGCCATTTCCGCACCGACCGGCTTAGCCATACGCTTGGCTGATGAGGCAGGCCTCACCTTAATCGGTTTTGCCCGTGATGATCAGCATGTGGTTTATACCCATCCGCAACGCTTAACCCATAACAATTAACTGTGTAATTAACGATGAAAATAGAACCACTTATCAAAATGGCCAACGATATAGGCAATTTCTTTAACGCAGAAACCGACAAAGAAATCGCAGCGGAAGGCATAAAAAACCATATTTTAAGATCATGGGATCCTAGAATGCGTAAAGCGATTATTGCCTACTGCCAAGAAGACGGCTCTGAATTAAGCAGTCTGGTTAAAACAGCCGTAACCAAGCTTGCCGCTTAGCATCATCGTTTCAACGCCAGCGTTAAACTCCGGCCACGGCATTTTCTGGAGTCCAAAGCTGGCTTTTGTCGCTTCAATCTTTGCCTCTATCGGCAAATTCTTTACCACTACAGCAATGCCATTACGGTCGACGTGCACAACTAAACCGATTCTCCCAGTAGCGGTTTTTAAGGCTGGACACCAACACCCTGCCGGTGCGCTGGCTAGGCGCATGAATAAAATTATTATTACTGACATAAATACCGACATGCGAGAACGGCTTGCCGTTGGTATTAAAAAAAAGCAGGTCGCCTGGATGAAGATCATTTTTTGGAACTTGGGTCAGCGCCGCCGATTGAGCTATCTTTTGAGTCGTACGTGGCAACGCTATACCCTGACGCCCATACACATGCTGCACAAACCCGCTGCAATCGAAACCTTCCTCGGGTGAACTTTTGCCGTAGCGATAAGGCACCCCCTGCAAGCTCAACGCATAACTGACCATAGGCGAATAATTCGCAATAGGCTTTATTTCCGGAACGCTAGCGCAACCGGCAAACAAAACTATCGCGCTGAGTAAAACCCATCGGATAAAAAAATAGTGTTTGTTTTTAGCGATGTACGCATTCAATTTATTAACCCCTTAACAATTCGCTATAACTTGATGTTCAAGTTTTTAATTCTTGATTTTATAGAACCCCACAAAATCAAGCCTTGTAGCCATAAGCGCTACTAGGCAATATTTGAGGCCATTGACGGAAATACCTTGATTTATCTGGGTTAACTTCAGTCAAGTTAAAAAAACTTGAACATCGAGCATAAGGATAGGCTATTACATGCTAAATGGCTATATGCACTCCTCCTTCCCTAAACAACCTACTTCTTGAACGGCATAGGGGGCAGCTTTAAGCTGCGCCCCTGCCACACCACCTGGCATGCGGGTCCGCACCAGGCGGTTCGAGAAGTTGAGGTCATGTGAGTTTCGGAATGCCAATGCTGTCAAAATAGCTCACCGTGAGGACTTTGTTCAAGGCAGAGCCACTGTGACTCCACCATCGACCACCACCACCCGCTGTTTGCAGGGCCAACTCGTGTGACGCGCCAAGCTTTCGTAGCCCACGATAGATTGTGGTGCCAGTCCGCCAGTGCTTCAGTTGAATCGCCCTGAGTCGATGTCGCAGCCAAGAGTCCAAATCTTTGAACGTCGTTGGCGTTTGCGCCAGTCGGAAGTAGGCCTTCCAGCCGGGCATATACGCTTGCAGTTGTTCAGCCACTTGAGCCATGCTTTGTCCACCCACCCGGCGTGTGATGAGCCTGATGCGTTGCTTAAACGTGTCGAGCGCCTTGGGTGCCACAGCAATTTTGACCGTATCGCCTGACCACCGCCGAAGGCAGTAGCCAAGGAACTTGCGCCCAAATACCGGACCCACCTCGGTTTTCTTCTCGTTCACCCGAAGGTGCAGCCTCTCATACAGGTTCCTCAGAAAGCGAAGCACCCGCTCGCCGGCTTTCTGACTGTGCAGGTAAACATTGCAGTCATCGGCATATCGGGCGAATCGATGTCCCCGTTTCTCCAAAGCCTTATCCACTTCATCGAGCAACACGTTGGCCAGAAGCGGCGACAGCGGCCCGCCTTGTGGCGTCCCCTGTTCTCGCTCCATCACCATACCCTTGGCCATGATCCCGGCTTGTAGATACCGCCTGATCAGCCGTAGAACGGCCTTGTCGGCAATACGTTTGGCAAGCCTGTCCATGAGGATGTCGTGATTAACCAGATCAAAGAATCTCTCTAAATCCACATCGACCACAACCCGGTAGCCTTCTTGCGCGTATTGCTGTGCTTTGAGCACTGCATCATGCGCACTTCGGCCAGGTCGAAAGCCATAGCTGGACTCTGAAAAAGTCGGATCGATCAGCGGCTGCAAGACTTGCAGCAAGCCCTGTTGGATCAGTCTATCGACAACCGTCGGTATCCCCAACTCCCGCGTACCACCTGCCGGTTTTGGAATTTCCACGCGCCGCACGGCTTGAGGCCTATACGTCCCGTTTAAAAGCTCTGACCGGATTCGTGGCCAATGGGTCTTGAGGAATTCCGGAGTCTGCCCGATAGTCAGTCCATCGACACCAGCACTTCCCTTGTTGGCTTTGACGCGTTTCCACGCCGCAGCCATGTTCTCACGCGAGAGAGCCTGAGCAAGCAAGTCCTCCCGCCCCAAGCCTTCTTGTTTATGAAACGCCGGACGTGTTTCATCGCGTGCCGCATCGGCTTGGGCTTCACCCTTGCCGGTCACGACCCGCTCCGGTTTCCCGGACTTCTGATGCAGTACATTTCCAAGATTCATAACTTTTCAGCTCTCCTTCTCGTTTGGCCCTTCGCTGGTCACCCAGCTACTATGGCCTCTGCTGACTTCTCGTCCCGGCTTACGCCGTCGCCCTTTCAGGCGTAAAACGAGATCTCCCCAGGTAAGAACGTGATCCTTCCCCGCACAACCGCCAGATCTACGCCACCTCTCATTGACCACAAAAGCTTCGCAGTAATGTGCCTGCTCGCCTTGATTGGACGCGCCTCATATCTGATTTTTGTTCATCGGCTCACGGTTTCTTTCCACGCTTCCTTCCCACGCTCAGTCACCTTTGCGCAGTTGCGCTTCCATTCGCTCGCTGTGGTCAGCTCACGGGAGGACTTTCACCTCCGAGATCGCGCCCATGCTGGGCGCACACATCCTCCCCGACCTAAAGGACGGGGATTCCTACCGCTAGACGCTTATGCCCAAGCGCGAGAATGTTCATAGCCGCATTCATATCTCTATCATGCGTCGTGCCACACTCGGCACACGTCCATTCTCTTATTCCAAGTCCCGCTCTACCTTTCGGACTACTGGCGCTTATGCAGCCGCAGCACGAACAGGCTTGGGTAGTGTACGACTCGTTGACTTCTATAAACACGCCTTGCGTCGCTATCGACTTATATTCAAGTTGTGTTTTCAGCATCGCCCAGCCTGCATCTAAAACGGACTTTACCATTTTAGTTTTCGCAAGGCCGGACGCGCTGACGTTGCCGACGACGATTAAACTGTTTTCTTTAACTACTTTGTTGCTGAATTTATGGATTGCATCCTTGCGTCGATGCTTAATCTTGGCGTGAATCGCCTTAATGCGCTTTTTATCCTTAGCCCGTTGCGCCATACCCATCTTTGACTCTAAATTCCGGTAGCAGCCTTGGCGCTCCAAAGTATCGCCATTGGAACAGGTGACGGTGGTTTTTAAGCCAAAATCAATGCCTATTTGACCGCCTGCCGCTGGCCTTATGTCAACGTCAACATGAACGACAATATTGAAATACCAGCGACCGCGTGAATCTTGGCTAAAACAGCCGGAACGAAGATCAAACTGACTTAATCCGTAACTATCCCATACCTTGAAATAAAGCCCCGCGTATCTGATTTGACCGTTAACCCATTTGGCCGCGCCGGACTTGAACGGAACCCAACCTAATGCGCGTCTGGCTCCACCAGAGCAGCGCCAATTAAGCTTGTTTTTCTTGAATTGCTTTCTGGCTTTTGCATGAACGGCAATAACTTCTTGAACCGCCGTCGAGTCGATGATCATGCCGCGCTCTTTGCGGATACCTTTCAAGTCTTTCATCAACTCAAACGCCGAGGTGCCACAGTTGATGTGGCCGACTTCCGGCACGAACACCCACGAAAACTCAGCCGAATACGCATTAGCATCATTCCATACTTGATTCACATCAAACGCCATACGGTTCAAAACACGGGCGTGTTTATCGCGAACTCTGACTGCTAAGGTTTTAATGATAGGTTTCATAGCACCCAATGGTACCTCATTCATTTTATGGCTAAACAGCTTAAGCGGTTTCACATTCGGATGATACCCGAACTATTCTCAATATGACATGACCAAGGCCAGCAAAGATCCATTTCAATCGCTAAGTGGATAACATTGGCATTAACGCAATGGCTGCAAACAAAATAGATCAACAGCATCCTTACATCCCCCACCTGAAGGAAGGGGCTTTACGGACTCTTTGGTAACATTTTGCAATGCAATCTGATAAATTAATATTATCCGATAATCCGAGCGGTTTTGCTTTGCTGCTACAAAATCTCAACATATTCATAAGAAAATTCCTTGCAAAGCAAGCCAGGGTCTAACGAACAACAGCAACAGGCCCGCCACACCGCAAGCACCGATAACCGGAATAACACCCGCCTTGTAACGGAACAATGCCAGCAAGGCACTCGCCCCAACCAACGCGGCAATGCCGTCGAAACTCCCTTCGAAACCTTGCGGCCAGAAGACATGATAAGCAAAAAATACCGCAAGGTTGAGAATCACGCCCACCACGGCAGCGGTAATCGCCGACAACGGCGCGGTGAATGTTAAGTTGCCGCGAGTGGACTCCACCAAAGGGCCGCCCGCCAGGATAAACAGGAAGCTGGGCAGGAAGGTGAAATAAGTGACTACGACCGCCGCGACCACGCCAGCCGTTAATAACCCATCGGAACCGAAAGGCAACTGACTCCAGCCTCCCAGAAATCCGACGAAAGTGACGATCATAATCAGCGGACCAGGCGTGGTTTCGCCCAGCGCCAGACCGTCGATCATTTGCGCGGCAGTCAGCCAGTGGTAATGCTCCACCGCACCCTGATACACATAAGGCAACACCGCATAGGCACCGCCGAAAGTCAGCAGCGCCGCCTTGGTGAAAAACCAGCCCATTTGCGTTAGCGCACCGTTCCAGCCGTAGTGTCCACACAAGAATCCCATCATGCCGCCCCACAATATCAACCCTGCCGCTACGATTTTAAGCAAGTGCGTCCAACGAAAACGGGCATGCTCGGGGATGGGCGTATCGTCATCGATCAGCGCGGGGCCGTAGCTTTTTTTGGCCGAGCCATGACCTCCGCCAACAGCAAATTTATCAGGGACGATGCGCCCGCCGACAGCTCCGAGACAGGCTGCAATCAATACGATCAACGGAAACGGCGCGTGCAATACGAAAATAGCGACAAAGGCCAATGCCGCCAAAGTCCACAGCAGGCCGTTTTTTAAAGCCCGCGAGCCGATGCGATACGCCGCGAACAGCACGATGGCAGTGACGGCGGGCTTGATACCGTAAAGCACACCGGCCACCGCCGGAACCTGGCCGAAGCGCAGATAAATCCAGCTTAGCAGGATCAACAGGAACAGCGACGGCAGAATAAACAAAAGCCCGGCGACCACGCCGCCCCAGGTGCGGTGCATCAGCCAGCCGAGATAAACCGCGAGTTGCTGCGCTTCAGGCCCCGGCAATAACATGCAGTAATTCAACGCATGCAGAAAACGCTTTTCGGAAATCCAGCGCCGCCGCTCGACCAGTTCCTGATGCATAATGGCGATTTGCCCGGCAGGCCCGCCGAAGCTGATAAAGCCAAGTTTGAGCCAGAAGCGGAAGGCTGTGCTAAAGCTGACGGGTTGTGGTTGTTCCATGGGGTTTCCCTTCGATCAGGTTTGTACTCCGGTTAATGGAGATTAAGCTCTTTAGCCGCAACCAGCAACTCGTCGATAAAGTGCTGCGTGTACACAGGCAGGTAATTGTTTTTCAGATAGGCGATCTTGGTTTTTGAACGGGGAATAAGATGCGATAAATCCCGCACAACCAGATCATGATCCATGACCGAATCATATGCCATGCCGGCAATAATGCCGACCCCCATCCCCAAACGAACGTAGGTCTTGATCACGTCGGTATCGGCGGCAGCCAGGATAATATCCAGCTCCATATCGGTGTTTTTTAATGCGGTCTCGATATTTGAGCGTCCGGTAAAACCGAAGCTGTAAGTGAGTATCGGATAAGAAGCTAGCCGCTCAAGAGAAATTTCACCCTCACTCAGCGGATGATTTTTCGGCACCACCACCGCATGATGCCATTCGTAGCAGGGCTTGACGATCAAACCGGCATCTTCGCCGACTTTTTCGGTGCAAATCGCAATATCCGCTTTGCGGCTATGCAGTTTATTAATCAGCTGTTCGGGCGACGCTTCCACCATATAAATCCTGACGCCCGGATATTTTTCCCTGAAGCGCAGGATAGGTTTCGGTAAAAAATACTTGGCCTGGGTGTGGGTGGTCGCAATGTGCAAAACGCCTTGGTTGCTGTCGATAAAGTCGGCCGCTATGGTCTGGATATTGTTTTTGGCCATGTTAATGGTTGCGACCTCCTCCATGATGCGGCAACCCAAAGAGGTCAAGCCTATCAATCTTTTACCCTGCCGTTCATACAAGGGGGAACCCAGTTCGGCTTCGAAAAGCTGCAATTGCCGACTGACCGCCGATTGCACGATATGCATTTTTTCCGCCGCTTTTGAAAGGCTGAAATCATTTTCCTGAAGAACGCGAAGCAATTCAATTTGGCTTAAATTCATTGTTGGGGATGTTTCCTTGTCTAAAATATCCGGTAAAAAAATTTACCACGGAGAACACGAAGGACACGGAGAAAACAACCGCATTAATTCGATGCATTAAAACCTTTGTGTTCTCGGCAACTGCTCCTGCGTTGCTCCACCTCCTGCATAATCCACAGGGATGTGGTGAATGCAGATATTGCGTAACGCCATGGATGGCGTGTAGTAGAGCAACGCAGGAGCAGTTGCCGAGGAGCAAATATCTGTCCTTGCAGTCGTCCGTGTTCTTCGTGGTTATTCTTGTGTTATTCGTGGTTATTCTTGTGTTATTTTAAAATTTTTAACCTGACATGGCTATTTATGCATCCAGGCCACTGGCAATAAAAATAGCACTAGGCTATTCAAACTCACGTCCTCTTGCTTGGCTCACACCGCTAATTGCGCATGGATCGACTAGGCACTTGCCGTACAAATTTACCCGATGATTGCGCAATTTTACCGTCAAGACCAGTACTACGCCTAATGAAACCAATGCGCGTGGCGTATCCGCAGCTCAACCTTGTCGCCTCTATTCAGCTGCAAGCGTCTGAACTGGTCATTGGGCATTTCTGCATAAACGCTCGCAGCCTGTCCATTCGCGCCGCTCTTGACCAACTCAATGCGGATCAGGGAGCCCAAATGCTGCCAGTCTTTCAGGGTTACAAAGGTATCGGTACCGGCAGTCGACTTTTCAATGACAATATCATGCGGGCGCACATGGGCAATTTTGCCTTTTTGCTGCGCGGCGGATAAGCCGGCTGTTTGCAGCCAATCGGCATCATGTTCATCCAGATCGAAAACATTGGTTTGTCCGATAAATCGGGACACGAACGCATTGGCCGGATGATCGTAAATATCGCCGGGCGCGCCTTGCTGCTCAATGCGGCCATGATTGAGCACCACCACCTGACTGGCGACTTCCATGGCTTCTTCCTGATCATGGGTGACAAAAATGCTGGTGACATTCAGGTCGTGATGCAGGTTGCGCAGCCATTGGCGCAAGTCCTTGCGCACACTGGCATCCAGCGCGCCGAACGGTTCATCCAGCAATAACACCGAGGGTTCCACGGCCAAGGCGCGAGCCAGAGCGATACGCTGGCGCTGGCCGCCGGAGAGCTGGTCGGGATAGCGGTCGTGCAGCCAGTCAAGTTGCACCAGCTCCAGCAGTGCATGGACTTTTTTTGCAATCACTTCATTGCTTAGCCGTTCGCGGCGCGGCTTGACCTTTAAGCCGAACGCCACATTATCAAACACGGTCATATGCCGGAACAGCGCGTAATGCTGGAACACAAAACCGATTTGGCGGCTTTTAACCGGTTTATCGGTAACCTTGTCGCCTTTCAAAAAAACATCGCCCTGGTCGGCTTGTTCGAGACCGGCAATGATGCGCAGCAAGGTGGTTTTACCGCAGCCCGAAGGCCCCAGTAAGGCAACCAATTCGCCTTCGGGAATGTCGAGGCTGATATTGTCCAGCGCGGTAAAGGCGCCGAAATGTTTGCTGATATGGTTTACGCTAATGCTCATGATGGGTTCCTGATATAAATCTTTAAATACGCGAATTCAAAAAAATTATCCTCGAAAAACACGAAAGAAAATGTATACCAAAGTAAGCTCTTTAGCCGCCACAAAGTTTCATTCTTCGTGTTCTCCGTGCTCTTCGTGGTGATAAGTTTTTTCTTGGCTTTGGTGATTTTGGTGGCTTCTATTTTTACCGGCCACTAAAATTTAATGCACTTCAACCGCCTGCCGGGTCGCTTTTAATTCCTGGTTTTGCTTCCATTCCAGGACGGCCTTAAACACCAACGTCACCACGGCCAAGGCGGCGAGTACCGACGCACCGGCGAAGGAACCGACGAAATCGTATTCGTTGTAACTGACTTCGACATGCAGCGGCAGCGTATTGGTGAGTCCGCGGATATGCCCGGATACCACCGAGACCGCACCGAATTCGCCCATCGCTCTGGCGTTGCACAACAGCACGCCGTTCAGCAGGCCCCATTTGACGTTCGGCATCGTGACTTTGAAAAAAGTTTGCCAGCCGCTGGCACCCAGCGATAAAGCCGCCTCCTCTTCTTCATGGCCGATTTCCTGCATCAGCGGAATCAGTTCCCGGGCAACGAACGGAAAGGTCACAAACAAGGTCGCCAGAATAATGCCCGGCACGGCGAAAATGATCTTGATGTCATGCGCCGAAAACCAGGGCCCCAGCCAACCCTGAGCGCCGAAAATCAGCACATAGACCAAACCGGCAATGACCGGGGACACTGAAAACGGCAGATCAATCAGGGTAATCAACAGGCTTTTGCCGCGAAAGTCAAAACGGGCTATCGCCCAAGCGGCGGACACGCCAAACACGGTGGTCAGCGGCACGGTGACTACGGCAACCAACAGGGTCAAGCGCATCGCTGCCAGCGCGTCGGGATGCGTCAGGCTGGCACTGTAGGCCGTCCAGCCTTTAGCAAAGGCTTCAATGAGTACGGTCAGCAGCGGCAACAACAAAAACAAGCCGATAACGCCCAAGGTGGCTACGATCAAGGCATAGCGCACCCAGTCGGGGTCGGACAGCGTCAGTTTTTTTGAGGCCAGAAAAGAGGTAGCGGAAATGGCATTCATCAGAGTTTCCTCACAATTGTCCTGAACGGCGGCGCACCCACCATTGCAGTCCGTTAATCAATAATAATAATAGAAACGACAGCATCAGCATGGTCAAACCAATCGCGGTTGCCCCGGCGTAATCGTATTGTTCCAGTTTGGTAATAATCAACAGCGGCACGATTTCCGAAATATACGGCATGTTGCCGGCAATAAAGATCACCGAGCCGTACTCGCCGACGCCGCGCGCAAAAGCCAGCGCAACGCCGGTAATGGTCGCCGGCAGAATATTGGGCAGAATCACTTTGATAAAGGTTTGCAAACGGGTGGCGCCCAAGCTGGCGGCGGCTTCTTCCATCGCGGTGTCGAATTCCTGCAACACCGGCTCAATAGTGCGCACCACAAACGGCAAACCGATAAAGATCAAAGCGAAGACAATGCCCAGCGGTTTGTAGGCAATTTGCACATCAAGACTATCCATCACCAGCTTGCCGATCC
The DNA here is from genome assembly GCF_050917435.1 of Methylobacter arcticus. Taxonomy (NCBI): domain Bacteria; kingdom Pseudomonadati; phylum Pseudomonadota; class Gammaproteobacteria; order Methylococcales; family Methylococcaceae; genus Methylobacter; species Methylobacter arcticus. The sequence continues at coordinate 3,457,483 of NZ_CP159583.1, forward strand.
AGCCGCGAGGTTCGTAGATTGCGGCCAGCACGATACCGGCCACGGCGGTCGGCAGCGCAAACGGCAGATCGATCAACGCGTCGAACAGGCGTTTGCCGGGAAAGGTATAGCGCACCAGCGACCAGGCGATGATAAAGCCGAACACCCCGGCAACAAAGGCGGCAATCAGCGCCGCGCCAAAGCTGATACGGAACGAGGCCTGCACACGCGGGTTGGTCAGTATCGCCCAGTACTCGTCGAGGCTGAGTTCAAACGTTTTCAGCAGCATCGCGCTCAGCGGAATCAGCACGATCAAGGCCAGATAAACCAGGGTAAAACTGATGGCCGGGCGAAATCCCGGCATGATGTTACTTTGCGGCATATCAATAATCTTTTATGTGTTGATCTGTATCGTTTCGCAACCCATCCAACAAATGGTGCGGTAAATTGGAGTGCAAGCTTTGCTTGCGCAGCAGGCGGAGCCCGCACTCCGGTTAACGGCCTTGGGTTAACGGAAAAACCGTTAACCCAAGGCCGCATTTCTTATGGCGCGTAAATTTGATCGAAATAGCCGCCGTCATCGAAATGGTCTTTTTGAGCCTGCGCCCAGCCGCCGAATTTTTCGTTGACGGTAAACAGCTCCAGTTTCGGAAAGCGTTTCAAGTCTTCAGGATCGGCATGTTCCGGTTGGTAAGGACGATAAAAATGCTTCGCCGCCAATTTTTGCCCGACCGGTGAATACAGGTACTGCAGATAGGCTTCGGCCAAATCCAGGTTGCCGGTCTTTTTGGCAACCTTGTCCACAAGCGTTACCGGAGTTTCGGCCTTGATACTGACCGGCGGCACGATGATTTCAAACTCGCCGGAGCCCTGCTCTTTAAGCGCCAAAAACGCTTCGTTTTCCCAGGTGATCAGCACATCGCCGATACCGCGCTGGATAAAAGTGGTGGTGGAGCCGCGCGCACCGGAATCCAGCACCGGCACATTCTTGTAGACTTTTTTGACAAAATCCTTGGCGGCTTCCTTGCTGCCGTAATTCTGTTCGCCAAACGCCCAGGCGGCGAGATAGTTGTAGCGTGCCCCGCCTGAAGTTTTTGGATTGGGCGTAATGACCGAAACGCCTTCTTTGGCCAAATCGTCCCAGTTTTTAACCGCTTTGGGATTGTCTTTGCGCACTAAAAACACGATGGTGGAGGTGTAAGGCAGGCTGTTATTGGGCAATCGGCTTTGCCACTTTTCGGGCAATATGCGCGCTTTTTTGGCGATTTGATCGATGTCGTAAGACAGGGCCAAGGTCAGCACATCGGCTTCCAGGCCGTCGATCACCGCACGGGTCTGCTTGCCTGCGCCGCCGTGGGATTGCTGGACCTTAACGTCTTCGCCGGTTTTATCTTTCCAGTATTTGATGAACTCTTTGTTGAAGTCCTGATAGAGCTCCCGGGTCGGGTCGTAGGACACATTCAGCAGCGTTCTGTCTGCCAGGGCCGCACCGCTTGACAATAAGGCCAGACTGAAAAACACGAGTTTTAAGGGAATGGTAAATTTCATGGTTTTTCCTTAAATTAAAATGATTTAGGTTTTTATCGCAATAGTGCCGAACCAGGGTCATGGTAAGCACCTTAGCTAACTTATGAAAACGATATATTTAGAACTGCTTATCTAAAAATTAGATAACAACTGCGGCAGCCGCATAGCTGCCGCAGTTATCGCGCTAATTTACTTGATCTTGCCGTCGCCAAACGCATTCAGCGACACTTCGAAGTAGAAGAAATTGCTGGCCTCCGACGTGAAGGGGCCGTTGGCCGTGCTGCCCTTATCGAATGACTTGGTAAAGCTGCCCGGTTCGAAGCGGGCATAACTCAAGCTCCAGTCGACATACGGATTGAGTTTATGGCGCATACGAATGTCGAGTTCATGCCCCAGGAAGTTGCCGCTATTACCGCTCCTATCTCTCAGATTGGCGCGGTTCCAGGCATCGGTTTCGCTTTGCACCCAGAAAGCGTTATAACCGGTGTCGACGCGCACATCCTTATACGGGGTGAATTCCAGCCGGGCTTTAGGGGCATGAACGTTATCCCAGGAGAAATAATCGTTGCGCGACCACGGCTGATTAAAGCCGTAAAAAGCATCAAATTTCTGGTTCGTATTGTCAGTGGAATTTTTGTCGCCGGTGCCGTAGCCGTAATACAGGCTGGCCCGAGGCTTCCAGTCATGGTCGAAGGTATAACCGGATTCCAGCGAGTACGCCAGAGCATCATGCTGGCGCAAGGTCTGCGTTGTACCCGAAAGCGAACCGGAGCGGCCAAACTGTTTGTTGATATCCGCGTCAAAATCAAAGCCGCTATCGCCGAAAAGTCCATAAACCCGTAAACCCGGCGCATAAATATCAATATCGGCTTTGCGGTTGGCGGCTACGGTATTGGTTGGATCGCCATTTTGCTTGCGGCCCAAAAAGTACGGCTGGATGGTGACATAATCCGACCACTGGCGAATGCTCAGCACGCCGCCGTAAAACCAGGTGTCTTCATCAGCTTGGTCAAAATCATACTTGGAGCGTTCAACCGGTTGATAGGCGAAGGTGTCCAGGTCCCAGTTGTTTTGCTGTTTGCCAAAACGGACGCGAAAGCCTTCGAAGTTATTGGTGGTGTTGCGGAATTGGTTGCTGCCCACCAGACGCCGATCCAGCAATTCCAAAGCCTGACGGCCGGCGCGGATGCTTAGCGGCCGGTTATGGCCGAGCGCATTATCGAAATACAGCTCGGCGTAACCCTGAATCAGTTCGAATTCGTTGATGTCGGAGTCGGTTCTTTCATACAGGCCGTTGTAACTGCGGGCGTCTTCAAATTCGACCGCAAAGCGTAACGGGTCGAGAATGTCTTTTACGCCGATATAACCGCGCGTTCTCAATAGCCATAGATTGTCGGGGTCGTTGCGATAGGTATTTAGCGTAGCATTGGTTGTAGGATCAGTTCTGCGCCGCAAATCGTTTTCCCGATACTCATAACGGGTGCGAAAATCCAGGCCCACATCCAGCCAGTCAACATCGCGAAACTGCTCGAATTGGGTTTTGCTCAAATTACGCACATAAGCCGGTGGATCGGTGTCCGGCTCGACACGATAACCTTTGGTTTTGACGTAATAATCCTCGGCGCTTGCCAGACCTGGAAACGCCAGCAGCAAGCTCAAGGCACCGGTTACCGACGCAATATTGACGAAATTACGCTTCATAGTTTTACCTTCTTTTAAAAATCTTTTTTGATTAGTAACTTCCGGTGATCCGGTCGGTTCATGTTCACGTTATAGTGTTGTTTTCGCCGCTTTTTTTTGCGGTAGAAATTTATAATTATTATTTATATATCAAAGCGTAACTTCTCCTTACGTTCGATCTGCACCACCTTGTGGTCATGAATGATAATTTCGATTGAACCATAGTTAATTTCTTGCAAAATACTGGCAATCTGACCAGAGATTTCAGTTATCTGTTGTTCTTTGCTGCGGTTTCTCGTATCAGATGCCATAAAAACACTCCTGCAAAACTTACCGTTGATGTTGAAGCGCCGCTTAAATCAGGCATTATCTTCAATAAACCGATAAGCTTAAAATTGAATAGAGAATAAAAAGATTACCAAATAAGCAACACAAGTTGCTCAGGTGCAATAGTAGAGAAGATCAGGGTTTTAATGAAACGATATAATTAGATTATAATATCTAATTATAAGATATTTAGCTTCTGTCGCCAGTACTGACCTTGTAAAATCAGTTGCTTAAACTGCAAATTATTGCAATGTAATGGTGACAGACTGTTTGACGGGACTGAATAAATTAAAATTATTCCGGGCTTGGCTGAGGAGGTTATGCGAAAGGCGGAAAATAACAAATAGCCGGGGAATCGCTATTTTTGCGCAAGTTTTTATGGCATTTTGAGCCACCTAAAAACATGAAAGTCGGTGGTGGGAGGATGTCCTCGTTGTTACGCAGGCGTCGCTCCCACGAAATGTGTGGCTACACTAAACCGGACACACTCTAAAGTAACCTGAAATATAAGAGCTGCGTCGAACATGAATCAAGAAAAACAAAAAGCGAACAGCAAAGCACTGCGTGTTCTACGCGTCCATCTTAACGTTCCCGGCGAGCCAGTCTGCCCAGGCGGAAAAATTATCGCCCTTGGTTGATGACAACTGGATGATGTGTATGTCTGGATTGACCTGCCTGGCGAAGTTAATACAACGCTGTACATCAAAATCGACATAAGGCAGCAAGTCGGTTTTATTGATGATCATCAAATCTGCGGCATGAAACATGTCCGGGTATTTAAGCGGTTTATCGTCGCCTTCAGTCACTGACAGCACCACGACTTTATGCGCTTCGCCCAAATCGAATGAAGACGGGCAAACCAGATTGCCGACATTTTCTATGGCCAAAAAACTGTGGTCTTTTATGCCCAGCGCCTGGAGCGCATGACCAATGCCGTGGGCATCGAGATGGCAGGCTCGACCGGTGTTGATTTGCAACGCAGGTACGCCGGTGGCTCTGATTCGATCCGCGTCATGCTCGGTCTGCTGATCGCCTTCGATGACGGCGATAGGAAACCGGTCTTTTAAGACTTTAATCGTCTCGACCAGCAAGGTGGTTTTGCCCGCACCGGGACTGGAAACCAGATTCAGTGTGAAAATATGATGCTGCTGAAAGTAAGTTCTGTTTTGCTCCGCATAGGCATTGTTTTTACTGAGCAAGTCCTGCTCGACTTTAACCAGGCGCTCTGTTTCGTGATCATGATGGTGATGACCGTGGTCATGGTCATGCTGATGAACTTGCCCGTTTACAGGCTGGAGTTTGTTAATTTTGCCTGGTTGGCTGCAACCGCATATTCCGCACATACATAGTGGCCTGTAAGAGTAAAAGTATTTTATGTTTTACCTGTTTGCTTAAATAACAATCAAGTCTTTAATTTTCATGTCCGCGCCCTGAATGATTTTAACCTTAGGACTTCCACAATGGGAGCATGGATCATGCGAAGTTTCCAGTTCAACTTCTAGTCCGCATTGCCGGCAAATTCCCAGTCCGGCTATATCGGAAATGATCAATTCGGCATTTTCCGCCAGCGAGTCTTTCATCACCACATCGAAACCGAAGCGCAACGCATCCGGCTCAACGCCGGAAAGTTTGCCGATTTCCAGGGTCACTTTGGTGACCTTGCTGAACTTTTGGCTCACGGCATGATTTTCCAGAATTTCCCTGACGTTTTCCAGGAGGGAGAGTTCATGCATGGCTGTCCCTGCCATGCACCCTTCGGGCAAGTGCAAATCTGCTCCCGGCAGATTTGTCATGCATGATAACCCAGCTAGGCACCCTTCGGGCTAGTGCAAATCTGCTCCCGGCAGCTTTGTCATGCATGGCTTGCCTGTTTCAGCCAAAAATCAACATCGGGATTGCCCAATAATTGCCCTGCAAATGAACACGCTTTTGCCAAATTATGTTCAGCGTTAGCACTTAAGCCTTCGCCTAATTCAAATTTCTCGGCTTTGATGCTCAGCAGAAAACACGGCGGCGGCGTTTGCTTTTTTATCGATTGATACACGTCTAAAACCGCCGCAGGACTCATCGCATGCGTCGTGTAGCTTTTATCCCTGGCTGGCTCCAGCACGGTAAAATCAAACGCATCAACGCTGGCTACGGAGGCATCGACAAATAACACTAAGCGCCTGTTTTCCAGATCCAGCGCATGTTCGATTTGTAATTGGAAATCGGTCAATATTTCAATCGCGCCCAAGTCGCAATGAGTTTCGGCGTATTCCAACAATAACGGCCCCAGCGCATCATCGCCGCGACTGAGATTGCCATAGCCGAACAACAACACCGGTTTACCCATGTTCCCGCTCAATCTGACCATCACTGTGTTTGACCAGCTTATCGATCAGCTTGCCGTCAACATCGACCAACTCAAGTTGCAGCGGCATTTTGCCTACCGCATGGGTCGCGCAGGACAAACAGGGATCGTAAGCGCGTATCGCCACTTCCAGATTATTCAATAAAGGTTCGGTCAGTTCCCGGCCGGACAAATATTCCGCCGCCACTTGCCGCACCGATTCGTTCATCGCCATGTTGTTGCTGGTGGTCGAAACGATTAGGTTGGCTTTGGTGACAATGTCGTTTTCATCGACCTGATAATGATGGAACAAGGTACCACGCGGCGCTTCAATCACGCCCACGCCTTCATAGCGTTTTTCACCTTGCGCGACCAAATCATGGCCCATGATGTCCGGGTCATTCAGCAACTGTTTAATGCTTTCGGCGCAATGCAGGATTTCAATCAAGCGCGTCCAGTGAAATGCCAGGGTACTGTGTACCATCGCTTCGCCGCTGTGCGCCTTAAACTCGACTCTGGCGGCTTCGGCCAGCGGCGTGTCGATATAGTCGCAGTTATTGACCCGCGCCAATGGCCCGACCCGATACCAGCCATTTTCCTGACCCAGCGATAACAGGTAAGGAAATTTCATGTAGGTCCATGAGCGGACTTCTTCATGGATATAATCGTTATATTGGCAATAATCGACCTGATCCATAAGGGTTTCGCCGTGCTCATTCTTGGCGCGGATACCGCCGTGATAAAGCTCCAGCGCACCGTCTGGCTTGGTCAGACCCAGATAATTGGTACGTATAGTCGCAAATTCATCGTAATAAGGCAGGTTGGAACAGTGTACTTTCTTGATCAGCGCAACCGAACCTTCCGCCCAGGTTATCATCTGGTCGATATCTTCGAGCAGGTAGTCGCGCTCGGCTTTGGTCAATGATTTATTCATGCCCCCGGCAATCGCGCCGGTGCCGTGTATGCGTTTGCCCGACACCATGCGAATGACTTCCTGGCCGTATTTGCGCAGTTTTACGCCCTGTACGCCGATTTCTGGATACTCGGCCAATACCGCGATAACCGAACGCTTGCTGATGTCGCTTTCAAAACCGAACAGCAAATCCGGGCTGGATAAATGAAAGAAATGCAGGGCATGGGATTGCATGACTTGTCCGAAATGCAGCAAGCGCCTTAATTTGTCCGCTGATACGGGCAGGTTCTCAGGGTCGACACCCACCAGTTGATCTATGGCTTTGGCGGCGGCCAAATGATGGCTGACCGGACAGATGCCGCATAAGCGCTGCACCAGAACCGGCAATTCCCAATAGGGCCGACCTTGAATGAAGCGCTCAAAGCCGCGAAATTCAACGATATGCAAGCGGGCCTGCTGGACTTTATTATTTTCGTCCAGTAGTAAAGTGACTTTGCCGTGGCCTTCAACGCGCGAGACAGGATCGACGACAACACGTTTTAAACTGTCCCGGTTTTCAGCTGTTTCTAAATGTTCGTACATGATAATTCCCGTATTTGTTATTTCTTATAATGATACTTACAGCTAATAACAATCAGCCTATCGGCTTCAACTTTGTACACTAAGCGATGCTCATCATTGATGCGGCGCGACCAATAACCTTGTAACTCATGCTTTAAGGCTTCGGGTTTACCCAAGCCTATGTATGGATTACGCGACGTTTCTTTAATCAAACTAACAAGACGTTTATAGAGTTTTTTGTCCTCGCTTGCCCAGCGGGTAAAATCATCAAAAGCACCTTGTTCAAAAGCAATATCCATTACAGATCGTTTAAATGGGCAGTTATCAATCTACCCTTTTTAACATTGTCTATCGCTTCTAATAGATGCGCCTTGTTAGCAGGGTCACGCAATAAATAATCGGTCTCATCCTGTTCGGCTTGCGCCGTTTCACAAATGGCAATCTCAATCTCTTTATGTTGAAACTGCGCTTTGATGGATGCTATAAAATTTTCGTTTAGCTCATCAGCATTGATTTTATAAACTGTGTACATAGTTTTCCTCTCACTTGTGGGTCGCTCAATCGTAATGAACCAACTCGTAAGGCAATGAAGGTTCACGCCCTTCGATCAAATCGGTCAGGAATTTCCAAAACACGTCCGCTGAAGGCGGGCAGCCGGGCAGAAAATAATCTATTTTGACCACTTCATGAATCGGCCGCACTTGATCCAACAGTAAAGGCAATTCTATATCGCTGGGAATCTGCGGATTTTCCACGCCAATTCCGTCGAGATAAGCCTCATTCAGGCATTCTTCGAGGGGGATATGATTGCGCATCGCCGGCAATCCGCCGTTAATAGCGCAAGCGCCGACCGCAACCAGGATTTTGCAGTTGTTACGAAACTCCCGCAATACGTGGACGTTTTCGGAATTGCACACGCCGCCTTCAATCAGACCTATATCGCAATTGGTGCAATGTTCTATGTCGGTGAGCGGCGAGCGGTCAAACTCGACTACTTCAACTAATTGCAGCATGCGCTCGTCTATATCCAAAAAAGACATATGACAGCCGAAACAGCCTGCCAGCGATGTTGTTGCTACTCTAATTTTATTTGCCATGTTTAGGATGCTCCTTGCCGACTGCCAGGGATGGCGGAAGTGTCGCAACCGGTCGGGAACCGAATGCGGCCAAACTCACTTGATCAATTTGTTGGTGATCGTAAATACGTTCGCCAATCGGCACCCGATAACCGGTACGTTTAACCAGAATCGCGCCGGTAGGACAAATGTGGACAGCCTGATCGTTCACATCCACGTCAGTATCTTTCAGTAACCCGCTTTCAGCATTGACGATCAAATGCTTGTGGATGCCGCGCCCGCTGAGCGCAAATACGTTTTTACCGTCTGTTTGCTGGCTGGCGCGAACGCACAAGGCACAAAAAATACAGCGATTATGGTCAATCATCACCTCGGCATGAGAGGCGTCCACTTCCCGATTCGGGTAAAACAACGGAAAATGGTTGTCGAGCATATTCAAATGATAGGCCACGGCTTGTAACTGACAGTTACCGGTTTTTTCACAGGACGGGCAAAAATGATTGCCTTCCACAAATAACATTTGGGTGATTTTCTTCCGGTCGTCAATCAGCTCTTTAGTTTCACTGAGCACATCCTGCCCGTCCATGGCCGGAAAGGTGCAGGCCGAACAGTTGCGTCCGTTGACCTTGACTGTACACAGTTTACAACTGCCGTGCGGGGTAAATTCCGGCTGATGGCATAAGTGTGGGATATAGACGTCGGCTGCCATCGCCGCATCCATAATAGTCTGCCCCTCTTCAAAAGGAATGGTTTTGCCGTCGATGGTAATGGTTTTACTCATGTTCGTTCACCTCTATTTGAGCCAAATGCGCACCGGCATCATCGCGATTGGCCATGCGCCGCGCTGTTTCCAGTGCGCCATCCAAATCGAATCCCGGTTCATAACTGATTTCTTTTAATCGGCTTTGATACAAATCGGGATAGCGCTCCAGCGTGGTTAAGATCGGATTCGCCGCCGTTTGCCCGAGGCCGCAATGGCTATAATTTTTAACCAGTTGACACAATTCTTCCAACGCAACAACATCGCCCGCCGAACCATGGCCGTCGACAATTTTATCCATCTGTTTTTGCAATAAAGAGGTGCCGACCCGGCATGGTGTACAAAATCCACAGCTTTCATGGGCAAAAAAGTGCGTGAAGTTATGCACCATGTCGAGAATATTGCGACTGGTGTTGAAAATAATGAATGAGCCGCCGGTGGCTAAATCTTCAAAAGCCAGCTTGCGCTCGAACTCCTGATCGGAAATAAAGCTGCCTGACGGCCCGCCAACCTGAACGCCCAATACATCGTCCGCGCCACAGTCATGCAGAATAGTCTGAACCGTTACGCCAAAGGGGTATTCATAGATGCCGGGACGTGCGCAATCGCCGCTGATACTGAGTATCTTGGTGCCTTTCGATTTTTCGGTGCCGATACCGGCAAACCAGTCACCGCCATTGACCGCAATGCTGGCAGCCGCCAGAAACGTTTCTACATTATTGACCACGGTAGGTTTGCCCAAATAGCCCTGGGTGACCGGATAAGGCGGACGATTGCGCGGAATACCGGCCTTGCCTTCCAGCGACTCGATTAGCGCGGATTCTTCGCCGCAAATATAAGCGCCTGCACCTAGACAAATTTCAATATCGAAACTCCATCCTGCCCCCAGAATATTGCTGCCCAGCAAACCGTTTCGGCGACGCTGCTCCAAAATGTTTTGCAGCTTATCGTGTAGATGCAAATACTCTCCGCGCAAATACAAAAAACCCTGTTTGGCTCCGATAATCGCCGCGCACACCGTCATGCCTTCAAAAACCTGATCTGCGTAAGTATTCAGCAATACTCTGTCCTTGAATGTGCCGGGTTCGCCTTCGTCGGCATTGCATACCACATAACGCTCAGCCTGTTGCTCTTCGGAACAAAATTGCCATTTCATCGCCGTTTTAAATCCAGCCCCGCCCCGACCCCGCAAACCTGATTTATCGATTTCAGTCAGCGTTTCCTTGATGCCTCGCGTTAAAACCGCTTTGAGTACCGCGCCTTGCTCAAGCCGCTGATTCAGCAATAAACCGGATTTATGAATATTATCATCCACCTGAAATAATTCGCTAGGCCATTCGCTCAGGGGTTTTTGTTGATTAATCAGCGCCGCGATTTTATCAATTGAAGAATGATCCAGGTGAGTCAACGCATAGCCGTTAACCAAACCGGCCGGGCCTTGGTCGCACATGCCGGTACAGGAAGTATTATCCAAGCTAACCACGCCATCTGGCCTGACTTCGCCAACGGCAACAGCCAATTTATTTTCCAGATAGCCGAGCAGGTCTTTCTTACCCAGCATATGATCGGTTATCGAATCGCTGATCAACAGCTCATATCGCCCTCTTCGGGTCAGATGGAAAAAACTGTAGAATTCAATGACGCTGATAATTTGCGTTCGGGGAATGTTCAGCAAGCCGGACAGCTGTTCTATCGCCTCTTCCGGGATATAATGAAAACGGGATTGAATCTGCCTTAGAATTTGCAACAAATGTGTTGCCTGATGATTATTTTCTACGATATCCTGAACGAATTGTCTCACTTTATCTCCCCGGCTTTATCTTTCTGGATGTTTGTGGATATGATACTAATGAATGATTACATTGCCTATATGACAGTGATTGCTCCGGGCAATTATTCTGTATTCCCTCCATCCATAGAGATCAGATGTCGATAAGGGGCAGGAACTGAAGCGTTAAAATGGCTAATCCCTTACAGAAACTAACTATATCTTACTCTCTTAGATAAACCAATAATTAGCTAACAGAACTTCTCGTCAAGCACTCATGGCAAAAAAACCAACTTCATTTAAAGCGGCCTTGTCGTTCCCAAATCGCACTATGGCTCATTTTTATAGCCAGATTGAGCAACAAAAACAGGTTCTACGGCGTATTCATGACATTTTACCGGCGGCTATAGCTAAACATGCACTGCACTGTGTTATTAACGGCAAGAAACTGCTGGTTTATACCGATACGGCGGCTTGGGCATCGCAACTGCGCTTTTATAACAGCGTAATTCTCGCAGCCATCGCCCCGCTAACCCGGGAATCGGTCTCGATTATGCAGATTAAAGTGAGGGTAGAGATATTGCCTGCAACATCGCTACCGGGCAGGACACCGATCATTCCATCGGCAGAAAAAATAGCGTTCATCCATAACCACAGTCTTACGGTTTCGGATGAACAATTGAAGCTCGCGTTGCTGAGGTTAAGCACAACGTTGGAAAAACTTTCAAATCAGCAAACCCCCGCCTAGTATTCAGTCAGATGCTGACCGCTGCCAGCGGTGTATTATGCCTCTGGCCTAGGGGTTTCCGCTGAACGCATAAAAGAAATTGGGGCGTTTTCTTCATCGTCAAAGGTAACCATTTCCCACGCATCTTTATCATTTAATAAAGCGCGGAGTAATTTATTATTCAAGCCGTGACCCGATTTATAACCGGTAAATTCACCTATTAAGCTGTGCCCTAACAGATATAAATCGCCTATCGCATCAAGAATTTTATGTTTAACAAATTCATCCGCATAGCGTAGACCGTCTTCGTTGATAACCTTGTCATCATCGACCACAATGGCATTATCGAGACTGCCACCCAAAGCTAGGTTGTTTTGTCGCAACATCTCAACATCTTTCATGAAGCCAAACGTTCTGGCTCGACTCACTTCCTTGACAAAAGTAGTCGATGAAAAATCCATCGTGGCGGTTTTAACATGCTCTTCAAAAGCCGGGTGCTCAAAATCAATCGTAAAGGTAACCTTGAAGCCTTCAAACGGCTCAAAAGCGGCCCATTTATCGCCCTCTTCAACTCTTATGCTACGTTTTATACGGATATACTGTTTCGGACAATCCTGCTCTTCGACCCCCGCAGACTGAAGCAAAAACACAAAAGGCCCGGCACTACCATCCATAATCGGAACTTCTGCTGCACTGACATCGATAATTGCATTGTCTATGCCTAATCCGGCAAATGCCGAAAGCAGATGTTCTATCGTTGATATTTTTACGTCACCCGCAACCAGGGTTGTCGAGAGTATGGTTTCGCCAACATTTTCCGGTGTTGCTAGAATGGTCACTGGGGTGTCCAGATCGACTCTGCGAAACCGGATGCCCGTATTCGCTTCAGCCGGGCGTAAAGTTAAATAAACTTTATCGCCCGTGTGTAGTCCTACACCTGTTGCCCTAATTGTGTTTTTTAAAGTTCGCTGTTTAATCATAAAATCAATAACGCTAAGTAAAGAGGGCAAAAGGCGCAAATTTTATCACAATCAGACCCGAAAACTGAATCCATTATTAACTAAACGCGCACTAATCTGCTTGACGCCTTAGAAAGGCTGGAATATCCAGATAGTCTAAATCCATATCTTTCTTTGGTTGAGCCCCAAAACGCGTTTCTCTACTTTCTGTTTTATTTTGGCGCATGACTGTGGGTGTATCCAGGCCTTCATAACTGACTTCGCCTGCCGCATTCTGATTGACGTAGCCTACTGACGCTTTGGGAGCAAGCTTAACCGCCCTGGACGGCAAACCCATTCCTGTAGCCACTACCGTCACTTTAATCTCATCGCCTAAGTCAGGATTAATAGACATGCCGATTTTTATAACGGCATCTTCCGAAGCAAATTCATGAACAATATTACCCACTTCATCGAATTCGGCAATGCCCATATCGGCCGCAGAAATATTAACCAAAATGCCACGGGCACCTTGTAAATTAATGTCTTCCAGTAATGGACAGGCAATAGCTTTCTCAGCCGCCTCCCTAGCCCGATACTCCCCCTCGGCTGTAGCGGTACCCATAATCGCAGCGCCCATACCCGACATCACGGTTCTGACATCGGCAAAATCGACGTTAATCATGCCTGGATGAACAATAAGTTCGGTAATTCCCCGAACGGCATCCAGCAATACATCGTTAGCCGCTTTAAACGCATTCACCAAAGATACATCGTTACCCAGCACCGGAAGTAATTTTTGATTGGGGATAATAATCAATGAATCGACGAACTTTTCAAGTTCTGCTATGCCTTGCTCCGCAGTGGCCAGCTTCTTTTTACCTTCAAATGCAAACGGTTTAGTCACCACGGCAACCGTCAGAATACCCATACTTTTGGCGATTTCTGCAATAACAGGAAGCGCTCCGGTACCGGTACCGCCGCCCATCCCTGCTGTCAGGAAAACCATGTCAGCGCCCTCTAAAACCTCTTTGATACGATCCTTGTTTTCGTCTGCCGCCATTCGTCCAACTTCGGGATTGGTACCCGCGCCCAGACCTTTGGTTAATTCGACACCTAATTGAATAATCGTATCAATGTTTAACTTTCTTAATGCCTGCGCATCGGTATTTGCACAGATAAACTCAACCCCCTCAACAAGACTACCCACCATGTGATTGACCGCATTGCCGCCACCGCCGCCGACACCAATAACTTTGATGACTGCATGTTCGTTGCTCATATCCATTAATTCATATTTCATTGCCATTACCGCTGCCCCTTATTCTATTAATAAACTATTAAAAGTTACCCTGAAACCAACTCTTCATTCTTGAGAACACGCTGGGGCCATTAGAATCAATTCTGACGCCGACGCCCTGATGTTCTTTACCATACATTAACAATCCGACCCCGGTAGAGTGAATCGGATTTTTTACCACTTCCGTTAAACCCGTCACATTTTGCGGCCCACCCATACGCACCGGCATATGGAAAATTTCTTCCGCCAAATCGATCAATCCCATGACTTTTGAACTGCCGCCTGTTAACACTATCCCGGCAGCAATTAATTCTTCATAGCCGCTGCGCCTTAATTCCGATTGAACCAACAGCATTAACTCTTCATAGCGAGGTTCAATAATCTCTGCCAGATTTTGCGTTGAAATCTTGCGCGGCGCTCTATCGCCGATACTAGGTACCTCAATAATCTCATCTACATTCGCCAACTGCGTTAAAGCGCACGCATATTTGCGTTTAATATCCTCAGCATTAAGCGTGGGCGTACGCAACGCAACAGCAATATCATTGGTCACCTGATCACCCGCTATGGGGATCACCGCCGTATGCTTGATGGCGCCTTCGACAAAAATCGCAATATCCGTAGTACCTCCGCCAATATCAATCAAGCAAACGCCCAATTCTTTTTCATCTTCGGTAAGTACCGAATTGCAGGATGCCAATTGCTCCAGCACAATATCATCGACTTCCAGGCCGCAACGCCGAATGCACTTGACGATATTTTGCGAAGCGCTAACACTACCAGTGACCATGTGAACTTTAGCCTCCAGACGAATGCCCGACATTCCGATAGGCTCTTTGATGCCTTCCTGAAGATCAATCACAAACTCCTGAGGTAAAATATGTAAAATCTTCTGATCCGCAGGAATTGCCACAGCGCGAGCGGAATCGATTACTCTATCTATATCATACTGAGTCACTTCCTTGTCCTTAATGGCCACGATGCCGTGAGAATTAAGGCTACGGATATGACTGCCGGCAATACCGGCATAAACCGACTTGATCTGGCATCCCGCCATTAATTCGGCCTCTTCAATAGCGCGCTGGATGGATTGCACAGTCGACTCCAGATTGACCACAACACCTTTTTTCAGACCGCGCGATGGTGTTGAGCCAATGCCTATGATTTCTATATTGCCGTCACTGGTAAGTTCACCAACAATAGCCGCGACCTTCGACGTACCTATGTCCAATCCGACTATCAAATTACGCTCTGTTCTTTTCGCCATTTTATTTACTCTGTATCATTTTTTTATGATTAGCCATCTATTTCACGCTGCCGATTAGCCCATTTTTCCGACCGCCAAGGATGGTGGAAGTGTCGTTATCGGTAAGGAACCGATGCCGACCGACCGCCAAGGATGGTGGAAGTGTCGTTATCGGTAGGGAACCGATGCGACCAGTCAATTTCTTCGGTTCCAGGTTTCCATGAAACCGCATATCCATTGGGATATCTCAAATCAACTATGGCTATTCGCTCAACTTGTTCTTGCCCTAATACTTCCAGCGTTTCCAAAAATCGCTGTAATTTCTTTAATTGTTCATTTCGTCCCAACAGTATTTCCAGTCCTGTTGTTAATTTTATCTTCCATGCCCATCGATCATTAATCGTAAACTCCGCCATTTTCATGGACTGATCCGCTAATGCTGTGTTGACGCCCTTCATAATTTCCAGCGTCTTTGCCTGTTTCAGCTCAGGTCCTTGCAAAATGGGCATATGCTTAAATTGATCTATATTCTTCGGCGTAATGATCTCGCCTCGTACGGTAATCAGACTTTTTTGTCCCCATCGCACATAGGGTTTCTTTTCGCGTATCTTGATGTCTATCGCATCAGGCCAGACCCGTTTAACCGTAACACTATCAACCCAAACTAGTTCGGAAATAGCCTGATGTATAGCTTGCATATCGGCATCAAAAAAGCCGGTCATCACCAAGGGCTGTAAAGCCTCTTTTATCTCGTCTTTCCCGAGGTATTGAAAAACCCCTTCGCTTCTTACATATTTAATCGGTATGCTCTTAACACCTAAAGCTGCCACCCAGAGTAGGCCCGTCATCAGTAAAACAGTGATTATGATTTTTGCAACAGTCATCCACCATTACCCGCAACTGGTTTCCAGAATACGCCAAACCAATTCATTAAAATCGATACCTGCCTGCCTAGCCGCCATCGGCACTAAGCTGTGGTCGGTCATGCCGGGGACAGTATTAACCTCTATCAACTGATACTGTCCCAAGTCATCGATAAATACATCCACTCTTCCCCAGCCTTTAACACCGACTACCTTGCAGGCCGTTACCGCCAATTCCTTCAACGACTGCTCCTGATCGGGACTCAGGCCGCATGGACAGTGATATTGCGTGGTCGTCGCCTGATATTTTGCTTCGTAATCATAAAATGCATTAGGCGTTTCCAGGCGAATAACCGGCAGCGCCTCGCCATCCAGCACCGCAACGGTATACTCTTTGCCAGTAACCCAAGCTTCTGCATAAACATCGCAACGATATTTTTCCGCCACGATTAAGGCTTTTTGCAATTCATCCCGATTACCGGCCTTGCTCATGCCGATGCTGGAACCTTCCTGCGCCGGTTTGACGATAACCGGAAAACCCAATTTTTCAATACAGCCATCCAGATCGGCTTCGTCTTCCAACAAACACCATTTGGGCGTGACCAGACCGAAACCTTGCCAGCACAGCTTGGTTCTGAGCTTATCCATAGTCAATGCCGATGCCATCACACCACTACCGGTATAGGGAATACCCAGCACTTCCAGAACCCCTTGCAGCACACCATCTTCACCGCCGCGCCCGTGGATAATATTAAATACCCGGTCAATCTTTAGTCCGGCCAACGCTTCAATCGGACTTCCGGTGACATCAATGGCAATAACGTCAACACCTTTGCATGTTAAAGCTTCGTAAACGGCTGCCCCGCTTTTTAACGAGACTCCTCTTTCCGCCGCCGACCCACCCATCATGACGGCGACTCGACCGAATTGTTTCGGTTTATTCATCACCAATGCTCTCATATTGCTATGCCTACCATACAAACCTCAGTCTGCAAGACTACCCCCTGCTGTTGTTTAATTTTATCCTGTACGTAATAAATCAGAGCTTCGATCTCCGCTGCCGTTGCATTGCCGGTATTGACAATAAAATTTGCATGCTTTTCCGACACACAAGCACCACCGATTGCGTAGCCTTTTAAGCCGGCTTGCTCTATCAACCTTGCCGCATAATCGCCTTCCGGGTTTTTAAATACCGAACCGCAACTGGGCTGATTAGTCGGTTGCGTTGCCCCTCGCTTTTCCAATAAGCCCTTGATTTTCTGCTGACTCGAGGCCGTATCGCCTTGCTGTAACGTTAACAGACAGGATAGAAACCACTCGTTATTTAAGCCCTTTACCGACCGGTAACTCACCGTAAAATCCTGTGGCTTTTTATGCGTTACCTTACCCGACGCATCCAGCATGTCCACACCGTTAACAATAGCCCAGGTTTCTCCATCAAAGGCTCCGGCATTCATCTTCAAGGCTCCGCCCATGGTTCCGGGTATGCCGGCCAAAAACTCCGCACCCGTTAAGCCCCGTTCCCCACAAAATCGCGCCACATGTGCGCAGGGAACTCCCGCTTCGACATAAACCAAGCCATCGTCGGTCAAGCTCATCTCTTTTAATCGTCCCCTGGTATTAATCACCGTACCACGGATGCCGCCGTCCCTGACCAATAAATTACTACCCAGTCCCATCCAGAACACCGGTTCGGACTCCGGCAAAGCCTTTATAAAATCGATCAAATCCTGCCGGTCTTGCGGGATGTACAGCTGATCCGCCGGACCGCCAACACGCCAACTGGTATACTTCGCCAGCTTTTCATGCTTAAGTAAGCGCCCTTTCGGTAATTGCTCCTGCATTACTGTACCTCCTGCAACCATGCAGTCGTCAGCAACAGCTTTATGCTATCGTCCTGCGCCCTTGCAATCGTTAATTCAATTGTCATTTCTTGTAGAGACCTCACACTGAAAAGTGTGTACTAAGTTCTGTCACTACAAAACAATAATTCGTCAGTATTTTCATAATTTGCTAAAAATAAATTTAATTAATTTTGGCCATTAACTATCAGAAAAACCTACTTTATTTTGTCTATTTCAGGGATTCACCAAAAATGTACAACATGACTTCCTATTTTATTCGTTAAGCAATAACAATGTACGGCATTAATTAATAGAATGACATAAGCAGAACTACATAGACCAGGCTGACAGACTAGGGAGTCACATCAAAACCAATAGCTTATCAATAGGCAAAAATTACTTACCGGGTTTTATTACAGAGAGAGAATTGTTGCTAACAACTGAGGTAACTGTGACGCAATCTGCCCGACATTACCTGCCCCCATGGTCAGTATCACATCCTCAGCTTTTACGATGCCTGCCAATATTTCAGGCAATTCTTCCCAGTCTTCAATAAATACCGGATCGACTTGTCCGCGTACACGGATGGCTCGGCTTAATGCTCTCCCGTCCGCACCGGGAATAGCTGTCTCACCGGCCGGATAAACATCCATTAAAATCAGTACGTCAACGGTTGACAGCACTTGCACAAAATCTTCGAATAAGTCACGAGTTCGGGTATATCGATGCGGCTGAAAGACAACGACCGCACGCCGATCCGGCCATGCCTGATGCAAGGCCTCAAGCGTCGCCGCAATCTCTCGCGGGTGATGCCCATAATCATCTACCAGTGTCAGTTTGCCTTCACCCAGCGGCAAGTCGCCGTTAATCTGGAAACGCCGACCTATGCCTTTAAACGCCCCCAGGCTTTTGATAATGGCCTCATCATCTACCGCCAACTTGGTTGCGACACTAATCGCTGCCAGTGCATTGAGCATGTTATGCCAGCCTGGCATATTTAAAATTATATGCAACGGCGGATAGTCGCCCCTGCGCATGACTTCAAAAGCTGTATGCATGCCCTGCTGTTTGATATTTATTGCACGGACATCGGCATCTTCATGGACTCCGTAAGTCATTACCGGTTTGGATATTTCCGGCAGAATCGCTCTTACGCCTTCATCATCCAGACACATAACCGCTAATCCGTAAAAGGGAAGATGATGTAAAAATTCGATAAAAGTATCTTTTAATCGCTGATAGCTGCCTTCATAGGTCGCCATATGATCCTGATCAATATTGGTAACTATAGCCATCATCGGCTGCAAATATAGAAACGACGCGTCACTTTCATCGGCTTCGGCAACCAAGTAATGGCCTAATCCTAACTTAGCATTACTGCCTGCGCTGTTTAAACGCCCACCAATGACAAACGTAGGATCAAACCCACCTTCGGCCAGAATACTTGCAGTCAAACTTGTGGTTGTAGTTTTCCCATGGGTTCCTGCAACGGCAATGCCAAACCTGAAACGCATCAACTCGGCCAGCATTTCCGCGCGCGGTATGACCGGTATCCTATTTAAATAAGCCTCATCAATCTCTTCATTATTACGATCTATTGCACTGGATGCTACCACCACATCGACCTGCGCAATATTCTCTCGCTTATGCCCAATATTGATAGTCACGCCCAAGTCAGCCAGTCTTTTCGTTACCGAGCTTTCTTTAATATCTGATCCTGAAACGTGATAACCCAGGTTCGACAATACCTCGGCAATCCCGCTCATACCCGTTCCGCCTATACCGACAAAATGTATCCGGTCAATATTACCTAATGCTTGGGTCGGCATCTGATTACTTGGGCGATTCATAGACCCGCCTCCGCCATGCAAATACCGGCAACGATTTTTGTCGCATCCAAGCGTGCGTATTTTTTTGCAGTTTTACTCATCACGTCCAATTGCTTAATTACCTTTGTTATCTGTTCTAACAGCGTTATTGCATTCAAATCTTTTTGCCTCAATAACTGCCCTGCACCGGCATCGGTTAAATACCGGGCATTAGCTGTTTGATGATCATCGATAGCGCCCGGTAACGGTACAAAAATGGCGGGCAATCCTACCGCTGCAACTTCGCTAACGGTCATTGCACCCGATCTGCAAATCACCAAATCGGCCCATTGGTAAGCTGACACCATATCTTCTATAAAAGCACTCACTTCGGCGTTCACGCCTAAGGCTTTATACCGACTCTCGACCTGCTGTTGCATGGCCGCGCCGGTTTGGTGCCTTACTGTTGCATTCTTTAATTCTGCCAGGGCCCCAGGCACGACTTCATTCAATATTTGGGCTCCCTGGCTGCCGCCAACGACTAATATGTTAATGCCCGGATGCGTTTCTCTGCGTGAAGCGCATTCTACGAACTGTTTTCTTAACGGGTTTCCGGTAAATTTAGCATTCAGCTTCTTATCAAAACTACCCGGAAATGCTTCCAGCACCTGATTAGCCATGCGTGCCAACAACCGGTTCGTGGTACCGGGCACCCGATTTTGTTCATGAATAATCAGAGGTATACCTAATAATTTTGCCATCAGTCCGCCCGGTCCGGCTACAAATCCGCCCATACCCAACACCACATCCGGTTTGCGCTTTTGCAATATTATCAAAGCCTGTATGCAGGCCTTCATCAGCAACAATACTGCCGTTATTTTCGACAGCCATCCTTTGCCGCGCACTCCGGCAACAGACAACCAGTCTATATCTATACCCTGGTCAGGAATCACTCGGCCTTCTAAACCTTTCTGCGTACCAAGCCAACTGACCTGCCAACCTTTTTCGATCAGCTCTTGGGCGACTGCCAACGCAGGAAACACATGCCCGCCGGTTCCTCCAGCCATAATAACGATACGCCGCCTATAGGGCATAGGCAAGGCAGATAAGGCTCCTGCTATATCTGCATTCACCGCATCCCTGTGGTTCGGGCGTGAGCAGGAGCTTTTAACCATATCGGTTTCTCGTTCCGCCGCGCCGCGCCGCAGCTGTACCCGCATTTATCTCCATGACTTCACTTTGTACCCGAAATAACAACCCAATCGCACAGCACATGATCATCATGCTGCCTCCGCCATAACTCATCAACGGCAAGGTCAGACCTTTGGTTGGCAAAATTCCCATATTAACGCCCATATTGACGAATGACTGAAAGCCAAACCAAATACCCAATCCATAGGCAATAAATGCGGAAAACCGTTGCCCTGCCTGTTCGGCGGCGACTGCTATTGCAAAAGTGCGCAAGACCAATAACGAAAATAAACCAATAACAATGACCACGCCCACTAAACCCAATTCTTCTGCTATCACTGAGAATAAAAAATCCGTGTGAGCTTCGGGCAAATAAAATAGTTTTTGTACTCCGCTACCCAAGCCTACACCCAACCATTCTCCTCGACCGAAGGAAATAAGCGCCTGGACTAATTGAAATCCGCTGTTCAAAGGGTCGGCCCAAGGATCCATAAAACTGGTAACCCGAATCAAACGGTAGGGTGAAAAATAAACCAGTAATATTGCCAATACGCAAAGGACCGACAATAATCCTATAAATTGCAAAAGCCTGGCCCCGGCCAGAAACATGATGCCCATAGCTATCATTATAATAACGACGGCTGAACCGAAATCCGGTTCCAATAACAGCAACAGGCTGGCAACCGAAAACAGCCCCAACGGTTTGAACAATCCAAAAGGCGCGTTCTGTATTGACTCCTGATATCGAGTGACATAACCAGCCATATAGATGACGGCAAAAAACTTGACTACTTCGGATACTTGTATCCTTACTCCACCTATCGACAACCAACGCATACTGCCGTTAACCTTTACGCCGAGACCGGGTATCAGCACAATAATCAGCAATAGCAATCCTGCGACAAACAACGGCGGGCCATTCCGTTCCCAGACTTTCATTGGCACTGCTGCCACTAAGCCGCCAAAAAATAATCCCAAGCCTATGTGCATTAACTGCCTGACAGGATAATACAAACTATTCCCAGTCATTTTTATGCCCAGATGCAATGATGCGGATGCAACCATTACATAGCCGATCAGTAATAAACTGATACTCACGGAAAGCAACACCGGATCAAAATAAAACCGACCGATCCGGGTTTTCATTGATGCTTTTGACATTGTTGATTGCTCATATCGCCGCCACGGATGGCAAAACCAAAGTAGGCGCTTTAGGCGATGCCGCACGGTCAACCAACGCGAACACAGCTTTGGTGAATTTATCACCCCTATCTTGATAATTTTTATATTGATCAAGACTCGCACAAGCAGGGGATAGCAAAACGCTGTCACCGGCATCGGCAAGATCCGCTGCAATCTGCACGGCTTGCGCCATATTGCCTGCCGAATAAACAGGCACACAATCGTTCAACGCTTGCTTGATCAGTCCCGCATCCTTACCTATCAACACCACGCTTTTTGCTTTTTCTTTGATTGCGGGTGCCAATTCGTTCATATCGGCACCTTTCGCGTCACCACCGGCAATCAAAATCACCTTGCGCGCATAACCCTGCAAAGCTGCAATGCAGGCACCGATATTGGTTGCCTTCGAGTCATTAACCCAGGTAACACCCCGTATTTCTGCGACACGTTGCATTCTGTGGCTTAGCCCTTTGAATTTTCGCAAGGCATTGCACATGACCTGCTCATCCAAGCCCACAGCCACGCCCAAGGCTAATGCCGCCAAAGCATTTGCCGCGTTATGCCGGCCTTCAAGCGGCAATTCAGCCAACGGCATCAACCAGGATTCATTATGCATTAGATACTCTGTGTTCTCCTTAAATGCCAGGTGGAAATCGGCTTTCTTATTAATCGAGAAGGTAAATGTCTTGCTGTCTTTATCCCGCATGGCATAAACAACAGGATCATCCACATTAATGATCATGACGCCATCGCCTCTAAATATCCGTTGCTTTTCTCGTGCGTATTCGGCTAAATCGACATGCCTGTCCAGATGATCGGCGCTGATATTGAGTACCGTCGCGGCAACCGCATTCAAGGCTGAAGTTCGTTCCAGTTGAAAACTCGACAGTTCCAGTACATACATTTGCGCATTTAACTTCAGTAAATCCAAGGCTGGCGTACCCAGGTTTCCACCTACGCCCACTTCTATCCCCGCAGCTTTTGCCATTTCACCCAACATTGTGGTCACTGTACTTTTGCCATTGGAACCACTGATGGCAACGATGGGCGCATCGACGGAACAGGCAAACAGGTCAATATCGCTGACTATTTTCGAGCCATTAGCAATGGCTTTAATAATCGACTGCTCGTTCAGCGACACGCCGGGACTGACCACCAGATGCGTCGCTACTTTAAACGCGGCCTCATCAAAACCTCCGGTAAACACCGGTGTATCGGGCATTTGCTGAAAAAATTCCTCCATCATCGGCGGCTTGGCGCGACTATCGATAATGGCGAATTTGAAATGTAAGCCTTGTAGATAATGCGCAACCGAAATACCCGTACTGCCTAGACCTACGACCAATACTTTGGCCGTTTGCGGATCCAACGCAAAATTCTTTGTTAACAATGCTGTAATTGCTGCGCTATCCATTTCTTATCTCAATTTCAAAGTAGCCAAGCCAATTAACACCAAAATGACGGTAATAATCCAGAAGCGCACGATAACGCGAGGTTCCGGCCAGCCTTTCAATTCAAAGTGATGATGTATCGGCGCCATACGAAAAACGCGCTTTCCGGTCATTTTGAAAGAGGCTACCTGAATAATCACCGATACCGTTTCCATGACAAATACACCACCCATAATCATCAATACGATTTCCTGCCTGACCAGCACCGCCAATACGCCTAAAGCCGCGCCCAGCGCCAGCGCCCCGACATCGCCCATGAACACCATCGCAGGATAAGCGTTAAACCACAAAAAGCCCAAGCCGGCGCCGACCAAAGCCGCACAAAATACGATCAGTTCCCCGGCATTGGGCAAATAGGGTATCGCCAGATATTGTGAAAAAGTCACATTTCCAGATAAATAGGCAAAAATTCCCAAACCGGTTGCTACCATCACCGTCGGCATAATCGCCAATCCGTCCAACCCATCAGTCAAATTGACTGCATTGCTGGTTCCAACTATCACAAAATAAGTCAGAACTATGTACATCCACCCCATATCCAGCATGATGTCTTTAAAGAAAGGGACTATCAACTGTGTTTCTGCCGGCAGAATTGCACTTTTGTATAAAAAAACAGCAGCCAGTAAACCTATGACCGATTGCCAGGAATATTTAGCCTTAGCCGACAAACCGTCACTGTTGCCCTTGATGACTTTTCTATAATCATCGACAAAGCCGATGATGCCGTAACCCAGGGTTACCAACAAAATAACCCATATATAGCGGTTGCCCAGATCAGCCCACAACAGCGTGCTGAATGCAATTGAAACCAGTATCAAGGTTCCGCCCATAGTCGGCGTACCCGCCTTCTCGTAATGCGACTGAGGACCTAGCTCACGAATACTTTGCCCGATCTTATTGCGGCTTAATTTCCTGATCATGACCGGCCCGATAATAAAAGAAATGACCAGTGAGGTTAAGGCCCCAAGAATGGCGCGAAAGGTCAAGTAATGAAATACCCTAAAACCGCCATCAAAGGTCATCAAATAATCTGCAAAATAAAGTAACATTCTATATCCTGAAATTTTGCCTACATGGATGTAGGTGGGGCAGATAAGGCTCCTGCACTATCTGCATTCACCATATCCCTGTGGTTCGAGCGTGAACCGGAGCGAAAATTTTCAACCAGTGCGGCTGCTACGTTCTCCATGCGCTGAGCCCTTGATCCTTTGATCAAAATCGCTTCATTACCTTTGAGTTCATGCTTTAATGCGTCAATCAAATCATTTTGGTTATCAAAAAAATCAGCCCCTTTGCCGAAAATCTTTACCGTATTGCGGGCATCAGAGCCTATAGCGAGGAGACGCACGACACCACTTAATTTAATTAGCTCCCCCATTTCTTCATGTATTTTTAAACTGTCAGGCCCCAGTTCGCCAAAAGCCCCTAAAACTAACCAATGTTCACCGGCGCAGTTCGCCAACACATCCAGACCTGCTTTAAGTGAGGCTGAATTGGCGTTATAAGTGTCGTCTATCACGATATTGCCTAGACGACTTACCAGCGGCTGCAATCGCCCCGTGACCGGCTTTACACTTTCCAGTCCCTGTTTAATCTGTTGCAGATCGATGTCGAGCGCCAGGCATGCGGCAGTCGCTGCCAAGGCGTTGACGACGTTGTGCCGACCTGCCAACTTCAGTTTTACCCTCAACTCGCCTGCCACGGTCACTAAGTCAAAGGCAGTAGCAAACTCATGATCAATAATTTCTGTTTTAACAGAATGCGCCGTTACCGTCGCCGATCTATCTAGCCCAAACGATATGATCTTTCTTGTCCCCGCTACCGATTTCCAGTAGTCAAAATAGGCATCATCGTGATTAAGAACTGCCACGCCGTCCTGTTTAAGCGTCTGAATTATTTCCCCTTTCGCTTTGGCAACACCGTCGATACTGCCAAAACCTTCGATATGCGCGGCTCCCACATTGGTAATAATCGCAACATCAGCCTGCACATATTTGCTGGTATATTCAATTTCGCCCGGATGGTTTGCGCCCATCTCGATGACCGCATACCGGTGCTGTTCGTTCAAACGCAATAAAGTTAAGGGCACACCGATGTCATTATTCAAATTACCTTGAGTAAACAACGTATTGCCTACAGGATGTAGGCAAGGGGCGTGAGTAGGAGCGGAAGCTTTGCCATTGACACTCAATATTGCCGCCACCATTTCCTTGACTGTGGTTTTGCCGTTACTGCCGGTAATACCCACTACCGACACGATCGCTTTTTTTCGCCAGGCGCCTGCCAGTTCGGCCAAGGCCAAGCGCGTATCGTCAACCACGATATACGGTATGGTTGGTCGCATCAGTTCCCCACTGATTGCGACACTTCTGACCTCCAAGGATGGAAGGAATGCCGACGACTGCAGGGAGCAGTCGCGGCCACCATCCCTGGCGGTCGCCTTAATGCCCTTATGAACAATGGCTGCCGAAGCTCCAGCTTGTTCTGCCTTATCTATAAATTCATTGCCGTCAAAGTTATGACCGTTAATCGCAACATAAAGCTGTCCCGACTTTATCGCTCTGGTGTCGATACTGACCGATGAAACCACAACATCTTCGCCGATCAATTTTCCCTGCACACACGCTGCAATTGCACTTAGCGTCATATTCATTCTTGAGCCTTGCGCCTGTCCAATGCTTCCATCACCGCCTGCCTATCGCTAAATGGCTGTTGTACGCCGTTGATTTCCTGATATTGCTCATGGCCTTTACCCGCAATCACAATGCAATCATTTTTAGCCGCAGTTGCTACCACTTTTTGTATCGCCTGCTCTCTGTTTTGTATAACTTCAACCTTTACCGATCGGCATCCGGCCAAAATATCGTTAACTATATCCAACCCGTTTTCGTAACGCGGGTTGTCATCGGTAATCACCACATGATCCGCCCAATATTCGGCAATTTTTCCCATTTGCGGGCGCTTACCCGTATCTCTATTGCCGCCACAACCGAAAACCACCCATAGATCCCGTTTGCAATGCTTACGCAAACTGGATAAAACCTTGTCCAATGCATCCGGCGTATGCGCATAATCCACAAAAATTAATGGATCACTCTCTGTCCCCAGGAGCTCCATACGGCCATCAACCGGCTTTATATCGGCCAATTTTTTGATCGCCGCATACAACGAAATCCCCATAGCCAGCATTACGGTCAAAACAGCCAGGACATTTTCTACATTAAAATCGCCAAACAGAGGGACTTTTACTCGCTGAATCTCAGTCATCCAGCGTACATCAAATTCGATTCCGTCCGCTTTATGCAAGATGTTTTCAGCTCTTACACACTCGCCTGAATGCGCTGCTTTCCCTTTAACACTAAACTGCCACAGCTGTACTGATTTAGGGCAGGAGGCAATAATCTGCTCACCGTATTCATCATCCAAATTCACTACGGCGAAAGCTAAACCTGGCATTTTTAGTAACGCCAGCTTGGCCTGCACATAAGCGTCCATTGTGCCGTGATAATCCAGGTGGTCACGGCTGATATTGGTAAATACCGCGCCTTTAAATACCACGCCATTGACCCGGCCTTGCTCCAGACCATGCGAGGAAACTTCCATCGCCACCGTGCGTTTTTTGTCCTTTAATAATTCAGCCAGTATTTTCTGAATTGCCAGGGCATCGGGGGTGGTATTCAAGGTCTTATTGAGCTTGCCCCACTCGCCCCAGCCGAGAGTCCCTATAATTCCGCAGTCCTCCAGCATCTGCCCCAAAAACTGACTGCAAGACGTTTTCCCATTAGTGCCGGTAATGCCGATAATTGTCATAAACTGGGATGGGTCGCCATAAAATCGCGCAGCCAATTCGCCCAACTTCAAGCCCAGATTTTCCACTGGAATCATCGGTGTTTGCACCGGCGAATTCATTCTCCTTTGAGCGGACAAATTCATCCCTATACGATCTGCCAGCTGCCAACCATCCCCGGCCGGATCAAAAATGACCGCACTTGCTCCATTATTAATAGCTTGCTCAACGTGCGCCAAGCCATGCTGTTTAGCACCGGCTAAAGCAATAAATGCATTACCACCAACAACGGCCCGACTATCCAAAACTAATCCAGTAATCGGTATATCGTCCTGATCAGGAAACGAGGCGAATCCATGTAATAAATCTTTCAGCAAAAACTCACCGTGTCTTGGTTTCTCTGTAGCCGACACGTTAAGACTCTTGCCGTGTTAACAAAATGGGCATGTTGTCCTGTTGGTCAGGAGCAACCTCCAACACTCTCAAGGCTCCTTCCATCACTTTGGAAAATACCGGAGCCGAGACTATACCTCCGTAATATTGCCCTGCAGACGGCTCATCAACCATGACGACGACAATCAATCGCGGATTCTTTGCCGGTGCCATGCCCGCAAAAACAGAAAAATAATTTTTCTCGACATATCCACCCGTACCGGCTTTTTTTACCGTGCCGGTTTTGCCTGCGGCGCTGTAGCCATCGACTCTGGCCTCGTAAGCGGTGCCGCCTTTCATGAGTACAGTTTCCATCATGGCCCTGACTCTCTTGGCAGTCTTGACTGAAAACACCCGTTGCGCATCAACATCCTCATCCCGTCTTAACAAGCTAACCGAGTGCAAAATACCGTTATCCGCTAATGCCGTATAGGCTCTTGCCAATTGCAATGCCGATGCACTCACGCCGTAACCAAATGACAAAGTCGCCGTTTCAAAGTCGCTTCTGTGCTGGTAATCAAGCAAGCTTCCGCTGGCTTCCCCAGGAAAACCGGAACCGGTCGCAACACCAAAACCCAGTCTATGGTAAGCATTCCAAAAATATTCAGGCGGCATGCTCAATGCGATCTGACTTACCGCAACATTACTGGATTTCTTCAGCACTCCGGTCAAATCCAGTGTTCCATAATCATGTACATCCCTAACCACATGGCTACCGATAGGATAGACTCCGTGGGTTTCAAACAAATCATCTGGCTTGATATAGCCTCCGTCTAAAGCGGCGGCGACAACAAATGGCTTGATCGTTGATCCCGGCTCAAATACATCGGTTATCGATCTATTCCTGTACCTGCTTTCCTTTAAACTCTTTCTGGTATTTGGGTTAAATGAAGGCTGATTCACCGCCGCCAGAATTTCTCCGCTCTTTGCATCCAATACCACTAGCGCCGCCGATTTTGCCTTATGAAGATTAAATGCCAATTGCAACTCCCGATACGCTAAGTATTGGATGCGCTGATCGATACTTAACTCCAGATTCCTCCCGGCAATCGGTTCTTTAATATTTTCTACATCCGCAATAATTCGGCGCTGCCCATCCCTGATAACCCGTTTACTGCCAGGAATACCTTTTAATAATTTTTCATAACCTGATTCAAGTCCCGCCTGACCGATATCGTCAATATTGGTAAAGCCGACTAAATGCGCGGAAACCTCTCCTGCCGGATAAAAACGCTTGAATTCCCGTTCAAAATAAATACCCGCAATCTTCAATGCCTTTACCTGATCAGCAATCACCGGACTCACTTGGCGCGCAATATAAGCAAACTGCCTATGCACATCAGCTTTAATAAGCTCGCCGGTTTTCCCCTTAGACAAATTCAGCAACTTTTCCATTTGCCTGATTTCGGATTCTTTTCCCGGCTTAATCTGTTGCGGATTCATCCAAATAGACTCGACCGGCGTACTGATTGCCAGCGGCGCACCATTCCTATCTTTTATCATGCCTCGATAAGCTTCTACCTTCACATCACTGACATGACGAACATCGCCCTGATCTTTAAGAAACTGTTTATTCAGCACCTGTAAATCGAAGGCCCGACCCACCAGCGTCGCCATA
The DNA here is from genome assembly GCF_050917435.1 of Methylobacter arcticus. Classification (NCBI taxonomy): domain Bacteria; kingdom Pseudomonadati; phylum Pseudomonadota; class Gammaproteobacteria; order Methylococcales; family Methylococcaceae; genus Methylobacter; species Methylobacter arcticus. The sequence continues at coordinate 3,486,793 of NZ_CP159583.1, forward strand.
CAAGCCATTATAAAAACGACGACTATTTTTCTTCGACTGTCATGGATGGCGGAAGTATCGTGATCGGCAGGGAACCGATGCGACTGGCCTGAAAAATTGTTTCCCAACTTTCTTGCCTTATTTTTACCTTGAAAATGTATCATTTACGGCTTTATATAAACAATTCTTTCCCGTAACGGCATAACCAGCTTTAATTGCTCACGCGCCACTTGTTCGACTCGATTCTGTTCTGCCAAGGTTGTCAACTCCAATTGCAATTGCCCCCATTCCACCTCATACTGATCCAGCGCTCTTTCCTGCTTTTGAATATCAATAAAAATTAATCGCGACTGATATTTGCTGTAAATCACTGCCAGAGCAGATACCAACAGCACCAAAATCAATCCGCCTAACCCTAAATAGCGACCTGTTACCACTTAGACTCTCTCGGCTACTCGCATGATTGCGCTTCGCGCCCTAGCATTTTGAGTCACTTCCTGCCGCCCTGCTTTCAAGGCTTTAGCTGTTTTCTTCAAGATACCCTTGGCTATATCGATTTCTTTAATCGGCAACTTGCCCGGATTGTATTTCGCACCAGACTCAGCCCTGATAAAACGCTTGACAATGCGATCTTCCAACGAATGAAAAGAAATAACCGCCAAGCGCCCACCAGGCTTCAAAATCCGTGCAGACTGTTGCAAAACAGCCTTTAACTCATCCAACTCACTATTGATTTCAATACGAATCGCTTGAAAACTTCGGGTTGCCGGGTGCTTATGTTTCTCTCTTATCGGTATGACATCTTCAATTAATTTTGCCAATGCCCTGGTTGTTGCAATTGGCGCCTCAACTCTTTTTTCAATAATCGCATGAGCTATGCGCCGTGCAAACCGCTCTTCACCATATTCAAATAAAACCTTTACCAGTTCCTTTTCATCAACGCTGGCCAGCCATTGTTCAGCTGTAACACCCGCATTGCCATCCATTCGCATATCCAATGGTCCGTCGCGCAAAAAGCTAAAGCCTCTTTCGGGATTGTCCAATTGAGGCGATGACACACCCAAGTCCATCAAAATACCGTCGATTTTTCCGGCTAAACCTTCACTGGTAATTATATTTTCCAACTCAGAAAAATGCGTATGTTTTAACTCAAAGCGTTTATCTTCAAGCATGGTCTGAGCATAATCCGAGTTAATCGCATCCAAGTCTCGATCAAACGCCAGTAAACGACCAGATGAACCCAGTAAATTTAAAATCCCCTGACTATGTCCGCCCCGACCGAACGTACAATCCAAATAAATACCATCTTCTTTAATAGCCAACTGTTGCAAAGCTTCTGCAAACATAACGGGCAAATGTTCCACTAACAAATCTCCCGTGTTAAAAGGATAATGAGCCTAAGTCTTCCAAGCCTTCATTATCATCACTATTCAGCCATTCAGTTTCCTTTAATCCCCAGGCTTGTTCATTCCAGAGTTCAAATTTATTGAGTTGGCCAACCAAGACAACTTTCTTGTCTACATGTGCAAATGTTCTCAACTTTTCCGGCAGCAACAAGCGCCCCTGCCCATCCATCTCGCATTCAGATGCATTACCGATAACAAACCGTCTTAACTTCCCGGCCATTTTATTTAGCGTAGGTAATTTACTGATCGTTTGCTCAAGCCTTTCCCATTCAGGCATCGGATAAAGCCATAGACAACCATTTTCTCCAACACACCGTTCATTGACGGCGACCGTCACGACCATCTGACACTCGCAACAATCCTGTAACTCCTCCCGATAACGGGTAGGAATTGCAAGACGCCCCTTACTGTCTAGATTGACTGAACTAATGCCTCGAAACAAGATTTACCCCAGATATCCTAAAAAATCCTATTTTTCCCACTTTTTTCCACTTATGCCCACTATAGTTTTCTAATAACCCCTAGTCAAGGATGATTTCATTTAGACTTCTTTCTTTTTTGACAACGACTTACACTACAGTCAGGAGGGCCTATAACCACATAAAATATAGAAAAATAATTCCCATTTTTTATCAATAAAGTGTGTAGTCTTAGTGAGAAAATACTTTAAGTATGAAGCCGCCGGAAATTTCCAGTTTTTTTGATCGGAAATGAGAACTAGATCCAGAATACCGCTACTGAAATAACTTAATGTTTTTTACGCGTTTAGGGGCACAGCGACAACGGCATGGATAAGGGGGGACAGCAAAAGCAGGTACTTTACGACTGCATGGATGCAGAAGCAATGCTGGATACCGAGCAGAATACTCGGAAAAAGAAAGAAAGAGTCGGCCTGTAAGCCGGGTTTTGTCGAGAACAGTCATTCATCTAGGCTGCAAGTCACCCTGCAGCTCAAGCAATCTACCCAGGAACCGCGCGGGCCACGCGTCTGTCCCTCTATTTGATCTTGCTCCGGGTGGGGTTTACCATGCCACTTCTGTTACCAGTTGCGCGGTGCGCTCTTACCGCACCTTTTCACCCTTACCGATCACCTAAGTGACAGGCGGTATATTTTCTGCGGCACTTTCCGTAGGCTCACGCCTCCCAGGCGTTACCTGGCACCCTGCCCATTGGAGCCCGGACTTTCCTCCATCTTATCTTGCGATAAAACAGCGACTGCTCAGCCGACTCTTTCAGCGAACAAGTATATCATACATCCACATCATGATGATATGCCCATCGCTTTTTTATTAGCAATAATAAGACCAGAAATAAATCCCAATTCACCTTAACGTGAATGCTAAGCCTCTTTCGCTTTTTCCATATCCAACGCCGCTTGATACAACAGCTTTCTCCTAACTCCGGTAATTTCCACAGCCAGTGCAACTGCCGTTTTAATAGAGCATTCGCCCAGCAACACGCGCAGTATCTTTTCCTGCTCAGGTGTAATAATTTGCTCTTTTTTATCGATGGTAGCGCCATCGACAATCACCACAAACTCGCCTCGCCTCATGTTCGCATCTTCTTCAACCAACTTAAGCGCCTCAGCCAAGCTGGTCTTTACGATAGTTTCGTGCAACTTGGTCAGTTCTCTGGCTATCACGATCTGCCGATCCAACGGCAATATCTCGGCCATATCCTGCAAAGAGGCCAAAATCCGGTGACTGGACTCATAAAATACCCAGGTGGTCGGACGCAATAATCGTTCGCTAAAAAAGGATTTTCTGGCCGATGAAGTTCTTGGCGAAAAACCTTCAAACGCAAACTGCGTAACCGGCAACCCCGCTGCAGACAATGCTGCAATCAATGCACAAGCGCCCGGCACCGGCACCACATCGACCCCCGCTTCTTTGACCATTTTTACCAACGGCATACCAGGATCGCTTAACAGCGGCGTTCCTGCATCGGAAACCAGCGCAATAGATAAACCCTCGCGTAGCTTTTCCAGCAGCCCGATTGAGGCTTTATCTTCATTATGCTGATGCAGCGAAATCAGCTTATTGCTAATACCGTAATGCTGCAGCAGCATTTTTACATGCCGGGTATCTTCTGCGGCAATCAAATCGACCTGTTTTAATATTTCAACCGCCCTGAACGTAATATCTGCTAAATTACCTATCGGCGTAGCAACAACGTATAATTTGCCGCATTCACTTGACATTCGATACACTCACTTGAAATCCTCTAAAAAGATGCGACCAAAATATAAGCCGCCATTATTATTCGTCCTGCTGCCTTTGTTTTTTTCCGGTTGCTCAACCACGCCTGCAAGCAATGCCATCGCTGAACAACCAGCACTGACAACACGACCCTTGATAAGAAACGACCGGCCGGAACAGATGATTGAATTATACCAGCATCCTAATGCCCCATCGTTTTCGGAACAACATCAGCAACACTTACAGGCCATTGAGTCCCTAATCCAGGTCGGCGACGGCACTACGGCAAAAAAGTCTGCCGATACGATTAATCCTGATGATCTGTCGACCGAGCAACGCACTCATCTGAGTCTGCTTTACGCCCAGATCCTGCTCAGCTTCGGCGAGGCCGAACAGGCCATTGAAAGTCTGGCGCAGATTCAGCCGCAACGGCTCAACGCGGACAATCAGATCAAATATTTTCAATCGCAGGCCTTTGCCTATTCGTTGACAGGAAATTTGCTAGACAGCGCCAAATCCAGAATCGAACTGCATAAACTATTAACGTCTGCTGATGAGCTCGAAAAAAATCAGGCTGCCATTCTTGAAGCATTACGCCTGCTGCCTGATACCGACTTGCAGACTGACCAAACAGACGCTTTAGCCGGCTGGATGTCATTAACCCAGATTCTAAAAACCATAAACCAGCCTGATTTTGATAGTCAAATAAGCCAATGGCGCGCAAACTTTCCAACACATCCTGCCGACTTACGTTTTTTAGATAGCTCTCAGGACGTATCGGAAAATGCGCACTCACAACCCAAAGTCATCGCGCTGTTGTTACCCGAATCAGGGGCTTTTGTTCAGGCAGGCAAAGCTATCCGCGCCGGGTTTATGGCGGCTTACAACCATGCAGACAACACCACCAAACCTACTATTATCTTTTACGACAGCGAACAATCGACACACCAAGCCTTATACAACCAAGCCGTATCAGAAGGCGCCGAATTAATCATCGGCCCGCTGGCTAAAGAACAGCTCCAAAGCCTAGCCGATAGCGTTAGCTTTACTATACCGGTACTGGCATTAAATCATATTCCAGGCCTGCAAAAAAACCGACTCTATCAGTTTAGCCTCAGCCCGCTAGATGATGCCGACCAAATCACCCATAAAGCATGGGAGGATGGACATCAAAAAGTGTTGCTGCTCGTTCCTGAAAGCGCGCCAGGCAAACGCATCGCCAGTTATTTAGCCGAAGACTGGGAAAATCAGGACGGCACGATTCTGGAAACACAGACCTATAACCCCAAAGAAAAAGATTTTGCAACACCTGTGCAAAAATTGCTTAACCTGGATGAAAGCGAACAGCGTTACCATAAAATCCGTGCATTGATACCTGAAGTAAAATACAGCCCACGAAAACGGCAGGATGCTGATGCTATCTTGCTAAGCGCCTATAGCTCCGAGGCACGTTCTATCAATCCCCAGCTCCAATTTTATCAGTCTGAAGACCTTCCCGTTTATGCGATGCCTGCTGTTTACACCGGACAAATCAACGTGTCGCTGGATGCCGATCTTAATAAAATAATATTTTGCGACATTCCCTGGTTATTCAATAAAGCCTATCAGGGAGAACTTGGGATCGATGCGCTACAAGAAACCTGGAAGCAATTTCCCCGCGCTTATTTACGTCTGATTGCGATGGGCATTGATGCCTACAGCTTGGCTACCCGCCTGGACAATCTGGAAACCTATCCCTATCCCGGCGCTACCGGGAAGCTATCACTGACCACCGACCAGCGCATCCAGCGCGAACTGACCTGCGCCAAGTTCATCGACGGACAGCCCGAAATAACCGGTTTTACTAATGATTACGGAAACACCGCCCCGACAGCGGATACCGGGCAAAAACAGTCTGATCATGCCGTTTACTAAGCTCAAGGCGAAAGCGGCGCATTTAATTCGCGGCGAAAACGCCGAAGAACAAGCCCACAATTTCCTGATCAATAAAGGGCTTAAACCGGTCAGCCGGAATTTTCGCTGTAAACAGGGCGAACTCGATTTAATCATGACCGACAAGCAGTCGCTGGTTATTGTCGAGGTCCGGTTCCGCAAAACCGATAAATACGGCAGCGCCGCTGAAAGCATCACCCGCGCCAAACAATCCCGCATCATAGCGGCAACGCATATATACCTTGCCTCCCAGAAAACCGACCGCCCGATTCGATTCGACGTGATCGCCATTTCCGGTAATGGCAGCATCGACTGGATACAAAATGCATTTTAACGACAGCAAACCCTCAAGCTGTTGAACTTAAAAAGTGTCGCCGACTGGTACGATAGTCTTTATAATCTTTTATCATGAGCTTACAAAATCGCATAATTAACCATTTCACCCACAGTATTCAGACCCAACAGGATACGCTGACTAACCTCTCTGATCTCATCGAGTTTGCCTCGCAACGGCTGGTCGCCACCTTGCTGAATGATAAGAAAATAGTCACTTGCGGCAATGGCCGTTCGGCCGCCGTCGCCCAATTGCTGTCCTCGGCCATGCTTAATCAATACGAACGTGATCGACCGTCGTTACCCGCTATTGCCTTAACCACCGATACCGCCACCATCACCGCCATAGCCAATGACTATCATTTTGATGATATTTTTGCCAAACAACTCAGGGCCTTAGCGCAAAGCGGCGACATATTGGTCGCTTACACCGACGGCAACAATTCGGCCAATATCGCCAAAGCCATTACCACGGCACACGATAAAGACATTACCGTCATCGCGCTGACCGGCAATAATGGCGGCATGATTGCCCCGCTACTCCATGAAACCGACATAGAAATTCGCGTACCGTCAAATTCCAGCATACATATTCAGGAAGTACACGCAATGGTTACCCATTGCTTATGCGACTTAATCGACCATCAATTATTTGGCGGCTAGGTCATGAAAAAGCTTTTATTATTACTGTTGGCGCAAAGTTTTTTTATTTCCGGCTGTTCGACGATTGCGACGGGCGGTGCGGAAATAACCGGCTTGTCATTATTAAATGATCGCCGTAGCCACGATGCCATTTTGGCCGATGAAGCTATTGAAGATCATGCCGGAGCCCAGCTGAATGCCTATTACGACTTGCGCGAAAAATGTCACTTTAATATTACCGCCTATAACGGCGCGGTGCTGGTCACCGGCGAGACACCCAAAGAAGAATTTCGCGACAGAATTATCGACATCGTTCGCGTCATTCCCGGTGTAAAACTGGTGCATAACAAGTTGATTATTGCCAACCCCAGTCCTTATAACTTCCGTGCCAGTGACTCGCTGATTACCAGCAGAGTAAAAACCGCACTCACTCAAATACCTGAGCTCGATGCTTCCTGGGTCAAAGTTGTTACCGAAAAAAACACGGTTTACCTGATGGGTCTGGTGCATAGAACCGAAGGCGCTGCGGCCATCGAAGCGACCCGATATCAACCCGATATAAAACAAATTATCACGATTTTTGAATACATTGACTAATATTGCCCCCTTACCTGCCGATTTCTTAACCTTGCTGGCTGAAACTTTTACCGCCGGCGACCTGTTAACTGCGCCTGAAGACTGCTGGACTTACGGCTATGACAACAGCCGCCGCCATGTGCTGCCTCAAGCCGTGGTTTTTCCGACTACGCATGAACAAGTCGTCAGCGTCGTTAACGCCTGTAACCGATTTAACATTGCGTTGACGGCCAGAGGACGCGGCACCGGAACCACCGGCGCCACCGTCCCGCTTAAAGGCGGACTGATTGTGTCGCTGGAACGCATGAACAAGCTGGTCGAGTTTTCTCCCGATAACCGCTACATCATCGTGGAACCGGGCATGACCAACCAGCAGGTGCAGGACATCGCCAAAGAGGGGGGCTTTTTCTGGCCGCCCGACCCGACCAGCGCGGCATTCTGTAGCGTCGGCGGCAATCTGGCCTATAACTCCGCAGGCCCCAGGGCGGTAAAATACGGCACGCCCAGGGAAAACACGCTGGGCTTGCGTGCAGTCACCGGCGCGGGCAAGGAAATCCGCGTCGGCGTTCATACCAGCAAAGGCGTGGTCGGCTATGACCTGACCCGGCTGATCCTCGGCTCGGAAGGAACGCTGGCGATTATTACCCAAGCCACCTTAAAACTGACGCCGTTGCCGGAAGCCACCAAAACGCTCAGGGCCATCTACAATTCTGTTTTCGATGCGGCCAAAGCGGTTTCCGCGATCATGTCGCAGCCGGTCATTCCCTGTGCGCTGGAATTTATCGACGGCAATGCGATCAACATGATCCGGCAGTATTCGGAAACCGATCTGCCCGAACATGCAGGCGCAATGTTAATGATCGAAGTCGATGGACAGCTGGAAGGTTTGGATACGGCGGCCGAAAAAATGGCTGCCGCCGCCAGAAACGACGGCCTGTTGGATATTAGACTGGCTCAGACTGACGCCGAAGTCAAAGCGCTCTGGCAAACCCGGAAAGCGCTGTCTCCGGCGTTGCGCAAGGTGGCGCCGAAAAAAATCAATGAGGACGTGGTGGTCCCGGTTACCGAAATGCCTGCGTTAATAGCGGGATTAGGCGAGCTGTCAAAAAAATACGACCTACCCATTATTAACTTCGGTCACGCGGGCAACGGCAATATTCATGTGAATTTATTGCTCGATCCCGATCAACCCGAACAAGGCAAAAAAGCCCACGACTGTCTGGACGAAATTTTTTCTTTGGTGTTGGCACTAAACGGTACATTGTCCGGCGAGCATGGCGTGGGCCTGGAAAAACGGGATTTTGTCGATCGGGAACTGGATGCGAATTCTTTGGAGCTGATGAGAAATATTAAGCGCCAATTCGATCCGAACGGCATACTTAATCCGGATAAAATGTTTCCGCTGGTTTAGCTTATCCGTATAACTCGGCGCTGCCGTCCATGTCGCCGGTCTGGCTATACAATAATGGCTTCCCCTGATTGAGTTTTGCGGCAGCAACGACTTTGCAAACGGCAATTTTATGATCACCGGCATCGGCATAATGGCTGACCTGGCAATCAAAATAAGCCAAACTTTCGGATAGAACCGGCGCGCCGCTTTCGGCTGCCTTCCATTGAAATCCTGCCATCTTGGCTTCCGCTGGTCGGCCAAAATGCTCCGCTAGCGCATACTGATCCTGTGCCAAGACATTAACCGTGCAAACGCCGCTTTCCTGCAACAATTGATAGGAATAATGCTTGGGATTGATGCTGATCGCCAGCATCAAAGGGTCGAAAGACACCTGCATCACCCAGGCCGCAGTAAAGGCATTTTGACGTTCGCCAACACCGACGCCGATCACGTAGACGCCATGACTGATCTGTTTTACCAACATTTCCGCATGTTCAATCATGTTAATGTACCAGTTTAATACGCATGGATAAATCGACCGCCCGGACATGCTTGGTTAAGGCGCCGATCGAAATAAAATCGACGCCGGTCTCGGCAATTGCCCTGATATTGTCCAGGCCGATATTGCCGGAAGCCTCAAGCTCTATGGCTCCGGAGTTTAATTTCACCGCCTCGGCCAACATTTCAAGGCTGAAATTGTCGAGCATAATCCGGTCAGGCTTTGCCGCGACAGCCTCCAGAAACTCCTGCATGGTTTCAACCTCCACTTCCGCCGGAACCGAGGTCAATTCACGCGCCGACCGGATTGCCTGGGCTATGGAACCTGCGGCTATGATGTGGTTTTCCTTGATCAAAACCCCGTCATACAAGCCGATCCGATGGTTATAACAACCGCCGCAGGCTACTGCATATTTTTGCGCATTTCTAAGGCCCGGAATGGTTTTTCGGGTATCCAGCACTTTACAGTCCGTGCCGGAAACCGCATCGGCATATTGCCTGGCAACCGTGGCTGTTGCCGACAAGGTTTGCAGCAAATTCAGCGCGGTACGCTCACCAGTCAGCAATCCTCTAGCTGAACCCTTGAGTTTACATAAAACCGTATCTTTACCGACCGCTTCGCCTTCAGCAGCTAACCAATTGATATTAACGCCAGCATCCAAAGATCTAAATACTGCATCAAACCAGGCCTGACCGCAAAGCACCATGCCTTCCCGGGTAATCACTTCAGCTTCTGCCGTCATGGTTTCAGGAATGATGGCGGCGGTTATGTCGCCGGAACCGATGTCTTCTTCGAGGAAAGGTTTTATGTCGACCCGGTTCAATTGTTCTGTCATAAGCTCATTAACTCTGAAAGTACTCGTTCACTGATTGTTTTTTGGTCAAGTATAACAATGGACGCTTGCCCATGGCGCAGCTTTTCTGCCAACGCGTCTATTTGAATCTCAAACATTTTCCTGATTACCCATAATCCTCAGCCATCTTCAGTAGCCGCATAGGCATAGGTGGTGTTCTGACTGCAACGTAACATAGGCGGGGCAGCATATCCTCAAGGACAAATCGCCGATTGAAGCGATAACAAAATTCTGCCAAATAGCGCGGAAGGTGTTTATGATTGATAGCGTGATAAGTCCTGTCAATCGACCTTTTGACATTACCTATCATCGTATTGACCCAAGTGAAGGGTTCCAGCGAGACACATTCAGGGCCTCCACCGGTTACGATGCTGGTATGCTGGCATCCTGCCTTGGTAACAAGGCCAGTCCGTCCGAGACCACGTGACTGTCGGTGCTAAGATGGCGCTTCGCCCAACGAGTGATTTCTTTGGAGCGGAACCCGTTGACCACAGTCATGTTCATGGCAATAGGATGTCCTTTTTCGTTGACCGACACAGCCGCCACAAAAGGTGTTTTGTTGGGTGAACCCCGTCCACGCTTGCCTCCCCGATGTTCGCCGCCCCAATACACGTCATCCAGTTGGATGACGCCGGATAACGGCTTACTATCATCACGCTCCTTCATTACTTGCATCAGCTTCTGTTTGATGCTCCAGGCGGTATTGTATGAAACACCTAATTGACGGCGCAGTGAAAGGGCAGAAACGCCAGTTTTTGCTTGTGTGGTCAAGTGGATCGCGAGAAACCAAGTTGTTAACGGGAGCTTCGTCGCAGAAAAAATGGTGCCACTAATGAGGGAATGTTGATGGTGGCAGTGATTGCACTGATAAACCACTCGTGTTTTCAGGGAGCAGTAGCTTTGCCCACCGCATTCAGGGCAAACATAGCCTTGAGGCCAGCGCCACTGAAACAAGGCTTTTCGGCATTGCCCTTCACTCCCATAATTTTTCATGAACTCGCCCAGGCTATAGCCTTTTTGAAATTGAACTTTGTTTTTCATGACGTTATCCCATCCGTATGGTAGATACTGTCAGTATAGACATTCTTGTAACATTGGCTGTTCTTTATGGGTAATCAGGAACATTTTTACTCCGTTTTTACCAGAAAACAGCCTATTTTCGGCGTCTTTCCAAATCAGTTTTCCCCATTGCGTTGCTGATCCCCTGGAAAATGCGACCCAGCTATCCACAGCAAGATTTTTAGCCTGCTCCAGGCTGGCATCTGCTAATGTTACAGCTTTTAATTTCTCGCCCTTAATCCGTTGCTCACCCACATCATCCCGTACTTTTTTATCCATTAAAATAATATGCCATACGGCAAGGTCTTTAAAAAAACGCGCCTGTGCAGGTTTATCGTATGAAATTTGCTTCAAGCCTTTTCTTAAGGCTGCAATCAACCCCGGCAACAATGTTAATATCTGTTTTCTTTGATGGTCATCTGCCGGAGGCATGACGCTTACAATCAGCTCATCCATAGCCCGCACCGTTTTTTCCCACTGTTCCGGCAACTCATCTTTACCTGTATAGGCATCTAGCAACACCTCCGACCAAACATCATGCAGAAACTCGACTATTGCTGTCGGCACCTTTTTGCCCATCAAGCTGTTTTCAATAGTTATAGCGACAATTTTTCTGCTCGTCCTTAATGCCTGTTCATTTATCATCAACTCCTTGGCAGTCTCTTCGAGATTCTGACTATGCTGCTTTTGTTTGCTCAGATAAAGCGAAAACTCACTCGCTTCTGCGGTCCAACCGGAAAGCTCGAAACCGCTATCCCGGGTTATTTTTTTAACTGTGCTGGCAATACGCTGTTGAATTAGCCGATCGTCACACGCTTCCGTATTTAAAAACCTCCCGGCTGCAAACACATCATCAAGCAACTGTCTGACCGGATTTTTCGGGTTGAAAAAAATACCGCATCGTCCTAAAGAGGCCGCCGAAAAAGGAATTTCCATCTGTAAAATAGCCATTTTTACAGACTTTTGAAGCGACTCATCTTTGTTTATTTCGCTAAAAATCAAAGCCACCAAATCCAGTGCATCCTCATCCTGTTTGGCCAATATTTTGTCATCAACACTAAAACTCAGTTCCTTCAGTTTTTTAAGGACTTGCCATTTTAACGGCCGCTTGTTTTCCCCCGGATCTGTGTCGTCATTAAACTGTTGAAGTATTTGCAAGGCATTTTTTATTTCAACCTGTTCATAAAACGCATGTCCGGTAACTGAAATTGAACCGTAAGCAGAGGGAAAATGCGCCCATCGCCATAACTCCAGTTTGTCCTGTAACAGGGTAAACTCAGCACTGATCTGCTGAGCGCTCTCGGAAGCAGGCTTGGCGTTTTCCTTGATCTCGCCTACTACGTACAACGGCGCAGGCATCGGGACACCCCTATACGGTTCTACCGCCACTTTCTCTGGGATCACATCAGCTTCACACTGTTTAATCAGTTCACGATAAATAAATCCCAACTGACTAAAGACAGCCACTTCAAAGGTTTTATATAACGCAATCCGGCCATCTGCATTTAATTTCAGCGGTTTAACGACCTCGACCAAGGCTCGAACCAATTTTTCCGGAACTATCGAATTTTGACTGTCGGCAATCGTTTGTTTTCCCGACTGAATTGCCATCAGCTTATTAAGGCTAGTCAGTTCTTCATAAAATAAATGCTCACACTGTCGGATAATTGCAGTAACCGCATAGCCTTCTTTTACCGCATCGCCACTGATTAGCGAGACAGTAGAAAAATCTACTTTCTGGTTTTTTGCAGCTTTCCGATCACTGTCGTCGAAAAACTCATTAACTTTTAGCAAATAATCTTGTTTAATATCTCTACGAACTGAACGAAGATATTCCAGTAATTTTATATACTGCTCTTTGTTCGTTTTTTCGCGATTTTTACCTAACTGCAAGCCGAATTCAACATCGATACACAGACAACAATCATCGACTGCCTGCTCAAAATGCTGAAAAAAATCAGCTTAATTTTGCTTAATATCGTAGTATCCTTCACTTTATCCAAACCTGAATTTAGTTGCTGCCGGTTACCCGTAGCAATAGTTCTGCCGTCGATTAAAGATATAGCCTAGTACTCCCCTAGTATTTTGACTAATAATAGGCATATTCAGCCTAAATACTGTGCGTTATTTCCGTTTTTTACTTTTTTTGCTTAGCCCATGAAAATAGACCAACACTGGTTAACTGACATTAGCCGAATCCCTACACCCAACTTTGATAAGCGCTCCGACCCGGAGGACATTTCATTACTGGTTATCCATTGCATCAGCCTTCCGCCCGGCGAATTTGGCAATCATTATATAGACCAGCTGTTTTGCAATCAGCTTGATCCTGATCAACACCCCTATTTCAAGGTCGTTTATCAATTGACTGTATCGGCACATTTACTGATTAAGCGCGATGGGAATTGTATTCAATACGTGCCATTTGATAAGCGCGCTTGGCATGCCGGCAATTCGGCATTTGAGGGTCGGGAACGATGTAATGATTTTTCTATCGGTATAGAACTTGAAGGCACTGAATTGGTCGAGTATACCGATCAGCAATACCTGCAACTCGCCGCAGTGATCAAGACCTTGCTTGAAGCTTATCCCAAGCTATCGGCACAACGCATTACCGGGCATAGTGATATTGCGCCTGGACGAAAAACCGATCCGGGCGCATCGTTTGACTGGCAAAAACTTTTAGGGTTATTAATGTAACCGGAAAAATAGAACCCCGATTAGACTGATTAACGCTGATAATCCAATAAAAATCTTACACATCATAATTATCTGCGTTATCAACGTTCCATTTTCCTAACCGCTGATTAGTCGCCTCTACAATACATCCGACTCTTTCGAATGCACCAAGCCGAACGACTCTGCCAGCATTAAAATCACTCCCAAGGTAATGGCGGAATCTGCGACATTAAAAGCAGGCCAATGCCAGGTACCGTAATACACATCAAGAAAGTCGATCACATAGCCGTAAGCCAGCCGATCAATCAAATTGCCGACAGCCCCACCCAAAACCAGTGCTAAAGCCACTGCCAGCAAAGTCTCGTGCTTCTTTAATCGAGTCAGCCAAACCGCTATCACCACACTGATCGCCAAAGCCAATCCGGCAAAAAACCAGCGTTGCCAGCCCCCGGCTTCGCTTAAAAAACTGAAAGCCGCACCGGTATTGTGCACATAAGTCAGCTTAAAAAACGGCATAATCTGGATCGACTCATAAAGCTGCATAGAACTCGCTATGGCAAGCTTGCTGCCTTGATCCAGAATTACCGCCAGCAATGACAGCCATAACCATTTCACCATAACGACATCACGCATAGTGTCGAATTTCGCCATCACCCGCTACGTTTTCCACGCAACGGCCGCACAGTTCGGGGTGTTCTACTGCAATGCCCACATCAGCTTGCTGATGCCAGCAACGCACACATTTTTCATGTTCGGAAACAATAACGTTTAATTGAATACCGTCGATTTCCGTCTGAATGGCTGCTGCCGGGGCATCGGGGGCGGCCATAAGCGAGACATTGGACACAATAAAGATAAAATGCAGTTCGCTCGCTAATTGATTTAAAACCTCAAAATATTCGGCATTACAATACAGTTCGAGTTCCGCATTCAGCGATGAACCTATATCGCCTTTGGCTCGACTCTTTTCCAGCTCCTTGCCGACAGCGGCTCGAACGGCCATAATTTTTTGCCAGCATTCGCGATTCAAAACGGCATCATCGTCCAGCTTGACCAAGCCCTGATACCAGGTTTCCAAAAACACCGACTCGCTACGCTCACCCGGCAAATATTGCCAGAGTTCATCAGCGGTATAGCTGATGATCGGCGCCAGCCAGCGCGTCAGGGCTTCAAGCACATGATACATAGCCGTTTGCGCCGAACGCCGCGCCAAACCGTCGGCTTTTGCGGTGTATTGCCTATCCTTAATGATATCCAGATAAAACCCGCCTAGATCAATCACGCAAAAATGATGCACTTTCTGATAAATATGCTGAAATTGATAGGTGTCGTAGGCCGTCTTGACTTCTTCCTGCAACGTGTATGCCCTATCCACCACCCAGCGATCCAATGCCAGCAAATCTTTATCTGCAACCGCATGTTGCGCCGGGTCGAAATCGTCCAGATTGGACAGCAAAAAGCGCGCGGTATTCCGGAGGCGCCTGTAGCCATCCGAGGTGCGATTAAGAATTTCATCCGACACGGTCATCTCACCGCGATAATCGGTCGCTGCAACCCATAAACGCAACACATCGGCACCCAAATTCTTCATCACCGATTGCGGCGCGACCACATTGCCCTTCGATTTTGACATCTTTTTACCTTCAGCATCGACGGTAAATCCATGCGTCAACACGGCCTTGTAGGGCGCAACCTCGTTCATCGCAACCGAAGTCAGTAATGATGACTGAAACCAACCGCGATGCTGATCTGAGCCTTCCAGATACAAATCGGCCGGAAAGCTCAGCTGCTCGCGCTTTTCCAACACGCAGGCGTGAGTAACGCCGGAATCAAACCAGACATCCAGGGTATCGGACATTTTTTCGTAATGCTCGGCTTCATCGCCCAACAATTCAGCCGCTTCCAGTTCAAACCAGGCTTCTATGCCTTGTTGTTCGATGCGCTGGGCCACCTGCTCAACCAATTCGGCCGTGCGCGGATGCAATTCGCCGGTTTCTTTATGGACAAAAAACGTGATCGGCACGCCCCAGGTGCGCTGACGGGAAATACACCAGTCAGGCCGGCCTTCCATCATGCTTTCGATGCGCGCCTGACCCCATTCGGGAATCCAGGCGACGCGCTTGACTTCATCCAGCGCCTGCTCGCGCAGCTTGTTTTTATTCATCGAGATAAACCACTGCGGCGTAGCCCGAAAAATAATCGGGGTTTTATGCCGCCAGCAATGCGGATAGCTGTGCAGTATCGCGACGTGATGCAGCAGTTTGCCTTTTTCCTCTAGCACTTCCAAGACATGGGCATTAGCGTTGAACACATGCTCGCCGGCAAAGATTTCGGTATTCGGCAGAAAAACGCCGTCATTGCCAACCGGGTTGTCGACCGGCAAGCCGTATTTCAAGCCGACGATATAATCGTCCTGGCCGTGTCCGGGCGCGGTATGCACCGCGCCGGTACCGGCTTCGGTGGTGACATGATCGCCCAGAATGATCGGCACTTGCCGGTCATAAAAAGGATGTTGCAATAATTGATGTTCCAGTTCGGAGCCTTTGCAGTAGGCAATGACATGGTAGTCCTCGATGTCGTACCGCAACATTGCATCTTTAAGCAGTGCTTCGGCGACGACCAAGCGCTCTTTGTTGTCGTCTTTTTCGCATTGCACCACCGCGTATTCCAGCTCGGGGTTTAACGCAACGCCCTGATTTGCCGGCAGCGTCCACGGCGTGGTTGTCCAGATGACTACCGATAATGGCCCAGATCCTTCATGTTCAGGCACATGATGACACCGACTCAAGAATCCGGTTTCGTCGACAACCTGAAAACGCACATCGACCGCAGGCGAATGTTTATCTTCGTACTCGACTTCCGCTTCAGCCAATGCTGAGCCGCAATCGGTACACCAATGTACCGGCTTGGCGCCTTTTACTATGTGACCTTTTTGGCTGATTTTGCCCAACGAGCGCACGATGTCGGCTTCAAAGGCAAAATCCATGGTTAAATACGGATGTTCCCAATCGCCTAAAATACCCAGCCGGATAAAAGCTTCTTTTTGGATATTGACTTGTTTTCCCGCATATTCGCGGCAAGCTTTGCGGAACACGGCAGCAGAAACCTTAACCCCCGCTTTACCGATTTTCTTCTCTACCTGCAATTCAATCGGCAAACCGTGACAATCCCAACCCGGCACATAAGGTGCATCGAAACCGCTTAACGATTTCGATTTAACGATGATGTCCTTTAACACCTTGTTAACCGCATGGCCGATATGAATTTCGCCATTAGCATAAGGAGGTCCGTCATGCAGAACAAACTTAGGTCTACCGGCAAATTCTTGCCTGATTTTGTGGTACAAGTCAGCTTCGCTCCATTTTTTGAGGCGTTCCGGCTCGCGCTGAGCCAGATTGCCTTTCATCGGAAACGCAGTATTAGGTAAATTCAGTGTTTTTTTATAATCCATCGTCATAACAGTTAATCTCGGCAAAAATCTTTATCACCAGGGATGGTGTGTATGCCGCTAGCCGGTAAGGAACCGGCGCGGCGATCACCCACAGGGAGGGAGGGTGTGCTGCAATTGCGCAGGGAGCAAAGCGCGGCTTTGGCCTTAGCCACATCTTTTATAATCTGGAATTTAAGCTCATCCAGCGACTGAAAACGCATTTCATCCCTAATTTTTTGTTTAAAATGCACTTCCACATAGCGGCCGTAAATTTCTCTATTAAAATCGAATAGATGCGCTTCCAGTATAACCTTTGAACCACCGTCGAATGTCGGTCGGGTACCTACATTCGCAACACCTTCAAATTCGTTACCATCAATACCGGTCATGGTAACGGCAAACACCCCATTAATAGGCGTATTTTTTCTAAACATCTGTATATTAGCAGTAGGATAACCGATAGTTCTGCCGCGCTTGTCGCCATGTGCCACACGCCCGCAAACAGAATAGCAGCAACCCAGCATTTTTTCAGCCAGGGCTAAATCGCCATCGCCCAACGCATCCCTGATTAGCGTACTGCTTACTCGAAGCCCGGTTACTTGAAAAGATCCGGTATCTTCAACCTCAAAATCGAATAGCTTGCCCTTCTCCTTGAGCATGGCGAAATTGCCGCGCCGGGTCTTACCAAAATGAAAATCATCCCCAACCACCAGATGCTTTACATTCAGTTTTTTCACTAAAATGTCCTCAATAAAGCGCTCCGCATCACAGTCGGCAAAATTTTGATTAAATCGCAATATCAATAAATCATCAACGGGTAATTTAGAAAATGCGAGCACTTTTTCCCGCAAGCACATCAACCGTGACGGCGCATTTTCTCCCAGAAAATATTCCAGCGGCTGTGGCTCAAAAGTCATAACAACCACAGGCAAAGATAATGCCGCGCCTCGTTCAGCTAGCTTGGCTATTACCGCTCTATGCCCTAAATGTAAGCCGTCAAAATTTCCAATCGTCAGTACACAGCCCGATTTTAACGGTTTTAAATGAGGCAATCCTCTAATAAGACGCATGAAATGTAGCAAATTTAAAAAAGCCTGTATTCTACCACGCGGAAGCATGGCTTGAATTCAAAACATGATAACTGAAGCATATACTCAAAAAAAAAGCCCGGTGGAAAATTCCACCGGGCTTTTTATTTTTAAATCAGCGATGATTTATTTCATCATTGATTTTTTGAACATGCTGTCCAGTTTGCTGTTTGTGTCTTGAGCATACTGAGCTGCACGATTAGCAGCAGCTTCAGCAGCAGCAGCTTGTGAAGAAGCAGAGTCAGCAGCGCTTTTTGCGCTAGCTGCATCAGCAGATGCTTGTGCAACAGAAGTTTTCAAGCCATCAACTTGTGATTGCAAATTTTCGATATCGGAAGTGCTTGCACAACCAACAGCCAAACTAGCAACCAGAGCAATCATTGATAATTTTATTACTTTTTTCATATTTATTTTCCCTTCTAAAAGTTATTACACAAAAAAAAAACTCACCAAGTTTGAATTTTGAACTGTTTTCAAACTATTTTCCAGTTTTATTTTTGGAAAGCTGAAATAATAATTCTCCCTACAACACAAACAAATACAAGTCATTGTTTCTTATTTCAAACACACTTTTAACACCAACTTAATAATGGCAGTTTTTTATTTTATTTTATTTTCACTACCGTTCCCTTGCCTAACCATTGGCTTAAATGATCAATCTGTCCGTTAGTTAACGCAATGCACCCATGAGTCCAATTCATAGATTTATGAATTTTCTCATCTGCTCGACCCAAGCCATGAATACCGATTCGTCCACCTAACGCTGTGTTTTGCGGGGGCACTTGATGATACCTGTGAGCAATCATAATACTATTGTAAGCTACCCGATCAATAACGCCCTGTTCCAGGGCTTTTTGAGCATCCTCCGTAGACGGATAAGTTAAACCAAAAAACTTTCGAAAGGAACTTTGTTCGCCAACCCAACCTATTCGGTAACTTCCAAAAGGCGTGACGTTATCTCCCCGATGGTTTTTAAACCCGGCACCTCCTTGACCAATGGCAATATCATTTAAGACCTCAAGCGTTTGCTGGCCTTTTTTTACCTCAATAGTGAGCGCTTTCGTATCTACTAAAAGCCAGACATCATCGCCTGCGATGACAGTAAAAGAAAAAACACTACAACACAACAATAAATAGATTCGCAACATAAATGTTCTACACTAGAGAAGAATTTTGGTGTACTTTAGTCCACCAGGTTAATTGTCGAATTAAGGATCTAACATGCAAATAGAAACTATCACAACGCATCCATACAACGACCAAAATCCAGGAACATCTGGACTCAGAAAAAAAGTTAAAGTGTTTCAGCAGCCCGGTTACCTGGAAAATTTTGTTCAAGCAATTTTTGACTCGCTAGATGGCCTTACCGGGAAAACCTTGGTGCTGGGCGGAGACGGGCGGTATTTTAACAGACCAGCTATACAAGTCATCATCAAAATGGCGGCAGCCAACGGTTTCGGCGAACTTATTATAGGTCAAGGCGGGCTACTGTCTACCCCTGCGGCCTCACATATCATCAGAAAATATAACGCATTTGGTGGCTTGATTCTTTCTGCCAGCCACAACCCCGGAGGGCCTGACGAAGATTTTGGCATTAAATATAATGTTAGCAATGGCGGACCTGCCCCAGAAAAGGACACCAACGCGTTTTATCAGCGCAGCTTGGTTATCGACAGCTATAAAATAGCCTCTATCGAAGACATAGACCTGGATCGCATCGGTACTCACCAAATAGACAACCTTAGCATCACTATCATCGATCCAGTAGCTGATTATGCTGAACTGATGCAGTCTATTTTCGACTTCAATTTGCTTAAGCAAAGTATCAGCTCAGGCTACATCACCCTGCTCTTCGATGCAATGCATGCCATTACCGGTCCTTATGCAAAAAGAATATTCATAGACATATTGGGCGCAACGCCTGACTCGGTCATTAATGCCGAACCGCTGGAAGATTTTGGCGGCCATCACCCCGACCCCAACTTGGCGCATGCTCAAGAACTTGCCGAGCGCATGTTCGGTTCAGCCCCCCCTGTTTTTGGCGCTGCATCTGACGGCGATGGCGACCGTAACATGATTACCGGCAGCAATATTTTCGTAACACCCAGCGACAGTCTAGCCATTATGGCGGCCAACGCGCATCTAATTCCGGCCTATGCCAAGGGATTGCGCGGAGTGGCTCGTTCCATGCCTACCAGCCAGGCGGTTGACCGCGTCGCAGCCCATTACAACATTCCCTGCTATGAAACCCCGACCGGCTGGAAATTTTTCGGCAATCTTCTGGACGCGGGAAAAATCACCTTGTGCGGCGAAGAAAGTTTCGGCACCGGCTCAGATCATGTGCGAGAAAAAGATGGACTATGGGCGGTATTATTCTGGCTGAACCTGATCGCCATAAAACGCCAGTCTGTTGCCGACATTGTCAATGAACATTGGCAAAAATTTGGCAGGGATATTTATTGCAGGCATGACTATGAAGCTGTAGAAATAGATATAGCCAACGACATTGTTGATCACCTTAGAAGTCAGTTACCCACATTACCAGGACAAACATTCGCTGAATATACCGTTAAATATGCCGATGAATTCAGTTATGAAGATTCTATAGATGGCAGCATCAGCAGCAATCAAGGCATACGCATCGGTTTTGAAAACGGTTCACGCATTATTTTTCGTTTATCTGGAACAGGAACAGTCGGGGCAACCTTAAGAATTTATTTGGAACGCTTTGAAGCTGATGCCTCCAAACATAATCAGAGCGCTCAAGTGGTACTAGCAACGTTAATCAACCTTGCCGAGCAGTTTTGTGAAATTAAAAAACGCACCGGCAGGACTGAGCCTAATGTAGTAACTTAAAATAGGCACAAGGGTAATGATCATCAGCGCCATGATATGCTTTGGCGACTTGAGAAACAGAGAATGTGCCATAAACCAGGAGTCTTTCAAAAAGCGGAAGCCGCATCGATCTTTTGTTGTCTTGGCGTGTAGTGGTCCAGCATGTCTTCGTGGCTGAGCTGGGCTTCATCCAGTTGGTTACCGGCGATAGATAATAAAGCAGCTTTTCTGTTGAATTTTGCAATACCGCATGTCGATCATGGAGACTACGCCCACTTCAATACGATAGCTGAGGGCTCGGGAGTGCGGCCTTTACGAGGTCGATCTTGCTGTTGAAATGTTCAATTTCGACGATACCTGAATCGTGTAAGGTGACGAACTTCAATTTCTTTTGCAAGAGTGCCAAGGCCGCTTCGACAGCTGCAATACAGGTAAACGTTCAGATACTGTTGGCGAATTGGTCGCACAATCATAGAAAACAATAGTCTAAAATTATTTATCTGACATTCCACACCTGAAAATTAAGCATTTAGAATCAATCGGTTGAAAATTATACCGCTAGTTAGCAAAAAATAATATCATTTAATTTCAATGAATTGGCATGAGTATGCAGGGGTTTTGATTCAAAATAATGTGAATTATGCACAAACAAGAGAACCGTATTGATCAATCTTACCCCCGAACCACAAAGTCGTTACGTCACCAGTGTTTTGCAGGCGGCTTCGGTAACGCCTGAGCCAATGGGCAAGTTTTTCTACATGTCCGGCATAATCCATCATCTCCCGATGATCATTAAAACAAGTTAGCGTGGCCCGCAAGTCTTCTTTGACCGTTTTGCTCAGGCTATTTTTTGGCTCAATTTTTCCATTTTGCTGATGAGTGCTTCGACGGCACCCGGTGTACGTTTGAGCTGTTTACAGCGTTTATCCAGCAAAGGGTGCGCTTGGGTTTGTCCGTTTTTCCTGGGTAGGCAGCGTAAGAGATGGAGGCCAAATACTCAGTGACGTAAAAAAGTCCAGTAATTGACTGGTGGGTATGTTGCTCTAAGAAGGACCAGTTATTTTTTTCACCATCGGCAATACCTAAATAGAGGGCATCGGGGTAGTGTTTTTTGACCGTGGCAATTTCTTTTTCAAGCGCTGAAAAAAAGCACCCTTTATGTATTCCGGGACTTCACCGATATAAACGGTATGCAGACGTTCGCCAGTCACCGCGTAAAGCGAAATATTACCCACCATGGATTTCTCGATAACCCTCGTCGCGCATTAATACGTAAGCACCATCAAGGACTCACCACGACCGTGGTAATGGCCTCGTCAAGAGCAGGCGTCTTATATTCCCACACTTCTTCTTTGGCTTGGGCAATACTCCCGACACAATCGCTCACGTCTTGCAGGTAGGAAATGGGCAATTTTGCGATGATGATTGTCTGCCAAATCCTGGCAGACAGAGGGCACATTCATATTGGCATATTTATGCGATAGTTATTACTCGAACTTCGGCGTTGCACTTCGGATGATCCGGGTCTGCTGTTCCAGCGGGGCAATAAATCCTGCCGCCTTTTGAGCTTTGATAAACATACCGTTCCACGTCCACACTACCATAAGGGCTATGGTAAGTTTTGTTGTCTTTGCTCCGTGCGGTCATTTTAGTGTCGCCCAATTTTAGGGAACTGCCATCGGTGTCAAATCGTTGCAGCCATCCAATATGATATTCTCCATCTCCAGTAAACTGCCGGTCAGTTTTAGGGCAAAGCTATCCACACAAATATAGTAACAAATTAATATTAATGAGACTTTATTAAAAGCCATCTTTAATAAATTTCAATGCAATCAATTGGCTGTAAAGATGTGTAGATAGCTTTGGTTTTAGGGTGACTTGGAAGATTAATTCATTGTCGTTGCGCGCTACGATTTCTGCCATGGATTTTCATCGTTATGTTTGAAAGGCTAATAGTTTATCTTAAATTCTGACATTATAAAAAATCAGCCCACTCCCCCTACAAAACACTACAGCAGCAAGCTATTGAACCAATTAGGATTTGGTAAGCAATTACTTCCCGAAATTGAGTTGGCATACCGAAGCCAGTTAAGTGATAATTACTGGAAAATTCACCTTGAAAAAAAGTCATCGAGTGACGGCATACCCAAAAGACATTGGGCTAAAAATGCAACGGTTGCTTGCTAGGTTTTCAGGGAAAGATAAGCGAAGTTAAGCGGCGATTCAGTCAGCCAGATTAGGGCATCATGGAATAAAATAGATGTCCGGGCTTTTGGCATTGATCCCAAAACGATGCGGCGTGGATTGTTCGAATTGAAGGAGGAGAATCCGGCGCCTAAACATATTCGAAAAAAAGAGCGGACGGAAAGGTATAAACGGACAGAGTAAATCGTTGGAGAAACGGTAATATTGCCGTACCTGTTGTCAACAGAATCATCCATCATTCACACATTTTTATGCTGGAAGGGGAAAGATATTGACTGAAATTAAAACTGAATAAGTGATTTTTCTCTGGAAAAGTGGCTCAAAATTAATGGCCGAAAATGGCTTAATTCTGCTAGCCATTGACAAACGAAATACTCTGATACGTCGCTTTTAATTTCAGCCCCTTAAAAAAATTTATGGTTTAGGTCAGGGGCTGAAAAAATTAATAAAATACGTACCTTTTACTGATTTAATCTTCAATAAGAGCAGGAGGTCTATCAACTAACTCGACATAAGCCATAGGCGCATCATCACCGGGTCTAAACCCGCATTTCATAATACGTAAATATCCACCAGCTCTATTTTTGTAACGTGGACCAAGCTCATTAAACAGCTTAGTAACCACATCACGATCACGTAATCGTGAAAAAGCAAGACGCCTTTTAGCAACGCTATCTTCTTTAGATAGAGTAATTAATGGTTCAGCATAACTTCTTAATTCTTTTGCTTTTGGTAAAGTTGTTTTTATTAATTCATGTTTAAATAATGAACTAACCATATTACTAAATAGCGCCTTACGGTGACTGCTATTTATATTGAATTTTCTTCCGGATTTACGATGTCTCATTGTAAGAAGACCTAATGTTAGTGTGTTATTGCGTGGGTTTGATCTGCAAGGTTTTCAGGAGGCCAATTTTCCAACCGCATACCCAAAGATAAACCTTTTAAAGCAAGAATGTCTTTTATTTCTGTTAATGACTTTTTACCAAGATTTGGAGTTTTTAACAGCTCAACTTCAGTACGCTGAATTAAGTCTCCAATATAGAAAATATTCTCAGCTTTTAAGCAGTTAGCAGAACGTACTGTTAACTCAAGATCATCTACAGGACGTAGAAGAACAGGGTCAAATATTTCTTCGACTTCTACCTCCTCCTCTGCAAGCTGATCATTAACTTTTTCAAAATCGACAAAAACAGATAATTGATCATGAAGTATAGTAGCAGCAAGTTTTATAGTTTCTTCTGGATCAACAGTTCCATTTGTTTCTAACTCGATTATTAATTTGTCTAAATTAGTGCGCTGCTCTACACGCGTACTTTCAACCTGATAGGCTACTTTAACAATCGGACTGTATGACGCATCAAGTTGAAGAGCTCCGACAACGAGGCTATGTTCGGAATTTGATTTCCTAACACTTACAGGCTCATAACCTCTTCCACGACGCACCCTAATCTTCATATTTAAGACGCCAACTTGTGTCAAGTTGGCTATTACCAAATCAGGATTAATAATTTCTACGTCATGCGGGATTATTATATCAGCCGCAGTTACACAACCAGCACCATGCTTAGAAAGTGTAAGCTCAACTTCATCTTTAGAGTGAAGCACAACAGCTAACTTTTTAAGGTTAAGCAAAATATCAATTACATCTTCTTGAACACCATCTATAGTAGTGTACTCATGAAGAACGCCTTCAATTTCAACATCGGTAACCGCACATCCAGGAATTGTAGACAACAATACGCGCCGCAGGGCATTACCAATAGAGTGACCAAATCCTCTTTCAAGGGGCTCAATAACAATCTTAGAATGATTAGGTGTTTTACTTACAACCTCAACTAAACGAGGCTTCAGCAAGCTAGAAATAGAATTCTGCATTTATATCCCTCAAAACCGCGATTATTTAGAGTAAAGCTCAACTACCAACTGCTCATTTATATCACTACCTAAATCTACACGATCTGGAAGGGAACTAAATGTACCTGTCATTGCTTTAGAATTTACCTCAACCCAAGAAGGAAAGCCATACTGCTCAGTTACAACCAAAGCATCAACAATTCTCTGTTGTTTTTTTGCTTTCTCTCTGATAGTTAGAATATCTCCCGGAGAAACTTGGTAAGAAGGAACATTAATTAATACATTATTTACTTGAATAGATTTATGACTAACCAACTGACGAGCTTCAGCCCGAGTCGAAGCGAAACCCATACGATAGACAACGTTATCTAATCTTGACTCCAAAAGATTCAACAAGTTTTGACCAGTTGCCCCCTTCTTCAAATCCGCCGATTTATAATAATTTCTGAATTGTTTTTCTAAAATGCCATAAATTCTGCGTAAGCGCTGTTTAGCTCTCAACTGAATTGCATAATCGGAACTTCTTGTGCGCTTAGTACCATGTTGGCCAGGACGCTGATCCAATTTACATTTATTTTCTAAGGACTTTCCTCTGCTTTTTAAAAACAGATCAGTTCCTTCTCTTCGACTTAATTTACAGGTAGGCCCAAGATATCTTGCCATAACAAACTACTCCAGATTTTTTATACGCGGCGTTTTTTCGGCGGACGACAACCATTATGTGGTATTGGCGTCACATCAACAATGTTATTAATTTTGAATCCCAAATTGTTCAGAGAACGCACTGCTGATTCGCGACCTGGACCTGGACCCTTAATCATAACATCTAGGTTTTTCATACCAAATTCTAAAGCTACTGACCCAGCTTTTTCAGCTGCAACCTGAGCAGCAAATGGTGTGCTTTTTCTGGATCCACGAAAGCCCGATCCTCCAGATGTAGCCCAAGAAAGGGCATTTCCTTTCCTATCTGTGATAGTTATGATTGTGTTATTAAAAGAAGCATGGACATGAACTATACCATCCACAACTTCTTTTTTTATACGTTTTCTAGAACGATTTTGACTCGCCATTTACTTCAACCTCTTAAAGGAATATCTTATTTTCTGATTGCCTTGCGCGGGCCTTTCCGAGTACGAGCATTTGTTCTCGTTCTCTGCCCTCTTAAAGGCAATCCTCTGCGATGTCTTATTCCGCGATAGCAACCCAGATCCATCAAACGCTTGATATTCATAGAAACTTCACGACGCAGATCACCTTCCACTGTCATCTTGGAAACCACATTACGAATAGCTTCTAATTGCTCTTCAGTCAGTTCTTTTATTTTTGTCGAAGGCAATACACCTACTTCAACGCAAATTTCACTTGCAGTTTGACGACCAACACCATAAATAGCAGTTAAAGCAATCACCGCATGTTTATGATCTGGTATATTTATCCCGGCAATACGTGCCATCTAGATACTCCCCTTGGTAGCACTCTAAAGTAAAGCGCCAAATTATAGCACTGCATTAATTATGACGCAACAATTATTATCCTTGTCGTTGTTTATGCTTTCCGTCTTCACAGATAACTCTAACAACACCATTTCTTTTTACAACCTTACATTTTCTACAAATTTTCTTAACAGAGGCACGAACTTTCACTACTAACTCCTAGATTGCTCTTGTGCAATAATTTATTTTTTTAGATTAGCTTTTTTCATTAAGCCATCATATTGCTGGGACATAACATGCGTTTGCATCTGCGAGATGAAATCCATTACAACCACGACAATAATTAATAAAGATGTCCCGCCAAAATAAAATGGAACATTCCAGTAAACAATCAAAAATTCAGGCAATAAACAAACAAGTGTAATATAAAATGCGCCAATTAATGTTAATCGAGTCATCACTTTATCAATGTAAGAACTTGTTTGAAGTCCAGGTCGTATTCCAGGCAAAAATGCACCAGATTTCTTTAAATTTTCAGCAGTTTCCTTTGAATTAAACACTAAGGCAGTATAAAAAAAACAAAAGAAAATAATAGCTGTCGCATAAAAAATAACATAAACCGGCTGCCCAGGCGATAGCATAGTAGCCACATCCTGCAACCAAGTAAAGCCTTCGCTATTACCAAACCAACCTGCAATGGTCGCTGGAAACAGAATTATACTTGATGCAAAAATAGGTGGAATTACGCCAGCCATATTAAGCTTTAGAGGTAAAAAACTACTTTGCCCCGCATACATCTTTCGTCCTTGCTGCCTTTTTGGGTAATTAATAAGAATCCTTCTCTGCCCTCTCTCAACAAATACCACCAGAGCTGTAACGGAAATTGACAGCAAAAACAATAAAACAATAAAAGCTCCATTCATTTCACCAGTTCTTGCAAGCTCAAGAGTACCGCCTATTGCTTTGGGCAAACCAGAAACAATACCTGCAAATATGATGAGTGAAATACCATTTCCAATTCCGCGCTCGGTAACTTGCTCACCTAACCACATTAAGAAAATAGTACCAGTGACCAAGGTTACCGTAGTAATAACAATAAAGCTAATACCAGGACTCAATACAACTGAGAGACCACCAGCAGTTTGATTCTGCAATGCCAACGAAATCCCAATTGCTTGAAATGTTGCTAAAACTACAGTACCAAAGCGAGTATATTGAGAAATTTTACGCCTGCCTGCCTCGCCTTCTTTTTTTAGTTGCTCCATCGCTGGAATAACAACAGTCATTAATTGCATAATGATTGACGCAGAAATATAAGGCATTATTCCTAGCGCAAACAGACTTAAGCGCATCAAAGCACCACCTGAAAACATGTTAAACATGTCCAGAATTGAACCACCTTGCTGCTCAAACATAACAGCGAGTGCTTTTGGATCTATTCCAGGCACAGGAATATGGGCGCCGACTCTGTATACAAAAAAAGCACCCAAAACAAAAAGTAATCTAGCCTTAAGCTCTGAAAAACCGCCGACTTTGTCAGCCACCTGCGCTCTTGAAGTACTCACTTAAACCTCTACTTTGCCGCCAACAGCTTCTATAGAAGCTTTAGCCCCACCAGTTACTTTTAACCCTTTGATAGTAACAGCGCGGGTTATTACCCCAGACATAATTACTTTTGCTTTTTTAGTAAAAGAAGGAACAATATTAGCATCAATTAATAGTTTAAGATCAATTACGTCAGCTTTTAAGCTGTCAATCTCATTCAATCTAACTTCAGCCGAATACTTACTCATTAAAGAAGTAAATCCAATCTTAGGCAATCTACGTTGCAAGGGCATCTGACCACCCTCAAAACCAACTTTATGAAAGCCTCCACTACGAGATTTTTGACCTTTATGACCTCTTCCACAAGTTTTACCAAGTGTACACCCAATACCTCGACCTACTCTTTTAGATTTTTTTCGAGCCCCTTCACTTGAACGGATGGTATTTAAAAACATTACACTTCCTCAAATTTTAGCATGTATGATATTTTATTTATCATACCTCGGTTTTCAGGTGTATTGAGCACGACAACCGTCTGATTAATTTTCCGCAACCCTAAACCTTTTAAGCAGGCCTGATGGCGAGGTAAACGGCCAAACCTACTTTTTATCATCGTAACACTTATTTTATTGTCAGCCATTACCACTACCCAATAATCTGTTCAACTGATAAGCCGCGTTTTGCAGCTATTTGATTAGCACTATGCATTCCTGTAAGACCGTTAATAGTTGCTCTAACAACATTAATAGGGTTACTAGTCCCGATGCACTTAGCTAACACGTTATGGACTCCAACCACTTCAAATACAGCTCTCATTGCTCCACCAGCAATGATACCTGTACCTTCTGAAGCAGGTTGCATATAAACTTTAGCTGCACCAGTAGTATTCATAATAGCATACTGCAAAGTATCGCCTTTTAAGGAGACTTTACGCATATTTTTACGCGCCTGTTCTAAAGACTTTTGTATTGCAATAGGCACTTCGCGAGCCTTACTTACACCATAACCAACTCGCCCCTCACCATCACCAACTACTGTTAGCGCTGTGAAACCGAAAACCCTACCGCCTTTTACAACTTTTGCAACACGTCTTACATTAACTAATTTTTCTTGCAAACCATCTGCACTAACCTGAGAAGGTGCTGTAGACATATTATTCCCCTAAAATTTCAAACCGGCTTCACGTGCCGCATCAGCTAATGCCTTGACGCGACCATGATATTTAAACCCTGAACGATCAAAAGCAACTTCAGAAACACCTGCGGCAATTGCTTTTTGTGCAATAAACTTTCCTACTGCAGCCGCAGCAGTTATATTTCCAGTATTTTTTAACGTAGATTTAATTTCGGCCTGGGTTGTTGAAGCACTTGCTAGAGTTGTCGTTCCATCAGCACTAATGATCTGGGCATAAATATGTTGCGCAGTTTTGTGAATTGATAAACGTGTTGCACTTAATTTCTTAATTTTACTGCGCAATTTTAATGCGCGCTTCATACGAGATTGTTTCTTATCCATTACGCTACCTTACTTCTTCTTAGCTTCTTTTCTTGCAACATGCTCATCAGCATATCTGACACCTTTGCCTTTATAAGGTTCTGGTGGGCGATAAGCTCTTATTTTTGCAGCAACTTCACCAACTAACTGCTTGTCACTACCTTTGACAACAATTTCTGTTTGCGTAGGTGTTTCGACAGAAACTCCAGCAGGCACTTCAAAATCAACTGGATGTGAAAAACCAAGAGCTAAATTAAGTATATTCCCTTTGGCTTGAGCTCTATAGCCCACTCCAATCAAGGTCAATTTTTTTTCAAAACCTGCTGATACACCAATAATCATGTTGCTTACGATTGCTCTAGCCGTTCCAGCTTGAGCAGTAGCTTTTTTATCATTCTTATCCCACTGGACTTGGATCACGTTATCCGTAATATCTAGACTAACAGCCGAATTAATAACATAAGATAATTGACCATTATTTCCTTTTACAGTCACATTATTACCCACTAGCTTTATATCCACACCACCTGGGACAATTACTGGAGCTTTAGCAATTCTTGACATAACCTGACCTACACCTTAACAAACAGTACAAATGACTTCACCGCCATGTCCAATTGAACGGGCAGCTCTATCGGTCATAACACCATTTGATGTTGATACAATAGCAATCCCTAGCCCGCCAAGAACTTTCGGCAACTCATCCTTAGATTTATAAATACGTAAACCAGGTTTACTAATTCTTTTTATATTTTCAATTACTGGAGCGCCTTTAAAGTACTTCAACTCGATAGTCATTTCTGTATGACTACCAATTGTTTCCATAGAAAATCCCGTAATAAAACCTTCTTCTTTTAATACCTTGGCAATAGAAACTTTTAATTTTGACGAAGGCTGCTTAACAATTTTTTTACCAGCAGATTGACCGTTTCTAATTCGGGTCAGCATATCTGCAACTGGGTCTGTCATACTCATTTTATAATCTCTCTAAACTTGATCTAAAAGATCTTACCAACTTGCCTTTACCAAGCCTGGCACATCGCCACGCATTGTTGCTTCTCTTAGCTTATTTCGACTAAGACCAAACTTACGGTAATAACCGTGCGGACGCCCGGTTAAGTTACAACGGTTACGAACTCTCGATGCACTAGAGTCTCTCGGTAGCTTCTGAAGTTGTAAATGAGCAGATTCTTTATCTTCAAATGAGGCATTCGGATCCCTGATAATTTCTTTCAAAGATTTACGCTTAACATCATATTTTTTTACTAAAATCTTACGCTTTTCTTCACGCGCAATCATTGATTTTTTTGCCATTTTAATGCGCCCTTTAGTTCTTAAATGGAAAATTAAACAGCTTCAACAAAGCCAAACCTTCTTCATTAGTTTGCGCTGTTGTTGTGATAGTTATATCCATACCACGCAGAGTGTCAATTTTGTCATAATCAATTTCAGGGAAAATGATTTGCTCTTTAACACCCATGGAATAATTACCACGCCCATCAAAGCTTTTAGGGCTCAATCCTCTAAAATCGCGAATCCGAGGAATAGAAATACTTATTAAACGATCTAAAAATTCATACATTCTATCGCTACGCAGCGTTACTTTACATCCAATAGGCATATCATCACGGATCTTGAATCCCGCAATTGATTTTCTTGCCAACGTAACAACTGGTTTTTGACCTGAAATTTTTTCCATGTCGCTAACAGCCGATTGCAGGACCTTTTTATCGGCAACAGCACCACCAACACCCATATTCAGGGTAATTTTTGTGATTCGTGGAGCCTGCATTACAGAATTGTAAGCAAACTGCTCTACCAATGCTGGAAGGATTTTTTCTTTATATACAGTTTCTAGTCTAGCCATGATTTTTATCTACACCTTATACATCAACAACTTCATTTGTTGACTTAAAATATCTGACTTTTTTTCCATCTTCTAGAAACTTAAAGCCGACACGATCTGCTTTTTTGGTCTCAGGATTATACAATCCTATATTGGAAATATTAATCGGCATATCTTTGACAACAATTCCGCCCGAAACTCCAGCATTTGGATTTGGTTTTTGGTTCTTTTTAACTTGGTTTATTCCTTCAACCAAAACCTTATTATCCTTTAAAACCTTACTCACCCTACCACTTTTACCTTTATCTTTACCGGTACGAACGATAACTTCATCGCCTTGTTTAATTCTTTGCATTTTAAACCTACCTTATAAAACTTCAGGAGCTAGTGAAATGATTTTCATGAATTTTTCACCTCTTAGCTCACGTGTTACAGGGCCAAAAATGCGCGTACCTAGTGGCTGTAAATTATTATTCAGAATGACTGCTGCATTCCCATCAAAACGAATAAGTGAACCATCGGGCCTACGTACACCTTTACGGGTTCTTACAACTAATGCGTTATACACTTCGCCTTTTTTAACTCTTCCTCGTGGAATAGCATCTTTAATACTGACTTTGATGATGTCACCAATGCCAGCATAACGCCGATGTGACCCACCTAATACTTTGATACACATGACCCTTTTTGCGCCGCTGTTATCGGCGACGTCAAGGTTAGTTTGCATCTGAATCATGATTTATTCCTAATTATATGTTTATTAAATAGCTTAGTAATGCTATTTGTTGGCACTTTCCAAGACCTGAACCAACTTGAACGTTTTATTCTTAGACATAGGCCTACATGATGTAATGGATACTACGTCGCCTTCTTGGCATACATTCTGGTCATCATGAGCCATCATTTTAGTAGAACGCTTAATATATTTACCGTAAACAGGATGTTTAACAACCCGCTCGACTAATACTGTAATGGTTTTATCCATTTTATTACTAACAACCCGACCAGTGATCGTCCGCAACTTAGTTACATTTTCACTCATTTTATGCGCTCGCCATTTCGTTTAATATGGTATGAATACGTGCCACATCGCGCCTAACCTTTTTCACTTGATCCGGCTTTGACAACTGCCCAGTACCCTTTTGCATTTTAAGATTAAATTGTTCACGCGATAATTCGAGTAACATTGACCCTAATTCATCTTTTGATTTTTGGCGTAATTCACTTACTTTCATTACATTATTGTCCGAGCAGTAAAAAGTGTCTTTAAAGGTAACTTGGCTGCACCTAAAGCGAATGCTTCACGAGCTAATTCTTCAGAAACACCTTGTATTTCATACAACATGGTTCCTGGCTTAACCTGAGCAACCCAGTATTCTACACTACCTTTACCTTTTCCCATACGAACTTCTAATGGTTTTTTAGTAATTGGCTTATCTGGGAAGATTCTTATCCAGATTTTGCCGCCACGCTTGACGTGCCGAGTAATTGTTCTACGAGCAGATTCAATCTGACGAGCTGTTAACCTACCACGTTCAACTGACTTAAGGCCAAAATCACCAAAACTCACGGATGAACCACGTACGGCAGTACCGTTATTTCTGCCTTTATGTTGCTTACGGAACTTTGTTCTTTTAGGTTGAAGCATTTTCTCTATCCCTTCAACTATTTCTTAGAATCTGAATTAATAGATGCTATATGCGCATCCATATCGAATACCTCGCCTTTAAATATCCACACCTTGATGCCGATAATTCCATAGGTAGTATGCGCTTCAGCAGTTGCATAATCAATGTCCGCTCTTAATGTATGCAAAGGGACTCGACCTTCTCTATACCATTCACTACGAGCAATTTCAGCGCCGTTTAATCGACCTCCGACATTAATCTTTATACCCTCAGCACCTAAACGCATTGTATTAGTTACAGCACGCTTCATAGCACGACGATACATAATTCTTTTTTCGAGCTGCTGAGCAACACCTTCAGCCACCAATTGAGCATCTAATTCAGGCTTTCTTATTTCCTCAACATTAAGCTGAACAGGAATACCCATTATCTTAGACACTGCTTGTCTCAATGCTTCGATGTCTTCGCCTTTTTTGCCTATTACAATACCCGGCCTTGCAGTATGTATTGTAATATGCGCATTATTCGGAGGACGATTTATTTGAATACGGCTTACAGAAGCATGAGCTAATTTTTTCTTAATGTAGTCCCTGACTGTTAGATCTTGGTGCAGGAAAACTGAATAATCCTGACTATTCGCATACCATCGCGAATTCCAATCTTTTACAATACCTAGGCGTATACCTGTTGGATGTACCTTTTGACCCATTTTCTGCCCCTACTCGTATTCTGCGACTTTAACTGTAATATGGCAGGTTCTTTTAAGGATATGATTTGCATTTCCTTTAGCTCTTGCCTTGAATCTTTTCATGGTCGCCCCTTCATTTACATAAACGGTTGACACTTTTAATTCGTCAATATCTGCGCTTTCGTTATGCTCCGCATTAGCGATGGCAGACTCCAGAATTTTTTTGATAATTGCTGCTGCTTTTTTTGAACTAAACTTCAAAATATTCAGTGCTTTTTCAACTGGCATACCACGAATCTGATCACCTACTAACCGCGCTTTTTGCGCAGATAGCGGGGCATTCTTTAATTTTGCTGAAATTTCCATAACACAACCTATCTAGATTTCTTATCAGCCACGTGGCCTTTATATGTACGAGTTGGCGAAAACTCACCTAATTTATGCCCGACCATATTCTCAGAAATCAGAACAGGTATGTGCAGTCGTCCATTATGGATTGCAATAGTCAAACCCAGCATATCTGGAATAATCATTGATCTTCTTGACCATGTTTTAATCGGTTTCCGATTATTTGTACTTACAGCATCTTCAACTTTTTTAAGCAGATGATGGTCAATAAAAGGACCTTTTTTAATTGAACGCGGCACGCTAATTCCTCTCTATTTGAGCTTACGACGTCTGATAATCATATTATCAGTTCGTTTGTTGTTTCTGGTTTTATAACCCTTAGTTGGCATACCCCAGGGAGATACAGGGTGTCTACCGCCAGATGTACGGCCTTCACCACCACCATGCGGATGATCCACTGGATTCATTACAACACCTCGAACAGTGGGTCGAATCCCACGCCATCTTGATGCTCCAGCCTTACCAAGAGATATCAAATTATGCTCTGAATTCGAAACCTCTCCAATCACAGCACGACAATCAGCCATAATCTTACGCATTTCACCAGACCGCAACCTAAGGGTTGCATGAGCCCCATCTTTCGCAACCAATTGCGCGGACGTACCGGCGCTACGAGCAATTTGCGCTCCCTTGCCTGGCTTCATTTCCACACAATGCACTGTAGTACCCATTGGAATATTTCTCAAAGGCATACAGTTACCTGGCTTAACAGCTGTAGTTTCCGAAGAGAGAATCTCCTGACCAACCACAAGCCCTTTAGGGGCGATGATGTATTTACGTTCACCATCCTTAAACAATATCAAAGCGATATTGGCAGTTCTGTTTGGATCGTACTCCAGACGCTCAACAACAGCAGGAATATCAATTTTATTTCTTTTAAAATCAATGATTCGGTAGTGCTGTTTATGACCACCACCCACATGACGTGTTGTTATACGCCCATTATTATTACGCCCGCCACTTTTGCTATTCTTACTCAACAAAGGCGCATAAGGTTTACCTTTATGCAAATCATCATTTTTGATCCGCACTACAAACCGTGAACCAGGTGACGTCGGTTTAGACTTTACAATAGCCATGCTTTCTACCGTTTCCTATTGATCTTTTAAAACTTAAATTATTAAGCAGCGGAGAAATCTATATCATGGCCAGACTTAAGTTTTACATAAGCCTTCTTCCAATCAGATCGTTGCCCCAATGAACCGCCGAATCTTTTCTGTTTGCCTTTAACGTTTAAAACCTGAACTGAATCAACTTCAACGCTAAACATTAGTTCCACTGCATTTTTAACTTGTTTTTTCGTTGCCTGTTTTTGCACTTTAAAAACAAATTGATTATTTTTTTCTGCAGCAATAGTGCTCTTCTCAGATACAATCGGAGCTTGTAGCACACCTGCTAAGTGGTATTTATTTAAACTCACGCCAAGCGCTCCTCTAGTTGCTTCAACGCACCAGGTGTAGCAATAACTTTATCAGCTGAAACCAATAACACTGGGCTTAAATTAATTGCTTCAATTACTTCTACATAAGGTATGTTTCGTGACGCTAAAGCTAAATTTGCATCCACACTCTCAACTACAATGAGAATACGCTTTGCTTCAATAGCTTTTATTCTTGCATTCAATTCCTTTGTTTTAGGACTGGACGGCAAAATATCATTACTAACAACTAAGCGATCCTGCCTAACTAACTCAGACAATATTGACCGAACACCAACACGAAACATTTTCTTGTTTAGTTTTTGCTCGTAATTTCTAGGCCTTGCAGCAAATGAAACACCACCTGTTCTCCAGATTGGACTACGAGTTGTACCCGATCTTGCACGCCCCGTTCCTTTTTGTCTCCAAGGCTTTGCACCACCACCACTCACATCAGAGCGTGTTTTCTGAGCCTTAGTTCCGGCACGAGCCCCAGCTAAATGCCTAACAACCAATTGATGAACTAAAGTCTCATTAAATGACTGCCCAAATATAGCCTCAGCCACTTCTACACTTCCAGAAGAGTCTTGTTCGTTTAAAGCTGGTATTTGAATACTCATGGCTTAACCTTTATTTCGCATTTTCATAGCGGGAGTAATTACAACATCACCGCCTTTAGCACCAGGAACTGCACCTTTTACTAAAATTAAATTTCTTGCCATATCAATGGAATGAATAGTCAGATTCTGAACTGTAACTTTTTCAGCCCCCATGTGACCTTCCATTTTCTTACCTTTAAAGACACGACCAGGTGTTTGACACATACCGATAGAACCCAAAACCCTGTGTGAGCGCGAGTTACCATGAGTAGCATCTTGCATGCTAAAGTTGTGACGTTTTATACCACCAGCAAAACCTTTACCAATACTTTTCCCTTGAACGTCAACAACTTGACCCTCAGAAAAAATATCTAATGATAACTGAGTTCCAGTTGTTAAACCTTCACCTTCCCCATCATCCAGCCTGAACTCCCAAAGGCCGCGTCCAGCTGTCACATTTGCTGCTGCGTAATGACCAGCCATTGCTTTATTGACTCTAGATGACTTCTTATCGCCCGCCGCTACTTGAATAGAACGATACCCATCAACCTCAATACCTTTAACCTGAGTAACTCTGTTTGAGTCAATCTGGAGTACAGTAACTGGTACTGACGAACCATCTTCACAAAAAACTCTGGTCATACCACATTTACGACCTATAAGACCTATTGACATCTGCCAATTCCCCTGCTTCTTAATTCAATTTTATTTGAACATCAACACCAGCTGCAAGATCTAACTTCATCAATGCATCTACGGTTTTTTCTGTTGGTTCAACGATATCCAATAATCTTTTATATGTTCTTAATTCATATTGATCTCTTGCATCTTTATTAACATGCGGAGAAATAAGAATTGTAAAACGCTCTTTTTTAGTAGGCAATGGAATAGGTCCTTTAACTTGGGCACCTGTTCTTCTTGCTGTTTCTACTATCTCACCAGCCGATTGATCAATCAATTTATGATCAAATGATTTCAAACGGATTCTGATAGTTTGATTAGACATATATATTACTCTATTATTGATGCAACGACGCCCGCACCTACTGTACGACCACCTTCACGGATTGCAAAACGCAAACCATCTTCCATGGCAATCGGTGAAATCAGCTTTACTTTTACTGAAATATTATCGCCAGGCATCACCATTTCAACGCCTTCTGGTAACTCTACCGCACCTGTTACGTCGGTAGTTCTGAAATAGAACTGCGGACGATAGCCATTAAAGAAAGGCGTATGACGACCACCCTCTTCTTTTGACAAGATATAAATTTCCGAATTAAAGTACGAATGCGGCTTGATGGTACCTTTGTGCGCCAATACCTGCCCACGCTCAACGTCATCTCTTTTGGTGCCTCTCAAAAGAATCCCGACATTATCGCCTGCTTGACCTTGATCAAGTAATTTACGGAACATTTCTACGCCGGTGCATGTTGTCGTCACTGTGGGCTTAATGCCGACAATTTCAATTTCCTGCCCAACCTTAACAATACCGCGCTCAATACGACCTGTTACCACTGTACCGCGGCCTGAGATTGAGAATACATCTTCGATAGGCATCAGGAATGCGCCATCTACCGCTCTTTCCGGCAAAGGAATGTAGGTGTCTAATGCTTCCACTAATTTCACCACCGAAGGAACCCCGATTTCGCTGGTATCGCCCTGCAATGCAAGTAAAGCTGAGCCTACGATAATTGGCGTATCATCACCTGGAAATTCGTACATATCCAATAATTCTCGAATTTCCATTTCGACCAATTCGATCAACTCCGCATCATCAACCATGTCCGCTTTGTTTAAGAAAACCACTACGTATGGCACGCCTACTTGCCTTGATAACAGAATGTGCTCTCTTGTTTGCGGCATTGGTCCATCAGCTGCCGAACAGACCAGAATAGCGCCGTCCATTTGCGCCGCACCGGTAATCATGTTTTTTACGTAATCAGCATGACCTGGGCAGTCAACGTGCGCATAATGACGCACCGCTGATTCATATTCGACGTGTGACGTGGAAATAGTAATACCACGCGCACGTTCTTCAGGTGCATTATCAATCTGATCAAAGGCCTTAACTTCTCCACCCTGGAGTTCAGCCATTACTTTTGTTAAAGCAGCAGTTAAGGTGGTTTTACCATGATCGACATGTCCTATTGTGCCGACGTTTACGTGGGGCTTACTACGCGAGAATTTTTCTTTGGCCATGAGTTAATACCTTTAATTATATTCAATTTTATGAAGATTTTTTAATGATCGCTTCCGCAATATTTGCAGGCGCTTCATTATATTTTTCAAACTGCATACTGTATGTTGCCCGCCCCTGTGTTGCCGATCGCAAATCAGTTGCATAACCAAACATTTCAGCCAACGGTACTTCGCAGTTAAGCGTTTTCCCTGATGGAGTATCCTCCATACCCTGAATTATCCCACGCCGCCTATTGATATCACCTACAACATCACCCATATATTCTTCAGGTGTGGCAATTTCAACTTTCATTATCGGCTCAAGTAAAACAGGATCTGCCTTCCTAGCCCCCTCCCTGAAACACATGGACCCGGCAATTTTGAAAGCTATTTCGTTCGAATCCACATCGTGATACGAACCATCAAATAAAGACACCTTAACATCCAGTACAGGATAGCCAGCTAGAATACCACTCTTCAACTGCTCTTGGATACCTTTATCTACAGCGGGTATAAATTCTTTTGGGACAACACCACCAACAATTTCATTTACAAACTCATAACCCGCACCAATTTCTTGCGGCTCAATGCGCAACCAAACATGGCCATACTGCCCCCGCCCCCCAGATTGTCGAATAAATTTACCTTCTTGCTCAACTGTCTTTCGAATTGTTTCTCGGTATGCGACCTGAGGAGCACCAACATTTGCCTCAACATTAAACTCCCTCTTCATGCGATCGACAATGATCTCTAAGTGCAATTCCCCCATTCCCGAGATAATTATTTGACCCGACTCTTCATCCGTATGCACTCTAAAAGAAGGATCTTCTTGAGCCAACTTGCCCAATGCAACCCCCATTTTCTCTTGATCTGCTTTTGTTTTCGGCTCCACCGCAACCGAAATTACTGGATCCGGGAACTCCATGCGCTCAAGAACTATGACACTATTAAGATCACAAAGCGTATCTCCTGTAGTTACATCCTTGAACCCAATTGCAGCAGCTATATCTCCAGCACAAACCTCTCTTACTTCTTCTCGGCTATTTGCGTGCATTTGCACTATGCGTCCAACACGTTCTTTTTTCTTTTTTATTGGATTATAAATGCTATCCCCAGAATTCAGAACACCAGAATAAACCCGAAAAAAAGTTAACGTACCCACAAAAGGATCGGTAGCAATTTTAAATGCCAAAGCCGAAAAAGGGGCGCAGTCGCTAGCAGCACGCACCTCCACCTCAGAACCATCTTCAAGATGACCTTTTACAGCACCAACATCAGTTGGAGCAGGCAGATATTCTATTACCGCATCCAGCATTGCTTGAACACCCTTATTCTTAAAGGCTGAACCACAAAATGCAGGAACAATTTGATTAGCTATAGTCCGCAAGCGAATTCCAAGCTTAATATCTTCGTCTGATAAACATCCCTCTTCAAGATATTTATTCAATAAATCTTCGTTTGCCTCTGCAGAGGCCTCAACCATATATTCTCTCCATTTCTGGCAGAGACCCAGCATACTTGCAGGAACATCCTTTTCCTTAAAGGTCATCCCCATATTGGCCTCATCCCAATATATAGCCTTCATCTTAATAAGATCAACAACCCCTTCAAAACTATCTTCAACTCCAATCGGCAACTGCATTGGAACTGCTTTACCGCCTAATCTCGACTTAATTTGCTCAATGACACGAAAAAAATCTGCGCCACAGCGGTCCATTTTATTCACAAAAACCAATCGAGGAACACTATACTTGTCCGCCTGACGCCAAACCGTTTCAGACTGAGGCTCAACCCCTCCAACAGCGCAAAATATCGCGCACGCACCATCTAAAACTCGCAATGAACGCTCGACTTCAATGGTGAAATCCACATGCCCAGGCGTATCTATAATATTTATACGGTGCAAAGGAAACTGACTTTCCATTCCACTCCAAAAACAGGTAGTTGCAGCAGAGGTAATGGTAATACCCCGCTCCTGTTCCTGCTCCATCCAATCCATTGTTGCAGCACCATCATGCACCTCACCTATCTTGTGAGATACACCTGTATAGTAGAGTACACGCTCTGTTGTTGTGGTTTTACCCGCATCAATGTGCGCCATGATACCGATATTTCGATAAAATCCAATTGGAGTTTTACGAGCCACAACTATACAGTCTTCAATGTAATTCGCTGATTACCAACGATAATGAGAGAAAGCTTTATTTGCTTCCGCCATTCTATGAGTATCTTCACGCTTTTTAGCGGCAGAACCCCTGCTTTCAAAAGCATCCATTAACTCGCCAGCTAACTTTGCAGGCATATTTCTTTCATTTCTTTTTCGTGAAGCATCAATCAACCACCGCATCGCCAAAGCCATACGCCTTGAAGGACGGACCTCAACTGGAACCTGATATGTTGCACCGCCAACACGGCGAGATTTAACCTCTACCCTAGGCTGAACATTTTCCAAAGCCTTAGATAAAACTTCTAATGGTTCACTATGCCCTTTGCTTTCAATTACATCTAAAGCACCATAGACAATCCCTTCAGCAATAGATTTTTTACCACTTTCCATAATCATATTCATAAATTTGGTCAGCATAATACTGCCAAATCTCGGATCTGGAATAATTTCTCTTTTTGTAGCGACTCTTCTTCTAGACATTTATCTCACCAACCAACGTTTAGCCTTTAGGCCGTTTTGTTCCATATTTAGAGCGACCACATTTTCTGTTAGTCACACCTGATGCATCCAAGCTACCACGAACAACGTGATATCTCACACCGGGCAAATCCTTGACACGACCACCTCTTATCAGAACCACGGAATGCTCCTGAAGGTTATGACCCTCACCACCAATGTAGCTACTCACTTCAGCTCCATTAGTCAGTCTAACCCTGGCTACTTTTCGTAACGCCGAGTTTGGTTTTTTAGGCGTTGTCGTATAAACACGAGTACATACCCCCCTACGCTGAGGACAAGCCTCTAATGCAGGAACATTGCTTTTTTCTATCTTTTTAGCACGAGGCTTACGAACCAATTGGTTGATCGTGGCCATAACTTTGTTTACTCCGATGTACAATTTAACTGCCAGACAATAAAATAACCGCCGCACTTAATAAATACAAACGGTTAATTACGATTCGACCCGACCTAAGCATGTCTGCTCATTTGAGCAGAACATAATACTTGCTAATACCTAGCAGGTCAAGTCCATATTTAAAAACGATTTCCTAAATATTCAAAGCCTGCTTAAGGGCTTCTTCCACATCCCCAGCATCCACCGCCAGAGGCGCCTCACTCTCAACCAAATCATGCTGAGCAAATCTGTTTTTTCTGCCTTCATGAAAAGCCAAGCCAGTTCCTGCTGGGATTAAACGACCAACAATAACATTCTCTTTTAATCCTTGTAAGCCATCACTTAATCCACGCACCGCTGCATCAGTCAATACACGGGTTGTTTCCTGGAATGACGCCGCAGAAATAAATGACTCCGTCGCCAATGATGCCTTAGTAATCCCTAACAACACAGAATTGTAACTTGCCGGAATCTTTCCTTCAGCCTCCATCTTGTCATTTTCTTCTCGCATTGCGGCACGCTCAACCTGATCCCCTTTCAGGAATCCTGTGTCACCTGACGCAGTAATCTCAACCTTTCTGAGCATTTGACGAATGATAGCCTCAATGTGTTTATCATTGATCTTAACACCCTGCAAACGATATACATCCTGGATTTCCTTAACCAGATAGTTAGCTAACTCCTCAATTCCTCTTAACCTGAGAATATCGTGTGGAGTCAACTCACCTTCTGCAATCGTTTCACCCTTTTCAACATACTCACCCTCAAAGACCGTAATATGACGCCATTTGGGTATCAGGGTTTCAATTTGCTCACCTGCAGGGTCGGTAATTATGACCCGCTGCTTGCCTTTGGTTTCTTTCCCAAAAGCAATAGTTCCACTGGTCTCAGCAAGGATCGCAGGATCTTTTGTTTTTCGCGCTTCAAATAAATCAGCAACCCGCGGCAAACCACCGGTAATATCTCTCGTCTTACTAGACTCCTGAGGAATCCTCGCCAAAACATCACCGACCTTAACTTCTCCGCCGTCTTTGATCCCGGCAATCGCACCGGCTGGCAAGAAATATTGCGCAGGTATTTCAGTACCCGGCAAATAAATTGAATTCCCATCACCATCAAATAGCTTCACCATTGGCCGTAATTCCTTACCCGCACTTCCCCGCTGCTTTGGATCAGTGACGACCAATGAACTCAAGCCGGTAACTTCATCAGATTGTTTTTGTACGGTGACACCGTCGACAAAATCAACTAACTCAACCACACCATCTACTTCAGTTATTACCGGATGCGTATGAGGATCCCAAGCAACAATTATATCACCGGCATTGATTCGAGAACCTTCCTGTACGGAAAGTACCGCCCCATAAGGAATTTTATAACGCTCTTTTTCCCGGCCATAATCATCAACCACACCGACCTCACCCGATCTTGAGACCGCAACCAGGTTTCCTTCACGATTCATGACCGATTTCAGATTATTAAGACGCACAGTTCCCGCAGACTTAACCTGAACATTACTGATTGCAGCAGATCTAGATGCCGCCCCACCGATATGGAAGGTCCGCATAGTCAACTGCGTACCTGGCTCACCGATTGACTGCGCCGCAATAACACCTACCGCCTCACCAATATTCACCAGATGACCGCGACCCAAATCACGCCCATAACAAGCAGCACAAACACCATGTCTGTTTTCACAGGTAATGATTGAACGAACCAAAACCTGATCAATACTATGCTCATCAAGAACAGCCACCCAGTGCTCATCCAATAACGTACCGCCGGGTACCACAACAACATCTCCAGCCGGATCCATGATGTCATTGACAGCAACTCGGCCTAATACGCGCTCTGACAATGGCTCAACAACGTCACCACCTTCAATAATTGGGGTCATGATCAGACCATTAGTCGTACCGCAATCATCACCGTTAATGACCAGATCCTGCGCCACATCGACTAATCTACGTGTCAGGTACCCTGAGTTTGCAGTTTTTAATGCCGTATCCGCCAGACCTTTACGGGCACCATGAGTAGAGATAAAGTACTGCAATACGTCCAAGCCTTCCCTGAAATTAGCGGTGATCGGCGTTTCAATAATAGAGCCGTCAGGCTTAGCCATCAAGCCACGCATCCCAGCTAACTGACGAATCTGAGCCGCAGAACCCCTTGCCCCTGACTCAGCCATCATAAAGATAGAATTAAACGATTTTTGTTTTACCGTCTTACCTTCAGCATTAACAACCGACTCTTCACCCAGCCCATCCATCATGACCTTAGCTATCTGGTCGTTAGCATGCGACCAAATATCAACAACCTTGTTATATCGTTCGCCGTCAGTTACCAAGCCGGAAGCATATTGACTTTGAATCTCGTTAACTTCAGCATCGGAAGCTTTAATAATATCGATTTTTTTAGCCGGTATTACCATATCTTCGATACCAAATGAAATTCCTGAGATCGTTGCATACCTGAAACCCAGATACATCAACTGATCGGCAAGTATTACCGTATCTTTGTTACCCAAATAACGATAACTGTAGTTAATTAACCGCGATATATTCTTTTTGGTCATATCACAGTTAACCATCTCGTAAGGCATACGATCTGGAACGACTTCCCAGATTAACGCACGACCCACGGTAGTTTCTACGCGATGAGTTTTATCTTCAGTTTCGCCATTTTCATTCACCACCTTTTCCGTGATGCGTACTTGAATTTTAGATTGCAATTCAACTGTTTTAGTTAGCAGAGCCTTATGAATTTCACCGACACTGACGAATATACTGCCATCACCTTTTGCATTAATTTTTTCACGGCTAATATAATAAAGCCCTAGAACCACGTCTTGAGACGGATTAATGACAGGCTCACCATTTGCAGGAGACAGAATGTTATTCGTCGCCATCATTAACGTTCTGGCTTCAATTTGAGCTTCAATTGATAACGGAATATGCACAGCCATCTGATCGCCGTCAAAGTCAGCGTTAAATGCACTACAGACCAACGGATGCAACTGGATTGCCTTGCCTTCAATCAGCGTAGGCTCAAATGCTTGAATACCTAGTCTATGCAAGGTAGGCGCACGATTTAATAAAATGGGATGCTCACGGATAACTTCTTCAAGAATGTCCCAGACTTCAGCGCCTTCTCTTTCAACCATTTTTTTCGCAGCTTTAATGGTTGTGGCCAGGCCGCGAAATTGCAGCTTGCTAAATATAAATGGCTTGAATAACTCCAATGCCATTTTTTTCGGAAGTCCGCATTGGTGCAGCCTTAACGTAGGCCCGACAACAATGACCGAACGCCCCGAATAATCAACGCGCTTACCTAACAAGTTTTGTCTAAAACGACCTTGCTTGCCCTTGATCATATCTGCTAATGATTTAAGCGGCCTTCTATTGGTTCCGGTAATCGCACGACCACGACGGCCATTATCAAGCAACGCATCAACAGATTCCTGCAACATGCGCTTTT
Organism: Methylobacter arcticus; assembly: GCF_050917435.1. Lineage (NCBI taxonomy): Bacteria > Pseudomonadati > Pseudomonadota > Gammaproteobacteria > Methylococcales > Methylococcaceae > Methylobacter > Methylobacter arcticus. The sequence goes on from NZ_CP159583.1 coordinate 3,531,532, forward strand.
CGTTACGAACGATAATGTCAGGCGCATTCAAGTCCAGCAACCGGTTTAAACGGTTGTTTCTGTTGATAACCCGGCGATAAAGATCATTCAAATCAGAGGTTGCAAATCGACCGCCATCCAGAGGCACCAGCGGGCGTAACTCAGGAGGCAATACGGGCAACACTTTCAGAATCATCCATTCAGGGCGATTTTTTGAACTCAATAACGCATCCATAACTTTCAGGCGCTTTGAGTACTTCTTGATCTTGGTTTCTGAATTGGTAGAATTTATTTCTTCACGAAGAATTTCAACTTGTTCTTTCAAGTCAATCGATTTAAGCAAATCATAGATCGCTTCTGCACCCATTTTTGCGACAAAATCATCGCCATGCAATTCAACTGCATCTAAATAATCATCATCGGTAAGCAGCTGCCCTTTATCTAAAGGTGTCATGCCGGGATCTAAAACCACGAATGATTCAAAATATAACACGCGCTCGATTTCGCGTAGCGTCATATCCAATAACAACGCTATTCTGGAAGGCAGTGATTTTAAAAACCAAATATGTGCAACGGGACTGGCTAAATCAATATGCCCCATTCTTTCACGACGAACCTTGGACAACGTAACTTCAACACCGCACTTTTCGCAAATAACGCCGCGATGCTTCAGTCTTTTATATTTACCGCAAAGGCACTCATAATCACTGACCGGGCCAAAAATCTTAGCGCAAAATAAACCATCGCGCTCAGGCTTAAAGGTCCGATAATTAATCGTTTCCGGTTTTTTTACTTCGCCATATGACCAGGAACGAATCATATCCGGTGATGCCAGACCAATGCTGATTCCGTCAAAATCATCGGCACGACCTTGGCGTTTTAGGAAATTCATTAAATCTTTCAAGAACTTGTCCTCTTTAAATGCTTTCTGGCGTATACCAGAACAGGCTGTAGGTTAGGTTGCGACTGCGTAAATGCAGGAGGCAGAGCAATTGCTGAGACGCTTTATTTCTGCATCGCAACCCAACGGGTACGGCATTGGTTTGTCGGATTAGACTATGCTACCAACAGTAGGCGCTTTAGGCGACCCGACCTACACACCTAATCCCGCTGCAATTCTATATTGACAGCCAATGAGCGGATTTCTTTAATTAAAACATTAAATGATTCCGGCATACCGGCTTCCATTTTATGATCGCCATCGACAATGTTTTTATACATGCGCGTTCTACCGGTCACGTCATCAGATTTAACTGTCAACATTTCCTGCAGGGTATATGCCGCACCATAAGCTTCAAGCGCCCAGACCTCCATTTCCCCGAAACGCTGACCGCCAAACTGCGCTTTACCGCCTAACGGCTGCTGCGTAACCAAGCTATAAGGTCCTGTTGACCGTGCATGCATCTTGTCATCAACTAAATGATTCAACTTCAGCATATACATATAGCCAACCGTGACTTCGCGTTCAAACGGTTCGCCGGTCAAGCCATCATAAAGCGTAACCTGCCCATGCTCAGGCAGATCTGCCAACTTCAACATAGTGCGAATTTCGTCTTCACTTGCGCCGTCAAATACAGGAGTCGCCATAGGCACACCACCGACAAGATTAGTCGCCATTTCCAGGATTTCTTGATCGGTAAATGAATCTAAATCTTCTTTACGCCCACTGCTGTTATAAATTTTGTCCAAATAATCCCGGATCGCAGTAACTTTGGCTTTTTCTTGATCATATTGAGCTTCCAGCATTTTACCTATCTTAATGCCCAGACCTTTTGCTGCCCAACCCAAATGCGTCTCAAGCACCTGCCCGACGTTCATCCTCGAGGGTACGCCTAATGGGTTCAAGACTATATCAACCGGATTTCCATCAGCCGTATAAGGCATGTCTTCAATTGGCCTGATCATAGAAATAACGCCTTTATTTCCATGACGTCCGGCCATCTTATCTCCAGGCTGTATGCGTCTTTTAACCGCCAGATAAACCTTGACCATTTTCAGAACACCAGGCGCCAAATCGTCACCCATAGTGATTTTTTTGCGCTTGACTTCAAATTTTTCATCAAAGTCTTTTCTTTGCTGCTCTACCTGACCAACTACGGTTTCCAGCTGAAGATTAATCTCTTCATCCTTCATGCGGATTTTCAGCCACTCTGAATGCTTCAAGCCATTAAGATATGATTGGCTTATTTCGGTTCCCGCTTTTAACTGCCCTGGACCCGCTTGAGCAACCTTGCCAACCAAAAGTCTGGCAACACGCGCAAAAATATCTTCTTCAAGAATTTTCAGCTGATCATCAAGGTCTTTCCGGTAACGCTTGATTTCTTCCTGCTCAATATCCAGAGCTCGCTTATCCTTCTTTACGCCATCACGGGTAAATACCTGAACATCAATAACCGTACCTTCTATACTTCCAGGTACACGTAACGAGGTATCTTTAACATCGGCCGCTTTCTCGCCAAAAATCGCACGTAATAATTTTTCTTCTGGTGTTAACTGGGTTTCACCTTTTGGCGTTACCTTACCCACCAAAATGTCGCCGCCTTTAACTTCAGCACCAACATAAACTATTCCCGATTCATCGAGTTTGGATAACGCTTCTTCGCTGACGTTAGGAATATCTGCAGTAATTTCTTCCGGGCTATGCTTGGTATCACGCGCTACGCAAGTTTTCTCTTCGATATGAATCGTGGTGAAACGGTCTTCTTTAACAACGCGCTCTGAAACCAGAATCGAATCCTCAAAGTTGTATCCATTCCAAGGCATAAACGCAACCAGCATGTTTTGCCCTAACGCTAACTCACCCATATCCGTAGACGGCCCATCTGCCATAATATCGCCGGCATTAACAATATCGCCTGGCCTTACCAGTGGTTTTTGGTTGATACAGGTATTCTGATTTGAGCGTGTATATTTAATAAGGTTGTAAATATCAACCCCCGGCGTACCTGTTTCGGTCTCCGTATCATTTACACGCACCACGATTCTAGCCGCATCAACTGCTTCAATTTTACCGCCACGCGCGGCAACCACGGTCACGCCTGAATCTTTAGCAACTGTTCTTTCCATGCCTGTACCCACTAATGGCTTTTCAGCCCTTAGCGTAGGAACAGCCTGACGTTGCATGTTTGATCCCATCAATGCCCGGTTAGCATCATCATGCTCCAGGAAAGGGATAATGGACGCCGCTACCGATACAATCTGCTTAGATGACACATCCATATACTGCACAGTGTCAGACATGGCCAAGGTAAATTCATCTTTATGCCGACATGACACCAAGCCATCAACCAGCTTTCCGCTTGCATCTACAGCAACACTGGCCTGAGCAATGACAAACTCGCCTTCTTCAATAGCCGACAAATAATCAACATGATCGGTTACTTTGCCATCGACTACCTTTCTATAAGGTGTTTCCAAAAACCCATAATTGTTGGTGCGCGCATATACCGACAATGAATTTATCAAGCCAATATTTGGTCCTTCAGGTGTCTCAATAGGACACACACGACCATAATGCGTTGCATGTACGTCACGAACCTCAAATCCAGCGCGTTCTCTTGCCAAACCGCCAGGTCCCAAAGCCGATACCCGGCGTTTATGAGTTACCTGGGATAATGGATTATTTTGATCCATAAACTGCGACAACTGACTGGAACCGAAAAACTCTTTTACCGCTGCAGAAACCGGTTTTGCATTGATAATTTCCTGCGGCATCAATCCTTCTGAATCGGCAAGTGTTAATCGCTCCTTAACCGCTCGTTCAACCCGAACCAAACCTACACGGAATTGGTTCTCAATCATTTCTCCAACCGAGCGTACACGTCTATTGCCTAAATGGTCGATATCGTCAACATTACCGTTACCATTACGAATATCAATTAATTCTTTGAGTACATCAATGATGTCATCTTTAGTTAAAGTACCGGGACCTGTTATTTCTTGACGCCCCAAACGACGATTAAACTTCATTCTTCCAACTGTTGATAGATCATATCTTTCATCAGTAAAGAACAAGTTCTGAAACAAATTCTCAGCAGAGTCTTTAGTCGGTGGTTCGCCAGGACGCATCATTCTATATATTTCAACCAATGCTTCAAGACTATTGGAAGTTGGATCCAGCCTCATCGCATTAGACATGTACGGACCTTTGTCTAAGTCATTGACGAACAAGGTGTTAAGGTCGGTTATGCCGCTCTCAATGCATCGATCTATTATCGGTAAAGTAAGCTCGTCATTCACATTGGCGACCAACTCGCCTGTAGATCGGTCAATCAGGTTATGTCCTAATATCTTACCAAACAAGTATTCTTTGGGGACTTCGACTTCAGTCAAACCGGACTTGTTCATTTCACGGATATGCTTAGCCGTAATTCGTCGACCCTCTTCAACCAGTACCTGACCATCCGCAGTCTTAATATCAAACGCTGCAATTTCGCCACGCATACGCTCAGGAACGATATGGAAAATACATTTTTGCGTATCAATGGTAAATTTATTCATTTCGAAGAAAATCTTGATCATTTCTTCGTTGTCAAAGCCTAAACCTCTAAGCAAAATAGTTGCGGGTATTTTTCTTCGTCTGTCTATTCGAACAAATACACAATCTTTATGATCAAATTCAAAATCTAACCACGAACCACGATAAGGAATAACCCGAGCATTAAATAACAGCTTTCCTGACGAATGGGTCTTGCCTTTATCATGATCAAAGAAAACGCCAGGCGAACGATGCAACTGAGAGACAATTACCCGCTCTGTCCCATTAATGACAAAGGTTCCATTATCCGTCATCAATGGCAACTCACCCATGTAAACTTCCTGTTCACGGATATCCTTGACTACTTTTGCATTCGCAGAGGCTTCTTTGTCATAAATAACAAGACGAACCAATACCCTTAAGGGGGCGGCGTAGGTTGCGCCTCTTTGTTGACACTCTCTTACATCAAAAACAGGCTCCCCCAATCTATATTTCACATACTCCAGCACCGCATATCCGGAATGGCTTTCAATGGGAAAAACACTAGAGAATGCAGCATGCAAACCCCTGTCTTCACGCTTTTCAGCCGTAACACCTGATTGCAAGAAGCCCGCATATGAATTAATTTGCGTTGCCAGAAGATAGGGAACATCAAGCACCTCAGTACCTTTCCCAAAGTTATTTCGAATACGCTTTTTTTCTGTAAAAGAGTAGGACATATCGCTTCCAAACCTTTTCGTCATAGATAATTTTCTACCGTGCAATTAGTGCAAACAGTAAAAGGCCGGTGACAAGGTTGCCACCAGCCATACTTGGCAGGCGCGTCAGATTTCAACGCCTCTGCAATCGAGTCAAAATTTATTTAATTTATTTAATTTCGACAGTAGCGCCTGCATCAACAAGCAGCTTTTGTGCTTCTTCTGCTTCAGCTTTAGAAACGCCTTCTTTCACTGTTGTTGGAACACCTTCAACAGCATCTTTAGCTTCTTTCAAGCCTAATCCAGTAAGACCGCGCACTGCTTTAATAACTGAAACTTTGTTTTCGCCGAAAGACGTCATAATAACGTTAAATTCAGTTTGCTCTTCAGCCGCAGCCGCAGATGCAACAGGTGCAGCTGCAGCTGCAACTGCCGCTGATACACCGAATTTTTCTTCCATCGCTGAAATCAAATCAACGATTTCCATAACGCTCATCTTTGAGACCGCTTCCAAGATATCTTCTTGCGAAATTGCCATTGTGTATTCCTCTAAAATAATAAGTTTTAAACTGGTTGTAGCACTAGAAACGTTGCATTGCAACGCAATACTATGCCGCTTCTTTCTGTTCTCTAATTGCAGCCAAAGTACGCACAAATTTCTCTGTAGGCGCTCTCATTACTGACATTAACAGAGCAATACCTTGATCGCGAGTAGGCAGACTAGCTAGTCGAGCAAGCTCAGACCCATCAAACGACTGTCCGCCAATAGCGACTATCTTGGTAATTAACTTGTCGTGAGTCTTAGCAAAATTACTGATTAAGCGCGCCGCAGATCCTGGATCTTCCATAGAAAATGCAATCAATAACGGACCTACCAGTCCGCTCTGCATACATTCAAATTCTGTTCCTACTACCGCTCGTTTTGCCAACGTATTTTTTACTACACGCAGATAAACACCTGTCTCTCTCGCAGTTTTGCGCAGCTCGGTTAATTCCGAAACTGTCAATCCACGATATTCTGCTGCAACTGCAGAATGAGCTTTAGCGGCGAATACAGCGACTTCTTCTACGACAGCTTTTTTGCTATCTAAATTTAGTGCCACAGCTTACCTCCGGAATTTATCCCCAGAATTAATAAAAAGCATTCATTCGAATACCCCTTACGGTCCCTTTCCCCAGTTTTTTTAGGTTCCAGCTTCCGTCTACGCAGGACATATTAAGTTTTACAACTCCTGCGGTCTTTGACGGTTACCGAACGGGTCGGCAACCCAAAGTCTTTTACTCGGTAATTGCTCCTGCATTACTCTACCTTCTGCGTCCATGCAGTCGAACGTTAAATTGAAATACTACTCTGATCTATACACAAACCAGGACCCATCGTCGAAGATAAGGTTATCTTTTTAATGTATATCCCTTTTGCAGCAGTCGGCTTTAGTTTTTTTAAATCTGCAATCAACGCCTCCAAATTACCCTGAATAGCTGTTTCATCGAACGCAACTTTACCCAGTGTGCAGTGAATAATCCCTGACTTATCAGTTCGATACCGAACCTGCCCTGATTTAGCATTTCTTACTGCTGTGGCAACATCAGCGGTTACAGTTCCAACCTTAGGGTTAGGCATTAAACCTCTAGGACCCAAAATTTGCCCCAACTGACCTACCACTCGCATAGCATCTGGAGAGGCAATAACCACATCAAAATTCATTTCACCTTTTTTTACTAGATCGCCTAAGTCATCCATACCGACTATATCTGCGCCAGCTTCTCTTGCAGCATCTGCATTAGGTCCTTGCGTAAAAACTGCAACTCTGACTGTTTTTCCGGTGCCGTTTGGAAGCACTGTTGCACCACGAACATTTTGATCGGACTTACGAGGATCAACGCCCATATTAACGCTAACATCAATCGCTTCATTAAACTTTGCAGTACTCAATTCTTTCAATAACTTAACCGCTTCAGCGATTGAATACTGCTTGGTTTTATCAACTTTTCCTTTGATAATTTTCGCTTTTTTTGACAACTTAGCCATTATAATCCCTCCACATTCAGGCCCATGCTATACGCACTGCCTGCAATCGTTTTTACTGCGGCTTCCAAATCTGCCGCATTCAAATCTTCCATTTTTGTTTTAGCAATTTCTTCCAACTGTGCCCGGGTTACCGTGCCCACTTTCTTAGTATTAGGATTGCTGCTGCCACTTTTAATACCCGTCGCTTTCTTCAAAAGAATTGAAGCTGGCGGAGTTTTTGTAATAAAAGTAAAACTACGATCACTATAAACAGTGATAACCACAGGCAAAGGCAAACCCTTTTCTGTGTCTTGTGTTTTAGCGTTAAAAGCCTTACAAAACTCCATGATATTAACACCTCGCTGACCCAATGCTGGACCGACTGGTGGACTTGGATTTGCTTCGCCCGCTTTAACCTGCAATTTTATATACGCAGTTATTTTTTTAGCCATTATTTACTCCAAATATGGGTACAGACGCCTTTCAGCTCCCCTAGACACAAAAAATCACTGCCTTATTCAGACAGTGATTTTGTAAACACAAAATACCTAAATTTAATTAACTTTTTTCTACCTGCCCAAACCCAAGCTCAACTGATGTTGAACGCCCAAAAATAAGGACCGAAATTTTTATTTTACTTTTTTCGTAATTAACTTCTTCAACGACACCATTGAAATCCTTAAATGGCCCATCAATAACTCTAATCACTTCACCAGCCTCAAACATAGTCTTAGGACGAGGCTTATTTATCCCATCTTCTACTCTATTAAGAATTCCCAGCGCTTCTTTTTCTGATATTGGCGCTGGACGATCAGAAGTTCCGCCGATAAATCCCAACACCTTTGGCACATCCTTGACCAAATGCCAAGTTTCGTCGGTTAAATCCATCTGAACCAAAACATATCCCGGAAAAAACTTTCGTTCACTTTTTCTTTGCTGCCCCATCCGCATTTCCACAACTTCTTCGGTAGGCACGAGGATCTTTCCAAAATATTGTTCCAGACCTTCTCGTTTTATCCTTTCCTCTAACGCTTGCTTAACTTTATTCTCAAAATTTGAGTAGGCGTGAACAACATACCAGCGTAGAGCCATTCCTTTATCCTCCTTGACCAGTTAAAAAACGCACACCCCAAAACAGGAACATATCCAGCAACCACAAAATTAAGCCGACAATGAAAACCATTGCAAATACCAGCAATGTAGTACGGACAGTCTCTTCACGCGTAGGCCAAATAACCTTCCTGACTTCCTGCTTGGCCTCCAAAACGAAACCCAAAAGATTCTGTCCCAGTCCCGTAGTGAGTATCAGACCCACCACAACAAGAATCACCACAACTAACCCAAGAACCCGGTATAAAAGTGATATTTCTGAAAAATAATAGAATGCAGCCACACCAGCGACCACAAAGATGACGGAAAATACTTGCTTAACAACATCAGAAACTGATGCCGACGCTTCTACCTGAGTGTTCATGTGTTATTTACTATGAAAATAGATTTGATACGCTTTAATCTGAATGGCAGGCCAGGAGGGTCTCGAACCCCCAACCCGCGGTTTTGGAGACCGCTATTCTACCAATTGAACTACTGACCTATTCAGACAAGCCTTACGTAAACTGCTATACTATACTAAATAATATTATTATTCAAGTATTGATGCAACGACGCCCGCACCTACTGTACGACCACCTTCACGGATTGCAAAACGCAAACCATCTTCCATGGCAATCGGTGAAATCAGCTTTACTTTTACTGAAATGTTATCGCCAGGCATCACCATTTCAACGCCTTCTGGTAACTCTACAGCACCTGTTACGTCAGTAGTTCTAAAATAGAACTGCGGACGATAGCCATTAAAGAAAGGCGTATGACGACCACCCTCTTCTTTTGACAAGATATAAATCTCTGAATTAAAGTACGAATGCGGTTTAATGGTACCCTTATGCGCCAATACCTGCCCACGCTCAACATCGTCTCTTTTGGTACCTCTCAAAAGAATGCCAACATTGTCGCCTGCTTGACCCTGATCAAGCAATTTGCGGAACATTTCCACACCGGTGCATGTTGTTGTCACTGTGGGCTTAATGCCGACAATTTCAATTTCCTGCCCAACCTTAACAATACCGCGCTCAATACGACCTGTTACCACTGTACCGCGGCCTGAGATTGAGAACACATCTTCGATAGGCATCAGGAATGCGCCATCTACCGCTCTTTCCGGCAAAGGAATGTAGGTGTCTAATGCTTCCACTAATTTCACCACCGAAGGAACCCCGATTTCGCTGGTATCGCCCTGCAATGCAAGTAAAGCTGAGCCTACGATAATTGGCGTATCATCACCTGGAAATTCGTACATATCCAATAATTCTCGAATTTCCATTTCGACCAATTCGATCAACTCCGCATCATCAACCATGTCCGCTTTGTTTAAGAAAACCACTACGTATGGCACGCCTACTTGCCTTGATAACAGAATGTGCTCTCTTGTTTGCGGCATTGGTCCATCAGCTGCCGAACAGACCAGAATAGCGCCGTCCATTTGCGCCGCACCGGTAATCATGTTTTTTACGTAATCAGCATGACCTGGGCAGTCAACGTGCGCATAATGACGCACCGCTGATTCATATTCGACGTGTGACGTGGAAATAGTAATACCACGCGCACGTTCTTCAGGTGCATTATCAATCTGATCAAAGGCCTTAACTTCTCCACCCTGGAGTTCAGCCATTACTTTTGTTAAAGCAGCAGTTAAGGTGGTTTTACCATGATCGACATGTCCTATTGTGCCGACGTTTACGTGGGGCTTACTACGCGAGAATTTTTCTTTGGCCATAAAAATACACCCCTAACAATCAACACAATACATGGAGCTCATAACCGGATTTGAACCGGTGACCTCTTCCTTACCAAGGAAGTGCTCTACCTACTGAGCTATATGAGCTTAATTTTACGAATATGGAGCGGGTGATGGGAATCGAACCCACGTGATCAGCTTGGAAGGCTGGAGTTCTACCATTGAACTACACCCGCAGATACTTTAAATAGATGGTGGAGGGGGGAGGATTCGAACCTCCGAAGGCAGAGCCGGCAGATTTACAGTCTGATCCCTTTGGCCGCTCGGGAACCCCTCCGTTATTGAATAACCCGTTTATTATCTTTTATTAACTTACCAGTGTCAACAACCAATTTAATTATTTAACAGCTAAATGCACAATCTTTAATTAATACCATTTTTAAATGATCACCATAAAATGCATCAAATGACATCAACCCCAAATAAATACCGTACAATAATTGTCTTATCCCGAATTCAATTTATTCATCACTACCGACATATCACCCGCCACCATCTGCACTAAATAGCTACGAGCAAGATCAAAAGCTGACGACATTGAATTCAGCTCATTTTTAGAGGGATTTGACAACACAAAATCTGCCACAACTTTTCCAGCCTGAGGCCGCCCGATGCCGACTCTTAATCGATAAAACTCTTTTGACCCAAGATGCGCAATAATGTCCCTCAAACCATTATGCCCGGCGTGGCCTCCGTCTTTTTTTAACTTCACCACGCCAACATCGAAATCCAACTCATCATGAATGACAAGTATTTCCTCCGGAACCAATCTATAGTAGCGAGCAACCTTACCCACAGCCTGACCGCTTCGATTCATAAAGGTAGTCGGCTTTAACAGCATTACTTTATTGCCCGCAACCCTAATTACAGCCAACAAACCATCAAATCTGGACTCATTTACCCAATCACAACCGAAATCGGATACCAATTCATCTAAAAACAAAAACCCGGCATTGTGCCGGGTTTTTTCGTACTGCTGACCAGGATTTCCCAAGCCAACTATAAGTTTTATCATGCTAAATTATTCAGACTCTTCCACAACATCATCTTTACTAGCTTTTGAAGCCATCATAGACGCAATAGGATGATCATGCTCAGGACCTTGCGCCAGAGCCACAATTTCAACGCCTGCAGGCATAACAATATCCGAAAGATGCAACGAGTCACCAATATCTAGGCCAGTCAGATCCACTTCGATATAATCAGGCAGTACAGGCGGCAAACAGGTAACTTCAACATCAATCATGGAATGAGCCGCAATACCGCCCTTTTTGCCGCCGATAGATGTATCCTCATTAATAAAATGCAAAGGCACATGCACTTTTAGCATCTCCGCCATATTTACTCGAAGGAAATCCATGTGCAAGACTTGAAATTTAGCAGGATGACGCTGCACAGCCTTCAGGATTACTTTCTCTGTTTTTCCATCGACCGTCATATCCAAAACGTGCGAATACACCGCCTCACGCGCAAGATGTTTAATTACTTCATTATGACTTAGCACAAGCATTTGAGGCTCGCTATGTCCACCGTATATTACCGCAGGCACATTACCTTTATGACGCGCTCTTCTGGCTGCGCTTTTACCTGATTGCCCACGACTTTCGGCAACAAACTCAAATACGTTAGACATTTTTCTCTCAACCCCGTGCCATTAAGCACAACAAATTAAATTTTTATCAATCTACAGCTATCAATCTACATAGAGCGAACTAACTGACTCGCCAACAGCTATGCGCCTAATGGTTTCAGCCAGCATTTCTGCAACACTTAACTGTCTTATTTTACCTGACACAGCCGCCTCATGGCTCTGCGGAATAGTGTCGGTAACAACTAATTCATCAAGCTCTGAACTATTTATATTTTTTAAAGCAGAACCTGACAACACCGCATGAGTACAATATGCAACTACTTTGATAGCGCCATGTTTCTTCAATGCCTCTGCTGCATGACAGAGCGTTCCTGCGGTATCGACTAAATCATCGATCAACACACATGTACGACTATCTACATCGCCAATTATATGCATAATTTCCGCTACGTTAGCTTTTGGTCGACGCTTATCTATAATCGCAAGATCGGCATCGTCCAAGCGCTTTGCAAGCGCCCTAGCTCTGACAACGCCGCCAACATCCGGCGAAACAACAATCAAATCTTTATATTTTTGCCGCCACACGTCACCAAGAAGAATTGGCGAAGAGTAAACATTATCCACAGGAATATCAAAAAAACCCTGAATTTGATCAGCATGCAAATCAACTGTTAATACTCGATCCGCACCTGCTTGCTCAATCATTTTTGCAACAAGTTTCGCGCTAATGGGGACTCGCGCTGAACGCGACCTTCTGTCCTGCCGAGCATAGCCATAATAGGGCATCACTGCTGTTATTCGTGACGCTGACGCCCTATTTAAAGCATCCATCATCACCAACAACTCCATCAGATTTTCATTTGTTGGCGAACAGGTCGGCTGAATAACAAAAACATCCTTACCACGAACATTTTCTTCAATCTCTACCGCGACTTCTCCATCACTAAATCTTCCGACGGTCGCCATTCCAAGACGCATATTGAGCTTCTTTACTATACCCTCTGACAAAGCCAAGTTAGCATTTCCAGAAAACACCATCACAGAGGTGTCACTCATCAAGCACTCCCAAATAGAATTCAACTTAGCGAGGTAAATGGCTGGGCCGCAAGGATTCGAACCTTGGTATGCGGAGATCAAAACCCCGTGCCTTACCGCTTGGCGACGGCCCAATAATTATGATATTCAGTTACCAGTCTTCAGCTTTGAAAACAAAGGAGATTCATTTACACCCTTCACCAGATAAACCCGCCATTTCTTTTGAAGTGACTGATAGGCACTGACTGCGGCTTTTTCAGAATCAAACTGTGCAAAAACACAAGCCCCTGTCCCGGTTAGCCTTGCCTCAGAAAATTCAGACAAATCAACCAAAGCGTCTTTAACAGGTTGGTAACGTTCGCGAACCACCCCAAGACAATCGTTTTGGTGCTGACCCGCTATAAAGTCGACTATTCTGATTGATTTACTAGTCCGTGTCAAATCTTTAGCTAAAAAAACTTCTTTCGTATCTACATGACAATCAGGCTTTATTAATACAACCCACTGTTCCGGAACATCTATTCTCTCAAGCTTTTCACCAACTCCTTCCGCCCATGATGAATAACCATATACAAACACCGGCACATCTGCTCCCAATGTCAAGCCGAGTTCCGCCAACCTTTCTCTTGATAAATTCAGATTCCATAGCTCGTTCAGCACAACCAAAGTCGTTGCCGCATCTGAACTACCGCCACCAAGTCCGCCCCCCATAGGCAGGTTTTTTTCGACCTCAATGCATACGCCTTGCTCGCAGCCAGTTTCTGCTTTTAACAGCTTTGCCGCCCTGATCGTCAGATCATCGGCTTCAGCTACACCAGGTATTGTTTTCTGCAAACTAACCACCCCGTTACCCACAGGATGAAATGTTATCCAATCACATAAATCTATGAATTGAAATACCGTCTGCAGCAAATGATACCCATCACTTCGTTGTCCGGTAATTCGCAACATTAAGTTCAATTTTGCCGGCGCCGGCCATCTTTCTGTCCAGACAGCCCGATTAATTTTTTTTAACGTCATTTACAACCCAGCGATCGATAATTAACTTTAACTTGACCTGCTTATTCATAACCGTCATTTTGTGCGGCATAGTACCATTATCAACCGGCTGCATTTGCTTATATTCGCTCAGCCATCCGGCCTGATTAAAGCCGGCATCGGTCTCCTTGTATGAGGCCGATGGCTCCGGCAAACCTACCACCCAATACCGCAGAGACAGCACAGGAACAAGCATGCCCAATTGCCGTTTAATAAACTCTTCAGGTTGCGTTGATGATTGCACATCGTCCCCACCTCGATCTATGGTGACAACATTACCTGCTAATGAAATAACAACTGCCCCCTGCCCCATGGGACCGGATAACCTTATTTTCTCTGCATCAGGACTATGCTCCCAGCTTATATTGGCCGACCAGGGATCACCTTCCCCCGTCAATGCCAATCGCCCTTCAAACGACCAAGATTCCAACTCATAGAGATGGAGCATTGCAGCCCTTGAATAACGCGCATCCGGCTCAACAGGAACAACGGAACAAGCCGACAATAAAAATATCAAGCACCCACCAACCAATAATCCTATTTTAAAATGCAGCACCCTATTTTTCACTACTCAATATTCTCTTTTGGAACTCCAGTAAATATTCATCTTCTGGTGCTTTTTTAATAGCCTCATCAAATATTTTTCTGGCCGCCTCTTTTCTATCCAAGTGCCACAACACTTCAGCAAGATGAGCTGCTATCTCACCTTCCTGCTGCTTTGCATACGCCCGCTCAAGATAACTCTTGGCTTGCTCAAGCTTTCCCAGTTTAAACTGTAGCCAGCCAAAACTATCCAAAATTACCGCCTCATCCGGCTGCAATTTAAGCGCATGCAGCAGATATTTTTCTGCCTCGACATAACGACCCGCATTAGCTAGCAAGCTATAACCCAATGCGTTTAAAGCCTCCGCATCATCGGGATATTTGATTAATATTTTTTTCAGGTCAGCCTCCAGTATATCCAACTTATTAATCCGCTCCGCCATTAACGCACGCGTATATAACAAGTCCCTTTGATCTGGCTGACTGGCCAATGCACCACTCAATAACCCAAAGGCTTTTTCATATTGCTTTTGCTGACTGAACAACCCAGCCTGCATCAAAATGATGCGCAGCCTCTGTTTTGGAAACTGACCCGCCAACAGTCCCAACCGCGAATCGGCTTTCTCGAATTCATTGTCTTTTACCAGCAATGATACTGCCGCAATTGCCGAGTCAAAAACCAACGGCCCGTCAGTTACTTTATCAAACCATGTCAACGCTTTTTGCGTATGCCCACGCTTTTCTTCTATTTTTCCCAGATAAAAACTCGCCTGATTTTGCCATTCAGGCTGACCAAGTAATTGTTTAAAGATATCCTCCGCCTTCTCGTCACGATCCAACTGCAAATGCACTAATGCCAGTGAAATCTGACTCTCAGCATCCTTCGGATCAGCCAAAACAATACCCTGATAAACCTCACCCGCCGCCTCGTATTCAGCCGCTTTTATTAACACCTGAGCCAGTAGTTTTTTAAACTTATCATTTTCAGGATATTTAACGGATGCATTTCTCAACAGGATTTTTGCTTTATTCAAATCCCCCGAAATTACCGCTATCTGGGCCTGGAATATTAATGCCTTATCCCAGCCGGGCTGAATACTCAAAGCCTGCTGCACTTTCTTTTCAGCAAGCGCATTATCTTTCATTTCCATAGCCAACAACGACTGCACAAAATAAACCACAGCCTGATCAGGATTTTTCGCCGCCAAGGCATCCAACACCCCATAAAAAAAATTCGTCTTGCCGTCTCTTTGCAAAACAGTGAACAATTCAAGCACTGTCTTTTCAAATTCAGCAGGATCCATTTTTAACACCGCATCCAGATGATCAACAGCAGCCTGTTTATCGCCGGTTCTTAATGCAGATAATGCGGCTATTTTTCTTGCCGTTGGATTCTTAGGATCTTGTTTTAACCATAAAGAAACCGCCTCATCCGTTTTATTGCCATCCCTCATATACATGGCAATCTTTGCCGCTCTTTCAGCAAACCTGGGATCATTAACACGCTTGGCGGCCTCCATGTAACCCTCCAACGCAATGGCATATTGACCTCTTTGTCCCGCAAGCTCTGCCGCCATTAGCATGTACATCACGTCTGGATCTATCGATGTTTTTACTTCACTTTGTTGCGTTTTTTCCTTGGGTTCGTCTATTGTTACAGGTTCAATCACTTCTTCCTGCGCACTCGGCTTCTCAGGTGAACTGGCGCAACCATTAAGAAACACGAGGATTAACACTGAAAACAATCTAAAAATTAACACACAGTCGTCCTATTAATTGCCCACATATATTTTGCCATAGATTATCAGAAAAACCAGTTGAGTCAGACAGCTGGTTTATTCCATTTGGATAAAGCCGTTATATTTCTTAGAATATACTTACATAATACAGTCGTTAAGGCCCAAGGTAAAAGGTTAGCCATTTAAAAAACCAACCTTGACCCTTGATCCTTGGATCTTTTTACCTTGAACCTAATCACATGACACTTCTTGCAGTTGGGATTAATTATAACACCGCGCCGGTCTCAATCCGTGAGCGCCTTTCATTCCCTGCCGAAATCCTTGGATCTTCGTTGCAGGAATTGTGGCACATCAAAGAAATCAGCGAAGCCGCGATATTGTCTACCTGTAACCGCACCGAATTTTACTGCACCTCAACTACAGCAAACAAACAAATCCTGATTGACTGGGTAGCCCAAAGCAAACAAATCAATGCCGACGATTTTATGCCTTATTTGTACTGCTATACCGATAGCGACCTGATCCGCCACATGTTTCGCGTAGCATGCGGCCTCGATTCGATGATTTTGGGAGAGCCGCAAATTCTTGGGCAAATGAAAACGGCTTATCAGACCGCCTATGATGCAGGGACCTTGGGTAAGCGCTTGGGCAGGCTTTTTCAACATACCTTTACCGCCGCCAAAAAGGTGCGCACCGATACCGCTATTGGTTCCAGCCCCGTATCGGTTGCCTTTGCCGCCGTGCAACTGGCACAGCAAATCTTCGATAAACTCAGCGAGCAGACTGCCCTTCTCATAGGCGCAGGCGAAACCATAGAACTGACCGCGCGGCATTTGTCGCAACAAGGCATCGGACGTATTATTATTGCCAACCGCACCTATGATAAAGCCCACGCCTTGGCCTTACAGTTTAACGGCTACGCGATCGACTTAACCGAACTGCCTATGCATCTGGCCGAAGCCGACATCGTTATCTCATCAACGGCAAGTCAACTGCCGATACTGGGCAAAGGCCGCGTTGAAAGCGCTCTAAAAAAACGCAAGCATAAACCGATGTTCATGGTAGACCTTGCCGTACCCCGGGATATTGAGGCTGAAGTTGAGCAACTTAGCGATGTGTACCTTTACACCATCGACGATCTGCAAAACACCATAGATAAAAATATGAATACCCGCCGACTAGCTGCTGAACAGGCCGAAGAAATCATCGACACCCAAGTCGACTACTTCTTAGCTTGGCTGCGCGCCCAAGGCGCTCAATCGACTATCCAGGATTATCGGAAGCAAGCCGAACAATCCCGTGATGCGGCCTTGCAGAAAGCCTTAGGCCTACTAAAAAGCGGCGTCCCCGCCGAACAAGCCCTTAACCGACTAGCCCATAGCCTGACTAACAAACTCATCCATACCCCCAGCACCCAAATCAGAGCCGCCGCCGAAAACCAACGCCACGATTTGATCGCCGCCGCCCGCGAAATTTTTAAATTAACTAACTCTCAATGAAACAATCCATACAACATAAACTCGAAAACCTGTGCGAACGCTATGACGAAATCGCCGCCTTACTTTCAGACCCTGAAGTACAAGGCAATCAAAACAAATTTCGCTCCTTAAGCCAGGAATACGCCCAAATTAATCCGCTGGTTGATTGCTACAAACGCTATCAACAGACGTTGGAAACGCTAGCATCAGCCAAGGAAATGGCCAATGACAGCGACCCGGAATTAAGGGAAATGGCCAAAGAGGAAGTAAACGACGCTGAAAACCAGCGGGATGCAATCGATCATGAAATGCAAGTGCTGTTACTGCCTAAAGACCCTAACGATAATCGCAATATTTTTATCGAAATCCGCGCCGGAACTGGCGGCGACGAAGCGGCGATCTTCTCCGGCGATCTTGCCCGCATGTATCAGCGTTATGCCGAGCGCAAAGGCTGGCAAACAGAAATTATCAACGAAAGTCACGGCGATCATGGCGGCTACAAAGAAGTCATACTGCGCGTTACCGGCAAGGATGTTTATTCCCAGTTAAAATTCGAATCCGGCGCACATCGGGTGCAGCGCGTGCCTGAAACCGAGTCGCAAGGACGCATCCATACTTCGGCCTGCACCGTCGCCATCATGCCGGAAGTCGACGAGGTTGACGCCATCGACATAAACCCAGCAGATCTTAAAGTCGACACCTTCCGCGCCTCAGGAGCCGGTGGACAGCACATCAACAAGACCGAATCGGCAATACGCATTACCCACATGCCAAGCGGCGTAGTGGTGGAGTGCCAAGATGAACGCTCGCAACATAAAAATCGCGCCAGAGCCATGTCTTTATTAGCATCGCGCTTGCTATCCGCCGAACAGGAAAAACACCATGCAGAACAATCGGCCACCCGAAAACTGCAAGTCGGCAGCGGCGACCGTTCCGAACGCATCCGCACCTACAACTACCCGCAAGGACGCTTAACCGATCACCGCATCAACCTGACCCTGTATAAACTCGACGACATCATGCAGGGTGGACTAGAGCATGTCCTGCAACCCCTGATCAGCGAACACCAAGCCGAACTGCTCACCCAGTTGGGCGAAGACTAAATCACATGCGCAGCATAAAATCCGTGCTGACAGACGCCGCCGACACACTGGCATTAGTCACCGATTCAGCCTTACTGGATGCGGAAGTTTTACTGTGCCTGGCAATTGACAAACCGCGCTCCCATCTTCGCGCCTGGCCGGACAAACCACTACAGCCCGAGCAACTGGCAACGTTCAGGGCGTTGCTTGAACAACGCCAACAAGGCACACCCATTGCCTATATCACCGGCAACAGGGAATTCTGGTCGCGGGATTTTCAGGTATCGCCTGACGTATTGATTCCCAGACCCGACACCGAACTGCTTATTGAGCTCAGTTTAAAGCTGATACCGGCAGATGAACCGGTCAAGATCATTGATCTGGGTACCGGCTCGGGCATTATTGCCATTACGCTGGCCGCTGAACGCCCTCATGCACAGATCAGCGCCACCGATATTAGCGTGGCCGCGTTAGCTATCGCCCGACTCAATGCTGACAAACACCACATCAACAATGTTCAGTTTTACCAAAGCAACTGGTATGCCGATGTTCCCGATAGCAAATTCGACCTAATTATCAGCAACCCGCCTTATATTGCAGAAGATGACAGCCATCTTCAGCAAGGCGATGTCCGGTTTGAACCGCAAACAGCCTTGTGCGCCGCAGAGCAGGGACTTGGTGATATTAAAATCATCGCCACCCTAGCTCGAAACCACTTGGAACCAAAAGGACACTTGCTGATTGAACATGGCTACGACCAGCAACAGCAAGTCCAAACCCTATTTAAAAATTTGCATTATGATAAAGTACAAACCTATAAAGACTTATCCGGGCAACCCCGAGTGACTTATGGCCTATGGAACCCTTAACTATCATGACCCAAGAACAGATCCAAATTCCGCGCAAAATCATCAATCAGTTATTGCATCTTGCGCAAATCTCGCCGGATCTTGAAGTATGCGGACTTATCGGCGCTAAAAACGGCCTGCCGTGCAGCTGTTATCCCGTTAAAAATATCGCAGAACACCCGCAGCTGAGCTTCCAGCTTGATGCTGCCCAACAAATCTCAGCCATGGCTAAAATGCGAGAGCAGGATGAACAACTATTTGCTATCTATCATTCTCACCCGACCGCACCGGCAACACCATCAATCACCGATCTAAAACTCGCGTCCTACCCCCATGCGCTGTACCTGATCATTTCACTCGATACTAAAGGTATTTTAGAAATGCGCTGTTTTAAAATTGATCATCAATCAGCCCAAGAAATAGCGCTGTCCTTAAGCGACGATGCGTAAATTATAATAACAAGTCCCACTTTAAGAGAGAAAACACCCGATGGAACCATTTACCAACATACGCGCACTCATCATCGACATGGATGGCGTTTTATGGCACGGCGAGCAGCCGATGCCCGGATTGACTGATTTTTTTCAAACCTTACGCGACCAACAAATACCCTTTATTCTGGCAACCAATAACGCCAGCCTGACACAGGAACAGTATGTCACTAAGCTGGCACTGATGGGCGTAGAAGTAACCCGCGATGAAATCCTAACCTCCAGCATGGCAACGGCCCTATACCTGAACGAGCATAACAACCCGACGAACAGCCGCGTATTTGTGATTGGCGAAGATGGCGCTAGACAGCCGCTTATTGAACGCGGATTTACCCTAACCGGACTGTATGAATTAAATGATGACAAAACCAATCCCAATAAGGGTGCTGACATTGTTGTCTGCGGCATG
This sequence comes from Methylobacter arcticus, assembly GCF_050917435.1. Taxonomy (NCBI): domain Bacteria; kingdom Pseudomonadati; phylum Pseudomonadota; class Gammaproteobacteria; order Methylococcales; family Methylococcaceae; genus Methylobacter; species Methylobacter arcticus. The sequence goes on from NZ_CP159583.1 coordinate 3,551,802, forward strand.
GATAAAACCTTGTCTTGGGACAAACTGGCGACCGCTACGCTGAATATTCGCGCCGGAGCCCAATTCATCGGCACCAATGCCGATACCACGTTGCCGACAGAACGCGGCCTCACCCACGGCAACGGCGCAATTCTGGCCGCATTAACGGCTGCCACCGGCGTAACGCCGACCATCATCGGCAAGCCCGAACCCATCATCTATCAGCAAGCCCTGACGTTGCTGGGTGCTGACCCTGCGCAAACAGTGGCTATCGGCGATCGACTGGAAACCGACATTCTTGGTGCCGTTCGTACCGGCATACGCAGCCTGATGGTTTTATCGGGCGTGTCCACCGAAGAAGATATTACAGCAGCGGATTATCAACCAACCTGGGTTATGCCCGACATCCGCGCGGTAACCCAAGCGTTGAAAAACTGATGATTAGTGCTCTTGATACGCATTACCGCTAATTGCCCGGACCTACCATAAGCGCTATCATAAAAAAACCTGAATCTACCGGAGCCGCTGCAATGAAAAAATTCATCAATAACATTGATAATCTGCTAGCCGAAAGCCTCTCAGGCTTTGCCAAAGCCCATGCCGATATAGTCCAACTCAGCAGCCAACCTAATTTTATAAGACGCATAAAACCCACTGCGCCTGGCAAAGTTGCGCTGATTTCCGGCGGCGGTTCAGGTCATGAGCCGTTGCATACCGGCTTTGTCGGTTTGGGCATGCTGGATGCCGCCTGTCCAGGCCAAGTATTCACCTCCCCTACCCCCGACCAAATGTTGGCTGCGGCGCAGGCTGTTGAAAACGGCGGCGGGGTTTTGTTCATCGTAAAAAACTATGCCGGCGACGTGATGAATTTCGAAATCGCCGCTGAAATGCTCGACTGCCAAAACGAAACCCTACTGGTGAGCGATGACGTTTCTTTCCCAAAAACCCACAGCACCGGGCGGCGCGGCGTTGCAGGCACGCTGATTGTGGAAAAAATCGTCGGCGCAGCCGCAGAAGCCGGTGCTGATTTGGCCGCCTGCAAAGCATTGGGCGATCGAGTCAACCTTGCCACTGCGTCCATGGGCGTGGCCTTAAGCAGTTGCACTGTACCTGCCTTGGGCAAACCTACTTTCGACATGGGTGACAACGAAATCGAAATGGGGGTCGGCATTCATGGCGAACCAGGACGTGAGCGTATAGCCATGCGCAGCGCCTCCGAAATTGTCGACTATCTGGCAAACATGATTAATGACGATCTGAAGCCGCAAAAAGGCCAATCCGCGTTATTGCATGTCAACGGCTTCGGTGCGACACCGTTAATGGAGCTGCACCTTATTTATCAACTGGCCTCCGAATACTGGGAAAAACGCGGCGTTAACATCTGCCGTTCCCTGGTCGGCAACTACACCACCTCACTCGATATGGCGGGCTGCTCTATCACCCTGAGCCTGCTTGACGAAGAGCTGCTCCGCCTGTGGGATGCTCCCGTCCATACGGCGGCCTTACGCTGGGGCTGTTAAACGCTCCGCAGCACGCCGACCAGCGCACCAATCATTAACTGACTGGTTTTAGCGCCTGCATCAATATGGCCCCGACTGCGCTCCTCCAAAAAAGAAGCGCGCCCCTTGGTAGCCAACATGTCCCGGGTAGATTCCATGCCCACAATGGCTGTCTGTGCGACATTGCCCAAAACATCAGCTAATGCAGCCCCATCAGCTGCGCCCTGCCGCAAGCTTGCCGCTACCGGAATCAACACATCCAGCATCGTTTTCTCACCGGCATCGGCCTTTCCTCGCAGCTTTACCGCATCCACGCCGCTGCTGAATATCTCGGCAAAAGCCTGCAAATCCAAAGTCCGTTCGGCTCTGCTCACGACAGGCCGGTCGCGAGCAGCCTTGCTCATCGCAACAAACAGCGTACCGTATAAAGAACCCGACGCGCCGCCTACCGCCGTCATCATAGTCATACCGATTTTCTGCCAGGCCGCAACCCAATCAAGTTGCGCCAACTCATCGCTTTGCGCGACCAGCGCCTTGATGCCGCGCTGTAGATTAGTCACATGATCGCCGTCGCCTATAGCCTGATCCAGGGCAGTCACTTCTTCGGCATTCGTTTCGATTACCTGATCTATTGCCTGAATCAGGCTGGGTAATAATGCTGGAACAAATTGCATGGCATTCTCCAAGTCAAAAAAGTCATTAGGTGATGCCCATCCCTCACCCGTCTTACAAATCATACCCCAAGGCGCACATCCTAAGTTAGTGCGCATTTATTCGACGGTCATATTCGTCTGTCGACTAATACAGCTTGAATTAATCATCGACAAAAGCTATGGTTTGCCCGCAATTATAACGAACATCCATCATGCCCGATTTAAATGCCTATTTTCTTGATGTGCAAAGTCACTCAGGAGAACGTTAAAATCTGATTACAAACCTGATGTTATGGTTACCCAAAAAAGTCTTGCCTAATGCTGTTTCCGATATAAGGATATTTTCTATAGAGCAATACTTATCTGGATTAACGATACTCTCACCCTCTTATCGACAAGGTTACTATAAATGTCCATTTCACAGACCGTTCTTGAAAACATCATCCGCGAAGCCGGGTCGATTGCGATGACTTACTTTAAAGACCTGAAAAACTTAGAAGTGACAAAAAAAAGTCCCCGCGACCTGGTCACCGATGCCGACGTGGCGGTTGAAGCTTTTTTACAGGAATCACTTGCCAAACATTACCCGCAATTCGGTTTTTGGGGAGAAGAAAGCGGACAAAGCGCCAATCAAACTAACCGCTGGATTGTCGACCCGATTGATGGAACGCACTCATTTTCAAGAGGCCAGTACTTCTGGGGCATCAGCGTCGCTCTGGAAATTGACCAAGAACTCATATTCGGCGCCGTCTATGCGCCGGCACTGGATGATTATTATGCCGCCGAAAAAGACAAAGGAGCCTGGAAAAACGGTCAAGCCATTGCCGTCTCCAACGAAAGCAACCTTGCCGATGCAATGGTCGCAACCGGATTCGCCTGCTTGCGCTCTTACTTAAAAGAAAACAACCTGCAACGGTTTTGCCGGATCGCCGAGATAACAACCGGGCAGCGCCGTTTCGGCTCGGCGGCAATCGATTTATGCCTGGTTGCGGATGGCCAAGTTGATGCTTTTTGGGAACAGGAGTTGAACCTGTATGACGTTGCCGCCGGCGCATTGATTGCCAACGAAGCGGGAGCCACGGTTACCGACTTTCAAGGCAATAAAGGGCTATTTCCCAAGCAAATCCTGGTAACAAACGGCAAGATTCTTAAACAGATACTGCCATTGATGTAACTCCCAGCTAATGCAATGCCAGATTGAAACCCCAAACAGCACGCATAAAAAAACCACCCAACCCCGCGAAAGATTGGATGGTTTGTGCCGGGATGCGATTTGACAGCTTATGCAGTTAATCGCGCGGGCAGGAAACATTGCCCATATATACGCTTACTTTAACTTTTCTTTCAGCATCTTGTTAACTTCGCCGGGGTTGGCCTTGCCCTGCATTTCTTTCATCACTTGGCCGACAAAAAAGCCAAAGACCTTATCTTTACCGCTACGGTATTGCTCAACCTGACCCTGATTATCGGCAATAATTTTATCGATAATGGCTTCTATCGCGCCGGTATCGGTGATCTGTTTCAAGCCTTTGGCTTCGATAATTTCATCGGCTGTCGCTGTACCCTGCCACAGCTCTTCAAACACTTGTTTGGCTATTTTGCCGGAAATAGTGTCGTCGCTGATGCGCATTAACAACCCGGCAAGACGCTCGTGACTGACTGGCGAGTCGATGATTTCCAGACCGGCTTTGTTAAGCGCCGCTAATAGATCACCCGTCAGCCAGTTGGCGCACATTTTTGCTTCGCAGCCCGACTCTTTAACCACGGTTTCGAAATAATCACCGAGCTGCCGCGAGGATGTCAGTATCGTCGCGTTCTCTTCATCCAACGCATAGCTATCTTTAAAGCGCTGTTTTTTTGCTTGGGGCAATTCCGGTAATTGGGCTTTTATTTGCGCTTTAAAGTCTTCATCGACCAGCACCGGCAACAGATCTGGATCGGGAAAATACCGGTAATCGTTAGCCTCTTCCTTGCTGCGCATGGAACGGGTTTCATCCTTGTCGGAATCATAAAGCCGGGTTTCCTGAACCACTTTGCCGCCGCTTTCTATCAGCTCTATTTGCCGCTCGACTTCGTGATTGATGGCTTTTTCGACAAACTTGAACGAGTTGATGTTTTTGATCTCGGCTCGTGTGCCGAATGCTTTCTGGCCTTTGGGACGCACCGATACGTTGGCATCGCAACGGAACGAGCCTTCCTGCATGTTGCCGTCGCAGATACCCAGATAGCGCACCAGTTCGTGCATTTTGCGCATATAAGCTACAGCTTCCTTGGCCGAACTCATTTCCGGTTCGGACACAATTTCCAGCAACGGCGTACCGGCACGGTTTAAATCAATACCGGTCAAGCCGTGAAAATTTTCATGCAGCGATTTTCCGGCGTCTTCTTCCAGATGAGCGCGGGTGATGCCGATGCGTTTGCTGGCGCCATCAACGTCAATATCCAAATGGCCGATGCCGACAATAGGCAGTTCCATCTGGCTGATTTGATAGCCTTTGGGCAAGTCAGGGTAAAAATAATTTTTTCTGGCAAACACCGAATACGGCGCGATATGCGCCTCTACAGCCATGCCGAAGATGACCGCCATGCGCACAGCTTCTTTATTCAATACCGGCAGTACGCCCGGCAAGCCTAAATCGACCGCACAGGCCTGGGTATTGGGTTCCGCGCCGTAAGCGGTAGAAGCACCTGAAAAAATCTTTGATTTGGTGGCGAGTTGGGCGTGAATTTCCAAGCCGATTACTGTTTCCCATTGTGATCTCATCTGTTTACTCCTTACTCGAAACCTTTAGGTATCTGTGTATGCCAATCAGTGACTTGCTGATACTGATGGGCGATATTCAACAACTTATCTTCGGCAAAATAATTGCCGATGATCTGCAAACCAACGGGCTTGCCTTCGGAAAATCCTGCGGGAACCGACATCGCCGGAACCCCGGCAAGATTGATTGCAATCGTGTAAATATCGGATAAATACATTTCAATCGGGTTGTCGATTTTCTCGCCGATGCCGAAAGCGGTGGATGGCGTGACCGGCCCCATCATCACATCGACTTCCGACAGCGCCCTTTTGAAGTCTTCGCTAATCAGACGGCGGATTTTTTGCGCCTTAATATAATAAGCGTCGTAATAACCGGCTGACAGCGCATAAGTGCCCATCAGGATACGACGCTTAACTTCCTTACCAAAGCCTTCGCCGCGTGAACGGGTATACAGATCGGCTAAATCCGCCGGATTTTCACAACGATAACCGAAACGCACGCCGTCAAAACGCGACAGGTTGGCGGAGCATTCGGCCGGAGCAATCACATAATAAGCGGGAATGGCTAGCTTAAGGCTGGGCATGGAAACTTCCGCAACCGTAGCACCTAATTTCCGGTATTCGTTAATAGCAGCTTCAAGCGTTGCCGCCACATCGCTATTTAATCCCTCGCCGAAAAATTCTTTGGGCAAGCCGATTTTTAAACCTTCAAGACTGTTGCTTAAGCCAGCTCTATAATCGGGAACCGGCAAATCGACGCTGGTTGAATCCTTGTCATCAAAACCGGCCATAGTTTGCAGCATGATCGCAGCATCTTCGGCGTTGCGAGTCATCGGACCGCCTTGATCCAGACTGGAGGCATAAGCGATCATGCCGTAACGGGATACTCGTCCATAAGTTGGTTTTAAGCCGGTAATGCCGCAAAGTGCGGCAGGCTGACGTATCGAACCGCCGGTATCGGTACCGGTTGCACAGGCTGCAAGCCTTGCTGCAACCGCTGCCGCCGAACCGCCGGAAGATCCGCCGGGTACGGTATTGGTATCCCAGGGATTTTTGACTGCGCCGTAATAACTGGTTTCGTTGGAGGAACCCATCGCAAACTCGTCCATATTCAGCTTGCCCAGCATCACCGCACCGGCACTATTAAATTTATCCACCACTGTTGCATTATAGGGTGCAATAAAATTATCCAACATTTTTGAACCGCAGCTGGTTTTAATGCCTTCGGTGCAGAAAATATCTTTTTGCGCCATCGGAATGCCGGTTAACAACTCTGCCTTGCCTGTTGCCAACCTTAGGTCCGCGGCTTTGGCTGACTGCAAAGCTTGTTCTTCGGTAACCGTGATATAAGCATTAAGTGAGTGGTGTTGTTTGATTCTGTCTAAAAAAGCCAAGGTCAAGTCCACGCTGGAAAACTCACCGGAACGCAAACCCTTGGCTAATTCTGCAATTGTTTTGTTATACATATGTGTTATTTTTTCCCGTTACTCAATGACTTTGGGTACTAAATAAAGCCCCGCTTCTACTTGTGGCGCAATAGCCTGAAATTTTTCGCGGTCGACTTGCTCGGTGACTACATCGGCACGCAATCTTTGCACTTGATCCATCGGGTGAGCCATAGGTTCGACGCCATCGGTGTCAAGATCGTTCATCTGCGTCATCAAATCCAGCATCCCGGACAAATCTTTTGCATAAGAGCCAATGTCCCGCTCCTCTATTCCCAGTCGCGCTAAATGTGCACAATCTTTGACTTCACTTACGGTTAAAGACACGATTAACTCCCAATAAAAATTTCAGAAACTCTATAATTAATACGTTTATAATACTTTATATCTTGCTCAAATACCCGCTTGATTGATAAAGTAATACAATTTTTATTCCCCAAAGGATACAGCTAAAAATGTTCAAAAGAATTCGCGGCCTTTTCTCAAACGACCTCGCTATTGACCTAGGAACCGCCAATACCTTGATCTACATTCCCGGCCAGGGGATTGTGCTTAATGAGCCATCGGTTGTCGCTATCAAAGAAGACCGAGTTCGGGGCAATAAAACTATTGCTGCCGTGGGCCTTGATGCAAAACGCATGTTGGGCCGCACACCGGGCAATATTACCGCAATCCGTCCGCTAAAGGACGGAGTCATCGCCGATTTTGCGGTCACCGAACGAATGCTGAGATTTTTTATCGAAAAAGTCCACCAAAGCAAGTTACTGCGACCCAGTCCGCGCATTTTGATCTGTGTGCCTTGCGGATCAACACAAGTTGAACGTCGTGCCATTCGGGAGTCTGCGGCTATGGCAGGGGCTCGCGAGGTTTATTTGATTGAAGAACCTATGTCTGCGGCTATCGGTGCAGGCTTGCCAGTCGATGAGGCAGTCGGTTCTATGGTTTTGGACATTGGTGGCGGTACCTCTGAAGTGGCGGTCATTTCAATCAACGGCATCGTCTATTCCTCGTCTGTCCGTATCGGCGGCGATCGCTTTGACGAAGCGATCATTAATTATGTACGCAGAAATTACGGCACCTTAATTGGTGAAGCCACCGCAGAAAGAATAAAACATGAAATCGGCACGGCTTATCCCGGCAGCGAAGTCAGGGAAATAGAAGTAAAAGGCCGTAATCTGGCAGAAGGTGTACCGCGCAGCTTTTCCTTGAATAGCAACGAAATTTTGGAAGCGCTGCAAGAACCGCTATCCGGCATAGTCGGCGCAGTAAAATTAGCCTTGGAGCAAACCCCACCGGAACTCGGTTCCGATGTGGCAACTCGCGGTATATTTTTAACCGGTGGCGGTGCATTATTAAAAGATATAGATCGACTGATAGCGGAAGAAACAGGCCTGCCGGTCTATATCGCTGATGACCCGCTAACTTGTGTCGCTAGGGGCGGTGGCATGGTTCTGGAGATGCTAGATAAAAAAGGCATCTCAACTTTTTCCTTAGAGTAATCAAGGTCATTCTTTAAAGCACTTATTTAGGCGGCGCGTAGGTCGGATTACAACTACACGGACAGATATTTGCTCCCAGGCAACCGCTCCTGCGTTGTTCTAGTGCACGCTATCCATGATGTTATGCCATATCTGCATTGCCTCGTGGATGTAGGCAAGTGGCGTGATCAGGAGCGTAAGCTTTCACCGCATCCGTGTCGATTATGCCGGAGGTACGACCCCAAGGATAGGGAGGTAGAGCCATGCAGGAACAGCGTAACGGTATGCCGAACCTAGTGTAACCCGACAAACTCATGCCGTCCCCCCGTTGGGTTACGACGCAAAAAAGACGCGCCCAACCCAACCTACATAAAGAGGCATCCCGCTATAAAACTTCTATTTGCTACCGGACCTTCGATCAACACCCGCCTGCTTGTAGCCATAATTGCTTCAGTGGCTTTACTGATAACCGAATACAGAAGTCATCGATTGGACTCACTCCGAGCCACATTATCCGTTGTTGTTGACCCGATAAAATATTTGGTCAACTTACCGTCAGTATTGATCGAGCAAACCGCTTACTCGGTCAGCTCATATTCGACTTTAAAAAGCGAAAACATCCGCTTACGCAAAGAACAATTTATCGATAAAACGCGATTACTTAAATTTGATTCTCTGGAAAAAGAAAATATTCGTTTGCGTGCATTACTGGAAAACTCCTTTAAACTGGGCGAACAATTACTGATCGCAGAATTATTGTCCATCAATATGGCACCCTACGAACATATAGTGGTAGTCAACAAAGGTACGCGTTTCGGCGTCCACCCCCAACAACCGGTATTAGATGCAAATGGCGTGGTCGGACAGGTTTTTCGCGCCTTGCCATTCAGCTCTGAAATCATGTTAATTACCGACCCGAATCATGCGATCCCCGTACAGGTCAATCGTAACGGCCTACTGACTATCGCTGTAGGCAGCGGTCAACTGAACCGACTTAACTTGCCTTTTTTACCCAACAATGCGGATATTCGCCCTGGCGACTTGCTGATAACATCGGGTCTAGGGGGTACTTTTCCATCGGGTTATCCAGTAGCCGTGGTCGACGATTTCACCCCGATAACAAACAAACCTTTCGTCAACATTACCGCCACTCCCAAAGCCATGCTGGATCGTAACAGGGAATTGCTGATTGTCTGGGGCGACTCATCCCCGGTTTCGCTGACCACAAAGCCAACACCGGAAGCCTCCGTACTCCGCCCCAATAACCAATCTTCCGGGAGCGGGTTAGTAGGCGAAGCACCCGCAAAGACAGACCGTAAACCGGCCGAGAGCAGATTAACACGCAAAGCGCCCGCAGGGGCACAGACAGGAACAGACAACGATGAATAACTACTCCGGCTTTGGCCGCATTATTTTGACTGTTGTCATGGCAATGTGCTTAAGAATTGCACCTTGGCCGGGTTTTTTGACCAACATAAATCCAGATTGGATACTTCTGGTGCTTATCTACTGGGCAATCGCCGTGCCGGAACGCGTCGGCATCTTTCATGCCTGGACAATCGGATTATTGACAGATGTATTGACGGGAAGAGTTTTCGGTCAATATGCACTGGCCTATTCATTGATCATCTATGTTTGCCTGTTACTGCATAAGCGCTTGCGTCAATTTCCATTACCGCAACAAGGCTTATTTATTTTCTTTTGCTTGCTATTTACCCAAATACTGCTTTTCTGGCTTAACAGCATTCAGCACCCAACTCAACCGCACGCTTCTTTCTGGCTGCCTATTGTTACCGGCACCCTATTCTGGCCTCCGATCTATACAGCACTCCGTCGCGTCCGCTTGTCACGACGCACCCAATAAAACACGCCAAAAACCGATATGTCTCGTATCTATACTGTTAAAAATAAGTTAGTAGAGAGCCGCCTATTTCTCAACCGCATTATCGCTGCATTTATCGTCATATTACTATTAACCTCGGGTCTGATTGTGCGTCTGGTTTACCTGCAAATTGTAGGTCACGAACATTACACAACACTGGCGAAAGACAACAGCATTAAAATAGAGCCCCTGGTACCGACAAGAGGCATTATTTATGACCGACATGGCAAAGTCTTAGCTGACAACACACAATCTTTCAGCCTGGAGCTCATTCCCGAGCAAATCATCGATCTTGATGACACCTTACTACGCTTAAAAAAACTACTCGACATCTCTGACGAAAAAATCGACCAATTCCAGAAACAACGCAAACGACAAAAACGTTTCGTCAGCACCCCGTTACTAATAAGCATGAGCGACGAGGAAATCGCCAAATTTGCGGTAGTCAGGCCCTATTTTCCTGGCGTTGATATTCAGGCTCGTTTGGTTCGACATTATCCCTATACCGAATTAGCTTCTCATGTTATCGGTTACGTCGGACGCATCAACGAAGCGGAAATGAAGACGCTGCCTATCGCCGAATATCGAGGCTCTAGCCATGTCGGCAAAATAGGCATAGAAAACTCCTATGAATCCGAACTGCATGGCAAGACCGGCTATGCAGAAATAGAAACCAATGTACAGGGACGCGCTATCAATGCGGTAAACTCCGTCCCTCCGGTGCCGGGTGAGAATCTTTATCTGACACTGGATATAGATTTACAAAAAACCGCTTATGACGCATTAGATACTTTCAATGGCGCCGTAGTCGCCATTGACATTAAAACCGGCGGCGTGCTGGTCTTCGCCAGTCGCCCCGGATTTGATCCCAATCCTTTTGTGGTCGGCATCAGCAATGATGCTTATCAAGCGCTACAGTCCTCCGACAACCAACCGCTGTTTAATCGTGCGCTACGCGGCTTATATCCGCCGGGGTCAACACTCAAACCGTTTATTGCGCTGGCCGGACTTGAATACAACGCCATAAGCGCCGAACACAAAACCTTCTGCCCCGGCTATTATCAGCTGCCTAATGTCAGCCACCACTATCGGGATTGGAAAAGAGGCGGTCATGGCTCGGTGAATATGACCGATGCCATTACCCAATCCTGCGATGTGTATTTTTACAGTCTGGCATTAACGCTGGGCATAGACCGTATGCATGATTTTTTACAGGACTTTGGTTTTGGCGAAAAATCCGGCATTGATCTGTCCGGGGAAAAGCAAGGATTAATGCCGTCGCGCGAGTGGAAACGCAATCGACGCAATCAGGCCTGGTATCCGGGAGAAACCCTGATCACCGGAATAGGCCAGGGATTTCTTCAGATTACGCCGATACAGCTCGCCAGAGCCACCGCCACATTGGCAAATAAAGGCAAAGTAATCACACCCTTTCTGGTAAAAAAATCTGCCAGCCCGGATTCCACCGCCCCGAACATAGCCACCCAGGAAGACCTTGGGTTTAAACCGGAAAATATTAATAGCATCATCTCGGCCATGGTCAATGTTATTCATGATCCACACGGCACAGCCAAAAGCATCGGTAAAGACATTAACTACCAAATCGCCGGAAAAACCGGGACTGCGCAGGTTTTTAACATCAAGCAGGATGCCAAATACAACGAAAACGACATTGATTTCAAATTACGCGATCATGCCTTGTTTATTTCTTTTGCCCCGGCCGATGATCCCAAAATTGCAGTTGCCGTTATCATTGAAAACGGCGGTCACGGCGGCTCAGTCGCGGCACCCATCGCAGGCAAGGTTATCAAGCAATTTTTAGGAACCAATAATGAAAACTGAAACCCGAAGTGAACAATTTCATCCTCCGTCGGTTCTCGGCAATATCCTCAGAAAACTGCACATAGACATCCCCTTATTTATCGGCTTGCTGCTTATCTCATTGTTGAGTTTCATTATTCTTTACAGCGCAGGCAGTCAGGATATGGATGTGCTGATGCGCCAAGCGGCTAGGGTTGGCTTGGCTTTTCTTTTAATGACCATACTGGCTCATGTTAACCCTTATCAGTTTAAACGTTATTCAGCCCTGCTTTTTGGCTTAGGACTCTTGTTACTCATTGCGGTACTGGTATTGGGCCAATTCGGTAAAGGCGCACAACGCTGGCTGGATTTGGGCATTTTTCGTTTCCAACCTTCGGAAATGATCAAAATCACCACCCCCATGATGGTCGCCTGGTATTTAGCGGAACACGCATTACCGCCAAAACCGAAACAATTGCTGGTAGCCGGCATACTGATCATCATTCCGACCCTATTGATCGCCAAACAACCCGATTTAGGCACCGCATTGCTGGTTGCCAGCTCCGGTGCCGGCGTACTGTTTTTTGCCGGACTCTCCTGGCGCTTCATGTTCGCAATTGGTGCCACACTAACAGGACTGACGCCCATAATCTGGCATTTTATGCGCCCCTATCAGCGCGACCGGGTACTGACCTTCTTAAATCCGGAAGCCGATCCCTTAGGCAGGGGCTACCATATCATTCAATCGAAAATCGCCATCGGCTCCGGCGGCATCTATGGCAAAGGCTGGCTGGGCAGTACCCAGTCAGAATTGGACTTTTTACCGGAAAGCTCTACCGACTTTATATTTGCAGTCTTTGCCGAAGAATTCGGTCTTTTCGGCTGCGTAGGCCTATTGGCCTTGTACTTGCTTATCATCAGCCGCTGCCTGTATATCGCCTCACAAGTTCAGGACACTTACAGCCGCTTATTAGCCGGCAGCCTAGCTTTCACTTTCTTTGTTTATGTTTTTGTTAACATAGGCATGGTTATTGGCGTACTCCCCGTAGTCGGCGTCCCATTACCCTTAATCAGCTATGGAGGCACCTCCATAGTGACGCTGCTATCCGGTTTTGGCATTCTTATGTCAATTCATACCCATAAGAAATTCTTACCACACTAAATTGATACCAAGCCCATGAATCTAAAATCGACTTTAACCCCTATCGTACTCGGTTGCGCTTGCTTATCCGTTATATCCTGCGTTTCTGAGCAAACCACTCCCACTCCTGATTCTTACCAACATCCTGTAGGTGCCGCAGCTTCCACTCCTGCTCACGCGCCTTACCAACGTCCTGTAGGCAAGGAAGCGGAAGCGATGAATATCTTTATTGAGCAGATGGCAACAAAACACCAGTTCGATAAATCCGAACTTGATGATTGGTTTGAAACCGTCCAGATCAAGCAAGATATTCTCAAAAGAATTTCCTCACCCTCGGAAGCCATGCCTTGGTACAAATATCGCAAAATATTCCTGACCGAAGCACGCATCAACGCCGGCGTACAATTTTGGCGGGACAACGCCTCAGCGCTAGCGGCTGCAGAACAACAATACGGCGTTCCCGCTGAAATCATTACTGCGATTATCGGTGTTGAAACCTTGTTCGGAAAAAACACCGGCAACCACCGCGTAATCGACGCTTTATCTACATTGGCCTTTGCCTATCCTCCACGCAGTAAATTCTTTGTTAGCGAACTTGAAAATTTCTTACTGCTCTGCCGCGATGAACACATCCACCCCACCGAGCCCCTTGGCTCTTACGCCGGAGCCATGGGCTTGCCCCAATTCATGCCCAGCAGTTTCAGAGCCTATGCCGTTGACTTTGACAAGGATAATCGTCGTGACATCTGGCACAACAACAGCGATGTGATCGCCAGTATTGGCAATTATTTTGCCAAACATCACTGGCAAGCAGGTAAAACTATTGCTATTCCCATTACAGCTAAAGACCAAAACTATAAGTCAGCACTCAATAAAGACCTTAAGCCGAATTTAAGTCTTACTGAGTTAGAATTACTCAACTTAACAATATCGAGGCAATTACCTTTAGACAGTAAAGTAAAACTGCTTAACTTTGAACTACAACAAGGCGAAGAACTCTGGGCGGCGTTAGACAATTTTTATGTCATTACTCGCTATAACCACAGCCCTTTATATGCCATGGCCGTTTATCAGTTAAGCCTATCTATTTTAAATAAAAAAGGCTCTTACCCATGAGTAAAATCATACCGATACTTTTCATTTTTGTGTTATGCAGTTGTACCACCGAACAATTAAAAACGAACGACATCTCAAGCCTAACATCGGCTACAACCGCATCCACAGCTAGACAACATTTCATATTAAACAGGGGCGCTCCTGATATACCGGACATTGCCGACGAACAAGACCTTTTACCCCGCATTACCCGCTACCTGAAACAAGGCATCGCCTCATGGTACGGCCCAAGATTTCACGGCAGAAAAACCGCATCCGGCGAAATATACGACATGTATGCGATGACCGCCGCACATAAAACACTGCCGCTTTCCTCTTACGCTCGGGTCACCAACCTGAAAAATCAACGTAGCGTTATTGTTCGTATCAATGACCGGGGCCCTTTTTACGGCAACCGGGTTTTGGACCTGTCTTACGCAGCCGCCAAAAAACTGGACATTGAACAGGCCGGATCAGCGAAAGTTGAAATTAAGGCGATAGCACCTGAACAGGCATTGGCTCAACTGCAAAAAACAGCGCAGAAACAAGAAAAAAGCGTCTATTTACAAGTAGGCACTTTTGGTAAAAAGAAAAAAGCGTTGATATTGCAAAATAAAATTGCCGCCCATCATCTACCCCAGCCTGAAATACTACCCTCAACCCACAAAGGCTCTACGCTCTACAGGGTTCAAATGGGGCCTATCAACTCTTCGGCGAGTGCCCACAAGCTGAATGCACAGTTGGCAAAACTGGGTATAACAAAAACCCAATTTGTTACTGAAACTGATCAAAATCAAATCTCCATGATACAATAAAACCATGTTTTACTAAGTCCACCCCATTAGAGAGCAATGATTCTTTTTAAAAATCTCCCCGTTTTTTTATTTTTTAGTTTAATTTTAGCCGCAATCCCGGCAAACGCAGAAGATGCCGGAATCTCAACCCCCGCAGCGCCTACTATTGCTGCCAGTAGCCATATATTACTTGACTACAACACCGGTAAAGTACTGGCGGAAAACAATGCCGATGTTAAGCTCGCCCCTGCCAGTCTCACCAAAATCATGTCTGTTTATGTGGTGTTTCGCGAAGTCGGCAATGGTCACTTACATTTCGACGATATGGTTACCATCAGCAAAAAAGCTTGGGAAACGCCCGGCTCCCGCATGTTTGTCGAAGTCGGCAAACAAGTTAAGATCCAAGATTTGCTATTAGGTGTCATCATTCAATCCGGCAACGATGCCAGTGTTGCTCTGGCTGAACATATCGCAGGCAATGAAACCACTTTTGCCGACATGATGAATCAACATGCCGAACGTCTGGGCATGAAAAACAGCCACTTTGAGGATAGCAACGGACTACCCATCGAAAACCATTACACCACCGCGCGCGATCTGGCCATACTCACCCAGGCGTTAATCAAAGAATTCCCCGACTACTACCGCTGGTTTTCACAAAAAGAATTCACCTTCAACAATATCGTTCAGCATAATCGCAATAAACTGCTGTCGCGTGATGAGTCAGTGGATGGCGTTAAAACAGGATTTACCGATGCCGCAGGCTATTGCCTGGTCGCCTCTGCATTAAGAAATGACATGCGCCTGATTTCTGTCGTCATGGGCGCAGGCAGTCCCAACTCCAGAGCCAGCGAAAATCAAAATCTGCTCAATTATGGCTTTCGTTTTTTTGAATCACACAAACTGTATCAAGCAAAAACGGTCTTATCCGAAGCCAGAGTATGGAAGGGCGACACTAAAAATCTGCAAATTGGCCTAGCCGAAGATCTTTATGTGACTATTCCCCGCCGCCATTACGATGACCTTAAAGCCATCATTACCATTGATAAAAAAATTGTTGCCCCCGTTAAAGCAGGTACCAAACTGGGTAAGGTCAACGTCACACTTAAAGGCGAAGTGGTCGCAGAAAAAGACCTGATAGCGCTAAAATCGGTAGAACAAGGCAATATCTTCCAGCGACTCTATGACAGCGGAATGATGTTACTAGAGAAGCCGGATGGACAATAAAACCGTCTATCTAAACGGTCAGTACCTACCGTTAGATGAAGCAAAAATATCGGTGATGGATCGCGGTTTTTTGTTTGGCGACGGGATTTATGAAGTCATCCCGTCCTACTCGGGTTTGCTGTTTCACTTCTCTGAACACATGAAGCGACTGGAAAACAGCCTGTCTTCCATTCGCTTGGTTAATCCACATGACCGAGCTCAATGGCTGGCAATTCTAACGCCATTGTTGGATACGAGCCTGGATCAGTCTATTTACCTGCAAATTACCCGTGGCGTCGCCGCCACAAGAGATCATGCTTTTCCGGCAAACGTTACGCCTACAGTGTTCGCGATGTGCTCAGACATTGCGCCTTTTGCAAACCAGGATTCCGGCGTGAAAGCCATCAGCATTGACGACAGCCGCTGGGAACTGTGCAATGTTAAAGCCACCACGCTGCTGGCCAATATTTTGCTCCGACAACAGGCGGTAGAAAAAGGTTGTGCCGAAGCCATCCTGGTTAAGGACGGCTATGTGACCGAAGGAGCCGCAAGTAATATATTTGCCGTCATTGACGGCATTCTGATCACGCCGCCGCAAGGTTCCGAAATATTGCCGGGCATAACTCGCGATGTCATTCTGGAAATCGCCCGGCAAAACAACATTCCCTACAGTGAAGACATCATTGCATTGGATGCCTTAAAAACAGCCAGCGAAATCTGGTTAACCAGCTCTACACGGGAAATCGTACCGGTTGTTCAACTCGACAATGAAATCATTGCCAACGGCAAGCCCGGCCCCGTATGGAAAACCATGAATCGACTATTTCAGGCTTACAAGCAATCCCGGCCATGAGTGAAGAAACCCTATTAGAATTTCCCTGCCAATTTCCAATCAAGGCAATGGGCAAAACCGAACTGAAACTCGACCTGCTGATTATAGAAATTGTGCGTCGTCATGTGGCCGACATTAATGAAGGTGCGATAACTACACGCTCCAGCAAAGACGGCAATTACATCGCCGTAACCGTTATTATAGAAGCCTCCAGCAAGCAGCAACTGGACGCTATTTATCAGGATTTAACTGACCATCCGCATATTTTGATGGCTTTGTAGGACGTTATCGTCCCCATGCCGATAACCATCCGAAACCTGGGTATCCAGCCCTATGAATCCACCTGGCAAGACATGCAGCGATTCACCCAAAATCGCGATGCCCAAACCGCTGATGAAATCTGGATTACAGAACACCCTGCCGTTTATACGCTGGGTCTAAACGGCAAGCGTGAGCACCTGCTGAATACCGAGGCCATACCCGTCATTAATTCCGACCGGGGCGGACAGGTTACCTATCACGGCCCCGGCCAGCTGATTATTTATACCCTGATCGATATTAAACGGCTGAATCTCGGCGTCCGCCAACTGGTCACAACGCTGGAACAGGCCATGATCTTTGCGTTGGCACAATACGGCATTATCGCGGTAGCCAGAGCCGATGCCCCCGGCGTTTACGTAGATAACAAAAAAATCGGTTCCATCGGCCTACGCATTAAAAGAAATTGCAGTTATCATGGCCTGAGCATTAACAATCATATGGATTTGCGCCCTTTCGACCACATCAATACCTGCGGTTATTCAGGACTTGAAGTTACCCAACTGGCCGATCTGGGCGTGACTGTCAGCAATGCTGAACTCTCCATTCCTGTTACCCAAGCTATCATTACGGCATTACAAAAATGACTTATCAAGCCCCCTCCCGTTCCACGCCCGATTCTCACCAGCGCAACACCGAAAAGCTGGCAAAAATCCCGATCAAAGTAGAGCCGGCCGAAACTACTTTGCGCAAACCGGAGTGGATACGCATAAAAATATCGGCCAGCGACGAAGTCACCCGCATCAAGCAACTGCTGCGCGAAAACAACCTGCATACTGTTTGCGAAGAAGCCGCCTGCCCCAATCTAGGAGAATGTTTCCAGCACGGCACCGCCACCTTCATGATCATGGGCGATTTATGCACCCGTCGCTGCCCTTTTTGCGATGTCGCGCACGGCAAGCCGCTGGCGCTGGACAAAGACGAACCCCAGCATCTGGCCGATGCGATACAGGTCATGGCCTTGAAATACGTGGTCATCACCTCGGTAGACCGCGATGATTTAAGAGACGGCGGAGCCGGACACTTTGCCGAGTGTATCGAAAAAATCCGTCTGCAAACGCCCTCCACTAAAATAGAAATCCTGGTACCCGACTTTCGCGGACGCATTGAAAAAGCCGTAGCCATATTAGCCGAACATCCGTGCGACGTGTTCAATCACAACCTGGAAACCGTCCCCCGGCTGTACAAACAAGTCCGCCCCGGTTCCGACTACCAAGGCTCGCTGAATTTGTTGCAACAATTCCACCAAGCCCAGCCGCAAGTCCCCACCAAATCGGGCCTGATGCTCGGCGTAGGCGAACAGCCGGACGAAATTCATCAGGTCATGAAAGATTTATTAGCCCACGGCTGCTCAATGCTGACCATAGGCCAATACCTGCAACCCAGCAAAGCCCATTTGCCGGTTCAAAACTACGTCACCCCCGAACAATTCGATGAATACGGCGCAATTGCCAAAGCACTGGGGTTTAAGCAAGTCGCCAGCGCGCCGATGGTTCGATCGTCTTACCATGCTGATCTTCAAGCTAAGGGTGTTATTCAGGTGTGAATGACAATTCCAACGATAAATCGTACTGAACATCGCTAATTTGTACTCTGCATCGCTAAACGCTACTGAGTAACAATTATGCGAAAGGCAATCCCAAGAATCAAGGAATTTCCAGATGATGGGCGTATTTGGCGAGTAGATTGGTTTGGCGGTGTAGAACGTAATCACATGGTTCCCACCGAACCTAAAATTCAGCTCATCATCAGCCCGCTGCTGGACGGCGCAACAGACTACGCCGCCTCTAGTGCGGTCAATCACGAAGAGCGCCATACAATCAGCATCGGAGTTGGCCAACTCCCTATTGTCAGCATCGGATCGCTCTGGCTCAACCGCCACTGCCTCGTTGAGGCGGCGGGCAAAGATAAAATCTTCCATAACCTCACAATTTCGCCTGATACGGTTCGCTTAGTTAAGTCCGATACCAAGGTAGACGGGCATCCTCTCATCCTCAAGCGCTTCCATCAAATCGGAGCTGGACTCGCAGCAAACTGTCTAGCCATCAAATGGCGTGACGACCCCTACGGCATCATTGTACCTATTACCGAGGTTATCCGGTTTTACTATGCCACCTCTACCGAGCTGGCTAAGGCCATCTTTGCTGGCGACTTCCGTCACGACCTTGGCTCAATCGTGAACCCGGCTGAGTATGCTTTCAACGAACAGGAAAATCGCTGTTTGCTTAAACTGCGCAAAGAGTTCGCCGATGCAGACGCTTGGATTATTGGCCGCATTCTGAACAGTCAGGAGGCATTTGCAGGAGCTACTCTTGTGCATGACTCGATGATCAAGGAGGCTGTGCAAAACAAACCACGCTTATATCCCGAGGCCGCATTCCCTTTCATTGGCTCAACCAACATGCGAGCACGGGTGAAGCCAATGCGAACGCCAGATGACCGCAACTGGCGTTATATAATTTTTGCCCTGGAACATTGCACGGGGCCGTTTCCTTTTAATGCAATCACCTGCGATCGAGATAATAGCAACCTGCGCCCAGAAAAGGACGAGGATCTGCCAGACGATCAGAAAAGACCAGCATTCCCGGTCAAACAAGCTTCTGATAAGGACATTACCGATGGGGAATTGCAGAGCGATAACGAACCTTCCAATAACGTGCAATCAGCAGTTGTTACGCAGCCAGAGGAACGTTTTGGTGCATTGGCCAACATGGAACTGGAAAAGCCAGAAAAGGAGATGTGTCATTACATTAGCGCCGATGTTGTTCGACCACTCGCTTTGCCAACAGATTTACTCGGTACTGGTGATGGCACCTATTCGGACATCGGAGTAACCCCAACAGCGATGGAAACTGAACGTGTGCGTCAAGCTCCACTACCGGCCAGCTTCGAAAATTTCGAGGCGATGATACGATACCTGAATGAATTACCAAGATACCAAGCTAGAATCCGGCCAATAAAAGACCCCATAGCGTACATTCCACTAACAAAGCCTCGCTGGACTAGACAATGGAGTTACCTGGATTCTGGACGGAAAATCAAACGCGCAGTCGTAATCGCCGACGTAATTTATGAACAGCGAGTCTACAGTTTGATTGAATTTCAGTGGCGTGAAGGGGAGTCGTTTAAACTTGCCTTGATGTCTTTACCCAATGGCATGAGGATGAGTGATGAACTGATGAACAAATTACTCTATATGCTGGCCAAGAAAAATGGACGCTGGGAAAATGCAGCACCACTGCCAGCAGATGCTTGCCTCGCAACGCTAAAACATACGTGGCCATGTGTGGAAGCATACGCTGATGCAGTGGAATCAAAAATAAAATGCGGAAACAACATTTAGGTCTTTTCGAAGGGAAAAACTATTCTGTTTGAGTGTGCAGTGAACGAAGTTAAATCCAGCCTTATACTTATCACTACCACAACCTTAAAGCCTGTGTCGCCTGATTGAAAGCTTGTTCCGAATTCTTCGTAATTGCTCAATCTGCTCATAAGTAATGTTTGGGAATGAATGCTTTAATATAAACTCATCATACTTTAAACAAATTTTTTCAATTGAGTCTTTATTATCAAAGTTCAGAGCAAACTTAGAAAACTGCGAATTAGTTATTGATACATATGGAATCGGCAGCCCCTTAAACTCACTTGGGGTTAGTTCTAATACACCTCCACCATAATAACGACCATTAAGCTCTGCAAATGCCAAAGTAAGAGAGTTATAGAACGAATGAATAATACTATTTATATCGAAACCGTCACGAGAATTAACAAGATACGCACTGTCAGTTGCTAAAGCAGTTGCTTCATTTTTAATGAATTTTGGATAGTCGTGGCATCTTTTGAAGAAAAGAGCAGGTGCTGGTGTGCCGATGTTAGGAACCTGAAACCACAGTTTTCTGCTAAGCATTTTATACCGAAGATGTATTTGCCTAGAAGTACCTTCAAAAAGATAATCTTGTAAAATTCTATTTTCCTCAACACCTTTTTCATTTAAATCCAAAAGAAAGCATGGAGTATTAGTTTCAAAAAGGGCATTTAATTTTTTTGAGCAGAAGACAACACTCGCATCCACAATCGAAGACTTCTGAATTATTGGTTTTGCATACTTTACCAAGGATAATCTTTCTATTTCAGCTTTATTGAGAATAAAGAAATTATTTGCAGCAGTGACTATCCCAGTCCTAGAAAAGCACACATCATTTATTGTAGGCAGGTTCTTCGCTAATTGTTCAAGCAACCTACGTTCTGAAGAAGTTAATGTATGACTGGTCCACTTTAATGAATCTAATGCTTTGTGATGATTTAGTTTTAAACGAGAAGGGGATTTTCCTAAATCTTTAAGATTCTCAACATTACAAAAAAAAAGACCAGGCGCGGTTGATTTTTTCTCGGCTATCAAAATCAAGGTATCTTGCCCCTTGCACTCATGAAACAATAGCTCGTTAAATGTAAAAACTTCTACTCGTTGAAATTGATTCAATAGTAGTTCTCGAAGCTCTTTTGCATATTTAACCTGAAGCAATTCGGCTGGGAGCACTAAGGCTAGGACTCCATCGTCAGCTAAAAGCCTGATTGACCTGACTAGAAAGGCACTCCAGATATTTTTTACAGTATTTTTAGACAGCTCTGGATATGAAGCATGAATTTTTGCTGATAGTTCTATTTGCCTATCGCTAAGATAATTCCTTTTAATATAAGGTGGGTTTCCAATGACTAAATTGAAATCAAAATCCGTTAATTCGGATTGAAACTCTAAAAAGTCATTGCAAATGACTTCAAGCTTATTAAGATCATTTTCGGCTGAAATCTTCTCAGCTTCAGCTGCAGATATTTCTACAGCAAATAACTTATCTACATTAAATCTGATTCGATCAGATCTCGATAGTGCGCGTATAAATACCCCGTCACCAGCACTCGGTTCAAGAATTTTAAGGGTTCTTCCATCTAACTTTTCCGCTACTCTTTTAACAACAAAATCAGCTATATAAGGTGGAGTATAAAAAGAGCCAGTATATTTCTTTGGGCTCATAGATCCGTACCCAAATACTCAAAATAATTATCAAATTCACTGTCCAGAAGTAGATATGCTTCCAAAAGCTCTGCCCTCGTTGGATGCTGCGAATGAATAGCTCCATTTAGCAACGCCCTGATTTCCATTTTCTTCATGCGTAATTGATCTAGCATCCATATCAAACCATACCGACTCAAACCTAACTTGAGTTTTTTATGCATATAACGTGCTTCTGCACTAGCAGATATTGGTTGAATGTTGCCTTCATCGTCGCGAAAAAAATGCTGATTAAAATCAGTATCGCAAGGATCTAAATACATCCCCTCATCATCACTCTTTTGTATGTTTACATAAGAACATGAATACACCAAGTTTGAATATGATGTTACCAAAGAAGGATGCTTACTTTTAGGTTTAAAGTGGTCAATATGAAAACATCTTTTCCCTCCAAACCAAATATCAGGGCAATCTGTATAGCCACATCTATTATTAAAATCGCTCCTCAGAAAATCCTTGTATCTTCTGTAGTCGTTATAGGGATTACCGACAAATGTTCGCTGGGGAGTGGCTTCTCTAAATTCATATTTAATTTGCATTCTTCACTTTCTCTAGAAGCTCATTAACTGAATTAATAAGGTTATTTAACTGTTTTGAATTCGAACTTTTCTTAAACTCTTCTGGAATAGCTGAAGGAGTATCAAGAGCGCGTTCCAAGAATGAATCAAGCCTTATTAGCTCATCCTCTTCTTTTAAACTAAGATTATTCCCTTGACGTTTGCGAGCATGCAATTGCTCTAGGCTCTCTTCTGCTTCGGTGATACGGGCTCTGTACTTTTCGATCTGCAGCAAAATTTTTTGGGGGAATGTAAGATGCTTGTCCTGATTATCCTTATGATGCTCAATGTCTAACTCTTTGGAATAAACTAGATTAACGTCTTTAGTGGAATTTGATCTGGATGCATCGGAATCAAAAGATGATGCGATAAAACATGGAAAACCTTCTCTAATACGCAAGAACGCTTCGACTAACTCAGATCCATAATAAGAAACATCATAATATCTTGGTAGATCTTCTTTAAAATCGTTCAGACTCCAATCTGAAACTAAAGCATCTGGATTTTCTTGACGAATCCTTTCAATCATCTCATCTAGATCTTCAGCAGGAAATAGCGTTATCACATTCACTTTACCTGCCCGAATAAACTCAGCAAAAGCAGCTTTGAAATCATTTTGCTCATCCCTTTGTTCATCAACAAATATAATTTTATAGCCCATTAGTAGCTTCCTTCACTTTATATTTTGATGGAATAGAAATTCTAAGACCAAAACCACTCTCTTGATCATTATCCGCATTAAATAAAAGTTTTACGTTTCCTTCATACTCATTAACAACAGTTCTTACAATCCACATTCCCAACCCAGTACCAGTTTCCTGTCCTGTATGATCACGCTTAGTTGTGTACATTGGGTCAAATATAACTTCTGGATCAAGGATGTCTTGAGATATTCCCGGTCCATTATCTCGATATTCAATTAGTATTTGGTTGCCGATTTCTTCGCATTTTATCCAAATTCTACGAGGCACTTGCTTTGTTGAAGGGCGCGTGAAAGCATCTAGAGAATTTGTTAAAAAATTAACGAAGACGCTATCAAAATCAATCTCAAAAGCCCTAAGCTCAATATTAGTTGCGCAATCAATCGAAAACTCTATTCCTCGCTCAGACAAAGTACTAAACCAACTTGATCTTAACTGCTGGAAATAAGTTTCTAAAAATAACTGCTTTCGTTTACGTTTATCTTTTCGAGTAAATCCCAACGAAAAACCCAGCCATGTTGATATCTTTCTATCTGATTTCTTCATTTGATCGATATAGACAAAAGGATTTTCATAATCCTCAACACCATCAAAATTTTCTTTAGTTACCTTCAGACTTAATAAGTTTATGAGTTTATCTGACCTTGATTGGAGTTTTCCCTGAATTTTACTTAAATCATGCCCCAAAGCTGCTGAGAGAATTCCACTGCTAGCCAACCCTCTTAAAAGTTTATGTTCACTTGTTAATTTTTCAATTGTTTCTTTTCTCGACTCAGCCAAATGAGCAAGGGCTACAGCCTCTTGATTCTCAATTGATTTTTTCTCATCATTGGCCGGTGAGCCGTCACTTTTATTGCTGTTAGCACTACTAGCATGATTTGTCTTATTTTTCTGACGATCTCTTTCCAAAATAGATTGAGCTAATTTATCTGCCTTCTCAAGATCTTTTTCCGCACCGAATTTTTCATTGTCATATTTACTAAGTTCCCTAGCCATGAATGATCTATCTTCCTCAAACTTCGCTATTACTGCCGTAATTATCTGTTTGAGCAGTTGAAATGCCTGGGTTTCTTGCAACCCCTCACGACTAGATTTATCCACAAACTCAAGGTTTGTTAAGCGAGATATTTTAATCACACCTGCTATATTCTCTAACTCAACTCGATAACCACCTTCTGGTTTACCAATACCTGCAGGGCTAGCCGCTTTCCTAGATCCTAGACCAAGCCAATCAAATGCAGGCTCATTTACTTCCCCATACGGACGTACCCGAAAATTATCTCGATAAATCTTTATCCCACCAAGCTTATCTAACCACTCCTTTCGGGTATGTGACGTGATTGGCTTATAAAAGAATCTGGCAGAATCAACTGAAGTCGTGGTTTTTTTTAAAAAATAAAAAATAAACTCAAATGGACCTATCTCGCTTAATAAACTATTGTCATGATTACTTGGTATTAGCTGACTAAAGGTTAAATGTTGAATATATTTCTTAGTTAAAAACACCGACCTATTTGCAAAATTAGAGTTCTTAACCATATCCCGCTCAAAAAAATCATGTGGAATGATGGATGTATCGTACTCTTCTCTCTCAATTGTAATTACCACATTTTGATCTGAGTCAGCTTTAGCCGTTAGCTTATAATCAAAATCATCACAAACTGAGCTTAAGACTTCACCATAATCATTAGGCTTCAAGCGAGAAATCATATGTATTGAAAACTCTTCAGTATCTCTGGGCGGCACTAAGACTTCCAAATCAGTAAAAATCTGCTTTACAAGATTATCATTCCAAACATCATGTAATTTTGATATTTTTAAAATTGTGCCATGAGAAAACGTTTCATTTAACATACTAGGCTGCAAGCCATTTATTTCTGAACTGCTACGCTCGCGTACTATTTTTGCTATGTTTACCAGATCGAATGAAGGGTCAACTGCATTTGAGTTCTCCATCAACCCACCAGACTGGATTATTTCGAGATTGGCTTCAACCTGACTAATAGTTATATTTTTCTTTTCGAAATCAGCCCAATTGACATGCCAAACAGCACCTATACCATCATCACTTTCTGATAAATTGCTATAAACCTCAGGATCTGCAATTGTAACCATTCGACATTCTCGTCCAAGTTTATCAAGAGCAAATCGACCAATACCTTTTGCGCCTGACTTTACTCGCTTGGAATTGGTCATATAATCTTGTAATTTATTATCTGTACCAATAGTCATCCAATGTTTTTGAATGATTTCTTTGGTCATTCCATCCCCAGCATCAATTATGTATAAGACAACTAGGTCACGTAGTCGTTTTTCAAATGCTTTAAATATCAATTGTCGAGGCGAATTAACTAGCTCATACCTACCGCTATTCAGCGCATACAGCCTCTTTATGTAGTTCCAACTAATTCCTTTCTTTATCAGTTTATCTTGCTTTTCAATTGCTAAATATTTTGGAACTTCTGCGAATTCATTATCTATTTTAACGATGCAAAAAGGCGAATCAGCATCATAACAATTTTTGACAAGCTCAATAATTGCTCCTTTCGAATTTGCAATATTTTCCCGTCCAATTAGTATTGCTGCCCTTGCGGAGACAGTAAAAGGGATTTTAGTCATTATCATTTCCAGATGAGGTTGGCCTCAATGCATACCATTGTTAAGTCACGCACATCCACTTGTTCCAGTTATAAAATCGACTAGCTGTGTACTTGGACATGTTGCCTACTATAAGCGAGTTAATTCATTCACTCATTCATTATAATTATTTGTTCACTTACTCCCTAGTCGACTCTGTAAACAGAATCGAAGGCAAATCCAGAGCACTTCACGAAGCCTGAGACGCTCATATGACTCAGTTACCACTAATTAGTCGCTTAACTTCAGCGAGATACCACTCAGGTGCGCTATCAAAATCCTTCCCGAGCACATTGTAACGCACAACCTTATGTTTCCAGACGTTTCGAAGACGAGAAGGCCAACGGCTGATCAGCCACCAAGAGAGTCCCAGAACATGATGCCGTTCTATAAGCGGTCGTAGTTCGAAGGCTATATGCCCTTTGGCCAGAGGGATTGATGATTGGTTAGTTCTTTCCTGGACATAGGCCATCAGTTTTGGCGCACACCTCCTTGAAACCATCAAAGCACAAAATTGATGTAACACGGCAAGCTTGGAATAGTCGAAAACCGCCGAGTCAACGTCTCCCCTATCAATCAAACGCAGGGTTCTGCTCCAAGATAAAAACGTGCGGTCATTCCATTTATTTACCGGCACGGCTGACGCACAGCACAAATCAAATCCACAAAACCAACAGCACCGCAACGACGGCCCATCAATTAAATCAGGCCTGCCCAGTTCAAGTCTATGAAGGCAACACCGTTCCCACAGTTTGGACAACGATCCAACAGCATCACATCATGCTTCGAACAGAAGGTGTAAAGCGCCACACGCCACGATCTACGATAGTAAGGTTCCCATCCCTCTGCCAAGCACTTTGGGCAAAATTGGAGACCGTATCCTCGCCGTTTCCGATGGTATATCTGTAACGGCAGTATCCAACGCAACTGTCCGGCCGCATGGTACTTGTCGTATAATTTCCCTTCGTAACCTAGCAACGTTGTTTCCCAGGCCCGCTTTAGCGGTGTGCCTGTTTTCGCACTCATGCTTTCAATTAACCAAGCTGGAGCCAAGCGGTCGATATCACGATTCCAAAGCTGGCGGTTGTTGCCGAACTCTTGAGCGCAGAAAGTTTGAACCTTGAGTCCGTTCGCATGCGCCACTCGCACCAGCCACGACGACAACAGCTCTTCACGGTAAGGATGTGGATGCGCTGGCCATAACTCACCAGAAAGCATGCTCAACCGCCTCGATCGATTTGTCGCTTGCGGTCGGAAGGCGATACCCAATCAATGGCATTGAGAACTTTCTCGTCGATACGCTCCTTTCCTGACTCGACAGCGTATGCACCAGCCATAGTCAGCAACCGCGACAGCTCGCCGATATAACCTTCGCACATCGAGAACAATTTTGTGGACAAGGTCGTATCGTGTAATAAGGATGGTTCGCGCAGAGGCAGCATGCGTTCAAAGCTCGCAAGCAGGCGCAGAAAATCGGTATCGAACTCCCATCAAGGCAACAGCACTGGTTCGAAACGATTGGCCAGTTGTGAATCGGTCTGGAGAGCACGAAAAGCATCCCGCGTTCCCACTGTCACGATTGGCACTTGCAATTCGTTGCCCAAGTACTTAAGTACATTCAGAAACGTACGCTGCTTGTTCAGGTTACCTGCCATGATGTGGTGGATTTCATCGATCACCAACATACGCAGGCCAACATATTTCAACAGCTTGATGACTTGGAATTGCTTTCTGTCCACCCGGTCGTTCGGTTTGTAAGGCGCAAATAGCAGCTCAAGGATGGCATTGTAGAAGCGGCCTTCATCCGGGACTGGCGGTGCCTGCACGAAGAGCACAGGTACGCGCACACCATCACCATTGGGGTTATTGTCGGCCGGGTGGAGAGCACAGAATCGCTGCACCAACATGGTCTTGCCGTTATTGGTATCCCCAACCACCAGCATGTTAGGCATCCGATGTGAGCGGGGATAGACCAACAGATCTTCCAGCTTGGACAAGACGACCTTGGCCCTTGGATAACCGATCCAGCGGGGAGATCGAATCTTTTCAATTCTCTCTGCATTGCTCAATTCCAACTGCTTGGCTGCCGAGTCGTTCAAGTGGCTCACGTCAAGTCATCCATCTCGTCGAAAGGCTGAATGACAGGAATCGTGATCGGTGCCGGTGCGGGCTCAGATTTGTCCAACGCTTGGGTGATACTTGGGCGGATTACCTCTTGCCCAAATTTGCGGCGTTGGGCTGTCCGTCGAACCGCTACGGTCTTGGCTTGGGCACTCTGCTCAATTTCGCGCATCCGCCCGTAAGCATCAAAGATCGTCCGCTCATCAACATGCCTGCACCCATCTGCTTTAACCTGGCGTTTTGCTTCTCGTAGCTCCCAAATACTGATCGGCGGGTGGGATGTATTCCGGTATGGCACTGGGTAATAGACATTGACCTCGGGATCATAAAACCAAATGGTGCTGATATCGCGCGGGTCACGCCTGAACATAAATTTACGTTTATATTTTGAGGCCGCCGGATCTGGAGCATTGATCCAGCGCCGCAAAACATCGTGGTAGTAGTGGATTTCATCGATCACCACGCCATAGTCCTGAATCGTTCGCTCTTCGAATGGCATCAAATCGAGTCGCAAACGATCCTCATCCATAACCCGTGTGGGCAGCCCTCGCCCCGGCATATCCTTAGTACCAAACACACCTTGCCGGTACTTTTCCAGGGGAGGCATGTTGATGCCCGAATGGAGACGCTGGTGATAGACGTTTACGATAAAAATCACAAACCATTCCTCGAACTCTGTCAGAGTCAGAACTGCCTTGGCTTCGGAATCGTAGTCGCCGCGCTCACGCGGATTAGAAAATGTGGTGCCAGGCAACGTATGTATTTCTTGAGCAAATGAGCCAAGCAATCGTTCGATATGCCCACCAAAATGCGGCCGGGCTACCGGACGCCATTCGATATCAATGCCATACTCCAGGCAAGCACGCTGAAGCATGTTGCCACGAAATTCGTGGGCATTGTCCATGTGCAGTTTTCCTGGCATACCCCAGCAGGGCCAGTCACCCTTGATATCATGTTTCGATAGCCAGACATCTTTTGGCAAAATTGCATTTGCCAGACATTGGCCCGCAGACAAAGCACCTGGAGGATCGAACGACACGTAGAACCCAGCGACCATCCTGCTGAAAACATCAATTGCCAGAGTGATCCAAGGCTTGCCTACCGGCCGTCGATAGACGTCATCCACTAGAATAATATCTAGTGGGGTGTGATCGATCTGCAACACTGCGAATGGCCAATCAGCGCCCGGAAACTTCCCTTCGACTGGCGAGTAAGTTTGGTCGGCTGCTTTCCAGCCTTTCCGCTTGACCATTACAAATTCGTCAGCTAACGCCTTGAGGCGGTTGCGTACGGTATTGTTATGCGGAGGATTGATGCCCGCATTAACGCAACGCCGCCGAATTTCATCACAAACCTTTTGTTGGGATTTGCGCTATTTAGTTAGATAGTCACTTCCGACCACAGCCTGAATGATGGTTTCAACTTCGGCCGTCAGTTTAGTCGTACCCTTATCGTTCCGGCTGCGCGGCAGTAGCGACGTGAGCAACCCGGTGGCTTCATAACGCCGAATCCAGTCATAGAGCGTGTTTTCATGGCGCTCGAATGCTTTAGCCCGAGCAACGACATCCTGCCGACTGCGATTTGGCATATCAAGTAACGGCCGAATGATCTCGAAGCGCTTGGTTGCTTCCTCCCACGCCTCATCTTGAACCAAAACTAAATCAGGCCTGGCTTCCGGTGGCGTAACAACAACTGCTGGAGCGAGATCACCTACTTTGGCGTGGCTAACTTGCCGAGTCTCATCGTCCACAACAAGCACTTCATTTAGATCGATAACATGAGTAATCCGGTGTAAACGATCTCGATAAAGAACGGCGGCACCGGGCTGAAGCTGCAACAGCTGATGTGACGTACTCATTTGTGCAAGCTCCAAATTGGACTATTCATGGTGAGCTTGGTATCCATGTCAAACCCTATTTGCCGAGTTCCTACCATATACCAAAGTGATGGCAATAACCTTGCTTGGTTCCATTCGTCTTGAAATACCCTGCCAAGCAATTCCGCCGGGGTCGTATTGCGCAACTGTCGTATCTGTTCATCCAGCATATCCATGTGCGCTTCCTCAGCCGGCCCTTGTCTTACAAAAGAAAGTAGGAATTTCGCATTCTCCAGATAAGGCGTACGGGTTTCAACTTCAGTGATAATCTTAAACCGCCATCCATGAGAACGAGCGAATTTTACTGCTGCGCGGAATTTTGGCCGCAGCTCAGACCAATGCTGTACCAGTTCAGAACGGTATTTGACCTCGTACAACACCTTGCTGTGGTAGTCATGCAATTTGAACGTGGCGAGGACATCGGGCGTATAACGATGCGCACCACCGGCATCATCAATCCAGCTCACAACCAATGGTTGAACTTCGAACGTTTCAATAGCGGGGTCAAATTCCAGTAAAGCGATAAAGTCACGTTCCAGCGTTGATTCGAACATTGCTTGGCCTTCGGCCTTACGATGTGCCGCGATACCGGTCACGTTGCGATAGTTCTTGGGGATTTTGCGCACGGGCATGTCATACCTCACTGAGTACACTATAGCACTGTAAAATGCATTCTAGTACGAAACATCGGTGTGCGATAGTAGCGCTGATCGTTGTAAAAATAGAAGAATAATGGCTCATCAGTACAATTTAGCGTTGGAATTCACAGACTGACGCACCCGACTCTGCTTGTTATTCGCTATCGATAAAGTGATAAACCTAAAATCCACAGTTGGTTCGTGCGGAATAGTTGAGTAACAAATGCCGGTCCGATTCTCTGATTTGTATGGCAGGCCAGCCTTGATGCCGAACCCGCCAAGCGGGACAAGCAGTTCGAACACTTCGTCAAATGGTTTCTCAAAGCTGATTCTGAATGGGCAACGCAAGTTGACCCAGTGTGATTGCGGGATGAATGGTCACTGCCATTATGTTAAGCGCTGTAGGAGCGGACCATGCCCGCGATGAAGAGGCTACAACTTTGCAATCGCTGCCCAAATGTCGCGGGCATGGCCCACCCCTTACGGTCTCTTGTACTGCTTAACGTAATGGCAGTGACGCGCTACGTGGGAACGAGAAACCGATAGCTGATAAGTACATTGAGAAAAACATCTTGAGTTATCTGGGATGGTCTCAGTCAAGCTAAAAAACTTGAACTCGAGTATCAGGATATTGAATCAATCCGACTAATAATCGCACTAGACGCCAACTCCAGGCCCTGCTTATAACATTCACTGGCTCTGTCTTTATCGCCTTGGGCAAACAGCAAATCGCCGAATAGTTGATAAGCCGGAACGGTAGGCTCTATTGAAATACTTTTGGTCAGGTAGGTCTCGGCTTTTTGCTTATCGCCACATTTCATGCTCAACTTACCCAGTACGGCCAGGAATACGGCATCCCTAGGGTGCATAGGCAACCACTGCTCGGCAGTTTCAAACTGTCTTGAATTATTAAGCGACTGTACATTACCAAATAATACCACCAGCGTTTGATCCCAGGTTGTCGACAAGGCTCTGGCCAAGCCGCCTTCAACCTTTGCGCCCGCTCCTGCGTCTATCATCGCGGCAAAATAGATAGCCGAAACGCCTTTCATCTGTCTGATGTAATCAGGAATTTCCGACCATAGCAATTCAATGTCCTCAACACTGCCTCGCTCGGC
Organism: Methylobacter arcticus; assembly: GCF_050917435.1. Taxonomy (NCBI): domain Bacteria; kingdom Pseudomonadati; phylum Pseudomonadota; class Gammaproteobacteria; order Methylococcales; family Methylococcaceae; genus Methylobacter; species Methylobacter arcticus. The sequence goes on from NZ_CP159583.1 coordinate 3,583,401, forward strand.
TGCCTGCTTTAACAATTTACTGAATGCTTCGGTCTCCAGCAGTTTTATCTCGGCTTCCATCAACACTTTATGGGTATTCAATGACGGAATCAGTTTACGAATGCCTTCCCAATCACCGGCTTGTTGATAAGCTTGGTGTAACAATCTTAATACGCTGGCATGAGTTGGATTGATGGAATGCAGTCGCGCAAGCGTTTCCAGGGCTTGTCCGAACTGTTTTTCCGACAAATGCAATTCTGCCTGTGTCAGGCCTATCGCCACATCGGAACCCGGCGCGCCATCTGCTGCCTTTTTTAGATATTCATCCCTTTTGTCAAGCGCACCGCGAGACTGTGCGGCTCTTGCTGCGGTCAAATAGTGAATTAACGGAGCACCGCTTTGCGAGGCATGCTTAATCAATACTTTTTCGGCTTTTTCCCAATTACCTTCTGCAGAATCCACTAGACCTGCAATCAGGGCTTCTTGGGAACGGTTAAATTTTATGTTTTTGCCGCGATTTTTAACTTGGCCCGGCAATCTGAACAGCCAGCCTAAAAATCGGAAGGAGACATAAAACACAAAAAACGCCATGATCAAGCTAACCGAAAAAACGATTAGCGATGTTTCCAAGGACCAATGTCCTATGCCTATCAAGACATAACCGGGATTCTCAAATCCGCCCAGCCATTTATTGGCTAAAAAAGCAGCAATAATGGCAACAAGCAGCGAACCCAGAAAATACATTATATTTTTCATCATGTACTCTCTGGATTATTGCGCGGCAGGTGCGGCTTCAACCGGTGGTCGCGCCGGTTCCTTCGGCAACTGCTCCTCCTTGCGTTGCTCTACCTCCTGCTTCCGTGCAGTCGTGCCGGCTTCGACACTTCCGTCATCCTTGGCAGCCGGTGGCTCAGCGGGCGGAGCTGTCTCTGCGGGTTTTACCTTTTCGGCTGGTTTTTCAAGTTTAACGGGTTCGATTTTTTCAGCCTGCGGCATCGCTTTATCAGCGTCCAGTCTCAGCTTGGTAATATCTCTAAGCATTTTCAGCGACAAACTGATGTCGGGAAACTGGCTGCGGATCTTAATGGCATTAAATTTGTCCAGTTCGGCAATAAAATTATTCGTCTGTGTGTCCTGGGCAAAATTTTTCTCAGCCCATTTTTTTGCATCAGCCAGACTGGATTGATAAAGTTGCTCATGTTGCTGAACGAGGGCAATTTTGACCATTTCCAGCTTTACTCTTAACTGCTCACGAATAAACTGGGCTTGTTCCGGTGTTAATATTTCCTTAATGGGATGTTCGGTGTGCCTAATAGTGACTATCCCTTCCAATTCCATCATTGCAGAATCCAGCAGATTGTGGGCTGCCTTATCGGTCGGTTCTTGTACCGCTTCGGGTTGAGTCAATTCTTTTCCGGTATACGGCAAAAACAAGACCAATGAATCGACCTGGGTTTGCAGTGATTGAATCGAAGCATAAATACCCACAGTATCGGCGACGGCAACACTACGGATTGCCGCGATGTCCTTGGCGATTTGTTCACGTATTTTAAATACTCCGGCATCGCCACTTTCTCTCAGGCGTTGATCCGCCGCTTCCAACGCTTCGTAGGTGGTATTCACATCGCCGACTAAATGCAGGCGTTGATTGGCTACGCTTAACAGATATTCCGCATCGGCAATTAACCAGTCGCTGCGGGTCTTGCCCAATTGACGCTGTACTTGCGAAATTGCGCTGTTTAATTCATTCCGTGTGCTATCCAGTTTTTCGCCATGCAGACGCGAAAAATCTGCCAGTGTTTTGGTAAAATGGGCATCTTTTCCGGCAACATCAGACTCTACTGTTGCCAATTGCGATTGCATAGCGGCAAGTTGCATCTGATAGCCGCTAATCTGTTTTGACAGCTCGATTAGATGCATATCGCCTTTATTAACTTCACCACCTAAATTATCCTGTTGAGAGCGTAATTGCTGAAACAGATAAAAACCGGCACCAACCACACTTATTATAATGAGCAGCACAATAATGCCAAGCCAGAGTCCGCTACGCGACTTGCGAGGGGCGTTAGCAGGAACGGAAGTTTTGCTGCTATTGTCACTCACATTTTGTTCTTGTTGTTCACTCACTTCGGCCACTCTATTCCCCTGTCACACACGTTATTACTGTCTCAAGAATTGCTGTATCGATAGGTTTATCGGTCACAGTAATTCGATTAAATCCTATATCGGCGGCTATACGCCTGATTCTATCGCTAACTACCACCAAGGGTATTAAGGACAATAGCTCGTTGTTTTCTTCACCCAGCATGAAATGCAGGTTTTGCAAGGCTTCTGCACTGGTTACGGTAATAACATCCAGTCGATGTTGCTCAAGCAACTCGACAACCGGTGAGTTATCAATACGGGGAATTATTCTTTTATAGACTTCCAGATAGTTAACGGTTGCGCCTCTGCTGCGTAACGCAGTTGCCAGCTGCTCGCGTCCGCCTTCACCACGAACGATTAAAAAATTCTGTCCTTCGACCTGCTGTAGTTGTGGCATTGCCAGCAATGCTTCACTGTTATAACCTGCTTCAGGCACTAAATCGACGGGCAACCCGGCCATTTTCATGGCTAGCGCCGTTGACTGCCCTACTGCGGCAAAACGCACAGATTCCATAAATCTTATTTTGCCACCATTCGCCTTTAGAGCAAAATTTACTGCATTAGCACTGATGAAAATAACCCAGTGAACGCTATCCAGATTCTCCAACGTGGTTTTTATCGGTTCGGCATTATCCAGCGAAACAATCTCCAGCGTTGGAAACCGAACGGCGATGCCACCCCGCTGTTCAATTAAACGACTCAGGTTTTCCGCCTGATGCTCAGGCCGAGTTACTAAAACATGCACGCCGTTTAAAATCATAATTCGTTAAACAGCGCCTGCAGAATTTTATCTGCGCCTTGAGCTAATAAGTCTTCGGCAATCATTTTGCCGATAGCTTCAGCTTGGTCGCGTCCGCCTGTTCGCTCAGACCGATAGATCACACTACCATCAGGACTGCCGACCAATCCGCGCATGAACAATTGCTCACCCTGCAGCTCTGCGAAACCGGCAATCGGCACTTGGCAACCGCCATTCAATCGCGCGTTCATGGCTCTTTCTGCCGCCAAACACAGCCCAGTTTCGCTATCATGCAACACGCTCAGCATCTGATTGAGTTCCCGATCATCAACCCGGCATTCAATGCCTATGGCTCCCTGGCCGATCGCAGGCAAACTGATACCGGTATCCAGGCATTGGCTAATGCGCCCTGCCATGCCCAGTCTTTTTAAACCGGCTGAAGCCAGAATAATGGCATCGTATTCCCCTGCGTCCAGCTTGGACAAACGGGTATTCACATTCCCCCTTAACGACAATATCTCGGCATCAGGGTAAAGCTCTTTAATTTGGCATTGTCTGCGCAAGCTGCAGGTACCGATTCTGGCATTAGCCGGTAAATCCTGTAAGGTCGGATAATGATTGGAAACAAAAGCATCGGTCGGATCTTCACGGGGCAAAATAGCCGCCAAATGCAAACCCGCTGGAAATTCTACCGGCACATCCTTCATGGAATGCACCGCAATGTCGGCAGAACCGTCCAACATGCCTTGCTCGAGTTCTTTAACAAACAAACCTTTACCGCCAATTTTGGCTAAAGGCGCATCAAGGATCTTATCGCCCTGAGTAGTCATTTTAACCAGCTCAGTCCGGCAACCGGGAAACGTCCGCTCCAGCAGCTTTGCAACGTGCTCCGCCTGCCACAAAGCCAGAGGACTCCTCCGCGTTGCAATACGAATAATTTTTTCAATCAAAAGAACACCATTCATTATTCAACAATAAATGCCATTATTGTAACCCGTGTCAGTTAATGACGGTTAATCGAAGTTGAATTCGACCGTATCGATGCGGGAGCTTTGCCTACAGGGATGTAGGTAAGGAGCGTTAGCAGGAGCGGAAGCTTTAGAGGTATAATTTTGCACAATAGCCAACTTACAATGAAGCCATCATGACCAACGTTAACGCCGACAAACTTTCCAGCGCCCGATTTGCCCAAGCAACCGATGCCTTTGTCGAGGTATTCACCGCCTCTGTCGACTTTGACCAGCGCATGGCGCAGCAGGATATTGAAGGATCAATTGCCCACGCAAAAATGCTTTGCTCTTGCGGAATCCTGACCGAACCGGAACGTGATGACATTATTAATGGCTTGACCCAAATCAGCCAGGAAGTCATTAAGGGTGAGTTTGTCTGGTCGATCAAACAGGAAGATGTTCATATGAACATTGAAGCCCGCCTGACTGATTTAATCGGCATTGCCGGGAAAAAACTGCATACCGGACGCTCCCGCAATGATCAAGTGGCAACGGACATTCGTCTTTACCTGCGCAGTGAAATTCAGCAGATCACTATCCAGCTTACGCGCTTGCAAACCGCCATTCTGGATTTGGCAGAACAACATGCCGACACCATCATGCCGGGCTTTACGCATTTACAAGTCGCTCAGCCGATAACCTTCGGCCATCACCTGATGGCATGGTTCGAAATGCTAAGCCGCGATAGGGAAAGGCTTGAGGATTGCTACAAGCGCGTCAATATTATGCCGCTGGGTTCAGCGGCGTTGGCGGGAACCAGTTACCCGATAGACCGTCAGATGACTTCTGATTTACTGGGTTTTAGTCGTCCGTCAGCTAATTCGCTGGATTCGGTCAGCGACCGTGATTTTGCGATTGAGTTTACCGCAGCAGGCAGCTTAATCATGATGCATTTATCGCGTTTTTCTGAAGAATTAATCTTATGGTCCAGCGCCCAGTTCAACTTCATTGAAATGCCTGATGCCTTTTGCACCGGCTCTTCAATTATGCCGCAAAAGAAAAACCCCGACGTACCCGAATTGGTTCGAGGCAAATCCGGCCGGGTAACCGGCCACTTAGTTTCATTGCTGATGCTGATGAAAAGCCAGCCATTGGCTTACAACAAAGACAATCAGGAAGATAAGGAGCCGCTATTCGATACTGTCGACACCTTAATTAATTGTCTGCGGGCCTATGCCGACATGGTCCCTCACATCGAAGCCAAAAAAGCCAATATGTATAATTCAGCTAAACGCGGCTTTGCCACGGCAACCGATTTAGCCGATTATCTGGTACGTAAAGGTATGGCTTTTCGTGATGCACATGAAGTTGTCGGTCTGGCTGTGCGCCTAGGATTAGAAACACAACGCGATTTATCCGAACTTCCCCTGTCAGAACTACAGCATTTTTCGAGCTTAGTTACTGATGATGTTTTTGATTATCTAACCCTGGAAGGTTCGGTCGCAGCGCGTAAACATATTGGCGGCACGGCTCCCGATACCGTCAGACTCGCCATTCAGACGGCAAGACAAAGCATTCACTTCTTGCCTAAAGTTCTGTAGGCAATATTTAACTTGCCTAGATTTATTTCCTCGGCTACATCCGTTGGCATACTCAACAATCAACAGTCGCTTTCCATGTCAATAGACTAATCATCATAGTTTTTGGTACAATTGCCAAGTTTCTCGGAAGCTTTAGGGCTATCCGTTTTTGTAAGTTTTCTTTTCATCAATCTGGAGAATATCTATGCCAATTAAAGTTGCAATCAATGGTTATGGTCGTATTGGACGTAATATCGTTCGCGCATTATACGAATCAGGCCGCACCAACGAAATTCAAATTGTTGCAATCAATGATTTAGGCGACGCTGCAACCAATGCTCACCTGACTCAATATGATTCAGTGCATGGAAAATTTCCTTTCGAAGTCAGTGTTGATGGCGATTACATCGTTATTAACGGCGATAAGATCAAGGTTTTCTCAGAAAGAGACCCATCAAAACTGCCATGGAAAGACCTAGATATTGATGTCGTTCATGAATGTACTGGTTTTTTCACCAGCAAAGCCAAGGCATCTGCTCATATCACTGCCGGCGCAAAAAAAGTTATTATTTCAGCACCCGGCGGCAACGATGTTGATGCCACTATCGTCTATGGCGTCAATCATGATGTGCTGAAAGCGTCCGATACCGTTATTTCCAATGCGTCATGCACAACTAACTGTTTATCGCCCTTAGTTAAGCCGCTACTCGACACCATTGGTGTGGTCCATGGCTTAATGACCACGATTCACTCTTACACCAACGATCAAGTTTTAACTGACGTTTATCACAGCGATTTACACCGCGCTCGTTCAGCCACACAATCCATGATTCCTACAAAGACCGGTGCCGCTGCCGCTGTTGGCTTGGTACTACCTGAACTGGTTGGCAAAATGGACGGTTTCGCTATGCGTGTGCCGACGATTAACGTTTCTGTTGTTGATTTAACTTTTCAAGCGGGCAGAAATACCACCAAAGAAGAAGTTGACCAAATTCTGAAAACAGCCTCTGAAAGCTCATTAAAAGGCATTCTGGAATTCAACACTAAGCCATTGGTTTCAATTGACTTTAATCATAATCCTGCGTCATCTATTTATGAGTCGTCATTGACCAAGGTCATGAATGGTAACTTTGTAAAAGTTCTAGCTTGGTATGACAACGAATGGGGCTTCTCAAATCGTATGTTGGACACCACAATTGCTTTAGTCAACGCTAAATAACGGATTTTCCACATAATGTTAAGAAGAACCAAAATTTTAGCCACACTAGGTCCCGCTACAGACAAGCCCGGCGTACTCGAAGGCATGTTTGCAGCGGGCCTTGATTTTGTTCGCATGAACTTTTCACATGGCTCTGCTCAAGATCACATCAACAGAGCCAACGCTGTCCGTGAACTTAGCCTGAAAACCGGCAGACTGGTGGGTATTTTAGCGGACTTGCAAGGCCCTAAAATTCGTATTGCCCGCTTTAAAGACACCAAAGTGTTTTTAAATGAGGGACAGGATTTTGCTTTGGATATCAACCTGGATCCACTGGCTGGCGATAATACTCAAGTAGGCATTACCTATGAACCCTTAGCCTTAGAAGTTAAGCCGGGAAGCAGGCTGCTACTGGATGATGGCCGTATCGTACTTGATGTGGTCAACGTTGAAAATATGCGCGTTAACTGCACGGTTATCGTGGGTGGCGACCTGTCTAATAACAAAGGTATCAACCTGATGGGCGGCGGTCTTTCTGCCGCAGCATTAACCGACAAGGACAAGGAAGATATTAAAACGATTGCGATAATGAAATGCGATTATGTCGCCATTTCATTCCCGCGCACCGCTGAAGATCTTCATGAAGCACGTCGTCTGTTAGTGGCTGCAGGTTGTCATGCCGGCATTGTGGCAAAGGTTGAACGGGCTGAAGCCCTCGATGTTATTGACGAAATCATTTTGGCATCGGATGCCGTCATGGTTGCTCGCGGCGATCTTGGCGTCGAAATTGGTGATGCCAACCTACCTGCCGTGCAAAAAATGTTGATTAATCGTACCCGGTCGCTGAACCGTGTTGCGATTACCGCCACGCAAATGATGGAATCAATGATTGATAACCCGATTCCTACTCGCGCTGAAGTTTTTGATGTTGCCAATGCGGTTTATGACGGTACCGATGTCATCATGCTATCGGCAGAGACGGCCTCCGGCAAATACCCGATTAAAGCCATTGAAGCCATGCATCGCGTTTGCGTTGAAGTGGAAAAACAATCCCAAGTCCGTGTTTCAAAACATCGTGTTGACCTCCAGTTTGAGCGCGTCGACGAGGCCATTGCCATGTCTGCAATGTACCTGGCTAACCACTCCAATATCAATGGCATTGCTGCGCTAACCGAATCAGGCTCAACACCCTTATGGATGTCCAGAATTAGCTCAGGTATTCCAATTTTTGCGTTCAGCCCTCATCAAGAAACGCTGGGGAAAGTCACCTTATATCGTGGAGTTTTTCCAATACTTTTTATCCATGACCTCAGTGATCATGCCGAAGTAAACCGAGCAATCCTAGCTGAATTAAAAAGGCGCGGCGTAGCTGCGGATGGTGATACATTTATCATCACTCAAGGCGATCTGGAAGGGATACCGGGCGGAACCAACGCTTTAAAAGTCATCACTGTTGGACCTGACACAACCGCTTAAAGCCTTATTGCTACTGGATAGCAGCTCTCTCCGAGAATAACGCTTTTCAGCAGATAACTCACCTAAATGGCCTGAAAAAACTTTACTTTTTCAGGCCATTTTTTTAATAGCTTACCTCTGTCAATAGCCATTTTTGGATTGCTTATTAGCATAATAAATATAGCGATTCAATAAGATACGCGATTAATAAATATCCAATAATCGTACCTACTCAGCCATCAATATAATGATAGAACGCAGCTTCCGCTCCTCGGCAACCGCTCCATGCGTCGCCTAAAGCGCCTACTTTTGGCATCTGCGTTCTATTTTTCTAACTACTGAGTAGTTACGCCAAATCTTAGCCTTTCAAAAACCGCAAGGTCTCATGTTCAACATCCACTTTTATGGTATCCCCGGCGACAAAGTTACCGGCCAATATATCCTGCGCCAGCGGGTTTTCCAGCTGCTGCTGGATAGCCCGTTTCATCGGCCTTGCTCCGTAAACCGGATCAAAACCCGCCTCGCCTAATAAATCCAGCGCTTCTTCGGTTATTTCAAAGCCGATTTCTCGATCCAGCAAACGTTTACGCAAGTATTCGATTTGAATGCCGGAAATAGCGCGAATCTGTCCGCGACCCAAGGAATGAAACACCACCGCTTCATCGATCCGGTTGATGAATTCCGGGCGAAACTTGGTGCTGACGATGTCCATGACCGCCGCTTTCATCACCGAATAAAGCGCTTCGCCGGACAGCGATTGAATAATGTCCGAGCCCAGGTTAGAGGTCATCACGATGATGGTATTCCTAAAATCAACCGTTCTGCCCTGTCCGTCGGTCAAGCGGCCGTCATCCAGCACCTGCAACAGGATGTTGAACACATCGGGATGGGCTTTTTCAATTTCATCCAGCAAAATGACCGAATACGGTCTGCGCCTGACCAGTTCGGTCAGATAGCCGCCTTCTTCATAACCGACATAACCCGGAGGCGCACCGATCAGCCGCGCCACCGAATGCTTCTCCATAAACTCGGACATATCGATGCGCACCATCGCATCGGGCGTGTCGAACATAAACTCGGCCAGCGCCTTGCACAGCTCGGTTTTACCGACGCCGGTCGGCCCCAGAAACAGGAATGAACCATTGGGACGATGGGGGTCGGATAATCCGGCTCTGGAGCGACGGATCGCGTTACTGACCGCTTTCAGCGCTTCTTCCTGACCGATCACCCGCTTACCGAGTTGCTCTTCCATGCGCAACAGCTTGTCGCGCTCGCCTTCCATCATTTTCGACACCGGAATGCCGGTCCATTTTGACACCACTTCGGCGATTTCTTCTTCGGTGACCTTGTTGCGCAACAAGGTCATTTTCTGTGCTTCAGCTGGTACGTCTGAATGCAGTTGCTTTTCCAGCGCCGGAATAATGCCGTATTGCAACTCGGACATCCGCGCCAGATCATTGGTACGGCTGGCCGCTTCCAGCTCGGTTCTGGCCTGTTCCAGCTTTTCTTTGATCGATGCCGAACCCTGCAACGAGGCTTTTTCGGCTTTCCAGATTTCTTCCAGATCGGAATATTCTTTTTCCAGATCGGCGATTTCTTTTTCCAGAATTTCCAGGCGTTTTTTCGAAGCGGCATCTTTTTCTTTTTTAAGCGCCACCTGCTCAATCTTTAATTGAATCAAACGCCGATACAGTTTGTCCATTTCCTCCGGTTTGGAATCGATTTCCATGCGGATACGGCTGGCCGCTTCATCGATCAGGTCGATGGCCTTATCCGGCAACTGCCGGTCGGCGATGTAACGGTAGGACAGGTTTGCCGCCGCGATGATGGCCGGATCGGTAATATCGACGCCGTGATGCACCTCATACTTTTCCTTCAAGCCGCGCAGGATGGCGATAGTGTCTTCAACTGAAGGCTCATCAACCAGCACCTTTTGGAAACGGCGCTCCAGGGCCGCATCTTTTTCGACATATTTGCGGTATTCATCCAGCGTCGTGGCGCCCACGCAATGCAATTCGCCGCGCGCCAGAGCCGGTTTGAGCATATTGCCTGCATCCATTGCGCCTTCGGCCTTGCCCGCGCCGACCATAGTGTGCAGCTCGTCAATAAACAAAATCACCTGACCTTCCTGTTTGGCAAGATCATTTAACACGGCTTTCAGACGCTCCTCGAATTCGCCGCGAAACTTGGCTCCGGCAATCAGCGCCGCCATATCCAAAGCCAATACCCGCTTGCCTTTGATGCCTTCCGGCACTTCGCCGTTGACGATGCGTTGCGCCAGACCTTCAACAATAGCGGTCTTGCCCACGCCCGGTTCGCCGATCAACACCGGATTGTTTTTGGTGCGCCGCTGTAAAACTTGAATGGTGCGGCGGATTTCATCATCCCGTCCAATAACAGGATCAAGCTTGCCTTGTTCCGCGCGTTCGGTCAGATCAATGGTGTATTTTTTCAAGGCCTGACGCTGCTCTTCGGCATTGGGATCATCGACCGGCTGACCGCCGCGCATCGCATCAATGGCTTTTTCCACCGCTTGTTTAGTAACTCCGGCTTTTTTAAGCAAGTCCTGAAGCAGGCCTTTTTCTTCAAAAGCCGCCAATAAAAATAGCTCACTAGAGATGAATTTGTCATTGCGCTTTTGCGCTAATTTATCGGTTAAATTCAGCAAGCGGTTTAATTCATTGGAAAGCTGCACGTCGCCGCCGGAACCGCTAACCGTTGCAATACGACCCAATTCCCTGACCAGCTCGGTGCGCAGCAACTGCGTGTTGATGCCCATCTGGGTCAGCACCGGCCTGATACTGCCGCCTTGCTGATCCAGTAAGGCCAGCATTAAATGGGTCGGCTCGATGAATTGATGGTCTTTGCCCAAGGCCATACTCTGTGCATCTGCCACTGCCGTTTGAAATAGGCTGGTTAATTTGTCCATACGCATAATAGTTGCCTCATCTGTGAGTTTTTTAAGATATGACTAGCATGGGGGATAGTGCGATTGTTTTCAAGCCGAATGGCTTGGACAGAGCAAATAACAAACCGTTGAGGAATGAGAATTAAATAACTCATACCTTTGCGCAAGGGGAGATCGGCCCGCGTCTCCCTTGCAATTTATTGCGTGGTAGCAACAAAAGCTCTAAAGTGGCCCCTGAAATCCGAACAATAGTCTAAGCCATGCGTAAAGGGGAAGCTCCAAAAGCTTCTTTTTATCCCAAATATCCAGGAGGAGCAATGACTCCAATCCATAATCGAAACAAACAGGCTGTTGTCCGGCTAAATGACGTACGCACAGGCGTCATTAACAAGGAGAGCGCCTATCCTGCAGTCAGCCTAGAGGTCACGGATTGAGCCTGGACTATGCCACCCTTGATCTGCTACGCCAGAGCCACCCGGCCTGGCGGCTGCTGAATTCGCCGCATGCGCCGCTGGTCGCGAGCTTTCTGCAACGCGTATTCATTGCTCCCAATGTCAGGGTAATGGCGCAAGCGGATTTAGCCGAAACACTGGAAGACGAACTGTTCGCCCTGCGCGAACGGTTGGGTGCAGAAGTATTCCCGAAACCGGCGCTGGACTACCTCAACGACTGGGCGGCCACCGACAAGGGTTGGCTACGTAAAGTCTATATCCACGGGTCGGATGAACCGCATTTCGACCTGACCCCGTCCACCGAAAAGGCGATTGCCTGGCTGGCAACGCTCACCGAGCGCAGTTTCGTGGGTACCGAGTCGCGCTTGCTGACGCTGTTCGACCTGCTCAAGCAGATGAGCGAAGGCAGCGAGACCGACCCGGAGGCGCGTATTGCCGAATTGCACAAGCGCCGCAATGAAATCGATGCCGAGATTGCACGCATTCTGGCAGGGGACATTCCGTTGCTGGACGACACGGCGCTGAAAGACCGCTTTCAACAGTTCATTCAACTCGCGCGCGAGTTGCTGACCGATTTCCGGGAAGTAGAGTATAACTTCCGCCGGCTGGATAGACGTGTGCGGGAACGTATCGCGCTGTGGGAAGGCTCAAAAGGCGCATTACTGGAAGACATCATGGGCGAGCGCGACGCCATAGCGGACTCCGATCAGGGCCGCAGTTTTCGCGCATTTTGGGATTTCCTGATGTCAAGCAGCCGCCAGGAAGAACTCTCAAGTTTGCTTGACCGCGTCCTGGCCCTGCCGCCTGTTGCCGAACTGAAGCCCGACGCCCGCACCCGGCGTGTGCATTACGATTGGCTGGAAGCCGGAGAACACACGCAGCGCACCGTGGCCCAGCTTTCGCAACAGTTGCGCCGCTTCCTGGACGACCAGGCCTGGCTGGAGAACCGCCGTATCATGGATATCCTGCACGGCATTGAGGCCAAGGCGTTGGCGCTACGGGAATCACAGCCTCCGGGAATAATAACGGATATTGCCGATACCGCTGCCGACATCGAGTTGCCGATGGAACGGCCGCTCCACATGCCGACCGTTAAACCGTTGATCGCCGATATAGAACTGGAATCAGGCGATGCCGATATGGACGCAGCAGTGCTGTATTCACAGATCGTCATCGACACAGCGCAATTGGGCAGGCACATCCGCCACGCCTTGCAGGATCGCGCGCAAGTAACCCTGCATGAGCTATGTAAGATGCAGCCGCTACAACATGGCCTAGCAGAACTGGTGGCGTACCTGCAACTCGCAGGCGATACTTTCAAGACAGTCGTGGATGAAGGAACAATCGATACCATCGCCTGGAAACGCACAGGAACAGATGGCCTGGAATATGCGAAACAGGCGCGTTTGCCGCGCGTAATCTTTATGAGGTAAAAATGACAGAACAAGAACTTGAACCCCTCGCAGCAATGCATGACGTGCATGGATGCACTAATGTCGCGGCGGCAGGATGCCGAGGAGCGACTGACTTGTCGGCCCAAGTCATACTTTTGCTCAAAGGCGTGATCTATCAGGAAGCGGACGCCGACCTTTGGAATGCCTTGCTCAACCTGCAAGCGCGGGTGCGCGACTATGTGGCGGTACTGGACCTGGAGCTCGTGCTTGACGAGGCTGAGGGCTATGCCTTCCTTCGTTCGCGTCAGGAAACTCACGATGACGCAACGCCAAAGCTTCCCCGCCTGATTGCCCGACGTCCGCTGTCGTTCCCGGTCAGCTTGTTACTGGCATTGTTGCGCAAGAAACTGGCCGAGTTCGACGCAAGCGGCGGCGATACGCGGCTGGTGCTGTCGCGGGATGAAATCGTCGAACTGGTTCGGGTGTTCCTGCCCGAAAGCAGCAACGAAGCCAAACTGATCGATCAGATCGAGACTCATCTGAACAAGATCGTCGAACTGGGCTTCCTGCGCAAGCTTAAAGCGGCTGCTGGACAAACTGCCGCGTTCGAGGTGCGGCGCATTCTCAAGGCCTTTGTCGATGCGCAATGGCTGGCGGATTTCGATATGCGGCTGGCGGCCTATCAGGCCCAACTCAGTACGGTCATCGCAGAAGGCGGCCCAAACAGTGACAAACAAGGAGCTGCCGCATGACAAATCGACAGGACAGCCGATTTGCACCGCGAAGTGGCCCGAAGGGCGCCGCACAAGGAGGTGCGACATGAATGATCAGCAATTGAGCCTGGATTTCATGGACGATGATGCGCTTTCCGGCTTCCGCCTGCATCGTCTGGAAGTCTTCAACTGGGGCACCTTCGACGGCCGAGTGTGGGTACTCAATCCTGACGGGAAAAACGCCCTTCTTACCGGCGATATTGGCTCGGGAAAATCGACGCTGGTAGATGCCGTCACCACGCTACTGGTGCCGGCTCACCGCATCGCCTACAACAAGGCCGCCGGGGCCGACAGCAAAGAGCGGTCGCTACGCTCCTATGTGCTGGGACATTACAAGTCCGAGCGCAACGAGGTAAGCGGAACCGCCAAGCCTGTGGCGCTACGAGACCACAACAACTATTCGGTGATACTGGGCGTTTTTCATAACGCGGGCTACGACCAAACGGTAACGCTGGCGCAGGTCTTCTGGATGAAAGATGCGCAAAGCCAACCGGCACGCTTCTTTGTTTGCGCGGAACGCGCTATGTCGATTGCGACAGACTTCGCGCAGTTCGGCTCGGACATCGGAGGACTGAGGAAGAAACTGCGAGGCTTAAACGCCGAGCTGTTTGACAGCTTTCCGCCCTACGGCGCCTGGTTCCGCCGCCGTTTCGGCATCGATAATGAACAGGCACTGGAACTGTTTCATCAAACCGTGTCGATGAAATCGGTCGGTAACCTGACCGACTTTGTTCGCAGCCATATGCTCGAACCTTTTGATGTTGCGCTGCGCATCGCGGCCTTGATCGGTCACTTCGATGACCTGAACCGAGCGCATGAGGCGGTGTTAAAGACCAAGCGACAAGTGGAATTGCTCACGCCGCTGGTTACCGACTGCGAACACCATTCGTCTCTTGCGGCGCAAGTCGAAGAACTGCGCACCTGCCGCGAGGCATTGAGACCCTACTTCGCGAATCTGAAACTGGTTTTTCTGGAGAAACGCATCGCCGGCCTTGCCGATGAATGGAGAAAACAGGATGCCCACGTCAAGCGCCTTGAACAGTTCCGTGACGCACAACGAATCGAAGTGGATGAACTCAAGCACAGCATTGTCGATAACGGCGGCGACCGTCTTGAGCGCTTGACGATAGACATTCGCAATAAGGAGCAGGAACGCCAAACGCGTGAACGTAAAGCACAACGTTACACCGACTTGGTGCGCGCTGTCGGCGAAAACCCGCCCGGCGATGAGGCCGGTTTTCTCGGTCAGCATCAGCGTTTTTTGGACCTGGCCGAAACCGCTCGGACACAAGACGACCGGCTGCAAAACGAGCTGACCGAACACGGCGTAAGCTTGCGCCAAGGCATGCAAGAGCACGAAGGCCTGACCGCCGAAATCAACAGCCTGAAAGCCCGGCGCAGCAACATTCCCGCCGAACAGGTAGCCATGCGCGCCGCATTATGCAACGCCCTCAAGTTGCCCGAAGCGGATATGCCATTTACCGGCGAACTGCTGCAGGTGCGTGACGATGAGCGCGACTGGGAAGGCGCAGCCGAACGGCTGTTGCGTAACTTCGGCTTGTCGCTGCTGGTGCCTGATCAACATTACGCTAAAGTCGCTGAGTGGGTCGATAGAACGCGCCTTAAGGGACGCTTGGTCTATTTTCGGATACGCCAAGGCGCTCGCGGCGAATTGCCCAACCTGCACCGGGATTCCCTGGCGCGCAAACTGGCCATCAAACCCGACTCGCTGTTTTACGATTGGCTGGAACGCGAACTGGCACACCGTTTCGACGTGGCCTGCTGCGCGACGCATGAACAATTCCGCCGTGAGGCGCGCGCCATCACGCACGCGGGCCAAATCAAGGCACCCGGCGAACGCCACGAAAAAGACGACCGCCACCGGCTGGATGATCGCAGCCGCTACGTGCTGGGCTGGACCAACGCGGCAAAGATTGCCGCGCTCGAAACCAAAGCAAGGCAGTTGGAGGCAAATCTGGCTGGACTGGGCAGCCGCATCGGCAAAATTCAGGCCGACAGGGACGCGCTCAAGGACCGTCTCGATGCGCTGTCGAAACTCGACGAATACGCCGATTTTCGCGAACTCGACTGGCAGTCCCTTGCCGTGGAAGTGGCTAAATTAACGGACGAGAAACAGAAGCTGGAATCCGCTTCCGACGTGCTCAAGCAACTGACCGAACGGCTGAATGAGGTCATTGCAGCATTGAACAGCGCAGACGCCCAGCTGGAGGATCGCAAGGACTACCGTTCCAAGGCCGAGCAGAAGAAATCCGATGCGGAAACCCTGTATGCCCAAACGCAGGCGGTTATCGATGAACCGGCCTATGCAAGCCACTCTGCATATTTCGAATGGCTTGAAAACATAAGGGCTGAAGCGTTGGGAGAGCATCAACTCACCGTCGAATCCTGCGATAATCGCGAACGCGACATGCGCGACTGGCTGCAAAAGAAAATTGATGGCGAAAACAGGAAACTCAGTAATCTGGGAGAGCGCATCGTCAAAGCGATGACCTCATACAAAGAGGAGTTCAAGCTGGAAACAGCAGAGGTCGATGCCGCTATTGCCGCGGGTTTCGAATACCTCAGCATGCTCGACAAGCTGCAAGCCGACGACCTGCCGCGCTTTGAAGCACGCTTCAAAGAGCTGCTGAACGAGAACACTATCCGCGAGGTAGCAAACTTTAATTCGCAACTGAACCGGGAAAGAGAAACCATCAAAGAACGTATTACCCGCATCAACGAGTCGCTGACCCAGATCGACTATAACACCGGCCGTTATATCGTGCTGGAAGCCCAGCCGACGCCGGATACCGACATCCGCGATTTCCAGACCGATTTGCGCGCCTGCACCGAAGGGGCGTTGACCGGTTCCGACGACAGTCAATATTCCGAGGCCAAGTTCCTTCAGGTCAAACAAATTATCGAACGCTTTCGCGGGCGAGAGGGACAATCCGAACAGGATCGCCGCTGGGCCGCCAAGGTCACCGATGTACGCTACTGGTTCGTATTTGCCGCCAGCGAGCGCTGGCGCGAGGACGACAGCGAGCACGAGCACTATTCCGACTCGGGCGGCAAATCGGGCGGTCAAAAAGAGAAACTGGCCTACACCATCCTGGCCGCGAGCCTGGCCTATCAGTTCGGCCTTGAATGGGGAGCGATGCGTTCCCGCTCTTTCCGTTTCGTGGTGATCGACGAAGCGTTCGGGCGCGGTTCAGACGAGTCCGCTCAATACGGTCTGCGGCTGTTTGAACAACTCAACCTACAACTCCTGATCGTCACGCCCTTGCAGAAAATCCACATCATCGAGCCTTTCGTCTCCAGCGTGGGATTTGTCCACAACGAAGAAGGCTGCGCATCCAAGTTGCGTAATCTGTCGATTGAGGAATACCGCGCCGAGAAAGCGCGGATGTCCTGATGACGCGCGTCAACTGGACCACGCCGACCGATTTGCGCGCCCAGGTGCTCAAGCTGTGGGATCGAGGCGAATTGCCGGCCAGTCTTGTCACCGGCGCACCACTATTCCCGAAGCGTTTGGCGCTTAAATGCCCTACGTCGGCCCAGATGGCCTCCCGCTTTGACGAGGTGCGCGCCTGGATCGGCGAGCTTCGAATGATGTCTCACTGCCGGGTAGAGATGCGCGAGTTCAAACACAGGGTATTCGGCGCAAATACGGTTCCCCAAGAGGCATGGATTGATACCCTGGAAGACGCCTTGGCACTGATTGGTAAGCGACGAGACGTCGCTCGCTTCACTGCATTGATTGATATGACATGCGAGAAGCAACCGTACGCACTGAAGTGGCTGGCCAAAAGGCCAATGCGCGCACTGGAGCTGTCCGACGACTGGAGCCTGCTATTGGAAATCGTTGCTTGGCGGCTGGCTCATCCATGTCCTGACGTGTACCTAAGGCAGATAGATATTCCGGGCGTACACAGCAAGTTTATCGAAGCCCATCGCGCTGTGCTCGCGGAATTACTGGACATCGTCTTACCGAAAGAGGCAATCAATCAGACGACATCCGGCGTAAACCAATTCGCCAAGCGTTACGGGTTTCGCGACAAACCAGAGCGTATCCGCTTTCGCGTTCTTGATGCCGAGCAAGCCTACCGGGTAACCGAGTACAAGACATCACTCTGGATGCCGAGAGCTTTGCCCGGCTTGAACCTAATGTCACGCATGTATTTATCACCGAGAACGAGATCAACTTTTTGGCTTTTCCAGAGATCAAGGACAGCTTGGTCATCTTTGGAGCGGGATACGGGTTCGAGATGTTAAGTAAGGCCGAATGGCTTTCACGCTGCCACATTCATTATTGGGGCGATATTGACACCCACGGCTTCGCTATTCTCGATCAGCTCCGCAGACGGTTCGACCATGTACAGTCGTTCCTGATGGATCGCGCCACCTTGCTGGCATTCGAATCGCAATGGGGTGAGGAAGAGAAACAGGCATTGCGTGATTTGTCCAGACTAAACCCTGCGGAGATGGGACTTTATGATGATTTACGGGACAATCGGATAGGCAAAAATCTGCGTCTTGAGCAAGAAAGAATAGGCTTCGGTTGGATAGAATCCGTGTTATCGGCGCTTATATAACCTCATTCAATAGATGTCAGATACCCACTTATTCACAGTCGACCTCTACGCAAATCGACCCATTTCATGAGATATTTCCACAAATTAATCTTCCTGTTATTGCCTCAAACTAAGCGTAGCACCGGCTTATCGTACTAATGACAAACCCGCTTAGCCGGAAAATGACAACTGAATCGACTGCCCTTGGCCAATTCGCTGGTAATGTTTAGCTTGGCATCGTGCCGCATCAACACATGTTTGACGATAGCCAAGCCTAGCCCGGTACCACCCACTTTCTTGACGCGTTTGACTTCAGATCGGTAAAAGCGTTCGGTAACACGGGGAATATCGGCAGCCGCAATGCCTTCGCCCTGATCCTCAATATCCAACATGATAGTATCGTTGGACCGATACCAGCGCACTTTTACCACGGAATCATCCGGCGAATATTTAAGTGCATTGCCCAGCAGATTGGTAAAGGCACTACGCAACTCCTGCTCTTCACCCATTATATTCACGTCGCTTTCCAGGCTTAATTCGATCCGGGCAGAAGCGGAAGCTTTGCCATGTATCGTCTCTGCCTCCTTGCAAATCTGATCTAATAAAACCGGGACATTAACGCACTCGGTTTTCTTCTGCTGAGTTTCCAGGCGGGTCAACAACAGCAAATCATCAACCAGATGCTGCATGCGCTCAGTCTGCCCCTGCATTTGCTGAAACGAAGTGGTTAATAGCGGCGACTCGCCGTCATCCATGTCCTGCAAGGTTTCCAGATAGCCTTTCAATACGGTCAAAGGTGTTCTGAGTTCATGCGACACATTAGCGACAAAATCCTTACGCATCCTTTCCATTTTTTTCAGCTGGGTAACGTCCTGAGCCAATAACAGCCGCAAGCCCGCGCCATAGGTGATAATTCGAACCGCCAGCGTTATGCGATTGTTTATCGGGGAAGGCAATATGACCGGCTCGTTATAATTTCCGGATTTAAGGTAGCGGATAAATTCAGGGAATCGAATGAGATTGGGAATGCGTTGGCCTTTATCCGATTGCTGCAAGCCGAAAACTTCTCTGGCCGCTTTATTCGCCCACTCAATCTCGTCGTTGGCACCCAAAACGACTGCCGCATCCGGTAACGCTTCGGTGGACTGGCGAAACTGGTCAACCATTTTTCCCAGTTTCTTTTTGCGTTTTTTTTCGTTCTTTTTAATGCGGTAAACATGGTAATAAATTTCTTCCCAAACGCCGGATGTCTTGGGATATTTGGCCCTGCCCCCTGTTCGTATCCATCTTTCAAAGCGATTAATCTGGTACAGTTGGCGCATTAACATGCCCAGTGTCAACACCAGCACCAAGGGCATAAATAACCCGGTCATGCCACCCATTATCGATACGGCTAAAAACAGCAGCAGTCCTATAATGAGTTCTTTTTGCCAGATACCCATATTATTTGGTTACGACCGCATGAACAAATATATCGCCTAAAGCGCCTACTTTGGGCGCTTCTGCAATATTTGCATTGCCTACAGGATGTCGATAAGGGGCGTGAGCACGACTTGCATTGACAGGAAATGATCCATTCATTTCTCTGCGTTCTCCACATCCCTGTGGGTCATGCAGGAGGTACGACCCCACGGATGGGGAAGGTAGAATCGCGTCTGGAACAGCGATCGAGAGCAACGCAGGAGCAGGAGCAGTTGCCGAGAAGCGGAAGCTCTCACCACAACCCTGTGGATCATGTAGAAACGGTTGCTGAATCCGCTATGGAAAACCGGTAGCCAAAGCCGCGCACAGTTTGTACTAGCTCTTCCCGCCCGTATTCCGCCAGAATTTTTCGTAACCTCCGTATATGTACGTCAACGGTTCGTTCTTCAATGTAGACGCTACGTCCCCAGACCTGATCCAGTAATTGGGTGCGATTGAAGACTTTATCGGGATGGGTCATAAAAAACTGCATTAAACGGAATTCGGTCGGACTGACATCCAGTTGTTTATCGCCGATACTGAGCCGGTGCTGTTCGGTATCAAGAACCAGATCGCCTACGGTGATTTGCGCCAAATCGTTTATTTTTCCGCTACGGCGTAAAACTGCGCGGATACGGGCCACCAGTTCTTTGGGTGAAAAGGGTTTGGTCATATAATCGTCGGCGCCGATTTCCAAGCCTTTAACCTTATCTTCTTCCTCGCCTCGCGCGGTCAGTAAAATAATAGGCAGTCCCCGATACATGGGATCTTTTTTTAAGCGTCGGGCCCATTCGACACCGCTGACTCCCGGCAACATCCAGTCCAATAAAATCAAGTCAGGCAAGGCATCATCCAGAACTTTTTGCGCGTCTTCCGCATCCGCTGCCGCAATCGACCTAAAGCCGGCCTGCTCAAGAACCATCACCAACATCTCCCTGATGGCATCTTCATCTTCAACAACGAGAATATTTAAACTAGACATATATCAAATAGCATAATAATAAACGGGATATTTTAACAAACCACATGTTACCCTTTTATGACAATTAGGATTTGCTTATTATATGTTGAAATTGACACTCTCCCTGTAAAAAAGCCGTTAAAATAAATTCCAATACTCAACTATTACGGGTATCATTTGGCCCGCTTATATCTACGTAATAATACTTACCTTATTGATAACCGTAGCTTAATCCGCCAACCTCAGTCGCAGAGCTTCGACCTATCATGATTGCAATTTTACGCCGATATAGCTTCATAACGCTGTTGCTGATGTTCAATTTTTCTGCTTTTGCTGACGCGCCGCCCTTGGAAGCCTTAGCAGACAACGCCAAGACGACCGCCCCAGTATCTAAAATCGATTCCGCGTCTCAAGAAACAACTATCACAAAAAAGTGGCAATTATTGTTGAGTTTCCCGTTACTTGCGGGCTGGAACAAACAGGCCGATGACATTTATAAACCCAGCTTCAGCGCACACAGTAGATCTAACGCGACCAAATATGTGATTGGCATCCATCCCTTGCATAACCCCAAACGGCTGTTTGAAGTTTACGGCCCCATTGTCGATTTTCTTAACGTAAACATACCCGAAGCCAATTTTACCCTGGAAGCATCGCGCAATTATGAGGAGTTTGACAAAAAACTCTACAGCGGACACTTTGATTTTGCAATGCCCAATCCTTATCAAACCGTCAACGCGCTTAAACATGGCTATCGCGTATTTGGCAAGATGGCCGATGACGATGATTTTCGCGGCATTATTCTGGTACGTCGCGATAGCGGCATTAACGCCGTCACCGACCTCAAGGGCAAAGCAGTATCCTATCCTGCCCCGACTGCGCTGGCTGCGACCATGATGCCCCAGTATTATCTGCATACCCACGGCATTGATATTAACCACGACATCGAAAACCGCTACGTCGGTTCCCAGGAATCATCGATCATCAACGTGTTGCGCGGACATGTCGCGGCGGCCGCAACTTGGCCGGTGCCATGGAAAACATTCAGCAAGGAAAATCCCCAACTAGCTAGCCAGCTTGAGGTTAAATGGCAAACCGAGCCGCTACAGAACAACGGCTGGGTGGTGCGTACAGACCTGCCGACGCAGGTAGCAGACAAGTTTGCTACACTGCTGTTTAATCTCGACCAACATCAGCAAGGCCGGAAAATGTTAGCCCGGATTCCGGTTACTCGTTTTGAACCGGCTAATGATGCCAGTTACGAAGCTGTGCAGGCATTTATTGCGGCCTTTATAAAAACAGTGCGGCCTTTAGAATAAATGAATCATCATCGAAGCAAAGCGAAGCGGGCTTTTTTTAGCGGCTCCATTCGGCGTCAATTAGCATGGTCTTTTGGCAGTGTTGCGCTGATCATAATGGTAGGACTTGCCGGCCTTTTATATGACCGACAACGCAATTTTCTTTATAGCGCCGCATTGCAGCAAAGTAAATCGCTCACTATGTCGCTGGCCAGCAGCACATCATGGGTATTAGCTAATGAGACTGAGAAAGAATACAAAACACCAACTTTCCCTATAAATACCCCGGCGTTTTTTAAAAAAATGGTCAGTACTTTAAATTTCATTTGGATTAGTTAGCCCACTATTCCGCATCTTTATAGCCATGCTCCAGTTGGGTTCTAGATTAGCCGCATTACGGAGCATTAGTCGACATTATTCTATGCGCACCCAAGAATAATTGCCTTATTTTCACTGCGTTGGACGCAATAATCCCTTAGGGAATCCATGCCAAGGATATTCAATACGCGCGTAAAGTTATAGCCCAGCACCATTAGGCTGAATTCTCCTTTCGATTTTTCCAATCCTCGCATCAAAAAATGATCCCATCCTGCCCTTCGCTTTAACGTGCCGAAAGGATGCTCAACCAGCGCACCGCGTTGACGCATGATGCCTTTGCTGTTTTGCATGCGGACTTGGCGACGCTCGGCAACTTCCTCATGCTCCCAGCGCATCAGTTGTTTAGCGGCGGCTTTGTCGGTTAAACACTGGCTACGCACCGGGCATTGTTTGCAAGCGGAAACTTTGCTTTTGTATCGGTCGTAGCTTTTGTTATTGATCTGGTGTGGTGTGCCATAGCGAGTGAGCGGCATACCTTGCGGACAGGTATAAATGCCCGTTTCTGCATTAAAATTGAATTGATCCCTGGTGTAGCGGCCTTGCGCCTTAATGCCTTTGGATTTATCGGGAATGGCGACGTAGGCGATGATCTGCTGGTCTTCGCATTGCTTGATTTGGTTGCCTTCGTAATACCCGCTGTCGGCCAATACGGTTAACTTCGTTGATTCCAGTATGTCCTGGGCTTTGTCAATCATGGGCGTGAGTTGTTGGGTGTCATTACCGTCTTGTCACCGCTTCGGCAACAATGAGTTTATGTTTCGCATCAACGGCAATCTGTACGTTGTAGCCGGCAATGGTTTGTCCGCGCTTGCTGAGTAGGCGGGCATCCGGATCAACTGTGGACAGCTGTTTACTGTCATTTTCTTGCAAGCGTTTTTGCAAGGCTTTCTTGATCGCTTGTTTTTCTTTTAGCGCCGTTATTTTCTCGTTCAGTTGCTGGTCTTCAATCAAGCTGCCAAGCCCTGCTTGGTTATCGGCTTCATCCTGAAGGGCAAGTTGTTCCTGATAGGCATTGATTTTTTGTTCCAGTTGCTGAAGTTGCTTTTCCAGTTTGCCTTCGGTGTAGATGCTGTCTTTGCTGGCATCGGCCTTGAAGAAACGGCCATCGATACCCAGCGTTTCACCGCCAAAAAGCTGCAATTCTTTGCACAGCAAAACGAAATCACGGTTCGTGGCTGTTAATGCTTTGCTGTTGTTTTTGCGGAAGTCGGCAATGGTTTTATAGCTGGGGCGAAGGGCTTCCACTAACCGGATAACGTCGAGATTGCGATAGGTTTCACTTTCCAGCCTGCGACTGCTGCGGACTTTGTTGATGTAGCCATAAAGGTACAATTTGAGCAGAGCTTCGGGCGGATAGGCCGGTTGTCCAGCAAGAATAACGCCCGAGGTGTTTTGAAAGCCCTGTTTTGCCAAATCCAATGTGCTTACATAAGCATCAATGGCGCGTACTGGATTTGTTTCTTGTACATAGTCTTCTATGCTGGGCGGCAGTAGGCTGATTTGGTGTCTGTTTGAGACTGCTTTGTAGCGGCGCGGTGTCATTATTTTATATAAAATATTATATTTATCAATCAGATGCATTGTATCACACTTGTGATAAATATTACTTTCACAGTCTCTATCGCTACCAACACCGATTCCCCTTACTTCAAAGGCGGCAAAGTCGACGCTTTCTACGATCGTAAAGATAACGGCGATTTTCAGGTCAACAGCATTTTATGGAGTCCGAGTTTTAAAGGCGGCTACGGCGTGCAAGTCTCTGAAACAGGCGGCCAGGATACCCACTATTTAGGCGGTTTTGTCCGGCTCTTACTGACCCGACCCGAACTTGGCGATTTAATTCTGGGCGCTCAGGAGATTCTTCGCGGCGATGCCAAACAAACCGAAGTGCAAGGCGAATACCGCTTGCCGTCGGGCTTAGGCTTTGGCGGCGGCTTTGTCGACAGAAGCCTCAGCGACCAGGATATTACATTCGCCAAAATTTCCTACCGGAACCAATGGCAGTCCATTAAATACATCGTGTCCACGCAATGGCAGCGCTTTCAGGAACGGGATTACCCCGGCGGCTACCTCGCCTTGTACAACAAACAATTGATGGCGACCTGGGGCAGCGATGGCGAACAATGGCGCGGCACTCTGGGCTATGTGGCACCCGATCAAGGGGCAAGCGAACTGAGACCGGCTCTTGAAGTGTTTTATATGGATAATACCCTAGGCAAAATCAACGGCTCCAAAGATGTGTGGGTAACCGGTAGCCTGGGCTTTCGCAAAGGTTTTTTAGGTCATGAATCCCGACTGGGACGAGGCATGGGACCGACCGGTGTGGAATTCGCCAATCCGATAGGCTACCTGAATCCCAACTTCAACCGTCGTCTGACCGCATGGGAAGTTGGCGATTTTGTCAATTTCCGTTTTATTCACCGAATCCTGCCGAATGGCGCTCACGAACAAACTCTGGAAACCGCCGTTTATCCCGGCCAATTTCTGGGAACCGACAGCCTGATCAACGCCCTATTTATCGGCCTCGGCGTACCAGTCCGAATCCGGGACAAGACGGCATCAGCGGCCTATTGAGTTACCGCAAGCGCATTGATAATATTGAATCGAGCTTTAGGCTGCAACATGATTTCGACCGCGACGACACGTTGCTTTTTTTCAGCTTGATACACTGGTTGTGAGTCAAAAAAACTGTCGCAGCCAACTTTTGCTAAAGCATCACTAGGTATTTTAACTTATTGAAATACGATTAAATACACCTAGAATGACAGATGTTATTTTTCCGTTCGTCAATAACAATACTTTTGCTTCTTTAGACCGTTAATTGCACATACAATTGACCCTTAACCCCCCCCATCAATCTAACCAAGGTGATCCCGATGAAACATCTCTATAAATCAACTGCTGTGCTATTACTATTGCTGCCCATAAGCATGATGAGTTCCGCCGCAGATCCGAAAAAAGCCGATAAGCCAACGCAAGAAATGGGCATGCATCAAGGCATGGGCATGATGGGCGGCATGACCGAAGAACAAAAAACCGAAAAGATGCGCTCCATGCAGGAACATATGCTGCTAATGCATGACCTCTCAAATCAGATCTTGTCAGAGAAAGACGCCACCAAAAAAGAAGCGTTAAAAAATCAGCAATTGGAGCTCATGAAAGGGCACCATGCTCAAATGATGGAGCACCACCAACAAAAGATGGAACAGCATCAACAAAAGAAGCAAGAACTTAAAAAATAACCGGAGTGGAGGCAGTAGTACTTACGTTATAGCCTTCAAGCCAAGGAAAAGCTGATGTGTCCAGCTACTGATTTCCAGGCTTTCTATCTGGGGAACTCAGGCCAAAAGTCGCCTCGCGGGTACCGTCAGAAAATAAAGGAGATGAATTATGGGTATGTTACAAGAATTTAAAGAATTCGCCATCAAGGGCAATGCTATAGATATGGCCGTGGGCATTATTGTCGGCGCCGCATTCGGCAAAATCATTTCATCCCTGGTTGCCGATGTGTTTATGCCGCCGATTGGCGTATTAATCGGCGGCGTAGACTTTAGCAAGCTGGCATATACCCTAAAAGAAGGCGCTGAAAACGCGCCTGCCGTGACGCTTAATTACGGCAATTTTATTCAAAGCATGGTTGATTTTACGATTATTGCCTTCGTTATTTTCATGGCCATAAAATTCCTCAACAGCCTTAAGAAAAAAGAAGCTGCGGCTCCCACAGCAGTTCCAGAACCTTCCAAGAAAGAGCTATTATTGACCGAAATTCGAGATTTACTCAAAGACAGAAAATAATAATTACCTCTGCCGGATGGGGCATGTTGCCCCATCCGGCATGTTGAGTGTAGCCTCGTAGTTCAGGCATCATAAAAACGTTAAGGAATGAAATTACAGCGTTTTCAAATTCAGTTGATGACTAAATATAGGCACGCTGGGAGTGCAAGCTTTGCTTGCCAGAGCAGGCAAAGCCTGCACACCAGCGGCAATATTTTGTTGATGGCTACCAACATTGAAACCGCTGTCAATAACCCATGCCTTTACGCAGGTCGACCGGCCGGTCGACACTACAATTTATCTTAAATTTCCATACTATGAGCAATGCCGTGCAAGGTGCAGATCAGCAATACACCCATAGCAATCAAGCTGATCTGTTGCAACGATGTCTTCATATCGGTCTTTTTATGTAATGACGGGATCAAGTCGGCTACCGCGATATAAATAAAGCTTGAGGCCGCCAACGTCAGGAAATACGGCAAACTATCGTGCAAATCTTCCAACCCGAAATACGCCAACACGCCTCCCAAAACCGTAGTTAGACTGGCGAGCATATTGTAAAAAAGTGCTTTCTTTTTGGAATAACCGCTGTGCAGTAAAATCGCAAAATCGCCTACTTCCTGCGGAATTTCGTGCGCGGCAACGGCCAGACTGGTGACTATGCCCAATTGTACATCGGTCAAAAACGCTGCCGCGATTAAAACCCCATCGACAAAATTATGGATGCCGTCACCCAAAATAATCAATGCGCCTGCCGACTTAGCCGTGCCGTGACTGTGACTATGCTCGTGATCGTGATCGTCTTCATCGCCATGCGCCTCACAACTGCCGGAATGGCAATGCCGCCAAATCAGTAATTTTTCCAACACAAAAAAACCGAGTATGCCCGCTAAAATTGTCCCGGATAAGGCTTGGAATTGCTCAGGTTTAACTTGCTCAAATGCCTCGGGAATTAACCCCCAAAAAGCGACCGCCAATAAGGCGCCAATCGCAAAGCTGATTCCGTGCGGCAACACCGCATTCCTGAGATGATCAGGCAACAACAAGAAAACTGCAGCTGCCATAACGCTTAATACGCCGCCAACCGCGGTAAAGATGATAATTAATAGCAATAAATCCACTAGCTTATGCTCTCCAAATTAGCGTAGCCATACGCCCTGTTTGTTTATCCCTACGATAGGAATAAAAACGTTCCTGTTCGGTGACCGTACAAAAACCGCCGCCGTAAACTTTATCTATACCCAACAGACCCAGATCAATTCGGGCCAGTTGATAAATATCTGCCAGCCACTTGCCGTTACTTTGCGGTTTAAAAGCCGGAATGAATATTGCCGATTTTGCCAAAAAAGCATCCCTGACTTCAGCGCCAACTTCAAAACAGTCCGGGCCGATTGCAGGGCCCAGCCAAACCAGTAAATCGCTCTGTTGCATTGCACTGACAGTATTGCTAATCACGCCTGTCAGCAAGCCGCGCCACCCTGCATGAACGGCTGCTACCTGGCTTCCGTCAGTCGAACACATCAACAACGGCAAACAGTCCGCCGTCATCACCGCACAAACAATTCCGGACTCGGAGGTATAACTGGCATCGGCTTGTTGCAAGGGTTCGGATGTCACCGCCTGCACTGCCCGATGACTGTGGATTTGATCCAGCCAAACCGGATCGCTAGGCAATCCCAACAAGCCCTTAATAATCTGCCGGTTTTGCGTGACAAGATCAGCATCATCGCCCACATGCATGGCCGGATTAAGGCTACTGTATGCGCCGACACTCACCCCGCCGACACGCAAGGTAGTCGCCGCATGAATATTTGCCGGTGCAGGCCAATCAGGGGTCAGCCAGTGCTTAATCCCGCTCATTTTTCGCTAAGGCGTCCAGCAGTCGAGTCATATCATCGGGCAACGGCTGCTCCCACTCGATATATTCATCGGTAACGGGATGCTGTAAACCCAGCTTTGCCGCATGCAAAGCCTGACGCTTGAAACTGCGCAATTCTTTTTCCAGTTGTTCACCGCAATCCGGCGGCATTTGAAACCGACCGCCATAAACCTGATCACCCAGCAGCGGAAAACGGATATACGCCATATGAACCCGGATCTGATGGGTACGACCGGTTTCCAGCTTAACCTGAACCAGCGTATGGCGAGTAAAACGCTGCCCAACCCGGTAATGGGTCACGGCATGCTTGCCGTTCTCCCTCACTGTATAGCGTTTGCGATCCGTAGGATCTCTGCCAATCGGCTCATCCACTGTACCTCCGGCGGTCATACGGCCTCGGGTAATCGCCTGATATTCTCGCGTAATTGTCCTGTCCTGTAGCTGCTGCGTCAGACTGTTATGAGCTTGCAAGGTTTTTGCAATCATCAACAGTCCGGTGGTGTCCTTATCAATTCTGTGCACGATACCGCCTCTGGGCAAAGTTTCCAGATGCGCATCATGATTCAGCAAGGCATTTAATAGCGTACCGTTCCAGTTTCCTACCGCAGGATGTACCACCAAGCCTGCCGGTTTATTGACAATGAGCAGACTGTCATCTTCAAACACAATTTCCAATGGAATGGGCTCCGGTGCGGCGGTTATCACTATTTCCGCCTCGGCATCCAGTTCTATCGTTTCGCCCCCGACCAACTTGTCTTTTGGCTTGAGTGTCAGCCCATTGACCCGCACCCGACCGGCTTTAACCCAAGTTTGCAGTTTGCTGCGTGAATAATCGGTAAATAGTTCAGCCAGCACCTGATCTAAGCGCATACCAGCCATTTCAAATGGCACTTCTTCTTTCAATCTTGTCATCAAGTTCTTCTGATTAACCCATTGTTAAGTTATACTCGCGGGATATTTCCAGCCATTTCAAGTATCGCAGTTATTTCCAGCGAGAAAACTCACAATATTACAACGTGTCGTTAATACTATGCGATTAATTTTAATTAAATTTTTATTTATCTGTTGTTTAGGCCTATCTCTTCAAGGTTGTGAGACGCTTAAAAGCCTCGGTCTCGGCAGCAGTGATTCCGAAACCGAAGACGAATACGCCGACTGGAATGCCGAAAAGTTTCGCGACCAGGCCAAGACGGCGCTGGATAGCGGCAATTATGACAAAGCCATCAAAATTTACGAAGCGCTTGAATCGCGCTATCCATTCGGCGATGAATCCGCTCAAACCCAGCTGGATATTGCTTACGCTTATTATAAAAATAGTGACCCTGAGGCCGCAATCGCCGCCGCAGACCGTTTTATCAAAATCAACCCACGCAGCTCTAGCGTCGATTATGCTTACTATTTAAAAGGCCTGGCTAATTACAATCGCGGCATTGGCTTTATCGATCGCTTCCTGCCCACCGATACTTCGCAACGCGACCCAGGGACAGCGCGTGATGCTTATGACAATTTTTCCGAACTGCAGCGCAGATTCCCAAACAGCAAATATGTAGCCGATGCCCAACTACGCATGGTTGCGCTTAAAAACAACCTGGCTATGTATGAAGTCCACGTCGCCCGTTTTTACATGAAGCGCAAGGCGTATATTGCCGCCATCAACAGGGGCTCTACCGTCGTTGACAAATACCAGCGCACGCCGGCAGTGCCTTATGCCTTGCAAATCATGCAAGAGGCATACACTAAACTTGAACTGCCGGATCTTGCCAAAGATACTGCCCGGGTTTATGAGCTAAACTATCCTGATGGTCCGCCGGTGCCCGAACATAAAGACGCAACCCTTTCGCATAAGATTTGGGATTTTATCGGCTTGGAAAAATAGCAGAGCTGTCCACAAAGAGCAACCCAAGCTCAATACAAATCCACCGGATCAACATCCAGCGACCAGCGTACTTTGTTTGCCTGCTTAAGTTTTTCAATTTTCGGCATCAGCACATTGAGCAAGGCATGTAACTCCGGCCGCTTGCTGCTCTGAAACAGCAACTGATAGCGATAAAACCCCGCACGCCTGGCCATAGGCGCCGCAACCGGCCCCAAAATATGGGTATGTCCCTTGCTGTGCTCCTGCGCCAACTTGACAACCGCATCCAGAAACAGCTTCGGCATCTCGGCATCTGCGGCCTGCACTCTTAATAAGGCCTGATAACTGAACGGCGGCAATGACGCATCCTTGCGCTCCGCCAACGCGGTTCTGGCAAAACAGCTGTAACCCTGAGAGATCAGCGTTGTTAATAAAGGATGCTCCGGCTGCCGGGTTTGCATGATGACTCTGCCGGGTTTTTCCGCACGACCGGCGCGACCTGAGACCTGCACGATCATTTGCGCCAGTTTCTCGGGCGCATGAAAATCAATGCTGAACAGGCCGCTGTCCACATCCAGTATCGCCACCAAAGTCACATTGGGAAAATGATGGCCCTTCGCCAGCATTTGCGTACCCAGAATAATATCGACTTCACCCTGATTGATTCGCTGCAAATAATTTTCCAATGCGCCTTTGCGCTGAGTGGAATCGCGATCCAGGCGAACAATCGTTTTATCGGCAAATAATTCCGCCAGCACTTTTTCCACCCGCTCGGTACCCAATCCTAACGGCGTCAGCGCCCCTGTTCTACAGGCAGGACATTGCCTGATCAAACGCTGCTCTTGTCCGCAATGATGACAACGCAATATCCCTTCATCCTGATGAATCACCAGATTGGCATCGCAGCGTCGGCAACGTGCAACCCAGCCGCAGCCATGACATATCAGCGTGGGCGCAAACCCTCGCCGGTTCAAGAATAATAAGACTTGTTCGTTTTTGGCCAGGGTTTTATGCATCTCGGCAACCAGCGCTTCGGACAGACCTTCCTGCATCCTCTTGTTTCTGATGTCCAATAGCTGCAACACCGGCGCGGTGGCATTCCCCGCCCTTTCCGGCAGATGCAGCAAGCGGTAACGCTTGTTATCGACGTTATGCAGGCTTTCCAGCGCCGGCGTTGCCGAACCCAGCAATACCGGAATATTTAACAGCTTGGCGCGCACCACCGCTACATCGCGGGCCGAAAAACGAAAGCCTTCCTGTTGCTTGAACGAGGCATCATGCTCTTCATCGAGAATAATCAGGCCGGGCTTTTTTAACGGCGTAAACAGCGCCGACCGCGTGCCCAACAAAATCGAACATTCACCGCTCTGCAGGTTAAGCCAGGCACTGGTCCGCTGCCGGTCGGTCAGCTTGGAATGGGAAATGGCAATGCTGACGGTAAAGCGTTGCCGGAACCGCTCTTCAAGCTGGGGCGTCAGCGTGATTTCCGGCAACAACACCAAAACCTGCTGCCCCCGTTCCAGCACGCTACGGATAATCTGCATATACACTTCGGTTTTGCCGCTGCCGGTGACGCCTTCCAGCAAGAACACACCAAACTGTCCCAGACTGTCGGATACGGCATCTATCGCCGCTTGCTGTTGCGGATTACAGTGCAGAGCACCATTCCTGATGATCGGCTCTCGGCTATTAATCCCGAGCGCTGTTGCGGCAAGCTGTAGTAACTGCTTGTCCATCAGTTGCTTTACAGCGCTGCGCCAGTTTTGATTCCATGCGGAAAGCTCCGCTTCGGACAAGCTGTTGGGATGGGCTTGAAATTTTTCCAGTACGCTTTTTTGTTTGGGCGATCGCTTCAATTGCTCGCTAGCAAGCGCCTTACCCAGCTCGGTCAAGGCATAGCGTTTTTCTGTTTGAATAACAGCCGATTTGCCCTGGCGTAACGCCACAGGAAATGCAGCACTGAAAACTTCGCCCAACGGATGATGGTAATAACGACTGGCCCAATGCAGCAAAGCCAAGTCTTTTGTTGATAACAGCGGTTTTTCGTCGAGTATCCGTTCGACGCGTTTTAATTTACTGATGTCTATATTGCTATGTTGAACGCACTCAACCAGAAAGGCTATTTTTTTAGTATTGCCAAAAGGCACTTCCAGACGAATACCCGGTTTGATAGCCGTCATCTCGATATTATCCGGCGCCAGATAATCGAATTGTCGATAAACAGGCAGTGCAATAGCCACCCTGAAAATCAACTCGCTCCCACTTTGCAACTTAGCCATAATATTTGAATTATTTGTGATGTTTTAAGACTAAGTGGTTATACATATTAAACAATTTAAGTTAGCCACAGAAGCCGTGGATAACTTTGTGGACAAGTGATTCTTAACAATCCTTACTAGCGGTTTTTATTACAGTTTTGTTACATTGAATCATTTTTATACATTAATTAATTTCCTTTTACTTTCAATTGCTTATTATTTTTGCATGGAAAATAATGTCCGTCCTATCGATTATATTTTAACTTGACTTACAGAAAATCCATATTGTGGATTAGCCGCGCCAAGTTGAACGCCATCTTTTGCAATCCAACACCTTGACGCCCCAAGCGACTGTTCAGTAACGCCCATTTTATTGCGGTTTGATAAATTTAATCGTCATTCTATCGCTTTCGCCGATAGCCAAATATTTCTTTCTATCCTTATCCTTGAGCCTTAAAGCAGGCGGCAAAGTCCAGACGCCTTCGGGATAATCCTTGGTGTCTTTGCTATTGGCATTGATTTCGGATTTATCCAGAAACTCAAAGCCCGCATTTCTTGCCAGCGCAATCACATAGTCCTCGGTGACGTAGCCTGATACGGCCTTGGTATCTTGCTGCCTTAACGTTGAATTTCTATGCTCCACGACGCCTAAAATCCCACCGGGCTTTAATGCCTTGTACATCGCCTTAAATACTGCGGCGGCCTGATCGTTTTTCATCCAATTATGCACACTACGAAAGGTTAAAATCCTGTCGGCCGAGCCATCGGGAGCTATTTGCAAAAACGTAGGCGGCTGCAATACGCTTAGCTCAACTTTACCGTAAACTTTCGGCCGACTTTTTATCTTTTTAACAAATTCATGCAGATTTTTTTTGAAATGAGGCTGCTCGGCATCGGCTGAAAAATGTGCGGCATACAACTTGCCGTGATCTTTTAAATACGGAGCAAGGATTTCTGTATACCAGCCCTCGCCCGGCCAAACCTCAACCACCGTCATATCGTTCTTCACATCGAAGAATTCCAAGGTTTGCCGTGGATGCCGATATTTATCCCGATTCTTATGCTCGACAGAGCGCTGCTTTTCGGCAATGACTTGCGGCAGGGATGTTGATTTTTCTACCGCGTAAGACGATGAAAAACTGCTGACCAGCAACAGTGCCCATAAAATATATTTCATGCTATTTTCCTAATGAGTGATTTTTTATGACAAGACGATAACCTGATTTTCAGGCGCTACGCGTGGAAATGCGAAAAACCCTGAACTCTGAAGCATGATCCCTGAACCTCAACTTAACACTCCTGAATCAGTACCTTCAACCGTTCAAGAAAAGCATCGCGCAAACTGTAGAGTTCGCCTAAGCGCGCCAGCGCTTCAGCTGCCCGATTGCATCCACGAAGTTCATATAACTCTGTCGCCAGTACATGCACCTGGCAGTGTAGCGCTTCGATGCTCTGAAAAGCAGGTCGCCCGGCATATCGGGGCAATCCCGCTGCATCCAGCCACTGGCCGAAATGACACTGCTGAAGATCCAGCGACGGTGGAAAGTTGCGCCTGCCTTCGAGAAAAGCCTCTATGGCGATAATCCAGGCACGATGCTCCACGCCGACGAAAAGCAGCGGCAAATCATCGCGACTCAACGAAGACAGGTTCGCCCAGCGCGGATCAGGATGCCAGTCGGTCAACCAACCAGGCATGTTATGCGCCGGCATGGGACGGGCTATGCTATAGCCCTGAGCCAGCTCGCAGCCGAGTTGCAGTAGCATTTCGCCATGCTCAATGGTCTCTACACCCTCGGCGATGACTTGCCGCTGAAAGGCATTAGCCAACCCAATCACACCTTGCAAAATAGCCAAATCATCGGGATCGTCGAGCATGTCGCGGACAAAGCTCTGGTCGATTTTAAGCAGGGTCACCGGCAATTGCTTCAGATAGGTCAGCGACGAATAACCGGTACCAAAGTCATCCAGCGCAAACTTCACGCCGATTTCACGGCAGGCCTTGATAACCCCGGACACATGCGCCAAATCTTCCAGTGCACTGGTTTCCAGCACTTCCAGTTCGAGACAAGCGGGATTCATGTCCGGATGCGCCGCCAGAATCCCGCGTAGTCGCTCGACAAAGTCGGTTTTCTGTAATTGATGCGCGCCAATATTAACGCTGACCGGGATGTCGACGCCAACTTCATGCCAGAGTGCCATCTGTGTCAATGCGGTGTCGATAACCCATTCACCGATTTCGATAGCCAGCGGATGATCTTCAATCGCCGGTAAGAACAGCATCGGCGGCAATAAGCCTCGCTCAGGATGCTGCCAGCGAATCAAGGCCTCGGCACCGATAATCTCTCCGGTGCGCATATTGACCTTAGGCTGATAATACAGCACAAATTCGCGATTGATCAGACCTTGGCGGATATGTTCCAGACTTTCATGATGCCCACGAATGCTGCGATCCGCCTCGGCATCGAAGATGTAATAGCGGTTCTTGCCGGCCTGCTTGGCTTTATACATCGCCTGATCCGCCTGGCGTTGCAGTTGATCCGCATCAAGGTCTTCCGCCTGCGGGTAAAAAGTAACGCCCAGACTGGCCGAAATCCGTAGGGTAATGTCGCCTAACTGCACCGCTTCGGCGGCAGCGGCAAGCAGCCGGGTGAGCATCGGCACACAGGCCTCAATATCGACCAGATCAACCAGTACCGCAACAAATTCGTCGCCGCCAATGCGGGCCAGCGTGTCGCCTTCGCGCAAGGCCTGCTTCATACGCCCGGACAGGGCAATCAGCAACTGGTCACCGACTTCATGCCCATGGTGGTCATTAATATCCTTGAAGCCGTCAAAGTCAAGAAAGGCGACCGCCAGCAATTGCTTATGCCGTTGCGCCTGAACCATCGCTTGGCGCAAGCGGTCAGCTAACAGCACACGGTTGGGCAGATTAGTCAGCACATCATAGTTAGCGATGTATTCGAGATATTCCTGGCGCTCCTTGAGCGCCGTAATGTCGGAGAACAGAGCCATGTAATGCTGAGTATTGCCTTGCGCATCACGCACCGCACTGATGGTTTGCATTGAGGCATAGACTTCGCCGTTCTTGCGTCGGTTCCAGATTTCACCGTACCAGTAGCCGTGCTTGATCAATGAAGCCCAAAATGCGTCATAGAACTCTTTACTATGACGACCGGAAGTCAACAAGCGCGGATTTTCTCCCAGGACTTCGTCGTGACTGTAGCCGGTAATTTCGCTGAACATAGCGTTGACATCGACAATCGTACCGTCCGGTTCGGTTATCATAATACCTTCGCGAGCATGAGTGAAAACGCTGGCGGCAAAACGTAGTTTCTCCTCGTCTTGTTTACGCGCAGTGATGTCAATATCACAGCCACGGTAGCCGCGCACGGTACCATCGGCATTTAACAGGGGCATGCCGCTACTCGAAACCCAAATCAAGCGGCCGTCCTTGGTGAGTATTTGATTTTCCAGATTAACCGACATTTCCTTGCGTTGGGTCATTGCAAGTCGCCTGTCTTTTATCTGCTCGCGCTCCTGTTCAGGGTGCAGATCATAGAAATATTTCTTACCTACCAGTTCGTCAGGATAAAAACCTAAAACCGCCTCGGAGACAACACTGGCATAAGTGTACCGCCCTTCTATATCGACATCCCAAGTAAAGGTTCGACTCTGTCCTGCCAGCTGATCAAAACGCTGTTCGCTCTCTCGCAGTGCGGCTTCAGCTTTTTTGTATTCGCTCCGGTCGCGTAAAATCCCGAGCATAAGTCCGCCCTCAATTAAATGCGCACTTACCTCTACCGGCAATTCGGTCTTGTCTTTGCGCAGATGAATCCATTCGGCCTGATGCGTGACGCCCGCCTTCAGCTGGCAAATAACCGCGCTCAATCTAGGATGTTCGTGTACTGCCAGAATATCGGACAAACTCAGCTCGAACAACTGTTCACGGCTATAACCGAGCATACGCAAGCTGGCGGGATTGGCCTCGACAAAGCGACAATCCTGGTTGACCACCAATACCCCGTCTTCCGCCAGCGCGAATAATTGCCGGAACCGACTCTGCGCACGCGCTCCCCGTGTCAACAAAAACCAGGTCATTACGCTTAAGACCAGCGTCAACACAACACCGACGACACCAACCAGAATGAGGCGCTGGTGAGATGATACCCGGGCTTCAAAAGCCGGAGTCGTGCGCATCGACAAGATCCAGCGACGACCGCCAATAGCCAGCTCGCGGCTGATTTGCAGCAGACCCTCGGCACTGCTGCTGTCGTGCGACCGGTACAAAGGGGACTGGCCTAACTGCGGCTCGGCGTCATAAATTTCGAGAACAACATCAGAGTTGACTTGATCGCCTAGACCCGCCATCAAGTCATTGATACGAAAAGGCACATCCACCCAAGCGGCAATGGCAGCACGGCGCTGGGCCAAGCTGTCGGGTTTGCTGCCGCCTTGGTAAATAGGCAGGTACATGACAAAGCCGCTAACATCCGGTTTGCCGGCATCTTGCGCCAAAGTAATGCGTGCGGTGATCGCGACATCGCCGGAATCTCGAGCCCGCGCGGCCGCAGCGAGGGGTTCAGGAAAGGCCAGGATATCCATGCCCAGTACCTTGAGGTTCTCCGCATTTAAAGGCTCCATGTAGATGATCGGTGAGTAATAAGCACGCTCGCCTTCCGGTTTGATGCGATAACCCGGTAATTTTTCCTGCTGACGCATGTCGGCAATATGGTGGTCTTTATCGACATGAGCGATTATCTTAGCCAAGCCGATACCTTGTGCACCTGCCTTATGATCAAGATGTAAAGCCTGAATGTAAGTCCGGAACTCATCGGCTGAAATATGTTTTGAACTATCGATAAAACCTTTGACCCCGCGCATGATCGTCACATAAGCATTGAAACGGCTGCGGATATTACTGATGGCTTGATCGGCGGCAAATCCGAATGCAGTATGCAGGTGCTCTTTATCTTGTTGCTGAAAACGCCGACATACATCGGCCGTAATGCCCAAACCAACCAGCAATATGAGGCCTGAAAGCAGCCAAGGTGCAAAGCGCGGGCGACATAAACCGGCTAAGTATTTTAGGCGTTGAAAATTCATAAAGTAGCGATTAAGTAAGTTCTTAGGGCTACCCACCTAAGCCGGAACAGCCATTTAAATTCGATAGCACTGATGTGATATCAATGTGGGAGCGGCAAATAGTTTCGCTGAATTAATATCCGCGAATAATAAGAGTTACTTCGCCTGTTTGTCATTCCAGATTTGCAGCAGACTTAAGCTTGCCAGCATTAAAAAAGCCAGCAATGTCCAGGCAGGCATACTAAAACCCAACAGCGTCCAATCCACTTTAGCGCAATCACCGGTACCGCTAAGCATTAACTTGACTGTTTCAAACAACGGAAAATTTTGCAGCACATAATCCAGGCCGGGGCCGCATTCCGGGACTTTATCAGGCGGCAAATGCTGTATCCAGACATGGCGGGTTGAAATCGCCGCTCCGCACAAAGCCGTTACCGCGCCTGAAATGGCATAAGCGGTTACCCCAGTTTGTCCCGGATTATGAATGGCGGCGCTTAAAAAAACCAAGCCGGTCAGCAAAATGGCAATGCGCTGGGAAATACACAACGGACAGGGATCGAGGCCGCCGATAAACTGGAAATAAGCGCCCATCGACAGCAAAAAAACACAACCAATAAAACCCAGAAAAAACCAGATTCTCGAATTAAATTTTAACCATGCCAACATAATCGACTGTCCTTTTTAAAAAATTCATTGTAACTATTCAGCTCCTCGTTCCCGCGTAGCGCGTCACTGCCATTAAGTTTAAGTTAGGCAATTGAGTCTATTCTGGGGTGGGCGCGAATTTATTCGCGCTTTTAATATCTACCGCGCGAATAAATTCGGGCCCACACATAGACAATCCCAATATAAGGTTAGCTCAGTCTTTCGCCCTTTGCTTTAGTTTATTTTACAAGCCTTGTACATTCCATCCAGCACCAGCGAATTAGGGCTGACCATACCGATAATTTTGCCATGCTCAATGACCGGCGCTCTGACCAAATTATACTGGGCAAATAAACGCGAACAATAACGGATGTCCATATCAGGGCGTACCGAGATCACCGGCTTGCTCATCACTTCGTAAACGTTAACCCGATCCGGCGCACGATCCTTGGCCAACACATGGCGAGCAATGTCGCCGGAATTAATCATGCCGTATTCGTCGTCGTCATGACGCTTATTAACGATAAGTACGGCGGTTTTAAGCTTTTTCATCTTTTTCAGAGCATCTTCTATGGTGGCAATACCGTCGATGGTGCCAAAATCGGTTTTCATCACATCCCTAACGCGAACGATAATACGTGGCTCAATCATATTTTTTATCCTCAAGTTCTTGGGTTAATTGTTCAACCTGATGCATAACGCCGACGGCATCTTCAACGTCAATCTGGATGGCAATGCCGGTACCGGGTTTGCTGTCGAACTGCGCGACCTTGGCAATGGTTTCCAGAATTTGCCGACTAAGATGTTCTTCAACCAAAAACAGCAGCACATCGCGCTGGGTCTCCAAGCTCAAGCCAAAAAAAGTTTTCGATTGTTTCATGCCTTCGCCGCGAGCATTATTGACCACGGTTGCGCCTTTAGCGCCATTTTTGCGGGCAGTCTCAAGCACCAGGTCAGTTTTGTCATCTTCGACAAAGGCGATAATTAATTTGAAATGCATAGTTTTCCTCAGGGTTTGGATGAAAGACTGCTTTTATTAAGCCATTGCGCAATTTGCGCATAAGCTAAGACAGCAATAATGGGCGATAAACAGGCAAAAGCGATCAAGCCAAAACCATCCAGCAACGGGTTGCGGCCGGGGACGGCAGCGGCCAGTCCCAAACCCAATGCAGTCACCAGCGGCACCGTGACCGTTGACGTGGTGACCCCGCCAATGTCATAAGCCAGACCAATCATCAGTTTTGGGGTAAACAGGGTTTGCACAATGACAATGATATAACCCGCAATTATAAAATAATAAAGTTCAATACCGACAACGATTCTATAGGTACCCAAGGCCAAACCTAAGGCGACGCCGATAGCAACGGTAATGCGCAAGCCCCAAGCACGGACAGTGCCGCCGGAAATCTGTTCGGCTTTCATCGCCACCGCAAGCAACGAGGGTTCGGCCAAGGTGGTCGCAAAGCCGATGCTGGCAGCAAAGATATACACCCAGTAATACGTCTGCCAGGCTACGTTTTGCTCAGTCGGGGATATACCCAAAAATTCTGGCGTCGTCAGCTGATTGGCCATCAGCGTCCCCAACGGAAACAGTGCCATTTTCAGGCCTTCCAGAAAGAATGCAATACCGAGCAACACATAAATAAAGCCGATCAGCATTTTTTTCGGGTGCGCCACCGGTTTACGGATAACCAGCAGCTGAAAGCCGATAATAATCGCGGCAATCGGCAAAATGTCCCGGCAGGTTTCCAGTAATACCTGCCCAAATTGGTTCATCCAATTCATCATATGATCATCCCATATGCCATCACAAAAATAATAGGCATTAATGAGGCAAAGGCAATCAGCCCAAAGCCGTCAGTCATCGGATTGCGTCCTTTAATGGCGGTGGCCAAACCCACGCCCAGCGCAGTCACCAGCGGAACGGTAATGGTCGAGGTGGTGACGCCGCCGGAATCGTAAGCGATGCCGATAATTTCAGGCGGCGCAAACGGCGTTATCACAATGACTCCGCAATAACCGCCGATAATCAGGTAATACAACGGCCAGCCCCGAATAATTCTTAATACGCCGATCAAAATAGCAAAGCCGACCGACAACGCCACAGTAAGGCGCAGTCCCAAGGCATAATCGTTAATCGCCTCATCGCTGGGTTCGATAATGTTGGCCTTACCGGCAATATTGGCCGCTTCCTGAGCGACGGCGATCAACGCGGGTTC
This sequence comes from Methylobacter arcticus, assembly GCF_050917435.1. Taxonomy (NCBI): domain Bacteria; kingdom Pseudomonadati; phylum Pseudomonadota; class Gammaproteobacteria; order Methylococcales; family Methylococcaceae; genus Methylobacter; species Methylobacter arcticus. The sequence continues at coordinate 3,623,358 of NZ_CP159583.1, forward strand.
TGCCACCGTGGTGCCAAAGCCCAAACAAAAGGCAAACGCCAGCAGCCAGAACACACTGCCTTTGCTGGCAAACGCATAGGCCATCGACTCGCCAATCGGGAACAGGCTTTGCTCAAGCCCCTGAATAAACAGGGTAAGACCGAGAACAACGAAAAGAGTGCCGACGATTAAGTTGCCGACATCGGGAATAGGCTGACGGATCACCAAAACCTGGAACACCAAAACAACCGCGAGAATAGGCACTAAGTCTAAAAAACTGCTGAACAGTTGTTTAATAAAAGCGTTTTTTAACATTCAATCTCCTTGTTTGACTCGTCTTTGCCAATCCCAGCATTACTCACTCTCTCTTTTAAAATCGAATTTCATCATATAGTGTAAGTTTGATTATTTCAATGTTGAGGTGGCTGTTGGTAGTTGAACTCAATTTGCCGTGTAAGGTAAGGTTTTCTTTTGAAATACGACGACTGGGTATATTTTTAATTTTTCACTGGCTTTGCACCGGCAGTATTTTGAGTAGGCATGATGCATTCATCAACAACATGGTCATGCGGACAATCATGCCTTATATTAAGGGCTGTTATGAATAACGTTATGCTTTAATCCTGCCTGAAACTGTTTTGTGTACACCCATCATTAAGGAGAACACCATGAATTTTTCACGTTTAGCGCTACTGGCCTTTATCGTCGCCCTGATTGTCGCTTTTTTTGCCTTCGACTTGGACAACTACTTGACTCTGGAAGCACTGAAGGCTCAGCAAGACGCTATCGGCAGTTATCGCAGCACTCATCCCGTTATGGCCGTTGCCATTTATGCGCTGATTTATATCGCCGTAACCGGCCTGTCTTTGCCGGGCGCAGCCATTCTTACGCTGGCCGGTGGCGCTGTGTTCGGTTTGCTATGGGGAACATTGATCGTTTCTTTCGCCTCGTCGATTGGCGCAACCCTGGCCTTTCTGGCCGCCCGCTTTCTGTTTCGCGATGCGGTTAAAGCGCGCTTTGGCGAGCGTCTGCAAGCCATCGATGCCGGTGTGGCTAAAGATGGCGCTCTGTACCTGTTTACCCTGAGGTTGGTGCCGGTTTTTCCGTTTTTCGTAATTAACCTGGCGATGGGTTTGACCCATCTAAAAACCCAGACTTTTTATTGGGTCAGTCAGGTGGGTATGTTGGCCGGTACCGTGGTTTATGTGAACGCCGGTACCCAGCTGGGTCAACTGGAATCCTTGTCGGGTATTTTGTCGCCCGGCCTGATCGGCTCTTTTGTGCTATTAGGCATTTTTCCGTTGATCGCCCATAAAATCGTCGAAGCCATTCAGGCCAATAAGATCTATGCCCAATGGCCTAAGCCTGCCCGGTTTGACAACAACATCGTGGTGATTGGCGCCGGTTCCGGCGGCCTGGTTACGTCTTACATCGCCGCCGCCGTCAAAGCCAAAGTTACCTTAATCGAAAAACATAAGATGGGCGGCGATTGCCTGAACACCGGCTGTGTGCCGTCTAAAGCCTTGATCCGTTCCGCCAAACTGCTGGCTCAAATTCGTAACGCGTCGGATTTCGGCATCAAAAAAGCCGACGCTGAATTTGATTTCGCCGAGGTGATGAACCGGGTGCAAGCGGTGATCAAAACCGTCGAGCCGCACGATTCCGTACAACGTTATTCAGACCTGGGCGTGGAGGTCGTCGAAGGCGAGGCTAAAATCCTTTCTCCCTGGGAAGTCCAGGTCACCGCAGCCGGTGAAACCCGCACCATCACCGCCCGTTCCATCGTGATCGCCGCCGGTGCGCGTCCGTTGGTACCGCCGATTCCGGGTATCGAGGACATCGCTTATCTGACCTCCGACAACCTCTGGGCGTTGCGCGAACTGCCCAAACGTCTGGTTATACTGGGCGGCGGGCCTATCGGCTGCGAACTGGCGCAAAGTTTTGCCCGGTTCGGCAGCAAGGTGGTGCTGGTGGAAATGTTGCCGCGTCTGTTAATCCGCGAAGACAGTGATGTTGCGGACATCGTCATCGCCAAGTTCCGTCAGGAAGGTATCGAGGTGCTGGTTGAACATACCGCCAAACAGTTCATCATCGACAACGGTGAAAAAATTCTGCTGGCCGAGCATCAGGGTCAACAAGTGCGCATTGCGTTCGACCAAGTGCTATTGGCGCTTGGCCGGGTTGCCAATACCCAAGGTTACGGCCTTGAAGAACTGGGCGTCGAACTATCGCCCAAGCGCACTATTGCCATTAATGCGTTCCAGCAGACTAATTACCCGAACATTTTTGCCGTCGGCGACGTATCCGGCCCGTTCCAGTTCACCCATACCGCCGCCCATCAGGCCTGGTATGCTGCGGTGAATGCCTTGTTCGGCGGCTTTAAAAAATTTCGTACCGATTACTCGGTGATTCCCTGGGCTACGTTTATCGATCCTGAAGTCGCCCGGGTCGGTCTGAACGAGCAGGATGCCACCGAACAAGGCATTGCCTATGAAGTCAGCACCTATCACCTTGACGATCTGGATCGAGCCATTACCGACGGTGTAGCGCAGGGCTTTGTCAAAGTGCTGACCCAGCCCGGCAAAGACCGGATACTCGGCGTGACTATCGTTGGCGAACATGCCGGAGAGTTGCTGGCTGAATTCGTGCTGGCGATGAAGCACGGCCTCGGCTTAAACAAAATTCTGGGCACCATTCACATCTATCCCACCCTGGCCGAGGCCAACAAATATGTCGCCGGCGTCTGGAAACGCAACCATGTCCCGGAAGGCTTGCTGCGTTGTGTTGGCCGTTTTCACGCATGGCGCAGGGGCTGAGTCGCGGTTGGGCAGAGCACCGCGAAGCTCAACATGTTAGTCCTTGAAAAGGCGATAGCTTTAATGGCACGTTGCGTGCTGAATAACATGACTGCAGAATCAACCCATCCTGTAGTCATCCTCCAGCAATTTCGCATGGGCCGCAGCCAGCCTGGCGATGGGTATGCGTGGCGCCGAACAGGACACATAATCCAGTTTGATATGATGGCAGAAGCGAATCGATTGCGGATGGCCGCCTTGTTCGCCGCAGATGCCTATTTTGATATCGGGCCGGGTAAGGCGTCCTGAATCAGCGGTCATTTTCATTAATTGGCCGACACCTTTGGCATCAAGCACTTCAAACGGGTTGTCTTCAAGTAATCCGGTTTCATTGTAAAGCGGTAGAAATTTGTTTTCTGCATCTTCGCGCGAAAAGGAGAAGGTCGCCTGGGTTAAATCATTGGTACCGAACGAGAAAAATTCCGCCACTTGCGCTAATTCGCCGGCACGGGTACAGGCCCTGACAGTTTCCACCATGGTACCGAATTTAAATTCCAGCGCAATACCGTACTGACTTTCGACTTCCTGTTGAATTTGATCGACGAAAGATTTTACTTTGATCAACTCTTGCAAGGTAATCACCTGAGGCACCATGATTTCAGGCAGAATCGGTGTCCCTTGTTGAGTACACAGCGCCACAGCCTCAAGAATGGATCGAATTTGCATCTGGTAAATTTCCGGATACGACATGCCAAGGCGCACACCCCGGTGACCCAGCATCGGATTGACTTCATACAATTCCTTGACTTTCTTCAGCATCAATTCCTTTTTAGCAATCGCTTTATTGATGACGTCCTCATTCAGATAATTGAACGGTGTCGGCAATAACGCCTGTAGACCCAAGGTCTCCAAGGTGACCTGCTGACCCTGTATCATCAGCTTATAGAGATTCAAAGCTTTGATGTCATCTTCAAGCTGATGCTCACTGGGCAAGAATTCATGCATCGGCGGATCCAGCAGTCGGACGGTCACAGGATAAGGCGACATCGCCTCAAATAGCTGTTTAAAGTCATCACGCTGAATCGGAAATAACCGCGTCAACGCTTGCTGCCGAGCTTCCTTGTTGTCAGCCAGAATCATGTCAATCACTAAAGGCAGGCGGTCGGACGCATTAAACATGCGCTCGGTACGGCACAGACCAATACCGGTTGCGCCATAGCTGAGCGCCATGCGTGCGCGTTCCGGCGTATCGACATTGGCGTGAACTTCCAGTTCGGCAAACTCATCGGCCCAAGACAACAAGATTTTTAATTCTTCGGAAAATGAAGGTTCAATCATGGCGATTTCGCCTAAATAAATGAGTCCGGTACTGCCGTCAATAGTAATGGTATCGCCTTCGCGAATATGCAGATCACCGATAATTGCCTGGTGGGCGCGCACATCTATTTGCAGGTCTTCGGCGCCGGCGATGCAGGCTTTACCCATGCCTCGGGCAACCACGGCCGCATGCGAGGTTTTGCCGCCGCGACTGGTCAAAATACCCTGGGCGGCAAAAAAGCCATGAATGTCTTCGGGTTTGGTTTCTTCTCTGAGTAAAATGACCCGCTCTCCGGCACGGCCCATTAATTCAGCGGTATCGGCATCAAACACGCATTTACCGAAAGCGGCGCCCGGCGAAGCCGGCAAGCCTTGAGCCACAGACTGGGCTTTATTTTCAGGATCAAGTTGCGGATGCAGCAGCTGTTCCAGCAACTCGGGGTTGATGCGCAACAACGCCTGTTCCTTGCTAATCAGGCCTTCGGCCATCATCTCCACGGAAGTACGCACCATCGCCGTCGCGTTCATTTTACCGTTACGGGTTTGCAGGCAGTACAAGACGCCGCGTTCGATGGTGTATTCGTAATCCTGAACTTCCTGGTAATGTGCTTCGAGTCTGTTACGCAAATCGACCAACTGCTTGTACAGATCCGGCATTTCCTGAGCCAATTCTTGCACCGGTTTTGGCGTGCGAATGCCGGCGACCACATCCTCGCCTTGCGCATTAACCAGGTATTCGCCATACATTTCATTAACGCCGGTGCCCGGATTGCGGGTAAAGCCGACACCGGTTGCGCAATCGTTGCCCATATTGCCAAACACCATGGCGACTACATTAACGGCGGTGCCGTTGGCCATTTTCGGCGTGATATGGAATTCGCGCCGGTAATCGACTGCGCGTTTGCCCATCCAGGAATTGAATACCGCTTTAATAGACAATTCCAGTTGTTCATAAACATTTTCAGGAAAAGGCTTGCCGGTTTCTTCCAGAACGACCTGGAGAAACAGCTCGCTGATTTGGCGCAGATGTTCGGCATCCAGACCCACATCGGATTTTATCCCTGCCTGTTTTTTGACCGCAGCGAAATGCAGATCAAATTTTTGATCATCAATGCCCAAGGCTACCTTGCCGAATAACTGAATAAAACGGCGGTAGGCATCATAGGCAAAGCGCGCATCGCCGGTCTGCTCGATCAGGCCGGTCAGGGTTTGGGCATTAAGCCCCAGATTGAGAATAGTATCCATCATGCCGGGCATTGAGATAGCCGAACCGGAACGTACCGATACCAGCAATGGATTACGGCGGTCACCAAACTGTTTACCCGAGAGTGTTTCAATTTCGCCAATATGGGCTTTAACGTCTTCCAGCAAACCGTCGGGCAATTGATGGTTTCCGAGATAATCCAGACAAGTTTTGGTAGTGATCACAAACCCCGGCGGTACATTAAGCCCAATCTGGGTCATTTCGCACAGATTGGCACCTTTGCCTCCCAACAGTACTTTATTTTTTCCGTCGCCTTTTTGGAATGAATAGATATATTTTTCAGTCATGTTTTTTCCCAAAGTTGAGTAGATGCATAGAACAGAGCTATTTTACGGTTTGCGATTCAGCCTGCTTTTTTGCAGTATTGCTTGCCGTGCGCGGATTGATTCAGGCATGACAACTTGCTTTGCCTGCACGCTCAACACCCTTTGGCCTGTTGGAATCAACATTTTATTAAACTGATAGTTTTTAAACCAAACTGCAAGACGAAAACCCAATAATAAAACGACTATGATTAAATAAAATAAAGGTTCCGCCAGATTACCTTTGAGTTGCCAGTAATAATGAATAATGGCGGCAACCGCTGCAATATAAATAAAGCGATGGAGTTTTTTCCAGGTTTTACCCATGCGCTTTTTAGCCCATTTTGGCGAGCTAAGTGCTAATAAAAAAACAATGCTGTAAGCCAGTAGCCCAAACCAGATATAAGTACTTTCAATAATATCAATGCCAATAATGCGCCAGATTAGGGCATGATCTACCAGCAAATAAGTGAGTACATGCAAGGTTGCATAAAAGAAAGCATACAACCCCAACAGTTGCCGATAATTCGCCATGCCCCGCCATTTTGTCATCGTTTGAATCGGCGTAATAGCCAGTGTCAGCCATAAGAAACGTAATGACCAATCCCCTAGGCGAATATGCAGCGCTTGAATGGGATTGGCTCCGAGATGATTAAAAGCAATGTCGATCAATATCCATAGCAAGGGGATTAAGCAAGCGACAATAGTTAAGGACCGCAAACTGTTAAATCGTAGAACCATCAGAAAAAATGCCGTAAGTCCATGCCGCTATACAATGACGCTACTTGCTCGCCATAGCCGTTAAATAATTCAGTTTCTCGACGCGGAGTAAAAAAACCGCTGCCTAATTGGCGTTCGCTGTTTTGGCTCCAGCGTGGATGGGCAACAGCCGGATTTACATTGGAGTAAAAGCCATATTCGTGGGGTGCAAATTTATTCCAGGTTGTGATTGACGGTCTTTTTAACAACTCAATTTTTACAATCGCCTTAATACTTTTAAAGCCGTATTTCCAGGGCACAACCAAACGCAAGGGGGCGCCATTTTGTTTTGGCAGAATATCGCCATACATGCCAACAGCCAATATTGTTAAAGGATGCATGGCTTCATCAATGCGCAAACTTTCAACATAAGGCCATTCCAGCATCGCATGATGCTGTTGCTTGGGCATTATGTCGGGTTGATACGTAGCCGTAAATTTCACAAAGTGTGCCGTTGATAAAGGTTTAACCGTTTTTAATAAACTGCCCAGAGAAAAACCAACCCAGGGTACAACCATAGACCAGGCTTCCACACAACGAAAACGATAGATAGACTCTTGTAGCGTCTGCTGACGCAGAATATCTTCCAAATAATAGCTACCCGGTTTTTCGACTTCACCGCTTATCTCTATAGACCAAGGATCGGTCGTTATATTTTGCGCCAGCACCGTTGCATCTTTTTTATTAAATGAGAACTCATAATAGTTGGTGTAATTTTTAATGAGCTCAGCAGGCGTAAGTGTTAAAGCGTCGACAGAAAAATCGCTTTTTGGTATATCCGCCCAAATCGACTCATTGTTATTAGCCAATACAGGCGAAATACCCGCACCGGTAAGCGTAGTCGCCAACATAGCTTTAATTATCTGACGCCGCTTCTTAAAAACCAAAGGGTCGGTAATCTCACTGGCAGGAATATCTTTTGTTGTTTTAATGATCATCGCTAACGTTATCTAATGGTTAATCAATGCGAGCAAACCGACACCTATCTATTATCTTTTTCCCTTAGGAATCCAGCTAAATAATTTTCTGATTTTAAGTTCAGTAATAAAGGCCAGTGAAAACAGCTGGATAAAATTTTCAGCTTCAATTAAATCGAGTCCAATATATTCAGGAACCCGTTCTTTTCGAGTTCCGAACACACGATCCCAGAGTGAAAAAACAACGCCATAATTACTATCGTGTTCTTGGCGTAAGGTCGAATGATGAGTTCGGTGTAATGAGGGAGTAATAAATACTTGCGAAATAGTCTCTTCGTTCGGAACGCGAATATTGGCATGATGAAAAAATATGAAAAACAGCTCAACAATCTCAATAGAAAGTACCAGATACGCGTTCACGCCAATAACGACAACAAATACGCACTTGTAAATAACTTCCAGCAATAAATCGAAAACGTGGAAGCGAAAGCCGGTAGAAACATTAAAGCCTTTATCACTATGATGCACTTTATGAAATCGCCATAAGCACTCGTATTTGTGACTGGCAACGTGCCAAATATAAATGGCCAGATCAAAAAAAGCGAACGCCAGCAACCATTTGACCGGGCCATTATCTAAACCGCTTAATAAGCCGTAAGAGGCAAATTGTTGGGCGACAAGAAACAATGATGATGCCCTTAATACCGTCAGAATCACATTATTAACCAAAAAAGCCGTGGTATTGGTCACCAACGATTCTTTATAAACCTTCTGAGGAAATTGACGGTAAGGATGACGCTTCTCAATGACTAACAATAAAATAAAAGCCAGTATCGCAAGACCGAATAAGGCTTCATTAAAAAACAGGCCATCACTGGTATTCACATTTTCAGTCGAGCTCATAAACGTACCTTTATCTATTGCATCATAGTATTCAAGCGAGGTTATTTTTTCGGCATGGCATTTAATAAATCGTTTAATTCTTTAATTTCATTGTTAGCATTAACCTGCTCGGTTATATCGTACTGTACGCCCAGATAATAAATAACCCTGTGTTTTCTATCGAACAAAGGTGTTATTTTCAAGCGATTGAAAAATAACGTACCGTCTTTTTTATAATTATGTAACGTGACTTCAACGGACTCATGATTTTTCATGGCTTCGGCAATTTGATAACGTCCGGCTTGTTCTCTATCTTCGCCTTGAAGAAATCGGCAATTGTGACCGATGATTTCTTCTTGGTTATAACCTGTTAAACGTTCAAAGGCTTTATTGGCATAAACAATGGGAGAATCGTCTAAATCAGGATCAGCTAAAGTTACACCATTAACACACTCATCTAAAATAGCGGAAAGCACTTGCGGAATAAGGCCACTATCTTTTTCAACAATAAAAGGCATAATTAAACTCCAATGTTTTTGATAATTACAAATAAACTATAGGTTAATGAGTATCAACGTCGACTAAATTTTTAATGTTTTCAACGGTATTTTCTGCGCCCTCTTCAATCGCAGAACGTATTAGTTTCTGAAATGGACGCATAAAGACGTCAATTTCAGATAGTTCAAAACGGAAAGTCAAACGCGTGGCTTGTTTTTGTTCGCTACTTTCTAATAGATAACTGTGTATATACGGCTCAGTCAGTCCTTTAAAAATAAGTTTCATCGAGGGTTGATAATCGGTAATCTCAAAAATAGATTCGACTTTTGAGCCGTTGTCTTCACGAATTTGCTTGGCTTTCGAACCGACAAAAACCTCTTTACCGTCCAAGGGTTCAAATTCAACAACTTCTACCGCCCATTTAGGATAGTTATCATAAAAATGTTCACCAATATAAGAAAAAACATCTTGAATCGATTTGTTGATCTCAATGCTCGCTTCACCAGCAATTGGCTGGGATGAATCAAACGAAAATTTAATTTGCACTGCAATACCACTCCCCGTTGAAATAATTATTCAACTTAAATGTTGTTGTTTTCTGAAGCTATCTGCGGCGATAATATTATTACTATAGGTTTTTTGTAAATGAGCCTTTATTTCAGGTCAATTTTATTATCTTGATACCAAGACTTATTGAAACCATAGAGATAACCATAGGCTAAATTAGATATCCCCATATACAGAAAAAACCAGCGATAATTTTCATCTATCGATATCTGGTTAATCATGCCGTAATATTCGATAGACCCCATCAGCATCAACCAGAATAGGCCTACCAGGATTAATAGGCGGTAGCTTTGACAGTAGCTGCAAAAACAGTACACCGCAAATTGGCTGAGCGTCAAATAAATCAGCATCAACCGCAAGTTGCTGGCCAAGGGGCCATAAAGATCGCTGTTATTGTCAAAAATTAGGCTGCTACCGGTTGCTGAAATAACGCTGATAACCAACAGAAAAATAACAGCGGCATTAAAATTGATTGCCGATAACATCGTTAATGAGGACAGTATCTTCTGATTAAAGATTGTAGCATTCATAAGATCTCTCAAAAAATTCCCTTCAATAATACAGATTTTGAAGGGAGTATAGAGGAGTAGGAAATAGTCGTGGCTCAACCATCGACCTAATAAGTTAGCCTCAATTAACGCTGAGTTTTGACGTTTCTTGATTTTTACTGCTGCCATCATCCAACGCAATCTCGCTGACAAAAGCTATATCTGCATCGACGATCGGCTCGGGCAAGGCAATTATTCGGCCTTGCATCAACTTATCGATCTGATACTTATCCAAGGTCTCCCAAGCCAGCAAGGCATGTGCCATGTTATGTAGAATATCGATATGGTCTTTCAAGAGTTGTTCGGCACGCTGATAATTGGTGTCGACAACATGACGGATTTCCTCGTCAATTATTTGCGCCATTTTTTCTGACATCGGCTTGGCTTGGGGTCCCATGTAACTGCCTTCGTTATCGCCGTAATCCATAGGGCCGAGACGATCCGACAGGCCCCACTTGGTCACCATGTTGCGCGCCAACTGCGTAGCACGCTCAATATCGTTGGAAGCGCCGGTGGTGACTTTGTTTTTACCGTAAATCAACGCTTCCGCCACCCTGCCGCCAAACAGGCTGGAAATTTGGCTCTCGAGCTTATCCTTGCTGGCACTGTATTGATCGCGTTCCGGCAGAAACATAGTGATGCCCAGTGCGCCGCCGCGCGGCATGATACTGACTTTATACACAGGATCATGGTCGGGTACCACCCGGCCCACAATCACATGCCCGGCCTCGTGATATGCGGTCATCAACAGGTCGTCTTTGCTCATGACCATGGTATGTTTTTCTGCGCCCATCAGCATTTTGTCACGGGCCTTGTCCAGGTCGTTCATGGTGATCTCGGTCTGATTGTAGCGTGCAGCAAACAAGGCGCCCTCGTTGATTAGATTGGCGAGTTCGGCACCGGAAAACCCCGGCGTTCCACGCGCCAGATCGTTGATATTGACATCATCGGCCAGCGGAACCTTGCCCGCATGAACTTTGAGGATTTGTTCGCGGCCCTTGATGTCGGGCAAGCCAATCTGGACCTGCCGATCGAAGCGGCCGGGTCGTAATAAGGCTTTGTCGAGCACATCAGCCCGGTTAGTCGCGGCGATCACAATAATGCCTTCGTTGCCGTTGAAGCCGTCCATTTCGACCAGTAGCTGGTTCAGGGTTTGTTCGCGCTCATCGTTACCGCCGCCCGCGCCGCCATTGCCGCGATGTCGGCCTACCGCATCGATTTCGTCGATAAAGATAATGCACGGCGCCCGCTGTTTGGCTTGATTGAACATATCCCGCACCCTGGAGGCGCCGACGCCGACAAACATTTCCACGAAATCGGAACCGGAGATCGAGAAGAACGGCACGCCGGCTTCACCGGCAATTGCCCGCGCTAGCAAGGTTTTACCGGTTCCCGGCGGCCCTACCATCAATACTCCGCGCGGTATCTTGCCGCCCAGCACCTCATATTTCCCGGGATTTTTAAGGAAATCCACCATTTCCACCACGTCCTGTTTGGCTTCTTCGACCCCGGCGACATCGGAAAAACGCACCTTGATCTGATCCTCGGCCATCAACTTGGCGCGGCTTTTACCAAAGCCCATTTGCCCGCCCGGTCCACCGGCTTGCTGTTTGCGCATGAAGTACGCCACCACGACAATGAATAACACCATCGGCGCCCAGGAAATCAGGATCTGCATAATGGTCGAAGACACTTGCGGTTTTTCCACCTTGATCTTGACGCCATACTCCAACAACTCGTCGATCAGGCGAGGATCGTTGGGGTTGTAAGTGGTAAAGCGCTCGCCGTTGCTGCGACGGCCTTCTATATGGGTGCCACTGATCACCACCTCGGAAATACTGCGACTGCGTATGCTCTCGATAAAATCGGAATACGGCACCGCATAGTTTTCTTCGTAATCGGACGAGGTTCGGTTGAAAACGCTAAACAATATGGCGGCGATTACGCTAAGCGCCACGATACGAAAAATATATATTTTCATGGTTTTTGCTGCTCCGCTTAACGGTCAATTTTCATGGTTAAAATATTTAAAAAAATCGGAATCCGGCTTCAGCACCAAGGTATCCTGAGTTTTTTCGAATGCGACCTGATAAGCCTGCAAGCTACGGTAGAAGGCGTAGAACTCAGGATTTTTACCGAAACTTTTTGCATAAATATCGGCAGATTTGGCATCGCCCCGACCCCGGATATTGTCGCCGTCGCGATGGGCATTGGCCAGCATCACCTGTTTTTGCTTGTCAGCCTCGGCGCTGATTTGCTCGGCGCTTTCTGAACCTTGCGAGCGAAATTCTCTGGCCACCCGTTCACGCTCGGCGCGCATACGCTGATAAACCGAACTGCTGACTTCCTGAGGCAAGTCAATGCGTTTGATACGAATGTCGATCAGCTTAATGCCAAACTTACTGGCCATCGGCGACAATTTGTCCAGCAAGGTACGGCGCAGTTCGCTTCGATCTTCCGAGATCAGCTGTTTGATGGTGCGTACGCCGAATTCACTGCGCAGCGCGTCCTTCATGATTTGATCGAGGCGTAAATTAGCTTGATATTCATCGCCACCGACCGTGGTGTAAAAAAGACCCACATCACCGATTTGCCACTTGGCAAACGAATCAACGATTACATTCTTCTTTTCGGAGGTAAGAAAACGCTCGGACTTAGCATCCAAGGTCAGCACACGCGCATCAAATGTACTGACTTTATTGATGATGGGGGTCTTAAAATGGAGTCCGGGCTGAAAGTCTGATTCGATCATTTCACCCAGACGAAATACAATCGCTTTTTCATGTTGATTGACATAAAAAATTGACATATAAGCCAGCATTAACAAGCCGAAACTGGCGGGCAACACTATTTGGGTTCTGCTCATGATTTGCTCCGACTGGGACGTAAAGCGTTACTGTTGATATGTTGATCGTTGTTTTTTTTGATTTCGGCCGCTTCGGTCGTGGTTTCTGCTGCCGGCGGTTTGCTCTCCGTGGGCTGGTGCGAAACGACATTTTGCAAAGGCATATACAGTTGCGGTGCGCTTTGACCGGCTTCCACGATGACCTTGTTGGTGCTGCTAAACAGTTTTTCCTTAGCTTCCAGATACAAGCGTTTACGGGTAATGGCCGGGGCTTTTTCATATTCGGTCAGCAATTGCTCAAAGCGCTGGGTTTCGCCGGTGGCCTTAGCGACTTTTTCCGCTTCGTAGGCTTCCGCTTCCAGCAACAATCGAGACGCGGCGCCTCGCGCTTTCGGGATAATCTCGTTACTGTAGGCTTAGGCTTCATTAATTAAACGTTGCTTGTCTTCCCTTGCGCGTATCGCGTCTTCAAAAGCGCCCTGCACTTCTTCGGGTGGTTGCGCATCCTGCAGGTTAACGCTGGCAATGGTAATTCCGGCTTTGTAGTCATCCATCCCGGACTGAATGTCCTGTTTGATCTGGGCGACAATATCGCTGCGCCCTTCGGTCAATACATAGTCCATATTGTTACGGCCAATGACCGCGCGCTGAACGCTTTCGGTCAGCTGCTTCAGCGTTGCCTCATTGTCCCTGACGTTAAAAAGATAATCGCCGGCATTATTAATCTGATATTGCACCGCGAGACGCACGTTGACGATATTTTCATCCGTCGTCAGCATTAATGACTCTTGCGGAATCAATTCCGGCTTGCTGCCTCGGCTATTGCCACGATAGCCCAGCTCAATAAAACGTTGCTGCTCGACATTAATGACGGCCACCTTCTCGATCGGCATGGGGATGTGCCAATTCAGCCCAGGCGTGGTGGTCTCGCTGTAGGCGCCAAAGCGGGTAACCACGCCGCGATTACCCTGGTCGATAATGTAAATGCCGCTTGCCAGCCATAGCAGCAAAGAGCCGCCACCCACAATACCGCTAATATTCGACAGCGAGAATTGCTGTTTATGCTGGTGAAAATAGTCTAGCGATTTCTGGCAAGCCGCTTTCCATTGTTGGTCAAAGTCAAACTTCCAGTCTGGCTGTGGGCTTTGTTCGCTGGCGTTGTGTTTTTCTGATGACATAATCACTCCTGTTGGCGATGGGCTGGTGCAACCTTGTTATTATTCGTTTTCGTAGCTGTCATTGGGTTCAAGGAACAGCGCCAGGTCGCAACCAAACTGGTTTTTAAGTTTTTTTAACGCTTCATTTTGTATTTGTCGGACGCGCTCACGACTGACCTGCAGTTGATCGGCAATGACTTGCAAGGTGGTTTCGGTGTGATTTTTCAGTCCAAAACGCATATTCAGAATGGCCGCTTCCTTTTCCGGCAAGGTCGCAACAACCCGATCAAGATATTGGCGCAAATTGCGCTCAATCAAGTCATCCATCGGCAGTGCAAATTGTTGTTGTTTCATGCGCGCCATTAACGCCTGGCCTTCCTCTTCCTGGTTATCCCGAACCTCATCCAGGGAATGGGTCGCCTGATAGTAATTTCTGATGGTTTTGATCTCGTCTTCGCTTAAATCGCAGAGTCGCTTCAATTGCTCAACACTGGGCCAGCGCTCGGTTTGCTGATAGGCGTTGCGCATCGCTTCAAACACCGCACAGGCTCTTTCGGCCAAAGCCACCGGCAGGCGCACGATTTTTTCCTGTTTAACAATCAACCGCGAGATCGCCTGTTTGATCCAGGGAATCGCATAGGTAGAAAACTGAAAGCCGCGATAAGGGTCGAAACGGTCTACGGCTTTGATCAGGCCGATCACGCCTTCCTGCAGTAAATCGTCAAAACTCAGCACCGTGGTTTTTTGTTTATAAGCAACAAATGCAACCAAGCCGGTATTGCCGGCAATCATTTTTTGCCTGGCAACTTTCAAGGTTTGAGCGGCTTGGCCAAGCTTGTGCAGATAGCTGTTAAAGGCGGGGTCATGATAAAGAATCGACTGACACAAGCCGGAGACTTCAATTAAAAAATTGGATAAAAAACGCAGACTGAGTAACGAGGATCTGGCAACAGGATTGTTCAGCAAAGATTGCATAGTCTGAACAAGATTAGGCTGTACAAAATCTACACCTTGTACAATAATTTGAGGGGACGCTTTATCGCTGACCATTTCCCAAATATCCAGGCCATTATCTAACTGAGACAGGCAATGCTTCAGCAATAACACCGTCGCTTGATCTTCTTCCAGCAACAGCAGATGCAGATTCTGCCTGGCCTGTTCCAGGTTCATCGCCAGCGCAAGCGGTTCGGCTTTGCTTAGCGTAGCGGTTGGAAGAGCTCGATTGGGTGCTGTTTCTATCATGGCTGGCCCTGTTAATTTTTTTTAACCTGGCGATAAAATTACGCTGATGTATAATTATTGTCAATATATTTTCTGTACAAAACATAAACAATGTATTCAATTAAAGCCATTACCTTATTAACCGGACTGCCTGCAGAAACCCTGCGGGCTTGGGAGCGCCGCTACGCTTGCGTCGCCCCGCTGCGTAGCGACAATAACCGCCGTCGCTATTCGCAGCTGGATCTGGAAAAACTGACGCTACTCTCACAACTGACCAGCAGCGGCCACACCATCAGCAAGATCGCCAATTTGAATGGCGATGCATTGCGCGACCTGCAACAACAAGTACAAGTTTCAGCTAAAGACAGTCAGCATCCGCTGCTGAAGCAGATTATTGACGCCGTCATGGACTATCGCATTGACCGTTGCGAGTTGCTGTTGAAGCGGGCTCTGGTGGCTAGCGAACCCTTGGAATACGCCCGTGACATCTTATTGCCGGCGCTAAAAAAAGTCGGTGAACTTTGGCATGAAGAAAAATTGAGCATCGCCCAGGAGCATATGTTTACCTGCTGCGTTAATCGTATCGTGTTCAGCATGGTCAACAACCTGCACAACGCCTCAGCGAATAGTCCGGCGATACTGTTCGCCACCCCGAGTGACGAACCCCATGAATGCGGCATCCTGTTAAGCTGTTTGCTGGCGGCCTCGCAGCAATACCGCTGCTATTTCCTGGGCGCGAACTTGCCCGGCAAGGATATTGTCGAAGCGGCCCAGCATTTACAGCCCGACATCATCGTGATCGGTTTGGTTAAAACACCACCGGAACCGACAACGCTTGAACAATTGCGCATTATCGCCACGGCGCAACAAACGGCGACTTCGGCTATCTGGATAGGCGGTAGCGGAGCCACATACTGCCACCCACAGTTGCTACCGACCTTACCACGCTGCGAACTGATCACCGACATTACCCATTTTCACAACAAGGCTCAGCAGTGGATGCTATTAGACCGCTCAGGCAATCAAACCTCCTCATGAAAATTTATCAACTCTATCGCCGACAACAGCTCAATCTGACGGTCCAGGAAGCCTGGGAATTTTTTTCCTCGCCCTATAACCTGAATGACATCACTCCGGCATTTTTTCATGTGGCCATCACCGCTAAAGTGCCGGAAAAAATTTATGCCGGTTTGCTGCTCAGTTATCAAATGCAAGCCGTATTGGGCATTAGTATGACCTGGCTATCCGAGATCAGTCACTGCGACGAACCCAAACGTTTTGTCTATGAACAGCGCATTGGCCCATTCAAATTTTGGAGTCATGAAGTGTGTTTAACTGAAATGCACAATGGCATCGTGCTGGAAGACATCATGTTCTACGCCATGCCTTTCGGCTGGCTGGGGCAATTAATAAACTCAGTCCTTATCGCCAGTAAACTTGAATGCATATTTGATACGCGGCGCGACTATTTGCAACACAAATGGGGAGATAACGGTTAAATGGCAGCCTCTAAACCCAAAGTCACCTGCTTTCATGATGGCGAATGCCCTATCTGCACGATTGAAATCAAGGCGATGAAAAGACTCGATAAACACGGCAATGTGAATTGGGTAGATATTACCCGGGACAAAACTGCATTGGCGCAAGCGGGCTTAACCTACAAACAGGCAATGGAGCGCCTGTATGTCATCGACGAGAATCAGCAGCTGCAATCTGGAGTGCTCGGGTTTTTAACCGTGTGGAAACAGCTCCCTTATTACCGGCGCGTGGTGCCAATGATAGAAAACCTGCCCTTGGCGGTGCCGATCATGGAGTTTTGCTATCGCATTTTCGCCCGCTATCGTTTGCCGCTGACCGGCAAACCGCCAATAAAGGAATAGCCATCATGTTTCAATCCACATCCGACCTCATCCGTCGAATGACACCCGCCGACGGATAGAGGTCGGTGGATTGTTCCTCCCCGTGAACGAGGAGGTTACCAAAAAGGATAACGATGCCAGTGCATTGTTGTCAAACTCAAATAATCCCCCTGAAGGGGGAGGTTTCAGACCAGCGAAGAAATTTGATGAATCGAATAAATCCGCATAAACTACTGCTGTCAAAATGGACGGCAGTAGAACCCAAGCAAAAAGAACGTCATTTTATGGTGACCAAACTGATTCGCGCAGAAAATGACGATATTATTGCTTGCGAGTTGGAAGCCGTCATCAACAACACTATCTACGAAATAGAGTGGCAGGCGCTTAAAGATTCATCTTGTTGGCTGATGGGTTGGCAATGAATTGTTTATTTTAGCAGCGGGTTTGTCACGTCAAAAACCTAATCGCACGTCTAACCCGGCGATAGCTGATGGCGACTAAGCCAACGTTAAATCAATATGCCTGCCTAATGCTTTGGCTGCGGCCTCAAGCTGATCGAGCCGAGACGCATGGCCTAGATCGAACAAGCGGTCAACTTGTGGCGCCTTCCATCCTAAGCGCCTTGCAAGATCGGCTTTACGGATGCCTTGCAGTGTCATTTCACGGTATATAGCCAACTTAACCCCCTCCAATACTGATGGCCTAACGGTGGGTAAATCGGCAATTATAGACGGCTCTGGCAATTGTTTGCGCGCATCGACATAGAAAGATAGCGCAGTTTCAAGTGCATCAATGGCGTTAAGCATTGCGTCTTCTTTATTGGCGCCAAAGGTTAGCGCTTCGGGAATATCAGGAAACGTCACTAACAGTGTGTCGTCGTCAGGAGTCAGGATAACGGGATAATCAAACATGAGTTTTCCTTATTTTACATCAAGTTGTCGTTTAATAGCGGCTTCCAAGCCCTTACCAAGCCCTGTTGTGCCGTGCATTGGTAGTGTGGTTTGCTTACCGTTTAAAAATACTTTCAAGTGTGAACCCTTGCCCGGCTGAAAAGTAGCGCCTTGTTGTTCCAACCATTTTTTCATTTGTTTTGAGTTCATGGTTAAATTATAACGGTTCTGTTGTGTTTTTCAATAAAACAAAACAGTTGTGTTGTTTTTATTTTTAGGCCAAATATCGGACAAAACTACGCTTAATCATAATGTCTCAAATTTTTTTTAACGATCGCAGTTCAATAACTTAACCCTGCTCTAACGACTATTCTGGACGCCTGTCGAGCAGGCAAATAAGCCGCCAGCAATGCCAGAATCAGTACAAAGCCTAACCAGAATCCTACCGATACCAGGGAAAAAACAAAATCCAGCTGTATGCCCAGCATCGTAGTTCCCAGTTGTTTGGCTAACGGTTCGGCAAGCACAAAGGCGAGCGGAATGCTGATGAGCCAGGCCAATAAGCCATGAAATAAACCTTCGAGCATGAATAATTTAAAAATAGCTGACGAGCTTGCGCCGATGGCGCGGAGTACGCCTATCTCCCGGGTGCGTTGCAATACGCCTATAGCCAAGGTTCCTGACAGGCCAATCCCGCCGACAGCGGCAATCATGACCGCCAGTCCCAGCAACATGCTGGTCATCGGACGGAATTGATTTTCGGCAAACTGGCGTTGTTCCAGTTTGGCCAGCGTGGTGTAAAAATCCAGTCTGATGTGTTGCTGTTCGAAGGCGGTTTTTAACGCATCGACATAGGTTTTTTCTGCCGCCAGGGAATGAATGTCGGCGGACAGCAGCGCAAACGCATGCTTGTGTGCGTTCAGGCTATCCGGCTGCATCGCGCTTAAGGGAGCATAAACCGCTTCCACCGCATAGCCGGAACCGGCAAACCCGCGATATAAACCGATGACCTGCCATGCGCGGGCCGGTTGTTGCATCAATTTGGCGTTAACTATGTCGCCAACCTGTATGCCGTTGAGTTCGGCGGTTTCGGCATTGATAACCAGCCGGTTTTGTCGGTCGTCGCTTGGCTCGAACCAGCGTCCGGCGACGATCAGCGGGCGGTACATCGTGGTGTCTGCAGGCAGTCCGATCATTTGCAGGCCCAGACTGCCGGATTGCCGAATCAACTTGTCGCCCTGTAACAGTTCGGCGGGCAGGCGATTCCAAAATTCCACAGCGGCGGTGGGCGGGATAGTGCGCACTATGTCGTTGACGAGATCGGCAGACTGGTCTTGGGCAAAGCCGATACGGACCGCATAGCGGCTGCGCGCCAGTTCGTTATTCAGGGTCAGGTTAACCGAGGCAATCAGGCTCATGATAACGATGAACAACACGCCGGCAATAATCAGCACGCTTTGCGTCCAGAGCAATCGCGCTTTACGGCGTAACAAATTGCCCAGCGCGACCGCGTAAAGTGTCGGCAACCAAGCGGCTACGGTGTGTTCAAGCCAGCGGTCAAAGCCGTGGCTAACAAAATCCGCGCCTAAGCCGTAACTGGCAATGGCCTGGCGCACCGACATCGACGCGCCTTTCCAGATAGGCCACAATGCCGCCAGCAACGGTGCGACTAATCCGCCGGCAATCATCAACGACAACGCTTGCGCTGAATAGACAAAGCCGTTCAGCTCGATATTGAACACATCCAATAACCAGCGACTGCTGTAAAAAGCGCCCGCCCAGCTCAACGGTATCGCGATCAGCAACGCGATTAGCGACAGGATAAACACTTCGGATAAATAGAGGCTGGCTATGGTTCGGCGGCGCGCGCCCAGTGATTTCATAATGCCGATCTGGTCGGTTTGCTGGGTAATTAAGGCGGCCACGGTGTTCAGAATCAGTACCGAACTCAAGGCCAGCGATGCCCATGCCATCACGGTCAATACCAGGTGAATGCCGGAAAAAATCGCCCGCCCCCAATGCCGGTCGGGATGTTGCAATAAGGTGGCGTTGACGGCTATGCCCGATACTGCCAGTTGTGCGCGAATTTTACCGGCGATAGATCGGGCTTTTTCCTCGCTGTACGGCGGTTTTATTTGCACTAGCAACTGTCTAAACGTGTGCGCGGGTATGCCGAAAATGGGTGCCGATTCCTCTGCGATAAAAAAATGCAATTGCCCGCCAAACGCAGGCGGTTTAACGAACGGATGCCGGATAATGCCGTCGATAACCCGTTTTTCGCTACCGTTCGCGGTGCCAAATTCGATGCTGTCGCCAGCGTTAAGCCCGGAAAATCGTGCCGACAGGCGTTCGATGGCAATGCCGTTGTCGCGTGGAAAACTGCCTGACACCAAGGTCATCCGGTCGTAGGCTTGATCCTGATAATCGGCCCGGAACAACACCGTTCCGGTTTGCCATTGCGCCGATGGAGACGTTTTAAATTGCGCGGTAAACTGCGTCAAGGTGTCAATATCGGCAACGCCGTCGATATTTTTGATGGTTTTGGCAACGGCAATATCGGCGTCCTGTCTCAGTATCAAATTAATGTGCGAGGGTTGCGATTGCCGATGCGCGTTATCCATGCTGCCCAATTGCAAGTCCATCATGCCCAGCAAGGTGCCGATCACAAACAGGCCTATCGCAATGCTCGAGATTGCCAGCACGCTGCGGGATTTATGGATCAGTAAATCGGCGCTGACTTTTTGCCAAAGATTGGAGTTGAAAAACATAGTGTTTATTGCTGTTTGGACAGGTACTGATCGTCATGAATGCGTCCGGCATGAATGGCGATGCGGCGCGACGCGGATTGCGCGAGGTCTTCATTATGGGTCACGATCACCAGCGTTTTGCCTTGCTGCTGCAAGGCTGAAAACAGCGCGAACACCGCATCGGCAGTGGCAGAATCGAGGTTGCCGGTCGGTTCGTCGGCGACAATCAACGCCGGATCATTGGCCAGGGCTCGGGCAATGGCGGCGCGTTGCTGTTGTCCGCCCGATACTTGCCCCGGCAACTGTTTGGCTTGTTCGTCCAAGCCGACCAGGTTAAGCAAATAACGCGCCCGTTCCAGGCGTTCCCGTTTGGGCAGTTTGCCGACAAAATCCATCGGCAGCAGGATGTTTTGCAATAGGTTCAGCGAAGGCAATAATTGAAAAAACTGGAACACAATGCCGACATGGGCGCCGCGCCAAATCGACAATTGTTCTTCGCGCAAGCGGTGCAAGGCGCTGCCGTTCACCATGACTTCGCCCCGGCAAGGACGATCGATGCCGGTCAACAGATTCAATAAAGTCGATTTGCCGTTCCCGGAAGGGCCGACGATGGCGACAAATTCCCCGGGGCTAATGGTCAGAGAAATGTCATGCAACACCGGCTGCTTTAATTGCCCCAGCGTATAGGCTTTATGAACGTGAGTGAGTTGGATGATATTGGGCATGGCAAGAAGCGTTTATAATTGGCGTTATCCAAAAAAGAGGGTAGATTCTACCACGCACTGATTTTAACCGCTGACACACAAGAATGACTTCTATACAACAACTTTGGCTGCTGCTCGGTAGCAGTTGGGCGATGCTGGAAATGGCTATCGTTTATAAAACCCGCGTGCCTTGCAACCGCCCAGACCGGCAAAAATACCGTTCGGAACAGTTGATTTGGCTGGTTGTCATCGCCTCGCTGATCTTGGCCTTGGGGGTTAAACAACTGCATCTGGCGGTGTTGCCGATGGCTTATCTCCCGCGTCAGGCTATCGCACTGGTCTTGTTGGCTATCGGTCTGGGATTACGCTTTTATGCGGTCGCCAGTCTGGGACGTTTTTTCAGTACCACGGCAATGACGCAGTCTCGGCATGTTTTGATCGACTACGGCCCTTATCATGTCATTCGTCATCCGGCGTATACCGGGCTGCTAATCAGTTTTTTTGCGGCGGGACTGGCCATGGGCGATCTATTGGCGATAGCGTTGCTGCTGTGCCCGCTGACTTATGTGTTAAATCAGCGCATTCTCGTTGAAGAACAGGGACTCATCGAGCATTTCGGCCAAGTCTACGGTGCTTACTGTCATCGCACCCAGAAGCTGATTCCCTGGCTTTATTAAGATTTTTTAGCTCTATACTAACCCCACCCGTTAAACCTTAAAAAACCCTACCCATGCCTGAAAAAAAACATATTGTCATCATCGGTGCCGGACCCGGCGGCCTGTGCGCAGGAATGCTATTGAGCCGACGCGGCTTTAACGTCACTATTTTCGATAAAAATGCCGAAGTCGGCGGACGCAATCGCCCCATTCGCCTCGGTAAATTCGTCTTCGATACCGGCCCTACCTTTTTGTTGATGAAACATGTACTCGATGAAATGTTCGAGTTATGCGGCAAAAACAGTGCCGATTATCTGGACTTCATCAAACTCGATCCGATGTATCGCTTGTTGTTTTCCGACCGCGCCGTCAATGTCTTTTCCGACCGCGATAAAATGCGCGCCGAATTGACCGAGGCCTTTGCTGAAGGCAGCGCAGGCTATGATTTTTATTTGCAGCAGGAAGGTAAACGCTTCGAAAAACTTTATCCGTGCATTAAGCGCGATTACAGCAGCCTGAAAGCCTTTTTTTCGCTGGACTTGCTACGCGCTTTGCCGAGTCTTGCGCTCAATCACAGCGTCTTTTCCAATTTGGGCAAGTACTTTAACGAAGAGAAAATGCGCCTGGTATTTTCTTTCCAATCCAAATACTTAGGCATGTCGCCCTGGGATTGTCCGGCGCTATTTACCATGCTGTCTTATCTGGAGCATGAATACGGCATTTACCATGTCAAAGGCGGCCTGAATAAAATTGCCGCCGCGATGGCGAAAGTCATCACCGAGCAGGGCGGGCTTATTCATACCGGCACGGCGGTTGAATCGCTGATGATTAAAAACAAGGTGGTAACAGGCGTGCGTTTGCACGACGGCAGCGAGATTATCGCCGATGAAGTCATCGTCAATGCCGACTTTGCCTACGCGATGACCCATCTGGTCAAGCCGACTGAATTAAAGCAGTACAGCCCGGAGAAAGTCAAAAATCTGGAGTATTCATGCTCGACGTTTATGCTGTATCTGGGGTTGGACACCTGCTACGATTTGCCGCATCACAGCATCGCTTTTGCCGATGACTACAGCACCAACATCAGCAATATTTTCCATAACAAAATCCTGAGCAAAGATTTCTCGTTTTATGTGCAAAACGCCTGTGTCAGTGATGAAACCCTGGCGCCTGCCGGAAAATCGGCACTGTATGTGTTGGTGCCTATGCCCAATAACGACAGCCATATTGACTGGCAAACCGTCTGTGCCGACATGCGCGAGCAAGTGCTGGATACGCTGGAAACGCGGCTGAATTTAACCGGTATTCGCGAGCATATCGAATGCGAAAAAATCATCACCCCCCAGACGTGGGAAACTGACGAGCATGTATTCAAAGGCGCGACCTTCAGTTTATCGCATAAATTCAGCCAACTGCTGTACTGGCGGCCGCACAACCGGTTTCAGGAACTTGGCCAGTGTTATCTGGTTGGCGGCGGCACCCATCCGGGCAGCGGCTTGCCGACCATTTACGAATCGGCGCATATTTCTGCGAAATTGATTTGCCGCAAGCATGGGGTCAGTTTTGGCTTGGCTTCATGACCGGTCAGCTAAGCGCTATCTCGGCGCTCAATGAACAGCCATTAAAAAACTATCCGATCAGCAGCAGCGCAGAGATCAGCGCGGCAATCGCCAGCGCCAGGCGTGTCGCCGCTGTCTGGGCACAAACCGATGTCAAGCAACGCGTTAAGCAGTTGGCGCCATTAGAAAGCGTCATTCTGGCTGAGATTGACCACATCACCGACGTGATTATGGCCGCGACCGGCAAGGTAAAAACCGAAGTCCTGCTCGGTGAAATCTATCCGGTGCTGGCCCTGTTGCGCTATTACCAAAAAAATGCCGGACACGTGCTTGCTCCGTGTCCGGTGCAGACCCCGCCGCTGCTATTTCCACAAGCCAGCGCCGAGATTGAACGCCGCGCTTATGGCGTGGCGGCGATTATTTCACCGTGGAATTTTCCGTTTCAACTGACCTTAAGCCCGTTATTGACCGCGTTGATTAGCGGTAATGCCGGTATTGTTAAAATGTCCGAACTGAGCCTGCCGGTCGGCGAACTGATCATGCACTTACTGGCGCGTCTGGCCTTGCCCGAGGGACTGGTGCAGCAGGTCATCGGCTTGGCGGCAGCCGGAGAGCAATTAATCGATGCCCGACCCGATTTGGTTTTTTTTACCGGCGGGGTAAGCGCAGGTCGGGCGGTGATGGCAAGGGCCGCGCAACATCCGATACCGGTGATTCTGGAACTGGGCGGCAAGGATGCGATGCTGGTGTTCGCCGATGCCCATCTGGAACGGGCGGCGAAAGCGGCTATGTATGGCGCGTTCAGCAATAGCGGGCAAGTCTGTGTAGCGGTCGAACGCTGTTATGTTGAAGCCGGTTGTTACTTGGAATTTGTCGGCATGCTAAAAGACGCGGCGGCTAATGTCACCGTCGGTCATGACGCCATCGGCGATTTAGGCGGACTGACCACATTGAAGCAATTCGCCGTCATCGAAGCCCACTACCAGGATGCGCTGGCCAAAGGCGCGCAAGCCTCATCGCCGTTGCGTTTAGAAGGCCGTTATTTGCATCCGGCGGTGTTATGGAATGTGACCCATGACATGCGCATTATGCGTGAAGAAACGTTCGGGCCGCTGTTGCCGGTGATGGCGTTCGACTCGGAACAACACGCCGTAGACTTGGCTAACGACAGCGATTACGGCCTGAACGCCAGTGTTTGGAGCCGGGACATCAATAAAGCCGAACGCGTCGCCAGACAATTACAGGTCGGCAACTGGGCGGTCAATGATGTGATCAAAAATATCGGTCATGCCGGCTTGCCGTTCGGCGGCGTTAAAAACAGCGGTTTTGGCCGCTATCACGGCGCCGAAGGCTTGCGTCAATTTACCTACACCGTCGCCGGATTGACCAGCCGCAGTCGTCTAAGCGACGAACCCAACTGGTTTCCGTATTCGGACAGCCGCTACCTTGAAATACGCGGCTTTATTGATTTCATGTTCGGCAGCGGTTTGTTACCTCAAAGAATTGCCAGGAATTGGCGGGCATTGCAGGCGTTTCGAGGCTATGCGTCGTTGAACTTGCGCCAGCACTGGCATAATTTACTGATTTTGATAGTTAAAAAATCTGTCGGCTGAGCGGGATAAACTCAGGCTTACGCTTTCTACAATGAGAGGATTGAATGAACAACAACAATAAACCCCATGTCGTCGTTATCGGTGCCGGACTGGGCGGCCTGTCTGCCGCCATTTCACTGGCAACCGAAGGCTTTAGCGTCGATTTGCTGGAGAAAAACGACAAAGTCGGCGGCAAGCTGAATGTGCTGGAAAAAGACGGTTTTAGCTTTGATTTAGGCCCGTCGATCCTGACTATGCCGCATATTTTCCGCAAGCTGTTTGAGCGCGCCGGTAAAAACATGGACGATTACGTCAGCATAGAAAGCGTCGAACCGCATTGGCGCAACTTCTTTGAAGATGGCAGCACCCTGGATTTAAGTTCAGACTCGGCGCGGATGAAGCAGCAGCTGGACCGGCTTGGCCCGAATACCGCCAAGGAGTTCGAGCAGTTTTTGGCCTATTCGAAAAGGCTGTGCGCAGTAACCGAGGAAGGTTATTTTGCCCAAGGCCTGGATTCATTCTGGGAATTGCTCCGGCATTATGGCCCGGTAAAAAGTTTGCAGGAATTTGATGTATTCCGCTCTATGGATCAGGGTGTCAGGCGTTTTATCAAAGACCCGAAGCTGGTCGATGTGCTGAATTACTTTATTAAATACGTGGGTTCTTCGCCGTATGATGCGCCGGCATTAATGAATTTACTGCCGTATATCCAGTTCGGTTATGGCCTGTGGTACGTCAAAGGCGGCATGTACGGCATGGCGCAAGGCTTGCAAAAGCTGGCGCTTGAGTTGGGGGTGACTATCCGGGTTAATGCCGAAGTCGCGGAAATCCAGCATCATGCCGGACGCGCGACTGCGGTGCGCTTGGCCGATGATAGCGTGATTGCCGCCGATATTATCGTCTCTAATATGGAACTGATACCGGCTTATCAAAAGCTTTTTACCGGTCAGGATAAAGAAATCCGGCGGCTAGAAAAATTTGCGCCGAGTTGTTCTGGACTGGTGTTGCATCTGGGTGTCGATAAAATTTACCCGCAACTGGCGCATCATAATTTCTTTTATTCCGCTCATCCGCGCGAGCATTTTAAGGCGATATTTCACCAGCACCGCTTATCGGAAGACCCGACTATTTATCTGGTCGCTCCGTGCAAATCCGACCCTGAGCAAGCGCCTGCCGGTTGCGAAATCATTAAAATTTTGCCGCATATTCCGCATCTTGATCCTGAGCATCCGCTACAGCCGGAAGATTACGCGGCGATGCGCGAGCGGGTGTTGCTTAAACTGGAACGGATGGGTTTGACCGATTTACGCCAACATATCGTCTGTGAAGAAACCTGGACGCCGGTTGATATACAACAGCGCTATTATTCCAATCAAGGTTCTATTTACGGCGTTGTTGCCGACCGGTTTAAGAATCTAGGCTTTAAAAATGCCCAGCGCAGCAAGGTATTAAAAAACCTGTATTTTGTCGGCGGCAGTGTCAATCCGGGCGGCGGCATGCCGATGGTGACCTTATCCGGGCAGTTAGTGCGGGATAAAATCCTGGCTGATCTGGGCAAAGAGTGAAAAAATAGCTTTCGTCTTTTGCCTTGCACCTATAGATCAAAAAGCGCCTTACATCCTCGCCGGGTTTTGCGCTACAGTCGGAAAATGGTAGTCCTTCGGAATGACGGTGATGCCGGATTCCGAGACAGTGAAGCGGACTGCATCGGCGGTGGCGTCAAAGCCAATCCGCTCGCCAGGCGGTATCTGCACGTTTTTGTCGACGATGCAGCGTTTCAACTGCGCACCCGTTCCGACATGTACCCCGTCAAATAAGATCGAATCTTCGACTACGGCAGTTTCATCGACCTGGACTTGGGAGAACAGGATCGAATGCCTGACCGTACCGCCGGAGACAACCGTCCCGCTGCCGAGTAGCGAATTGAGCAGTTGCCCTTCGTGTCCGAGAGCTCCGGGGGCCATCCGAGCCGGCGGGTTTTGTCCATGGTAGGTGCGGATGGGCCAGTCGGACTGATACAGGTTCAGCGGCGGAACCTGAGCCAGTAGATCCATGTTCGCGGCGTAATACGAATCTATCGTACCGACATCGCGCCAGTATTGATCCGGGGTGACGCGTCCCGTTTTTCCGCCGAACCGGTATGCGCATACACAATAGGTTTCGATCAGACGCGGAATAATGTCCTTGCCGAAATCATGGCTTGATGCGGCGAAATCGGAGTCGGCTTGCAATTCGCGACAGATCAGATCCATGTTGAAAATGTAGATACCCATTGATGCCAGTGCACGGTGCGGTTCGTCCGGCATGGGCTTTGGATTTTTCGGCTTTTCGTGGAACTCGCGAATTCGATAGGCGTCATCCACTGACATGATACCAAAAGAGCTGGCACTGGCGAGCGGCACCGGCATGCAGGCAATCGTCAGCTCCGCTCCCTGGTCACGGTGAAACTGGAGCATGGCGGCATAATCCATCCGATAGATATGGTCTCCCGACAAAATCAGCACGGTGTTGGCATTGCTGCGCTCAAGCAGGTACAGATTTTGGCGGATGGCATCGGCTGTGCCGGAGTACCAGGATTCGCCGGTTCGCATCTGTGGCGGCACCGGCGTGATGTATTCGGAGATTTCCGGATTGAAGATGGACCAGCCATCGCGCAAATGCTTTTGCAATGAGTGCGACTTGTATTGCGTCAGCACCAGCACACGTCGCAATCCGGAGTGGAGGCAGTTCGTCAGCGTAAAGTCGATGATTCGGTAATTACCGCCGAATGGCACCGCCGGCTTGGCCCGGTCGGCCGTCAGCGGATGCAGCCGCGAACCCACACCGCCGGCAAGAATGATAGTTATGGTTTTATCGAGCATCAGTCACCTCGTCAATTCGATCGATAAGCATCAGGCTTTCCTGCTGGATTGAGGCAGCCCAGTCGATTCATTTACCGCGACAATAAAGAATCAGCATTATTTATGCCAATAATTGACTGTAAAACTCGGCTATTGCTAGCCCATGACGGCCATGCTTTTGTAACAATGACTCAACAATCGCAAGCCTGGATATTCTGAAAAATTGAACCAAAATAGTATTTTCGACTGCCACTCTGCACTAGAGCAGTGCAGAGTGACGCTTGCTCAGCAAACCGCCAAAAAACCGGAATGACACCCCTAAAAAAACCACCCAAGCCGATGAAGGATTGGATGGTTTGCGTGGGCGCGATTTGACAGCTTATGCGTTGTGCCCGTGGGCAGAAAAACGTTGCCCACCCTTATATCTACATGACTTTTATTTATCGGGAATATCAGCGGACCGATCTTGATCTGTCGAAATCGCTGCACGGGGAAACCAATGCTTTGTCCGCTTGCAAAAACCCACCAAAGCCAACATTAAAGGCACTTCGATCAATACGCCGACGACGGTTGCCAGCGCAGCGCCCGACGACAAACCGAACAGCATCACCGACGTGGCAATCGCGACTTCGAAATGATTGGACGCGCCGATCATCGCCGCCGGCGCGGCATTTTCATAGGAAAATCCCCAAAATTTGGCGGCCACATAGGTCATCGCAAAAATCAATAGGGTCTGTATCGCCAGCGGTATCGCAATCCATACAATCGTCAACGGATTGGCGGTGATCACGTCGCCCTTAAAGGAAAATAGCAACACCAAGGTCAGCAGCAATGCAATAATCGTAATCGGGGTCAGCAGATGCAAAAATTTCTGTTCGAACCAGATCAGACCTTTATGGGCGACGATCCATTTCCGCGAAAAATAGCCTGCGAATAACGGCAACGCGACATAAATACTGATCGACAATAACAAGGCTTCCCAGGGCACCGGCAATTGCCCGACGCCGAGCAAAAAGCCGCCGATCAAGCCGTACAAAAACAGCATCGCCAGCGAATTGATCGCAACCATGACCAGGGTATGGCCGGCATTGCCTCCGGCCAAATAACCCCAGACCAGCACCATCGCGGTACATGGCGCCACGCCCAACAGGATACAACCGGCCAGATAGCTGCGCCATAACGGCACCTCCAGCATTTTGACGCCTTCGTGCATGACTACTGTGCCGGAGCCATAGCCGCTACCGAGCGGCAAATCCAGACCGAACGGCATTTTGACCAGATCGA
Source organism: Methylobacter arcticus (assembly GCF_050917435.1). NCBI lineage: Bacteria > Pseudomonadati > Pseudomonadota > Gammaproteobacteria > Methylococcales > Methylococcaceae > Methylobacter > Methylobacter arcticus. The sequence continues at coordinate 3,652,540 of NZ_CP159583.1, forward strand.
CCGCATCAACGCCGATCAATTGCTGAAACAGCACGCCTAAAAAAAGATAAGCGATGCCGTACATCGTGAAGGGCTTGATCGCCCAGTTGACGATCAAGGTCAGCGTCACCGGCTTGATGCTTTTACCGGCCTTGACGACCTCGGCGAAATCAATCTTCGCCATGATCGGGTACATCATGAAGAACAGGCAGACGGCGATCGGGATCGATACCACCGGAGCGCCGTTGACATCGATGCTCATGCCGTCGAGCGTCCTGGCAAATTGCGGCGCATAAGCCCCGAGCAGAATGCCAATGACGATACACAAGCCCACCCACAGCGTCAGATAACGCTCAAAATAACCCATGTCATGTTTATTTTCAGTCATGCTGTCCTCGCTGGCTTAAGCCGTCAATGTGCCGATGGCGTTGAGCTCGGCGGTCAATTCTTCGGGCGGCATCGTTTCCAATGGCAGAGCCAGCATTGCGTTAATGCGTAGTTCCAATGTCCGGTAGGTCTGTTCAAATGCGGCAATTTTTTCTTCCTCGCTACCTTCCGCATGCCCAGGGTCCGATACGCCCCAATGCGCCCGAACCGCCTTGGTCAAATAAACCGGGCAGGTTTCACCGGCAGCGTTGTCGCAGACGGTAATGACAATATCCATCGGCTGGTGTTCAAATGCCTCCCAGAACTGGCTTTGATAACCTTCCGTCGGCAAACCATGATGCTTCAGGGTAGCCAAGGCGCCTTGGTTGATTCTGCCGAGCGGATGACTGCCGGCCGAAAAGGCTTGAATACGGCCTTGCCCCAGATGGTTGAATAAGGCTTCCCCTATCACACTGCGGCAGGAGTTGCCGGTACAAATCACAAATACAGTTAACATCGTGGATTCCTTATCATTGAAGGTTTTTTAGGATCGTCTTGATTTCCCCGGGCGACGAGGTTTTGCCGGAAAGCACCGCGGTATCGTTAATGGCCAGCGCGGGCGTCATCATCACGCCCATGTCGGTTATTCTGCCAATATCGGTAATTTTCTCGATCTCGTAGTCTATGCCCAGCTCTTTGGCAGCCGCTTCGGCATTTGCCGTTAACAACCTATACATTTTTTACACGTCGCCGCAGCACGATGAAGCTGTCTTCCCGGCTGTAGGACAGCAGGCCGTTGTTGTCTCCTCGGCAGGACGGCAGGCAAACGGATTTTCGCCGTCGGACAGGGCTTTTTTATCGTTAAAGGTGGGCACTTCGGTCAACGAATGAAACGACTCCCAGGCAATGCCTTGCGGATCGGTAATCCAGTATTTGTCGGAACGCATATAGCAGCAAGCCGCCTGTTCCTGAGTTTCGATAGGCTGTTGCGTGGCGTCCAGACGCTGTTTGATCGTCTGCAACTCCTGATCGTCCTCGGCCTGAATACCCAGGTGATCAAGGCCGAGTTTGGCGCTACGATTGGAAATCGCAAAATTCACTCGTGGATCGTCCAACATCCATTTTGCATAATCGTCATGCTGTACGGTAGGTTCGCAGCCGAACAGCGTACTGTAAAAATGAATGTTCTGTTCGAGGTTTTCTACCGCAAGGTGAATGTGAAGTCTTTTCATGTTAATACCTATAAAGTGATATGCGAATAAGTGAATATATTGGCGCTAAAAAATCAGCCACAAGCTGCCATTTCAGGCCGGTTTTCCATGTGATGCAAACGTTCCAAATCGTTTTGAAACTGGCCGGTTATTTCAATAGCCGTTAAGGCGTTTGCCAGTATCGGAAAAGCCCAGTCAGGCAGTTTCGGGTTGATTTGATAGAAAACCCATTGACCCTCACGACTGTCCAGCAATAAACCGCATTGACGCAGCAACGCTAAATGTCTGGAAATTTTAGGCTGAGACAAATCCAGCGCCGCCGTTAATTCGCAGACACAAAGCTTACCCTGCTTCTGCAGTAACGCAACGCAACGCAGGCGCGTTTCATCGGACAAGCATTTAAAAAATTGAGCCGGAGACATTATTTTTAACTCGGTTATAAATATATGCATAATCATATATAAGAATAGTTAACTATTCAACTTGTTTCAGTCTTCCTGATTTCGCTAATCGGATTGGTGCGCCTAAGTCGGCGCGGATTTTGGCTGGATGCTGATTCTTTTCCCGTGGCTATTCCTTGCCATCAGGTCATCGGAAATAACGGCGCTTTGTCTGGACAAAGACCGGTGAAGCTGGGATACCCTAAATTAACAGACAAGATCATTCGTCATAATCTTGAGTGCCTCGTGTTTTCTTAAATTGGCGAGATCGCGAGGCAAAAAAAAGCGCCCTAGTCGAGAAAATAGGACGCCAAAAGGACCAGCTCAGGAGAGCAACAATGTTTCAATCCACATTCGACCTCATCCGTCGAATGACGCCCGCCGACGGATAGAGGTCGGTGGATTGTTCCTCCCCGTGAACGAGGAGGTTACCAAAAAGGATAACGATGCCAGTGCATCGTTGTCAAACTCAAATAATCCCTCTGAAGGTCGAGGTTTCAGACCAGTGAAGAAATTTGATAAGATGATATGCCTATAAAATATAAAGCATTAACAGTGCCAACAATTAATGTTCTTATTTTTCAATGACTCAGTATTTTTTAGTTGCTTTTATCGTTCATACTTGCACCAAAGATATGCATTGATACGATTTGAATGTACTAACGCAGTGCATTTTCTATAGGTTTCGTCAGATTTATTCCTGAGCTTATTTAGCACAACTTATGGACCCGGCACGTTATTGTGGATACGGGCACAAGTGCCTGTTACTTGAGCTCGTTCAAGTATTTTTCGGCCACGTCTGCAGGCAGAGGAATATAACCGCCCTTGATCACGATTTCCTGACCTTCCTTGGATAACACCATTTTCAGGAATTCCCTTTCGGGCTGCGGCAACGCCTGATTAGGCTTCTTGTTTACATAGACGAACAAATAACGAGTCAACGGATAAGTGCCCTTCAGCGCATTTTCAGCCGTCGGTTCGACGTAATCGGTGCTGCCTTTTGGGGCTAATGGCAGTATTCTGACACCGGAAGTCGAATAACCGAGACCGGAATAACCGATGGCGGTTTGATAGGCGGAAAGACTCGAGTCAACCGTCAACTTGTCCGCTTGGCTGCCTAGAGGCGCCAACGACATTGCCCCTAGGGCCAAAACCAGCGATGTTTGTTTAAACGATAATTTCATATTAATTCTTAAATGGATTTATCAATCAATCCGAAAACGCCTGGTTGACCAATAAGCAGAAGGTTAAAATAGCGCTCAACCGCATTTTCACTATTTAAGACTTAACGTCTAACACATCGGACCGAATCATCGCATGAAAATAATTTCCTGGAATGTCAACGGCATTCGCTCGATACAAAGCAAAGGCTTTGCCGATACGCTCGCACGGCTTGATGCCGACTGCATTCTGCTGCAGGAAACCAAGGCGCAAGCCGACCAGATCGATAAGGCACTTGAAGGAATCCACGGCTATCACATTTATTCCAACTGCGCCGAACGTAAGGGCTATTCCGGCGTTACGATCCTATCGCGACAAGAGCCGCTGCAAATCATTAACGACATCGGCATTGCCGAGCACGACCTTGAAGGTCGCGTGATCGTCGCCGAATTCGAGCAGTTTTTTCTGCTCAACGTCTATGTGCCCAATTCGGGCGCAGAATTGGCCCGCCTGGATTATCGGCAAGGCTGGGATCTCGAATTTCTAGCCTATTGTCAGCAACTGCAAAGCAAAAAACCGCTGATCGTCTGCGGCGATTTCAATGTCGCGCATCGGGCAATCGATATCGCCCGTCCGAAACCGAATTACAATAAATCGGCCGGTTATACCCAGGTCGAAATTGATGGTTTCAGCGGTTTTCTCGACGCCGGACTGGTCGACACCTTCCGGCATTTCCATCCCGATACCGTCGCCTATAGCTGGTGGAGTTACCGCGCCGGGGCAAGGGCAAGAAACGTCGGTTGGCGGATCGATTATATGCTGACCAGCAAAGCGCTGGTCGATAAAGTCAAGCAGGCCTTTATTCTGCCGGGCATTACCGGATCCGATCATTGTCCGGTCGGCATCGACATCGATTTTTGAGGGTTCTTAAGCATGCCTACACGCGAACAAATTATGCGCGACCACCGCGCTGCATTGTCGAATTGCACTAAATGCCCCGCGATGATCGGCCCGGTTGTAAGCGGAAATCCGGTATTGTCGCCGATTTTATTGATCGGTCAAGCGCCTGGCGATAAGGAAGGGGGCTTTGGCAAACCCTTTGCCTGGACAGCCGGTAAAACCCTGTTCAAATGGTTTGAGCGCATTGGGCTTGATGAAGAGGCTTTTCGGCAGCGTGTTTACATGGCTGCGGTGTGTCGCTGTTTTCCGGGGAAAAAACCCAAGGGCGGCGATCGTGTGCCGAGTCCGGCCGAAATCGGTAATTGCGCGGGCTGGCTGCAAGCGGAAATCGATTTGCTTAAACCCGATCTGATTCTGCCGATCGGCAAACTGGCGATTGGCCAATTGATGCCGGTCAATAGACTCAACGATGTGATAGGTAAACTTCACCCTATTACTTTTCACGGCCACCACACAGAAGCGATACCGCTACCCCATCCGTCCGGCGCGTCGACCTGGCACCGGACCGAACAGGGTTACGCGCTGCTGGAATCGGCATTGACAACCCTGCAGCACCATCCGGCCTGGCAACAAATTTGCAAAGCACGTTAGCAATAGTGCAGTGGCGTTAAGATTAAGCGAATATTTTATTTAGTGTTACAAAGTTCAAGCTCATTCTTTTGATCAATCTATATAGCCCTAGCTATTTGCTGCTTTCTGACGATGGAAAAAATGCAGACAACGATAACAGCGCCAAAACTATCCGCCAGCCAATCATCAAAACCGGGTGAGCGCCCCGGTAGTACCATTTGGTGTAACTCATCTACCGCGCCCAACGCAACTGTCAACATAGCGGCATATTTGAGTGGCATAATATCACTCATTACTATAAGGAAAGTGAAGGTCGCAAAGTAGAAAAAATGTACCAGCTTATCAACAGGGGGCTCAAACAAACCGACGGCTTCCGGCTGTGAACCACCTATAAACAACGCCAGAACCAAACACAGAAAAAATATAATAAAGCCAAATCGATAAATATACGTTATTGTCATAGGATAGCAATTGCCTCTCGCATAAGGTTATGATTTAACAACGTTAAAAAGTTAACCCTAATTTTTAGGGATTTTATGTTGCAATGTATTTCCATAATGAGAACTGCTGATCAAATCCCTATTTAATGTTAAATAGGGGGTTGTTTCGGTGATTTGTCATTTATAGTTGCTGAAGAATCTCCAGCGCATTGCCGTCCGGGTCGCGACAAAATAATGCTTTTCGTCCTGATTTGCTCAAGGTGTAGGCGATACCGTTTTTGTCCAGCACCGCCTTAACCGGTGCCAATTCCTGCACACTTAAGGCGATATGCCGATCACGGCCGCCATGTTCGGGGCGACCGGTTGTCGGATCGAAATTTTTCAGTTCCAATAAATGTATCTGCTGAGCCCCTAACTGCAACCACGCGCCGGGAAAGCCCAGATCAGGCCTGTCGACCTGTTGCATGCCGAAAACATCGCAGTAAAATTTCAGCGATTCTGCCGTATCGGCAACAATAAGGCTGGCATGATGGATAGTGAAATTAAAGTTTGTCATTGCTTACAAGATTTTCACTTTTTCCAATATTTCTTGAGCATGACCTTCAGGCGTGACGCCATAGGCTGCTTCAACCAATACGCCTTGCTTGTCGATAATGAACGTGGAGCGAAGCATAGCCATGCTTTTTACGCCATTTTTTTCCCGCTCCTGCCATACGCCGTAGCTCTCGCAGAGTTCGCCATCGACATCCGCCAGTAAATCCAGTTTCAAATCGAATTTGTTAATAAAATCAGCATGGCTGGCGCAGGAGTCCTTGCTCACACCGATAACCACGGTATCCGCTTTGGCAAATTCTCCGGCTAGCTGGGTAAATTGGTTGGCTTCTATGGTGCAGCCCGGGGTGTCGTCTTTGGGATAGAAATACAAGACTACGTTGTTTTTCCCGAGGTAATCAGACAAATTAACCGATTCATTAAATTGATTTTTTGAGCTGAACTGGGGGGCTTGTTGGTGTTTTTCTAACATGGGAAGTTCCTCACGGACAGTTAAAATATGATCTTGCAGTGTAAGCGCATCAAAGCTTCACTGCAAGCTACCCTCTCGCACATCGCGCTGGTCTTTTTGAGCGGCGACGGTGGCGAGTTTGTCGGCAGAAGCTTACGCTTTATGCTCGCCGCCGAATAACTCCAGCAATCGCGGCAGGAAGTTTGCCAGTTCCAACGACATAATCGAAAAATCGACATCGAATTGCTCGGCTTCGGAGTCGGTATTCATATCGGATGCCTGATCCTGAATCAGATCAAGAAACTTCAGGCGCTTAACGGCCAGATTCTCATCGAGAATGAAAGAAAGACGGTCTGACCAATTCAGCGCCAACTTGATGACTTCTTTGCCGGTATCCAGATGGTTTTTAATTTCAGGCAGACTCAGGTCATGGCGTTTACAACGGATAATACCGCCTTCTTCTTCCGGTGAACGCAATTCACATTCGTCTTCAATAGTGATGTCGTCCGGCGCCTGATGGTTGATCAGCCACTCGGTCATAACTTTAACCGGTTTTTCGAGGGTATTGAGCGGAACAGCCGGCAGCGAGCCTAAGCATTTGCGCAAATTGCTCAGCAAATCTTCGGCTTTTTTGGCAGAAGCCGCATCGACTACCAGCCAGCCGCCTTTAGGGTCGATATAGGCGTAAGTCTTGTTCGAGAAGGTGAAGGCTCTGGGCAATAACTCAAAGATAAGTTCATCCTTGATCGCGTCGCGTTCTTTTTTGGCTAATTTACGCCCTTGTTGTTCTTCGGTTTCAACAATTTTTTCCTGCATCATTTCATTGACGACAGACGCAGGCAGGACTCTTTCTTCTTTTTTTCCGCACAGCATTAAAAAACCGTTCGCGCTATGCACCAGCTGATCGGACGACTTGCCCAACGGTGAAGCCCAACCGAAAGTAAATTCTTCATGACTGCCGCAAGGACGAAAAGCCATTTGTTCAAGTTTGAGTTCCAGGTCTTCTGGAGCCAAAGTGAATTCTTCAGTAAGACGGAAAATACTTAGATTTTTAAACCACATGTGCAACGGAACCCTTGTCAGTAAAATGATTGTGCATTATCGCAAATTTGGCGGGATAAAAATAAAGTAAATTTTATGGCAACCGGTGTTCAAAACCAGATCAACTTGGCCGCCATCACAAACAGCAGCAGCGAGAAATAGCGTTTTAATTTTTCCGCAGGCAGTTTGTGAGCCAGCTTTGCGCCTATCGGCGCGGTATACATGCTGGGCAGCACTATGCCCAAAAAGGAGGGCATATAGATATAACCCAAACTCCAGTCCGGCAGCTGCAACGCATCCTTGCCCAATATCGCATAGCCTATCGTTCCGACTACGGCTATCGGCAAACCGCAGGCGCTGGCCACGGCTACGGCATTGCGCATCGGCATTTGAAAATGGACTAAAAAAGGCACTGTAAGCGTGCCCCCGCCTATTCCCAGTAATGACGACACCAGCCCCATTATGCCGGATGCAGCTAAATCCAAGGTTTTGGAAGGTTGCTGCTGTCCGGGTTTGGGTTTTAGCTGTAAAGCCATTTGTATGCCCACGCCTAGCAGATAGATGATAAATATAACCCGCAATACGCCGCTGGACAGATGATCCGCGATGACGGCCCCGACAGCTGCACCGATCATGATCCCAGGCCCCAGGGCCAGTATTCTATTCCACAAGACGGCATTCAAGCGATGGTGTGCCAGCACCGAAGAGATAGAGGTAAAAATAATGGTCGCCAGTGAGGTTGCCACCGACATGATCATGATCAGTTCCGAGGGGAATCCTTGCGCCGCAAATAATAGGGCTAATACCGGCACAATAATCAGGCCGCCGCCTATTCCGAAAAGTCCGGCCATTAATCCTCCTGCCGCGCCCAATAAAATACTGGCTAAAAAAATGACGATCACTTGATTCTCCTGATAATGTGCTGATTGCCTGTGTCGGCATTATGCCTTTTTTTGCCTACGGCTGTGCTATTCTAGGCGCACTTTTAAACGACTGAGAGACTCTGTGGAAATATACCTTGTCGGCGGTGCGGTGCGCGATAAATTACTAGGGCTTCCGGTCAAGGAGCGGGACTGGGTGGTGCTGGGCGAAACCCCGGAATCCATGGTGAAGCATGGCTACAGGCCGGTGGGCAAAGATTTCCCGGTGTTTTTACACCCGAAAACGCATGAAGAATATGCACTGGCCAGAACCGAGCGAAAAACCGCACCCGGCTATAAAGGTTTCACCATACACGCAGCCCCCGATGTCAGTCTGGAACAGGATTTGATTCGCCGCGATCTGACCATCAATGCGATGGCAATGACGCCGGAAGGCCGGCTCATCGATCCTTACGGCGGTCAGATCGATCTTGAGAAACGCATTTTCCGGCATATTTCACCAGCCTTTGCCGAAGATCCGGTGCGGATTCTGCGTATCGCCCGCTTTGCCGCCCGCTACGGGCATTTGGGTTTTACGCTGGCCGAAGAAACCCGAAGTTTGATGCAGTCGATGGTGACCGCAGGGGAAGTGGATCACCTGGTTCCCGAGCGGGTCTGGGCAGAACTGTTTAAGGCACTGAATGAGAAATCGCCCAGCGCTTTTTTCTATACCTTAAAAGCTTGCGCGGCACTGGATAAAATCTTCCCGGAAATACAGTGCTTATTTGGTGTGCCGCAGCCGGAACACTATCATCCGGAAATCGATACCGGCATTCATGTGATGCTCTGTTTGGAGCAGGCGGCGCTGTTGTCATCTAGCCCCGAAGTCCGGTTTGCGGCGCTAGTCCACGATCTGGGCAAGGGCGTAACGCCCCGTACTAATTGGCCTCATCATTACGGGCATGAAACCCAGGGGCTGCGGATTCTGGAACAGCTATGCATGCGTTTGCGTGTGCCGAATTCGTTTAAAACCTTGGCTATGCAGGTGATGCAATACCATACGCATTGTCACCGGGCTTTTGAACTACGCGCCTCAACAATAACCGATATGCTGGCCGCTCTGGGAGCCTATAAGCCTAGGCATAAATTGTCTGAATTTTTGCAAGCTTGCGAGGCCGATGCCAAAGGCAGAACCGGATTTGAAAATACGCCCTACCCTCAGGCCGAACTGCTGAGCGGCGCAGCCAAGGCCGCGGCATCCGTTGACACCTCGTCTATCCTGAATGGCGAACTTAAAGGTTCGCATATCGGCGAGGCGATACGCCGCTTGCGCATTAAGGCCGTCGCCGAGTTTATTAAAGCCGAATCAGCGCCGGCTGAAAGTTGAATAATGCTTTAAATACCCTTATAGTAAAATTTCTTTGTAATTACCCAGTAGCTAAAAAAATGGAACGCAGATGACGCTGATCATTAAGATCGAATAAGATTTTTTTCGAGTTATCTGCGTTCTATTATTATATTGATGACTGAGTAGCTACCTTTCTTTTTACCTTATTTCTTAATGATAACCATGCCTACTTTCGACATAATTTCCGAATTCGACAAGCACGAGATTAAAAACGCCGTCGACCAAGCCAATAAAGAAGTGACCACGCGCTTTGATTTTAAAGGCACGGACTCCAGCTTTGAATTGACCGACGATAAACTGATTATGGCCTCCGAATCGACGTTTCAGTTACAGCAAATGTTCAGTGTGGTCTGCTCAAAACTCAGTCGACGCGGCGTCGATATTGCCTGCATGGAAGTTGGCGATCCCAAGCCCGGCGGTAAATCGGTACGCCAGGAAATCATCATGAAGCAGGGCCTGGATTCGGTGCTGGCCAAGAAAATCGTCAAATTGATTAAGGATAAAAAACTGAAAGTCCAGGCGGCTATTCAGGGCGATCAGGTCAGGGTGACCGGTAAAAATCGGGATGACTTGCAGGAAGTGATTAAGATGCTCAGAGAGGAAAAACTGGAAATGCCGTTGCAGTTTGATAATTTCAGAGACTAGGGTCAAGCCCGATAACCTTACCCCGAACCTTTTTATACACAAAATAGCCGACGATGGCGAGGCTGAGCCATCCTGTGACTAAAGGCCCGACAACATGATTATAACTGCTGACCAGATAAAGATATTCCGAGCTAAAATCGGTATTGAACAGGCTGCCGTTCATTTTTATTTGCCACACCCAACCGGCATGGCAGCCGATACATAAGCCCAGACTTTCCTTTACCTGCGTCCTCAGCACCGCAAGAAAAATACCGACCACCAACAAGGAAAGAAATGCCGATAGATTTTGCGGATTCAGCACATTGATAAATGCGTTACCCAATAAGATAAAGCCGCTGAATACAGTAAATTCCTGCGCGGGTATTTCGGTTTTGCTATCCAGAAAATGCAGCGCTGCAAAATAAGCTGAGCTGATTACAATGGCGGCAATCGTCGGCAGCTTGTTTTTTAAACCGGCCAACAGCATTCCTCTAAAAACGGATTCTTCGACCACTGCAATTAACAGCGCCAGCAACAATGAAAGCCCTGTTTTTTTAGCCAGGAAACCGATTGTCCATTGCTGCGGCTGATCAATAATATTGACTCCCAGAGCATACAGAATAATAAATACCGGCAGCAAGGTCAGCAATCCCAGCCCTAATCCTTGCGGTAACTGTTTTAAAAAAATCGAGCTTGCGGTATATCCTAAGTCCTCTTTTTTAAAGTTCAGATAAGCCATTGCCGGAAAAATGCTCAACAGCAGACATATTTGCGTCAAGCGAATAATCAGTTTTCGTAACATCGACTGATCATCCAGTCCCAGCGCGATCAAATAGCCTAGCAGACAGGCGATTGACGTCACTGTCAGCAATACCAGCATGGGCACTATTGAATAAATAAGGTATTTTTTCATCATTAACTTCCCATTTCCGGATTAGGCACCCGGCCAAAATCGCCCCATAACAGCTGTACGGCGGCTAAGGCGGCAATCGATGCGGTTTCGGTTCTTAATATGCGAGCGCCTAAACGGACCGGGATAAAGCCGGAAACTTTCGCCAGCTCCCGTTCCTGATCGGAAAAACCGCCTTCGGGGCCGGTAAGCAAGGTCACCCTTCGACTGCGCTCAGGACAGGCTTTCATCGTTTCGGGTTTTAACTCGGTTAATGTGGTTTCTGCATAAGGGTCGAGAAACACCTTTAGCCCCTGTTGCTTGCCTACCCAGTTTTGTAGCAGCTCAACTTCCGGCAAGGCAGGCAAGCTGGTTCTGCCGCTTTGTTCGGCCGCATGTTGAACGATTTTTTGCCAATGCAACAAACGCTGCGGCTTTTTTTCGCCTTTAAATTGCACCAGGCAACGCTCGGTTAATAACGGCGTGATCTGATTGACGCCTAATTCCACGGCTTTTTGTACGGTCAAATCCATTCGGTCGCCTCGTGAGATACCCAGCCCCAGGATGACCTGCAACGGCGATTCCACGCTACGGTCAATCCATTGTTCAACGGCAACCAGCACGGCTTTCCGGCTGACCTCGCTAACCGTACACAAATATTCGCCGCCCTGACCGTTAAATAAAATGACTTCGGCGTCTTTTTTCAGTCGCAACACGGTTCTGACATAATGGCCGTTGTCATCATCCAGTTCGATCAGTTTGCCTGTAACCAGGGGCGCGGGTGTATATAATCGGGAAACTCGCATAATCAGTCCTTAACCGCCTGTTGTATGCCTTGCCAAGCGACCTCGGCGATTAACAAAAGCTCATCCTCGGTCGCAATGTAGGGCGGCATGAAGTAAATGACGTTGCCCAAGGGCCGCAATAAGACACCTTTGGACAGTGCGTATTGATAGACTCTAAGCCCGCGCCGTTCCTGCCAGGGATAAGGTTCGCGGGTGTGTTTGTTTTTGACCATTTCAATCGCCAGGATCATGCCGGTTTGCCGGACTTCGGCGACATTGGGATGGTCATGAAAACGTGCCGCCACTTTCGCCATGCTATCAGCCAAGAATTTGTTTTTTTCAATGATGTTATGGCGCTGAAAAATCTCTATCGTCGCTAACCCTGCCCGGCAAGCCAGCGCGTTTCCGGTATAACTATGGGAGTGCAAAAAAGCACTCATGTTCTGATAATCCGCATAAAAAGCCTGATACACCTGATCGGTGGTCAATACCGCCGACAACGGTAAATAGCCGCCGGTCAAGCCTTTGGACAAACAGATAAAATCGGGGCTGATTGCCGCCTGTTCACAGGCAAATAAAGTTCCGGTGCGTCCGAAACCAACCGCAATTTCATCGGCGATTAAGTGTACATGGTATTTATCGCAGGCTGCTCGGAGCAAGGTTAAATAGACCGGATCATACATGCGCATATTACCGGCGCATTGCACCAATGGCTCGATGATGACCGCGCAAACCGTATCGCTGTGTTGTTGCAGTGTCTGCTCCATCAAGGCAAAACGGCGGGTGGAATAATCCGCCCAGGATTCGCCGGGTTCACACTGATAACAGTCCGGACCGGGCACGGTGATCACGTCCATTAATAACGGCGCGTAGGTTTCTTTATACAGCGGCACATTGCCGACGGCCAGCGCACCCAAGGTTTCGCCGTGATAACTGTTTTCCAGCGTGATGAATCTGGTTTTTTGAATTTGTCCAAGGTTGCGCCAATAATGAAAACTCATCTTCAGCGAGACTTCTACCGCAGAAGAGCCATTATCGGCATAAAAACAACGGTTCAGCCCTTCCGGCGTTATTTCGACCAGTTTTTCTGCCAGCTTGACGGCCGACTCATGGGTGAATCCGGCAAAAATCACATGCTCCAGGGTATCGAGCTGGTCTTTTAATGCCGCATTGATGATGGGATTAGCGTGTCCGAATAGATTCACCCACCACGAACTAATCGCATCAAGATAGCGATTGCCGTCAAAGTCTTCCAGCCAAATACCCTGGCCTTTTTTGATCGGAATAATCGGGAAAGTTTCATGATCTTTCATTTGTGTGCACGGATGCCACAAAACGGAAAGATCTCGATTGGAAAGGGATTGATTAGACACAGGCGACATGGTGAAAGGTTAAATGAAAGCTGAGCCCTTAGGCGATATCCGGTAAAGAATGTACCCTGCATATCCGGTTCTGTTATTCACCACGAAGACACGAGGGACGCGAAGTTTATATTTTTCCTTCGTGTCTTAGTGGTGAATATAATACTTTTAATCGCCTGTTTATCGGTATTTCGCACTTAAGCAGTTGGGTTCTGATGCCACCTGTGGGGTATCAGAAGTTATTTCAGGTTCTCCAAAATCGCCAAGGTAGGCGCGGCCTGATTCATCGTATAAAAATGCAAGCCCGGCGCGCCGCCATCCAGCAAACGCCGACAAAGTTCGCTGACCACCTCCAGGCCGAATGCTTGTACAGATTCCCTATCATCGCCAAAGCTTTCCAGGCGTTTGCGCAGCCAGCGAGGAATGTCCGCGCCGCACATTTCTGAAAAGCGGAACAATTGCGTATATTGGGTAATCGGCATAATGCCGGGCACGATAGGAATCGTTATGCCGCTTTTCTCACAGGCATCGACAAAATAAAAATACGCTTCGGCATTGTAAAAATATTGAGTGATGACCGCATCGGCACCCGCAGCGACTTTACGCTTGAAGTTTTTAAAATCTTCCGCGCCGCTGGCGGCTTGCGGATGTATTTCTGGATAGGCGGCAACATGAATCTGGAAATGATCGCCGGTTTCCTGGCGAATAAACTCGACCAGTTCATTGGCATAGCGAAATTCTCCGGCTGACATCATGCCGGAAGGCAAATCGCCTCTTAACGCGACAATTTTACTAATACCATGATCCTGATAGTCTTTCAGTATCGCGCGAATATTGGCTTTGGTTGAGGCAACACAGGATAAATGCGGGGCGGCGGCGATACCTTTGGCTTGAATATCGATGACCGTAGTGAAAGTTTTATCGCGGGTCGAGCCCCCTGCGCCGAAGGTAACGGAAAAAAAATCGGGATTGAGTTTGGCCAGTTTGCTATGGACAAGCTGCAAGTTTGCCGCGCCTTCTTCGGTTTTTGGCGGGTAAAATTCAAAACTGAATAATTGGGGATGTGTTTTTTGTGATTGCATTTTTTGGGTCTCACTGACGGGAATCTATACTGTATCGTTCCCACGGTTTTTGTCGATACCGCTGTGGGCGCGAATTTATTCGCGCAGTGAGTTAAAAAGCGCGAATAAATTCGCGCCCACACTATAAAATCAGTGACAGTGACTATAGGGAACGATGATTAATCAATAACGATAATGATCGGCTTTAAACGGGCCTTCAACCGGAACATTGATGTACTTGGCTTGCGCATCGGTTAAGACCGTCAAATTCACGCCCAATTGTTTCAGATGCGATCTTGCGACCTTTTCATCGAGTTTCTTAGGCAGGATATAAACTTTGTTTTCATACTGCGCCGCATTTGCCCAAAGCTCCATTTGCGCCAGAACCTGGTTGCAAAATGAATTAGACATCACAAAACTTGGATGCCCGGTACCGCAGCCCAAATTAACCAGACGGCCTTCCGCCAAAATGATCAGGCGTTTGCCGTCAGGGAAAATCACATGATCCACTTGGGGCTTGATATTTTCCCAGGTATATTGACGCAATGAGGAAATTTCAATTTCCGCATCGAAATGGCCGATGTTGCAAACAATCGCCTGATCTCTCATCGCAACCATGTGTTGATGAGTAATAATATTAAAGTTGCCGGTCGCGGTCACAAAAATATTAGCCAGAGGTGCCGCATCTTCCATGGTGACTACGCGGTAACCTTCCATCGCCGCTTGCAGTGCGCAAATCGGGTCGATTTCGGTAATCAATACCGTTGCCCCCAAGCCGCGTAAAGACTGTGCGCAGCCTTTGCCGACATCGCCGTAACCGCAAACGACGGCGATTTTACCGGCAATCATCACGTCGGTGGCGCGCTTAATGCCGTCAACCAGGGATTCGCGGCAACCGTACAGGTTATCGAATTTTGATTTTGTGACCGAATCGTTCACATTAAATGCAGGAACTTTTAACGTACCTTTGGCGACCATTTCATACAGACGCAATACGCCGGTAGTGGTTTCTTCGGACAAGCCTTTAATATCGGCCATTAAATCAGGATATTTGTCATGCATCATAACGGTCAAGTCGCCGCCATCATCCAGGATCATGTTCGGACGCCAGCCATCAACGCCGTCAATGGTTTGGGCGATACACCATTCGGCTTCTACTTCGGTTTCGCCTTTCCAGGCAAAAACAGGAATTCCAGCCGCCGCCATTGCCGCCGCGGCATGGTCTTGGGTAGAAAAAATGTTGCAGGAAGACCAACGCACAGTTGCGCCCAATGCAGTCAGGGTTTCAATTAATACCGCTGTCTGAATAGTCATGTGCAAACAACCGGCAATACGCGCGCCTTTTAAGGGCTGTGCTGCGCCGAATTCTTCACGCAATGCCATCAATCCCGGCATTTCAGTTTCGGCGATATTAATTTCTTTACGGCCCCATGAGGCTAAAGTAATATCGGCAATTTTATAATCTGCTTGGCTCATTATATTTCCTGTATTTAGTTAAAGGCCGACTGCATCTTTTAATGCGTCAACTTTGTCGGTTTTTTCCCAACTAAAGGAGTCTTCGGTGCGACCAAAATGGCCATACGCAGCCGTTGTTTGGTAGATAGGCTTCAACAAGCCCAACATGGAAATCAGGCCTTTGGGTCTTAGATCAAAAATATCTCTGACAATTTCCACCAGTCTGTCTTCACTGACCTTACCGGTACCAAAAGTTTCAATACTGATCGACGTAGGTTCTGCAACACCAATGGCATATGAAACCTGGATCTCGCAGCGCTCAGCTAATTCGGCTGCAACAATGTTTTTTGCTACATAGCGTGCCATGTACGCTGCAGAACGATCAACTTTTGATGGATCTTTGCCGGAAAATGCACCGCCACCGTGTCGTGCCATGCCGCCGTAAGTATCAACGATAATTTTACGCCCGGTTAAGCCGCAGTCGCCGACGGGACCGCCGATAATGAATTGACCGGTTGGATTAATGAAATATTTGGTCTCTTTATGCAGCCATTCTTTGGGCAGAACCGGCAAAATAATTTCGTCCATCACCGCTTCATGCAAGGCTTTTGCACCAATGTCAGGCGAATGCTGAGTCGACAAAACAATCGCATCAATAGCGACGGGCTTGTTGTTTTCGTAGCGAAAGGTAACCTGACTTTTGGCATCAGGACGCAGCCAAGGCAGGGTTTTATTTTTACGTACTTCGGCCTGACGCTTGACCAACAGATGAGCGTAGGTAATCGGAGCCGGCATCAGCACATCGGTTTCATTGCTGGCATAACCGAACATTAAGCCCTGATCGCCTGCACCCTGCTCATGATTAGCGGCCTCGTCAACACCCATCGCAATATCCGCCGATTGCTTGCCGATAGCATTTAAAACCGCGCAACTTTGGCCGTCAAAACCGATGTCGCCGTGATCATAACCGATGTCGCAAACAACTTTGCGTACCAGGGCTTCAAGGTCAACCCAGGCATCGGTAGTGACTTCTCCGGCCAAAATGACCATGCCGGTTTTTACCATGGTTTCGCAAGCGACACGTGAATGTGGATCTTGAGCCAATAAAGCGTCAAGTACCGCATCTGAAATTTGATCGGCAACTTTATCAGGATGCCCTTCTGACACTGACTCTGATGTGAAAGTATAATTATTGCTCACGATACCACCTTTAAAATGTAAAACCCTGATGTACAAAAGGCTGCCGAGGCAGCCTTTCTTATGTATGGTGGGCCCTGTAGGACTTGAACCTACGACCTGCCGATTATGAGTCGGACGCTCTAACCAACTGAGCTAAGGGCCCTTATGTTTATTTATTCACCATCAAGGAAGCATCTTAATTGCTCCGATCTTGATGGATGCCTGAGTTTTCTCAATGCTTTGGCTTCAATTTGACGGATTCTTTCACGCGTCACATCGAATTGTTTGCCTACTTCTTCCAGCGTATGATCGGTATTCATATTGATACCGAACCGCATGCGCAGAACTTTAGCTTCTCGTGCCGTTAATCCCGCCAACACGTTTTGTGTCGATTCGCGTAAGCCGGCAATCGTTGCTGCTTCCACTGGGGACAATACTTTAGCATCTTCTATGAAATCTCCCAAATGAGAATCTTCATCATCACCAATGGGGGTTTCCATAGAAATAGGCTCTTTGGCAATTTTCAATACCTTACGAACCTTATCTTCAGGCATTTCCATGCGCTCAGCCAATTCTTCCGGCGTTGCCTCCCGTCCTAATTCTTGAAGTATCTGCCGAGAAATTCGATTCAACTTATTGATCGTTTCGATCATATGCACCGGAATACGAATAGTTCTGGCCTGATCCGCTATGGATCGGGTGATCGCCTGTCTGATCCACCAGGTTGCATAGGTAGAAAATTTGTAGCCGCGACGATATTCAAACTTATCGACCGCCTTCATTAAACCGATATTGCCTTCCTGAATCAAATCCAGGAATTGTAATCCGCGATTAGTGTATTTTTTAGCAATGGAAATGACTAGCCTTAAATTAGCCTCAATCATTTCTTTTTTCGCGCGTCTCGCTTTAGCTTCACCGATAGACATGCGCCGATTAATATCCTTTAATCCGCTAATGTTCAGGCTATATTCCGCCTCTATATCGCTTAATATTCTTTGCGCTTTTCTGACTTCTTTTTCGCGCTCTTTCAATGCAGCCGAGTACTTGCTTCCGGCATTCAAATACTGATCGAACCATTCTAAACTGGTTTCCTGTCCAGGAAAAGAGGCAATAAACTCCTTACGAGGCATCTTTGCATGATTGATGCAAACATCCATAATGAGCCTCTCCTGCTCACGCACAGCAGTAACGCCATTAGGAATAATAGCTGTCAATTTCTTTAAATACGCGGGAATCCATTTAAACTCCATAAACAGATCAGCTAACGCATCAAGCTCATGCCCTGCTTTGTCACTCGAATAGCCATGCTTTTTGATCGTAGCAGCAGCCGATTTCAACTGTTTTCGGAGCACTTCTACTTTTTCTTTAACTTCCTCGTAATTAAGCCCCTTCGGCTCTTCTTCAGCATCAGTCTCTTCGGCATCGTCGGTCACAGGCAGTGCGGCGACAAAATCTTCGGGCTCAGATAAATCGACAAAACCGGAAATTAAATCCGTCAGGCGAATACTGCCTTCTTCACCGGTAATACTATCAAATGATTGTAAAAAATTTTCAACTACTATGCAGGAACGAGCAATGGCTTTAACCAGTTGCTGCTGACCTTCTTCAATACGTTTAGCAATTTTTAATTCGTCTGCGCGAGTCAGTAATTCCACTGAGCCCATTTCCCGCATGTACATGCGCACTGGATCCGTGGTTCTGCCGAACTCACTATCAACAGAGGCTAAAGCGGCCACTTCTTCAGCATCTTCATCGTCCGCAGATGCGGCCGCTGAATCAGTAATAAGGGAGTCTTCATCTGGAGCAACTTCGTAAACCTGAATCCCCATATCATTGATCATGCCAATAATATCTTCAATTTGCTCAGGATCAACAATATCACTAGGCAAGTGATCATTAACCTCGGCATAAGTCAGGTAACCCTGCATTTTGCCTTTGGCTATCAATTGTTTAAGTTGGGACTGCTGTTGTTCTTGATTCATATTTACTCACGTAAGACTCTGCTCGACCTAACTTCGCCGAACCGAAAATTATACTACAAATTCCTGTTATTTTGCACCACAAATCTGTCTGAAACAGATTTGCATTTACCCGAAGGGTGTCGGGCATGAAACTATTTACCTGTAAGCATTTTACGCAACAGCTCTTTTTCCTGTGCATCCAATCCCTTGGTCTTGTCTTTATCCAGCAATCTAGCTAATCCAGCCTCCCTGGCTTGAATTAGCAACCTGTTTACTGCGTCACAAAATACGACATCTACCTTGTCATCGGAAATCTGCAGATCCAAAAAAGCCAATGCTTTTATGGATTTTTCTTCAGCAGCATCTCGATAACACTCCATCAAAACAGCTGCATTTGCCGGATGTTTACCCGCAATCATGTTTAAAATATTTTTAAACAGAGGCGCCCCTGAAAATTCAAGCCCACTCCAGTCTATTTCTCGTTGATCAAGCAACTCAGCTAGCCTGGGATTCTGAACCAGCAAGGCGACTGCAACGCGCGCCGACGACAATCTGCCATTATCCTGAGGCCGCTTTCCACCTATTTTTGACGGAGACTTAAGAGCAAGTGTAGCTGCATTCTCCAAAATATCCAGGCGATCCCACCCAGACAGTTCTTTTAGTCGTGCAAACATCATCTCTTTAAAAACACTCTCCGGCAGCTTCTCCAGATAAGGCTTAGCCTTACTGACTAATTGCGCTCGACCTTCCATTTCGGACAGATTTAACTCATTCGAAAAATGCCCGAAAAAATATTCCGACAAGGTTTCGGCTCCCTGTACGCGACCAACAAACCCATCAACCCCTTGCTCTCGTATTAGCAAATCAGGATCATAATTTTGCGGTAACAGCATAATACGAATCTGTCGCCCATCTTTTAAGCTGGAAAAAGCGGCATCCATCGCTCTCCATGCCGCTTCCCTGCCTGCCTTGTCACCATCGAAACAAAATACCAGTTCCGAGGAAAACCGGAACAATAAATCCAGATGCGCCTGCGAAGCCGCCGTTCCTAGGACTGCAACCGCGTAACGAATGTCAAATTGAGCTAGGGCGATAACATCCATATAGCCTTCAACAATCAAAATCCTCTGGGGCTTGGCATTTTTTTCCAGAAGCTCATACAAGCCATAAACTTCTTTGCCTTTGTGAAATAGGGATGTTTCTGGAGAATTCAAGTATTTGGGCAAAGAATCGTCAAGTACCCGTCCGCCAAAGCCAATAATTCGGGCACGCTTATCCCTGATAGGGAACATGATTCGACCGCGAAAACGGTCGTAGGTGTGCCCGTCTTCTTTACTGACTAGCAATCCAGCATCGAGTAATAATTTTGGGTCAAATCGAGACGCCAAGGCGTTCCATTCGTCTGGCGCATAGCCCAGCATAAAATCACCGGCACAATCGCCGCTGACGCCTCTATTTTTTAAATACTCAACGGCTTTTTTTCCTTCATCGCTGATCCGCAGCTGCTCTGCATAAAAATTAGCTACCTGCTCCATTAGCAAATACAAACTATTTAAGTCTTCTTTCTTCTGCCCTGGTTGATATTCGATTGATTCCCTGGGCACTTCGACCCCGGCAAATCCGGCCAAGTCTTCAACCGCCTCAACAAAATCAAGATGGCTAAAATCCATCAGAAAGCTAATCGCGTTACCGCTAGCGCCGCAGCCAAAACAATAAAAGAATTGTTTCTTTTGGTTTACAGAAAAACTGGGCGTTTTTTCAGCGTGAAAAGGGCAGCGAGCGACAAAATTGTTACCCGTTTTTTTTAGAGGGACGTGCGAATCGATTAAGTCGACAATATCAACTCGCACCAAAAGCTCATCAATAAACTCGCGAGGGATTCTACCGGACACACAATGCTCCCACTGCCGATCTAATGGAGAAGATTGGCAAAAGCAGGCGCTTTACGACTGCATGGATGCAGGAGGTAGAGCAACGCAGGGAGCAGTTGCCGAGACGGCACAAGAGTCGTTGCCGCACAAAGTCAATAAAAAAACTATCCAGCTAGTGCAGCCTTAATTTTGACACTCACAGCCGACATATCCGCGCGCCCTTGCATTTTTGCTTTAAGCAAAGCCATGACCTTGCCCATATCCTTAACCGATTCTGCACCGGACTCTGCAACCGCGTCTTTAACCATTAAGTCAACTTCGGCTTCAGTCAGAGCTTGCGGCAAAAAATCCTGAATGACTGGAATTTCAGCCTCTTCAATAGAGACCAAATCTTGTCGACCCGCATCAGCAAATTGACGAATGGATTCGCGACGCTGCTTGAGCATCTTATCAAGAACCAGGATAACCCGTTCATTATCCAAAACAATGCGCTCGTCGACCTCAACCTGCTTAATGGCAGCCAAAATCAAACGAATCACCCCTAGTCTTGCCTTATGTCCACCTTTCATGGAGGCCTTCATATCTTCCTTGATACGATCTGTTAACAAATCCATCGTATTAACCTTAATATTTACAGTGCAGGACGTCCGCGACGTAAGTTTTTCAACGCATAACGTTCACGCGCTAATTTTTTCAAGTGACGTTTAACGGCAGCAGCGCC
The DNA here is from genome assembly GCF_050917435.1 of Methylobacter arcticus. Lineage (NCBI taxonomy): Bacteria > Pseudomonadati > Pseudomonadota > Gammaproteobacteria > Methylococcales > Methylococcaceae > Methylobacter > Methylobacter arcticus. The sequence continues at coordinate 3,673,886 of NZ_CP159583.1, forward strand.
TTTACGTTTGCGTTCTGCAGTGGGTTTTTCATAAAACTCACGACGACGCACTTCTGCCAATACACCGGCTTTTTCACAAGCGCGTTTAAAGCGACGAATTGCAATATCAAAAGGTTCGTTTTCTTTGATTTTTACTGAAGGCATTATAATGACCTGAATATGTTAATATTTAAAAAGTTAGGATTTTTCAATCCACTGAACAAACAGAACCCTTAATTATACCTTTACTTTTATAAAATTCAAAAACTCAATGTACGTTTTAGGCATAGAAACCTCTTGCGACGAAACCGGCGTCGCTATTTATCACTCCGAACACGGCCTGTGCAGTCACCTTTTATACAGCCAAGTCGAAATGCACAGCGAATATGGCGGCGTTGTTCCTGAGCTGGCATCACGCGACCACATCCGTAAATTAGTGCCGCTGATCAAGCAATGCTTGCAGGAAAGCCAGCTTGCCAGCAGTGCGATTAACGGCATTGCTTACACCGCAGGACCCGGCCTGATGGGAGCGTTATTGGTTGGTGCGGCCACAGCCAGAAGCCTGGCTTGGGCATGGCAAGTTCCCGCAATTGCCGTTCATCATATGGAAGGGCATCTGCTGGCACCGATGCTGGAAGAAAATCCGCCGGAATTTCCTTTTGTTGCGCTGCTGATTTCAGGCGGACATACCCTGCTGGTACAGGTTGAGGGTATTGGCCGCTATCAACTATTAGGCGAATCCTTAGATGATGCCGCCGGCGAAGCTTTTGATAAAACCGCGAAAATGCTGGGCTTGGGCTATCCAGGCGGACCAAGACTGTCCGCACTCGCCGAACAAGGCACAGCGCAGATTAAATTTCCTCGTCCGATGACCGATCGCCCCGGATTGGACTTTAGTTTTAGCGGCTTAAAAACATTCACCATGAATACCTTTAACGCTTCCGGCAAAACCGAGCAGGACAAAGCCGATATTGCCGCCGCATTTCAACAGGCAGTTGCGGAGACGCTGAGCATTAAATGCAAGCGGGCTTTACAGCAAACCGGCCTAAAAAGACTGGTTATTGCCGGCGGCGTCAGCGCCAATCAGCAAATTCGCGCCAGTTTGGCCCAAATGGTTGCCAAGGAGAATGCCCAGCTCTATTTTCCGAGACTCGAATTTTGTACCGATAACGGCGCGATGATTGCCTATGCAGGCTGTCAGCGTTTAATGGCAGGCCAGCAGCAAGGACTGGAAATTTATGCGCGTCCTCGCTGGCCGATTAGTGAATTAAATTAAATCAGGCGAAAGTCAAAATGTCGGGCAACGAAAAGATGTTGCCTGACCTATTCAATTATAGCGGCTTGTTTTCAGGAATTCCATTTCGTGCTATCCATGTTAGATATTCTACGCCTTTGTTTGTAATATGAATTTGGTTGCTTTGAATGGTGATAAGTGAATGTCCAAACATAAAATTGAGATATTGATTAACTGACCAATCATCAAACGTATCTGGATATTGCAATTTAATGCGATCAAAATGGTCATCAACAAAAGATGAAGCTCTGCCTTGCCCAGCAACTTCATTAAGCTTTTTAAGTAGAAAAATTTGGCTGCCAAAAATTAGATTGTGAATTTGTTCAAAAGATAAAAGTAGTTGGGTGCCTGCTAAATGTCTAATGAGAACTTCTATGCTGTCTCCATCCGTACTTAATCCTTTTGTTTTTAATTCATCCTTAATACAATCTTCAATCGCTGTGATTACTATTGAACTACCTATAGCATCAAGAAGTTGCTGTACCGCCTCAGGTTTTTGTTTTTCACGCTGAGCTTCAGGAGCTGAAATAGCAGTTACTCCGTCTTTATCGATTTTTATGGTTCGGTTAATAAAGCCTGAAATTGGTTTATGGAATAATAGAGCTACACCCCCACCAAATATTGGCCACGTTAGTGTTTTTGTTATGTCTGCAAAAAAAGTTAACCAATCCATTCTAGTAAGCCCTATATTTTTTATGATTTTGACAACGATTGCGGTATTTACGAGGTGGAATATTGACTAAATCATTTTCCAAAAGGGATTAGGTTATCGATATGATTTTTAGCCTTTAGCCTTGCTCGACTCTTCCCCAGCCAGCAGCCGCTGAATATTGCCCTTATGCCGCCACAACAAGAAAACCGTCATAATCAATGAAGCGGCAACGATAGCCTCGTTCCCCGCTATAAGCCAGGCAAAAACCGGCGACAGGATCGAGGCGATTAAGGCAGACAAGGATGAAATCTTGCCCAGCTTGTAAATCAGAAACCAGGTTGCCATGAAGGCAAAGCCGAGCATCCAGGAAAATCCGAGCAACACGCCGACCGAGGTCGCAACACCCTTGCCGCCTTTAAAGCCGAAAAACACCGGATAAAGGTGACCTATAAACGCCGCCAAGCCGGTCGCCGCAACTAATTCGAAAGGCAGTCCCAATGCATTCGCGGCATAGACCGGAATTAAGCCTTTCAGCGAATCGCCCAGCAGGGTAATCGCTGCCGCTTTTTTCCCGCCTATGCGCATTACATTGGTCGCGCCGGGGTTTCCCGAGCCTTGCTTTCTAGGATCGGGCAAACCCATCAGGCGACAAATTATAATTGCACTGGAAATTGAGCCTATCAAATAGGCAGCCGGAACAAACAACCATTCAATCATTAGGTAACCTTTTCATCATTTTGAACTTGTCAGCAGGGGGCGTTTCCCTGATACTGAGCGCTTTTTAAAAAACACGCATCATAACCGGAAATCATTATGGACATCATATTTTTAGGCGGCTTGGAAGTTGAAACCATCATCGGTATTTTTGACTGGGAACGAGTGACCAAGCAAACCGTCGTCCTTGATATTGAGATGGCTTTTGACATTCGGAAAGCCGCGGAAACCGACGATATTCAATACACGCTTGATTACAAAACAGTTTCTCATCGCATTATTTCTTTTGTTGAAGCCAGTCAGTTTTTGCTGGTTGAAAAATTAATTTCAGAAATAGCCGATATTATCCGCAACGAATTTAATGTGCCTTGGGTGAAAATAACCCTGAATAAAAAAGGCGCTATTAGCGGCGCCAGCGATGTCGGCATTGTGATTGAACGTGGAGAATTGAATCCATGACCCGAGGCTACATCAGCATAGGCAGTAATATAGATAAGGATAAATACATTCCTGCCAGCCTCAGAGCGCTTGAGCAAGTCTTTGGCGAACTGACTATTTCAAGTATTTATGAAACCGAAGCTGTGGGTTTTACCGGCGACGCTTTCTACAATCTGGTGGTCGGTTTTGATTCCGATTTGGAGGTAAAGGCAGTCACTAAACTGCTGCGGCAAATCGAGCTGGATAATGGTCGTACCCGCGACAGCCGGAAATTTGCCGCACGCACCCTGGATTTGGATTTGATTCTATACGGCGACCTGATTATCAACGATGGCCGCCTGCAAATACCCCGCGATGAAATTGAGCATTACGCTTTTGTGCTCGAGCCTTTGGCGGAAATCGCCCCAGCTTTAAAGCATCCGATCAGCCGGCTTAGCTACGCCGAGCTTTGGGAACAATTCGACAAGACCGATCTTAAACAAAAACGCGTCACGCCATTCTGGGCCTCAACAAAATAGGGTGCGCCCGCCATCGACAGTCAGTATTTGACCGGTGATATAGTCGGCATCCTTAATCAAAAACAGCACTGCTTTGGCAATATCAACTGGCTCACCGCTACGCTTTAAAGCCACTCGTTGCAGGATCTCCGATTTGACCGGTTCGGATAAATCGTTATCCGGCCAGAGTATAGCGCCCGGAGCCACCCCGTTGACCCGGACTTCCGGCCCCAATTCTTTGGCTAAAACCTTGGTCATGGCGACCAATCCGGCTTTGGCGATACTGTACACCGGATAACCGCTTAAGCCCCGTTCGGCATGGATGTCGACAATATTGACGATACAGCCCTTATTGTCGACTAAGGTCTTTGCCAAGGCTTGCGCCAGAAAAAACGGCGCTTTTAAGTTACTGCCCAATAACTCGTCCCATTGCTGTTCGCTTACATCAGCCATAGCCGTTGGGTAAAAGGACGAGGCGTTATTGACCAGCACATCTATGCCGCCCCAGGCCAGACTGGCCGCTCTGGCAACAGCCTTCAACTCGGCCATGTTCAGCAAGTCGGCCTGCATGATTCTTGCCGAGTCGGGTCGAAGTCGATTCAGTTCATCGCAAAGCTGCTGCGCTTCTGCGACCGAAGACCGATAATGCAAAAAAACATTACAGCCCTCGCTATGCAGCAGCTTTGCGCAAGCTGCGCCTATGCGCTTGGCGGCACCGGTAATCAATACATTTTTTGCAGCAACATTCATTGATTTTGTAGGGGCGACCGGCCGGCCGCCTCTACGGCCAGACTTTTACTCGCCACTTCGTAAACATCTTTGGAAATTGCCTCGGTGGTCATGATCCGTTCCAGTTGGGTTTTGATCAGGGCTTGCCTGCCTTCATCAAATCTGCGCCAAGACGTTAACGCACCGACCATACGCGAGGCAATCTGCGGGTTCAAGGTGTTCAGCGCGATAATCTGATCGGCGAGGAAGCGATAGCCTCGCCCGTTGGCGGCGTGAAAATGCAGCGGATTGGACTGGCTGAAAGCGCCGATTAACGACCTGACCCGGTTCGGGTTTTTTAAATCGAATGCCGGGTGTTGCATTAACGCCTGCACAGTTGCAAAGGTTTCGGGCATGCTGCTGGAGGCTTGCAGCGCAAACCATTTGTCGATAACCAGCGCTTCCGCTTGCCATTGATGGTAAAAGCTGTCCAGACACTGTTGTTTGGCAGGATGCGGGTTATTGACGATAACCGTTAATGCCGCCATTTGGTCGGTCATATTTTTAGCTTGGTTAAATTGCTGTTGGGATAATTGATAAATAGGCTTATTTTCCAGCTTACTGAGATAGCTTAAACAGGTGTTTTTGATGCGTCTGCGGCCGATTGCGCCGGAATCAAACTGTCCGGACTCATCCCGATGATTATTCCGATATAAAGCCTGAAATTGCGCCTCAAGTTGTTCGGCTAAGGTCAGTAGCACAAATTCGCGGGCGGCATGAATCGCTTCAACATCGACAACCTGCATTTGTTCGGCCAGATAGGTTTCCGAGGGCAGACTTAATAATAAAGAGAAATACGACAAGTCATCCCAGGGTTGCTCCAGCACCTGTTGAATGGCGGCGACCATGATAGGACTGACGTGCATGTCTCTGCCGTTTTGCCAATCGGCAATCAGCCCTGAAATAATCTGTCCGGCCAGTTGCTGCCCGGCTTCCCAGCGATTAAAGGTGTCGCTGTCGTAGCTTAATAAAAACGCCAGCTCATCCAGACTGCGTTCCATGACCAGTTTAACCGGCGCTGAAAAGCCTCTTAGGATAGACACCACCGGCGGTTCGGTTAAGTTTTCAAAGGTAAAGGCTTGTTCGGATTCGGTGAGTTGCAGTATGACTTCGTCAGTCTTTGGGCAACAACCAACAGCAGGCGCTTTAGGCGAAGTCTCTCCACAACCCTGTAACTTGCAAGGCGCTACAGAGCCGTCTTTATTGAGCAAACCCACCGTTACCGGAATATGCAGCGGCTCTTTAAGAGCTTGTCCAGGCGTTGGCGGGCAGTTTTGGCTCAAGGTTAACGTCAGGGTTTGTGCGGATGGGTCATAGTGCTGTTGAACGGTCAATACCGGCGTTCCAGCCTGCGCATACCAGCGGCGAAATTGGCTTAAATCAATATTATTGGCCGCTTCCATCGCGTTAACGAAATCATCGCAAGTAACCGCCTGTCCATCGTGACGCTCAAAATACAAATCGCTGCCTTTGCGAAAGCCGTCAGCCCCCACCAACGTGTGGATCATGCGCACCACTTCAGCGCCTTTTTCATACACGGTCAAGGTGTAAAAATTGTTGATTTCTATATAGGCGTCAGGGCGTATAGGATGCGCCAGCGGTCCGGCATCTTCGGCAAACTGGCGGGTACGCAGCATGTTGACGTCTTCGATGCGTTTTACCGCTTTTGAGGTGCGGTCGCCGGTAAACTCCTGATCGCGAAACACGGTAAAGCCTTCTTTCAGGCTGAGCTGGAACCAGTCCCGGCAGGTGATGCGATTACCGGTCCAGTTATGGAAATATTCATGACCGATCACGCCTTCGATATGTTCATAATCGGAGTCGGTTGCGGTATCGGGCCGTGCCAGCACAAATTTGGTATTGAATACGTTCAGCCCCTTGTTTTCCATCGCGCCCATGTTGAAGTGGCTGACCGCGACGATCATGTATAAATCCAGATCGTATTCGCGGCCATAGACCTGTTCATCCCAAAGCATGGCGTTTTTCAGCGACTGCATCGCATGGTCGCATTTATCGACATCGTGTTTTTCGACAAAGATTTGCAGGTCGATGTCGCGACCGGATTGCGTGGTAAAGCGGTCTTCAACGCATTCCAGTTGTCCTGCAACCAGCGCAAATAAATAACAGGGCTTGTTGAACGGATCTTCCCAGGTTACCCAGTGGCGATTATCCGGCAATTCGCCTTGGGCGACTTTATTGCCGTTGGATAACAACACCGGATAACGGTCTTTGTCGCCGACCAGCGTTGTGGTGAACAAGGTCATTACATCGGGCCGGTCCAGAAAATAAGTGATTTTTCTAAAGCCTTCCGCCTCGCACTGGGTGCACAACATGCCGCTGGATAGATACAGTCCTTCCAGAGCGGTGTTGGCTTTCGGGTTGATACTATTTTCGATCGTTAAGACAAAACGTTGCTGCTGCGGAACCTGGTTAATGATTAACGCATCCTGGGTTTGCAGATATTGATCTTTGCTTAAGTCATTCACTCTGGGCTGTCCTGCCCAGAGCCCTTCGGGTAAATGCAAATCCGCTCCAGACGGATTTGTGCCGTCATCCAGATTGATGCGGATGAGTTTCATATTTTCACCCGATAAGGTCAGCGTTGTGTCTTTGGACTGACTGGCAGGGTTGCGGCTTAGAGTGAGCCGTGAACTCACCCTGGTGTTTTCATCATCCAGCGCAAAATTCAAGCCTACGCTATGAATCAGGTATTCGGGTACGGTGTAGTCTTTCAGATAAATGGTTTGGGGATTTGCGTCGCGCATTATTGTTACCTGTTGTGGTGATCGGAAGCCCTGATGTTTTTGGCTGCGAAAATTGTGATGAGTAACCAGGCTGTTAAAAAACAAACACCGCCGATGGGGGTGATCATGCCTAGCCATTTAAGATTAAGGAAAGCCAGTAAATACAAGCTGCCGGAAAATAGCAGTATGCCGGTGAACATCAAGCGACCGGCCCAGTGCAATAATTTGGAATCGGGTGCTTGCCGGTTGATCAGAGCAACGCCGATCAGGCCTAGTGCATGGTACATTTGATAGGTCACGCCGGTTTGGTAGACAGCCAGCATCTCCGGGCTGATGACGGCTTTTAAGCCATGAGCGCCGAATGCGCCCATGCCGACGCCGATTAAGGCGCTTAGCGCGCCGAGCAATAAAAATCTCATCTACTTTTCCAATAGTCTGGGCATTAGCTGTACCAGATTGCAAGGGCGGGTACGATGATCCAACTGCTCTTTAATTAATTCATCCCAAGCGGTGCGGCAGGCTCCCGATGAGCCGGGCAGGCAAAAAATATAGGTCGCATTGGCGACGCCGGCAATGGCTCTGGACTGGATGGTTGAGGTTTTAATGTCCTGATAGGAAAGCATCCTGAAAATTTCGCCAAAACCGTCCAAAACCTTGTCCAGCAACGGCGCAACCGCCTCAGGCGTACCATCCCTGCCGGTGACGCCGGTGCCGCCGGTGGCGATCACGACATTAACCTGATCTGCGGCAATCCAGTTTGAAACAGCCGCCCTGATTTGATAGATGTCGTCAGCGACTATTTTCTTTTCGGTAACCTGATGTCCTGCATCGGTTGCGCGTTCCGCCAGTATTTTTCCGGATACATCGTCGGCATCGGTGCGGCTGTCGGAAACGACCAGGATAGCGATGTTTAGAGGAATGAATTTTCTGTCTATAGTCATATTTAAATAGAGGTCAAAGGTTCAAGGTTCAAGGTTCAAGGCCCAAAACTGAGAAGCACACACCTTGAACCTTGTATCTTACTACTTTAACACAACAAAGAATCCTTCCTGTCCCCGCTGAATATTAATCAGCAGCGCGCCGTTTGGGTCAATAACCCGTTTTAACTCTTCAATATTACGAACGCGATAACGATTTGCCGACACGATAACGTCACCGGGACGCAAGCCTAGCCGCCAAGCATTGGACGTCGCGTCGACTTTTTCAATTAAAACACCTTCGTTCTGAGTCTTTAGCGGTACGCTTAACAGCGTACCCTGTAAGGTGCGATGCAGTTTATCCCCGGCCAATTGCGGCAACTCCTGCTTGCCTATTGTCGCCATCACTCGTTTTTTCTCATTGCCACGAAAATATTCCAACTCCACGTTATCGCCAATCTGCATTAGGCCGACAATATTGCGCACATCATGACTGTTTTTAATGGCGCGGCCATTAGCGGTAACAATAATATCGCCCGGCTCCAGTCCGGCTTTTGCTGCTGGCGAACCGCTTTCAATCCGGCTAATCGCAGCGCCATGCTTGTTTTTTAAATTAAAAGCCTTGACCAGTTCAGACGTCAAATCCTGCGTGGTAACGCCTAACAATCCACGGCGGACTTCACCGTGCTTAACCAGCGACTCTTTAATGGTCATGACCATATTGGATGGGATTGCAAAGCCGATACCGATATTACCGCCGCTGGGGGCGAGAATTGCAGTATTCATGCCGACAAATTCACCGCGTAGATTAACCAGGGCCCCGCCTGAATTGCCAGGGTTAATGGATGCATCGGTCTGAATAAAATCTTCGTAGCCTTCTATGCCAAGGCCGGAACGACCCAAAGCGCTGACTATGCCGGAGGTAACGGTTTGTCCCAGGCCGAATGGATTACCGATGGCGACAACAAAATCACCGACTCTCAGTTGACTGGAATCAGCAATAGGCAGCATGGTTAAGTTTTCTGCAAGAATCTGAATGATAGCGACATCCGCTTCAGGATCGGCGCCGATTAGTTTAGCCGAAAGCTGACGACCATCATTCAAGGTCACCATAATTTTGTCGGCTTTATCGATAACATGGTTATTGGTCAGAATATAGCCTTCGCTGCTGTCAATAATGACGCCGGAACCCAAGCTGTTCCTTTGTTGCTGACGCAGCTGATTGGGAATATTAAAAAACTGGCGAAAAACCGGATCCTGCATCAGTGGATTTTCACTGACCATAATCTGGGTCGACGTTGAAATATTAACCACCGCCGGCATGCTGCGCTCAAGCATAGGAGCCAGAGACGGTAATGGCTGACCGTCAATGTAGGACGGCAAGCCAGTTTGCGCAACAGAAGCCGTACAAAAATAAGCAGGTAGCAACGTTATACCTATAAATAACAGCTGTTTTACTAATTTTGTGCTCATCATGATTTTCCGGAACTTGTTAAATAGACACAACCAATAATATACGTGCAAAAATGTTTAATACAAGGTGTGTTAAAGTAGTTTTTTAAACAATCAACACTGTCATTTAACGCTGATCTTGCATAGAATATTCAAATGGCCGTAGACGTCAATTCTGAAGATGGACTGATTATTCGCAAGCTAATCCCGCTCGCAACCTTACCCGGCGTTCAGTTTGCTGCGTTATGCGCTGAAATGACCGTCGAAGAAGTTCAGGACGGTTTTTTGTTTAAAAAAGGCGATATAGCCCCCCATTTTGTTTATCTGCTAAGTGGCGAGGTTACGCTTCAGGCAGCCGGGTTGGTTGTCGAGGTGATTGCCGCGAGTAGCGATTCTGCGAAGTTTGCATTGGCGCACCAGATCCCAAAAAAAATTGATGCAGTCGCGAACGGAAAAGTACGTTTCTTGCGCCTGCACACTGATATTGTTAATAATCCCCTTCCTATTGCTTACCACGAGAACCACAGTTACATGGTCATTGACGAGACTAAAGATGATCCAGAAGATTGGATGACAGCGTTATTGAGATCGCCTATTTTCCAACGTCTCCCCCCCGCCAATTTACAAAAAATATTGATGAGTTTGGAGGCCATTCATTATAAAAAGGGCGAGCACATACTCGAGCAAGGCGGCACAGGAGATTATTATTACCTGATTAAAAATGGACGATGCCTGTTAACGCGTAAACCATCACCTAATGCCAAAGAGATTACATTAGCTCAGCTGGCAAACGGCGACACTTTTGGCGAGGACTCATTGCTTTCCGGCGCGCCCAGAAACGTAACGATTACGGCAGCGACCGATATTACTTTGTTACGCTTGGACAAAAAACAATTTGTATCGTTAATAAAAGAGCCCTGTTTAAAGTTTATTGATTATGCGGAAATGCAGGCGGCGATAATAAAAGGCGCTGTTTTGTTGGATGTCCGCTCGCAGGATGAATATGACGCTCAACATCTTGACGGCAGCATCAATGCGCCTTTTTTCTCCTTAAGAATACAGATTAAAACCTTAAGCCATGAAAAGCTTGTCGTTGTTGTTTGTCGAGATGGCAAGATTAGCGAGGCGGCCGCATTTTTACTGCTCAGGCATAAGATAGAAGCCATGATTTTGAGAGGCGGGATGGAAAGTCTTGCGCCTAAACCGGAAAATGAAGCGCCTATTTCTGCTGATGCTGATCCGGAAAGCTCTGATCAACAACAAGCTGTCGATAATTCGGCAACGGCGTCTTCATCAATACAGTCGTCAGCAAACGCCTCTGTTAGTATCCTCGAAGATCAAGTCAACACGCTTAAAGTGGAAAATGAAGCCCTGAAAAACACCAACCAACAGCTTAATGATAAGTGTATGAAGCTGGAATTTGACCGGCAAAATGCTGAAAAACAATGTCGAGTATTGCACAAGCAAGTGGAGAAGCTAACCCAGGTGCTGGATAAACTAAAGCAAGCGTGAGGTAGGGCAGGTGAGCTTTGTCCACAGGGAAAAATGCGGCAACCTAACCCGACAGTCAAAATTACTGACGTCGGGCCATGCTACGCGTGGCTTGAGCTCGTAGAGTACAAGCCGGAAAAGAGCGTTTAAATCAACTAATTATTTGATTTTAGCTTCTTTATAAATAACGTATTTACGAACCACAGGATCAAATTTTTTGATCTCCATTTTTTCGGGCATAGTCCGTTTGTTTTTTGTAGTAGTATAAAAGTGCCCGGTGCCTTCGGTCGAAACCAATTTAATTTTATCGCGCATTTTTCTATCCTCTTAAGCGTTATAGCCGGATTTACGCAAGTCGGCAAGAACGGCATCAATGCCATTTTTGTCAATGATACGCATACCTTTGGTGGAAATTCTGAGGCGAACCCAGCGGTTTTCGCTCTCTACCCAGAATCTGTGATGCTGCAGATTCGGACAAAAGCGTCTTTTAGTTCTGTTGTTAGCGTGTGAAACGTTGTTACCTGTAACCGGGCGTTTTCCTGTTACTTGACATACTTTGGACATGATTAACCCCTAATGCGTGCCTAAATTCAAAAGTTAGCCGGTCTTTATACCAAAAATTCTTTTCAAGGTAAATAAGAATCTATAAAATGAATAAGATAAAAGGCGCAAGGCGAAGAGCAAAAGACGCCTCATTTTTTAGCCTTGCGCCTCAAACAATTACCAGGAAAAAATAATGCCCATTAAACTCGGCATGGTCATGGACTCCATAGACCATATCAACATAAAAAAAGACACCAGCTTTGCGATGTTACTTGAAGCACAGGCTCGAGACTGGGAGCTGCATTATATGGAGCTCAACGATTTATTCCTGAGAAACGGCAGGGCTTATGCCAGAACACGAACGCTTAAAGTTCAGCGAGATGAAAAAAGCTGGCACGAGTTTACGGCCGAGCAGGACATTCCTTTGGATCAGCTGGATGTCATTATGATGCGCAAGGACCCCCCTTTCGATCAGGAATATATTTATGCCACCTATTTGCTGGAACGCGCGGAAAGTATGGGGGTTTATGTGGTTAACAAACCGCAGTCGTTGCGGGATGCCAATGAAAAGCTTTTTACCGCCTGGTTTCCGCAGTGTTGCGCAGAAACTTTGGTCGCTAGAGAGCCGGCCAGAATCAGGCGTTTTTTGCTGGAGCAAGGCGAAATTATTTTAAAACCGCTGGATGGCATGGGCGGCACTTCTATTTTCCATTTGCGCCAAAACGATCCCAATCTTAGCGTGATTCTGGAAACCATGACCCAGTACAACAGCCGCTATGTGATGGCGCAAAAGTATCTGCCGCAAATTGTAGACGGCGATAAACGCATATTGCTGGTTAATGGCGAGGTCATACCCTACTCTCTGGCACGCATTCCTGCACAAGGCGAAACCCGCGGCAATTTGGCGGCGGGTGGGCGGGCCGAAGGCCGGGAACTCACCGAGCGAGATCGCTGGATTGCGGGTCAGGTCGGACCTACCTTACAGAAAAAAGGCCTGGTTTTTGTCGGAATCGATGTGATTGGCGATACGCTGACCGAAATTAATGTGACCAGTCCTACTTGCGTTCAGGAACTGGATCGCCAGTTTGGCTTGAATATTTGCGGTCAACTCATGGACCATATTGAAACCGTCCTGCTGCCGCACCTGCTCCCGGCAGGTTTGCGGCATACACACCATCCATGATGATAATGAGCACACATCAGCCAATATTTGATCCACCTGCAGAGTTGTCTACCAATGATTCATTATTGATTGCCTTATTTGTAGCGACTGTCATTCATGTTGTTATCGGACTGGGCATTAATTTCACCGCGCCGCAACCGGAGAAAGTCAGCCGTGCTATCGATATTACCCTAGTCAATATACCGACACCAAAAGTGCCTGAAAAGGCGAAGTTTTTAGCGCCGGAAAGTCAGCTGGGCGCGGGTGAACAAAGTAAGAAGCCGGAACAGCCGCCACCACAACAACGGCCCAGCCAGGGCAAAAACCCGCCCAAACAGCTAAAAAAGAGCGTAGCGGAACACAGCGAGCCTAAAGCAGCGAAAAAACTGATCACCCAAAAAAAGGCAGAAAAGAAAATCGTTACTGCAAGCAAGCCGGATACAAAGCACCCGGCTGAAAAGCACCCGCAATTGTCGCCTGAGTTGCTACAGCAACAAATTGCGCAATTGGGTACCGAAATCAGGCTAAACCAGCAAAGTGCCGAGCAAACTAAGATAAAATTTGTCAACTCGGTGAGCGCCCATAAATACGTCGCCGCCCAATACATGAAAGATTGGGAATCTAAGGTGGAGCGTACCGGCAATCTTAATTATCCGGAAGTGGCCATCAAGAAAAACTTTTCCGGCATCTTAACCATGGATGTCGGCATTAAAGCCGACGGCAGCATTTACAGCATACGCATCAACCAGTCGTCGGGAAATCCGGCATTGGATGAGGCGGCTAAAAGAATTGTTCGGATGAGCGCGCCATTTCCACCGTTACCTGCCGACTTGCTGAAAGAGCTCGATGTTTTGGTCATTACCCGGGTTTGGAAATTTTCTGATGAATCGGGTATGACCTCGCGATAAACAGTTGCTTAAGTGACTATAAACTTTGATACTAAGATCCATGAACCAAGCTACTTACTTAACCAACCAGTTTATTATCGCCATGCCCAATCTGGCGGATCCCAATTTTTTTCATACGGTTACCTATTTGTGTCAACATAATGAAGACGGTGCACTGGGTATCGTCATTAATCGATCAACGGACATGAAACTGGGCGAAATTTTTAAACAGATGGGTATAGACGTCACCTCGCCCGCTGCCGCCGAAATGCCGATTTTTGCAGGTGGCCCGGTGCAACAGGAACACGGCTTCGTGATACATACTTCCGGTGGCGATTGGCATGCAACCATAGCCGTTTCAGAGACCATTTCCCTGACAACTTCACGTGATGTACTTGAAGCCATTGCCACAGGCGTAGGCCCAGAACAGTATCTGGTCGCGTTAGGCTATGCCGGTTGGGGCGCCGGGCAATTGGAAAAAGAGATCCTGGATAATGCGTGGCTTAATACGCCTTGCGGTAAACAAGTTATATTTGATACGCCCGTTAACTTGCGCTGGAGTGCGGCAGCCGACCAGATCGGCATTGATATTAATCAATTGACTGCCCCGGCAGGACATGGCTAATTTTGGGTAACTGTATTGCCTGTGACCTTCAGCCAAATCTTTCTTTGAATACCAATCAGACGCCGCACCTGCTCCCTGCAGGTTTGCGGCATACACACCATCCCTGGCGATATAAATTATGCAAGACCCCTTACTAGCCAAAACCAACATCGATACCTATTTGGGTTTTGATTTTGGCACTAAAAAGATAGGCGCAGCCGTCGGCCAAACGACCACAGTTAGCGCAAGTCCGCTGCAAACCATACGCTCGATCAATCAAATCCCTAACTGGGAAATCATCGGCAAGCTGATACAAGAATGGCGGCCGGCCGGTTTAGTGGTCGGCATATCAAAGCAGGCCGACGGCTCGGACAACCCGGTGACGCCGCGTATGTTAAAATTTTGCCGGCAGCTGGAAGGCCGTTATCAACTGCCGGTTTTTCAGCAGGATGAAACCCTGTCGACCTATGAGGCCAAACAACTGCTGTTTGATGAAGTCAGCGTCAGTGCAAGCAAACTCTGGGAAGTGCAAGATCAACTCGCCGCCCAGCTTATCTTGCAAACCTGGTTAAATGACCGTACAAGAAAGGACTATTAAGTGTTAGCAATACCCGAATTATTAAGTCACCTGGAAGCTGAGCTAAAACGCATTATCGATGAACGACAGCTGGTTAATCCGCTGATGATAGGCATCCGTACCGGCGGCGTCTGGATTGCCGAGCACATGCACCGCCGTTTAGCTATCAGCGAACCTTTGGGGCTGCTGGATATCTCATTTTACCGGGACGATTTTTCGCAAATCGGCGTTAACCCCAATGTAAAGCCGAGCCAGCTGCCGACTCACATTGAAGGCCGCGACCTTATCCTGATCGATGATGTTTTTTATACCGGCAGAACGATACGCGCGGCAATGAATGAAATTTTCGATTACGGCAGGCCGAACCAGATCGTGCTGGCGGTACTGATAGAGCGCGACGGCAGGCAAATCCCGTTAAATCCCGATTGTGTTGGTACCAGTATTACCTTAGATCCGGATCAACGGATTAAATTGACCGGGCCGGAACCCTTGGCCGTTCACCTGGAAACTATTGAAGCAGTGGCATAAGCAATGACTGATAACCTGCAATTAAATACGGAAGGCAAGCTCAAACATTTTTTGACCATCGAAGGCCTGAGCAAGAGCTTATTAACCGAAATTCTCGATACTGCCGAGTCATTCGCCGGGATGTCCGAGCATCAGGTTAAAAAAGTTCCGCTATTGCGCGGCAAAACCATCGTCAATCTGTTTTTTGAAAACAGTACCCGCACCCGAACAACCTTCGAATTGGCAGCGACGCGTCTGTCCGCCGACGTGATCAATATGAATATCGCCACCTCGGCCACGTCAAAAGGCGAAAGCCTGCTCGACACCATCCGCAATCTGGAAGCCATGTTTGTCGATATGTTTGTGGTGCGCCATGCACTCAGCGGCGCGGCGCATTTTATCGCCCAGCAGACCGCGCCGCATATCAGCGTAATCAATGCCGGCGATGGGCAGCACGCGCACCCGACGCAGGCGATGCTGGACATGTTTACCATACGCCAGCTCAAACCGGATTTTTCCAGTCTCAGAGTCGCCATTATCGGCGATATATTGCATTCTCGAGTGGCGCGCTCGGAGATCCAGGCCTTAAATACCCTGGGTGCCGCCGAAGTCAGAGTGATCGCGCCCAAAACCTTATTGCCGACGCATGTGGAAAGTTTAGGCGTGAATGTTTCCCATAATTTAACCGAAGGGCTTAAAGATATTGATGTGGTGATGATGCTGCGCTTGCAGAAAGAACGCATGAGTTCGGCGCTACTGCCCAGCGAAAGCGAGTATTTCAAGTGTTTCGGACTGACCGAAGAAAAACTCAAAATCGCCAAACCCGATGCTATCGTGATGCACCCAGGCCCGATCAACCGGGGCGTAGAAATTGATTCCAAAGTCGCGGACGGCCCACAGTCGGTAATACTCAAACAAGTCAGCAACGGCATCGCGGTGCGCATGGCAATCATGGCAATGGCGATGCAAATCGCACCGGCTCCCGTCAGGCTTAGCGGCATACACGCCATCCCTGGCGATAAATCAGGAGTTGCATGATGAAAATTCACATCAATCACGGCAGGATCATCGATCCGGCCAACGACATCGACCGCATCGGTTCCGTGTATATCAAAGGCGGCAAAATTGTGTCGGTGACTGACGAACCGGCTGGATTTAAACCGGATACGGTTATCAATGCCGAAAATCAAATCGTCTGCCCCGGTTTTATCGACTTAAGTACGCGTTTGCGGGATATGGGACACAGCCGCAAAGCGACCTTTAAAAGCGAAGTGCGTGCCGCTGCCGCTGCCGGTGTTACCACCCTGTGCCTGCAACCGGATACCGTGCCGGTCATCGATACCACCGCCGTGGTCGAGCTGATCAAGGAGCTGGCGGAAAAAGCCGATTACCCGCAAATTTATGTCATTGGCGCCCTCACCCAGAAACTGGAAGGCACCGAACTCAGCTCGATGCTATCGCTGAAACAAGCTGGCTGCATAGCGGTCGGTAATGCCAATCGGCCGGTGAAAAATCTGTTGATCTTAAGACGAGCCATGGAATATGCAGCCAGTCATGATTTGTTATTGATGTTCCGGCCTAATGATTTTTGGTTGGGCAATAACGGTTGCGCCCATGAAGGCGTAGTCGCCACCCGCTACGGTTTGCCCAGCATTCCCGAAGCCGCCGAAACCATCGCTCTGGCACAATGCCTGGAACTGGCCGAGCTGACCGGCTGCCGGGTACATTTTGGCCAGTTAAGCTGCAAACGATCCGTGATTAAAATACATCAGGCCAAAAAATATGGCTTGAAAGTCAGTGCCGATGTCTCCATCCATCAACTGCATCTGACTGAAAACGACATGAAGCCGTTTGACAGCGCTTATCATGTGTTGCCGCCATTGCGTACCGAAGAAGATAGGCAGTATTTAAGACGAGGGCTAGCCGTCGGCACGATCAACAGCATCTGTTCCGATCATCAGCCGCATGATCTGGACGCCAAGCTGGGGGCGTTCCCGGAGACCGAACCGGGGATGTCATCCTTGGAAAACCTGTTGCCGTTAATGCTGAAACTGGTCACACGGCACGCGATAACCCTGAAACAGGGCATCGCCTGCTTAAGCGCCAATCCGGCGCGGGTGCTGCGCTTAAACAGCGGCGCGTTAACGCCCGGTTTCTCAGCCGATGTGTGTATTTTCGACCCGGAACTCGACTGGCAAATTAATGCGGAAAACTGGAAAAGCCAGGGCGTTAACACGCCGTTTTGGGGGCAAACCCTGAAAGGCCGGGTAACCCATACTTTGCAGGCAGGCAAAATCATTCACCGACTATAGAATGAGAAGCTATTTATCCACATAAAATCAATTAATAACGGAAAATTAACATGATGCAAAAAAGAACCGCTCACCAGATAGCCGATGTGCTGATTGAGGCTCTGCCCTATATTCAACGTTTTAAAGGCAAAACCATCGTGGTTAAATTCGGCGGCAATGCGATGATTGATGAAGAACTCAAACATAGCTTCGCACGAGACATCGTATTGATGAAACTGGTCGGCTTAAACCCGATAGTGGTTCACGGTGGCGGGCCGCAAATCGGTCAGTTGCTGGAAAAACTGGGTAAAACCACAGGCTTTGTCGACGGCATGCGCATCACCGACAGCGAAACCATGGATGTGGTTGAGATGGTGCTGGGCGGACTGGTCAATAAAGAAATCGTCAATTTAATCAACATGCACGGCGGCAAAGCGGTCGGCTTGACCGGCAAAGACGGCAATTTTATTCGGGCTAAAAAACTGCATCTTACTCCTCGCGAGGCCTTGCCTGGAGCGCTGGCCCCGGAGATTATCGATCTGGGCCATGTCGGCGAAGTCAGCAGTATAGATCCGGCGGTACTCGATATGCTCGGCAGCAGTGATTTTATTCCGGTTATCGCCCCGATCGGGGTTGGTGAAGACGGTCATTCCTATAACATCAATGCCGATCTGGTTGCCGGAAAAATTGCCGAGCAGTTAAAAGCCGAGAAACTGATTTTGCTGACCAATATACCGGGCATCCTGGACAAACAGGGCACGCTGCTGACCGGTTTATCGATCAAAAAGACCGAGGAACTTATCGCTGACGGCACCATTTCCGGCGGCATGATCCCCAAAACCCGCTGCGCTACCGATGCGATAAAAGGCGGCGTCACCAGCGTGCATATTATTGACGGTCGCGTCGACCATGCGGTGCTGCTGGAACTGTTTACCGATCAGGGGGTTGGGACTTTGCTGCTGGATGGGTGATTTTTTAAGAAGATTTATCACGAACGACTATATGGATGCAGTAGGATGTGCTGAACGCAGTGAAGCGTATCAATACCAACATTCATCACGCGAGCGATGCGCTTCGTACCAGCGCATCCTATGGCTCTCCCTTTATTCCGTTTTTGGGTTTAATTATCTGATGGGCGGGAATTTGTTCAGCAATTACCGGATATGAAACTTAATGATTTCAACAATACGGGAAAGGCCTTGCGCTTGGGCCAGTTTTTCTGCCGTATTGCCTTGATAATCGGCTAAATCCGGTTTAGCTCCATGTTCCAACAACAGTTTAATAATAGCTTCCCTGCCAAACAGCGATGCCATCATCAATGCGGTTTGGCCTGCCTGATTTTGATGATTGACATCGCATTGAGTATGTTCCAATAGCCATCTTACCGTTTCATCATATCCTTTAAAAGCAACGCCCATAAAAGCATTACTGCCCTTTGCATCAAGGGCGCAGGGATTTGCACCCTGCTGTAACAATGTTTCCAAAACCTGATTATGACCATAATAGGCTGCCAGGATAAAAGGCGTGTAAAAATCACTGTTTGTCGAATTCACATTACAACCTGCTAAGACACAGGTTTTAATTGCATTGACATCACCTTCCCGTGCTGCTGTAAAAATGTCTATTTCTTCAGCGCCAACGGGTAACGCTACCATTAGCGACCATAAGG
Organism: Methylobacter arcticus; assembly: GCF_050917435.1. Taxonomy (NCBI): domain Bacteria; kingdom Pseudomonadati; phylum Pseudomonadota; class Gammaproteobacteria; order Methylococcales; family Methylococcaceae; genus Methylobacter; species Methylobacter arcticus. Next base: position 3,693,072 of record NZ_CP159583.1, read on the forward strand.
TAAGAAATATTGCTGTGCTTCTGTTCATTGTGTTACCTCATCCATCACTCAATCTAAAATCCGGGTGGCGGAATTTCGTTCCGCCACCCGCCGTACCTTATTCCTTATAGCTTTCGGCCCTCTGTTTTACATCATCAAAATTAACATCGACCTGGTCGGCAACGCGCTTACCGTATTCACTATCGGCTTTATAGAGAAAACTGGTGATAATGGTGCGGATTTCGCGGTTCGCGACCGTTTTTAAATCGCCCGCAAACGCATTGACCAAGAGGGTTTGATCGGCTTCGGAAAATGAACGATACAACTCACCTGCTTGCGTGAAGTTTTGCGTTTTCTCAAACGGGATTTGCTGAGTGCTTCCCTCTAATGGCGACTGGCAATATTCATACTGTTTATCATCAACAAAACCTTCACCGCTGCGGCTGGGTTGATAATTAACCGTACTTGTTTCCGGCGTGGAGTAACCGGCCCCGTCCTGATTATGTGAATTCACCGTCACTTTGGGCGCATTAACAGGCAAACTCAAATGATTAATGCCCAATCTATAGCGCTGGGTATCGGCATAAGAAAACAATCGCCCTTGTAGCATCCTGTCTTCTGACGGCTCTATACCTGGAATCATGTTACTGGGCGCAAACGCCGACTGCTCGGTTGATTGGAAAAAGTTGTCCGGCACCTTGTTTAACGTCAATTCACCCACTTTACGCGAGGCAACCAATTCTTCCGGCCAGATTTTAGTGTCATCCAACGGATTAAAATCAAAATCATCCAATTGTTTAGGCTTCATGGTCTGGATATATAAATCCCAAACCGGATACTTGCCCTGCTCGATGTGGCTATAGAGGTCTGCGGTCAGGTGATTAAAATTTTTAGCCTGTATCGCCGATGCCTGTTCAGGCGATAAGCCTTTATTACCTTGACGTGACTTCCAGGTAAATTTCACATAGGTTTGCCGGCAGTCCGCATTGGTAAATTTAAAAGCATGAACACCGGCACCATCCATTTCCCGATAACTTGCTGGAATGCCTAACGGTGAATACAGCAGCGTTAAGGTTCGCGTACCTTCCGGAATATGAGAAAAAAAGTCAAAAACGCGCGACGCTTCCTGAATATTGGTTTTGGGGTTCGGTTTAAACGCATGCACCATATCGGGAAACTTGATCGCATCACGAATAAAGAAGGTAGGGAAATTATTACCGACCAAATCCCAATTACCTTGTTCGGTATAAAATTTCACGGCAAAACCATGCGGGTCGCGTAAGGTTTCGGGTGAATGCTTGGAATGCACGACCGAGGAAAAGCGTACAAAAACCGGCGTTTCCTTACCCGTTAGCTGAAAAGGTGCAGCGCGGGTAATGTCGGTCAAATCCGCAGTAGCCTTAAATATCCCAAACGCTCCGGTTCCCCGCGCATGGACAACCCGCTCAGGAATGCGTTCACGATCAAAATGCGCCAATTTTTCTATCAGCTGATGATCCTGCAACAAAGTCGGCCCCAATGGCCCGGCAGTTAATGAATTCTGGTTATTGCCTACCGGCGCACCGGTAGAGCGTGTCAAAGTAGACTCTACCGCTAATGCCGAACCCGTTATAGCGATGCTAACGCCAACTGCAATGGTATTGGCTATCAATTTATATTTGGATTGCTTTTTCATAATGACCTCCTGAGGCCTTGGTTTTCTTTATTTGACTGATAAAGACCGAATTTTGATCTTTAGCCGATAGAAAATAAGCTGGCTTTCATAGATATTTTTCTGACTTACCTCTATTGATTTCAGAATAACAATTGATGCCATCAATGTATAATTGATTGTTTATATCTCATCAATTGACTTGGCCTATCGTAAGGAGCTGTTATGAACCTCAGAGATTTACATTATTTGGTTGCCGTAGCCGATTTGCGCAGCTTTATTCAAGCGGCCGACCAATGCTGCATTAGTCAACCGACGCTTAGCACGCAAATAAAAAAAGTGGAGGAACGCCTGGGCGTGCAGATTTTTGAACGCACCAATAAAAAAGTATTGCCGACCGAATTAGGCGAGCAGATTATCGCCTCAGCCCGACGTGTCTTGCTGGAAATCGATACAATCCAACAGCTTGCCGGAAACGCCCAAGACCCCCTGACGGGTAATTTCAGGCTGGGTGCATTTCCGACACTTTCAACCTATATTTTTCCAGGGTTGGTTCCGTTAATTAAACAAGCGCTACCGAAACTACGACTGATCCTGATTGAAGAAAAAACCGATATTCTTGTTGCGCAGCTTAAACAAGGACAACTTGACGCCGCTTTGTTGGCATTGCCGATACACGATGACACTCTGGAAACCAGACAGTTGTTTGAAGATGAGTTCTTCCTGGCCGTAGCCATTGATAACCCGTTAGCCGAGAAAAAATCGATTGCGCAGTCGGACTTATCCCATCAACAGTTATTGCTGTTGGATGAAGGGCATTGTCTGCGCGGACAGGCTTTGCAGATTTGCCAGTTGAACGGCGCGGAAGAACAGCAGGATGTCAGAGCTACAGGACTTGAAACGTTAAGACAAATGGTCAGAGCGGGAACCGGTATAACGTTTATGCCCAAAATCGCCATTCATGAACCTGAAGACGGTATTCGCTATATTCCGTTTGAGGAACCTGTCCCCAAACGTACTATCGGTATGGTTTGGCGTAAGACCAGCGCGCGAAATGAATTGTTTGATCTGCTAACAAAGCTAATATCTGATTAAGGGCATCTCTACTCCCATCTTACTCTAAAACCGTTTAACTTTAGAGCGAGCTATAAAGTCAAGTAGTCTGCGCATTTGCAAATCGGTCATGGGCGAACCTCGTGCTAGTTGATTCTGAATACGCACGGCCTTTTCCTGTACTGATAATGTATAGGGCACGTTATATAAACCCTTTCGCCGTACTTCGTGAATAAGGTATTCAGCCGGATTGAGTTGAGGCGAATAGCTGGGAGTATGCCAAAAGCCAAGGCTAAACGCTGGCAGCGCCACATGCTGTGCGATTTCGGCAAGCAACTCATGTACTCCTGTTTCCATTCGCTTGCCGTGAATTCTGGCATTATCAAGCAAAAAAGTTAACTGGCTGAAGCCTTTTTGCAGGTAAACCAACACAGTGAGTACAACGACCCTTACGGCTTCTTCAGTTGTGCTTTGCCCGTTAAAGTCAACACGCGTGGCTCCTCGTTGTACATCAACGGTCAGGAAACCGTTGAGTTTTTGCCGGTGGCGCTCATCGCTCGGTATTCTGGGCTTGGTATTTTTCTTAGCCCAAGCGTAATGTGTGTAAGGCAAGCTCTATTCATCCAAAGCAATCAACGCACTATCTTCACTGAGCAGTGCCGTTTTTTTTTAAGTCAGTGATGCATTGAGCCTGTTCATGTGCATCAGTAGGGCCATAGTCGCGATGTGCTTTTTGTAACGACAGGTCCCAGTGATCAAACAATTGATACAGGCGAGCACTGCTAATCTTGATCTGCCACTTTTGCTCAATCACTGTACGCATTCGATCAGCAGTCCACTGATAGCTGTCAATGCCATAATCAGCCGGTGTTTTATGTAACATCATATAGCGCACGATACGTTGCCGCTGTTCAGACAAAAGCTGCTTCCGATGCACGGATGCTTTTTTAAGCAATTTATCAAAGCCACCGTGTAAATAGCTGTCAAGCCAATAAACCAGCGTCTGCCAACGTACCTTTTGTTGGCTGCAAACTTCGGACAGGTTCTGTCCATCCCAAATGGCTTTCAGTGCCAAAAGCCGTCTGCGCTGCCATTGCTTTTGATGCTCATAATACTGCTTTTGCCAAGCTTTCCGGTCTTGAGGCGCTAGGCGCTGAAGGCGTATTCTGCGAATCATGTCTCCCCCTTAAAGTTTGCTGTTTCACTAACTTAAAGATAGACGATTTTTTAATCAAATGGGAGTAAATAAATGCTCGAAAGTCTGATAAACGGTTTCTCTTTTCTCAATAATCGCAATTAACAGTAATTTATCCTGAAGCGTATAAATAAGCCTGAATTTCCCAACTCGAATTTTTTTAAACTTACTGTAACCTTGTAAGCTTTCGCCAAAGATTAAGTCTTCTCTTAAATTTTCTATGACTTCTTTTAGTTTTTTTGCTGTTTTCGGGTCATTTTTTGCCAGCGCGGTTAACGTTTTAAAGGCCTACTTCGTTAATCTATACGCTCGCATTTTTACAGGCTATCAAGTAAATCTTGCGCTTCTTTATCGGAGGCAAATCCTTCTTTAATAGCCAGTTCTGCCGCCTTGGCATATAAAATATCTTCCAGCCTTGCTAATTCTTTATATCTGGCCGACGATAAAATTACGGCGATACTTTTATCTTGTTTTAAGATGGTGACAGGTTCTTCATCTACTGCCGAGATAATAGCGCTAAAATTCTGTCTGGCTTCTGTTGATGTGATGGTTTTCATGGTAAGTGACCCGTATCAGCTAAAAATGTACAAAACTACAATCATTTTGTACATTAATTCTAGTGTGTTTTTGGGCTATGTCAAATTAAGCATGTGGACGAGGCAGAGATTTTCTGCCTACCATATCAATTACTCTTCGTGTGTTCGTGATGAATTTACAGAATGTCGCCGCACCCGTTACTCACCCACCGCAGCCTCAATAAACGGCCTGAATGCCGTCCTTATGTCACGCACTTTCTGGCTGGCGCAGAGTTCAGTGCCTGCCGATGATTCCCAACAGCGAATGTTGAGAAAAATCTGCTGTTTTTTGTTTTCATCTTCTATTTTTGAAATCGCCAAGCTCAGGTCGCTGTCGGTTGCCGGTGCCCTGCCCAGAATCAATTTGTCAGTATCGGTATCAATCGGTGTTGTGGCATGCGTTTTGATGAACTCATGCGCGCTCATCCAAGCCTTTACGCAAAGCTCATCAGTCCGGCAGGTGTATAAACCCATGTCATCGGCAACTTTATTCTCTGCAATCTTGTCAGATTCTTTAGAGGGGTCTTTATGATCCCGGGTTAAAAATGTAAAACGTTCGATGTCGGCTTCAAATTCGGCCTTGGCCCGATTCTTTTTTTCGATCTGTTTGTTTATTTCGGCATAAGCGACTTGTATCTGTGCTTCTGTTTGTTTGATGTCACTCAGCAAATCTTTTGTCATTTTTTTGCCGTTACGTTCGAGTTCTGCGGCTTTCTTTTGCTGTATTCCCAGTTGATTTTCTACCCGTTTTAAATTGCCCTGAGCCACGTTTCGTTGAGCATCCAGAGACTGTAGGGTTGCGTCAATGCTCTCTTCCATGTCCTTCACATTACGGAAGGTGCTGAGCAGCACTTTGTCGTTAGCTTGTTGCTGGGCGATGATTTCTTCCTGAGCTTTTTTCAGGGTACTCAGTCGTTCATCCATCGCCTGCTGTTCTTTTGTTTTTGCCTTTTCGGTGACGGCAAGAACCCGGCCTTTGTCGCTTAGCGATTCTCGCCGATATTGAGACTGTTCCGGCGGAACCTGATCGGAGAAAACGGTTTCGCCATTTTCATTTACCCAACGGTACATTTTTTTGGCAAGTGCAGACTGGCTGCCACATAAAAAAAGAAAACAAACCAGAAAAATACTGGCTGAAAAAGTGCGTGTTTGCATGGCTGAGGTGTGGTTTTTTCCAGGAAAAATAAATGATAGGGCAACGATACTGGAAGAGCAGGCAAAAGGTGCAAGACAAAAAACCTTGGCTTCATCATGGCCGTTTTTTAGTCTTTAAATCGCCATCGTAACAAGGAAGGATCGAATGGCAGCGCATCAGACAGGTATGGGGATTTCTTTGGCGAACTCATCGGCTATAAACCCGATCAGATACGGATGACTTTGCCGTCGACTGGCGCCGCCTTGATCCTGAGTTTTAATCTGTCGCCCTGCAGTCCCGACCATTCATCCTTGCTGGCCTTGGGTTGAACAGGGAGCTTCTGCGTCAAAACGCGATGTTGCCAGCGGTACCCGTTCAACCGATCACCGGTTTAACCAATCAAATTGGCTAATTGATGCAGCGGCGGCAGCACCACCATTTTTGCCAGTTGCAATAGCATTAACGCGGCTAAAGGCGACAAGTCAATGCCGCCCAGATCGGGAATGAATTTGCGGCAAAGATCAAGCACAGGTTCGGTCAGGCTGTTCAAGATAGACGATGCGGCATTAAACGAGCCGGGATTCAGCCAGCTGAGAATGGCTCTGGCAAATACGGCATAGATGAAGATGTTGATCAGCAACGAAACCAGCTGGGTCAACGATAAAATCGTCAATGCGCCGATACTGATAGCGATGCCTTTCAGCAGTAATATGGAAAAATCGGCCAGCATTTGCAGGCCAAAGACCAGAACCAGCGACGACGTATCTATTTTTCCGATAGACGGAACAAAGCGGCGTAGCAGTTTTAACGGCGGGTGCGTCACTTTGACCAGAAACTGGGAAATTGGGTTGTAAAAATCGGCGCCGCACCATTGCAATAAAAAGCGCAGTAACACCGCTAAAATATACAGAGAAAACAGCGAATCGATGATAAAAATAGCCGGATCGGCCATGTAGCTTGAACCCATTAGAAATTCTCCATTTGTTTAGACATTTCAATAGAACGGTCTCGTGCCGCATGTAAGGCTTTTGCAACCAGCTCGGTAAAACCGCCTTGCTCAAACGTTTCTATAGCCTGCTGGGTCGTGCCGCCGGGAGAGGTGACGCGCTTGCGTAACTGTTCTGGCGATTCGGCCGATTCCAGCGCTATTTTGGCCGCGCCCAATGCCGTCTGTTGTACCAGTAAACGCGCGGTCTGTTCGCTCAAACCCAGCTCTAATGCGGCTTTTTCCATGGCTTCCATCAGTAGAAAATAATAGGCGGGGCCGCTGCCGGAAACAGCGGTCACCGCATCCAACTCGGCTTCATCCTTAACCCACAACGCAATGCCGACCGACCGTAAGATGTTTTCCGCCAGATCGCGTTGTTCAGCCGTCACCTTGTCGTTGGCATGCAAGGCGGTAGCGCCGGTCAATACCAGCGCCGGAGTGTTGGGCATGCAACGCACTATCGCGGTATCAGCGCCTAACCAGCGGCTTAAACTGTTCTGGTTTATACCGGCGGCAATAGAGACCACCAGCGATTTTTTTTGCTGAATCAGCGGGGCGATGCTTTGCGCTACAGCGCTCAGTATCTGCGGCTTGACCGCTAAAACCACGACATCGACCGCATTAATGATGTCGTCATTGTTAACCGAAGTATTAATGTGCAGTTGTTTCGCCAGGTCAGTCAGCGTGTCCGGGTTAATATCCGACACCCAAATCTGCTCCGGTGTATGTCCGCTGGCAATCAATCCGCTAATCAAACTGGATGCCATATTACCGCCGCCGATAAATCCTATTTTATGTATTTTCATGCTGGTTAATGTGTTGGTTGAGTTGAAAGTATTTTACCCTATATGAGGTCGGCATAATAAATCACAAGGCTTTTGATCTGGCAAGCTGTGCTACATTACCCGTACCAAACGATAAACAGAACTTATGATTGAAACCATTTATATAGAACAAGCTATCTTGCAGCACCCACGTGTTCTCGATATTGTGGCGCGATTTCCCCAAGCCAGAAAAATAACCTGCGGCCGTTACGGCGAAGTGTTTAACCCCAAAGCGCAAAACTTTCGCCTGCAAAAGCAACAGCCTGCCCTGATACTGGCGGAAAAATATAAAAACTTTGCGCTGCCTGCCCCGCTGGGTTACGGCATCGGGGCGACAAGAAATTATTATTTCTCGCACATGCTCAACTGTCTGTACGATTGCCGCTACTGTTTTTTGCAGGGCATGTATCAGTCGGCCAACTACCTGCTGTTTGTCAATTACGAGGATTTCCAACAAGACATCCGGCAACTGTGCGCCGGGTCGCCGAACGAAAACCTGCATTTCTTTTCCGGCTACGATTGCGACAGCCTGGCTTTGGAACCGGTCACCCGGTTTGCCGAGCAGTTTTTGCCGTTTTTTGCGACACTGCCCAATGCCTGGCTGGAACTAAGAACCAAAAGCACCCAGGTCAGAAGCCTGTTAAATCGCGAACCGCTTCCCCGCTGCATCGTGGCATTCAGCCTGTCGCCGGATGAAATAGCCGCAAAAGTCGAAGATAAAGCGCCATCGGTACAGCGGCGTCTGGATGCACTGTGCAAGCTTCAGCAACAAGGCTGGCAAATCGGACTGCGCTTCGACCCGTTGCTTTATCAATCCGGCTACCAGCAGCAGTATCGGCAATTATTCGAGCAGGTTTTTTCCCGCATCGATCTAAACCTGTTGCACTCGGTCAGTCTGGGCGTGTTCAGACTGCCGGAGAATTTCTTTAAAAAGGTACAGAAACTTTATCCCGAAGAAAAACTTTTTGCAGGCCCCTTGGTGAGTCAACAAGGTATGGTTTCGTATAAACAAGAACTGGAGCAGGAGATGATGCATTACTGCAGCAAACAAATCTTAACTTACATACCATCCGACAAATTTTTTCCATGCACGCTATAAAACGTACCATTCTGGTGACCGGGGCCAGTTCCGGCATAGGCCGAGCCATCGCCAGGCATTTATTGCAACAGGGGCATCGGGTGCTCGGCGTATCCCGCGATAGCGCCAAGTTTATCCGACCGATGGATAACTTCACTCCCGTGCAACTGGATTTAAGCCGGTTAACCGATATAGCGCAAAAAATCGGCGAACTGGAACAAGCCTTTCCCGAAATCGATGCGGTGGTTTTTTGTGCAGGGAGAGGACAGTTCGGCTCAATAGAGGAGTTTTCCTACGCTCAAATTGAAGAGCTGATGACGCTGAACTTTACCAGCCAGGCCTTTTTGGTGAGAGCGTTACTGCCTGCGTTAAAACGTAAAGAGCACAGCGATTTGGTTTTTATCGGCTCGGAAGCCGCCTTAAAAGGCAGCCGCAAAGGGGCGATGTATTGCGCCAGCAAGTTTGCGCTGCGCGGCTTTACCCAAGCCTTGCGCGAAGAATGCGGCAAAAGCAAGGTGCGGGTTTGCCTGATTAATCCCGGCATGGTCAAAACGGCATTTTTTGAACAACTGTCTTTTGAGCCGGGCGACGAGGATAGCCATTTTATAAAGCCGGAAGATGTCGCCGAAGCAGTCTCCTATGTGCTTAATTCGCGAGCCCATATCGTGGTCGATGAAATCAATCTGAGTCCTTTGAACAAGGTGGTAAAATTCAAAAAATCATGAGAATTTTTAACCCAGCTAATCGAGGATGAATTGAGCAGTTTGCGGGACAATGGCTTGAATATGCTTTCTCGTGAGATGTATTCCGGGCGCGGCGGGTTAGTCGAGAGCGGCTCTGCAACCCGCTTACTCAGCGCATTATAGACAAAAAAGACATTCGATTAGTCGGCAACGGCCTCTGAAATCAACTCATAAGCGCCATCAGCATTGTGTACTTCCTTACCGCTCAAAGGAGGATTAAACACACAGGCCGGTTTCATTTCCTTAAAAGCACGCAATATATGCTTATCGTGTTTATCCAGGATATAAATCGTACCCGGAGTAATGGCATGTTTGTTACCGTCAGTCAGGGTTTCAACCTCACCTTCCCCGGAAATGCAGTAGACAGATTCCAGATGATGTTGATAATGCATCTGAAAATCAGCGCCCCGGTAAATCGTGGTGATATGAAAGGAAAACCCCATATTGTCATCTTTCAATAACAACCGGGTACTTTCTCAGTTGTTATCCGGTGATACGATACGGCGTCCGGTTTTTTCGGCTCTTCCCGATTTCGTGGGGTGACCACTACATATAGTGTTAGGCATAGCCAAATAACCGCCTACCTTCGACATCAAGCCAGATATGCTGGAATAACCGACCTAAGTCATATATCCCATAACAACGCCGCTTGATGACTTTGATTTTGTTATTGAGACCTTCGACAAAACCACTCGATTGCCGTTGAATGAAATAATTGGTGATTTCATCCATCCACTTCCGTAATGTTCCCACAAACGAATCAAAGCAACTCAGTTCCAGTTTTTGTACCTGCTTAATCCAGGCCTCCAGTTCTATTACAGCCTGCGCTTTAGTCAAGGGCCTATTAAAAATAGAGGTCATGACTTCTCTGAAAATATAAACTTGCTGAAGCATGGGTGAATAACGGAACAACATTAACAGCGGCACCTGTTGCTCCTCGGTTATATCCGCCCAACGCTTCCGAAATATCCACATCACGCCTTTGAGTTCGGCATACTCTTTATCGGACAGGGTCTTTTTAAGGGCACGTATTTCCTGCTTTCTGGCCTTGTCTGCGCAGCCTCGGTAGTTCTTAGCAACATGAAACCGATCAACGATGACCACAACCCCTGATAAAGCCTCGTACACAGCATTGCTATAACCTTCATACATATCAACGCAGACCCGCTGGATCGTTGCTTTTTGTAATACTGGAATAGCCGCCAAAAAAGCTTTGACGGTGTCTTTCTTTCGATCAGGTAGTACCGCCAATATGTGTTTTTCTCCCTGCTCATTAATGGCTGAGACAATCACGACAAAATCCTTGTGGCCTTTCTTCAACGCAATCTCATCAATGCCGAGTAACGGTATGGCTTTAATAGTCTGCCAGTAAACCTGCTGATGAATATGGCGGTTGATGATCCCTTCCACAGCGGCTTCACCGATACCACGCTTCATGCTGACATCGGTAATCGTGCTATTAATCAAGTCGCGCAATAGCCATTGTTCATAGGCCTTGGTATGCGGACTTTTACTGTCATACCAGCTGCAGGTCTGCGTGGTCGTGGGACCGTTATCGCAATCAGGGCATTGATAGCGTTTAGGTTTTATTTTAAGCCAAACGGTTTTGTCTAATATTGGCAAATGCCGTAACGTGATCTCTTTGCTGTACCCATAAAATTTATCAATCGGTTTGCCGCAGCACTTACAAGTTGTGCCTTTTAGCGTACTGGTAAGCGTTAGCACAAAACCTTTTTTTGAGGACGTATCCAGTTTTTCAATTTGTACATCAGGAATATCCAGGGGAATTTGTATTAGCATGGCTCTCTTATTGTCTATTTCCTGATTACAGGTAGGTCGGTAAGCTTGTTGGCGTTCAGCTATCTTATACTACATGTAGTAGCTACCCCACGAAATCGGGAAGAGCCAAATTCATCAGGCAAAATTTGGGTTGGATTGCCGGAAATACGGCAATTTAATCTACGCAGCCAGGTTTGATGATAAAGAGGGAAACGGGAGAAATCAAAGGCACATGATGACATCTGTGCCGTAAAGGCAGCCAGACGGTCGCCTTTACGATGGAACTTGTTGCTCCGACAGTCTCAAGGACTGCCGGTAAAAATCAATTAATTTGGCAAGGCAGCTAATTTTTGTTGAACTTGAGCCGTGACATCAATTTGGTCGCTGGCATAAATAACACCATCAGTAAGCAGCAAATCATAGCTTTGATCTTTGGCTATGCCGCGAATAACTTCAACAATACGATTTTGCAACTTACCCAATTCTTCATTACGACGAACATTAAAATCTTCGCTAAATTCTTGTTGAGCTCTTTTTGCATCCCTTTTCTTGTTGAGGATATCTCTTTCCATGTTTGTTCGCTCTGACGCACCCATTACGGCGGAATCTTTGGCTATTCTATCATCCATGCTTTGAATTTCTTTTTGCTGAGCAACTAACTGCTTATCGCGCGGTGAAAACTCTTGTTCCAATCGTTTTTTAGCTTTTTCAGCTTGGGGGGCTTTTTCAAGAACGGCAGGTATATTGACAAAACCAATCTTTAAATCAGCAAAGCTCACATTGGTAATGAGCAACAATCCTAAAAATAGAGCAATTTTCATTTTCATTGTTAAACAGGTCTCTGGTTGTAGTGAAATAGGGGGAAATAATAAAAAACGTGGACGTTTTGACGAATTATAAGTGGGAGAAGCTATTTAACCAAAAAGATTTGAAAAAATGGCCTTGCAACCTCCGTTTTTCATCCTAAAACGTAACGATTCAGCCGTTAGAAAAATAGAACGCAGGAGTAAATATCTGTCCCTGTAGGCGACACAGATAAATAGGATAAACGCGGATAGTTTAAGAAAAAAATCTTATTTTTATCTTAAACTATCCGCGTCGCCTACAGGGATATAGATGCTTAGCGTGAGCACGACTTGCATGGACGCAGGAGGTACGACCCCATGGATGGGGGAGGTAGAATCGCGTTGGGAACAGCGATCGAGAGCAATGCAGGAGCGGAAGCTGTATCTGCGTTCGACTATATTGATGGCCGAGTAGTGACCCTAAACCGACTTTTATTGCTTAGCGCCCACTTGGCTGGCGCACTTTATACACAGAGTGGAATAAGGTATGGCTTTTAATCGCTCCTTACTGATCGGTTGCCCACAAACCTGACACAACCCGTATTGGCCCTTATCTATTCTGGCGATAGCCTGCTTGACCATTTCTATTTCCGTTCTGGCCGCATTGCCCAAGCCATCCAAAACCTCATCATTTTCCGCTTGGGTCGCCTGCTCTTCAAAGTCTTTATCTAAAGGCTCTTTAACATCATGCGTAATCTTAGTCAGTCGATCATCAAGATCTTCCAGCATGTCGATTAGACTGTGGCGTACTTCTTCATATTCTTTCATAAAAAACGTCCTTTTTTGTCCGGCCTTAGTGGCGTATAAAGCCGATTTTCATTGATAACCTATAGCATCCTATCACTCACCCTGTAAAATGCAATTCGTCAGCCTTTAGATTCAGCCCATCAGATCATATTCGGCAACCTTATCAGGTTCGGCTTGCATTTTGTTGTCTGCTGGCCCTATAAAACACCGGAATGAGCTAGAGCGAGCGTATGGAAAGCGCTATGCTGAAAAATATAACCCATGCCCGTGTGCAATAGACATCTTTCCCAAATACCGCTATGTAGGCAGGAATAAGACTACCCAAGCGTAGTGCGTGATAGCGTTTCCGGCAGATTCGACGTGTGTTTGCCGGAAATACGGATTCTTGCTATCGCTTCAACCCGCTTATTTCGGTCTGCATAACCGTAGCGACTATTTAGGAAAGATGTCTAACATAGTTCAATTATCAACCTCAAATCATGTCTACCTTCCGCTTTCAGCAGTTTTCAGTCTTACAAAAACACTCGGGCATGAAAATATGCACCGATGCCGTTTTATTCGGCGCAATGGCTCCGGTCAAACAGGGCGACCAAGTGCTGGACATCGGCGCAGGAACCGGCGTGCTTACACTAATGGCCGCCCAACTGGGCGCGGCAAAAGTGACTGCCGTGGAGTTGACCCAAGAAGCTTATCAAGAGGCCAATATTAACGTCAGCAACAGCCCGTGGGCCGAACGACTTGAGGTTGTGCATCAGGATATTCAAAGCTTTGCCTTAACCGCCGACCGGCAATACGACCTCGTCATCAGCAATCCGCCGTTTTTCGAAAATCATCTCAAGACCGCCGATACCCTGAGAAATACCGCCCGGCATACCGATCAACTGCCCTTTGCCGATCTGATCAGCGTTGCAGGAAGTTTATTAGCCCCGCAAGGTTTGTTTTACCTGTTGCTTCCCGCCCATGCGGCAGCAAAGTTTTCCGCTCAGGCATTAGCGTCGGGGCTTTATTTGATCAATCAAACCGATTTTCGAGGCTATGCGCATAACGAAGCCAAAGTATCCGCGCTGACATTCAGTCGCACCGCGGCTGGGCTGCAAGCAAGGTTGTTGACGATCTATGAAGCCCACAACGTTTATAGTTCAAACAGTGCGGCTTATTTAGCGGATTTTTTATTGAGGTTTGCTAGAGACCGACTTAAGCGGCCAAGCTAAAAGACGAATCAAAACAGCAAGTAGCCTGGATGGAGCTTGCAAAATCCAGGGCTTGGTGGCGCCGATCGCCGGTATTCCGCTATGCTACATGCGGGCTACGAGATTTTCATACACGTTGATAGTGCGGCTCTGGCCTCCCTTTATACAACCTAAGCAAACACGTCCCTGTGTTGCAGTGTTGCAGATTTTGAATGTTAATCAAATTATCTGACAACGTTGTGTCCGCGGCCGCTCATGCAGTTGTTATAAGCATTCTTGAATTTATCTTCCGAACTAACTCCTTTGACTGCACCGCCACCAAAACCACCCGCCGCAGCGCCTATGGCTGCGCCCGTGCCCGGATTTCCAGTGAATGCGCCAACAATTGCACCTCCGGCCGCTCCAATTAAACCGCCGACTCCCGCACCGATAGCGGTTTCTTTTGCAGTGCCACCGGAAGCATGACTAGCAAGCTCTTTACATTCAGCCATATCCTGATTAATTCGATAGGCATTACGATCATTAGAGGAATCGACTGTGGGCGTCCATCCTCCGTAGCTGTAGCAACCTGAAATTAATGTGCTGCCTATCAAAACGATGCTGGTTGTTAATTTTTTCATATCAATTTTTCCTTTAGTAGTGAGATTTTCTGCAATGGTAGTTCAATGTTTATGAATAAAAAATGAACAGAGACCACTTCTAAAACCAACCATATTATAGTTCTCTTAAGACTTGTAGTGGAGATTTATTCACCACATCTTTCACCCCCCAACATCCGGCCAGACCAACAAATACAGCGCCGGTTAATGGAATAAGCCCCCACAAATAAACATTGATACTGTAATCCAAATGCATAACTTGTGTATATAGAGCATAGAGGATCGCTTCTGCAATGATTACGGCTAACAGACCGGAAATCAATCCGAGCAGGCTAAACTCAATAATATGGGTTTTTCTTAAAAATGAGCGATTAGCGCCCAGCGTTCTCATCAAAGCACCCTCATAAATCCGGTTATCCAACGTGGAATAAACAGCGGCGAACAATACCGTAAATCCGGCCATTAACGCGAAGTAAAGCAGGTAGTTTATGGCTTGGGTCAGTTGGGTCAGAATGGTTTTAAATTGCTGCAAAATTAAATCGACTTCCAGAATGGTGATACTGGGATATTTTTTTACCAGCGTGTTTAGGACGTTTTTTTGCGCTTTGGGCAAATAAAAACTGGTGATAAAGGTGCTGGGGTAGGCATCCAGCGTGCCGGGCGAGAACACCATATAAAAATTCGGCTTCATCGTATCCCACCGAAGTTCGCGGATACTGGATACCGTCGCTTTAATCTGTTCACTGCCAACGGTGAAGGTCAAGTGATCGCCCAGCTTTATTTTTAAGCTTTTGGCCAGTTTCTGTTCAACAGAAACCAGTCCGGTTTGGTCATTCTGCCACCAGTTTCCGGCGGAAATTTTATTATCTTCAGGCAAATTTTTAGTCCAGGTAAGGCTTAATTCGCGATGCGTGGCGCTTTCTCCCTGCGTTTCCTTACTGACCACCTGTTGCACCGGCACGTTATTAATTTCTACCAGACGGCCTCTAATCACAGGATAAAACTGACTGCCGTTGATGTGCTGCTGTTGCAGTTCTTGCTGAAAAGCGGGTTGTTGATCGGGAAAAATATTCAGCGCGAAATGGTTGGGTGCATTATCAGGCAACTGCTTTTGCCAGTTATCGATTAAATCGGTGCGCACGGTAAAACTGAGCACCATAGCCACCAGCGTAATGCTGAAAGCCAGTATTTGGCTGACGCTGGCGCGACTGTTTCTTAACAAGCCTTGCAAGCCAAAACGCCAGGTCAGGCTCATGTGCGGCAGCAGTTTATGGCTTACCCTTAGCAGGCCATAAACCAGCAAGCCAAGCAGCAGCATGGTGCCCAAGCCGACACCAAGAATAGTCGCCGTCATGTTAAGATCATCGGTATAGCGCCAGATTAATACCCCAATAATGCCGACTGCCAAGCCATAAATCAGCCATGCGCTGCTGGGTAAAGGTTCCAGTTCGCGGCGCAACACCCGTAACGGCGAAACTTTTTTAAGGCGCAATAACGGCGGCAGCGCAAAACCCAACAGAATAGCCATGCCGACAATAAATCCGAATGAAACCGCCAGTAGACTTGGATTAGCGACTTGCTGGGGCAATAACGATCTTAATAAATGGAACAGGGCTTCCTGCGCAAACCAGCCCAACACGCAACCGATGGCGCTGGCCAATAAACCCAAGACAACCAGCTGACTGCCATAAAGCCAAAGAATTTCCCGCTGTTTACAGCCCAAGCAACGCAGGATAGCGGTGGCGTTAAAGTGCCGTTCGGTATAACGCCGGGTCGCCATCGCAATTGCCACGCCGGAAATTAAAATAACGACAATGCTGGACAAGCCCAGATACCGTTCCGCACGTTCCAGCGCTGAACCCAGTTCCGGCCGGTCATCATGTATATCCATGATGCGCTGAGACGGATTCAACTGCGGTTTGATCCAGCGATTGAATTGGGTTAATGCTTTGCTGTCGCCGCTAAACTGAAAGAAATAATGCACATGGCTGCCCGGCTGCACTATGCCGGTCGCTGGCAAATCGTCTGCATTCATCATCACTCGCGGGGAAAAGCTGTAAAAATCCCCGCGTTTGTCGGGTTCGTAGGTGATGATGTGACTGACGATGAGATGTTTTTCTCCGACCTGTAAAGCATCGCCCAGGTTGAGTTTAAGCGCTGACAAAATGCGTTTTTCAACCCAGGCATTTCCAGGTTTTGGGCCAGTGTGTGTAACAGTTTCTGTCAGATAATCCGCCGTCGTGGTTTTTAAAAAACCGCGTAAGGGGTAAGCGGAACTGGCGGCTTTAATACCCGCCAATAACAACTCATTATGCTCAATTAACACGCTGGAAAATTCAACCGTTTGCGCTTGAGCGAGATTAAGTTGCGCTGCCTTGGCCAGCCATTCGACTGGAATCGTGGTCGGGCTTGAGATCACCAAATCCGCCGCCAAAAACTCTGCGGCCTGAGTGCTCATGGTGCGTTGCAGGCGATCTGCAAACAGCGATATGGCGGTTGAACTGGTGACCGCAATAATCAAAGCCAATACCAGTATGGTTAATTCGCCGGAACGGCTGTCGCGCCATAACAGCCGCAATGCCAAATGAAAACGTGTCATAAGTTTGCCCATACAAATTTAGTTACTATATTTTCGGTTTTTATACATCGTCAAGTTCCTGTGGGAGCGACTTCGCCCCCACAATTCGTAGACTATGCTTTTTCATTGGACGTGACTGCCACTATGCGTCCTGCATCCAGTTTAATAGTACGTTGGCAACGTGCAGCCAAAGCCTGATCATGCGTCACCAGAATTAATGTGGTGTGGTTTTCCTGATTAAGTTCGAACAATAAATCAACAATACACGCGCCGGTTTTGCTATCAAGATTGCCGGTCGGCTCATCGGCAAATAAAATCGAGGGCCTGGTCACAAAGGCTCTGGCCAAGGCGACACGCTGCTGCTCGCCACCGGAAAGTTGCTGCGGTGTATGCGACAAGCGATGCGACAAGCCGACTCTATCCAATAATGCCGTAGCCGAGGCGTTGGCGTTTTTATCGCCGCTTAATTCCAAAGGCAACATGACGTTTTCCAGTGCGGTCAGTCCTTGCAGCAATTGAAAAGACTGGAAGACAAAGCCTATCAGCTGATTGCGCATTGCCGCCCTGCCGTCTTCGTCCATCGCGGTTAATGATTTTCCGTTCAAACTGATGGATCCGGAAGTTGGCGTGTCTAATCCGGCCAGCAGACTGATTAAGGTAGATTTGCCTGAACCCGACTCGCCGACAATCGCAATACTCTCACCGGATTTGATTATCAAATCTATGGATGACAAGATATGCAATATTCCATCGGAGGTAATAACCGATTTACTCAGCTTTTCCGTTACTATATCGCCAGGGACGGCGTGTATGCCGCAATCCTGCCGGGAGCAGGCGCTGTTAATGTTGTTTAATGATTGAGTTTGCATAATGACCCGTTTTTTATTTGCTGTAATTGTTTCGTTAATGTCGATGACCGCTACGGCCAAATCCATTGTGGTATTGGGTGATAGTATCAGTGCCGGTTACGGAATTGAAGTGGCACAGGGCTGGGTGGCCTTATTACAGAAAAAATTGGCTGAAAAAGCTGCAGGCTATACTATCCATAATGAAAGCATTAGCGGAGATACCAGCGCCGGCGGTTTAGCGCGGATAGACCGGGCCTTGACCCTGCATAAGCCGGATATCGTCATCATTGAGCTGGGTGCCAATGACGGCTTGCGCGGTTTGCCGCCGACATTGATAAAAAGCAATCTTGCCGAAATTGCCCATCGCGTACAGCTTGCCGGTGCAAAGGTGTTGTTGCTGAGCATGAGAATTCCGCCCAATTACGGCAAGCGCTATACCGATCTTTTTTACACTATTTACCCGCAATTAGCTACGGAGCTGGGCGTCCCGTATGTGCCTTTTATTATGGAAGATGTCGCCCTGACCAAGGATATGATGCAACAAGACGGACTGCATCCCAATGCCAACGGGCAGCCGGTCATTGCAGATAAAGTATGGCCGCAGCTGCTGCCGCTATTAAAATAACAACGACGTCAACAGGAAGAGAACGATAGATGAAATCACTAACACTTGAAAAAGCCAATATCATTATCAATGCCGCAACCAACAAGGCCCGTAAACTAAACATGGCGCCGCTTACCGTAGTGGTTCTGGATGAAGCCGGGCATCTAAAAGCCATGCAACGGGAAGATGGCGCGACCATGATCAGACAGCAAATTGCCACCGCAAAAGCCTGGGGCGCGGTCAGCATGGGCATATCATCGCGAAGTTTAGCCAGCGTTGCCGAAAAACGGCCCGATTTTATGAATGCCTTGATCGGCATAACCGGTGGAAACTTAATGCCGGTTCCGGGCGGCGTTTTGATTCGTGATACCAAAAACAATGTTATCGGTGCAGTAGGTATTAGCGGTGACAGTTCCGATCAGGACGAACGTTGCGCCATTGAGGGCATCGAGGCCGTGGGATTTATTGCCGGAGTTTGACGTTGGCATCGGTGCAGCTGGTTTTGATGGAAATATCTGATCGCGCCTAAAAAGCTACAGCCGGTAGCAAAAAAGTTTTGTGCTGCGTCGATCATCGATCTGTACTATCGATTCCGGATTCCAGCCTGGAATCGGGAAGGATGAAGAGATGAATAAGCTTCCGGAGCGCATTTCAGCTCCGACCTTTTCGCCAAGCTCCGCCATGACCGCCGGGGAAAGAAACGCAAACACCACATCATAACCGGCAAGATTGCATCCCCATAAACTGGCGCGATTTACGTACGCATTCGGCAGTTTGCGGCAGCGACTAGCGGCGATCAGCCACGGTAGCGGCGCGCGTTCCCACGCATCGACCCTAACGGCTCGACGTTGCGCCAGCGGCACTGCCACCGAGCCGACTCCGGCGCCGAGGTCAGCAAACGCATGGGCGTTTTCCTGTTCGACAATGCTCGCTACCGCATCAGCTACCGCGCTAGAAGACAGGAACAACGGCACATCGCCCTTAACCGTACCCCAGAACACCAGCGCCAGCAGCAGCACAATCGACAGATACAGCCAGGAAGACAGCTGCAAGGTGAGCATCGCGATTGCCATGGGCAGAAACAGCAAATGGATAGGAATCCACCAGTACCGCTGGCGCAAAACGGTTGACCACAACGCAGCCGCAGCGCCTTGTATCAGTGCCAAACGCCATGCGCCGTGAAACAACGCAGGCGACATCCAGGCCAACGTGATGGTAACCGTCAAACCCATCGTCTGTGCCGCAAGCGCTTTCAATAAAGTTGCCAAGCCATCCTCCCTGAGATTTTGACATAGTAAGAGGCCGGGAATATCTGCAGCGAGGTAAATCACTGCCATTAAGTTACGATGAAAATAGTGATGATTGAATGCCGTGGGCGCGAATTTATTCGCACGGTAGGCGTTAAAAAGCGCGAATAAATTCGCGCCCACGATAGACTAAATCCTTAACTCAATGGCAGTGAGTTGAGTGGATGCGTTAATTTTTTGGAGAATCTGGTTTGCTCACAGGCGCCGACATAGGTACAGGCACAGGTACAGGAACGGGAGCGGAAGCCGGATCGAAGCTTTCAGCAGCAGCGGGTTTAGGAGCCTGTGCCAGCTTGGCTTGCCGGTTGCCTTCACCGTAAAGCGTAGCGGAAATCATAAATAGGATGGTCGATATAATCAGAATTTTAAATCTGTCCGGTTTTTTCAAAAAGAATAAAGGCCATCTTGGCTTAATCATTCCGACAATAAAAAAAACCAGGGCCCAAATCCCAGTGTGAAAAGCGGCGTTTATCAGCATTATAATTACTCGTTAACTTACATTTAGATAGATTTATATTATTATTAGTTATGCGGTTGTTTGCAATACGCCGCGATGTTATTTTAACGGTTTTACTTTAATTGTTAGCATTGCTTTTTTCAGTCAGCCGATAAAATAAGATTTGTTAGCTGTTTATTGACACATTCCGTGTCAAAAAAACTCTTACATATAGAGTTTTTTATATGAAAATCAGGGACTTGTATGGATAATTTTGTTTTAGCATTGTTAATTTTCGCTGTCTTGATGGTGTTTATGAGTGTCAAATCGGTTCCCCAGGGCATGGAATACACCGTTGAGCGTTTTGGTAAATATATCAATACACTGACGCCCGGCCTGAACATTATCGTGCCGATTATTGACCGTATCGGCAACAAAATGATCATGATGGAGCAAGTGATGGATGTGCCGTCGCAAGAAGTTATTACCAAAGATAACGCGATGGTCACCGTAGATGGCGTGGTTTTTTACCAGGTAATGGATGCTGCCAAAGCCGCTTATGAAGTCCGCCAACTGGATTGGGCCATTCTGAATTTGGTGATGACCAATATTCGTACGGTCATGGGTTCCATGGATCTGGATGAATTACTGTCGCGCCGGGATGACATCAATGCAAAGCTGCTGTCCGTTGTCGATGACGCCACTACGCCGTGGGGCATCAAAGTCACCCGGATCGAAATAAAAGACATTGCGCCGCCTAAAGATTTGGTCGAAGCCATGGGCAGACAAATGAAAGCCGAGCGCTTGAAACGCGCATCGATTCTGGAAGCCGAAGGTTTAAGACAATCCGAGATTTTACGCGCAGAAGGCGCGCAACAGGCCGCCATTTTGGAAGCGGAAGGCCGCAAAGAAGCCTCCTACCGTGATGCCGATGCCCGTGAACGCTTGGCTCAGGCCGAAGCCAGAGCGACGTTAATGGTGTCGGAAGCCATCGGTAAAGGCGATGTCCAGGCGATCAATTATTTTGTCGCGCAAAAATACATAGAGGCGTTAAAAGATATTGGCGCATCTAGCAATAGCAAACTGGTTTTTATGCCGCTGGATTCATCCAGCGTGATTGGCGCCCTTGGCGGCATTGGCGAACTGGCTAAAGAAGCCTTGAGCAAAAAAAGCTAAGATGACGGAGCTGGAGATTTTCTTTTGGAATTGGTGGGAGTTAGCTTTAGTCCTTCTGGTTATAGAACTGTTAGCCCCCGGCTTCTTCTTTATGTGGTTGGCGGCTTCAGGCTTTGTAACCGGATGCCTGCTGTTACTGATACCCTCAATGAGTGTCGAATTGCAGGCATTGATTTTTTCCGTACTCTCTATTTCTGCTATCACCTT
Organism: Methylobacter arcticus; assembly: GCF_050917435.1. NCBI lineage: Bacteria > Pseudomonadati > Pseudomonadota > Gammaproteobacteria > Methylococcales > Methylococcaceae > Methylobacter > Methylobacter arcticus. Next base: position 3,714,609 of record NZ_CP159583.1, read on the forward strand.
CTGGCGACTTTATGGCAAAAAATACCCCGTGATAACAGATCACCCGTTGTTAAATAAACGCGGACAGCAATACATCGGCAGGGTTTTTAGCCTATATAAGCCGATAGAAAATGGCGAAGGCAAAATAAAAGTCGATGATTCTATCTGGAAAGTTCATGGACAAGATTGCGATATTAACACCAAAGTAAGAGTTATTGCGGCTCGCGGCACCGTGTTTGATGTCGAACGAGCCGAGTAACGTCGAATAGCACTATTTTACGAGTCCTTCGCTTTCCAGAAATTAAAATATAGGAGCGGGCTTTTGCCCGCTCCTATATTGGCGATAATGTTTAATGCTCATCATCGGCTAGCCATTTATCTTCCTGCTCAACAACTACCGCTTCCTTCTTAGCTACGCTTTTATGCCAAAGCCCGTTATTTGAAAAACACGCCCAACCCCATTTCAGCCAGTTGAGCAATGACACCGCCAACCATAGCGACCAGGCCAGCATCAATAACCGGTACACGATCAGCGGAACCGAGATCAGCGTCGCAATGGGCAACGTCGCGGGGCTTCTATCCTGGTACCAGTTCAGGTTGAACGCCGAGGACTGGTTGCCGATGATCTGCATATCGGGCGAACCCAACAAACCCTGCTCGACCGCCAAAAACAGCAGGCTCAGCGAGACCAAGGTTAAGCCGCCGATAATAATTTGCACGGCATTAAAATAACGCAAGTCCGAAGCCTGCTGGGTCTTACGCCAGCCTAACAGCATTAACCACGCAATCACCAGACCTGCCGACAGCAGCGGAATCTGGCTAAGCCCTACCAACAACAAAAACCAGTGCCGGTTTCTTAAAGGCGTCAGCGGGATTTTGCCCAAACCTAGCGACACCATAAAAATAACCATCAGCACACCCCAAAATAACACAGCAGGCCCCATTTTCGGCCCCAGCGTAAATAATACCCAACGGTCCTGACCCAGGCCGATAGTCAGGTTGGCGTTGACACTCGCCGTTCCCAAGTCGACCTGCGGCGTCCTCATGATGCCGCTTATGCCGGTCGCTTCCCGCCAGCTGATTGAGACTTGCTGCTTTCCGGGATTAATCGGCAGGGTGAGCTTGCTGCCGTCCTGCCTGATCGGCTGAATCTGTCCATTGATGGCGACACTTTGCAATACCGCATTATCCGGCAGGATCAGCGTGTGCTGCGAGCCTTGCGAGCTTCTTAAGTTAAGGTTTAATTCGGCTTCCTGGCTGCGCTGTCCCGGCTTGATGCTTAAGCGGCTGTTGTCGATGGTTAGGGTTTGCCCTTCTACCGCCTCCGGCCTGGTTATTTGCAGAGTGATTTTCTCTCCGGGCCAGGGATGCCATTCAGGCAGCCACTGCCCTTCGTTATTCAGGTGGATCATCGCGATGCCGGAAGTTTCAATATGCCAGATGGGGCTTATATCCGCTTGCAACACTTCTATCCATTGCTCGGTTCGAGTGGCGACAACATCGATTTGTTCCGATTTTTCCAGCGTGGATTCCCATTGCAGTTCGGTTTGCCGGGCAGGGATATTGACCTCGACTTTGCCGTCTTTAACGCGGACGCCTGCACTGGTAACCGACTCGCCCGGCAACAAGGGCACGGCCAATACCACGGCGGAATCGGCCGGCGAAACCCGGATGATCCGGGTGATAACGCGCCAGTCCAAACCCAGTTGCAGGATGCGCTCAATCCTGACAAACGGCGGCAACGCGCCCGGCTCCAGGACGAATTCGCTTATGCGCTCTAGCGGGTCGCCTTGTTGCTGGGTTTGATTTATCCGGCTAAATTGCAGTTGATCGTCAACCTGGCTGTTTTCCTGTAGGCCGATGACTTGCCAACCGCTATTCTGAATGCTGACCCAGTTCGGTTTTAACGGTAACGGCAGCGTGAATTTGCTTAATAAGGGCACAGCTCCGCTCAGCACAACCTGATGTTCGCCTTCGCCTAAGTTAATCCACAAGCCGTTATTATCGCGATACAGCCCTGGCGCTGTTTTGCCGTCAACCAGAATTTGGTTAGGAAACCATTGCTCATATTCGGCCGGTAACGGAATCGCCACGGATTGCTGGGCATGAATCTGCAGGGCAATAGTCAGTTCCTTGTCGGTAATGGCTATTTTCATCTGCGGGATTTGCGCGCAACCCGGCAAGCAGTCGGGCGGCAGCGGTTTTTCCAGCAGGCGGCTTCTGAGTTCGTCCAGTAAAGCCTTGTCCGGAAGTTCGGCATAGGTTTTAGCTGACGGCAACGACAGCATCGGCAACAGCAAAAACCACAGCAGCAGCGGCGTTGCTGTTTTGACGGTTTTAAACTTGAATTTTTCGGCAACGCCGAACATCAGCAAGGCCAGCGCAGCGACTAGAATCACGCGGACGAAGTTCAGCAGCAGGGTCAGCGTCGGCGTTAAATACCATAAGTGCAGCTGTTGCCGGGCATCAACCGAACCGTTCCATGACAACATGACCTTGTTCCATTGCCATTGCGGCAAGCCGGGGCCGGTCTGCACTTTGGCTTTAGGGTCGATGCGGTCGAAATCGACCGCTTGGTCTGTAGCGCCGTAATGCGCTGCGGAATCGGATGGCATCGATCTTCTTAATACTTTTGCTTTCATCTCGTTAATCGCTTCAGAGGCTGGTGCCGGTACACTCATTTGTGCCACCCTTCCAAGCATACCGCTATCCTGGAAGCCGGGCATATTGATCGCTTGGTCGGATTTTTCCAGTTGCGGGTAAAGTCCGGTACGCACCTGCGTCACCATAAAAGGCAAGGTGATCATGATTAACGCCAGCCAGAAAGCATAGCGATACCAGTTGATGAATTTTAAGAACCTGCCTTGCGGTAATACCCTAATCAATGCGGTTGCGGCCAGAATATTCAGCCAGACGAATTGAGGCGCGCCCGGCTCATGCCAGATCAATACCAGTGTTACCAAGGCGAGAAAGCCCCAATAGGGATTCCACAGCCTGCCTGTTGCCAGCGCGGCAATTAACACCACAAACAAGTCCAGCAATGTCCAGCGGGAAATCCAGCTGTCAGGCACATTGTCCACGCCGCCGGCCGCCAGCAAACGCCAACCCGGCGGCAGGTTCAGTTCGGCGCTGACCGTGTGAAAATCCTGCTCCCAACCCACCGCGCTGACAGAGCTGACGGCACCGACGGCGCGGCTGTCGGCATCCAGCGTTATCGTGCCGCTTCTGACTTCAATACCTTGCTTGCCGGATTTGTCCTGGGTAATAAACTGGTTGCCGCCGTTTAAAGTCACTCTTCCCAACTGCGTTTGCGGCAGGGTATTCAGCCGCCAGCCGCGGGTCATGTTGCCGGTGATGATGTCATTGACGGTATAACCTTCGCCGTCAAAATCCAACCATAGCTTTCTGCTTAAATTGAGTTGATTCGGTTCAGGCTCCGGATCGCCACGACGTATAGTTTTAAAACCCATAGTCTGCCCTTGGTTGATTTTATAGGCCGGGAGGTTTTTCCAGTCGTCAGGCAAATTGGTCAGACTGGGATCTATGGCGCTGAGCTGTTCGATTTCAACGACGCGCAGTTGCGGACGGGCTTCAAACGACCAGATTTCCGACTCCGGCCAATGGATGCCTTGCTCAGTAGCAACGACCGGCGGTTCGGTAGAGGCGACCGGTGGTTCGGTAGAGGCGACCGGTGGTTCGGTAGGGGCGACCGGCTGGTCGCCCTTGAGCGGGAGTTCATTCAGTTCCTTGCTGTTTCTGGCCAGTATGTCGATCTGCCAGCGGCCGGGTCGCAGCTGAACCAATAACTGTCCGTCAGGTTCCAATCGGGCGGGCAACGGACTTTGCAAACTCAGCGGGATAAAACCGTCCAGCAGGGGCCTGGGCAATTTGACTTCGCGCTGCTCGCCGGAGACTTCCAGCACCAGCCGGGTTAAAACCTGCACGGGCACTTCGTCGGTGATTTTCCGAAATACTTGTATATCCAGATTGTTCTGGATATTTTCCGGTTTTTTTAGGCCTATATCGCTTTCTTTTAGCCACAGCTGTCCGTTTCTTATGGTCGGTGTCGGTATGATCGCGCCATGAATACGCAGCTCAATCAGCCCGATATCGCCGGGTACTTTTAAGTTATCAGGAATAGCGGCCCAGAAGAACTCGCCTTTAATTTGGTGCTGGCCTGCCGCCAGTTTAATCGAGGGGTCGCCGTTTTTATCCATGACCAGCGCGGTTTTGTTATCAACCGTCACATTCAGCGGCCAGTGGTTTTTATCGCCCGGCAAACTGATCCAGCTGTCCTGGTAGACTAGCCAGCTTATCGAAAAAACGCCTTTTTCGGCCGTTAAATCCAGTTGGGTTTGAGTCGGCCAGCTACAGCGTTTTTGCTCGTAACTGTTGTAGATGAAAGGGCAGACGGGTTCAGGGCTATCCTGCAACACCCAGGCTATCCAAGGTTTAAGCGGTTCCGGCACCTGTTCCGGGGTTAACGGTTTTGCCTGAGCGGCGGATGTAAAGAATGCTACGCTTAAGAATAGCCAGATTATTCGATTCATGTTGCGTTCCTGATTAGTTAATCGCGAAGACACGAAGTTTTTCATATCTTAAGTCTTAAGTTGATGCCTCCTTGCCATGGTTAGGGACTCTTTACACAATTATCTATGTGGTGCTACTCACTACCCACATTCCACTCAAGCCCATTCATTGACCCCATTTCAACAACCAGTGGGTGTGCATCAACAGGTTTTAGCAGTTGACGAATTTTTTGTTGCACATCCACAGGATTAATGGCGCGTGGACGGAGTTTTGAATGCTTCGCCGGTTGCTCAAGATGCAAGACTACTCTCAACTTACGTGAAGCCGATACTGCACGGGCTAATTGCTTTTCATCAGGGTCAGTTGCATGAATTTTTGCCGGAATGATTGCCGCCAATGTATCAAAAACCTTGTGTGCTACTTCTATTCCCAACTCGGATGGTTTTGTGCGTGGATGAAGGCGATAATCTTTAACTTCGATTAACCAAGCGGTTTTATTCAAGTCAACTGCCAGCAAATCCAACGATTTGATGCCGTTTTTTATTGTTATAAATTGATTTCGATAAAATGACCTGTCATCGTATTTGCTGACCAGCCAATCATCAGGAAAATCAAAATTTAATCCATCCACGTTAAAACGTTGCATGATCAATCGACCGCCAGAAAGCGGTCAGATTGTGCCAACTCTTCGTCTAATGCAGCTATATCGCCTATGTCGTCAACAGTAGATCCTTGATCAATGCTAACGCCATCCTGGGTTTTGTGAAGCCCAAAGAATTTTGTTTTAACCTTTTTATGGTTTTTATCAGATAGCAATATTTCAAGCTCTCGCAGCAAGAAAAGGCTGTGTGTAGCAATAAAAACTTGGATACCGGAATCGCACAAATCCAAAATACTTTTTGCTACTTGTTTTATGAGTATGGGGTTGAGATTAGCTTCAGGTTCGTCCCAGAACAGGTAGCCTTTATCCAAAAGCGCTCCCGTTGCAATCAAGCGCGCAAGCATCCCTAATTTACGCAAACCCTCGGCAACTAATGGCATTTCCATGCGACCGCTATCATTTCTTAAATAAAATCGTCCGTTTTTATCAAGTTCTATTGCTCCACCCATTGCTGATTCTAAAGGTTCAAGAAGCTCACGAATTCGTTTTTCCTTAGGGCCTCTTTGCATTAATGCACCGAGTAAAAGACAGGTATCCCGCCAGGTTTCTTCAAACTCAAGATAATGCCCTTCGTAAACCGAAATGAAATTAGGGTAGATGGTTAACAATTCACGCGTTGGCAGATACACTGGAGAAGCGTCTATCCAGGTCTCCGGTAACGTTTCAATATTGACTTCAGATTTACTGTTGGTGGCAAAATTGAATGCTATGTCCCACTCACTCTGCTCAAACGCTAAGCGAATATCGCAACGGTCACGTCCTTGTTTTCGCTTTACTAAACGGCCTAGCGATTCGGGGCGAAAATTATTGACCAACTTATCAGCCAGTCGCGATTGTAAAAATGATTTAGTGGGCGCTAACGACGTGGATTGAGCAAGCATTCCTCTCGGTTTACGTCCTTCTTCTGCGCTTACGGCTAATACCGAATAAATCATCTTAAGCAAATGGGTTTTACCGGCTCCGTTTTCGCCGATAATCACATTCAAATTCTGCCCGAATTCGAGATATGCCTCTGTAAAAACAGTCAAATTTTTGAGGGTCATCCGTTTTAGCATTGCTTTCTCTCCTCAGAAATAAACATAATTTTAACCATTTGTGGCTCTCTAATCGAGGGATAGGGCAAACACACTCACCTTTCCAAAAAATTCCTCAACAAATCATGCCCATGCTCAGTCAAAATCGACTCGGGATGAAATTGCACGCCTTCGATATCCAGCTGTTTGTGCCTTACGCCCATGATTTCATCCAGCTTTCCCGCTTCGTCCTGCGTCCAGGCGGTTATTTCCAGGCAATCAGGCAAGGTCGCCTGTTCGATGACCAGCGAATGATAACGGGTGGCTATAAACGGGTTATTAAGCCCTTTAAATACGCCTTGATTCTGATGATAAACCGGCGAGGTTTTACCGTGCATGATGCTTTTGGCATGGACGATATTGCCGCCGAATGCATAGCCGATACTTTGGTGTCCCAGACAAACACCCAGGATAGGAGTACGTCCTGCAAACTTTAAAATCGCTGCAACCGAGATACCGGCTTCCTTGGGGGTGCAGGGGCCGGGGGAAATCACCAGTTTATCGGGCGCAAGATTTTCTAGGTCTTCGATACTCACCTGATCGTTACGCACCACGGTCACGTCAGCGCCTAACTCGCCGAAATATTGCACCAGGTTGTAAGTGAACGAGTCGTAGTTATCGACCATGACCACTTTAACTGCACTCATGATTGCTCTCCGTCCAAACCTGCTTCGACCATACTCACAGCGCGGAATATTGCGCGGCCTTTATTCATGGTCTCATCCCATTCGTTTCTGGGCACTGAATCGTAAACGATACCGGCACCGGCTTGTATATGTAACATGTTGTTTTTGATGACGGCGGTTCTGATCGCGATAGCGGTATCTAGGTTGCCAGACCAGGCTATGTAGCCGACTGCGCCCGCATAAACGCCGCGCTTGACCGGTTCGAGTTCGTCGATAATTTCCATCGCGCGTATTTTCGGCGCGCCGCTGACGGTACCGGCGGGAAAAGTCGCTGCCAGTACGTCAAAGGCGTTGTCGCCTTGCTGCAATTGTCCGGTGACGTTGGAGACGATATGCATGACGTGCGAATAGCGCTCGACGATCATTTTATCGGTCAACTGCACCGTGCCGATTTCCGCGACCCGGCCCACGTCATTTCGGCCCAAGTCGATCAGCATTAAATGCTCGGCCAGCTCTTTGGGATCGGCCAACAGGTCTTTTTCCAGGGCAATATCCTGTTCCGGCGTTTCGCCGCGACGGCGGGTGCCGGCAATCGGGCGAACCGTGACCATATTGTCTTCCAGCCTGACCAGGATTTCCGGCGACGAGCCGACGATATGGAAATCGTCCAGGTTCAGGTAAAACATGTACGGCGAAGGATTCAGGCAGCGCAAGGCCCGGTATAAATTAAGCGGCGAGGCTGTGTAGGGGATGGACATGCGTTGCGATAACACCACCTGCATGATGTCGCCGTCGGTGATATATTCCTTGGCTTTCAATACCGCATCTTCAAAGCCCTGTTGGGTAAAGCCCGAGATAAAATCGGACTCTTCGACTTTTTTGTGCGTGTGGTTCTTTGTCGGCTTGACTTGCAATTCGCGCAGTTTGACGGCCAAATCATCCACCCGTGCAACCGCACGGTTATAGGCATCGGTTTCTTCAGGATTGGCGTGAGTCAGCAGCAGCATTTTCCCGGACAGGTTATCGAACACCAGCATTTCTTCCGACACCATCAGCAGGATGTCGGGATTGCCCAGCGGGTCGGGTTTTGCCGTGCCACGCAGCTTCGGCTCGATATAGCCGATGGTTTCATAGCCGAAATAGCCGACCAAGCCGCCGTTAAATCTAGGCAAGGTGTCAATATCGGGAACGTTGTAGCGTTCTTTAAACTGCTCTATCCAGATCAGCGGATTATCGTGATTGAGCGTTTCCAGCAGCTCGCCGTCTTGTTCCAGACGGATTTGATTGCCGGTAATTTTGACGATGGTAAGGCAGGGCAGGCCGATGATCGAATAACGACCCCATTGTTCGCCGCCATGCACCGATTCAAATAAATAGGAATAAGGGCCGTCAGCCAGTTTCAGGTAGGCGCTCAAAGGCGTATCCAAATCGGCCAGCACTTCGCGGCAAACCGGGATGCGGTTGTAGCCCTGCCGGGCATAATGATTGAATTGTTCTGGGGTCATGGTGTTAGGCGAATAATTGTATGTCTTCAATCACCTTGTTTAAAAGGTGAAAATGCTTGTCCAGTGAATAAATCTTACAATTCTGTTGTTTTGAATTTTGAGCAATCAGCAAATCAGGAATGCCGACGCCATTATGACCATTACTTAAACACATAGTTTGCCAGCCAATAATTTCAGCCCAGTCTATCTGTAAGGGCAATAACGTTATGTTATTGAGCAATTCAATAACTTTATATTGCTTTTTGAGGGCTAAAAAAGGAACCAACTCTGCAAGAATAATATTGTTGATAACAACCAAATTATCATCCAGCAAGCCATCTAACCCGCTCGAATTGGCGCCACTTTTAAAATAGTCTATCCAAACAGACGTATCAATCAAAACGCGCATTACGGTTTCTTAGCGTATTTATGTCTATGTCCAAATCAAATGCGCCCTTATATGATTTCAAATCCGCTACTTTATTTTTTTTAATAAGCTCCTGCAATGCTAAAACAATGACTTTAGTTTTTGTTTTAACATCGGTCAACTGCATGGCTTCTTTGATTAACTCATCGGGTAAATCAAGCGAGGTTTTCATAGACATAACTCCATATAGTGTAATTGGAATGTTGGGTTACGTTAAAGGCAACCCAACCTATAACCAATTTTTAAACTGCCTTAGCCAATTCAGCGCGCATTTCATCGATCACTTTCTTGTAATCCGGCTGGCTAAAAATCGCCGAACCGGCGACGAAAGTATCGGCGCCGGCTTCTTTAATCGAACGGATGTTGTCGGTTTTAACGCCGCCGTCGATTTCCAGACGAATATCCAAACCGCTGTCGTCAATTCTTGTTCTGACTTGACGCAGTTTATCCAGCGCTGAGGGTATGAACGACTGACCGCCAAAGCCCGGGTTAACCGACATCAACAAAATTATATCCAGTTTATCCATCACATAATCCAGGTAATGCAACGGTGTGCCTGGGTTAAATACCAGTCCAGCCTTGCAACCGCAATCTTTAATCAATTGCAGGGTGCGGTCGATATGCACAGAGGCTTCGGGATGGAAAGTAATGATACTGGCACCGGCTTTGGCAAAGTCGGGAATAAGACGGTCAACCGGCTCAACCATTAAATGCACATCAATCGGCGCGGTAACGCCATGTTTTCTCAGCGCTTCGCAAATCAAAGGCCCGATAGTCAGATTGGGCACGAAATGGTTATCCATCACATCGAAATGTACAACGTCGGCGCCCGCGTTTAAAACGTTATCAACTTCTTCACCCAGTTTTGCGAAATTGGCTGACAAAATGGAGGGAGCAATCCAGTTTTCGTTCATCTTCTGATCCTCTTAAAGTAAAAATTATTAATTATATCTTTTTTTTGCACAAACTCTTACGTTTACACTTGAGTTTATAATAGGTGCACTTGAAATCGTACGGAAAAGCTTAACTGATGAAACTGGTAACCTTTACTCATAATCACGAAACCCGCGTCGGCGCTGTCGTTGATGGCCTTGTAGTTGACGGCAAAAATAATACTAAAATCCCGGTAACCCTGCTTGAATTTCTGGGCGCAGGATCCAGGGCGCTGGATGCGATGCAGCAGCAAATCGACAGTGGCAACGACCGTATCGCGCTGGATCAGGTCAAGCTGCATGCGCCGGTGCCCAGGCCGGGCAAGTATCTGGGTATCAGCCTGAACTATGCCGACCATATCGAAGAAACCGGTCGGGATAAGCCGGAATATCCCAGTTTTTTCACCAAACAAAGTACCTGCGTGATCGGGCCTGGCGATGCGATACACCGGCCTAAAGTCTCCGATAAGCTGGATTATGAAGGCGAACTGGCGTTTGTTATCGGCACACGTTGTCGGCATGTGCCTGTCGATAAGGCTCACCAAGTCATTGCCGGATTTACTATTGCCAATGATGTGTCGGTGCGCGACTGGCAGTTTCGTTCGCCGACCTTTACGCTGGGCAAATCATTCGATACCCATGGCCCGCTGGGGCCGTGGCTAGTGACTTCCGATGAAATCGCCGATCCGCATAACCTGGATCTTAAAACCTGGGTTGGCGACGAACTGCGGCAACAGGCCAATACCGGACAGATGATTTTCAACTGCTATGAAATGGTCGCCTATTTATCGCAAGCGATGACGCTGGAACCGGGCGATGTGATTGCCACCGGCACACCGGCCGGGGTCGGCGTAAAAATGAAACCGCGCGGTTATCTGTTGCCGGGACAAACCGCCCGAATCGAAATTGAGGGCATCGGAACGCTGATTAATCCGGTTATTGAGGAACCGGATGATTTTAGTTAACGCCTACATTTGCGAATAATCACGCTCGCCAAACAACGCGGTGCCGATTCTGACGATGGTCGAGCCTTCGGCTATCGCGGCTGTTAAATCGCCGGTCATACCCAATGAGAAGGTATCCAACTCGGGTTGCCCCAATTTTGCAACGGCCTGATAAAGTATTTTATAGGGCCGGCGTTGTTGCTCAAAATCCTGTTGCGGCGCGGGAATGGCCATGACGCCGCGTAATTTGAGATTCGGCAGTTTGGCGACTAACTCGCACAATGGCGGCAATTCGGCCAAGGTAATGCCGGACTTGCTGGGTTCATCACTGATATTGACTTGCAGGCAAATATTTAACAGCGGCAAATGAGACGGGCGCTGTTCGCTAAGGCGTCGGGCTATTTTTAAACTGTCCACACTGTGTACCCAGTCAAAGTGGGTCGCCAACGCCTTGGTTTTATTGGATTGTATCGGGCCGATAAAATGCCAGGTAATAGCGTAAGCACCCAGTTCCTGTTGTTTTTTCAATGCTTCCTGCAAATAGTTTTCGCCAAAATGACGCTGCCCAAATTGATAGGCACAGGCAATCGCTTCGGATGGCTTGGTTTTGCTGACCGCCAATAACAGCACCGATCCGGGCTGACGGTTATAGGCTAGTTCGGCATCGTTGATTTGCGAGCGTATTTGTTTGAGTCTTTGCGCTAGGGTTGCCATGGTTTTTCCTCGGTTATTCGTCGGTTATTATAGTGTTTGCTGTTCATTGTCGGTTTTTTTAATCATTATTTCATGGCGATCTATCGGTAAGCGGCTGGCTAACAGCATTTGCCAGACGGCTAACACAACATCACCGTTTCAAAAAAACAACCCGATGATCTATGGTATAAAGATATTTTTATTTTTTGTCTTCCTGAGGATGTTATGGATATTGCCGAATTACTGGCTTTTTCAGCTAAAAACAAAGCGTCGGATTTACATTTATCGGCGGGACTCCCGCCTATGATCAGGATTGATGGCGATATTCGCCGGATCAATATTCCTGCTTTGGATCATAAAGAAGTGCATGCGCTGATTTATGACATTATGAATGACAAGCAACGCAAGGATTATGAGGAGTTTTTGGAAACCGATTTTTCATTCGAATTACCCGGTGTTGCCCGGTTTCGTGTTAACGCATTTAATCAGGAGCGTGGCGCCGCCGCTGTATTTAGAACGATTCCCTCGGTCATCATGAGTCTGGAAGAGTTGAAAGCGCCCAAGTTTTTTGAAGAATTATGCCAAAAACCACGCGGCATGGTTCTGGTGACCGGCCCTACCGGCTCCGGCAAGTCAACGACGCTGGCGGCGATGATTAATCATATTAACTGCAATGATTATGCGCACATACTGACCGTAGAGGACCCTATCGAGTTTGTTCATGAGAGCCAAAAATCGTTGATTAACCAACGGGAAATCAAGCGCGACACCCACGGCTTTGCTGAAGCGTTGCGTTCAGCGCTACGGGAAGATCCCGACATTATTCTGGTCGGTGAAATGCGCGACCTGGAAACCATCCGTCTGGCAATGACGGCGGCGGAAACCGGCCACCTTGTGTTCGGCACTTTGCATACCACGTCTGCCGCAAAAACCATCGACCGTATTATCGACGTATTTCCTGCCGCCGAAAAAGACATGGTTCGATCCATGCTGTCTGAATCATTACAGGCGGTTATTTCGCAAACCCTGCTGAAGAAAATCGGCGGCGGGCGTGTTGCCGCCCATGAAATCATGGTGGGTACAGCGGCGATTAGAAACCTGATCCGTGAAGCCAAAGTAGCGCAAATGTATTCTGCGATTCAAACCGGCCGCAAGGACGGCATGCAGACGCTAGACCAAAATATGAAAGAGCTGGTTGATAAAGGTATCATTACTGCAAAAAGCGCCATGGATAAAGCGGTGAATAAGGATATGTTCCGTTGAGGAATGAAAATTAAATAACCCGAACACATGATAAAATTATTCTATTTGACACCCAGCGAGAACCTATGACTGCTCCAGAAGCGCTATACCAATCAACACTGTCGTCTTTAAAGCTCAGAGCACGCGGCAAAGTGCGCGATATTTACGACATTGACGACAAACACATGCTGATTGTGACCACCGACCGGCTGTCTGCATTCGATGTGATTTTGCCTGACCCTATCCCTGGCAAAGGCCGGGTTTTAACCAGCGTATCCAATTTCTGGTTTGAAAAAATGAAGCACGTTATGCCCAATCACCTGTCTGACATTCCGCTGGAACAAGTCGTTCCCGATGCCGCCGAGCGCGCACAGATTGAAGGCCGCGCTATCGTCGTTAAATTGTTAAAACCGCTGCCGGTTGAAGCGATTGTGCGCGGTTACCTGATCGGCTCCGGCTGGAAAGATTATCAAAAGTCAGGCGCTATCTGCGGCATTAAACTGCCCGAAGGTTTACAGCAGGCACAGCAATTACCGGAACCCATTTATACGCCGTCCACAAAAGCCGAAGTGGATCAGCATGATGAAAACGTCTCTTTTGACAAAACCGTCGAATTGATGGGCCGGGAGTTGGCCGGAAAAGTACGCGACGCCAGCCTGAAGCTGTACAAGGAAGCCGCCGCCTACGCCAAAGAACGGGGCATTATTATTGCCGATACTAAATTTGAATTCGGCGTCGACGATGACGGCGTTTTATACCTGATCGATGAAGCTTTAACACCAGATTCATCACGCTTCTGGCCTGCCGATCAATATCGGGTCGGCATCAGTCCGCCCAGTTTCGACAAGCAGTATATCCGTGATTACCTGGAAACGCTGGACTGGGATAAAACCGCGCCAGGCCCGCATTTGCCTGCTGAAGTGGCCGAGTACTGCGCGGCAAAATACCGCGAAGCGGAAGTCAAGCTAACGCAGGGATAATTTTTAAACAGGCACTCAAGCTCCCCATTCGTGGCTGGCCGCGCATGGGGAGATTATCAGCCGGATATTGATCCGGCAACATCAAAAAATGGTCTCAATTGAAGCCGACATTGACCGTCCTGTTTCGACCCGAAACCACCCTTCAGAAGTAATTCCTAATTGTTCGTTTTATAGAGCGCCCTGCCCCACGCCCGTCGGCGGCTAAAGCAGTGGCTGTCCTATCTATTTAGAGACCGTTAAGAAACCATTAACAAAACACTTTTAAGATTGATCCTGCTCGTTTGAAGCTGTCATGAATGAAGGGCTAATAAAAGCTCAATTCAAAACAATTTAATACATCATATCTCCGGATCAATATCATGAATCGTAACCACATTTTTAACAAAGCGTTAAATCTGACACATCAAGAAATCAATAGGAAAGTTGCTATTCATGAAGCTGGGCACGCAGCAGCTATTTATCTCGGCAACAAACAAAAAAAATTACCACCGATCTTTTTTCAGATTTTTATAACTTCGGTGAATGATGATTTTCAATCATCACGGTTTTCTAGTAAATCTGACACTAAATATATTGCCAACATAGACGGTGGCCGCTTAATTCATACATTGCCCTCATCAATTGAAGAAACAACAGACGGCTTTTCTTTAGCCCAGAAAATTGCTTATCAATGCGCTTTTGAAGCGGATATGATCAATATCCTGGCCGGACCTTTGGCTGAAGCAAAATATATCGCACAACGGGACAGAGAACTGATTAACTCTGGTCTCATACAGTTAAATGACCTGCATTACTTTGGCGGCACTTCCGATTTAGAAAAAATCCGCGAATATCTTGAATGCTTTATTGCAAATTCAGCGCTGAGAGAACAAAAAATCACCGCGTTATTTTTGGCGGCATTCAGCTTCGTTAATGAAAGGTCAAATTGGCGGGCAATTACCGCGTTGGCGGACTATATTGTCAGTGAAGGCAAAAGCGTCATAGAATGCAACGAAATTATCGACGTTCTGGAAACGGCTAATAATGAACCAACCGTTTAGGTTTTCGATCTAGCTCCGGTTAAATTCAAACTATTGAGCTGTGCGTACGACCGGTCAAATGCTTTAACCTTAAGCCCGTTACCAGCAATGTTGCGCCGTAAATGGCCAAGCCTAAGCCTATCCATTTCATCAAATTGATCACGCGCGCTGTCGAATCCCAGTCATTCCACCAGGCCGTATCGACAAAATAAAAGAGGCCTGCCGCCATGGCTGCACCGGCCAGAGAGATTCTGGCAACAAACAACCACCAGCCGTTAGCCGGTTGATACACCTTGTCTTTGTGCAATTTTATCAGCAACAAGGCCGCGTTAAAAAAAGCGCCCAAGGATGTCGCTAAAGCTAGCCCCGCATGTGCCAGCGGGAAAACCAGCGCTAGATTCAGGCCTAGACTGACTAGCATCGCGTAAACCCCGTAGCGTACCGGCGTTTTCATGTCGCCGCGCGAGGTAAACCCCGGCACCAGTACTTTAATCAGAATAAAGCCCAGCAAACCCAATGCATACGCCTTCAGGCTCTGCCCTGCCAAATGCACATCGCTGACGCCGAATTCATTATATTGGAACAGTGTCGACAGCATTGGCTCAGCCAGTATCACCAAGCCAATGGTGGCGGGCAAGCCTACCAGAACAACCCAGCGCAAGCCCCAATCCAGCGCATTTGAAAAAGTTGCCGTATCTTCTGCTGCATGACTTTTGGATAAATTCGGCAAAATAACCGTTGCCAGCGCAATACCCAAAATGCCTAATGGAAATTCCACCAGTCGATCGGAATAATACAGCCAGGACACGCTGCCTACGGTTAAGAATGAGGCTATCAAGGTATCCAGCAACAAGTTGATCTGCGTCACCGAGACGCTAAATATCGCCGGTAGCATCAGACTTATAATCCTTTTAACGCCCGAGTCATCAAAACCTAATCTAGGTCTAGGCAACAGACCCAAGCGCATCAACGCGGGGAACTGAAACAACAGCTGCACGATGCCCGCCGCAAAAACGCCCCACGCTAAAGCCGTAACCGGCACCTCCATCAACGGTGCCAGCCAGATGGCGGCGGCAATCATGCAGATATTCAGAAAAACCGGCGTTAATGCGGGGATCGCAAATTGTCCGTGCGCATTTAAAATGCCTCCGGCAAAAGCCACTAACGCGATAAAAAACAAGTACGGAAAGGTAATTTGTAACAGTTGCACGGACAGCTCGTGCTGAGTTCCTTGCCACATAAAACCGGGGGCCAGCAGCATGATAAGCACCGGAGCGGCAACGACGCCGATCACCGTAATCAGCAGTAAAAAAACGGACAGGGTTCCGGCGGTTTTATCGATAAACTGTTTCAATGCGACTTTGCTGCCACGTTCTTTGCAATCGGACAGCACCGGAACAAAAGCATGTGCAAAAGCGCCCTCGGCAAATAATCGCCGCAAAAAATTGGGAATCTTGAACGCCACAAAAAAGGCATCGGTTGCCGAATCCACGCCGAAAATATGCGCAATCAACATATCTCGGATAAATCCGAGTATACGCGAGATCAGAGTCATGCTGCCGACAGCTACTGCGGATTTGAAAAGTTGCCTGCTCAATGCTACTCCTGCTGTGTTGCGTTAAAAACGTTTGACAAAATTACCACTTCTAATGATAATACACGGTTTAATTAACTTACCACAAGAATCGAGACACTATGGCTAATACAGCACAAGCTAAAAAGCGTGCGCGACAAGCGGAAAAAAGCCGTATTCGCAACGCAGGACAACGTAGCAACTTACGCACCTTCATTAAAAAAATCATTGCCGCAGTTAAACTTGGCGACAAAGAAAAAGCGCAAGCCGCATACAATACTGCCGTTCCGATTATCGATTCAGCAGTTACCAAAGGCATTATTCACAAGAATAAAGCCGCACGCGGTAAAAGCAGACTGAATGCAAAAGTAAAAGCTATCGCTTAACAGCTTTAGCCTTACTCAATAAAAAAGGCCGGACTCATTGAGTTACGGCCTTTTTTATTGCCTAGCTAATCACACTAAATCAGCACCAGATTATCCCGATGTATCAGCTCTGCGTCATCGAAATAGCCCAGAATACCTTCAAATTCAGAACTGCTCCTGCCCGCTATTAATTGGGCATCGCCATTGCCGTAGTTAACCAGTCCACGCGCAACTTCAAAACCGGCTTCATCGACACAAGAAACCAACTCGCCACGCCCGAACCGGCCCGACACTGCTTTAACGCCGACCGCCAGCAGGCTTTTGCCTTCGTTTTTTAACATCATGACTGCGCCCGCATCCAGAACCAATCGCCCTTTGATCTGCAACTGCCCGGCAAGCCAACGTTTTCTGGCCACCATGGGCTCTATGTCAGGTAATAAATAGGTGCCCAACTCGGCCCCGGCAATTACCGCAGTAATAACATTATCGACCGCGCCCGCAGCAATCACTGTTGCCGCTCCGGATCGGGATGCCAGCCGCGCAGCTCGAACTTTGGTGCACATGCCGCCTCGACCCAAGCCGCTGCGACTATCGCCGGCCATGACATCCAGCCGGTCATCGTTAACACTGATCTCGGAAATAAGTTTCGCATCAGGATGCAAGCCGGGATCGCCGGTAAACAAGCCCTGCTGGTCGGTCAGAATAATCAGCAGCTCGGCCTCGACCAGATTCGCCACCAATGCAGCCAGCGTATCATTATCGCCAAAGCGAATTTCTTCGGTCGCAACTGCATCATTTTCATTAATAACCGGCACTACACCAAACTTCAGCAAGGTCAGCAACGTGCTTCTGGCGTTTAAATAGCGCTGCCGGTTCGATAAATCGTCATGCGTTAATAGCACCTGCGCCGCATGCAACTGATGCCGCTGAAAATTATCGTCAAAAACGCGCACCAAGCCCATTTGCCCCACCGATGCCGCAGCCTGTAGCTCATGCAAGGTCTTGGGTCGCACTTTCATGCCCAAGCGACACATGCCTTCTGCGACGGAACCCGAAGAAACCAGTATCACATCGATAGATTGCCGCCTTAAACCGGCCATCTGCTCAACCCAGGCTGCAATGGAGGCTTTATCAAGCCCCCGTCCACCCTTGGTTAACAAAGAGCTGCCTATTTTGACGACAACCCGCTTAACCTTGGCAAAATCAGCCCTGCTCACTTTTTTCCCGCCGCTGCTGTTCCAAAAAGCTCATGATGGCGAACATCAGCTCTCGGGTACCGCTGCCGTTAATGGCTGCAATTTTAAATACCGGACCAGTCCATTCCAGCTCATCGACAATAGCCTGGCATCGCTCGTCGACGTCATCAGCAGGCAGACGGTCTATCTTATTCAGCACCAGCCAACGTGGTTTGGCGGCCAGTTCATCGCTCCATTTTTCGACTTCATGAATGATTTTTTTAGCCGCCTGTACCGGCGACTCCATGCTTTCGTAAGGTTCGACATCAATCAGATGCAACAACAATCCGGTACGCAGCAAATGCTTTAAAAACTGCAAGCCGAGACCCGCACCTTCAGCCGCACCTTCAATCACACCGGGAATATCGGCAATAACAAAACTGCGCAAATCGTCAACCCTAACCACGCCCAGATTGGGATGCAAGGTTGTAAAAGGATAGTCGGCAACCTTGGGCGTTGCCGCCGATACCGAGCGTATCAAGCTGGATTTCCCGGCATTGGGCATACCCAGCAAACCGACATCGGCAATCAACGTCAGCTCCAGATTAAGCCTGCGATGCTCGCCCTCACTACCTTTACTGGCCTTTTGCGGCGCTCTATTAATACTGCTTTTAAAACGCGTATTGCCTAAACCATGAAACCCGCCTTGAGCAACCAGCAGCGTTTGATCGACTCTGGTTAAATCACCTATGACCTCACCTGTTTCCGCATCAGAAACCTGGGTCCCTAGCGGTACCGGCACATAGCAATCATCGCCTTTTCTGCCGGTGCAATTTCGACTCATCCCCCTTTGTCCGCGCTCCGCCCTGTGTACGGCATGATAGCGAAAATCCACCAGGGTATTTACATTCTCTGCTGCAATCAGATAAACACTGCCGCCATCGCCGCCATCGCCGCCATCCGGACCGCCCATAGGAATGTATTTCTCGCGCCGAAAGCCGATAGTACCATTGCCGCCATCGCCCGCTTCTACGCGAACTTCTGCTTCATCAACAAATCTCATAAATCACACGCCGCCAAACTTAAAACTCAACCGATAAAAACAAAAAAAGCCCCGCCATGAACGGCGGAGCTTTTTTAAGTTGCCGGGTTAAACTAACCCGACCTAACTGCCTCGCCATATTATAGCGCGATACAGCCGTATGTCTTATGCAGCAACAATACTGATAAATTTGCGGCTATGAGGTCCTTTGACCTGAAAAACCACTTTGCCATCAGCCGTTGCAAACAAAGTATGATCTTTTCCGCAACCTACATTATCACCAGCATGAAACTTAGTTCCACGCTGACGAACAATAATATTGCCTGCCGTCACACTCTCACCACCGTAACGCTTAACACCTAATCTTTTCGCATTAGAGTCACGTCCGTTACGAGTACTACCACCAGCTTTTTTATGAGCCATCTGTAACTCCTAATATCTTAAGCAGAAATACCAGTAATCTGGATTTCTGTATAGTACTGACGATGCCCCATTTGTTTCATATGGTGCTTACGTCTTCTGAATTTAATAATTTTGACTTTTTTATGTCTACCTTGAGACAGGACAGTCGCTGTAACTTTTCCGCCTTCGATAAAAGGCATCCCGACCTGAACAGCATCGTCTGACTGAATCATCAGTACTTTATCGAATTCAATGCTGTCGCCTTCGCCTAGCTCCAGTTTTTCTATTTTTAAGTAAGTACCTTCTTCTACGCGGTACTGTTTACCACCTGTTTGAATTACCGCATACATCGGCGCAAGCTCCATCAAGCATTAATCTGTTTAAAGTGAACAAAAAATTATATTTATAAATCAAAGCTAAGTCAATCTAAATTAAACTTACACCCTAAATATCTTTTAAAAATAATATAAAAAAGCCATTATCATCAACCTACCACGTCAATAGCATGGGCGATTAAGGTTTTATTAAGCTATAATAGCGTAGCAGAATTTGATTTTCATAGCTATCGCCATGAAAAGTAACCCAAACTTACACGCAACACGACATGATGGCATCGCACTCACAATCCCCCGCTAACACGCTCGCTCCCATTGATTTTGACTCAATTAAGCAATTAACTACCGCTGAGGCAAAAGCCGTCGACCAGCTCATTATTGGCGAGTTAAGTTCAGATGTTGTCCTCATCAACCAGATGAGCCATTATATCGTCAGCAGCGGCGGCAAAAGATTACGCCCCATGCTGCTGTTATTGGCAGCCAAGGCCTTAGGTGGTGCCAGCGACAACCACCTGCTGATGGCTGCGGTCATTGAATTTATCCACACCGCCACACTGCTGCATGATGACGTTGTTGACGACTCCGACCTCAGACGCGGCAAAGAATCCGCCAATGCCGTCTGGGGCAATGCGGCCAGCATATTGGTAGGCGATTACCTTTATTCCAGCGCGTTTGAAATGATGGTGCGTACCGGCAATATGCGGGTAATGGAAATCCTGTCGAAAACCACTACCGCCATTGCCGAAGGCGAAGTGCTGCAACTGTTAAACTGCAATAATCCCGAGACCACCGAACAAAAATACCTCGAAGTTATTGCCAGAAAAACCGCTATTTTATTCAGCGCCGCGACCAAATTGGCCGCCGTTATCGCTGGAGCGTCAGCCGAAACCGAACAAGGCCTAGCGCTATACGGCCAACATCTGGGCATCGCCTTTCAGCTGATTGATGATGCCCTCGATTACAAAGCCAGCAAAGATGAACTGGGAAAAAATCTCGGCGATGACTTGGCAGAGGGAAAGCCAACCTTACCGCTGATTTACGCGATACAAAACAGCAACGAAAGCGAGGCCAAAATCGTTATTGATGCAATCAAAAATGGCGATCGCGATGCCTTCAACGAAGTTTACGCGATCGTGCAACGCACTAAAGCCATTGATTACACAGAACAACGTGCCGATGAGGAAGCTCAAAAAGCGATCAGTGCATTAAGTGTGCTGCCTGACTCCGAATACAAACAAGCATTGACTTTATTGGCGAAATTTTCTGTCCAACGTAATTATTAAAACCGCACTCGCCTAGCTTTTAAGCAGCGCATTATAAGCATGCGCTTTTTCAAGCAGCCGGTTATATTTACGCTCAACCTTGTCCATGACCTCGGTTAAAAACTGCGTGACCTCGGCATCTTCTATACCTTCTGCCGCCGACAGCATATAAGCCTCCAGCTCACTCACCGCATCGGCATCGACAATCTCATCAAGCAGCGTCGACGCCTCGGAAGCATTAACAGCCCTGGCCAACTTATTGGCATCCAAGCCTTGTTGCAATAATTGTTGCAACATATCAACCGCCTGAGCCATTTCCCGCGCTTTTTCATTAACCGACTGAAGTAGCGTTAAATTTTCAGTGAACTCAATAAAATCGTTCACCGCTTTTTTAAGCTCATACAAGCGCAACTCGTGTTTTGCCTTAATTGCTTGCCGCATAGTTATTCCAATTCGCCAAAAATTACGTCAATTATAATTCAAATTGGATTTATCGATCGATTGCCGATGCAGTAGGCAACAAAGATAGTACCGCTTAAATTGTCTTGTTGTGTTCATTTTAACTTGGGATTATTATCAAAATCGGTCAGGGCTAACCTTAAAAATACCGTTGGATATCTGCTTGACCGTTTACCTTATAGGTCGCTGCAAGTCACCGGCAACAAAACACCTATAAACCACCCTAACAACACGATGAGGCATGATGATGAAACAACGCTATAACTTCTTGTGGATTTTAGTTTTAATGATTGTAACTAGCACTTCATGGGCTTACGGCAGCAGCAGTAGCTCAAAATCCTGTACCAAACCTAAGTTTGCCGATTTTACTCCGACTGAAAATACCGAAGTTGCAGCAGGCTCAGACTTTTCTTTTTTAGCGTCTGCAAACACGTTGCCAAATACCATCAAAGTTACCGTAAAAGGCCTACCCACCAACCTCAAAGTCACCGCAAACAAAGGTGGTTTTCAGGCAAGCGGAACCATTCCAATGTCGTTAAAAGGCGTATACGCCAGAATTGCTATCACTGCTGAAGGACAAAACAAGTGCAAAGGCGATGACGGCTGGCTGGTAAAAATTGCCGATTAATATTCAAAAGCTCACTGCCGGTGTTCAACCCTCTCGTTCCACACCGGCCATTACCTTTAGCTTACACAGCAGTCTGTTAAGCTACAGACTCTTTTAGACTAGCCAAATCGATAACAAAGCGATACTTCACATCGCTTTTCAACACGCGCTCGTAGGCTTCGTTAATCTGCTGGATAGGGATGATTTCGACGTCTGAAGTGATCGCGTTTTCAGCACAGAAATCGAGCATTTCCTGGGTTTCTTTCAATCCGCCAATCAAAGAACCCACAATACGGCGACGCTTGAAAATCAAGTTGCCGACAGCAGGCGACGGATGCGGGTGGTCAGGCACACCCAGCAGACATAACGTACCATCACGTTTCAGCAAGGCGGTGTAATTATCCAGATTATGCGGTGCCGCCACGGTGTTCAGGATGAAGTCAAAACTGGCAAGATGCTGTTGCATCTCATCGGCATTTTTGGATATGACTACTTCATCAGCACCTAGCCGTTTGGCGTCTTCTGCCTTGCCGGGTGTTGTGGTAAAAAGCACGACGTGTGCGCCAAACGCATGGGCAAACTTTATTCCCATGTGGCCCAGTCCGCCCAAGCCGACAATGCCGACCTTGTCTCCTTTGCCTACCTTCCAGTGCCTCAACGGAGAATAAGTGGTAATTCCCGCGCATAACAACGGGGCTACAGCCGCCGGATCAAGTTTATCCGAAACATGCAGCACAAAATCCTGATTGACGACGATCTGCCGGGAATAGCCGCCGTAGTTACTACCGCCGGTATGCTTATCGGGACTGTTATAGGTAAATACTGCGTTATCACAGAATTGCTCCAGATTATCATTGCAATCAGGGCACGCCTTACAAGAATCAACCAGACAACCGACACCAACGGTATCCCCGGGTTTAAAATTGCTGACCTCACTACCCACTTGGGTCACTTTGCCAACAATTTCATGACCGGGCACCATCGGAAATACCGAACTACCCCACTCGTTACGCACTTGATGAATATCGGAGTGACAAACCCCGCAGAACAAAATCTCAATCCGGACATCGGTAGCCGTAGGATCACGCCGTTCAAAACTGAACGGCACCAGCGGCGTATTGTGATTATGGGCCGCATAACCCAGCGTTTTTTTCATGATAAACTCCGTGAATTAATGTTTCAATGCGCACCCGACCTCAGCCATCGAATGACAGCCGCCGACGAATAGAGGTCGGCGGATTGTTCCTCTCCGTGAACGCATAGCTATCTACACAAGTTAAATTGTAGGGGCGATCCGGCAGGTCGCCCATTATCACCTTAGTCTGATATGGCGCAGCATCTCGTTTAGTGGGAGCGACGCCCACGTCGCGATAAAGGCGCGTGCCAACTTAGCCATGAAAATTAACTAAACTATAGCGTTACACGATGGGCGACTTGCCGGATCGCCCCTACCCTTTATCGCGACAACGGGCCAATAACTTGTGTAGATACCTATGCCGTGAACGAGGAGGCTATCAAAAAGGATAGCGGCGCGGGTGCCTCGTTGTCAATCCCAAATAATATCCCTGAAGAGGGCGGTTTCAGACCAGCAAGGAAATTTGATGAACCATATCGACTTTTTAACGTCCGCTTACGACGTACGGATACCCCGGATCATTTACCAAAGCTTCTGGACGCTGACCGGCAATTCCCAGGTTTTGGCACATGCCGCTGTTCAATCTCTAGCGGCAAAATACCGGCGCAGCGCGGCCCAAGTATTTTTCCGCTACCTGAGCCAAACCGACATCATCCCCTTAACCGGCACTACATCGGCAAGCCATATGCGAGAAGACCTTGCGATCTTCGATTTTGAATTGACCGCTGACGAGTGCAACGCTGTGGCAACGTTGCTTTGATTAGGCAACCGTCATCCTCTCCGTTGGCCTAAATCCCCTCCTCCTTATCCTCCTCATCCGTAGCCATGTCCGAAATCTCTTTCAACCTTGAGATAGCTTTAAAATTAATGCTGTCTTCCGGATACAGGCCTTCGCTATCTAACGCACCAGCCGGTTTCCCGGTCAATAATTCCAGCGTTTCATCGACGCTGGACACAGCATAAACCGCAAACAGCCCCTTTGCTACCGCATCGATCACTTCCTGTTTCAGCATCAGGTTGCGCTTGTTGGCTGCTGGAATAATAGCGGCGTGTTGTCCGTTAAGGCCTCGCGCCTGACACAACCTGAAGAAGCCTTCTATTTTCTCATTAACGCCGCCTACCGCCTGAACTTCGCCGTACTGGTTGATCGAGCCGGTCACCGCAAAAGTCTGCTTAATCGGCGTCCGGGTCAGCGCCGAAATAAGACAGCAAAGCTCGGCCAGCGAGGCGCTGTCGCCGTCGATATAGCCATAGGATTGTTCTATGGCGATGCTGCCCGATATGGCGAGCGGAAATTGCTGGGCGTAGGTGTGTCCCAGATAGCCGGTCAAGATCATCACGCCTTTGGAATGAATGGATTGCCCCAGTTCTACTTCCCGCTCGACATCGACAATGCCTCTGGAGCCGGGATGAACGCTGGTGGTTATACGCACCGGCGCGCCAAAGCTGCTGCCGCCGACTTCCAGTACGGTTAAGCCGTTGACTTTACCTATTGCGACACCTTCGGTATCGATCAGAATGGTGCCGACCAGCATTTCTTCGAGGATATTCTCGGGCATTCTGCCGTTGCGATGCTCTCTTGCGGCCAAAGCCTGTTCGATATGCGCCCGGTCGCACACTGGCTGATTGTCGCGCTGACAAAACAGGTTGGCTTCGGCGATAATTTCCAGCGAATCTTTGATTCGGGCGGAAAAATGATGCTGATTTTCGGCAATGCGACAGCTGTGCTCAATCAGGCATCCAATAGCTGTCCGCGTTAACGGCTTGACACCGGAATCTGCCGCCTGCTTGATCATCAGCAGTATAAAGCGTTGCATCGACTCGTCGTTACGCGGAATGTAATTGTCAAAGTCGGCAAGGATTTTGAACATCTCGTTAAACTCATCATCCAATTCTTCGAGCAGATAATAAATATCTCTGGAACCGACCAATATCACCTTGACGTTTAACGGGATGACTTCGGGCTTGAGGGTGATGGTGTTAATGCCTAAATCCGAATAGGGCGATTCGATTTCGATGCGTCCGGATTGCAGGGCGCGTTTAAGGCCTTCCCAGACGAACGGATAATTCAGCAGTTTTTCGGCATCGAGAATCAAATAACCGCCATTGGCCTTGTGCAATGAACCGGCGCAAATCCGCCGATAATTGGTGACCAGTGCGCCCTGATCGCTGACATATTCAATGCGCCCGAACAGGTTCTGATAAATCGGATGCGGCTCGTAAACAACCGGCGCACCGCTTTCCTGCAGGTTATCGACCAGAATATTGGGCGCATACAGCTCGGTCAGCAACAGCCGTTTTGCGGTGTTATCCTGGGGTTCCGGCGTTCGCCCGGGCATCAGATAATCGGCAATGGTGTTGCTGAGGCTTTTTTTAATTTCCACTAAAAAGGTAATCACGTCATCGATATTTTGATAACTGTCATTCAGTTCGGCAAACAACGGCTCTATCGCCAGACTGATGGTGTCAGTATCCAGCTGCTTGATTTTCTCGACCATGGCTCTGCGCCACTGCGGTAATTCCAGCAATACGTCGCTCAGATATTCTTCCAGTTCCTCAACATGCTTATGAAAGATTTCCCGTTCCGGCAGCGGCAATTGGGTAAACTGATCTTCATTCAGCGCCTTGTTGTCCTGGATAGGTGCAAAAGAAATCGATTCGCCTTCCCTGAATAACGCAATACTCAAGGTTTGAGCCTTTTTATCGACCAGATCGATGGCATCGTTATAGTACTGGTTGTAATGGCGCTCAATAGCCCCTTTTTTTTGTTGATAAGTAGGGCTTTCAAAGACGGCAGGAAAGGTCGCCAGCAGGTTATCGATTAACTTTTCAATATCCTTGCTGAGCGTCAATCCATGCTCTGCGGGCAGCTCAACGGCCACCGGCTCTCTCGGGTTAGTAAAGTTATCGACATAAGCATAGGACGGCGGCGCGGGCAGCGTTTTTGCCTGAGCATTCAGATGGTTGGTAATCATCGACAACCGCCCCAATCCCGGCTCGCCCATCACAAAAACATTGTAACCTGGGTTGCGCATTGCAACGCCAAACTCCAGCGCCGACTGGGCTCTGGACTGTCCTAAAATGGTAGTGGGCAGTTCAGGTGCTGCTGGGAACTCAAAGCCCGTTAGATCGACATTTAGTTTCAGTAACTCAAGGGGGAGCTTCAGGGAATTAGACATGAATAGGGGATGTTCTCGGATTACACAAAAACGGCAATTCTACCATTTTTTACCGCGTTGTCCGATTATCCCCAAAATGGGGCTTGAGGCCCGTAGCCAATAAATAACAGGGTTGATGATCCTACTGTCATATAAATTTAATCAAGTTGTTGCATAATCGGCAACAAGCTAACAAAACAACAAGGTGTTCTGATGATTATCAATTGGGTTGCAGCCAAGGCACAACAACTTTTACCGGCACAAGATACCGGACTCGACGAATGTAGCGCCAACTTTGACGTTGCGTTGAGCGTTGAAATTAGGCGTTTTTTGTATACACAAAATGACGACTGCACGGATGCAGGAGGTAGAGCAATGCAGGGAGCAATTGCCGACGACTGCACGGATGCAGGAGGTACGACTCCATGGATGGAGGAGGTAGAGCAACGCAGGGAGCAGTTGCCGAGAGCAATGCAGGGGGCAATTGCCGACGACTTCATAAAGCAGCGAAGCGGGATGCCGAGAGCACCTCAACAGGCTGAAATAGCCAATGTAACGACTCTAGCCCAACCTGCATTAGACGAGCATGAACTGGCATTAACCTGATGTAGATGTACAAATAGACGACTGTCTGGGCAGATATTGCGGGAATAATATCTGCCCAGACACCCCTGCTTACTTCACAACTAAGCTATTATTAACCGACTTGACTCCCTTAACCTTTCTTGTCAGTTCCACCGCTCTGGTGGCGGCGTTCTCAGAGTCCACAAACCCACTTAGCTGAACGACGCCCTTGTAGGTTTCAACGCTGATTTGTAGCAGCTTAAGCCTGGAATCACCTAATATAGTGGTTTTAACTTTGGTAGTCAGCACAGAATCGTCTAAAAATTCCCCGGTGCTTTCATGTGTAGGCCCTCCAGCACATCCGGCAATTAGCATGGCGCATACAAAACCTATTATCAACTTGAACTTATTCATAATGTTTAACCCTTATAGTTTAATTAGGCGTAAGTTTTAAAAACGATTATTTCTGGCGTTAATAATGACAACACCGCTACCCGATCGACTCATACTGAAACAATCCCTACATTTTAATCATACAATATTATCGAACAGATGTATTCCTCACACTCCATGCTGATGACTGCGGGATTTTGACGAGGCGAACAGTATTCTAAAGTCAGACTGATTTTCTTCCTGCTGAAAAACTTCAAATTCTGATGCAAAGTCCTTGCGGGCACGGTATCGATGAGCATCAAGATCTTGAATCAAGACGCCCATGGCTAAAAAGGTATTGGCAGGGATATTAAGCGCCATCATTTCTTCGCTAAACAGCTTTAGGGTGTGTTCTTGAACGGCATAATCCTGAAAGTCACCCAAAACTTCTTGCAGGCCTTTCAAGTTTTTAATCAGGTGTTTTATTTGATGCTCCGAATAAAGGCTTTGGAAAAATTCCATCAGGTAGCGCAGTTTTTTACAGGATTTTCTTAAATCATGTAATGCTTCATCCGCTGATGAGCCGTTAATCGCTTCACCTTCCTGCAATACCCGGGTAAAAGTTTTCCATATTCTCCTGTCGGCAAGTTCTTTAATGCTCAGCTTAGCATTTTCCTCAAGCGGTTTTTTATATGAGGGCTCTTTAAGGTACAGCTCCCATTCAGCCAGGGTGGATAAATACTGGGTTGACTGCAGTTTTTTTGCCAATTCCTTCCGGGCTTTTTGCTGTTTGATGAGTAAGAAATCATATAACGGATTGAGGTCTTTCCTGATTGAGTCCGGCAGACTGCTTTTATAGCGGTCAAAACTCAGCAGATAAACGTCCAAGTCTCGAGCCGGTCCGGTAATCTGCCCCAGCCAGCAGAAAAAATCGGCATAATGCGCGCTGATATTTGGAGGTAGTATGCCCTTGATCTGGCTGAGCCCCGCGCGGGTTCTTCTGACCGCAACTCTAAAGTCGTGCAAAAACTCGCTGTCGGTATGGGCAATAGTCCCCTGTTCGTTGACTTTAATGGCTTTTAACAGGTGACTGTAGATATATTTGCCGGCAATATCGGCACGCATTTCGGGGTCAAGATTGATATTCAATTTTGATGAGTAATCTTTAGGCTTGCGGCCCTGAATCTGCAGAGCTGTTAACAAAACAGATTTATCCGTCGCTGTTAAGCCCAGTGTTGCGGTCAATAGTTCGGCAATATGTTCGGCGGCCTTGTCGTAGCCTTTTACTGGCTGCAGAAGAACGCGGCTATTGAATTGACTGTATGCTTCGATTAACAGCCGGACTATGATTTTTTCATTTTTATTAACGATATTGAGGTGATAAACTTCATATTCCAGCGTGCAAACCGGCAATAATGCGCGCATTTCCAACAGCGGCGCCACGATATCGTGTATTATTCCGGGTTCGAATTCTTTGCTGAATAAAGGAACTGTCTTACGCTCTGATTCGGCAATAACCGAACCATTTTTAATCGATCTTAATGTTAAGGATGAAGCCGATTTTGCTTGGTTAAACTCGCCAGTGATGTCGTTTGAATACAATCGCCAGTCAAAGCTGTCGTAATAGGTTTTGCAGGATGACTGCCTTGAAGCCAGTTGCGTGTCGACCTCATGACTTAATGCGGCAATAAAATTTTCAGCCGTTAAATTCGCGGGGAATTCAAATTGTAAGGACATATTTATCACAAAGTAGGGATTCAGGAGTCATTTGGCGGTTAATTTTTTAGCATAACAGCTTAGTATTAATGTTTAATGACACGGCATAAGGATAGATCAAAAAAGCTGCATCAGCGGATATTCGCCGAAAAAATAAGTTAAGATAAACAGCCATTTTGCGCTGAAGCCTTAGCATAGCAAAAAAAACCGCACTGTAATATTGTTGTCATATTCTATTTACATAATAGAGCCACTTTAATTTATTTGAGAGTTAACCATGAAAGTATCTTTTAAAACTAAATCGTTGGTGACTGCGATCGGTTTTGGTATCGCTGCATTAACCAGCAGTGTTGCTGGTGCCGTACAGACTGTTGATGCCGGTGTTCCCGAGTATCAAAAAGCCAGCGGTATTTCAGGCAACCTGTCCAGTGTCGGCTCCGATACGCTGGCCAATCTGATGACACTGTGGGCTGAAGAATTTAACCGCGCTTATCCTAATGTAAACATTCAAATTCAAGCAGCGGGCTCTTCAACAGCGCCTCCTGCATTGACTGAAGGCACATCAAACCTCGGGCCTATGAGCCGCCAAATGAAAGATGACGAGCTTGAAGCCTTCGAAGATAAATACGGCTACAAGCCTACCGCTATTCCAGTTGCTATTGATGCGTTGGCGGTCCTTGTCAACAAGGACAACCCGATTAAAGGTCTGACCATGGAACAGGTTGATGGTATTTTCTCTTCCACCAACAAATGCGGCGGCACAAACATTGAAACCTGGGGCGACGCCGGTGTTGCCGCTTGGGGAGCAAAAAGCATCCAGTTATACGGACGTAACTCGGTTTCAGGTACTTACGGCTATTTTAAAGAGCACGCTTTATGCAAGGGTGACTTAAAAAGTAACGTAAATGAGCAGCCTGGTTCCGCGTCGGTTGTTCAATCAGTCACTTCCTCGGTTAACGGCATCGGTTACTCCGGCATGGGCTATACAACGTCGGGCGTTAAGATGGTGCCTTTAGCAGCCAAGGGCAGCAAGACATTTATTGATCCAACACCCGAAAATGCAGTTTCCGGCGCTTATCCTTTGACTCGCTACTTATATGTTTATGTCAACAAGAAGCCAAACCAACCTCTGGCACCGTTAGAAAATGAATTTATCAAAATGGTGTTGTCAAAAACAGGTCAGCAAGTGGTTATAAAAGACGGCTATATTCCTCTGCCTGCAAAAGTGGTTGATAAAGTATTGGCTACGCTTAAATAGGATAAGGATTTAATATCGCGCAGGGATGGGTAGGACAAGGATGTCAGTCCGAATGTGTTATTATCTTCCCCCTCAGTAAGTAAAAATGCATCTGACAAAAAACGGCCAAGATTTGCTTTGTGAGTCTTGGCCGTTTTTTGTTTTTTTGTTATATCATTGTTCTATTTAATTTCTAGTCTCTTTAGCATGTCAGAAATAAACGCCCCCATAAAACAACCTCCCGCGACTGCCAAGGATGGCGGAAGTGCCGCAAGCGGTATGGAACCTAAGCGACCCATAAAAATCAGTTCCGGTGAATATCACCAGCGCTGGCGACTTATTAAAGATGCTCTGGCTCGCTATGGCGTGGTGGCGGGCGGCCTGGGTGTCATCGTCGCCATCGTACTGATTTTCTTCTATTTACTGTATGTGGTGTATCCTCTATTTATATCGGCTAGCGCAACGCCGGTCAGCGAATACCCGGTGCCCGAGCAGGCACTGGGCAATACCTTGCTGCTGGCAATAGAAGAACAAAATGAGGTCGCAGCCCGGTTTACCGACAGCGGGCAAGTGGTGTTTTTTAATGCCGCTACGGGTAAAACCCTATTGACACAAGCTGTAGCAATACCCGAAGGCGCACATATCACCAGCTTTGCTCAGGGCAGCCCTATCAAAGAAGGCGCAGTCATTTACGGTTTATCCAATGGCCGGGCCATCATCGCTAAACAGCAATATAAAGTCACTTATCCGGACAATGTTCGGCTTATTACGCCGTCGCTTAAATACCCATTGGGCGAGCAACCTTTGGCACTGGACGAGTCCGGCGCCGCTTTGGAGACAATCGCGGTTAAAGTGGGCTCTGATTCAACGACTATCGTTGCCAAAACGGCCGATAAAATACGCCTGATCAATTTTAAAAAAGAACAATCTTTATTTGCTGATGAGGCGGCTTTAACGCGTACGGATTCGGTTCTGGATCTGCCGACTGCGGGTATTGCCGAAATTTTAATCGACAAGGATGAGTCCAATCTGTATCTGATCAACAACGACGGACAGTTGGGCTATTTCGATATTAGCGACAAGAGCAGTCCAGACCTAAAGCAGCAACTGAATGTGGTTGATGCGGGACAAAAGATTACCAGCGTGACTTTTTTAAATGGCGATCTTTCGTTGATGATAGGCGACTCCAGCGGCTTAGTGTCACAGTGGAGCATGGTTAGAGACAAACTGAATCGCCCTGCCATGCAAAAAATCAGGTCGTTTAAGGTCTCTGATAAAGCGGTCATTGCGATCAACTCAGAACAGCGTCGTAAAGGCTTTATGACCACCGATGCCGACGGCATCGTAGGCATTTATCATTCAACCGCTGAACGGGAAATGATTAAAGAACGGGTCAGCGATGCCTTACCATCGACAGCGATTTTGTCACCGAGAGCCAATGCATTGTTGTTGCAGTCGGCAGCCGGCAACATGCATTTCTGGCAAGTCGATAATGAACATCCCGAAGTTTCGATCAAATCGCTTTGGCAGAAAGTCTGGTACGAAAGCTATCCGAAACCCGATTATATCTGGCAATCCTCTTCGGCAAATAATGATTTTGAGCCTAAATACAGCTTAACGCCATTGGTTTTCGGTACCCTGAAGGCGTCATTTTATGCGATGTTGGTCGCCATTCCACTGGCACTGATGGGGGCGATTTACACCGCTTATTTTATGGCTCCGGGGATGCGACAGTACGTAAAACCCTCTATTGAAATTATGGGTGCGTTGCCGACGGTTATTTTGGGCTTTCTTGCCGGCCTTTGGCTGGCTCCGTTTATGGAAGAGCACCTGACCGGAATCTTTGCCCTATTGATGATCGTTCCTGTCGGCGTGATGCTGTTTGCCTTCGCCTGGCAATTTCTACCCAAAACCATTGCCGAAAATCTCCCTGAAGGCTGGGATGCAGCCCTATTAATCCCGGTTATTTTACTCAGCGGCTGGCTTGCCTTTCAGGTAAGCGTGCCATTGGAAACTTACTTGTTTCACGGCACCCTA
This sequence comes from Methylobacter arcticus, assembly GCF_050917435.1. Lineage (NCBI taxonomy): Bacteria > Pseudomonadati > Pseudomonadota > Gammaproteobacteria > Methylococcales > Methylococcaceae > Methylobacter > Methylobacter arcticus. The sequence continues at coordinate 3,746,638 of NZ_CP159583.1, forward strand.
CAGGATTGGTTGAAGGCTGAAATGGGCATAGGCTACGACCAGCGCAATTCCTTGGTGGTCGGCGTGGCGATGGGCTTTGCGGTGATTCCGACTATTTTCTCAATCGCCGAAGATGCGATTTTTAGCGTGCCCAAACATTTGACCGTAGGCTCACTGGCATTGGGCGCGACGCCCTGGCAAACCATGATCAGGGTAGTGCTGTTAACCGCAAGTCCGGGAATTTTTTCTGCGGTGATGATCGGTTTCGGCCGAGCCGTCGGCGAAACCATGATTGTATTAATGGCAACCGGAAATACACCGGTCATGGATTTAAGCGTTTTTCAGGGCATGCGTACCCTGGCTGCCAATATCGCGGTGGAAATGCCGGAATCGGAAGTTGACAGTACCCATTATCGAATCCTGTTTTTAGCGGCTCTGGTTTTGTTTATGTTTACTTTTGTTTTTAATACGCTGGCCGAAGTCATTCGTCAGCGCTTACGTGAAAAATACAGTTCATTATGATGAGTCTATTATGATTAAAGCATGGTTTAAAAGCGGTACTCCCTGGGTATGGCTCAATGCGGCGGCAGTCAGTACCTGCCTTATTATGGTAGTCGGTGTGCTGGGCTTAATTGTCGTGCGCGGAGTCGGTCACTTCTGGCCTGCCCAAGTGGTGCAGTTCAGCTATCAGGAACCGGGCGGGCCAGTCCAAACCATTATCGGCGAGCATATCGATACCAGTATTACGCCAGCCGCGATGGCAAAATCAACGGGTTATATCATGGCCGATGACGAAGACACGCTGGTGCAATACCTGATTAAAACCGGCAACCGGGATATTACCGGCGCTGATTTTCGTTGGATATTGGAGCGCAATATCCAACGGCAACAGACGCCTGCCGAACTGATGGTAGTGGAACGACGTGAATGGGGTAATTTCTACGGCCAATTGCTTGCGGTCAAGGAAAGCGGCAAGATTATCGCTGAAGGCGATCAAGCTTGGCCTGCGGCTCAAACCCGAATAGATCAAGCTTTAGCGATTTTTAAGGAAATAGCCCACCTGGAAAAAAAGGAAGTCGGTGCGATCAACTACAGTCTGGAACAGCTAAGGCTTGAACAGAAAAGGCTGCAACTGAACAATCGCTGGGATGCGGCAGCTGAGCAACGGTTGGCCGCCAAAAAAGCGGAGTTGGAAATTGACTATAAAAAATATCAAACGCAGTTAAGCGAACTGTATCGACAAATAAGGCGGGATAGCCTGGTCGCAAAAACTGAAGGCGGCAAGGAAATTGAAATACCCGTGTCCAAAGTCGTCAGGGTTTTCCAGCCGAACACCATGAGCCGGTTCGATAAAATCTGGCATTATGGCGCTAAACTGGTTGAATTTTTAACCGATGATCCGCGCGAGGCTAATACCGAAGGCGGTATTTTTCCGGCTATTTTCGGTACGGTGATGATGGTCATCATGATGTCGATTATCGTCACCCCGTTCGGCGTTATTGCGGCAGTGTATTTACGCGAATATGCCAAACAGGGATTTATCACCCGCTTGATCCGAATCGCAGTCAACAACCTAGCAGGCGTACCCTCGATTGTTTACGGGGTATTCGGCTTGGGCTTTTTTGTCTATATCCTGGGCGGCAATATCGATCAGCTGTTTTTCCCGGAAGCGGCTCCTGCCCCAGTCTACGGTACGCCGGGATTGCTGTGGGCTTCCATCACCTTGGCTTTACTGACCTTGCCGGTGGTTATCGTGTCAACCGAAGAAGGCTTGGCGCGTATCCCCAAATCGATACGCGAAGGCAGTCTGGCCTTGGGCGCTACCAAACTCGAGACCCTGTGGCTGACGGTATTGCCGATGGCAAGCCCGGCGATGATGACCGGCTTGATTCTGGCTGTGGCGCGGGCGGCCGGCGAAGTGGCTCCGTTAATGCTGGTGGGTGTGGTAAAAATGGCGCCCACATTGCCGCTGGACGGCAATTATCCGTTCTTGCATTTAGACAGAAAATTTATGCATTTAGGATTTCATATTTATGATGTCGGTTTTCAAAGCCCGAATGTCGAGGCGGCGAGACCCTTGGTTTATGCGACATCATTATTGTTGGTACTGGTCATTGTTGGGCTGAATTTATCAGCCATTTTAATCAGAAATCATCTGCGAGAAAAATACCGGGCACTGGAAGGTTAAAGAAATGACAGATCAACACGTACGTACACATGCCATTGATGTAAGTTCAGTTTTACGCGATCAGAAAAAAACGGGTGAGCTGAATGAGACCTGTATCAAAGTAGAAAATTTAAATCTTTTCTATGCGGACAAGCAGGCTTTGCATAACGTTAATATGGAAATGCCGAAGAAAAAGGTAACCGCTTATATTGGCCCCAGCGGTTGCGGCAAATCGACACTGCTGCGCTGCATCAACCGAATGAATGACTTGGTGGATAACGTCACCATCGAAGGCAAGGTTCTGCTCGATGATGAAAATATTTACGATAAATCCGTCAATGTCGCCGCTTTACGCAGGCGCGTCGGCATGGTATTTCAAAAGCCGAATCCCTTCCCTAAATCCATCTTCGAGAATGTCACTTACGGCCTTAGAATTCAGGGCATTAACGACAAACGGGTTTTGGAAGAAACGGTTGAAAATGCGTTGCGCGGCGCAGCGCTGTGGGATGAAGTTAAAGACCGCTTGAATGATAACGCCCTAGGCTTGTCAGGCGGACAGCAACAGCGACTGGTGATTGCCAGAGCGATTGCGATAGAGCCGGAAGTCCTGTTACTGGATGAACCCGCATCGGCGCTGGACCCTATTTCAACCTTAAAAATTGAAGAACTGATCAACGAGCTTAAAGAAAAATACACGATAGTTATCGTCACGCACAATATGCAGCAGGCCGCACGGGTTTCGGACTACACCGCATTTATGTATATGGGCGAATTGATAGAGATGGGTACGACCAGCGAGTTGTTTACCAATCCTCAAAAGAAACAAACCGAAGATTACATTACCGGTCGGTACGGCTAACCAGGAGCAAGCAATGGACAACAGCAAAATAGGACACCACATATCAGGCCAGTTCAATAAAGAACTGGAAGACGTGCGTAACAAAGTTTTAACCATGGGCGGACTGGTTGAACAGCAAATAGAGCTAGCCGTTACCGCTTTTGCAACCGGCGATATGGAAATGGCCGAACTGGTCATCAAACAAGACAATCAGGTCGATGCGCTGGAAATGGCTATCGATCAGGAATGCATGCAAATCTTAGCGTTAAGGCAACCTGCCGCATTCGATTTACGATTGTTAATTACCGTCATCAAAGTGGTTAATGAGCTTGAACGCGTCGGCGATATGGCCGAACGCATCGCCGAGATGGCCATACAACTGGCCGGAGCCGACAGCAACAAACATGACCAGTATTACGAACTGGAACACATGGCCGAATTGGTTCAGGAAATGCTGCACGGTGCACTGGATGTATTTGCCAGGATGAACATAGAAGGCGTCACCACAATTACCGGTTTGGATGAAAATGTCGATCGCGAATACGGCAGTATCATCCGCCAGTTGATCACCAAGATGATGGAAGACCCAAGAAACATTACCCGGATGTTGGATGTGCTTTGGATTGCCCGTTCATTAGAAAGAATCGGCGATCACGCCTGTAACGTCTGCGAACATTTGGTTTATATGGTCAAAGGCGAAGATGTGCGGCATTTGACCCAGGAAGAACTGGAAAGGAAGATGAAGCAGTAACAGCCATTTCCGGCGCAACTCCCTTATAATCAACCGGTGATTATTGCAAGACAAAAGCCATTCACCTGTTTGTGAGATTGTCCGACACCTGCTGTCTGGCGCAATCATCGGTTGTATTTATCATCAGTAGCGTAAAACCCCGCCGTTTTCGGTAACCGCTCCTGCGTTACTCTACCTCCTGTATGACCCACAGGGATGTGGGGAATGCAGAGAAATGAATGGATCATTTCCTGTCCGTCGAGGGCGGGAATGTAAGCGGCTCAATTCGGTAGTGCTCCGCTATCTTCGATATTCGTTTAAATTTGTTTAGCAAAACAAGCCCCCTGTTGGTAAAATTTTGTCAACGGTAAAAGCCTTATCCCCATCCCAAAATATTTACACGGCAATGAGTCTATAACTTGTTTTTATCTACCGCTTACTACCGAAAGGTATCGATGTAAAGCAGGTTAAAGACTGGTTTCAAGATGAGACGCGAGTCGGACAACGTGGGACAGTCAGTCGTATTTGGGCACAAAAAGGCACTCGCCCCGTATTGTTCAACAGCAACAATTTACAGCGGCTTATATTTTTGGCGGCGTATGTCCTAAGAATAGCAAAACCGCAGGCTTGATCATGCCAAAAACCAATACTGAAGCTATGCAGCAGCATCTTGATATTATTTCGGCGGCGGTGACTGTGGATAAACAGGCATTGCTCATTGTAGATCGAGCCGTTTAGCACTTAAACATGCCGACTAATATTACCCTGAGCCACTGCCCTTTATTCGCCAGAACTCAATTCAGTCGAGCAAATTTGGCAGCAATTACGGCGTACAGACTTCTCGAATCGGTGTTTTGAAAACTATAATGGAATTGTAGCGGTATGCGGCCAAGCATGGAATATTTTTGCTAAACATCGCGAGGCTACTCATTCTCTATGCTCCCGCCAGTGGGCATCATTGAAGTAAATGTTTATTTGGATGGGTATTACTCACAAACCTTACCTGCTTTTTACCCAGGCTTTCGATGTTGACTGTAATAATGAACGTGTTCACCGTATCAATCTCTAAGAGGAAGCAGCGATGAGTTATTGGATTCCCAGACAATGGGGCTGACCTACCTGGTCTACGGTCTGGCTTTTTTCGTGCTGGGTGTGGTTGCCTTGATGCTGCCCAAGCGCAATACGACGTGGTACCACTTCGCCCCGCAGTTGTCACTGCTGGCCGCATTCGGCATTCTGCACGGCATCGTGGAGTTTGTTGAACTGCAGAAGCTTAGCCATTCAGCCGCGTGGTTAACTGGGTTAAGCCGTTTGTTGCTGGCCGCTTCCTATCTGTCGTTACTGGAGTTTAGTCGGCGCACCTGGATAGCTATTTCGGGATCGACCCGCCTGTCTGCGCCTTGCGTGCACGGCATTGCGATCCTCGGGGTGGTAATGCTGTCGCAATGGACAAGCGACCCCTTTATAGGTCTGGCGATAGGAGCGCGTTGGTTTATCGGCGCCCCGGCTGCGATGCTAACCGGTCTGGCACTGTTCGCCGTCCAGCGGAAAATAAAAACAACCGGCCGCCAGGCCAACTGGCTGCACCTGGTTGCGCTGGCATACATCTGCTACAGCGTGCTTAGCCTGGTTCCGTTACAGAGCGACCCGTATCTACCCTCATGGCTGCCAACACAAGCGAGCTTCCTCGCGCTGTTTGACATTCCCATCCTGTTGTTGCGCACGCTGTGCGCAGTGGCGGCAACCTTTGGCTTAGTGTCGCTGGTACGACTAGCCGGTGATAACAGCCAAGTGGACGCTACCATCTTCGAGTCGCATGAACCGATAGTCATCACCGATGCCAATTCGGTCATTTTACGCATCAACAAAGCCTTTACCGCCTCCACCGGCTACACTGTCGAGGAGGTGGTAGGCCGTAAAATCAACCTGCTCAAATCAGGGCGCCATGACCACGCCTTTTATGTGGCAATGCGGGAAAGCATCGATCAAACCGAAACCTGGCACGGGGAAATATGGGATCGACGTAAGAATGGCGAAATCTTTCTCAACCAGTTAGCTATCTCTGCGGTAAAAGATGCCGCCGGTACAGTCATTTATTACGTTGGCATGTATCTTGACATCACCGAACATAAAAAAATACAGCAACTGTTACAGGATAAAGAGCAGATGTTGTCCGAAGCGCAGCGCGTCGGCCATGTTGGCAGCTGGTCTATGGATTTGGCAACCGGTTATCTTAGCTGGTCGGAAGAATTGTATCGAATTTATGGCGTTACGCCGGAAACATTCGGACACTCCGAGCAAGCATTTCTCAATTTGATTCATCCCGATGACCATGCCTTGATGAAAAGGTGGGTCAGTGACTCCAAGTCCGGAAAGGAGTGGCGGGAACTGGATTTCCGCATTATTCGGTCGAACGGCAGCGTTCGTTTTATTCGCGGTAGCGGCGGATTGCAAGGCGATGAAATGAACCATCCGCTACGCATCGTCGGAGTCTCGCAGGACATCACCGCGCGCAAACGCATGGAAGACGAGCTTAAATCCAGCGAGGCAACATTCCGTTCGATTATCGAGGTTTCCCCGGTGCCGATGGTGTTGGATGATGAGCGGCTTAACATTACCTTTCTGAATCCGGCGTTTGTGCAAACCTTTGGTTACAGTTTTGATGATATCACGACCATAGCCGACTGGTGGCTAAAAGCCTGTCCTGACCCGGACTATCGACAGTGGGCCAAGGATACTTGGTACACGGCACTGAAAAAATCCAAAGGGGAACAAACCGACTTTCCGCCTATGGAAGTCACTATTCACTGCAAGAACAGCAGCATTAAAACCGTATTGGTATCTGTCGCTGCTGTTTATCATAATTCTGCTAATTTATATTTGGTCATACTGTATGACATTACTCAACGCAAACAATTTGAAGCCAAGCTCAACGCCATTTTTAATGCGGCAGCGGAAGGTATTATCACTATGGATATGGCAGGCAATATCGTATCGGCTAATACTGCAGTAGATACTATTTTCGGTTATAAGCCGGAAGAGCTGCTGGGTTGCAGTGTTAACACACTCATGCCGTCATCGCCAAGACTCATAAATGATGGCGGTTTGTCTCCTACCATGCAATCTGCCGGACAAATTCTGGAGATTGAAGGTCAACATAAAAATGGTTCTGCGGTACCCCTGGATTTATCCGTGGCAGAATTTTCAATCGATAATACGCAATATTTTACCCATATTGTGCGCGATGTGAGTTTGCGTAAATATCAGGAGCAACAAGACAAAGCGCATCTTGACGAACTCGCCCATGTCACTCGTCTCGGACTGATGGGCGAAATGGCTTCGGGCATTGCTCATGAAGTCAACCAACCTTTGACCGCGATTTCCAGCTATACGCAAGTGAGTTTAAACCTTGTTAACACCGAAAATCCTGATCTGGTAAAACTCACCGAGATCTTATCCAAAACTCAGCAGCAGGCTTTAAGAGCAGGAAAAATAATTCATCGGATGCGGGAGTTTGTTAAATCTCATGCTAAACATCGCTCAACCGTCGACATGAATAGCTTGATTCATAATACTGTCGATATGTGTATTGCCGAGCTTAAACAGAGCGACATAGAGTTGACAATTGAACTGGAACATAATCTGCCGCCTGTCTATGTCGATCATATTCAAATTGAACAGGTGCTCATAAATCTGATCCGAAACAGCGCTGATGCCTTAAAAAGTTTACCCGCAAGACAGCAACGTCAATTAAGCATCCACAGTCACTTGGTTCCCAACCAAGGCATACGGGTCAGGGTGAAAGATAATGGACCGGGACTTGATAAAGACCAACAACAAAAAATATCAACGCCTTTTTACACCACCAAGACAAACGGCATGGGCATGGGACTATCTATCAGTCGCTCACTGATCGAAGCCCATGAAGGTACGTTGCACTTCAACAGCGAACCGGGGAAAGGCACGACTTTTTATTTCACATTACCGACAGCTGATCATCTATGAATTTTTTGACATCCTCCCCGACCTAAAGGCATAGCTATCTACACAAGTTATTTGCCCGTTGTCGCGATAAAGGGTAGGGGCGATCCGGCAGGTCGCCCATCGTGTAACGCTATAGTTTAGTTAATTTTCATGGCTAAGTTGGCACGTGCCTTTATCGCGCTGTGGGCGTCGCTCCCATTAAGCGAGATGCGGCGCCATATCAGGCTAAGGTGATAATGGGCGACCTCCCGGATCGCCCCTACAATTTAACTTGTGTAGATAGCTATGACCTGAAGGACGGAGATTCCTACAGCTAGACGCTTATGCCCAAGCGCGAGAATGTTCTTTGCCGCATTCATATCTCTATCATGCGTCGTGCCACACTCGGCACACGTCCATTCTCTTATTCCAAGTCCCGCTCTACCTTTCGGACTACTGGCGCTTATGCAGCCGCAGCACGAACAGGCTTGGGTAGTGTACGACTCGTTGACTTCTATAAACACGCCTTGCGCCCTGATGGACTTATATTCAAGTTGTGTTTTCAGCATCGCCCAGCCTGCATCTAAAACGGACTTTGCCATTTTAGTTTTCGCCAGACCGGACGCGCTGACGTTGCCAACGACAATTAAACTGTTTTCTTTAACTACTTTGTTGCTGAATTTGTGGATTGCATCCTTGCGTTGATGCTTAATCTTGGCGTGAATCGCCCTAACGCGCTTTTTATCCTTAGCCCGTTGCTCTATGCCTAGCTTGGCTTCGCTATTCCGGTAGCAATCCTGGCGCGCCAAAGTATCGCCATTGGAACAAGTGGCCGTTGTCTTTAAGCCAAGGTCAATGCCTATTTGACCGCCTTCCGCTGGCCTGATGTCAACGTCAACATGCACTACGATATTGAAATACCAGCGACCGCGCGAATCCTGGCTAAAACAGCCGGAACGAAAATCAAACTGGCTCAAGCCGTAGCTATCCCAGACCTTGAAGTAGTGACCGGCATAGCGGATCTGACCGTTCACCCATGTAGCCGCGCCTGATTTGAATGGAACCCAGCCTAATGCGCGTCTGGCTCCACCAGAGCAGCGCCAATTGAGCTTGTTTTTCTTGAATTGTTTTCTGGCTTTGGCATGAACCGCAATGGTTTCCTGAACCGCCGTCGAGTCGATGATCATGCCGCGCTCTTTGCGAATGCCTTTCAAGTCTTTCATCAACTCAAACGCGGAGGTGCCGAAATTCATGTGACCGACTTCCGGCACGAAAACTCAGCTGAATACGCATTAGCATCGTTCCAGACTTGATTAACATCAAACGCCATATGATTTAACGCGCTAGCGTGTTTGTCGCGAACTCTGACTGACAAGGTTCTGATTACGGGTTTCATGGTCGCCACGATACGGCCTGTCGATTGCGCTGTCAAAAAAAATCAAAAGCACACCTTACATCCCCGCCCTCGACGGACAGGAAATGATCCATTCATTTCTCTGCATTCCCCACCTCCCTGTGGGTCATACAGGAGGTAGAGTAACGCAGGAGCGGTTACCGAAAACGACGGGGCTTTACGGTGCTCTTTGGTAAAAAAATTTATTCTTTGCTAAAAATAAGGCGATGTCACCGTTAGCTGTGGAATGTTAAAAAACTTATGTTCCATTGCTTATCGATGGGGATTTAGAGAAGGTGTTGATGTAATAGAGAGCAAACGTAGTATGGGCAAAGCGATAGCATGCCCATCAATTAAGGGTATCGGCATTGCAAGAGTGATTGCCAAGATTGAGCATAAAATAGGCGCTTTTTGGCAATGCATGAAGTAGCGTGGCTGTGAGGCCGAGAAATACAGGCACTTCCGTGTGCCAAAACCCGCATCTGCCGTTTACGGACGGACGCTGGTCTCTATATCTCGTTTAGAAGTGGTAATGCGCGCCCAAGCCGACATATTCCACCTTATCTTTATAAAATTGGCCGCTAGGCGTGTAGCCGTTATAGTATTCCGCCAGAATTTGAAGTTTCCGGCCCAATACCGTCAAATTTTCAAACTCAACGCCTGCTCTGGCTGATACGTCGGTACTCCAGTTATTTTCGTCATAATTCTTGATGTCAGCTGCAACGATAGGCCGCATTGACCCGAAATCTATACGCCAAGGGCTTCGAAACTCAATACCGTATTGCGCCGACCATACCTTAAGGTCTGCGGGTTCTCTGTGGAACAGTCCGCCGCCGCCGCCATACAAGCGCACGCCATAGGGAAGTTCATAAGACAGTTTTAAATCCGCACCTTCGTAACTGAGGTTCACCCGTTCAAATTTAGAATTTGCCTGGCGCAGCAGAAATTCGTCGCCAAGATGTGAACTTTGGTGATAAATACGGCCAAACGCGGAAAACTGACCGACGCGCGCACTTGAATACATTGCTGCAATAAAATCGGTATTAACCAGATCAGACGATGAGGCGCCCAGATTGAAGTCACTAAAGACTCCGGCTTGCAATCCTGCTTCCCATTGCGCAGTAGATTTTCCGAAGTTACTGCGGTAGAAGGGTATCGTTTCACCGAAGCTGACAGAGCCTATATCTCGGCCATCGAAATTGTCGCTCTGGTAATTGCGGTAAGCAGCAGAGAAATGAGCCCAGCGTGTATCTGCCAATAACGGCTTGAATAAATGCCCATTGGGTAGAAGTCCTGTTGGTAATATGACTGATTCAGTTACTGACGTAGTCCCATCATCGGAAACCTGAACAGCGGTTAAGGTGTTGTCCGTAGGCAGCTCGCTAGTGGTTTCCGCTGTCTTTACAGAATTAACACCAGGAATTTCCCATAATAACTGTACCGCTTTGGCTCTGTCAGCATCTTCCAGGCCAGCTACCGGCAAAGTAATTACGCCATCTTTCACCGTTACCGGTATTTCAAGCTTTAAATTTTGTTTTAACGCGCCAGCGGCGTAACCGGCAATATAAGCGTCATCCGACGGTGCGGCATAAGCTAAAGATGTCGACGCCAGCATAACTGCCAGAACAGCCGTAAACCGTAAGTAAACCATTATTATTCGCCCGTTGTACTGGTATTGACAGTCAGATCAGATTGTACTGATTGCACATTTTCCTGGCTACCGGCTACTTCCATCGCTCTGGCGATGTTTTTCTCGGAATCAACTGTGCCGCTCAGCTTCACGATGCCTTTATCTGTAGTCACTTCGATATGAGATGAGTAAAGAAAGGGATCGTTTAAAATTGCTGTCTTAACCTTTGTGGTAATAACCGAGTCATCAATGTATTTTCCAGCGGTTTCGGCTTTATCAACAACTGACTCTTGTGCACCTTCAATTTGTTCTGCTGCTTTTTCTGTCGCCTGATCAAGTTCTTTTCCAGCCTTTTCTAACGCTCCTTTAGAGACGTCAGTTGACTCATCGATGTATTCTCCGGCTTCGTCGGCTTTTTTATCCAATGACTCCTTTGCAGCTTCAATTTTTATTTCTGCTTTCTCAGTCGCTTGTTCAATCTTCTGCTCAGCATTTTCAGCGGCACGATCAATTTTCTGCCCTGTCTTTTCTGCTGTGCCTTCTTGTTGGCAACCCGCCAACCCGAGTACAGCGGATAAACAGGTAATGACAAGAGCTCTATCTACTAAAATTGTTGTTTTCATAGGTTATTCCTTAAGGTGTTGATTTTTTATAAAAGTGTACCAGGTGACATAGTGGCAAGCACGATAGAGAAATAAATATCTCTTTGCAATAAGCGTAACCAGTTTGAAGGTCATTCAAATTCTAACGACAAGATCAGGGTCGGTCTGTACGGTATCGTACATAAGACCCAAGTGACTGCTAGTTGAGGCCGGTTTCAACGCTGGTATGCCCCTAAACCTCAATGTCCTTTTTCTGAGGATAGGGAACATCGTCAGCGCACCCTGTCTGAATGTGCGGTACCGTACCGATTGAGACAAGTTTTGCCGTTAAAGTGTTCCAAGGTTTTAACGCGATCCCGTTTCGCCTCGTAACAAGACTCTTAAGCTAAGGTGACTTGCTGTTTGTCAGCAAATGGCAAATATTCAGCACCAGACATATAACCGTTGCGGGAACAGCACCTGATCGTTAGTCGAATCTTAGCTGGCTGGTTTTTGTATTTAGAATCTATCCCAGTAGACCGTTTACCCTAAAGCCTGTCCTGAGCCTGTCGAAAGGTAGCGAAAGGGTTCTTCAGCCTACCGGAGTAGACACTTAAATTGAAGATCAAGTCATAAAACAGCCTATTAAATTTTTCCCATTAATTGGAGATTTACTGATGAAACACCTTATTAGATTTTTTGCTGCATTTTTTCTGGCCCTGACATTACTAACTGCCGCAGGTTGCGCATCGGTGGAAAAGCGCGAGGGAACAGGGGAGTATGTTGACGACAGTGTCATTACCACCAAGATCAAAGCCCTGTTACTCGATGAGCCCAACCTGCGATCTGGTCAGATCAATGTTGAAACCTTCAAGGGCGTGGTGCAATTGAGCGGCTTCGTGAACTCCAGCGCCGATATTGACAGAGCAATCGAAATCGCACGCAGCGTCAAAGGCGTGGAATCGGTAAAAAATGACATGCGGCTTAGATAAGCAGGAAACCAAAAGTTTTTTAACAAAGCGAAAAAAATATTTACCACGGAGGACACGAAGAAAAGCAGTAACTTCGTGTCCTCGGCAATTGCTCCTGCATTGCTCTACCTCCTGCATAATCCACAGGGATGTGGTGAATGCAGATATTGCAAGGAGCAAATATCTGTCCTTGCAGTCGTCCGTGCTCTTCGTGGTGAATAAGAAAGGTGAAAAGACTTTTGAACGGCCACTTAGACGTGGGGCGATATTTTTGCCGTAAAGCTTATTTTGGGGGAGTCCATCCAAGCAAGCGTAAAAATCAATCAACCAATTAGGGATGAAAATTAAAACTCAACCCTTTGCGCAATGGGCGACCGACCGGTCGCCCCTACAATTTATCATGCACTCAAGTTATTTAGGCTTCATTCACTTGAGACGCATTGCCCGCCTATCGCCGACAGCGGCTTTATGTGTGACAGCGTACAGACAACGTTCGACTTTTACACTAAGGTTTTTATTCTTATAAGTTAATATCGTAAATGCGGCGATCGAGTCCGCAGTAGCGCTTACTGATTTTGAATCTTAATTTTACCGGTATCAAGGTTTTCAAACTATTTCGTCGCAACGTATATAAAGTTAATAGCCATCTTTCCTAAATGCAGTCGTAGCGCAAGTTAACAGCGGTCGCCACTAAATTCGATGTCGGCGAATAATATGGCTGTCCCTGTTTTTAAAGGTCGATTTGCTGATTTAATCCTATCAACAGATTAATCCTGTATCGTCTATTTAGGAAAAATGGCTAATGCACCACAGTCTTACGTGGGAGGTGATCCCAAGCGTTAAATCCGCCAACATAAGCTAATGAGGTTAGTCAATGTCCACGCTCAAGAATCTTCCCGTGGAAGCAGTAGTTCATGCCAGCCTGCTGACGGATCTCGATATTTATTTGTTTAAACAAGGCAGTGATTTTCGCCTGTATGAAAAACTCGGCTCGCACAGCATCACCGTTGATGGCGTAAAAGGGACTTACTTTGCGATATGGGCGCCCAATGCCGCCGCCGTTTCGGTCATCGGCGACTTCAATCAGTGGGATGCAACAGTGAACGCCCTCTATCTACGTGGCGACGACTCGGGAATTTGGGAAGGATTTATTGCCGATGTCACGGTCGGGGCACTCTATAAATATCGACTTGTTTCCCGCGACGGGAACATAGCCGACAAAGGCGACCCCTTTGCGCTCTGTTGGGAAATGCCGCCGTTAACCGCTTCCCGTGTCTGGGACACTGGATTATGCCTGGAATGACGAGGCATGGATGACGCAGCGCGGCGAGAAAAACCGGCTGAACGCGCCTTGTTCCATTTACGAAGTGCATCTGGGTTCCTGGCGCCGTATTCAGGAAGACGGCAACCGCTTCCTCAGCTACCGCGAGCTGGCAAAATCGCTGCCAAGCTACGTCGCAGCGTTGAATTTCACCCACGTCGAGTTCCTGCCGCTGACAGAACACCCTTTTTACGGCTCCTGGGGCTACCAGACCACCGGCTACTTTGCGCCGACGGCACGCTATGGCACTCCGCAGGATTTCATGTTTCTGGTGGATGCCTTACATCAGCAGGGTATCGGCGTGATCATGGACTGGGTTCCTTCGCATTTTCCCGACGATGCCCACGGCCTTGCGCATTTCGATGGCACCTTTCTGTTCGAACATGCCGACCCGCGCCAGGGCTTTCAACCGGACTGGCATAGCTTCCTGTTCAATTACGGTCGGCACGAGGTACGCGCATTTTTGACCAGCAGTGCCTTGTTCTGGCTTGATAAATATCATATCGATGGACTACGCATGGACGCTGTAACGTCGATGCTTTATCTGGATTATGGCCGCAAGGACGGCGAATGGATTGCCAACCGCAATGGCGGCAGGGAGAACCTGGACGCGGTTACTTTCCTGCGCCACCTGAACGAGGCTATCTATCGGGATTACCCCGATACCCAGACTTTCGCCGAAGAATCGACTGACTGGCCGATGGTCTCCCGTCCCACCAATACCGGAGGCCTGGGCTTTGGCCTGAAGTGGAATATGGGTTGGATGCATGACACGCTGCAGTATTTTGCAGAAGATCCGCTTAACCGGAAATATCACCACGCACAGCTTATTTTCAGCATCTGGTATGCGTTCTCGGAGAACTTCGTGCTGCCTTTGTCGCACGATGAAGTGGTCTATGGCAAAGGTTCGCTGATCGGAAAAATGCCGGGGGATGAATGGCAGCAATTCGCCAATCTGCGCTTATTGTATGGCTATATGTGGGGGCATCCGGGCAAGAAGCTGTTGTTCATGGGTTGCGAGTTCGGCCAGAAACGCGAGTGGCAGCACGACCAGAGCCTGGAATGGGAGCTGCTGCAACAGCCTCAGCACGCCGGACTGCGGCTCTGGGTCGAGGATCTGAACCGTGTTTACCGCAATGAAGCGGCGCTCTATCAACAAGACTTCAGCCGCGACGGCTTTCAATGGATGGATTGTCACTACGCGGAAAAAAGTATAGTGAGTTTTATACGTCGTGGCTACAACCCTGCAGATACGGTGTTGGTAATCTGCAATTTTACGCCTATCGTCCGCGACAATTACCGGGTCGGAGTGCCGAGCAGCGGTTACTGGCATGAACTGCTCAACAGCGATACCGAACTCTATGGAGGCAGCGGCGTGGGCAATTTTGGCGGCGTTGAAGCGGGCCCTATCTCTGCCGGTGACATGTTTTATTCACTGATGCTGCGTCTTCCGCCACTGGGCGTGTTGTTCTTCAAACGGGGCCGGAAAGCATGACCGGCAGCATGCAACCGCTCTTGACGGCAGACGACGCGTCGTTAACTGCGGAAAGCGTTTTCGATAAATTGCGGCAAGGGGATTCGACAAGGTGTATTTATCGCCCATTCATCCTATCGAACACGACTTCGATTATTTTTTGTAAGAGAGCTATGAACAAAACCAAAGCCAACAATTATGGCCATATTGATTCATCACCCCAAACGGTGAAAGCAAACCCTTGCAGAGGCGAATTCATTCGCCCAAGCGTGAGATGCCGACCAAACAGGGCGAATGAATTCGCCCCTACGGGAAAGAGAAAACCATGAACGAAACAAAATCCAACGAGATAAAAAAACCGCTCGTGGACAATACACAATGGATGGAAGACCCGCTCTGGTTTAAAGATGCCGTTATTTACGAACTGCACATCAAAGCTTTTTTTGACAGCGACAATAACGGCACTGGGGATTTCGCCGGGTTGATCCAGAAGCTCGATTATCTTCAGGACTTAGGGGTAAACACGCTGTGGCTGTTACCCTTCTATCCGTCGCCTATGCGCGACGACGGTTATGATATAGCCGACTATCGCAATATCCATTCCGAGTACGGCACCATGGCCGATTTCAGGCAATTCATGAAGGAAGCGCACCGCCGCAGTTTCAAGGTCATCACCGAACTGGTCATCAATCACACTTCCGATCAGCATCCGTGGTTTCAGGCGGCGCGCCGGGCGCCTGCCGGATCGAGCAAGCGTAATTTTTACGTATGGAGCGATACCAACCAGAAATTTCCCGAGACGCGCATTATTTTCGAGGATGCCGAAAAGTCCAACTGGACCTGGGACGATGAAGCCCATGCCTATTACTGGCATCGTTTCTTCTCCCATCAACCGGACCTCAACTTCAATAACCCGCAGGTGGTCAAAGCGGTTATCAAATTGATGCGCTTTTGGCTGGATCAGGGTGTGGACGGCATGCGTCTGGACGCTATCCCCTATCTGTGTGTACAAGAGGGAACCCAAAACGAAAATCTGCCGGAAACCCACGCCGTGATCAAACAAATGCGTGCGGTGGTCGATGCGCATTACCCTCACTGCGTGTTTCTGGCCGAAGTCAATCAGTGGCCGGAAGACGTACGCGACTACTTCAGTGACGGCGATGAATGTCAAATGGCTTACCATTTCCCGCTGATGCCGAGGATGTACATGGCCATCGCCCAGGAAGATCGTCATCCGATCGTCGACATCATGCGCCAGACGCCGACTATTCCGGAAACCTGCCAATGGGCCATTTTTCTGCGCAATCACGACGAGCTTACCCTGGAGATGGTCACTGACAAAGAACGTGATTACATGTACCAGATGTATGTCGGCGATCCGCGTGCGCGCTTGAACGTCGGCATTCGGCGCCGATTGGCGCCGCTGATGGACAATGAGATAGACAAAATCAAGCTGATGAACAGTTTGCTGCTGTCGATGCCGGGTTCGCCCATTATCTATTACGGCGACGAAATCGGCATGGGCGACAATTTCTTTCTGGGCGATCGCAATGGCGTGCGTACGCCGATGCAATGGAGTCCGGACCGTAATGCCGGTTTCTCGCGCGCCGATCCGCAGCGCCTGTATCTGCCGCCTATCATGGATCCGGTGTATGGCTACGAATCAGTCAATGTGGAGGCGCAGTTGCGTGATAGAGCCTCACTGCTGAACTGGATGCAGCGTGTGCTGGCGTTGCGTAAAAATCACCACGCATTCGGTCGCGGGACACTGGTTTTTTTGCATCCCGGAAATCGCAAGATACTTGCCTATTTCAGATTATACCAAGACGACATTATTTTGTGCGTTGCCAACCTGTCGCGTGCCGCACAAGCAGTCGAGCTTGATCTTTCCGCTTATAAGGGCTGCGTGCCGGTGGAATTGATGGGCCGCGCCGCTTTTCCGCCTATTGGCGAATTGCCCTACCTGCTTACTTTGCCCGGCTATAACTACTATTGGTTCCGGCTGGCAAGTAGCGAAGAAGTTCCGGCGTGGCATGAGCAACATCTATTACCGGAGGAATTGCCGATGCTGGTGCTGTTCGATGGTTGGCATAGCTTTTTCCGTCATCAGCTTGAATCCTGGCGTATTGCGATGGCGGAAAAGGCGCGTACCCAGCTCGAAGAAGGCGCATTGCCGCGTTTTGTCGCAGCGCAACGCTGGTATGGCGGCAAGGGCGAGGCGATAAAACGGGTGATCATGACCGACTATGCCGAGTGGGTCAATGCGCAGGATAAGTGGCTGGTAGCCCTGTTCGCTATTGAAGGCGCCGGAGGAAAGCCGCTTACCTGTTTTTTGCCCCTCGCACTCGCGTGGGAAAATGGCAACGAGGATCACCTGCACGCCATGTCGCCTGTCACTGTTGCCAAAGTGCGCCAGCAGTCTCAAGTCGGCATTCTGGGAGATGCCTTTGCTGACGGGGCATTTTGTCGGGCGGTGGTACAGGCCATCGGTGCGCGTCAAACACTAGCCTGCGAGCAAGGCACCATTCGCTTTTCCCCCACCGACGCTTTCGCTGCACTCGACGGGCAGACCTTGGCCAAGCTACCGGTACGACCAACCGCTATTCAGGGCAGCAATACCTCGATGGTGTTGGGTGAACAGTTATTCCTGAAAGGCTATCGGCATCTGCACATCGGTGCACGCCCGGAATTTGAGATCGGACGCTTTCTAACCGATGTGGCGAAATTCCCCAATACGGTGCCCGTGCTCGGTGTCGTCGAGTATCAAGGCAACGACGGCAACATGACGCTTGCGTTACTCCAGAGCCATATCGAAAACCAGGGCGACTGCTGGAGCTACACCCTGAATTACCTGGGGCGATTCATGGAAGAATGCCGCACCGCAGTCGAACCGGCAACAGAAGCGCATAGCGCCTATCTGCTGCTAATGCACACGCTCGGTCAGCGTACCGGTGAACTGCACAATGCGCTGGCTAAGGCGACCGGGGATTCGGCCTTCGATCCCGGAGCGGTTACCGACACCGATCTCGCCGACTGGGTACAGCAGGTGCAGGCAGAGGCGGCAACCACGCTGGATCTGCTTGAGCATCGAATGGAAGGACTTGCCGGGACGGCTCGCGAGTTAGCACCGCTCTTGCTCACGCAACGCAATACCCTTAAGGATCGTCTCAACGCCTGTATTTGCGGACAGCTTAACGCGGTCAAGACCCGCTACCACGGCGATTTTCATCTGGGACAAGTGCTGCTTACCCAGAATGATTTCGTGTTTACCGATTTTGAGGGTGAACCGGCACGCCCGTTCGCCGAGCGTTGCCGCAAACACTCGCCCTTGCGCGATGTGGCCGACATGCTGCGCTCGTTCAACTATGCCGCCCATACCGCGCTTGGGCAGGCTACCGCAGAACGACCCACGGATTTGGCAAAGTTTGAGCCTTGGGTCTGCGACTGGGAAGCCGAGGTTGGACGCGTTTTCCTCGCCGCCTATGATGAAGCAGTACCCAGCTCCAGACTGCTCGCAGCGGATGCATCGCTACGCGGCTTACTCGACCTGTTTCTGTTGGAAAAAATGCTTTGCGAGCTGCGCTGCGAACTTGACGGCCGCCCGGATTGGGTAAGCATTCCGCTGCGCGGCATCCTGTCGCTACTGCAACCGGTAATCTAGCGATAGACAATAAAGCGGGTCGGGGATTGTAACCCCAACCGAAATATTTTTAAGACATCAACGGTTACAAAACATGAGAGACAGGGGTTGCAATCCCACTACCATTAAGCTAAACCGACAAAAGTTAGGGTTGAATATCGTGGGCGCGAATTTATTCGCGCGATAAGTATTAAAAAGCGCGAATAAATTCGCGCCCACACTATATTAAATCCTTAATTTAATGGCAGTGGCTTACAAACCCCGATTAACTTCAGATGTAATGGGCGACCAACCGGTCGTCCCTACAATTTATCGCGTGTTCACGTTATTTAGATTTCATTCCTTAACGTGAATATGTCAAACCAGAGGACTCAACATGATTAAACCGATAACTTCAGTATGGCCGGGCCGTCCCTATCCGCGCGGGGCCTATTGGGACGGCGAAGGCGTGAATTTTGCCATTTTTTCCGAGCATGCCGAAAAATTCGAGTTGTGCCTGTTCGATGCCAAGGGCAAGAGCGAAGTCCAGCGCATCGAACTGAAAGAGCGTACCGATATGGTCTGGCACTGTTATCTGCCCGAGCTTCGTCCAGGAATGCTTTATGGCTTCAGGGTGCACGGGCCTTACCGACCGCAGGAAGGACATCGGTTCAATCCGCACAAGCTACTGCTAGAACCCTATGCGAAAGATATCGTCGGAACGCCGCGCTGGAGCGACGCCCATTTCGGTTACAGCATCGGCAGCAAGCACGCCGATCTTTCTTTCAGTCGCCGCGACAATGCCAGCGTGATGCCGAAGTGTCGGGTTATCGACCAGACCTTCACCTGGGGAAACGATCAACCCCCCGATATTCAATGGCAGGATATGGTGATTTATGAGCTGCATGTCAAAGGCTTTACCATGCAACATCCCGATATTCCGCCCCAGTTTCGCGGCACTTATGCCGGATTGGCGATGGCTCCGGCCATCGAACACCTCAAGCGCCTGGGCGTGACCACGGTTGAACTGATGCCGGTGCATGCTTTCATCGATGATCGCCACCTGGTTGAACGAGGGCTGCGCAATTACTGGGGATATAACTCGATTGGCTACCTGGCGCCCGATTCCCGTTATTCGGCGAGCGGCCAAATAAGCGAGTTTAAAACCATGGTCAAGGCGCTCCATAAGGCGGGCATTGAAGTCATTCTGGATGTGGTCTACAACCATACCGCCGAAGGCAATCAGCTGGGGCCGACGCTGTCCTTCCGCGGCATCGACAATGCTTCCTACTATCGCCTGGAACCTGATAATCCTCGCTATTACAAAGACTACACCGGCTGCGGCAACACCCTGGACATGCAACAATCGTGCGTACTCCAGTTGATCATGGACAGCCTGCGCTATTGGGTGCTGGACATGCATGTGGACGGCTTCCGTTTCGATCTAGCTTCTACATTGGCAAGAGAGTTGCACGAAGTCAACCAGTTGGGCACCTTCTTCAATACCATCCGTCAGGACCCTGTGCTGAGCACCATCAAGCTGATTGCCGAACCCTGGGACCTGGGCGAAGGCGGCTATCAAGTGGGCAATTTCCCGCTGGGTTGGTCGGAATGGAACGATAAGTATCGCGATAGTACTCGCGCCTATTGGAAAGGCGATGACGGATTGCTTGGGGAGATGGCGCAACGGTTGACAGGATCCAGCGACCTGTATGAACGCAGCGGGCGGTCTCATGCCAGCATCAATTTCATCAGTGCGCACGACGGCTTTACCTTGCATGACCTGGTGACCTACGACACCAAGCACAACGAGGCCAATCAAGAAGCTACCCCCAATGGTAACGACAATAACCAGTCATGGAATTGCGGCGTCGAGGGAGAAACCGACGATCCGGAGATTAATGCCTTGCGTGCCCGCCAGAAACGCAATCTTCTCGCGACCCTGCTGTTTTCACAGGGAGTTCCCATGCTGCTTGCAGGCGACGAGATGGGGCATACCCAGCAGGGCAATAACAACGCCTATTGTCAGGACAACGCAATTAGCTGGCTGTCGTGGGAACTGAAGCAACAGGATCAGGATTTGCTTGCATTCACCCAACGTATTATCAGTTTACGCAACGAGCATCCCTTGTTCCGGCGACGTTATTTCTTTCAGGGACGCCCTATTCGCGGCGCCGAGGTAAAAGATCTCGTCTGGCTCAATCCGGATGGGTCGGAAATGAGCGGTGAAGACTGGAATCAGTCATTTTCGCGTTGCCTGGGCGTGCATTTTGTCGGCGATTCCTTGTTTGAAACCGACGGGCGCGGACGGCGTTTAATCGACGATAATTTACTGTTGCTGATCAACGCACATCATGACGACATTGCCTTCACGCTGCCGGAATTCGATGGGCATCACGCTTGGGATGTATTGCTGGATACCTTTGATGCCACCGGTAAACCCGAATCTTCCCGCTACCAAGCCGGACAAGGCTACCCCGTGCATGGACGATCACTGGTGCTGTTGAAACAAGGCAAAAATCGATGAGAAGAGCGCACGCTATGCCTTTTGGCTCCTGCCTGCTGCCAGATCGCAGCATACGTTTCCGCCTGTGGGCGCCGGCGGTACGGCAGGTCGAGCTCATACTGGAAAATAACACCGGCAAAGAAATTAGCTTACCGATGCAGTCGCTTGCAGACGGCTGGTTCCAGCTCGAGACTTCGCCGCAACTGGCGGCCCCCGGAACCTTATATCATTACCGCCTGGACGGCGGGCTGATCGTACCCGACCCGGCATCGCGCGCCAATCCCCAAGACGTGCACGGCCCCAGTCAGGTAGTCGATGCGACCGCCTTTATCTGGCGGGACGATAGCTGGCAGGGCCGTCCCTGGCATGAAGCCGTCATCTATGAACTGCATCTGGGCACCTTCACCGATGAAGGTACCTTTAGCGCCGCCATCCCGCGCCTCGACTATCTGGTGGAATTAGGCATTACCGCCATTGAATTAATGCCGGTGGCGGATTTTCCGGGAACGCGCAACTGGGGCTACGACGGCGCACTGCTGTTTGCGCCCGACCACAGTTACGGCACTCCGGACGCATTGAAGGCGCTGGTGCAGGCGGCGCATGCGCGCGGCTTGATGGTGCTGCTCGACGTGGTGTACAACCACTTCGGGCCGGACGGCAATTATCTCCATACCTATGCGCCGCAGTTCTTTAGCGAGCGCCATCACACGCCGTGGGGCGCAGCCATTAATTTTGACGGCAACGACAGCCGCATCGTGCGCGATTTTTTCATTCATAACGCGTTGTACTGGCTTGAGGAATACCATTTCGACGGGTTGCGGCTCGATGCCGTGCATGCCATTGTCGACGACAGTCGGCCGGACATCGTCGAAGAACTGGCGGCAAAGGTACAGGCGGGGCCTGGGCAAAGCCGACAAGTGCACCTGATACTGGAGAACGACGCCAATGCAGTCGGCTATCTGCAACAGGGAACCATTGCCGCCCAGTGGAACGACGATATCCACCATGCCCTGCACCTACTGCTGACCGGCGAACGCGACGGCTACTATGCCGATTATGCCGATCGGCCGACGCACCATCTGGCGCGCTGTCTGGCTGAAGGCTTTGCCTTCCAGGGCGAACCGTCACTATGTCGCGAGGGTCGGCGGCGCGGCGAGCCAAGTAGAGATCTGCCGCCCGGCGCTTTCATCAATTTTTGCCAAACACACGACCAAATAGGCAACCGCGCTTACGGCGAGCGCATTGCGATGCTAACACCACAAAAGCCGTTGCAAGTTGCGCTGGCTGTGTTGCTGCTGGCGCCGTCACCGCCCTTGCTGTTCATGGGCGAGGAATTTGCTGCGGCAACGCCGTTCCAGTTTTTCTGCGATTTCCACGGTGAGTTGGCCGACGCCGTCACCGAAGGGCGACGGCGCGAATTCGCCGGTTTCCGAAAATTTTCCGATCCCGCCGCACGGGCGCATATTCCCGATCCTAACGATCCGGCTACCTTTGTGCGCTGCAAGCTTAATTGGGACTGCCTGGACGAGCCGCAACACCAAGTTTGGCTTGAGCATTACAAGAATTTACTGACGCTACGACGTACCCATGTGGTACCGCGTTTGCCGGGCATAGCCGGCGGCGAATTCGAATTAATGGGAACTTCCGGACTGGTGGTGCGCTGGCGTCTGGGTGACGGTGCCCGGCTGACGCTGTTGGCCAATCTGGGCGATAGCCCGGTCGAAGGTGTCATCGATTTTGCCGGTACGGCTTTCTATCTTAGCCAAGCCGACCTGCCGGAAATTTTTGCCGCCGGGCGTATGCCGCCCTGGTGTGCGGCCTGGTTCATTGAGGAAGCCGCTAGATGAAATATCCCAAGACGCCTGAAAACGCACCGGCTGCGCTGCCGTCTGCACTGTCGGATAGCGGCTCTCGCTGGCTATTGGCACAAGAACACAGCGAGCATGAAAAGACCTTATCCCAGCCGCCCGAACCGCGCATTCCATTATCCACCTATCGTTTGCAATTCAACCGCGATTTCACTTTTAATCAGGCGCGCGACATTGTTCCCTACTTGAGCGCGCTGGGCATTTCGCACCTGTATGCCTCGCCCTATTTTAAGGCGCGGCCGGCCAGCCGGCACGGCTACGACATCATCGATCACAATACGCTGAATCCCGAGATCGGCACGGACGAGGAGTTTGAGCAGCTTTGCGCCACCCTCGCCGAGCACGGCATGGGGCAGATACTCGATGTGGTGCCTAATCATATGGGCGTACAAGGCGGCGATAATGCCTGGTGGCTGGACATACTGGAAAACGGTCCGGCATCGGTGTATGCCGGGTTCTTCGATATTGACTGGGCGCCGATCAAGGCTAAGCTGCATGGCAAGGTGCTATTGCCGGTGCTGGGTAACTCTTATGGTGCGGCGCTGGATAATGCCGAATTACAACTGCGCTTTGCTGCAGAACACGGTGAATTTGCCATTCATTACCACGAGCACCACTTTCCGGTAGATCCGGCCAAATACCCGCATATCCTGGCCTATCGCATTGATGCCTTGAGCGCAACCTTAGGTCGGGACAATGCGTTACTGATGGAATACCAGAGCCTGGTAACGGCATTCCGTCATCTTCCGCGCCGTGACGAAGTCTTGCCTGAACGTCAGCTTGAGCGCAGGCGCGACAAGGAAGTGTATAAGCGTCATCTTGCCGGTCTCGTTAAGCAATCTGCCGACATCGCCGGTTTTCTGCAAGAAAATCTGTACCTCTTCAACGGTACGGCAGGGCAATCATCCAGTTTCGATCAGCTCCACCACTTGCTTGAGGCTCAAGCTTACCGACTGACGTTTTGGCGGGTAGCCGCGGACGAAATTAATTACCGGCGGTTTTTCGATATCAACGATCTTGCCGGGCTACGCATGGAAAACGACGACGTTTTCGATGCAACCCATCAGTTAGTGCTGCGACTGGTTCGGGAAGGCAAGCTGGAGGGTCTGCGTCTGGATCATCCGGATGGACTGTACGATCCGGAGGCGTATTTTTGCCAGCTGGTCGAGCAATGCCGTCGCGTCGGTCACACGCCTTATCTGGTGGTGGAAAAAATCCTGGCGGTACGCGAGGATTTGCGTAACAGTTGGCCGGTGCAGGGTACTACGGGCTACGAATTCACTAATCTGCTCAACGGGCTGTTTGTGGTTACCGGCGCCGCCGAGCGGATGACGCGCCTGTATAACAGCTTCATCGGGGAGCCTATCAATTTCGATGATCTGCTCTACCGTTCCAAGCAGCTTATCATGAAGACCGCGCTGTCTGCGGAGCTGAATGTGTTGGCCAACCAGCTCTCGAAAATCGCCGAAGCCGACCGTCATACCCGCGATTACACGCTGAACGGATTGCGCTCGGCATTGGCTGAAATAGTCGCGTGCTTCCCGGTTTATCGTGGTTACATCAGCGGCAGCGACGTGGGAACGGAAGATCTTCGTAACATCGAACAGGCAACCTCAGCGGCTAAACGCAGGAGTACAACGGCAGATACCAGCATCTTCGATTTTCTGCGTGAGGTGCTCACCCTTGCCGCAGCCGAGCGGAAATCACCGGCGTACTATCAGCAGGTGCTTGCCTTTGCGATGAAATTCCAGCAATTCACCAGCCCGGTTATGGCGAAAGGACTGGAGGATACCAGTGCCTATATCTATCACCGCTTGCTGTCGCTCAACGAAGTCGGCGGCGACCCGCGTCGGTTCGGGGTGACGCTTACCGCATTCCATCGAGCTAACCAAACGCGGGCAAAACACTGGCCGCATGCGATGGTAACCACGTCCACTCACGACACCAAGCGCAGCGAGGATGTGCGTGCGCGTCTCAATGTGCTGTCTGAAATACCGGCGGCCTGGCGACTGGCGTTACGACACTGGAGTCGCGCCAATCGCAGTCTCAAGCTCACGGTGGACGGGATGCCGGTGCCTACGCCGAACGATGAATATTTCATCTATCAAACCTTGTTGGGTATCTGGCCGCCCGGCGAACCGGACGCCGATGAAATGGCGCGTTTTAGCGTCCGGATGGCGGAATATCTGGTTAAGGCGGTACGTGAAGCTAAGGTGCATACCAGCTGGATAAATCCCAATACGGCGTATGAAGATGCCGTCGTTGCCTTCGCCGATAGGCTGATCAATGCGCCTGAGGACAGTGCGTTTCTGGCCGATTTTCTGCCTTTTCAGCGGCGGATTGCGTGGCTCGGGCTATTCAACAGCCTGTCGCAGACCTTGATCAAGCTCACCGTGCCGGGGGTGCCGGATATTTATCAAGGTTGCGAATGTTGGGATTTCAGCCTGGTCGATCCCGACAACCGGCGACCGGTCGATTTCGGTCACCGCCGAGGCTTGCTTGATGTAGTGCAGACGCTTGCCGCGCAGACACCGGAACAACGGAGAACAGGGATGCGCGCATTATGCGACACGCTGGAAGATGGCAGGGCAAAATTGCTGGTGGTCAGCACGGCGCTGGCGTTGCGACAACGCTGGCCGGAAGTGTTTTTGCAAGGAAGCTATGTGCCGCTGGCCGTCAAAGGCGAGCATGCGACTCATGTGTGCGCCTATGCACGCCTTGCCGGTGAGCGTATCGTCATTACAGTGGCGCCGCGTTTCTTTGCGCGGCTGCTGGATGACGCCGACAGGCTGCCTCTGGGAGAAAAGATTTGGGGCAATACCACAGTGGACTTACCTTTTCATCGGCCCGATAGCCAATACTCATGCGCCTTTACCGGGAAGATGCTGAAGCCGCAACCGCATTTATCCGGATGGCGCTTAGCCGTTGCACAACTGCTGGCAGAATTCCCGGTAGGGCTGATCACCGGTGAAACGAAGTGAAGTCCAAGGGTATCGGATAAATGCTGTACCTCATCAAAAACGCCGGAACAAATGGGTATATCACTATCCTATGACCCCGTTCGGTCATGCAGTCATGATCAACAAAGCGTAACTGGCCGCTGTATTGAGGAACAGTCGGATTCGCTGGATTGTTTTCTGACGGCTTTATCGCCATAAACCATCCGGATAATTTCTCTTTTGGCTTCCAGCCAGTCACGAAGCTCGTTCCCAGGTGCAAAAGCGCGTTTTTCCGCTTTGTAATAGGCCGCTTCGGCGATCATCGATTTAAGGCTCAGGTCAAGTTCGTAGACAGGAACGGGATGCTCCGGTGTAAACCCAAACTTAACAAGGCCAAAAACGGTTTGCGGCGAGTCGTTTTTAATGCCGATTTCCGCAGGCTCCAACTCGGCCAAGGTGCCGAAAAGACGATCCCATAACGAAAAGACTGCGCCGTAGTTAGTATCATGCTCGTTACGCTCGGTCGAATGGTGCGCGCGGTGCAAATAGGGTGTGATGATGAGCTGCGCCAAACGCTTCTCACCGCGAAATGAAATATTGGTGTGATGAAACATGATGAACAAGGTCAACAGAGCTTCATTAGTGAGTGCCATCGTTTGGTTCACGCCCAGGATGATAATGTACGCCGATTTCAGCACGGTGATGATGACCAGCTCCACAATGTGCAGCCGGAATGCGGTTGAAACATTCAAGTACGGATCGTTGTGGTGCACTTTATGAAACATCCACAGGCAATCGAAGCTGTGACTGGCTTTATGCCAGCAATAGAGCATCAAATCGAGCAATAGAAACGACAGCAGGGCTTTCCATGCAGGATTGGCGATATAACTTAGCAGCCCCCGATCTGAATAATGTTCGGCCACCATCAACAAGGGTGTCGCCGACAGTAACGAAATAACGATACTGTTAAAAATGAACAATCTGACATTGGTTTGATAAGATTGACGCGATTGTTTAAGGGACAATCTGCGCTTGGGATAATTAAGCTCAATAGCCGCTAGTACGACAAAGGCAATAAGCAGGATAAATGCTGCCAATTCTCCTGACATGCTGGATAGCCATGTTAAATAGGACTTAACCAAGGTGATTAATGACATAATTTCGCTGGACATTGACTTTTCCTCGAGATAAAACCGCATAAACCTAATGCAACGATATTCTAAGTGCGGCTAGTGACAATTTGATGAAAAAGGGTTGCTGATAATGGCGATATGCTCTGCTTTTTTACTTAATCATCACTTAAGAACATGCTGTGATTACCTTGATTAAATCACAGCAAAATCCACGCCATAAACTTTTTTAGTCGAGCAAAGTCGTAAGGCGGCTGCCAAAATGCCTCTACAGGTCATAACTGTCAAAGGTTTTTAGTCTGCGAAGAGGACGGGGGACGGCAAAACAGCGTTGGGGAAAGTGACTTTTTCAGCCCCTGGATTGCCTCAGCCCGGTGCAATTGTTGTTTTCTACGCACCTTTTCAGCACCAAAACAACAAAAGCAGGTGAATTAGCCGTTACACATTAAATTTATCTTCAATTTTTTGTTTGTAGTTTAAATAATGGATGGTTTGTAGTTGCTCGGGGTTGTCGATTCGGAATGCGGAAAGAGGCAAGTCTATATCGGTGATGTGAATGGGATAATGACTGTTAGCGTTCCTGAATTGGAGTATATGTTGATAAGCGGCATAAAAGATTTGATTGCCGTGATCCAGCGAAGAGAACTCTTTTTCATTGCAGTAGATGGTATAGGAGATGCCCTTGTCGGTATCTTCCCCCGTTATGCGTAAGTTTAATTCCTGATTTGAAGAGCTTGTATTCAGTTGCACCGGATTAGATGAAAAGATGCCGTCAGGACTTTTCTCGATTGCGTAATATTCAAGGCTCAAAAAATTTTCAAACAGGGCGCGACTGATGATCGACTCTAAAAAAATGGCGTATTGTTTTAGCAGATGACAGGCACTAGCCTTGCTATGCAGCTGGGTATACAAGGCGCCTTTTTCATCAACGATATAGACGCTAATATCGGCATTATATTCATAGTAAAAAAGCTGGATGACTTGCGGCCTATTCAGCGAGTAAATAAGCGGGATCGGCGTATTTTCGAGAACCACGCGGTCAAAATGAAGGGTGCTAAATTGCTCCTGCGGACGGGCTAATTCGTTTAACAGTAGCTTTTCAGAGGCTAGTGCTTTGTAATTTAGCGTTCTATTCACCGACTGAAAGACATAAAACGAGGTTCCTCCAGGCAAAATATAACGGGGCGAAAGGTTATGCTGCGGCGTGGAGAAAAGTTTAACCAAGATGCTAAAAAGCACCTCAACGCGGAAGACAATGTCTCTAGCCCGATTCGGCGTGTGACAAACAAACTTGACGTTGCTCAAAGACAGTGGTTTTTGATGGGTATTAATGATATCGGTTAAACACTTAAATAAGCCATCCAAGCCGTTCTCATGACTGGTGGTAATCTCGCTCCAACTGGACAATGAAACCCGACTGATGGTTTGAATAAAGCACTGTCGGGTTACGCCATAACTCAGCGGGTCAGAGCGCTCACTCATCACGCACAGGCGCTCGTTATCTGAGATTCCCATGTTGATCAGGATCATGGAATGTAGAGGAGTCTTTTGGCTTTGGTAGACATCCAGCGGCGCGTCGAAAATAAAGTTCTGGGTTAAAAATAGGTTGATCTGCCTCAAGATTGAACGCAGTTCTGGGTCCGACATGTTAAGCGAATGTGAGCTGAAATTGATCAGCAAATGTTTGTGATAGAGGCCATTGATGACCAACCAGCAAAGCGTCTCTATTAAAGTCCGGCATTTTTGTATCGGCTCAAAATCTTTAGCCGTCGCCGTCTGCACGTATTTCAGATATAAAGCCCACCCACTGTTGTTGCCTATAGGGCTGTTTTCTACGATAGATAATGCATTTTCTTTTGAGTGAACCTCAGAATGGGTGGTAATGATTTCAATCTTACCCGGTTTTTTTTCTAAAACTGAATGCAGCTTCCTGCCTAGCAATTTAAGATCATCGCTATTTTCCTGGTTTGGCTTCACATGCTCCCTGGCGAAACCCATGATCATGCGGTAGCATTGCGTCAATTGCTGCACAATAATGGCATGTTCTGCTGTGGCTTTTTGTATATCCCATGACCGTATATGCTTAAGGCCATCAATCGTAGTTATGGGCCAACTCCAGCATTTAGCAATATGCTGGATGTATTGCTCTCTGGATGCACGGATTGATGCATCCAGAGCGTTATCGGATGAGCCCATCACTTTTAAATAAAAATTTTGGCGAGCCAAGGCTAATCTGTCGTGACTATGCGTTTTTTGTAAATATTTTTCGACTTTCTGATAAATGAGAAAATACGGATCCAGATCGGTTATTAGAAAAGTGCCCTGAAAAACGGCTTTTTTGATGTCTCGGCATAGCCATTCGGTCACAGGGTATTCGCTGGCATAGCATTCCATTAATAGCAGTTTCAATAACGACTTGTGCGGAGAATGTAAGGCTTTATAAAGATGCCAAAGGGTTGCGCTGATAAACTCCTCGGCCGGGACTGCTTCGAAACCGCCAAAATCGATAAGCTCATGTTCGGGAATGAAGCGATTACTGGTCAGATGTTCGATATAGCGAGTGTAATTGCCTTCTTCATGAGCAGGAACCAGCCACCATGCCGGACTTTTTCCGGCAATATAAATTGCCGTTCGGTAAAATTCTTCAAGCAGCAGATAATGCTGCGATTGACCACTGCTTTCAGTAGAAATCGGCGTGTTTTGGCCGAGTCGAAATTGTCTACTGTCCATTAGGAAAAAATGGACTTCCAGCCCTAATGATTCGGCCCAGATTTCTATCGCCGACGCTTTTTGTTGCAGCTCATTAATGGCGCTGGTTGCTAAGTCGGATTGATGACATAACCAGATGTCCATATCGCTGGTTTTTGAAAAGGCAACGCTACCGACACTGCCCATTAAAAACAGCCCTTCAATAGAATAAATATGGGCTGGTGCCCAACTATAATTGAAATTTCTTGCAAACTGCCTAGCGGCATTTATTGTCTGAATATCCGGTTTGTATTCCGATATACCTGCGGGGGTAGTTGAGGAAATAAATCCCGGCAACATGGCAAAGTTACCATGAAAAAGCAAGGGCAATAACTCTAAGAATATTCGCTGACGAGGCTGCAAAAATTCTTGAATACGCTGTGCACGAAGCTGATTCAGCTGCTTAAAGCGTTTTTTTATCGTTTGGAGGTCTTGTCTGCTGATTTCTTCGCCGGGCGAACCTAAATGGATGACCGGCTGTTGGTGAGATTTGATCATGGTGAAAATAAAAATATAGGCTAGATTTTTACGGTTTTCTATCTGAATTATAACGATAAGCCGAGCTCTGATTAAGCATAATGTCAGGCGAGAACATCAACGAACGCGTTTAAATAAGATATCTGCAGAGACTACGTGCATTCGCCGATGTCTTCAAACCAAAGCTGCGGCGATTGCTCGATAAAGCGCCGCATCAACGCGACACAATCCGCATCGTTCATTTCGATAACCTTCACGCCGGCATCTTTGAGCCAATCCAAATGACCTTCAAAATTGACCGACTCTCCGACCACGACGGTACCGATAGTAAATTGCCGGATCAAACCCGAGCAATACCAGCAAGGTGCCAAGGTCGTCACTAAAATCTTGTCGCGATAATCGGTTTGACGACCGGCGTTACGAAAGGCATCGGTTTCACCGTGGGCGGACGGATCGTTGTCCTGCACCCGGCGATTGCGCCCGCGTCCAAGCAGCTTGCCGGTAGCATCGAACAATGCCGCACCGACCGGTACGCCGCCTTCAGCAAAGCCGCTTTGCGCTTCGGCAAACGCCACTGACAGCATGTTTGCATAGTTCATCGAGAGTTCTCCACAGTGGGGTTATCGGCACAGGACAGCGATTCTACAGTGAATCGGGCTACCCCAACAAAATACCGAGCAACAACTCTAATAGAAAATAAATCGCCTGTTATAATGGGCAGCTTTTTAGACGCATTAAAACAAGGGTTAGTAAGATGAATTGGGGATATTCTGTTGCCGGTTTTGCCGTAGGAATTTTGGTCGGATTGACTGGCGTAGGCGGCGGGTCATTGATGACGCCGTTACTGGTGTTCCTGTTTGGCTTTAAGCCTGCTATCGCGGTGGGTACCGATCTTTTGTTTGCAGCGATCACTAAAACCGGTGGCGTGTGGGTGCATCACAATAAACATAGCTCGGTTGATTGGAAAATCGTCGGTTGGTTGGCGCTGGGCAGCCTGCCTTTTGCGGTGGCTACCTTATTTGTACTGAAACATTTAAGCGCAATCGGCAAGGAAACTTCGGGGGCGATTACTTTCACCTTGGGGGTCGCGCTGCTGCTGACCGCTTTCTCGCTGATCGTGCGCAGCGTGTTATTAAACCGGGCGGCAAAGCTTAAGCCTATTGAGGACGAGCAGAGCACGCCCGAAAATGCCGGACGCTTCAAGCATCTGCAAATACCCGCCACCGTATTGATCGGCGCAGTGCTGGGCATATTGGTGACGCTGTCGTCTGTGGGCGCCGGTGCGCTGGGTACGGTCGCGCTGTTATTTCTTTACCCCAGAATGACCACGCTGAAAATTGTCGGCACCGATTTGGCTCATGCTATTCCGCTCACCGCAGTCGCTGGATTGGGTCACCTTAGTTTAGGTAACGTCGATCTGATTTTATTGGGCAGTCTGCTGATCGGCTCATTACCCGGGATCTGGATCGGTAGCCACTTGGGTGCCAAAATTCCTGAAAGAATTTTACGGCCGATTTTGGCGATTATTCTGATATTAATCGGGCTTAAATTTGTGTTGCAGTAACAATGTGTAGAAACTACATTTTCCGCTGAACAATAAGAGGATCAGACCATGACCGACACTATCCGTCCACCCCTGCCGCCCTTCACTGCCGAAACGGCAGCGCAAAAAGTACGTGCCGCCGAAAACGCATGGAATAGCCGCGACCCGGAAAAAATCGCGTCGGCTTATACCATTGATAGCCAATGGCGTAACCGTGCCGAGTTCCTGACTGGCCGCGACCAGATTGTGCAATTTCTACAGCAAAAATGGGCTAAAGAACTGGATTATCGCCTTATAAAAGAGCTGTGGGCTTTTCATGAGGCACGTATTGCCGTGCGTTTTGCCTATGAATGGCACGATGCTTCCGGCAACTGGTTTCGCTCTTACGGCAATGAAAACTGGGAATTCGACCACAATGGCCTGATGAGGCGGCGCATAGCCAGCATCAACGACTTGCCGATAGCCGAGGCGGAGCGAAAATTTCATTGGCCGTTGGGGATCAGGCCCGCTGACCGCCCCGGACTGTCCGAACTGGGTTTTTGAGCTTATTTGAAGCATAAAATGAGTTCGGTGCCAGTTGATTTGCCTGTATTAAGGCGTATATCTAAACGTTAAAGACCGCCGCTAGTCGCGGTTGTCATCATTAAAAATTAACAGGTGGGTGAGTTATGAAGGATAAATTAACCAATCAAAGTGACGCTGAAAAATTACAGCCATTAAAACGTCTGACAGCTATCGTCTATCTGTGTCAGGTGCTGGCTTTCGCATTTGCCGGGTTGCCATTGCTGATAGGAGTGGTTATCAACTTTATAAAGCGAGCCGAAGTTCAGGGAACTTGGCTGGAATCCCATTTCGACTGGCAGATCATAACCGTTTGGATCGCTCTGGCCGGTTTCGCCTTGGCTGGATTAACTTTTGAGTTCGGTGTCGGATTTTTTATTCTGATTGCCACGTTAATACTGATGGTATACAGAATCGTCATCGGCTGGACTGCTTTAAATGCCGACCGGGCGGTTAAGGAATAAATACTGTTGCGCAAGGGCGACCGGCCTGTCGCCCTTACAGTGTATCGCGTGTTCGGGTTCGCTCGTTGCCCCGTATTTAATCATTTCTTAATATTCCACTCGTTATACTGGGCGTTTGTCACCCTACGCGTAGCTTATGTATATGACTAGTCAAGAAAACTTCACTATTAAAAAGTCAGCCCTGCCGCTTATGCTGGCGTTTGGATTAATGTTGCTTAGCGGCTGTCAGACTATGTCGTCACTTTTCTCTGATCAAGAAACAACGGCAGCCATCAAGCTTCCTGAGCCTCAACCCGAAACTGTAGCCACCCACGAATTCGAGCTGACTGACGATGACAACATGGTTGGCACGATTGCCGCAATCGACACCCGCGAGAATGATGCGTTGCCGGATATTGCCCGTCATTTCGGCCTAGGCTATAACGACATCAGCATAGCCAATGCCGCTGTATCCCCGTGGACACCCACGCCGGGCAGTCGGGTTTTGTTGCCGGTACAATTTATTCTTCCCGATTCGCCTCATCAAGGCATAGCCTTAAATCTGGCGAATATGCGATTGTTTTACTATCCTAAAAAACAGTCGAGCAAGGTTTACACCTATCCGGTCGGCATTGGTCGCCAGGGATGGAGTACGCCGATGGGCTTGACCCGCATCGTCGCTAAAAATGCCAATCCAAGCTGGACCGTTCCCGAATCCATTCATCGCGAACACGCCAAAAAAGGCGATGCATTGCCTAAGGTCGTCGGCGCCGGGCCTGATAACCCGCTGGGGCTTTATGCGATGCGCCTGGCTATTCCCGGTTATTTAATCCACGGCACCAACAAGCCTTACGGTATCGGCATGCAGATCAGTCACGGCTGTGTACAGATGTATCCCGAGGATATTGAAATGCTGTTTAAAAAAGCGGCGGTCGGCATGCCGGTGCGGATACTGCATCAGCCTTATCTGACCGCCTGGCATCAGGGCATGCTCTACCTTGAAGCGCACGAACCGTTACCAAAATGGGCAAAAAATAAAGCCCCGTTAAAAAAACAGCTCCTCAAGCAATTGCATGACCTCAGTGACCAAAAAAATGCGGCAGTCGATTGGGATAAAGTCGAACGCATACTCCAGCTTGCAAATGGTGTGCCCACGCCGATACTGATAAACAGCGCCGATGTGGCGGAAATTTCGGCAAACGCTGTGCAACTGAAACATCCCGGGCAGTTCTACGATCAGCCCGTTGTTGGTGCATTAAAAGACAGTGACTGGTCCATTTTGGTGGCCAGTTTTAATGATGAAACTCAGGCACAACAGCTGGCAACGATGTTGAATCATCAAGGGCCGATCATACCTGCCCGTAAAATCCAAAAAAATGATGCCTATCAAGTTATCGCCGGGCCTTTTAAAAATAAAACGGAAATGAAAGCCGCCGCAAAGCGTATCAAAATGGATTTTGAAATTAATGCTGAGCCGGTAAAGCCTCGCGTGACTGCGGTGAATTAGGCTAAAAAAATTATTTACCGCTGAGAATCATTCAATTCACTGGCTTTTCTAAATCTGCATCAATAAGCCATTGGCCTACACATTTAAACCATAGGTATCTACACAATAAGCTTGACAGTTTTCCATCGTTACGACTTATTGCAACGGGAGTGCAAGCTTTGCTTGCGCTTGCAGGCGAAGCCTGCACTCCAGATGCTAAAATTCAGGACGACTGGTATGCATTCCCACGCGGGAGCGATGAGGGCATCGCTCCACAATGGTCTATCCTCAAGTGCTATGTTTCAATCCACATCCGACCTCATCCGTCGAGTGACACCCGCCGACGGATAGAGGTCGGTGGATTTTCCTCCCCGCGAACGAGGAGGTTACCAAAAAGGATAACGACGCCAGTGCAGCGTTGTCAAACTCAAATAATCCCTGAAGGGGGAGGTTTCAGACCAGCGAAGAAATTTGATCAAATTTCAAATGACCGTCACGGCTTAAATCAGCAAGCCAGCCATTGAAAGCAGACTGCCACAGCTAACGGCGACATAGGCTTTTTGTTCGCTTTATTCACACTCGACTAGCCCCCGCATTTTTACGTGCGTTACCGTACCGACGCCACTAAGTTTTACGATTAGACTATTTTTTAGCGTCTGAAATGATGCAGTGATAACCTAAGCGGAGGCATACAAATGCTGAAATTACAGGAGCATAGACGAAAAAAAAGGCTTGCTGACCCCGGTGGCGAGGATCACCCAATACGCTTTGAGTTGTTTAGCAACGAACGCCTGGCGCAGCATGCCGTTAGTTTAGCAAAAGCGCAAAAAGCCGAGATCCGTCCCGATGGACTCAAACTGATGCCAAGAGTCCGCGAGAATTCGAGGGTGTTGTTTGAGGCTTACAAAGCTACAGGTAAGGCGGCGCGTGAACATCGCGCCATTACACCGGCCGCAGAATGGCTACTTGACAATTACCATGTGGTTGAAGAGCAGATCAATAATATCAACCTCTACCTGCCTGAAAAGTTTTATCGGCAATTACCCAAGTTAACCGATGGCTTCCTTATCGGTTATCCGCGTGTTTATGGCATTGCCTGGGCGCTGGTCGCTCATACCGACAGTCGTTTTTCTCCTGAACAGCTGACTCTTTTCCTGAGCGCCTATCAGGAAGTTCAGCCGCTCAGTATTGGCGAGCTTTGGGCCATACCGATCACGCTACGTATCCTGATGATCGAGAATTTGCGCCGCTTGGCATTAAAAGTCATGCGCTCACAAGCCGGGCGACAGCTGGCTGATGACTTTATTAATCAAGCCGACAATCCCGATTTTTCGGCCAAGACCGCTGTACTACCCGCCGCGCCTTTGCGCCAGGCCTTTGCGGTTCAGATCATACAGCGCTTGCACGAACCGCATCCCGGTACCGCACCTGCACTCGACTTCCTGAATCCGTGGCTGAGCGAACTGGGCGTTACCCTGGATGAAATCGTACACCGTGAACACGCCGGTCAGATTGCAGCCAATCTGACCGTACGCAATATCATCACCAGCCTGCGAGACATATCGGCGTTCGATTGGCCACAATTTGTTGAAGAGTCGAGTCTGGTGGATAAATGTCTGCGCACTCATCCCACTTACAACGCGATGGATTTTCTTACCCGCGACCGCTACCGTCATGCGATTGAAGATCTTGCCAAACGTTCGTCGTATTCCGAGGTAGAAATAGCCGCTAACGTCATCGACAAGATTGATCGTGTCGATAAAGAATCTGGCGCTGGCCGGCAAATACTCGAGCCCGGCTATTATTTGATTGGCCCCGGTCGGCGCGAATTCGAACAAGAAGTCGGCTTTCGTCCTACTTTCAGCCAGAAACTACTGCGTATTTATATCGCCCATGCGGCCTATACGTATCTGGGCAGTCTCACTGTGGCTACGCTGATGTTGCTGGCCCTGCCTCTGAGCGCCGCTTTTGAGGCTGGACTAGGCAGCTTGCCGCTTGCCCTGATGGCGCTGTTTGCATTATCTCCTGCTTCGGATATTGCCACGAGTTTGGTCAACCGCTTCGTTATTAGCGTGGTGCCGCCACGCCATTTACCCAGACTCGAATTGAAACAAGGCATTGCTGATGCCTTACGCACCTTTGTGGTGGTACCGACCCTGTTTGTCAACGAACAGAACGTGAAAAAACAATTCGATGAATTGGAAGTTCACTACTTATCCAATCCGGGCGGCGATGTTCGTTTTGCGCTGTTATCCGATTGGCTGGATGCGGATCAGGAAACCCTGCCTGAAGATGATCTTTTGTTGAGCGTTGCCATTACCGCCCTTGATGCGCTTAATGCCAAGTATGGAGAACAGCGGTTTTTTCTGTATCACCGCAAACGTAAATGGAACCCAAGCGAAAAAAAATGGATGGGGTGGGAGCGCAAGCGCGGCAAGCTGCATGAATTTAATCGACTGCTGCGCGGTGCAGACGATACGTCTTTTATGCCGATTCATGGCAAACCTGCGTTTGCTCCTCCGGGTGTCCGTTATGTGATAACCCTGGATGCCGACACCAAATTGCCTATCGATTCGGTGCGTCAATTGGTGGGTACAGCCGCACATCCGCTCAATTGGCCTGTCATTGATCCGGTCACGAATTGCATTATCAGCGGCTACAGTATTCTCCAACCTAGAGTGACAGCGACCCTGCCCCACCGGCGGGAACACTCGTTGTTTCATCGACTTTTTTCCGGTGCGTGCGGCATGGATGCTTATTCGACCGCAGTGTCCGAAGTCTATCAGGACCTGTTCGGACTCGGAACCTATAGCGGCAAGGGCTTATATGAGGTTGATTCCTTTGAAGCCGCTTTGGCCGGACGCATTCCCGAAAATACCTTGCTCAGTCACGACTTGCTTGAGAGCGTGTTCGCCCGCTGTGCCTTTGTCAGCGATATTGAGTTGTTTGAAGAATTTCCTTCGCATACGGAAGTTGCCGCGTCTCGCTCGCACCGCTGGGCGCGTGGCGACTGGCAGTTATTGCCCTGGATTTTCGGTGCCCTCGGCCAAGGTATGCCGCTGATCGGACGCTGGAAAATGCTCGATAACTTACGCCGGACTTTCTCCGCGCCTGGCGCCTTTTTTACCCTGTTGGCGGCTTGGGCTATTCCAGCCGCGCCACAATGGATACTGATGGGTATGGTATTCGTTGCGCTGAGTATTCCCGCCTTACTGGCTATCGTCGCCGGAATAAGACTGCGCGCCGACATTCCGTGGCGTAATCAGCTGCGTTCCACCGCAGAAAATGTCGTCATGGGCATAAGCCATAGCCTGGTCTCGTTAACCCTGCTGGCGCAACAGACTGCGTTGATGACTGACGCGATCGTCAGCACCTTGGTGCGGCTGTTTATCACCCGACGAAAATTGCTTAGCTGGGTTACTGCGCTGCAAGCCAAAACGGCGGCGGGGCAATCGGTGAAAAATCTTATTCGGCCCATGATTAGCGTGACTATCGTGGTCGTTTGCGCGGGCTCGGTCGTGCTGTTATTCAATCCCGCGTCGATGGAGCTTGCAGCGCCGTTCCTGCTGTTGTGGTTATTGTCTCCGGTCATTGCCCATATCCTGAGTCTGCCGCCTAAACCGGATCAGGCTGAAGCATTACTTCCTGAGGATGCTTTGCAGTTACGACAAGTCGCCAGACGTACCTGGCGATTTTTTACCACGTTCGTGACCGAGCAGGAAAATTATCTGCCGCCGGATAACTTTCAGGAAGATCCTGATCCGGTTATCGCTCAGCGCAGTTCGCCGACAAATTTCGGCCTTTATCTGTTATCGGTGCTCGCCGCCCACGATTTTGGCTGGCTAGGGCTTATAGATACCATTGACCGGCTGGAGGCAACCCTAAACACGCTAAACAAACTGCCGCGACTGCATGGACATTTTTATAACTGGTACGACACGCGCAGTTTGCACCCGCTGGAACCCAGGTATGTATCGACCGTGGATAGCGGCAATTTGGCAGGACATCTGCTGGTGCTGGTGCAGGGATGTAAGGAGTTGACGCAGCAACCGTATCCGTTTGCCACCGTGTTAAACGGTATTGCCGATACTCACCGACTGCTCATATCTGCACTTGCCAAAACCAACGATGACCAGCGTATGCTGATAGTGACGCAGGAAGAACTGCAGAAAAAAGTAGAAAAACTTGGCGGCTTGTTGGCCGACAGTCCTGTCGGCCATGCGGAATGGCTAAGTTTGTGGCGGCTAATCACGCCATGCGCCGATAACCTGTTGGATTTGGCGCGCACTTACGCCGCTGAACGCGGCGAACTGCTGGATGACAGCGAAGTGCTGGCATGGGCGACTATGCTGCACGATGACATCCATTCTCATCAACGTGACCTCGAAAACCTAGGCTCATCGATACCTGTCGGGCTTCCGCTTGATGACCACCCGCAAGCGGAAGTGCAACGCTGGAAAGTACTGGTTCGGCGGATACATGCGCTGGAAGAACAAGCGCATCAACTTTTCGTCAACATGGATTTTCGTTTTCTCTATGATCAAAACAGGCACTTGTTTTCGCTTGGCTACCGCGTTGAAAGCGGTGTTATCGATGACAGCTATTACGATCTGCTCGCCTCGGAAGCGCGCCTGACCAGCCTTATCGCTATCGCCAAGCGTGAAGTGCCGAGTATTCACTGGTTTCACTTAGGACGGCGGGTGACACGTACCGCGAACGGCACCGTATTGCTGTCCTGGTCCGGCTCGATGTTCGAATACCTGATGCCGTCACTGGTGACTTATACGCCGCGCTACAGCCTGCTCGATCAGACTTGTCGTCTGTCCGTGCAAAGCCAGATTGAATACGGGGAAGAACACAATGTGCCGTGGGGCGTCTCCGAATCGGCATTTAACGGTCGCGACCGTTGGTTCACTTACCAGTATTCCGCTTTCGGCGTACCCGGTCTGGGGATGAAACGGGGACTCGCCTTTGATCTGGTCATCGCTCCTTATGCCACAGCCTTGGCGGCGATGTACCACACGCATGCGGCGGCGATGAATTTCGAGCGTCTGGAACAACTGGGCGCTTTGGGGCGTTACGGCTTTTTCGAGGCGCTCGATTTCACGCCGACGCGACTGGCGGAAAACCAAAAGGTAGCGTTTGTGCGCTGCTATATGGCGCATCATCAAGGCATGTCGTTGGTGGCTTTGGCTAATGTCATGCTTGACGCGGTCATGCGCCGCCGTTTCCATCGTACCCCGATGATTCAGGGCGCTGAAATGTTATTGCAGGAACGGGTTCCGCAGGGTTCTGACAGCGGCATTCCTGACTTTACCCAAGCGGAGGCTGAAGTCAAAGAAATAGTACAACCGTCAGTGCGCCGCGAGCCTTCGCCGATGTCTCTCGTACCCTCAGCGCAGTTGCTTTCCAATGGCCGTTACGGGGTGATGGTCACCGCCGCCGGTTCCGGCTACAGTGTTTGTAAAAAGCTGGCGGTAACCCGCTGGCGCGAGGATGTGACGCGCGACTGCTGGGGCAGTTATGTCTATTTGCGCGATATGGCTAGCGGCAGGATTTGGTCTGCCGGATACCAACCGACGGCGGCGGTTCCGGATCAATACGCGGTAGTTTTTCTCGAAGACCGGGTGCGCATCTCTCGCGAAGACGGCGCTATAGCCAGTCACTTGGAAATCATTGTGTCGCCGGAGGATGACGCAGAAATCAGGTGTTTAAGCTTGACCAATAACGGCTCGCATACCCGGGAAATTGAGCTGACTTCCTACTCGGAAATTGTGCTGGCGCCACCTCTGGCCGATAGCGCTCATCCCGCATTTTCCAATTTGTTCATCCAAACCGAGTTCCTGCCGCAGGCATGCGCACTCATTGCG
This sequence comes from Methylobacter arcticus, assembly GCF_050917435.1. Taxonomy (NCBI): domain Bacteria; kingdom Pseudomonadati; phylum Pseudomonadota; class Gammaproteobacteria; order Methylococcales; family Methylococcaceae; genus Methylobacter; species Methylobacter arcticus. The sequence goes on from NZ_CP159583.1 coordinate 3,786,875, forward strand.
CAACGGCGGCCTCGGGCAGCACATGACCCTCAAATTTGGGCGGCTCATGTGCTGGCGTGTAGCGACATCGGTGAAGGCGTTCAATATGAAACCGACCGGGCAAAATTTTGCGGTCGCGGTCAAACATTGCGCGCACCTGCGGCCGTGATCGACGGTCGTCCGCTCAGCAATACGGTCGGCGCAGTGCTTGATCCGATTTTCAGTTTGCGTACTCGGGTCAGCATCGAAGCGGGCGCGACGGTTCATGTGACCTTTACCACCTTGGTTGCACCGTCACGGCAAGCCGTTGAAGAGTTAGCCGACAAGTATCACAACGCGGCTACATTTGACCGGGTTTCCAATCTTGCCTGGACCCATGCGCACATCCAATTGCGGCATCTGCGCATCAAGCCTGACGAAGCCCAGTTATTTCAATCCCTGGCCAATCGCTTGCTGTATGCCGATCCTTGGCTGCGAGCGAGCAGCAAGCTTATGCAGCTGAACCGGTTAAATGTCACCGGTTTATGGCGATTCGGTATTTCCGGTGACCGTCCGCTAGTATTGCTGCGGGTAATGTCAACCGATGACCGGGCTATTGCCGATCAGTTATTGCGCGCCTACGAGTATTGGCGCATGAAGCGTTTATCGGTCGATCTGGTGATTTTGAATGACAAAGAAATTACCTATGCCAATGAATTGCAGACCTTATTGGAAAGTATGGTTCGCGAAACTCAAGCGTTTACCGCGATTCATGAATGCGACGGGCAGGGAGAGATTTTTGTGCTGCGGGCCGATCAGATCTCAGAGGAAGAGCGTGTGCTGTTGAAATCCTCGGCTCGCGTGGTGCTTTTGAGTAGCCGCGGCACCTTGGCCGAGCAATTGATGCGGCATCCTAAACCAACGCCGGAGTTTATCCCAAGCAAAGCCTTGGCAGCATCCGGCGTTGACAGCAGTGGACCGTTAATCGCGCCTACAGAGCTCGAATATTTTAACGGGCTGGGCGGCTTTGCCGACGGCGGGCGCGAATATGCGATCGTGCTGGGTAACGGGCAATGGACGCCGGCACCCTGGATTAACGTGATCGCCAACGCCGAATTCGGCTTTACGGTCTCGGAGCTGGGCAGTGGCTGTACCTGGAGCCTTAACAGCCGGATGAACCAGTTGACCCCGTGGTCGAACGATCCGGTCAGCGATCCGCCCGGCGAAATATTTTATCTGCAAGATGTCGAAACCGGCGATTTGTGGAATCCGACAGCGTTACCGATTCGAGTGGATAATGCCCGTTATGTGATTCGCCACGGCCAGGGCTACAGTCGTTTCGAGCATGCCTCTCACGGTATCCATAGCGAGCTGCTGCAATTCGTCAGTCCGGACGATCCGGTTAAAATTTCGGTTCTGACCTTGAAAAACACGTCCGGTCGCCCGCGTAAACTGTCGGTTACCGCCTATGTGGAATGGGTGCTCGGCGCTTCTCGAACCAGCACCGCGCCTTATATTGTTACCGAATTGGATCAGGCGACCGGCGCCCTGTTTGCTTACAACCGCTTGGATATGGATTTTGGCCGGCGCATTGCTTTTGTCGATATGGTCGGCCTGCAACCTACCTGGACGTGCAATAGAACCGAATTTATCGGCCGTAACGGCAGCCTGGATGCGCCGCTGGCCTTGAGCCTAGCCAAAGCGCTTAAACACCGCGTTGGCGCAGGTCTTGATCCGTGCGCGGCATTAACGACGCCGATAGAACTGGCAAGCGATCAATGCATCGAAATCGTTTTTCTGTTGGGGCAAGGCAATGACCGCGACCATGTTCGCGAACTGATCACGCGTTATCGGTCTGCGGATATGCAAAAAACTTTCGTTGAGGTGAAACAATTATGGTCCAAGACACTCAGAAAAATTCAGGTAAAAACGCCGGACAGAGGCTTGGACTTGATGCTGAACGGTTGGCTGCTGTACCAGACCCTGAGTTGTCGAATGTGGGCGCGAGCCGCATTTTATCAGGCAGGCGGGGCTTTCGGTTTTCGCGATCAATTACAAGACAGCATGGCGCTTGCGGTAGCCCGGCCCGATCTTGCCCGCGCTCATATCCTCCGTGCGGCGACGCATCAGTTTGTCGAGGGCGATGTGCAGCATTGGTGGCACCCGCCTTCCAATCGCGGTGTGCGCACCCATTTTTCCGATGACCTTGTCTGGCTGCCTTATGTGACATCCCACTATGTCAAGGTGAGTGGCGACAGCGCGGTACTCGACGAAATAATGCCGTTCCTGGAAGGGCCTATACTCATGCCGGAACAGGAAGATGCCTATTTCGAGCCGACGCAATCGGAGCTGCAAGCCAGCCTGTTTGAGCACTGTGCGCGGACGCTGGATTTGAGCTTACAAGTCGGCGCACACGGTCTGCCGCTGATGGGCAGCGGCGATTGGAATGACGGCATGAACCGCGTGGGTCATCTGGGTAAAGGCGAGAGCGTCTGGCTCGCCTGGTTCCTGATAGCTACGTTGACGGAGTTTGCCGATCTGGCCCAAGTGCGCGGAGACACCGAGCACGCCGCACGCTGGCGCGAACACGCTGCCAAGCTAAGAGTCGCAGTGGAAGCGGAAGGCTGGGATGTGTCTTGGTACAAGCGCGCCTATTACGATGACGGCACGCCGCTGGGGTCTGCGGCCAACGCCGAATGTCGCATCGACTCGCTGGCGCAAAGCTGGGCCGTTATTTCCGGCGCCGCCGACCCCGAACGGGCGCGGCTGGCGATGAATTCGGTTCGTGAATATCTGATACGCTATGGCGACGATCTGGTGTTGCTGTTCACGCCGCCTTTCGATAAGACCCTGCTGGACCCCGGTTATATCAAAGGCTATTTACCGGGCGTACGGGAAAATGGCGGACAATATACCCATGCGGCGATCTGGTGCGTTATCGCTTATGCGATGCTCGGCGACGGCGATCAGGCGACCGATCTTCTGCACATGCTGAATCCGATCAATCGCACCGCTAACCGGACCGGCGTCTATGCCTATAAAGTCGAGCCTTATGTGCTAGCGGCCGATATCTATGCGGTACCGCCTCACGCGAGGCGCGGCGGTTGGACTTGGTACACCGGCGCTGCGGGATGGTTTTACCGTGCCGGTCTGGAATGGCTGTTGGGCCTGAATATCCGCGCCGGCAACATGCATTTCAATCCATGTATTCCGCGTGAGTGGCGCAGTTACCGCTTAAGCTATCAGCATGAAGAAACCGGCTATGAAATTACCGTCAACAATCCCGACGGAGTGTCGAAGGGCATCGTGTCGATTGAGTTGGACGGCGTAGCGCAAGCAGAGGGTGAGGGTATCCCGCTGCTGAACGATGGACAGAACCATCAGGTGTTGGTGCTGATGGGGTGATTACCGTTCCCACACAGCGCGTCACTGCCATTAAGTTAAGCACAATAACGTCGTAGGAGCGGGCCGTACCCGCGATGAAGCAGCTGCAATTCTGCAATCGCAGCCCAAATGTCGCGGGCACGGCCCGCTCCTACAACACTTAGCTAATGGCAGTGATACGCTGAGTGGAAACGAGGTAAGGTAACGTTTAGCCTGCAACCAACAGCTTCTCGAATTCATCAGCGGCCACCGGTCTGGAAAACAGATAACCTTGCCCGTAATCGCAACCGGCGGCCATCAGTAAATCGCACTGCTCCCGGGTTTCTATGCCTTCTGCGATAACCTTGATGCCCAATTTATGCGCCATCACGATTATCGCTTCGCACAGCGCCAGCTCATTGGCATTGGGACCGAGGTTGCGAGTAAACGACTGGTCAATCTTCAGATAGTCGATATCGAATTTTTTCAGGTAGGATAATGAAGAATAGCCTGTGCCGAAGTCATCCAGCGATACCTGAATACCGGCATCCCGAAAAGCCAACAATTGGTCGATAATCAGGGTTCCGGCATCCATCAGCAACCCCTCGGTAATTTCTACGACTATGCTTTGTCCGGGCAGGCCGAGTTCGCGCAAATATTCGAACCAGGCAAGATGTCCATTGCCCTCTTTTTGAAATTGTACCGGCGATTTGTTAATACTGACCTGGAAATCGTCATGGTGCTTTCGCCATTGCGCCGCCTGTTGCGCCGCCTCGCGAAACACCCACTCGCCGATGTCGATGATCATGCCGGTTGCTTCGGCGACCGGGATAAAGTCAGCCGGGCTGATCAATCCGCGGGTCGGATGCTGCCAGCGAATCAGCGCCTCCGCTTTGCGGATAAAACCGGTTTTCAATTCCACAATCGGCTGGTAAGCCAGCCAGAACTGGCGTTCGGCCAGCGCATGACGCAAATCATTGATCAGCCGCATTCGGGTCAGTGCGGCTTCCTGCATGGAGAGGGTAAAGTAGTGACGACAGTTGCGGCCCTGATCCTTTGCCGCATACATGGCCTGATCGGCATTTTTGATCAGCACGTCGATGTTATCGGTATCTTCAGGATATAAGGTGATACCGATACTGACCGATACATAGGCAATTTCGCCCGCTAACTCGAACGGTTTGGTCAGTTGATACAGGATGTCCTGAGCGATGCGTTCAATACTGTCTTGCTCTTGCAATTCAGCCAGAATAATGGTGAATTCATCGCCGCCCAGACGTGCGACGGTGTCGGTATTGCGTACGCAATTGAGCAAACGTTGCGCCATCTCCTTAAGCAGCAGGTCGCCTTTGCCGTGTCCCAGGGTATCGTTAACATCCTTGAAATGATCGAGATCGAGAAACAGCAATGCCAGCGGCAGGCCCACCCGTCGGGATTTCTTCATTTCCTGCGCCAGTCGTTCGTAAAACAGGTGGCGGTTGGGCAGTCCGGTCAACGAGTCGAAGTTTGCCTGCTGCCAGATGGTTTGTTCCGCATGTTTCTGATCGGTGATATCCGAGAACATCGCAACCCGATGCCGTACCTTGTTTTGGTCGTCGTAGACAGTGTTAATCGTCAACCATTCAAGGTAGGTTTCGCCATTCTTGCGCCGGTTCCATATTTCACCCTGCCAATGCCCCGTTGTTTCCAGTGTATGCCACATGATCTGGTAGAACGCTTCGTTTTGGTGTCCTGACTTGAGCAGCGTTGTGGATTGACCGATAGCCTCCTGCAATGAGTAACCGGTCAGTTCTGTGAAAGCCGGGTTGACGGTGACAATCCGGTTATCGGCATCGGCCACCATGATGGCCTCGCCAATCGCCTGATAAACCAGGTTCGCGAGTTTCAGTTTCTCTTCATTGACTTTACGCTCGGTAATATCGACGAGTATCACGCGACAGGTCTGGTCGTCATCGTTGGCAATGGCTTCGAACTGTACAATCAGCATCGGGCTCCGGTCGACAGGGAGCAGGGTCAGCTCACAGTTTTGAGCCGTTCTGCCGACAAATACGCCGGATAGGAAATCGTTAAAAACGGGCAAGGAATCAACGCTGATGAAGCTTGAAAAGCGTTGCTGTTTTAGCTGTGAACGGAATATGCCCAACTGCCTGGCGGCCTTAAGATTGGTCTGCAAGATAGCGCCATCGCGCCCCAGCGTAAGATAGCCGACCGGCGCCATGTCATAGAGTTCGGTGTAGCGTTCCAGGCTCGCTTCCGCTTCAAGCTGCGCTACCAACAGCTCCTCATTTTGCATTTCCAGCTCGATCTGGTGAACCTGTAATTCGTGCAGCAGTTTTTTTGCGTCCATTTCAATGCCGGATACGCTTGACTGTTGTTGGGCAAGCTGTTGATTGGCGCGGCGGCGCAGCTTGTCGGTATCGGTAAATGGTTGGTTTGTTTTTGTCACACGTTCTCTCTGTACATTGTGAATATCCCAATATTTTTGCAAGGTATTATAGACTGATGTCACTCACGCCAAGTGCGTAGTGCGTAGGTCGGGTTAGCGATAGCGTAACCCGACATTTTACGCGTGTGTGTCGGGTTACGGCTAGCGCCTAACCCGACCTACGCTTTTACAAATAAATGCCGTGCGTGGAATTATTATTCGCCTCCGAATTCCCCTGCCGTACCGAGCCGGCTTTCTGCTTATGGTGGGTAATGACCGTGCGGATAGCGACATATTGATACGGCTTGCCTTTCGCATTAAGAAAAGGAACGATGGTGGTGTCTACCCAATAAAGCGAACCGTCTTTGGCGCGGTTACGGATTTCCCCCTTCCAGATATGCCCGTGGGCAATGGTTTGCCACAGGTTGCGCATAAACTCTTTGGAGTGATACCCCGAATTGATAATACGGTGATCCTGTCCGAGCAGTTCGTCGCGCGCATACTTGGAGATGGCGCAGAACTTGTCATTCACATAGGTGATCTCGCCTTTCCGATTGGTCATCGCTACAATCGCATGTTCGTTTAGCGCCAGCTCAAGGTTTTTGGCGAGACTGATGTCGACAAAGGTGATAACCACGCCGTCTATGACATTATCCATGGTGCGGTAAGGCATGATGCGCACATCAAACCAGCGACTGTCATGAGTCTGGATTTGCTTATCCGAAACCACTAGCGTGCGCAGTACATCGATTGCATCCTGCTGTAGCAGAGGATAGTCCAGATCGGTCGTAATGTCGGATAACGGCCTCCCTTCGTCTTGCGGCAACAGCCTGAATATCTGCGAGGTATGGGCGGTAAAGCGCCGCAGATGCAATTTGTTGTTCAGAAACACGGTGGCAATTTCGGTGCTGTTAAGCAGGTTCTTCATGTCGTTGTTGACCCACAGCAGCGCATCCAGTTTGGCTTGCAGTTCCGCGTTCACCGTCAGTATTTCCTCGCTCATTGACTGCATCTCTTCCTTGGAAATAAGCATTTCCTGATTTGCCAACTGGCGCTCTTCATGGCTGGCTTTGAGTTCTCCCTGCAAAAACTGTATTTCATCGCGCAAGGTCTGTATTTCCAGCTGGGCCTGTTGCAGTGCCTCGGGCTGAGGGAGCTTGGCGGTGCGTTTGCGGGTGCGCGCTGTGGCGACGTCGGTAAACACGATAATGACCTTGCCGCGCAATGCCTCGACCTGCTCGATAGCTTGCACGGTCACATTGACCGTATGCGTGCCGCTTTCGCCTGTTATCTGCAAGCCGTCCAGGTGTACCGCTGTTAATCGCTGCAACGCTAGGCGCACCGAACCTGTCAGCGCCTGACGCAAGCCCTCGCGCGCCATCGCATGGATATTCAGGTTAACTTTACCGGCAGAAGGCTCCAGGTATTTGCCGGTGTGACCGCTGAAATAAAGGATGTCGCCCCCGGCGTTAACCAGCACCGCTGCCGGAGCATAATGCGCAAGCAGTGTGTGATCCATCAGTTGTTGCAAATTGATCGGTAGACCCGCGTCATCGACTGTCTGCCTGACAGCAGGCACAGCGATAAAATTTTTATTTGGAAAATCCACTTCGGGTTTCGGCAAAGGATTGTCAATACGCCGGTAGAGCCGTACCTTGGCCTTCAATGGCGTGAACAGATAGCTAAAGTTGCCGGTGCTTTCGGCAGTACCCAGCAACAGCAGGCCATGCTGGTTTAACGCATAGTGAAACAACGGCAACAGTTTTTTCTGCAAATCAGCGGAAAAATAAATGAGCAGGTTACGGCAACTTATGATGTCCAGCCGGGTAAACGGCGGATCATTGATGATGTTCTGAGGTGCAAAGGTGATCATCTCGCAAATTTCATTTTTTATCCGGTAACCGTTATTTTCGGCGTTAAAGTAGCGGGCCAAATGCTCCGGTGAAACATCGGCGACGCTATGAACTGCGTAAAATCCCTGGCGTGCATGAGCTATCGCATCTGCATTGAGGTCGGTAGCAAAAATCTGCAGCAAATAGCGGGCGCGAGGCTTGGCCTGTTCGATCGCTTCGATGAAGATGATTGCCAGCGTATAGGCTTCCTCGCCGGTAGAACAGGCCGGCACCCAGGCTCTTATAGTCTTGCCCTCCGGGTAGTTTGCCAGCAGCGCGGGTATGGCGTCGGTCTTTAGGTAATCCCATGCCAACTGATCACGAAAAAAGCCGGTAGCGCCGATCAATAGTTCCTTGAATAGTAAATCCTGCTCATGCGGGTTTTCGCGCAGATAACGGACATAACTGGCGATATGATCGAGCTGGTGCAGTTCCATACGACGCTCAATACGGCGATATAGCGTACTTTTCTTGTACAGCGAAAAATCATTGCCGGTTTGAGCGCGCAGCAGCACGGCAATTTTTCCGAGAGCGCTCAGGGAATGGTCTTCCAGTATCGGCTCTGAACAGGCGAAAGCTTTTCTGGGGGAATGTTGGAGATAATTGATGATGTGCAGAGGCAGCTCTGCCGCAGTGCCGATAATGTCAGCTACTCCGGCATCAATAACACTGCGCGGCATACTGTCGTATTTGGCATCGGCAGGATCCTGTACCAGTACCAAACCGGATTTTTCCTTGATGGCGCGCAGGCCCAACTTACCATCCGAACCCATCCCCGACAGCAGGACACCGATGCTTTGATCGCGCCGGTCTTCGGCCAGACTACAAAAAAAAGCATCGATAAGCAGGCGCAATCCGCGCGGTGCAACCGAGTCGTGCAGGTAAAGCGTGCCATGCAGGATGGACAGCTCTTTATTCGGAGGATTGACATAAATACAATCCGGTTTTATATGCATGCGGTTTTGGGCTTCTAATACCGTCATCGCCGTCGTGCGTTGCAACAACTCGGGCATCATGCCTTTGTGGTTGGGATCGAGATGCTGAATGACGACAAAAGCCACACCCATGTTATCAGGCACATGGCTGAAAAAATTTTCTAGCGCTTCAAGCCCTCCGGCCGAGGCTCCGATACCTACGATCGGCAGTAACCTGTCCACGCAGAGGTAAGCGAGATCGGTCGTGATGTCTGGAGAGAATGGGCTGTGGGCGGCAGTTGATTTATCCATGCAGTATTCCTAATATCTTTATGATTGTATGGCTGCTAATGCTTATGCCGGTCAAAACCCGGTTTTTTAGATCGCCCCTTCTGAGGCTGTTTAAAAACAGGAAACTCAAGCTCGCAATAGTTTCACTGAACCCAGAAAATCATGCCTATTAATGCCCGCCAAAAGCCATGTCAACTTTACCGTCGATCAATTTCAGCTTGGCTTCAAACTCTGCGGATTTAAAGCCTTTCAGTATCAACGGTGCGGGGCAGTAGGCGATCGAACTCCGTTCTGACCACCTGGTAGCATTCACAGACTCTCGCTTCCAATCCCGGCCTATCCAGTACCGTGATATGTCCACGGCTGTAATCAATCAACCTGGCTTGCTGCAATTTTCCTGCGGCCTCGGTTACGCCTTCCCGGCGCACACCCAGCATATTAGCGATCAATTCCTGAGTCATGGTCAACTCATTCGATGTGAGTCGGTCGATGCTTAACAGCAACCAACGGCAGAGTTGTTGATCCACGGAATGATGCCGGTTACAGACGGCCGTCTGTGCCATCTGGGTAATCAGTGCCTGGGTATAGCGCAGTAATAAATTATGTAACGTCCCGTAGCGACGTCCACCAAAGCGGTCGAATTCCAGCATGAGTTGCGGCGCCCGCAACCGATAGGCGTAACCTGCGCTTTGTACGACGGCTCGATTAGGCATGGTTCCTCCGCCCATGAAAAGAGCGACACCAATAATGCCATCGTTGCCAACTACGGCGATTTCTGCTGAAGCGCCATTTTCCATGACATAAAGCAGCGATACGATGCAGGTCGTCGGGAAATAGGCGTGATGCAACTTATCACCCGACTCGTAAATGACTTCGCCCAGCGGCATCTCAATCAGTTCCAGATCGGGGCAAAGGCGCTCATATTCATCTGAGAGCAAGGTATCGAGGAGGTAGTTTTGTCGAGGACTATGTGAGACAGTCATAAGTAATCTTTATATATTTATGGTTAGCCGGTAGCGGGTGAAATTTGTAATGACAGCATTTCAGATTGCATCTGTAACGTTAACTCCAAATTAAATCGATATTGAAAACCCTGTATATGCAACTATTGAGCCCAAATCCGGCCTTATTACTCGGTAAGCCGATGCCCCTGTCTCGTATCAATTCGAGTTTCGCAAAGCAAATAGCGTTGCATAATGGGACTATTGATAGATTTTCCTCGCGCGACGTAATAGAAAACAGTGATTAAATATCTGTAAAAAATGAGCGACTAGACCCTGTTAGATATTTAGGTTTGTCATCTTTCCGATTATAAACTGATTCGATTTATCAAAATATGGCAAAAACTTGCAGTTTATTGCATGACTGTGCTTTTATCCACGAGTATAGCGTAAAACCCCGCCGTTTTCGGTAACCGCTCCTGCGTTACTCTACCTCCTGCATCCATGCAGTCGAGGGCGGGGATGTAAGCGGCCCAGCTTCGTATTTCTCATAGTATTAAATCTTTCCATAGTGTTAAAATGGACCTGTTGCTACCAGAGGACGCTATCGGCTCGCTCCATGACGGCAACTTAGTTTTAAAAAAGACTTCAAATTCACTTTCAGCGAAAACCAAGCAACCAGTGTGAGGTCTTGAATAAGCGCTTAAAAAGTACAAAACAACCGTCGGGCTGACGGGGCTAGTCTGTGAAGTGAGCGATGCAACAATGTCGCCAGCAGCAGACGGCATGCTCCATGACGGCAACTTAGTTTTAAAAAAGACTTCAAATTCACTTTCAGCGAAAACCAAGCAACCAGTGTGAGGTCTTGAATAAGCGCTTAAAAAGTACAAAACAACCGTCGGGCTGACGGGGCTAGTCTGTGAAGTGAGCGATGCAACAATGTCGCCAGCAGCAGACGGCATGCTCGAATTGTTTCATGGCAGCCTCGATAAGGGATCAATTTAATATCAGTACGGTGCGGTAGCGTACAGACTGGAACGACAGATACTGTATGTTATTCAGAAAGTTGTTCTTGCCTATAATTTAAGGAATCATTCTTATGAAACGAATACACTTAACGCTTATCTTTCTCTGTATTTTGTTCAGCTTCCCTGCTGTTGCAGAACAGGAGCTGATCAAATCACAAATCCAAGGCGAGGTTACGTTCATCAGCGGTGGAATAGGGAGCGATGAACAAAATGCGCTGCAAGCCATACGGGCCGACTATAACTTGCACCTGCTATTTTCGATAAAGGATACCGGGGAATATGTCAGTGACGTGAGGGTTCGTATCACCGACTCAAGCGGTAACATTTTGATGGAAACAGTAGCTGACGGCCCTATGCTATTCGCCAAACTCAAGCCCGGCCGTTACACCGTTACCGTTGAACGCCGAGGTCAGGTAGCCAAACAGTCGGCAACGATCGGAAGTACAAAGAGAACGTCTCTGTCGTTCGCCTGGCCTCAAGAGCAGGATAACTAGCTCGTCAGTAACCGATGTTACGCACCGACTACAAACTATCAATAACTTACGGTCATTTTTTTGTTTCGTAAGTTATTGATTTTTTGATTTACTGCATAACATCAGTCAGTGTATCGAACACTATCAATACGACGGTATTTTTATCTACTTTTGGCCGCTGCCTAATGATTCACTGTTGACCTGACCATTCTTTTGTAAGGGCATGTAAGATGTCAATGAAGTCTGTTGGCGATAGCAATGCAGACGATCGAATTCTGTTTTGACCACATGGTAGCATTCACAGGCACGCGCTTCCAATCCCAACCGATTCAGTACCATGATGCGTCCCCGGCGGTAATCAATCAACTCTGCTTGCTGCAATTTCCTGGCAGCCTCAGTAATGCCTTCGCGGCGCACGCCGAGCATATTGGCGATCAATTCCTGGGTAACGATTAATTCGTTCGAAGGCAGTCGATCAAGGCTTAACAGCAGCCAACGGCAAAGCTGCTGATCGATGAAATGATGACGATTGCAGGCCGACGTCAATGCTATCTGAGTAATCAGTCCCTGGGTATAACGCAACAACACATTGTGCAGCGCTCCTTTGCAGCACCCTCCAGAGCGACTGAACTCCTGCATAAGGTAATGCGCCCGCAACCGATAGGCGTAACCAACGTTCCGCACCACCGCCCGATGAGGCATGGTTCCGCCGCCCATGAACAGGGAAACACCTATGATGCCATCGTTGCCGACCATGGCGATTTCTGCTGGCGCGCCATTCTCCATGACGTAAAGCAGCGATACGATGCTGGTCGTGGGGAAATAAGCGTAACGCAACTCGCTCCCGGGCTCGTAAAGAACCTTGCCGAGCGGTAATGCGACCAGTTCTAAATGGAGGGAAAGGCCCGTGTATTCGGGGGTCGGCAGGGAGTCGAGAAGATGGTTTTGCCAAGAGTTATGCGGTTCAATCATAAGTCATGTCCAGGGGATAAGCATTAAATAGCACCATCAACCATAAAAGAACAGCTGGAGCTACCAAGGAACATGAAGCATAAATTGTTCAGTTTATTGAATCAATAAGTGTGAATACTTAACGATACGGCGATCAATCGCGACCGTATCAGGACGCACGGTTATGCTGACGTGCAGCTAATTGCCGCCAACGATGGCGGCTAATCGTCAATTGAATCGTCGCGTGGAAATAATCCTCTCCAACGAAAACACCCACATTGATCCACGCCAGGCATGATCGGTCTTCAGCAAAGACGTTTTTTATGTTCGATGCCGTACAGACCCTGTTCAATCTCGCCGATAGACTTTTATTTGGCTTACTGACTGATGTTACGCAAGCCTTCACAGGAATGGGCAGGCGTAGCCAATTGCAATATTTGTAACGCCTTGAGTTTTCATTATGGGTACGTAACATCCCATTTACCCTTTTCAGGGAGCATTTTATGTCGACAATTTTCTTTGCAACCAACCGTAATCCTAATAACGCCGAACCGCCGACCGACTTCGGCAAAGGTTTTTCAGATACCGGATTGGGCGATCTTCGTTTTGGCCAGGCGAAAGTTAAAAAAGGCGTGTTAGACCACAAATCTATTGAGGTATTGCCGGATAATTCGGCTCAAGGATCGGAGGCTCTATTTCAGCAATTACGCGACTCAATGAAGACCCAGTCGCTAGATTCCCTACTGTTTATCCATGGTTTTAATGTCTCTTTTAAAGCGGTTGTCGAATCGGCTGCAAAAATCGGTGAGCGATACGCAAAACTTTCCAATAAAGCCTATCAACCGAACATGTTTGTATTTTCTTGTCCATCGGATGGTGAAGTGATCAGTTATATTAACGATCGCCATGATGCCGAAGCCTCCGGCTACGCCTTCGCTCGCGGCTTGATGAAATTGGCGACATTTTTGAAAAGTGGCCATCCAGACGAAGCCTGTCAGCAAAAAGTGAATCTTATGGCTCACAGCATGGGTAATTACGTGTTGAGACATGCGTTGCAACAGGCCCAAAAAATTGCCAGCGGAAAATCGTTATCACGTATCTTCGATAACATCATCTTAACGGCCGCCGATGAAGACAATGACACTTTTGAGTTCGATCATAAACTGGCAAAGTTGCCAGAACTTGCGCAGAGAATTACGGTTTACTTCAACAACGGTGATTTAGCGCTTACAGTCAGTGATGTAACGAAAGGCAACCCTGATCGCTTAGGGCATGACGGCCCAAGCAAACCGCATCAAATAGCCGCAAAAGTAGTTATCGTCGATGCAAGCGATGTAGTGAAAGGCATTAGCGAACATTGCTACCATGTAGAAAATGATACAGTTGGCAAAGATATTGTTGCGGTATTACAGGGTGAAAGCTCGGATACAATCCCCTCTAGGCTGTATGTGCCGCATGCCAATAAATTCAGACTGCTCTGAGATTGCAATAGCGTCGGACCTTTTCGGTCTGTTCCTTGCCGGACACACAGGGTTCAAAAAATTGCATTGCTAAAGCTTCTCTATTATCTATGTGCGGTGCCGCACCGACTGCGTTTAGTTTTACTCGTATCGTTATATATGAGCAATGGGGAATATTTTCCTTGCTTTGTCCATAAAAAATTAATTATCAGGAGACGCTCATGAATAAAGATCAAATAAAAGGTCGAGTCGAAGAAGCCAAAGGTAAGGTCAAAGAAGCTGCCGGCGTGATACTGGACGATGAAGGTTTAGAGGTAGAGGGCAATGTCCAAAAGAACGTCGGCAAGGTACAAAAGGGCTTTGGTGATCTCAAGGAAGATGTCAAGGATGCCGTTAACAAAGACGACTAAAAGGGGGTGCTGTTGAGCCGTACAGCCGAGTCCAGACAAACTGGCCTGCTGTACGGTTGCAACGGGATGCTCTTAATTATCTCCGATGTTACCTTTTTAACAGAAGATGATCATAATCTCGCCGTTTATGGGTTAGCGTCGCTTTAACCTTTGGTAACCTCCTCGCGTTCACGGAGGAGGAACAATCCGCCGACCTCTATCCGTCGTCGGCGGGTGTCATTCGACGAATGAGGTCGGATATGGATTGAAACATCTGTTTATCTGTGGTTTATTTCGTTGTCATATTAACGGCCTATTAAACGGGCTATTAAGGAGAAGCACACATGTTAGAAACTCTCGCAATCCTCCTAGTCATCCTTTGGATACTGGGCTTGGTCTCATCATACACATTGGGCGGGTTCATTCACATTCTGTTGGTTATCGCGATTATCGTGATCGTGTTACGTGTCATTCAAGGCAGAAGAGTCATGTAAAGACACGGGGATGCGTTTATACAACGTATTATCAGCCGACGCTGATCGGTTCAGGCATCCTGGAAACCCTCAGTCAGACTTTGTAATAACGGTTTCCGGGCTTGTCTTTAGGCTACATTGCTAGGTTGCAGCAGTGAAAATTTATGGAGAGACTAAATGAACACAGTCAAGATTGTGGCAATTATGCTGATCGTAGCCGGGGTATTAGGATTGGTCTATGATCGTTTCAGCTATACCAAGGAAACCCAGGAAGCTAAGTTAGGTCCGTTGGAATTAACGGTTAAAGACACACAGACAGTTTATGTCCCGGTCTGGGTCGGTGTAGGGGCGATAGTGGCTGGCGGCGGACTCCTGCTTTTTGCTGGCAGAAAGAATTAGCAGCTGCGTCTGATGAGACGGTCCGGGTTAAGCGCTACGGTGGTTTTTTAGCCACTGGAGCGTTCACGTTCCAGCGGGCGATAGCAGACAAGACGAGAGTGGCATCAATCAATGCGATATAAATCCCCCCATTCTTGGTAATAATTTTCACGGCTCCAGCTTTCAGTCAGCGACTCTCATTATGATTATAATCTACAGATTGAAGCCATTACCCAAACATCGAACCACATAATAAAAAACCGGCAGTCCCAGAGAAACTACCGGTCGCTTAAAGTACCTACCAATAATCTACTTGGCTTTTTCGCCTGTCTTTTTATCCGCGATTACGGCATCGCTTAACAAGATATCGTTTTTGATTTTTTCAAGGGATTTCTCACCGATACCCTCAACATTAACCAAATCTCCCGCAGTTTCGAAAGGGCCCTTTGCTTCCCTGTACTTAACAATGGCTTCAGCTTTTTTAATACCTATGCCCGACAGGGCTTCCCCTATGGTTTTTGCATCAGCGGTATTGATATTTACAGGAGAGGCAATGACATTGAATGAACAAAAAACGGCCAATACTACTAATAATCTTTTCATCTTTATTTTCCCGTTGTGAATAATTATAGATTTATGAATAGTTTTTTATAGATAGCCAAGTAATTATTAACCATTCGCCCCTAAGTTTAGACGCTTGCTCTGCAAATACAACTTAATTTATCGCCCTATCGCGTATAGACCTATCCGCTACGCTTAAAACCCTGTCTGGTTCATATCGGTAATGCCCGTCAAAAATGACTTTATGCTCACCCTATAAACATTGTGAGCAATGATCCATTGCGGAAAGTGGAGCTTGGCTTGCTTGCAACCTAATTATTGCGATAAAAACTTGTGTAAATACTTACGCCCGTGTGGGCAATGATTACTTGTTAGATTAACCGGCATTGACCTATCATAACCGCCAAGTTTTTAAATTATTGACTAGCGTTTGATGCAAAAAAATACCGAGCCCAATAAACAACTTTTTAGCGGATTTTCTGCTCCCGATACCGAACAAATAAATCGGGCACTGGCGATTATCGCCAAAATCCCTGAAGATCCGCAATACTTTCGCCCCAAGGGAGTTGAGGTGGCGGCCATTTTGATGGACTTTAATGTCGATCTGAACACCATCTTGGCTGCGATCTTAAGCGATCCGCGCTTAGCCTATTTACATCCAAAGCCTGACATTAAAGAACAGTTTGGCGAAACCGTTGCAACGCTGGTTAACGATGTTAACTGGCTGAATAAGTTAACCGTTTATTCTCTGGAAATGACGGATCAACCCAGCCAAACGGAAACCTTGCGTCGAATGCTGCTGTCTATGACCCAGGATGTCCGCGCCGTGCTGATAAAGCTGGCTTACCGGATTCAACGACTTAAGGTTTTACCCAGAGAATCTTATGAGCTCAGACGTTTTATTGCCCAGGAAACGTTGGATATTTATGCGCCGATTGCCAATCGTATGGGTATTCACCAGTTAAAATGGGAACTGGAGGACATGGCTTTTCGCTATCTGAAACCCCAATCCTATCGCCGTATTGCCAAGTCTCTAACCGATAACCGTATGCAGCGGGAAAACTGTATTAACAACTTCATTGCTCTGCTACAGAAAAAACTCGCCGAAGAGGCGATTTCTGCCCAGATTCACGGCCGCCCTAAGCATATTTACAGCATCTGGAAAAAAATGCGGCGCAAACAATTGGACATAGACGAGCTTTATGACCTGTTAGCGATACGCGTTATTGTCGACAACCTGACCGCTTGTTATGCCACTTTAGGTATCGTACATAGCCTGTGGCAAACCATTCCCAAGGAATTTGACGATTATATTGCCAATCCCAAAGAGAACGGTTATCAGTCTTTGCATACCGTCATTATCGACCCCGACGGCAATCGTATCGAGGTACAAATCCGCACCCAACAAATGCACGACTTTGCTGAACTCGGCGTCGCTGCACACTGGTCTTACAAAGAAGGCGGCAAGCATGATTCTGCGATAGAAAAAAATATCGCCTCGTTGCGTAAATTATTGGAAGAAACCAGTCCTGAGCATAGCCGGAAGGAAGGCAGTGACGAAGCGCTGTCCGAGAGTTTCCGCAGCGAATTATTTAATGATCGCGTCTATGTTTTAACGCCGGCCGGTAAATTAATGGATATGGTTAAAGGCTCTACGCCTCTGGATTTTGCCTATGCGATCCATACCGAAATTGGACACCGTTGCCGGGGGGCAAAAATCAATGGTCGTATTGTACCGCTGACCTATACCTTAAAATCCGGCGAACAGGTAAAGATTTTAACGGCAAAAGACGGAGGCCCCAATCACAACTGGATTGATCCTAATCTAGGCTATTTAAAGACATCGGCGGCGATCAGCAAAGTTAAAAGCTGGTTTAAAAATCAGCAACAAGCCCAAAATATTGCCACAGGCAAAACTATTCTGGATAAGGAAAGCCAACGCCTGGGCTTAAAAATGCTTAACTTAACGGAGTTGGCTAAACATTTTCATCAGCCGGATACCGATAGATTACTTGAAGCCATAGGCCGTAGCGATATTAATAGCCGTCAGCTTGCGGCGTTTTTCAAAGTGCCTGAATTGGAAGCCCCTGCCCCCATTCAGCGCAAAAAGCCCGAAGCTAAATCCGTCATTTCTGTAGCCGGCATTGATAATGTTCTGACTTCTTTCGCTCACTGTTGCTCCCCAGTTCAGGGCAATGACATTATCGGCTATATTTCCCACAAAAAAGGCATTACCATCCACCGCAAAAATTGCGAAAACATCTTGCACCTTGACCACGAAAAGCAGGCTCAGCTTATTTCGGTGAGCTGGGGCGCAAAAAAGGTCAACTACGCTGTTCCTATTGTTATCGATGCTTTTAACTCTCATAATTTGCTGACTGATGTTACCCAGATTTTGGCACAGGCTAAAATCCATATTTCCAATGCCGCACTGGATACCCATCCCGATTTTTCAGCGCGACTCAATTTGACCATTCAGATTGAAAATACCGATCAGTTAAGTCAAGTGCTTAATAAAATTAATCAATTGCCTAATATCGCGGATGTTAAGCGTAAAACCTAACGCCGGGGCAATTGTTGCTCATGTGGGCGCGGATTTATTCGCGCCTAGTCAACAACGCGAATAAATTCGCGCCCACAGCCTTTAACCTTTAACCTTGCACCTAATTTTATGCCCCTACAAACCCAAACCTGCCCTGAGCCTAGCCAAAGGAAACGCCTGATTCTGGTTGACGGTTCCTCTTTTTTATTTCGCGCTTATCATGCCATTCCACCGCTAACCAGCGCCAATGGCGAACCCACCAACGCCATTCACGGCGTAACCAGTATGTTGCGCAAACTGATCGCCGACTATCACAGCGACTACATCACCGTAGTCTTTGATGCGCCCGGTAAAACCTTTCGCAATGAGCTTTATGATCAGTACAAAGCCCATCGTCCGCCCATGCCTGATGATTTGCGGGTACAGATTGCGCCGCTGCACAACGTGATCCGCGCTATGGGTTTGCCGTTGATTATGGAGTCCGGCGTGGAAGCCGACGATGTGCTGGGAGCTTTGGCTCAACACGCCGAACAACAAGGCCTAGATGTCATTATTTCCACCGGCGACAAGGATATGGCGCAGCTGGTTACCGAGCATATTATTCTGGAAAATACCATGTCCAATACCCGCATGGATATTCAGGGGGTTTACGACAAATTCGGCGTCAAGCCGGAGCAGATTATCGATTATCTGGCCTTAATCGGCGACACCGTCGACAATATTCCCGGCGTACCCAAAGTCGGCCCTAAAACGGCGGCAAAATGGCTGGCGCACTACCAGACCTTAGAGAATCTGGCGGTCCACGCCGATGAAATCACCGGAAAAATCGGCGAAAACCTGCGCGCCAGCTTGGATCAACTGCCGTTATCCAAACAACTGACCACCATAAAATGCGACCTTAATTTACCCTACAGCATCGAAGACCTGAAACAGCGACCGATGGACAAGGCGGAACTGAAAAATTTATTGGCTGAGCTGGGCTTTTCGTCCTGGTTAAAAATGCTGGATAATCCTCCGGCTACCAGCAGGACAAGTTCCATTGAAACGGCAACCGCTCAAATTGATGATAAACCCGCACCCATTGAATCCAGTTATGAGACGGTATTAACCGAACAGCACTTTAACGACTGGCTGGCTCAACTGGAAAAAGCCGAATTGTTTGCCTTCGACACCGAAACCACCAGCCTGGATTACAGCAAGGCGCAGATAGTCGGCGTATCGTTTGCGGTAACGCCGGGAAAAGCCGCCTATGTGCCTTTGGCTCATGACTATCCCGGCGTACCGGATCAACTGGATAGGTCTGAAATACTGGAAAAACTCCGGCCTCTGCTGGAAAATTCGCGCAAAGCCAAACTCGGGCAAAACCTGAAATACGATATGCATGTATTGGCTAATCACGGCATCGCCTTGCGCGGCATTAGCCACGACACCATGCTGGAATCCTACGTGTTAAACAGCACCGCGACCAAACACAATATGGATGATCTGGCTAAACACTATCTGGGCGTTGAAACCATCCATTACGAAGATGTGGCCGGTAAAGGCGTAAAACAGATAGGCTTTCAGCAAGTGCCGATAGAGCAAGCCGCCCCTTATGCCGCAGAAGATGCCGACATTACCTTGCAACTGCATCGGGTGCTGTCGGCAAAACTGGCACACTATCCAGAATTGCACACACTGTATACGGAAATGGAAGTCCCGCTAATCAGCGTACTCGCCCGCATTGAAAACAATGGCGTATTGATCGACACCGCGATGCTCGCGCAGCAAAGTCTTGAGCTGTCCAGTCAGATTATCTCCCTTGAACAATACGCTCACGATTTGGCCGGACAGACCTTTAATCTGGGTTCGCCCAAGCAGATCCAGGACATACTTTACGATCAGCAAAAACTGCCGGTGTTAAAGAAAACCCCTAAAGGCCAACCCTCAACCGAAGAATCGGTACTACAAGAATTGGCTATCGATTACCCGCTGCCCAAGCTTATCCTGGAGTACCGCAGTTTAAGCAAGCTGAAATCGACCTATACCGATAAACTGCCGCAACAGCTTGACGAACAAACGGGACGGATTCATACCTCATACCATCAGGCAGTAACCGCAACAGGCAGACTGTCTTCATCCGATCCCAATTTACAAAACATCCCGATACGTAGCGAAGAAGGGCGAAAAATTCGACAAGCGTTTATCGCCCCCGAAGGCAGGAAAATAGTCGCCGCCGATTATTCGCAAATTGAGTTGCGTATCATGGCGCATTTATCGGCTGATTCAGGCTTGGTAAAAGCCTTTAGCGAAGGACAAGACGTGCATAGAGCCACAGCGGCTGAAGTGTTTGGCGTTGCTCCCGAGCAAGTCACCAGCGATTTGCGGCGCTCAGCCAAGGCGATCAATTTTGGGCTGATCTACGGCATGTCGGCCTTTGGTCTGGCACAACAATTAGGCTTGTCGCGCAACCAGGCGCAATCTTATATCGATTTATATTTTACCCGTTACCCCGGCGTCAAAAATTATATGGACAGCATCAGGGAGCAAGCCCGCGAACACGGCTATGTTGAAACCTTATTCGGCAGACGGCTGTATTTGCCGGAGATCAACTCACGCAACGCGGCGCGCCGCCAGTACGCCGAGCGCACCGCTATCAACGCACCGATGCAGGGAACGGCGGCCGACATCATTAAACGTGCGATGATTGCCGCCGACCGGTGGTTATTTAAGGAAACCCCGGATGCTAAAATGATTATGCAAGTGCATGACGAGCTGGTATTTGAAATTGCAGCAGATCAGGTAGCGGACTGCGCGGCGCATATCAGAACCTTGATGTGTGCGGCCGCCGATCTTGACGTGCCGCTGATTGTCGACATAGGCACGGGTAATAATTGGGACGAAGCCCATTAGAAATAAAAATTAAATAACTCATGCCTTTGCGCAAGGGGCAGACCAGGCCGGTCGCCTCTACAAATACTCTATTTTTTTTGTTGATTATTGCTTAACGACACACAATGCTAAACTCAAAAAACGAAAAACTTATCACTCTCGTTGAAAAAATGCCCGCTTTTCCTAAAAGCGTCCAACAGGTGATGCAATTAACGTCAGACATCAACGCTTCGGCAAAAGATATTGTCCGCGTTATAGAATGCGATCCGGTCATGACCGTTAAAGTCCTCAAGGCGATTAATTCATCTTTCTACGGCTTGCCGCAAAAAATCACCTCGGTGCAACGAGCCGTCGTCCATATCGGCATGAACACCATAAAGAACATAGCGTTAGGTGTTGCCGCAATGGGCATGCTGAAGGCCACCAACAAGGCCAATTTCAATACCTCCGATTTCTTGCTGCATTCTTTAACCACCGCCGCAATCAGTAAGCTGCTTGCTGAACGCCTAGGTCTATCTTCAACACAATGTGGCGATTGTTTTGTTGCCGGGTTACTGCATGACTTTGGAAAAGTGGTCTTCGCCGAGTTTATGCCTGATGAATTTAAACTCGCCTTGGAAAAGAGCAAGGATCAACAACTGCCCCTGCATCAGACCGAACTCGAATTTATCGGTTTGAGTCATTCACAGGCCGGTAAAATGCTGGCCGAGAAATGGGAGTTGTCTGATGAGCTCATTGATGCCATCGCTCATCATCATAATCTCGACCCCAGCCAAAATGTCTTAAGGGACTGCGTTTTTGCCGCCAATCAAATCAGCAAACAGATGCAGTTCGGCGATGGCGGAAACCCGCTGACAGAAGACTTTCCCGAAGCCATTAGCACCCGTTTTGGCTTGTCGCTCTCCGCCATGTGCGAGGCATTAGGGGACTTAGCAGCCGTCAAAACAGAAGCACAATCATTTATTCATGTGTAGTGTTCTGCTTGTGCTCCTACATCTACATCCACGCAGTCGAAGGGCAAACAATGAAATTTAAATTCTGGGGCGTTAGAGGATCCATACCCACACCGGGACCCACTACGGTTAAATATGGCGGCAATACCACCTGCATAGAAATCAGAACCGATGACCATGATTTGATCATTCTCGATGCCGGTACCGGCATCCACGCTTTAGCACAAAATCTGCTGAAAGAAATGCCGATTAAGGCGCATATCTTCATTACCCACACCCATTGGGATCACATACAGGGCCTACCCTTTTTTATCCCCATTTTTATCCCGAACAACCAGATTACCATTTACGGCGGAATTGACCCGATAACCAATGAAACCATCAACAGGGCACTTTCCGTACAGTTGCAATACAGTTTCTTTCCGATACGGGAAGCACAGTTAAATGCACGAATTGAATACGCTACAGTCAAGCCGGGTGTACCGGTCAAGGTTGGCAGCGCCACTATCACCCCCATTATACTCAGTCACCCGGTACTCAATTTCGGCTACCGAATCGATTGTGACGGGCAGTCGCTTTTTTTTACCGGCGATTACGAGCCGCAGCTCAACATCTATAATCCGGAAGATGATGAATATGCCGAATTCCAGTCCTTTGTCGATGAAAAATGGGACGAAGTGGTCCTGGCCATGAAAGATGTCGATGCGTTGATTGTCGACTCATCCTATACCAACGAGGAATATGCCTCCAAACAAGGTTGGGGGCATGGCACTTATGATTCAGGGATAAAACTGGCTATTGCCGCAAACGCAAAAAAACTGTTTTTCACCCACCATGAGCCTACCCGTAACGATGCAAGCCTTGAGGTCATTTATCAAAGCTTATTGCAAAACAACCCAAAAAGCCGCTGCGAATTATTGCTCGCTCAGGAAGGTGTCGACATTTCACTCTGATCCGGCTCAACCGGGGTAAACAATTGATCAAGAGCCGCATGCACCTCATCAACACCGGTTTTTTTCAACGACGAAAACAGCTGTATCGTCAAAGGGAAATTCGCATCCCTTAGCTCCTTTTGTATCTGCAACAAGGTATTTTTAGCCGCGCCGTAATTCAACTTATCCGCCTTGGTTAACAATATATGTAGCGGCAACCCGGTATGTTCGCACCACTCTATCATCTGCCAGTCAAATTCGGTTAACGGATGGCGGACATCCATCACCAGAATAATGCCGCATAATGATTTGCGACTGGTTAAATACGTTTCCATCAACTCATGCCATTGTTTCTTCACCGCTAAAGGCACTTTGGCATAACCGTAACCCGGCAAATCGACAAACCGTTGGCGTTCATTAATTTCGAAAAAATTGAGCATCTGGGTTCTGCCCGGTGTTTTACTGATCCGGGCCAATCCGTTTTGCCGGGTTAGGGTATTAATCGCACTCGATTTACCCGCATTAGATCGTCCGGCAAACGCGACTTCCATGCCCTGATCCTGCGGCGTGTCACTGAGATGTGGCGAACTGTTAATAAATTTTGCTTGATGATAAACTGGATTCATCGTTGTCTCGCTTAGAATTACTATTTAGAGTAAAATTTAAAACTATAAAGGCAGGCACAATGCCTACTTCTACGTAAAACTGATTAACCATTCCGAAGGGGAACTTGATGAAGAAAAAATTGCAGATACTTTCAATTTCTCTGGTGTTGACCAGCGTTACCAGTATTTTACATGCAGAAGGCAATATTAACGCAGGAAAACAAAAAACAACTACCTGCACCAGTTGTCACGGGGACAACGGCAACAGCATAATGCCAACATTTCCCAAGCTTGCACAGCAACACGCATCCTATCTGCAACAGCAGTTGCATGCATTTAAAGACGGCAGCCGCAATGACCCGATGATGTCTGCGGTGGCGCTGGCATTAACCGATGAAGATATAGCCGACATTTCCGCATACTACGCCGCACAAAAGATTTCTGAAAACGCCTTGCCTGTTTTAAACGCTGACGATGAAGACGAAAAACCGACCGCTAACAAAGACATTCAGACCCTCATTGCTCAAGGCAGCGATCTGTACCGCAACGGTGATCTGCCCAGAGAAGTCTCAGCCTGCATAGCCTGCCATGGTCCTTTTGGCGAGGGTAACAAACCGGCCTCATTTCCAGCACTAAAATCGCAACACGCCGACTATTTAATTAAAGCGCTCACTGACTTTAAATCCGGTTCTCGCGGTAATAATCCGGAAAGCATGATGCACATGATTGCTAAAAAAATGACCGATGAGGAAATAAAAGCCGTTTCTTATCGTATATCGATGATGAAATAAACCTCATCTAAGGCATACCAAAACTCCGCAGGTTTGATTACGCTCTAGTCCTCGCGGGCAAAATCGACCTGCAAAACCTTATAGAGAACCTTAGCCATGCTTAAAAAAATCGCCCAAACCAGTTTATTAATCTTGTTGTTTTCCTGCTCAACCTTGTTAAAAGCCGAATCGGTTGGTTATGAAACCCTGTCGCCGGCACAACCTACCCATAATCCCGATAAAATTGAAATCATTGAGTTCTTTTGGTACGGCTGTCCGCATTGCTACAGCCTTGAACCGCTACTGGAAAAATGGGTAAAAAGCTTGCCTAAAAATGTTGAGTTTATCCGTCAACCCGCTGTATTTAGCGACCTTTGGGGCAAGCATGCCAAAGCCTATTTTACCGCTGAAGCGCTGGGCGTAGTCGATAAAATTCATGCCGACTTTTTCGATGCCGTCCAAAATAAAAAACAAAATCTTGAGACCGAAGATCAGCTGGCTAAATTCTTTGTTGCGCATGGCGTTAATAAAAATGAATTTCATGATACTTACCATTCATTTCTAGTCGACGCCAAAATGCGTCAGGCAACCACAATGGCCGGTCGTTACGACGTAACCGGCGTTCCTGCCGTCATCATTAACGGCAAATACAAAACTAACGGCCCGATTGCCGGTTCTCATGAAAAAATGCTTGAAGTCGTTGATCAACTGATTAAACAGGAAAGTGCTACAAAATAATCGCGCCCTATCTCAACAGATGACATCCTTGCTCACTATTTGATAGCTTGAACAAACCCTACCTAGATGCGGCGGCTTGCAGGCCGCCGCTTGCACAAAATAGTCACAGTTTAATCATTGACAAGGTCTATCATGAGTTTTTTTAATAAGGTAGCCGAACAGGATAAATGGAAAGAGAAATATTTAAATCTACTTGATGAGCAGGAACAATCTGAACAAGCCTATAAAGAAACAGAAGACCTGCTTGGTAAAATCATCATACGCCTGACTATCGCAACTACTGGGCTAGATCCTCTTCTTGACCCGCATTTGCTGAGTATTCGCGATCAAGTAAAAAACGGTATAAACAGCCCTGCACTTAAAGATGAGCTTGAGAAATTTACCCATTCCGTCACTCAAATCAGACACGCTCCACCTAAAAACCAGCCAGTAGAAGCAGAACTGCTACTTGATTTTCTGCTTCAGCAATATCGAACCGAGCAACATCAAAATGCACTAAAACAGCTAAAGAATAAAGCTGAGACCGTAAAATTTGAAACCGCCAATCAATTATTTATCGCCATACTTGAAATTATCGAGCCTGACGACGGCATTTCCCCGACCAATATCATCGTCAACCAGATTGATATAGACATTGTCAGTCGACAGTTATTGCTGTTACTGGAAGGCATCGAAATCCCCAGCATCTTTGATCAACAGGCTCAAGCCGCAAAACAGTTGCTAGCCGCATCCAATCGAACTGCAACGGCTTTTGAAGCCATTCTGGACAAGTCCTTTAAGTTGTTGCTTAAAATCAAACAACACAACCAATCCGAACAGCAAGACATTGATAAATTTCTCGCTCATATTACCGAGCAACTGGCTGCACTGGATGTGAGCCTGATCGGGGCCAGTACGGCTGCCATTGAATCGGCCGAAAACAGAAGCAAATTCGATCAATCCGTTTCTGAACAGATGGAAGCATTAAAGTTAAGCTCGACCAGCGCTACCAAACTGGAGCCTTTAAAGGGAATCATCAACAGTCGCTTAGCCAATATTGCCAAAGAAATTCAGGACCACAGCCAAAAAGAAGCTATCCAACGCCAAAAGACACAACAGCAACTGGATGATTTAGCGAATAAAATCAAAAATATGGAAGCGGAATCCTGCGATCTCAAATCAAAACTAAAAATTGCCAATACCCAGGCATTACGCGACACCTTAACCGGCCTGCCAAATCGCCATGCCTATAACGAATGCCTGGAAACCGAACTAGCTCGCTGGAAACGTTACCATTCACCTTTAAGTCTGATCGTCTGGGACATTGATCATTTCAAAAATATCAACGACAGTTATGGTCATAAAGCCGGCGATAAAGTGTTGCAGTTAATCGCCAAACAATTATCCGAGCATTCCCGCACAACTGATTTTATCTCCCGTTTTGGCGGCGAAGAATTTACTATGCTGTTACCCAACACCGACAGCCAATCGGCGTTAATACTGGCCAACCAACTACGTCAAACTATTGAGAAAACCGGCTTTAACGCCAGCGGCACCTCCGTTGCCATCACCGTTTCCTGCGGGATCACAGCGTTCATCACTGACGACACCGATGAAACCGCATTCGAACGCGCTGACCAAGCGCTTTATCAGGCTAAACAGCAGGGCCGGAATCGGTGTTGCGTTTTTTAAAGACCTAACTTCCGATTATCCACAAGCAGCATCAAACTCAAATTGATTGAGTGCAGCACACTGATAAACCCGCGAGGAATTCAGCGACTCGGGTTTGAGCAAATTAATGCCTTTTCTTGCAATTGGGCTTATTATATTGACCATTCTTGCTATGAGTGTAGGAATGACCGGTCGCCATTACACTCATGCTTAGCCACGATGATTTATGATAACGCGCCATGAAACCTTATAAAATAGTAATCCTTTTGCTGCTACATTCAGCTATCGTCGGCTGCGGACAGCCCGGTCCGCTTTATTTACCGAATCAAGCGGCACCGGTTCATGTAGAGCCGGTACCCGCCCAAAAACCAGAACCCAAACCCGACTAATCTGCCAGGAAGCAGATTTGCATTTACCCGAAAGGGGCATGGCAGGGATGGCCATGCATGACTAAAATGAATAACTATGGATTACTTTAATTACCGAAACGGTGAGCTGTTCGCCGAAGACATTGCTGTTTCCGATATCGTCTATAAATACGGCAGCCCATGCTACATCTATTCACGCGCCACGCTGGAGCGGCACTGGAAGGCTTTCGACCGAGCTTTTGGCGATCAAGCGCATTTAATCTGTTATGCGGTCAAAGCCAATTCTAATATTGCGATACTCAATCTGCTATCCCGCTTAGGTTCAGGTTTCGACATTGTTTCTCTGGGCGAATTAGAACGGGTGATTGCCGCCGGCGGCGAGCCTGAAAAAATCGTGTTTTCCGGTGTCGGCAAACGCGAAGATGAAATTCTGGCTGCGTTAAAAATCGGCATACGCTGTTTTAACATTGAAGTCAGCGGCGAACTGGACCGGATTAACCGGCTGGCCGGGCAATTGGGCGTTATCGCGCCGGTATCTTTTCGGGTAAACCCGGATGTCGATGCCAAAACTCATCCTTATATCTCTACCGGTTTAAAAGAAAACAAGTTCGGCATAGACATTGAACAGGCTTTGACCGAATATCGCCGTGCTGCGGCCATGTCCAATATCAAGGTGATCGGTATTGATTGCCATATCGGCTCACAACTGACCGAAACCCGGCCTTTTCTGGATGCGTTGGATAAGATTCTCGATCTGGTTGCCTCGCTTGCGGCCGAAGGGATTAAACTGCATCATCTGGATCTGGGCGGAGGCTTGGGTATTTGTTATAAAGATGAACAGCCGCCTGAACCTGCCGACTATATCCAGGCGATTTTGGCACGACTGGGCCGAACCGATATTGAAATTCTACTGGAACCGGGCCGCGCTATCGTCGGCAATGCCGGCATTCTGGTCACCCAGGTTGAATATCTTAAACCGACGGCGAATAAAAACTTCGCTATCGTCGATGCGGCGATGAATGATCTGGTGCGGCCTGCTTTATATAACGCCTGGCAGGCTATTATTCCGGTAAATCTGCAAAGTGATGCGCTAGAAACAACCTGGGATATCGTCGGTCCGGTCTGTGAAACCGGTGATTTCTTGGGCAAAGACCGTACGCTTAAAATTGCTCAGGGCGATTTGTTGGCGATACGTTCATCCGGCGCCTATGGTTTTACCATGAGTTCGAATTATAATTCCAGACCACGCCTGGCTGAACTGCTGGTTGATGGCAGCAGTCTGCACCTGATCAGGGAAAGAGAAACGATTGCCCAG
Source organism: Methylobacter arcticus (assembly GCF_050917435.1). NCBI lineage: Bacteria > Pseudomonadati > Pseudomonadota > Gammaproteobacteria > Methylococcales > Methylococcaceae > Methylobacter > Methylobacter arcticus. The sequence continues at coordinate 3,815,116 of NZ_CP159583.1, forward strand.
CTTTGGGTAGGCGAGCATTTATTGCCATGATCAATTTCACAAAAATGCACGGCCTCGGTAATGATTTTGTGGTCATTGACGCGATCAATCAGCACATCGCCTTAACCCCAGAGCAAATCCGACGGCTGTCTGACCGGCACTTCGGTATTGGCTTTGATCAGCTGCTGCTGGTTGAAAAAGCGGTAAGCGTCAATGCCGATTTCAAATACCGGATTTTTAACGCAGACGGCAGCGAAGTCTCCCAATGCGGCAATGGTGCGCGCTGCTTCGCCCGTTTTGTCCGCGATAAAAAGCTGTCGGATAAGAATGAAATCCGCGTCGATACCAATTCCGGTCAATTGTTGCTACGTTTTGATGACGACAACCAGATCACCGTCAATATGGGCGTTCCAAGACACGCCCCCGCCGAAATCCCGCTGCTGACGGAAGAAGAATCCCGCTTTTATACGGTGCTGGTTAACGATACTGAAAAGGCCTTCGGCGCGGTTTCGATGGGCAATCCGCATGCGGTTATTCAGGTTACCGATGTTAAATCCGCACCGGTGGCTGAATTGGGCAAAGCCCTGGAAAGCCATGCTTTTTTCCCGGAACGGGTTAATGTCGGCTTTATGCAAGTCGTAGACCGCCAACATATCAAGCTGCGCGTGTATGAACGCGGCGCTGCCGAAACTCTGGCTTGCGGCAGCGGCGCTTGTGCTGCCGTGGTCATCGGCATCGAACACAATCTGCTGGATCATACAGTCTGCGTTGAGCTACCCGGCGGAACGCTAACCATTAACTGGCCTGGCCGTGGCGAACCGGTTTTAATGACGGGGCCTGCCATTTCTGTTTTTGAAGGACACCTACTGCTATGAATGAATTAATCACGGAACTCACTCCAACCCAGGTTGAAAATTATCTGCGCAAACATCCCGAGTTCTTTCACCAACACTTGAATTTGCTGGAACACCTGAGCATCCCTCATCCCTCCGGCACTGCAGTCTCACTGATTTCAAAGCAGCTGGAACTGTTTAGGAGTCGGCATCATGACATGGAAAACCAGCTCACTGCGCTGATTGAAATAGCCAGAGACAACGATGCTTCCCTGATCCGTATGCACAAGCTCACTCTGGCACTGCTGGAGGCTACAACGCTGGAAGACGCAGTGGCTAATCTTGATGTCGTCCTGTCAGAATATTTTCTGGTCGACTTTGTTGCGGTACGCATCATCAAACATCACCCAGACTCCGCGACTATGACTAATCTGTTTATTGAGCCGGACAGCAAAGACCTGGAACCGTTTGCCAGCGAACTGGCCGGAAATCAGCCTAAATGCGGTCGCCCGACTCTGGCTCAAGCAAAGGTTTTATTCGGCGAATCAGCATTTGAAGTGAAATCTTGCGCGATTATCCCGCTGGCTTTTACCGAATTGGAAGGTATTTTAGCCATCGGCAGCCGAGAGGACGGCCGCTTTCATTACAGCATGGGCAATCTGTTTTTAAACCACATGAGCGAAATCATAGGTACTCGGCTGATCAACTTGTTACAAGAGCGCAAGCTTAACCTACAGGACGTAGCCGAGGTGCGCGAAGAAGCCGAGGCCTTCAATTGATTCCCAGCAATGAATCGACTAAAAGTATGGTCGACGAAAGACACAAACAGCACCAACAACGCCCAAAATTTTATATTTCCCCTGGCTTTCATCGATGCTATTTACCCCCATCGGTCAAATTTTTGATGGGCTATTTTTACTCGGAAATCGCCTATCATGCACGCTGATGCGGAGTTAATACTGGCTGACTTTTTCACCCAGCTTACCGTTGAAGTGCGTGCTTCGGAACACACTATAAAAAGTTATCGGCGGGATATTAAGCATCTATCCCGTTATTGCACAGACAAAGCCATAGCCCAGTGGGCAGACCTGCAACATACCGATATTCGTGCCCATATAGCCGGTCGGCACCGGAAAGGCCTGAGCAGTAAAAGCCTGCAGCGCGAGTTGTCTGCGATACGCAGTTTTTATAACTACCTGTTAAAAAAAGGTCAGGCCAGCGCCAATCCTGCCCAACATATTCAAGCACCCAAACAAGATCGAAAGCTGCCCAAAACACTGGATGTCGATCAGTTATCCGGTTTATTGGAAGCAGGAGCAAGTTCGCTGCTCGAAATCCGCGACCTGGCCATGTTCGAATTATTCTATTCATCCGGCCTGCGATTGAGTGAGCTATCGGCGCTTGATGTAACCGACCTGGACTTGCCGGATAACACCCTGACTGTCCGCATCGGTAAGGGCGGTAAATCCAGAGTATTACCGGTGGGCAGCAAAGCCGTTACCGCTATTGAAAACTGGTTACAACAACGCGCCATAAAAATACCCACCATCGATTCCGCTTTATTTGTGTCAACGCGCGGAACTAGGCTCGGCCAACGCAACATCGAATTAAGGCTGGAACAGTGGTGCAAAAAAAAAGGTATTGCCGAACATATCCATCCGCACATGCTCAGACACTCTTTTGCCAGTCATTTACTTGAATCCAGCCAGGATTTAAGGGCCGTCCAGGAACTGCTCGGCCATAGCAATATCAGTACCACCCAAATATACACCCATTTGGACTTCCAGCATCTGGCTGAAATTTATGATAAAGCCCATCCAAGAGCCAAAAAAAAACCCTTATAGCGGCTTGTACCATAAGCAAATCGCTAAAAAACCTGCTACTATGCAGTTAATTTTTCATATAAAAAGCAATAGGGTGAAAATTTTTTCAACCCTACAAAAAACCTCTTTACGGGATTTCAAAAATGGCGGCAAATGAAGCACTGAACGATTTAAAATCGAAAGGAATACTCTGGGGATTTGGTGTTTTCATCCTCATCGTAGTAGCCATCTTGCTCTTGTTAGGCGCCTGGTGGGGCAGTGAACCCGGACAATTTAATATACAAGACGAAGCGGTAAAGCGCGCGGAAGAAACCCACACCACGGAAAATATGCCTGTCGGCTATGTTTACACCAACACCCTGGCCCATATCGCCGAGGTTCTGCTGCATAAAAGCGGCGGCTATATTACTAATGATGTCGCGCCTCCAGGCGTATTTTTGGACAACATTTCCAATTGGGAATATGGCGCGTTGGTGATGCTGCGCGATGCCACTACCGCATTAAGAAATCACTTTGCCAGAGACCAGTCGCAATCCGCCGAAGATCCAGACTTGGCGACGGCTGAACCCTACTTTTATTACGAACATAACTCCTGGGCTTTACCTTCAACGGAAGCTGAATATCAAAAAGGTATTGATGCCCTGCATAAATACATGGAGCGCCTGCAAAAATACGGCGGTCCAGTCAAAAAGGCGCAATTTTATTCCAGAGCCGACAATTTGTGGCAGTATACCGAAGTGGTGATAAAACGCTTGGGCGGTTTGTCTACCCGATTGAGCGCAAACGATTCCAGTAACTATGGGCCGGGACTAACCAAGCTTGAGCAACAGGCCGCTGAAGAAAAAGGAACGCCCATAGCTAAAGTGACATGGCTGGAGATTGACGATGTCTTCTATGAAGCGCGCGGTGCAAGCTGGGCGTTATTGCATATCCTCAGAGCGATCAAACATGATTTTGCTGACATTTTGTTAGATAAACGGGCCATGCGTACCGTTGACATCATGATTAAGGCGCTGGAAAATGCGCTGACCCCTATTTTAAGCCCGATGATTTTAAACGGTAGCGGCTATGGCATTTTCGCCAACTACTCCCTGTCGATGGCTAATTATATAGCTCGCGCCAATGCAGCGGCGCTTGATTTACGCGATATTATGAACAGAGGCTAATGACGATGGACGAACAAATTAACTACAACTTGAAACAACTATCCAGCTGGAAAAGAATTTTCTTTATGCTGATTTTTGCGGCGATCGGCAGTCTGGTCAGAATGTTGCTTTGGGCCGTTATTATCTTGCAGGTGGCCTCAACGCTGATAACCGGCAAAGCCAACGTCAACACGCTTAACTTTGGACGCAGCCTGTCCATTTATACGTACCATATTTTATTGTTTCTGACCTTCAATACCGAAATCCTGCCGTTTCCTTTCTCCGACTGGAATATGACCGCAGAACTAAACCTGCCGGAACCGAAAAAATCCGCAAAATAATACGGCATGAATGCTACCCGAAAAATCATTCATATCGATATGGATGCATTTTTTGCGGCAGTAGAGCAGCGCGATTTTCCACAATACCGTAACAAACCGCTGATCGTCGGCGGCGCTCCAAACTCTCGGGGCGTAGTCGCAACTTGCAGCTATGAAGCAAGGCAATACGGCATCCATTCTGCGATGCCTTCGGCTCACGCATATCGTTTATGTCCGCAGGCTATTTTTGTAAAACCTCGCTTCGACGCTTATCAACAAGCGTCAATGTCCATTCGAAAAATCTTTGCCGACTATACCGACCTTTTTGAGCCCCTTTCTTTAGACGAAGCCTATCTGGATGTCAGTCAGTCATGCTTGCATCAAGGCTCAGCCACATTAATCGCCAAAGCCATCAAGGCGGCGATCAAGCAAGAAACCCAGCTGATCGCTTCGGCCGGCATTTCTTATAACAAATTTCTCGCTAAAATCGCCTCGGATATCAATAAACCGGACGGGCTTTATGTCATCACCCCGGAACAGGGCGCAGACTTTGTCGGACGCCTTACGATCGACAAATTTCATGGCATAGGCAAGGCGACTTCGCTAAAAATGCGAGCGTTGGGCATCAACACCGGCAAGGACTTAAAGGCACTGCCGCTGGCAATGTTGCAGCATTATTTTGGCAAGGCCGGGCTGTATTATTACAGTATTTCCAGAGGCATAGACCACCGCCCCGTCAACAACTGCCGCAGCAGAAAATCGGTAGGCGTGGAAATGACTTTTCAACAGGATATTCAGCTTAAACAAGAGGTCATTGCACAACTGCAAAGCCTGCTGGAAAAAGCCTTAAATAAAGTCGCCGAAAAACAGCTGGTCGCCCATACCCTAACCATAAAGATTAAATATCATGACTTTGTCCAAATCACCCGCAGCCGGACATTGCCGCATATCATTACTGCGGCAACGACTATAGGTGCCGTTCTTGAAGATTTGGTAAAAAACACCGAGATAGGCAGGCGCAATGTCCGACTGCTGGGAATTACGCTGTCGTCACTGGATGACAAGTCTGGACAGACTGATTACCAGCAACTGGATTTGTTTAGCGATTGCTAGGCTGATGGAAGGGCTACCGCCGGTAGCCCCTACTCTATCTCCTGCTCATCCTCCAATCCTGATTCATCATCCAACTCGCCTTCAACCTGAAATAATAATTTCAGTTGACGATATAATTGACGGGAAGATTTGGGCGGTTTACCGGCTTCGGCTTCTTTTTGAGCATTACGTGATAATTGCCTTAATACTTGCCGATCAGCCTGCGGTTGCTCGGCAAGCAATGCCAGCAATGCATCATTACCCTCGCTAATCAGCCGATCTCGCCAACGCTCTACCGCATGATGCTCGCGGACGGCATGAGCGCTTTTATTTTTAATGCGCGACAGTTTCTCTAAAATAGGCTCTAGGTCTATCTTATGAAGCTGGCTGGTAATGAATTTAAGTAGCCGCTTTCTCGCGCCTTTATGCGGCATACCCGATACTTCTATAACCGCTTTATTGATGATCTCAGGAAGCTCAAGCGTTTTTAATTGCCCCGCAGGCAGCTCTGACATTTCTTCGCTTAACGCAAAAAGAACGGCCATATCTTTCTTTATTTGTGTCTTATTCGGCCGGATTGCATAAAATTCTTCGGCCTCATCATCGTATTCGTATTCTTCACTCATTTTATATCAAACCATTGCGATTAAAAAACAACCCATCTCACTACGCCTGCACTCTACGTCCAATCCGCTGTTACTTTTTGCTCCATTGGAAAGCCAGGTTGTATTGGTAACACCCTATATCGCACCCAGACTCGTTGTCTTTGTGGTGAATTAATTGCCAACTTCTATAACGAGCACATCAATACCATTGCCTCTTAATCGGGCTCGAATGGTACTAACGCTGGCCATCTGAGTATAAGGCCCCATTTTGACCCGATTCCAGACCGTATTACCGACTTTTGCTTTCTCAACTTTCGATTCAATCCCCATTAAAGCCAGCTTGGCTCTTAAGGCATCGGCATCTTTAAATTCCTTAAACGAGCCGGCTTGCAAAATATAATTAGCGGTTTTTGCCTGTCCAACCCGTTCTTCTCGGGTACGCGTGTTAATTTCATAATCCGGTACGATGACTTCTTTTTCAGGCAGGATAGTATAAAAATCAAATTGCGGCAGCATCGGTCCCGGCTCAGGATTTTTCTCCTGCTGGGGTACTTCAGCTTTTGTTGCCTCAGGCTTTGTCGATAACGCCGGCGAAGGGGACGTTTGTTTCGATCCGGTGCTACTCAAATAAACCAAAAAGACTACAAACGAAATAATCAATGCCGTCATCAGCATCCATCGCCACAGACTAAGACTTTCTGGTTTTTTTCTGTACGATGTGGACGCAGTATTCTTATTCTGCGTTCTGTGTTTGTAGTCTTTAGCCATTACATTGCTTCAGGTGTGTTGATATTCAGCAAGTCCAAACCGTTTGCCAATATCTGTTTTACTGCGCAAATCAGATTAAGTCTTGCATTACGAATTTTTGCATCATCAACTAAAAATTGATGCGCGTTGTAGTAAGTATGAAACTCGTTGGCCAATTCGCGCAGGTATTGAATCAGCTGATGTGGTTCGTATTGCAATGCAGCACGTTCCAGCATTTCAGGATAGCGCGCCAGTGTACTCAGAAGATTGGTTTCGTGCTCTTCGGTCAATAGCGTTAGGTTTGACATGCCCAACAGCAAATCCCGATCCCAGTTTTTTTCATCCAGTTGGCGTAATACGCTACATACTCTAGCATAAGCATACTGCACATAAAATACCGGATTTTCGTTGGATTTAGAGGTCGCCAGTTTCAGGTCGAAATCCATGTGCTGTTCCGATCGACGCATCACATAAAAGAAGCGCGCCGCATCTTTACCCACCTCATTGCGTAATTGCCGTAAGGTCACAAATTCGCCGGAGCGGGTCGACATGGATACTTTTTCTTCTCCGCGCCAAAGCGAGGCAAACTGCACCAGTAGCACTGTTAACTTGGATTCATCAGCACCTAAGGCCTGAAGGGCCGCCCTGACTCGGGGAATATAACCGTGATGATCGGCCCCCCAAATATTGATGATCTGGTCGAAACCACGGTCCAGCTTATTCATGTGGTAGGCAATATCCGACGCAAAATAGGTGGACTGCCCATTATCGCGAATCACCACCCGGTCTTTTTCGTCGCCCAACTTGGCGCAGGCAAACCAAGTCGCGCCATCTTGCTCATACAGGTGCCCGGCAATACGCAAACGCTCCAATGCTTGCTCTACCGCACCGTCGTCCATCAATTGCCGCTCTGAAAACCACTCTTGATAGTCAACGCCAAACTCGCTTAAATCAATCTTGATGTCTTCGAGAATATTATTCAAACCTATTTGAAAAAAGTCCTGGTATAACGATTTTCCCAGCAAGGTTTTAGCGCGGGCGATCAACGCATCGATATGTATTTCTTTATCGCCGCCTACAGGCGCATCAAGGGGTATGTCTTCAAACACAAGCTCAGAGGGTCTACGATAGTCATTATTGGCATTTTTATGAATGTCATTGGCAATCTCGCGCACATAGTCGCCTCGATAGCCATTGCAAGGAAAATGCACCACTTCGCCGCATTCTTCCAGGTATCTGAGCCAGATACTGGTGGCGAGTATATCCATCTGCCGACCGGCATCATTGACATAATATTCACGATGCACCTCAAAACCGACTGCCTCCAATAGATCGGCAACGGCCGAACCATAGGCAGCGCCACGCCCATGACCGACATGCAAAGGCCCGGTAGGATTGGCGGATACAAATTCGACTTGAATTTTTTTACCGGCACCGACATGGCTTAAACCAAACTCTCGACCTTGATCGTGAATTTTCTGGATGACCTGATATTGGGCTGTGGGATCGATAAAGAAATTGATGAAGCCGGGACCTGCCAGCTCAACTTTAGTAATTGCGGCATCTTGAGGCAGCGCGGCAATCAGTTTTTCCGCCAACTGGCGTGGGTTTATATTGGCCGGTTTTGCCAGCATTAATGCCAGATTAGAAGCAAAATCGCCGTGCTGTACGTCACGGGTACGGTCAATAGTAATATTCGGGGTAATTTCCTGAGGGAGAACACCATCTGATTTAAGTGTTTCAACGGCTTGCAGGATAAGTTCCTCTATCTTTTTTTTCATTGCTTCGCTGCGTAGGTTAGATCAACTAAATAGACGTGCATTATCCATTAAAATCATTCGATTATCCATTCAACCTAAAAAATCATTTGATCCACGAAAATCAAACGTAGGCGGCACGAAAAGCAGGAAAATTATCAAAGAGATAACAAGTTATAGGTCGTCACCCAAAACGCGAATGATCACATCACCACAACATACTCATTTATTTCGTGTATTTCTTGATTTTCGTGGGCTGACTGTTGTTTTTAGGATAAAGCGTGTCGGCTCAATTCAACGGCGTGACGAGACTTAAAGGATAAGTCTCATCAGAGAGGAAGGGTAAACTTACTTTTTGATAAAATACATATAGGTTCCGTACTTATTATCTTTAAGTACCATAGACTTATCGGTTTTTTCCACTAATGAGTAAACGTCAAACTTACCCGCTCTGCCCAGTATGCTGACTTTTAAAGTGCCATCTTCCACAATATAATCAACCGCAGGCGCATCATAAGAAGCGCCTCTAACTTGCGGAATGTCTTTTTGGGTCAATTGATTATTATTAAGCACCCAGGTCATGCCCATAGATTTTTTTGCAACATCTTCAGGTGATTTTTTGGTATATTCCAAAAACCAGCTACCGATAATGTCCTTATCAGAACTCAGCGCATCGGCAAATACAGCCGAACTTGACAAGCCAAACAACAAAGAGAGCGTGAGTAATATTTTTATTTTGTTCATTATTTTTTTCCCTGGATTAAGAAACCGGATATAAACCACTATTTTATTAGTGTAATGCTATTGTACAAGAAACTGAAGATTGCTCCCCGCTTTAACTTTATAGGGTCGCTCTGGCGAGACCTTTAGTCAGCTTCTTGCCGACGACGCCCCGACTATCGTAAGCCAGAAAAAAAATGCCTGTCTTCGCTATTTTTTGTTTACCGACTGAGGCATGTCAAAGGAGTCGAGTACGGCATGGTCAACTATTTCCAGCTTGGCGGGTTGAGTTTTTTCCGTAACAGCTTTATTAAAATTAACGCCTTTGATTTGAACTCCTGCGGTCACCAAATACTCAGGCTCATCGAAAAAACGACTCATTTCTAAATCAATAGCATTATTGCCACTGATCACATCGTCGCCCTGATTATCCATAACCCGTTTAAACTGCACCAGCGTTGAAACAACCGCATTCATTTCAGTCAACTTAACGGGGTAAGTACCCTGTAACTTATTCTTCATCATATCTTTATAGGCTTTCAGCACACTGCCCAGATCTTGTGTCAGCAGACTTGAAAGCTTCCGGTATCCCATAAAAAAAGCCAGCAGCGCCAGTAAGGCAGGAACAGCGATCATCCCGACGATGAAAGTCAGTCCAGTAGAACTTGCACTGTCGGCAACCTGGTAATGCAATTCCCAGCCGGTGTTAGCTACTTTTATTTGCGCGTCATCGCTCAATGCTTCACTGACCGGTTCACCGGCTGCACCTAATACCAGTGCAGCCTGTCTTAATTCAAGGTGCCCATTTTTTAGTTCCGCTGCCTGTAAAGCTTTACTAATAAAGTCATAGTTCAAACTGGCCAGAATGACGCCAACCACCTGATCATTGTGCATAATCCTGCGTGTTATCGCCAGATGCCTGTCAGGCCCGTTATCGCCTTGTATTGCCGGCAATTGATTGTTGATAACGGTTTCCCGTACCATATCCAGATCGGCATAACCCATTTTAGGGATGTTTTTATCATCAAGCTCACTGACGCCCGGCAATAACAGCCGCACTTTCAGGGCATCGGGCAAATGCTTTTCAAGTGTTGCGGCCACTGCGGTTAATTCGGTTGTTTCTGCACGAATAACCGCAGCCGACACGACCGGATCCAGCGCCATTTTTTCAAGCGTATGGGTCAGCAAATTGACCTGTGCGCTAATGCCTACTGCGACACTTTTTGCAACGGCCGTCGCTGAGTCCCGCTTTGCTTGGGCGATTTGGGCCGCACTGATCCAGTAAACGCCCACACCGGCAGTCAGAACCATTAACACAGCAAACGCTGACAATAAAGAAAATAGTCGTACCATGTTTATGCCTCTATCCTCAAGAACAACAGCTTAATGACGACCGGTATGACCAAAGCCGCCGGAGCCGCGCAAACTTTGATCAAACTCGGCGACTTGTTCGAATTCCACCTGCACCACCGGCACAAAAACCATTTGGGCGATGCGCTCGCCTATATTAATGGTAAAAGCAGTGTCGCCTCGGTTCCAGCAGGAAACAAAAACCTGTCCCTGATAGTCCGAATCGATCAGCCCGACCAGATTGCCCAAAACAATGCCGTGTTTATGTCCCAGACCTGATCTGGGCAATAAAACGGCCGCTAATTGGTGATCGTCAATATGGATGGCCAGACCGGTTGGAATTAACAGCGTTTCACCCGGCTTTAACTCGATCGCCTCATCCAGGCAGGCGCGCAAATCCAGCCCTGCTGAACCCGCTGTTGCATAGTCCGGTAACGGAATGTCTTTGCCTAAGCGGCCATCCAGGATTTTAAGCTGTATTTTTTTCATGTAATTTTGTATTCCATTCTCTCTGAAATCAAGCGGATTAATTGCTCGGCCAATTGGTTTTTAGTCGTCATTGCCAGGTTTTTTTGGCCTTGTTGCCAAAAAACCTGCAATGCATTTTGTTCGCTATCGAAGCCGCCTATATCACGCCCTACCCAGTTTGCCGCAATCATATCCAGATTTTTTCTCGCCAATTTATCTTGCGCATAGTGTTCAAGGTCATGGGTTTCAGCGGCAAATCCGACCGTGAACGGACGAGGAGTCAGTTGTGCCACTTCCGCCAAAATATCTCGGGTCTTTTGTAACGTTAGCGTGATTTGTTCGCTTTGTTTTTTTATTTTCTGCCGTTCCAACATGACCGGGCTGTAATCGGCAACAGCCGCGGCCCCTATGTAAATATCATATTCTGCGGCTTTGGACATAACCGCCGTATACATTTGCGCCGCAGTCTCTACGTTCACCAGATCGACATTATCAGGTGCTGTCAGCGCCACCGGGCCGCTGACCAGCGTTACTTTTGCCCCGGCTTTTAAAGCCGCATTGGCCAGCGCATAACCCATTTTCCCGGAACTGCGATTGGTGAGGTAACGCACCGGGTCTAAAGGTTCGCGGGTGGGTCCGGCACTGATTAAAACCTTAAGCCCGCTTAAACACCGAATGCCGGGGTCAGCCAGTAAACATCGGCAAATTTCCGCAGGTTCGGACATTCTGCCGAAGCCGGTTTCACCGCAAGCCTGCTCGCCTGGTTCGGGGCCGATCACGGTAACGCCGTGGCTGTTGAGTTTATGAATATTTTCCTGAGTGACGGTTTTATGCCACATAGCTTGATTCATGGCCGGGGCCACGTAAACCGGACAGGTCGCCGCCAGATACAGCGTTGATAATAAATCGTCAGCCAAGCCATGACTGCATTTTGCCAGCGTATTGGCCGTTGCCGGAGCAATAATCAACGCATCGGCCCAGCGCGCCAGACTGATATGCCCCATCGCATGCTCTGCATCCGCATCAAGCAATTCGCTATGCACGGGATTTCCGGAAAGCGCCTGAAAAGTCAGCGGACTCACAAACTGCATGGCGGAATGGGTCATCACCACGCGCACCTCTGCACCTTGCTTGCGTAACAACCTGACCAGCTCAGCCGACTTATACGCAGCAATGCCGCCGCTGACAGCCAATAAAATATGCTTGTTAATAGTAAGGTCCTGAAACGTGAACAAAGCTGGTATTATGGCAAGTCTACAGCAATTCTTCTACGCTTAAATCGCAACCCTATAAGGTAAGACGGATGTCCATTAAGGATTGGTCGGCAGAAGATCGGCCCCGAGAAAAATTACTGCGCCGTGGCTCAGCCGCTCTAACCGATGCAGAACTGCTGGCTATTTTTCTGCGCACCGGATCCCCCGGCAAATCGGCGGTTGACTTGGCGCGTGAGCTGCTAGCCGATTTTGGCTCACTGGGAGCCTTATTGGGTGCCGAACAGCAACGTTTTTGTGAGGCCAAAGGTTTGGGCGATGCCACTTATGCCCAGCTCCAGGCCGTATTGGAAATGGCCAGACGGCATTTTAAAGAAGCGCTGCAACGCGGCGATGCGCTAACCAGCCCAGAACTCACCCGCTCTTATCTTAGCGCTCAACTGCGCGGCTACAGCTACGAAGTCTTTGCCTGTTTATTTCTTGATAATCAGCACCGGGTCATACAACTGGATGAATTATTCAGAGGCACCATAGACGGCGCCAGCGTTTATCCCAGGGAAGTCGCCAAGCAGGCGCTGCGCCACAATGCGGCAGCAGTGATCTTTGCCCATAACCACCCGTCCGGTATTTCCGAACCCAGCCAAGCCGATAAACACATAACGGAGAAACTTAAGCAGGCATTAGCCTTGTTCGACATCCGGGTGCTGGATCATTTTATTATCGGTGACGGGCAACCGTATTCGTTTGCGGAACATGGCTTGCTGTGAGACTGGGCTAATCGTCTGATTTGCCGGTGCTGATTATTACTTTCAGCCTATTATTTCGGCCTGGTAGCGGTAAATGCGGATATTTTTCGACCAGTAGTCGGGCGCTAATCCGGCTTTTTGTTTTAAATGCCGCAAAAATTGCTCAGGCTCCGGCAATGACTCCCATACCGACGGCAAAAAAGTGCCGCGCCGATGACCTTCTTCTAAAATCAGACCATCAATGCCGGGCCGCAATTGGGCTAGCAAGTCCCGTTCGGAATCAAACGTTACCGGTTCAGCAGGCGTGAGTATCGATAAATGGATGTCCAAATTATCCAGTTCATCAGCCTCCACCGGCGGGAATCGCGGGTCTTTAAAGGCGGCGGAATAGGCATTTTCGGCAATATCTTCAGCCAGCGGCCTGACCGCTTCCAGCATGCCGATACAGCCGCGCAGTTGATGGCTTATTTCCAAGGTCACAAAGGTAGCGCGCAGCTCTGTTAATTCTCTAGGATAGTCCGTCAAGTCGATTTTTATCGGTCGACCGGTTTGCGAACCCTGCCGAATGGAGTTTTTCGCCAAATCCAGCAGCCGTTGCTGATTTTCCTTATTCAATGACATAAGCACCGTAGCCTACCACGCTGGCTTTATCGCCTGCGGTATCGCCGGAATTACGCAGGTCGATGGTTTTAACCGACAGCGATTTTTCCCGTGCCAGTTTTAGCAGTCCGCTGACCGGCACTTTACCGCAGGCGGATTCGGAGGCGAGATGCTCATATTGCAACTTTTCTATCAGTCGGCTGGTGGCTTTATCCATCTGCTGAGCGCTTGCATAATCATGATAATGGCTTAGGTCGGAACTGATCACAATCAGCGTTTCATCGCCGCCCCACAGCATATCAAGCACTTGGCTGACTTGTCCCGGCAAGGCGTCACCGGCCACAATGGGCACGATTTCAAAGTTATCCAGCACTTCCTGTAAAAAAGGCAGATGCACTTCCAGGCTGTGTTCAAAGGTGTGCGCCTGCTCGAGATATTCAACAAAAGGCAGTTGGACTATGGTTTTCACTGCCTCCTGATCTACCGGGACGTTACCCAAAGGCGTGGTAAAGGTTTCCGCTCTGCTGACTGCCAAGCCTCTAAAAGCGACGCGATGAGAGGGGCCGATCAGCACCACGCGGGTTATTCGGTTATGGGCTTTTATTAACCGGGCATAGGCGCTTGCGGCAATCGAACCGGAATAAATATAGCCGGCATGAGGCACGATGATGGCTTTTGGAACCTTTTCACCGCTTGCGGCATCGTTTAAATACTGATCCACCATCAGATGGAGCTGTTCTGGATTTGCAGGGTAAAAAGAACCTGCTACGGCGGGCTGTCTATTCATTAGCTTGTCCTGTTAGTTAATCCGGACAACGGCATTAAGATAGCCATTGCCGGAAAGTTCTGGCGGCAGTTCCGGTGCTTCAGACCGCAAAATAGTAACACTTAAGTGTTATTGACTGATTAACAAACCATTCAATCGCGAAAACGCTTTACAGCGTCAACCTTCACCCTATCAATGGCACAGGATAATAGAGTCAAAGCCATCTGACAGCTATACGTAGCATTACTTAAACCGACGAAAATCATTTATTTTATCCCGTTGATCAGTCATGCTGAATGATGAAACTTTTATAAAAAAGTAATACCCACAGCTCGCCCCCTGAATCAAAATAGTTGCCGCATCAGTAGAGCGGCGTTTATCAACGAAACCAGGAGAATAATGATGACTGAATTTGTTAGCAAAGATACCGTAAAAACCCGTTACTGGCATACTCTGGACGATGGTCGCGTGCAATGCGACCTTTGCCCCCGGTTTTGCAAACTGCATAAAGACCAGCGCGGCCTGTGCTTTGTCAGACAGAATCTGGACGACCAGATTGTGATGACCAGTTACGGCCGTTCCAGCGGTTTTGCGATTGATCCTATCGAAAAGAAACCGCTGAACCATTTTTTACCCGGCACCTCGGTGTTCTCTTTCGGTACCGCCGGTTGCAATCTGGCCTGCAATTTTTGTCAGAATTGGGACATCAGCAAATCGCGGGAAATGGATACCCTGATGAGCAAGGCATCGCCCGATGCGATAGCCCAGTCGGCATTTGATCACGGCTGCGACAGCGTCGCTTATACCTATAACGACCCAGTAGTTTTCCATGAATATGCGATTGACACCGCGCAGGCATGTCGGAGCCTGGGTATAAAATCAGTTTCAGTATCCGCAGGTTACGTCTGCGCTGAACCCAGGGCCGAATTTTACCAATGGATGGATGCGGCGAATATCGATTTAAAAGCCTTTACCGAGCATTTTTATTACAAGATTGTCGGTGGGCATCTGGAGCCGGTCTTAGAAACGCTGAAATATATCAAGCATGAAACCTCGGTCTGGCTGGAACTGACGACGTTGATTATTCCTGACGAGAACGATTCAGAAGCCGAGTTGGAAGCCATGACCCAATGGGTCGTAGAGAACCTGGGCCCGGATGTGCCGATGCACTTTACCGCGTTTCATCCGGACTGGAAAATGCGCGACAAGCCGCCTACGCCGCTTTCATCCTTATTGCAGGCGCGAAACATCGCGATAAAAAACGGCGTGCGTTATGCCTATGTCGGCAACGTGCATGACAAGTCCGCAGACAGCACCTATTGCCACAAGTGCAAAAAACTGCTGATAGGCCGCGACTGGTACGAATTGTCCGAATGGAATCTGGATGCGTCCGGAAATTGCCGTTTTTGCGGTGAACATTGTTCCGGAGTGTTTAAGCCAAAGCCGGGAAACTGGGGGGCGAAGCGGCAAGCGGTGGTTATGGGCTGAGTTGCGAACCCCATTAGCCACGTTTTCTAAACGATTTCTGAAACAAGGAGTACTGATTTTATAGCACTGACTTCTGCTGACGAATCACCGCCAAAGCATTCAGATAACAAGACATGATCATATCTAAAAATCCATCAAAGGCGACAAGAACCGTTAGCCATGACCGAAATTATACTCGAAGCGATAGCCCTTGGTTTTCAGTGTATTATTATTCTCAGAGGCCATCCAATGTAACCTTGTAATTTAATATACAGAATCGGCTAGCTAAAGAATACATTGCATCCAGTAACGGATTCGCCTCGTTCATTCATCAAACCCTGCCAGAAGCGCCGCGCACTTTCTTGGGTTCGGTTAAAGTGGAGTTTTAATCGGCAATTAGCCGTGTCGGGTTGCCTGTTTTTCGCAACCCAACATTTTGTCCTCTGGGTTTGTTGGGTTAGCGATTCTAACCAGAAGGCGCTTTACGATTGCATGACGCTATGCAATATCTGCGCCCCCTTCAACTCCATCTTTCGAATCCCTCTTTGTTGAATTATCCGTACTCACGCTTAACGTACCCATTCGGTTCAGATTAATTTTAACTTGAAGGTGCGGATTTCTGCATCTTCAAACGTCTTATTAGTGATGCTTGTTTGTAGCACACAAAAGCTTGATTCAATGTACGGGAAAAACATGAAACGATTTGCCATTGATTTGCCACGCGGGGAGGCATTTAACGGAGCAGATGCCGGGCACCAACGCCTGTTACGCTTAAAAAAACGCCGTAAACTTTGGCTCAGCGTACATTTGTGGCTGGGCTTGCTGTTGGGTTTTTTCCTGACGGTGTTTGGACTCACCGGCAGTATTTTGGTGTTTTACGAAGAAATCGATAATGTCTTGAATGCCGATTTAAGAATTGTCCAGGCACAGGCGCAAGGCGAGACGGCTTACCATGCTCTTGCGGAAGTCCAGGCTGCGGCTATCGCTGTCATGCCTCCGCAGGCTAAACTGGGCTTCGTCGATTATCCTGCCGATGCGACGTTTTCGTATAAGTTCGGATTTAACATACCTACCGCGGTTGCGGATGAAAAAGACGAATGGCAGGTGCATGTTAATCCCTATACCGCGCAAGTGCTGGGCAAGCATTTGATCAAGAAGGCTGAGAATATTTTCCCCAGCGCCTTTATTCCGTTTGTTTTCCGGCTGCATTTTGCGTTGCTGGCCGGCGAAACAGGCGGGATTATCGTCGGCATCATGGGTGTCATCCTGTTGTTTTCGGTGCTTACGGGCCTGATTGTGTGGTGGCCGTTAACGGGGCGCTGGCGACGTGTGTTGAGCATTAAACGCCGCGCCAGTGTCGAACGTTTTAATCATGATCTGCATCAAACCTCGGGGTTTTACATCTTCCCGATTCTATTCGCGGTGTTGCTTTCAGGCGTTTACATGAATCTGCCAGATCAGTTTATGGCGCTGGTCAAGCAGCTTTCGCCCGGCACTGAAGGTTTTATGGATAGTCCGCATTCGTTGCCGGCGCACGATAAACAGCCGATAGCTTTGACGCAGGCGCTAAGTATCGTGCAAAGCCAGTATCCTGAAGGCCGCATCGATTGGCTGAGTCCTCCCGCTGACGAAACCGGCGTTTATCGCATCAGCATCAGCGACGTGCCCAAGCTTAGCCGGTTTTGGTCGGAGCGGCAGGTTGTTGTCGATCAATACCAGGGTACGGTTTTAAAAGTACAAGACCCCAGCACCCGCGCCACCTTCGGACAAACCTTTGTCGAATGGCAGTGGCCGTTACACAGCGGCAGGGCGTTCGGTTGGACCGGGCGGATTTTAGTGTTTTTGTCCGGTCTGGCGTGTCCGGTGCTGTTTGTTACCGGCGTGATTCGCTGGCTGCAAAAACGCCGGGCTAAATTACATCGTTATATAAATTAATACGTGCAATAACCAGCTCTGGCGGTAGGGGCGACCGGCCAGTCGCCCCTACAAGACTCCGAAAATCAGTTTAAAACTTACTTTGCCTGCATGGCGCGCCAGCGCTGTCGCCAAAACTAGGTGATATGCCACAGTGCCTAAGGCATATAACACAGCAGTCCGAATCCATTGGCTGCACCACAGTCTACCTTAGTCCCCGACAGCACCGGCCTCAACGCTGCTGGCATAAAGTTTGCTTTTAGACTTGATTACAAAAAGCCTAACTGCCTTCTTTTACCCTATGAGCAACGTTGCCGCCATCACCCAACTTATCAAAATCTATGATCAGGAATTGCGCCGAGTGATGTACAAGCGCTGCGGCTGTATTGAAACGGCTGCCGACATTGTTCAGGAAACTTACCAACGCATGATGACGGGCAACCTTTGGCAACAAGCGGAAAATCCCCGCGCCCTGTTACACCGCATCGCCGCCAATTTGGCAACCGACCATGAACGTCGCTACAAGGTTCGCAATCGCTATGTCGATAACGTCGATTTCCTTGATAGGGAGCTACAGTCCAGCAACGGCATTGATCCTGAACAAATTATCGCGGGGCGTCAGCGTCTGGATCGGCTGGTCGAGGCTGTCAACCTGCTGCCGCCCAAATGCCGAACCGCATTTGTATTGCGCAAGTTTGAAAATCAGAGCCATGCCGACATCGCAGAACGTCTGGGCATATCCCGCAATATGGTGGAAAAGCATTTACGCAGCGCGATGCAGAAATTACAGCAACTTGATGATCTGTAACCGGACGAGCTCCTATTTTTATAGGGTCATGCGTCCTATAATAGTAATTGCTTGAATCCAGGACTTTCTCAGATGAAATCAACATCAAATGCTACCGATAACCCCGCGATCAAAGCAGCCGCCAATGCATGGTGGGTCAGGCTGGATAGCGATACGGTCAGCGCCCGGGAACGTGTCGAATTTGCAGATTGGCTAGACGCCGATCCGCAGCACCGGCAGGCTTTTGATGCTGTTTGCGCATTGTGGGACGAGCTGGATGCTGTCAAACAACGAATCGTCAAACCTGAAATCATTGCGCCCAAAACACCGTGGTTCCGTAGATTATGGGCTGCGCCGACTTTAACAATGTGCTGCCTGGCGTTGTGGCTGTTCAGCCCGTTACCAATGTTGTTGCGGGCCGATTTCCATACCGGTTACGGCGAAATGCGCGACATTCGCTTGAGCGACGGTTCCATCGTACATCTCAACAGCCATAGTGCGCTGTCGGTACACATCGACGGCAACCAACGGCAATTGACTCTGCTACAGGGCGAAGCCTGGTTCGAAGTCAGTCCCGACTCGACCCGGCCTTTTCAGGTACATGCCGAACACGGCACCGTTACCGCATTGGGAACCGCTTTTAATATCCGCTTGCGCAATAGCCAAGCCGAAGTCAGCGTCACCCAGCACAGCGTTGCCATCGATGTGGAGCAGACTGAAGGTCGGGGGCTGCATGCAGTGGTCAACGAAGGTCAGCAGCTTGTTTACGATCAGCAAACAGGCCTAGGGCGCATTAAAGCTATCGATAGCCAGACGGTGACCGCCTGGCAACGCGGCAAACTGGTGTTTGAAAACCAACCGCTGGGCGAAGTGATGGCCGAACTCAACCGCTACCATCGCGGCTATCTGGTCAGCGATGACAGCATTACCCAACGGCGCGTCAACGGCGTGTTCCGTACCGATCAGCCGCTGGCTGTCATCGACGCCTTGGAAAGCTCGCTGTCTGTGCATTCGACCCGAATCAACGATTATCTGATTTTGCTGCATCGCTAGGATTTTACTGTTGGGCTAGCAACTTAAGACTGGGCAGCACGGGTTGAATCTCGTCCATTGCTCCGCTTTAAATTAGCAATCTAATATTTTATCGTTCCGACACCGGAGCGCGGGAACGATGCTGATAACAGTCTCTTACGCCGTAGCAAAATAAATCTCTCTCCACCTCCTGTTTTGCGCAGTCCATGCGTCACATTACTGTTATTCACAAAACAACAGCATAGAGAGACATATGATCTTGAAAAAATCAAAGGCATGCGGTAAACGCCGCATTGCCAAGCACGCATCGGCGGCGCTGCTGCTCGGCGCGGCGATTGCCGTTTGCGTATCCGGCGTCGCGCTGGCCGATAGCCAGCAATACAACATCCCGTCCGGCTCGTTGGCGACCACGCTGAACAAGCTGGCGGAAACCGGCGGCCTGCAACTGGTTTACGACACGGCAATTGCCGGAGACTTGCAAAGCAAAGGCCTGAATGGAAAATACAGCCCGGAAGCTGCACTGCAACAGTTGCTGGGCAACAGTGGTTTAAGCTACCGGATGACCGGTAATAATGCCGTTGTGATTGAAAAGCTGCCGCCCTCGTCTAAACAGGAGCCTACTATTTTGAAAGCGATGACGGTGGCTGGGAACACGGTTAAAGACGTGAATGCTCCCGATAACAAGGACTATAAAATTACCAACGCCATTACTGCGACCAAAACCGACACGCCGCTTATGCAAACGCCGGTGTCGGTAAAAGTGGTGTCGCGGCAAGTGATGAAAGATCAGCAAGCCATCACCGTCGATCAAGTGTTGAGAAACGTCAGCGGCGCGGTTAGCGGTGTAGGCGGATCCGGGACGTTTTTTCTTCGAGGCTTCGGTAATTACAACGTTTACAGAGACGGCTATAAGAATCAGAGCCAGTGGGCGCATACCGAAGATCTCGCCAACGTGGAGCGGGTGGAAGTTTTGAAAGGCCCCGGTTCAATACTGTACGGGCGAACTGAGCCCGGCGGACTCATTAATTTCGTTACCAAGCAGCCGCTGGATACGCCCTACTACAGTTTAAGCCAACAATTCGGTTCCTTCGATTTATATCGCACCAATGTCGATGCCACCGGCCCGCTGACTGCGAACAAAGATCTCGCCTATCGCTTTAATCTGGGCTATCAAACCAACAACACCTTTCAGGAATTCGGCAGCGAGGAACGCATCTTCGTTGCGCCGAGCTTGCGTTGGAATATTTCCGACCAAACCACCTCGACCTTGAAAGTCGAGTACAG
The DNA here is from genome assembly GCF_050917435.1 of Methylobacter arcticus. Lineage (NCBI taxonomy): Bacteria > Pseudomonadati > Pseudomonadota > Gammaproteobacteria > Methylococcales > Methylococcaceae > Methylobacter > Methylobacter arcticus. The sequence continues at coordinate 3,835,762 of NZ_CP159583.1, forward strand.
CGACATTAAAGAAAATGGCCGCGGCATGGTGCCTTTATTAGGTAATCGCCCAGCCAATATTCCGCGCGAACGGAATTTGGGCGATCCGTGGAATTTCCAAGAAGACGAATATACGATGGTGTCTTTAAATACCGAACATGCCTTTAACGATGCCTGGAAACTGCGCCATCGCTTCAATTTCAGCAATTACGCTTTAACGATGTCGGGTAGGATGGCTGCCGGCGGCGGTACCGGTAGCGCTGCGCCGGCAACAGGGAATGTGTTTCGCGCTTTCTTCGCTCAAAATATTGACGGCGACGATTACCAACATAACTTTTTTAATGCACTGGAATTGACCGGCAAATTCAAGACAGGTTTTGCCAAGCATACTTTATTGGTGGGCGGCGATTACTATCGTTCCGATTATCGGGCGACATCGGCGGGTTTTAGTCTGGCTACCCGTGATACGACTAATCTCTACACTCCTGTTCACCAGACTGGTGCTCCGACAATTTTGCCCGCCACCGTTTCCACCGCAAACTTCACATTACCCTGGTTCGGTCTTTATGCGCAAGATCAAGTCGAGCTGCCTTATAACTTCCATCTTTTGGGAGGATTGCGTTATGACAATGCCGAGACTTCCGGAACCAGCATCGGCCCCGATGGAGGGCCGGTTAAAGAGACCAGCTATGACCAGGTTTCGCCGCGCGGCGGACTGGTGTGGCAACCGATTCCTGAATTATCCGCTTACGGCAGCTATACCGAAAATTTTGGCGCGGCGAATAATTTTTGGACAGCTCAGCCCCTGCCGCCGCAAACCGCCCAACAATGGGAGACAGGCATCAAGACCGAACTGTTCGACGGTCGTTTCAGCGGCACTATCGCTTATTTCGACCTGAAGAAGCAAAATGTGCCTGTCCAAGTGGACCCGCGGACCACGCTGGCGATTGGGGAGGCCGAAAGCCGAGGGATCGAGCTGGACCTAACGGGCGAAATTCTCCCTGGATGGAACATTATCGGCGCTTATGCGTACACGCCTTTTGCCAAAACTCTAAAGGGTAGCGTTGGGGCCGGAATGGATGGCAAGCGTTTGCATAATGCGCCGGTGAATAATGGCAGTTTATGGACGACTTACGAATTTCAACAGCCGCTGCTACATGGGCTGAAAGTCGGCGCAGGCGCGCAAGCGGTGGGCCAGCGTGAAATCGGTTATATCGAAACGGCGCAAGCTCCCGGTTATGTAACAGCCAATCTGATGGTCAGTAAACTATGGAAAGTGGGAGCCTCCCGCCTCACCACCCAACTTAACGTCGATAATCTGCTCGATAAGACCTACACCGCCAGTACGCAATCAAATGGGCTAAGTTCATACGGCGCGCCGCGCACGTTTATGGGGTCGATTAAGATTGAGTATTGATGTATTAGCTGCATCGGGTTGTCGTATTTTGCACAATCCAATATTTACGACTGCCAGCCGGGTTGATGCTGTTTTCAACCCAACATTTACATCGCCAATGTATTGGGTTGCGAAAAGAGCAACCCAACCTACGACCTGCCAGCCGGGTAGGTCGGGTTAGCGATAGCGTAACCCGACATTTTTGCGCGAATGTGTTGGGTTACGGCTAACGCCTAACCCAACCTACGGACCTTATTTATATTTTTTTTATCTTTTAGGTGAGGATTTATTGCCGCTGAAACGTCTTATAGTAGAAGCTCGCAATTTGTTGTTTTTCCCTTAAAACCGGCCGTTCAGTTAGACGCTGCAAATTCTGGGCTTCGTTGTCTTCCTCATTAAACTTGTCAGGTAGGACGAACTTATTCCAGGGATGGTTTTTTTAACGTGATCATGATAATTGAAGACTTGTTTACAAAGACAACGCCGTTTAGTCCAAGTGAGGACTTATGGCGCTTATTTTGTCTTTATCACCCAGAGTAAAGACGGATGCAAAATAAACTAACTAAATAAGGAAGGAAATATGAAAGCATTAAAACTGGTACAAAAATATAAGACTGAAAAGATCACGGCAAAGACGCCTAAAGATCGCAGTGTTAAGAAAGATGACGATTTAATTGATTTATTTCCGCTACCCCGCTATTTTCAGGTGCATTTTCAGCATGTTCATGAAAACACCCATGACCTTAAGGGCGAGCTGGCTCAACTGAAAGATTATGTGGCAAAAGTCGATGATAAACTTGAACGTATGATGACGCTGTTAAGCCGTCCTCCAGAACATGCGCTTTGATTGGCAAACGATATTCTCTATGTATTTATTCAAAAGCCCCAAAGGCGGCCTGACTGTTCGGGGATTAACGCCTTTTGTGGGCGCGAACTTATTCGCGTCTACAGCAGCAACGCGAATAAATTCGCGCCCACTGTTTACATTCTTAACCCGTCAAGAAAAGCCGTACTCAATAGGCGGTTTGTTATTGATTTTAGTGCTGTCACTGCATCTATGGGCAGCTATCTGGATGCTGCAACCTGCCGAAGCCTTTACCAAGGCCCAACCGATGATCATGGAAGTGTCGCTGATTTCTGCGCCGAGTCAACAGGCAGCAGCTGCGCCGATTGCGCAACCCAAACCGGTGGAGCCGAAAAAACAGCCCGTAAAAAAGCCGGTCAAGAAAAAAAAGCTGGTTACCCGCAAGCAAATGGAGCTTCCCAAACCGCAACCTATGGCCGAGGATATGCTGCCTGCGCCATCGACTGCCGAATCCGCACCGGCTCCGGTAGCGACTAGCGCTGCCGCGAATACCTCAAGCAAGGCGACGGCAGAGACCGCACCCTTTACCGAAGCGAATTTCAACGCCAATTACGGCTCCAATCCCAAACCGAAATATCCCGGCATTGCCACCAGCCGCGGTTGGGAAGGTACCGTGCACCTGCGGGTGAGAGTATCCGTCGAAGGCGATAGCGAGGATGTCACCGTGCAACGCAGCAGCGGTCATGACGTACTCGACGAGGCCGCCATCGAAGCGGTCGAAAAATGGAAATTTATGCCCGCCAAACGGGGCGGCACGGCGGTGGCCAGTTCGGTGATCGTACCTATTGAATTTGTTTTGAATAACTAAAAAGGAAACTTAAATGCCCTACCATATTGAGCCGAAAGTCATCATCGACGGTACCTTATACACACTGCTGGCTTTCTCGGTGGCCACCTGGACGGTGCTTCTTTTTAAAATCTGGGAGTTCGCCAATAACAGTTATCGTAACCGACATTTTAACGCCGCGTTCTGGGAGGCATCCGATCTGGTTCAAGCCCAATCGCTGCCCGCAGATACCGCCATCGGTCCTCAGGCTCGAATCGCACAGCAAGGTTTTTCCTGGCTGAACGAAAGCCAACAAGCTGACGGTAAACGCCTTAAATATATCGGCTCTCCGGCCGAGTTGCTGGAACACTCGCTGCTGGTGCAAATGCAGAAAGAGCAACACCTGATGGAAAGCGGCCTGACACTGCTAGCCAGTATCGGCAGCACTGCGCCGTTCGTCGGCCTGTTCGGCACGGTGCTGGGTATCATGCATGCGATGCATGAAATTACCGCCAGCGGTTCGACCAGCCTGGATGTAGTGGCGGGTCCGATCGGCGACGCGCTGGTCGCCACCGCAATCGGTATCGCGGTCGCCGTACCTGCGGTGTTGGCGTATAACTTTTTCCTGCGCCGGGTCAAGCAACACCGTGCCGGCTTGGAAAACTTTGTCGCCAGTTTTCTGCATATCGCGTTAAGTGCTGACAGCAAGGCTAAGGTATAAACATGGCTTTTAAACCGCAATCGGAAGACGAAGGCGCGATGAGCGAGATTAATGTCACGCCGCTGGTCGATGTGATGCTGGTGTTGGTGATTATTCTGCTGGTGACCGCGCCGCTGCTCACGCAATCGGTGCATGTGACCTTGCCGAAAACCGCCGAGACCACGGCGGATGTTAAGGAACAGCCGCTACAGCTCGGTGTCGATGCTCAGGGACTTATAACGCTGAACAAACTGCCGCTGGTCGATCTGGCTGCCCTGGAAACGGCTTTGAACGATGAACTGTTGAAAAATCCTGAAATAGGCCTGCATTTATACGCCGACCAGGACGTGGTTTATTCAAAGGTTGCCGAAGTGATGGCGACCGTTCAACATGCTGGAATTGCCAAAATAGCCTTTGTGAGCATACAGCAGTAGCGTGATTGCATAGCTTTGAAATCCATATGAAATCGCATCCCGCTTGGCGGATGACCCAATTAAGGCTAACGCGATTGAAAATAGCTGAGGAGTGAAAATGATAAAACGACTATCGCTTACTGCGACAATGATGCTCACTGCCGTCTCCGCTGTGGCGGGCACTATCACCAACGGGATCTGGTCGCCAAGCGGTTGTGGCGCCGAACCCTCGGTTCCCGTTATTGATCAGGCGAGCGTTGATGCTTACAACAAAAGCGTCAACGCAATCAATGACTGGCAGCAAAAGGCCAATGCCTATAACAGTTGCATGATTAACGAGGCCAATTCAGATAACGCAATTATCGCCAATGCCGCAAATAACCAACAAGCCCGATTGAAGGCAGCCATAGAAAAAATTCAGACTGAAACTACCGCTATCAAAGCCAAACTGGATAAAAAGTAAACACTTAATAAGGCGACACCTTACGCTGAATATTGGAGCTGGATATTTTTTATAGACCACACATCCTACGTGCTTTTTGCTGCATGGTAGTTTTGTTGACGGCAAGCTGCGCGACGACACCGGAGCGTAACGCCATCGACATCACGAAGTCGCCGCCGCAATGGGCAACCGCCAATAACCCCATCGCAACACAATGGCTAAGCGCTTTTGCCGACCGCACGCTCAGCGCATTGGTGCAGGACGCACTGAACCATAACTATGATCTGAAAGCCGCCGCCGCACGCGTGGATTCGGCTCGGGAGCAAGCGCGTATCGATGGCTCGATGCGTTGGCCGCAGTTATCTTTTGCGCCGGGATACCGTCGCGACACCCTATCAGCCGACAACACAAGCGCGTTTGAAGCGCTGTTCACCATGAGCTGGGAAATCGATGTCTGGGGACGCATCAAGGCTGCACAGCAAGCAAGCGCGCAGGAAGCAGAAGCCGTAGCTGCCGATTATCACGGCGCTAGACTGTCCCTGGCGGCGCGCACCGCGCAAAGTTATTTTGAGCTGCTGGAGGCCAATCTTCAGGCCGAGGTCGCCGAACAATCGATCAAGGATCGCCGCGTCATTGTCGAACTGGTGCGCGGTCGATTTGCCCGGGGATTAACTCGCGGCCTGGATTTGCGTCTGGTGCTGACCGATCTGGCGAATGCCGAAGCGCAACTTGCCGCCTCCCGTAATCAGGTGCAAATCGTCACCCGCAGGCTGGAAGTGTTGCTGGGCCGCTATCCGGGCAATAGCCTGAAAAACCTTTCAGCATTGCCGACACCGCCGAGCATTTTAGCCGCCGGATTACCCTCGGAGCTGCTGGCACGGCGACCCGATCTGGTCGCCGCGTTGTCGCGACTGCAAGCGTCCGACTCCCGCGTGGAAAGCGCGAAGAAAACGCTCCTGCCCCGGATCACCCTGACCGCCTCTGGAGGCACCGGCAGCCCGGCATTGATGGAGCTGATCGATCCTCGCGCCGTGGCCTGGAATTTGGCCATGGGGCTGGTGCAACCCGTTTTTACCGGCGGTCGCCTGAAGGCGGGCATACGCCTGAATGAGGCGCGCACCGAAGAAGCCTTTAACCACTATCAAAGCGCCGCGCTTAACGCTTTTCGGGAAGTGGAACAAGCGCTGGCCGCAGAATTTTGGCTAAGGGAGCAGGAGCAGGCGCTCAGGGAGGCCGTGGAGCAAACCCGAGCCAGCCGCAAGCTCGCGGTCTACTCGTATCGGCAGGGCCTGATCGAAATTCTCACCTTGCTGGACAGCTACCGCAGCACCCTGAACGCCCAAAGCGCGCATCTTTCCGTGCAACGGCAACTGCTCAGCAATCGTATCGATCTTTATCTGGCCTTAGGAGGCGGGGTTTGATGATGGAAAAAAGCCGGTTGAAAATCCTCCTGCCTATTGCACTGTTGCTGACCGGCATTGCCTGCGCCTGGGCGGTTATTGCCACGCGTCCGCAACTGGTGCCGCAAACGCCGAACGCCGAAGTGCCGCTGGTTACCGTGATTCAGGTCGAACCGCAAACGCTACGGCTCAATGTGCATTCTCAGGGTGTCGTTACGCCGCGTAATGAAATCGATTTGATACCGGAAGTTTCAGGCAAAATCATCCAGCTTCATCACGATTTTGTCGCAGGCGGTTTTTTTGCCCGCAACGACGTGTTGGTGTCCATAGACCCGCGCGATTACGACTACGCTATCGCACTAGCCCAGGCGCAAATCGCCGAAGCCAAACGTCAACTGGCGATGGAAGAAGCCCAGGCCGACCAGGCGCACAATGAATGGCAAGCCTTGGGGGAAGGTATCGCCACGTCGTTGGCGATGCGCGAGCCGCAACTGGCCGAAGCGCGCGCCAAACTCAAAGCCGCCGAAGCCAACCTGCTGCAAGCCCAAATCAAACGCAGTCGCTGCGAATTGCGCGCGCCTTTTACCGGACGCTTGCAAACCAAGCTTGCGGGCTTGGGGCAGACTATCCAATCCGGCGAAAAACTCGCCCATATCTATTCCACCGACCTTGCCGAAATCAGGTTGCCGTTGCCGACCGACCAGCTGGCCTATCTCGATTTGCCGTTGGGAGCGGGAGGCAAACAATGCGGTGCAGCGTCCCTGCCCTGCCCTAAAGTCACGCTCACCGCCGATTTCGCAGGAGCCTTGCAATCAATCCTGGGAAGGCCGCATCGTGCGTAGCGAAGGACAGCTGGACGACACCACCGGCGTGCTCTATGCGGTCGCCGAAGTCATCAACCCCTACACGCAAAAAGACGATCATCCGCCACTGCTTGCCGGGCTGTTTGTGCAGGCGCAGGTACAGGGAAAAGAGCTGCAAAACCTGTTCGTGCTGCCCCAAAATGCAATCAATGCCGCTCAGCAAGTGTTGACGGTCGATACCGAGCGACGCCTGCACATCCGCCATCTTGAGGTGCTGCGCAACGAGCCGGATCGTATTCTGGTGAAAGAGGGATTGAACGCAGGCGACCGGATTGTGACCTCCGGTATCCAGGTGCCTGTGGAAGGCATGAAGGTTAGAGTTGAATAATCGATGAATTCATCACAATATCGCGCTACCGGCCTGTTGGCCTGGTTCGCCTCCAATCCTGTGGCCGCCAATCTGTTGATGATACTGATCATTATCGGCGGCATCGTCGGTTTTAGAGTGATGGACAAAGAGGTATTCCCCCGTTTCAGCCCTCAGCAGATCGATGTTATGGCAGCGTATCCGGGTGCAGGCCCCCTGGAAATCGAGGAATCGGTGTGTGTCCGTATCGAAGAGGCTATCGTCGATATGCCGGGCATCAAGAGGCTGAACAGCGAGATTCGCGAAGGCGAATGCACCGTCAAGGTATCGGTGTTGCCGGATTATGATCAGGAGCAGATCATTAACTCTCTGCGCGGGCGCATTCAAAATATACCCCGATTACCGAAAAATCTGGAAAAAATAGATATTCAACCGGCTACCCGTAATGGCGATGACGGCGTAATCTGGGTGGCCTTGCACGGGCCCACCGATCCGCTCACTTTGCAACGCTTCGGTGAGCATATTCGCACAGACCTTGAGCAGATTCCCGGCGTGCTAAGGGTGCGCAATTACGGCGAAATTTCTTATGAAATCGTTATCGAGGTGGCTTCCGCCAAGCTGAATCAATATCACCTGTCCTTGCACGATGTCACCGAAGCCGTGCGCCGCGCCTCGCTGGATCAATCGGGCGGACTGGTAAAAACGCCGTCGGGCGAATTGCAGCTTAGAGTCAAGGGAAAAGCGCAGGATGCGGCAAGCATCGGCAACCTGGTGCTGCGCACCCATGCCGACGGCACGCGACTGCGCCTTGGCGAAGTCGCCGTGATCCGCGACGGCCTGGAAGAGCGGTTGTCGGAATGGCATCATAACGGCGAGACCGCCCAAGGCTGGGAAATCCATACCAAATACAGCGCCGTCGAAGTGGCGCGCCGCGTTAAGGACTATGTCGCCGACATGCAGCCGCAACTGCCGGAAGGGTTGCTGATGACGACCTGGTGGGATGATTCGCAGGCTTACGACGAACGGGTGCGCACACTGGTGGAAGACGGCCTCGGCGGTTTTGTGCTGGTGTGTTTGGTGTTGACCTTGTTTTTGCGGCTGCGTGTGGCTATCTGGGCCGGTGTGGGCATTTTTACTTCCGTGCTCGGCGCATTGTGGCTAATGCCCGCACTGGATGTGTCGCTCAACATGTTGTCGTTGTTCGGCTTTCTGCTGGCGATGGGCATCTTGGTGGACGACGCGATTATTATCGGCGAAAGCGTATATTCGCATCAGCAGGACGGCCAAGATGCCGAGGCCAGCCTTGCCGGTGCGATTCGCGGCGTACAGGCGGTGGCTTTGCCGGTGATTTTATCGGTACTGGTGGCGTTGGTGGCATTCTTGCCGGGGCTGTTCCTGCCCGGATGGGCGGGGCAGATGATGAAGCCTATCTGTCTGGTGATGATTTTGACCCTGGTCTTTTCGCTGATTGAGGCGCTGCTGATTCTGCCTTCGCATCTGGCTGCGCCCAATCGTGTTGGAACAGCTGCTTCCGGACTGGAACGTTTGCGGGAAAAGCTTAATCTCGGCCTGGAGCGATTTGTCGACCGCTACTACCGCCCGTTTTTACAACGCGCGCTGGACTGGCGTTACCTGACCGTCACCGTTTTTATCGTGTTATTGCTGTTGTGCGGAGCCTGGCTGGACAGCGGACGATTACGCATGTCCCTACAGGCCGACGTCATCAAGGACAGTTTTTGGGTTTCCCTGGCCTCACCGCAGGATATGCCTTACAGCGAAGTACGCAACCGGGCGCAGCAGGTGGAACGGGCGTTTTTTGCGTTACGCGATGAACTGGATGGCATAGGCGAGGAAAACCATAAACTAAACCATGACAGCATCGTGGTCGGACTGGAAACCATGATCTATGAGCATGGCGCCGGTTTCTGGACCGAATTTTCAGCAGAAGGGCGGCAACGGATAGTCGTCGAGGATTTTATCAACGAGTGGCGCAAACGGGTCGGCGACTTGGGCCGCACCAAGATCGATTTTCTGTACAAGGAAGGCGATGTGCCTTACGACATCGAGTTTGATCTGGGTGCCGTCGACTCCGAGCTGCTGCCCAAAGCCTCAGCTGAACTCAAGCGCACGCTTGAAGGCTATCCGGGCGTTTACGATGTGGTCGATTCCAGCGAACCGGGCAAGCCGGAAATCCGCTTGACCTTAAAGCCGGAAGCGGAACGCTTAGGGCTACGGCTTGAAGATTTATCCGAGCAAGTCCGCCATGGCTACTATGGCGATGAAGTGCAACGCTTGCAGCGCGGGCGCAATGAAGTCAAGGTGATGGTGCGTTATCCGCGCGAGGAACGCCAGTCGCTGGACAGTCTGGCGGCGCTGCCGGTGCAATTGCCGGACGGCCAACACGCGCCTTTGGGCACGCTTGCCAAAGTGACCTTAACCCCCGGCGTCGCCAAGCTGATCCGGCAACAAGACCGCCGCCGGGTGCTGAAAGTGCAGGCGAGGGTCGATCCGCAAAAAGCCGATGTCAACGCCATCTATGCCGGACTGGAAACCGGGGAATTGAAAAACCTGCGCTTGAATTACCCCGGCTTGAGCATCACCATCGGCCAGGAACAGCAAGCTATGTTTGAGGCGCTAAAACAAAACACCCTGATCTCGCTGTTGGTGATCTACGTGCTGATTGCGGTGCCGTTCCGCTCGTATTTAAAACCGCTGATTTTCCTGCTGGCCGCACGGTCGCTTGGTGCGGCGCGGTCATCGCGCACGGGCTGGCAGGTTTGCCTTTGTCGATGGAGTCGTTGGTCGGGATGATCGCGGCGAGCGGCGTGGTCGTCAACGACAGCCTGGTGCTGCTGGATTATATGAAAGAACACCACGACCCGAAAAAGCCGATTGCGGAACTGATTTGCGAAGCCTGTACCTCACGATTTCGACCGATATTTTTAGCCTTCCTGACCAATTTCGCCGGATTTTTACCGGCGCTGCTGGAAACCAGCCCGCAAGCGCAATTCTTGGTTCCAATGACCTTGTCCCTGTCGGCAGGCCTGTTGCTGGGCATGACCGCCAGCCTGATATTAACGCCGGTTTGTTATGCTATTTTGGGTGATTAAACTTTCGAACAGGACGCGGTCGAACTGAGCCGACGGTAATACCCCGCAAGCGTATCAGTTCAATCTAGACCATTGCGATAGAGCAGGTATACTATTTCCGTTAAACTTTCTTTCGGTTAGATTATGAAAAAAATCATGCTTTCGTGCTTGGCTGTCGTCCTGATCATCGAAGAGTGGCTTTGGGATGCTCTGTCGGCATTTGGACACTCGCTAATCAGATGGCTGAACCTGGAAACCGTCGAACAATGGCTCAGTCAAACATCGCCGCCTCTAGCGTTGGTGGCGTTCAGCATTCCGCTCATCATTGTCACGCCGATCAATCTCGTCGCCTTCGGATTGCTAGCCCACGGCTTGATTCTACAAGGCATTCTGCTGGAATTATTGGCAAAATTACTGGGCACCGTGCTGATAGCCAGAGTATTTGCGTTAACCAAGCCCCAGCTTTTGACCTTTACGTTCCTGCGGGTTATTTACACCACCGTCACCGGTTGGCTGCAATGGGCGCATCAGAAAGTCACTGAAACTCCTGTCTATCGCTGGTCGAAGCAATTCAAAGCCGAGGCTAAAGCGAGATTCGCTGCCTGGCTTAACTAACCTTCAATCCCTGTAGATTAAATCGCATAAATCAGTTATTTCAATGAGTAACTGATGTTACGCAGCCAGTAATTTTTGCAACTCTTCATAAGCTATCTGGTTCGCTTTGATAAACAGCTTAGTTCTTAGCGCAAAATGATTGGCCTTGTGTTTTATCTTCAGACATTCCAGCTTGAACACCGCATAGATCGACATGAAGACATGGTTGTTCTGGGTAGTGACCGTACGGGTTGGTGATTTTGCCAACCCCGCATTGGATTTTAATGACTTGTGGAACTCCTCAACTTTCCACCGTTTTTGGTAGATCGTGGCGGCTTGTTCGCCATTGCACGCTAAATCACTGCATACCAGATTCAATAGGCCGATGCTGCCGTCTTTGTTTGTAAAGACCCGGCGGACGAAAAGCACTTCCTGTTGAAAGCCTTTCATCCAACCGCGCACCGCCTGCTGATCCGCCAATTCCAGCTGACTGATTCGTACAAAACGGCCTTCTTTCTTGTCTTCTTCTGTTAAAGCCACCAAGCGGTTATCCTTTAGGGCGCTGATGAAGTGCTTGCCTTTCTTCAGGATAAACTCAAAGTTCTCCTTGCTGGCAAACCAACTGTCCGTCAACACATAGCGGAACTTGATGGCATTCGCCACACTGGTCGCTATCATCTCCCGCATCAGCTCATTTTTGGTGAACTCACTGGCCCGCTTGACCTTGCGGGTCTTCACATCACTGAACTGGTAAGGCTTGCGCACCACTTCAAAGGCGACGGGAATTGAAACTTCCCCACTATAGTATAGGGCGTTCAGCAAATTGATTCCTTTGACCGAACGCCCTTTGCAGTGATCATAGTGCCAGCACATGATTTCGTTCTCATCCGTCCAGGTCTTCTCCTGAATGGTATCGTCAAATATCAAGCAACCATCTTCCCGTTCTATCTGGCGTACTGTCGCTTTAACTTGCCCCCACAGGTCTTTGGAGGTAAATGCTTTCGATGCCAGAAAACGCGTCATCTGGTCATGGCTTATATCCCCTTCCATCATTGCCGACAATCCGGTCGCCGTCGCAAACCCGTTATTGCAGATCAGGTAGTCTGTGTATAATTCTAGTTTTATTTTTTCCATCCCGAAATAATACGCTTTTTGAGGGGTGGGTGCGTAACATCAGTGAGTAACCCCAATACATAGGGATATATCCATGACAGCAACAAACCACTCTACATCGCTAGACAGCGGCATTGCCGTGATTCATTCCAATCAGCTCGAAGAACTGCGTGATGTCGTCGAATACTGGCTGAAACAACATCCTTTATCACCCCTGGAAAATGATGTATTTCTGGTGCAAAGCAATGGTATGGGGCAATGGTTGAGGCAAAGCCTGGCGCAAAACAATGCCTTGGGTATCGCGGCGGCGATTGACCTGAAATTGCCCTCGTTGTTTATCTGGAGTATTTATCGTGCGGTCTTGGCCCAGAAAATCCCCAAAGAACAATTATTAGCAAAAGCCCCGCTCACTTGGCGCTTGTACCGTTTATTGCCTACGCTCATCACCCAATCAGAGTTTGAGACCCTGGCGACATTTTTGGCTGACGATAACAACAGTCGGAAACGCTATCAACTTGCGGAACAACTGGCTGATCTTTTTGACCAATATCAGGTTTATCGTTCGGATTGGCTTTCTGATTGGGCAAATGGGACGGATAGTTTGCGTAACGCACTGGGGAAAATACTGATTTTGCCCGAACAGCAACGCTGGCAGTCGGCCTTGTGGCGGGCAGTGCTGGCCGATTTGGGCGATGCCTATACCGCATCTGCCAGCCGCGCATCGGTGCATGCGCAGTTCATGGCGAATATTGATGATCTGGATCAGCCTCCTGCTGGCATACCGCGCCGGATCATATTGTTTGGTTTATCGTCTTTACCGCAGCAATCTCTTGAGGTGTTGGCTAAATTGGGCAAATTTTGTCAGATCGTGTTGTTTGTTCATAACCCCTGCCAGCATTACTGGGCGGACATTATTGAAGATAAAGAGCTGTTAAAAGCCGAACGCCATCGCCAAGCCTATAAAACAGGAATGACCGCCTCATTGACCGAAGAAGAGTTGCATCTTCACGCACAACCCTTGCTCGCTGCCTGGGGCAAACAAGGCCGCGATTATATTCGTTTGTTGGATCAGTTTGATGAAACTCAAGCCTATGCAAACTGGCATTGGCCCGACAGCAAAATCGATCTGTTCAAGGATTACGGAAAACCGGGTCAACGTAGCCTGTTGCAACACTTACAACAATCGATCCTGGATTTAGAGCCCATACCCGCTGAACCCCTGGTGCTGGCTGAAGCCGATCAATCCTTGGTGTTTCATATTGCCCATAGCCCGCAACGCGAAGTCGAAATCCTTCATGATCAATTGTTAGCCCGCTTTAATAGTGCCGCCAAAAACGGCAACTCCCTGCATCCGCGCGATGTCATTATCATGGTGCCGGACATCAATAAATACGCGCCGCATATCCGAGCGGTATTTGGCAACGTGAAGCCCGATGATCCTCGCTACATCCCCTACAGTTTGGCCGATCAGCAACAGCGCGGGCAAAATCCATTACTGGTGGCGGTTGAAGCTTTACTCAATCTGCCTGATTCGCGTTTTACCGTCAGTGAGTTTCTTGCCCTGCTGGAAGTACCGGCATTAAGACAGCGCTTTGCGATTGATGAAGCCGCTATCCCCACATTACATCAATGGGTAGAAGAAGCCGGAATCCGCTGGGGTTTAAATGCCGAGCAACGTTCTCAGTCAGTGGATATGCCGAAGGATTTGGAAGCCAATACATGGCAATTTGGTTTACGGCGAATGTTGCTGGGTTATGCGGTCGGAGCCGGTGCCGCCTTCAAAGACATCGAGCCTTACTCAGAAATTGGCGGGCTCGATGCGCAATGGGTTGGCGGCCTGTCATACCTGCTGGAAACGCTTGAACGCTATGCGACATTGCTGCGGCAAGAGCAAAACACGGATAACTGGCAACAGCTGCTGTCTGCTCTACTGGAGGATTTTTTTGTTATCGGCGACGAGCGGGACAGAAAAATGCAGGAGACGCTTACCCGCTCTTTAACAACCTGGGGTCGATGCTGCGAACAAGCCGGATTAACCGCAACGGATACCTTGCCCTTGTCTGTGGTCCGGGAAGCCTGGTTATCTGAAGTGGACGAACCCAGTCTTCACCAGCGCTTTCTCAGTGGCCGGGTCAATTTCTGCACACTGATGCCGATGCGTGCCATCCCCTTTCATTTGATTTGCTTGTTGGGCATGAATGACGGTGATTATCCACGCAGCCAGCAACCACACAGCTTTGATTTGATGAGTCAGCGAGGACATTATCGTCCCGGTGACCGCTCACGCAGACACGACGATCAATATCTGTTTCTGGAAGCCTTACTTTCGGCACGGCAACAGCTCTATGTCAGCTGGGTAGGCCGCAACATTCGCGACAATAGTGCGCAGCCGCCGTCGGTGCTGATCAGCCAACTGCGCGATACGCTGACTCAAGGCTGGCAACTGCCAGACAACTCTCCTGCGCTGCTGCAAGCGATAACGGTTGAACACCCGCTGCAACCTTTTAGCCTGCAATATTTAGCAAAAAACCGTGATGTCCGCTTGTTCACTTATGCGCGGGAATGGTTCGAAGAATCGGATGCAATCCGCTTAACCGACCCAATCATGATAAGCGCGGATGAAAAATCCTATACGCTAACGCTAAAATCTTTAGCGCGTTTCCTGAAAGCGCCGGTCAAAAGCTTCTGTAATCACTCGCTCAAATTTGGCTTCGATCAAGAAACGGTCACCAGTGAAGATAACGAACCGTTTGGTTTTAACGCACTCGAAAGTTATGGGCTGCGTAACGACTTGCTAGATGCGTTGCAGAGCGAAAAACCGGATGACACCCGGACGTTTTTTGAACAGCAGCGCTCGGCAATGGCGCGTAAAGGCAAACTGCCACTGGGCGGCTTTGCTCACGCGGCCTATGCGGGCATTGCCGATCCAGTCAATCAGGTCTGGCAGCAGTATCAGGAACTGTTTGCTTTCTGGCCTGCTGAAATCGACGCGCGTGTCGTTGACTTGAGTTTTTCGTTCGCTGACAGCATCACCGTCCAGTTAGCCGGCGATCTGAGTAATTTGCGGCAAGGTAACGATCATCAACACAACGCTATGATTCATTTAACCGCACAAGCTCTGCTCACCAACGCGAAAAAAATAAAATACCCTAACCTGTTGCTGTACTGGGTGCAGCATCTGGCCGGCTGCGCCATCGGCATGGATCTGCAAACTCGGGTGATCGGTTCAGATACCGTGATTGAAATTGCCCCTATAGTTCAAGCAGAGGCGATAGCTCAGCTCAAAACGCTGGTCGAAGCTTGGTATCTAGGTATGCAAGCTCCGTTGCCTGTTGCTTGCAAAACGGCATTCGCCTGGTTAAGTGCAACACCGGACAAGGCGATGGAGACCGCCCAAGCTCAATACGAAGGCGATGACTGGAACAGTGGCGAAGTCGATTATGATGCCTACCTGGGACGTTTTTTCCCCCGTTTTGCCAGCTTAATAGCCGAGGCGGCAGAACCGGATTTTGTGACCTGGACCCACACGATTTATCGGCATGCGTTTAATCAAATCAAGCAACAAGCGGCGCAGGGAGCGCCAGCATGACGTCCGCCCAGCCATTAAATACACTCGATTTTCCGTTATCAGGCAGCCGCCTGATTGAGGCCAGCGCCGGTACGGGCAAGACCTATACCATTGCGGCCTTATATGTACGCCTGATTCTGGGTCATGGGTCGGATAATAACGTGCCGGGGCGTGAATTATTGCCTCCCGATATTCTGGTCGTGACCTTTACCGATGCATCGACCAAAGAATTACGCGATCGCATCCGGGCCCGTCTTATCCAGTCGGCACGCTATTTCCGTCAACAACCGGTAGCAAGCGATGACTTTCTGGAACCGCTGCGCGACAGTTATGACCCCAGTACCTGGGACGGTTGTGCCCGCCGACTGGAACTGGCCGCCAACTGGATGGACGAGTCCGCCGTGTATACGATACACAGCTGGTGTAATCGCATGTTGCAACAACATGCTTTTGATAGTGGCAGCCTGTTTCGTCAACAAGTAAACACCGACGATGCAGAGCTTTTGAATGAAGTGGTGCGGGATTATTGGCGCACTTTTTTTTATCCGCTCACTGAGATCTCGTGCCAGTCAGTCGGTAAACTGGCAAAGTCGCCGGAAGACTTGACCAAATTACTCAAACCGTTGCTGTCAGAAACCGAAGCGTTGGGGCTTGAATGCGCTGACGCCGATATAGCGGTTGTCTTCAAAATCTGGGAGGACTGGGAAAAACAACGGCGCGACCTGGAAACCCAAGCGCGCAGTCTTTGGTTCAGCAACCAGGTACAGATCGAGATGCTGCTAAAAAATGCCTCAGGGTGTGGTTGGCTAAATGGAAATCAATACCGAGTAACGACTTTCAACAGCAAATTGGGGGAATTGGCACTATGGGCGAAAATTGGCATTAGCCTGGATAGTGATTCCCTGGCAAAGTTCGGCCAACAAAAATTGCTGTCGGGACGGGTCAAAGCCCATCAAGACAAAGCCGGTGAATTGCACCACGAGGCTTTTCAGGCCCTCGATGACTTAGCCAGCCATGCCCAACAAGAACCGGACATCAGCGAAAAACTCACCTTGCACGCCATCCACTGGATTAGAAACGGCTACGACACCGAAAAACAACGCTTGGCGCAGATGACTTTCGATGACATGCTGACGCGTCTGGATAAGGCGCTGCTGGGCCCAAATGGCGAGCAACTGGCAAGCGTGATCCGCCTGCAATACCCAATCGCATTGATTGATGAGTTTCAGGATACCGACCCGGTGCAATATCGGATTTTCGAGCGTCTGTATGCTGACCCGTCCAATACCGACCTGGGCTGTTTCATGATCGGTGATCCCAAGCAGGCGATCTATTCGTTCCGGGGCGCCGACATCTATACCTATCTCAAAGCCCATAAGGTCACGGCGGGGCGGCATTACACGCTGGATACCAATTACCGCTCCACCACAGCGCTGGTGGACGCCGTTAATCAGGTGTTTGTTCGCGCGGATCAGCAAGACGAAGGTGCTTTTCGTTTCAAAAGCGGCAATGACAATCCGCTGCCGTTCATTCAGGTCAAGGCCCAAGGCCGTAAAGATGAATGGGTGATCGACGGACAAGCGGCTACCGCCTTGACGCTGTGGCATCATGAAACACCAGAGCCCCTCGGCATGCCCGTCTACAGGAAAGAGATGGCCGAAGTTACCGCTAGCGAGATTGTGCGCTTGCTGAATTTGGCCAATCAGGGGGCAACCGGGTTTAAAACTCAAGCTGGCGTTATTCAAGCCTTGCAACCCGCCGACATTGCCATTTTGGTGCGTACCGGCACTGAAGCTAAAGTCATGCGCAATGCTCTGGCAAGCAGGCAACTACGTAGCGTTTACCTGTCCGAGCGCGAGTCAATTTATCAAACCGGCGTAGCCGACGACCTGTTAATTTGGATTAAAGCCATGGCCGAACCGCGCAACGAACGCAAGGTTCGGGCCGCACTAAGTACTGCCACTTTAGGTTGGCCCTACCAAACGCTGCATCATCTCACCCAAGATGAACCCAACTGGGAGCAGCAGTTGGAACGTTTTATCGGCTACCAACAACGTTGGCAACAGGACGGCATCCTGCCAACCTTGCGGCAGATGATCAGCGACTACGGCTTGCATCGGCAACTAACGCAAGCCAATGAAGGCGAACGCTATTTAACCAATCTTCTGCACCTGGCCGAACTGCTCCAACAGGCCAGCAGTCAACTAGAAGGTGAACAAGCTTTGATCAGGCATTTGGCGGAAGCCATTGCCGATCAAAGCAATCAGGCCAGCGATGAAAAGGTGATCCGCCTGGAAAGCGATGCGAATCTGATCAAGATTATCACCATTCACAAATCCAAAGGCCTTGAATATCCGCTGGTGTTTCTGCCCTTCATCTGTAGTTTCAGGGAAGTCAGCAGTCGCAACACTTTCTATAGATACCACGATGAAAACCGGCATTTAGTCATTGATTTGAGCAAGACTGACGCGATTAAATCCCTGAGTGACAAAGAACGGCTGCAAGAAGATTTACGTTTGCTCTATGTCGCTATGACACGAGCACAGCATGCTTGCTGGTTAGGTATTGCACCGATTAAAGTCGGCAATGCCAAAGACTCTCATTTGGAAAAAAGCGCCTTTGGCTATGTGTTGGGCTGGCAAGCCAAAACACCTTCCAGTGCATTAGCCGGGCATCTGACCCAACTGAAAGGTGACTGTGCGGCAATCACGCTTGCCGAATTTCCTGCTCCCAACCAGGCGCATTATCTTCCTGCGCAACAGCCGGAAACATTGGATTTACCCAGCGCGTCAACGGTCAGGGTTGCCGATAACTGGTGGATAGCCAGTTACAGCGCCTTGCAGACTGAAGATAAAATTATCATCCAGGGTGATTTTTCCAGCACTCCCGAAACCGCTCAGGATGATAAGCAGAGCGACGAAGCGGACACCTACATTAGGTCATTAACCACAACGCTGTCCGGCATTCATAGTTTGCCAAGGGGCGCAGGCCCCGGGGTGTTGATCCATGCGTTATTGGAACAGTGCGCCTATCAGGGTTTTCAAGTCGTGAAGGAATCGCCGGCTCAACGCCAACAATTGATCAGCAAGATTTTTAATCACGATGTCTGGGATGACAAACGCGACATCATTGCTGCGGCCTTAACGCAATGGCTAACTTTGCCATTACTGGAAGGCAGCGATTTTTGTTTAGCGGCTCTTGGCATTGACCAGTATCAAGCTGAACTGGAATTTCTTATCGGTGCCGACGACGTCAATGTTCAGGATTTGGATCGCTTGGTCACCGACCATACCTTTTCCGGCAAACCGCGTCCTCGCTTGTTATCCGGTCAAATGAATGGTTTATTGAAAGGCTTTATCGATCTGGTATTTGTCCACAACCAGCAATACTATATCGCCGATTATAAATTTAATGGCCTTGGCAACAACGATGCCGCGTATACCGAGGAAGTCATGGAAACTGCAATGCTGTCCAAACGCTATGATCTGCAATATGCCCTGTATCTGTTGGCCTTGCATCGTTTACTGAAAGCACGGCTGGGGACGAGTTACGATTACGATACCCATGTCGGCGGCGGTCTTTATCTGTTTTTGCGCGGTTCGCAAGCGACAACGGGTGGCAGGGTGTTAGCTAAACCGCCTAAAATCTTGATTGAACGCATGGATAGCCTGTTTTCCGGCGCGGTCCTTAACGGAGAGCACGCATGACATCAGCATCATCGGTACTTGAGAGCATTAAGCTATGGATCAGCCAAGACTGCTTAAGCCAACTGGATCGGGCTTTTGTGCGCTTTTTGCTGGAGCAAGATCCTGCTGCGAGTGACTTAGTACTTTGGGCCGGTGCACTGGTCAGCCATCAGCTGGGCAGCGGCGAAGTCTATCTGGATCTGGAAAAACTCTGTAAACAACCCGAGCTGACGCTGGCTATTTCCGGTTACGAGGCTTTGCAGCCCGAAACTGACGAAGCGCTGAACGGTTTATCTTCGCTAAAAGCCTGTACCCTGGAACAGTGGCAAGCGGCTCTGAGCCAATCATTACTGGTTGGTTCAGGCTACGGCAATACACCCCTGGTTCTGGACGGCAACCGCTTATATCTGCGACGCTATTGGCAATATCAACAAACCCTGAATATCGCCATTCAGCAACGTTTGCAGCCGGTCAGAGACAATCTTCCCGCCGCTTTGCAACAACCATTACAGGTCTTGTTTCCTGCCAGCCCAGAAAATCCCGATTGGCAGAAGATTGCCTGCGTGCTGGCACTGCGCTCTCGTTTTGCCATTATTACCGGAGGTCCTGGCACCGGTAAAACGACTACCTTGACCAAGCTGCTGGCCTTGCTGATTGAGTTGGCTAACGATGAATCCAACAATAGCCGATGCCTTACTATTTTACTGGCTGCACCGACCGGCAAGGCGGCCGCCCGGGTCAGTGAGTCCATTAGCCAGGCTTTGGGGAAACTGAATATCGCTGATGACATTAAACAGCACATCCCAAAAAAGGCCAGCACCCTGCATCGCTTGCTGGGTAGCCGTCATGACTCACGAAGCTATGTCCATCATCGGGATAATCCCTTGGTCGCCGATATTGTGATCGTTGATGAAGCCTCCATGATCGATTTGGAGATGATGTCGGCCTTGCTGGATGCGCTGCCGGAATCCGCCCAATTGATACTGCTGGGTGATAAGGATCAATTGGCTTCAGTCGAAGCCGGATCGGTGATGGGTGATTTATGTCACGGCGCCGAAAACGCGGCTTATGATGATCAAGCCAGGGAGTGGATCAGACAACATGCTGGCGTAACGCTTAGCAATCCTGTCACCGCGGGCTCTGCGCTAAACCAGCAAACCATCATGCTTCGTTATAGCCACCGCTTTGATGAACATAGCGGCATCGGTCAATTAGCCAAGGCCGTCAATAACGGCAATGCTACACAAGCACTGGCTATCTTAAATGATCCCGTTCAATATCAGGATCTCAGTCACCTCGTATTGAACCATCCAGCCGATAAGCTATTAAAACACTTGGTAACGGCAAATGTCGGCGTGTCAGTCGATGGCAGGCCTAAACAACGCCAAGGCTATGGTTATTATTTTGACGTTATCAACAAAAAACGACCCACGGATAATACGCAATACCATCAATGGGCGAAACAGGTGCTGGAAGCCTTTGACACCTTCCAGGTTCTTTGCGCCCTGCGTCAGGGTCCCTGGGGTGTAGCAGGCTTGAATCAGCGCATAGAGCAGTGGCTGTTTCCCAATCAAAAGCCAACGCTTTGGTATGAAGGTCGACCGGTCATGATTACGCGCAACGATTACAACCTGGGCTTGATGAACGGCGACATTGGTATCGCGCTTAAAGATAGCAGCGATAAATTGCGGGTGGCGTTTCCTAGCGATGAATCGGGTGACGAGGTGATGATTCGCTGGATCTCACCGATGCGCCTGCCGGATGTGGAAACGGCGTTTGCGATGACGGTACATAAATCCCAAGGCTCCGAGTTTAACCATGTCGCCATGGTTCTACCGGAGACCAGAAGCCTAGTGTTGACCCGGGAACTGGTCTACACCGGTATTACCCGTGCAAAAGAAAATTTCACCTTACTGGAAAGTCAAAAAAATGTTTTTAATCAAGCCGTATTGGCTACTTGCCAATAAACCAGTTAAAAACATTTTAAAATTTGATAGCACTGATGTTATATCAATGTGGGAGCGATGCCATCATCGCTCCCACAAGGGTCTCAACTGTCCCGATTTAGGTTAGAAGCCAGCTTTGACAACTCATCTGACTGAGTTGTGGGTGCGAATTTATTCGCGCCCACTACCAGATCAAATCATCAGGAACCTGATACGCCGCATAAGCATCATCTGCCACATCTGCCGCTTTATTTTGCTCATTAAAAACAATCACACTGGCGGCATCACGCTGCTGTATTTTTCTTGCCGCATCGGCTGGAATCACTTCATAGTTTGTGCCGAGCTTTACAATAGCCAGCCGTCCCTCGGCAATTTGGTCGCGCATTGTCTCAGAAACATACAGCCGCTTGACCTTGTTACTATCGGTAAAATTATAGGCCAGTCCTTCAGCGTCTCTGGGCAGCCGGTTTAACTCAATAATCTGTTTTATTTGAGCGACCAACTGTTTTTTCTCGTCCTGCTGCTGGCGCAACTGATTAAGCTCCCTGTCCCTTTCGATTTTCTCAGCCTGGGCTTTTTGAGCCAGATTTTTAGCCTCATCAACCACCTCGACATTATTCTTGCGCTGCTGCTGGGTTTGTTTGCGCTTATCGGATTTAACGCTTTTGGCTTGAGCAGAGCTGACTAAGCCGGATTTTAATAGTTGCTCTTGCAGTGATAATTTTGCCATTATCTATTCCACTGTAACCGACTTCGCCAGATTCCTAGGTTGATCGACATCCGTGCCTTTCAAAACGGCGACATGATAAGCCAACAGTTGCAAAGGAACGGTGTACACGATCGGTGAAGTTTCATTGTCGACTTGAGGTACTCTCACAATCTGTATATTTTCATCATTGACTGTGGCTAAGGTCTCATCCATAAAAACAATCAATTGCCCACCTCTGGCGCTAACTTCCTGAATATTTGATTTCAGTTTTTCCAGCAGACTGTCGTTGGGCGCTACGGTCACCACCGGCATGTCGGCATCGATTAAGGCCAAGGGACCGTGCTTTAACTCGCCAGCTGGGTAAGCCTCTGCATGGATATAGGAAATCTCCTTTAACTTTAACGCGCCTTCCATGGCTATCGGGTAATGAGTACCCCTACCTAGAAACAAGGCATGCTGTTTTTCGGCAAATTGCTCAGCCAAAATCCTAATTTCATCATCCAGCTGTAACACTTGTTCAATTTTTCCGGGCAGGCTGAATAATTCCGAAGTAATTTTTTGCTCGGCTATTTCGGTTAGGTGAAACCGTCTGCCGACAGCAATGACTAACAGCATTAATGCTGTCAATTGTGTAGTAAACGCCTTGGTTGATGCAACGCCAATTTCAGGGCCGGCGCGGGTCATTAGCACCAGATCGGATTCCCTGACTAACGAGCTTTCCGGCACGTTACAAATGGCTAATGAATATCTTGCGCCCAGCTTCTTGGCCTCCAGCAATGCCGCCAGCGTATCTGCGGTTTCGCCTGATTGCGAGATCGTGACTATCAGCGTATCCGGTGCCAATACCGGATTTCTGTAGCGAAATTCACTGGCTACTTCGATATTACAGGGGATATGGGCTAACTTTTCAAACCAGTAGCGCGCCACTAAACCGGCGTGATAACTGGTGCCGCAGGCTAAAATCTGGATGGCTTTTATGTTATCGAACACTTCAGCGGCGTTATGTCCGAATGCATTTTCCTGCAGGCGATTGTTGACGAATCGACCTTCCAGGGTTTGTGAGATAGCAAACGGTTGCTCATAGATTTCTTTGAGCATGTAATGGCGGTATTCACCTTTATCAACCGCGTCTGCGGTCAATTGGCTTTGTTTGATCGGACGTTTGACCAGTTGATCTTGCGCATCATAGATCAACAATTCATTGATACTGATCTTGGCGATGTCGCCTTCTTCGAGAAAGATAAAGCGTTGCGTAACCGGCAATAAAGCAGCAACATCGGAGGCAATAAAGTATTCACCAAAGCCAACGCCTATCACTAACGGACTGCCTTTTCTGCAGGCTATTAAAGTATCGGGTTCATCAACACTCATTATTCCCAGAGCATAGGCGCCTTCCAGTTTTTTAAGGGCCTTTTTAACGGCATTCAGCAATCCATCTGTAGATTCCATCGCATGATTGATCTCATGTACGATAGCTTCGGTATCCGTTTCTGAAGTGAATTCGTAACCATTTTTCTGCTGTACTTCGCGTAAATGCTCATGGTTTTCAATGATACCATTATGAACCACTGCGATTTTGTTTCGACTGATATGAGGGTGCGCATTAGCCGTGCTGGGTTTTCCGTGAGTAGCCCAACGGGTGTGCGCTATACCAATAACACCCGAGACGGGATCGGCCTCCAGCAACAATTCAAGGCCTTTTACTTTGCCCAGCTCTCGTTTCCGATAGATTTGCTGATTGTTGATGACCGCAAGTCCTGCCGAATCATAACCGCGATATTCCAGACGCCTCAAACCCTCCAGTAAAATAGGGACTACATTTCGTTGTGCTATACCACCTACAATTCCACACATATTATTTCTCCAATTTAACGGGTCGTTGCCATCCTGTAACAGAAATCTGTTTGGCTCGGCTTAAGGTCAGCTGATTTTCAGGGCTATCTTTGGTGATGGTTGATCCCGCGCCTATTGTGGCATTTTTGCCTATAATAACCGGGGCGACCAACTGGCTATTTGAGCCTATAAAAGCGCCGTCTTCGATAATGGTTCTGAACTTATTAACGCCATCATAATTACAGGTAATGGTCCCTGCGCCAATATTGACTTTTGCGCCCACCGTGGTATCGCCGATATAACTTAAGTGATTTATTTTGCTGCCTGCGGCTACCGATGATTTCTTGATTTCTACAAAATTTCCAATATGGACATTTTCTGCCAACAGGCTTTCAGGCCTTAATCTGGCGTAAGGACCGATCCGGCTGCCTTGCCCAATGACTGCATCCTCAATAACACAGTTTGCAAATAGGGTTACATTATCGCCAATAATAGAGTTTTTTATATGCGTATTAGCACCTATTTTGACATTGCTGCCAATACTGTTGTTCCCTTCTAAAATCACATTAATATCGATTATTATATCTTGCCCCAGACTATCTATTGAGCCTCTTTGGTCAAAACGCATCGGATCTTTCAGGGTGACGCCTTGTTCCATCAAGCTATTGGCTTGCTCTTGCTGATACACGCGCTCCAGATGACTGAGCTGTATACGGTTATTAACCCCCAGCACTTCATCTTCGGTTTCCGGCTGGCTGGTAACGATAGTGATGTGATCGGCAACCGCCATTTCAATCACGTCCGTCAAATAGTATTCGCCTTGGACGTTGCTATTATTTAACTGGCTCAGCCATTTTTTTAATTGCTGGCCCTGCACCGCCATGATGCCGGTATTGACTTCATTAATCTGTTTTTCAGCCTCTGTCGCATCTTTTTCTTCGACAATTTTTACAACCTGCCCGGCCGTATTTCTGACTATTCTGCCGTAACCGGCCGGATTAATCAGCTTGACGGTAAGTAAAGCCAGAGACCGGTCGTTGACATTGTTGATCAGTAACCTCACGGTTTCTAATTTCAATAAAGGCACATCGCCATACAGTATCAACACATTATCAGAATCGGCAATTTGATCGCTCACTTGTTGTACTGCGTGACCTGTACCTAACTGTTGCGTTTGTTCTACCCAATCGGCATCCAAATTCTTTAAGGCTTCAGTGACCAGCTCTGCACCGTGACCGACAACAATCTTGATAGTATTATTTTCCAGGTGTTTAGCTGTATCGTATACATGCTGCAACAAGGGTCTATTGGCAATTTCATGCAAAATTTTGGGAAGTTCCGAGCGCATACGCGTTCCTTTACCCGCAGCCAGAATAATAGTCGTTATTTTCATTTGATATTCCGTTAAACCAAAAAAGCCCGACAGCGTATGAATACGTTACCGGGCTTTCAAAAAAGGTAAAAATGTGGCGCGCAATATCTCAATTACCCACCGCGTTTTCTAAGTCTATCCAAAGTTCTTAATTGCATCACAGCTTGCTGCAATTGCGCCTGAGCCGTCACAAAATCAATTCGACCCGATTTGTCTGCCAAGGCTTCTTCAGCTCTGGTTTTGGCCTCTATTGCGGCCGCCTCATCAATATCTTTCGCTCTTATCGCCGTGTCCGCCAGGATGGTAATCAAATGCGGCTGTATCTCCAGCATACCTCCTGACACATAGAACGAATAAATTTCCTTGTCGCTGACTTTTACCCGAACTTCGCCGGGCTTAAGTCTGGATATTAATGGCGCATGCCGAGGCGAAATGCCCACTTCGCCAAGTTCGGCAGGAGCAAATACCATTTCCGCCAATCCGGAAAATATTTCCTTTTCTGCACTAACGATGTCTACATGTACGGTCATGGTCATAATTATTGCCTACAAGTTTTACTTCATGCCTTTTGCTTTCTCAAGCGCTTCGTCTATGGTACCTACCATATAAAAAGCCTGCTCAGGAATAGCATCATACTCACCAGCGATAATACCTTTAAAACCGGCAATGGTATCTTTCAGTGACACATACTTGCCGGGAGAACCGGTAAATACCTCGGCAACGAAGAAAGGCTGGGACAGGAAGCGTTGCATTTTGCGTGCTCTTGATACGGTTAATTTATCTTCTTCAGATAACTCATCCATACCCAGAATCGCGATAATATCGCGCAATTCTTTGTAGCGTTGCAAGATGCCTTGAACCTTACGAGCGACGTCATAATGCTCTTGTCCGATGACCAAAGGATCCAGCTGACGGCTGGTAGAATCCAATGGATCAATCGCAGGGTAAATACCCAATTCGGCAATTTGACGAGACAATACCACGGTCGCGTCCAAATGCGCAAAAGTCGTTGCCGGCGACGGATCGGTCAAGTCATCCGCTGGTACGTATACCGCTTGGATAGAGGTAATAGACCCCGTCTTGGTTGAAGTAATACGCTCTTGCAACACGCCCATTTCTTCGGCCAGTGTTGGCTGATAACCTACCGCTGAAGGCATACGACCTAACAACGCCGATACTTCAGTACCCGCCAATGTGTAACGATAGATGTTATCAACAAAGAATAGTACGTCACGGCCTTCATCACGGAAGTATTCCGCCATGGTTAAACCGGTTAACGCTACGCGCAGTCTGTTTCCTGGCGGCTCGTTCATCTGGCCGTAAACCAGCGATACCTTGTCGATTACGTTTGAATCGGTCATTTCGTGATAAAAATCGTTCCCTTCACGAGTACGCTCACCCACGCCGGCAAACACCGAATAACCACTGTGTTCAATCGCGATATTTCGAATCAGTTCCATCATGTTAACAGTCTTGCCAACACCGGCACCGCCGAACAAGCCGACTTTACCGCCCTTGGTAAACGGGCAGACTAAATCGATAACCTTGATACCGGTTTCCAATAACTCGGTTGCCGCAGCCTGTTCAGCATAACTTGGCGCATCACGATGGATACCCCATTTTACTTTTTCGCCGATAGGGCCTTTTTCATCGATAGGCTCGCCCAGGACATTCATAATGCGGCCTAGAGTTTCCTGACCGACCGGTACGGCAATAGGCGCGTTGGTATTACTAACATTTAAGCCTCGGCTTAAACCATCGGTAGTTCCCATAGCAATAGTTCTGACCACGCCATCGCCTAATTGCTGCTGAACTTCCAGCACCAAGCCTTTGCCTTGTACATTTAAGGCATCATATACTTTGGGCAGGTCTGCACGTGAAAATTCCACGTCAACGACCGCGCCGATAATCTGAACGATTTTACCCGAACTCATTGAGTTGTCCTCTTGTGTTGTGTCATTTTTAACTTGGGTCCTTCGACTAGCTCAGGAACGCCTTAAACAGCTGCGGCACCGGCAACAATTTCTGAAATTTCCTGAGTGATCGCAGCTTGTCGGGCTTTGTTATAGACCAGCTGTAACTCGCTGATAATATTTCCGGCATTATCCGAAGCACTCTTCATCGCCACCATTCTGGCCGCCTGTTCACAGGCATTATTTTCAACCAGTCCCTGGTAGACGATGGATTCGACATACCGGGTTAGCAGGTGATCCAAAACTTCCTTGGCATCAGGTTCATAAATATAATCCCAATGACCGTTCAAGCTTTCGTCCAGCTCACCGGCTACGACAGGCAATAATTTTTCGACAGTAGGCTTCTGAGTCATGGTGTTAACAAACTCATTGCTGACTACATGCAATTCATCGATTCGACCCTGCTCATAGGCATCCAGCATGATTTTAATAATGCCGACAATGTCATGCTGGTGCGGAGTGTCACCCAATTTAGAAACCTGACCTATTAAATTAATTTCTTTCAGATTACCAAAAAAACCAAACGCCTTAGTGCCTATCGTACAAATGTCTACTTCAATATTCGCTTTGTCCCATTGAATTATTTGGGCCAGCGTTTTTCTGAATAAATTTGAATTCAGTCCGCCGCACAAGCCCCGGTCGGAACTAATCACAATGATCCCAACCCGCTTAACTTGGCGTTCAACAAGAAAAGAGTGCTTATACTCAGGATTTGCTTGAGCCAAATGTTTGATAATCTGGCCAATTTTTTTTGAGTATGGCCGTGTTGCCAACATTCTGTCTTTTGTTTTACGCATTTTACTCGCGGCAACCATCTCCATTGCCCGGGTGATCTTCTGAGTGTTTTTGATACTCCCGATCTTGGTGCGTATTTCTTTACCAACAGCCATCTTAAGACCCTTTTACCAGCTATGCGTTTTGACGAAAGTCTGGATAGCACTTAGCAGACCCTTTCTTATATCATCACTAAAATCGCCAGTTGCATTAATATTGTTCATTAATTCAGAATGCTCTGACGTCATGTACGACTGTAAAGCAGCTTCAAAATCAAGTACCTTGTTAACTTCCAAGCTATCAAGGAAACCTTCATTGGCAGCAAACAATGAAACCGCCATTTGCGCGACTGACATCGGCGAATATTGATTCTGTTTCATCAGTTCGGTTACGCGTTGACCGCGTTCGATCTGCTTACGAGTGTTTTCATCCAAGTCGGATGCAAACTGGGCGAAAGCCGCCAACTCACGATATTGCGCCAAATCAAGACGCGTACCGCCACCCAATTTCTTGATGATCTTGGTTTGAGCTGCACCGCCTACACGGGATACCGATAAACCGGCATTCACCGCAGGGCGTATGCCGGAGTTAAACAAATCACTTTCCAGGAAGATCTGACCATCGGTAATGGAAATTACGTTAGTCGGTACGAAAGCCGAAACGTCACCGCCTTGCGTTTCAATAATTGGCAATGCAGTTAATGACCCTGTTTTACCTTTTACCTTGCCGCCGGTTAATTTCTCAACTTCTGCGGCATTAATGCGTGACGCTCTTTCCAGCAAACGGGAATGCAAATAAAACACGTCTCCTGGGTACGCTTCGCGACCTGGCGGACGGCGCAATAACAGGGAAATCTGACGATACGCCCAGGCTTGCTTGGTTAAATCATCATAAATGATCAACGCATCTTCGCCACGATCCCTGAAGAATTCGCCCATCGAACAACCGGTATAAGGCGCGATAAACTGCAATGCCGCCGATTCCGATGCTGATGCCGCGACTACAATAGTGTGTGCCATTGCGCCATGCTCTTCGAGCTTGCGAACCACGTTGGCAATCGATGCGCGTTTTTGGCCGATAGCCACATAGATACATTTAATGCCTGTACCTTTTTGATTGATAATCGCATCAATCGCGATAGCCGTTTTACCGGTTTGTCTATCGCCGATGATCAACTCGCGTTGGCCACGGCCTACAGGAATCATCGCATCGATAGATTTCAATCCCAATTGAACGGGCTCGTCAACTGATTGACGAGCAATTACACCGGGTGCAATTTTTTCAATCGGCGAAGTTTCGGTGGTATCAATAGCGCCTTTACCGTCGATTGGATTACCCAGCGCGTCTACAACGCGACCCAGTAATGCTTCCCCAACAGGTACTTCCAGAATTTTACCGGTACACTTTACGGTGTCGCCTTCGGAGATATGCTGGTATGAACCTAATATCACCACACCCACGGAATCTCTTTCCAGGTTAAGCGCCATGCCGAAAGTATTGCCGGGAAATTCCAGCATCTCGCCTTGCATCGCTTCCGAAAGACCGTGTACGCGTACAATACCGTCAGTCACGCTGACTACGGTACCTTCTGTATGAGCCTCAGCGCTCAGGTCGAAGTTTTCGATCTTCTTTTTAATCAGATCACTTATTTCAGATGGGTTTAATTGCATGTTCTGTTTCTCGCTCTAGTTTAGAGTCGTTTTGCTAATTGTTGAAGCTGGCCTTTAATGGAACCGTCAATCACTCTGTCGCCTGCACGTACCAGCACGCCACCAATTAATGATTTATCCACGGTCACATTCATATGGACTTTTTTGCTTAGCGTTTTTTCCAGCGTTGAAGTAAAACGTTGCTTTTCTTCTTTGGAGAAGGCGTAAGCCGTAGCGACTTCAACATCGACATAACCTTCACTTTCTGCCTTATAGACTTCGAATAGCTTCGCAATAGTCGGCGCCAAAGTGAGTCGGTTGTTTTGAACCAGTAATTTCAGAAAATTTTCACCTTCTTCATCTACCTGCCCCTGACAAATATCGAGCATCAGCGCCGATAACTTCTCTTTACTAACTTTGGGGTTATCCACTACAACAGAAAATTCTTTGTCATTCAGGACAGTCGATATAAACGCTAAACCTTCCGACCACTTTCCAGTCGTACCGGTTTCTTGGGATCGTTTAAACACCGCCACTGCATAAGGCCTTGCCAATGTTGCCAGTTCGCTCATTATGCTTAACCCAATTGATTAGAGATTTTGCTCAGGATGTCCTGGTGCTTGGTTTTATCGATTTCCGCGCTCAGAATCTGTTCCGCTGCCCGCAAAGCCAAGGCGGCAACTTCTTTACGCAAACCTTCTTTAGCCTGCTGTTTTTCTTGTTCAATTTGCGCCTTTGCCACAAGAATCAATCGATCACCTTCTTTTTTAGCAGTGTCTTTTGATGCTTCAACAATTTCAGTGGCACGTTTTTGCGCAAGATTGACAATCTCTGAAGATTGTTCTTTGGCTTGTTTTAAAACACCCGTGGCTTTTTTCTCTGCCAAGTGCATTTGTTCCTGACCTTTTTCAGCCGCAGCCAAACCATCAGCAATTTTCTTTTTACGTTCTTCTAAAGAGTCAAATAAAGGCGGCCAGATGTACTTCATGGTAAACCATACCAGAAGTGCAAAGGTAATCATTTGCCCAATCAGAGTAGCATTGATGCTCACGATGCGTTCCTCTTGTTGCTAGTAAAGTTAAACAGCCTATTAACCCGCTGCTGCAGCTGTTACCGCAGACAGGAATGGGTTAGCAAAAGTAAAGAACAATGCCAAACCAACACCGATCATGGTTACCGCGTCTAACAGACCGGCAACAACAAACATTTTTACTTGCAGCATAGGTACCATTTCAGGCTGACGAGCTGCGCCTTCCAGGAATTTTCCACCTAACAGACCAAAGCCTATCGCTGTACCTAAAGCGCCCATACCTAGAACTAGACCCACTGCAATAGCAGTCATGCCTTGTACATCAGCAATTAATCTTGCAATTTCCATGAAACCTCCAAACGGTTAGTTAATGATAAAAAAGTTAAAAAATTAATGGTCTTCGTGCGCCATGCCCAGATAAACAATGGTCAATACCATGAATATAAAGGCCTGAAGCGTGATAATTAAAATATGAAAGATAGCCCAGGGGAAACTCAACACCGGCTGAATATACCACGGCAATAAAGCAATCAAAATAAAGATCAACTCACCCGCATACAGGTTTCCAAATAAACGAAGCGCCAATGAGATCGGCTTGGCAATTTCTTCGACCAGTTTCAATAGTAGATTGAACGGCAACAACCAAGGGCCAAACGGCTGAAACATCAGCTCCTTGGCAAAGCCCCAAGGGCCTTTTATTTTGATGCTGTAGAAAATGATCAAACAGAAAACCGAGATAGACATCGCGAATGTTGCATTTAAATCGGTACTTGGCACCACGCGCAAATACTCAATGCCCATCAGCGAACCGACTAACGGCAATATATCGACCGGGAATAAATCCATGAAGTTCCACAGAAACACCCAACAAAAGATAGTCAATGCCAAGGGGGCAATTAACTCATTTTTACCGTGGAAACTGTCTTTAACCTGATTATCGACAAATTCAATCAGCATTTCTGCAAAATTTTGCACCAAACCCGGCACGCCCGCTGTGGCTTTGTCTGCAGCCATCTTAAAAAACCAGACAAACAGGCCGCCCAAGACTGCGGAGAAAAACAAAGTATCCAAATTCAACGCCCAGAAACCCTCGCCCACCGTCAGCGGAGTTAAATGGTGAATAATATAACCGGTTGCACCTTCGGCGGCATGAACTTCGGTAGCCATCGTTCCTCTCTAAATATGTGTATGTCAGCGCATCAACAGCGCAAACCAAAAAACCGATAATGCTGCTATGTATACTGCCAGCAGCGGTAATATTTCTATGTTTGGAAGTTGGAAAATCATAAAAAACAACGCGACGGTTAGCAATAACTTGCCTGACTCCCCCACATAGAAAGAATTTACAATCTTTCTTGCTTCCTGCCCTGCGGATTTATGTATACGCAAGGCAAAATACAGGTTGGGAATAAATGCCGCCGCCCCGCCTAAAGCCGCCGATAGGGCTCCAGACTGCCCCTTTGCCAGAGCAAATCCTGCCGTCATAATCACTGTCATTAGAACTTGATAACTCATGATTTTACTGACAGTAGAGCGTTTTCTATCTACCACACCCAACTCCATGCATAATAGCTCGGGGATTATAGCTAGCGACCTTCATTAAATCAAGGAAGATTAAATTCAACCCACGCCTTTTGTTGCCCTTCATCTGTCAGCGCCTTACCTATTACCCTATTTAATTTGCTCAAGAATCCCATCCAGCTCTTCTAAACTGGAATAAGCGATGACCAGCTTTCCGGTGCCGTTTTCTTTATGATCAATCAGCACTTTTGCACCCAGTTTTGCAGTCAAGTCTTGCTGCAAACGTAAGGTGTCGTTATCAACTTCCCTGGCTTTAGTTATTTTAGGTTCGGACTGACTGTCTTTAACCAGACGCTCTGTCGCCCTTACCGTTAAACCTTCTCTGACAATCTTGTTAGCCGCTGCCACCTGTTTTGAGCCGTCCAGAGGCAACAGCGCTCTTGCATGCCCCATTTCCAATTGCCTAGAGATCAATAGTTTTTTCACTTCAGGGTGCAAATCTATCAAGCGCAATAAATTAGTCACGGTAGCGCGCGACTTGCCAACGGCATCGGCAACTTGTTGATGGGTCATTGCAAACTCTTCCAGCAACCTTTTTAAGGCTTCCGCTTCTTCCAAAGGGTTCAGGTCTTCTCTTTGGATATTTTCTATCAGCGCTATCGCCATCGCGGCGCGATCGTCTATTGCTTTAATGACCACCGGAACCTGCTGCAATCCGGCTAATTGCGCAGCACGCCAGCGGCGCTCCCCTGCCACTATTTCGTATTGATCCAAGGCAATCTTGCGCACCACAACCGGCTGTATGACCCCCTGTGCTTTTATAGAATCCGCCAACTCCTGAAGCTTTTCAGGGTTCATATCTTTTCTTGGCTGATACTTGCCTCGCTGCAAATACTCGATGGGCAAGGTGTGCAGCTGATGGATTTCACCATCGTCTCCGTGATTGCCTTTATCGGTAATATTGCCTAATAAAGCATCCAGCCCTCGATTTAATCCCCGTTTTTTCACAGCCATAACTTTTAACTTTTCTCTTTATTTAATCATTTAACCGGCTAATGCCACTTGCGCTGATTTATGACTGATCAGCGCGAAGTATCGATTCAAACTCTTCAATCAATCTTTTTAAAGCTTCCGCCTCCTCCAGTAGAAGCAGGTTTTCTCTTTGAATATTTTTAAATAACGCAACCACCATTCCCGCTTGCCCATCCACTGCCTCGATTATCTCAGGCTTAGACTGCATTTCATCTTTAGCTGGCCGATTATCAGCCGATGGCTTCGTTTGCGGCGGATGCGTTTCTTTTTTAGCAGAATCATCCGCTAGCAAGGCTTCAAGCCCACGACCTAACCCACGTTTTTTTAAATTCATGCGCCGTCGTGCTTTTCTTTTCTGATCATTTCACCCGCCAAGGTAATATAGGCTACAGCTCCTCGCGAGGACTTATCATAGCTCAGCACTGGCAGACCATGGCTCGGCGCTTCGGCCAAGCGGACATTTCTGGGGATACAGGTTCTAAAAACCTTATCGCCGAAATAGCGAATCAACTGCTCCGAGACGTCTTTGGTCAGCCGATTCCTGTCGTCATACATGGTGCGCAGGATGCCTTCCAAATACAGCTCCGGATTGACGGTGTCCTGAATATTTTTCAAGGTACTCATCAATGCCGACAAACCCTCGAGGGCATAATACTCGCATTGCATCGGAACCAGCACACTGCTTGCCGCGACCATCGCATTTAAGGTCAGCATATTCAATGAGGGAGGACAATCAATCAGGATATAATCGTAATCCGATTTTATCGGGATTAAGGCATCGGCAAGCCGCCGCTCCCTGTGATCTGCCTGCATTAACTCCACTTCAGCCGCAGTAAGGTCGCCATTACCGGGAATCACCGAAAAACCGATATCCGGAATCTTAATGACTGTTTCCGACGCAGGCACTTCTTCCATCAACAAATCGTAACTGGAATATTTAACCGTCTGTTTATCGACACCGCAGCCCATAGCCGCATTGCCCTGCGGATCAAGATCTACCAGCAACACGCGCCGGTTAGCCGCAGCCAGTGAAGCTGCCAGATTTACGCTGGTGGTGGTCTTTCCTACGCCGCCCTTTTGATTGGTTATTGCAATTACTTTTCCCACTACCTTACCTCTGCCTCTTCAGGCAATTCTATTCGCACTAAACATCTGTCAACATCAGTTCCCGGAACACTGACCGGGATAACCGATTTTTTTTCTGCTATCAGTTCCAGCTCCGCATCCAGATTCTGCCCCTTCATTGCCAGCAATACACCCTTCCTGGCCAACAGGTGAGAGGTCAACCTCACTATATCGGATAAGCTGGCAAACGCCCTGGTAAGGACGGCATCATAGGCTTTTTCGGGATGATAATTTTCCACGCGACTGTGAAGAACCTGTACATTTTTAAGCTTTAATTCCAAGACAACCTGCTGTACAAATCGAGTCTTCTTGGCATTACTATCGAGCAAGGTAAAGTGGATTTCAGGCAAGCATATCGCCAACGGAATACCCGGCAATCCTGCGCCAGTGCCAATATCGATGACCCGCGCGCCTTCAATATAAGGAAGAATCGCCAAGCTATCCAGTATATGCAATCGCGCCATTTCCTCCCTATCCCGTATCGCGGTCAGATTATAGGCTTTATTCCATTTTTCAATCAGCTTTATAAAACACAGTAACTGTTCTATCTTCTGATCGGTTACGTTTACATTTAATGCTGCTATCCCGGAAACCAGGATTTTTCGACATGCTTCCATCAGGCGCTTTTCTTCTTTAAATAAACCAATAACAGGGAAATAGCCGCCGGTGTAATACCAGGGATACGTGATGCCTGACCCAAAGTTTCAGGCCGCTGTTTTTTAAGCTTTTCACTCACTTCATTGGAAAGACCGGGGACGCCGTTGTAATCAATAATCTCCGGCAAGCGCAGGTGATCGTAACGCAAGGCCCTGTCTATCTCGGTTTGCTGCCGGTCTATATAGCCTGCATATTTGGCTTGAATCTCAACCTGTTCGGCCACCTGCAGATCCATATCCTCAACGCCGACCATAAATGACAACAATTGCTGAACATCGACTTCCGGCCGACGCAGCAAATCCATCAAATTGGCTTCCCGCAATAACGGCTTACCCCAATATTGCTCGACCTGAGTTGCCTCTACCGTTTCCGTTCTGACCCATTGCTTTTTCAGATCGTCCTGCAATTGGGATACGGCTGCCCGTTTAATTTCGAAAGCCTGCCAGCGTTGATCATCAACCAAGCCCAATTCCCGGCCTTTTTCGGTCAGGCGCAAATCGGCATTGTCTTCCCTTAGCAGTAGCCGGTATTCAGCGCGACTGGTAAACATCCGATACGGTTCCTGAGTGCCCTGGGTAATCAGGTCGTCAATCATCACGCCGATATAGGCCTGATCGCGTCCAGGACACCAACTGTCCAGCCCCTGAACCAAACGCGCCGCATTCAATCCTGCGATTAAGCCTTGCGCCGCCGCTTCTTCATAACCGGTGGTGCCGTTGACTTGCCCGGCAAAAAACAGCGCATTCATGTGCTTGGTTTCCAGCGATGATTTCAAATCTCTGGGATCGAAAAAGTCGTATTCAATCGCATAACCGGGGCGCACGATTTCGGCATTTTCAAAGCCCAGCATCGAGCGCACAAACTCATACTGCACATCGAAAGGCAGGCTGGTTGAAATGCCGTTGGGATAAATTTCATGAGTACTCAAACCCTCCGGCTCGACAAAAATCTGATGCGAATCCCGGTCGGCAAAGCGCACAATTTTATCTTCAATAGACGGACAATAACGCGGCCCGATACCCTCAATAATCCCCGAATACAGCGGCGAACGATCCAGGCCGGAACGGATAATATCGTGAGTTTTACTGTTAGTGCGCGTTATATGACACGGAATTTGTCGGGGATGCTGCTCCCGTTTGCCGATAAACGAAAACACCGGCACCGGATCGTCGCCATGCTGCTCTTCCAGCTTGCTGAAATCAATCGTCCGTCCGTCTATACGCGGCGGCGTGCCGGTTTTCAAGCGGTCGATTCTAAACGGCAACTCCCTTAAACGCTGGGCCAGCGCAATCGAGGCCGGATCGCCGGCACGACCGCCGCTGTAGTTTTCCAGGCCGATATGTATTTTGCCGCCTAAAAAAGTGCCGGTGGTTAACACCACGGCTCTTGCGGTAAAATTCAAGCCCATTTGGGTTTTAACGCCGACAACCCTATCGCCCTCGACCATCAAATCGGATACGGTTTGCTGAAATAAAGCCAGATTGGGCTGATTTTCCAGCGCAGTCCTTACCGCCTGCTTGTAAAGCTGACGATCCGCCTGAGCGCGAGTCGCCCTGACTGCAGGGCCTTTGCTCGCATTCAAGGTACGGAACTGAATACCGCCATGATCGATAGCCCTAGCCATCACCCCGCCTAAGGCATCGACTTCTTTAACCAAATGGCCCTTGCCTATGCCGCCAATGGCAGGATTACAGCTCATTTGTCCCAGCGTGTCGATATTTTGCGTCAGCAACAGGGTGTTCGCTCCACATCTTGCCGATGCCAGCGCGGCTTCTGTTCCCGCATGTCCGCCACCCACCACAATGACATCAAAGTCTTTTCTAAATTTCACTAGCGCTATGTACCCTTAAAAAATGATATATTACTGCCGTGTGGATTCACACAAACTTGTCCTATTATAAGAGGTAAATGATGAAAAAACGTAAAAATCAAACAGCAACCGATGGCGCTCCCAACCAAAACCCGGTCGCGAAGTACGCGCACCTGTTTAATAAAGCGCAAACTTTTTGCGATAAAAGCAAATACAGCCGTAAAGCAAAACACACAAGGCAGGAGGCTACTCCAAGGGTTCCGGACAGAATTATTGGAATAGCTTCTTGTTTTATCGTTCAGGCCTGAGGTATCCAACAAACTCTGCACACTATATCTGAAGCCATATCCGATCATCAATAAATGAACCAGCCGACTGATTATCCCTAAGCTGAACAGGAACAAATAATCGTTATTATTCTTTCGGATAAAATTTTTTCTACCGCACTCTTTAGGCATCAGCCTTCTGCGCACATCGCAAGTAAAGATAAAAACCTCGACGATATCCTTACGTAAACAGCTTAGTTTTAACGCTGAAAGATAGACCGTAGCGCAGAAAACCAGCTAATGATCTATTGACGGATAATAGCAACAATTGATGGTGAAAATAGCCGATGACAATAAATATAATTCATTTTATTAAAGACGATATTTGGCTGCTAACCGAGCATGAATTCCCCCTACTTAAAGCAACCTTTATAAAGTCGTTAAAAATAGTTTTACTGGCTATTCAAGACTTTATGCGCGACCTGTGCCCGTTGCGCGCCTCCGCTCTAACACTTTATACCTTACTTGCCGTTGTGCCGGTAATCGCCATGCTGTTTGGCATCGCCAAAGGTTTTGGTCTTGAAAAAATGCTGGAGCAACAGCTGCTTGAACAAATACCTCATCAAGATACCACCGTACTTAAATTAATTGGCTTTGCTCGGAATCTCCTGGAAAAAACCCAAGGCGAAGTCATTGCGGGGATTGGCGTGGTTGTGCTGCTCTGGTCGGTGACCAGCATGATTGGCAATATCGAGGATTCGTTCAACCATATTTGGAAAATCAGCAAAGGCAGGCCATTGAGTCGGAAATTAAGCGATTACATTGCGTTTATGTTGCTAGGACTGGTCTTATTAATATTATCGAGCAGTATTACGGTATTTTTAAAAACTAAAATAACCGGATTGAGCACGGTCATTGCCTTACCGGAATTCGGTGAAAGTTTATTGCTTAGCGCCTTGAGCTTATCACCCTTGTTGCTGATGATAAGCTTATTCTCGATTACCTTTATTTTTATGCCTAATCATAAAGTCGCTGCTGTTCCCGGTATCATTGCCGGTGTGGTAACGGGGGTTATGTATCATGTTCTGCAGTGGCTCTATCTAGGCCTGCAGATTGGCGTATCCAGCTATAACGCAATTTATGGCAGCTTGGCCGCGCTCCCGTTATTCGTGATATGGGTGCAAATAGGCTGGATGATTGTTTTATTCGGTTGTGAACTGGCTTTTTATATCCAGAATTACCCGAGTTATCGGCATAATCATACATTTTCGGAATTCAGTTTCGCCTTAAAAAAAATCGTCGCGCTACATGTCACCTACCTGATTGTTAAGAATTTTGTTAATTTAGGCAAAACGCTAACGGCTGATGCAATCGCTTTAGAATTATTGCTCTCCAAAGCCATTGTGCAAAGTCTTTTAGACTTTCTGGTGGCCAGTCATATTGTTATCAGGCTAAAAACCGAGGATGGCGATGATGTTTATTTGCCCACTGTTGGCACCAATAAGTTGACAGTTGCTTTTGTGATTAATGCCTTGGAACAGTGCGGTCAAAACAATCTTCCGAATTTCAAGCAAGAACCTGTGTTTGTCAACATGCTTAACAATTTCGGACAATGGCTGGAAACTTCAGAGCAAAACCGTTTGCTGAAAGATATTTAACAAAATATATGCTGGCAACAGTAAAAGCAACAGCGCCTAGAATAAATAGGCTAACCGTAACGCATCAATCTTGGGATGTCTCCGCACCCAAAGTATTCACTTGGCCTGATTATTTTCATTTCAGCGTTGACAGACCTGCACTATATTTATTCCCGTTTTTCAGTCAAGACCTCTAAATCATTACGAACATTTTATTGGATGTTAGAATACGATTAGAAATGTGCATTGCATCGACTTATCCCCTAAAAAATGCACTAAACGAATTAAAAATATTTTTATATAAGAGGACACTATGCGGAACCTGAAGCCTTTACCCGCGCTGATTGGAACGACACTTGCAATTGCTATCATTATATATGTCGCTTTCTACTTCATATTTCTTGATTTATTTGTCGACTTATGGTGGTACAAATCATTAAAACTTGAAGCCTATTTCTGGCTACGATTGCTGTACAAATTTTTCCTTTCCGGCGGGGTAACCCTGGCGTTCTTTGGTATTTTCTTTTTTCACTTTTGGATCGCCTCACGTTATCTGGGCTTAAACCCGCCGGATGAGATTCTCAACAATGCTGATAAACGCCGACGCTTCCAACGCTTTGCCGATATTTTCATGAGCGGCTCGGCAAAAATATATACGCCGGTTTCTTTAATTCTAGCCTTTTTTATCGCCATTCCTTTTTATCATCAATGGGAAACCGCGCTGCTGTATTTTTTCGGTAGCGCTTCGGGAGTGACCGAGCCGGTTTACGGTCAGGACGTCAGCTTTTATCTGTTGTTCTACCCGATCTACATGCTGATCCAACAAGAACTGCTAACGACTGCCAGCATGATCTTCTGCATGGTTGGCGTATTGTATTGGCTGGAACATATTTTTGTACCCAACCAGAGCAAAGAATTCCCTCTGGGTGCAAAAATTCATTTGGTCATTCTCATCGGCTTTGTGGTTTTATTCGTGGTCTGGGGATTCATGCTGCAACGCTTTTCGCTGCTGTATACCGACAGCCACGAGCCTATATTTTACGGCCCCGGTTTTACCGAACTGCGTTATCAATTGCCGTTGATTTGGCTAGGCATCATTACCTTTCTGGCGGCCGCCATTTCCGCTGGTCTGTTTATTTTTTCAGAAAAACACCGCATTAAAGCGCCGTTGTTAATATCACTTGCTGTTTTTCTCGTTGTCCTGGGCCTACCCAAGGTTCAGTTTATCCCTAATTTAATCCAAAAATATATTGTCAACCCGAATCCGGTTAGAACGGAAAAGCCGTTCATGCAGCACAATATCGATGCCACCATCGATGCCTATGATTTAAAAAACATCAAAATCATTGACCTCCCGATCAAACTCAATGCCTTTGACGACATTGAAACATGGAGTACGCAAAAACATTTTGAAAACATTCCGGTTTGGGACAGGGAAATCCTGATTGATACTTATAAACAGTTGCAATCGATAAGGCCCTATTACACCTTCCTGTCTGTCGACGAGGATCGTTATTTCCTTCGCGACCACGTCAGACAGGTCAACCTTGCCGCCAGAGAAGTCAATATATCGAAATTGCCGCCTGAAGCGCAGAACTGGGAAAACACCCATTTGCGCTATACCCATGGCTACGGCGCCGTGGTCACGCCTGCCGCACAAGATGCAGGTCGGCCTCTGCTCTGGTATTTGCGCGATTTAAACCTGAGCTCAAATGTCGACTTAAGCGTTAAATATCCGGACATTTATTATGGCCAGGAAGAATATAAATACGCCATCGTACCTAACAAGCTGAACGTGGTCGGCATTTCCAAATCCCTGTCGGATCCCGGCATGGAAGGCCCTTATAAAGGCAAAAGCGGCATACCGATTCCTTCACTGTTCAGAAAGGCGTTATTTGCCTTCTATTTCAAGGATCCAAAAATATTCTTTTCCACCAATATCTCGAAAGAAAGCCGTGTATTAATACGCCGCAATATCACTGAACGTATTAATACCGTGACCCCCTTTCTGCGCTTGGATAGCGATCCCTATCTGGTCATGACCAACGACCGGTTTTACTGGATACAAGACGCCTATACCTTGTCTAACCGCTACCCCGTTTCCAAGCCTGCAGGCGACGATTTCCTGGACGGCAAACAGGAATTCAACTATATCCGCAATTCTGCCAAAATAGTGGTAGACGCTTTTGATGGCGATATTCAATATTATATTTCCGATCCTTCAGATGTCATCATTCAGGCCTACAACATCGCCTATCCCAGCCTATTTAAGGACATTGAGGAAATGCCCGCCGACCTGAAATCGCATTTGCGTTATCCCAGGGATCTGTATTATCTACAGATGAAGGTGTATGCCAAATACCATCAACAGAAACCCGAATTATTTTACGAACAGGCGGAAACCTGGCAATTTGCTAAAGTCCGAGGTGAACCGGTAAAACCTTATTATCAAACTATCGATTTTGGCAACTGCAATAACCAAGAAGAATTTGTCATGCTGAACCCAATGACACCGGTCAACAGTAACAACCTCAGCGTGATAGGCGTCGCCGGCATATTGGATAGCCAGACCTGCAGCACCGACTATAAACCCGGCATCACGCTGTATAAATTCCTTAAGGACGTCCAGGTCAACGGACCGGCGCAGGTTGAATCGCTGATCGAGCAAAATCCGGAGATTTCCGCACAATTCACGCTCTGGGACCAGGGCGGCTCTAATATTCGCTTGGGCCGCATGATCATTATGCCGATGGGCAACAGCGTACTCTACGTGCAGCCGGTTTACATCGTCTCAATCACAAATGGCATCCCCGAGCTCATCAGGATTATCGTTTCCATCGGGAATGAAGTGGTCATGGACACCAACTTCTGGTCGGCGTTTAATCGGTTGAAACAAATTCATTTCAAAACCGCCGCCGAAAGTGACGGAACAGGGACTTCTAAAGCCGTTATAGAGCTGAAACAGAACGAATAAACACAGATGAAATACCCTGCGCAAGCAGGTGAAATAATTTTTCGGTGTAGTTGCGAATTTATTCGCAACTACAGTTATTGGCTACCCACTTAAATCGTGACAGTTGAAACCATTGTGAATTGCTAGAGCCTCTGAATATTTATGTTGGATAGATTTGTT
Source organism: Methylobacter arcticus (assembly GCF_050917435.1). Taxonomy (NCBI): domain Bacteria; kingdom Pseudomonadati; phylum Pseudomonadota; class Gammaproteobacteria; order Methylococcales; family Methylococcaceae; genus Methylobacter; species Methylobacter arcticus. Next base: position 3,877,410 of record NZ_CP159583.1, read on the forward strand.
TTCTGGGCGATGGGTTTATGCGTCAGCACTGTGAGATTGAAACCGAACTTGACACCCTGATGGCGTCGGGTCTAGTAATGGCTACCTTTGACGTGTTGACCAGCCGATGAAGATCAACAAAGCTGGCAAGTTACCCGAACATTCAACATCTGGTGCTTCACGGCGGTAATTGGACTGTTCAGGGTTTACTATTTTTCAGATTTTCGAATATTGAGATTGTTTGAACGGCGGACTTTTCAGTATAACGCTAGTCATTTTGGCAAAAAATATGCACTTAAATTCATTTGATTATTTTAGAGGCTTGGCAATATTATTTATAGTTGCGGGTCATTCTTCTGCCTATTGGCCTATGGAATCGTTTTACGAAAAAATATTTGTCAACTTAATTACAGGCGGCACCACTTTTTTTGTTTTTATTTCCGGCTTCTTTTTTCATCATGTTTTTTATCCTAAGTTTCAGTATAAGCAATTCATGTTGAAAAAATCGACCTATGTTTTGTTGCCGTACACCCTGCTCTCCTTCACCGCAGTTGCGTGTTTTGTTTTTTATTTGAATCGCCCGCCTTATGCAGAATTTTTTATCACCGACCCCATAAACAATTGGTATCAATATATCTGGCTAAGCGTTCAGTACTGGTGGGCAGGAAGTATATTGGATGCTTATTGGTATATTCCTTTCATCATGATTATTTTTGCTCTTTCCCCCTTATTCATCAAACAGATACAACTACCGATAAAGGTTCAGGTAGGACTGTTTATTGTTCTGTTATGCATTTCTGCCGTTGTTCATCGACCCGCTCACAATTTATCGCCCCTACATTCTGTCATTTATTTTATGCCTGTTTATATGTTGGGCATTATTTGCTCTATAGAAAAAGTTCGGGTATTAACCTTTATAGGAGGAAAGAGCATTATTTTAGGGCTTGGTGTTGTTTTTATGTCCGCAGCACAAATTTTAATCTATAACACGCATGGCAACTTTCATAAGGAAGCCCTATTTTCATATGAAAGGATTGATATCATCCTTTTCCAAAAAATACTGATGTGTTTTTTCCTGTTATCTGTAATACAGAAATTTGAGCATAAAGATATGTTTTTTTTAAAATATATAGCGTCGACAAGTTTTGCCATTTACTTTATACACCCCTGGATTCTTTATTTTTTTGATTATTTATCAGTGTTTAAACACGTCAATTTTCTTCCCGGATTTCTGGGTTTCATGATTACCGTACCGTTAGTTATAGCGATAAGTTTGTCCATAGCAGCCATGCTTAAATGGGCTCTCGCGAGTAAAAGCCGCTTTGTTATCGGCTGGTAAGATCATGATTTATTTGTAGTTTGGCTCTGGCGGTTACTTTCGAGCCGATCAAGTCAGTCAACATGGCTTACTAGGCGAAACGGTGTTAGGCGAATCGAATCTGTAGACGTATATCTACTCTTTTTTTGACTCAAACAGCATGTGTGCCATTTTTTTTGCTTTGGTTTTTAAATAACCGATGTTGTCATCGTGAGCCACGGACTCAACCGGAATTCGGCCTGTCACGTTAATGCCGAGTTTCTTTAACTCTTCGATTTTATTGGGATTATTGGTCATTAATTCGATGGACTTTATCTGCAGGTTTTCCAGCATTAAAGCGGCGATGCTGTATTCTCTTTCGTCGGCAAGATGCCCCAGATGGATATTGGCATCAACGGTATCCATGCCCTGATCCTGCAAATTATAAGCCTGTAGTTTTTTCAACAAGCCGATACCGCGTCCTTCCTGGCGCAAATAAATCAATACGCCGAAACCGGCTTTATTGATAAGTTGCAGCGCCATCTCCAGCTGTTCGCCGCAATCGCAACGCCTTGAACCTAAGACGTCGCCGGTAAAACACTCTGAATGAATGCGTACCGGCACATTTTTTTTGCCCGCAACATCGCCTTTGACTAGGGCGACATGCTCCTTTTCATCAATGGTATTGCTGTAGTAATGCAGGATAAACTCGCCGTATTTGGTCGGGATCGGCGTCTGTACCAGATTTTCTAATTGTGGCTTCACGTAAATAACTAATCCAAAAAATCATTCTATTTTACCCAATTCAACAGCTAAGCCGTTAAATAATTTGCCTATCCCTGGCCCGCTCGGCAATTGTTCCTGCATTGCTCTACTCGCTGCGTCTATGTAAGCGTTTACGGAGAGGGCCGATAAAGTTGCCGAATTTTGGCGTGCAATGAGCCTATCCAGCCGCTATTTTCGGGCTTCAATCAGTTTGATAATATCGCCGCTACGTTCGTCGACATGCACCGAGATAAATGCGCAGGCTTTAATGTTTTTAACGGTATTCCGGTTAATGTTCGCTCCAAACAGTCGGACAACAACCGGATTAAGGAAATTCATCACGGCGGCAATCACCGGATTTGCACTGCCGACATGTTCCAGCAATAACACTTGTCCGCCCGGTTTGCATACCCGATAAAGCTCTTTTAATCCCTTGACTGCTGACGGCACCGAACAAAAAACAAAGGAACCAATCACCGTATCGAAACTGTTATCGGCAAAGCTCAACGACTGAATATCCATCAGTTCCAGCTCAACAGGAATATTTTTTCTGTCGCGCTTGCCCACCGCCTGCTTTAACATTTGCTCACTAAAATCAATCGCCGTTATTCGGACATCCTTGGGGTAATAGTCAAAATTTTTACCCGTGCCTACACCGACTTCAAGAATATGATGGCCCTCAACCTTAGCCCATAATTTTTTCCGCCAGCTTTTAAAAAACAGCCCTTCCATCACCGCCTCCATGCCCTCAAAAAACGGAGCGATCCGGTCATATCGTTTTTTAATCGCGGCACTGTCTGGCTTCATAATGGCTTCTGGTAGTTAATCAACTATTGCATAGTACAGTGCAAACTGGGCTGTTATCAACCTTAACTGAAGGTAGTCATGGCAGCCCATCCGGCACGATTTTAATGCCCATGGGCATTATGGATATTAAACCGGCACAGGCACAGGCACAGGATCCAACTTCCAGATGTCCCTGTTATAGTCATTAATAGTTCTATCTGTGGAAAATTTGCCGCTGTTTGCGCAATTTAATATGCTCATCCGGGTCCAGTGGTCTTTATCCTGATAGGCGGATTCCACCCGTTTTTGCGCATCGATATAGCTTCTAAAGTCTGCAATAGTCATCCACGGGTCATACTTGCTTTTAATGGATGCAATAAGGTCGTCGAAAATCCCCGGTTCAAACTGATTAAAATGCCCGCTTTCGAGGAGGTTCATCACCCGTTGCAAATCTTCATCCTGATCAATGATGGTAATAGGATCATAATGCTGCCGCCTTGCCTCGATCTGCTCTTCGGTCAGGCCGAACAAAAAGAAGTTTTCATCGCCGACTTCTTCCCTTATTTCAATATTAGCGCCATCCAGTGTTCCTATAGTTAACGCGCCATTCATCATCAGCTTCATATTGCCGGTACCGGACGCCTCTTTGCCTGCGGTAGAAATCTGCTCGGAAAGATCGGCCGCAGGGCAAATCATTTCCATGCCTGAAACCCGGTAGTCGAGCAGAAAAAACAGCGTCAATTTGTCGCCGACATCGGGATCCGAGTTAATAACATGGGCGACGTTATTAATCAGTTTAATGGTTCTTTTTGCCATCGCATAACCGGGGGCAGCCTTGCCGCCGATCAACACGCACCGCGCAACCCAGTTGGTGCTCTCGCCGCGTTTAATGCGATCGTAAAGATGAATCACATGCAGCACATTTAAAATCTGCCGCTTGTATTCATGAATGCGCTTAACCTGTATATCAAACAACGCATCGGGATTTAAATGGATATCCAGATATTGTTTTTTATGTTCAATCAGGCGCTGCTTTGCGCTTTGTTTTATCTCCCGCCAACGATTTCTAAACTCGGCATCTTCGGCAAAAGGCTCCAGTTTTTTTAATTCGTCCAGATGAGTTATCCAACCATCGCCGATGGTTTCGGTTATTAATGAGGCTAACTCAGGATTGCACGAAGCCAGCCAGCGACGCGGAGTTACGCCGTTGGTCTTGTTGTTAAACTTGTTCGGCCATAATTCATAAAAATCGCGAAACAGGCCTTGTTGCAATAACTGGGAGTGTAATTGAGCAACGCCATTGACCGAAAAACTGCCGACGATGGCAAGATAAGCCATACGCACCTGCTGTTCCGGGCCTTCCTCTATAATCGACATTCTACTCAATCTGGCTTTATCGCCGGGCCAATGCGCTGCAACTTCCGACATAAAATAGGCATTGATTTCAAAGATAATCTCCATCAATCTCGGCAACAAGCTTTGCATCAGTTTGACCGACCATTTTTCCAGTGCTTCAGGCAGCAGGGTATGATTAGTGTAAGCCATGGTTTGCCGGGTAATTCCCCAGGCAGTAGTCCATGACAGGCCGTGCATATCGATTAACAGGCGCATCAGTTCGGCAATAGCGATGCTCGGATGGGTGTCGTTTAACTGAAAGCAGCTTTTCTTGGCAAAATTGCCGAACTCATGGCCATGTTGTCTGATCCAATGGGCGAAAACATCCTGTAAGCTGGCAGAAGCCAAAAAATACTGCTGGCGTAGCCGTAATTCCTTGCCGTTTTCATTCGCATCATTCGGATACAGCACCATGGTAATATGCTCTGCGGTGACTTTTGCGGCCACCGATTCGGCATAATCGCCGGCATTGAATTCGTCCAGGTTAAATTCCTCAGTCGCTACGGCTTTCCATAATCGCAAGGTATTGACGGTATTGTTTTTAAACCCGGGTATCGGTGTGTCAAAAGGAACGGCCAATACATCATTAGTGCTGATCCAGCATACCCGCTGATTGCCTTGTTCATCGGTCTGTATTTCGGTATGGCCGCCAAGCTTGATACGTAGCGAATACTCCAGCCGCTCAACTTCCCAGACATTGCCGTAGCGCAGCCAGTGATCCGGCTTTTCGACCTGTTCGCCATTGACGATAGTTTGAGTAAACATGCCGTATTCATAACGCAAACCGTAACCTACGACCGGCAATTGCAGTGTCGCACAACTGTCGATAAAGCAGGCCGCCAATCGCCCCAACCCGCCATTACCTAAGCCGGCGTCGAGTTCCCTGTCAACCAGTTCTTCGATTTCAATGCCCAAATCATGCATAGCCTGAGTGGCTTCATCAGTTACACCCAGATTAAGCATGGCATTGCTCAAGGTTCTACCCATCAAAAATTCCATTGAAAGGTAATACACCCGCCTGCTGTCCATTTTGTTATAGGTTTTATAAGTGGTTTTCCAACGCTCCATCAGTCGGTCACGAATAGACAGCGACAACGCCTCGCAGGCATAGAAAGGCGATGAACGAGAATTCTCGTCCCGGCCCATTAAATGAACGTAATACCGTTTAAAATCATTAATAAAATCTTCTTTTGTTATGCCCAATTTAGGGACATCAGTGATTGAAGATTTAGGCTTGCTCGTAACAAAGCGTTTATTAGGCATGATTTACTCCAAGAGCTTGAGCGGATAAAGTGATAAGTACGTTTGTTATTGTTTGTTATATTTATGAGCCACGCGAGCCAGAATTTCTTGCCACAAAGCATCGTAAGCGGCCAAGGATTGGCTTTTCTTGATATAGCCTCCCAGCGGCATACGTTCCAGGCCCATGCGTTCAATGTCGCTGGCATAAGGAATCGCGGCTGTTAAGATCTCAGGATAGCGGTTACTCAGGCCCTCCATGATGTCCCTGTGCATTTTTTTGCGCCGGTCGGCCATCGAGAAAAACGGAATCAGCGCCAGTTTATTCAAGTCATTATCCTCGATAAACTTTTCCAGTTGTTCCAGTGTCCTTAACGATAACGTGGTAGGAATTATCGGCGACAACACTATATCTGCGGCCTCAAAAATGGCTTCGGATAATAACGAAATATTGGGCGGACAATCCAGAAAAATAAAATCGTATTCTTCTGCCAAGGGCTTCAGGAGTTTTTTAAGCTGCTGGGTCGGCTTTTTCTTGGCATCCAGAACCAAATCCAGATTTCTGAAAGAGAAATCGGCCGGTAATAAATCCAGATTTTCAAAATCAGTGCCTTTAATCAGGCCGTCCAGTTCGCGTTTTCCGGCGATTAAGTCTTTGCTGCCGCCTTTGATCTTGGGCTTGATACGAAAATAATAACTGCTGGCTCCCTGCGGATCAAGATCCCAAACTAAGGTACGGTAACCGTTGCGAGCGGCCATGTAGGCCAGGTTGACTGCGCTTGAGGTTTTACCAACACCACCCTTGATACTATAGACAGCTAATACATTCATTGTATAGTCTCACGCTTATACCGATAAAATTGGAACACGATAACACAACCGCTGCTATTGACAAGACGTGGGGAATGATCTCGAATTCATCCAACCCTAGGAGAATAAGGCAAAGCTTCCGCTCCTGCTAACGCTCCTTACCTACATCCCTGTAGGCAAAGCTTCCGCTCCTCGGCAATTGCTCCTGCATGGCTCTACCTCCTGTGTAATCCACACGGATGTGGTGAATGCAGATATTGCATAACGCCATGGATGGCGTGTAGTAGGGTAATGCAGGAGCAATTACCGAGGAGCAAATATCTGTCCATACAGTCGTGCTAACGCCCCTTGCCTACATCCCTGTAGGCAAGCTGTACACCGTTACGATTGCCCTGCTTAACCCGATATAACGCATCATCAGCCCATTTCATCAATTCTTTCCAGCCTGGCTTAGCGTCCAAAGAACCTGCCACGCCAATACTGACAGTGATCGGTCGAGGTAATACCAGTCCCCCGAGCTGGTTTTTTTCGATGGCGTTGCGGATGCGTTCGGCCAACAACAAAGCCGTGGCACCGTTGGTGTTGGGGGCGATGACGAGAAACTCTTCTCCGCCCAATCGGCAGACAATGTCGTTGCTGCGCACGTTTGTCCGCATCAGTTTGGCAGCATGGGTCAGCACCTGATCACCGACCTCATGACCCAGCGTATCATTGACTGACTTAAAATAATCCAAATCCAGCATTAACACACTCAACGGTTGCTTGGTGCGTAGCGCGGCCGCCGACTCTTGTTCCAGGCGGCTTAACGCATAACGCCGATTGGGTAAGTTAGTCAAAATATCCGTATGCGCCATTAGCTTAAGACGGCGGTTAGCTGTCGCCAGTTCGGCAGTATAGCGCTGGATGTCCTGACTCTCTTTTTCCAGTTCATGTTGCAGCGTGACGATACGCTGTCCGGCCCGAATACGCGCCAGCAGCACACGCAAGCTGACCGGTTTGGTCACATAGTCATCAATGCCGGCATCGAAGGCTTCAACCAGAGCATCCTCATCTTCCGTGGAGGTCAGCATAATAAGATAAATGTTTTTGCCAAAGGCCGATGCGCGTAGCGTCTTACAAAGGGTTAGTCCATCCATGGGTTTCATGCGCCAATCGGTAATCACCAATTGAGGCCTGCGCTCAATCACATGCTTCAGCGCGGATTCACCGTCACGGCATACCGCAACCTGATGCCCCGCCGCTGCAAGCTGCTTGGAAAGACGCGCCAGCATCATCGGGTCGTCATCGACCAGCAACAACTCCAAGCCAGACAACGCCGATCTCAGGGTAGCGACAGTTTTTTGCCATGCCTGGCGCGCATCCGTTTTCACATCACACACTTTCCCCCATTCGTGCCAAAGCTCGATGATTTGATCGACAAACGTGAGCAGCTCAGCTTCGTCCAGAGCATGAAGACTGGCCGCTGCGATTAAATTCGGCAACAACGCGGCTTGTTGGGATTCATCAGCCACGCAGTAGTTGCCGATCAATCGGGCAAAAATGAGTTGCCTGGCAAATTGATCGGTTCGATTAATGCCGGGTACTTTTGTCTCAAAACTCAGTTTCAGGGCATTCAGGAATATCACCGGAAATCCCCAGTCTGCGAGCAATAGCAGGCTTAACGCGTTATGGTCGATGGCAAAATGCTCACGCTCCAGTTCAAGAAGCTGCCTGCCCTCTGCCGCGCCAAGACATTCGCCATAGATCTCCGACCAAGCGGTTGCCAAAGCCAGGCTGCCGATTTCACCAAGCAGTCCTAAGGTAAAGGATTCTGCAGATACCACCGTGACTTCTTTGGTGGTGATCGCGGAGATAGCCACCGATATTGCTAAGGATCTCGACCAGTACGCGTCGTAATCGAACCCCGGACAATGTCCCTTGCTGTGGTTGCCAATCAGCGAAAGGCTCAGCGCGAAGTTGCGCACTGCCTGCATCCCCATCATGATCACAGCCGTTTGCACATCGGCGACAGGCCGCCTGGCGCCGAAGGCGGCCGAATTGGCGAAGCGCAAGATACGTCCGCTTAAAGCGGGATCGACTTTAACCAGTTCGCTTACTTGGTGGACGGTGGCATCATTTTGCTGCACGAGTTGCATGATAGCCAAAGCCGTACCCGAGGGGGAAGGCAGGCGGTCTGCGGCTTTTAGCTCATTAAGATTGAATTCAATATTCATTTATCAGTTTGTCCGTAAAACCCCTTCCTTCAGGTCGGGGATGTAAGAATGCTCTTGATTTTTCTTTTTCAGAGTTGTATGCTCATTTCGTGCTGATGGCGCTAGTCGCCCTAAGTTAGCATGATACTTCCATAGCGGCGGGAATCGCCGGTACTGCTAGCTGAGGCACTGTTAGCCAAGTCAGGGGACGTAAATCCTCTGTTCTTGCTCGTACCGTTGACGTTAGAAGCTCCGTCCTTTAGGTCGGGGTAATTCACTGTGTTCTTTTCTTACCTGCAGATTTTTAACTAAATCCACAGTGGCCTGGGCCAGGTTACGGGTCATCAACTGAAAATCAACCTCTGCGGCATTGCCTACAGGACGTAGGCGAGGGGCAGGAGCGGAAGCTTTACGGGCAGAGTGATCCAAGTTTGCCGCCAAAGTCATTATTTTTTCAGCGCAAAAATGTCCGGCCATGCCTTTAATCCCATGAGCCGCCTCGGCCAATGCCAGGAGATCGGAGCAAAACAGGGCGGCGTCCAGGGCCGCTAATTGTACAGACGCCTCTTCGAGAAATAAATCGATCATCTCGGCCAGTAAATCATGGTCGTCATCCAGCTGCTTAAGTGCTGCCGCTTCATCCCAGCAAACTGTTAACACCGCCCCGCCTGTCTCCTTTGTCAAACGTGGACTCAAAGGGATTTCACTGCCAAGCGCATTATCATCGGCTATCGGTGCAACAGACGGCAACCCCAGCCAGCGCGCTAAAACCGCTACCAGCCCGGTTTGACTGACGGGTTTACTCAGATAATCGTCCATACCGGCGGACAGGCACTTTTCACCCTCGCCTGCCGATGCATGGGCGGTAAGCGCAACGATCGGCGTAGGTGAATGGCCTCCTGCGGCCGCTTCCCGTTCGCGCAAAGTTTGCGTAGCTTCATAACCGTCCATGATGGGCATTTGGCAATCCATCAGCACCAGGTCGTAGGTCTTTCGTCCCAGCAACTCAAGCGCCACTTGGCCGTTATTGGCCAGGTCGGGCTTAAGCTGGAACTTGGCGAGCTGGGAAAGTATCACTCTTTGATTGACCTTATTATCATCAACGATCAACACCCGTTTGCCGCTGTAATCGGGCAAGACTTGTTCTGGCTTGGCTGCTATCGCAGTTTTCTGGCCGGGAAGCTGCAACGCATCGATGATGGCATCAAAAAGCTGCGATTGCCGTACCGGTTTTAACAGGCTTTGCGCGTATCCAGCCCTGCGTCTTTCGGCTTGTGAACCTATGCTGCCTGAAGATAAAAGAATACGCGGTATATCGGCAATGGTGGGTTGTTCGATCATGGCGCGAGCCAGGGCAAAACCGTCCATATCCGGCATTTGCCTATCCGACAGCAGTAAATCATAGGGTTGGTTTCGTAGCACCGCAGCTTCAAGTTCGACAAGCGCCGCAGGTCCGCTGTCTGCGTCGCTTAAAGTAAAACCCCAGTTGCTTAGGTAATGCCTCAAAATCATACGGTTGGTGGCGTTATCATCAACGATTAAGACACGCTTGCCGACAAAGTCAGCTTGCGGAACCGGAGCATCGCTATCCACCGCCATCAATGGCAGAGTAAACCAAAAAGTCGAGCCCTGCCCCAAAGTGCTTTCAACGCCAATTTCGCCGTCCATAAGCGTCACCAGATCCTTGCTGATCGATAGACCCAAGCCGGTGCCGCCATAACGCCGGGAAGTGGAGCTGTCAGCCTGGGAAAAAGCAAGAAACAGGCGCGCTTGCGTCTCAGCGGTAATGCCGATACCGGTATCCACTATCTCAAAACGTAATGTGGGTGCGGCTTTAGCCGCGCTTGTCGAGACTAAAGTCTCAGCCACAGATAATGCCGAGACTGTTACCGAAACCTCTCCCTGCTCGGTAAATTTAACGGCATTGCCAATCAGGTTGGTCAACACTTGCCGAATGCGGGTGGGATCGCCCTGCCAACGTAGCGGTAAATTCGACGGAAGAAAGCAGTTTAATTCCAGGCCATGGGCGTGGGCGCGGCTGGACAGCAGCGTGCAAACTTCTTCGACCAAATCCGCCAAATTAAACTCAAGCCGTTCCAACTCGACTTTACCCGCCCCCAACTTAGAAAAATCCAGAATATCGTTGATGATGGTTAACAAGGATTCTGCCGAATTTGCGGCGATATGTATCAAATCCGATTGCTCGCGAGATAGCTCGGTATCCAGTAAAAGATCCAGCATGCCCAAGACACCGTTCATCGGCGTGCGAATCTCATGGCTCATATTGGCCAAGAACTCAGTCTTGGCATGAGCAACCTGCAAGGCCGTATCACGCGCCGCTTCCAACGAAGCTTTGGTGCGTTGTTGTAACAGCACAAGAGCCATCTTTTCGCCCACTTGCTGAAGCATAGCAAGACGGGATTCGCTTTGTATCGGATAGGGGTCGGTGTAAAGAAACAATACACCGAGGATATCCTCGCCAAAAGCAATGGGGACAATGTAATGCCCATGGGCTTGCATACCGTCAAATTGATGTTCGTGCCGTGGATCGCAAAAGCAATCGTCGGAAACCAGCATTTTTCCTGAAATGGCTGCACGCCCACATAGGGAGGCTCCCAAAGCAATGCGTTGTTCTTTACGAATAAACTCATCGCTGAACTTGCCGTGCAACACAAACATGTCCAGATAATCCTCATCTTGCGCTCTTAAAAACACACCGCCTTTGCGCTGCAAATTGAAGGTCTTGAGATCAAATAGAATATCCAGAACCTGAACAAAGCATTCTTTGATTGACTGAGGTTGATGCAGTGCTTCAAAGATAGCCAGTCGGGCGGCAGTATCGTCAGCTTCAATTTGCAAGGCCGCCTCCTCGGCGACCAGTTTGCTGACGTCGTGCTGAATCTGCACGTACCCGGACAGTGTGCCGTTTTCCATAAAAATCGGTGTAATATTGGTCTTGGCCCAGTATTCCAGCTTGTCCAGAGCGGCTTGTCCTGAGCGGCGTCGGCATAGCAGTCGGCCGGACCAGGCTTGGCTACAACGGAGTCTGTTTTGCATCTCGGACAGGACTTGCTGATCGGCCGCAGGGCTGTCCAATAAATAGGGGTTTTGCCCCACCAGCGCATCCTCGGTCCAGCCAGTAAACAGACACAGTGCCGGATTGGCGTATTGGATGAGCCCCTCGGCATTGGTGATCAGTATCATCTCGGTGCTGGCATCGAGCGCACGCTTTAATGCCGTCAGTTTTAATTCATTCATTTTTCGGGTGCTAGTATCCTGACGTATAGAAATATATTGCTTAGGCTTGCCGGTTTTATCCAGCACAGGCGCGATCGTGCTATCCACCCAGTACAATTCCCCGTCTTTGCGCCGATTGCAAAACTCCCCGCGCCATACCTGTCCCCCGGCGATAGTACGCCACATGTTGCGGATGTAATCCTGATCGTGATGGCTGGAATTGACGACGCGATGATCCTCGCCGATAAGTTCATTCTGGGTATAACCGGAAACTTTACAGAACATATCATTAGTATAAACAATACGCCCCTGAACGTCAGTGATACTGATCAGCACATGGTTCTCCAGCGCGGCCAGCAGCTCTCTATTCGATGTTGTCTGTTCCTGAGCGATCTGCAAGGCCAGTGGTCGCAACGCCAGAAACCACAACAATGGTGAGCTGAGTACCGTCAGCAAGGTGATGCTAAAAACGGTATCCTGCAAGGGTGACAATATAATCCCCGATTGATGAGTCGCATCAAGCAGCCATGTGACCAGCATTTCGGAAAGACTAACGACGGCAATAACGATGCCTAATGAACAAAGGAAATTACGTTTCGGATATTGCGACGGCGACAATGGAGTTGACATGAATCTCTTCTGGTTTTATCTGTTTATCACGCTGCAGGATGGCTAGAGGCAATAGCCGAACCCATCAATCCAGACGATTATTGCTGGGCTTCACTGCGTTCTACCCTACGCACTGGCATATGCGTCATTTCGGCAGTCATCGAATAATAGCCGGACGATCCAACTTTTTCATATTTGCCATTATCCACACTAGAGCGTAGCTTTAAAGCCATCCTATTTCAAGGGTATTATTGAATAAGCAACGATAAGCTTTCAATCGAGGCAAAGTTATCCTATCCTTTACGCCATTCAATTAAATTTAACTTTTGTCGCAGCTACTCCCGGTAGGCTTGTGACATATACACCCTCTCTGGCAATAAAAAACACATCATGACTGAAGCAACCACGTTATTTTCCGATGCAAAACTTGTCATTCCAGGCGGCGTGAACTCGCCGGTACGATCCTTTAGCGGCGTAGGCGGCACCCCGGTTTTTATCGATCATGCCCTGGGCGCTTATATCTACGACAGTTCCGGCAAGCGTTATATCGATTATGTCGGTTCCTGGGGACCGATGATTTTAGGGCATGCCCACCCGGAAGTCATTGCGGCGGTCAAGCAGGCATGCGACAAAGGCCTGAGCTTCGGCGCACCGACCGAAATTGAAACCCTGATGGCCCAACGGGTTTGCGAGCTGATGCCGTCGATCGAACTGGTCAGAATGGTCAGTTCCGGCACCGAGGCGACCATGAGCGCGATTCGCTTGGCCCGTGGCTACACCGGCAGGGATAAAATCGTTAAATTCGAGGGCTGTTATCACGGCCATTCCGATGCCTTATTGGTCAAGGCCGGCTCCGGCGCGTTGACTTTCGGCGTGCCCAGCTCTCCCGGCGTACCGGCCTCGGTCGCTGAAAACACCATCACCCTGACTTACAACGATAGCGAGTCGGTCAAAACGCTGTTTTCAGAATGTGGCGAGCAAATCGCCTGCATCATCGTCGAGCCGGTCGCCGGCAATATGAACTGCATTCCGCCTGTACCGGGTTTTCTGGACAGTTTGCGTCAGGTTTGCGACCACTATAATAGTGTGCTGATTTTTGACGAAGTGATGACCGGCTTTAGGGTCGGCTTAACCGGCGCACAGGGACTTTACAATATTAAGCCTGATTTAACCACACTAGGTAAAATCATCGGCGGCGGCATGCCGGTCGGCGCTTTCGGCGGCTCGCGCAAGATCATGGAATGTCTTGCACCGCTCGGCCCGGTCTATCAGGCCGGTACGCTTTCAGGCAACCCGGTCGCCATGGCCGCCGGTTTAAAAACCCTGGAATTGATAGCACGACCCGGTTTTTACGAGGCGTTGAGCGCAAAAACCGAAAAACTGACCTCAGGCCTGAAAGAACGTGCCGCTCAGGCCGGTATCGCGATGACCGCGAACAGCGTCGGCGGCATGTTCGGACTGTTTTTCAGCGCAGAACAGCAAGTTACCCGCTTTGCTCAAGTCATGCAGTGCGATCAAAACCGGTTCAAGCGCTTTTTTCATGCGATGCTGGAACAGGGTGTTTATCTGGCGCCTTCAGCGTTTGAAGCCGGTTTTGTTTCGGCCGCGCACAGTGATGAAGACCTGGAAGAAACACTGGATATTGCAGAAGCCATATTCAAGCGCTTGTAACTGGGTGGGAACCATGACCGATGACATTCGCTAACAACAGCGTTTTGATAATATGAACAAATATTTTTTTCCTAAAGCGCTCCCTGACCAAAAAAGGGACATTACTCATGATTCGAATCCTCTACTTTAGCCGGTCCACGAATGCGCTATACGATGACCAACTTGAGGATATATTGGAGTCGTCGCGACGAAATAATAGTGCTCTTGGCATCACCGGCATTCTTGTGCACGCCAACGGCATGTTCATGCAAGTTCTGGAAGGGCCGGAGCAGCCGACACTCCGTACCTATGTGAAGATTCTGGACGATCAAAGACACAGCGATTGCCAAATTGCTTACATTGCGCACACAGACAAGCGAATCTTCGAGGGTTGGTCTATGGGGGCCATTGCCCGTAACGATCCGTTGGATTTTGAGAAAATCATAGCGTTGCAAAAACAGCACCGTAAAGCAGTGGTTGAGCCGAAGATTTTCATACAAACCATACGTGAATGGCTTACAATTTTAAAGGATAAGCATGGCTAATCAAATCACCTGTTTAGGTAAGCGACAGCGACCTGCAATAACTTCAGAGCCCCACGTATCGCCGCATAATTCTCAGCTGCAATTCAAATATCCAGTATCCGCAGGCGTCTCAGGTGGACCGGTAAATCAATGTTAAATTCAATTGAGACTGTTTTTTAAAGCCGTCAGGTCAACCATGAACGGATACAGATGAATTTTATCAATAACATGCCCCCGCTGGTCTGGATCTTAATCGGTTTCTTCGCTGGCGCATTCGCCATCCGCCTGTTGAGCGGCAAAGATAAAACCCTGATCCGGCAACTTTCGACCGACTTGGCTGTTTTGGCAGAAAAACTCAAGCAGTTTCAAAACCGCGACAGCGAATTCAAACAGTTGCAGCAACTGTTTATCGAGACCAAATCCCAAAATATCGAATTGCAGACGCGCATGGATGAGCAGGTGAAAAATACCACAGAAAAATTGAAATTGCTGCTGGATGCCGAACTGCGCCTGAATACCCAATTTGAAAATCTGGCCGGCAAGATTTTCGACGACCGCAGCAAACAATTCACCGAACACCATAAAACCAGCCTGGATCATATCGTCACGCCGTTACGGGAACAGCTGGGCGAGTTCAAACAACGCATCGAAACGGTTTACGACAACGAGAACAAGGATCGCAGTTCCCTGCGCGAGGAAATCGTCTCGTTGCGTCGCGATACCGCACAAATGAATCAGGAAGCCCTTAACCTGACTCGCGCATTAAAAGGCGACAAGAAAATTCAGGGCAACTGGGGGGAAATGATCCTGGAAAAAGTGCTGGAAAAGTCAGGATTACGTAAAGGTATCGAGTACGAAACGCAGGGCGCATTCCGCGATGAGGATAACCGGCTGTTCAAGCCGGATGTGATCGTTCGTTTACCCGAGAACAAGGATGTGGTTATCGATTCCAAAGTCTCCTTGCTCGCTTATGAGCGCTATTGCTCAAGCGAAGATGACCAGGAGCGCATCACCGCATTAAAGCAGCATACCGAAGCGGTGCGGGAGCATATCAAGGGTTTAAGCAACAAGGATTATTCCGGCTTGAAAGGTCTAAGATCGCTCGATTTCGTGCTGTTATTCATGCCGATTGAAGCGGCCTTCATCGCCGCTTTTCAGGCGGATGAAGGCTTATTTTCCGATGCCTTCGAGCATAAAATAATCGTAGTCACCCCGACCACGTTATTAGCCACCTTACGTACTATCGAAAACATCTGGCGCTATGAACGCCAGAACGAAAATTCCCGGGCCATCGCCGATAAGGCCGGGATCGTTTACGACAAAATCCGTGGCTTTGTCGATGACCTGGATAAACTGGGCAAACAGTTAAGCACCGTCAACACCACGTATGACGGCGTGATGAATAAATTAACCCAGGGCAACGGTAATTTGATCCGTCAGGCTAGCAGTTTTGTTGATCTTGGCGTAAAAGTTAAAAAGGCCTTCCCTAAAAGCATCGCCGAACGGGCCGGTATCGATAGCGATGAAATCTAGAAATTGTGGGCGCGAATTTCTTCGCGTCTATCATGACAGCGCGAATAAATTCGCGCCCACATAATTTATGCGATACTACGCGGCTTAAATTTATTACCTGCTTAATTAGGAGTAACACATGACCGCACTGGTTGGCATCATCATGGGCTCGACGTCCGATTGGGAAACTATGCGCCATGCAGCTGAAACGCTGGAACGACTCGGCATCCCGCACGAAGTTGAGGTCGTTTCGGCGCACCGTACGCCGGATAAATTGTTTCATTATGCCGAAACGGCCGAAAGCAAAGGCCTGGAAGTGATTATCGCCGGAGCAGGCGGAGCGGCGCATTTGCCGGGCATGACTGCGGCAAAAACCGTTGTGCCTGTATTGGGCGTACCGGTACAGTCCAAAGCACTCAATGGCATGGATTCCTTATTGTCGATAGCACAAATGCCCGCAGGCATTCCGGTCGGCACCCTGGCAATAGGTAAAGCGGGCGCGATCAATGCGGCGTTATTGGCAGCAGCCATCATCAGCAACAAACATGCCCAATACCGGGGCGCATTAAACGATTTCAGACGCGAGCAAACCGAATCGGTGCTTGCGCATTCCGATCCGCGAACAGACGACTGCATGGATGCAGGAGGTACGACTCCACGGATGGAGGAGGTAGAGCAATGCATGGAGCAATTGCCGAGAGCAACGCAGGGAG
Source organism: Methylobacter arcticus (assembly GCF_050917435.1). Lineage (NCBI taxonomy): Bacteria > Pseudomonadati > Pseudomonadota > Gammaproteobacteria > Methylococcales > Methylococcaceae > Methylobacter > Methylobacter arcticus. The sequence continues at coordinate 3,894,118 of NZ_CP159583.1, forward strand.
CAGTTGCCGAGGACGATTTATGATAGTCGGCGTATTGGGCGCAGGCCAGCTTGCCAGAATGATAGCGCTTGCCGGCATACCTTTGGGGCTGGACTTTATTTTTCTCGATCCCTCCGCCGATGCCTGCGCCAACAAGCTGGGCGAACCTTTAATCGGCGACTACAACGATCCGAATTTGCTGGCGCAACTGGCGGAGCGCGCCGATGTGGTCACTTACGAATTCGAGAATGTTCCGGCTGAGGTCGCAGAGTTTCTGGCCTCTCACACCCAAGTGCATCCATCACCCAAAGCCCTGGCCGTTGCCCAGGATCGATTAGTCGAAAAAAGCTTTTTTCGCGACCTCGGCATCCCTACGCCGGATTATGCGGCCGTAGACAGCTTCGAAAGCCTGGAACAAGCCATGATCACCCTAGGCTATCCCGCCATTTTGAAAAGCTGCACCCAAGGCTACGACGGCAAAGGCCAGTCGCTGCTGAAGTCGGCGGACGATTTAACCTCAGCCTGGGAACTGTTGCAGGGCGTTCCGGCTGTCGGTCGCATCGGTTCCCTACCGATTGCGACACTTCCGCCATCCCTGGCAGTCGTCGAAGCCTTCGTTCCGTTTAACCGCGAAGTGTCCATCATTGCCGTGCGCAGTGTTTCAGGGGACGTTGTTTTCTATCCGTTATCGGAAAACCTGCATCGCGGCGGCATACTGCGCGTTTCCGAATGCCGGGCCGATGACCCCATGCAACAACAGGCCGAAACCTATATTTCCCGCTTGCTGGAAGCGCTGGATTACGTCGGCGTGCTGGCCCTGGAATTATTTGAAGTGGACGGCAAGCTGGTTGCCAACGAGTTTGCGCCACGGGTGCATAATTCCGGCCATTGGACGATTGAAGGCGCGGAAACCAGCCAGTTTGAAAATCACCTGCGGGCGATTTTGGATTTGCCTTTAGGCTCGACAGCGCCGGTAGGCAATGCGGCCATGGTCAATTTCATCGGCGGACTGCCTAAGACTGAAGAGCTATTAGCAATTACCCATGCGCATTTGCATCTTTACGACAAATCCCCGCGCAAAGGACGTAAAGTGGCACATGCGACGATACGGGCGGAAAATCAGCAGCAATTATCGAAATTGATCAAGAAACTGACCGCGCTGGCCGATCAGGTTGATGATTCGTAATACCTGTTTAGCGGTTAGAAAAGTTTAAGCCGCCTCACGCGGCAAAACCTCTTTCTCGATGATGGCCAAGGCTTGTTGCTCCGCCACGCGCAAGTCGTAAGCGGTTTGCAAACTCAGCCAGGATTGAGCATCGCCGCCGAAATAACGCGCCAAGCGCAGAGCCGTATCGGGCGTAATGGAACGGCGTTCTTTGACAATTTCGTGCAGGCGAGTAACCGGAACGCGAAGTGCATTAGCCAATGCGTTTACGCTCAGGCCAAGCGGAATCAGATAATCTTCCCGCAGAATTTCACCAGGGTGAATGGGCCGCATACCGTTACCTGATTACCCATAAAGAACAGCCAATGTTACAAGAATGTCTATACTGACAGTATCTACCATACGGATGGGATAACGTCATGAAAAACAAAGTTCAATTTCAAAAAGGCTATAGCCTGGGCGAGTTCATGAAAAATTATGGGAGTGAAGGGCAATGCCGAAAAGCCTTGTTTCATTGGCGCTGGCCTCAAGGCTATGTTTGCCCTGAATGCGGTGGGCAAAGCTACTGCTCCCTGAAAACACGAGTGGTTTATCAGTGCAATCACTGCCACCATCAACATTCCCTCATTAGTGGCACCATTTTTTCTGCGACGAAACTCCCGTTAACAACTTGGTTTCTCGCGATCCACTTGACCACACAAGCAAAAACTGGCGTTTCTGCCCTTTCACTGCGCCGTCAATTAGGTGTTTCATACAATACCGCCTGGAGCATCAAACAGAAGCTGATGCAGGTAATGAAGGAGCGTGATGATAGTAAGCCGTTATCCGGCGTCATCCAACTGGATGACGTGTATTGGGGCGGCGAACATCGGGGAGGCAAGCGTGGACGGGGTTCACCCAACAAAACACCTTTTGTGGCGGCTGTGTCGGTCAACGAAAAAGGACATCCTATTGCCATGAACATGACTGTGGTCAACGGGTTCCGCTCCAAAGAAATCACTCGTTGGGCGAAGCGCCATCTTAGCACCGACAGTCACGTGGTCTCGGACGGACTGGCCTGTTTTGCCGCTGTTACCAAGGCAGGATGCCAGCATACCAGCATCGTAACCGGTGGAGGCCCTGAATGTGTCTCGCTGGAACCCTTCACTTGGGTCAATACGATGATAGGTAATGTCAAAAGGTCGATTGACGGGACTTATCACGCTATCAATCATAAACACCTTCCGCGCTATTTGGCAGAATTTTGTTATCGCTTCAATCGGCGATTTGTCCTTGAGGATATGCTGCCCCGCCTATGTTACGTTGCAGTCAGAACACCACCTATGCCTATGCGGCTACTGAAGATGGCTGAGGATTATGGGTAATCAGGTACCGTTATGTATCATGTTTTTTCTCCTCAATGGTAATCGACAATCTCAACATCAAAAGCATCGCCGTCCACCCAACGGAAACAGACACGCCATTGATCGTTGATACGAATGCTGTATTGCCCTAAGCGGTCGCCTTTCAGTGCTTCAAACCCATCCTACACGCTTTACTCTGCTGAGTTATCCAATAAAATTAATACAGTGGCTAAAATTCCTGTCAGCATAAAGGCTGATTTTTCATCTCGTATCAATTCCTTGTCCAGATAAGTGTGGTGTGCAAAATAGTTTCTTGCTAAAACACAGCACAAAAAAGCTTGTGCCAGATGAATGTCTTTTTTACTCCATTTCTTGCATTGAATTTCCATAATCTCACCAATCGGATTTGATGGCATATCTCGCAATTGAGTAAAATTATTCACATTTTCATTAAAATATTCAATCACACGGTTAGAAATCTTTTTTTGCTTGGCAAGTTCCACAATATATCCATCCAGTTTTTGATCCTTATTATCGATGTTTACCAAAGAACCATCTTTTTCCAAAGCATAACGCAGACAAACTTCAGCGCGAATCGCTAATAATGAATAATAATCGAGTGGACGTAATACACGAAAATCCAGACTGCCTTTTTGTTTTGGGTTATACACTAAGTTTTCATGTAATTGGCGAAACGCATTTAAGAAGCTATCAAAGGGATAATTAGTTGCTTGCAGGCCGCCTACTAATTGTTTAAGTTTTTCATCAGCCGGCAGCATACCTTTATACAATTTTTTATTATAAATGGGTATAAAACGCAAAAGATATTGCCGGTCTTCAAAAAACTCATAGGGTAGAACTTCATGTAATTCTGCCCAGTCGTGCCGTTCAAAATCTAACCATTTCCACTTATCCAGGTAAAAACTTAATTTTTTATCATTAAGGACACAAAGCCAGTTCAGAGCAAACATAATATCTTTTTGAAGATAAGGCCAAGCACGGAGTGTCCATTCACAGTAATGCTCATTTGCCATAACCAATCGCTTGCCAATATCAATAGTTTTTCTTTTATAGCCTGTTCCAGTATTTCGGCATCAATACCGAAATACTCCGCCAATAGTTTTGCGCCTTTATCATGTAAAACTTGATCTTCGCTATCAGGCAGCGCATCTCGAAACGCACGATAATGCGAAAGCCAAGTCATTGGTTCTGCAAGCTCTCCCCATTTATTAGGTAAACTGAGTATATGGCTCGGTTTTCTTTTATGCTCTTTGACTCTTGCGGCAATGCGCACAATACCTTGTGCTTGCTCTTCGACATCTGGCGTATCAAGAATGGGCAGAATACAATCGGCTGAGCGCATAACATCAATCAATGCGTAAGCTTGCCAATGAAAGCAATAGTCGGCATAAGGAATGACCCGATAGGAGCGAGGGTGAACAAACTCATCAGGGATAGGTGCTAAGGTTATTGCATTATCCGCTTTACGTAGCCTGTTGCCGCAGGCATCGTTGGGATGAAAAAATGGATGCAAAAACCAGAGAGGTTTTTGGTCATCATCAATGCACCATGTTGAATCCCATAAAAAATCTTCAACACCGAAGCATTGTCCGTCAGAACTTCCATACGGAAAATCTTGCCAAGTTAAAAAATAATCAGAAGGAAAAACAATTCGATATTGTGGTACAAGCCAACCCCATTCAACCAGTTTTGGCAATGAATAACGGCTTATGAAATCTTTAAGGCCAAGGGTTTCCAGCCAAGATACAAAAGTTCCTTCTTTTCCTTGCTGAACGGTTAGTAGTGGGGATTTGGCAAACATATTTGTTTTGGGGGTTGGAGTAAAATGCAAAATGCATAGGATGGGAGAAACACCATGCAGCCCATCTATCGTGGACTGTGATTGCTGGGCTTCGTGCCGCAGCCTATCCTATCGCACTAACTGCGGTTTTTTACGCTCGTTCCCAATCTCCAGATTAGGAACGCGGTCTTGGAAGCCCAGCTCCCTGTACTGCGAATTTCGTGAAGCTGGAACTTGGCAGTCGGCGAACACAACAATCCGCCTCTCAATAATTGCAGCCACTCAGGCTTGATGCAATTCCTCGCGAATGGTCTCGCGCACGACATCGGCCAGCGTTATGCCTTGGGCAAACTGCCGTAACGCCTCGTTCATCAAGGTTTGATAATTGCCGCCGCTCATTTCGGCACGGGCTTTAAAAATAGCCAAGGTGTCATTATCTACACGCATGGTTATCCGCGACTTGCCGCCATGTTCGGCTTGTAGTTTCGCCAATGCCGGAATTTCAGCGACAGGCTTGGCATCGCTAAAATCCATCTCGGCATAACGGTCAAACAGGGGATCAGAATTGTTGCTCATAACGCCTCCTTTGGGGTTGGTTGGCTTTCCAGGCAGAAATAAGACGCACCGTCTGTTCGCGTTGCGTCCAAACCACTATTAATATTCGACCTTTTGCACCCATGCCCAGCGTTATAAAACGATGTTCATTGTCTGCATCACCATTCTCTCGTGTCAGGGCGTAAGGGTCTAGCAATACTGCTTGAGCTTCATCAAAGGTCACGCCCTCGTGATTCAAAGGATTAGCAGCAGCTTTGGCAGGATCGAATTCAATTTTCATGATTTTATTATATGTACAATTGTACGCACAGACAAGAAGGAGCCGCTCGCTTTCTGTTTGTGAGTTGGTCATCTACATGGATGAGGGGAGTGCATAGGATGGAGGCTTACATTGTGCATTCCTTATTATTCACAATACAAGACTCCGTATTTCCTTTCTTGAATCGACCCAACCAAACTGACGGCGATTATTCTTGAAGCTTGGCAAACTTGGTAAGGTCTAGGGCGTAGGTTGGCGTTTCTGTTGGAAGACGAGTAAAACCGTAATGCAAATAGAAGGCTTCCGTTTCTGGAGAAATGGCATGTGCAATCAAAAGACGGGCGGATGCTTCTTTAGCCGCACGGGCCGATCTTTGTACTGCATCTTGAAGCAAGGCTTTGCCTAATCCTTGGTCTTGCCAATTCTGGTCAATGGCTAAGCGTCCAAGTATTACCGCTGGAATCTGGCGGGGCATATTCCGACGCATAGAACCAATAACCTCTTGGCTGTAAATCTGTCCCATGCAAATCGCGTAGTAACCAATAACCTTATGCGAACCGGACGGACAAATAATATAAGTTCTGCTTGCCGATGCTTCCATATTGGCGAATGCCCGCTTATGCAACCAAGTATCCAGCGTTTCCTCGCCCGAGCGGAAGCCCTCTGTATCATGCTGTACGGTTAAATGAACAGGCGCACAGATTTCCTTATTCCCACTCATCCGACCAAGGGGATTTTATTGTCCGTAATCGGTTCATCCCATCAATCTGTTCTTGTGTTGTCGGCGTGTCCAGCCACTCCAATACGTTTTGGAATGTCTTGTTGTCGACATAAATAGAGGTTCGGTCAAGGATCACATTCTTGGCTTCCTTGAGCGCTGAGGCCATCATAAATTGCGAACGATTTGAACCAAGCAACTCTGCTGCCTGGTCAATAAGCAACCTGTCATGCACTTTCGCGCGCAAGTGAATGTTTACTTCTGCGGGGGTGTGTTCTGTTCTCATAGCCTTTAATGCCAATTAACTAATTTCATGTTAAAAGTATCTGCTAAATGTGTTACACATGCCAACACAGCACTGCATGCCTTTTAATCCTGCTCAGCATTGCTTGTCAATACCGACTGATCCATTAGCCGACTCAGCCAAGCCTCCGCCGTTGTTTTGTTGATTTTCAATACACTATTCGGAAAGAAGCCGATTCCCAATATCAGCAATGCCGACACGCACAACAATGCCAGTTCTCGGGGACGCAAATCCTGCACCTGCTTGACGCTAGACTGGGTGATCGGACCGAAGAAGGCGCGACGGGTGAAGGACAGCATATAAGCCGCGCTGAGCACCGCGCCGATCAGGGCCGCGATGCTGATGCTGGGATGTGCCAGCATGGTGCTGACTATCAGCAATAATTCGGCCGGAAAACCGCTGGTGCCGGGCAAACCCATACTGGCCAGCGCAAATAAAAAATAAAAACAGGTCAGTCGGGGCATCACTTTAGCCAGGCCGCCCAGATGGATAACCTCGGTACTGCCCAGACGATGCTGGATAAAACCGGCCACCAGCATCAGGGAACCGGCGACCATCGTGAAGTTCAGCAACTGGAAAATCGCCCCCTGTATGCCCTGCATATTCAAGGATGCAATGCCGACGATAACCAGTCCCACATGGCTGACGCTGGCATAAGCCAGCAAGCGGCGCAAATTGGTTTGTTGCAGGGCGATCAGTGCGCTGTAAACCAGCGTAATCGCGCCGAGTATGCCCAACACCCAGCTGTATTCAACCGCAGCGGACGGCGCCAGCGGCATGGTAAAACGAATGATACCGAAAGCGCCGAGTTTCAAGCCGGTCAATAAGGCTGTCATTTGCGTCGGACCTTCCATAGCGACAGTCGGCAGCCAGGTATGGAAAGGCACTAAAGGGGCTTTAACAGCAAAACCGAGCAGTAATAAAATAAATACCAGCGTCTGCAAGTTATCCGGCAAGGCCGTTGCCAACAATACCGGCAAGCTGAAAGACAAGTCCTGCGGAATACTGCCGCCCACCGCAGTGGCGTGATTCATCGCCAGGATGATAATCGCAAACAATAACGGCACGCCGCCAAACAGCATAAACAGCGTGTATTTGATTGCTGCACTACGCCGTTTTGAACCTATGCCCCATAAACCGATTAAAAAGAAAATAGGCGGCAGGGTCAGTTCCCAGAACAAAAAGAACAGCGCCATATCCAACGCCGAAAATACGCCGATAGTCACGCCTTCCAGCGCCAGCAACAAGGCTAAATGAAGTCGGGGCATCGTTTGCACCGAATTCCATGACGCCACGATCACCATGAAGGTTAACAAGGCGGACATCGGCAAAAACAACACGGAAATGCCGTCTACGCCAAGCAGATATTCAATATTCAGGCCGGGTATCCAGGCATAACGCTCGACAAGTTGAAAACCATCGCCTAGGTCGGCATTAAATAGTTGCACCGCCATCAGTGTTGCGATCAATTCCAGCAGGGCAACCGATAGCGCAATGTTTTTGGCCAGTTGGCTATTGCGAATAACCGTTACCGCAATCGCGCCTGATAAAGGCAGCAAAATAAGCAGGCTTAACAGGGGGAAACTGGCATTATTCATCTGGGTCGTTGTCGTCGGTGGAGGGTACGCCGTGCATCGGATATTGCTTGCCGATTTCAGCCGCGTCCTGGTCGATAAAATTCAGCCACGGCGTCGTGTAAAATCCGGTGCCGATCAGCAGCAGACAGATCATCGCGGCGATAATGCGCTCGGTCTTGACTGGATGGTGCACGCAGCTGTAAGGCTGTACCGCACGTTTGGACGCCGCCATAAAAATTCGCTGAAAAGCCCATAACAAGAACGCGGCAGACAACAGGTTGCCGACCAAAATAGCAATGGCCAATAACCAGCCATATTCCTCAATAATGCCTTCAACGAGCAAATGCGCCGCATCAAAACCGGTGGTACCGGGCATCACCATCGTACTCAGTGCGGACAGCAAAAACAGCAAGGCCAGCGTACCGTTGGTGTTAAATAACCCGCCCAGTCGAGGAATAAAAGCGGTGCGGGTACGCTCGTAAATCAGACCGATGCTGAACAACATACCCGCCATCGCCAGGCCGTATGCCACGGACAGCAATAGGCTGCCTTCCAGGCCGTTCGCATTAAAGCAGAATGCGCCAATGACCAGCATCCCTGTTTGGCTGATGACCGCAAAAGCCAGTAAGCGGCGAATATTGATCTGCATTAATGCCAGTAAGGCGCCGTAAAAAATACTGATCAGGCCCAGTGTTACCACAAAGCCGGCCCATTGTTCTACAACCCCGGGCACCATCGGTAAGATGAAGCGAATGGCTGCATAAATGCCCAGCTTCAAGCCGACCAGAAACACCACAGCACTGGCGACCGTGCCTTGTTCGGCCAATACCGGCAACCAGCCGTGAAACGGAAATAACGGCATACGGATCGCAAAGCCGAAAAACAGCAGGATAAAAATCAACACTTCATCATGCAAATAGGCATTATTCTGTTTTAATGTCACCCAGTCGAAAGTCAATGCATGGCTGGAATCGATTAAGCCGAAAGCCAGCAGCAAAAAACCGGCCAGGGTCAACAGCAAACCGCTGACCCAATATTGCAGCAATAAGACCACAACCCAGCGCCGGTTTTGCCCGGTTCCGGCATGCACCGTCAACAGCACGACGGGAATCAATTCCAGCACACACCAAAACCAGAACTGCAAAACATTCAACGCGACAAAAGCGCCGATCAATATCGTTTCATAACCCAGCAGGCAGGCAATAAACAGCCGGTCGGTCACATGCCGGGTAATCAGCGTATAAATTAACGCCAGCAAGGTTAAGATGGCAGTCAGCGGGATAAATAAAATATTGGTCCCGTCAACGCCGACGCGATAACTGAGACCGGCAAAATGCAGCTGTTCAACCAGATGAATGCCGGGGAGACTAGAATCGAAAACAGTCAGCAGATAGAGACTCAGCAATACCGTCAACAGCGCTCCGGCAAAACCAAAACGCAACGCAACCCTCGGTGAGCGCGAAAACAGGATAGCGATCATGGCCAGCAGAGGAACCAGCGTCAGCGTAGTGAGCAGCGGAAAGGCCACAGATTCCGACCAGGGAGTCACAGTAATATCCATCAGAACCTCAAAAGGCAACGAGCAATGTTATCAACACAAACAACACCAGATAGCGGGGTCTAAGCACAGATTGCTCAAATTTATTGGCGATATGTCCAAGTTGGCGGCCATACTTAATCGTATCTTTACCGATGCCGCGCAACACAAGACGGTCTTCGAACCAGTGCAGGATGGCTGCCGTCCATTCGGTGAGTTTCCCTGCCAGTCCGCTGCCTTGGGCAAATCTGTCGGAGTCATTACCCAGTTGCGCGCCAATCATCCGTTCTTCCAGTTGCGCCAGTGACGATATCGCCTGGATAGCCGGGGCAGCTCCGCCCATAACCCGGTCGACGATATGATCGTCAAAATAGCTCAGATCGTGCGCCAAGCCACGCACCGGCTTGACCAGCGCCCAATCGGTAATCGGATCCAGCCAGAAACGCTGTACCGAGGCCACATATTTCCAGGCTGGGGTGTCGCCTACAGAAGCTTTGCGCTGCGAACTGTCTACACTCAGACCGTGCACATTATGCATCAGCGATGGCGCAGTCAGAAACAGATAACCACGCACCACCGCATGAGCGCAAAGATGCCAACCGGCCAGCTGCCAAAACCCCAGGCCGCATTCCAGAAACATCAGGCCCAGTTGGCCGGAGGTCGCAAAAATTAACGAACTTTTAACGTCGGTCTGGGTCAGCCCAACCACAAAACTGTAAACAGCGGTAATCAAACCTACGACAGCGAGCACCGCCATTGCCAAGGTTGAATATTCAAAAACCGGCCTTAACAAAATAATCAGATAGACGCCGGCATGCACCATGACCGCGCCGTAAAATACCGCACTCGACGGCGTAGGCCCTTCCATGGCTCGACCCAGCCAGGAAGTGAAAGGCAGTTGCGCCGATTTGGCAAAGGCGGCGACCGAAAAAGACAGCGCAATCGCGGTCGCTTCACCCGAGCTCAACTGGGCCGCAGCAGTATTCAAATCATTCCAGTTGATGCTACCCACCCAGGCATAAGTTAAGCCGATCCCCAGAATAAATCCGGCATCGCCGATACGATTGGTCACGAAAACACGCGTCGCATTAGCGGCGGCAACCGGGCGATCGTAAGCATAGGCAATCAAAAAATAAGAACTTAACCCGACAATTTCCCAGCCGATAAAAGTGCCGACCGCATTACCCGATAACACCAGCAGCAGCATCGCCGAAGAAAACAGGCTCAGCATAAAAAAGAAGCGGTGATAACCCGCTTCCCGGTGCATGTAGTTCATTGAAAAGCGGATAACCAGGGCTAGCAGGACTGCAAACAACGCCGCCAAACGCACATGAAAACCGGTCGTGATAAAGTTTACCGGTATGTCCAGCGTGTCGCTGTTCAGCCAATGTCCCAGCGTGTATATGCCGGTATTTTTACCCAGCAAATCGGCGCCCAGCAGGGCCAGGGCCAATAGGCAAGACATGGTAATCGCCCAGCCCACAATATCGGCGGTTATGCTTTCGCCGGTTTCGCCGTCGATGAAACCGAATAGATGTCCCAAGCCGACAGCCGCAGCTGCGGACAAGGGCATTAAGGGAATCAGAATGACTAATGCATCCATTTAGTAAGCTCCAAAGCGTTCAGGCTGTTTGATCAACATCGGCGCTATCGGTAACGTTTGATCCTGATAACAATCCGGCGAGTTATCGCCAACCGGCAAGTCTTTTGTCTGGGCTTGCCACCGCACAAAGCCCTCGCCAGGCTGGAATAAGAAAATCTCACCGCTATCGGGGTCTTTAGCGCTCAGATGCACCCAGCCGCCCCCTACCAGCTCCCGTATGCTTTCCTGGCGCTGATAAATGTGTTCCAGCACCGATGTTTTCGCCTCAACCAGCATTTGCAAGCGCATCGCTTCGTGCGTTTCAACCATCTGCTTAGGCAGACCGGTGCGCAAATCACTGGCAGTGCCCTCCATAACCCCGAACAAACCGGTTACGTTATGCGGTACTTTGGTGCCGCAACCGAAACGTTCGTTGTCGATCGAGGAAAAATAATATTCCAGATTGATGCCGGCGCCGACTGGGCCTGCGCTCAGTAAAATCGACTCGAGGATGCTGCCGTCAGGGTCTTGAGTCGGATCGTAGGAAATCAGGAATACACGCCGATCCAGAAACAATCCCTGGGTCAAGGCGCGCCGACCGATTACGGCCGCCGCATTGGTCGCATGACCGAACTCGGGACGAACCTGGCTTAAATCTTGCGCTCTCAGCGTCACATGATGAAAAGCTTCCGCTGGCGAGGCCGAGCGCTCGGCCGAGAAAAATCGTCGGCAACGCTCATGCGCGGATAATTGTTGCGCTCGACTGATACAGTCCCTGAAACGCTCGAAATCCTCACGCAGCAAAGCCGGTATCGCGTCCAGATCGTACCAGATCATGGCATCGCTACAGGTATCGTGCTGCATAGCAACGAACCAGCAGTCGTCAGGAATAACAATACCTTGCAGCGCCAGCGATGCACGCACTTCAGGCCGGTTGGCCATGGCCGCGACTACCCGCGCATTAGGTCCGCCCTTGCCGCCGCCGCAGGCGCCGCAATTATGCGCGGCTTCATGCGGGTTGTTATGACTGGTCGAGCCGTGACCTGCTAACGCGACAATCCGCGCAAAACCGGCGGTGAGCCCTAAAACACGCAGCAGCGCCGCTACCCGTTCGACTTGTTCGCTATCGGTAAATCCCAGTTTTGGACGTTCCGGAACGGCAACCGCCTCATCCGTAGCGGTAAACAGCAGTTGCGTTTTAACCTCAGGCGTAACCCGCTGAGCGATAAAGGAAACCAGCTTTTTCTGCAGCTTGGGAAACAGCGATTTAGCCAATAATCCGGCGAAGGTAAGCGGCGAAATCGCATCAATAACCACATGCGACAACAACAGATTATGGCGCAAATCCTGATGCACCTGCTTGGCAAGCCACAGGCTTAACTTACGGCCCCGGTTATGCTTGAGTAACGCCGGTCCGCTGCCGGATTGAGGCAGTTCCTGAACCTCATGAGCCGGCGTCACCACCACCGGACACAACGACATCGCCTTGCTGTCATCCAGACCTTTATAATTCATCGCAACGCCAAAAAATCCGGCTGCCCCCAAGGTTTCGATAGCCGGATTCAGCTCTTCCACATGGCGGCGAAAGCTTTCCTCTCGCTCATCCATGCAGACGATAATCTGCGCTTCGGAGCGCTTAATGCGCTTGAACCAACCGCCACGCTGATGATTGGCATGCAGCGCCTGGAAAAAGCCTTCCCGATAATGATGCTCGTAAGCGATCAGCCAGACTTTACTGCGCTCGGTCAGCGTGAACTCATCCAGCACCGCCAACATGGCCGGTAAATCCTGGGCGTCCAGCTGTTGCAGGTCGGAAGCGCTAAACCCCAGATGCTGGCATAAACGGAACAAACGCCAGCCGCTGTTGTGTGCCGTATGTTGTTCCGAATGCGTTGCCGCCGGACTGCATTGCCAAGTCCAAATCAGGTCGGCGAGTTGCTGCCAATCGCTACGGTCGTAACGCTCGGAACCGGCATGTAAGGTCAAGGCTTCGGCACGGTGAACCAGATATTCAGGCAGGTCGCCCTGATACAGGCGGCTGCGTACCATGAATTCCGACAGGTTCTTACAGAAATAACCGTGTATGGCGCTGAGCTTGGCTTCTATTTTCCAGGTATCACGGCAGACCTGATTCAACCACAGTCGATCCAGGGTCAGGCGTATCGCCAGATAATCGGCCAACGTTGGTGCTGCGTCATTGGCGGACTGATAATTGGGGTGCTGCTGCCGCCAGTTGATCAGGCCCGACCAGCCGGGTATTTCCAGCGCCAGTCGGCGAAGATAGGGGTTCCATTGGCTTTGCGGTATTTCCAGATGGCTCAGTTGCAGGATGATGGTATCGACTGCATCTTCGGGCAATTCGGCGATAATCTGTTGCCAGTCAAGCAACTCATGCAAAAACGGATTGGCATCATACCGAGCCGTTGCCCGCCAGGCGGCATAAAGACCTAAGCGGCTGCGCCCAGGCAACTGCCATGCGGCTACGCCTTCATCCAGGCCTGATGCGCAAAAACGTATCAGCTGGGGCCGAACCGAATCGAGGATGTCTATGCCGGTCAATGCCAGGATGACTCCGCGCAAACTGATGTCATTGCCGACCTCGCCCAGCAGTTGATCCAATGCCGCGCGTGCCTGTTGCTGCATTTGCTGGTGCGTTATCGCCAGGGACGGTGTGTATGCCGCAGGCCTGCCGGGAGCAGGCGCGGCGGATGCGCCAGGCTCCTGCGTGGGAATGCTGACTTGCTCCAGCCATTCTTCAGCCTGTTCCACCGACAAATCCAGCATATTTTCCGGATGCAAAGCCGCCTGCTCCAGTCCGAGCTTGGTTAAAATACTTTCCCATAAAGACCGGATAACCTTGCCATCGGCTGCAAGCAGAACCGATTTAGGCACATCGGCTTGCACCGCATCCAGCGCCCCCAACTCTTCTATTTGCCAGTTCAACAGGCTGACACTGACCGCCTGTAGATCGAATAACAGCGCAATCCGGTAAATAGCCTGCCGGGTAATGGCCTTATCTTTTACGACGCAAACGATTTGCTCTGCCTGCAAGTTCTGGCACTGCGCAAATGCAGCGGACAGATCACCGTCATCGATACGCCCCTGCCGGTAAAAATCCCGGTTTTTGGTTTCGGGAGCATAACCGCCAATACCGGTCAAGGCTTCGAACTCGGCTAAAGCCTGAGCAAACGGCAGATGCTGAAAACCATGTAAGGTATTGTGATGCACGAAATCGAGGATAGGCCCCTGCCCCGGCAAAACGTGATCCAGATGATTTAACGCGGTAATGATTTGTTCGCGTAATAGTAAACCAGTCTCTTGCATGGCTAAACCTATAAAATCCGCTGACTGATTAGGCCGTTCATCTGGCTGATGGTGGCTGCAGACAAATCAAGCAGCGGCGCGGGCAGCAGACCGAACAACACAATACCTGTCACCAGTATTCCGGCAGCCAATAACTCCGGCGCTCTCAAGTCTTCAAGCTGTTGCATCGACGACTTTACCGGGCCGGTAAATAACAGGCTGATGGTGCGTAGCGCGTAGGCGGCGCCGATTAAAATGCTGACGCTGAAAAACGCCATCAAGCCCACCCCCATGCCGACACTTGAGAACACGCTAAAACCGCCAATCAAGGTATGCAGTTCGGCAACAAAGCCAACCGAACCCGGCAGCCCCATCGCCGCCAACAAGGTTAAGGTCATCAATAAAGTAAAGCGCGGCATCACTCGAATCAGCGAGCTGTAATCCTGAATGTTGCGGCTATGAGTGCGCTCATACAGCAGGCCGACCAAAAGAAACAACGCACCGGCAATCAGACCGTGAGCGCTCATTTGCAACACTGCGCCGGTAATGCCGGCCTCGTTCAAGGTTGCGATACCCAGCAACACGATGCCCATATGGCTGACTGACGAATAAGCCACCATGGCTTTAAGATCGCTTTGCCGCCAGGCCAGCAGTCCGCCGTAAAGCATCCCGAACAGCCCCAGAAAAACCAACACCGGTTGCAATAATTTTGCGGCCTCCGGCAGCATCACTACCGCCCTGATCAAGCCGTAAGCGCCCATTTTCAGCAAGATGCCGGACAGCAAAATACTGACCGGACTGGGCGCTTCAACATGCGCCAGCGGCAACCAGCCGTGCAGCGGGAAAATCGGCATCTTAACGCCGAAGCCGATCACAAAACCGAGCAGCACCAAGACCTGCTCAACCCTGGGCATGTCTTGTGCCGCCTGGTGCATGGAGGACATTAAAGAGCCGCCATGTTCAAGATCGTACTGACTGATCGCCAACAAGCTGATCAGCATAAAAATCGAGCCGCCCATCGTATACAGCACGAAGTTAAGACTGGCGGTGTGCCGCCGTTTGCCGCCCCAGCGGCCAATCAGGAAGAACAGCGGGATTAAGGTCACTTCCCAGAAGATATAGAACAACGCCCAATCCTGAGCCAGGAACACGCCCAACATGCCGAACTCAAGCAACAAGATGCAAATGTGATAGCCCTTGACGCTGCTGGATACGGTGAATGAGGCCAGCAATGCTATCGAGGTAAGCAATGTCGCCAATACCAGCATCGGCATCGACAAACCGTCTATGCCCAACGCATAAGCGCTGCCTAACTTAGGGTTAAGCGGGAAATATTCATTAAACTGTAAATCCGCATCGTGCGCGTTATAAATGCTAAGCAGCCAGCAGACCAATAAAAAGGCGATAGTGGTAAACAGGTTCGCGATATAGCGGATTAGCTGAATGTTCTGCCCAGGAGTCAAGGCTAGCAGCAAGACCCCGGCAGCCGGAGTCCAGAGCAGTATACTGAGTATCCCCATGATTTTAGTCTTCCTTATGCTCTGTTGTTTGCTAGTTTCAAGGGTTAGCAATTGTACGTTAAGGCCGAGGCAGTGCAAGCATTAACCTTGCAAACTAACGCTGTTATTTCACCCGCGCTTCAAAAGCGTTTTGCGTCGGCCAGTCTACCATTGCAACCTTTCAGTATCCTTTCAAAGCAAATGCGGGGCACACTTACAGCGGTTTCATGTCGGTTAGCAAGCAACATAATATTGTCGCTGGAGTGCAGGCTTCGCCTGCTCTGGCAAGCAAAGCTTGCACTCCCTGTGCGCCTATATTTAGCAATCAACTGAATTTGAAAACGCTGTAATTATGGACTGCGTAGCGTTGATAGGTAGAGGGGATACCTCATTGACCTTTTACCCGGTTTATAGCTTGTTTTCTTGTTTTATGACGTCCTCTCAGAAAACAAAGTTGCGCTTTAATAATGCTTCAAACTGCTCAATCGGTACCGGCTTGCTGAACAGATAACCCTGCATCTCATCACAACCCTGTTCGCGCAGGAACGCCAGTTGCGCTGACGTTTCCACACCTTCGGCAATGGTTTGCAGGCCGAGGCCCTTTGCCAGACTGATAATGGCGCTGACAATAGCCTTGTCTTCAGGGTCGATATTGATATCACGGACAAAGGATTGGTCGATCTTGAGTTTGTACACCTTGAATTTCTTCAGATAGCTCAGCGAGGAATAGCCGGTACCGAAATCATCGATCGACAGACGAATACCGCGCTCGTGCAGATTGTTCATTACCGCGATGGCGCCTTGCGGATTGTGCATCGCCACGCCTTCGGTCAACTCCAGTTCCAGATACTCGGGTGGCAAGCCTTCTTCGTCGAGGATGCGGGTAACCAGCTCGGGCAAATCGGGATGACGAAACTGCACCGCTGACAGATTCACTGCCATAATCAGAGGGCCGAAACCCTCATCCGCCCAGGCTTTCGCCTGACGCACAGCGCACCTTAATACCCATTCCCCAATCGGCAAGATCAACCCACTGCCTTCCGCGACAGGAATAAATTCTGCCGGAGATACCCTGCCCAATTCGGGATGCTGCCAGCGCAATAAGGCCTCCGCCCCAATGACACGCCCATCTTCCATGGAAACTTGCGGCTGGTAATAGACCTGTAATTGGTCGCGTTCCAGCGCATGACGTAGCGCATTCACCAATTGCAGATTGCGTGCCGAATGCTCTTGCATTTCTCGGGTAAAAAAGCGATAGCATTGGCGGCCTTCCTGTTTGGCGCGATACATCGCGGCATCGGCGCTCTTGGAGAGTGTTTCCAGATCCCCGCCATCTTCCGGATAGAGCGCAATACCGATCGATGCGGTCAGAGCCAGGTCATAGAGTTCGATCCAATAAGACTGGGCAATGGCATCCAGTAATTTCTGCGCCACCTGCGCCGCGCCGATGGCATCGACGCCGGGCAATAACAAAATAAATTCGTCCCCGCCCAAGCGCGTCACTGTATCTTCCTCACGCAATGCCATGCGCAGACGCTTGGCCAATTCGATCAACAAGACATCGCCGATGCTATGGCCGAGCGAGTCATTGATATCTTTGAAATGGTCGAGATCGAGGAACATTAATGCCAAATGCCCGTTGCTGCGTTTCGCCAGGCTGAGGGCATATTTAAGACGATCATTCAGCTGGGTGCGGTTCGGCAATCCGGTCAGCGGATCGAAATTCGCCAGATAATGAATACGTTCCTCAGTACCCTTTTGCTCGGTTATGTCTTCGTAAATGCCCAATATACCGATAGTTTCGTTAGCCTCATTCTGAAGCGGCACTTTAGATGTACGCAACCAAGTGTTTGTTCCATCAAGCGTGGTTTGCTGATCTTCAAAAGCAAGCTTAGGAATATTTGAATCCATTATCCGCCGGTCATCGGCTTGATAGTGTTCGGCCTGCTCTTTCCAGGCCAGCTGAAAATCATCCTTGCCGATGATATCCTGCGCTGATATTTCTCCCGCATCCTTGGCAAAAGCGGGATTACAGCCCATATAACGTAATTCCGTATCCTTCCAGAAAACACGCATAGGCGCGGTGTCGATAATCATTTTAAGCAGGCGATGTGAATCTGCAAGCGAACTTTCAGCCTGTCTGCGCTGCGCCTCGCGCTCAAAGCTGTTCAGTGCGTAGTCGATGTCCATCGCCATTTCAACCAGCAGGCCGCGTGCGGGTTGATCAAAGGCATTGATTTCGGCGGCGTATAAAGTGAAAACCCCAATGACCACGCCCTTTCTATGCAAAGGCAGCGCGGCTGAAGCATTCCAACCGAACTTTGCACCGCGCTCGCGCCATAGTGCGGTGGCAGAATCATGCTGAAAATCCTGGCACCAAAAATGATGATCTTCACGCATAGCTGTTCCGGTTGGACCTCGCCCGGCCGCCTGGTTTTCATCAATCGAAATTTGAATCCCTTCCAGATATTCCGTGCCGCTACCATAAGACGCAACCGGCTTAAGCTGTTGGCTTTGTTCGTCCAGTATGCCTATCCATGCCATCTTCATTCCGCCGAAAGTTACCGCATCACAGCAAATTTGCGAAAACAGCTCTTCTTCATTACTGCAGCGCACAATGGCCTGGTTGCACTGGCTCAAAGCGGCATAAAGCTGGGTCATGCGTTCATTCTTCACTTCGGCTTCCTTGCGCTGAGCATCAAAGCGGGCAAGGTTGATCTGCGTCTCAGACAGCCAGCCCAGCACACTGTTTTCCATGCCGGGTGCAACCGGAATGACGGCTGAAAAATCTCCGCTGCCTAGGCAGGCGATACGCCGATACAACTCATTTACCGATGAACCCAGAGTGGTATACAAAGCCCGATAAGCGCGCCATAACATCCATATCGACAGCAAACCGAATGAGACGAACGCTATGCGTAAAAGCATAGCCACATGCTCCGCAGCGTTGACTCCATCCAGAGTGCGCTGATCCATCATTCGATAAACCTCGCTGATCGGTTGCATCACCCCAGCCTTGGCCTGATGGTAGCTTGCGTCTTGCAACATCAGGCTTGCTTTGAGCCGGTTAGCCTCGATAGGCGTGCCGGATTCGACCAACTTCATCGCGGCGAATTCAGTGCTGGTGAGCCTATCCGAATTAGCCTTGGCTTGTGCAAGCCTGGCAAATTCTTCCCCGGTAAAACCGGCTTGCCGCATCAGGTCCAGCAAGGCAATCTTTTGCCCGCTGTCCGGACGCGGCTCATCAGCCAGTACCAGATCCCAATAGATATTGTGGTAATTGACCGGGCGGGACATCTTGCCGTCGCGGATGTCGAGAATATCCTGAAAATGTTGTTTATAGATAGGGCTGCCGGTGATCACATAACTGCGCGCCATGCGGGTAAGATCATCTGACGACTGGCGTAACTCGTCAGCCAAAAAATGGGATTGAAGCCGCGACGCATTGGCGCGATCAAGCTGCTTTTCCGAACGGACGTAGATGACAAAGAGAATGGAAAAAATGGCAAACATTCCCAATGACAGCCAGAGGCTGCGCGAAAATCGAGCTAAATTGTTAGGAGGCCTCATGATGTCTTTTTTCTGTTTATTCCGCGTGAGTCATCATAAAAAATCTCTCAATTGCAATGCAATCCATCATATTACGAAGGTGGTGAAATTTTTTAGTTTTTTTGACTTTCCGTTTAAGTCGGGACAAGTTGTTAAGCTTAAGCCTGTCCCGGCTTAAACGGAAAGTCCATCGAAGACAAGGAGTTGATTTTGTCACCGTATAGCAGATTGCCTTGCCGGCAATCCGCTTACCCCTTATTGAATGAGGGTGAGGTCAATAAGCTCCAGCCATTGGGCTTTGCCGTCAACTTCCTGATGATATTGCATAGCAACAAAATAGGCGTTGCCACTGACGGTATCGATCAGGCGAGGAATCAATAAGCGCTGATTTTTGGTGTCATAGATCGCCTGGAAAGACGCGGTAATTTCTTTAGGGCTAAGCGCCTGGATGTCTGACAGCGCAAAATTGAAGGGGCCACGCGCGTTAGCGGGAGCCGCCTGATTTAGCAAGCTCAGGCGTGCCGCATACATCTTATCCAAAATCTGGAGTTTAGGGATATTCAGCTCACCGGACGTCGCATTGAATGCTGCTGATCCGGCGGCTGTCGTTGTCGGTAGGGTCGGATCTAATGGGTCGCGACCCGTACCGGTAATTTTGATGGTGTACTGGTCATCGCTGTAGGGGAAAGCGGTGATATATTCTTCTGTCGTCGTAAACGTTTTCTTTTTAGAAGGGGCACTTGCATCCTGACCCGATGTAGGAACGCCAGGCCTTTCTAAAACGGTGGATCCCGCTCCACATTGACCAGCAGGTACACCGGCATCACCCCCCATTAATGGTGAAGAAACAGCAATAAAATAATCTCTTGGCCCTGCTCCTACACCGATGTCAACAGAACTGGCTGTGTCAAAACAAGGGTCGACTATACCGATAAGAGCGCCATCGAAATAACCTTGCTCATAAGCCAGATACAGATGATTTGAAGACCCGGCAGTGTTATTAGTGATATTATTTCCTTGCAAATCAGTGGAATTACCCGTCTCATCCACCCAACGGTTGAACGTGTATTCACGCCCTTCCATCAGCGGGTTTTGCGGGTCATTTCCATTTTCAGCGGCTAATCTAGCGCCATCGAATACATAAACCACCCAATTCTTCTTGCCGAAGCAACCGCTACCTTGCGGACAAGCATCAATGGTAATAACTTCATTGCCATTGCTACGCAATTTATACCAGTCTTTATCACTGCCACTATACAAATGCCCGCTGATGTTTTTACGGCTATTCAGAAGCGTTGCTCGGGCGGAACGGTCATTAAACTCAATATCCACGTTATCAAGATGACTATCCAGCTGTTCAATAATAGCATTGCCATTGGCATCTACCGGGTTGCCGATAATGGTGACGGTCAATTTCGCGTTGGCACTTTTCCCACGCTGATCGACATACGTATAGGAAAAAATGTCATTAACCACTTCACCCGTTTTCAAGGCGATAACATTAGGGGCATTTCTATTCAGAATATAAGTAAAGCTGCCGTCAGCGGCTAACACCAACTTGCCGTAAGCGGCGACTGGAGAACTGTTGCTGCTGATAAAAACACTGGTACCGTTACTGTCATTGGTGGAGACATCGCCAGTCACCGAAAACACAGTATTAGTCGGTACCAGTGTGATGCTGTCATCTATGGCTATTGGGGTTTGTTGATTGCCCGCCACCTGAACAATCAAACGGGCACTGGAACTTTGGCCCACATCGTTCGCATAAGTATAAGTAAAGCTATCGGTAACGACTTGACCGGCCGTTAACTTTGCGTTTTCGGAATTATCGTAGAGCGTATAAGTAACACTTGTACCTGACAACTCTACATAGCCATATTGACCTAATAAACTGCCCTTCATAGTAACAATACTGCCATAGCGGTCATTGGCACTCAGTGTTACCGAGGCAGTCGGCTTTATGCCGACCACCACCGAAGCATAATCATCTTGAGCTTGCGGCGCTAATCTTATACTGGCAGCAAACAGCTCAGTCGAGCAGAGCAGCAACACAAAAGGGGTTATTTTTTTCAACATGGGCTGACGTTCCTGTAATCTTACAGATTATTCAATTGGGTAATATCTGGAGAATAGTTCAAATTTATAGCTAGTCAAGCTTGGCAAAAAATGAACAACCCAGCCTCGGGCTACTCTATATTTTGCACCTGCTCGCGCATTTGCTCGATCAGCACTTTAAGTTCTATCGCTATCTGGGTCATTTCCTTATCGGCCGATTTGGATCCCAGCGTATTGGCTTCGCGATTCAATTCCTGCATTAAAAAATCCAGCCGCCTGCCGACGGGGTCTTTTTGCTTGAGTACCCGCAACACTTCATTGATATGGGTTTCCAATCTATCGAGCTCTTCGGTAATATCCAGTTTTTGAGCCAGCAGCACCAGTTCCTGCTCCAGACGGTCAAAATCGGGCTCTGCCACCAGTTCGGTGATCCGGTCTTTAAGTTTATTGCGAATCAGCAATAAGACTTCCGGAATGCGTTTGCCCGCTAAGTCGACAAACCCCAGCATTTTGGTACAACGCTCTTCAAGCAGAATTTTAAGTTGAGCGCCTTCTCGTTCCCGCGCTTCCAGCAGTTGAGCCAGTGTTTGATCGACCAGGGTGGTGATACCCAGACCGAGCTGCTCTTTGTCGACATCCGGTTCCTGCTGGATGCCGGGGAATGCCAGTACATCCAGCGCCGAAAAGGACAAAGTACCCAGCATTTGCTCCTCAATAGTATTGGTCGCAGCAAGTAGTGTGGCTACCGCATCCATATTAATAATGAAGCTAGGGCCGTTTTTAGCCTGTTTTTTGTAGCTCAATGAGCATTCAACTTTACCTCGACTGATTTTTGCGGCGATGGCCGAACGCAACTCGGCTTCAACAAAACGCAGGCGCTCCGGCAGTCTCAAGCTAATATCGCAATAGCGATGATTGACTGAGCGCAATTCACAGCTGAGGGTTAAGTCGCCGATTTCTATCTCATTGCCGGCAAATGCGGTCATGCTTTTGATCATTTTTCACCTATAATTGATGGATTCTGGTACCGACAAACAACACAATGGCTGAATATTACGATCCGAATACTTATCCCAAAGAATGGAACTACCTGCAAACCGGCACTATTATAGACCAGTATGTCATTGAGAGGGAGTTGGCGCACGGCGGCTTTAGTTCCGTTTATCTGGCCAGACAAACAGCCGATCAGATTCAGGTTGCCATTAAAGAATATCTGCCTAGAAAGTTTGCCCACCGAACCTGGAACAATGCCGTTGTCGCCAACAGCGAAGAAACCGCGGCTTTATTCACCCGCGGCAGGGTACTATTTTTTGAAGAAGCCAAGGTGCTGTCGACCTTAAAACATCCCAATATTGTCGAGGTTATCGGTTTTTTCAAAGCCCATTCTACCGTGTATATGGTCATGACTTATGACTATGGGGTGACGCTGGACAAGCTGCTAAGCAATAAAACACTGCCTGTTTCCGAAGATTTTTTCTTGAGCGTGTTCAACACCTTATTGGCAGGATTAAGCCATATTCATCGTCATCAGTTTATTCATCTGGATATTAAGCCCGCCAACATTCTGGTGCGGCCCGGCAATGATGCGTTATTGCTGGATTTTGGCGCGATTCAGAACTTTCCGAAATCATCCCTTAACAAGCAAAGCAAGGTTTTGACCAAAGGCTACTCGCCGATAGAGCAGCATGACCTGAGCTCCGAGCTAGGCCCGTGGACGGATATTTATGCAGTGGGTGCGAGTATGCGCAATTGCCTGGAGCATAAAACGCCGGTTCCCGCCTTGGATAGAGCGCGACAGGACACGCTGACTCCTGCAGTCCAGGCGCTTAAGCGAGAATTTCCGGAACATCTGTTAAAAGCTATCGACTGGGCTATGGAGTTGCAGCCGGAAAATCGTCCGCAATCGGTTGCCGAGTTGCAGCAAGTTCTTGCTGATAATTGATAACGACTCAGCCGCTAGAAAAATGAAACGCAGCTACAGCTTCCGCTGTTCTATTATATTGATGCCTGAATAGTGACATTGGTGAATTGAAAATCCGAGCAGCGCGCTGTTCAGGTATACTGTTCGGTTTTTCAATTTAGCGGAACAACTATGAGACCAAGCGGACGTAACCCGGATCAACTGAGAGACATCAAATTTACCTGCGGTTTTACCAAACACGCAGAAGGCTCTGTCCTGGTTGAATTCGGCGATACCCGGGTGCTTTGCACTGCCAGTGTCGACCGGGGTGTACCGCGCTTTCTTAAAGGCAAAGGCGAAGGCTGGATTACCGCCGAATACGGCATGTTGCCGCGCTCGACCCATACCCGAATGGGGCGCGAAGCCAGTAACGGCAAACAGGGCGGGCGCACCCAGGAAATTCAGCGTTTGATTGGCCGATCCTTACGGGCAGCCATTGATTTAAAGGCGCTAGGCGAACATACCATCATGATCGATTGCGATGTGTTGCAGGCGGATGGCGGAACCCGTACTGCGGCGATTACCGGCGGTTTTGTCGCGCTGTCGCTGGCGGTGCAAAAGATGCTCAGACGCAAACAAATCAAGACCAATCCGCTACATGGGCAGGTTGCCTCGGTTTCCGTGGGTATTTATAACGGTGTGCCGGTGCTGGATCTGGATTATGCCGAAGACAGCAATGCGGAAACCGATATGAATGTGGTAATGAACGAGGCGGCTGCGTTTATTGAAGTGCAGGGTACGGCTGAGGGTCATGCGTTCAGAAAAGAAGAACTGGATGCCATGCTGGAACTGGCGGGTTTAGGCATCAAGCAATTGCTGGAAAAGCAGCGCATCGCGATAGAAAATCATAAATGACCTTTTCAACCCTAAATAAAATCGTTCTGGCCAGCAGCAATCCCGGCAAGATCCGGGAAATTCAGGCGATACTTGCGGAACACCCCATTATTCCGCAATCTACATTTAATGTTGCCGACGCGGAAGAAACCGGCACTACCTTTGTAGAAAATGCCATTTTGAAAGCCAGAAATGCGGCGTTGCATTGCAAGCTGCCGACAATAGCCGATGATTCGGGGTTGGTGGTTGATGCGTTGAACGGTGCGCCCGGCGTGATTTCCGCCCGGTATGCCGGCGTGATTTCCGCCCGGTATGCCGGCGTGCTTGCCAGCGACCGGGACAATCTGAACAAGCTGTTGCGCGAGCTCGAAAGCGTACCTGCTGAACTGCGTACTGCCCGGTTTATCTGTGTGATGGTGTTTATGGAGCACGCTAATGATCCTTGCCCTGTGATCGCCCAAGGCGTTTGGGAAGGCCTGATTTTGGATCATGCGGTCGGCGAAAACGGTTTCGGTTATGATCCGGTGTTCTGGGTGCCCAGCCATCATTGCACGTCGGCAGAATTACCGGCGGCGGTTAAAAACGCGCTGAGTCACAGAGGTCAGGCGCTGAAGACTCTATCGGCATTAATCAAAGCAAAGGAATCTTTAGTCGCCCCTGGCGAATGAATTCGCCCCCACATCTATTTTGATGAATACACTACTCACTATCGCCCAGCAATTCGCCAGCGCCGTCACCGAAATAACCCCGCTCGGCAATGGCCTGATCAATGATACCTACCTGGTCGCAACGCCATCAGTTGCGTTTGTTCTGCAGCGCATAAACCGCACGGTTTTTGCTGCGCCTGAGCAAATCATGGCCAACCTGATAACGCTTAATCGGCATATAGCGCAAAAAACCGGCACGTCGGTTAAGCTGCAAATCCCGGAAATCTTAAAACCCCTCGATAACAGCACCTTTTATCAGGATCAAAACGGCGGCTGCTGGCGGGCGCTAAGCTTTATAAGCGATAGCGAAAGTGTAGAGACCATAGGTAATATCAGCGATGCCGAGCAGGCCGGATTTGCGTTGGGGCATTTTCATCGCCTGCTTAGCGACCTTAACCCGGTGCTTTTGCATGATACCCTGCCCGGCTTTCATATAACGCCTCAATATTTAAAGCATTATCATCAGGTTTTAGCGTTATCGGCTCAGCCAAAAAGCCGTTATTGCGCCGAATTCATCACCCGGTTACAGCCTATCGCCGATGATCTGGAAGCTGCAAAACAACAAGGTTTGCTGCCTTTGCGGGTTATTCATGGCGACCCTAAATTAAACAATTTCTTGTTTGATAAACACAGCAAAAAGATCATCAGCATTATCGATCTGGACACCGTCAAACCGGGACTGGTTCATTACGATATTGGCGATTGTCTGCGCTCTTGCTGTCAAACGGTTGAGGGCGTGTTCAATCTGGATATTTGCGCCGCGCTGTTAAAAAGCTACCTAGGCGAGACCGGCGCATTTTTTACCGAACACGATTATCACTATTTATATCCCGCCATCCGCCTGATTCCTTTTGAATTAGGCCTCCGCTTTTATACCGATTATCTGGAAGGCAATCGGTATTTCAAGGTGACCGAGCCCGAACAAAACTTGCATCGTGCCATTAATCAATTCCACTTATGTGAGAGCATCATCGCGCAGGAACCGGCGATTAAGCGCCTGATCTCGCAGTTACAAAATAGCCAGCCACTGTTATCGGATTAACAGCCGACATCATGCTTGGCAACGCTGGAGCGTGGAAACGATAAAGCACTGTTAGAATGCTTAGATATCGAAATCCAGTTCAAAACCGCCGTAGGCAAAGATGGGCATACCGGGACGCGGGCCGTAAGGTTGCCTGGAAACCAGATACTGCTCGTTGGCCATATTTTGCACACCGCCCAAAATTTTAACCCCTTTGGCAACCTGATAATACGCGGAGACGTCGGCGATGATATAGTCGTCGGTTTTACCGAAACGCGCATCCGGCAAGCCTGCACCGTTGAATTGATCCCCGGTATTATTGGCGCTGGTGAAGGTTTCGCCAACATAGTTACCGGCGACATCGATACCCCATTTGTTAAAATGCAGTCCGCTGCCGAAGCTGAGTGCATATTCCGGTATATAAGGTACTTTGTTGCCTTTTTTACCGTAACTGAAAATCGACTCCGCATCGGTCGAAGTCGCATTATTCAACTGTTCAGTATCGGTGTAGGTAAACGACAGGAAGTAAGGATTGCGAAAACCCCAGTCGAAGGCTTTGCCGGCATCGAAATTCATCGCCATTTCGACGCCTCGGCTATCGACAGCTCCGAAGTTTTCGCTTTGTCCGGTTCCGGCGCCTCCGATGTTATTGACCACCAGCAAATTATTAAACTGGGTATAAAAACCGGTCAGCTCCGCAGAAAAAGCACCTCGGCTATAACGGCCGCCTAATTCGTAGGCATTGCTCGATTCCTCGGTCAGCTTGTCGATCACAGCATTTTGCGGACTGGGCGGCGAAAAACCGCGATGGGCGCTGCCGAACATCATGAAATCGTCGTTGAAGCGGTAATCCAGACTGGCTCCGCCCGCATACATATCCAGCGAACTGCTACCGTTTGTACTTGGACTGAGATTATTTTTATAGACCTGATTCAAATGCTCATAACGCATACCGGGCGTAAATCCCCATTGCCCCAATTCGATCCGGTCTTTCAGGAAAAACGCATAGGCATTGGTCAGACCGGAACGGTCGTCCTGGCTACCCGGCGCACCGACAGCGGAGCTTGAAATAGTGCCGTTGGCCGCCTGACGATGAGTGGTATCGTGTTGAAAACGGGTTTCTTGATCTTCGTGATAACGGAAGCCGCCATTCAGCTCATGCTGGGTCGAGCCTAGATCGAAGCGGTAATTGGCGGCGGTTTCAACACCACCTGCATAATAGCTGCGGTTATTGTCGCGGACGCGTAACTGGCAGGCTAGGTCGCCCTTAAGACAGGCCAAACCGTTGCCGCCGTTGGTGCCTGCCAAGGCCGCCGCCAAATCCATATTTTGCGTGCCGGTACCAGTTGCGTTAGGCACACTACGGATATCGTTCAATTTACTCCAGTTACGGTCGAACTCGCTGTAATACGCGGTGGTCACAATATCCAGGTCATCGGTCGGCGAGATGAAATAGCGCGCAAAGCCGCCGTTTCGATCCGATTTGATATTATCGAAACGCGATGCCGAATAACGCCGGTAGGGATCATTTCTGAAATCGGCTTCGCTGGTGCCTAAGTAGGTTTCATCGGCATCCATACTGGAATAACCGTACTTGACTTCAAGCTTTTGATAGATGTCGGTATTCGGCTCCCAGGACAAGCGCACCATCGGCTCGACCTGCTGGAAACCGGTTTGGTCGCTGTTTTGGAAATCCGGCGTGGTATCAATGCTTTTAAATCCATCCGATCCCCGGTAAAAGCCTTCTACCAAGTAACCGACGCGGCCATGCGCTGTTTCCACAGTATCGCCGACATAGCCGTGGGTTCTGACTTCGTTATAACTGCCGTAAATGGTTTTAAGATAAGCCTTGCCGCTGTCCGGAATCGCAGTTGACAAGTAGTTGAGCACGCCGCCGGTAATATGCGGGCCGAACTTAATCTGGCTGGAACCTTTCAACACTTCCACACCGCTCATGCGACCGCCGGCCGGATTAAAGTAAGCAGCGGGCGCGGAATAGGCTGCAGGGGCGACCAGTACGCCATCTTCCATGACGGTGATCTTGGCGCTACGAGTGGTATCCACGCCGCGAAAACTGATATTGGGGAATAGTCCGAAGCCGTCCTCTTCACGAATATTAACGCCGGGAACGCGGCGCAAAATACGGTTAATGTCGCTATAGCTTTGATCGCGGATCTGCTCGGTATCGATAAGTTGGGCAGAAGCCGGCATATCTTTTACGCCGACAGGATCCCCGAGAATGTTGACGGTATCCAGGATGATAGGTTTTTCGGTTTTGTCAGCGCTCTCGGCCACAGTGACAAAGCTGCCGACAACAACGACCCATGATAACAGTGCAAAAAGCCGTTTCGAGTGCAACATACAATTTTCCCTTTTAAATTTGGTTTAGTCAGAATTATGGCTCATTAAGTGCTGATTCAAATGACAATTAAATGAGTAGGGGAATATAATATATTACTCTCAAATGATAATCAATCTTATTCGCATGCGTATTGAGAACGAGCTCTTGCCAACGCGATAACGTCATAATAAGAAAATTGAAATCTTTGCCGATGCATGGCCTAGCCTTGGCCAAATATCAGGCACCAAACTCAACAAAACCAAGCGATGCGCCCTACGCATTGACGCTGTTGGCGAAAATTCAAATTAGGTGGTTTTACTAGTTGCCCGAACCGCTTACTTCCTCTAAACTTCAAATTACGGCTATTTTTATACCGTCCCGAGTCCAGGCTGGACGATAACAAAAAAACGCTCGTTTTCTCTACGATTCATCAGGAGATCCACCATGCGCTATGTCGTATTGCTAGCTCTTATCCTGACCGCTTTGTTCGCTTATAAGCAGATCAGCACCGATCCTATGGCTGTTTCAGCCGCCGTCATTTCTCAACAGGACGACGCGAAAAGTCAGACTGACGAAAATGATCTATACGGTTTGCCGCCGGTCCCCATACCGGCAAACAATCCCCAAACCCCGGCAAAAATTGCCTTGGGCGATAAACTGTTTCATGACAAACGCTTTTCTGTCGACGGCACGGTCAGCTGCTCAAATTGCCACGATGATAAGAAAGCATTTACCGATGGCTTAGCCATCTCGGTGGGTCATCACGGACTGACCGGAACGCGCAACGCCCCCACCGTACTCAACGCCGCATTCAATCAGTCGCAATTCTGGGACGGGCGCGAACCGGATCTGGAAGGCCAAGCCAAGCAGCCGCTGATTAATCCGGTTGAACATGGTTTGACCGATCATAAGCAGGTACTCGAAATTATCCGTAGCGACCCCGATTATCTTGCTACCTTCCAAACCGTGTTTGAAGTGAGCGGTAAAAGACTGTCTATCGATCATGTCGCCAAGGCGATCGCCAGCTTCGAGCGTACCCTGGTTTCGAGCAACTCTGCTTTCGACCGTTATCATTTCAACGGCCAGGCCGATGCGATGACTGCGGCCCAGATTCGCGGATTCGAACTGTTCGTCGGGCAGGGCCGCTGCGTTTCCTGTCATACCATTGAGCAGGATCACGCCCTCTTTACCGACAGCCGTTTTCACAATATCGGCGTCGGCATTAATCGGATCCAGCAAGACATTCCCCGACTGGCCCAGGCTTTTCTGGAAGCCAAAAACAAAGGCGGAGATGTCGATGTGATGGTGTTGACCGACAAAAAATCGTCGGAATTGGGGCGCTTTGCAGTGACCGATGACCTGAGCCAAATCGGCGCATTCAAAACGCCGACCTTGCGCAATGTCGACTTGACGGCGCCTTATATGCACGACGGCAGCCTGAAAACCCTGAAAGAAGTAATGGTTCATTACAACAATGGCGGCGTAGCCAAAGCGGGTGATCCGGTCAACGATTTCCTCAGCGGCGGCATTCGCCCGCTTAATCTGAGCGACCCGCAGCTGGACGATCTGGTGGACTTTATGAAGGCGCTGACTAGCTCAAAGTCCAGCTCGAAATTTGCTGTTCCTACATCCACCCAAGCGGCCAACTGAAAGAGGAATTCACCATGAGCACCATCAATAATAGTCGCCGGAATTTTATCAAAAGCGCTGGTGCGTTAGCCATCGGTACAACCTTGCCGATCAGCCTGATCGAACTGGCTTTTGCAGAAAGCAGCCAGAATTTCACCTTCGCCTATATTTCCGACTCCCATATTCAGCATATTAAAGACAATCGTTTCGTCAGAAACTGGGATCGCGGCCTGATTCGCGCTGTTGCGGAAACCAATCTATTGCTGCCTAAACCGGATTTTGTGATGTACGGCGGCGATCTGGCGCAGCTGGGCAGCAAAGCCGAACTGGATCATGGCGCAGAAATCATGTCGGCGCTGCATGGCGATGTCCGTTATGTGATGGGTGAGCATGATTATTACCTGGATCTAGGCGAATATTGGGAGAAGCTATTCGGCCCGCAATACTATAGCTTCGATCATAAAGGCGTGCATTTCGTGGTACTGAACAGCATCAAAACCTATGACGACTGGACCTTTAAACGCTGGCCGACCGCCGAACAACGCATGCTGGAAATGGCCGGACTCGACAACCCGAACGGTTCGCCGTTCATGGTGGGCGAGGAACAGCGGCTGTGGCTGAAAAAAGATCTGGACAAGGTCAGCAAAGACACGCCGGTGGTGGTGTTTTCGCATTCGCCGTTGCAAAAAATTTATAAAGGCTGGAATTTCTGGACCGAAGATGCCGAGCAGGTTCAGGCCTTGCTGAAACCGTTCAAAAAAGTTTCGGTCATCTACGGTCACGTCCATCAGATACAGTACAACCAGATCGGCAATATCAGTTTCAACTCGGTGATGGCAACCGCCTGGCCTTGGCCTTATCCGCAATCTTACGCCCAGGCCGCGCAATATTTGCCCAAGTTGACGGTGCCGATGAACCGGGCCGATCCGTTTTTCGAACGCGACGCCACCGGCTGGCAATTTATCAATCTGGCTAATGGCAATGCCGACCTGAACTTTACGCTGTATGACAACACCAGCCGTATTGTCCGCTATAACCAAAAACTGAAACGCCCGGAAGATGTTGTCTATCAGGATGAAAAAGCGCGGATTATTCCGCAAACACACTATTAGCCACCGTACAGGAGCAAGATCATGTCGACTTATCAAAAAATAACCCTAGCATTGTGTTTGGCATTTGCGAGCACCGGATCAGCGCTGGCGGATGAATTTACCGGTGCCGATATACAACGCTGGCAGCAGCAGTTTATGGAGGTTGCGGCTGAAGGCCGCGAGTTATGGACCAGCCCCAAGCTGGGCACCAACGGCGTTGCCTGCGCCCAGTGCCATCCCAATGCGGCCAATACCCATCCCGAAACCTATCCGAAATTTCAAAAGCAGCTAGGCAAAGTCGTACCGCTTTGGCAAATGATCAACTGGTGCCTTAAAAATCCTTTGGAAGGGCAACCGCTAGCCGCCGACGATCCCAAAATGACTGCGCTACAGGCCTATGTGACTTATGAAAGACGGGGAGTAAAACTGGAGCCGGGCAAGCATTGATTTAACCTGCAAAAATCAATCGTCCACGAAAGACACGAAAGACGCGAAAACAATGTTTACGCTGATTCCCAAGCTCCAGAGACGGTGAAAGTATTATCCAAATCGAGCTGAAAAAATTATTTACCACAGAGAACACGAAGAACACGGAGAAAACAACAGCATTAACTCAAGGTATTAAAAACTTCGTGCTCTCGGCAACTGCTCCTGCGTTGCTCTCGATTGCTGTTCCAGACGCAATTCTACCTCCTGCATAATCCACAGGGATGTGGTGAATGCAGATATTGCATAACGCCATGGATGGCGTGTAGTAGAGCAACGCAGGAGCAGTTGCCGAGGAGCAAATATCTGTCCTTGCAGTCGTCCGTGTTCTTCGTAGTTAATTTCTAAATATGAATACTTTCACAGTCTCTGGAGCTTGGAAATCAACGCATATCACAACCAACGTCTTGCGTATACGGGACGGGACGCGGCGCGCTCGTCGTTATAAACAAGTGTCTGCGAAACACTGTCACTCTGGCAGGAATGCCGAACTGAAACGCACGGCACGCCCTACCAGCGAAATCGGATATTGAATGAAGATGTGTATAACGATGAGCGCGGCGCGTGGGAACGAGGAGAAAACTTTAATCTATTTTTTCGTGCCTTTCGTCGACAAATCGCTGTTCGTTTTTAGACTTAACAAACAATTTAAAATCACTCTTTAAGAAGACAACTATGAAAGCAAACATCGGCTTAATCGGCCTAGGGGTCATGGGACAAAATCTGGTTCTTAATATGAACGACCATGGTTTTACCGTGGCGGTATTTAACCGCACGACCAGCACAGTTGATGAGTTTCTGGCTGGCCCTGGCAAAAATACGCAAATTATCGGCACACACTCGCTGGAAGCATTGATCGACAACCTGGAATCGCCGCGCATCGTCATGTTAATGGTTAAAGCGGGAGAGGTGGTCGACCAGACTATCGACAAGTTAGCGCCGCTATTATCACCCGGCGATATTATTGTCGATGGCGGCAATTCACTGTTCACCGACACCCAACGTCGGACTATTGCCCTAAAAGAACAAAATATCCTATACATAGGTGCGGGCGTTTCCGGCGGCGAGGAAGGCGCAAGACACGGGCCGTCTATCATGCCCGGCGGCAACAAGGACGCATGGCCTGTGGTCAAACCCATTTTCCAGTCTATCAGTGCACAGGTTGACGACCAGCCTTGCTGCGAATGGGTGGGCGATAACGGCGCCGGACATTACGTCAAGATGGTGCATAACGGTATTGAATACGGCGACATGCAATTGATCGGCGAAGCCTATCACCTGCTGTCCGAGGGCTTAGGCTTAAGCGCTTATGACATGCAGGCGATATTCGCCGAATGGAATCGGGGGCCGTTAAGCTCCTATCTGATTGAAATCACCGCCGCTATTTTGGCCTACAAAGATAGCGATGGTCAGCCGTTGCTGAAAAAAATTCTCGACACTGCCGGACAAAAAGGCACCGGCAAATGGACCGGTATCAATGCCCTGGAACTGGGTATCCCGTTAACCCTGATTGGCGAAGCGGTATTTGCCCGCTGCTTGTCCGCGCAAAAAGAGGAACGGGTTAAAGCGTCATCGGTACTGCCTAAACGACCGCTGAAATTTATCGGCGACAAGAAAACCATGATTAATGCTATTCGCGATGCGTTATATGCGGCCAAAATCATTTCTTATGCGCAAGGTTTTCGCTTGATGCGCGAAGCCTCAAAAGAATATGGCATGGCGCTCAATTATGGCGATATTGCGCTGATGTGGCGCGGCGGCTGTATCATTCGCAGTCGGTTTTTAAACGACATCAAACAAGCCTATGATGCGAACCCGGATTTGGAAAATCTGCTGCTGGCCGATTTCTTTGTCGCTGCGATGAAACAAGCCGATGAAGGCTGGCGTAGAGCCGTTATTTTAGGCATAGAGCTCAGCATTTCGACCCCGGCCCTGTCTTCCGCCCTGGCTTATTACGACGGCTATCGCAGTGAAAAATTACCGGCTAATTTGCTACAGGCCCAACGGGACTATTTCGGCGCGCATACTTATGAGCGCATAGATCAACCCAGAGGCCAATTCTTCCATACCGATTGGACCGGGCATGGCGGCAAAACCGCATCGACGACCTATACTGTTTAAATAAAGCTTTTTCGGGTACGCTAACGCCTTCCCTAAAAAACACGAGGCGCTACCAATGCTGAAAGCCGAACCCTGTACCTACGTTATTTTTGGCGCCACCGGAAACCTGTCCCGGATTAAATTAATGCCATCGCTGTATCATCTGGATGTCGCCAAGCGCTTGCCTGAAGGCACCCGTATTTTGGCCATCGGTCGCAGGCCATGGGATCAAGAAAAATGGCTGGCCGAAGTTCGGCAGATGATTATGGACAAAGTGCCAGACGATTTTGATGAAGCTGTTTTTCAACGCTTTAGCGCCCGCCTGCATTACCATCAGGGCGATATAGAACAGCCGCCATGTTATACCGAATTGGCTGAATTGCTTAACGGGAACAACCAATTTCCTAAAAACATCGCCTTCTATCTGTCTATAAGTCCCTCAGACTTCGGTACGGTCATGGAGCTGTTAAGCAATAACCACTTATTCGATGAAGAATACGGTTGGCGGCGAGTGATTATCGAAAAACCGTTCGGTTATGATTTGGACAGCGCTCAAGCCCTGCAAAAGCGCATCAGCCGCTATTTAACGGAAGACCAAATTTACCGTATCGATCATTATCTGGGTAAAGGCATGGTGCAAAATGTGTTGGTGTTTCGTTTTGCCAATGTGATGCTGGAGCCGTTATGGAATCGCAATTATATCGATCATATCCAAATCACCCACTCAGAAGACATCGGCATAGGCAGCCGCGCCGATTACTACGACAACGCCGGAGCCATGCGCGACATGCTGCAAAGTCATTTGCTGCAATTGCTGACGCTGGTCGCCATGGAGCCGCCGGTGTCGATGGAAGCCGAATCGCTACGCGACGAAAAAGTCAAAGTGCTGAAATCCATCCGCCCCATTCCCAGAGAAGCCGTACACGGTCATGCCTTCCGCGCCCAATATGGTAAAGGCAACATCGGCGGCGAACGGGTCAACGGCTATCTGCAGGAAGACGGCATACCGGCCAACAGCATCACCGAAACCTATGCCGCGATGAAACTGTATATCGACAACTGGCGCTGGCGCGGCGTACCGTTTTATCTGCGTACCGGCAAGCGCATGGCCAAGGCGCAATCGACTATTTCGATTTGTTTTCGCCATCCGCCGTTACAGTTTTTTCGCGGCACCGAGGTGCAGTGCATGAACCCCAACTGGGTACTGCTCGGCATACAACCGGAAGAATTTATCCGCATTGAAATGACCGTCAAAGAACCCGGCCTCGAGATGCGCACCCGCTCCAGCAGCCTGGATGCCAGCTTCCGCCAGGAGAATGAAAAACCCATCGATGCGTACGAAGACTTATTGCTCGACGTATTAAAAGGCGACCGCTCGTTATTTCTGCGCTTTGATGAAGTAGAATATGCGTGGCGCATTGTCGATCCGATCCTGCAAACCTGGGCAATAGAACGTGACCATATTGTCACCTATGCCGCAGGTTCCTGGGGGCCGGAAGACAGCCGCCGCTTATTCGACAAAGACAACCAATATTGGCGCAGCTCATTAATCCCGGAGTGTAAATAAATGCAACAAAACAGCCGCTGGCATACTCTTGAAACCGCAGAAGACGTAGCTTTTGCCGCCTGCCGTCACATTCTTAACGCCGCCGACTCGGCCGTTTCCGCACGCCGCAAATTCAAGCTAGTATTGGCCGGAGGCAGCACCCCGGAAAAAGTCTATCGACTATTAGCCGGGTCCAATGCGAACTGGGCCAACTGGCATATTTATTACGGCGATGAGCGCTGCTTGCCTGCCGATCATAAAGACCGCAACAGCCTGATGGCAACCCAGGTTTTACTGGATAAAGTGGCTGTTCCGGCCGAGCAGATTTTTACCATGCCCGCCGAACTGGGGCCGGAAGTTGCCGCCGAACGCTATCGTCAAACCGTCGCCGAGGCCGGCATGTTCGATATGGTGTTGCTGGGCATGGGCGAGGACGGCCATACCGCCAGCCTGTTTCCCGGTCATCAGCATCAACAAGACGAGCTGGTGCATGCGGTTTACAACTCGCCCAAACCGCCGCCGGAACGTATTTCGATCAGCGCTAAGGCATTAAGCAACACCCGGGAATTGATATTTTTAATCACCGGCGCGAACAAGCAGGAAGCCGTCAACCAATGGCGTTCAGGTCAGGATTTGCCGGTTGCCGGCATTACCCCAGAAAACCCTATCGATATTTATATCGATAACGCTGCCTACAAGCCGTAGATCCGGCCTTTCGCCTTGAACCTTGAACCTTGAACTTTTCACCTTAAAACCATGAACATCGGCAAACTCTATATTATTTCCGCCCCGTCCGGCGCCGGTAAAACCAGTCTGGTTAAACAGCTGGTTGCCGACCTTGACCAACTGAGCGTATCCGTCTCCCATACCACCCGGCAGATGCGACCCGGCGAAGTCCACGGCCAGGATTATTACTTTGTCACCGCCACCGACTTTCAAGCCATGCAGGCACAACAGGCGTTTCTTGAACATGCCCAGGTTTTCGATAATTTTTACGGCACGGCTCAGCAGACAGTAGAAGAAAATTTGCATCGGGGATTGGATGTGATTCTTGAGATCGACTGGCAGGGTGCCGAGCAAATCAAAAAACTGCTGCCCGACAGCCTGTCCATTTTCATCCTGCCGCCATCGACGGAGATTTTATTGCAGCGGCTTCGAAACCGGGGCCAGGACGATGAGCAAATTATCGCCCGCCGGATGCGCGATGCGGTCACCGAAATCCGCCATCATGACCAGTTCGATTATCTGGTGGTTAATGATGACTTTGCGCTGGCGCTGACTGAATTAAAAAGCATCATCATCGCCAATCGCCTGACTAGGCAACGCCAGCTGCCTAATTTGCAGCCTTTATTGGCTTCGCTGCTTTCGTAGGAAATGACAAAATAGCACCCATGTGGGCCGCAATAAGCCTGTTTGAGCGAAAGCGAAGCGCATTGCTTTCGTTCAGCGCATCCTATGCCCTCTACAACTGCATCGCTCAGCACATCCTATGGCCCTGACCCCACCTTCCTTGCTTTGATAAAACATGGCCGTTAAAAACGAACTGCGCTTCCAGCGCTTAACTGGAGCACTTAGATATGCATTTTTTAACGATGAGATTATTGAAAAAGAATAGATTCCTCTAGCAAAACAGGGGGGGGCAACATACTATGACACATCCCAAATCATTCTGATTCTGGGCATAAATCTAAATTTTAGGAAAAACATGAAAAAAATCACAGTTGATAGCAACCCAAGCAAAGCACTTTTAAAAAAAATGGGCGTTGCTAACTGGCCAACATGGGAAAAAGAAGTATCTGCATTCCCATGGGAATTCGTTACGACAGAAACAGCACTTATTTTAGAAGGTGAATGTGTAATGACACCTGCAGATGGAGGCCCTTCAACTACTTTCAAAGCGGGTGACTTAGTGGTATTTCCATTAGGCTATAAAGGTACTTGGGAAGTGAAAAAAGCACTTAAAAAGAGCTACAGACATAGCGGAGGTAAATTTGTTAAATGTTTTTTTAACCGTTTGACCATATTGTTAAATTTCACTAAATCAATCATGAAATGAAGTTCGCTTCCATTATTCCCACAACAACTGCTTCTGATATTTTGACAAGTTCGTACCACATAAATACTTAAATAGCATTGCAACATATAGAAAAAAATGGCATTTTTTGGGCTGTGAAATTATCAGAATACGCAAAGAAGATTGGGGTAACTTACAAAACCGCTTGGAACCATTATCAAGCAGGTTTAATCCCTAATGCCAGAAAACTGCCCTGGCATTAGGCGTATTCTTTTATGCCCTCTACAACTGCATCGCTCGCGACTGATGCGCTTCGCTTTCGCTCAGCACATCCTATGGCCCTGTCGTTATTTATTGAACCGGTACACCTGCATTACCTTTAGCGACCACAATTACGTGACCCGGCCGACGAGATGGTGCTTGAAACCGCATTAAATGGCCGAGCCAAAGTGCTGGTCACCTTGAATATTGCTGATTTTGTTCCCGCCAGCCATTTTCGACTGCCGGTGTTAACCCCAGATGCTTTTTTACGCCAACTGCAAGATGAGAAAACCTGATGACCAACTATGCGCTGCGCGTCCCCGAATCTCTCTTTACTTACGCCCGCAAGGTGGCGAAGGAAGAGCATGTATCAATGAACCAGTTTTTCGTCATGGTCATTGCCGAAAAGGTTTCCGCATTGAAGACCGAGACCTATTTTCGTGAGCGGCAATCTCGCGGCGAACTCAATGCTTTTGACACCTGGCTCAACGCCAGTCGTGATGCAGAACCAATGGCAGGCGATGAGCTGATTTGACTTAGCATCGATCATAACCGGTTTATTCCTGCGGTTCGATTAAATATCGCCTGCGCTGGTGGGATAAAAGCGAAACTCACGGTGAATAGAGCGTGATGAAGTTAGCTGGGCTAACATCTTTTCGTTGCCCAACATTTTGCGCGAATTGATGTCGGGCATAAACAGCATGTCCGTATCTACAGGGCTTTATATTATTTCCGCTCCCTCCGGCGCCGGTAAAACCAGTCTGGTCAAACAACTGATTACCGATTTAAACGCGCTGACCGTTTCAATTTCCCATACCACCCGGCAAATGCGACCCGGCGAAGTCCACGGCCAGGATTATTACTTCGTCTCTGTCGCCGACTTTAAAGCCATGCAGGCACAACATGCGTTTCTTGAACACGCCCAGGTTTTCAATAATTTTTACGGTACGGCTCAGCAGACGGTAGAAGAGAATTTGCATCGGGGATTGGATGTGATTCTTGAAATCGACTGGCAGGGTGCCGAGCAAATCAAAAAACTTGCTGCCCGACAGTCTTTCCATTTTTATCCTGCCGCCATCGACGGAAGTTCTATTGCAGCGGCTTAGAAATCGGGGCCAGGACGATGAGCAAATTATCGCCCGCCGTATGCGCGATGCGGTTACCGAAATCCGCCATCATGACGAGTTCGATTATCTGGTGGTCAATGATGACTTTGCGCTGGCGCTGACTGAGTTAAAAAGCATCATCATCGCCAATCGCTTGACCAGCAACGCCAGTTGCCTAACTTGCAGCCTTATTGGCTTCGCTGCTTTCGTAGGAAATAACAAAATAGCACCCATGCAGGTCGAAATAAGCCTGTTTGAGCGAAAGCGAGAACTGGCGTTTCCCGCCTGCAACTTTGAAAAATCAGCGGTCAGTCAAACATAAGCAACTCTTTTTCTGCCCACCTTTTGAGCTACCGAGCCGTATGCGAAATGATCTTATGGAGTATAAACTGAACAACCGCCAGCTAAAGCTGGTGGGTTCGTATAATGGACTAAAGTCCGGATACGGGTCATAAGACCCGTTCATGACTCTGTCCTAAAATTATCATCTCCTTTGGGTTCAAAATGATGTTCCAGATAATTTTTTATCATTTCATCTGTCAACTCACCAGAAGTCACGCAAAAGTAACCCCGTGCCCAGAAGTGACGACCCCAATAGCGTTTTTTCAAATCAGGAAAACTCTCGAACAGCTTCATCGAACACCTGCCTTTGATTCGCCTCATAATTTCGCTCGGTGCCAAATTGGGTGGCGCAGAAACCAAAATATGGACAGGATCCTGACTGATAACGCCTTTCAGAATTTCTATTTCAAAGGCTTCACAGGTTTGCCTAATCAGTTCACGAACTTTCAAACCAACGTCACCTTTCAACACCTTATAACGATACTTTGTGACAAATACAAAATGATATTGAATTTTAAAAACAGTATGACTTCCATAACGGTAATCCATAAGGCCCCCTACTTTTCAGTTCAGAGCAATATCATACGTCAAAAAATCATAGATAAATCTGACCGCCTAAAAGGCGGTGGTTTTAACCTTACTACGGACTAATAAATAACATTCCATTCTAATACAGCCATACGATCATCGCAAAGAATGGGCCACTTAAGAGCACCATCATCACTATCAAACCAGCAGATATTTATTTCGCGGTCACTGCACAAATAATCTGTTATCCAAGGAATAGAATTAGGATTTTCTGGAAGAACAAGGCAAAGCGATACATGTTGATCATTAATTATACTTCGGTAACGATAGCGGTATTCATAGAGTTGGCTTAAGCCTTTCCTAATTTGCTCTAGCAAGCTTTCCCCGCCGCTCTTCATCTCAAAAATAAATGAGCCATCACCAGGGATTTTTGCGAAAAGGTCAATATGTTCATTTTCTTGAGGGCTAGCACCTAACCTGCGAAGCCAGCTCTCCATCATGTCGATAAGCTCTTTATGAGCCAAGTTTCTTCTCTGACGCTTGATCTTTGTAAGTTCAGGGTCAGCAAGTTCTTTACGCCTGTCGTATGGCTTTGGTGTTGGAAGCACTCCAGTGCGCGGTCTGAATGGATAAATTTCGGCAACTGGAAACGGTATGACAGATGTTTCTCCTTCAATGGCCGGTTCAACTGGCATTGCCGTTTCCATGGCCGTGTCTTTTGTAAGAGCTTCGACAGTATGTGAGGGAAGCATTCTCACTCCGTCGAAGTATTGCCCCCATTCCCCACTAGCAATAACTTCTCTTAAGTCCTTTTCGTCAGCGCAATTGTCAAAGCCTTTGAATTCAGCGCTAATGCTGGCAATAGCTTCTAGTTGGCGGATAAGCTGATTTCTATCAGCTTCATTCACTCCGCTTCGAAGGCGAACATGTCCTTGTCCAAGCAAAAAAATCTCTGTGTGCTTAAGCGTATGAAATCGGCTCTCATACCGATCAGGGTAGCCAAGCCGATTGTTGCGAATATCATCAAGCGCTACGGCAGTGTCACTAATTGACGGCAGTGCTCGTTTGTTTATTAAAGGGCAGTTAGCTAAGCCAAATATTTCATTATAAGAAACCGAGGCGCTAAGGACGCTGATGCCTCGGAGATAAGCATCGGCCTGAAGCGCAACAGCAATAGTCCTGACCGGGGAGAAATGAATCCCTTGTTTAACAAAATTTAATGTTCTGTCTCTCGAGTTAGCCTGGATTCGAAGTTTAGTTGAGTGGCTTTTATAAGCAGCCCCCATTGCACTCGGATATTGAAATAGGGGTAGCTGCAATCTCAGAAAAGATGCTACATCCGGCTCTTCCCTTATTAAAAACCTCTTAGTCGTTTCGGTAATTCGAACAATCCACCCTACAGAGGATGCCTCCAAATAATAAAGGCCCAGGTAAGCCGGGTAAGCGCTTATTTCATCCCGAAATTTCGAAACGTCTAGTCTTCCACCTGCAGTACGCGGTTTTGATGCGGCATCTTTGGCGAGATAAGATGCCCGTGGACTAATGCGCTGCAATCTCTCTTCAATCGTATTTCGGTTAAATAACTGCCCATTGAATTCGTTAAAAATAGCCGCAATTTCCGCTAGCTTTTCTGGCCATTCATCCCCACTCGAATGAATTTTGTGACTGAATAAATCAACAATCATGTTGAAACTGTCCGGCTTTCATTTCTGCAAATACTCAAGCTCAAGAATTTCGATAAGTTCTTCATAGTTTTTTTTGCGCTTTGACCCAAAAACATGAACTTTTATATGTTCAGCAAGCTGTGCCGCAAACAAAGGTGGTACAGCATTCCCCACTTGCCTGATTACGTGGCGGCCAGTACCGTGAAATTGCCACCAATCTGGGAAAGTTTGCATTCTAGCCGATTCCCTCGGCGTCACTTCCCTAGGAGTAAAAGGGTGAACATGCCCCTTGCCCCCCCCTTTATCAGAACCGACAATAATTGTGAAGCTAGGCCTTTCTGGATGAAGCTTATTAATTCTAGTTTTGGGGTCTCGCTCCCCGAATTTTAGGCTTTGGTAACGGTCAATGATTCTCTGGCTATGCTTCCGCCCGATATGGTTAGGTACATGACTTGATTCCCCTGGCGCTGGCAAAAACCTGAGTGCTTCGTCAGCTGTGCGGTAGGGATTAGAAGCGGATAAGCACTGCTCTCCGTGTGTCGGCTCCATGGGTGGAACTAGCGTGCCATTCTTTGTACCAATAAAAAATATACGGTCCCGGAATTGAGGTATACCGAAATCCGCAAGCTGATAATTGTGCGCCGACACTGTGTATAAACCATCAAGAGCAAGCGACTTGAGAATCTCATCGTATAGTTCGCCGTTATGTATCGACTTTAATCCAGCTACGTTTTCAAAAACAAACGCTGTCGGTTGTATTTCTTGCAGAATTCGCAGATATTCCCATACAAGATTCCCTCTTGGGTCTTCCAACCCCTTGCGCTGTCCAAATACAGAAAAGGCTTGGCAGGGTGGTCCGCCAATTAGCA
Organism: Methylobacter arcticus; assembly: GCF_050917435.1. NCBI lineage: Bacteria > Pseudomonadati > Pseudomonadota > Gammaproteobacteria > Methylococcales > Methylococcaceae > Methylobacter > Methylobacter arcticus. The sequence continues at coordinate 3,935,843 of NZ_CP159583.1, forward strand.
GATCAATGTCCTTCCTATAAATACTGTCATTCTCAAACAAATCCTTTGCACTTATTTTGTTAATGTCAGCCTGAATAGCTTTAGCGTGCTTATAAAACGGCCTCTTGCCACTGTTTATTTCCAAAGTCTTGCATGAAAACGAATCAATGTCGCTTGAAACCCGAATATTAAAGCCAGCAGCAGAAAAGCCTAGATCAAGCCCCCCACCACCTGAAAAAAGCGCAACGGCATTTAGCACCTTCTGCGCTGCGACACTTTTTTTTCTGGATGAAATGCTGCTTTGCGGTTCACTTGAATTTCCTCCAATTTCAACCACTCGCGTTTCAAGCAAGGAGTACTCAGAGCTCATGATTGTCTCGCTTCTTTCTCATTTTTTAATTTAACTCTAGTGACTCTGTGTTTTATTGGTCCAAGAATTTTTTTTATTTTCTCTTCTATTTTTTCCGGCGCTTTCATTTCGCGTTCCCAGACCACTAGTACGCTCCAACCATTCCTCTGTAGTGTATCTATGTGTTGTCCGTCTCGTTCAACGGTTCTAGCAAGCTTTGGTCCCCAATAAGTTAAATTGCTGGCCGGTGGCAATCCCATTTTGCAATCTCTGTGTTGGTGCCAGAAACATCCATGCACAAAGATAACTTTTTTCCTTCCAGAAAAGACTAAATCCGGTTTGCCCGGTAAATTCTTTCCATAGAGACGGTAGCGATAACCCATTGAAAAAATCAATCGCCTTATAGTTAGCTCAAGACCCGTATTTTTGCTTCGAATATGGCTCATTATGTAGCTGCGCTTCTCGGCACTCATGTGATCAACCATAACTATTCAGTGATACCCGCATACAATGCAACATTCAAAAGAAATCCGCTTTAGCACACTTGATTTTGTAACAGATGGACGGCTTATTATATCCTTTTATAATCCGATGCATTTGTGATTGTCTGTAATTGGCCGTAATCCGACGGCCAGTTTCAACTAAAAAATCAACACGCGTTGAGGGTGGTTTGCCTAAATAACCCCGTTCTCAATCACCGGCAGCACCCAGTATTGAATCCCCGATCCGGAAAACTCCGCTCTCAGTTGCGCTAACAATTGGGCTAAGCCATCCTCCGGCACGTACATTTGAAAACGGACTTTTTTCTGCCGTCCGGTGACCTGTTCGGCCAGCGACAGGCCTTCATTTTTATGATCATGCGAGTTGACCGCAAAACTGCTGAAGCCGTGTTCCGACTCCAGCATCAACAAACAATCGACCACCGCTTCTTCAAGGCTGGGAGGTACATTTAGGGTGACGAGATATTCCTTGTCATTCATCGCTTAAGCTCCTTGGGCAAGCCAAATAATGTAAACAAAATCGGCAATAAAAATAAGGTTAAAAATGTTGACGATACCAAGCCGCCGATCACCACGATGGCCAAAGGCCGCTGAATTTCAGAGCCCGGCCCGGTTGCAAACAGCAGCGGGATCAGGCCGAATGCGGCGATGCTGGCGGTCATCAGCACCGGACGCAAACGCCGCGACGAACCGAGCAATACCACGTTAACCAGGTCCATGCCGGTGGCGATCAGCTGGTTGAAATAACTGACCATGACCACGCCGTTCAGTACCGCAATCCCCAGCAGCGCGATAAAGCCGACCGATGCCGGTACCGATAAATACTCGCCGGACAGCCATAGGGCGAATACGCCGCCGACCATCGCCAACGGGATGTTGGACAGCACCAGGACGGCTTGACGAACCGAGCCGAAGGTCGAAAACAATAATAAAAATATCAGCCCTAACGATACCGGAACGACCAGCGACAAGGTCGCCGCTGCTCGTTGCTGGTTTTCGAACTGGCCGCCGAATTCGACGGTGTAGCCGGTCGGCAAGTTGGCTTGTTCGGCAACCGCTTTACGGGCTTCATCGACAAAGCTGACCAAGTCCCGGTTAACGACATTGCTGGTGATGACCACAAAGCGCTGTCCCCGTTCCCTGCCCACCGAGACCACGCCTTCCACTTTTTCAATTTTGGCAACCGCCGTTACCGGCACATGCCCGCCTTCCGGCAGCGCAATTTGCAGGTTGTCGAAATTAGCGACATTGCTGTCGCCGCGCAATATTAACGGGGTGCGCTTGATGCCTTCCTGAACCACGCCCAGCTTTAAGCCTTCAATCTGCGCCCGTAACAGCGTTTCGATGCTGTCGCTGTCCAGGCCTAAACGCCCGGCCGCCGATTTGTCGATGGTCAGTTGCAAAAACTGCATACCGGCGTTTTGCTTGGCGAATACGTCGCTGGCGCCGCTTATGTTTTTCAAAATATCGGCAATTTGCTGGGCTTTTTCATTTAACACGGCAAGGTCGGTGCCGAATAATTTGACTGCCACGTCGCCGCGCGTTCCGGTCAGCATTTCCGAAACGCGCATTTCAATCGGCTGGGTAAACTGAAAGGCGATGCCCGGGGTTTGCGCCATGACTGCCCTGATCTCATCGAGCAATTTTTCCTTGCTGTCCATACGCCATTCGTCTTTGGGCTTGAGGATCAAAAAGGTATCGGTATCGTTCAAGCTCATCGGGTCTAACCCCAACTCGTCCGAGCCGACCCGAGCGACAATGTTGACGATTTCCGGAATATTTTTACGCAGGTTTTTTTGCACCTGAATATCCAAAGCTATCGATTGCTCCAGGGTAATCGACGGCAATTTTTCCAGCTGCACGATGATGTCGCCTTCGTCCATGGTCGGCATAAAGGTGCTGCCGATCTGGGTAAATACCAGCACGGTCACGGCCAACAATGAACCCGCTCCGATAAAGACCAACTTGCTGTTGGCCAGACACCAGACTAAAGCCGGTTGATACAGTTTTTGCAGGTTTCTGGGCAACCAGGGTTCTTCGTGCGATACCTCTTTCAACAAATAGGAGGCGATCACCGGAATCACCGTCAGCGACAACACCAGCGAACCGCTGAGCGCAAATACGATGGTCAAGGCCACCGGGGTGAATAATTTCCCTTCCAGTCCTTGCAGGGTCAGCAACGGCAAGAACACGATAATAATAATCAGGATGCCGGAGACCACCGGAGCGGCAACTTCGCGGGTGGCCCGATAAATAACATGCAAGCGCGGCAGGCGCTGGGCTTTTTCGACATGCGCTAGGTGAGTGATCAGGTTTTCAACCACCACCACGGCGGCATCGACCAGCATGCCGATCGCAATCGCAAGGCCGCCCAAGCTCATCAGGTTGGCCGACATGCCCATAGTGTTCATCAAAATAAAGGTGAACAACGCGGCCAGCGGCAAAGCCAGCGCAACCACCAAAGCCGCGCGCAAATCACCCAGAAACAAAATCAGCAAAACGACCACCAACACTATGGCTTCCAGCAGGGCATGCAAAACCGTATCTACCGCCTTATCCACCAGATTGCCTCGATTGTAAAAAACCTTGGCCTCGACGCCTTTAGGAAATCCGGGGCTGATTTCGGCCAGTTTTGCCTCGATACCGGCTATCGTTTGTCTGGCATTCGCGCCGCGCAAACTCAACACCAGTCCCGTGACCGCCTCGCCTTCGCCGTTTTTGCTGACCGCGCCATAACGGGTCAGCGCGCCGATTTTGATGGTGGCGACATCGCCAACGGTAATGGGCGTGCCGTTTTTGTTATCCACTACGATAACGCCGACATCGTCCAGGGTTTTGATCCGGCCTTCGGCACGCACGATCAAGGCTTCTTCGCCGTCGGTTATACGGCCTGCGCCGTCATTGCGGTTATTGTTTTGTAAGGCAGTAGACAATTGCGCTATGCTGATGCCTCTGGCCGATAAGCGGGTATTATCGGGTATCACCTCAAAACTCCTGACCATGCCGCCCAAGGAATTGACATCGGCAACGCCGGATACGGTGCGCAATGCCGGTCGTATCACCCAATCCAATAGACTCCGGCGTTCCATTAAGCTGAGTCCTCCGCCTTCCACGGTAAACATAAACATTTCGCCTAAAGGCGTGGTCATCGGCGCAATGCCGCCTTCAATGCCGGAAGGCAAATCGCCCCATATCGTATTCAGGCGTTCGGCAATCTGCTGACGCGCCCAGAAAATATCGGTGCCTTCTTCAAAATCAACGGTAATATCGGTCAGCGCGTATTTGGCGATGGAGCGCAACATGGATTGATGCGGGATACCCAACAGCTCGACTTCAATCGGCGCGGTGATTCTGGCCTCGACTTCTTCCGGGGTCATGCCGGGCGCTTTAACGATAATCTTGACCTGGGTCGGCGATACTTCCGGAAACGCATCAATCGGGATGTTTTTAAACGCCCAATAGCCGCCACCTGCCAGCAGCAGCACCAACAACATCATCAACAGCCGTTGACTCAGCGCAAATCTAATCAAATTAGTCATTATTCATCACTCCCCAATCCCAGCCAATTGGCTTTGAGTGCGACCGCGCCTTTGACAGCGATTTCTTCATCAGCGGTCAACTCGCCGCTAACGATCGACTGATCATCCTGTTTGCCGACTACGGTAATCGGGGTGACTAAAAAGCCTTGCGGCTTGCGGATAAAAATATAAGCGTTGCCTTCGTTCTGGGCAATGGCGGTATTGGGGATTTTAAACACGGCTTTGTCGCTGGATTGAATAATCCGGGTATTCAGCCGTTGTCCGGGACGCAATGGCGCATTCTCGTGTAACGGTTCAAGCACTGCTCTGGCCACAATAGTCTGGTTGTCCGGATTAACGCTCTGTCCCAACAAGGTAATTTTGGCAGAGGGCGACCGGCCGGTCGCCCCTACGGCGTTTTCAACAACAACCCGGTCACCGATTTTAATGCTGTCCATACGTTCTTGCGGAATGGCTATTTCCAGCCACAGCTGATCCAGATTGGCGATGCGATATAACGGCGCCATCATATCTATGCGAGTTCCGGCGACGGCCAAACGCTCCATCACTACGCCGACTATCGGCGCACGGACATTGAGCTGACGGGTGAGCCGATGGGTTTTGGCTAGATGCGTAATCTCACTGTCGGTCATGCCGGCAATTTCCAGCAATTGCTTTTGCTCATTCACTTCGGACACAAAGGAGTTATGTTGAATGCGGGTTTCCTGCCAACGCCGGTCGGCAATAACGCCCTCTTCCACCAGTTTTTTATCCCGCTGAAAAGTAGCCGAAGACAATTGCAGTGCGCTGACGGCTTTAAGATATTCCCGTTGTAGTGTCAGCAGATCAGGACTGTTGAGCTGGGCTAACACCTGCCCCTTGACGACCTTATCGCCTATCGCCACATTCAACTTATCGATGACGCCGAACTGCGATGCACTGACGATATATTCCTGCGTCGGCGGAACCACCACTTTAGCCGGAGCGGATAACACCGGGATTTGTTTAACCTGCTCCGGTTTGCCGAGTATTACCCCAAGATTGGCAATATTTTCCGGTGAAATCTGGATGCTGTTTTCGGCTGCGTAGCTACTGAAACCGGCCAGGGTTAGCATCAACATCATTATCGGACGAGCAAAAAATAGTCTCATGGCGTAACTCCTACGGCTTGGTTATAAAGCGCAATATCGCGTTGCAGCATCACCGAACGTTGCTTGGCATTTAACACCGCTTGCTGGGTTCTGGACTGGATTTTTAACAAATCCATCAAATTAATTTCACCCACCGAAAAACTTAAGTGGGTCATTTTTAAATGTTCTTCGGCAACCTGTTGTAACTCGTTGGCAATACCTAATTCAGCCCGGTTGATCTCCAGATTATGTTCGGCCTCGTGATGCGCCTGTTCCAGGTCGCGGCTCAGTTGTTCGCGTTCCGCAAGCAGTTTATTTAATTCGACATTGACTGCCGCAACCTGCGGTGCCAAATGCGCACTGCCGCCGAAAGGAACGGTAACGCCGATATTGAAACTTTCGGTTTGATTACTGCGCTGATCATCGGTAAACCGGTCGCTGTTGATGCCGACTGCAACATTGGTTTGCCCTGAACCGACTAATTTAATCGCATTCAGTTCCGCCTGCTTGCGTTCGACCTGACTGTTGATCGCCGCTAATAGCGGGTGGCTTTGCTGGATCTCCGTTAACTCAACCAGTTTTTCCTGATAGCTGCCGGGAATTTTAGTCATTTGGGTGATGCTGGAATACCGTTTGCGGGCATGCATTAATTCCGCTTCGGCCAAGGTTAACACCGAGCGTTTTTGCAGCGACTCCGATTGTGCCAATAAAAAGTCGGCTCTGGGTAAATCGCCTAACTCGACACGCCGTTGCACTTTAGCCAATAACTGATCGGTAATCGTCAGCTCGGTTTTCGCCTGCTCATAACTTAAGTTTGCCAGCGCCATATCCCAAAGGGCCGCCCTGACCAGTCCCGATACGCGCAATTTAACCGCATCCGCTTGCGATAATGCGCTGTTTTCTGCCAGCTTTGCGACGGTTTGTTGCGCATCGCGCTGACCCAAGTTCCATAGCGGCACTTGTACTGACGCGTCAATATAATGCAAGGTGCCGCTGGTCGCTTCCTGAAAACGTAGCCCTGCTTGCGATGCTCCGGCTGTCCAGCTGTTGCCGCGCTGTGCTATCGCCTCCGCTTCTTGTTCCAGCGATTTAAGCCAGCTTGCATCGGGATATTTCTCCAATGTTAAATCAACAACGTTAGCCAAGCTCAAGGTCGCAACACTTTCAATCGGATCAAGATGATCGACAAGGTGGGGCGACTCAGCAAAGCTGGGCGTTATCGTCGCTAAAAAAACAACAATAGCCGGCAAAAATCGGAAAATGAGCCTTCTGAAAGGGTTAAAAAAAAACATAGGTCAGACTCGATGCGGTTTTATGCCCGCGTTATAAATAAACAATAAGAAAATAAGGTAAGTTCTGCTTGCAATGACCGGCGCCATTACAGTAAACCTAAAATCCGATAAGAGCCTTTGGTGTTCAAGATAATGGCCACCGGAGACCGGGTTTTGTTTTCCCAGTACCAGCCGTGAGGGCCTTCGAAGGGAGCCGTCAAGATACCGGTGGATTGATTATCGCTACTTTCCTTAAAGCTTTTGAAGTAACCGGTTTTGTCGCCTTTGGGTTCGCCATGAAAATCGAAATAGAGTTTGGCGCCGTCGGTAGTCCATGAATAATCCAGTGTCGCTCCTTTTACCAGATGGAATTTATATTCCAAACCCTCCCCGGCCGGCACTATGATTTTGACTGAATCTTGCCACTGCGGCAGTGGTTCCTTTTGGATCGTCTCAGTCGAACCGGCCGCTTGATTAATCGTTTGCGGCGGCAACACCGGACAAGTAATCGCGAGTGCTTTATTGCCGTCATTTGTTGGTGCAGACAAAGCGCTTAAGCCCATCATTTTTCCCATCCCGGTTGGGTCAATACCGTATTCTGCGGGCAGTACCGCCGACAGTAATATAATGACGGCCAATAGCAGCGCAAAAGCGCTGGCTATAATCAGTGATTTGAGCGATTGAACAGGGGGATTGATATGAGTCATGAATTTATCCGTTAATTAAATAGCCGGTTATTTGATAGCCGAACAGAATCAAGCCGCCGGTCATTAAAAGTGTATTGGTAGCGGCGGAAAAGCGATAAAAACTCTCGTGTCTGCGCCAGAAATCGAGTGCAATCAAGATAAACAGCAAGGCGACAAACTGGCCCAGTTCCACCCCGACATTGAAGGCCAATAAATTTTTCCATAACGCCGCCTGAGGCAGTGAAAAATCCTGCAATTTGGTGGCGAGTCCAAAACCGTGAAACAAGCCGAAAACCATCACCGCGATTTTGGTGTTCGGTTGAAAGCCGAACAATCGGCGAAAACCGCCCAGGTTATCGAAGCCTTTGTAGACAATGGACAGTCCGATAATCGCATCAATCAGGAAAGAATTGACCGCGACGTTGTTTAGCACGCCGAATAATAGCGTCAGACTATGCCCCAAGGTGAACAGGCTGACATAAGTCAACACATCCCGGGTGCGGAACAGAAAGAAAATCACGCCAATCAGAAACAGCAGGTGATCGTATCCGGTCACCATGTGCTTGGCGCCGATATAAAGAAACGGCCCGATGGCGAGACCCTGGCTTGCCAATAAAAAACGTTCGGTATTCGCGTCAACGCCATGAGCAAAGACACTTGGGCTGAGGCTGAGGAGAAGTAAAAATAACGGCACGCTAATAAGCCGGGCCGGTCGTTGTGTTGTTAGTGTCATCGTTAAAAAATCCTGCTTCAATTTATGTGTCATTTAGGGCTGCCAATTTAAGCCGGGGCAAGTTCGGAATACAGGCTTCGCCTGTTTGCAAGCGAAGCTTGCACTCCTACGCCGTCTTAAGCCGGTAGCCTCATTGAGTGTTTATAGCTTAATGCCATAGCGCGTCAATAGTGTAATCATTAGAAAATAACAACCTGCCGTCACTGACATTGAAATCCCCATGCTCAGATAGAAATCAAGCCCCTTCTTGAGCAAAAAAGGTAAGCTGATAAAAAAAACCAGCGAGGGGATAACCAGCCAAAAAATACCGGCTGCCAAATCAACCACTTTTCCAGTATCTTTGGTGTCAATATAAAGCCAGAGCATCGCTAAAATGGACATGAGCGGCAGCGAGGCCAATAAAGCGCCAAGCAATGAACTTCGTTTCGACAGTTCCGATATAGCCACGATAAGCAGGCTGGTAATAATAACTTTGATTAGGGTACAGCTCATTTGTGCCACCGTTATTTTACCCCCGTCTTGCTTTGAAAATGTACCGCTTTGAAACGGCTGAAGACCTTGTTAATCAAGGGCTGGCCAGCTTTACAAAAACAGACTATTTGTCACTGAGATGAGGAGCGTATTCAATGCGGTTTTGACCGCGTTAATGTAAAGACGCGATACGTCACGTTTCTACGAAACGAAGGAGAACTTATTGAGCAGGAGGTGCGCGAGGGGATAACGAGGGAATAAGCAACCGGCAAACAAACTGCGTGGCTTGCGGAGAAAAATTGGTATCGAAAGGGGATATTGCGGCGTTAAATGCTGGAGACTGTTGCGGCAGATAGTGGCTGTTATCCGGATCTGCAAGCATAGTAACTTGCTTATCTTTCATTCCGGCAGCGACACCCACTATGATGCCTTCGGAACTGAAATCATGACTCACGGCCTGAAATGCATGATCGCCATGGTCGTCATTATGCATTTCAAGACCGTGAATATGCAGGCCAAAGCCTGGCACTTTTTCCCCAGCATGCGCATGCACCAGCGGAGCAATGAATTGCAGTATCGCCAGAAAGATAACGGTAAATTTGCGTAATGTTGTCAACATGGCGCCAATGCTAAGCGATTAACCCGTAATTAACAACTTGTTGTTTGCGGTAAGAGGCATAGCGCAAACAAACAAACGAGTGATGCAGGATGCATTCCCACGCCGGAGAGACTGTGAAAGTATTCATATTTAGAAATTAACCACGAAGAACACGGACGACTGCATGGATGCAGGAACTAGAGCAACGCAGGAGCAGTTGCCGAGAGCACGAAGTTTTTAATACCTTGAATTAATGCTGTTGTTTTCTCCGTGTCCTTCGTGTTCTCTGTGGTAAATAATTTTTTCAGCTCGATCTGGATAATACTTTCACAGTCGCCGGAGCGTGGGAACGATACGCGGAACATCCACGAACCGCTGCATCAGGCATGCAGTTTTTTGTAACGGATCGATGACAGCACCGATAAGCCGATCAATATCGCACCCGACAAGCCGGTAATGATTTCGGAAATATGATAGGTGATGCTGAGCAGCATAATGCCCGCCAATACGCCGATCGCATAATGCGCACCGTGCTCCAGAAACACATATTCATCCAGCGTACCTTTGCGCACCAGATAAACCGTCAGACTTCTTACAAACATCGCGCCGATCGCCAAGCCCAGCATAATGATGACCACATCCTGGGTAATCGCAAACGCACCGATCACCCCATCGAATGAAAACGACGCATCCAAGACTTCAAGGTAAATAAAACTCATTATGCCGCTTTTTTTAAGCACCGCAGCAACCTGTTCGCCTTCTTCTTCATCCTCAAACAAGGCCGCCAGACTGTCGACGATAACGAATAAGATAACCCCGGTGACGCCGGCGACCAGAACATCCAGACGGATTTCCTCGGGCAGATAGTTTTGAATGATTAACAGCGGCGCTAAGGCCATAATAATTTCAATGGCTTCAAGCTTGCCGAATGAAGCCATTTTCTTTTCTATGTAGCCCAGCCAATGCAGCTCCCTGGCCTCGTCAAAAATAAACGAATAAAACACCATCAGCAGGAACATGCCGCCAAATGCCGCAATTTGCACATGCGATTCTTCCAAATGTTTGGCATAGGTCGCGGTATCGTTTAAGGCCATGTCGGTGACGCCCATAAATCCGATGCCGGTGGCCGCTGCCACAATCACGATAGGAAACAACAGGCGCATACCGAAAACGGCCACCAAAATCCCCCAGGTTAAGAAGTACTGCTGCCAGCGGTCATCCATGCGTTTGAGAATGGAAGCATTAACCACCGCATTATCGAATGACAAACTGACTTCGAGTACTCCCAGAATAATGGCGATAAAAACGCCCATTATTCCACCCCAATAAAATGCGGCCGCCAGGCAAATCGCAGTGACAATAAAAGAAAGACGAAAATGTTGCATAGTGTACTCGCTGAAGATTGATGATTTTTTGTTGACCAACTATAGGTGGATTTAATTTAAAATCAACATTTATCCTGAGAGCAACGACACTTTACTGCTTGAAAATTTCACCGGTATTTTTAACGATCTACGCGTTACAGCCGGTTGTAAAACCCATACAGTCTACGGAATGAATAACTGATATTACCTTCCCGTTGTCGCGATAAAGGGTAGGGGCGACCTCGGCAACTGCTCCTGCGTTGCTCTACCTCCTGCATCCATGCAGTCGTGCCGGATCGCCCCTACAATTTAACTTGTGTAGATAGCTATGCCTTAGGGGCGCATATCCTACCTTCATGCAGTCGAACGCAGATACAATAAATACGCTTTCCTCGAATACATGGCTGACTAGGCAAGTAGTTTATTAGCGGTTATCATGGCAATCCACCTGTCGAATTACTTTTATGGATGGGTCGACCGGTGTACTACGTAATGAATCAGCAGTCTTTTACTATTTTTTTTGCCGGACTCATGAAACAAATAGCGTTAAAAGACTTTTGATAACGTGTCTATTTAGACTTTGCACTCTATACAAGGAGATTTATTGATGGCTATTTCGCTCACTAAAGGCGGCAATATCAGTCTGTCCAAGACTGATCCGACCCTTAAAAACCTGATTGTCGGTCTCGGCTGGGATGCAAGACCCACCGACGGCGCAGATTTCGATTTGGATGCCAGTGCATTTCTGGTCAAAGAAGACGGTAAAGTCAGATCCGACAGCGACTTTATTTTCTACAACCAGACTAAATCCACTTGCGGTTCGATTGAGCATACCGGCGATAACCGTACCGGTGAAGGCGACGGCGACGATGAATCCGTTATCGTGCTGCTCGACAAAATCCCGGCCGATATACACCGCGTGGTTTTTACCGTGACCATACACGATGCCGAATTGCGCAAACAGAATTTCGGTCAAGTTTCGAAAGCCTATGTTCGGGTCATTAATAAAGACTCAAGCAGCGAAGTCGCCCGCTATGACTTAAGCGAAGACGCCTCCATTGAAACCGCGATGGTTTTCGGCGAACTCTACAAACACGGCGCCGAATGGAAATTCAAAGCCGTCGGTCAGGGATATGCAGGCGGGTTGGCCGCATTAGCTCGTCAATACGGTATTAGTATCTAGTACTTTCGTTAGCCGACCTCTATAGTGTCACTCGACGGATAGAGGTCGAATGTGGATTGAAACATTAGCCGCTACGCGGTTTTAATATAGCTTAACTAAGCATCAGGAGAGAATCATGGCAGTATCACTTACCAAAGGCGGCAATGTTAATCTGAGTAAAGAAGCCCCGGGCTTGAATAAAATCGTCGTGGGACTAGGCTGGGATGCCCGTGCAACCGACGGCGCAGCGTTTGATTTAGATGCCTGCGCTTTTCTGGTCAAAATGGACGGCAAAGTTCGCTCCGACAGCGATTTTTGTTTTTACAATAACAAGGTGGTCGGCGATGGCTCGGTTCAGCATCAGGGTGACAATACCACCGGTGCTGGCGATGGCGATGATGAAACCGTCAAGGTTGAATTATCCAAAGTTCCCGGCGAACTGGACAAAATCGTATTCTCGGTGACCATTCATGACGCCGAAACGCGTAAACAGAATTTCGGTCAAGTCAGTCATGCCTATATCCGTATCTGCAACGAAGAAGGCGGCGCAGAAATCGCCCGTTATGATTTGAGCGAAGACGCATCAATCGAAACTGCGATGATTTTTGGCGAAATCTACCGCGTGGGTACCGATTGGAAATTTAAAGCTATTGGCCAAGGTTTTGCCGGTGGACTAGGGCCTTTAGCCGCCTCTTTCGGGGTTAATGTTTAAACCGCCCCTACGATTGTTTATTTTGAAATTTCAAATCATCAAAAATCCTGCTGCCATTTAACACAGCAGGGTTCATCAAATTTCTTCGCTGGTTTGAAACCTCCCCCTTCAGGGGGATTATTTGAGTTTGACAACGATGCACCTGCATCGTTATTTTTTTGGCAACCTCCTCGTTCACGAGAAGGAACAATCCACCGACTTCTATCCGTCGGCGGTTGTCACTCGACTGATGAGAGCGGGTGTGGATTGAAACATTTATTGAGGTAATGTGTATGGCTATTAATTTACAAAAAGGGCAGAAAATTTCTTTGTCCAAAGAGTCCGGCGGTGCGTTAAGCAAGATCGTCATGGGTTTGGGCTGGGATGCTAAAAAAGTCCCCGTCAGCATGTTAAAAGGCATGTTCGGCGGCGGCAAAAGCGATGCTATCGATCTGGACGCTTCTTGCGTATTGTTTGACGATCAAAACAAGGTGGTTGACACCATTTATTTCGGCCAACTGAAAAGCCGTGACGGCAGCATTGTGCATACCGGCGATAATCGTACCGGCGCCGGTGATGGCGATGATGAACAAATTAAGGTCGACCTGGATAAAGTGCCTGCCAATGTTAAATCGCTGGTATTCACCGTTAACTCCTTTTCCGGTCAGACTTTTGATGAAGTTGACAATGCGTATTGCCGTATCATCGACAGCAGCAATAATGCCGAAATTGCCCGTTATACACTGAGCTCTCAAGGTTCCCATACCGCACAAATCATGACAAAACTATATCGGCATAATGGCGAGTGGAAAATGCATGCAATCGGTGAAAATGGCACTGGCCGCACCATTGAAGCCTTGTTGCCGCAAATTATCATTCATTTGTAGGCATCAATGAGAATTTGGTTTAACCAAACATTTTCGACCATACACGCCGTATTTAGAAATCTTCGCCAGTCGGCACCGAACGGCGAAATCACCCTGATTTGCACTCACACCCAAGCTCATGCCACTGCTTTTTTGGCAGCGGATGAGCACTATGTTGAACCTGCCGAACTCACTGAACACGAGTATCTTGAATGGTGCGTGGATTTTTGTCGGCGACACAATATTCAGTTATTTTGGCCCGGAAAAGAAGCGGCGCTGATCAGTAAACACTCTGAATTATTTCAGGCGATTGGTGTGCAGGTAGTGTCGGTTGCCGATTTTGATACGTTGAGCTTATTGCATAACAAGGCCGATTTTTATGCCGCGTTGCCTGCAGAGGTTGCGCAAACCATGGACTTTATCGCCGTTAACGGCCGTGATGCGTTTGATAGCGCGGTTGCCGCATTATCGGCACATCACCAAAGATTATGCGTTAAACCGGCGGTTTCGGTGTTCGGCCTGGGCTTTCGGGTTTTGGATACCCAGCGCGACAGCATTACCCAGCTACTTAAAGGCGTTGAATACCAGATTCCGCTGCAAGAATTGCGGCAAGGTATGGCTAACACTCCGGAGTTTGCCACCCTGCTGGTCATGGAACATCTGGGCGGCCCTGAATGGAGTGTCGATTGCGCCGGACGGCACGGCGAATTGCTGTGTGCGGTGCAACGCAAAAAATCGCAACTGGCGGGCGGCGGACAAACCATCGATAACAACGCCGATATTGACGGCATGGTGGCAAGACTAACCGCGCATTACCGACTCAACGGCTTGTTCAATATCCAGTTCAAGGAAGGCGTACACGGTGTGCGTTTACTGGAAATCAACCCGCGTCCTTCCGGCGGTTTCGGCATGGCCTGTTTATCCGGCGCCAATCTGGCGCAGATTGCGTTGCAGGCTATCAAAGGTAAAGCATGCCAGCCTCCGAGTATTCGTTATGGCCTAAGGGTGAGCGAGATTAATACGCCGGTGGTGATGCAGGAATTGTTGTGAACTGTTGATTGCTTTATCGTTGCCATGGGCGCGAATTTATTCGCGCGATAGACATTAAACAACGCCAATAAATCCGCGCCCGATAAAGCAACATCGCTTCGCTTGTTGCGGGGCGACCTGCCGGATCGCCCCTACAATTTAACTTGTGTAGATAGCGATGGCCTAAAAGGCCGAGGTTTAAACCAGCAAGGAAGATTGATTAAATCCTTAATTACCTGTGACTCGTCGGCGTTGACGAACGCGACGCTGAAGCGTCACAAACTGCATACAACTTACGCAATAACTCCACAACAAACTATGCCAAAAACAGTAACCATAAAACTAGACACCGGAACCCTGCATCTCGACATCGAACCCGGACGCATTCCGCTGAATCGCTTGCTGGGATTTGCGGCCAGAGTGAGCAGCAAGCGCAAGTTTTTGCTGGTCAGCAAGGTCCTGGGCAAGCATTATCCGGTATCGCCCAAAGTCATGAGCTGGTCTTATCGGGCCCTGGCCCGGATGGTATTAAATAGCGGGGCAGATACCGGTTCGCTATGGATAGGCATGGCGGAAACCGCAACCGGCTTGGGTTACGGCGTATTTGAGGCGGCCTGCCGTGAAGGTGCAGAGCAGGCCCTCTTTATCCAGACGACCCGTTATCACCTGGACGGCATCGAACGACTGGAATTTGAAGAGGCGCATAGTCATGCTACTGACTTTTTTTTGTATTATCCTGAGCGGACAGATCTTCGTCAGCAGTTTTTAACGGCCAAAACGCTGGTGTTAATCGATGACGAAATCAGTACCGGACTTACCTTTTTACGCCTGATCAAAGCCTACAAAGAAGTTAATCCCGGCCTGCAAAAAGTATTCATCGTCAGTTTAGTCAATTTTGCCCATCCAGACGATCGCGCCGCCTTGGAAGATCAAGCCGGTGTAGCGGTCGAATGGCTGTGTTTCAGGCAGGGTTTATTGCGCTTTGAGGACGGCCAAAACGCGGCTATTGACAGCATCACCGTCAATGTATCGGGTAATGGCGACTGTAAAAAATCGTTGTTAGCTTGGCCGGGCCGCTTAGGTTTGGATGCGCAGATAAACTTGGAAAAGGATGTGCTCAAGCAGCTGTGCAGCAATGGCTTTAGCTGCGATCAGGCAACCGACTCACGCCCGATTCTGGTCTTAGGCACAGGCGAATGCAACGCCCCCGCTTATCTATTGGGCCGCGAATTGGAAAACCGGGGTTTTAAGGTCAAGGTGCAAAGCACCACGCGCTCGCCGATTCATCAAGGCAACGCTATCGGCTCGGTATGCCAATTTGAAGACAACTACGACGATGCTATCCCCAATTTTATTTACAACCTGAACCCGGATGATTACCGGGACATTATTCTTTGCCATGAAACCCCGCTGTGTGCAGCATTAAATGACCGACTGCACGCATGGCAAGCCATTAGCGCAAAATTTGAACTCCAACCAGGCAACACTACCTATGCAAAGCTACATTTTTTTAGACCTTGATGACACCTTATTCCAGACCTTAAGAAAATGCGCACCCGATGTCGATAATCATCCACTACAGGCGCGGGCTTTTTTACCTGACGGTTCGGCTAATTCCTACGCGACACAAAAACAGCAGTGGTTGTGGCATTGGCTGGCCAAGGGCTTTAAGATCGTGCCGGTAACGGCGCGCGATGTTCACGCCTTTGAGCGCGTCAACCTGCCGTTTCAGGAAGAAGTGGTATTGAACCACGGCGCGGTGATTTTGAATAAACAGGGTACTGTCGATAAGGTGTGGATGGATAACATCCTGCAAAGCTTACCGGCTTACCAGGAAAAGCTATTGGCGGTGTGGGCGGAAGTTGAGCTTTATGCACAACGACATTGCGGTTTTAAACCACGGCTGGTTAACGATTTCGGTACAACCTGGTATGGCGTGATCAAACACAGTGACGGCACCGAAGCGATATTAAAAACCCTGTTGGATGAAGTTATCATCGCGCATCCGCATGTGCTTGACGGCAGTTTGTATTGGCATTTGAACGGCAACAATCTGGCGTTATTACCGAAGATTATCAACAAAGAAAGCGCGGTCAGTTATCTGCTGGAAGGCTACAAACAGCAGCATTCCAAAGTATTGACCTTTGGTGCGGGCGACAGCAAAACCGACGCAGCGTTTATGGCGCTGTGCGATTACGCGCTAATTCCCAAGAATACCCAGCTGTTTCAAGCGCTGGATTTTGCCGAAACCACATAAATGACGATTCCTTTCACCGGCAGTTACACTGCAGACGATGTACAGTTTTTATTAAAACCGATGGCGATAGAGGACACGCCCATCCATATCAAGGAAGCCTTAATCCAATCCGGCAAACAACATTACTCCCAAATGCTGACCCATGAGTCGTTGCCGCCGGAACATTATTTACCGCTGTTTTATCAGGCGATGGCCTTAAATCAGCAGCGCATGGCCGAACATGTGCTGCTATTGGCCGAACGCATAGTCGCCACCCGTCGACGCGGCGTTACCCTGGTTTCTCTGGCGCGTGCCGGAACGCCGGTCGGCGTACTGCTTAAGCATGTTCTGCGGCGCTATTTCGATACCGAGGCTAGCCATTATTCTATTTCGATACTGCGCGATGTCGGCATCGACCAAAATGCGTTGCGCTTTATTGCGCAAAATCATGCCCCGGAATCGCTGGTTTTTGTCGATGGCTGGACCGGGAAAGGCGTTATTGCGCAGCAGTTGACCGCCAGCCTACAGGCTTTTGCCGCAAGCGATGGCGCGACTATTCCTGCCGAACTGTACGTGTTGGCCGATTTGTCGGGCAGCGCTACATTTGCCGCAACGTCCGAGGATTATTTGATTCCCTCGTGCATCCTGAATGCGACGGTATCGGGTCTGGTCAGCCGTTCAATTTACGCCCCTGATACGGCCGGCCCAACCGATTTTCATGGTTGCGTTTATTACCGGCAGTTTGAGCCGCACGATCTGTCCCGTTATTTTATTGACACGATGCTGACTTGCATTAAACAGGCGTGGCAACAGGGCAATCTTGTAAGCTGCAGTCATGACCGGCTAAAATTGCAAGCGATTTCCCAAGCGCTATTGGCCTGGATTGCAACGCATTACGGTGTCAATCGGCACCATTACATTAAGCCCGGTATCGGTGAGGCCACGCGGGTTTTATTACGGCGCGAAGCCAAGGTCTTGCTGTTACGGGATGAAGAGGGTGCCGCGACCCGACATTTGCGTTGGCTGGCCGAGTCCCGATCTATTCCCATCGCTATTTTTCCCGACCTGCCGTACCAAGCAGTAGCGTTAATCAAGGAGTTGCCATGATGAATACAGTACCGAAAGTTTTTTCGCCTTGGTGTTTAGGTGCGTCACTGTATATGCCCGCGCATCGTCTCGACCTGATGGATTGCGCCAACGGCGAAAAACTGCAAGCCTTGCGGTCGATGATTTTTTGTACCGAGGATGCGGTATCCCATAGCGAACTAGACAGCAGTTTGCGCCATTTGGGGCTTTGCTTGCAGGGCTTTAGAGACGCGCCGCAGCGCTTTCGTTTTATTCGCGCCAGGAATCCTGAAGTTCTGGCGCGGCTGCTGGCGCTGCCCGATATTGAAAAAATCGACGGCTTTGTGCTGCCGAAATTTAATGCCGGCAATTTTCACGCTTATTTCGATCAACTGCAGGGCACTCCCTTCAAGGTTATGCCGACACTGGAAACCAAGGATGTTTTTGATGCCGCCGCGATGACTGAACTGCGTCAGGGCTTGGCGCAGGATACTGTTTTTGCGCGGATATTGATGCTGCGGATCGGCGGCAACGACTTGATGAATATTTTAGGTATCAGACGCCCCAGAAATATGACCTTGTATGAGACGCCGCTGGGCCATGTCATCGCACAACTGGCGACCGTATTTAAGCCTTACGGGTTTTCATTGTCAGCGCCGGTATTCGAATATCTGAATGACAGCATCACCTTGCAAAAAGAGATTCGACTGGATCTGGCGCATGGTTTGACCGGTAAAACGGCCATTCATCCGACTCAGGTACCGGTCATTGAAGCCATGTACAGCGTCGATAGCGAAGACTATGACATGGCGCTTAGCTTGAATCAAAGCGCGTCACCTGCGGTATTCAGAATGCACAACGCGATGTGCGAAGTGGCGACGCACAAACAATGGGGGCAGGATATTATCGATAGACAGCAGTGCTACGGCAACAAGGTAGCGCTCGCCTTGCCGGAATATACCGGGGTGATTGTGTAAATCATTAGCGCTAACCCGACCTACATGGTTGGAAAAGATTAATGGTAAACTCCAGGTTACCAAACTGGTCGATTATTTTTCGGGCAGCAACTTAAAACCACAACAACACCCTTAACATCAGGAGAACACCATGAGTTTCGATAATTTTCTAAGTCAATTAAAAAGCAAAGCCAATGAGTTAAAAACAGAGGCGTTAAAATACAAGAACAAGGATTTTTTGAATGCCGCAATGGCGGGTTCCGCATTGATCGCCATGGCCGATGGCAGCGTGAGTTCGGAAGAAAAGCAAAAAATGATTAAATTTATCGAAAGCCATGATGCGCTGTCGATTTTCACCACCAGCGATGTGATCAAGGCTTTTCAGGATTTCGTCGGTCAGCTTGAATTCGATAAGGACATTGGTGAAGCCAAAGCTTATGAAGCCTTAGGCAAGATGAAGTCCAACGCGCAAGCCTCGCGCCTGTTGGTGCGCATGATTATCGGCATTGCCTCTTCGGATGGGGATTTTGATTACGCTGAAAAAAAGATAGCTATTAAAATAGCCCAGGAACTGGCGATTGATCCTGCGGAATTTGAATTGTAATCGGTTAGCAAGCGGGGATTGAACGCTTGAATAAGCGGCCAACCGGTCGCTTATTATTGTAACTCCGCAATAATTTAGAATTAACATTTCGATAAAAATGATATTCTCTCGCGGCTATTCAAAGCGCTTTGTCGCCGAGCAATGTGCAGGCAACCTTAATCGGCTAAAACTTACTCTGTAAACGGTCACTATTAAAAGCCGTTTTACAGCGTATTTAATTTAATGCTGATAATTATAATAATCTGAACAGCACCATACCGAAATGCTAGAATCACAAATTTTCACATCCTGATGCTTATGCCTTTTTTCCGGCTGATCGCTTTATTGTGTCTGGCACTGAGTTCATCTCCCTTATTGGCCGAGCCCACACCAGCTGCCGAACAAGTCTCTTTGCAGCTCAAGTGGTTGCATTCTTTCCAGTTCGCCGGTTACTACGCGGCCAAGGAAAAAGGTTTTTACGCTGAACAAAATCTGGATGTCACTATCCGTGAGCGTATTCCCGACATCAATAACATTGAGCAAGTTCTAAAAGACGAGTCTCAATACGGCGTAGCCGATACCGGCCTGCTGGAACAGCGGCTGGTCGGCAAGCCGGTGGTGGTTTTGGCTTCTATTTTTCAGCATAGCCCGCTGGTGTATCTTACCTTAAAAAATTCCGGCATAGTCAGCTCCTACGAGCTTAAGGGCAAACGGGTCATGGAAGACAGTTATGACAATGCGCCGCTACTTGCCATGCTTTATGAAGCGGGTGTTTCTGCTAATGAATTTACCCATTTAGATAATACCTTCAATCCCGACGACCTGATCAACGGCAAAACTGACGTCATGGTTAGTTATCTTACCAATCAGGTTGATTACTTCAAAAAGAAAGGCATCGAAATCAACATCATTGATCCTCGCAACTACGGCGTAGATTTTTTGAGCGATAATCTGTTTACCACGGAACAGGAAATAAATCGGCATCCGGAAAGAGTTCAGCGTTTCCTGCGCGCCTCGCTCAAAGGCTGGGATTATGCACTCAAACATCAGGACGAACTTATTCAAATCATTCTGGACAAATACAACCCCGGTAACCGGCTTTCTGCCGATCACTTGCGTTTTGAGGCACACGAAACAATAAAGATGATTTTGCCGGAGACCGTTCCCATCGGCCACACCGACACCAAGCGTTTTCAACGCATCGCCGACACTTATAAGCAACTCGGTCTAGTCAATTCAATAGATCATCTGGAAGGCTTTATTTACCTCCAGGAAAAGCACAGCAAGCTTGATTTCACCCCGGAGGAACAGGCCTGGTTGCAGGCCCACCCGGTTATTCGCGTCGGCATAAACCGTGATTTTGCGCCGTACGAATGGATAGACGCCAACGGCAATTACGTCGGCCTGAGCGCCGACTATATTGCCTTGATCGAACCACGGCTGGGCGTGAAGCTTGACATAGTGAAGGGTAAATCCTGGTCTGAAATTTTGGAAATGGCACAACGCGGCGAGCTGGATATGATCTCCAACGCCAACAAAACACTCGAACGTGAGCGCTATTTATTGTTCACGGAAGCCTATCTAAGCACCCCTGTCATCATTATCAACGATAGTAATAACGGATTTATCGGTACCCTGGATCCTCTCAACGGCAAGCAGGTGACGCTGGAAAGGGGCTACTTCATGCAAGAACTGCTTATGCGTGACCATCCTGAAATACAACTGATTCCGGCCGAAAATATTCGCGATGCCTTGAATCGGGTCAGCAGCGGCAAAGCGGATGCCTATATTGGCGATGCCGCTTCAACCCACTACGCGATTAAAAGAGAGGGCATGCTTAATCTCGGTTTTTCCGGGGATACCGGTTACAAAAGTTACCAGCGCATGGCCGCCACCCGGCTTAATCCCGAGCTGGCATCCTTACTTGCCAAAGCACTGGCCGACATCCCCCGGGCTGAAAAAGACGCCATCCAGAATCGTTGGGTGAGTTTGAAATATGAGTCCGGCGTAAAAACTGAAACCGTTCTGCTTTATGCCGCGGCGGCACTGGCGCTGCTTGCTTTTATTGTCACCTGGAATATGCGTTTACGGCGTGAAATCAGCAAACGAAAACAGGTTGAAGAAGAACAGCGTATGGCCGCCAGCGTTTTTGCAAGTACGCAGGAAGGCATCCTGATTACCGATGCACAGCGCAACATTATTGATATGAACCCGGCGTTCGCCAGCATAACCGGATATTCACGAGATGAAGTATTGGGTAAAAATCCAAGTTTGCTTAAGTCGGGACTTCACGATATCAGCTTCTATGAAAACATGTGGCAAGCAATCGGCCGCCAGGGTTACTGGCGCGGCGAGGTTTGGAACCGCAAGAAAGGGGGAGAAATATTTGCCGAATGGCTCACCATTTCTGCGGTTGCTGATAAGCACGGCAAAATAACCCATTATATTGCTACGTCTTCTGATATTACGCAGCTTAAAGAGCAAGAACGGAAGCTGGAGCTCATGGCTCACTACGACCCGCTAACCGGTGTGCCCAACCGGATTCTATTGGCGGACCGTATGCATCTGGCATTTGCTCAAACCAGGCGGGACAACTGTTTAATGGCGGTCGGCTATCTTGACCTGGACGGCTTTAAACCGGTTAACGATAGACTGGGCCATGAAGCGGGCGACCAACTGCTGATCGAAATTGCCCTGCGCATTAAAAACGCCCTGCGCGAAGGCGATACCATCGCCCGTTTAGGCGGCGATGAATTTGTGTTTTTATTGCTGGGACTGGACAAAGTTGAAGACTGCGAAACTACTTTACATCGTCTGCTGGAAGTCATCAGCGAGCCTGTTTCCTTGCAAAACCAGGCTGTTTCGGTATCCGCCAGCATTGGCATCAGCATTTTCCCCGAAGATAACACCGACCCGGATACGCTGTTACGGCATGCCGATCAGGCCATGTATCAGGCCAAACAACAGGGGAAAAACTGCTTTCATATTTATAATCTGGAGCTGGATCGTCAACTCCATTCGCATCGCGAGGCGCTAAACCGCATTGAACAGGCGCTTGAAAACGAGGAATTCGAACTTTTTTTCCAGCCCAAAGTCGACATGCAGCAAGGTATCGTGTTCGGCGCAGAAGCCTTGATACGCTGGCGGCATCCTGAACGCGGCGTGGTCATGCCGGGCGATTTTCTGCCGCTGCTTGAAAACCATGACATTATAACCAAACTCGATGCCTGGGTTATCGACAAGGCGTTGCAGCACATGGAGCATTGGCAACGGTTGGGTTTGCAACTCCACATCAGCGTCAATATCACCGCCAGATCGCTGCAAACGGATGATTTTATCCTGCAGCTCTATTACGCCTTCGAACGCTATCCCACTGCCAAACCGGCGCATTTCGAGTTGGAAATACTGGAAACCCAAGCGTTAATCGATTTATCGCTGACATCCCAGGTTATTAAAGACTGTCAGGCATTGGGCGTACAGTTTGCCCTGGATGATTTTGGCACTGGCTATTCCTCGCTCAGTTACCTCAAACATCTGCCTGTGGAGACGCTAAAAATTGACCAGTCTTTTGTCCGCGATATGCTGGAAGACGAGGATGATTTAGCCATCGTACAAGGCGTCATCGGTTTGGCCGAATCGTTCCGAAGACAGGTTATCGCCGAGGGTGTGGAATCAATTGAACACGGCATCGCCCTTTTGCAAATGGGCTGCTACCTAGCACAAGGCTACGGCATTGCCAAACCTATGCCAGCCTCCGAGCTTGCGGATTGGGTAAAAGAATGGCAGGCGCCAGTGGAATGGAAAAAATCGCGTCCATCAGCGTCGGCTTAAGGTGATTGCCAAAATAATGACCCTATCAAAAGAATCGTCCGCGAAAAGCACGAAAAATTGTGCTGGGCGGGGTTTGCAACCTCGCCCGTAACGTTTAACCCCGACAATTATCAACCGACATGATCTATACCGAAGATTTTCTCATCCTGGCCAATCAGTTAATCGATGCCGGTCGATTTATCGACAGCAAGGGCTGGGTGCCCGCAACCAGCGGCAATTTTTCCGCACGCCTGCCTGACGGCACTATTGCCATTACCGTTTCCGGCAAACACAAAGGCCGGTTACAGCTGGACGATATTATGCTGATCGATAGCGACGCTAACGCCTTGGACGGTAAAAAACCATCCGCAGAAACGGTGCTGCATACCTCGCTGTATAAACGTTTCCCGGAAATCCAGTCGATACTGCACCCGCATTCGATGAATGCCACGCTGTGTTCACGCCTGTTCAAATCCGAAATCGCGCTGGAAAATTACGAGCTGTTAAAAGCCCTGGCCGGCATTGATACCCATGAAAGCCGGGTTGCTATCCCGATTTTTGCCAACGACCAGAATATCCCCCGTCTGGCCGGGCAAGTGGAACAATACCTCGACCAACACGGGGCCATTTATGCCTATATAATTGCCGGACACGGGCTTTATACCTGGGGCAGTTCGGTACAGGAAACGCTACGCCATCTTGAGGCGCTGGAATTTTTATTTGATTGTGAATTACGACTGCACGGAGTTAAAAAACTATGAGCGCATTAACCGTTTATCCCGATAATCAACCTCGACTGCCAGGAATGCAGGAGGTAGAGCAACGCAGGAGCAGTTGCCGAGGGAACCGATGCGACCAACTTGGCGAAACATTCACCGAGTTTAGCGCCATCCAAAACCGGCTGAATAGCATAGGCGTACAGTTCGAGCGCTGGACAGCCAACTGCGAGCTTGCCGCCGACGCCGACCAGGACACCGTGCTGGCGGCCTACAACGATTCCATCGACCGCTTGAAACAGCAATACCGTTTTCAATCCGTTGACGTGATCAGCTTAAACCCGGATCATCCCGACAAAGCCGCGTTCCGGCAGAAGTTTCTGTCCGAACACATCCATGCCGATTTTGAAGTGCGCTTTTTTATCGAAGGGCGCGGCCTGTTTTACCTGCATGTCGACGATAAAGTCTATGCCGTGCTGTGCGAGCAAGGCGATTTAATCAGCGTGCCGGCCAACACCACGCACTGGTTCGATATGGGCGAAAACCCCTGCTTTAAATGCATCCGCCTGTTTACCACAGCGGACGGCTGGGTGGCCGACTTTACCGGCAGCGATATTGCCAAGTCTTTCCTCACACTGGATCAATACGTTGCCGAACTGTCATGATTAAAGCCATCGTCACCGATATCGAAGGCACGACCTCGTCGATTTTATTTGTTAAGGATGTGCTGTTTCCGTATGCGCGCACCAATCTGCCGGGCTTTATCCGCAGCCATGAAAATGAGTCGCAGGTTAAAACACTACTGGAAGATGTCTGCAAAGAAGTCGACTCTAAACTGTCTATTGAGCAAATCATCGCCCAATTGATCCAATGGCTAGACGAAGATAAAAAAGTCACGCCATTAAAATCCTTGCAAGGCCTGATCTGGGAAGCCGGTTACCGACAGGGCGATTTCAAAGGCCACCTGTATGCCGATGCCGCTGAAAAACTCAAAGAATGGAAAGCTAACGGCCTGGATTTATATGTTTATTCTTCCGGGTCGGTTTACGCGCAAAAACTGCTGTTCGCGCATACCGAATACGGCGACTTGACGCCGTTATTTTCCGGCTATTTCGACACCCATATCGGCGGCAAAAAAGAACAACAATCGTATCGCAACATAGCCGCACAACTGGCGATACCGGCGAACCAGCTGCTGTTTTTATCGGACATTAAAGAAGAACTGGATGCCGCCAAAGCAGCAGGTTTTGAAACCATCTGGTTGACTCGGGACAACGCGCCCGACCCGCAAGCCGAACACCGGCAGGTGAATAGTTTCGATCAAATCAGCGTAGGCTAATAAGTCTGTTTGAGCGAAAGCGGAAACCGGCAGATCCGGCAGCCTCTACGCCCTTCGTCTACGCTCAGGATCGGCTTGGGCGGTCTTATTCCGGCCAACGTCAACCGCGTATATTGGCAGAGCGCAAACCTCAACATCCGCCTGCCATAATTGAGCAATCAGCGGCCGTGCTTTATCGAGTGCGCCGCTAGTCCAAAAATATTCCGTCCCGATCCTAGCCGAGTCTGCCAACAAATGATCCGCTTCAAGACGGCGGCGCAGCTCCCGTGCAACTGCGGCAGCGGAATCGATGACGGCAACCTTGGACCCTGCTATCTCCTGTATCAATGGTGCCAAAAACGGGTAATGGGTACAGCCCAACACCAGAGTATCGGCGCCCTGCTCCAATAACGGACGCACATAGCGCTCCAGCAATAATCGAGTTGTGTTGCCGGACAAATCACCCACTTCCACCTGCTCAACCAGACCGGGACAGGCCTGGCCTAGTATCTCTACATTAGTGCCATGTCGCGCAAACAACCGCACAAAATTATCGCTAGCCAAGGTTCGACTGGTCGCCAGAACGCCGATTACCCCTGATTGGGTGTTCGCCGTCGCCGGTTTTACCGCAGGTTCCATTGCAATAATCGGCACAGCAAATTTTGAGCGCAACGTTGTGACCGCCGCGCCGGTTGCCGTATTGCAGGCAACGACGATGGCTTTGACGTTTTGGCTCACTAAAAACTGGCTAATAGCAATTGACCGGGCTTCGATGAATTGCTGGGATTTATCGCCATACGGTGCATAGGCCGAATCGGCTACATACAATAGATGTTCGCCCGGCAACGCTCTGCGAATCGCTTGCAGAACGGATAATCCGCCAACGCCTGAATCGAAAACACCAATGGGATTTGCGGCTTTCATTTTTTGAAACCTTTATCTGTCAGCTCAGGACACTAATTTTAAGAGGGAAGATAACAAAAGGTTATCCCATAGGCTTTACTCTGAGTCAGTGCTTTATTCAACTGATAATCAGCAAGGCCAAATAAGGCACCAGATTAAACATCAGTATGCCCATTTTATATAAAGCCATACCGGCATAATGAATTGAATCGAAGCGCTCAACCGACAAGGTAAACCACCGGTTGTGAAGCCTGTACATCCAGTCATGCGCAAACATGATAAAGAAAAACCAGTAACATACGAAGCCTAAATTGATCAGGGTAGACCACCCTAAAAATCCACGCAGCATTTCTATTGTCATCATCAATCCTCCTTTGCCATCAAGGTCTAACGCTCACAATTACACAGGACTTAAACACTACGGCATTAAAATTGACTGCACAAGGCATAGGACTACCTATATACCACAATATTTTTGATATATTTATTGATAACTGTCATACTGGCTTCCGATCCATCAAGGACTTTACGTCCTCTTTTCTGCCACTGCTTTATAAAAAGTGGCGGTATTTCCATTATCATAATCAGAGAAATCCTATGAAAAAAATCAGCCATTTTTTGTTGTTAATTATTGCTGTATCGGCCCTTGCTGCATGTGACTCAGGTGTAGGCCCAAGCAGACCCGCTACAGATACAAACGTCGAAGCTGAAAAATAAGCATTTTCTAGCCAGAATAAAATTGCCGTACAACTTAATTGTCTATTACCGAGATTTTTTTAAATTTTAACCTGGCTTAGGCGCGTTGGTTTGCTCTATTAATCCGACAGCCTACTAGGAAAATGCTGCACAAGTTGGTTCCATTCATGGCTCGACAAAACTCGCCTGAGCTTAGTCGAAGGATTCACCATGAAAGGAATCAACAATTTATCGTTCGACCTACAACGCAAACAACTCTCTCATCTTCTGCCCAGGGCTTTCCGCCCGCATAAACACTTCGCCGACCAGGAAAGCATAGATGTCATTATCCAGCATCAGCTGCACATCTTCGTGGCTATGAATGCCGCTCTCGGTAATGATTAATCGGTCTGCCGGGATATCGGCTTTTAAATCCAGCGTGGCCTGCAATGACGTTTCAAAGGTGCGCAGGTTGCGGTTGTTGATGCCGATCAGTTTGGTGTCCAGCGCTAGCGCTCTTTGCAGTTCTTCCGCATTATGAACTTCCACCAATACATCCATACCCAGTTTAGTTGCAGCATCCGACAGCTCGTGCATTTGACTGTCTGCCAACGCGGCGACGATCAGCAAGATGCAGTCGGCGCCCAAGGCGCGGGCCTCATAGATTTGATAGGGATCGATCATGAAATCTTTTCGAAGCACCGGCAGCGGGCAGCGTTCCCTGACCATTTGCAAATAGACTTCAGAACCCTGAAAAAACTCCTTGTCGGTTAATACCGACAAACAGGCCGCACCGTTCATCGCGTAATCCTGACCTATCGCGATCGGATTAAAATCCGCCCTGATCACGCCTTTGCTGGGCGAGGCTTTTTTGATTTCCGCAATGATGGCCGGTTTCTTGGCCAATACCTTGCTGTGCAGCGCGTTATAAAATCCGCGCGGACTTTCTACGCCTCCGGCAATTTCTTCCAGGTTGGCGATGGTCATGCCGGTTCTGCGTCGGGCTACCTCTTCGACTTTTTTATCGAGGATTTTTTTTAATATATCTGGAGTATCGGTCATGGTCTCTGTCGTTTTATGAAGTTTTTGAGTAGGCGATCAACGCCTCGAATTTGGCTTTGGCCGCGCCGCTGGCGATAAGCGCTTGGGCTTTTTCTACGCCGGCGCTTAAGGAATCGGTGATATTGGCTGCGTAAATTGCCGCCCCGGCATTGAGCGCCACGATATCCCTGGCCGCTCCGGCTTTATTGTCCAGCACCGATTTTACCATCACCAGGCTGGAAGCCGCACCATCAACGGCCAATTCGGCCAGGCTGGCACGATTGAAACCGAATTGTTCCGGCGTAACGGTGTAGCGGGTGACGACTCCGTCTTTAAGCTCGGCAATGGTTGACGGCGAGGCGATGCTGATTTCATCCAAGCCATCGTCGGCATTGACCACCAGCACATGCCGACTGCCGAGTTTTTTTAATACCTGCGCCAGCGGCTCTACCCAGTGTCGATCAAATACGCCGATCAGCTGGTTCGGCGCTCCGGCAGGATTGGATAACGGACCCAACAGATTGAACAGGGTTCTGACGCCCATTTCTTTACGGGCATTGCTGGTATGCTTCATTGCGCCGTGATGTTTAGGCGCAAACAAAAAGCCCACGCCGATTTCATTGACGCAATGCGCGACCTGTTCGGCGGTTAAATCCAGATTAACGCCAGCGGCTTCCAGTACGTCGGCGCTGCCGCAACTGCTCGATACGGAACGGTTGCCGTGTTTGGCAACCTGCCCACCGGCTGCGGCGACGACAAAGGCGCCGGTGGTGGAGATGTTAAAGGTATTGGCGCCATCGCCGCCGGTGCCGCAGGTGTCTATGACATGCTCGCCGGTTGCCTTTACTTTTCCGGCTAATTCGCGCATCACTTCGGCCGCAGCGGCAATTTCGTCGATGGTTTCGCCTTTACAGCGCAGCGCGATTAAGAAGCCGCCGATTTGCGCATCGGTGGCATTGCCGCTCATGATTTGCCGCATCACCTCGCGCATTTGCTCGGAGCTAAGGTTTTGTTTGTTCAGCAGGGCTTGCAGGGCTTGTTGTATGTGCATTTTATTTTGGTGTTTGAAAGTTGAAAATCAATTTATCCACGAAAAACACAAAAAGCACGAAAATATTCAAGGAGATATACCAATCTGTAGCGGATTACCCAAAATGTGAATGGCTTTACCAATACAACATGCTGATTTATTTCGTGTCGCCTAAAGGCGCCTACTTTTGGCTTTCGTGCTTTTCGTGGACTAATCGCCGTTTTTAGGGCTATGAAAATCAGCCGTTCAACTCGTCCTGCAAGCGCTGATAAATGCCGCCGAAGCTGCCGTTGCTCATCAACACAAAATGGCCTTTGTGCCGCGCTTCAGATTTAAGCCTGACGATGATGTCATCCAGCGATGGGTAGATTTCAATATTGTCTGCATATTTTTTCAGCTCGCTTAAATCCCAGCCCATCGTTTCCGGCTGGTAGATGATGGCCAGATCGGCATTAGCCAACGATTCCGCCAGGGTTTTGGTATGCACCCCCAGGCGCATGGTGTTCGAGCGCGGCTCGACTATCGCGATGATGCGCTCTGATCCCACCTGTTTGCGCAAGCCGTCCAGCGTCATTTGTATCGCGGTCGGATGATGGGCAAAGTCATCGTATAAGGTCACGCCGTTGATGCTGGCGATCACTTCCATACGACGTTTTACATTTTTAAACTGCCCCAGCGCAGTTATCGCATCCCTAGGCAGGATGCCGACGTGTTTGGCGGCGACTATCGCAGACAATGCGTTGTAGACATTATGCTCGCCGGTCAGCGACCACTCGACACAGCCTTGCGCTTGCTTGTCCAGCAGTACGTCGAATCGGCTGCCGTCGGCTTTAACTAATTGTGCATTCCACTGAGCATCGGAATTAATAGAGGTTTTGGCAACCGGCGTCCAGCAGCCCATCGCCAATACCTCATTGATATTGGCGTCGCATTCGGGGCTGATGATCAGGCCCTCTCCGGGCACCGTCCTGACCAAGTGATGGAATTGTTTTTTGATCGCATCCAGGTCGGGAAAAATATCGGCATGGTCGTATTCAAGATTATTCAGGATCGCGGTGCGGGGGCGATAATGGACAAACTTTGAACGCTTGTCGAAAAACGCGGAATCGTATTCATCGGCCTCGATCACAAAAAAGTCGGATTCTCCCAGCCGCGCCGAAATGCCGAAATTTAACGGGATGCCGCCGATTAAAAAACCCGGATTAAAGCCCTGATGCTCCAATATCCAGCTGAGCATGCCGGTCGTGGTGGTTTTACCGTGAGTTCCGGCAACGCCCAGCACCCATTTATCCTGCAACACATGCTCGGCCAGCCATTGCGGACCGGAAACATATCGCAATCCCTGATTAAGCACCGCTTCGACTTCGGGATTGCCGCGCGACAGGGCATTGCCGATAATCACCAAGTCAGGTTTACTGTCCAGATTTTCAGCCCGATAACCTTCCATCAATACGATGCCTTGCTGTTCCAGCTGCGTGCTCATCGGCGGATAAACATTCTGGTCGGAACCGCTGACCTGATGCCCCAGCTGCCGCGCAATGACGGCCAGTCCGCCCATGAATGTGCCGCAAATACCTAAGATATGAATATGCAATGTTTTATCCTTTAGTGAGTTATTTTTTGTCCGCTGGCTTCGTATCCGACTTTTCTGCCGGTTTTCCAGCGGCGCCGTCTTTGCTGGTCGCTTCTTCTATCGGCACTTCCGCCTCTTCTTTTGCCCCGGCTTGCTCCAGTATTTCAATCACTTTTTTATGGGCGGTTTTTTTGGCTCGGCCCATAACCGTCACATTTTGTTTATCCAGCGCATTCACATCGGCTCCGCCTACAATCAGCAAATTAACGATGTCTTCATTGCCGAAAACCAGCGCATCCATTAACGCTGTTACGCCTGAGTTATCGGCGAGGCTGACATCGGCTCCGTACGCCAGCAGTAGCTTAACAATGCGTACATTGCCGTTAAAACTAGCGGCCATCAAAGCAGTGCGGCCGACGGCTGTTTTACTGTTAACATCGATCCCTTGCGCCAGCAAAGCTTCTGTTCTATCAATCTTGCCGATCATTGCCGCCGCAAATAAATCTTGACCATCTTGTGCATGCGTCGCTGTGGACAAAACGAATAATAGAATTAAAAAGCCGTCTTTGTATTTCATACTGAATAGTTACTTGCGTTTAATGAAAAGTTACGATGAAATAAACACTATATAACCCATATGATCTAATAATGAACGAAAAAAACAAAATAATAGTTGAGGCCAAACCTCTTTTTATAGAAGCGCAATCTTCTCCGGATGAGGATCGCTATGTCTTTGCCTACACTATCACTATTACCAATGCCGGAGAAATACCGGCAAAACTGCTCCAGCGTCATTGGCTGATTACCGATTCCAATGGCAAAACCCAGGAAGTCAGGGGCGATGGCGTCATCGGCGAACAACCTTATCTTAAACCCGGCGAGTCTTTTCGTTACACCAGCGGTGCGATGATAGAAACACCGGTCGGCACCATGCAGGGTGACTATACGATGCATTCGGATGATGGCGATAATTTCCAGGCAGACGTACCCCGGTTTACCTTATCCATCCCAAGAACCCTGCATTAACAATGTCTATTTATGCTATCGGTGATATTCAAGGCTGTTTTGATGAATTATTAAGACTCCTCGATACCCTTTGTTTTAATGAACACACCGATCAACTGTGGTTTGCCGGTGATCTGGTCAATCGCGGCCCCAAGTCTTTAGAAACCCTGCGCTTTGTCAAATCGCTGGGAGATTCTGCAGTCACGGTGCTCGGCAACCATGATTTGCATTTACTGACCGCGTCCTGCGCACCCAAAATAGCCAATAAAAAAGACTCGCTGTTGCCGATACTTGAAGCGCCGGACAGGGACGAGTTAATCGACTGGTTAAGGCATAGGCCTTTATTTCATTTTAACGATGATTTCTGCCTGGTTCATGCCGGCCTTCCGCCGCAATGGGATTTTAAAAAAACCCAAAAAATGGCCTTGCTGGCGGAACAGGCCCTAAGAAGTCCTGATTACCAGGCGTTTTTAAAACAAATGTACGGCAACAAGCCTAATATCTGGTCATCCAGTTTAAAAGGCGTCGAAAAGCTGCGTTTTATCATCAATTGCTTTACCCGTATGCGTTATTGCGATGTTAATGGTCGTCTGGATTTTGTTCAAAGCGGGCCTTTAGGCTCGCAACCCAAAAGTCTTGTTCCGTGGTTTACCGTGCCCAAGCGTAAAAATGCCGACATGCGTATTATCTTCGGCCACTGGTCTACCTTAGGCTATTACGAGGGGCCTAACTGTTACGCCATCGATACCGGCTGTCTTTGGGGCGGCCAACTCACCGCATTAAAACTGGGTGAACCGGTGCAGCGTTTCAGCATTGATTGTCCCGAAACCAAAAAATCCGGTAAAAAGTCTCTGGCTGTAGAGGGTTAACCCAAAAGATCAGTTCGTAAGGATATTGAACTCCTGCTATTTCCGTTTTTCCAGCTTTAAAAAACTGTAGCTGAACACCGCATCAGCATCGTCCCGAATATCTTCCCGCTCCACCTCAATCCACTGATCTGCGTCGATCTCGGGAAAAAAAGTATCGCCGGGAAATTCCTGATGTATTTGCGTCAGGTAGAGCGTATCGGCAACAGGCAACATCGACTTATAAAAATCCGAGCCGCCGATAACAAAAATTTCTTCAGCATCGCGGCAACTTGCCAGCGCCTGGTCAATGTCGTTAAACACCAGACAGCCGGGTTGGCTGTATGCCGGATTCCTGCTGATAATGATGTTGGTGCGCCCCGGCAGCGGCCTGCCTATCGATTCATAGGTTTTTCTGCCCATTAAAATGGGCGCGCCCATGGTTATTTTCTTGAATTTTTTAAGGTCGGCCGATAAATGCCAGGGCATTTGATTGTTCAGGCCGATAACCCGGTTGCTCGCCATCGCGACGATAAGTGATATTTTCATTTTAATGCAGTATTTTTTAGCCATTGAATTTTACTCAAGCATCCTACCGTGCTTATCCGGTTGTCATTTACATCAACTCAATGCAATGCAATGGGATTCGCTTGCTATAGCTCGGCCCAGATGGAAGCGGTACGTAGATAATCGACATACTACCGGTAGTCGATAGGTGCGACAACCGGAGATCAATACGGGGGATTAATTAACCCCAGTTTTCTCACTGCCAAAAAACAATAACGGATCATAAGGCTTCCAGAATTGATATTTTGTCATGACCACGTCAAATAACGTGGAGGTTAAAAACCTGTTTAGCCACTGCTTTACAGCAGGATAAGGAGAGCTCTCAAACCAATCTGAATCGACCGCCGCAAACTGGCGGATAAAAGGCAAGATAGCGGCATCAGCCAATGCAAAATAATCGCCGCACAAGAATTGACTTTGATTTAACCGTCTTTCAAGGTCGGTTAAAAACAGCTCACCTTGCTGCCTATAGTAAAGCGCGGAGTATGCCGGATAACGATCTGCATATTTATATCGGTCCACATGGTATTTGAATTCCCCGTCATTATGTCGGATCAATTGCACCGCATTTTGTAGCCAAGCACTATTAAGCCAATGCTCGGCATCGTTCTGACGCAACGCCCAACACATAATATCCAGACTTTGATCAATCACCTCGCCGTTCTCAAGTTGCAGCACCGGCACCGTACCCTTAGGCGAAACAGTCAGCATCGCTTCAGGTTTATCGCGTAACTCGACCTCCCTCAATTCGACAACGACGCCGGTTATTGCAATAGCCAGACGAGCTCTCATTGCGTAAGGGCAACGCCGAAAACTGTAAAAAATGGGTCGGGTAGTTAAGGCTAGTTCAATCATTTTTCAATAGTTAGGTCATTCATCGGGCTTAGAAACATCCCTAGAGGTTGGGCTGACATTCCCGTTTCGAGCGTCGACCTCATTTCACATTAAAGGGGAACTTTTGCACGCTGATTTACACCTCGGGCGCAACACGCACACGGATGCGTGTGTTGCGTGCCCAGAGATGCCTTTATTTGTCCTTGGATTGCTAATGAACTGAGCAATCCGACCGGACGGTTTGCGGATTATGCGCCGGAGCTGTTTTCGGCTAAAAAATCTTTTATCTCCGCATCGCAAGATCCGCACCCAGAACAAGCGCCTGTTTCCCTTGAAATCATATCCAGATCATTGATGCCCTGAGCGATAAGCTCCTTGATTTTCTCTTTAGTTGTTCCGGTACAGTAGCAAATAACATCGTCTTTTGTATTATTCATATAGAGTTGTCAACTTATTCCATAGCGCTTTAATGATCACCCCAGAATTTTTTCGAGCGGTGTAATAGCTTATTTGTTTTTTCTAGTGCATTAAAAATACTTACTGTGTATTTCCAGTGTACCAAGTCAATAATTTATTAAGAGAATTTTCACTATTAACATGAACCCTTATAACCGCATGATTTGATGGGTTAAGAGATGTGTTATATCTAGCGACAGAACTTGATATTCCAGGATTACCATTTTCTCCTTTATGACCTCGTGGATAAAATTTCATTTTTTCAATACCCTCAATGCCTTCGATTGGATATTTTTCATCCGTTATTGAATTGAAATTCACATAACAAGTAACCGTGTTTTTAGTTCCACAGAAAACAGCAATATGTCTTTGCTTTTGATCGTCTACGCTAAAACCAACAGATTTACTCTTTTCGGTATGACTGTTAGTTGGCTTAAAGCCCAAGCTCTCTAAGTGCCTAATAGCTTCTTCTGGATTCCATTGACTCATTTTATTCTCTCCTATAAGTTGATCTATCGAATACGAATATGAATTGTATCTAGTTAGATGGGGTGTGTTTTATTTCGAACACCCGGTCTTCAACATTGGTAATTCGGAGCGTATCGCCAGGTTTTGCATTAATGACTTTATTTAAATAACCACCAAAACGTGCTCTAGGGCTAATAGTGATCGAACTTTTAACACGCATATCAGTACTTCTAATTTCATTGCCGAATCGCAGTTCAATAGGGATACCTTGGTTTCCTGTTGCTCGATCACCAAAGCAATCTGGAGGAAAAAATTCTGAAAATTTTGCAGGAATATCGATATAACCGTTTTTGATGCCTTTTTCGGTTAACTGGACTTCGATAAATGGCTTTTCCTGGTGAATTGGAACAACCTCATATTCGATTTGGTTTTTGTACAGAATCAGTTCCATTTGTTCTGGAAACAGAGCCGCAAAAACTTGTTCGGTAAACCAGACCTGATCAACTTTAATGGCTTTAGCTATACGCTGTGTGTCTTTGATTGGCAGTTTTTCGATATCATGGACAATAGACCATAATTTATCTTCAGTATAACCAAGAAAATCACTTGCATTAACTCGCCAGTCGAAGTCACCGTAAATCTTTTCCAGTCTTGATTTTATAAAAGGTGCTAACTCCATATAGCTCAAGCTTTCTGGTAATTCTTCTTTATCAAAAGAAACAAAAGTTGTCTCCCTAAATCCGCTTTTTCTACTGCATAGCCAGCGTAAAGCCTCAGCACATTCGACAGTTTCACCATCTTTGCTAACTAACTGATGCTCGCCTTCAGAACGTAAAGCATTTCTGACGCTTTTTTCGTTCATGCCAGCCAAAAGAGCAATGTCTGAGACAGTGATTTCTTCCTCGAAATCTAAATCATGTCTTGCATCGCACAGCTTAACCATTTCCCATAATGGCGAACTCTCCCATGTCGACTCACTGCGACAAGACGTTTTACTTGAGCCCCAGTCGGCGCAGTTTCTAGTACTTGTCACCACACCGTAGGTATCGGTTATCTCAAGAAACTCCCTGAATACTTGATCAAGGGTATCACCATGCCAATCGTCCCAGTCAAGACCCTGAATACACCTGGCATGGTATGCATAGTTATATAAAAAAGATAACGTGCGACCGATTCGATAATTATTTAGGTCGATACGCTCAGGTTCTTCTCCATATATGCTGATGCCTTTGTCCCCCATGAGCTCAATCAAACGATCTCCAACATTTGCATTGCCTGTACCAAACGCACTATCAATGAAAGCCGCCAGATGAATAATGCGGTCGGCAAGTTCTATTTGAAGATTTTTTAAAAGAGGATCAATCGTTGAGTTGCTCATATTTTTTCCTAATAATTTCAGTTGACTTTATTTTATATAGTTTCCTTGAAATGTAAATACAAATATTTTAATAAATTTCACCGAAATTCTAAATTATAATTTTATTGAATTTACATGAAATACACACTAAAATGATCTCACTTTCTTGATTTTTGACTTACTACGGAGCACGGGCATGAACTTAACACTACACGCACAGACCAGGCTAGAGCAGAGAGGAATTTCTCCCATCATAATCGACTGGCTTGAGCAGTATGGAGCTATCGAGCCACAAAATGGCTCAGAGTTGATTTACTTCAATCAGCTCAGCCTTAAAAAGTTGGCCAGTTATACCGGTGGGATTAGCAATAAAATTGACAAGCTCAAAAGTATTTATCTGGTGAGGGGGAATAACGGCAAGATTATTACCACCGGATATCGAGAGGAGTCAATTAAACGTAAATAGCACCATCAGGATTTTTTTAAACTTACTACTTAACAAAAGAGAACCAATACATCATGGCAAACTATCAATTTGAAAATTACAGGGCACTCATTCAAAATGCGCCTCATTTTTCTACCACTGCCCCATTACATGATTCGCTTTTGCTAAAAAAAGAAGGAAAAATAAGCATTTATTACGCTCCATTTGAGTATGTTAATGAAAGCGCAAAAATTGTACTTGTTGGCATTACACCTGGCCTTCAGCAAGCTGCTAATGCAATGAATGCTGCAAAAATTGGCTTAGAAAAAGGCGGTTCTTCAGAAGATATTTTAAAAGCGGTTAAATCGGCTGCCAGCTTTAGCGGCTCCATGAGAACTAATTTAATTAGTATGCTTGATGATGTTGGGATTCACGAAAAACTGGGTATACCCAGTACCGAGCTGCTTTTTACCTCTCATGCACATTTAGTGCAAATGGCATCTATTTTAAAAAATCCTGTTTTTGTTGATGGCGGAAATTATTCCGGCTCACCATCAATGCTTAAAACGCCTTTGCTAAGAGAATCGATACAAGAGTTTTTTGTAACAGAAATATGCAATAAACTAAAAACATCTCTGTTTATCCCTTTAGGGCCTAAAGTAACGGAAGCCTTGGAATGGCTTGCTTCACAAAAAATAATCAACGAGAACCAAATATTAAGCGGTATGCCTCACCCATCAGGTGCTAATGCTGAAAGAATTGCCTATTTTTTAGGAAATAAGCCGAAAGATCAGCTATCAATTAAAACAAATCCAGATTCAATTGATAAAGGTAAACGTGCTCTTTTAATAAAAATAGGTGCGTATAAATGCTGAATTTTTTAATAGCCTCGGTTGATAAAGTGATGCTTTTGGATAAAAGAAATAAAAAATATTTGAAGTCTGTTGCTTTAGGTATTCAGTCCGGAATTGTTTTGCTTCCACTTGAAGTATTTAAAGAAATTTTAATTCCTTTCGTAAAAGAAACCGGCTGGATTTGTTATATATTTTTTAACATTATTTTGGATGTTTTTACTGGTGTAAGAAACATTGCTACTCTTAGTTTTAAGTCCATATTTTACGGCTTCTCTGGAAGACTTGGGCTTGAGGATGACGAGGAATAAGTAAGCTTTTCGTGGCAGATTAGCTCTGCACTGTAGAACTTAACGTTTAAATTACTCATTACTTACATTATAACCAATTGATTTTATTTTAAATTTTCATACAAGGTATCTATGCTATCAACTGACGAACAAATAAAACCACAAATGTTTCATGAATTTCTTAGGGACAAGATTGATCAGTCCAACATTAAACAGTCAGACATGGCTGCGGAACTTAGCTTTGATCGGGCTAACATTATCAGCATGTTTAAGGCTGGCAAAACAAGAGTTCCATTACGCAGCATCCCTCAGATTGCCGAGATTCTCAACATAGACCCCAAGCAAATGCTGAGAATGGCAATGCTCGAATACTGTCCAGAGACTCTAAAGGCCGTTGAGCAGGTGTTTGGTGGCGCAATAACGAAAAATGAACAAGGAATTCTTAATGAAATTAGGGGATTATCACAAGGAACTGACCCAGAATTTTTTTCAATACAGCATAGGAAAGATATTGAAGAATTTGTTAAAGGCCTCATGAGAAAATAGCTTCAAACTTCGTTTTAGTCAAAAATACCCAATTAATAGATTAGGTTGATAGGTGAGATGAAAAAATTAATCGCAATAACACTCCTTGCTATGTCATCAATCGTTATTGCTTATGATCGTCAAGACAATAGCTACAATCCTCATTCATACGGCAGTCCGCAACTCTATTACAGTGCAGAAAGCATACGTGAACGCAGAGAACAAGAGCTTATGAAGGAGTCTAATGACATAGCTAAAGAGCGATTGGAAGTAGATCGTGAACGACTTCGCGAAGAAAAACGTGAGCATGAATTTTACGGTGGGTACAACTAAATCATCCCCTCCAGCGCACACCCATTCGAGCGCCAGGAAAATCATGAAATTTTACTGCGTAATAGTTATTCAATCTTCACCACGAAGATTTATTTTTTCTGCGTTGAGCATAACAATACCCTAGACGGCTGACGAGCAATTCTGTGCACAAATCCATTCGAATCAAATTATTTCTAACTTTTCTGCTGACCACATTGCTGGTTGTGGCCGGCATGTATTTGTTTATGCGCTGGTCCTTGGACCGGGGCTTTAATGAACTTATTGAGACGCGGCAACGTGAACGGGTCTCTAATTTAATCGATGGACTGACCGACTATTATGCAGATACCGGCAGTTGGGAACCTCTGGCCGGGAATAAGCAACAATGGATTCAGTTACTGCTGCAATCCGATAACCGCCGTCACAGGCATCCGGCAACCTGGATGAAAAATGCGCTGACCGAGCCGCTGAACAGATGGCCTCCAGCCGTCGAATCCGAAGCACTTAGCAAACGACGTTTCAAACCGTTGGAAATGCGGGTGATGTTATTAGCCGCTGATAAATCGATTATTTTCGGTCAACCGGAAGCGCTGTCACAATTAACGCTGCAAGCAATCAGGCATGAGGACCGAGTCGTCGGTTTTCTGGGGCTGTTACCGGGAAAACCTGACAATCAACTCGGCGAACTCCGGTTTATGGAAAGACAGGCTAAAGAATTCGCCTGGATTGCACTGTTAATGATAACGCTTTCCGCCGTTCTGGCACTATTTCTGGCCTATATTCTGGGTCGGCCGATCAAGCGCATTACTGCGGCAGCCAAAGAGCTGGCCGTCGGCCGTTATAATATCCGCCTGCCAGTCGAATCCGGTGACGAACTCGGACAGCTGGCGCGTGACTTTAATGAAATGGCCGCCGCCCTGGAACAGTCGGAACAGGCCAGACGGCGTTGGGTTGCCGATATTTCCCATGAGTTGCGTACCCCATTGTCGGTATTGCGCGGGGAATTGGAAGCATTGCAGGACGGCATTCGTCCAATGAACCGTGCAGCCATCGATTCTTTGTTCGGCGATGTTATGCGGCTAAACCGGTTAACGGAGGATCTTTATCAATTGGCCTTATCCGACCAAGGCGCATTGACTTACCGAAAAGCTGTCATTGATCCGATAGCCGTTTTAACAGCGGACTTGGCTGCGCTGATGCCTGAATTCGACAGTAAACAGCTGAGCGTTCAACTGATCGATACGACTCAAAGCACTGTTCGTGTTTATGCCGATCCGGATCGTTTGTCGCAACTGTTTCGCAATGTGCTGAAAAATAGCGCCCACTATACCGACAGCGGCGGACGTCTGGACATCACTGTCGCAAAAAAGACAGATACCCTGTTCATCGATATCGCCGATAGCGCCCCGGGGGTATCCGATGAGGAAAGGGAGAAATTGTTCGACCGGTTTTACCGGGTCGAACGTTCGCGCAGCAGAAATCACGGAGGCGCAGGGCTCGGCTTGGCCATTTGCCGAAACATAGTCGCCGCGCATAACGGCATTATCAACGCGCAAGCCTCATCTCTGGGCGGACTCGCCATACACATTGAATTGCCGGTGCAATCATGACCATGAACGATACCCGCCTTATTTTAATCGTCGAAGATGAACACAAGCTCGCCAAGCTGGCAGAGGATTATCTGCAAAATGCCGGTTTCGCCACCGCTACGCTTGGCGAGGGCAATGCGGTTGTGCCCTGGGTCAAACAGCAGCATCCGGATCTTGTTTTATTGGACCTGATGTTGCCGGGTTGCGATGGCCTGACGATTTGCCGCGAAATACGAAGTTTTAGCAAAGTACCGATTATTATGGTTACTGCGCGCATAGAGGAAATCGATCGTTTACTGGGCCTGGAAATGGGTGCCGACGATTATATTTGCAAGCCTTACAGTCCCCGCGAAATGGTGGCGCGGGTTAAGGCGGTACTGCGCCGATTGCAGCCCCAAGCGGATAATGATGAGCATCCTGTTCAATTGTTAACCCTGAATGCCAACAGTTTTCGGGTATTGGCCGCAGGGCATGAAATCGAACTGACTTCAGTGGAATTCCAACTGCTGCAAGTGTTATATCGGCAACCCGGCCGCATCTTTTCCCGGTCTGCATTGATGGACCAGATTTATCAGGATCAGCGTATTGTTTCGGATCGCACTATCGACAGTCACATCAAAAAATTGAGAAAAAAACTGGCCGAACTGTTACCCGGCCAGGAACTGATTCATTCGGTCTATGGCGCCGGTTATCGCTATGATCCGCAGCAGGTTGATAATTAGTTGATGCGCTATCATTCTGCGTAAGGCAAGGAATAGATAGGCGTTAATTTGCACACTATTTCCTTAATTGCTCCAAATTGTTTGCGCTTTTCGTGGTTAAAGTAGATCTCGAAAACGGAAAAACGCCGTTTGACGATCCTTAATCAATTGAGAGACTTACCATGAACAAAAAAATCATCACCCTCATCGCACTGGCCTTAGCCTTTCCTTTGACCGTAGCCGCATTTCCCGGCGGCCATGACGGAGGCCGCCACCAGGGCAATAAAGTGGAACATATGGCCAAACAGCTGGATTTAAACGCGGAGCAAAAAAGCAAATTGGAAGTGATCTTCAAAGAACAGCAGGAAAAACGTGAGGCGCTTCGTCAAGAAAGCCGTTTGCGTATGCAGGAAGTGTTAACTGCCGAGCAGATGACCAAGTTGGATGCCATCAAAAAAGACCACCAGGAAAAATGGCAAAAACGTCATGAGGAAAGGAAAAACCAAAAACAAAACGAAAGCCAAAAGTAAACCCGCTTTGGTTTTAAAAGCGGCTATTGTTGTCCAGGGAGGGCCTTAGCCGCTAAACACCCAGATAAATCTTTTGAGGTAGATAATTATGAACAGTCTAAACCACAAAATCATGCTCCTTGTTGGTGTGTTGATGTTATTCGGTCAACAAACCGTCATGGCAGATAACCGGCCGCCTTCGCATCGGAACGCCCAGATCAACCGTGTGCACAATACGCCTCTGCGTAAACCCCAGGTTGGGCATCGTTTCGACAGCCGCCGCAATAGGTCGGCACCCGCCTACAGGTACTATTACCAGCCCAGTTACCGTGCCAGTTACCGGATCAATCATTTGCCTCGAAGACATAACCGAGCTTTTGTTAATGCCCGCCGAAGATTTCTTTTCTGACGGTTCTTTTATCGGCCATCCAGCGGCAGCAATGTCGATGTGCCGATTGGCGCGGAGAACCTTATTAGGTGTCGACAATACTTTTTTGCGCAGCCATCCCAGATGTTGTACCGGATCCGGGCTACGGTTAAGACGCTGATGTGCGCAATACATTAATGTTATGCGCTCTACTGATTACTCCTTGCCGCTTTGCCGAATGCCCCAGAAGACCAGACCGACCAGGGCAAGAACGACTACGCCAATCAGGTAGTCCTGGATTGAACGGCATAGGGGGCAGCTTTAAGCTGCGCCCCTGCCACACCACCTGGCATGCGGGTCCGCACCAGGCGGTTCGAGAAGTTGAGGTCATGTGAGTTTCGGAATGCCAATGCTGTCAAAATAGCTCACCGTGAGGACTTTGTTCAAGGCAGAGCCACTGTGACTCCACCATCGACCACCACCACCCGCTGTTTGCAGGGCCAACTCGTGTGACGCGCCAAGCTTTCGTAGCCCACGATAGATTGTGGTGCCAGTCCGCCAGTGCTTCAGTTGAATCGCCCTGAGTCGATGTCGCAGCCAAGAGTCCAAATCTTTGAACGTCGTTGGCGTTTGCGCCAGTCGGAAGTAGGCCTTCCAGCCGGGCATATACGCTTGCAGTTGTTCAGCCACTTGAGCCATGCTTTGTCCACCCACCCGGCGTGTGATGAGCCTGATGCGTTGCTTAAACGTGTCGAGCGCCTTGGGTGCCACAGCAATTTTGACCGTATCGCCTGACCACCGCCGAAGGCAGTAGCCAAGGAACTTGCGCCCAAATACCGGACCCACCTCGGTTTTCTTCTCGTTCACCCGAAGGTGCAGCCTCT
Source organism: Methylobacter arcticus (assembly GCF_050917435.1). Taxonomy (NCBI): domain Bacteria; kingdom Pseudomonadati; phylum Pseudomonadota; class Gammaproteobacteria; order Methylococcales; family Methylococcaceae; genus Methylobacter; species Methylobacter arcticus. The sequence continues at coordinate 3,978,080 of NZ_CP159583.1, forward strand.
CATACAGGTTCCTCAGAAAGCGAAGCACCCGCTCGCCGGCTTTCTGACTGTGCAGGTAAACATTGCAGTCATCGGCATATCGGGCGAATCGATGTCCCCGTTTCTCCAAAGCCTTATCCACTTCATCGAGCAACACGTTGGCCAGAAGCGGCGACAGCGGCCCGCCTTGTGGCGTCCCCTGTTCTCGCTCCATCACCATACCCTTGGCCATGATCCCGGCTTGTAGATACCGCCTGATCAGCCGTAGAACGGCCTTGTCGGCAATACGTTTGGCAAGCCTGTCCATGAGGATGTCGTGATTAACCAGATCAAAGAATCTCTCTAAATCCACATCGACCACAACCCGGTAGCCTTCTTGCGCGTATTGCTGTGCTTTGAGCACTGCATCATGCGCACTTCGGCCAGGTCGAAAGCCATAGCTGGACTCTGAAAAAGTCGGATCGATCAGCGGCTGCAAGACTTGCAGCAAGGCCTGTTGGATCAGTCTATCGACAACCGTCGGTATCCCCAACTCCCGCGTACCACCTGCCGGTTTTGGAATTTCCACGCGCCGCACGGCTTGAGGCCTATACGTCCCGTTTAAAAGCTCTGACCGGATTCGTGGCCAATGGGTCTTGAGGAATTCCGGAGTCTGCCCGATAGTCAGTCCATCGACACCAGCACTTCCCTTGTTGGCTTTGACGCGTTTCCACGCCGCAGCCATGTTCTCACGCGAGAGAGCCTGAGCAAGCAAGTCCTCCCGCCCCAAGCCTTCTTGTTTATGAAACGCCGGACGTGTTTCATCGCGTGCCGCATCGGCTTGGGCTTCACCCTTGCCGGTCACGACCCGCTCCGGTTTCCCGGACTTCTGATGCAGTACATTTCCAAGATTCATAACTTTTCAGCTCTCCTTCTCGTTTGGCCCTTCGCTGGTCACCCAGCTACTATGGCCTCTGCTGACTTCTCGTCCCGGCTTACGCCGTCGCCCTTTCAGGCGTAAAACGAGATCTCCCCAGGTAAGAACGTGATCCTTCCCCGCACAACCGCCAGATCTACGCCACCTCTCATTGACCACAAAAGCTTCGCAGTAATGTGCCTGCTCGCCTTGATTGGACGCGCCTCATATCTGATTTTTGTTCATCGGCTCACGGTTTCTTTCCACGCTTCCTTCCCACGCTCAGTCACCTTTGCGCAGTTGCGCTTCCATTCGCTCGCTGTGGTCAGCTCACGGGAGGACTTTCACCTCCGAGATCGCGCCCATGCTGGGCGCACACATCCACCCCCAGCTAAAGCAGGGGGATTCCTTAGTACAGCCCTCCATGCCCGAAGGGGACGACTCTGAAAATCGTCTTACTTCACGCCATCTCAGTGACCCTGATGGCAGGAGATACGCAGCAACAGCGCACCCAACGACGAAAATTATAGATGATAACAAAAACAAATCAAGAGCATCCTGACATCCCCAACCTGAAGGAAGGGGCTTTACGGACTTTTTTGATAAAAGTTCTTTTGGCTGCCCGTAGGTCTTGGCGACTAGGGTTCCGGAAGTCGTCGTCACAGTTGGCGTAGCGGGGTGTCCGTGGTTGGTTTATGTTTGCTAATGTCGGCATCCGGATAAACCATAAACTGAGCGACACCATCACGGAAAGACCAATCAATATCATGGTTTTCAGAGAGGGTTATCATTACATTTTCAGGCGGAATACCTGGATTAACCGCCAGATTTTCCACCACTTTTTTATAAAACGCCTGTTTTGATTCGTTTGAGCGGCCAGCACGCATTACCAAATGCATCATCACTCGGTCACCATCACGGCCTTGAAGCTGTAATTGCGCCGAATCGAGCTGATGAATAATCTGGTAACGGTCATCAAGGGGGAAGCCCATGGTTTCAATGACAGCTGAGTTGATGCCATCACCAACCGCTTTAATATATTCGGGCGACTTCCCTGAAAGTATCGAAATGTTAACGAATGGCATGCTAATCCTTTGTTCTGGCGAACATTGTTAATGGAGCGGTTAACTTGCTATGAGTCGAGCGAAGTGTCGACTCATAAATTAATTGCGGAACCAAGGGAGGCCGAAGACCAAAAGCAGTCGTTCGGGTCATGCCTTATATTCCTGAGTAGATTTTGCAAGGAATCGTTATCGTCCTTCATTACAGCAAAACCAGCGCTGAAAAATCCTTGTTAACAACTATCTGCCTACTGATCAGTTTCCTCGGCAAGCTGCTCGCTCTCATCGCTGCGTGCTGCGATTACCGCTTTGCGCAACCGCAGCAAAGTGGCTTCAAGAGTCGCGATATCTTCCGGGGAATAATCAGTAAATATCCGATAAATGAATGCCAGATGCTCGGGAAAAGTGCGTTGGTATAAGGCCTTTCCCGCCTCCGTTAGTTGTACAATCTGACTGCGGCCATCCGTTTCCGAGGCAACACGCTGAACCAGTCCTTTATCCTCTAACCGGCTGATTACGCCGGTCAACGTGCCTTTAGTAATTAAGGTTTTCTCACCCAGTATCTTGAAGTTCATACCGGCCGTATTGCCTAAGGTGATGATAATATCGAATTGCGGCAGCGTCAGATCCAGCGTGTGAACATGACTGGCTGCATAAGATAAGAAAGTCTGTTGTGTGCGTAATAACTCTCGTAGAGCAGTCGGAAATGTTGATGCGGAGTCCATAGTGTCAATATTAATTGTTTTAATTAGTACCAAATAATAGCCCTAACGAAAATTAACCTCAAGGTTTTTAATATTATTTGAAGCAGATCGTTAAATGCATGATCGCGGGCAAACCGCTTTAAACGACGCTGCAAACCAAACCCTTATTCGAGTTTTCAAGTAAGGTTTTTTTTACCGTCTTTCATACCGCTATTTGGTTTTCGTAAAAATTACTATAATATTCTGATTAATATCAATAATTCACTACAGAATAATAAGTTTATGAAAAACATACTGGTTATATTTACCGGCGGAACTATCGGTTCTGTTGCCACTGACTGCACCATCAATACAGCAGACAGCGCATCATTCAAATTGATTCAGTTGTTTCAACAGCATGACGAAAATTACCGGAAAATCCATTTCGATACTATCCAGCCCCTGCAGGTTTTAAGCGAGAATCTTGCTCCCCGCGCCTGGACATCCATCATTACCGCCATAGAAGCCGCCCGGCCCGAGCAATACGACGGCATCATCATGACTCACGGCACCGATACCCTGGCTTATACGGCTTGCGCGTTGAACTTTTATTTTCATGCCAGCCAGATTCCGATGTTGTTGGTTGCCAGCGATTATCCGCTGGATCATCCCCAAGCCAACGGAGTTGAAAATTTTAGCTGCGCCGTTGAATTTATCCTGCAAATAAACCGCCCCGGAGTTTTTGTTCCCTATCGAAACCAACAGCAAACGACCCAAGTGCATCAAGGCACTCGCCTGACCTGTTCCTTACAGTTAAGCGGCGATTTTTTCAGCGTTCAGGCTAAGAGTTATATGCACTTTGAAAACCGGCAGTTTTCATTATTGAATCCGCCTGCAAAAAAATCGCCGCCCCATAATACGCCGTTAAAAGCCGATTTTTCCGAGCGCATCTTGATGATAAAACCCTATCCCGGACTGGATTACGCCAGATTTAACCTCGACAATGTCGATGCCGTTTTGCATGATTTATATCACTCCGGCACCGCCTGCGCATCCTTGCAATGGGGCGAAAACTATTCGCTAGTCGCATTTATCGAACGCTGCAAACAACAAGGCATCAGCGTTTATCTGGCTCCGGCGATTAAATCAGCGGACGCTTACCAAAGCACCCGGGCCTTAATCGAACAAGGCGCTGAAATCATCTGGAATATGTCGATTGAAGCCGCTTATGTAAAACTGCTGCTGGCTTACGGCAATTTTAATGATAAACAGGAAATCATGGCTTTTATGATCGAAGATATTGCCGGTGAACACCTCTGCTAAAACAGCAATACCTTACTCAGCAATAAAGTGATGCTGATAATCTTCCATAGCCCGCCTGATCACTTCATGGGCTTCTTCCCGTCCGTAAACATTGGTTATTTCGCAGGAGCTCTTTTCGCTGGGCAGCTGCTTATAGGTCAGAAAATAATGTTTCAGCCGGTTGATATAAGACTCCGGGCAGTCTGATACGTCATTCCATTGCCGATAAAACTCGTCACCTTTCATGACCGCAATAATCTTGTCGTCGGCTTCGCCGCCATCCAATAAGCGAAAGCCGCCGATGGGTATCGCCTGTAAAAGAATGTCGCCATGCGTCACACTGCGCTCACTCAATACGCAAATATCCAGCGGATCGCCATCGCCCTTGGCAACCGTTTTTCCGGATTTTATTGCAGCATATTCGGCAACTCTGTCGGCGCAATAAGTTTGCGGAATAAACCCGTACAACGTAGGAACGGTGTTGGAAAACTTTTGCGGTCGGTCGATTTTAAGATAGCCGGTTTCCTTATCGATTTCGTATTTGACGGTATCCGACGGGACGATTTCGATGAAAGCCGTGACGATGTCCGGCGCATAGTCGCCGGGACTGATGCCATGCCAGGGGTGCGCTTTGTATTGTATATTCATAGGTGATAGTTAATTTTCCTTAAAAATAGCCGGTTAAAAAATGGAATATAAATACTGCAAATTAAACCAATAAAAAAGACGAAAGGCAAAAGGCGAAAAAACCTTGCACCTATCAATCCGTGCCTGATTAAACAGAAATCGGCGCCTTGATAGGGTCGTGCGTATGGTAATCGACGATTTCAAAATCGTCATAGTGATAATCGAATATCGATTCCGGCCTGCGTTTTATGGTTAACGTCGGCAATGGGTAAGGCTTGCGGCTCAATTGCAAGTTAGCCTGCTGTTGATGATTCAGGTAAAGGTGCACGTCGCCGCCGGTCCAGACAAAATCACCCACGGCCAAATCGCACTGCTGAGCGACCATATGCGTCAATAAGGCGTAACTCGCTATATTGAACGGCAAACCCAAAAACGTGTCGCAGCTGCGCTGATAGAGCTGGCAAGACAGTTTGCCGTCGGCCACATAGAACTGGAAAAACGCATGACAGGGAGATAAAGCCATTTTGCCTAGCGCCACATTCTGCTGAGGGCTGATGCTTTCATCCGGCAAATCCGCGACATTCCAGGCGGAAACGATAAGTCGGCGACTGTTGGGCGTTGCTTTAAGCTGTTCGATGACTTGCTGAATCTGGTCGATATGCCGACCGTCGGCTGTCGGCCATGAGCGCCATTGATGGCCGTACACGGGGCCTAAATCGCCGTTTTGATCCGCCCATTCATTCCAGATGTTGACATTATGCTGCTGCAAAAAACTCAGGTTCGTCTCGCCTTTCAAAAACCAAAGCAATTCATATATTATTGATTTTAAATGTATTTTCTTGGTTGTCACCAGTGGAAAGCCTTCCGCCAGCGGAAAGCGCATCTGATGACCGAAAATAGACAGCGTGCCGCTACCGGTTCTGTCGCCCTTCAGGCTGCCTTCGGTGATAATTTTATCGAGTAATTCTAAATATGGCTTCATGCGTTATTTAACTATCGTTTTTTTAACAAAATTTACGGATATTTTAAAACTATGGCGTCCGGGAATGCAGGCTTCGCCTGCGCTGGCAAGCAGAGCTTGCAAGCAGAGCTTGCACTCCAGCGACATGATAACGACATAGCCGTTTAATTTTAAATTGAAAACGCTGTGTGTCGATTCATTTACTCCATTTTTATTCAAAAAACGTTGAAGTTTAGGAGCGGTTAAAACGGTGTAGACCAGCAAATCAGGAGGGATGCACGATTGCAAGAATTAGACGTTTTTTCGCTCAGATAGAAGTCATTAGTTTTTGATTTTTACGTAGGGTTGCCAACTCCATCCAGAAGTTTGATGAAATTCCGCTTGGGTTTAAAGCGGACGCGCAACTCGGCCAAATAGTCGCCAAACTCACGATTGCGCTTTTGGGCATTCATTATTCCCTCAACCTTGCGAATCAGCTTTACCGCATCTGCGTAAGCCGTATTATTGGTTTGATCGACGATGGGCGGAATCACTCGCTTATAAAGGATAAGAGCATCGTTCGGACGCGTCGACTCCAATTTACCGGCCAATGCAATCAGCAGCCCCTGATTGCAACTGCCTGCATGTACCGCTGCCCAAGCGGCATCGAGATCATTCTCCCACAAAGCGATTTCAAGCCGCAAAGAATAATCAGGTATTGAAAGTTTCGGTTTCCAATGTGTTGTCAAAGCGGCTTGATCTGCAATGACTTCGGCAACCCGCGCCAAGGCGCGCTCGCGCTGTCCCGGCCAAACGCCGAGTTGCTCGGCAACGGCGTGCAGTTTTTTGTATTGTTCCAGCGACGCCCGTTCCTCGAACTGTACCCAGGTCAATTGCAAGGCTTCATCGTTGCGCTTGCGTTGCAGATAGGCCGCTACCAAAAAGTCCCGCAGCCGGTTGTCCTTCGCGTTGGGGAAAGCTTGCAGCCCTCGTTCCGCCCAATCCAGCGCCTTGTCGTTCTGCCCGGCTTTGGCCCATATTTCGGCGATTGCCAGATAGTGGTAAGGCAACGACAGATCGCGCGACTTAATTGCCACCAGTTCCTCTACATTGCCGCTCGCGCTGGCCAGTGACTCCATGATATGAGTGATCTGATAGCGATTCGCATCGTAAGCGTCGCTGCTTTGCCGTGGCTTGATCTTAGCCCACTCGGCTTCGGCCAGCTCCCGATAACGCTGCAGACCTTCCTCTCCGAGTGCATCTCGGTAAGTCAACGCATCGAAGCTGCAATTCCCTAAATACGATTCGGTCTCTAATCGAAACAGCCGTTCCGCCAATGTGCGCGGCTTCGGCTTCGCTAACTTACAGGCATTCAGGTGTAAATCACCAAGTGCTTGTACGATGCCGCCGACCTCGCCATTTGAATCGTCAATCTGTTCCAGAGACTCTTCGACGCTCTCAATGGCGTATTCAGCCAACTCGATCAATATTGCGGCATTATCCGGTGTCAGCAATTCCGCCAGCAATTCCACGACCTGATTGAGATTAGCCGCAAAATCGCCAACCTCGCGCCAGTCCATAAAGCCATAAATACCTGTTGCACGGTCTATTGCCTTACGGAAGACCTTGTCCGCATCAGCTCCCCGAACAACACACTCGGCCTTAAGCAATAAGGATTGATACAAGCGCTCATCGCGCTCGGCCGTACCCAGCAACAACTCGATCAATACCTCCGGCGTTTGTGTATTCAAATAACTTCGGATGTCGCGCCACGGGTCACGACGTTGATCTTTGCCGGTTGCGGTTCCATCCGATTCCGCCTGCCCGGAAAGCCAGACCAAACCGACCGCCACACAGTGCTTGCAAAAATAGCCATCCGCCGCACGCGGACAGGTGCAGTCATAGCCGAGACTGCCATCATCGTCCCACAACTCGACCCGATAAGTTTCCGTACCCTCAACCCGTGCGCTGATTTTGTCGCCGGTATCGCAAAGCTGCCCCACCGACCCAGCGGAGAAATAGTCCTCGCCGCGCTGAAAAGCCGTCGCACCGGCCATCTTTTCGAGAGTTTTGCGGGTGATCAGTTTGTCAAGCATGGTAAATTCTCAAATTGTTATTCCGGGAACCGGTTAGCGGGCTAACCAAAAACCGTCTGCGTTATGTTTTAAATCTAAAAATTTATACATCTACTGCAATATGAATCTCAAACAATAATGACCTCAATTTCTTGAATAACAGATAATTTTTTATCGCCCGTCAAAAATTGATCGGCATTGGCTGTTAACGCGCAAGCTATCTGTAAGGCGTCAGGAGTCCTTAATGAATTTGAATAGCTTGCTCTTAAGTCGGTAGCAATATTAACCACATCTGCGCTGAGTTCGATGATTTGCAAGCTGGGTAGTTGAAAAAATCGGTTATAACTTTCCAGCAAACTATCATTTTTCTCTTTCAGCGGTAATACGCGGCATTCCAAAAAAGATAACCTTGAAACAAGCAGTTGCGCGTTATTTTGCAATGCTTGAGTTATCAATGACCGAGTATTTTGGCCTTGTTGCTGGTGTGATTCGATCAGATAAATAATGCTGCAAGCATCCAGGAATAATTTCATGAGTTATTCCATTCGTCTCTTAATCCCTGGAAATCTTTGTTAATTTCCAGGTCTGTACGCTCGCCTACCGGCAAGTTTTGCATAAATTCTAGCAAGCTGTTTTCAGCAGCATTTTTGGAAATGGAATCAGGTTTTGTTTCAAGGAATTCGACAAAATGTAATACCTCCATGGCTTTAGCCATGGGCATGGTTTTAACGTGCTGATAAATGGTTTCTGCAATATTCATGATATTTAAACCTCAAATTTTTTCCGACTTCATGCGTATGGATAATTCTGAAATATTCTAACTTATGGATTATTTTTCAAACCATAGTAAATTGCTATCTGCTCCTTCACTTCTTCGCGCAAGCTGTTAGTGTCTGATACTCGAAGTTGCTTGATATTACTCAGATTGAAACCCACGTCATCAGCAGCTTTACTAATGCTTCCATTATGCAATAGTAAAAAATTTTCATGGGGTAATCCACGCCCCTGATTCAGTCCCATCAGAAAACCGATTTCGTGGTAAACGTTCTTATTTCCGCCGGTCAAATCGGCAATCAGCAAACCAGACTCATCAATAAGGCGAAGAATTTCGTCGTTGATTTCGTAGGAATAGCCTGTTGCGTTGTCTAGGTTCTGTTGACGTTTCATCTCAGCCATAAAAGTACCGAGGAAAATGACAGCATCCCCATGTAATTGATAGCCTTTTTCTCGTATCGAGTGGCAATTCTGCGGTAATGCTTGAGCTTGCCGAACATGCATTCGACCGCATGCCGCTCCTTATAATGCCAATAATCGCATTCAATTTCTTCTTTCCGGTTCGATTTTGGCGGGATGACGGCTTTTATTCCCCGACATTCCAGCCACTCCCTCAACTCGTTTGTGTCGTAAGCTTTGTCCGCCAAAACGGCTGAGGCATTAACGTTTTCCAGCAAGGGTATCGCTCGCTTGCATTCAGCCTCTTGTCCACCTGTCAGGATGTACTTAATCGGCATGCCCAAGGCATCACAGAGCGCGTGAACCTTGCAGCTAAAACCACCTTTGGAACGTCCCAGTGCTTCATTCTCGGCGGAGCTATTTGCCGCCCCAGCCGCACAGGCATGCGCTCTAATCACCGAGCCATCCATAGAAACATCCTGTAAATCAGCCACTTCAGAAAAATGACTTAAGAGCTTCTCCCATGCGCCATTGGTGCACCAGCGTGAAAATCGCTTGAAGATGCTATTCCACTTACCCTGCGTTGGCGGCAAAATCCGCCACTGCGCTCCCGAACGTAATATCCACAAGCAGGCACTGATAAATTGTCTGCAAGTATCTGGCTGACCGATACGAATGCCTGTCAATTTCTTTAAGTTTGCCAATATACGCGCCCACTCTTCATCGCTTAAATTTATCCGGCTCATGTTACCAAAAATAACAAATTCTACCTGATTGGCGAAACGTCAACAGAACCTAGGTCATCGTTATGGTTGCTCACAACCCAACTCGCTTAGTTACAATGCGATAAATGACATTGCAGCAATGGTGCGCCAAACAATCAACTGGCTTTTTGCCGACGTACCGTAGAAAGCATAAACGAGGGGTTTTGATGGTACGGAACTACACTTATCGATTTATTTATTTGGGATGCTTTTTTTTCTATGAGCAAAATAAAACAACCCGGCTCCGATCAAAATCATCGGTGTTGACAGTATCTGCCCCATGGTCAGCCAGTCCAAGGCTATATAGCCTAATTGCACGTCCGGCATCCTGAAAAATTCGACAAAAAATCGAAAGCAGCCGTAAAAAAACAGTGCCATGCCTGTGGTCGCCATAACCGGCCTTGGTTTGCTCGAATACACCCAGAGGATGGCAAACAAGACGAAGCCTTCTAAAAAGGCTTCGTACAATTGCGAAGGGTGACGCGCTAACGGGCCGCCGGTAGGAAAGATCATGGCCCAGGGTACATCGGTAGGTCTGCCCCATAATTCGGAATTGATAAAGTTGCCGAGACGCCCGGCGCCTAAACCGATAGGTGCCAACGGCGCGATAATATCAGTCAGTTGCAGCATGCTGCATTGCTGCTTTCTGGCGAATAGCCACATCGCAATAAAAACACCCAGCATGCCGCCATGAAAGGACATGCCGCCCTGCCATATTTTAATCAGGATAAGCGGGTCGCTTAGGAAACCGGAAAAATTATAAAACAGGATATAGCCGATTCTGCCGCCCAGAATGACGCCGAGTGCACCGTAAGTCACCAGATCTTCTATAGCTTCCGGCTTGATCGGCGACCAGGGCTGTTCGGCGCGTTTTTGCCCTATAAACCAGACAGCGGCAAAACCGATCAAATACATAAGACCGTACCAGTGAATCTTTACCGGGCCTAAGCTAAAGGCAATAGGGTCGATTTGCGGAAAATTCAGCATAATTAAACGTCCAGGTTGGTAACATCCAACGCATTTTTGACGATAAAATCTCGTCGCGGCTCTACCACATCGCCCATCAGCGTGGTAAAAATCTCATCGGCCGCAATCACGTCTTGAATTCTGACCTGTAGCAAGCGTCGATTATTTGAATCCAGCGTAGTTTCCCATAGCTGTTCGGGGTTCATTTCACCCAAGCCTTTGTAACGTTGGATATGCTGGCCTTTTTTGATTTCCTTCATCATCCATTCAAAAGCCTGTTTAAAATTGCTGACCGGCTGCTGTCTTTCGCCCATTTGCATGAATGAGCCTTCATTAAACATGTCCGCCGTGTTTTCTGCATATTGCGCGATTTTTTGATAATCCTTGCCGTTAAAAAAGGTCGATGGCAACACAAAGGTTTTAGTTAATGCGTGCAGTCGTTTATTAACGACGACAGAAAAGTCATTAGCCGCTTTATAGTCCAGCTTGATGGTGTATATCGCCTTGCTGTCGCAATCAGTCAGTTTCTGCTCCATCAAGGCAAACCATGCGGCAAGCTTTTGTTGGTCCTGCTTAAGTTCGTCGCTGATCACATCGATATAAGCAAACTGCTCCAGAAAAATATCATCGTAACGTCTGGACAAGCGACTATTGATGCCGGCTATTTCGGTAAATAATTTAGCCAGCTTTTCCAAGCCCTGTCCTTGAATAGGTGGCGTTGATACATCGGTAAAAAGTTGGGCTTTATCCAAGGCAAGCTGGATTAAATATTCATTTAATTGAGCATCGTCTTTAACGTAATGTTCTTGTTTGCCTTTTTTTACCTTGTACAACGGCGGCTGGGCAATATAGATATAACCTTTTTCGACGATCTCAGGCAATTGACGATAAAAAAATGTCAGCAATAAGGTTCTGATGTGCGAGCCATCGACATCGGCATCGGTCATGATGATAATGCGATGATAACGCAGCTTGGCCAGATTGTATTCGTCCTTGCCTATACCGCAGCCTAACGCGGTAATTAAGGTTCCGACTTCTTCCGATGAAATCATTTTGTCAAACCGGGCTTTCTCTACGTTAAGGATTTTTCCCTTTAACGGCAGTATGGCTTGTGTGCGACGGTCTCTGCCTTGCTTTGCCGATCCGCCCGCAGAATCCCCTTCCACCAGGAACAGTTCGGACAATGCGGGATCTTTTTCCTGGCAATCCGCCAATTTTCCCGGCAATCCGGCAATATCCAACGTAGTTTTACGACGCGTCATTTCACGGGCTTTACGAGCTGCTTCTCTGGCACGGGCGGCATCGACAATCTTGCCGACGATGGCTTTGGCTATTTGCGGCTTTTCGAGCAAAAATTCCTGCAACTTCTCGTTCATCGTCGATTCGACTATCGGTTTAATTTCCGAAGAAACCAGCTTGTCTTTGGTTTGAGATGAAAATTTAGGATCAGGCACCTTAACTGAAAGCACCGCCGTCAAGCCTTCTCGGGCATCATCGCCGGTAGTCTGTACTTTTTCTTTTTTAGCCAAACCGCTGGATTCAATGTATTGATTAATAGTCCGGGTCAAAGCGCCCCTGAAACCGGCCAAATGGCTGCCGCCATCACGCTGGGGGATATTGTTCGTGTAGCAAAAGACATTCTCCTGATAGGAATCATTCCATTGCATAGCCACTTCGACAACAACACCCTCCTTTTCCGCTATGAAGTGAAATACCTCCGGGAATAGCGGCGTTTTGTTTTTATTAAGATGCACCACAAAAGCGCCTATGCCGCCTTCAAATTCGAACACATCTTGTCTATCGTTGCGCTCATCTTCCAGGCTGATGCGTACGCCGGAATTCAGGAAAGATAATTCCCTCAGCCTTTTTGCCAGGATGTCGTAGTGAAACTCGACATCGGTAAACGTTTCCGTGCTGGGCTTGAAATTTATCATAGTACCAGTACCTTCCGCAGGCCCTACTGCGGCCAATGGCGCAACCGGGTTGCCCATCCGATATTGCTGCTTGTAAAGCTGGCCATTCTTGCGCACCTCAAGATTCAACTCTTCGGATAAGGCATTGACCACCGACACACCGACACCGTGCAAACCGCCGCTTACCTTGTAGGCATTATCATCAAATTTACCGCCGGCATGCAGTACCGTCATAATAACTTCCGCCGCCGACACGCCCTCCTCTTTATGAATATCGACCGGAATACCCCGGCCATCATCAGAAACAGAGACTGAGCCATTGCTGTGAATAATCACCCTGACTTCTTTGCAGTAACCCGCCAAGGCTTCATCAATCGAGTTATCGACAACTTCAAAAACCATGTGATGCAAACCGGAACCGTCATCCGTATCACCGATATACATGCCCGGTCGTTTTCTGACTGCATCTAAGCCTTTTAGCACTTGAATATTGGTGCTGTCGTATTCAGGCACGACCGTTTTTATTTCGACCGTTTGGCTTGACGTTTCGACAACTTGATCACTGGAGTTACTCATGATTGTTTTTTCCTGTTGGTTGTGAATGTTCCACGTGGAACATTACACGGATTTTATGGTGCCATGTTCCACGTGGAACATTTTGTAATTTTTAATTTGACTTAAATCGCCAAAATCATTTTTTTCGGTTGCGGTAATAAATACCTGACAAGCCATTTCTGACAAATAATTTAATAATTTAGCGCGGTTAATCACATCGAGTTCTGCTGCGAAATCATCAATCAAAATACAGCCTGTTTGACTCTGTTCATTGGCAAGCAATTGAACCTGTGCCAATTTCAAACTCATGACTAATAATTTTAATTGCCCGCGTGAAACAAAATCCTTTGCTAAGCGGTTATTAACCCATAACTGAAAATCTCCTCGATGCGGCCCGCTATGAGTAAAGCCATAACGCAGGTCTTTATCCCGATCCTCGATTAAAATTTGATTAAATTCCTTGGCAGTATCCCAACCGGATACAAGCTTCAGATCAATACCATCGAGGATCAGAAATCTGCCGATAATTTCGATAAAAACAGGTTTGAATTTTTCTAAATATTGCTGGCGGAAACTGTCCACTATTGTACCGTAATAAACGAGTTCTTTATCCCAAACATTGATTTGTTCAAACCGCTTTGTTTTTAACAGTGCATTGCGTTGAGATAAGGCTTTTTTGAACTTACGCCAGGCAGGTAAAAAGTTTGAGTCATTATTGAAAACGCCCCAATCCAAAAACTCTCTTCTTATTTGGGAACCGGCATCCAGTAATTCGTAACTTTTAGGATGAATAAGTTGCAACGGCAATGCATAGGCTAAATCCGAACGTTTTTGTTTCGCTTGCTGATTAATATGGATTTCACTGTTTTTGCCATCGAGCTGTATGCCTATGTGTAATTGACTGCCATTTTCCTGCAAAATTTGCGCAGAAACGACTAACCGATCTTTGGTAAAATTAATAACCGATTTAATAGCTGAACAACGATAAGATTTGGCTCGTCCTAAAATAAAAATAGCTTCGAGTAAAGCGCTTTTGCCACTGGCATTTTCCCCAACAATTAGGTTGATTGTTGGAGAGGGGATTATCGATTCTTTGTCGATATTTCTAACGGAGTAAATATCCAGTTTCAACAAACTCATTACTGCAATGCTACAGTCTCATGGGCATAACAATAAATTTATACCCACAATCATTGGGTTCATCAATAAAACAACTGCTAGCGTTACTCGCAATAGTCAAAACCGCAAGTTCAGAATCTAAATTAGAAACAGCATCCAGTAAATATTGAGCATTAAAAGCAATCGTTAAGGGCTCGCCGATATATTCAATAATCAATTCTTCCTCGGCTTCATCATGCTCTGGGTTATGCGTACTGATTTTTAGCCTGTCAGAAGTAATATCGAAGGTCACCCCCTTAAATTTTTCATTCGATAAAATTGCAACACGCGTTAATGCGTCTTTTAAAACTTGTTTTTGAATATGAATCTGATTGAAAAATTCTTGTTGAAAAACTTTACTAAAATCGGGATATTTTGAATCCACCAGTTTGGCGGAAAAAATCAGATTCTTGATGAAAACTCGAATATTGTTGCTGGAAAACTCAACTTTCAGTTCGGCTTCAGGATCGTCGAGCAATCGACTCAGTTCAAGCACACCTTTTCTAGGAAGAATAATTCTGGCTTCAAAACCGGTAGCCTGATCCAGATTATCTTCATAAATAGACAAGCGATGTCCATCAGAGGCAACCAGTTTAAATTTGCTGTTGGATACATTAAACAATAAGCCGTTCAGGTAATAACGAACATCTTGATTAGCCATGCAGAAGACCGTCTTATCAAGTGCTTTTTTAAATTTACCGGCAGTAATGAATAAGTGATTTTCTAACTCGGATTCGGCAAATTCAGGATAATTATCGGCGGGTAAACAACTTAAAGAAAAACGACTGCGACTTGAGGTTATTTTTACTTTATCGCCCTGCAACTCGAATTTAATTTCAGCTCCGCTAGGTAACAGCCTGCAAATATCTAAAAATTTTCTGGCCGGTACGGTAATCGTTCCGGGAGTAGCCATTGCGATATTGATTTTAGCAATGATCTGAATTTCCAGATCGGTACCGGTTAAAATCAGCTGATCTTCCTCAATAACGATCAGTACATTGGAAAGAATAGGCATGGTCTGCCTTTTTTCTATCACACTGACTATTTGCTGCAAAGGAGTCAGGATTTCTTCTCTATTAATAATAAATTTCATAAAAGAATATTTTTCTATTATTACTATTAGCTTAAAAGGAAGCTGTGGAAAACAGCTTTTTACCCTTAATAATCAATTAGCTATATTGTTATAAATGATGTGGTTAACGATATACTTCACTGTGTACAGTCTGGGGTTAAATAAAGGCTGTTGGCAAAATTACATCTTATCCACAGGTTGCTCCCGGTTAATGTGACAGGGTTCTCAACAAGTTGGAATAATCCTCAGCAATTTTATTATCAGTTTCTTTTAACTCAGCAATTCGTTTACAGGCATTCATTACCGTAGTGTGATCACGACCGCCAAAGGCATCACCAATTTCAGGAAAACTGTGTGAAGTTAATTCTCTGGCTAAGCACATAGCCATTTGCCTTGGCCTAGTAATGGATTGTTTTCTGTTTTTAGAAGACAAGTCGGCAACTCGAATTTTAAAATATTCGGCGACTGTTTTCTGAATATTGTCGATATTAACCAGTTTATCCTGCAAAGAAATTAAATCATGCAGGGCTTCCTTGGTAAAGTCGATGGTGATGTCACGGCCGGTAAATTGTGCGTTGGCAATGACTCGTCGCAAAGCGCCTTCCAGATCACGAACATTGGAAGGAATCCTTTTGGCGATAAAGAAAGCCACGTCCTGAGCCAGTTCAATATTAACAAAAGCCGCTTTCTTCATTAAAATAGCGGCTCTGGTTTCCATATCAGGGGGCTCGATTAAAACAGGAAGTCCCCAGCCAAACCGCGATTTTAATCGATCTTCAAGACCTATAATTTCTTTTGGATATTTGTCGCAGGTTAAAATAACCTGATGTTTTTTTTCCAATAATGTATTGAAGGTATGGAAAAACTCTTCCTGAGAGCGTTCCTTGCCGGCAAAAAATTGAATATCGTCGATTAACAGCACATCAACACTACGATAAAATTCTTTAAATGCATTAATGGAATTTTGTTGTAATGCCCTAACCATATCCTGAACGAATTTTTCAGAGTGCAGATAAATGACAGTTGCCGATGGATTTTTTTGTAAAACAGCATTGCCAATCGCATGCATCATATGAGTTTTACCTAAACCTGAGCTGCCATAAATGAGCAACGGATTATAAGCTTTACCGATATTTTCAGAAACCTGCATGGAAGCCGCCCTGGCCAACTGATTGGATTTACCTTCAACAAAGTTATCGAAAGTGAATGCCTTGTTGAGAAAGTTGGGACTGCTTTTTTGAGTACCGGCAGGCTTTGCTATTTTAACAGCAGGAGTAACGGATGAATTTTTAGATCCAATTTCAAGACTTAACTGTAATGTTCCATTGGAAAACTCATGAATCGTTTCTTCAATTTTTGCAAAATGATGCTCTTTAACCCAGTCCAGTACAAACCGATTTGGGGCTAATAATTTTATGTGCCCATCGCTTTCTATGGCCTGAAGGGGCCTTATCCATGTACTGAAGTCAGAACCTGAAATTTCGTTTTCAAGTTTAGAAAGACAGTTGTTCCAAATTGAGCTCATTGAAATAGTAAAAAAGTTGATTAAAATTAATGAAGTAATTTTACATTTTATCACGATACAGTAATAAAACATTGCGCTACAGAATTGACAGACCTAACTGTTTATTTTATCATCCGCTGTCTTTTTTATCTGTTTTTGTTAACACTCACCTGATCAGGCCTTAAGTACAATGAAAAGAACATACCAACCTAGTAAAATTAAACGCGCAAGAACACATGGTTTTCGTGCAAGAATGGCAACAGTCGGTGGCCGTAGAGTTATTAATGCTCGTAGAGCAAAAGGACGCGCCCAGTTAACCGTTTAGTTGATGGTTGTGTGGCTGAAGAAGTTTTTAGTTTCCCCCCGCAGTTACGGTTAAAAAAACCAGCTGAATATAAAAAGGTTTTTGCTAAGCCTGTAAAATCAAGCGATCAATATTTTACCCTGTTAGCTATACGGAATGATTTCGATCATCCGCGACTAGGCTTGGCAATTGCTAAAAAAAATATAAGAAAGGCAGTACAAAGGAATGTGATTAAACGAACTGTCCGGGAAAACTTTAGAATAAAACAACATGGTTTAGGGAATATTGATATTGTTGTTTTGGCTCGTAGAGAAGCTGTAGATGCTCCACTGGATTTGTTAAGAAAATCATTGGAAAAGCATTGGCTTAAGCTGGTATCCCGATGCGATTCATACTCATAGCAATTATAAAGTTCTACCGGTACTTTATTAGTCCTCTGCTAGGCGATAGATGTCGCTTCTATCCAAGTTGTTCAAGTTATTCTCTGGAAGCGCTTCAGCTCCATGGAGCCATTATCGGCTCCTATCTGACCCTTAAAAGATTATTAAGATGCCATCCGTTCCATGAAGGTGGCATTGATCCCGTTCCAGAAAAATTTGGTAATAAGAATGGATAATATAAGATTTGTACTGATCGTTACTTTTGCAATGCTTGTTTTTATGCTGCAACAAGCTTGGCAACAGGATTATGGCCCGAAACCTGAAATTGCTGCTGTTGTAGATGCCGTAGCGACCAATACCAAAGAAGATTTGCCTTCTGCCACGGGAGCATCGGCTCAAACAGAACCGTCAGATCAAGATACTACAGCCGTTCCATTGGCAACATTGTCATCCGCCAATATCATTACTGTTAAAACCGATGTACTTGCTCTCGAAATTGACATCAAAGGAGGCACCATCCAGAATCTGGATTTGCTGGACTATCCACAGGAAAAATCCAATACCTGGGTAAATAGTTTGCGCGAACTAATTGGTTTGGCGCCCACAGAAAAAAACACCACCCCCGTACGTTTATTTGACAGCAGCCAAGAAAAATTATTTGTCGCACAAAGCGGTTTAATTGCCGAAAGCGGTTTCGCGACGGCGCCGAATCATCATACGGTTTTTAAAAATGAACAGACCAATTATGATCTGCAATCAGGACAAGATAGCTTAACAGTACCCTTAACATGGACTGATAATAATGGCCTAACTATTACCAAATTATTTACCTTTAAGCGCGGCAGTTACGAAATAACGCTCGAACAAAAAGTAAAAAATGATTCTTCAAAGGATTGGTCTGGCAGACAATACAGCCAACTACTCAGAGTTCCTGATACCACAAGCGGCGGCGGTATGCTAACCGGCGGTATGAGAGCTTATGCGGGTGGCGTTATTTATACCGAAAAAGAAAAATACCAAAAAATAAGCTTTGACGATATGGATGATGAAAATCTTGATGTTGCGACCGTAGGTGGTTGGACAGCAATAATTCAGCATTACTTTGCCTCAGCATGGGTTCCGCCTGCGGATAAGGAAAATCACTTCTATACCAAAACGCTGAATGATGCCCGTTATGTGATCGGAACTTATTCTCCATTAGTCACTGTTAACGCCAATTCAGACGCTCAATTTGTGGCTAAATTATTTGCTGGGCCTAAAATTCAGCCGATGATGGAAGAAACTGCGCACGGTCTCGAACTTACCGTTGATTACAGTTTTTTAACTTTTATTGGCAAACCAATTTATTGGGTATTGAATCAAATTTATAACGCTGTTGGTAATTGGGGCGTGGCCATTATTGGTGTAACCCTGTGTATTAAATTACTATTTTTCCCATTATCGCAAGCCAGTTATAAATCAATGGCTAAAATGCGTAAAATTCAGCC
This sequence comes from Methylobacter arcticus, assembly GCF_050917435.1. NCBI lineage: Bacteria > Pseudomonadati > Pseudomonadota > Gammaproteobacteria > Methylococcales > Methylococcaceae > Methylobacter > Methylobacter arcticus. Next base: position 3,996,918 of record NZ_CP159583.1, read on the forward strand.
GCGTCTTAAAGAACTCCAAGAACGTTTTGCTGATGACAGACCGCGTTTCAATACTGAAATGATGGCCTTGTATAAAAAAGAAAAGGTCAATCCATTGGGAGGCTGTCTGCCTATTTTGGTGCAGATTCCGGTGTTTATGTGTTTATATTGGGTATTGAGCGAAACCGTTGAATTTCGTCATGCGCCTTTTATGCTATGGATACAGGATTTATCTTCACAGGATCCCTTTTATGTTTTGCCCGTTATCATGGGTATCACCATGAAAATTCAGCAAAGCTTAAATCCTGCACCGATTGATCCGATACAGGCTAAAGTCATGAAGATGTTCCCGATTATCTTCACTATCTTCTTCCTGTTTTTTCCGGCCGGTTTGGTTTTATATTGGGTGGTCAATAATACCCTGTCTATTATTCAACAGTCGTATATCACCCGGCAAATAGCTAAAATGCCATAATTTTGGCTACAGTGGATATTGAAAACCTAGATACCATTGCAGCCATTGCAACACCGCCAGGGAATGGCGGTGTTGGCATTATTCGTATTTCGGGAACATTAGTTCCCGAAATCGCCAAGCGCCTCCTCATGGGTCGCGCATTAACTCCCAGACTGGCTTTGTATTCATCTTTTTACGATGACGACAGCTCAGTGATCGATTCCGGTATCAGCCTTTATTTTCCGGGACCTGCCTCGTACACCGGTGAACACATACTTGAACTCCAAGGTCATGGCGGCTCAGTGGTATTGGACATGCTGTTACGACGGGTTTTATCGCTAGGCGCACGACTAGCCAATCCTGGCGAATTTACCGAACGCGCCTTTCTTAATGACAAACTTGATTTAGCCCAGGCTGAAGCCGTCGCCGACTTAATAGAAAGTAGCACTGAACAATCGGTCCGGTCGGCGCAAAAATCGATGCAGGGTGTTTTTTCAGTACAGATCAATGAACTGGTCGATGAACTCACCGAGCTCAGAATTTACGTCGAAGCGGCTATCGATTTTGTCGATGAAGAAATTGACTTTTTGACCGACGGCGTAGTCGAAAACCGGCTAGTTAAATTACAACAACGCATAGAACAAATCCAAAAAACGGCACAACAAGGGCGCTTGCTGCGCGACGGTATGACCGTCGTCTTAGCCGGAAAACCCAACGCCGGAAAATCCAGCTTGCTCAATGCATTGGCCGGACATGAAGCAGCTATAGTCACCGACATAGCCGGAACTACGCGCGACGTGTTAAAAGAGCGTATCCAGCTGGACGGCATGCCTTTGCATATCATCGATACCGCAGGCTTGCGCGAAAGCGACAATGCGATAGAACAAGAAGGCATTCGCAGGGCGCATCAGGAAATCAAAAATGCCGACAAAATCTTATTGCTGATTGATGCCAGAGAACCGGAAATAGAATCGATATTAAAAACCCTGCCTTCTGGCGGCAACATCACTCAGGTCTACAACAAAATAGACCTGCTTGGCATAGAGCCGGAAATCAAACAAACAGAGTCAGGCTCTCAAATCTACTTGTCTATTAAAACCGGCAACGGCATGGCATTATTAAAACAACACCTCAAACAGAGCGTCGGTTTTAATGAAGCTACGGACAATGTTTTTATTGCTCGAAGACGGCACATAGAAGCCTTGAACAAAGGCCATGAGTTTGTTGATAGCGCCTTAAGCCAGTTAAGAGGCAGTCAGGCCGGAGAACTGGTCGCGGAAGACTTAAGACAAGCGCAAAACAGTCTTGCGGAAATTACCGGAAAATTCACTTCGGATGATTTACTGGGGAAAATATTTTCTAGTTTTTGCATTGGAAAATAGTATCCAGTCCGCAACAGAGGAAACGAAGATTAACAGTGTTCAGGTTCCTAAGATTATTCAGCTGTAGCGTGAACAGGGCTCTATTTTAAATTGGGTAAAAATTTCTGGCTGAACAGGGGGGCTCACTAAATCATGAAAAGCATTCCGCGCCAGCAACTGCTCGCTCGGTTTACCAAAAATATAACCTTGTCCATAATCGATACCTATTTCCCTTAAAAAATGAATTGTTTTTGGGCATTCGACAAATTCAGCTATGGTTTTTTTACCCATTTTTTTCGCAATCTGATGCATTGATTGCACCAACATCTGGTCTGTTTCGTTATTCAACAAATTTTTAATAAACTGACCGTCAATTTTCACATAATCCACTGGAAACGTTTTCAAATAGTTAAAAGAGCAAAAACCAGCACCAAAATCATCTAACGCAAAATGACAGCCCAAAGCACGCATGTGATTAATCATCGATCTTGTTTGTTTGTAATTTTCTACGGCCGCTGTCTCAGTAATTTCAAAGATAAGACGTTCGGCCCTGACACCGGTCATTTCAAGTTTTTGTTTAATCATTGGCAATAAAGATAAATCTTGAAAAGCAACGCTGGACAAATTGATTGCCAAAGAAATATGCGACTGCTCGACGGGCAGCGTAGCAAGATAATCAATGGCACTTTCGACTACCCATAAATCAATACCATGAATCAAGCCCATTCTTTCAGCTGCTAGAATAAACTCACCAGGACCGATTATTACGCCATCTTCGCGCTTTAATCGAATTAAGACTTCATAATGAGAAACCTCACCATTAATGAGTTTCACAACGGGCTGAAATGCTAAAAAAAAACGTTTGCTTATTAAAGCCTCTCTTATGATCGGAACCCAATAAATATCACGATGCCTTTCTCTAATGGCAGCATCTTCACTGTTATATTTCCAGATGGTATTGCCTCCATAAGTCTTGGCCATACAACAAGCCTGATGAGCCTGGAAAATGAGTTCTCGGGGATGTAGTATTAATTTTGCAGAATTTAACGAACTTAATCCTATAGAAGCAGTGATATTGTAAGCAACTTTTCCAATTATAAAGCGGAAATCATCTATAGATGTTTTGATCTTTTTCGACCATATTTCAGCTTGAAGAATGGTGCAGTTATCCAGATAAAGACCGAATTTATCAGAGTCAATTCGGGCAAATAGCCCAACATTATTTAACATGTTTCTTATCAAACCGATGACTTCTGTCAACAAACGGTCACCAACATCAAAACCTTCCAGTTCATTAAACAAACTGAACCGATCAAGGTCGATAAACAATAGCACACTGTCCTGAGAAAAATTCCTACTGCTATTTCGGTTCAATGTTAGTTGAATATGTTGCTCTAAACTTCTCCGGTTAAGCAGGCCGGTGAGTTCATCATGTATAACAAGGTACTGAAGCTTTGCATCTACAAGTTTTCGCTCAGATAATTCTGTCAATAGTCTTTCTTGCTGTTTGTAGCTCAGATATTTTCCATTTTTTAAACAAATGAAAAAATTCACCACCATCTGCAACTCAACCGAGCTATAGTGCTCTTTTAAATGGTGAACAAGATATTGGCTACCCAAAGTCCAATCATAATCTGGATATAAGTTTTTTTTCAAAACAATAAGAGGAATAAATACCCCACCGTTCCCATCGGAAAAAGATTTATACAAATCTTTAATCTGACAACCGGGTAAGTTTTCACTGACAATAATTAGGCCTATTGCTTCGGGGTTTTGGTAATACTTTCTGATAATATTATGAATTTCAGCGCCATTAACGGCAAATTTAAGATTATAAAAGTTATTACTCTGTAATTCATCAGTGATCTTTGCGGCTGAAGACGCATCATTTTCAGCAATAATAATGACTTCTTGTTTATGTGAATTAAATAACACGCTAATCTCCAAATAGTATTGCCAGACTAATAACCAGATTTCAGGGTACTTCTAAAAAAATAGGCCCTTCCTGATTTCGTTGGATAGGTGCCAAATTGAGTGGACTTGCGATAATGAGCTGTAAATATTCGACTAATCCGTATAAAATTATTGTTACTCAATAACATAAAATCATGTATATTGGGTTGCGATAAAATAATCACATACAATTAATGACCTTGATCGCATCATATTTTACGATGGATTTGTAACATGCTATTGATTTTTAATGAAAAACAATGCTTTTAGAAGTCTGCTTTATATTTTTATTGCTTACAAAGCTCAAATTGCCTACTTCCATCTGACTCAAAAAACGTTCAATCCATGGAGAGTATAGCCTGCTTAACATAACTAATAACAGGCACTTATAATTTTACAAGTAGACGTTTTTCGCTCAGATGAGAGTAAATTGATATTCGCCCTAATAATTTATTCGAATTGATTTTTAAGACAGCAATTCGCATATGAACTACATCATATCGTTTGTGGACTACTATAAACAATAATATTTAATTTCCTATGCTAACGACTATTTCTTCTGATTTAAAAAGTTCAGATCTATTCAGGGGTGATTTACAACTGACGTCACCACCAAACATCTATTTTGAACTGAAAAAAACCATTGACAACCCTAATAAATCACTTGCAGATGTCGGCTTTATTATTGAACAAGATCCTGCATTATCAATCCGGACGCTTAAAATAGTTAATAGTGCTTTTTATTGTCTTCCTGTACCCATCGTATCAATTAAGCGCGCCATATCGATTATAGGTGCTCATGAATTACAAAATTTGGTATTGGCTACTGTCGTTATAGACAAGTTTTCATCAATGCCCAGCGGTCTCCTGCCTATGAAAAATTTCTGGGCCAGAAGTCTACGTTGCGCACTCATTAGCAAAGAACTCTGTATTTATCACAACAACAAGGACGACCTTGACTCAATGTTTATTTGTGGATTACTGCACGATATTGGTCAACTGGTTTTCTACCGCAGAATTCCTGAATTAGCACGTCAAATCGGCCTCTTAGTAGATTCGAGCAATATTGATGAAATCGAAGCAGAAAATAATATACTAGGTTTTAATCATTATCAGACAGGCGCTGAATTAGCCCGGTTATGGAGACTACCTGAAATCATTATTGAAACCATCGCCCAACATGATCATCTTGATTACACCGGTGCGTTTGCAAATGTCGCATCAATCATAAGAACCGGTAATTATCTGTGTAAAATTGATACAGTGGACATCCTTCCAAATATTATTTGCAATAATATACCGGTAGACGATTTGAGTAATATCATTGAAAAAGCCCATAATCAATTTGAAGCTATTTTTAAACTCTTCTACTCAACGCCACCCCACTGAATTAAAAGTCATACTTATTAAAAATGGGTTACGGCAACGTGGTAATTTTACGATCTGATTTACTGAAGAAGCGACAGCCAAAGATAGGCTGAGTCCGAGTCGACCACAGGAGTATTTTGATATTCCGATAAAAACCGCTGTGTTTATCTTTTTACAAACTAAAGGCTTTCTGACTTCAGCAATATTAGCTTACTAGAGCAAAACGCGTCTAAAATAGCCGGTGTTCAAACACTGTCGACACATAGTGAAGCCATTGAGTAATAAGGGCGAATCGCATGGTAGCAAAAAACGTAAATATGGACGGCGTGTTTTGTTTACACTCAACAAAATGATAAATGGGGTATGCCTACCCATAAAATAAAACTAACGTTATAGATAAGTGGCTTTAACTGAATTTTGATTTATTCAACAACGCTGCAGCAGAAGATAAAATGATACAGGGCCATTGTCGAGGTGAAGCAGAAGTATAAGTATAAGCGGGAAAAAGTCTTATACCATATCAGAAAACCGAATGGTATCCTGATATGGTCTCAAAATCAGTTTTAGATTAAACTTTTCAAGTCATTGAATGCTTTTAGTGCATTTCTTAATTCTTGTTCAGCTTCTTGCAAAGCTGCTTCTTTAGCATGTTTTCTGGCCAATTTTAGAATGTTATTAGCTTTTGAGCGAGCAATATCAACTTTATCATTAGCATTGATTTCTTTGCTTGCATCCGATGCGTCTTTAATAAGCTCAGCAACTTGTTCCCCTTCCGTGCCACTAGTCACAGCATCCAGCGCTACTTTAATCTTACCGGTGACTATATCAATTGCCTCAGCAGGAGCATATGTAACTCTACCAGCATCAGTTTCAGCCAATACTGAAGTTGAAACAGCACCGATAGAAGCTGCAATTAATAAAGATAGTAAGATTTTTTTTAAGATTTTCATATTACCCAGTCCTCAAGTATTGTTATATTGGAGTTAAGCATTATAACTATTTTAAAAAATAGCCATGTGCTGATATTGATTTTAACACATTTTGAATCTTTTCAACCAGCTATGGAAGAGTGATTTATAGTGAGTTTTGGATTTTAAAATCAGATTCAATCACATTGATAAAATAATTGAATCTAACTTTATAGCATATATATGTCTTCGTTAATCAAGCTAAATAGACCTGTCTGCCAATCAAGGCAGTTCTTAACTCATGTATTTGTCATGTCGCTTAATCAGATTAGACATTTATCATTATTAATGAGTTAAATCGTATTTAGCTTTCATTTCTGTAAATAATGCTAAAGATTCGGCTAATTCAGCTTCGCCAGCTTCAACATTACCGGCATTAAAAGATTTACGAGCGGATTTTAATAGATTAGTCGCTTTTTGACGTTGACGTTCGGTAAGTTCAAAACGGAATTCTTTTGAATCTTGAGCCGCTTTAAGAATAATGTCTGCAACGTTTGATAAATCACCACTTTTAATTGCAGCTTGTGCAGTTGCTATTCCTGTAAGGGTGCTTTCAATGGCTTCTTTAA